>NZ_CP134871.1:780000-4318619 GCF_049532635.1 Hyphomicrobium sp. B1 | reverse complement strand
TTCGAGTGACCCCCAACGAACTTTACCGAGGGGCGTTTAGGAGCCGGGGATTACAGTTCGACGACAGAATCGGAGACGCCGGAACAGATGATGCGTTTGGGCAACCAGAGTGCTGACGAATATTGTGCGGGCGGCGTGCGCTGGTGTCGGCTGCCGGTCGCGCTTTTGGCGGTGATCGCTGCGTGCGTCGGCGGTTGTTCGGGGCAGGGGGCCAACATGGCGACGCTGCAGTCTCCCACCAGCACCCCGCCGACGGATGTGGCAGTACGGTCGGCTCCGGTCGTGCCTGGACGGCGTGCCCGTGTTTTCATTTTTGCGGGCCTCGGCGACAAGTGCGAGCAGTTGGCCGCGCCCGAGATCGCGATTACGCAGCCGCCGGCCAAGGGCGATCTGGCTTTCGTTCCCGGCCAACAGACGACGATTGAATATTCGGCGAAAGGCACCTGCATCGGAAAGACCGCGATAGGCACAGGCATTTACTACACGGCGCGGGATGGCACGGACGGCACGGACAGTTTCGCCGTTACTGCAAAGCTTGCTAGCGGGGAGACGGTCAGCCGGTCGTTCCAGGTGACGATCGCGCCGTAAGCCGTGGCGCATGAGAATGTCTTAAGCGTTTCTTTAACTTCGGTACGGCACATTCTTTTCCAATTCGTTCAGTTCTGGAGCCTGCCGTTATGCGTAGCTCGTCGCGGTCAATCGGATTCGCCGCTCTCCTTTCCGTATTCGTTGTCCTGCCGGTGTCGGCGGCATTCGCGGAAAGCGCCGATGTTGAAAATTCGACGGCGGACGGCGATCAATTCGATCCCGCAGGGCCGGACTCTTACGTGCCGAAGCCCGGCAATCTCAACAGCGTGCCTGAAGACGGCGCGAGCTTGCGCTCGCTGCCCGGAACCGACAGCCCGCTCGTCAAGCAGATCCTGGCTGCGCGCCCGAACGAAGATCTTGTGATCTGCATCGCGGGTTGCTACGCCGGGCGCAATCGCGTGGTCTATGCGCAGCCCTCATCCAGTGCTTTGCGCGGCAGCCTGTCGTCGACCATGATACCTGCCGATCCGCAGAAGTCAGGCAACGTTGCGGGGGCGCGCCGCGCGGCGGCTATTGATCCCACGTCGCTGGCGATCATCAACGGGACGAACTGAACGCTTCGGCGCAAGGCGTCATTGGCATCTACGGGTGGGCTTTGTTCATGCCCGCTTTCTGCCTGAATTCGTTCATCTTTATTCATTCTCGCGATGTCAGCCGCAAACGGCGACGGATCGCGAAGATAGTTGCGTTTTTATCTCCGATGGCCGGGCAACGATCCCCCTAAATGCCTTCCCCGGCCCTAAGGAGATGTCCATGAAGACTTTATCGCGTGGCACCTGGATTGCGATTGCCGCTGTCGCAGCAGTCCCTGCAACCGTTGCTATCGCTAAGACGGCCGACCATGCCGGATGGCGCATGATGTCGCCTGAGACCCGGTCACGTCTTGAGGACGGCCGCCTGGCGATGGTGAAGACGGCGCTGCAACTTACGCCGGATCAGGAAAAGCTCTGGGCGCCGGTTGAAACGCAGGTTCGCGACGCGTTCAAGGCGCGCGAAGCCCGCATCGAGAAATGGCAGAAGAAGCGCGAAGAGTGGAAAGCCGAGCACTCCAAGGGCGGCAAGGATGAAGCCGAACACAAGCGTCCAGATCTCGCTACGCGCTTCGAAATGATGAGCAAGCGGATGGGCGAACGCGCCGACCGCATGAAGGCGTTCTCGACGGCCTTCTCGCCGTTCTATGCATCGCTATCGGATGAGCAGAAAGAAGTCCTTCGTCCGCTGGTCCGCGAACTGAGCCCCGGCTTAGGTCATGGCCCGCGCGGTCACCGCTTCGCCGAAGGCTGGGGTCCGGGCGGCCGCGATCATGGCTGGTTCGGTCATGGCCCGCACATGGGGCCCGGTATGATGGGCCCCGGCTCGCATGATGGTCCGCGGATGCAGGACAACGACGACAATGACGGCGGACCGGAGCAGGCTCCTGCCGAGCCCGACAAGAAGGGCTAAGGCGTCGCAACCTTTTCTGCTCTTACTCCCTTCGTTTCGACTTTGGCCGGGCCGTAAAAAAGCCCGGCCATTTTTATGGCCGGGCTCGATACTGTTTCGATCAGTGAGCTGATCGCACCGTGCGAACGCTCAGCGGGCCGGACGGGCGCGGTTGCGATCATCGTCGCGGCGCTTCATGAACTTCGGCGCGCCGCCGTCATTGCCCCACGACCGGCGGCTCTCGCCGTCGCGTTGCGGTTTTTTCGATCCATGACCGGCCTCGCGATTGCCAACGTTGGCTTCGTTGCGGTGGCGGCCTTCGGCATGGCGCGGTCCGTGGCGATGATCGTGACCGTTCTCGCCACGGTGATCGGCGCGGAGTTCGCCGCGGTGATCTTTCGGGCGATGATGGTCGCTCGGCTTGTGTTCGCGACGCTCTGCATTAGCCGAATGGCCGTTGCTGCCATGCGAACGTGCGTTCAGCTGATCGCGGTCACGCGGACGGCTGTCGTCCCGATGGCGCTGCGGGCGTTCTTGACGTTCCGGGCGAGCCGAACGCTCTTGGCGATCCGACCGTTCGTGACGTTCGGCGCGTGCGGGCCGCTCCGGACGTTCGTGGTGAGCAGGACGCTCTGAACGTTCCGGACGCGCTGGGCGTTCGCGATCGGTGACGCCGAACACTGCGGGGCGTTCGGGGCGGCCTTCACGGCCTTCGCCCTGGTAGGCGGGGCGGTCACGGCCGCGGTCGCGATTGCCGCGATGGGCTTGGCGGTCTCCGCGAGGGGCGCCGTCGCGCTGACGATGCTCGCCGCCACGACCGCTCCGATTGGCTTCGCGGCGACCGCCTTCACCGTCGTTCGACTGATGATTGCGCGGCAGCGGCGGCAGGACTTCGCCACCGACATCGTCGATGACTTCGAGCGGCTGCTTCATCATGCGCTCGATGGCGCGGACTTCCTGGCGTTCGGACGGATCGCACAGGGAAATCGCGATGCCGTTCGTGCCCTTGCGGGCCGTGCGGCCAACACGATGAACATATGTCTCGGGATCGAGAGGCATGTCGAAGTTGATGACATGCGTGATGTTCGAGACGTCGATGCCGCGTGCCGCAATATCGGTCGCAACGAGCACACGAATGTGGCCCATCGTGAAATCATTGAGCGCGCGCTGGCGAGCGTTCTGAGCCTTGTTGCCGTGGAAAGCGGAGGCGCTGATGCCTGCCATCCCAAGACGTCCAGCAACGCGATCCGCACCACGCTTCGTACGGGTGAAGACGATGACGCGGCTGGCGCCATCGTCGTTCAGAATGGTGTGCAGGCGGCTTTGCTTCTCTGTCGCCTTCACGATCATGACCTTCTGGTCGATGCGATCGACAACGATCTTCTTGGAAGAGAGATCGATGCGATAAGGTTCGTGGAGGATGTCGTAGGCGAACTTCTTAATCTCGTCGGGCATCGTGGCAGAGAAGAGCGCGGTGCGCCGCTTCTGCGGGATGAGCGAAACGATCTTCTTGATGTCGCGGACGAAGCCCATGTCGAACATGCGGTCGGCTTCGTCGATGACGAGCGTCTGCACGCCGGAGAGATCACAGCTTCGCATATTGACGTGGTCGAGCAGGCGGCCCGGCGTCGCCACAAGGATGTGAACGCCCCGCTTCAGCGCGTTGATCTGCGGACCTTTGCTGACGCCACCGAGGACGACGGCGCGGCGCAGGTTCATGTTGCGCGAGAGCTTGGCGACTTCCTGGTCGATCTGGACCGCAAGCTCACGCGTCGGCGCAAGGATCAGCGCCGAGACCTGCTTCCATTGCGGGTCGGACGGGCTCGCTGCGAACTTGTTCAGAAGCGGCAGAAGGAATGTTGCGGTTTTGCCCGATCCCGTCTCGGCCATGCCGAGCAGGTCGCGGCCTTCGAGCTGCGGCGGAAGCGCCTGCACCTGAATCGGTGTGGGCGTCGTGTATCCGCACTGCGTCAGAGCACGCGCGAGAGGTTCAGCAAAGCCGAATGCCTCAAAAGTTTCAGTAGTCAAAGTGAAAAAGTCCCAAGGGCTTCGAGCCCCGCGCACACATCTGGTGCCGGAGGTTCGTCCCATGGCCCACACCGGCGCTTTCGGGGTGCGGCCTTGTCTATAAGGATTGATCTCAATGCAGGGTCGAGCGCGGTGATTGAACCGCTTTCAAGTGGCACGAGGACCCGAGCGCCATCGGAGAGCAATGCGTGAGCTAGTGACGATGTTCGGCTGTGAAGTCAAGCGCGATCGTTAATTAACGATCGACTGTGTCTCCACGACGCGGAAGGCCACAAGTGGAAATTAACCAGCCGAGAGATCGGAAATGGCGCGGCGCATGGCTTCCATCACGCCGGGCTCTGTCATCGAGTGCCCGGCGTGGTCGATGATCTCCAGGCGCGCGGCGGGCCAGACGGACGCTATGGCGTGAGCGACCTTCGGCGGGCACAGAAGGTCGTAGCGACCCTGCACAATGACGCCCGGAATGTCGCGCAAGCGATGAGCGTTGGCCAGCAACTCGCCGGGCTGAAGAAAAAAGCTGTTCGCGATGTAGTGTGCTTCGACGATTGGCGTCGGCGGCAGGCGGGCGCTATCAGCGACCGTTTCTGGAATGACGGCGTGTCTTGGCTGGAGTTCCGAGAGGGCGCGCTCGTAGGCGTTCCAGGCGTGAGCGGCGCGCGTTCTCTCAGCGCCGTCGGGGCCGGTCAGGCGTTTGACGTAAGCGGCCAGCGGGTTGGCCCGCTCCTCCTGCGGAAGACGATTACAATAGGCTTCGAATAGTTCGGGGCGGAAAATCTGAGGCCCGTCGACGAAGGCCCAGCGAACTTCTTCGTCGGTGCCGAGAAACAGCGCCCGCAAGACAAGCGCCGTTACCCGTTCCGGGTGCCGTTCGGCATAGGCGAGCGCCAGCGTCGATCCCCAAGAGCCGCCGACGAGCATCCAGCGGTCGATGGCAAAATGAGCGCGAACGGCTTCGAGATCGGCAACGATATGGGCCGTCGTGTTGGCCTTGCAGGAGAGGTAGGGGTGGCTGCGTCCGGCGCCGCGCTGGTCGATCAGGAAGACATGATCGCGGGCGGGGTCGAATAGCGTGCGGTGCAGCACCTGCGAGCCGCTGCCGGGGCCTCCATGCAGAAATGCGATCGGCCGGCCGCCCTTCCGGCCCACTTCCTCGATGTAGATCCAATGACCATCGCCGACGTCCAGCATGCGGGCATCGAAGGGGCGGAAGGATTCCGGGAGGGTCTTCATGCCTCCTGCTGAGCATGCTTTTTCTTAAACGACAAGTTCGGCCGGTAGGAATGCTGCAACCAAATGGTGAGCGAGGGCTGGACGGCCTTCACATGTCTGTCATCACTCTAGCGGCGGTTGACTTCAGATTTGATGAATTTGCGGCGGCGGAAGCGGCGTTCGTGTCGGCGGAGCGCGGTCTGGTGAACGCCCAGTTTGGTGTTTACGGCAATTGACGATTTTCCAAACGATGCCTACCTGCACCCGGCTGCAACATTTGACACGGTGCGCTATATTTCGTGGGGCGGCCGGTTTCAACGGAGTATTGGAATGATCCAGAGCCACCTTTCAAAAGCGCGCCGCGCTTCGGTATTTGCCGTGACGCTCGCTGGTGCGTTAGGGCTCGGTATGGTTGTCGCCGAAGCACGCGCCGAATCTGCAATGCTGGTTGGGACGTGGGCCGGAAACGGGAACATCAATTTCTCGTCGGGCACGAAAGAGAAAGCGCGGTGCCGTGCGCATTTTGCGAAGACTGGCGCGCGCAGCTATGAGATGTCGGCTTCGTGCGCCACATCCTCGGCGAAAGTCGATCAGACGGCTCAGCTGACGAAGGTCGGTGCCAATAGCTATGTCGGCAGCTTCTTCAACGAGCAGTATAATACCGGCGGCCGAATCCGGATCACCGTCTCGGGGCGCACTGGCGATGTCAGCTTGGCTGGCGAAGCCGGCACGGCTTTCTTTCGGCTCAGGAAGTACTAGGCTTTTTTCTTCGATAACATTGGGTGCCGTGGCTGACGCTTTGCGTCGGCCATGGCTTTTTTGTGTTGAAGGCCGGTGTCGGCTCCATCGCGCCGTCGCGACATTCGAGACGTAATAAAAATCTGTAACACTTGACGCCCATCAACGCGCGCAGGGCCAAGAAAACGGATTCCGTTCCTGGTTGAGAACAAGCCGGGAAGGAGAGTGGCCATGAAGCAGAATTTGCGTGTTCTTGCTGGAGCGCTTATCGGCACAATAGGTCTTGGAGTCGGCGTTGCTCCTGCCCAAGACAGTCAGCCGCAAATGCCGATGATGGGCCAAGGCATGATGGGTGGCCAAGGCATGGGCCCCGGTATGATGGGTCAGTCTGGCATGGCCATGATGGGCCACGGCATGATGATGGGCCGTGGCATGATGAATGACATGGGCCCGATGATGGAAGGCCGCCTTGCGTACATGAGGGCCGAGCTTGGCATCACCGCTGAGCAGACGGCAGCATGGGACGACTACGCAAAAGCCGTGAAGGCGCGTGTGGCCAGCATGCAGGAAACGCGCACGGAAATGATGAAGGTCATGCACTCAGGAAGTGCGCTTGATCGTTTGGACGCCCGCACCAAGGCGATGGAAAATATGGTGCAGAACTTAAAGGCCGTTCGGCCGTCGGTTGAGGCGCTCTACAATGCTTTGAGCGACGATCAGAAGAAGAAGGCCGACGCACTGCTTGGTATCGGCTGCTGCATGATCTAAGTTCGGATTGCACGAATGGATTATTACATCGCGAAGACGTTGCAGATTCCTTTCGCCGAGGTGGTTACGAAAGTGATATCGGCGCTCAAGGATGAAGGGTTCGGCATTCTCAGCGACATCGACGTCAGTGCGACGTTGAAGTCGAAAATCGATGCAGAGTGGCGGCCCTATCGAATCCTGGGAGCTTGCAATCCGCAGCTCGCGTATCGCGCGTTGCAGGCCGAGGATAAGATCGGCGTCATGCTTCCATGCAATGTCATCGTTCAGGAGCGTGCGGCTGGCGACGTCGAAGTCGCAGCGGTCAATCCCGCTGCTGCTATGGCCCGTGTCGGCAATCCAGTCTTACCTGAGATTGCCGAAACTGTCCGGGACAAACTTAGCGCCGTACTTGAGCGGCTATAAGCGGGCCATACCCGGCGCAAGTGTCCTCACTCGCCTTCGCGCTGCTCTTCTGCGAATTCTTTTTCAAGTTCCTGTTCAAGCTTCACCAGATCTTCGGGCAGCGGCATGCCCGTCGCCTTGAGCTGATTGAGCTTCTCCATCACCGACAGATAAATTTCGTGGCTGTCTTGTGGCTGGTTCTGCATGTCGGTCAGCAGCTGCTCGATTTCGAGCTTGATCTGGTCGAAAGCCATGATCGGTACCTTTCGCGAAATTGAATTGAATAGCGGGGGATTTATTCCGCCGCTTGCTTGTCCACGTAGCCCAACTGCGCGTTGAGTTTTTCAACGAGGTCGGCGGCGGCTTCGGGGATGTTGGTGCCAGGACCGAAGACGGCCTTGGCGCCTGCCGCATAGAGCGCTTCGTAGTCTGACGGGGGAATGACGCCGCCGACGACGATCATGATGTCGCCGCGGCCTTCCTTGTCGAGCGCTGCTTTCAGTTCCGGCACGAGCGTGAGATGGCCCGCCGTCATGGTCGAGACGCCGACAACGTGCACGTCGTTTTCGACGGCCTGGCGCGCGGCTTCGTCGGCGGTCGCAAACAGCGGTCCGATATCGACATCGAAGCCGAGGTCGGCGAACGCGGAAGCGATAACTTTCTGGCCGCGGTCGTGGCCGTCCTGGCCGAGCTTGGCGATCAGGATGCGCGGGCGGCGGCCGTCATTCTTGTCGAACTGCTCGACGAGCTTCTTGACGCGCTCAAGGCTCGGATTCATCGCCGCTTCCTTTTTGTACACACCGCTGATGGCGCGAATTTCGGCCTTGTGGCGCGAGAACACTTTCTCCAGCGCATAGGAGATTTCGCCGACGGTCGCCTTCTTGCGCGCGGCCTTCACGGCGAGATCGAGCAGGTTGGCGTTGCCTTTGGCGCCTTCGGTCAAATCGTTGAGCGCAGCTTGCACTTCGGCCTCGTTGCGCTCGCCGCGCAGGCGTTCGAGCTTCGCAAGCTGGGCTTCGCGGACGGCGTGGTTGTCAACTTTGAGGAAGTTGATCTCCTTGTCGCCCTTGATCTGATACTTGTTGACACCGGTGATCGTCTGGCGGCCGCTGTCGATCCGAGCCTGCGTCCGGGCGGCGGCTTCTTCGATGCGCAGCTTCGGAATGCCTGCAGCGATGGCCTTCGCCATGCCGCCCTGTTCTTCGACTTCCTGGATGTGCGACATCGCTTTTTTCGCGAGTTCGTACGTCAGGCGTTCGACGTAATGGCTGCCGCCCCACGGGTCGATCGTGCGGCAGGTTCCGCTTTCCTGCTGCAAGAGGAGCTGCGTGTTGCGGGCGATGCGGGCGGAGAAGTCGGTCGGCAGCGCGATGGCTTCATCGAGGCCGTTCGTGTGCAGCGACTGCGTATGGCCTTGCGTGGCGGCCATGGCTTCGAGGCAGGTTCGCGTCGCGTTGTTGAAAATGTCCTGCGCAGTGAGCGACCAGCCCGACGTCTGCGAGTGCGTGCGCAACGACAGCGAGCGCTGGTCTTTCGGTTTGAACTCTTCCTTGATGAGCTTCGCCCAGAGCAGACGCGCGGCGCGCATCTTGGCGATCTCCATGAAGTAGTTCATGCCGATCGCCCAGAAGAACGACAGGCGCGGGGCAAAGGCGTCGATGTCCAGGCCTGCTGCAACGCCAGCGCGGGCGTATTCGATGCCGTCAGCGATCGTGTAGCCGAGTTCGAGGTCGGCGGTCGCGCCCGCTTCCTGCATGTGATAGCCGGAAATCGAGATCGAGTTGAATTTCGGCATGTTCGCGGACGTGTAGGCGAAGATGTCCGAGACGATGCGCATCGAAGGTGCGGGCGGATAGATGTAGGTGTTACGCACCATGAACTCTTTCAGAATGTCGTTCTGAATGGTTCCGGCGAGTTTCTGTGGCGGTACGCCCTGTTCTTCGCCCGCAACGATGAAAAGCGCCAGCACAGGCAGCACGGCGCCGTTCATCGTCATCGAGACGGTCATGTCCTGGAGCGGAATGCCGTCGAACAGCACGCGCATGTCGTAGATCGAATCGATGGCGACGCCCGCCATGCCGACGTCACCCTTCACGCGCGGGTGGTCGGAATCATAGCCGCGGTGGGTCGCCAGGTCGAAGGCGATCGAGAGGCCCTTCTGGCCGGCCGCGATGTTGCGGCGATAGAAGGCGTTCGAATCTTCTGCCGTCGAGAAGCCGGCGTACTGACGGATCGTCCAGGGCTGGAGCGCATACATCGCCGGATAGGGGCCGCGCACGTAGGGCGCGATACCCGGCAGGCCGTCGATGAAGTCGAGCCCGGCCGTATCGGCATCGGTGAAGACCGGCTTCACAGGAATGCCTTCCGGCGTTTCCCACACGGGGGCGCTCGGCGCCTCGGCCGCCGAAGCGGATTTGACCGGCGTCTCCGGATCGAGGGGAATCTGAGCAAAATTCGGAATCGAAGTCATGCGGGTCGGTGATCCGGTCAAAAGTGGTTATCGTCCGCCGCAAGGTACGGCAAAACTTGGGGCGGGGAAAGGTTTAGCGAGGTTTGCGGTCCAGGAGGTAGTCCCTTCGGCGGAGAAGCAGATCGTAAACGACGGCGAAAAAAACTCCGCTTAGTGCGGCGCGGATCAGATCGGCGCTCTGGGCGCCCGGCGGGGCAGGTGCTAGCGGCGTCAGGACGAGGTAAATCGCCTCCGCCAGAAGGCACCAGAGGATGGCCGCCAGCGCAACGAATTTCAGCAGGCGAAGAGTTCCGGTACTGGAGGCTGCGCCGAGAAATTTCGCCGCGGGTGGGAAAATAAATATCCCCACGGGTAGGAACCAGATGAAGGCTGCCAGCAGGGTCGTCGGCATGTCGTTGCCGAAGTCCTTGACGGCTGCTCCGGCGTTCCCTGTTCCGAAGACGCGGGGATCGGCCAGGATGACGAGTGCGGATGCTGCGACGAAAGCCGAGATGATGCCGCTCAGCAGACCCATCAGCATCAGGCGTAGCAGCGAATGGCTCGGTGCAGGGGGTGGGCTCGTCGGGGCAGTCAAAGGCGATCTCCTTGCGTCGCGATCATTTGGCATATCGGGCTGCGCCTAGGGAAGGGACGGGATGATCGTGTGGAAACTCGATGCTTCCACGTCGATGCTGCAAGTGGCCTGCGCGGGGCTCATAAAGCCATAAACCTCGGCATGATGCGCAAAGGGGGCGCCAGTTTCAGGGTGCAATATGCAACGCAAAGTTTCCGGGGATGCCTCGCAGCGAAGTGCAGCCCGACAGTGGCCGCCGCTTGCGCGCTTCATCGATTGGGAAGCGCGGATTGGTGAGGCGGCGGAAGCACACGGGCGGCTTTCTCACTTTGCCTACGAGTTCGTCCGCTTCGGTGTGAAGCAGGCGTGGGCCTGTCTGTTCGGAGCTTTGCTTCTCGCGCTGCTGATCGCGACGCATTTTTTCTATCCGAAAGGGGCGGCGCTGGCGCGATACGATTTTCTCGTTATCGCGGCTGTCCTGATCCAATTGGCAATGCTGCTTTTCAAACTTGAGACGCTCGAGGAAGCGAAAGTCATCGTCGTGTTTCACGCCGTCGGGACGGTGATGGAAATCTTCAAGACGTCGGTCGGATCGTGGGTCTATCCCGAGGCGAGCCTGCTTCGCATTGCGGGCGTGCCGCTGTTCACCGGCTTCATGTATGCGGCGGTCGGTTCCTATATCGCGCGTTGCTGGCGGCTTTTCGATTTTCGATTTACCCGGCATCCGCCGGTTTGGGCGCTGGGCATTCTAAGCGTCGCCATTTATGCGAACTTTTTTGCCCACCATTACGTCTGGGATTTTCGGCCCATTCTCCTTGCGGCCGCCATCGTCCTCATCGGGCCGTGCACGGTCTATTATAGGATCTGGAAGACGCACCGCAGCATGCCGCTGTTGCTCGGGCTATTTCTGGTGGCGCTTTTCATCTGGTTTGCCGAGAATATCGGGACGTTTACGGCGGCGTGGGCTTATCCCAACCAGCGGCACGGCTGGCAACTTGTGAGCGCCGGAAAGCTCGGTTCGTGGTTCCTCTTAATGTTGATTTCGTATACCCTTGTTGCGTCGCTCCATCGTCCGAGCGAAATAAAAATCGAGGAATGAGCAGTATATTGTTTACCTCGAACTGTGGTCCCGACGGATATCGGTCGCGTTTCGTCGTAATATCTGCCGTCATTTCCTGGAAACGTCCTATGCGCAACTCAATCATCTTCATGGCTTCGGCGATCGCGGCCGGATTGTCGGCTTCAAGCGCCATTGCCGAGAGCGGGCTCGAGCCGCCGATGGATCTTCTGGCCGCGCAGCTTCGTACGCAGGGCTTTGCGTGCGATCATCCCGACAGCGCGCGACTGGACAACGACGCATCGAAGCCTAACGCCAAAGTCTGGATCGTTGCGTGTAAGGGTGTTCACTACCGGATGACGGTAGTGCCGGATCTCGCGGCGAAAATCGAAAAACTCGACAACTAGCCCGGCTGCTCTTACCGGCCGAAGCGCGTCGTTCGCTTTCGCGGCGGCGGCGCTGTCGGTTTGTCACTCCGGTAACAGCGAGAGTTTGGCGCCGTGTTCATTCTCCCACGCATCGGCCTGCCATGGCCGGAGCAATTTTGAGATGGGAGGAGTGTCATGTCTGCTGTCGCTGTTGGAGCTGCTGGAGCTGCTATCGTCACTGCCGCGACTGTGCTGGCCGCGGCTTTTCCAGACACTCAGGCTCTGCTGTCGCCGTTGACCGAAGGCGGCAACGAATATGCGGTGCCTGCGGCATCGGTGCTCGCCTCGCTGCCGATCCTCGGCGTCATGGCCGTGCTTGCTGTGTCGGGCCGCGAATAGGTTTGCGCAGTGCTGCTATTGGGCTCTGACAGAGCATCGCGCGTGCCATTCTCCTGCCTTTGTTAGCGTTTCATTAGTCGTTGGGGCACGGGGGGTTAGAGTACGAAGCTACCTTGCCCGTGTGTGTGTTTTGAAGGGTGCCGCGGCACCGGTGCGGGCCGGCGTCGACGAGCAGTCCCATCGAGTATCGCGTGGGGTGTGCGTCGTGAGATTTAAGGCAGTTGCAGTGGTTCTTGGCGCCGTCGCTGCGTCCTCATTTTCCGCACCAACCAGATTAGGATCCGGCGGCGCGGCCGATGCTGCCGATGCGATACCGCCGGCGCAGCAGCGTGCGCAGTCGATCAAGGTTCCGGAGTTCGTTCCGGTCGTCAATTTCAGCGAGTTCGTTTTGGCGATGCAGGCGTTTGCCGCGCAGAATCCTCCTGCGGCGCGGATTGCGGCGGAGGAGTTAAGCGCTAAATTTGCATTGAATGGCGATGCGAAGCCGGCGGACGCGCAACAGATCGAAGTGCGCAAGCCCGACCAGCAAATGGCTGCCGCTGCGCCTGAGAAACCGGCGCCAGTTATCGTCACCCGGCCGGTTGTTACGGCGAGTATTTCAGAAGCGCCAGCAGAACCGCAGGTTCCGGCTGTTCCCGATCCGAACGGGCGCCCGACGACGGTTGCGGACCCTGTGAAGATTATCACCGGCTATCCCGCTAAGACGGCAGAAACAGCGCACAAGCGGCGCAAAGCCGAACGGAAGGTCGCGGCGGCTGAGGGGCGCGAACGGCTTACGAAAAAATATCAGCCGGCGATGGGTCTCGGTATGGTGATCGACTCCGCGGAAGAAGCTCCACCGATGTCGTCCCTGGCTCAAAAAAAAAGCAAAGTGAACGTCGGCTCCCGCGGCATCGAATAGTGTTGGGCCACGAAGCGCCGCCGACTAAGACGGCTGCCGTCGATCAGCCGCGGCAGGCGGGTGCCGATGAAAAAGCCGGTGCTGACAACAAGGATTTTCAGATCGGCATCCCGGGGCAGTCGATGGAACCGCTGATTTCGAAATGCGCAAAGACCGAAAGGTCGTGCATCGGAATCTTCTGCGGATGCTGAAAGGAGGGGCAGGAGCCCCTCCGGTTCTATTTCTTCAGTTCAGATGGCAGCGGATTGAAGCCGTGCGATAGCGCGTGATAGAGCGGCTCGCGCTGGATAAGGCGCGAAATGCCTGCAGCGAGCAGCGACGTCGCCATCAGCGGGATGACCATGTTCCGGTCGCTCGTCATTTCCATCACGATCACGACGGCGGTGAGCGGCGATTGCACGACGGCGGCAAAGTAGCCGACGGTCATCATCAGCATCAGGGCGCGCGGTTCGACGAACGAGAAGATCGGCGTGACCATCGAGCCCAATCCGGCGCCGACCGCAAGCGACGGCGAAAAGAGACCGCCGGGAATGCCGCTCGCCGACGACAGAAGCGTCGTGATGAGCTTGCACGGCCCATACCAGAAGGGAATGTGATTGCCGTCCACCAGTCCGGCATGCGTTTCCATATAGCCGTTGCCGGAGGCATATCCGCCCGTTGCAATGCTGAGCACCGCGACGATGAGGCCGCAGACGGCGGCGAAGATGGCAGGGCGACGGCGGAGCGTCGCGATGAAAGATGGCGGCTTGCGCACAAGTACGACGAGCGAGCGCGAAAAGAAGCCGCCCATGAGGCCGCCCAGCAGTGCGCAGATCGGGATGGCGGACCAGTCGGCGGCATGTGCCATATTGGCAGAGACCACACCGAAATAAGCGTAATTTCCGAGGATGAACCAGCTCACGCCGCCAGCGATCGCGACAGAGGCGATGACGAGTTCGTTGATGCGGCCGGCATAAGATTTGGCGACCTCCTCGATGGCGAAGAGAATACCGGCGATGGGCGCGTTGAACGCCGCGGCGATGCCAGCCGCCGAGCCTGCGAGCACCAAGCCGTTGTGTCGTCCGATGCCGGCATAACCGGCAACCGCATACATGACCGAAGCACCGACCTGAACAGTCGGGCCTTCGCGTCCAACGGATGCGCCGAAGATCAGTGCAATCGTCGTCATGATGATCTTTGCGACCATCGTCGGCCAGCCGAGAATGCGTTTCCGGAATGCAACGATCTTGCTCCGCCGCGCGGCGATGACCTGGGGAATACCGCTTCCCGAAGACGCCGGGAACCAGCGCGCGGTGATGTAGGCGAGCACGGCAAAGCCGATGGGCGACAGGATCAGCGGTAGCCACGGCGAGGTGTGCAGCATCCGGTAGTAGAGGTCCTGCGCCGCGTCGGCGAGCTTGGCAAAGCCGACCGCGGCAAGGCCGATGCAGACGGCGCCGAGAAGGAAGACGCAGCGGCGAAGCCAAAGGCGGCGCGAGAGGCTGACATACCTATAGCGGCGCAAATGCAATTTTCGACGGATTGCCGCTTTGCGAGCGGCTTGTACTTTTGAATCCACGTCTCGTCGTTTCCTTGGCTTTTCGCTTAGGCCAATTTGTCTTGCAGGCCTTTCAGCGTGGCGACTGCATCGGCCCCGGCAAACAGGAACTGATCGACGCCGGCGGCCTTGAGCGCTGCCTCGTTGTCGCCCGGCCGACCGGCCATGAGCACGAGTTTGGCGCCTGCGGCTTTCAGAGCTTTTGCCGTCGGTTCTGAAAGCGCGGCATTGACCGCATCGGACGAACAGAGGCACGCGGCGGTCGCTCCGGATTTACGGAAGGCTTCGGCTGCAGCCTCGGGCGTCTTGTAACCGTCGCTGACGAGCGTCGCGATGCCACCCGCCGCGAGGTAGTTTTTCGTCCACGTCGTGCGGATGTTGTGATCGACGATCTCGCCCATGCTGGCGAGGAAGATGTTGAAGCCGCCGTGTGCGTCCGCCGCGTCGCGCAACGCTTCGAACGCTTCGCCGAGGCGATGCGGTTTCAGGGGTGCGATCTCGACGGCGGCATTCGCCGTTGGCGCCGATGCTGCCGGCCACGGATCGGCATGAACGCCATCGTCGCCGAGCAGCGGAAACGCATTCACGCCCGTCAATTCCTGGCGGATTGTTGCGACCGACTTGGCGCGTGTCTCTGCCGTTTTTGCGATCATTTCTTGCACGAAGCCCGATTGCAGGCAGGCAAGAAGGCCGCCGCGGGCTTCGATATCCTGGAAGATTTCCCAGGCTTTCTTCGTCATGTCGTCGGTCAGGTTCTCGACGTACCAGGAACCGCCTGCCGGGTCATTGACGCGGCCGAGGTGGCTTTCTTCCTGGCAGACGATCTGGATGTTGCGCGCGACGCGGCGCGCGAATGCATCGGGCTTGCCAAGTGCGAACGTGAAGGGCAGCACGACGATGGCGTCGGCGCCACCGAGAGCCGCGCCTGCGCAGGCGATCGTCGTGCGCAGGATGTTCGTCCACGGATCGCGCTTCGCCATGATGCGATAGGACGTCGGGCAATTGAGCGTGACGGCAGATGCCGCATCGCCTGCACCGCAAGCGTCCGCGACGCGCCAGATCAGGTGACGCGCCGCGCGCAATTTTGCGATTGTGGAGAATTCATCGATGTCGGCTGCAAGCGCGACGTTGATTTTCGGGAGTGCTTCGGCAGGAGCGATGCCGCCCTTGTCCGCTGCACGCAAATAAGCAACGAGCGCCGACAGCATGAACGCAAGCTCTTGGGCTTCGCTGGCGCCTGCGACGTGAGCCGGGACGCCATCGGCCGTCATGACCTGAACGCGCGGTGACGCCATCGTCGTCTTCATCAACGCGACGGCGCGTGCGAGCGCCGTCTCGACCGGTTCCGACAAGCGGCCGGTCATCGCCAGCGTGCCGAGGGGATCGGCGCCGAACGAGCCCTGGCGTTCGGCAGGCTTAATGCCTTTTGCGTCCCATTCCGCCATCAGCGCGAGGGCGGCGTCGAAGACGTTTTCTCCGGTAACAAGGACGATGGGGCAAACGTCAAGCAGGACGCCCGCGAGCGCCTCGGCGAATGCTTCCTTGGTGGCGGGCAGGCCGTTGCCGCAAACCTGAAGTGCGATGGATGTCACGCCGCCTTCGAGATCTTCCAGAATTGCCTTGTTCGCCGCTTTCGGGTCGGCCTCGATGTGGAAGGTGCGAATGTCCCAGCCGAGGCCATCACGTGCGGGCCTCATGCCGCGGGTGAGCGGGGGCTTGCCTGGCAGCTCGTTTACCGTGCTTTGAAGCGCGTCGCGGCGGGTATAGAGCGGCTCGATCTTCAGGCCGTCGGCCGTGTGGCTGACAAGCCGTTTCTCGAAATCGGCGCCTTTCAGCGCTTTTTCGACGAGGGCGCGCCATTCATCGATATTGGCGGCCGGAAAATCCTGGGCGAAATGCAAATCTTGCGTCCGGGTCGTCATACAACTTGGTTCCCAAAGCGTAGGGGGCGTTATCGATAGGGTATCTTTCCGGTATACCCCCTAAAGCAGTTCGTGCGAGCCTGAAATTGCCATGTGGCTTGGCCGAATTGCCGCGCTGGGGCGAGGCCGGGTTGACGTTTGCGTCGGCTGGGCGGGCATGGCATCACGGCAGGAATGGCCGCAGCGCGAGTCGGCCGTTTCGATACGCGAGGAGGCACTATGACCGGCAAGCATGGGCCCGAGGACAGTGGCGAAGCGGTCGCCGATCCTCGCGACTATGTCCAAGATGGCTTGATCCTCATTGGCGTCAGCAAGTCAGGCCACGAACCGGCGGCGGAATGTATCGAGCTTGCGCTGGCCAACCGGCATGGTCTTATCACGGGCGCGACCGGTACCGGCAAAACCGTTACGCTTCAGGTGCTGGCCGAAGGCTTCTCAGCGGCCGGCGTTCCGGTTTTTGCTTCCGACATCAAGGGCGATCTTTCGGGGATCGCCGCAAAGGGTACACCTGCGCCGAAGCTCGTCGAGCGGGCGAAAGAAATCGGGCTGACGAACTACGGCAATACTTCGTTCCCGACGGCGTTCTGGGACATCTTCGGTAAAGACGGCCATCCCGTTCGCGCGACCGTGCAGGAAATGGGACCGTTGTTGCTCTCGCGATTGATGGAGCTGACCGAGCCGCAGGAAGGCGTGCTGAATATTGCGTTCCGCTGGGCGGAGGACGAACGCGCGGCCGGTGACGCGAAAATGACGATCCTCGATCTGCAGGATCTGCGCGCGGTCATCGACGAGATGGGCAAGAAAGCCTCGACGTTGCGCAGCAAATACGGGCACGTCGCGCCAGCAACTGTCGGCGTTATCCAGCGCCGTCTCCTTGTTCTTGAAGAGCAAGGCGCCGACCGGTTTTTCGGTGAGCCTGCGCTCGACATCATGGATTTTCTGAAGGTCGATGCGGACGGTCGCGGCATCGTCAACGTGCTTGCGGCTGAAAAGCTGATGAACACGCCGCGCCTTTACGCGACGTTCCTGCTTTGGCTGTTGACCGAGCTTTTCGAGAAGCTGCCGGAGGTGGGCGATCTCGAAAAGCCCAAGCTCGTATTTCTGTTCGACGAAGCGCATTTACTGTTCAATGACGCGCCGAAAGCGGTGCTCGAACAGGTCGAACGCGTGTCGCGGCTGATCCGTTCGAAAGGCGTCGGCGTCTATTATGTGACGCAGAGCCCGAGCGACGTTCCCGATCGCGTCTCGGCACAGCTCGGCAACCGAATTCAGCACGCGTTGCGCGCCTTCACGCCGAGAGAGCAGAAAGCGATCCGCGCTGCTGCCGAGACGTTCCGGCCCAATCCGAGCATCGATACCGAGCGCGCCATTCAGGAGCTTCGCGTCGGTGAAGCGCTGGTCTCGTTACTGCGCGGCAAGGGCGAACCGTCGATGGTCGAGCGGACGTTAATTCGGCCGCCGATGTCGCGCGTCGGGCCACTTACCGCAGAGGAGAGGAAAAAGCTCATCGCCGCCGATAGCGACAACGTCAAGAAGTACGCCAAGGGCCTCGATCGCGAATCAGCACACGAGCGCTTGCAGGATCGCAGCACGATGTTGGGGCAGCTCAAGCACAGCGCGAAGAAGGTCTTTCCCGGTCTTTTTGGCAGTAAAGGCTGACAGCGGAGCGAATCCGTTGAAAGTCACAATTGGAGCCATTAGGTTTTTTTTGGAGATTCGCAAAACGCGAGTACCGTGGCGCGTAAATTGGATGATTTAACCGGCAGGCGCCGACGAGGAGACTGAGATGGGCTATTTCCGGTTTCGCAAGACATTTACAATTCTTCCCGGCGTTCGCATCAATCTCAGCAAGACCGGCGTCAGCAGCAGTGTCGGCGGCAACGGCGCGACGCTGAATGTCGGGAAGCAGGGGCCAGTGGTGACGTTCGGCATTCCGGGTACGGGTCTCAGCTATCGCGCGCCGGTGAGCCTTGCGATCCTGCTGTTGGTTGTGGCGGCCGTTGCCATCGTCGGTATCGCCTATCTGGTTGCGCCGGACGCTGTGAAGACACTGCTGCATTGGTGGCAGCCGCGCTGGTTCTGAGCTTAAGATTAAGCGACGGCCTCGTTCAGACGATGGGAAGCGCTGGCGAAAGCCGGCGCTTTTGCTTTTTAGCTGCTGTCGGTTGATGCGGGTCAGCCGTTGCCTGCGGCGGCCAGCGGCTCAGGCAGGCTGGGGCGTGGCTGCTGTCCATCGACTCCGATCGGAGCCACACCCGGCGGATGCTTCAGCCAAATGCCGCTGCGGCCGACCTGAACGCCCTTGGCATAAAGAGCCGCCTGATACTTAGGATCGTAGATTTCTTTGGTCTTGTAATCGAACGATGGCGGCACAGCCAGGAAGTTGAAATCGGCGCCACCATCAAGCGCAACGCGGTAGATGTGATAAACCTCGCCCATGTTCTGGCTCTTGATGAGCGTTGAAATCGAGCGGCCGGCGATCTGTAGCGTCGTCGGCTTTACGACTTCCTGGTCCGGGGTGGCTTTGCCGTTCTTTATGATGAAGTAGCGGCGGATCGGCGGCTGGTCGTAAAGAACGTCGAAAGCTTTGATGGGCGCATCGACCGGGCTGATGAAGACTTCGCGGGTGGTGCCCCCGTCAACGTGCAACTCGTCATACATTCTGCCGTCGGCGACGACTTCAATTTTGACCGGCGGGAAGGCGGCGGGAATAGCGGCGGACGCCAGGATGACCTTGCGAAACAGCTCGATCGCCTGGGGAGATCTTTTGAGGGCGATTTCGCCCATGTTCCAAACAACCGGGCGCTGGGCATCGAGGTTCGTAGTCAGGACCAAGAGAATGCGACCGCGCTTGTATTGTGCAGCGATCCGGTCGAGAAATTTTTCATCGACATAGTGGGCGATGAGGTTCTGCAGGGGAGCGGTGCTCGAAAGAGCAGGGCCGCCGAAAAGACCTGACAGAATTTCTGGCGTCGCGACCTGATCCTGTTTGTATTGCGTCCAGATGGCGTGAAGCTTTTCGTCTTCGGACGGTCCGAGAAAGGCGAACGGCGCAATGATTGCCCCGGCGCTGACGCCCGTTACCACCTGGAATTCCGGACGGTCGCCGCGCTTCGTCCAGCCGGCGAGGACGCCCGCGCCGAATGCGCCGTCGGAACCGCCGCCTGAAAGAGCGAGCGTATCGACGACTTTGCGGCCGGCTACGGTTCTCGCGTGCTTACCTAGCTTGGGCATGTGCGCAGTACGCCGCCGGATTTCGGCGATAGGATCTCTTGGAACTTCATCGCCCCAGAAGCGAACGCCGGGCATGCCCGGAATTTCCGCAGTTTCGGCGAGGGAGGCGCTGGAAATCCCGTTGCGCGTCATAATTGTCGCGCACCCGGTGAGAACGAGCGCGAAGATCAACGTGACAGCAACGTGCAATCTCGGCACGAACACTCGGATCCCCCGCCCCTCAGTAATACCCCGCCTACTGTACGAGTTTTAGGGCACGGACAAGGCGGCGGCAACGGCGTGCGGCGAGCTTCCACGCCAAGTCTCTGATTCAGCAGGTGTTCGAGTGGCCCTAGCGCATCAGTTCGAACGCGGAGTTTAAAGGCGCAAAAAAAGGCGCCGGCATTACGAGCCAATGCCGGCGCCAACAAATGTTTCGACGACGTGTCGTTTAGCCGACGAGAGCCTCGACGTGCTCCCAGTTGACGAGGTTGTCGAACCAGGCTTCGAGGTACTTCGGACGGGCGTTGCGGTAGTCGATGTAGTAGCTGTGCTCCCAGACATCGACGCCGAGGATCGGCTTGGAGCCGTACATCAGCGGGTTTTCACCGTTCGGCGTTTTGACGACTTCAAGTTTGCCGTCCTTTACCGCAAGCCAAGCCCAGCCCGAACCGAACTGGCCCTTGCCGGCTTCGATGAAGTCGTTGCGCACCTTGTCGAAGCCGCCGTAACCGTCGACAAGCTTCTGGACGTTGCCGGGCAGCTTGTTGCCGCCGCCGCCCTTCTTCATCCACTGCCAGAAATGCAGATGGTTATAGTGCTGGCCAACGTTGTTGATGAGGCCCTGGGCCTTATCGGCGTAGGCGTTCTTGACGATATCTTCGAGCGACTGGCCCTCGTACTTCGAGCCAGCAAGCAGCTTGTTGCCATTTTCGACATACGCCAAGTGATGCTTGTCGTGGTGAAACTCGAGTGTCTCGGCCGACATGAACGGCGCGAGAGCATCATAGGCATAAGGAAGATCAGGTAATTTCAGCGTCATAGACGGCCACTCATCATGTTGCGGGGTGGATTGAAAGCCGCGGGAACGTAGCTTTTGAAACCAGCTTACACAAGTCGAAGGCTGAACCCGCGGTTGGCGATGCAGTTCCACTGCGCCGACACTAATCGGCGATTTTCGTCGTTCGCATATCGATCTTCCGGATGGTGGGAGAGATTTAATGGCGGACGCTGGGCTCCAAAATTCGCGGCGGGCTGCGACCCAGATAAAGTCAACAATTTAATAATTTGAATGCCGTGAGAGCCTTCAAGATCGCTGCAAAGAATGTCGGCCGCAATTTCTTTTTTTTGCCATCAATGCAAAAATTCGTATTTTAGTATCTACACGGATTGTTTGCGGGTATTATCGGAAGGACGCGATTTCCGATTGCGATCCGGTAAGGGTCCGGCTGTTAGAAAGGCTGAATTCATTGGCAAGATTTCGTGCTATTTCTCAGCCTGAGCGTTTGTTCGTAGGCGCATTTTAGGTGGTGATATCGCTCCGCTTAAACTAATGAATTGGCTGCATTGAAAAATATGTGATCCGCCATTTCTCGTTTGCGGAATATTCACGAGTATTTATGAGGTTGCGTTGACACGGTGACACATCTCAGAGATTCCTGCTGCGCAGGGGGCGGGATGTGATTACACCGGCGTGCAGGAAATCTAGTAGAGGTTGTCGTTGGTGATGCGAAAAGTAAAATCTATGGCGACGATCAATGTCGACAAACTTTCCCTCAAGGAGCTTGTCGACCTTGAAACGAAAGTTCAGAAGGCGATCGCCGCCGCTCGGGACCGGGAACGCGCCGAACTAAAAAAGAAAGTCGCGGATCTTGCAGAAACACACGGATTTTCCGTGGCCGAATTATTTGGTGCAAGCCGCGGACGCGGCGCAGTAAAAGGCAAGTCGATCGGCGTTGCGAAATACGCCAATCCTGAAAATAAAGCCGATACCTGGACGGGGCGCGGTCGTAAGCCGAACTGGCTGGTCGAACGGCTTAGGAAAGGTGCTAAGCTTGCCGATTTCGCGATTTGATGTCGCGAAATTTGTACGACGGGGCAACTGAGGAAAATGCGCAATTCTCATCGCAGAATAACTGTTTGCGATAAATGAATTGCGCGAACCCGCTCTTCAGAAAAATGGATTTCAAGTTGTCGCGCGATATAAACATCGCGCGCGATTTGTAATTGTGAGCTGCAACCGCTTTGTTGTTGCAACTTTTGGCGCGACCATCGGATGACGGCACGGCCCGCCATGGCCCCGTGCTACTGCGGTGTTCAATAAGGCGAACGCCCATACTAATGGATCACGTTTTAGCACTCAAGTATTGACAGTGCTAACAGTGCGCACCATATATCCGTCGCGTTCGGGCTCGTCAGCGATCCTGCTCGCAGTGCACCGGCGGACAGCAATGTCCGTTGCCTGCGGCCTGGCATCCTAGGCTGCGAACAAAAGACAAATCGTCTAGCCAAATCATGAGGTTACCCCCATGGCGTTCCGTCCTCTCCACGATCGTGTCGTCGTGAAACGCATTGAGGAAGAAGCAAAGACTGCAGGCGGGATCATCATCCCCGACACCGCCAAGGAAAAGCCCCAGCAGGGCGAAGTTGTGGCCGTTGGCCCCGGCGCTCGCGATGAAGCGGGCAAGGTCGTTCCCCTCGACGTCAAGGTCGGCGATCGCGTTCTGTTCGGCAAGTGGTCGGGCAGCGAAGTCAAGATCGACGGCGAAGATCTCCTGATCATGAAAGAGAGCGACATTCTCGGCGTTCTCTCGGCCCCGGCAAAGTCCAAGGCCGCCGCTTAATTTCATCCCCCTATTTGCCAAGCTTAGGAGTTGCTCAACATGGCAGCTAAAGACGTCAAGTTTGCCCAGGACGCCCGCGAGCGCATGCTGCGTGGTGTCGACATTCTTGCCAACGCCGTGAAAGTCACGCTCGGCCCGAAGGGTCGCAACGTCGTTATCGAGAAGTCGTTCGGCGCACCGCGCATCACCAAGGACGGTGTGACGGTCGCGAAGGAAATCGAGCTCGAAGACAAGTTCGAGAATATGGGCGCGCAGATGCTCAAAGAGGTCGCCTCGAAGACGGCCGACCTCGCCGGTGACGGCACCACGACGGCAACGGTTCTTGCCCAGGCGATCGTTCGCGAAGGCGCGAAGTCGGTTGCTGCCGGCTCGAACCCGATGGACCTGAAGCGCGGTATCGACCTCGCCGTTCTGGCCATCGTCGAAGACCTCAAGACCAACTCGAAGAAGGTCGCGAAGGATCAGATCGCTCAGGTCGGCACGATCTCGGCGAATGGCGACGAAATCGTCGGCAAGAAGATTGCCGAAGCGATGGACAAGGTCGGTTCGGAAGGCGTCATCACGGTTGAAGAATCCAAGACGCTCGATTTCGAACTCGATGTCGTCGAAGGCATGCAGTTCGATCGTGGTTACCTGTCGCCGTACTTCATTACCAACGCCGACAAGATGATTGCTGAACTTGAGAACCCCTACATTCTCATCCACGAGAAGAAGCTTTCGGGTCTCCAGGCGATGCTTCCGGTTCTCGAAGCCGTCGTCCAGTCGGGCAAGCCGCTCCTCATCATCGCTGAAGACGTCGAAGGCGAAGCTCTCGCGACGCTCGTCGTCAACAAGCTGCGCGGCGGCCTCAAGGTTGCTGCCGTCAAGGCTCCGGGCTTCGGCGATCGCCGCAAGGCCATGCTGGAAGACATCGCAGTCCTGACGGGCGGCACGGTGATCTCGGAAGATCTCGGCATCAAGCTCGAGACGGTTACGCTGCAGATGCTCGGCCGCTCCAAGAAGGTGACGATCGACAAGGAAAACACGACGATTGTCGATGGTTCGGGCAAGAAGGCCGACATCGAAGCGCGCGTGAAGCAGATCAAGGCGCAGATCGAGGAAACGTCCTCGGACTACGACCGTGAGAAGCTCCAGGAGCGTCTTGCCAAGCTCGCCGGCGGCGTTGCCGTTATCAAGGTCGGCGGCGCGACGGAAGTCGAAGTTAAAGAGCGCAAGGACCGCGTCGACGACGCTCTGCACGCAACGCGCGCAGCCGTCGAAGAGGGTATCGTCCCGGGCGGCGGCGTTGCGCTTCTCCGCGCTGCGAAGGCTCTCGACTCGCTGAAGCCTGAGAACGACGACCAGAAGGTCGGCATCAACATCGTCCGCAAGGCGCTGCAGGCTCCGGCTCGCCAGATCTCGACCAACGCAGGTGAAGACGGTTCGGTGATCGTCGGCAAGATCCTCGAGAACTCGAAGTACGCTTACGGCTACAACGCTCAGTCCCACGAGTACGGCGATCTGTACTCGCAGGGCGTCATCGACCCGACGAAGGTCGTGCGTTGCGCGCTGCAGGATGCCGCTTCGGTTTCGGGCCTGCTGATCACGACGGAAGCCATGATCGCCGACGTGCCGAAGAAGGACGCTGGCCACTCGCACGGCGCTCCCGGCGGCGGCATGGGCGGCATGGGCGGAATGGATTTCTAATTTAATTGCGCCGGGCGACTCCGCTCCGCGGAGCCGGCCGCCCGGCGCAGTTGATCCTTTTGCTTGCGCCTTCCGACTCTCCTACGTCGAGCCGGCCGGAAGGCGCAGTCGATCCTCGAAAATCAAAAAGCCCCGCAGTGATGCGGGGCTTTTTTGTGCGTCGAAAGCTTGAAAGGGCTTCGTTCAATTCGTTAACAAGCGGCTCGCGAACCAATTTCCAAGCGAGGCAGACGAAAATTTTTCGAGGCCGTCATATGTTCCGATTACATGGCGTGCGTTTAAAATTTCCTCAGCCAGTTGCTCCGGAGGAATTTCACGATCGACGGCAATCGTGTGATCCGCGAGTGCCGGGTCGATGAGGTTTGTCGATGCAATCGGCTTCTTGCCGACACCGACGAGCTGGGCGAGGACACCCGAGCTTTCGCCATATTGGATCATGCGCAGCTGAACAGCCACATCGACTGCCTTCATCCAACGATGCAATTCGGCGTCGTTCGGAGAGTCAACGATCTCGACGATGTTGCGATCTTCCGGGCTGAGGCAGTTGCACGCATACTCGTTAGCGCGCCAGCCTACGATCGCTAGCCGCGCAGGCCGAGATCTATTTATTTCTCGGACGGCAGCAATGACGCGGTCCGTGCCTTTAATGTTATCTGGAATGCCAAACGTGCCGATGATCAGTTCATCTCGCCTGCGTGAGAACGGCGGGATGGCGTTAGCCTCGATACGATCGATTGTGTGATGGGCGATGTCCACGCGAACATCGAATTCGCAAGCAATATCGTATTCAATCGCCTTCTTGGCACGCTCGGAATTCACAACGATGTGTCTGATGTCGGCCCCGAGTATGAGCGGGCGAATTCCTCTCATGCCTACATCAGGGAACTCGTTATGAGTTGCGCAACTCTTCAGCTGCGCCAGGGGGTAGAACATCGAGAACAGCGTACGCATCGCCTCCAGCGATCGGCCGCAGTACCAGAACCAAATATTTTCCAATCGACCGTCGTGCAGGTACACGGTTTTGGCTGAACGACTACCTTTATGGTTCATGAGTGCCTGAAGCACCGGCAAATTGTGATGCGAATTACCGAGTACATAAACAGCGCGGTCGTAGCGCTCGGCCTCATCGAGATCGTCGAACGCGCAGATCGGCCATAACGAAACCTGACGGCCCGCTATCTTTTGTGTCTCGCGTTCACGCAGAGACAAATCTTGCGGTGACGCCACATCCGTGAACAGGTCAAATAGGTCGGCGTCGCCAAAGACCTTCGCTGAATTCGTTGCAATTCCGCTTCGATCGGGCGGAGTGCAGCTGAATACTGCAACACGTCGGCTTTTCGATCCCTTGGGTTGACGATCTGTGATGCGGATACGGAGCAATGTATCGATCATGGTGCTCGCAGCGCGCGTCCAATTCACCTTGGAGAGTAATTCCTGTCCTGCTGCGATCGAATGGCTTCTCTCGTTTTCGTCATGGAGAAGAAGGTCGATGGCCTTGGCCATAGACTGGGGATCGCAAGGATCGAATTGGTGCTCGGGCGGAACGAGTTCCGCCGTAGAGCTTACGTTTGACGCCGCGCAAGGAACACCCGCGGCCAAGCTCTCGAGAACTGGCAATCCGAGGCCTTCATATAACGAAGGAAATACGGTCATGCGGGCAGATTTTACAAGTCTGACGAGATCGTGCTCATCGACAAACCCCGTCATCGAAACGTCGGTCGGCGGCAAGAGAAGATCTTCGATCAATTTATCAAGTCGGGAGCGTGAGGGGTCGTGAATATTTCCGATGATAATGAGCTTTGCTCGAGACTCTGGTCTTATTTTCTTGAATGCAGCGAAACCCGCAATCGCCCCATCGAGGTTTTTGCGGTATTCGTCGCCGCCGACATAAACAACGTTCTCAGTCGGCGGATAGCAATGCGGAGCCGACCATTTCGCAATATCCACGCCGCCGTAAATCACGGCTAGGGCAGTAGGTGCACAGCCTGCATACTTTGCGAAATCGGTTGCAGTCGTGACGCTGTTGCAGAAAGTGTGAGATGAGATTTGTGACGCGATTGTTTCGCCAAGGCGAAATAAATCGTGCAGGTCGGGCCTCGTGCCGAAATAGATATCAGGAAAAATATCTGGGATCAGGTCGTGGCCGATCCCGACAACCGAGCGGCTAATTCTTAGCGCTTGGTGTGGCAATAAGAATCCAAGGCGTCCCTCGTGGTTGGCCCAGTTGTCCGGAAAATAGCTCGGCAGGCAGAAAAAATCGAAATGATCTTCGTCTATCGCCGAGAGTTCGTCGATGAAAATTGTCGATTCATCAAGGGCCGTCGCGCCGCGGTCTTCGAGAAGCGAAATCTTCAATCGGCCGTCGACGCGCAGAGCAGCAATTAATCCAAATATGTATCGGCCGATACCGCGTTGGCTTTGATGTCGAGCAAATCGAACGTCGAAGAGGAGGCGCATGGGGCAATCCTGGTGACGACGGGATGAAATTTTCTTGTCAATGCCATTAAGCGTACGAATTCGCGCTCCAGCTGCGCATTTCGCGCTAAATTTTCAGCATGCTGTTGGGCATTTTCAAATGAGTGCGAAAACATGGCTACGCGCTTGTCGACTGTCCGCTCGATCTTTTTTGTGAGCGGCTTCAACAACCAACGTCGAAATTTTTTGGTAACCGGCATTTGAAAAACCCCCAAATAATATACATAACACAGAATATCCGCATAAAGACTAAAATCCCGACGCGCCGAAGGCAAGCGGTTTAGAAAAAAACTGATGCAGTCTGGTGCGCGAGCCACTTGGCGCCGAACGCACGGCGCGTGGCATGGGCGTGAGCAGGGATTTGGATACGGCGGCGCGAACGATCTGGCGGTCTCTGAGAGAATTCCGAGCCTGCTCATGTATGGAACGCTAGCGGCGGACGTCAAAACATCGAGCGGTCTACTCTTCGATGGGTTCATTACAAAACGAGTGACGCCGAAGATATCTTTCAGGAGAGCGGGCGCAGGTCGAGGACGCTGAGTAGGGGCCGCGGTAAGATGCGCGTCCTTCAGCCCGATACAATTTATAGCTGTGCACAATCTGTCGCAGGCGTTTGCGTCGGCTCGAATTGCTGTACTTTATTACTGCGCATTACTGGAAAATTTGAAGATGAGCGTCCGCATGTTCAGTCATGCGCAGGCGAAGCGGAAACTTATTCTCAAAATACTAAGAAAAGGGAAGAAGATGTCGGCCGATATCCTGTCCAAGCTCAAGACCTTACACGACGACGTTCGTGCGCGCATTGAGGCGACGCCGGACTTCAAGGCCATGAAAGCCGTCGAGCGCGCGATCAGCGAGCTCGATGAAATTCTTGCTGTGCCAGTTGCCGCCAATAGCGACGCTGTGGAGGCCGAACCGGCCGAGGCAGCCGTAGAGGAGGCAGCATGCGAAGAAGCCGCTCCGGAGGCTGCTGCTGCTGCTGCCGAAGAAGCGATGCCGGAGGAGGCTGCTGCTGAAGAAGCGGCGGCTGAACCGACGGTCGAAGACGTGGTTGAGGCCGCTGTCGTCGAGACCGCAGAAGCCTCGATGGAGGAGCCAGCCGCTGAGGCTGCGCCGGAGGCTCCTGCGGAGGCGGCCGAAGCTCCGGCTGAGGCGGCGCCGGAGGAACCCGCAGCCGAAGCTACGGAAACGGCGGAGGCTGCGATCGAAGCATCTGCGGAAGCTGAAGCGCCCGTCGCGGAGGCCGCCGAAGAAGCGGCTCCCGAGGCAGAGGCTGCTGCGCCTGAGGCTCCGGTGGGGGAAGCCGCTCCGGCGGCAGCAGAGGCGGCCGAGGTCGCACCAGCCGAAGAGGCTGCTCCGGAGGCAGACGCGGGCGAAGCTCCGGAAGAAGCGGCACCGGAGGCGCAAGACGATAAACCTGTTGCGGCCGCCGTCATGCCCAACGGCGCGGCGCATCCGGCCGAAGCACCGGCTGCCGCCCCGCCGGCGGAATAAATCGCAATCATGCGATTGTGATAATTACGAAAGCCCTGGTGCTCGCGCTGGGGCTTTTGCGTGCGGTGCGAAGTGTGGAACGCTCGCGCGTGGTTCCCGATTGAGGCTTTGGGAGCGACTGTCACGCCCCTGGATCAAATCCTGGATCAAAGGGGGCCAAACAAAAAAAGCGCAGGGAGGCTTTGTCATGAATGCCGTCGAAATCCATGATCATGCCCGTAAGCTTTACGATGTGCAGGGCGCGAAGGCGCTCGCAGAAGCGGCGCAGATGGTTCGTCGCTATGAAAAGACCGGAGACGAGCGCACGGCAGAAGACTGGCGGCGCATCGAGCTGGCGCTCCGGCAGCTTCTCGGGCCTCGCGTCAGCTAGGTTGCCGACGCGGCGTTACGAAAGCTTCGCACCGATGCAGACGTGGGCTGCATAATCGAAGCGGCCGTGGTGGAAAGCGGCGCTTCGACCACTGCGGCGGGCGACGTCGCGCACGACGTCTTCGAGCTCCTGACGTGGCGTGACGCTGAATTTCGTCAGCCACGCGCGCATGCCGCGTCGCGCCAAGGAGGGCATGGTCGCCATCGTGCCGAAGTCGACGATGTGCAATTCGCCCGTTGGCGAGAGCTGTGAGACGGCGCGGGCGATCACGTCCTGCCAGGGCGGAATCATCGACAGTGCGTATGAAATGAAGATGCGGTCGATGTTGGCGATGCTGAAAAGCTCGGACGCCGAGAACGTCGTGGCGTCGGCCTGGGCAATCGTGACGATGTCGCGAAACGGGCTTCGGTCGATCGAGGCGCGCGCCGTCTTCAACATTTCTTCTGAAACGTCGAGACCGTAGAACTTCGCAAGCGGATAGCGGCGCGCGGCGCGCAGCAGATTGCGGGCCGTGCCGCAACCGACTTCGAGCACCGTGCCGCCGACCGGAGGCGCAAGCTCGGCGATCATCTGATCGCGGCCGATCAGATAGTAGCGTCGTGTGAAATCATAAATGTAGCGCTGATGGCGATACATGCCATCCATGGCGCTCGCAGCGCTTTCGGTCATTGCGGCGGCGTCGCTCATGAGAGGATCAGGCGTTCTTGATGTAGAGGTGGAAACCGCCGTAGATCGCCGAGCGATCCTTGGCGTGGATCGCAGCGGATTTGGCGGCGTCATAGGTCCACTGGCCGAGCGTCGCGTCGGCGACGCGGCCCGGGAGGATGCTTTCCTCGCCCGCGGTGCGGAAGATAACGCGGGCGCCGGGGCGCGCAGTGCGGGTGATTTGATCCCACAGCGCATTCAAGGCTGCGTCGTCCATCCAGTCCTGGGCATCGAGCAGGATATAGCGATCGAGGCTTTCGGCCGGCTCGCCAGAGAGGAAGCGGATCATGTTGTCGTGGACAACCTCGACTCGGTTGGCGCGCGCCTTGACCGCCATGAAGTTCGCTTTTTCGAGATACGGCGGGCAGGGGCCTTCGCCCTGGGTTGCGTAGCTGCGGCCGAAGGCCTGCCAAGCGAAATAGTTGTCTTTCAGATCGAAGCCCGTCGCCAGGCGTTCGGCGCGTTCCTTCAAAACGTCGGCCATCGTGCGAGCGCCGCCGCCGGAAAGCGCGTCATACTGCACCGGCGGAATGCCGAGGCCGAACAGCGACGCCCGGTTTGACGTGATCCAGCGCAAGACAGGATGGCTGAAGGCCGGTCCGATGTCGCGCGCAAAGATCTCGCGCTGCTCTTCGATCGAACGGGCTTCAAGCAGACGCTTCGGTTTGGCGCCGAACACGCGCGCAGCGAGATGGCCTGTCGCGATGAAGCGGCCGAGCAGCCCGAAATGATAGAAATTGCGCGCGAAGCGCGTGATGCGGCGGCGGCCCGTCAGCTCGCGGCCTTCCCAATAGGCGCGGGTATCGGCGTCGAGATGCGGCGCGATGAGATCGTTATAGAGGGCGACGTTGCGGCGGTCATTGGCGGCGCCGAAGAAGCGATAGAACGTGGCATGGTTCGGCAGATGCTGAGCTGCGGCGACCTTCAGCTTGAGCAGCGCGATGTGCGTGGCGTTGAGATCGACGGCATAGATGCGCGCCGGATTCGCCGAGAGGTAGCTCATGACGTTGCAGCCGCCGGAGGCGATGGTCATGATGCGCGTTTGCGGGGTGATCTCCAGCGCTTCCATATCGGCGCGCGGATCTTCCCAGATCTGCGGGTAGACCATTGAGCGGAAAGCGAAGGTGAAGGTGCGCTCAAGGATACCGGCGAGACTCAGCGCACGGTTCTGATGCACAGCTTCGCTCAGAAGATCGATGCTCGTCGGTTCGAGGGCTTTGGCGGTCGCGTTCACGTGGGATACTCCGTTCGCCGGCTCGCTTTTCGTCCGGCATAATTGCCGTTAAGCGGCTTCGATCAACCAGCGGCCGGAAGGCGCCTGCGAGGCGCGCGCGGCCAAATGCTCTTTCCAACGAATGATTTCAAATTGGCCGTCGAAGCGTTCGCCGATGGCGGTGCAGCTTTCGACCCAGTCGCCGCAGTTCATGTAGTGAATGCCGTCGATCTGGCGCGAGTTGGCGTGATGGATGTGGCCGCAAATGAGGCCCTGCGCGTCGCGCCGCTTGGCTTCGCCTGCCAACGCTTCCTCGAATTCGCCGATGTAGTTCACGGCGCTTTTCACTTTGTGCTTCAGGAAGGCCGACAGCGACCAATGACCGAGGCCGAACATGCGACGCGCAAAGTTCAGCGGCACGTTAAGCGCGAGAGCTGCGTCATAGGACCGGTCGCCGAGAAATGCGAGCCAGCGGGCGTAACGCACGACGACGTCGAATTCATCACCGTGCAAAATGAGATAGCGCTTGCCGTCGGCGGCTTCATGAATGGCATCGCGGCGGATTTCGACGCCGCCGAAGTTCATGCCGGTATAGTCGCGCAGGCCGTCATCGTGGTTGCCCGGAATGTAGACGACGCGGGTGCCTTTACGCGCCTTGCGCAGAAGCTTTTGTAAAACGTCGTTGTGGCTCTGCGGCCAATAAGGACCGCGGCGGACTTTCCAGAAATCGACGATATCGCCGACGAGGTAGAGGTTCTGGCATTCGACGTATTTCAGAAAGTCGAGAAGAGCAGTCGATTGGCAATTGCGCATTCCGAGGTGAATGTCGGAAATAAAAACGGTTCGGTAGTTCAATTCCGGATTTGGTGCGCTCAAGGTCGGCCCCCAGTCAGTGCGCTTCCCATAAATGCGTCTATGCATTTCATGTAAAACGTAGGACGGGATTCATGTAACAGGCGTATGACGAACGCCTGCGGCCGGTGGCGTCGAGTGTAAGAAATCGCAGCTATTTATGGGTTTACCAACAGCCCGAGACGGCGCGCGCGAGTGATGCCGGCGGTTTCGATCGCCGCAAAAGTGTCATATGGCGAATATGCGACACACTGATGATTGCGCTGCCATCCACGCGACGGCAGCGCAATTTCGTATCAGTATTCGATGCGCTGAAAGATATGCTCCCAGGCGTAGAGCAGAATGGTGTCGACAGCGCCAACAAGAAGAAACGCCAGCGCGATCGGTGATGTCGAATTTTCGGGAAGTCCCATATCGACGCCCCTCGTCGATACGGCCAATGCTGCAGTCAGACTGAGAAGAGCGAGAACGGCGAAGACGATTTGAACGAACTTGAGCGAACGCTCACGCTCACGGCCGATGCTGTCCATCAGGGTGTCTCCTCAACGCGATACAAATGGGTGAACCCCGGAGAGAGACTTTAGTCGGAGCATAAGCAAAGGTGAAGTGAAATTTAATGATTTGTTAAGTAACAGCTTCGCGCGCCAGCTCTTTAAGCACTCTGCTTTGACGTTCAGCATCGGCGGGAAAATTCTCTGAGATCCACCAGCGCTCGAAGGCACTAAGGATGCTGCCGACTTTCGGACCTGGTTGAATGCCGAGCGCAAGGACGTCGTTCCCAGTGAAGGGCATAACCGGAATTTTCCAGCGATCGGCGAGTAATGCGCGGGCGCGCCAGTGCGGATCGGTGCAGGGGGCGCCAGATTGCGCCCAGGCAAGGCGGACGGCGCGCGCGAAGGCATCGGCACCGAGCCTGTAAAGTGCAGCTTGTGCAATCGCTTCGGACGTTTCCGGAGCGATACCTGGATCGCCTGCGGATGCGCTTGTGAGACGCTCGGCTTCGGCATTCGAGAGCCGAAGCTCGCGGCCGAGAAAGGCTGCGTCTTCCGGATTGTTGACGGCAAGCGCGGCAAGGCGCGCGAGCGCATCGGGTGGCTCGCCCAGTGCGGCTTCGATCACAACGAAGCGCGCAAAGCGGTCAGGTTCGAGGCGCGTCCTGACGACAAGCTGAAGGATGCCGCTTTTTTCCATGGCGTTGACGACATCGACAGCATTCAGCGCTGCGAGCAGTTTCAGCATTTCGGCGCGGACGCGCTCAGCGGAGAGCAGCGATAGTCCTTCTTTCAAGGCATTTGCTGCGGCCAGTCCTTCGGGATCGAGCTGGCCCTTTCCGTATTCGGCGCTGAAACGGAAGAAGCGCAGAATGCGCAGGTAATCCTCGCGGATGCGTGCCTCGGCATCGCCGATGAAGCGGACGCGACGTTGGCGCAGATCATCGAGGCCGCCGACGAAATCGTAGACGATGCCGTCGGCCGAACAATAAAGCGCGTTGATCGTGAAGTCGCGGCGGGCGGCGTCCTCTTCCCAGGAGTTGGTGAAGGTGACGACGGCATGGCGGCCGTCCGTCTCGACGTCGCGGCGCAACGTCGTCACTTCGAAGGATCGCTTTTCAGCGACAACGGTGACGGTGCCGTGGTCTATGCCAGTCGGATATGCGCCAAGACCGGCATCGGCGGCGAGGCGCATGACCTCGGCGGGCAGGGCCGTTGTCGCGATGTCGACATCCTTGACGGGGCGATTGATCATTGCGTTGCGCACAGCACCGCCGACAACGCGGGCTTCCGCCCCGCCGGCAGAAAGCGCGGCGAAGACCTTTGCAAGCGCCGGGGCTCGTAGCCATTCGGCACTCATGCGGGTCGATTTGATGGCTGTTTCAGTCATGCCGTTTCAGTCCTGCAATCACGGCTTTGCCGTCGGGGGCGGCGTTTTCGTCTCGTGAATGCTGCGCGCCGGTTCGAGCTTCCCGTCGACGACGGAGGCGGGCACATAGACATCGTCGGGGCTGTTATAGGTGCGGGACGAAAACACGACGAGCGTCGCGAGCATCACGGCAGCGCCGGCAAAGAAGAGACGGATCAAGGGAGCACGGCTCAAGACTGTCATCAGGCCAGGCCATTCATCTTCGGAGAATGCGATCCAGGCGATGTAGAGGAACGTCGGCAGCAGGAAGAAAAAAATATTCTCGATAACGATGCGGATCATGTGCTGAACAGTCTCCGATAGAGCGTGCGGATTATTCCCGCTGTCGCGCCCCATATATAGCGTTCACCGTAAGGCATCGCATAGAACCTGCGTTCTGCACCGCGCCAGACGCGGCTGTGGATCTCGTGATTGGCTTCGTTCATCAAAAAGGCGAACGGAACCTCGAAAACGTCAGCGACTTCGTCGGGATTGGCTGTAAGCCTGAAGCCCGGCCGCACGAGCGCGACCGAGGGCGTGATGATGTAGCCCGTGCCGGTGCGATAAGGCGAGAGATAGCCGACTGGCTCGATGAATGCCGCATCGAGGTTAATCTCTTCGCGCGTCTCCCGCAGCGCAGCAGCGAGAGGCGTCGCGTCTTGTTGCTCGACTTTCCCGCCGGGGAAGGCGATTTGTCCGGCGTGCGAGGGCAAATGATCCGTTCGTGCCGTCAGCAGCACGGTCAGAGGCGCGCGGGCGACGATGGGCACCAGGACGGCTGCGTGGCGCAGGCCAGCGGAAAATGGACCGAGGCCGGGGTTCAAGTCATCGTCGCCAGGTGACTGTGGTTCATCCAGTTCAGGCGGGCTCGCTAGCAGCCGCGCACGTGCCAGGCGCTCGAAATCGGCAGCCTCGATATCCGGCGTTGCCATATTGGAGGCAGAAAGCGGGTTCATTTCGCAACCTGGCAGAAATTGAAGCGTGACCGTCCTGGGGTGGCCGGGGGCGGCTGAATCACGCTATTTTTGATTCGTCGTTTTAACTTGCGTCGTGTTTAGGAGCAGATGGGACTGCGTGTGGCTTACTTACGTATGACATCGCCGTTTCGGAAGCAGGGCATTTCGGCGCCCGCCCTGGCGCTCGCGCTGGTTTGCCTCATGGTGCCGATGGCGGCGCCGCGCGCAACCGCAATGTCGACCATCGATTTTCTGACGTCGCTGTCCGATAGCGAGATAGAAGCCTTTCAAGTCTGGAAAACGGCGCGGCAGAATTTCGAAGAGAAGCTCGATGCCTACTGGGATGCAGTCGAGCAGAAGCGAACTCTTCGCAAGCGTAAACGCGCAAAGGATATACCGTTCTCGGCAAACGACTACGTGATGAGCTTTCCGCCGAAGTATCAAGGGCCGTCGCTGTCAGGTTCGCTCGCGTCGAAATATGGCCGCTTCCTTGATGCGCAGCGGGAGGCCAACCCGTCGTCAAGCCGGGAACTGGCAACCATTCCCGACTACCTTGCGGCCGCGAGGCGCGTCTACAACTTCGTCCCGGAACGCGTGACGGAAAAAGAGTTCAAGCTGCGCTATGCGTCTGAGGCTGCGGCCCTCGGTCTGTCGAAGGAGCAGGTGGTGCGTGTCTACGCGCTCGAAACCGGTGGCGTCGGCACCTACGATACGCAGGCCGGAATTCATCCGATCAAGAAGACAGGCCGTGCCATTTCCAGCGCCATCGGCTATGGCCAGCTTCTCGATGCCAATTCGATCAACGAGCTGGCGCGCAGCGGGCCGACATTCATTCGGCTGCTGACGGCGAGATATCATGATCCGCGCAATTCGCCGGCTCGAAAAGCGCTGCTGCGGCACAAGCTGGTTGTGCTGAAGAAGATGTACGCGAACGTTAAGCATCAGCCGTTCGAATGGCATGTGCAGCAGGCCTATGCCAAGACGCAGGCCGGCATGGGTATTCACACTCTGAATATCGACGGTGACATTGGACCGATGCTGCAGGCGATGAAGCTCAAGACGCTGCAGGATTTGGCCGCCAAGAATGGACGGCGTTCGCTGTCAGGCGCGGAGCTCGAGTTGATGAATCTCGCGGGGCCTGTCACGGGGCTCGAAATGATGGACGGAGCGGGATCACGCGCGCCCACGTCGAATTTTTTTTCACGGCGGGCTTATTACGTGAACAAGATGGTGAAGGGTTTGACCGGCTCGCAGCTTCAGGCTGAACTCGACCGGCGTATGACGCACGCGCTGACGACACCCGGTTCATTGGAATTCGCGAACGCCTTCGACGCAGTCGAGGCGCGGCGGGAGGCCGAGCGCTGAGCGCACGGCCTCGCCGTTCGTCACGCACAAGTGCCGTTACGCGTTTTGCGATTCAAGTGCGGGATAGTCGGTGTAACCCTTTTCCGTACCGCCATAGAACGAGTCCGGATCAGGCGGATTCAACGGCGCATCGAGCTTGAAGCGCAGCGGCAGGTCGGGATTGGCAATGAATGTTTTGCCAAAGGCGACGGCGTCGACCGTTCCGGCTTCGATGGCAGCCTGCGCCGTCTCCTTGGTGAATTTCTCATTGCCAATGAAGACGCCGCCGAAACGCTTCTTCAATTCGGGGCTAATCGAGTCTGGCCCCTGGTATTCACGCGTGCAGATGAAGGCGATCTTGCGTTTGCCGACTTCCGTTGCGACGTAGCCAAACGTTTCGAGCGGATTGCTGTCACCCATGTCGTGGGAATCGCAGCGCGGCGCCAAGTGCAGGCCGACGCGATCCGCGCCCCAGACTTCAATGCATGCGTCGACCACTTCGAGCATGAGGCGGGCACGATTTTCGATCGGTCCGCCATATTGATCGGTGCGCTTGTTGGTGCTGTCCTGCAGGAACTGATCGAGCAGATAGCCGTTGGCACCGTGAACCTCGACGCCATCGAAGCCTGCGCGTTTGGCGTTTTCGGCACCGCGACGGTATTCGGCGACGACACTTGGAATTTCGTTCAGTTCCAGAGCACGCGGGGTGACGAATTCCTTTTTGGGGCGCACGAGGCTGACGTGACCTTTCGGTGCGATGGCGCTGGGTGCAACGGGGAGCTTTCCGTCGAGGTAGATCGGATCGGAGATGCGTCCAACGTGCCAGAGTTGCAGCAGGATGGTTCCGCCGGCTGCGTGAACCGCATCGGTGATTTTCTTCCAGCCCGCGACCTGCTCTTCCGACCAGATGCCGGGCGTGTCGGGATAGCCGACGCCCATCGGGGTCACGGAGGTGGCTTCGGTTAGCATCAAGCCTGCCGAGGCGCGCTGGACGTAATATTCACGCATCATATCATTTGGCACACGGCCAGCGCTGGCGCGGCAGCGCGTGAGCGGAGCGAGGACGACGCGATTCTTCAGCGAGAATGCGCCTGCTTTGAGCGGATCGAACAGAGTTGTCATGGGAAGTCCCGAAGTTTGCCGGCGAGGAACAGTCGAGATGGTGTCTATAGTTCGATAGAACTGAACTGGTGAACATGTGGCACGATCTATCTGGCGGACAACTGCGGCTTTCGACCGCCCCAGGTGGTGGAAGAGCCAATGTTCTTGTTTTGGCTTCCTGCCGGCCGTCACGCGGCCCTGTCGCTTGCTGCGCCGGGGATTGTTTCGACACCAGATTCATCAGGCCCGGTAGCGGCTCGCTGTGCAAGGGCGGCCGGTTCATAAGTGATATCCCGGACGGTGCCGTTGCAGGCTTCTTTCACGGTTCGTCCGAGACGCAAAAGCACGCTCTCGTGGATTTTTTCGTTGAGCGAAATCAGGTCGCGTCCGATTTTGCCGGTGCGCCGTTTGCTGGTTAATGGCTGATCTTCGAGACTCTGCTGGATCGCACGGTTTGCGGGCATCAATCGGCTGAAGGCGTATGGCCAGCCGGTTGCGGACGCATGCTGCAAGCCAAGGTGATCAGGTTTGCTGTCTCGGCGCAGCTTATCGATGTCGATGGCGAGGCTCGTCTTGGCCTGAATGCGTTCGGCCATCCAGAGCAGTGCGATGTCCGAGAGAGCAGTTTCCGGCCAACCACCTCCGACGTCGGCGTGCGTACCAGCGAACCACATCTGCTCGACGTGCTGGCGCGATGGCAACCGGCCATCTTCGGGATAGGTCAGGAGCGTCGGGCGGAATGGACTTCGCGCTTCGTCGATCGACAGCGCATGCAGCGTGACGTCGATGGTGTCGTGCAGGCGCATGTCGTGATAATCGAATTTGCGGCTCAGCCAGCCCCAAGATCGATACGGATTGCCGACATTGCCGACGGTGTCCCAGAGGCCGAGACAGCGAATGCGAACCGGGTAATGACAGGCAGCGCCGATCTCGGCGACGGCGTCGAAGTTACGTTTGCGCTCGGGCTGGCGATATATGCGCCAAGCGTCGTCGATTAAAAAATTGCTGCCCTTCTCCGCGAGGCCGAACAGCGTGATGAAACTCGCGAGGCTGCGGGCTTCGTAAGCGCCGCGTGAAAATCCGAAGAGATAGATCTCATCGCCCGGCTCGTAGGCGTTGCAGAGAAACTGATAGGCCGCCTTGATGCGGTCGCCGATCTCAAAGCCGAGCGCGCCCTTGAGAAAGGCCAAGCCGTGATCTTGCGACGAGGCAATTCCAACGACATAGCGGACGAGTTGGCGGACGCCTCGATTGTCTTCGTAAAGGACCGCGCGGCTGAGCTTGGCGACGTTCGTCAGCGGTGACGCGTCGTCATCATCGTTCCAGGTGCCGTCGAGCGCGCAGACGAGCCGTTTCATCCTGCCGTGCTCCCGAAGGCCTCCACTGCCGAGACGAGGCATTCGCCCCGCTTTGCTCTCGGCGCGCATAAGGCCCGAGGGTTAGATCGCTCGGAGGTTATACGGACGCGTGCGGAAGGGTAAACCCATCGCGGCAGGAAACGCGGCGACGGACGTGTTCAGGAATGGCGAAACGGCCACAATAAACGGAATCTGTCATCCTCGGGCCCAAGCCCGAGGATGACGTCATGTTTGTAAATCAGGGCCACTTCACCACGGGCGGCATCGAAGACAGGATCGACTCGGTGTTGCCGCCGGTTTTCAGACCGAACGTCGTGCCGCGGTCGTAGAGCAGATTGTATTCGACGTAGCGGCCACGGCGGATCAATTGCTCTTCGCGCTGCGCGTCCGAGTACGGCATTGTGTAATTGCCACGCACCAGCATCGGGTAGACGCTGTGGAATGCGCGGCCGACATCCTGCGTGAACGCAAAAGCTGCATCCCATCCGCCTTCGGCGTCCGATGGCGTCAGATAATCGTAGAAAATACCGCCGACGCCGCGCGGTTCATTCCGGTGCGGCAGGAAAAAGTACTCATCGCACCAGTTTTTGAGCTTGGTGTAATCGACGATCGGGTGATTGGCGCAGGCGCCGTACATGGCGGCATGAAAAGCGAGCGTATCGGCATCCGACTGCGTGCGGCGCTTGTCGAGCACCGGCGTCAGGTCGGCACCGCCGCCGAACCACCACTTGTTCGTCACGATCATGCGCGTGTTCATATGAACCGCAGGCACGTTGGGGTTGATTGGGTGGCCGATGAGCGAAATGCCCGACGCCCAGAACTCAGGGTTTTCTTCGGCGCCGGGAATTTGTTTGCGGAACTCCGGGGCAAATTCGCCGTAAACCGTGGATGTGTGCACGCCGACTTTCTCGAAAACGCGGCCATGCATGAGGCTCATCACGCCGCCGCCGGCATCAGGTTCACCGGCTTTGGCGCGATTCCAGGGCGTGCGGACGAAGGTGCCCGGCGCGTCTTTTCCGTGTGGAGCGTGTTCGGGAAGGCTTGTTTCCAGCTTCTCGAACGCTGTGCAGATGTCGTCACGCAGTTTTTCAAACCACGCACGCGCGGTGGCTTTTTTCTGCTCTAGTGGCATTTCAGGGGCGTTCATGGATTTATCTGAGCTATGTCTTGTTTTTGACTGAAAAGACCCTTAGCTCCAACCGATATCAACGATCAACATCCGGTCGCCGTCGCCAGTCGGATCTAGCCCGACTTTGCGAGCAGGCGCCGCTTTCGTCATTGCGATAGATCATGTTGCGCCGACTTATGAGCTGGGGTGAGACCCGCATCAAGCCGTTCGACGAGCGCGCGATCGTGCGCCCGCCCGATACACTGTGGGCTTTCTACTGGTTTTTTATCAAGCCTCTTTGGCCGTTTTTCGTGCTGCTGCTGATCGCTGGCTGCCTGGGCTCGACCATCGAAGTGGCGTTGATGGGCTTTATCGGTGCGATCGTCGACAAAATGCGGACGCATGGCGATCCGGCGACGTTCGTTTCCACCTACGGGTGGATGCTGGCGGGCATGGCGTTCGTGGCGCTGGTGCTGCGGCCGGTCATCTCGACGGCGCACGACTTCATCAAAAACCAGATGCTCTCTGCGGGCTGCACGACGCGCATTCGGTGGCAGACGCATCGCTATGTGCTGCGGCAGAGCCTCGGTTTCTTCCAGAACGATTTCGCGGGCCGCGTCGCCAACAAGATCATGCAGACGGGCACATCGCTGCGTGAAAGCGTCGTCCAGCTGATCGACGCACTGTGGTATGCGAGCGTGCAGTTCATCGGTTCGGCGCTGCTGTTTGCGGCGTCCGATTGGCGGCTGACCATTCCGCTGATCGCTTGGCTCGTCGCTTACGTCGTGGCGTTGCGCTATTTTGTGCCGCGCATCAAGGCGCGCTCGACGGAAGCATCGGAAGCTCGTTCGATGCTCGTCGGCCGCATTGTCGACAGCTATACGAACATCATGACCGTGAAGCTCTTCGCACATGCCGAGCGCGAGGATATCTATGCGCGCGAGGCGCTGACCGAGCAGATGACGAAGTGGCAGGCGTCTTTGCGTCTCATCACCGGCATGGAAATCACGCTCTATTCGCTCAACGGCCTGCTGCTCGTTGCGACGACGGGAACGGCGATCTGGCTGTGGACGCTGCATCACGTCTCAGTCGGCGACATTGCGGTCGTCGGCGGCCTCGTCATTCGTATCGTGACGATGTCGGGCTGGGTGATGTGGACGATTGCGGACGTGTTCGAGAACATCGGCGTCGTGCATGAAGGCATGGAGACGATCTCGCGGCCAAACCTGCTCGTCGATGCGCCGGATGCGAAGCCGGTCGTAGTGCCGCGCGGAGAAATCCGCTTCGATCACATTCATTTCCACTACGGAGCGGGACGTGCGTCTGCAGAAGATGCGCCGCCGCGCGTGATCGAGGATCTTTCGCTAAAGGTACGGCCGGGCGAGAAGGTTGGTCTGGTCGGGCGCTCCGGCGCTGGCAAGTCGACGCTCGTCAATCTGCTGCTGCGGTTCTATGACCTCGAAGGCGGCCGTATTCTGATCGATGGGCAGGACATCTCGCGCGTCACGCAGGACAGCCTGCGCGCGGAAATCGGGATGGTGACGCAAGACACGTCGCTGTTGCACCGGTCGGTGCGCGACAACATCCTCTATGGCCGACTCGATGCCACGGACGAGGACGTGATCGCCGCGGCAAAGCAGGCCGAGGCGCACGATTTCATCATGGATCTCGAAGACCTCAAGGGCCGCAAGGGTTACGACGCGCATGTCGGCGAGCGCGGCGTGAAGCTTTCGGGCGGTCAGCGGCAGCGTATCGCGATTGCGCGCGTACTGCTGAAGAACGCGCCGATCCTGGTGCTCGACGAGGCGACGAGTGCGCTTGATTCAGAGGTCGAGTCTGCGATCCAGTCGAGCTTCGAGAAGCTGATGGACGGCAAAACCGTGATTGCGATCGCACACCGGCTTTCGACCATTGCGGCGATGGACCGGCTGGTCGTGATGGAAGACGGCCGGATTGTCGAAGAAGGTTCGCATGCGGATCTTCTGAAGCGCGGCGGTCTTTATGCCCAGCTGTGGCTGCGCCAGTCCGGCGGCTTCCTCGCACGCGAGGCGGCGGAGTAATTCCGCCGCTAACGCTTGCTACGTTGGCTGCTGGCGAGAGCGGGAACTTTGTGCGCCAAAAAGGCCTGAAGCTCGCTCGCTGCGTGGCGGATATTGAAGAAGCGCGGCACGTCTTTCTTGTAGTCGAGATAGGGGCGGCCGTAGCGGGCTTCGAGCCACGGCTCTTCCGTTCGCGCCATCATGGCGTAAACGATGACGAGTGCTGCGGCGAGAAGCGTGGCGTCCCATGACCAAGCCGCTAATCCGAGTGCCGTGAAAGCGAGAATGGCCGTCGCGTATTGCGGATTGCGGGTCCAGCGATAGACGCCGGTCGTCTCAAGGCCGCTCGCCTGACAGTAGGTTGCCTTTCGGCCGAGCGACCACAGCGTATAAATATAAGCGACGCCCGCAATGAACGCGACGGCAGCGAGCGCGATGCGGAACGGCGCTAACGGTCCGGACAGCGTTGTCAGGAAACGCTCAGCCGCGAGGATCAGGACCGAGACGTTTAACGTCCGAAAAAGCGTCCAGAAGGCAAAGCTTTTTGCTGACCCGACCGGGGGCGCGGGCCAAATCCGCCAAGCGGCGTTGATCCCGCCGGCCAGCATTCCTGCAATCAACAGAAGCGCCGAGGCGACGCCGGCAATGATCAGAATGAAGTCGATCGGCATGCGATTCTGCGACGTGTCGGTGCGATCCGACAGATTTGCAGCATTCGCGTGTCACGCGTGCGACAGGGCGGGAAGCGTCAGGCGGCGGGAAAGCCGTGCGTCTGCCGCAGCGCTTCGCCGAGCACGATGGCAGCGGCAACGGCAACGTTCAACGATCTGAGACCGGGTCGCATCGGTATGGTGATGCGTGCATCGGCTTGGTCGTGGACGGCATCGGGAACGCCGGCGCTTTCGCGGCCAAGCAGCAGCGTATCGTTCGGCGCGAAAGTGAAGTCGCAATGCGTCGATGTCGCCTTCGTTGTGAGAAGGACGAGACGTCCTGGCGGTTCGGCGGAAGCGCGTCGTGTGGCCATGAAGACGTCGAAGCTCACGTGCCGTGTGAGATCGACGAAAGGCAAGTAATCGAGCGCGGCGCGTTTCAAGGAGCGATCGCTCATGTCGAAGCCGGTCGGGCCGATGACGTCGACGGGCACGCCAAAGCAGGCTCCGAGGCGAAGGATCGTTCCGGTGTTCTGAGCAATATCGGGTTGATAGAGGGCGAGGCGCATCCGGGGTGTCTGAGGGATCTCAGAGATTCCTGTCTACTGCGACATGTGCGCCAAATTGCCCCTCACTTTTTGTCGCGCTTTCCGATTGATAGCGGCATCAAACGCTGTCAAAACATCCAACTAGGGAAGAAATGAACGAACTAGAGACCAAAAAATAGGCAATCGGTGGCGGGCACTGTCCTGTGCAACCGGTTAAGCCTCTGGCTCTGGTTCCCCAATGCGGGAGGCGTGCGTTGAGCACAGATGCCTTGGAGCCGCACCGCCGGGATTTCCTGGTGGTTGCTGGAAACGCGTTCGCTGCTGTCGGCGCCGCGTCGCTTCTTTGGCCTTTCATTCAGCAGATGAACCCCGACGCCAGCACGATGGCGCTGTCGTCGGTAGAGGTCGATCTTGCTCCGGTGAAAGAAGGGCAGGCGATCACTGCGATGTGGCGCGGCAAGCCGATCTTCATCCGCAATCGGACGAAGGCGGAGATCGAATCGGCGCTGGCGGTGCCTGTGAAGGATCTGCCCGATCCGCTGGCGCGGAACGAGGATCTGCCGACAGACGATCCTGCAACCGATGCCAACCGCACCAAGGCCGGGCACGAGAACTGGATCATCATCATCGGCATTTGCACGCATCTGGGCTGCATTCCGAAGGGCCAAGCCCTGGGCGACGAGCGTGGGGAGTTCGGTGGATGGTTCTGCCCATGCCACGGCTCGCAATACGATACCTCCGGACGCATTCGTAAGGGACCGGCACCGCGCAATATGGAAGTGCCGCCCTATGCGTTCACGACCGCAACAAAAATCAAAATCGGTTAGGGGGGAGAGAGCATATGGGAGCCCGAACCTCGAATTACGTGGCCGAAACGCGGTGGGGCAAGTGGCTCGACGAGCGCCTACCGATCGGCCGCTTCGTGAACAACAGCTTTATCGACTATCCGACGCCGCGGAACCTCAATTACCTGTGGACCTTCGGCGGTATCCTGACGCTAATTCTCTTTGGGCAGATCGCGACGGGGGTCGTGCTGGCGATGCACTATCAGCCGAGCGCGACAGGTGCATTCAACTCCATTGAGCAGATCCGGCGCGACGTGAACTATGGCTGGATGCTGCGTAATTTCCATGCTGTCGGCGCATCGATGTTCTTTTTCGCCGTCTACATCCATATCTTCCGGGGCTTCTATTACGGCTCGTATAAGGCGCCGCGCGAAGTGCTGTGGATCCTTGGCGTGTTGATCATGCTGCTGATGATGGCGACGGCGTTCATGGGCTACACGCTGCCGTGGGGGCAGATGAGCTTCTGGGGCGTGACGGTCATCACCAACCTCTTTTCTGCGCTCGATACGATCGTCAATGGGCTCGGGACGGCGGTGGTCGAATGGCTGTGGGGCGGCTATGCAGTCTCGGGCGTGACGCTCAATCGTTTCTTCTCGCTGCACTACCTGTTGCCATTCGTGCTGGCGGGCGTCGTCGGGCTGCACATCTGGGCGTTGCACGTCGTCGGGCAGAACAATCCGACGGGCCTTGATCTCAAGGAGCCGACAGACTGCGTGCCGATGCACCCTTATGCAACGTCGAAGGATGCGGTCGGGATTTTCGCGTTCCTGCTGCTTTACGCGTGGTTCGTGTTTTTCGTGCCGGACTATCTGGGACACGCCGACAATTACATCGAAGCGAACCCGCTGGTGACGCCGCCGCATATCGTGCCGGAATGGTATTTCCTGCCGTTTTACGCAATCCTGCGCGCCTTCACGAGCTCGTTCCTCGGCATTCCGCTCGGGCAGTATGCAAAGCTTTGCGGCGTCGTAGCGATGTTCTCTGCCGTGATCATCATCGCGTTCGCGCCGTGGCTCGATACATCGCGTATCCGGTCGAATAAATACCGGCCGATCTTCAAGTGGTTCTTCTGGTTCTTCGTCTTCACGTGCGTGGCTCTTGGCTATCTTGGGTCGAAACCGGCGGAAGGCGTGTATGTGGTCGCCGCACAGATCTTCACTGTCTGCTATTTCTTGTTCTTCCTCGTTGCGATGCCGATCGTCGGCCTTATCGAGACGCCGCGAAGGCTGCCGCGCTCGATCACGGAATCGGTGCTCGGCAAGGGCGGCGCTGGGCTGCCGTCGGGTGCCGCTGCCGCACCTGAGACGCGGTGAGGAGCGACAGATGAAACAGCGCATCTCACTTTCATTTATCTTCGCGTTTTCGTTCGTGCTCGCGGTTACGAGCGCCTCTGCGGAGGAAGCGGGACATCCGGAGATCCATCGGCAGACGTGGTCGTTCTCGGGCTTCACCGGGCAATTCGATAAGGCGCAATTGCAGCGCGGCTTCCAGGTCTACAAGGACGTTTGTTCGAACTGTCACGGCCTTAAGTATCTGTCGTTCCGCAATCTCGTGCAGCCGGGCGGACCGGAATTTCCGGAAGCAGCCGTGAAGGAGCTGGCGAAGACGTGGCCGAACCAGATCACGGACGGTCCCAACGACGAAGGCAAAATGTTCGAGCGTCCGGCGCTGCTGTCTGATCCAATCCGTGGGCCGTATCATAATGATCAGGAAGCGCGGGCGGCGCAAAACGGCGCGTTGCCGCCTGATCTATCGCTTATCGCTCGGGCACGCGGCGTTGAGCGCAATCCGAGCTGGTGGATCCATCCATTCCTGATGCTTGGCGATATTGCCAAGGCCTATCAGGAAGGCGGCGCAGACTACATCTATGCGCTGATGCACGGTTATTCCGATCCGCCGGCAGACTTCAAACTGACGGACGGAAAATTCTACAACAAGATTTTCCCCGGTCATCAAATCAGCATGCCGCCGCCGCTTTCCGACGGTCTCGTCAGTTACCAGGACGGCACACCTGACACCGTCGATAACTACGCGAAAGACGTTGTCGCATTTCTGTCATGGGCCGCCGACCCCACGCTCGATACGCGCAAGCAGATCGGATGGCAGGTCATTTTGTATCTTATCGTCACCACTGGCTTGCTCTACCTGGGCAAGAGGCGGATCTGGGCCAGCATTAAGCACTGACCCTGAGCGCTTGTGACGATTTGCAAACTGGAAGGCTGCGCTTGCGTAGCCTTTTTTCTTTTGTATCGGCGGGTACATTGAAATGGAAAAGGTGGGTGATGACGGCATCGGTTCTGGGCATCGTTGGGGGCAGTGGGTTCTATCAGCTGCCGGGCCTTGCCAATCCGGAATGGAAGGTGATCGAGAGCCCGTGGGGCGCGCCTTCGGACGAAATTCTGTTTGCCGATATCGACGGATTGCCGATCCGCTTTCTGCCGCGGCACGGGCGCGGGCATAAGCTGTCGCCGACGGGCATCAATTACCGTGCGAACATCGATGCGTTAAAGCGTGCCGGCGTGACCGATCTCATTTCGGTTTCCGCGTGCGGATCATTGAAGAAGAAATACAAGCCGGGCGATTTCGTGCTTCCCGATCAGTTCATCGACCGGACGTTCGCGCGCGAGAAGTCGTTCTTCGGCAACGGTTGCGTTGCGCATGTTGCGATGGGCGATCCGATCAGTCCGCTGCTAACGAAGGCGCTCGAAAAGTCGGCGAAGGCCGAGAAGATCGAGGTGCACAAGGGCGGCACCTACCTCGCGATGGAAGGACCGCAATTTTCCACGCGCGCAGAAAGCAACCTTTACCGGTCTTGGGATTGCGATGTCATCGGCATGACGAACATGCCGGAAGCCAAGCTCGCGCGCGAAGCGGAGATTTGCTACGCGAGCGTCGCGATGGTGACGGATTACGATTGCTGGCACGACGATCATGAAGACGTCGATGTCGCGTCGATCATTGCTGTCATGCACGCGAATACAGAAAAGGCGCAGCGGCTCGTCGCGCATCTCGCGCGGGATTTTCCGCGCGAGCATCCGGCGTGTCCGATCGGCTCGGACAGGGCACTCGAAGTTGCGCTGATCACGCCCCCGGAAGCGCGCGATCCTGAGCTGTTGAAGAAGCTCGATGCCGTTGCGGGGCGGGTGTTGGGATAGCTCCTGATTGTCATCCTCGGGACTGTCCCGAGGGTGGCCCGGAGAGGCGTGCGTTAGTTCGGGAAGCTGATCAGGATCTTCATCTTGATGAGCCAGGGGAAGATCATTTCGAGTAGGGTGCCGAGCGTCCATAGTACGGTGCCGAGCAGGATGAGCGCGGGGATGCTGGCGATGACGGCTTTCAGAAAGAACAGCATCAGCTCGACGAAGGGCACGTCGATTTTACGGACCGACACCGGCGCGAGCGTTGCGGTCGCCGCAGCGGCATTGGGGTTGAAATCGGATGCTGCGTAGATCTGCGGCTGCGGCCGTGAACGATCGTCTGGGCCCATCGAGAGCGACGGCGCGGCCGCGCGTTCCTGCGCTGCACGTTCGCGTGCTTCCCGGGCGCGGGCTTCCTTTTCGCGTCTCAGCGTGCGCGGCAAGTCTTCCGTATCGTCGAGAAGCGGGTCGAAGTCGGGTCCTGCGATTGCGGAGGTGCCTGGAGATGCCATTACTCTTCCCTCAAGCAGGGCTGCCGCCAGTGCCGAATGTTTCAGCACGACAGCGTTGCTCAAAATCTACCTAGAACCCAGCGATATTGCTATTTTGCGCCGTCAATTTGACCGGAGTGGAGCACTGTGAAGAACCTGGACGCCCTCGAAGAGCTTATTCGTACGATCCCTGACTATCCAAAGCCCGGGATCATGTTTCGGGATATCACGACGCTTCTTTCCGACCCGAAAGGGCTTAAAAAAGCGATCAAAGGCATGGCGAAGCCATTCGAGGACAAGAAAATCGACGCGGTTGCCGGCATCGAGGCGCGCGGGTTCATTCTGGGTGGCGCGATTGCCGACCGCCTCGAATGTGGCTTCATTCCGATCCGGAAAAAAGGCAAGCTGCCTTGGAAGACGATCGGGCAGGAGTACACGCTTGAATACGGCGTGGACGTCATCGAAATTCATGAGGACGCTTTCGCGAGCGGATCGCGCGTGCTGATCGTCGACGACCTGATCGCGACGGGCGGCACGGCGGAAGCGGCGGTCAAGCTCGTCCAGCGTTCCGGCGGCAAGGTGGTTGGTGCAACCTTCATCGTCGATCTGCCGGACCTTGGCGGCATGAAGCGGCTCGATGATCTGGGCATCACCAGTCACGCGCTTGTCGCGTTCGAAGGCCACTAGGGAGCAAACGTGGACCTTCCAAGCGAACATCTGTCAGATGCGTTTGAGCGGATTGCCGCTTGGCGGGCCGATCCTTGGACGGTTCACACTTGCCCGGTCTGCCAAACGCCGGGGGTGCAAATAATCGACAGGTCGGTGCGGCCCTATTCGGAATGGTATGCGCTGACGTGCGCCGCTTGTGGGCTCGATGCTTCGCTGCACATTCCGTTGCCCGGTCCGGGTCACATGTGAGCATGGCGAACGGTCCGATCGAGATTGTCCTGTTGCCCGGTCTCGACGGGACAGGCGATCTGTTCGACCGTTTGGCAGCGCGGCTTGCTCCCGATCTCACCGTTACAATCGTACGCTATCCGCAGGATCCGTCGCTCGGGTACGCGGGCTACGCGGAAATCGTGCGCAACGTGATCGGCAAAAGACCGGTATTTCTTCTGGGAGAGTCGTTTTCGGGGCCGGTTGCCGTTCGTGTCGCTACGCAACTCGGGCGGCAGGTGCAGGGCGTCGTGCTGGCGGCAACGTTCGTGAAGAACCCGTGGCCCGGTTGCTTCATTCGTCGCGCGGCGCTCGTCGATCCCAGAACGACGCCGCCGCGTCTTCGCGATGCTGTCCTGATGGGACCTTTCGGCGATCCCGAACTTGTCAAAAAAGTCGAAGGAATTGTCGCGACGTTATCGCGCTCGGTACGCGCATCGCGGCTCAAGGCCATCGCGGAGGTAGACGTGCGGCGGGATTTCGACCAGCTCGTCTGTCCGATCCTGGTGCTGCATGGGCGCGGCGATTGGCTCGTCCGCAAGTCGCCCATTCAGCGTGCGGTTTGCGAACGCGGGCGCGCACGCATGGTCGTCATTCCCGGCGCCCATATGCTATTGCAAACGCGTTCCGCCGAGGCGGCGGCCGAGATCGTTAATTTCACTAAGTCAATCGCGGAGGCTCATCATGAAGCTTGACGGTGTGCCCTCGCGCACGATCTGGCTCGAACCGGACGGTTGGTCCATCGGTATTATCGATCAGACGCTTCTGCCGCATAAGATCGTGCGGCCGGTGCTCAAGACCGTGGAGGATGCGGCGCGCGCTATTAAAACGATGCAGGTTCGCGGCGCGCCGCTGATCGGCGTCACGGCGGCTTACGGCGTGGCGCTGGCTATGCGTGTCGATGCATCGGATGCGAGCCTAGACAATGCGGTTGCGTTCCTCGGCGCGCAGCGGCCGACGGCGGTCAATCTACGCTGGGCGCTGGAAGACCTGCGCACAACACTGGTGCCGCTGGCGCCGAGCATTCGCACGGTCGCCGCCTATGCGCGCGCGGCAGAACTGGCGGAGGACGATGTCGAGACGTGCCGGAACATCGGCGTCAACGGCCTCAAGTTGATTAAGGAGATCGCGATCCGCAAGGGCGGTGGTCCTGTCAACGTGCTGACACATTGCAATGCGGGCTGGCTCGCGTGCGTCGATTGGGGGACGGCGACGTCGCCCATCTATCAGGCGCACGATGCGGGCATTCCGGTGCATGTCTGGGTGGACGAGACGCGGCCGCGCAACCAGGGCGCGGCGCTGACGGCGTTCGAGCTTTTACAGCACGGCGTTCCGCACAGCCTCATCGCCGACAACGCTGGTGGGCATTTCATGCAGGCTGGCGACGTCGATCTCGTCATCGTCGGCACGGACCGGGTGACGGCGAACGGCGACGTTGCGAACAAGATCGGCACGTATCTGAAGGCGCTCGCGGCGCACGATACGCGGGTTCCGTTCTATGTGGCGCTACCGTTTTCGACGATCGACTGGCGCACCGAAAAAGGCAGCGACATTCCCATCGAGGAACGCAGCGAAGACGAAGTTCTGTATGTTCAGGGCAAGCTGCCCAATGGCGAGCTCGGGTCGGTTCTGATTACGGCAGAGGGGACGCATGCCCGTAATCCGGCCTTTGATGTGACACCTGCGAGGCTCGTGACGGGCTTCATCACGGAGCGGGGCATTTGTGCGGCGTCGCGAGAAGGGCTGCTGTCGCTCTATCCTGAAAAGACCAGCGCAGCAGCGTGATCTCATGAAGCAGCCAAGCGAAAAATCGTTGCGCAAAGAGGTCATCGCGACGGCTCTGGAGATGAGCCGTTCGGGACTTTCGCCAGGGCGTTCCGGTAATGTCTCGTGCCGGTTCGGCGGCGGCATGCTGATCACGCCGACGGGCAAGCGGTATGAAGATACCGAGCCTGACAACATCGTATTCGTCGCCGCAGACGGCAGCGTTCCAGATGGCCAACTGAAGCCGTCGAGCGAGTGGCAATTTCACCTTGCTGCGTATCACGCGCGCCCAGATCGGAATGCGCTCGTTCACACACACTCGTTGCATGCGACGGTGCTTGCGTGTGCGCATAAGGCTATTCCGGCCTTTCATTACATGGTGGCCGTTGCGGGCGGGAAGGACATCCCTTGCGTACCTTACGCCACGTTCGGAACGGATGAACTTGCTCGGCACGTCGCTACGGGGCTTCGAGAGCGCGACGCATGTTTAATGGCCAATCACGGCCAGATTGCTTGCGGAGCTTCGCTCGCGCACGCACTTGAGATGGCTCGAGAGGTGGAAGTTCTGGCCGAGCAGTATTACAAAGTACTCGTACTCAATGACGTACATCTGCTCGATGATGCTGAAATGCTCGAAATTGCCGAGCGCTTTAAAACCTATGGCAGGAATGCGGAGCTAAACCAGAAACGCCGATAGGAAGGACCAATCGCTCCTATAGAAGTTCTTACGCGATAAGATTGCCTTATAAGCTTTTCCTGAAGATTCGATTGGTGGATTAAGTTTTTCTGATCTTAGGTCTCTTTGGTTTCCTCCAGGAAGGACGATCACAATGACCGATACCACGAAGCTCACCACGACCGCGGGCGCCCCCGTTCCCGATAACCAGAATTCTCTCTCGGCGGGACCGCGCGGGCCGCTGTTGATGCAGGACTACCAGCTCATCGAGAAGCTCGCGCATCAGAACCGCGAGCGCATTCCTGAGCGCACAGTTCACGCCAAAGGCTGGGGCGCTTACGGAACGCTGACGATTACGGGCGACATTTCGAAGTACACGAAGGCGAAGGCGCTGCAGCCGGGCGCGAAGACCGACATGATCGCGCGCTTCTCCACCGTTGCAGGCGAGCTTGGCGCGGCGGATGCCGAGCGCGATGTTCGCGGCTTTGCACTCAAATTCTATACCAGTGAAGGCAACTGGGATCTCGTCGGCAACAACACGCCGGTGTTTTTCGTCCGCGATCCGATGAAGTTTCCCGATTTCATTCACACGCAGAAGCGGCATCCGAAAACCAACATGCGCTCGCCGACGGCGATGTGGGATTTCTGGTCGCTGTCGCCGGAGAGCCTGCACCAAGTGACGATCCTGATGTCGGATCGCGGTCTGCCGGTCGGCGTTCGCAACATGAACGGCTACGGTTCGCACACGTATTCATTCATCAACGCTAACAACGAGCGTTTCTGGGTGAAATTCCACTTCAAGACGCTGCAAGGCCATAAGCACTGGACGAACGGCGAAGCGAGCGAGATCGTCGGCCGGACGCGTGAATCGACGCAGGAAGATCTGTTCACGGCGATCGAGCGCGGTGAGTTCCCGAAGTGGAAGATGCAGGTTCAGGTGATGCCGGAAGCCGATGCAGACAAGCATTGGTATAATCCGTTCGACCTGACGAAGGTTTGGCCGCATGCGGACTATCCGCCGATCGACATCGGCGTATTCGAGCTCAACCGCAATCCTGAGAACTATTTCTCCGAGATCGAGCAAGCGGCATTCTCGCCGTCGAACATCGTGCCCGGCATTGGCTTTTCGCCCGACAAGATGCTGCAGGCGCGCATCTTCTCGTATGCGGATGCGCATCGCTATCGCCTCGGCACGCACTACGAGCATCTGCCCGTGAACGCCGCGCGCTGCCCCGTTCATAACTATCACAAGGACGGCCCGATGCGGTTCTTCGCACCGGAGACGGGGAACGTGGACGCCTATTACGAGCCGAACTCGTTTCATGGCGCCGAGCAGGACAAGTCCGTCGCCGAGCCGCCGCTCAAGATTTCGGGCGATGCCGATCGCTTCAATCATCGCGATGGCAACGACGATTACAGACAGGTGACGGCGCTGTTCAATCTCTTCAACAAAGAGCAGAAAGCGCGGCTGTTCTCGAACGTCGCTGAAGCGATGTGGGGCATTCCCGATTTCATCGCGGAGCGGCAGCTCGCCCACTTCAAGAAGGTGCATCCTGATTATGAAGCCGGGGTGCGCGCGGCGCTCGATCACATGACACGACAGAAAGCTTCCGAGACGGCGCAGCAGCGGAAGATGCCGCAAGGCGCAGAAGCTGCCGAGTGACCGCGCGGTTCGTTTCGACGATTAATGAAAAGGCCCTGCTCGTGCGGGGCCTTTTTGTTCGGCGGTTTGCTGCTGGTAGGACGCAACTTCCCGAGTGCCAGCGCGTTGCTCGAACGGCACTCAATGTATCGAGGAGGAGCCGTCATGCCGAGAGGCGATAAATCGAGCTATACGACCAAACAGAAACGCAAGGCCGAACACATCGAGGAAGGCTACGAGAAACGCGGCGTCGGCAAGTCGGAAGCCGAGCGGCGCGCGTGGGCGACCGTCAACAAAGAGAGCGGCGGCGGAAACAAGAGCGGCTCCGGTCGCGGGAAGAAAGACACGCACGTCGCGTCGAAGCGCAGTGGAAAGATCGGCGGCAAGGCGTCGGCGTCGCGACCGGCGGCGGCGCGCAGTGCGTCAGCGCGGAAAGCTGCAGCGACGAGAAAGCGGCGCGGAAGCTGATCGCGCCGCATTGGCGTCATCATTACGCCGTGCGGAAATACGGCTCGACCTTGCCTTTGAGCTTCAGCGTCATCGGGCGGCCTTTGCGGTCGCGCGCGTTCCCTGCCGCGACGCGGATCCAGCCTTCGCTGATGCAATATTCTTCAACGTTGGTTTTGTCGGTGCCGTTGAAGCGGATGCCGATGTCACGCTTTAGAAGCTCTTCGTTGAAGAACGGACTGGCGGGATCGTTGCAAAGGCGGTCGGGCAGTTCGTTGGACATGTTTGTTCGTCCTAGTTGGCGAAACGGAAGTGCATGACGTCGCCGTCCTGGACGACGTAGTCCTTGCCTTCGAGACGCATTTTTCCGGCTTCTTTAGCACCGGTTTCGCCGTTACCGGTCACATAATCGTCGAAGGCAATGGTTTCGGCGCGGATGAAGCCTTTTTCGAAGTCGGTATGGATGACGCCGGCCGCCTGCGGGGCCTTGGTGCCGCGCGTGATTGTCCAGGCGCGGGCTTCCTTCGGGCCGACGGTGAAGTAGGTCACGAGGTGGAGCAGGTCGTAGCCGGCGCGGATCAGGCGATTGAGGCCCGGTTCGTCGAGGCCCATCTCGCTAAGGAAGGCATCACGGTCTTCCGGCGCGAGGCCTGCGAATTCGCTTTCGATCTTGGCGGAGATGACGACGACAGCCGCGTTCTCGGCCTTCGCGCGCTCTTCGACCTGTTTCGAATAGGCGTTGCCGTTGGCCGCTGAGGCTTCCTCGACGTTGCAAACGTAGACGACCGGCTTCGATGTCAGAAGCTGCAGCGCACGGAAGGCAGGCATCTCTTCGGCGGTCATCTGCGCGAGGCGAGCGGGCTTGCCTTCACGCAGAAGCACCAGCGGCTTTTCCATGACGGCGTACTGCGCCTTGGCTTCCTTGTCGCCGGACTTTGCCTTCTTCTCGATTTGCGAGATGCGCTTTTCGAGGCTTTCGAGATCGGCGAGCATCAATTCCGTTTCGACGACGTCAGCGTCGGCGAGCGGGTCGATGCGGTTCTCGACGTGGGTGATGTCTTCGTCAACGAAGCAGCGCAGCACGTAGGCCACGGCATCGACTTCGCGAATGTGGGACAGGAACTTGTTGCCGAGGCCTTCGCCCTTCGAAGCGCCGCGGACGAGGCCGGCGATATCGACGAACGTCAGGCGCGTCGGAATGATTTCCTTGCTACCAGCAATGCCAGCGAGCGTGTCGAGGCGCTTATCGGGAACGGCAACCTCGCCGACGTTCGGTTCGATGGTGCAGAAGGGATAGTTGGCCGCCTCGGCCTGTGCCGTTTGCGTGAGCGCATTGAAGAGGGTTGACTTGCCGACGTTCGGCAAGCCGACGATGCCGCATTTGAAGCCCATGGTGGGGAAATATCCGTTTAGGTTGTGGTCCGTGGGTTAAGCGACCCAGGCCTTAATGTGAAGCCTTATCGGGCCAATGTGCGGCCGTATGGCTCACCGCTGGTACTTGGTAAAGGCGAATGTCGAGTAGCGCGAGGGTGCGGGAAGATTGCTCGTGCCGGACATGGCGTCTGCAAGCGCCTCCGAAATGTGCGTGCCCTGATCGACGCTGCGGACCGCGATGACGATGAACGGGCGCTGCCAACTCGTATCTATATCTTCGCAATCGGCGCACGGATCGATGTAGCGGCCGAGATTGAGCGTCCACATCGGGATGCGATTGCCGATGGCGCCGCGCACCCATTGTGCGGTGCGAACGGCGCGGAGACCACCGCGCTGCTCCTCGCGGGCGACGTCGCCTTCCTGGCTCGCAAGGCCGACGGCGATCAGACCGAGCGCGGTGCCCAGGCCCTGACGCAATTGCGGCGCGAGAACCTCGTCCTGGATCTCTTGCGGCGACAGGATGGTGTCGTCCTTCTCAAGTTCCGTCGTCGAGGCGCGGACCCAGCCGTAATTCTTCGTCAGCACAACGACGTCGAACACGGCGCGGCGCCCCTGGCGGTCGGTGCCTTCGATCGGGAAGACCAGCGTGCGATCATTCCAGCGGTGGGCGAAAATGCGCCGGACGCCGGTCTTGTCTTTATCGCGTGCGAAATAAGCGTCATTCAGCACGCTGCCGAAAACGCCGACGGTGAAAAGGAGAATGAGCGCGCCGATAGCCAGATCGAAAAGAGATCGCGATCCGGAGTCCGCGCGGCTCTCTTCCTGATACTCAGACATCGGCTCAACCCCACAACTCGCCAAACTTCGCGAGGATGCTAGGCGTCCTCGCCGCCGGATTTTCGCGCGCTCAGCCATTTTTTCAAGTTGTCGGCGAGGGCGGACTGGCGTTTGGACGCGCGTTCACCGGCAGGGTGTGGCCGCGATGCCTTCGGCGGGCGCGGCGACTCTTGTGGCGCGCGCTCAGCCTTGGGCGCAGGCGTTTCGTGATCTTCCTGCGTCGTGCGGGCGACGTCACTCAGGAAGCGGTCGTCTTCGCCTTTGGCGAGATAGGGGGCGGCGTCGGAGATGGCATCAAGCAGCGCATTGAGCCATTCGCGCTCCGATTTCGCGAAGTCGTTCAAAACATAATAGACGACGGCATCTTTTGAGCCGGGATGACCGATGCCGAGGCGCACGCGCTTGTACTCGTTTTCAATGTGCGCGGTGATCGAGCGCAAGCCATTGTGACCGGCGTTGCCGCCGCCCGTTTTCAGTTTCACCTTGCCGGGGACAAGGTCCAACTCGTCGTGAAAGACGTAAATGTCCGACATTGGAATTTTTAGAAAACGCTGGGCTTCGCCGACAGAGCGGCCGCTCTCGTTCATGTAGGTTTCGGGTTTCAGCAGCGCCACGCGCTCGCCGCCGATCGAGCCTTCCGAGATGAGGCCCTGAAATTTCTTGCGCCAGGGCGCGAAGCTGTGGCGTTCCGCGATGCGGTCGAGCGCCATGAAGCCGATGTTGTGACGGTTGGCGCGATATTTATCGCCCGGATTGCCAAGACCGACGAAGAGCTTCATTTCAACTGTGCCTTCCGACCGAGCCTTTTCGTTGCGCCTTCCGACTCCCCTCCGGGGAGCCGGCCGGAAGGCGCGGGACATTGTCGGGAAGCCGGCACTGAGTTTATCACGCGGTAAAAGAGAGACCGGCGCAATCGGCAGATCGCGCCGGTATATAACGTCTTACTTCTTCGCGGCGGGCTTGGCGGCCGGAGCGGCCTTACCTGCAGCAGCCGGGGCTGCCTTGCCAGCGGCGGCCGGAGCAGCCTTGGCGCCAGCGGCGGGAGCGGCAGCGGCATCTGCGGTCGTGCTTGCAGCTTCGTCGTCACCCTTCAGAGCGCCGGCGATCGTCGCAATCGTGAAGTCGCGATTCTTGATGACGGGCGAAACGCCTTCCGGCATCTCGACGGCCGAGATGTGGATCGAACGGCCGATCTCCATGCCTTCGAGATTGATCTCGAACGCGCGGGGGATCTTGTCATAAGGGCAGAACACTTCGACGTCGTGGCGGACGATATTGAGAACGCCACCGCGCTTCAGACCCGGCGACAACGTTTCGTTCGTGAAGTGCACGGGGATCGAGACGCGGATCACGCCATCCTTGCCGACGCGCTGGAAGTCGACGTGAAGGGGCGTGTCGCGGACAGGGTCGACCTGGACGTCGCGGGCGAGCACGATGTGCTTCGTGCCTTCGACGTCGATCTCGATAGCCGTCGAGGTGAAGTGGCCGCGCAGGACCTGCTTCCACAGCTCGTTGTATTCGAGATTGATCGTTTCCGGGGTTTCGTGGTTGCCGTAAATGACGGCGGGCACATTTCCATTGCGGCGTGCTTGGCGTGCGGCCCCCTTGCCGGCACGCGGGCGCGCCGTAGCCTTGAGCGTAATGAGCTCAGCCATGGCATCGTCTCCGAGTGTTAAAGGCTCTTCTGCCTATCAGAAGAGCCAAAAAGCCGCTTGCCGGCCTCCAAGGGTGCCGGGCGGCGTCTCAGGAAAATCTTCTTGAGATGGCGGGTATATACCTGGGGTTGCCGCCGCGCGCAACGGTCGGAAACGGCCCCTAATAGGCGCACAATACTTGGGTCGGACTGGAAAGTTGCTGAGAAAATCAGCATATTAAGAGGTGATTTACTGGAAACCCTGCGTTGTGACCTGCAATTGTGGGTGTGGAGATGCCCGAAGTGATAACGAAGAAGACGACCAAACGCCGAAGCGCGGCCGATCAGGACAAGATCATTGTCGAAGCGCTGAGGGGCGTCGGGCGGCCCGTGAGCGCCTACGAGCTTATCGAACAGGTGCGCGCGAAGGGTGTCAGCGCGCCACCAACGGTCTATCGGGCTCTACAACGTTTAATCGACGATGGCTTGGCGCATCGGCTTGAAAGCCTCAACGCTTTCGTCGCTTGCGATCATCCTCATCACGTCGGAAAGGCTGTCTTCGCGATCTGCGATTCCTGCGGCACGGTGAAGGAATTCGATAGTCCGACCGCTGTGAAGAGCCTGCAGACCTGGGCCGGCAAAAACGACTTCAACATCCGTTCGATGACGATGGAAATTCGCGGACGCTGCGGGGACTGCGTAACGGGCCACGATTGACGTGTGATCTCCGTCTCAGCGCTGTTTCCGCGAGCAAATGCCTTTCAGGATGAGATCAATGCCGGCGAGGAAATCGGTCCGGTCGTCATGAGTGCGCAACCGCCCCGCTAGGCTGCGTGTAAATGGGAAATCGTCCGGGTCGAGCTTCAACCACTCCGCTGCGACTGCATTCAGAAATTCGGATCTATCAAGGTTATGCGTACGGGCGAATTGCCCATTGGCCGCGTTCTGCCCCGCAACGCCGAGAATGTAGCTTACCAACGCTGATGCTGCGTCCCACTGTACTTCCGCCGGAATGCGGAGAGCGCGAAGCTGCTGGCCCAGGCGCTCGAGAATGCGGACCATCGGCGGCCGCCCCGGCGCTCGCGAGAGTGCCGACCCCACCCATGGATGCGCGTCGATTGCGTGGAATATGCCGAGAGCAAGCGTGCGGATCGCAGCCTCGGGCGTGGCTTCGGCTACGGGAGCATTTGTTGAGCGCGAGATGATGGCGTCGGCCGCCGCGGTGAGCAGCTCATTCTTGCTTTCTATGTGCCAGTAGATCGCTCCAGGGCCGGTGGCGAGCCGTTCCGACAACGCCCGGAACGTCAGCCCGCTCTCTCCGCTCTCGTCCAAGAGCGCGATCGACGCATCGATGATGCGGTCCCGCGAGAGCGATTCTTCACGTCGTTTGCTGCTGTGAGCTTTTTTGGCCATGACCTTATCTTGACATTAATGGAACGACGTTCCAAGTATGGAACGACGTTCCATTTGCTGTTGTGACGGAGGATTTGTGGGGGGGAGCAGAGATGCACATTCCGATCGCGATTGTCGGTGCCGGCCTTGGGGGGCTGACACTTGCGCGTGTTCTGCATCTTCACGGTATCGCGGCGACGATCTTTGAAGCGGAAGCCTCTGCGGATGCGCGTCCTCAAGGCGGCTTGCTCGATATCCACACGTACAATGGTCAGCTCGCGCTCAAGGCCGCAGGGCTCTTCGAGGAGTTTCGCAAAATCATCCTTCCCGGCGCCGAGGCGCAGCGGGTCCTCGACAAACACGGCAACGTGCTGCTCGACGAGACCGACAAGGGTAACGGCGGCCGGCCAGAGGTCCCTCGCGGAGAGCTTCGTCGGATTTTGCTCGAGTCACTGCCCGCCGGCACGATCCGCTGGGGGCATAAGGTTACTGCGGTGTCTGCGCTCGGCGGCGGGCTGCACTTGGTGACCTTTAGCGATGGCTCGACGGTGACGACCGATGTCCTGGTGGGGGCGGACGGTGCCTGGTCGAGAGTGCGCCCGCTTCTTTCCAAAGCCACACCGGCCTATGTCGGCACGTCGTTCATCGAGACGTACCTGTTCGATATCGACAACCGGTACAAGGCGAGTGCGGAGGCGATCGGCGGATGCACGCTGATGGCAATTGCTCCCGGCAAAGGTATCCTGGGGCATCGAGAGGCCGATGGCACGATGCATACTTATGTCGCGTTGAACAAGCCGGAGGACTGGATTGCGCGCATCGATTTTTCCAACCGTACGGACGCGTTGGCTATTATCGCCAAAGAATTTGACGGATGGGCGCCGGAGCTGACGGCGCTCATTACAGAAAGTGAGACCGCCCCAATTCCTCGCGCCATCTATGCGCTCCCGATCGAGCACAGGTGGGACCGAATTCCCGGCGTGACGCTGGTCGGTGATGCGGCGCATCTGATGTCACCCTTCGCAGGCGAAGGGGCCAACCTCGCGATGTACGACGGGTCTGAACTCGGCAAGGCGATCGCGGACCATCCTGGCGACGTTGAAACCGCACTCATCGCGTATGAAAAAGATCTCTTTTCCCGCAGCGCCGCTGCTGCTGCGGAAGCAGACCGGAACCTCAAGCTGTTCTTCAACGACAGGGCGCCTCAAAGCGCGGTCGAGCTGTTCACCAATTATCAGGCCGTCACGTAGCTTTTGCGCGTGTTAGAAGTTCACGCTTGTCGGGACGCGAAATTCTGGTGATCGAAAATCCGTGGTACGGGCAATGGATGGGTCGCTGGCGCGGCGCCGTGGGTTTCGTCCCACGATCGCAACAGTGTAGTACACTTGTCGAGAAAGCGCGCTTTGAACACCACGGTAGGTTATTTTCCGCAAAGAATGGATTGCGTGACGTGGGCTTTCGTCAAAAATCGATATCGAGACTGAGTTTCAGTGTGGTTGCAGGCGTCGCACTATTCAAACCGAACAGCGCGCCGAAGCCGACTGTCGTTTCGACTTTTCGTTCGTCTTCAGCGTCATCTTTCTTTGAGAGCGTGTCGTCATCATTGTCGTCGCCGAACGTCCAGTAGGCGATAGGACCGAGACGATACTGATTGAACGTTCCGAAGATTTGCTGCGACTCGTTCGTGTTGCCGCCGCTGATGCCTTCGATGCCGCCATAGGATTCAACGGCAAGAGCGAGCTGCTTGGATGTGCGATACATGATCCGGGCGGCGTAGCCGAAATCGAGCTTGCCCTGATTTTCGAAGCCACCGCCGAAGTATTGAATGGCGGTCGGATTGATGTTTGCGCTCCAACGTCCGGATTGCCATTCGATGATCGGACCAATCGTCAGCGTCGAAGCTTCGTCTTCGTGTGCGGATTGATCCCATTCGACGAGAAAGCCGGCGCCGATGCCGTCGCCTTTGCGTTTGATGACGGTCCAGATGGTTTCGGCGCCGTAGCTGTCGAATTCGAGCGGTCCCATCCGGTCGGCTTCGTTAAAGGTCTTGGGATCGTCCAGGCGCTGCTGCTCGAACTCGACGCCAAGGCGAAGTTTGACGAAGGTCGTGAGGCCCATCTCAACTTCCAGGCCTTCGCGTTGGCGTGTCACCGTATTGTCGTCGGCAATGATGCCGCCCGCGCCATTGGAAACAACGCCGCGTCTCGGATTGCCAGATGAGAAGTCATTCTGGCTTTCGATCTCGATCGCGCCAGGTTCGGTGTCGAGGTCTTTGATTTCGAACTGGTCGAGTGACGGTCCCGCCATTGCCGCCTGTGAGAACGCGAGCATCGAGATGCCCATGAGCAAGGCAACAACGCAGCCTGCCGCTCGCGTGTGAAACGGGATTTGCCCCACGCCTCCCCCTCGGGAATTTGCTTCCCGTTATTGTTCTCAAATTTCCTTATGGCATGGGGAGTTTTTCCCGAACAGTGCGAAACAGCACCGCTAGGGATCGGAAAATCCGGCTTCTGGAAAGTGTATCAGTAGAAGAGGCTTGAGACGCTTTCTTCGCGGCTCGTGCGGAGGATCGCTTCGCCGATGAGTGGCGCGATCGACATGACGCGGATGTTGCGCGCGGCCTTAACGGCTTCGGTCGGCAGGATCGAGTCCGTGATGACGAGCGATTTCAGGCGCGAGTTCTGGATGCGACTGACGGCGCCGCCAGACAGCACAGCGTGCGAAATGTAGGCAGAGACTTCCGTCGCGCCGTTTTTCAGCAGGGCCTCAGCGGCGTTGACGAGTGTACCGCCGGAATCGACGATATCGTCGATCAGAATGCAGCGTTTACCGTCGACGTCACCGATGACGTTCATCACTTCGCTTTCGCCTGGACGTTCGCGCCGCTTATCGCAAATGGCGATTGGCGCGGTGATACGCTTGGCGAGCGCTCGGGCACGGACGACGCCGCCGACGTCGGGCGACACGACGACGATGTCGTCCGTGTTGCCATAGTGCTCTTCGATGTCGCGCGTCATGACCGGCGCGGCGAAGAGGTTATCGGTCGGGATGTCGAAGAAGCCCTGGATCTGGCCGGCATGGAGATCGAGCGTCAGAACGCGGTCGGCGCCGGCGCGCTCGATCAGGTTGGCGACGAGCTTGGCAGAAATGGGCGTCCGCGGACCCGGCTTGCGGTCCTGCCGGGCGTAACCGAAGTACGGGATGACGGCTGTGATGCGGCGCGCAGACGAGCGCTTCAACGCATCGAGCAGGATCAGCAGCTCCATCATGTTGTCGTTGGCGGGGAACGACGTCGACTGAATGACGAATACGTCCTGTCCGCGGACGTTCTCCTGGATCTCGACGAAGATCTCCATATCGGCGAAGCGCTTCACCTGGCCTTTGGCCATCGGCAGCTTCAGATAGGTGCAGATCGCCTCGGCGAGGGGGCGATTGCTGTTTCCCGCGATGATTTTCACGCCCAGCTTCCCTCGGCCGTCATTGTTCCGGGCGTCACCCTTGGAATCGAAAGGCATTTGCGCTCCAGAAACCTCTTCATTTGCGGGCTTGTAGCAATTGGGCCCGGACGATTCAACCGTCCGGGCCCAAGCTGTTGTCACAGTGTTGCCGATCGAGGTTAACCTGACCGGCTACTGATTATTCGACGCTCTTTGGCGGTAAGAGCTTGATAATGCCTTGCGCGGCAGCAGCGGCTGCGGCGTCCGCGGTCTGCCCCCAGGAACCGTCAAGCGAGCCGGTTGGGATCTCGTTCTTCTGCGACACAGTGCCGAGCTTCTTGCCGCTCGGGTCGATCACGTTCCAGTCGATCTGGATCGGCTGCTTGCCGTCTTTGCTGGTGCCCATGGCGACCTTGCCGACAACTTTGTAGGCTTGGGAGTCGGGCGTGGTCGCCAGCTTCAGGCCGCTCTTCGACAATTCGCGCTGAATTGCGGTGGTGAGCGTGGTGCTGCCATCGCCGGGCGCTCCCGTCACCAGCGGCACGACGGCTGTGACAGGACCCGAGTGGGTGATGCTGCCGGTCGTCGGCGAAGCCGGGCTCGATGCAGCCGAGGCGTACGTCGTCGGCCGCGGCGGGCTCGACGGAGCGTTGGTCGACTGCGTGTTGATGTTCGAAGCCATCGGAACACCGCCGCCGCTCGCGATCCAGCTAGCGATCTGTTTCGAGGTCTTGCCGGAGATCCGTTCTACCACGGCCGGCGTCACGGCTGACCAGGGGTCTTTCCCGGCGCTTGCGATGACTTCCTCACCCGTAACGCGATGGACGCGCTTGCCGCTCTGGTCGGTCACGTCCCAGATGTAGGAGATCTTCGCTTTCGATTTTTCGCGAGCAGCTACGATGTAGCCGCGGACGACATATTCGCCAGTCGCATTGTTTGAGGTGCCGACGCTCAGGCCCTCTCGGCCGATGGCAGACGCAAGCTGCGACTGCAATTCATGAGCGACGTTTTCGGGCGATCCGATAACCGGCGCGATCTGGAATTTGGCGTTCTGTGTAACGGGTCCCGATGGTGACGCGCCTGTCGGGAGAGCGATCGAGTTTTGTGCCGAGGGCGTTCCGCCGCCCATGCCGCCCAGGAGGTTTGATGATGAGCCACAGCCGCCCAGGCCTGCCGTTACCAGCGAAGCCAAAAGTATTGACCCGATCGTCCAAAGACGTGTTCGGCGCTCGCGTACCCGAGCAGAGCAAAAGGTCGCCACTCGACGTCCCCCCTTATCCAACCGCGACTTCCCCGGCGGCCGGAACACATTACCTCCGCGGCCTGAACTCCTGTGATTACTACCGGAACCGACCCTTATCCCTGTAGATCAGCCCTGAACGACCCGTCCAGACGGGAGTTCGGCGAAACTGTTATCGACCGGTGTAAACGTTGGCGTCGGCTCGGACTTCCCTGTGGATTATGCCGTTACGCCACGACGATGGCGGAGATTTGACGGCCATAGTCCACTTCCCCGAGGAGAGTTTTACGCCTGTAGCTGAAGAAAAGCGATTCGTTCTTGCAGGTGCAGAGCGCCAGATCCTCGATGCTGCCGACGCCGGCTGCCTGCAATCGCATTGTCACAAAGGCCGGTAGATCGAAATGCGGACGCGCGTTCGGGTTCGCGCGCGTGAAATACGTGCTGAACGCTGGATCACGCTCAAGGAAGGTCGCCTCGAACTCAGGGCCGACCTCGTAGGCTGACTGACTGATGCAGGGGCCAACGGCCGCAGTGATCCGTTCGCGTTTGGCGCCGAGACGTTCCATTTCCGCGACGGCGCTGCCGACAACATCGTTAATGGCGCCACGCCAGCCGGCGTGAGCAGCAGCGATGACGCCGGCCTCTGCGTCGGCCATCAGGACCGGAGCGCAATCCGCTGTCAGAACGCCAATGACAAGTCCGGGCGTGTTGGAGACGACGGCGTCGGCGTGGGGGAGGGCCGCGCGGTTTGGCGCTTTGGTCACGTGCAGCGCCATCGTGCCGTGCTCCTGATAGAGCGTGACGACACCGCCGCCGAGTTTTTCGTCGCCGCCGAGGAAACGGCCGATCCGGTTGCGGTTCTCGGCGACGAGGTTCTGATCGTCGCTTGAGCCCCAGCCACAGTTGAGGCTGGCGTAGAGACCCGTCGAGACGCCGCCTTCGCGGGTGAAGAAGCCGTGGCGGATGCCGTTCCAGCTGGAGAGATTTCGGGCTTCGATGGGTTTCAAGGACATCGGGCGCGCTTTCCCTTTATGCGGGTCTTCATGCTGGTCCGGGCGCGGCGCTCTGCTCGCGGGCCGCGCTGAAGCCCGGAAGCGACGGTAGACCGGGGGAGCGGGCTGCGAGGACCTTGAAGCGCCCTCCCATTCCATTGGGGGCGAGCAAGCGGGCGACGCCCGTTTCGATTTCGGTCGCGCGGGCCGGATTGGCCGCCATCAAACGCGAGGCGCGCTCGACAATGCCGAGAGCACCGAGGAACTCCGCCTGCGTGACAGGGCCATCGAGCGCCAGACCGGCGCGATGCAGCGTCGAGGCGAGATCGTAGAAGTTGATGTGCACCGTCAGGTCGGCTTCGCCCGGCGACGTCAGTGGAGATTCATACTTATGCGCGCGGACCGCTTGCAGCGTGTCTCCGGCGGCTGGTGTGGTGTGACCATAGTCGACCATAAGAAAGGCGATGGGGCCGCGTTCGGAGAGTGCTTGCAGGGCGTCGGCAAGCTGGTCGAGGCGCTGGCTTTCGATGACGGCCCCGGGCGGGGCGCCGGGCAGCAGAGCTTCGAATGCATCGCGCGGGCATTCGCCGTCGATTGCGGTGAATTGCAGGTCGCCGCGGGCATCGAGGGTCACGGCGCGAATGTGCCAACCCGATGCGGTCTTGACCCATTGGGCGACCGGCCAGGCATCGAGAAATTCGTTGGCGAAGATGATGGCCGGCGGGTTGATCTCGTCGAGTTCGCGGCCCCAGCTCAGCACGTTGCGGAATTCCGACAGAGTTGCAGTTTGCAACTCGATCAGGGATTCGCTGGCTTCGACGAGATGCACGCGCGTGACGTTCGAGAAGCCGGGGACAATGCGGGCGGCGCGAAGAATATCGCGCATCATGGTGCCGCGTCCGGGGCCGTATTCGACGATGGTAATCGGGTTAGGAGCGCCGAGCACGCCCTGCCAGACGACGCCGGCCCAGACGCCCAGAAGCTCGCCGAAGACCTGCGATACGTCGGCGGCGGTGATGAAGTCGCCCGATGCGCCGAATACCTGCTGACGGCGATAGTAGCCGTAGTCCGCATCCCAAAGGCAGGCGGACATGTAGCTATCGACTGTTATCGGCCCGTCGCGGCGAATCCGTTCCTTGATCCGCCGGGCGAGCGGTGTATCGCGACGCAGGCCGTTATCGATCACACCGCAGCCTTTCCGGGCTCGCTCTTGTTATGACAGGCGGTCCAGATCAGGTAGATTCCGAGAATAACCATCGGCACGCAGTACATCTGGCCGGCCGTGAAGGGACCGATGTTCATAATGTTATAGGGCTCGGGTTCGCGGAAGATCTCGGAGAAGCTGCGGGCAATGGCGTACCAGATCATCCAGATGCCGGTCGTCAGTCCGGGGCGCTTCAGCGAGGAGAAGTGGTGGGTGGCGATCCGCAAGATGATGAACATCACGATGCCTTCGAGCGCCGCCTCATAAAGCTGGCTCGGATGGCGCGGGTTGTCGCCGCCGTTGGGAAAGACCATGCCGACCCAGGCGTCGGTCACGCGGCCCCAGTGCTCGGAATTGATGAAATTGGCGATCCGGCCAAAGAAAAGGCCGAAGGGTACGGACGCACAGACGAGGTCCGCCACGGACCGGGCTGACACTTTGTAGATGTAGGCGAATACGAAGATCAGGATGGCGCAGCCGATGACGCCGCCATGAAAGCTCATCCCGCCCTTCCAGACCTTCACCATCTCCAGAGGATGCGAGAAGTAAAAGTCGGGATCGTAGAGGAAGATCTGACCGAGGCGGCCGCCGATGATGACACCAAAGGTCATGAAGAGCAGAAGGTCGTCGATGCGTTCGAGCGTCATCGGCGCTTTGTTGCCCGCCCAGAGCTTCGGTGTCGAGACCAGGTTGCGGATATACCACCAGCCGAGCAAAAGGCCGGCCATATATGAGAGGCCATACCATTTGACGGCTACCGGCCCGAGATGGATCGCGACGGGGTCGATATCGGGGTAGGTGAGAAGGGCGAGGGGTGTCATCGGCTCTCCGGGCGAGGTTTCGCAAATGGCCGTATCGAGTTACCAGGGAAGGCCGGTCTTAGGCCGCGTTGTTTGAGTAACACCGTCTTAATGTCAAGCAGGCATCCGGCAGACCCAAGATGAGAATGTCGTAAGCTTGCAGCCATGCCTGCCTATCGCCATAGTTGAATGACCGTTCCAATCCGAGATCTCGAAATGACCCAGACGACCAACAAACTCTTTGACGACTTTGCCAAGCTCATGACAGACGCCGCTGGTGCGGCAGAGGGCTTCAAGAAAGAAACCGAGGCCGTTTTTCGGGGCCAAGCCGAAAAGTTCCTGCGGGACATGAATGTCGTGACGCGCGAAGATTTCGAAGCGGTGCGCGAAATGGCGCAGAAGGCGCGGCAGGAAAACGAGGCGCTGGCGGCGCGCATTGCGGAGCTGGAAGCCAAGCTCTCGAAGCTTTCGCCGCAGGGCGGCACCGCTGCCTGAAGGCATCCACAGGTTCGAGCGCTTTTCACCAGCAATCGTGGCCCAAGGCGGCCTTGGCCCCTGTTTCGCCTGGGCTTTGCCACTTTGATCGTGGACAAGATTTCCTGGCCCGCCGGGTCAGCTTGCGACTCGCAGGGCCGTCTGGTTTTGTCCGGCGCAGCAGCACGAAAGCGGCGCAATTTGGGAAATCCCAATCGCGTGGTTGCTTCGTGGCCATCCCGGCGCGCGGCAGACTGGAGAGCGATATCAAATGGCAGTTGCGGAACAGGGTTCTGACCGCGTTCTCAATCCGATCGATCTCATCGAACAACTTGCGCACGCCCACGACTGGCCGTGCGAGCGCGCGAGCGATGAAGAGCTGACGTTGATCGTTGCGGGCTCCTGGGCCGACTATCACATCTCGATCAACTGGCGTGACGATCTCGAAGCCCTGCACTTGGCGTGCGCGTTCGATTTCCGGGTGCCAGAAAACCGCTTGACGGAAATGTATCGCCTGATTGCCCAGATCAACGAGCAGCTATGGCTCGGCCACTTCGATCTGTGGACCCAGGAAGGGCTCGTGATGTTCCGTCACGCGCTGCTGCTTAACGGCGCCGTCGCGACGGTCCGGCAGTGCGAAGCGATGCTGAAAGCGGCGCTCGAAGGCTGCGAACGGTATTACCAGGCCTTCCAGTTCGTGGTGTGGGCAGGTAAGGAAAGCCGCGAAGCCCTGGTTTCGACGATGTTCGAGACGCAGGGGCAGGCTTAAGCCGGGTCCATCGGGCGACGTCTCGACCCACGCCCGGCCACTTTCCAAGGTGTCCGGGTTATGTCTCTGAAATTAGATGGTTCCGTCGTGCTTGCCGGCGCGGGCAAAATGGGCGCAGCGATGCTCGCGGGCTGGCTTGAGCGGGGCCTCGATCCGGCTCAGGTCATCATCCAGGAACCGCAGCTTTCCGGCGCTGCGCTTGAACTCGCGCAGAAGCACGGGATCGCGTCGCAACCGGTTCTGGAACCGCAGTCGACGCCACCCGCTGTCATCGTCGTCGCGGTGAAGCCGCAAGTGATGGATGACGTCTTTCCGGCCTTGGCCAAGATCGCGGGGCCTCAGACGGTCGTCGTGTCGATTGCGGCGGGCAAGACGATTGCGAGCTTCGAGAGGCATCTGCCGGCTGGTATTGCCGTTGTGCGGGCCATGCCGAATACGCCGGCTGCCATCGCGCGCGGCATCACGGGCGCCGTCGCGAGCGCTCATACAACGCCGTCTCAAAAGGCCGCCTGCGAAGCGCTGCTCGGCGCGGTTGGTGATGTCGTTTGGGTTCCGGAAGAAGATCTGATCGACGCGGTAACGGCGGTGTCGGGGTCGGGACCTGCCTATGTGTTCCTGCTGGCGGAAGCACTGGCGGACGCTGGCGTTGCGGCGGGGCTCGATGCGGCGACGGCGAAGCGGCTCGCCACTGCCACGGTATCAGGCGCCGGTGAGCTTTTGCATCAGTCGAAGGCCGATCCGGCTGCGCTGCGCCAGAACGTGACTTCACCGGGCGGCACGACGGCGGCTGCGCTGGGCGTGTTGATGCGCGACGGTAGCGGCCTCAAAGAGCTGATGACGGAAGCGGTGCTGGCGGCGGAAAAACGAGGCCGCGAACTCGGGCATTGACCAGGGCTGGGAAATTGGTCTCGCCCGAGGTTCGCGACCTTCGATTGGCGTTCCCGTGGGTTGGCGACCCACAGCGTGGAACTTCGGTTCCGGCGACTGCAGCCTTGGAGGACACCTTCGCCGTAGTCGGACGGGAAATCGTGCCGGAACCGATGTCCAAGAATTGTAACTTCATAACGTTACAGTCAAATCACAAGGGCGTGTGCCCCGCGCGCCAAATTTGTGATCGACAGTCAAATTTCTCTATTGCGGCAAAGAGATAATGGCGCGGAGGCCGCCCATCGAACTCTCGCCCAATGCGATCTCGCCGCCGTGGCTTTTGGCGATGTCGCGGGCGATGACGAGCCCCAAGCCGCTGTTGCCCTCGTCCTGATTGCGGGCGTGGTCGAGACGATAGAAAGGCCGGAAGACGTTCTCGCGTTCGTCTTCGGGGATGCCAGGGCCGTCGTCGTCGACCTCGATGCGAACCCAGCGGCCTTCGGGTGCCACACGAATGATGATGCGGTCTCCGAAGCGGGCAGCGTTGGTGACGAGGTTCATGATGGCGCGTTTCAGGGCCTGCCGCTTCAACGGCAGGATGATGTCGCCCTTGCTCTTGCGGATCTTGAGTTCGATCGAGCAAGCGTAGATCGACGCATCGTCGACGATCTCTTCCAGCAGCTCCTTGAGGTTCGTCGGCTTGGCTTCCTCGCCGCCGTCGCCTTTCGCGAAGGCGAGGTAGTCTTCGAGCATGTGCTGCATCTCGTCGACGTCGGCGGAGAGTGCGCGCGTCTCCGGCGTATCTTCGAGTAGGGCAAGCTCAAGCTTGAAGCGGGTCAGGACGGTGCGCAGGTCGTGGCTGACGCCCGCCAGCATCGTCGTACGCTGCTCGACGTGCTGCTTGATGCGGTCGCGCATCTGCAGGAAGGCGAGCGCGGCCTGGCGCACCTCGCGTGCGCCGCGCGGGCGGAAATCCTCCGGGATGCCGCGACCTTTGCCGAATTCGTCCGCCGCGTCCGCAAGACGGAGGATGGGCCTGATCTGGTTGCGCAGGAACAGGATCGCGACCGTCAGCAGAATAACGGACGAGCCGACCATCCACAGCAGGAAGATGTGCGAGTTCGAGGCATACGTCTGGCTGCGGGTGGCGACGAAACGCAGGATCGCATCGTCGAGCTTCACGCGGATCTCGACGTTCTGGTCGCCGACGGTGTTGATCCAGAACGGCAGCTGTACGTGCTTGCGCAGTTCGTTCGAGAGCGCGCGGTCGAGCAGGCGAAAGAATGGTTTCGGACCAGGCGGCGGCAGGTCGCCGCTCGGCAGCACTTCCATTTGCAGGTTGAGGCGATCGCGCGCGAGGTCGATGATCTTTTGCGGACCTTCGCGTTTCGCCATGTCCTCATAGACTTCGATCACGGCGGCGATATCGCGCGCGGTTGCTTCCGAAAGCCGGCGCGTAACGGCTTGCCAGTGCCGTTCCATGAACGCGAATGCGATCACGCCTTCAAGGACGACGATGGGCGTGATGATGATCAGCAGCGCGCGGGCATAAAGCCCTTTCGGCAGCATCTCGGAGCCGAGACCCAGGATGCGCATGACGATCGGGTGCTCGCGAAAGCGCTGATAGCGCGCGGCGAGGCTGCCGGTCTCCGGGGTCGTTTCGGGCACAACGGCCATGGGATGCTATCCGCCTTGCGCCGGTCGGCCCGAGCGCGCTGTTACGGTCAATCGGTGTAGAGGATGTAGCCTTTGCCTCTGACCGTTTGCAAATAGACCGGGTTCGAAGGGTCGGCTTCGATCTTGCGCCGGAGGCGGTTGATCTGGACGTCGATGGCGCGCTCGCTGCCCGTGCTGTCGTCACTCGACAGTTCATGGCGCGGAACGGCGACGCCAATGCGTTGTGAGAAGAGGCGCAAAAGATCGCGCTCACGCTCGGTCAACTTGATGGCTTCGTCATCGCGCTTGAGTTCGCCGCGCGTGATGTTGAAGACGCAGCCACCCATGCGGATTTCATCGCGCTGGGCGGTTTGCGTCTGGCCGCGACGAAGGATGTTGCGCAGGCGGAGCAACAGCTCGCGTGGATCGAAGGGCTTCGAGACGTAATCGTCGACGCCGGCTTCGAGACCTGAAATGCGATCCTCGGCTTCGGCGAGTGCGGTCAGCATGCAGATCGGCACTGGGCGCGTTAGCTTCAGGTCGCGGGCGAGAGACAAGCCGCTTTCGCCAGGCATCATGACGTCGAGCAGCACCAGGTCGAACGCAAGGCCACGCATGTAGGATCGCGCGGAGGCAGCGTCAGACGCTTCGGTGACGCGGAAGCCGTTGCTCGAAAGAAAGCGGCCGAGCAGTCCGCGGATTTTCTGGTCGTCATCGACGACGAGGATGTGCGGGGCATTATCGGCCAAAGGTTCAGTTCGGTCCGGTGCCATCATGGTTCCCGTGGGTTGCAACCAGGTTCGGGCGAGGGCAGTCCGCCGTGCTCGCTACGGATAAGGCTTTCGACACGATGCTTGTCCTTTTCGGAAATCATCGCGAAGAGAAAATTCCTTGCAACGGTGTCGGCGTTTTCGCCGAGCCCGGCAAGAGCCCCTTCAATCCGTTTGGCCTGGATTTGTGTCAGTTTATCGGTCAAACGCGCGCCTTTTGCCGACAGATAGAGGCGGCGTTCTCGGCGATCCTCGTTGCCCGCTTTCTGGATGATGAAGCCCTCATCGACGAGCTGTTTCAAGACGCGCGCTAATGACTGTTTTGTAATCTGCAAAATATCGAGCAGTTCCGCGACCTTCAGGCCGGGATTGCGGTGCACGAAGTGCAGGACGCGGTGGTGCGCTCGCCCGAAGCCGTATTGCTCAAGTATCGTATCCGGGTCGCATGTAAAGCCGCGATACGCGAAGTAAAACAGCTCGATACAGGCGATCAGGTCGGCATTCGGAGAGCGTCGGCCAGCGTCCTGGGCGTGGGAGGGCTGTCCCGGTGCGCCGCGATGTTCTGACGGGCCTTCTGACGTTATGTCAGTCATGTTGACTTATTGGCCTCGATTGTATTCTGTTGCAAGCCAATTTGGTGGCTTGTCCCGCAGGTCCATAGTCTTGCACGCGGCGCACTGAAATATCGGTTTTCCGAGCGTTTCAGCCTGCCTGGCCCGTCCGTAACGGACCGCGCGACATACACCACCACTTCAAATTCGCCAATGATAAAGACCAGGAAGGATTACGCTGGCATGGCCGACCTTATTCCGTTTCACGATCGCGACGGGTTCATCTGGATGGATGGAGCGCTCGTTCCCTGGCGCGACGCGAACGTTCATATCCTGACGCACGGGCTGCACTACGCCAGCTCGGTGTTCGAGGGCGAGCGCGCCTACGACGGCGAGATCTTCAAGCTGACCGAGCATAGCGAGCGGCTGATAGAAAGTGCCCGGATCCTCGACTTTACAATTCCGTACACCGTCGCTGAAATCGACCAAGCCTGCCGGGATGTCATTGCCGCCAACAAGCTGTCGGACTGCTACGTGCGGCCTGTGGCATGGCGCGGCAGCGAGCAGATGGGTGTTTCGGCGCAGAACTCGAAGATCCATCTCGCCGTCGCGGCCTGGGACTGGGGTTCCTATTTCCCGATGGAACAGCGGCTGAAGGGTATTCGCATCACCAATGCCGTTTACCGTCGTCCAGATCCGGCCTGCGCGCCGTCGCGCGCCAAGGCTGCCGGTCTCTACATGATCTGCACGCTCGAAAAGCACCGCGCCGAGCGCATGGGCTATTCGGATGCTTTGATGCTCGATTGGAAGGGCCGCGTGGCGGAATGCACCGGCGCCAACATCTTCTTCGTCAAGGACGGCGTTATTCATACGCCGACGGCCGATTGCTTCCTTAACGGCATCACGCGTCGGACGGTCATCGAGCTTGCGAAAAAGCGCGGAATTCAGGTGATCGAGCGCGATATTATGCCGGACGAGCTGGCGTCGTTCTCGGAATGCTTCATCACCGGTACGGCGGCGGAAGTGACGCCGGTTTCGGAGATTGGCGAGCACAAATACAAGCCGGCCAAAGTCACCGAGACGCTCCTGAACGACTATATGGAACTGGTGAAACCGAAGAAGCGTGTCGCTGCGGAGTAAGCCACGTTTCGAAACTGTTCGGCAGAAATTAGCGGGGTGCTGTTTCGACGGCGCCCCGTTTTTCATTGGGCTTTGCATTCGTATTGGAGAGCGATCGGGCGGATGCCGCGCAATTGTTGCGCTCTGGCCGAGACGCGTATGGCATGCCGCGGTGAATGCAGGTTTTGGAATTCTACGCCTTGCGGGCTTCGATTTTGGCGTCGGTGTCGGCAGCCGGCCGGCGCAACATCAGCGGAGCGCAAATCGCGAAGAGGAAGAGAGCAATCGCCGCGCCGACCATCAGGATCGTTGTCGAGGACAGCGGCTTGTCGAGCCACAACGCGCCGACAGCGAGAATGGCACTCCAGAAGACGGCTGGAACGAGGGACGCAATCGCGAGACCAGCGAAGCGCGACAAGCCTGACGGACGAGCCACATGCGTGGTCTCCTCAATGGCGTGAATCGCGGTCGATGTCGTCGCAGTTCGCATAGCGGCTCCTCAGCCCTAAATCAGTAATATGATTCGACCCCTAAGCTGACGGTCGGTTGCAGCTCCTCGACCAAGGCTATGTTGCGGCATTCAACAAATGGTAAATGCTGCTGCTAAAATGCTACAAATAGGGCGCAATGTAGGGCGAAATGGGGCTATATTCCGTATGCGCACTAACTGCCTTACGATCTCCTCCTGAGGGTTGTTCCCGAATTTCGCAATCGCGAATACTATGCCGCAGTTTTTCGCAATCAATAGTGGTGTTTTCATCGGGCTGCAATTTTCGATTGATGATTATGCACATCTCTCCGGCCGTGCCGATATTAAGGATATTCGACGAGGGGAAGGCCAAAGACTTCTACCTTGGCTTCTTGGGGTTCACGCTCGACTGGGGACATCGGTTCGAGCCGGGCATGCCGCTTTATGCGCAGATCAAGCGGAGCGCCTGCATCATCCATCTCTCCGAGCATCATGGGGACGCAGCCCCAGGCAGCGCAGTTCGAATTGCCGTCGACGATATTGACGGCTATCACGCTGAGATCATGGAGAAGGGCTACAAGTATATGCGGCCGGGGATCGAAGCGATGCCGTGGGGGACGCGCGAGATCAAAGTCATCGATCCGTTCTTCAACCGCCTGATGTTCTTCTCGCCCGCGAAGAAGGACTAGCAGCGCGATGCGCGTTTCCGATGCGCTCGACATCGACGAAGCGGAACTCGAAGAGCGCTTCGTCAGGGCGTCGGGACCGGGTGGCCAAAACGTCAACAAGGTGTCGACGGCAGTCGAACTGAGGTTCAACCTGCAAGCCAACACCTCGATACCGCCTTACGCCCGCGAGCGCCTGAAGCGGCTTGCGGGGCGGCGGCTGACGCTTGATGGCGTGATCGTCATCCAGGCGGACCGGTTTCGAAGTCAGGAGCAGAACCGGGCGGATGCGCGTGCGCGCCTCGCTGAGTTGATTGCCGAAGCGCTAGTGCGGCCGAAGCTCAGGATCAAAACCAAGCCGTCGCGCGGGGCCCGTGAAGAGCGCATCAAAGCAAAGACCGTGCGCGGGCAGGTGAAGAAAATGCGAAGCCGTAAAGTCGATTTCGACTGAGACCGCTGTGCGGCTTCGCGAGTAACCGTCTTGTCGCCTGTTGGATCAGGCGATCACCGCAGCAATGCCGGCGGCTGTCTTCAGGAGATTGGCGAATTCGGTGAGCGTCTGCTGGAGCGGGTCGGTCGCGGCCGTATCGGTAGTCGCCGTGCTGTCGCTCGTCTGCGATGTCGCGTCGGCTTTGCCGTGGTGGCCGTGCGCACCATGAGCGTGCGATTTGCCGTCATTCGAGCCGTTGAGCATCGAAAGATCGGTTTTGAACTTGGTCGCGAACGGATTGGTGTCGGAAGGGTCGGTCGTGGCCGGTGGCGTGATGTAGGACAGGGCTGCCGTCTGACCTGCTTGCATCTGCTGGCCGGGCGAAGCCAGGAGATCGAGCGCCTGCTGGCGATAGCGTGCGTAGGCGTCCGAGTTGCCGACGGATGAAATGGACATGCGGTCTCCTATGGGGCGGGTGCATAAAGGAGGGCCGTTGATGGCCTATCGGCTGCGGTAAGCACATGCGGACGAGCCGCCGCCGATGAAACAGCGTTTTCTAACCCGCGAACCTCGCCCGAGGCTGACATTGTCATCGATTTGAGAAAAGGCGGCCGTGCATTCATGGGGGGGTGATGAGGCAGGACCAGCGTGCTGACGAAATGAAATCGGTGTTCTGAAATCTGCTAGGAGGAGACTGTTTCCGACATCGCGCGTTTGATCATTTGCGGCCAGGATAGTCGCGGATGTGTCCCTTGAATTTTCTCAATGAGACATCTGACGTTTCTATGCTTCTTGCAGCCCCGGCTTGTAAATATCGATAACATAAGGGCCGAATTCGGCATCCTTTTTGACTACGAACGCACCGAAGGCCTCTGCGAATTGTAGACGCCGGAGATCACGGAACTGAGGGCGGCACATATAGAGCTTCTTTGGCAGCATCGCGAACGGTACCAAGCTCGGCCCCTTGAAGAAGCGGCGCTTATAAAAGTAGGCGAAAACCCCGCTGAGAACGCCCGTCCACTGCATGTGTATAATATCGTCGATACAGCACATGCCGCCGGGGACGAGGATCCGCTCAGCGATCTCGATATCGTTAAGAGTAATGGCGCTGGTGTGGCCGCCGTCGATGGATAGGAAGCGAAGCGGGGTAAGGAATTCTTTCTCCTTCCCCCTTGAGTTCGAGCGATGACATTTCAAGCGCTTTCACCCGTTCGGGGTGCGGCGCAAATTTCTCGCAGTTCGACTTGAATACATCGAAATTTCCCAGACCAGATCTGTCGATGTTCAGATCTTGTCGTCCGAAAATGTCGATCGCATAAAGAATTTCGTCTCGGCGTGCCGCGATAGCCAAGGCGAGAAATGATTTTCCGTGATGAACGCCAATCTCGGCGATATCGCCAGCAATACCTTCTTTCTCTTGAATTTTGAGGCATTCGCTGAAGGCGAGGCCGTCCCCGACTGCAAACCATCCCTCGACTTCCGCGTCCATGTTCTTCAAATACGCCACAAGTCGCGAACTCGGCGTCCAATCCATGGATAAAATATCCCCCAATCGATCAATAAAAAAATTTTTCGATAGTTTATTCAGTTCAGTAGATGAGATCAACAATGGGCGCACTGAAGCGCCGGGCGGAATTGAGCTTGCGATCGAAGGCGCCTTGCATCGTCTGCGCTGGGAGAAGGCCGAACCGTCCCAATTTTTCGGCAAATCCGATATGGTGATTTTTGCAACGGAGTGCCGGCCGCCGAGTTCGTCCTAAGATTGGAACGCAGGCATAATGACCGCGCGCGATTGCCGCGCGGGGCAATGATCATTTTCTTCACGATGCCAGGAAAGCGAGCGAGAAATGTGCGTTGGATGCACCTTTCACGCTGATTGATCGCGCCCATGCTTCGCGCTGGCGAAGGTAAGCCAGATGAGGGGAGACAAATTTTGTCGCGCTAAGGCTGGCTTATTGGTAGCGGGAGGCGGACTTGAACCGCCGACCTGCGGATTATGAGACCGCCGCTCTAACCACCTGAGCTATCCCGCCACACGCGGCGCGCTGCGCCGTCGAGGGACCGTCTATAGGGAGCGCCGTGCCTTTCTGTCAACACGGCGCGCCGTCTCAAAATGCCGCCGAACCGCTTATCTCGGCAATTGGTTGAAGGCTGGCGGCTATTCCGCCGCTTCGGGGCGGAGCGAGGCCGAGCCTTCGTCCTTGCGGAAGCGCATCATCGTGAAGATGCCCCAGGGTCGGAGTGCCTTGCGGTCCATCAGCTTCAGGTCCGGGCAGACCATGACGCGCGAGACGTCGAAGACGGAATGCCAGCCGACGAGGTCGGCGAACGGTGCCATCTGGCGCTCGACCCAGCCGCGGACGCCTTCGTCCTGGCTGAAGTGATTGACCAGCATGACCTCGCCGCCGGGCTTGGTTACGCGTGCGAGTTCAAGCATCACCTTCTTGGGATCGGGAACGACGGTGATGACGTACATCGCAACCGTCGTGTCGAAGGTGTTGTCGGGGAAAGTGAGATTACTGGCGTCCATCTCGTGGAGGCCGGAAACGTTCGTCAGCTTTTCGGCTTTGACGCGCTCGCGGGCCTTCTCAAGCATTTCAGGCGCGAGGTCGATGCCAACGATGTCGAGGTGTTTCTTGTAGTTCGGAAGTGACAAGCCGGTGCCGACGCCAACTTCGAGAACGCGCCCAGACCCGGAGTTGATGATCTCGACGGCATGTCGGCGGCCAGCCGTCGAAACGGCTCCGAAGGTATAGTCGTAGACAGGCGCCCATCGGCGGTAAGCGTCGCGAACCTGCCCTTCATCGAGTTGAAGAACCTTCGTTGCAGAACGCCCTTTCTGTGCTTCCGACCGCGCTGTCGCGGAGCGGAAGCTCGAAGGCTTGTTATCACTCACTGCCGATCTCCATCAGTCCGCAAACAATCTTGCTCGATGCGCCTAGCGTCCCAACTCGGCCATCGTCGTCGCAACGCGAGGCTCGGCACCGTTTGCCTTGATCGTCTTGGCAATCCAGCCCCCGCCGAGAACGCGTCCTTCCGTACCGTTATCGGCATAAAACACGCACGCCTGACCGGTCGCAATACCTTCCTCACCGTCATGAAGTTCAATTCTGACCGCAGCATTTTGCTCGATTTGCAGCAGTGCGGGCCGAAGATTCTGTGACGAACGCATGCGAACATACAGCGAAAGTCCAGATGCACCGACGTCTTCGAGCGGTTTTTCCCCGAGCCAATTGACGTTGCGGAGCATCAGGCCGGTCGTCGTCAGCGCCGAGCGCGGCCCAACGATGACTTCGTTGCGGGCGGCGTCGAGGCGCACGACGTACAGCGGCTCGGCGGCGGGGATCTTGATGCCGCGACGCTGACCGACCGTATAGTGAACGATGCCGTCGTGACGGCCGAGAATGCGACCGTCGAGGTGGACGATGTTGCCGGAATCGAGCGCGGTCGGCTTCAGGCGTTCGATCACGTCGGTGTACTTGCCGGTCGGGACGAAGCAGATGTCCTGGCTGTCCGACTTATCGGCGACGGGCAGATTGAACGAGCGGGCAAGCTCGCGCACGTCGGCCTTGCGCATGCCGCCGATCGGGAACCACAGGGACGCAAGCTGCTCCTTTGTGATCCCGAACAGAAAATAGCTCTGGTCGCGATCTGTATCGACGGCGCGGGCGAGGACGGGGCCGTGCTCGGTGTCGAGCCGCTGCACGTAATGGCCCGTGACGAGTACGTCGGCGCCGAGATCCTTGGCGGTGTCGAGAAGATCGCGGAACTTGATCTCGTTGTTGCAGGTGACGCACGGAATCGGCGTTTCACCGGCGACGTAGCTCTCGGCGAACGTCTCGATCACCTTGGCGGCGAAGCGCGTCTCGTAGTCCAGAACGTAATGGGGGATGTCGAGAGCTTCGGCGACGCGCCGCGCATCGTGGATGTCCTGGCCGGCGCAACAGCTGCCCTTGCGTCCGGTGGCTGACCCATGATCGTAAAGCTGGAGTGTGACGCCGATGACGTCGTGGCCGGCTGCCTTCATGATTGCCGCAGCAACTGAGCTGTCGACGCCGCCGGACATGGCGACGACCACGCGCTTGCGAGCGGCCGGCACCGCGATGGGCGTGTTGGCGGGATTGGTCATCGTGCCGCGGCTGGCAAATGTCGTTTCAGACTGAGTCATGGTGATCAAGCAGAGGCTAGGGTAACTCAAAGCGGGCCATCGGTCGGCCCCTGCAACGCTATCCCTGTGCCGCTATCCTTCAAAAGATTGAACAGATTCAGACAACTACCGTGACGCAGCCTGGATGGCGCCACCGCCAATTCGAATAGCGTGTAATCAATAGTTCTCAAATCTGCCATCGGCAAGGCTGTGTGTCATCCGGAAGCTGTCGTTGGCCCATTTTTCGCTGAGAAAGACTTACGGTTAGCGATTGGGTCAAAATGGAACAGTTCGCCTCATCGGCGCCCTATTTCAGTGGCCGGAATGTTGGAATTGGCACGCCTATTTAAGTCTTTTTTACTCAATGGGTTAGTGCTAATTTAATCGCAAACCGGTTATAACTGATCCGTGGTCAAGAGTGTGTATCGAGTATCATGACCGAACAGCAGATGAGAGCGCGCGGGCGCTATGTGATCGGACCCGATGGGTCTCCGCTTACAGTCGCAGATCTTCCCCCGCGGGATACGAAACGTTGGGTTATTCGCCGCAAGGCTGAAGTGGTTGCTGCCGTGCGCGGCGGACTGCTCAGCATTGAGGAGGCCTGCGAGCGATATACGCTGACCGTCGACGAGTTTTTGTCGTGGCAGCGTTCGATCGACAAGCATGGTCTTCCGGGTCTTCGGGCGACGCGCCTGCAGGACTATCGCGAATAACTTCGCGATCCTCGTGAGGTGAACGCGGCGGCTCGCGCTTGCGGGCCGTTTGGCCGTGTCCAACTGTGTTTACGGTTGAGAAGCAGACTGCGCGGCAGGTTTCGCCTGCGCAGCCTTGACCTTTGTCTTGGGCTTCTTCGCGGTCTTTGCCGGTTTTGTTGCGGACGCGACGGCGTCGCCTGGTGGCGGAGGCCATGCGGCGACGGTCGTCGGGCCGTGGCAGCCTTCTTCGCCTTTCGACCACCGGGAAATGTCGTCGGTCATGGCGGCGGCGTAGGCGTCCGACATCTTGCGGTTTTCGACGGTGACGCTGGCGGTTTCTTCGCCGGTTGGCTCGATTTGAACCAGATAGGCTTTGAGCCCACGCGGGTTGGCCTGCGACGGATCACGCACGTGGATTGTGATCACGGCCTTGCCGCCGGTGCCGCGCGATGGCGCGTCGGCCGCGGCATGGAAGATATAATCTTTCTTGAGCGGTCCATTCGCCGAGAACCAGCAGGCCATCGCACCGGTCGCGATGTGCGAATAGATCGTGGTTGCCGATCCAACAGCGCCGCGAATGGGAGTGCCGGGAGGTGCTTCAGGGTCGCCGGGTGCTGTCGTTGGCGACGTCGGCATCGTGACGGGCGTGGGTGCTGTTGCAGCCGTCGATTGCGCGCCGAGCGACGGCAGTTCAGGGGTATTGCCTGCGCAACCCGATAGCGACGCAGCCAAAAGCAGCGCTGAAGCGGCCATGCATGATGGACGGCGAAGCGACATCTTCCCCCAAAGTGCAGTCCAATCGAATCGTCATTCTGAGCACTGCAACGGCACAGACTCCTGCCCGCCGCGTTACGTTTGGGCAAGGGGGCGGAGCACTTTCAGCCGCACCGCCAACAGAATTTGGAATGAAAAAGGCGGCGCCTTTCGGGCACCGCCTTGAAGCCTGCCTTTTTCTGACGGCCTACACAACCCAAGTTCGCCCGGAGCGCAAGGCTCAGCGAAGGGCCGTGAAGCCGAGCGGACGGTCGCGGCGGCCGGGACGCGGATCGTCCATATTCTGGGACTGCTGGGAGGCCCGGGAAAACTGTTCGACGGTGTCATCGCGCTCGCGGACGGCGGCGGTAAGCTTCTCGCGGAGGCCTTCCGTCGACTGTCGGAGGTTGTCGCGGCGCTGGGCGGCGGCCTTCGCAAAGGTCGAGTAGGAGAAATGCCCGCGATCGCGAATGCCGGTGCGATCCTCTTCGAGCTGGATCTGGCGTTCCAAATCAGCAGCCATTTGATCAAATTCGCGAATAATGCGCTCGAGATCGTCAACCTTTCTGGACTTCTCTTCCACTTCTCGACGCTTCAGGCGGATGGCCAGGTCACGTGACTTCATCGTTCGATACCCCAAACACATTCGAACCCTGGTATCCAAGAAGCATGCCAGATCATTGATAAGGCTTTGCTGCTACAGCAACCAGGAAGAAATACCTTAAATCCGGCAAGAGGCTGCATTGCAACAGCTCTTTAGGACCCTCAATACTCTAAATAACATTCTGCACTTAAGTTGCGGTAAAGCAACGCGTAACTAATTCTGATCGGTCGTTTCGTTTGGGGGCAGATTTTGGCCATAACCCATCTAGGGCAATGACGCGAATTCTGTTAGCTCTTGATTCGAGCCGTATATGGATTGCGAGGCGATTGTATAGGCCAATCAATGGGGTGGGCGCCCCAGCGAGAGGTTTCGCTTAGGGTCTGTTAGCGGGTCGAGAGGGGCAAGTTCTAATACATCGAAACTTGTGGCGGGCCGTTGTCCGGCGCGAACGGGATTACTTTGTCCCGTTATCGACGGCGCGTGACCCGAGATCGTGAAAGCCGTATCATCGGCTGCGGACGCTGACGTGTTTCGGCATTCCGACAGTATGGTGAAATAGCTAACGCGGATTAGGGTTTGTTAACCTCTCGTCGCTAACTTCCTAACGATCGCTTAGCTCGACTGTAGTGCGTTCACTTTGAGCAAAGAGCAGACATAGCGCGGACACGGATCGGATAGGGCACCAGAGGGACGGTCATGCGGGTTCTACTCATTGAAGATGATAGTGCCACGGCGCAAAGCATTGAGCTTATGCTGCAGTCGGAAGGTTTTAACGTTTACACGACGGATCTTGGGGAAGAGGGCGTCGATCTCGGCAAACTTTATGATTACGATATTATTCTCCTCGACCTGAACCTTCCCGACATGAGCGGCTATGAAGTTCTGAAGACGCTGCGCGTGGCAAAGGTCGGCACGCCAATTCTCATTCTATCGGGCCTTGCCGGCATCGACGACAAAGTTCGCGGTCTCGGCTTCGGCGCCGACGACTATATGACGAAGCCGTTCCACAAGGACGAACTCGTCGCGCGAATCCAGGCGATCGTTCGCCGTTCGAAAGGTCATGCGCAATCGGTCATCGAGACGGGCGATCTTCGCGTTAACCTCGACACCAAGACGGTCGACGTCAATAATCAGCGCGTGCATCTGACGGGCAAGGAATATCAGATGCTCGAGCTGCTCTCGCTGCGCAAGGGCACGACGCTGACGAAGGAGATGTTCCTTAATCATCTCTACGGCGGCATGGACGAGCCCGAGCTCAAGATCATCGACGTGTTCATCTGCAAACTTCGTAAGAAGCTGCAGGCAGCGACCGGCGGCAAGCACTACATCGAGACGGTGTGGGGCCGCGGCTACGTTCTTCGCGATCCGAGTGATGAAGGCTCCGAGGCCGCGTAGGCCAGAGCGTCATTGCGATCACGCGCACAGGGGCCATGACGGCCCTTGTCGTGTTTTTGGGAGGCATGCGGAGTGCAGCAAGCTTCCCACCGCGCTATTTCAACGGAGCGTCGGGCGTTTCGCGAGCGCCAAAGCGATAGTTGAGCGAGAGGCGGCCCATCTGGATGGTGGGATCGAATTTGGTCGAGATGAACTGATTGATTTGAGGAAGGTCGTTCGGCAATAACGTCACCTCATCGCGGCTGAGATCGACATAGCGATATTCGGCCTTAAGCGACAGCGACTCCCAGATTTTCGTTTCGATACCGCCGCCGACGAAGAAGCCGTCAAATCGCTGGCCGTCGATCAGCACTATACCAGTGCTCGCTCCGGAGAACCCCGCGTTGAGCGTCATCGGATCCATTCCGACGTTGGCATAGCCGACACTTCCGAAGACCAGCGTGTCGGGGGTAACGAGATATCCGAACCTGCCGCCGACCATCAGCATGTTGTCGAACTTCGAGATCGTGCCGGCGCCAAGAGTATCGATGCCGTCTGTCAGGCTGAGGGTGTTGCGGTTTTTGAGATTGGCAAAGTCGGCATCGAAAAATGCGCCGATGACATAGCGTGTGTGGAGCTGGAGGTCGTAACCGACCGTGCCAGATATCAGTCCTCCGTCGCTTCCGAGGCCATCAAGGGCGACGTTGAAGATGGATCCCGGCGGCGATGAGCGATCTGCAACCGTCGCCTTATTGTTCGCGACGCCGTAGCCCGCACCGATGCCGATATAGGGACCTGTCCAATTGCTGTTGACAATCGGCGGCTGCGGATTGGTCGCGGCGTCGTTGCTGTCATCGCCGAAGCGATAATTGAGCGACAGTCGCGCCGTTTGAATCTGCGGTTTGATCGACGCGGATATGAAGTCGCTGGCACCACTGCCAGGCAGGACCGTCGCGTTTTCGGCCTCAAGTGAGGTATAGCGATACTCGGCCTTGACGCTGAATCCCTTGCCGATCAGCGTCTCGGCGCCGCCGCCGAAGAAATAGCCGTTGAAGCTTCCGACACTCGCGAGCGTTCCGCTGCCGCCGCCGCTGGCCGTTGAAACCGAGGCATCCACATCGCTCGTTTCGGCGTGCGCGTAGCCGCCCGTCGCGAAGAAGACCGTCGTCGGTGAAACCAAATATCCGACCTTGCCACCGACCGAGAGCTGGTTATCGATCTTGAATTTAGCGCTCGCGTTCAGATCGTCGGCGGGCGGGATGCCGAGCGAGACCTTTGTCTCGATGTCGGCGAAATCGTAGTCGACGAATGCGCCGACGAGCAGTTTGTTATAGAGAACGCGGTCGTAACCAGCGCCGAGGGTGAAAAAACCGCCGGTGCCGCTGAGCCCGTTGATATCCAGGCCGCCGCTTATTCCCGTCACGTCGGGACCGGGACCGATCTTCATTTCATTGTTGGTGACCCCGTAACCGCCTCCAATTCCGACCGAAAACCCATTCCAGTCGTTGGCGTGTGCCGGGTGAGAGGCGAGCCCAAACGCAGCAGCCGAAACAGCGATGCTTAGTGCAATACTGATTGTGTTCGGCATTGTTGCTTCTTCCCGTATTGAGCAAAAATTGAGCGTATGCGGACGATCGTGCGATTCGGCTTTGGCGCGGAGATGCCGAAAGGCAATGAACCATGATTATTAATTAGGCAGATTATCTGGGGGTGGTTGGGCAGAGGCCGCTGCTGTGCCGATATTTGCGCCAATGCGACGCTGCTACCTGCACCGCAAGATGCGCTAAGACCCAGGTCGGCAATACGGAGCAAATCTCATGAGCGAACCGCGCGCGAACGTTTCATCCCCGCTGCAGGCCGCGATCGTTCGCGTCACGCCGTTCGAGCAGAATTGCACCTTGATCTGGGACGAGGCGACGAAGGTCGGCGCGGTTATCGATCCGGGTGGTGATCTTGATCGTATTGAAGCCGCGATCAAAGAGACCGGCATGACGGTCGAGAAGATCCTGCTGACGCATGGGCACATCGATCATGCGGGTGGCGCGGCGGAATTGCGCGACAGGCTCGGCGTCAAGATCGAAGGCCCGCACAAGAACGACTCGATCCTGCTCGATGCACTGGAAAAGCAGGGCGAGATGTACGGCTTTTCCGGTGTCCGCAACGTTGTGCCGGACCGTTGGCTCGACGAAGGCGAGACGGTCACGGTCGCCGGGCATACGTTCGAGATTTTTCACTGTCCGGGGCACTCGCCCGGTTCGGTCGTATTCTTTAACCAGCCGCAGCGGTTTGCGCTCGTCGGCGACGTCATCTTTCGCGGCTCAATCGGACGTACGGACTTTCCGTATGGCGATCATGAGGCGCTGATTTCCGCTATCAAGACGAAGCTGCTACCGCTCGGCGACGATGTCGCCTTCATTTGTGGGCACGGTTCGCCCAGTCAATTCGGGCACGAGCGGACGAGCAATCCGTTTCTCGTATAGGGCAGAGCTTGAGGCCGCTGCCGCTAGAGATCAGAAGCCGCTCAGAACGAGAATTCGTAAGAGCCGCCCAGACAGCCGAAGATGCCGCATTCGCGGGCAAGCGAGCCATAGCCGCCATCGTCGATCGAGTTGCCGCCCGAAAAGTAGTCGATCGTCTGCACGCGCAATGTTTCTTCGCAACTGCGACGGCAGTAGGTCCAGTTGCCGCTCGGCAGCTTCACCTGCCAGCCCACCTGCGTCGGTCGAACGACGCTTCTGATCGAGCCGTTGCCGTAGCGGCTATAGGCCGTGATGATCTGGCCCGGCTTATAGTTTGTTTTCAGACGGCCGATGCCGCCGGCATCTGCAACCGGAACAAGTGCCGTCGTGCCGAGCATAGCGGCGAGGGCGGGTACGAGAGCCAGCAGTCGTGCGCGCATCGAAATCTCCAATTTCCGGAAGTGTGGCAGATTCCCGTTAACGCGACATGGAAATGTGCACGCCCTTGAACGACGGACCGCTGGAAGCGACCGTCACTGAATGCGTGCCGCCCGAAATCGAGACGGTCATCGTACCGGTGATGCCGCCACTGATGGCGAGCGTCATCCGGCTGGCCGTCGCGCGTCCCTGCACGGTGCCCGACTGATTGTATGTCCGCTCTTCCCAACTGCCGCTGACGGCGCCGTTGGTATCGACGAGATTGGCGCGCAGTTCCAATTTGGCAGACGCGTTGGCGCAGCGGATCGAGAGCCCGAGGTTATGCGGGTTGCCGTTGTTGGTGTAGTATCCCTTGCAACGCAGGCTTTCGGTCTTGCCGTCATCGAAGCGGGCCGTGCCAGAGCCGCCCCACGTTCCTGCGAGGGTGACGAATGGGTTGTCCGATGCGGCCCATGCCGGTGCCGCCGAAGCTGCTAAAGCCACGGCGATGGCGGAGGTCCACGCCGACACCGACGTTGCACGTCTCAGATTGCGCATCACGTAAAGCCTTCCTTCCCAGAATGCGGGCTGCACAAGCGGCGCGCATTATTGTCTGATGTTCGCCGTTTTGCGAGCCGTATGCATGTAGTTCGCGTTCACACCGAAATGTGTGGCCGCGAGGCGACACTAAAAGGGTAATGGCCGGCGCAGCCCCCCGTATATGGGGGCGATTCTACAGTACTCCGGTTTCATTTTGATGCCGGTTTTAGAACGGATTGACGATCTGTGCGACGATCGGTGGCGCATCCGTTTTGGGGTCGTAGCGGAAATCCAGGATGAGATTGAAGCAGTCCTGAGGCCAGGGATCAGGATAAGACCCTTTTTGCGCGCCCAGAAGGGACGCGATCTCCGGCAGCTTGCCGTGATGCCAGCAGATGACGATGGTCTTGCTGCGATACTCGGGCTTCGAGAAAATCTCTGTGACGAGCGAACGGAACTGCTTGTCTTCGATGTGGTATTGAACCTCAATGCCGAGGGTGGCGGCGAGCGGTTTTACCGTTTCGATCGAGCGGATCGACCGCTTCGAGCGCGCGGCTGCATAGATATAGTCTGGTTTACCGAAGACTTGCGGAATGTAGGTCGCCAGCCGTTCGGCACGCTTCATTCCGTCTGTCGAAAGATAAATGTCGTCGGTTTTGCCGGTCTTCTCGGCGTGGCGCATCAACAGGATGCGGCCAGGACCGCCATCCGGGTGGCACGTCGCGGTTATTTCCTTGTACCCACACCAGGCTTTCCAAAGCGCGCCAAGCCAGCCGCTGTTGCCGTCGGCACTTTTTTCCTCAGAACTCAGCACGTCGTGTCCCTCAACGGTGTCATCGCGGCGCATATCCGCATCGGCGCCCGGCCCCAACTAAGCATGCGCCCGCGTGTAGTCAGAGATGCCGGAAGCGTCAATGCGACGACGATCTGCCGGCGTTTCAATCCGGCAGTTACGCACGGCGATCAAAACGGTTCGATGACGCGCGACACCTTCGGAGGTTTGCCGGAAAAGGGATCGTATTGGAGGTCGAGGACAATGTTGTAGGCGTTTTTCGGCCAAGGATCGGGATAGCTGCCGGCCGGTGCGCCGAGCAGCGCGGCGATGGCGGGCAATTCCTTGTGGTGCCAGCAGATGACGACCGTCTTGTTCTTGAAGTCTGGGTCATTCAGGATTTCATCGATGAGATCGCCGAACTCATCTTTGTTGAAATAATCCTGGATTTTGAGATCGAGTGCGTCCGCGAGCGGTTCCATCGTTTCGTGGGGCCGGTCGGAATGTTTCGATCCCGCAGTCGCGACGATGATGTCGGGCTTGCCGAAGGTTTCGGGGATGTACGTCGCCAGGCGCTTGGCGCGCTCGACGCCGGCATCCGAAAGGTCTTCGTTATCGGGGTCGTCGGTCTTGTCGGCGTGACGCATCAGGATGATGCGCTTCGGGCCGCCCATGAAGTGATCAATCGGCGCAAGGTCGCTCGCCTTTTCGCGCGCAGGCGTGCAGACGCTGCAAACGCGTGCCGCGTCGGTTTTCGGAAAGCCGAGCGCAAGCAGGCCGACGTGAAGGCCATCAGCAATATCGGCAAAGTCAGTGCCGAATGCTGCTGTCGCGAGCGCCGCCATTAAAACGGCCGCGGGAAGTACGTGCCGGTAGGCGAGACCATGTCTCATGTTTTTTCCCTTCAGCGGGAGATTAGACCCAGGTTGAGCCATTGCGCGGGTCGGGCAGGGGGCGCGGCCGGCCGTTGTCATCGAGCGCGACGAACGTGAAATGCGCGCGCGTCACGCAGGCTTGAACTTCGCCGTCACGCGGACGCCGCCATGCCTGGACCTCGAACGTCATTGATGTGCGGCCGCGCTTCGTGAGGAGCGCCCAAACCGTTACTTCATCACCGACTTTGACGGGGGAGTGAAAGCTCATGCCTTCGACGGCGACCGTCACGCAGCGACCCTGGCTGAGCCGGGCGGCGGCGTTTCCTGCCGCAAGGTCCATCTGCGACATGATCCAGCCGCCGAAGATGTCGCCTGCCGGATTGGTGTCGGCGGGCATGGCGATCGTGCGAATGACCGGGTCGCCAGACGGCGTCGTGATATCCGCAGCCGTCGGGTTCTGGCTGGCGTCGGGTTTTTCATCTTTCATGTCCGCGACCCCTCTTTTGAAGCGTTTCGCGGCTTCCCGGCACGCGACGTCACATTACGAATGTCATCTGAACAAATATCCGGACTTGGCCGCCGGGGCTATGCGCCGGACGGGCGCGGTCTAAAAGGCCATGTCCGAAATCGGTATGGCGTCAACCCTTGTGCAACCTTCGTTGCCTAATTTCGACAGTCGAACCGTTCTTTTCGATTCGAAAACGAGACCGCACGATGAAATGGGCAACGCCTGATCGCGAACTGCTGCAGCAGCTTGCAGATATTCCGGAGGTGACACTCAGCGGCTTTTCCGTCCGGGAAGGCTTGGCTGGCACCGGTGTGACAGTTCTCAAGGGCCGGGACTATTTCGGCAGCTGGCGGACCGTCGATACGCAGCTCGTCTGGGTTCCGGCGAACCTGACGGAGCCGGGTCACATCGTCGAGACGGTGGACGAAGCGCTGCGCCAGACGCTGCTGATGATCTTAAAGAGCCTGCAGATTTCGCCGAAGAAGCCGCCGCGCGCACTCGCGGGGTGAGGTGGTTTGCAAAAGTAGAAATGGCCGCTAACGCAGCGGCCACTTCGTATCATCGCGTTTTGCAAAATTTGAGACGACGCTAGGCCGCGAGAACGGCGCGGTCGTGTTTGCCTTCCTCGATTTCCTCGATGATCTTGGCGACGAAGGCTTCGAGGTCACCGGGGTTGCGGCTCGTCACAATGCCTTGGTCGGATACCGCGGGTTCGTCGACCCATTGTGCTCCAGCATTCAGCATGTCGGTTTTGATTGAGGCGTAAGATGTCGCTTTGCGGCCGCGGACGGCGTTGGCTTCGATCAGCAGCCACGGAGCGTGGCAGATCGCAGCGACGACTTTGCCTTCCGCCAAAAATGCTTTGATGAGTTTTACTGCCTCAGGATTTTGCCGGAGCGTGTCGGGATTCATCTGCCCGCCAGGAAGTACGATCGCATCGTAGAGCGATGTTGAAGCTTCGCTGAGTTCGACGTCGACTTTGACGGGCTTACCCCAGTCTTTGTTCTCCCAACCGATGATCGAGTCTTTCTGTTTGCGCTCCTTCGGTGCTGCGACATGCACAAGCTGCGCGACGGCTTTCAGCTTCTCGCGCGGCACGTCGAGTTCGGATTGCTCGAAGCCATCAGTCGCTAGAATGAGAATTTTCGCTTTCGAGATCTTTGGCATTGGAGGTTCCTCGATTGCTGTACAACTGAGGGACAACCATGTGCATCAGGCGAGGTTCCCCGCAGTGCGAAGAACGCCGTTATTGTCGCGTGTTTATTGGCCAGGACGGCCAGTTTTACGTGGGCGGCCGCGGCGTTTCTTTTTCTCGCTATCGTCGTCGAATTCCCGCGTACGTGTCGGCGTCGTAATGCGCGACGGCTTCTCTCCGGACTTCACGGGCAGCGATGCGTGCGGGCCCATCTCGTCGAGCGTCGGCTTGTGCGGCCCGGAAATGCGTTCGCCGAATGCGCCAGCTTTCGCGCGGCTGTCGACGGTCGGCGCGCGAGCAGGCACAGGGCGATCTGTTCCTGGACCCATGTCGTCGAGCGAAGGTTTCTTGATGCGTGATGTGGACTGAGCATGCGTCGGCTGAACCGGCTCGTATTCGTTCTTTACGCGTGAAGAACCGGCCGCCGGCGGCACATTCGCTTTCGCGCCGTATTTTCGTTCGCCTTTGAAGCCGCCGGACTTGTCCTCGATCTCCGACTGGCGCGCGAGCGGGTCGTCGGAGATTGCGAGTTCCGTTTGCTGCAGGCGTTTGATCTCGTCGCGCAAGCGCGCGGCGGTTTCGAATTCCAGATCGGCGGCGGCTTCTTTCATGCGCCGTTCCATGTCGGCGATGACGGCCTGCAGGTTGTGTCCGAGCGTTTGCACTTTGTCGCCGTCCGCCAGACCGGCATCGACTGTCACATGATCTTGCTCGTAAACAGACTGCAGCACGTCGGCGATATTCTTCTTCACGCTTTCCGGCGTGATGCCGTTGGCTTCGTTCCATGCCATCTGCTTTTCGCGACGGCGCGTCGTCTCGGCAATCGCGCGCTCCATAGAGCCGGTGATCTGATCGGCGTAGAGAATGACTTTGCCGTCAACGTTACGCGCAGCGCGGCCGATGGTCTGCACAAGGGAAGTTTCCGAACGTAGAAAGCCTTCCTTATCCGCATCGAGAATAGCGACGAGCGCACACTCTGGAATGTCGAGACCTTCGCGTAGCAGGTTGATGCCGATGAGCACATCGAACGCGCCAAGACGGAGATCGCGGATGATCTCGATACGCTCCAGCGTTTCGATGTCGGAGTGCATGTAGCGGACGCGCACGCCGTTCTCGTGCATGTATTCGGTGAGGTCTTCGGCCATGCGTTTCGTCAGCACCGTGACGAGCGTGCGATAGCCCTTTTGCGAAACCTGGCGCACTTCATCCAACAGATCATCGACCTGCGATTTCGCGGAACGCACTTCGACGACAGGGTCGATCAGTCCCGTCGGGCGAATGACCTGTTCGGCGAAGGTGCCGCCGGTCTGTTCCAGTTCCCAGCTCGCGGGCGTCGCCGAGACGAACACCGACTGCGGGCGCATCGCGTCCCATTCTTCGAAGCGGAGCGGGCGATTGTCCATGCAGGACGGCAGGCGGAAGCCGTACTCGGCGAGCGTCGCCTTGCGCCGGAAGTCGCCGCGGAACATGCCGCCGATCTGTGGGACCGTGACGTGGCTTTCGTCGGCGAAGACGAGGGCGTTATCGGGCAGATATTCGAACAGTGTCGGCGGCGGATCTCCCGGATTGCGGCCCGTCAGATAGCGCGAATAGTTTTCGATGCCGGCGCAGGAACCCGTCGCTTCCATCATTTCCATGTCGAAGGTCGTGCGCTGTTCGAGGCGCTGGGCTTCGAGCAGCTTGCCGGCATTGTAAAGCTCATCGAGGCGCTGCTTCAGCTCAGCCTTGATCGACTTGATGGCCTGCTGCAGCGTCGGCTTCGGCGTCACGTAGTGTGAGTTGGCGTAAAGCTTCACGAGCGCAAGCTCGTCGGTCTTCGTGCCGGTCAGCGGATCGAATTCGACGATGCTCTCTATTTCGTCACCGAACATCGAGAAACGCCACGCGCGATCCTCTAAGTGGGCGGGAAAGACTTCAACGGTGTCGCCGCGCGCACGGAACGAGCCGCGGACGAAATTGAGATCGTTGCGGCGATAGTGAAGCGCGACGAGGTCGGCCAGCAATTGATCGCGCGAAAGCTGTTCGCCCTGGCGCACCGTGAACGTCATCGCAGTGTAGGTTTCGACCGAACCGATACCGTAGATGCATGAGACGGACGCGACGATGATGACGTCGTCGCGTTCGAGCAGCGCGCGGGTCGCGGAGTGGCGCATCCGGTCGATCTGTTCGTTGATCGAGGATTCCTTCTCGATGTAGGTGTCAGTGCGCGGGACGTAGGCTTCGGGCTGGTAGTAATCGTAATACGAGACGAAATACTCGACCGCGTTGTCAGGAAAGAAGCTCTTGAACTCGCCGTAGAGCTGGGCGGCGAGCGTTTTGTTCGGCGCAAGGATCAGGGCCGGGCGCTGCGTCGCTTCGATGACGTGTGCCATTGTGAACGTTTTGCCGGAGCCCGTCACGCCGAGCAGCACCTGATTGTGCTCGTGTTTGCTGACGCCCTCAACGAGTTCGGCGATGGCTTGCGGCTGGTCGCCTCTTGGCTGAAACTCGGACGCGATTTTGAAGCGTACACCGCCTTCACTCTTTTCCGGCCGGTCGGGGCGGTGCGGAACGAACGTCGGCATGCCGCCGGAAACGATCGGATGCGTCGCCATGAGCGGCTGGCGGGCGAGGATTTCGCGGGCACGATCGGTTCGCTCCTCGGGTTTGGTGAGGAGGGCCGTCAGGCTGTCGGTCAGGCTCTCGCTGCCCATGGGCGGACGCGGTCCGGACTGGCGCAGGGCGGGCAGGCTAGGAAGGCCGTTGGCCGATTTGTGGCCCGAGAAGTCGGCAGGCGCAAAATAGGCGCTCGATTCCGCAAAGCCCGGCGTGCCTGCTTCCGTCTCGATGGGCGGAGCAGTCGGTTTTCCCGATTTGCCGCGGGAGGGGCGGGGGGCCTTGCGGCCGGATGCTTTCGATGGGGGCGACACGGGGTAAATATAGGAAATGCCTAGCGGTCCATAAATGCTGTTTTCACGCCACAGTGTCACGGCCAAGCAATAGTACGAAATTGCGAGCCTCGCTGTCCGCAAAAATGTTCTCCTTACGGAACAGTATGTTCGGTCGTGCCAAGTGGCGTGATAGCGAAACGGAAACCGGGAAGGGGCGTTACATGCGCGTCTGTCCGGCGGGGGGCGATGAACCTGCCAAGCTGGGCTTTGTCGGTTCATCGGGGCGACCCTGAAAAAAACATGGAGACCACAATGATCACCACACGTTTGATCGCTGCAGCCGTTGCGGCCACATTCGTTATTGGCGCAGGCGCAGCGGTTGCTGCCGAGAAGACGCGTACGCCGGAATCGATCGAATGCTCGAAGCAGGCCGACGCGAAGGGTCTGCACGGCAAAGAGCGCAAGACGTTCCGCGCGCACTGCAAGGCCGAGATGAAGAAGGCCAAGAAGAGCTAAAAAAGCTTTTTCTTCTGATACGTCTAGGTGAGAGACCCCGTCGCTTGCGGCGGGGTTTTTGTTTGGTCGCTCGTCCGGCGTTATGTTCGGTTGCGAAAACGCTGGGCAGAGGTCTCATGGTGATGGGCAAGGACGCAAAGCTCGCACTTGTAACGGGCGCAAATCGCGGCATCGGCTTTGCGATAGCGTGCGGGCTTGCGGCGGGCGGGGTGCGTGTGCTGGCGGGTGTGCGTTCCACTGAGAAAGCCCGCGAGGCAGCCGACGCGTTCCGCAAGGCCGGCGCGGCGGTCACCCCCGCTGTGCTCGACGTGGCAGATGCGCGGCGCATTCCAGAGGCGCTTGACGGCATCGCGCGCGATCACGGTCCGATCGACATTCTCGTCAACAACGCCGCCGTTCTCATCGACGGCCCCGGCGGGTTTGCCGCCAGCCTGTTCGACATGACCGACGATGCTTTTCGGCGAACGTGGGAGACGAATGTCTTGGGGCCTTCAGCAACCATTCGCGCGCTGGTTCCAGGCATGATTGCTCGAGGGTTCGGGCGGGTTGTCAACATATCGTCGAGGGCGGGGCAACTGAACGGGATGAGCGCCGGATTTCCCGCTTATCGGGTTTCGAAAGCGGCGCTCAACGCGCTGACGCGCATTGCAGCGGCTGAAACGGCTGCGTCGGGCGCGGATGTGAAGATCAATGCGTGCTCGCCGGGATGGGTGCGGACCGGAATGGGTGGAGCGGAAGCGCCGCGCTCGCCAGCCGAAGGTGCGGAAACTGCGATCTGGCTGGCGACGCTTGCGAGCGACGGCCCGAATGGCGGATTTTTCGAAGATAAGAAGGCGTTGGCTTGGTAAGCGCTGTCTCGCGACCAACCTGAGCGGTCAGAATTACAGCACGAAAATCAGAGCGTGCGCCCGCTGCGTCCGCCAGCCACGACCGGCAATCCGCCCTGCTGAATTTCCATCACGAAACGGACGGGCCGGGCTCCTGAATCGTTCAGATCACGGGCAGTGACGAGAACGAGGTGCGTCGGGGTCGTCGTCGAGGTGTCGATCTGGGTGATCTGCGGCGTGAAATCGGAGACGGTCGAAACTTCGAGCGTGCGATGGACGCCGCCAAGATCCAGCGAAATCTGATCCCCGACCGAGACCGCCTTGGTGACGGGCGTGGTGCCGTCACGCATGGCCGAAAGCCAGAAGTCTTCGGAGCCAGAAACCGGCGTCGTCGGTGCGAGAGATGCGACCTGTCTGACTTGTTTGGTGTGAATTTCGGCGCGGTCGTTCAGAGCCGTTTGAAAGCTCGAGCGGAGGACCGACTCGCTGCTAGCGAAAAATAACGCCAACCCGGCGAAGGCCACTGTGGAACCAGCCGCCAAACCCAACCAAAGAGGGCGCGTTACTTCCTGCTTCGTCATGCTTCCGTCTCCAGCATTCCTATCAGGGCAACAACCGGTCCAAATGCAACCTTGTTGCTATCCTCAGACGTACAGGCGAGATTACGGCAATTCAATAGCGCTGCTCGCCTCATCAGCCAATAACTCTATTTCGTGAGTGGGAAACGCCGGGCAGGGACCGCATAAGCGCGCTTCAGATGCCGCAGAATAGCCAAGTTTAGCGCTGTCATCAGAGAAAATGCAACTCCAAGTAGGCCCCATGCGGCCATTACGCTTGTTTGGCGATAAACGGCGTCGGCCGAGGAGGTTGCGGTCGCGATCTGGACAATGGGCTGCGGACCAGGCTGGGCGACGGCCTTTTCAGCCGCGGATTTCTGAGCCGCCTGGGCGACGCCGGTGAAGGCTGCGGGCACGATCCCGGCCTTGGCGTGATTGCAGATCAGTGTCGAACTGACGATCGTGAAGAGGAGACCTGCCGCGACGGCGTCCACCAGGGGACGCACGAGGCGGCGATATTTCGGATGAGCGCGAGTTTTCGCGCGCGGAGGCGTTTCCGGATCAGCACTCACACTCATTGTCTCAAGACCTCCCGCTCAGCATCAACTTGGTAATGACATTCCATTAAAGCAAAGTTGACCTTTGCATCTGGGCGGACGTGGGTTCGGATTGTGGCGCCGGTGGATCAATTAGTTGGTTCTCACGAATTCGCCCGCACTTCGTGTCCCGCCTGCATCATGATCTCACGATGGCGATAAGAGCCCTGCAAAAGCGCGACTTGCGGCGCGGATACATTGCAATTAGGGTCCGCGCCGCTTATCTCGCCGCTGCGAAATAGGAAGTCTTGTCCGTTTCCTCACCTCGTTTACAGGTCGCTTCGATCATGGGCTTCATCGCCGACAGTTTGAACCGCATCCAACCGTCCGCAACCATCGCCGTTTCGACCAAAGCGCGCCAGCTCAAGGCGCAGGGTCGGGACATTGTCTCGCTGTCCGCGGGCGAGCCGGATTTCGATACGCCGCAGAACATCAAGGACGCCGCCAAGCGGGCGCTCGACGAGGGTAAAACAAAGTACACCGACGTCGACGGTATCCCCGAATTGAAGGCGGCCATCGTTGCCAAGTTCAAGCGCGACAACAGTCTCGACTACAAGCCGAGCCAAGTTTCGGTCGGCACGGGCGGCAAGCAGGTGCTCTATAATGCGCTGCTTGCGACGCTCAACCCGGGCGACGAGGTCGTCATTCCGGCGCCATGCTGGGTGTCCTACGCCGATATCGTGCTGCTCGGCGGCGGCAAGCCGGTTTTTGCCGAGACGACGCTCGAAAACGGCTACAAGCTGACGGCGGATGCGCTCGAAAAGGCGATCACGCCGAAGACGAAGTGGTTCATCTTCAACTCGCCGTCGAACCCGACCGGCACCGCCTATTCGGCTGCCGATCTGAAGATCATTACGGACGTTCTTCTTCGTCACCCGCACGTCTGGGTGCTGACCGACGATATGTACGAGCACCTGCTTTATGATGGGCTTGAGTTCGCAACGCCGGCGCAGGTCGAGCCGAAGCTTTATGAGCGGACGCTGACGATGAATGGCCTGTCAAAGGCTTACTGCATGACCGGCTGGCGTCTCGGTTATGCCGCCGGTCCGGAAATACTGATCAACGCCATGCGCAAGCTGCAGTCGCAGTCGACCTCGAACCCGTCGTCGATCGTGCAGTGGGCGGGTGTCGAAGCTCTGAACGGGCCGCAGGACTTCATTGCTGCCAACAACAAGATCTTCGTCGAGCGACGGGATCTCGTCGTCAGCATGCTCAACCAGGCGAAGGGCATCCAGTGTCCGAAGCCGCAAGGCGCGTTCTACGTCTATCCGAGCATCAAGGCGACGATCGGCAAGACCAGCAAGGGCGGCACGGTCATCAAGGACGATGAAGCTTTCGTGACGGCCCTTTTAGAAGAAGAGGGCGTCGCCGTGGTTCACGGTGCGGCGTTTGAAGGCTCGCCATCATTCCGCGTTTCTTACGCGGCTTCGACCGAGTCCTTGAAGGACGCCTGCACCCGTATCCAGCGGTTCTGCGGAAATCTCAGCTAAAAAACATAAAGCGCGCGATTTCGGTCGCGCGCTTGAAAATTCGATCGGCAACTTGGTGGCGTGCCGAAGCCTTACGCCGGAGTCGCGCCGTGCGGCATGAACCGTTCTGCGAACCAATCCCAAGCATGGGCGAGCTGGCTCGTAATCGGTTTGCCATCGACTGCCGGGACGACCGGCCGCCAGATTGCAATTTCTGTCGCTGGCTGCGCTTTAAATTCGAAAACCGTCGGCTCGGCGCCGAAGGTCTCGGGGAGTTGTTCCTCGGCGGCCATGACGTATCCGGCGGCGTTAGCCGCGGACATCAGTGTTTCGATACTCATAACCTTGCCTCGCATTTCTGGGCCAAAATCCCTCTGGCCCATCCCGCATCTCTCGCCAGTACCCCTAGAACGCGCGAAACACCGGAAGAGTTCACAATGCGACGAATATAAAGTTATTCAAGTTATTTTTCGCTTTCGAACTCCGTTCGACAAACATGCGCCGCAAAGTAGGTTTGGCAGCGCAAAATAAATCTCCCTCGAATTGTCTTTATATCGCGTTGCAATAGAAGCCTTCACAAAACTGTGCGGCGAAGATCGTTGTGCTGTCCGATCTTTGGAGCGAGCATCGCCAGAGCCGCTCCCTTCCGAGGTGCGGGGTGCGGCCGGTAAAGGTCGCGCGCCTCGCAATCGGAGGCAATCATGACAAGCTCAGATGGCCCAAAAGGCGGAAACGGCACTCAAAGTGGCAGAGGCGGGGTCCGGGGCGCGCGATGCGTGGCGCTCATCGGACCCTTTGCAAGTGGTAAGACCACACTTCTCGAAGCGATCCTGGCGCGAACCGGTACGATTTCTCGGGCCGGATCGATCTCAGCGAAATCGACGGTGGGAGACAGTACCCCGGAGGCTCGCGACCACGTAATGAGCGTTGGGCTCAATGTTGCGGAAGCTTCGTTTCTCGGAGAGCAATACACTTTCATCGACTGTCCAGGCTCGGTCGAATTCGCCTACGAGGGCGCGCTGGCGCTTCCAGCTTGCGACATGGCAGTCGTGGTGTGCGAGCCGGACCCGAAGCGCGTGTCAGCCTTACAGGTGATCCTGAAGCAGCTCGACGACGCCGGGGTGCCGCATCTGCTGTTCCTGAACAAGATCGACGCCTCGAGCGTGCCGGTCCGCGATGTCATTCCAAGTCTTCAGCCTGCAAGCGCCAAGCCCCTGGTTCTGCGCCAGATTCCGATCTGGGAAAACGGCATCGCGACGGGGTTCGTCGACCTCGCGTCCGAGCGTGCCTACGTCTATCGCGAGCATGCCGAAAGCAAAATTATCGAACTGCCGTCAGCCGTCGCCGCACGCGAGAAGGAGGCGCGGTTCCAGATGCTTGAAAAGCTCGCCGATTACGACGATGAGCTGATGGAGCAGTTGCTCGTTGATATTCCGCCGCCCAACGATCGGGTGTTTGAGGATCTGACGAAGGAATTGCGCGACGGATTGATCTGTCCGGTGCTGCTCGGCTCAGCGGAGCATGGGCACGGCATTCTCCGGCTTTTGAAAGTGTTGCGGCACGAATGCCCGACCGTTGAAGACACCGCCAAACGGCTGAAGCTCGATGGTGCGAAATCTGCGGCCTACGTGTTCAAGAGCGTGCATACGAAGGCGGGTGGTAAGCTGTCGTTCGCGCGCGTTTTTGCCGGTGAGATCGCCGACGGAGCGACCGTGACGGGTGCGCAAGGGCAGGAGGAGCGTGTCGCCGGCGTCTTCAGCATTCGCGGGGAAGAAACTTCTAAGCGTGGTACGGCGAAAGCCGGAGAAACGGTGGCACTGGGGCGGCTCGATTCCATCAGGTCCGGCGAGACGATTGCGGTTGGGAAGTCGGCGGCGGCGCAGGTGGCGGTTGCGAAAGCTCCACAGGCGGCATTGGCGATTGGTCTCGGACTCAAGGATCGCAAGGACGAAGTGAAGCTGTCATCGGCCGTTGCGAAGCTGACGGACGAAGATCCCTCACTAACGCTCGAACACAACGCCGACATGCATCAAATCCTGCTGCATGGTCAGGGCGAGATGCATCTGCGCGTGGCGCTCGAACGCTTGATGCGCAAGTACGGCATCGACGTTACGCGCGAGAAGCGACGCGTCGCCTACAAAGAGACAATCCGCACGGCGACGGAGGTGCGGGCGAGGCACAAAAAGCAATCCGGCGGACACGGGCAGTTCGGCGACGTGAAACTCGACATCCGACCGATGCCGCGATCAAGTGGAGTTGCGTTCGACGACAAGATCACGGGCGGCGTCATTCCGAAGAACTTCATTCCTTCGGTCGAAATTGGCGTACGCGATTATTTGAGCGAAGGGCCGCTCGGGTTTCCGGTGGTCGATGTCGCGGTGACGCTAACTGACGGCTCATTCCATTCGGTCGATTCTTCCGACATGGCGTTTCGTCAGGCCGGACGATTGGCGATGACGGAAGGCATGCCGAAGTGCAATCCCGTGCTGCTCGAACCGATTATGGCCGTGTCGATTGCGGTGCCGTCGGAAGCAAACGCGCGGATCAACGGCATCATCTCGCAGCGGCGCGGGCAGATCCTGGGGTTCGATGCGCGTTCGGGCTGGCCGGGATGGGATGTGATTGAGGCGCATATTCCGGAAGCGGAAATGGACAACCTGATCATCGACCTGAGGTCAGCGACGGCAGGCGTCGGCTCGTTCACGTTCGGTTTCGATCATCTGGCGGAAGTGTCCGGGCGGCTGCGCGATCAGGTGCTGGCTGCAAGCCGGGCCGCTGCAGAGTGAATTGCCACGTTTAAAACTCAAAAGGCGGCGTGTCGTTCCACGCCGCCTTTTTTAGTGCTGGGTCTTGGAGAGGGCATAATCGCTTCCCAAATCGTGGCGCGGCTTCTCAGCCCGCGTCGCCGCCGCCGCTGGCGGTGCTCGGCATAGCGCCTTTCGGCGCGACTTTGTCTTTGTTCTGCACGACGGCCTGCTTCACCGGCGATTTCGGGCCTTTGTAATAAGCAGCCATGGCTTCGAGGAAGAGAGGCGAAAGGTCCTTTCCACCAGCGTCGATGTAGGACTTCAACTCGTTGCGCATCCGCGGTTCCCAGAAATTGTGGATGTGCATCGCGATGCCGTCGATCGCTTCCTGCTTCGGATATGACTCGAAATAAGCGGCAATTTGATTGGTCATGCGGATGATGTCGGAGCTTTGCATCGTCAGGTAATTTTCTGGTTGTTGGATGGGAAAGCGTTCAACGATTAAAGATGACAGGGCCGCCAGGGCCGAGTGCGGCGAGGAAGAGATTGGCGTTCGTCGCCAGTTCGAGGGCGAGTGCGGTCGGCGCCGAGACGGTGACGAGCGCACCGATGCCTGCCGTGACGGTTTTCTGCACAAGCTCGAAGCTGCAGCGGCTGGTCATCAGCACAAAGCCTTCGCTGCGGTCGACGTTCTGCGTGTAAAGCGCGCCGATGAGCTTATCGAGGGCGTTGTGGCGGCCGACATCTTCGCGGACGAGCTTGATCTCCCCGTCCTTCGACACCCAAGCCGCGCCGTGGACGGAGCGGTTGAAGCGGTTCATCGGCTGCTGATCCGATAAGTTCTGCGCGGCGCGGCAGATGGCATCCGGCGATGGCGACCATGAGCGATGCACCGGTTTCAGCGGACGAACGGCGGACTCGATTTCTTCGACGCCGCAAAGGCCGCATCCGGTGCGGGCTTCGATCGTGCGTCGCGACAGGCGCGTCGAGTCGATCGCGTCTTCCGGCACGGCGACATCAACCGCCATGCCGCCGTCGACCGGCATCACCAGGACTCCCTGGATTTTGCTCGGATCCGGCACGATGCCTTCGCCGACGAGAAAGCCGATGGCGAAGTCGCGCAGGTTTGCCGGCGTCGACATCATCACGGTGTACGGCGACGAGTTAATCTGCAACGCAACCGGCGTTTCCTCCGGCAGTTGCCACGTGATCGTGTGCGTGCCTGACGCCGTCGTCTGCTCGCCGGAGGCGGGGCGCGAACACAGGCCCGCGCCGCTCGCTGGCTGAGATACGGCTTTGGGCATGACATTCATTGCAGTCAACTCCGGGAGGGTCGGCTGAGAGGAAATTACTCCGCCGGCTCCAGCTTCTTGTCTTTGGAGATGCGTTTGTTCTCGAACTCGCGCTCCTGCCATTCCTCCTGCCACTCGGACGGGTGGTTGGAGACGTGAACCTGTACCGCCGTCACCTTATACTCGGGGCAGTTGGTCGCCCAGTCCGAGTTTTCCGTGGTGATGACGTTGGCGCCGGTCACGGGGTGGTGGAAGGTCGTATAGACGACGCCTTGCGGCATGCGATCCGAGACCTTCGCCGTTAACGTGGTGGCGCCGACGCGGCTTGCAAGAGACACTTTCATGCCGCTCTTGATGCCACGCACCTCCGCGTCGTGCGGATGAAGTTCGAGGATGTCCTCCGGGTGCCACGCGACGTTCTCCGTGCGCCGGGTCTGAGCACCGACATTGTACTGTGACAGGATACGTCCGGTCGTCAGGATCAGCGGGAAGTTGCGGTTGGTGCGCTCGGCGGTCGGGACGAAGCCCGTCAGCATGAAGCGGCCCTTGCCACGCGTGAACTCATCCGTGTGCATGACGGGCGTGCCGACCGGATGTTCATCGTTGCACGGCCACTGGATGGAGCCCAGTTCGTCGATGCGGTCGAACGAGACGCCTTCGAAGGTCGGCGTGACGCGGGCGATCTCGTCCATGATTTCCGACGCCGAATTGTAATGCATCGGATGACCCATCGCCGTTGAGAGGCGCGAGATGACCTCCCATTCCGCCATGCCCTGTTTTTCGCGCATGACCTTACGTACGCGGTTGATGCGCCGCTCAGCGTTCGTGAACGTGCCGTCTTTTTCGAGGAACGACGTGCCGGGCAGGAAGACGTGCGCGAAGGCGGCCGTCTCGTTCAGGAACAAGTCCTGCACGATGACGATGTCCATCGATTCCAGCGCGTGCTCGACGTGGTGCGTGTTTGGATCCGACTGGGCGATGTCTTCGCCCTGTATGAACATGCCCATGAACGTGCCGTCGGAGGCCGCGTCGAACATGTTGGGAAGACGCAGACCCGGTTCCGGATCAAGCTTGGTGTTCCATTCCTTTTCGAAGATCGTGCGCACTTCGGCGTTCGAGACGTGGCGGTAGCCGGGGAACTCGTGCGGGAACGAGCCCATGTCGCATGAGCCTTGCACGTTGTTTTGGCCGCGCAACGGGTTCACGCCAACGCCTTCGCGGCCGATGTTGCCGGTCGCCATTGCGATGTTGGCCATGGCCATGACCATCGTCGAGCCTTGGCTGTGCTCGGTGACGCCGAGGCCGTAGTAAATCGCAGCGTTGCCGCCGGTCGCAAAAAGGCGCGCGGCTTCGCGAACCATTTGCGCCGGAACGCCAGTAATGTGCTCGGTCGCCTCGGGGGAATTTTCAGGGCGCTTGATGAATTCTTCCCAGCGATAGAAATCAGCGGGTTCGCAACGACGTTTGACGAACTTGGTGTCGATCAGATTTTCGGTCGCGATCACGTGACCGATCGCGTTCATGACCGCGACGTTGGTCGAGGGTTGAAGCTGAAGATGGTAGGCCGCCTCAACGTGTGGCGAGCGCACGATATCTGTGCGACGGGGATCGACGACAATCAGCTTGGCGCCTTCGCGGATGCGCTTCTTCATGCGCGAACCAAAGACAGGGTGACCGTCGGTCGGGTTGGCGCCGACGACCATGATGACGTCCGTTTTATCGACGCTCTTGAAGTCTTGTGTTCCGGCGGATTCACCGAACGTCTGCTTCAAGCCGTAGCCCGTCGGCGAGTGGCAGACACGGGCGCAGGTGTCGATGTTGTTGGTGCGGAAGGCACCACGAACCAGACGCTGCACGGCGTAGACTTCCTCGTTCGTGGTGCGCGAGGAAGTGATGCCGCCGATGGAATCCTTGCCGTACTTCTCTTGCGTATCCTTGAGACGCTTCGCGGCATAGCTGATGGCTTCATCCCACGACACGGCCTGCCACGGATCGGTGATCTTTTCGCGGATCATCGGCGTCAACACGCGATCCTTGTGCGTCGCGTAACCGAACGCGAAGCGGCCCTTGACGCATGAATGGCCTTCGTTGGCGCCGCCGTCCTTGTAGGGCATCATGCGGACGACTTCCTCGCCACGCATTTCGGCCTTGAACGAGCAGCCGACGCCGCAATAAGCGCACGTCGTGACGAGCGAATGCTCAGGCTGACCGTGATCAAGAACGGACTTCTCGATGAGCGTTGCTGTCGGGCAGGCCTGGACGCAGGCGCCACAGGAGACGCATTCCGACGACAGGAATTCTTCGTCCATACCGGCAGAAACGTGAGAAGCGAAACCGCGGCCATCAATCGTCAGGGCGAACGTGCCCTGCACTTCCTCGCAAGCGCGAACGCAACGCGAGCAGACGATGCACTTCGACGGATCGAACTGGAAGTAGGGATTCGACTTGTCTTTCGCCTTGAAGCGGTCGTTGGCTTCGCCGTCTTTCGTTTTGGCGAAAACGTGGTTCTCGCCGTCGTAGCCATAGCGGACTTCGCGCAGGCCGACTGCACCCGCCATGTCCTGCAGCTCGCAGTCGCCGTTGGCGCCGCAGGTCAGGCAGTCAAGCGGATGGTCGGAGATGTAAAGCTCCATCACGCCACGACGGAGGTTGGCGAGACGAGCATTTTGCGTCGTGACCTTGATGCCGGGCGCGACGGGCGTCGTGCAGGACGCAGGCGTTCCCTTGCGGCCCTCGATCTCGCACAAGCAGAGACGACACGAACCCCACGGGTCGAGGCTGTCTGTGGCGCAGAGCTTCGGAATTTGAATGCCGAGCTGCATCGCGGCATTCATGATCGACGTGCCTTCGGGCACCGTGATCTCGCTGCCGTCGATTTCGAGCGTCACCATTTTGGTGGCTTCGTGAACATCGGGCGTAGGCGTGCCGAAGTCGGTCTCTTTGATGAGAGTCATCGGCTTGATATGCTGGTTCATCGAGCGTCCTCTTGGAGGTCAGCTGATCCTGAAACTTTATTCTGCGGCATCTGCGAGAAATTTATTAGGCGACGGCTTGTGGAAGTCTTCCGGAAAGCCACGCACTGCGCTCATGACAGGGAACGGCGTGAGGCCGCCCATTGCGCAGAGCGAGCCGTCGGTCATCGTTACGCACAAGTCTTCAAGCAGCGCCAAGTTCTTGTCGCGGTCGACGTCGTCGATGATGCGGTCGATCACCTCGACGCCGCGCGTCGAGCCGATCCGGCACGGCGTGCACTTGCCGCAGCTTTCGATCGCGCAGAATTCCATCGCGAAACGTGCCTGCTTTGCCATGTCGACCGTGTCGTCGAAAACGACCAGGCCGCCGTGGCCGACCATGGCGTCGACTTTGGCGAATTCTTCGTAATCCATCGGCACGTCGAACTTCGATGCTGGGATGTACGCACCGAGCGGACCACCGACCTGGACAGCGCGGACGGGACGTCCCGTCGCGGTGCCGCCGCCCCAGTCTTCGATCAACTGACGCGTGGTGACGCCGAACGCTTTCTCGACGAGGCCGCCCTGCTTGATGTTGCCGCCGAGCTGGAAGGCGAGCGTGCCGCGCGAGCGGCCGACGCCGTAGTTCTTATAAAACTCGCCGCCCTTCGACAGGATGATCGGCACGGCCGCGAAGCTCATCACGTTGTTGATGATGCTCGGTTTGCCGAACAGGCCTTCAATGGCGGGGATCGGGGGCTTGTAGCGAACGATGCCGCGTTTGCCCTCGATGCTTTCGAGCATCGACGTTTCCTCGCCGCAGATGTAAGCGCCGGCACCCATCCGGACGAAGAGATCGAACGAATAGTTCGTGCCCTGGATGTTGTTGCCGAGCCAATTGGCCTGGCGTGCGATTTCGATGGCTTCGCGCAGCACGTGCACCGAATGGGGATATTCGGATCGAACGTAGATGTAGCCCTTCTGGGCACCGCCCGCGACGGCGGCGATGGTCATGCCTTCGATCAGGCAGAAGGGGTCGCCTTCCATCAGCATGCGGTCGGCGAAGGTGCCGCTGTCGCCTTCGTCGGCGTTGCAGACAACGTACTTTTCGCCCGGCGGAAGGTCGTGAACGGTCTTCCATTTGATGCCGGTCGGGAAGCCTGCGCCGCCGCGGCCGCGAAGACCCGACGCCGTCACTTCGGTGACGACATCCAGCGGCTTCATCTGCAAGGCTTTTGCAAGCCCCTCATAGCCGCCGTGGGCACGATAGTCTTCGATGGAAAGCGGATCGGTAATGCCGCAACGCGCAAACGTCAGCCGTTCCTGGCTCTTGAAATAGGGAATCTCTTCAGTCCGGCCGTGGCCGAGACGATGGGATTTGCCTTCGAGGAAGCCAGCTTCGAAAAGGCCGGCGACATCGCCCGGCATCACCGGACCGTAGGCGACGCGGCCATCCGCCAACTCGACCTCAACGAGCGGCTCAAGAAAGAGCATGCCGCGCGAGCCGTTGCGGACGATCTGAATATCGAGGTTGCGAGAATTTGCCTCTTTGGTGATCGCAGCTGCGACTTCATCGGCGCCGACGGAGAGCGCTGCAGCGTCTCTTGGAACGAAGACCCTGATCATTCTGCAGCTTCCTTGTCGAGGGCGCCGATAATTTCGTCGAAACGCTTAGAATCGACCATGCCATAAAGTTTTTCGCCGACCATGATGGCCGGCGATAGCGCGCAGTTCCCAAGGCAGAAGACCTGTTCGATGGTGACCGAACCATCGGCGGTGGTGCCGCCGAGTTTGGTCCCAAGCGATTGCTCTGCGTGCTGACAGAGCTTCTCAGTGCCCATCGATTGGCAGGCTTCGGCGCGGCAGATCTTGACGACGTGGCGGCCTACGGGATGGCGTTTGAATTCGTGATAGAAGGTCAACACGCCGTAGACCTCGGCGCGGGAGCGATTCAGTGCCTTGGCGATCACCGGCAGCGTCGCATCCGGCACGTAGCCAAGCTGATGCTGCAACTCGTGAAAAATCTCCAGGAGCTCGTCGGGTTTGTTGCCGTGACGAGCGCATACCGCCAAAGCTGCGACCTCAGCGGGGTCCATGACTGGCGTTGGCGCCGTCGAAGTGCCGTTGTTTTGACTGGCTTTCTTCGCCATGCGTGGCGTTTCCTCGGTATTGTTGGCGGTCTTTCGTGCCGCAGTGCGCACTTTGCCGCATAAACGGTTAAGTGGTTCAATCCGCACCTCGGTTCAAATTGATATAGTCGATATCTCTATAGACGCCGTCAATGATGCAGCGCAAAAACTAGGCCGAATGGCATAGTATTGAGCATTTTCTCGGGCTAAGTAGCCGGAAAATTTCAGGAAATGCGTTTTGCAGAAAGACCGGTCGCGGCCTCTCTGAAGGCCCGTACGAGCGGTGCAACGGGATCACGATCCTGTGTGATCATGCCGACGCTGTGCGCCACCTCAGGATCTACAAGAGGAATGGCTCGGATGCCGGGATCGTCGCCTAAGAGATTCAACAGATAATGGGGCATGACGCTCGCCAGCCCCATGAGGCGGACGTTGGAATAGAGATTGATCACGGAATTGGTTTCGAGCGCTGGTTCCGGGTGGCGGCCGGCGACCTCGAAAGCATGGTCGATGATGCGCCGGTTCTGCATGTTCGATGTCAGCAGGCCGAGTGGAAGCTCGGCGGCATCGCGCCAGCTCACCGCCTCACGGTCGGCCAGCGGATGGTCTTCCGGAATAAAAAGACAGTAGCGCTCGACGTAGAGCGGGGTGGCGACGAGGCCATTGATCGGCTCGTTGTCGAGGTAACTGATCCCGGCATCGATTGTATACTCGTTGAGGCCGCGCAGGATTTCCTCGGAACTCATCGACATGATCGTGAAGTTGATCTGCGGATGTAGGCGCTGCACGTCGCGCGTCAGATAGGGCAGAATCGGCAGCGCCGACGGAATGGCGCCGAGAACCAGGCGGCCAGTCAGGCCGAAATCGCTGATCGCAAGCTGCGCCAGCTCCTGATGCATCGAAGCCCAATTGTTGAGAATGAGCTGCGCCCACTTGAGGACACGTTCGCCTTCCTGAGTCAGACCCTGATAGCGTTGGCCGCGTTCGACGATGGGCACGCCGAGTTCAAGCTCAAGCTGGCGGATGCGGCCAGAGAGCGTCGGCTGCGTGACGTTGCAAGCCTGGGCAGCGCGCGTGAAATGCTTTTCGCGCGCCAGTGCAACGAGATATTGAAGCTGGCGGATATCCATTTTCGACGCTCTCGCTTGAGAGAGCGCCGGTTATCGGGGTTTCGCCGGGCAAAAGCAAATCGCGCACTGAGGGCCGGATTTCAGACGTCAATTCCGGTGGCGTCGAAGACGTGGCCTGAAAGTGTGCGGCCGCGGCGGGAAGCCAGGTGCAGCGCGAGAGAAGCGACGTCGGGTTCGCTGGCGAGATAGGCTCCGCCGCGGCCGTCGAAGAAGGCGCGGGGGCCAACACCGTTGATGCGAACGCCCTTATCGGCCCAGGCGCGGGCTTCCTGCGCGATCATCGCGGCGAGTGCCGTCCGGATGACGCCGCAGATCGCGGCCGAGCGGGCATCGCGGGGTTCTGGCATGTTGACGACGTTGAGGACGAGGCCTTCGCTCATGACGAGGCACATGCGATTGGCGATCACCCGGGTAAGCTGGGCGAGGGGTGCAAGCTTTGATTCTATAAGGGCTTCGAGATCGGCATCGTCGTCGATGGCATCGATCTCGTCGGCCGAAATCGACGTCATGTTAATGGCGGCGTCGAGACCGCCAAAAGCCTGAGCCGAGGTCTGGGCGAAGCGCGCCGCGGAATTTGCAGTCGAAATATCGAGAGTATGGAGGCGTATCTCGCTTGCGCTCTGGGACAGGAAGGCGAACAACTCAACGAGTTCCGGCGACAACTCGGCGGTATGGGCGACAAGGCGGACGTTGAGATCGGCAAATGTCCGGGCGACGTCGATGCCCGAGTTTCCGGTGAGGCCGGTGATAAGGATGCGCGCCCGCGATAACTCACTCGAAACTTCTTCTTCGACGCTGGTACCAACTCGATCCATGTACATGGCGCTCTTCCCCTCCTGACAACACGCTGAACCGGCGAACGCGAGAGGCGCCGTCGGCAGGATGATAGCACGCCGATTCGCCTAACGAGACCTAAACAGCCAGCCGATTCGGGTTTGGGGGAGACGGGTCAAGGGCGCTTTTGAGACTATGCACCGCGCCACGCGTTATAAGGCTGTGACCCTGACGCCCCGCACAGGCATCCATCTGCCCTTAGTGCGGGCGGAGGGTGGAAAAGGTGGTGATAGTTCGAGGCGCGCACGTTGCGCCGCGTTTCACGCCTCTGCGAAGGTTGAGACTGACGAATCGACTAGCTGCTTGGATAAGATGACAAAACAGGACAACTCGAAGCCGCAAGCCAGTGTCGCGCCTGCCGACACGGCTGCACCATCGCCGGCTCTTGTGCCTGGTCCCGCTTTTGGACCTGGTCCGGCTCCAGGACCTGCTCCGGCAAATGGGCCGCCTGCTCCAAGCGCCGCTGCACCATCCCAGGATTCGCCTCGCGAGGTTAAATCGCGGGATGGGCTGATCGTGGCGTCAATCGTCATCGCTTCCGTTGCCGTGGCGGTGATGTGCTTTGCCCAGCTCGGGCTGGCGCTTCCTGTTGCCGGCGCCGTGGGCGTCGTAACGCTGGCGCTGTTGATGCTTATTCATAAGCAGATGCAGAAGTCGGCGCAGATCGCTCAGCTGAAGGCGGAGCTGGCCCAAAGCCGCCTTGCCGGCCGGCCGAAAGGCGGAATGCGTCCGGGCCCCGCTACCCAGCAGGCCCAAGCGCAGCCTCAATCATCGCAGAGCGCGACCGAAGCTCGGATTCGCGAATTGAGCCGTGACATCGGCAACCTTGTTCCGCGCTCGGATGTGGCGCCAGCCGGCGCCCAGGGTCCGACGCAACCGTTCGTCGGTCCGCTCGCGCCCGAGCAGGGGCCGCGGAAGGCGCAGCGCGCGCCGTTACCATCTATCGGTGAAGCAGCGGCGAAGTCGGCAAGCGAAGCGGGCGCCGGTCCGTCTCTGCAGGGACCGACTGTAAAGCCTCCGGTTTCGGCGCCGCCTGCCGACACGCAGTTCATGGGGCCGCAACCGCCGCAAGGGGATGCGCCGCGCGAGCAGTGGTCGTTCCGGCCTCGTACCGATGCCCAGGCGTCCGTGCAGGGCGCGTCGGCCGCGAGCAACGCCATGAACGGCAACGCACAGGCACCAGTCGCGACGACCATCGAGGGCGATCTCGAACTCGTGCAGCGTAAGATCAAGGAACTCGCTGACGAGGTGAACGCGGCAGAAGCATTGCGTCCCAAGCCGCAGCTCGTTGCGACTCGTCCGAGTGGACCGTCGAGCCCGCTGGAAGACTCCATCGGAGCGCTGCGCGCTGCTGCAAAGAGCATGCGCGGTAGGCCGTCTCTCGGCGATTTCATTCCGAAGTTCGAAACGCAGGCTGCCGAGCCGAAGCCCGCTTCCCAACCGCAGTCGATGCCTGCGCAGCCAGCTGCTGCTCCGGCGAACCCCGCAACGGGTTTCGGCGAGCTCGTCATTCCGGCGACGGCAGAAAGAATCGCGGGTTCGGATGCCGATGCATCTGCCTCTGCTGCTCAACTATCAAATGCTGCTGAGCGCGATGTGGCACCTCCCAACCTTGAGCTGCCGCTTCCCGATTTCTCGCTGCCGTTGGGGCCGACCCTACCGCCGCGTGCGGCTGCGATCAGCAGTGCTGTTGACGATGGAACCATCGACGTCTTGCTTGGGCCGATCGTGACGCTGTCGGAGCATTCAGTCAGCCACTACGAAATGACGGCGAACCTCGTTTCGCCGACGGGCGAGACACTCACCTTCAGCGAGGACGATTTTGCGCTGATCGATGGTGAACGCGATGCGAAATTTGATATTGCGCGTCTCAATCGGGCCGCTGCGCTGGCGGCGCGGATGGATGCGCGTGATCGAGAAGGTTCGCTGCTCGCGGAATTTTTTGGCTCCTCGATGACGAGCAGGGCTTTTCTTGAAACCTTCGCGAACGCCTACGAAACGCGGCAGCGAATTTCGGCACAGCTCGTACTGACGTTTACGCAGCGTGCGGTCGACGCGTTCTCACCGGCGGCTTGGCAGGCCGTGCGCGATATGCACGCGTTCGGGTTCCGCTTTGCGCTCGACAAGGTTCGTCACGTGGGGACGGATTTCGCTGCGCTGCAGAGATCGGGCTTCCGCTTCGTTCGCATTGACGCTCAGACACTGCTCAATGGGCTGGCAACACCAGAGCGGCTTGTGCCGGCCGAGGAAATTCTGCAGCGGGCGACGCTGGCAGGGCTTTCGATCATTGCGGCGGGCATTCAAGACGCAGCAACGCAAAAGCGGCTGCTGGACGCCGGTATACTGTTAGGGCAGGGACCGCTGTTTGGCGCGCCGCGACAGGTCAACGTCGACGGCGGGGCGGGGCCGTCCGATCAATCGGCGGCGGCTTGAGATTGCTCAGCGAAGTTTAACGACTGTGACGACGGCGCGGGATGACAGTCCCGCGCCGCGTCGTTTATAGGGCCGTTCATCGGGGCCGCAGAGCGCGCGCTCCATGTAAAGGCCTGCCGATGACCGACATTCCCGTTCTCTCGTCCATTGCGCCGTTCGCGGAAACATCCGAGCTCTGGTTCGTCGATATCTGGGGCGTGATGCACAACGGCGTGCGGCCGTTCGCGTCGTCGGTGGCGGCGTGCGAGGTTTTTCGCAAGCGGGGTGGAACAGCACTGTTGGTGACGAACTCGCCGCGGCCGCGGGAGAGCGTGGGCAAGCAGCTCGATAGCATCGGCGTCTCGCGCGATGCTTATGACGGCATCGTCAGTTCGGGAGACGTGTCGCGCAGTCTCATCGACGCGTGGGCGGGGCGGCCTATTTTGCACATCGGGCCGTCGCGCGATCTGCCGATCTTCGCGGGGTTGAAGGCTCAGCCCGGCGCGACCATCGAGGATGCCGAAGTTTCGGTCTGCACCGGTCTTTACGACGACGAGACGGAAACGCCGGATAGTTACGCCGCGATTTTGGAGAAGCTTCGTGCGCGCGATGTGCCGATGATCTGCGCCAATCCGGATCTGAAGGTCGAACGTGGTGGCCGCATCATCTATTGCGCCGGAGCGATTGCAGCGGCGTATACGGCGCTGGGCGGGACCGTCAATTACGCCGGGAAGCCATATCGGCCGATCTACGACCTCGCGCTCAAGATCGGCGCAGAGAAACGCGGTGCGGCGGTCGACAGGGATCGGGTGCTGGCGATTGGCGACGGCGTGGCGACCGACATTGCGGGAGCGGCCGCATTCGGTATCCGTTCTGTGTTTATCGCGAGCGGAATCTCCGTACGGTCAGACGAAACGATGGACCACGCATCGCGCCGCCTATTCGCAAACGACAGCGCCGCGAAGCCGGTTGCGGTGATGAAAGATTTTGTTTGGTAGCTACGGCTCAGCAATACCGAACGGGACGGAAATGTCGGATCACGAATTGAAGCGCGTTATCGAGGCCGCCGATGAGGCAATCATGGCGGAAGATTTCGACGCGGTGAAGGACTTCTACCACGATCACGCAACGCTTGTCGTCAGGCCAGGATTGAATGTCTCGGGCAAAGCAGACATCCGCAAGGCGTTTGTCGCGATTGCCGATCACTTCAACCATTCGCTTAAAATTACTCAAGACAAGATGAAGATTATCGAGGCCGGCGATGCGGCCCTTGTCATCGCGGAGGCGATTTTGACGACGTCGGGCGCCGATGGCACAGAGACAACGCTGGTCAGACGATCGACTTATGTCTTCCGCAAGAACGCTGGCGGTAAGTGGCTTTGCGTCATCGACAATTCCTATGGGACCGAGCTTCTGGATGAGGCTTAGGCCCGGATCCACTGGTAAAATTAAGTCTCACAAAATCGTCAAAACGATTTTGCCGATGTGGGCGCCGCTGTCGATGCGTTTGTGGGCTTCAGCGGCGTCGGCCAGCGGGTACGTGCTGTCGAGCGGGATTTTGATCTTGCCGGCAACGATCAAGGGCACGACGTTTTCGGCGATCGCGTTCGCAATCTCGCCTTTCACTTCGTTCGAACGAATGCGCAGCGTCGAGCCCGTCAGCGTAAGGCGCTTCAGCATTACGCGCATGAAGTCGACTGTTGCGGTAGAGCCTTTCTGGAACGCGATGTTGACGAGACGGCCATCGTCGGCGAGCGAGCGAATGTTTTTCTCGATGTAATCGCCGCCAACCATATCGAGGATGACATTGACGCCTTTGCCTGCCGTCTCGGTCTTGATGACTTGAGCGAAATCCTGCGTGCGATAGTTGATCGCGATGTCGGCGCCGAGCTTGCGGACTTCTTCGCATTTCTCGTCGGAGCCAACGGTCGTGAAAACCGTGGCGCCGAATGCTTTGGCAAGCTGAATGGCAGTTACGCCGATGCCGCCGCTGCCGCCATGAACGAGAAATTTCTCGCCGGCCTTCAATTGTCCGCGCTGAAAGACGTTGTGCCAGACAGTGAAGAAGGTCTCAGGGATGGCAGCCGCTTCAACGAAAGAAATAGCATCCGGCTTAGGGATGCAGGCGAGTTCCGATACCGCTGCATATTCGGCGTAGCCGCCGCCGGGCACGAGGGCCAGTACGGCGTCGCCGACGGCGAAGCGTTTCGCGCCTTCGCCCAATGCGGCGATGGTGCCGGAGACTTCGAGGCCGGGGAGTTCGGAATGGCCTTTCGGCGGGGGATAATTTCCCTGCCGCTGCATTACATCCGGCCGATTGATGCCTGCTGCTGCAACCTTGATCAACACTTCGCCTGCCTTCACCTTGGGTAGCGGCAGTTCCGTCATCGTCAGGACTTCGGGGCCGCCGGCTCCGTTGATCGCTACGGCTTTCATCGTAGTGGGAAGGCTCATCACGTTTGCTCTCTTGGTATTTTGGCTGGCGAGAGGAATGCACCGCAAGCGCCGCCGGGGCAAGGCGGGATGGAGACGCGCCCTCTCTGCTGCCTCCGATCTCGACCCGCGGCGGCATCTTCAATAGAGTGGGGGCATAAGAGCCGGAGGACGCGTCATGGACCTCGACGATCTGTTGCCGCCGAAAAAACCAAAGGATACAGCAATCGGTGAAAGCCTCGAAACGCTGTCGGTCGCAGAGCTCGAAAAACGGATCGCAGATCTTGAGGCGGAGATCGTTCGGGTGCGTGCGGAAGTTGATCGCAAGAAGCGTCACGAAGAGGCGGCGCGCGCGCTTTTTAAATCGTAAAGTGCGCTCTAACGATCAATTTGAATTACGCTGCATACTGTCCAATTTTGGGATTCGATGAATTTGGCGCTGCTGTTTCGAATCCTAACAGCGCATCACTCCGCTCACGTTTCCACTTAACTGAACCTTAAGCATATTGCTGCACTTTCGGTGTTAATCCAGGCCATCTGGATCGTGGCGGCCCCTCTGCCGCCTCATTTGACGCCTCCCTGTTGACTTTCGAGCCGCCCTAACGGAGCGGCTCTTTTTTTGCACTGTCCACAACATGATTGGAAACGCCCCGTTTTGGGCGAGGTTGTTAACTATGGTGCTCTAGTGTCGGTTCGTGGTAGCAGTTGCACACGGGTAAGCGTTTGTATCGTTGAGGGTCATGAGTAACGTATATCGCGTGGATGGCGCGCCGTCTGGCGGCGCCACAACGGTCTCGTTCGGAGAGCGGTTTCAGTCCTCCGAACAGTTCGACCACATCTTCAAAGAAGGCATGGCGCTCGTAGAGCGCACAGCCAGTTATCTTGACGGTCCGGGCCGCAAGGAAGCAAAGGCGCTCGCTGGCGGGGTCGGCGTCCTTTATGCAACCGAAAGCATGCGCCTGACGACGCGGCTGCTGGATCTGGCTTCGTGGCTTCTCATTCGCCGTGCGCTTCGAGAAGGTGAGATTACCGAGGACGAAGCGCGCAAGAAGCGGCGTCGCGTGAAGTTGCAGGCCTTCGGCCGCCCGGCGCACGTCAAGGGCTATTCGGAGCTCCCGATGGGCCTGCAGAGCCTGATCGAGGAAAGCTTCGCTCTGCACGATCGCATCTCACAGCTCGATCGCATTCTGACGACGCCGTCGGCAGCAGACGCGCCGGAAGCAGCGGTTAATCCGGTTGCGCATCAGGTCGGTTTGCTGGAGCGGGCGTTCGCTGCAAAAGTCAGCTGAGCGCGACGACAGTTCGAAAATCAAAAAGGCCCGCTCGATGAGAGCGGGCCTTTTGATTTCTGACGATACGTTCGATCGCGAAAAGCGATCAGAACATGCCTTCGAACTTCTTCTTGAAGCGCGACAGGCGGCCGCCACGGTCCATCAACTTCGCATCGCCGCCAGTCCAAGCCGGGTGCGTGTTAGGGTCGATGTCGAGGGTGAGCGTGTCGCCCTCCTTGCCGTACGTCGAGTACGTCATGAACTGAGTGCCATCCGTCATGACCACCTTGATCTGGTGGTAGTCGGGGTGGAGATCGGCGTCTTTCTTCATAGCCTTTGGTCCGTCTGGTAATACGTTTATCACGGCGAAGCCCTGAAGAGCTCCGGCCCCGGTCTTGACAAAGAGGGGACTGAATTGCCGCGTTGTTTAGCCGAGATAGCTATCCCGCACAAGCCGCAGTGCGTCGCAAACCTAAGCAAATCGTAATTTTCTTAAGGCCAAACAGCGTCCCATTGCCACTTGAGCCCGTGGCTGCGGTGGGGCATGGTCCCCGCGGCTTGAGGGTCGAAACATCTTGTTTCCCCACGACTTGGACCAGAACCCCATGAGCAGCGACGTTGCAGACCAGAGCCCGGAGCAGGCTCAACCTACGGATGAACCTTCCCGGGAACGCCGGCGCATGTCGCTTAAGCCTTTGAAGACGCTGATGCCCTTGATCACCGCGCATAAGGGTGCGCTCTGGGGCGCCATTATCGCCCTGGTCGTCTCGGCGCTTGCCATGCTGTCGGTTCCGCTCGCCGTCAGGCGTATGATCGACAAGGGTTTTGCCGGCAACGATTCCGCGCTCATTAACAGCTACTTCCTAACGCTCATCGGCATCGGTCTCATCATCGCGATCGCGAGCCCGGCCCGCTATTATTTCGTCAACTGGATCGGCGAGCGGGTGGTTGCCGATTTGCGCTCGAAAGTTTTTGCGCAACTCGCGAAGCTCGGACCGGCCTATTTCGATGTCAATCATTCCGGCGAGATCATGAGCCGCCTGACGGCGGACACCACGCAGATCAAAGCCGTTGCCGGCTCGTCGCTGAGCCAAGCGGCGCGCAACTCGATCATGCTGGTCGGCGCGCTGATCATGATGTTCATCACCAGCACCAAGCTTTCGCTGCTAGTGTTTTTGGCGATCCCGGTCATCGTTCTGCCGCTCGTCGGCTTCGGGCGGCTTGTGCGCCGCCTGTCACGCGAGGCGCAGGATACGCTCGGCGATTCATCGGCCTACGCGGCCGAGAACCTTGCCGCCTACCGGACGATGCAGGCTTACGTCAACGAGAAGGCCGTGACGGATCGGTACGACCGTTCGGTGGAGCGGACGTTCGCTGCGGCACGTCGGCGGATGCGGGCTCGTGCGGCGCTGACGGGCATCGCCATCTTCCTGACGGTAGCAAGCATCACGGCCGTACTCTGGTACGGCGCATCGGCGGTGATTGCCGGTGACATGACCGGCGGCCGGCTTGGGCAGTTTGTGCTTTATGCGCTATTCGCTGCGGCATCTCTCGCAGAAGTCTCGGAAGTCTGGGGCGAGATCAGCCAAGCAGCCGGCGCTGCGGAGCGCCTCTCTGAGATGATGGCAACGGTGCCGGAAATCCGTTCGCCGGAGAAGCCGACGCCGCTGCCGGAGCCCGCAATCGGCAGCGTTGCGTTCGAAAACGTGTCGTTCGCGTATGCGGCGCGCAAGGGCGATAAAGCGCTCGATGGTGTTTCATTCCGCGCCGAACCGGGCGAGACGCTGGCGCTCGTCGGCGCCTCGGGGGCGGGCAAGACCACGATCTTCAATCTGCTTCTGCGCTTCTATGATCCCGATACGGGCATCGTTCGCGTTGATGGCGTCAACGTCGAGGATGCCGACCTCTCGGCGCTGCGCAATCGCATGGCGCTCGTACCGCAGGACGTTGCGCTGTTCGCCGATACGGTTGCCGAAAACATTCGCTATGGCACGCCGGGCGCGACGCTGTCGGAAGTGCGGCGCGCGGCGGCTGCGGCTCAGGCCGACGAATTCATTCGCCGTCTTCCGGATGGATACAACACCCGTCTCGGCGAACGCGGCACATCGCTTTCGGGCGGTCAGCGTCAACGCATCGCCATTGCACGCGCTATTCTGAAAGATGCGCCGATCCTGCTGCTCGACGAGGCGACGAGCGCGCTCGATGCGGAAAGCGAAGGCGCTGTGCAGCGAGCGCTTGAAGACCTGATGAAGGACCGGACGACGATCGTCATCGCGCATCGCCTGGCGACAGTGCAAAAGGCGGACCGGATTCTCGTCATGGAGAACGGCCGTATCGCCGAAGCCGGTACGCATAGCGAGCTGGTACGGCGTGGCGGCATCTATGCCCACCTCGCCGAGCTGCAGTTCGGGCGCGAGGCGGCGGAATAGGCTGAACGGCGGATCTCGGGGTTAACCGGCCGTTAACGTGTGCTAACGGAATATCCTCAGTCTTTCCGCAGGCTGATAATTCGTGTCATGAAGGCGCTCACGCTCATCGTTATCGGGTTCGGAGTTTTCGCGTACGATATCGCGTTTAACAACGGCGAGATCGTGCGTTGCATCGGGTCGTTTCTCGGACTTGCCTGAGCGATCGCGGCCGGAAGCCGGCCGTTTGAGACACTATCTATTCGTCAGCTTCAGCTCGATGCGCCGGTTTTTCTGATAGGCCTCTTCCGTGTGGCCGCTATCGACCGGCTGGAATTCGGCGTAGCCCGCTGCAACGAGACGATCGGCGGGGACGCCGCGCGAGACGAGATATTTCACGACTGAGGCGGCGCGCGCCGTGGAGAGTTCCCAGTTCGACGCGAACTGCGAATTCGAAATTGGGCGCGCGTCGGTATGGCCGTTGATCTGCAGAGCCCAATCAATGTCGGGTGGGATTTCTTTCTGCAGCTCGACGATGGCTTCGGCGATCTGATCCATCGCTGCCATGCCTTCCGGCGTCAGCGTCGCGGAGCCCGACGGGAACAGAACTTCAGATTCGAAGACGAAACGGTCGCCGACGACGCGGATGTCTTTGCGATCTTTCAGCAACGTACGCAGGCGGCCGAAGAAATCGGAGCGATAGCGCTTCAACTCCTGCACCTGCTGGGCAAGGGCCGTATTCAAACGGGCGCCGAGATCCTTGATAGTCTTGTCGCTTTCCGCGCCCTTTTTCTCCGAGGCTTCGAGCGCATCGTTCAAGGCTGCGATCTGGCGGCGAAGCGCTACGAGCTGCTGGTTCAACAGATCGACTTTCGACAGCGCTTCATTCGAGAGGTTTTTCTGCTTGTCCAGCGCGGCCGTCAGACCGGCGATCTGGCCTTCCGCCGATTTGGCGCGCTCATCCGCGCCGAGGCCTGCGCCGGTCAGCTTTTCATTCTCAGCTTTGAGTGAGGATAGCGTGGCTTGCAGAGCCGCGAGTTCGTCTTGTGCCGATTGCGATTTGCCTTTTTCCAGCGACAGCATCGACGTCAATTCGCTGATCTGGGCGGTGAGGCGCTGGAGAGCAGAATCCTTGCCGGTGACTTCCTGTGCGGAGAAATACTGCGCGATCATGAAGATCGACATCAGCAGCGTCACAACGAGTAACAGCGTTGAGAGTACGTCGACATAGGCGGGCCAGAACTCGCCGTACTCGCCACTGCGGCGGGAGCGTCCGCGCGCCATTTGCTAGCCCCCGCGCTTCATCGCATCGGCGAGGCTGCGCAGCATGCTGGCGACCTCTTGCTGTTGCTGCGCCTGCTCGTCGACCCATTCGCGGACGACTTTCTGCTCGGTGCGCATTTGCGTCACGAGCTGATTGACGCCGCGCGCGAGGTCGCGAACATCTTCCTGAGCTTGTCCAGAGGCTTTCGCCGTTGTCGGCTCGGGTTGTTCCGTCAGGCGGTTGGTGAAGTCCTCCAGCGACCGCTGCATGTCGACGACGGCCGACAGAAGCTGGCGATTGACGTAGTCGCTCGATGACACACCACCGGCGGGCGTCAATTCGGTGATGCCCGAGAGCCATTCTTCCAGCTCGTTATAGAAACGGTTGTGGGCATGGTTCGCCTGCAGTTCGAGAAAGCCGAGTATCAGCGAACCGGACAGACCTAGAAGCGATGACGAGAAGGCCGTTCCCATGCCTCTCAGCGGCGCGGCGAGGCTCGCCTTCAAATCGCTGAATAGCTGGACGTTGTCGGTTGCTTTGCTGTCGAGCGTGTCGATGGCGTGGCCGACCGACTGAATGGTTTCGAGCAGACCCCAGAAGGTGCCGAGCAGGCCTAGGAACACGAGCAGGCCGACGAGGTAGCGGCCGGTGTCGCGGGCTTCATCCAGGCGCGAGCCGATCGAATCCATGAACGATCGCATTGCGGCCGTGGACAGCGAGAGTGTGCCGGTGCGGTCGCGCAGCATCGTCGCCATTGGGGCGAGCAGCACGGGGCGGGCGCTGATCGACAGGCCTGGATCGGAAATACGGAAGGCGTTCACCCAGCGGATTTCCGGATAGAGCCGGAAGACTTGGCGATAGGCGTAGATAATGCCGAGAAAGAGCGTACCGAGGATCAGGCCATTCAGGCCTGGGTTGTTCAAAAACGAATGCTGCAACTGATCGAAGAGAATGGCGGCAAGAAAGCCGACCAAAGTCAGGAAAATCGTCATGCGCAGCAGAAAGACACCGGGCGGTGTCAAACGCCGCGATACCGGTGCGAGTGCCGAGGCATCGCCCGGGCGGATCTTGGCCATTCGTCGTCTCCGGAACGTCCCCGCTGTCCCATTGCGAGACCTTAGCGCAACGCTGTGTCATCGAAAACCGGCAACATCATGCCGGAGTTCGGGCTGGCCCGGGGCGTCCGGCGTGGGTCAGCCCTTTGTAAACAGCACAGAGCCGAAAGCTTTGTGAAGGTGGAGGTTGGCAGCCAGGACGTCGCCCGAGTCCAGCATCTTGTCGCCGCCCTTCAGGTCGCTGACGAAGCCACCGGCCTCGCGGACGATGACGATACCGGCCGCGACATCCCACGGTTGCAGATTGTGCTCCCAGTAGGCGTCGAAGCGGCCGGCGGCAACGAAGGCGAGATCGAGGGCGGCGGAGCCGGTGCGGCGGATGCCTGCGACTTCGCCCATCAGCATTTCCATCTCTTTGAGGAAACGCGGGTGCCCGGTGCGGCCACGGTGGGGAATGCCGGTCGTTACAAGCGCATCCGCGGGCGATTTGCGGGCGGCGACGCGGAGGCGGCGGTCATTCAGGTAGGCGCCTTTGCCCTTTTCAGCGGTGAAAAGCTCGTCGCTCGCTGGATTGTAAATGACGCCCGCGACAAGCTGGCCTTCGCGTTCGAGGCCGATGGAAACGGCGAACATCGGGTTCGAATGCAGGAAATTGGTGGTGCCGTCGAGCGGATCGACGATCCAGCGGTGGGTCTTGTCGGCGCCGATGATCTCGCCGCGCTCTTCCATCAGGAAGCCGTAGCCGACGCGGGCCTTCGACAGCTCCTTAAAGATGATGTCTTCGGCTTTGTGGTCGGCGGCGGAGACGAAATTGGCAGGGCCTTTGATCGAGACCTGCAGGTGTTCGACCTCACCGAAGTCGCGAATGAGACTGCGTCCGGCTTTGCGCGCCGCGGAAATCATGACGTTCAGGGTCGGTGATACGTTGCTCATGTCGTGAGATCCGGAATCGGCGCGAGAAAAACTTCGAAGACGCGCGCTCTACCGGCTCTTCACAGTCATGGCAAGGCGGCGCAAAGCCTTAAGGCACTGCCGACATTTCCGGATCGACCGCGATACGGTCCATCCAGGCGGAAGCCTCGACCGCTGCTTTGAGGCGATTGGCCTTCGACATTTTCGCCAGAATGGCGTCGAATTCCTTGTCGACGAAGCCGTTTTTTTGCGCGATCAGGCGCCATTTCGCGGCTTCGATCGGGTCTTTCTTCACCTTGATGCCATCAAGGTAAACGTAGGCCAGTCGGTTCTGCGCGCCGGCGATGCCCTTTTCCGACGCTGCCTTGAGCAGAGCAGGGATCTTCACCTCGTCCTTCGTGAGGCCGAAACCCTGGAGGAGACGCACGGCATAGTCGTATTGCGCGACTGCGAGGCCTTGCTCGGAGGCGCGGGAGAGCCAGCGTGCCGCTTCCAGTGCATTGGCATCGACGCCGGTGCCCGTCTGATAAAGCTCGGCGAGGTCGTATTCGGCCTGTGGAACGCCTTTTTCGGCGGCGTAGCGAATGTGCTGGTAGGCGCGGATTGGGTTTAGCGGCTTGCCCGTGCCGTTGAGGAACAGCAGGCCGAGATTGTAGTTGGCGTCCGCGTTGCCGGAGAGGGCCGCTTTCTCGAACAGCTCGCCAGCCTGTGTGTAGTCTTTCTTGACGCCTTTGCCTTGAGCGTAGGCCATCCCGAGCGCGAAGGTGCCCTGGATGTCGCCCATGTCGGACGCCCGCTTGAAGTATTCGTTGGCTTTGCGCTGGTCTTTTTCGACGCCGAGGCCATCCTGGTAGATGCGGCCGATGAGAGTATTGGCTTGCGGTTCGCCCTTGGCTGCGGCTTCCTGCGCGAGCTTCAGCGCTGTCAAGTACTGGCCTTGGTCGAAGGCTGTGTAGGCGGCATCATCGCCGGTCGGGGGAACCAGCGAGGGAATGCGCGTTTTCATGCTCGCCGGTCCGGACGTGGAGGGCGGCTCGGCTTCCGACTTCTTGGGCGTCGGGGTCAGCTTGGGAACAACCGTCTCGTCGCGCGAAAACCACGAGCTGCTTTCGGCCGCTGCGGGAGCGGCGCTGATAACGAGTGCCCAACACAGTGCGGTTCCGACGAACGATCCAGACTGGAATAATCTCATGTCGCAGTCTCGGGGATTCGTAAGGCTTCTGAAAACGCGCGAACGCGGTCGGCTGCGTCTTTTGCCGTGTCGCTGCTTGTGACGCTGACAGACACGAAGTCGGCACCCACGACAGCCAATGCATGCGCGGAAATGCTATCGGGAACATCGAAGGCAACGCAGGGGACTTCGAACAGCTCACTCCACCAGGCGATGAGATCGCGTTGGCGTTGCGCTGCCTTTTCCCGGTCTTCGACATGAGGGGGGATGCCGAAGGCGACGTAATCGGCACCGCTTTCGCCAAGTTCCATCGCGTCGTGGCGGCTCCGTCCGGCATCGGCGCCGACGATGGCATCAGAGGTGGACTGGCGCGCAGTTTTGAATGAACGGACGATATCTTGTGACCAGATCAGATGAATGCCATCGGCGCCGAGCATATTGGTCTCGCCGGTCTCCGACGCGATGAGCACGGCGATGCCTTGTGCCTGCGCCAAGGCGATCAGCGGCCGCACTGTTTCGGAATCGATTTTCGCGCCTCGGCCGGGACGCAGCAGCACGCTTGCGACGGGCGCGGCCTCGATCGCTGCCGAAAGCACGCTTTTTGCCTGTGTGGCGGGCGTGTCGTCGATCTGAAAATCCAGATAAAGGCTGGCTGGGGTAGACACGCGCCAAAGACTCCAGTTTTTGATCGTTCAATTCCGTGCGGAATGCGGCGGAAACAAGAAGGCCGTCGATTGACCGGGTTTCGTCCACTGGGTTGCAGCAAACAGGGCTATACTCAAGACGAATCGAGTTTTAAGGGCCACAGCGCGGTTTTTTCGCCGGATTACGGCCTTAACGCAGTTTACCAGACTACGGGAACGGGTCATGGTCACCCATCTCTGAGTTTAGGCGTTTTTCCGCCAACTTGAGGGCTCACGTAGTGTCGGCAAGATCGGCATGCTGCGTCTCTCGCCCATCGGAGCCAAACGGGGAATGATCAAACAAGTCACGCTTCGCCTAGTCGGCGTCAGTTTATTGGGGGTTTGCTGGATCGGATGTGCGCCAGTCATGGCGGCAGAGACGACCTCGCAGGATTCATCAAGCGGCACGACGACGTATTTTCCGCCGAAACCGACTTCGTCACCGGATGCTCCGGCTGCAACGCCGGCGGCGCCGACGACAACGGCTGCCATTCCGAAATCGGCTGACCCGCCCAAGAGCAATCTTCCGGCCGAGCCTGCGGTTTCACCGAAGAGCAGCGTACATGATGCCGATCCGTCGGTAACGGCGACTGTGACTCCGGCGGCCGGTGAGACGCCTCAGTCGCAACCGGCGCCCGCGACAGGCGATGCCAAGCCGGCTGATGCAAAACCGGCCGATGTCAAACCCGACGCCGCGCCGGCCCCTGCGACGACGGATACGGCCATCGTAACGCCATCGGCGGACGACAAGCCTGCCGCGGATAAACCTGCAGCCGACGCGCCGGCTGCAACGCCCGCGCCATCAACCGACAGCAAGCCAGACGCTGCTACCGCGACACCTCCTGCGGCTTCTCCCGCGAGCGATACGGCGCAGCAGCCCAAGCCCATCGAGACGACGCCCGTTGCCACGCCGCCAGCGCCGCCGCCGGTCAATCCGGTCGTTCTCGCGGCACGCGGGAAGCTTTCGGATAAATCGTTCGCCAGCAACAGCGCCAATGATGATGTGACCGCCGCGCGCGATTACTATGGTTCCCATACCGAGCCGCTGTGGGTTCATGGCGGTGAGTTCACGCGCAAAGCGAAGGAGATCATCTCGACGTTGAAAGGCGCTGATGATTGGGGTCTCGATTCATCGGCCTTCGCTATTCCGGCACTCGGGAGTGGGTCCGCTTCGGAAGGAGCAGCGGAGGCTCAGTTGACGCTTTCGGCGCTGAAATATGCGCGGTATGCGCGCGGCGGCCGTCTCGATCCGGTGTCGCTCAGCAACATTCTCGATATGAAGCCGCCGGTCAAAGAGCCGAAGGCCGTCATGCGAGAGCTGGCGAGTGCGTCCGATCCCGGCGCTTATCTGCGTGGCCTCAATCCGAAGCACATCGGTTTCGAACGTCTCCGGCAAGCGCTGTTGAAGGCGCGTGGCGGGGCGACGGATGTCGCGGATGAACCTGCCGACACGGCGCTACTCGTTAAACTGCCGACGAAGGGCAAAACGCTGAAGCGCGGCGTCAAGGACGATCAGGTTTCGCTGCTGCGGCAGCGCTTGAAAGTTCCTGCCGACAATCCTTCAAACGATCGCGTTTACGACGATCAGCTTGCCGATGCGGTTCGCGCCTTCCAGCGGGCGAACGGTCTCAAGGCCAATGGCGTCGTGACCAATCGCGTGCGCACCGCGCTCAACAGCGAGGGGCAGCCCAAGCGTCGCGCCAGCCCGTCGGAGAACGTCGATCGCATCATCGTCAACATGGAGCGTTGGCGGTGGCTGCCGGCCAATCTCGGGAAGTTCTATGTCATGAACAACATTCCCGAGTTTACCAGCGAGATCTGGAAAGACGATCGCATCGAGCTGAAGCAGAGGATCGTTGTCGGCCAGCCGTCGTGGCCGACGCCGCTGCTGTCTTCTAAAATGCAGTATGTGATCTTCCGCCCGAGCTGGGGTATGCCGGACGGCATCAAAGCCAAGGAGCTTATGCCGCGACTCCGGCAGGCGTCCGGCAATTCGGGCTTCGGATTCTTCGATCAGTTGTTCGGTGGCGGCGGTGGTTACAGCGGCGCGGATGTGATCGAAGCCTACAAGCTGCAGGTCTATTACAATGGCCAGAGGGTCGATCCCAATTCGGTGAATTGGAAAACGGCGGACGTTCGGCAATACAGCTTCATCCAGCCGCCGGGACCGGACAATCCGCTCGGCATGGTGAAGTTCCGTTTCCCGAACAAGCATGACGTCTACATGCACGACACGCCGGAGAAGACCCTCTTCAGCGCGAATGCCCGGGCGCTAAGCCACGGCTGCATGCGTGTTCAGGATCCTCGCAAAACTGCGGAGGTCATTCTGGGCGAAGACAAAGGTTATTCGCCTGAGAAGGTCGGAGAGCTTTGGAATAGCGGCGCCAGCATCACACTGTCGAAAGAGGTGCCCGTTTACCTCGTCTATTTCACCGCTCGTGTGGGTGACGATGGTCAGATGGAAAACTTCCCCGACGTCTACGGCATCGACAGCCGGGTGATGTCTGCAATCCGGGGCCGGCCCGTCCGCTTCATTGCGCAGGAAGCGATCGATCCGACAGAAGCTTCGGAGCCGGGCGCCAGCGCGTTCGATCCGCCTGACGATCCTCGACCGACGCGTCGGAGCGCAAAGAAAAACACTAATCCGATCCAAGATGCGCTTTCCAATATCTTCCTGAACTGAGCGCAGCCGGTATAGACATCAAAAAAGGGCGGATCTTTCGATCCGCCCTTTTTGTTTCAGGCCGTGCCTGGGATTTTGATCCGGCTTTTATCAGGCCGCTTTTTCGAGCTTCTGGTCCCATTTGCCCAGAGCAGCCAGGCTGTTCATCTTGGCGCGGTGCGTGAAGGCGCGCTGGCCGGCGGCGACGTTCTCGGGCTTGCCGCCCCAGGCCTGGATCGCAGCGGCCTGCAATGCGCGGCCATAAGAGAAGGTCAGCGGCCAGGGCAGCGGACCGGACGCGTTCATCAGCGAGAGGTGCTCGGTTGCGGCTTCGTCCGACTGACCGCCCGAGAGGAAGGCAATGCCAGGGACAGCGGCGGGAACCGTCGCCTTCAGACACTTGACCGTCTTTTCGGCAACTTCGGCGGCGCTCGCCTGCTTTGAGCACTTCTGGCCGGAAATGATCATGTTCGGCTTGAGCACGATGCCTTCGAGATTGACGCGGGCATCATAGAGTTCGCGGAACACGGTGCGCAGCGTCCACTCTGTCACGCGATAGCATTCATCGATGTCGTGGCCGGAATGCTCGCCGTCCATCAGGACTTCGGGTTCGACGATCGGCACGATGTTGGCTTCCTGGGCAAGGGCCGCGTAGCGGGCCAGCGCGTGCGAATTTGCCTTGATGCAGTTCCAGGTCGGCATGCCGTCGGCAATTGTGATGACCGCGCGCCACTTCGCAAACCGGGCGCCCAGTTTGTAATATTCGGCGAAGCGTTCGCGCAGGCCGTCGAGGCCTTCGGTGATGGTTTCGACCTTCGACGTCGGACCTGCGAGCGGTTTTGCACCCATGTCGACTTTGATGCCGGGAAGCGAGCCTGCGGCCTTCATGATGTCGACGAGCGGCGTACCGTCCTTGGCCTTCTGACGGATGGTCTCATCGTAAAGGATGACGCCGGAGACGTAATTCTTCATGCCTTCGGTGGCGCGGAACAGCATCTCGCGGTAGTCGCGGCGGCTGTCTTCGGTCGACGTCAGCTTGATCGTGTCGAACCGCTTCTTGATCGTGCTCGTGCTTTCGTCAGCGGCCAGAATACCTTTGCCGGGCGCAACGAGAGCGCGGGCGATGTCTTCGAGTTTTTCGCTCATACTTGCCTCCGTAGGCCGTTTAAACAGTGAAACGCACAATAACGGGCGCCGTTCACTGGCGCCCGCTCTAAAATCCCGTTCAAATCAGCTTGGCCATTGCGACTGCGGTATCGGCCATGCGGTTCGAGAAGCCCCATTCGTTGTCATACCAGGAAACGACGCGAACGAAGTTGCCGTCAATCACCTTGGTTTGATCGAGCGCGACGGTCGAGGACGATGGATCGTGGTTCAGGTCCATCGATACGAGCTTGTCCTTCGTCACCGTCAGAATGCCACCGAGGCGGTTCGATTTTGTGGCTTCAACGATGGCGTTGTTCACTTCTTCTGCCGTCGTGTTCCGCTTGGCGACAAACTTGAAGTCGATCAGCGAGACGTTGGGCGTCGGCACGCGCATCGACGCGCCGTCGAGCTTGCCGGCGAGTTCCGGGATCACGAGGCCGACGGCCTTGGCGGCGCCGGTCGTGGTCGGGATGATGTTCAGCGCCGCAGCGCGGGCGCGGTAGAGATCCTTGTGCAGGGTGTCGAGCGTCGGCTGGTCGCCCGTGTAAGAGTGGATCGTCGTCATGAAGCCATGCGCGATGCCGACTGCGTTGTTGAGGACATGGACGACCGGCGCGAGGCAGTTGGTGGTGCACGAGGCGTTCGAGACGACGACGTGCTCCTTTGTGAGCTTGTCGTCATTGACGCCGTAGACGACCGTCAGATCGGCGTTATCGGCCGGGGCCGAGACGAGCACGCGCTTGGCGCCGGCTTCGAGATGCGCCTTGGCCTTTTCTTTCGAGGTGAAGATGCCGGTGCATTCGAGCGCGACATCGACGCCCATAGCCTTATGCGGCAACTCGGCGGGGTTCTTGATGGCCGTCACCTTGATCGGACCGGTACCGGCGTCGATCGTATCGCCATCGACCTTCACTTCCTTGGGGAAGCGGCCATGCACGCTGTCATAGCGCAGCAGATGGGCGTTGGTTTCGACAGGGCCGAGATCGTTGATGGCGACGACTTCAATGTCCGTCCGACCGCTCTCGATGATTGCGCGCAGCACGTTGCGACCAATGCGGCCGAAACCGTTGATCGCGACCTTCACAGCCATTCTTGGAGATCCTCCGGGTGTGAGAAATTGTGACGGATACGGACGAATTGCGGGCTCGTCGCGATCAGTCTCAAGGTTTTGCGGGTCTTTAACGTCACTTGGTGGCCGCCTGTCAATCAGGCAACCCCGGTGCTTTGGGTTACGCTCCTAGGATTCTTTTCAGTCAAAGGGGGGCAAACACGGTCTCGTTTATTGACGACATTTACCTTAGCCACGTAACCTAACGCCCAAGCTAAGGTGATCGATGCGTCAATCGTGTCGCCCGCGAGGGCGATGAGAGGCCATGACTGAACGCAACACCGTTAAGATCAAGCGCGCGGAAGACCTGAAGTCTGCCCGCAAGCCGTCGGGTGACCTCAATTTGCGGTCCGAGAATGCGCGCCTGCGAGCCGAGCTGGCGACCGCCCAGCAGCGGATCGCGGAGCTTGAGCAGCGGACCGCCGACGCCCTCAATCGCATTGATTGGGTTCTCGATTCGCTTCATAGTCTGCGCGAAAGCGAGTCATCGTGAGCGTCGTTCAAGGGGGAGACCGGCTGCGTTGCCGGGCAGGATGGCCGAAGTCCCGTTCACCTTCAATCAACGCACCTATCGGTTCCACTGCGAGGAACACGACGAGCGGCGCCTGAGGGACATCGTCTCGTACTTCAACTCAAAACTGGACGAACTGGTCCGTGAGCATGGTGCGGTCGGCGACGAGCGTCTGATCCTCATGGCGGCGCTGATGATTACGGACGAGCTGTTCGATACTCGGGCCGATGTTGACGATCTGCTGGGGGGCAGCTCAGCAGACCTGCGCTCGGCCGCGATCCGCAGCCTTGAGGCGGACGAAGACGCCGAGCCCGAGAAGCGGCGCGCCAAGGGCTAAGGCGGCGAAAGCCCATCGGGCTCGTGCATATGCCGAAGCAACCACTGGATTTTTCTTAGCCGTTCACATACATCAGCAGATGCTGCGGGGCTCGTCAGGGACAATATGACCCGGGGGCCTATAAGATCCGCACGGGCGCTGTCCCTGACCGGAGCCGTGGCTCCGGACACATGGTGCCCACCTACGCTCGTAGGGACCACGCGGGATCATCGTCTCAACGGCCTTCGCGGCATTATTTCTTTCAGGACCAACTTGCGTTAGACAGCGAAATGATGGCGGACGCAAAGAAAGAGCTGCGCGCCGAAGCGCTTCTGCGTCGCAAGGAAGCCTTCGAGCGCCATGGGCCGGAGGCGAGTCGGCTGGTTGCCGCCCAAGGTCTGGATTTCCTTGGCATAAAGCCCGAGGCGACGGTGTCGGGGTTCGCTGCGATCCGCGACGAGATCAATCCGGCGCCGCTGATGACGTGGCTACAGGCCGAAGGCTGCAAGCTGGCGCTGCCGGTGATGCAGGGGCGGGGCAAGCCACTTGTTATGCGGTTGTGGTCGCCCGGAGACGTGATGGCCCCTGCAGCCTGGGGGATCGCCGAGCCGACCGACGACAAGCCGGAGGTCGATCCGGACGTCGTGCTGGTGCCGCTGCTGGCGTTCGATGCGCGAGGGTATCGCCTGGGTTATGGCGGCGGTTTTTACGACCGTACGCTCAACCGCTTGCGAAAAATAAAGCCGATCATCGCCGTCGGGATCGCCTACGACGAACAAAAGGTCGACGCGGTGCCTGCCGAAAGCTATGACGAAAAACTCGACTGGGTCCTGACGCCTTCGGGTCCCCAAAAATGCCAATAAATTCTGGTCGGACCATTTCATGCGTCTTCTGTTTCTTGGAGATATCGTGGGCCGTGCGGGCCGCACGGTCGTATGCGATGCATTACCCGGGCTAATACGGCGGTTCGGCCTGGATTTCGTCGTCATCAACGGTGAGAATTCGGCGGGCGGCTTCGGTATTACGGAAGCGATTTTCAACGATCTGATCGACGCCGGCGCCGATTGCGTGACGCTCGGCAACCATGCGTTCGATCAGAAAGATACGCTCGTCTTCATCGAGCGACATGACCGGCTGATCCGGCCACTCAACTATCCCAAAGGTACGCCGGGAAGGGGCGCCACTCTGCTGCAGTCAAAGGCGGGCGCAGATGTGCTCGTCGTCAATGCGATGGGTCGCGTGTTCATGCCTGAAAACGACTGCCCCTTTCGCGCCGTCGATAATGAATTGGCGGCTTGTGCACTAAAGCGTGAAGCCGACGCCGTTATCATCGACTTTCACGCCGAGGCGACGAGCGAGAAACAGGCGATGGGCTATTTCCTCGATGGGCGCGTCAGTCTCGTGGTCGGAACACATACTCATACGCCCACCGCCGACGGCCGCATTCTGCCGAGCGGAACGGCGTATCTTTCAGATGCGGGAATGTGTGGCGACTACAACTCAGTGCTCGGCATGGATCCCGAGGAGCCGATCAATCGCTTTCTCACGCGGATCCCGCGGGGTCGTTACGAGCCGGCCGTCGGGCCGGGGTCGATTTCAGGGTTCGCGGTCGATACGGACGACACCACTGGCTTGGCCATTCATGCCGCCCCGCTGCGGCTTGGTCCGCATCTCGAGCCGTCAACGCCTGCTTTCTGGAGGGAGACGGTCGCCTGAACGAGGCTTTGAAGGGCTGCCCTTGACCCGCGCGCGGCCGTTGCGCAAAAGACGGGGCTTCAGCACAATCCCAAAAACGCAACGAGCACGAGCATGGCCGGCCATTCGCAATTCAAGAACATCATGCACCGCAAGGGCAAGCAGGACGCGATGCGTTCGAAGCTCTTCGCGAAGCTCGCGCGCGAGATCACGGTGGCCGCGAAGTCGGGCACACCCGATCCGGACATGAACCCCAGGCTGCGGCTGGCGATCCAGGAAGCGCGCGCCGAAAACATGCCGAAGGACAACATCGAGCGCGCCATCAAAAAGGCGGCAGGCGGCGACCTCGCGAACTACGAGGCGGTTCGCTATGAAGGTTACGCGCCGGGCGGCGTGGCGGTGATCGTCGAAGCCTTGACCGACAACCGCAATCGCACGGGCGGCGTCGTCCGCAGCGTGTTCACGAAATACAACGGCAATCTCGGCGCGACGGGTGCGGTCAGCCATATGTTCAATCATATCGGCGAGATCACCTACAAGCCGGGTGCTGGATCTGCGGATGCCGTGCTGGAAGCTGCGATCGAGGCGGGCGCCGACGACGTGCAGTCGGACGAGAACGGCCATCTGATCACGACGGCGTTCGAATCCCTCGGGACGGTCGCAGGCGAGCTTGAGAAAAAGCTCGGCGAAGCCCAGAGCGTCAAAGCCGTCTGGAAGCCGAACCTGTCCACTTCGGTCGATGAAGACAATGCGCAGACAATCATGAAGATGCTTGGCGCGCTCGAAGACGACGACGACGTACAGAACGTCTACGCCAACTTCGAAATCTCCGACGAAGTGTTGAAGAAGCTGACGGCCGCCTGAGGCTATAGGCCGGAGCGCTTTGGCCGAGGCGCTTGGAGAGCTGAGAGCTATCCGGCGGTATAGAACACACCAAACGTCATCGCGACCAGCCCGGCGATGACCATCAGGATGCCGACGATCCCGAAAAACTGAGCCATCGAGTTGCGGAAGCGGGTACGGGCACTACTTCCGGCCGAGGCTTTCCTCTGGCCTGGAGCGGCAGCACCCGGCTTTTTGCGAAGTTTGTTAATTGCGGCTTCGGTCGTGGCGGCGGCGATGGCGGCGCGCGTATCATTCCGTTTGGCCCAGCGAAATAGCCGGAATCCGCCAAGGATCAGCAACAGACCTGCCACAATCCAGAGCGGATGAGCGAAGGTGGCGTTCATTACGTCCTGAACCTCAATGGTGGCGGCGGGCCGCCAAGTTATTTATTCATTCCGCAACACTAAAGTCGAAATCTTGCGTTCTTACGAGTTTGGTGCGGCAGCAAAGCCGGGGAAGCGTGCTTTGCTGTCAAAACGCACTATGATTAGGGCGTGCACGGTGTACGGGAGTAGGCATGGCGGCGGGCGGACCATCGGGGGGCGGAAGCCGGGTTCGTGTCGGACTGGTCGTTGTCCACGGTGTGGGCGAGACTGAGCCCGGCTATTGCGTCAATGCCGTTCTCGATACCCTGGCCACGACGCGGCCTGGATACAGCGTTTCGCCTGCCAACGAATATAATCGCATGACCGAGCCCGAGGTCGGCAATCCACCGCCCGTGTTTCCGGTGATCCGCCGTGGCGCCGCGCATAACAGCGGCATCGAGATCGAAGCCGTAGAACTGCACTGGGCGGACCTGACCGAAGGCCAGCCCGGGCGCGTGAATACGCTGCTGCAACTCTTTCGCGTCATCTTCGAATCCCATCACCTTGTCGATGCCATGCTCGACCGGACGCGGGATGTGACCTCGTGGATCCTGCGCAAGCTGCTTTGGATCGCGGGCTGGCTGATCCGAGGTCCGAGCGCGGCACTCACGATCGTGACATCAGCGATCTGCGCGCTGTTCCTGTTCGAGCCCGTGTCGGTGACGACCGAAATGATGGACGTCCGCTCGCAGGTGCTCGTCATGACGGGCGCAATTTTTATTACGTCGCTTTATGTTTTCTACCGGATCAGCCGGCAGCAGGATTACTCCTGGTACGATACCGTGTTCTGGCTGGTGGTGACGTCGCTCGCGGTGTTCGCGCTGACGTACTACAACGCGCTGCTCGTGCTTCTACAGTACATTCCCGAACTCGAGATCGGTCCGCAGCGGATGTTGGCCCGCGGTGTTGCTGACTGCGTCGGCGGACCGACGAACGCGGCCTGCTACATCGACGGTCTTTACAAGATCATCATCTGGGGCTGGAGGTTCTGGGGCGGGATGATGGTGTTCGCGGCGGTGCTGCTCGGGTTCGCCTGGGTCCGCGCCCGGATCACGCGCGACCGTTCGCGGCTCGGGACGCTGTCGACGAGCATCGCCATCCTCATCATGCAGTTCATGCTGTGGACGACAGTGGTCGTCAGCGTGATCTATCCGGTGTTGAACCGGGCTGAGACGATCACGACGCTGCGGGAAGCGCGGCCCATTGTCCAGAAGGCCATCGCCGCGCACGAGATTCAACCCGACAGTCCGCTTGCAAAGCTTGTGCAGGTGCCGAACATCGAGCTCGACTGGATCGGTCGCTTCAAGTTCATTTATGCGGCGACCGCCGTCACCGTGCTGCTGATGATATTAGCCTCGATCGTGCTGATCGAAATCCGGCAATTCAAGGCGCGGCGCGGGCGTTCCGATCTCGAACAGACGGCACGGAACATGCCGCGGCTGCTGTTCAATCCAGCGCTGGTCGGGCTTTTGATTTTCGCGTTCCTCGTCGTCTTCGCGCTGGTCTTCGTGCAACCTTATCTCGACAAGAACCAGATGTTCGTGACGCTGAGGGGCTATATCCTGCCGGTGGCGGCGGTGGTCGCTTTGGTGCTGCCGTTCTTCTTCGGACGGCGCGTCGCCAACGTTGCAAACTTTGCGCGCGATCTGATCGATCATCACTATCAGCCGAGGCAGGAGACGGCCGCGTACTTCATCCCGTCGGTGTTTCGCATTCGCAACCGCCGGCTCCGGCGCGAGCGGATACAGTCGCGCCTCAACCTGGTGCTCGAACACTTCGTGCAGAACCAGGGCTATGACGGCGTGATCTTTCTGGCGCACAGCCAAGGGTCAGTGATCGTCTACGATTATCTGCGCGATAATGGGCCGAACTATACGCGCCTCGGTGATGCCGCCCCGGCGCTGCTGACGTTCGGATCGCCGCTCGGCAGCATCTATCAGAAATATTTCCACGAATACGCGGCTGCGAAGCAGGTGCCGATCGGCATCGCATCGAAGCTCAAGTGCTGGATCAATCTCTTCCGGGTGGACGATTACATCGGCGGTCGCATCCAGCCGCCGCCGGGACTGCGCGTCGATAATCATGTCATGGGCCTAGGCGGCCATACCGGCTACTGGACCGAGCCCGACGTGGCGGAAGCGCTTGATGCGATCCTGACGGGCAAGGTTGCGGACGCCACCAAGCCGCCGCCGCTGCCGCCACCGCCGATGACGCCTTCGGCGCCCTATGCGGTTCGTGCTATGCGAAGAGCATGAGGGAACGAACGATTCGCATTATCGGCTTCGATCCGGGGTTGCGCCGGACCGGGTGGGGGGTCATCGAAAGCGATGGCGTCCGGCTCGTTTATGTGGCGTCCGGCGTGATTACGCCGCCCAAGGATGACGATCTTGCCTATCGGCTTTCGGCGCTGTTCGACGAGGTTACGAGCGTGATCCAGAGCTTCAGTCCGTCTGAGGCCGCCGTCGAAGAGACGTTCGTCAACGAGAACCCGCGCTCGACGCTGAAGCTCGGCCAGGCGCGCGGCGCGGTGCTGCTGGCGCCCGCACGCCTGGGGCTGCGCGTCGCGGAATACACGCCGAACCTCATCAAGAAATCGGTGACCGGTGCGGGTCACGCAGAAAAGCATCAGATCCAGGCGATGATCTCGTTCCTGCTGCCGAAGGCGACGTTCGGATGTGCGGATGAGGCGGACGCGCTGGCGATCGCTATCACGCATGCGCATCATCGTGTCAGTCGCCAGCGGGCAGCGGCGTTTGCGGCCAAGGTCGCGGGAACATGATCGGCAAGTTCATATGATCGGGAAGCTCAAGGGCAAGGTCGATGCGATCGGCGAAAGCCACCTCGTGATCGACGTCAACGGCGTCGGCTATGAGGTGCAGGCCTCGACAAAGACGCTGCGCAATCTGAAGGTCGGCGACGACGTGGCGCTGACGATCGATACGCACGTGCGCGAGGATGCGATCCGGCTGTTCGGATTTCAGAGCGAGTTCGAGCGGAGCTGGTTTCGTACGCTGCAGACGATCCAAGGCGTCGGCGCCAAGGTTGCCTTGAGCGTGCTTGGCGTGATGGCGCCGCAGGATCTTGCCAATGCCGTGGCGTTCGGCAACTGGGCAGCGGTGGAAGAAGCGCCGGGCGTCGGCAAGAAACTCGCGCAGCGCATCGTTTTGGAATTGAAAGACAAGGCGCCGGCGCTTTCGCTCGGCGGGCATAACATTCCGGCAGCGGGGGCAGGTGCGGCCGCTCCTGGGCCTAGCATCCCGCCGTCGAGTCTGGCATTTGCCGAAGCGCTCTCGGCGCTAACGAATCTCGGCTACAACCCGGCGCAGGCCAACGCCGCCGTCGCGGTCGCGTCGCAGGAATTGGGAGATGCTGCCGATACTGCCGCCCTCATCAAGCGCAGCCTCAAAGAGTTGGCGCGCTAGGCCGTCCGTCGTAATTTTCGCCGCAACCGGAAAGCAGTCTCGCGCATGGAAAAGAACAAGATCAGCAACACCATGCGCACGCTTTGGATGGTTCTGATTACGTCGCTGGCGGCGCCATTCTTTGCCGGATTGATCTTTGTCGGACTGCAATTTCTCGCTCCGGCGACGAATTTTTTCCTACCGCCTCACGGTGGAGAAGCCATCGGCGAAGTCGCGGTGGATGCGTTCGTCTGGAGCGCATTGCCGGCGACGGTCGCAGCGCTGGGATTGACGCCGTTCGTCCTGCAAAACGGCACGTACCCGTGGCTGCATGCGGCCGTGGCCGGTGTGCTGGGGTTCATGGCGGGCGTGATCATTTTTCCGTTTCACGCCGGACCGGCGATGCCGTTCCTGGCGTTTCTGGCGGGGTTGCTGGCCATCGGTATGCGTGCGCTGCTGATCGCAGGTGGGATTCTGCGCGAAGAGGCGTGAAGTCAGGCTTTGCACCGCGTTTCCAACGGTCCCTGGCGCGCCGACTTGACGGCGCTGGCGAATAGCCTCACGAACAAACCATGACCGACAGGCTTGTCAGCAGCGCACGTAAGGACGCGGATGCCTTCGAGGCGACGATCCGCCCGCAGTCGCTCGACGATTTTGTCGGGCAGGAGCAGGCGCGCGCAAATTTGAGGGTTTTCATCTCAGCGGCGCGCGGGCGCGGGGATGCGCTCGACCATGTGCTGTTCGCCGGGCCTCCTGGGCTCGGCAAGACGACGCTGGCCCAGATCCTGTCGAAGGAACTCGGCGTCGGGTTTCGGGCGACCTCAGGGCCGGTGATTTCGAAGGCCGGCGATCTCGCGGCGCTCCTGACGAACCTCGAAGAGCGCGATGTACTCTTTATAGACGAAATCCATCGGCTCAATCCGGCGGTCGAAGAAATTCTCTATCCGGCGATGGAGGATTTCCAACTCGATCTGATGATCGGCGAGGGGCCCGCGGCGCGGTCGGTCCGCATCGATCTGCCGAAATTCACGCTGGTCGGCGCAACGACGCGGGCTGGGCTGCTGACCAATCCGCTGCGCGACCGGTTTGGCATTCCGGTGCGGCTCAATTTCTATACGGTTGCCGAGCTTGAGCAGGTGGTGGGGCGCGGGGCACGCGTGCTCGGGGCCGCGATGTCGCCGGACGGTGCACGCGAGATCGCAAAACGCTCACGCGGGACGCCGCGCATCGCAGGGCGGCTGCTTCGCCGCGTCCGGGATTTTGCGGCGGTCGAGGGTGCCGTCGTCATCAATGCCGAGGTTGCCGACCGGGCGTTGACGATGTTGGAAGTCGATGGCGAGGGTCTCGATGCGCTCGATCATCGCTATCTGGGCTGCATCCTCAAACATTATGAAGGTGGCCCAGTCGGCATCGAGACGCTGGCGGCGGCGCTGTCGGAACCCCGTGACGCGCTCGAAGAGATCGTCGAGCCGTATCTTTTACAGCAGGGCTTCATCGGGCGCACGCCGCGCGGACGAGTTCTGACGCTCAAAAGCTACAGGCATCTGGGCGTAAATAGCGCGGCAAAAGGGGCTTCGCCGGAGCTTCCGATTTTCGAGGATGGCGAAGGCGAGGCGTAACGCCGCTCCTCAACCAAAACTTAAAAAAGTTCATGGTTTGAACAGCATTTGCTGTCGAATGTCGGGGTTCGGCTTTCAAATCTGAAGATTTATGAGGGATTTGCAGTGATTAGCCGCCGCGATCTGCTGAAGATGACGGGCGTCGCAGGCGTCGGCTCGACGGCGCTCAGTGGCTATGCCGTCGCCGAAGCCTTCCGCGAGCATGTCACGACCTACGCATTTACGCCGCCGAACTGGACGCCGGGACTGACATTGCGTCTGGCGATTCTGGCCGATCTGCATGTTTGCGATCCGTGGATGTCGACCGAACGGCTCGAACGCATCGTGGCGCAGACAAATGCGCTCAATCCGGACGCCATCCTGATGCTCGGCGATTTTGTCGTCGGCTTGCAACTTGGCAGCTATTCCGGCGCGGTCAGCAACGAGGCGTGGGCTGCTGAGCTGGCGAAGTTGAAAGCGCCCTATGGCGTGCATGCGATTCTCGGCAATCACGACTGGTGGCAGTCGGCAGAGGTTCAAAAACGCCGCGCAGGTCCGACGCCGGCGGGACTGGCGCTGAAAGCCGTCGGTATTCCGGTTTATGAAAACACTGCCATTCGGCTGGAGAAAGACGGGCATCCGTTCTGGATTGCGGGGCTCGGCGATCAGTGGGCTTTCAAACCGCCCAAAGTTGAAAGCGACGAGGTGGTGCCGAGCCGGGATAGCGGATTGAGCTATGCGGGCGTCGATGATCTTCCGGCGACCATGCGCGCGATCGAGGATGATGCGCCGGTCATTCTCATGGTGCACGAACCCGATATCTTTCCGAGCGTTTCAAAGCGCGTGTCGCTGACATTTGCTGGCCACACGCATGGCGGTCAGGTGCGCATTTTAGGATATGCGCCGGTCGTTCCGTCGATCTATGGGTCGCGCTATGTCTACGGGCATATCGTTGAGGATGGGCGGCATCTCATCGTCTCGGGCGGCCTTGGTTGCTCGTCGCTGCCGATCCGGATCGGATCTCCGCCGGAAATCGTGGTCGCAGACCTCGGCGGGGCAAACGGAGGCGAAGTTTGAGCGTCGAGCAATGGCCGGATATCGCGGGCCGCATCATCAATGATGCGAACGGCCAGCGGCATATTCTACCGGTCCGGGTTTATTTCGAGGACACTGACGCAGGCGGCGTTGTCTATCACGCATCATTCGTGCGCTATGCCGAACGTGGACGCACGGATTTTCTGCGGTTGCTCGGCACCGACGCGCGCCGCTTAATCGACGGCTCCGACAGTGGCGAGCCAGCGGCGTTCGTCGTGAGACGGATGACGTTTGACTACGCGCGCCCCGGACGGATGGACGATCTTCTGGAGGTCGAGACCCGTGTGAAAGAGCTGGGTGGGGCAAGCGTCACGCTTGAGCAAACGATCAGCCGCGACGGTGTGCGTCTCGTGTCCGCGGACGTCATCGTGGTGCTCGTTGCGATTTCGGGGAAACCGCTGCGTCTCAGCGGAGCTGTGCGGGAAGCTTTTGCCGCCTACGCGGAAGGCGCGAAAAGCTCGGCATCCTAAGGGCCTGCATCAGGGATAGGCGGACGTCGGCCGATTGCGGTCATACACGGATTGAGCACCTTGAGTGGCTCATCTTGGCTCCGCCTGAGGCCAACGGCCGCAATTTTCGTGGATAAACGGGCGGATGCGGCGATGTCATGGGCTGTAGTAAGCCCTCGTTTGGTCATATTGGGCGGCAAAAGCTCTCCGCTCCATATGCGCATGGGGCGGGGGCGCTTGCTGCCGGGGTGGACGTCATTAGGCCGTCATACACTTTCTTCAACGGGCCGATGCTCGGCGCGTCTCATATCATTGGGTTCGCCTTGAGCGTTTCCCGGTGCTACCGGAATTCCAAGGCTCGTGCGATTGCGCACGGGTATCGCAGTTCTACGACATGGATGGTGAAATGAATCCCGCGGATGTCGCCCAAAGCGCCGTTGCACCGGTCTCAGCGGGTGGTTTTTCCTTTCTCGAACTTTTTCTGCACGCAAGCATCGTGGTGCAGCTCATCATGGGCGGGCTGGGGCTCGCCTCTATCTGGTCTTGGGCGATCATTTTCGAAAAGCTTCTGGCGTTCCGCAAAGCGCGCGTCGAAAGCGATCGTTTCGAGCAGCTTTTCTGGTCCGGCCAGTCGCTCGACGAGCTCTACACCAATCTGTCGCGCGGGCGGACGATCACGATGGCGGCTTTGTTCGTGGCGGCCATGCGGGAGTGGAAGCGCTCTGTCGAAGGCAACATTCGCGCGCTCGGCGGCATTCAGCTTCGCGTCGAGAAGGTGATGGACGTTACGATCAGCCGCGAGATGGAACGGCTCGATCGACGCCTGCTTTTCCTCGCAACGGTCGGCTCGACAGCACCGTTCGTTGGTCTGTTCGGCACGGTCTGGGGCATCATGACGAGCTTCCAGTCGATCGCGGTTTCCAAGAATACGTCGCTGTCGGTTGTGGCGCCGGGTATCGCTGAAGCGCTTTTTGCAACCGCCCTCGGCCTGATGGCCGCTATTCCTGCCGTTATTTTCTACAACAAGTTCTCGGCGGATTCGGCTGCGATCTCGCAGCGTCTCTATGCATTTTCGGATGAATTTGCAGCGATCGTCTCGCGGCAGATCGACGTGAGGGCTTAGCCGATGGGAATGAGCGTCAAGGCGGGCGGAGGCGGTGGACGCGGTCGGCGTCGCGGCAAGCATATGCCGATGAGCGAGATCAACGTCACGCCAATGGTCGACGTGATGCTCGTGCTGCTCATCATTTTCATGGTCGCCGCGCCGCTGCTGCAGACCGGCATCGACGTCAATCTGCCGGAAGCCAAGGGGCAGCAAATTCCGACGCCGAAGAAAGATCCGCTGGCGGTCACGGTGAAGGCTAACGGCGATGTTTACATCGGCGATTCGCAGGTTCCGCTCGATGATCTGGCGACGAAGCTCAAGGCCATCGCGCAGAACGGCTACGACGAGACGATCTTCGTGCGCGGCGACAAGGGTGTGAACTACGGTACGGTGATGGAAGTCATGAGCCGCATCAATCAGGGCGGCTTCAAGAAGTTGTCGTTCGTTCTCAACGGGGAGAAGGGAGGCACTTAGCGCCCGTAATCGCTAAAGGACGATACGTATGACGAACATGGATGCGCGTCAGCGCCCTCTCAAGACCGGTTCGTCGCGAGGCCTGTCGGCAGCGAAGGCTTCGGTGTGCGGCTGGTTCCTGTCGCAGTTCGGGCCGCAACTTGGGCCGCAGTTTTGTGAGTATCGGCGGCCGGACGCGCCGCCTTATGTTGATTGTGGGTGCTGAACCGTGCCCTTCGGACTTGTTCTGTCCCTTCTTTTTCATGCCGCCCTTCTCGGGTGGGCGCTTTACGGCTTGCATTCCTCGCCGCCGCTCACCCCGGATACACCCGCGATTTCGGCTGAACTCATCACGCCGTCGGAGTTCCTGCGCCTGAAGCAGGGCAGCGAAGACGCCAAGCATCTCGAAACCAAGGCGAACGACAAGCCGACGCCGGACGACAGCAAGAACGATACGCAAAAGCCCGCCAATGCGCCGCCGCCTCCGCCGCCCCCGGCCGAGGAGCAGGTCGCGAAAACGGAGCCGCCGCCGGAGCCCGAACCGCCGGACGCCGCAGAGCCTCCGCCGCCTCCACCTCCGCCCGAGGCATCGAAGTCCGAGCCCGATCCGATCGCGAAGAAGCTGCAGGAGACGCCGCCGCCTCCGGCTGCGAACGCGCCGCCTCCGCCGCCCGAGCCTGGTCCGACGCCTGAAGAAAAGAAGGCCGAAGAAGAAAAACAGGCTGCAGAAGCAGCAAAAAAGAAGGTCGAGGAAGAAGCTAAAAGGAAAGCCGAAGAAGAGGCAAAGAAAAAGGCCGAAGAGGAAGCCAAGAAGAAAGCAGCGGAGGAAGCGAAGAAAAAAGCGCTCGCCGAAGCCAAGAAGAAGGCTGCGGAAGAGGCAAAGAAAAAGAAGCTCGCTGCACTGAAGAAGAAGCGGCAAGAAGAGGCGCGCAAGAAGGCCGAGGCTGCCAAGAAGCAGTTCGATCCGAGCAAGATTGCCGCGTTACTTGACAAGTCGCCGGACGACGCGACGCCGAAAGCGTTGCTCGACAAGGACAAGCGGAAGAAGGGTCAGCAGGCATCTGGCTCGAAGAACGACGCGTTCGACACGGGCAAGGAAGCCGGTACGGCGACGGGCACCGATACGGTGCTTTCGGCCCGCGAGCAGGATCTGCTCAAGGGCATGCTGAAACAACAGCTCAACGGCTGCTGGCGGCCGCCGGGAACGGGCGGCGGCGAGGAAGTGCCGGTCGTCGCGCTGCATTGGGAACTCAATCCCGACGGCACACTCGCAGGCGAGCCGCAGGTGACGTCAGCACCGAACACGACGGCGGGGCAGGTTTATGCCGAGGCGGCGCTTCGGGCCGTTCGGACTTGTGCGCCTTTCCATCTGCCGCCGGACAAGTACGAAGGGGGCTGGAAGATCATCGACTGGACTTTCGATCCGCGACAAATGTTGTAAACGCCTAAAAGTTGCTTCAATCGACCGCGAAGCGAGACAATCTTTGAACTCCCGGTTTGCCGGCAGTGACGCATGAGAGAGCCTGAATGATTCTGAAAGTCCGCCTGAAACGGCTGTTTTCTGTCGCTACGTTCGTCGCTGCCGCCATAGGGCTCGCTCCAGGGTTGGCGACGACGCCCGCCATGGCGCAGCTCAAAGGTACGCAGACGGAAGGCACGATTGCGCCGATCCCGATCGCAATCCCGACATTTCTTGGCGACGATCAGCAACTCGCGCAGCAAATCTCCGGCGTGGTCGAAGCCGACCTTGGGAATTCGGGTTTGTTCCGGCCGCTCGATCACGGGTCTTTTCTGGAGCAGGTGCGCGACGTCAACGCGCTGCCGCGTTTCAACGACTGGAGGTCGATCCAGGCCGACGCCCTAGTCGTGGGGCGCGTCGTCAATAGCGGCGACGGGCGAGTCGGCGCTGAATTCCGGGTTTGGGACGTGGCAGGCGGAAAGCAACTCACGGGGCAGCGATTCTCAACGGCGTCCCGGAACTGGCGCCGCATCGGTCATATGATCGCCGACAGCATCTACGAGCGCCTGACTGGCGAAAAAGGCTACTTCGATACGCGAATCGTCTTCGTCGACGAGACGGGACCGAAGGAACGCCGCATCAAGCGGCTCGCGATCATGGATCAGGACGGCGCCAATGTTCGCTTGCTGACGCAAGGTAACGAACTCGTGCTGACGCCGCGGTTCTCGCCGACGAACCAGGAAATCACCTACATGGCCTACATGGCCGATGGCCAGCCCAAGGTTTTCATCATGAACCTTGAGACGGGACAGCGGGAACTGGTCGGCGATTTTCCGAACATGACGTTCGCGCCGCGATTCTCACCCGACGGCCAGCGCGTGATCATGAGTCTCGGCCGACCGGACGGCGGCTCCGACATCTACGAGATGGATCTGAGGTCGCGGCAGCCACGGCGACTCACGCAGTCGAACGGCATCGACACCAGCCCCAGCTACTCGCCCGACGGCAGTCAGATCGTGTTCGAAAGCGATCGCGGCGGCCGGCAGCAGCTATGGGTCATGAATTCGGATGGCTCCAACCAGCATCCGATCTCAGGGGGCGATGGCACCTATTCGACGCCTGTCTGGTCGCCGCGTGGCGACTACATCGCCTTCACCAAGCAGGCGGGCGGCCAGTTCATCATCGGCGTGATGAAGCCGGACGGTTCGGGCGAGCGGCAATTGACGTCGGGCTTCCACAACGAGGGGCCGACCTGGGCGCCCAACGGCCGGGTGCTGATGTTCTTCCGTGATGTCAGCAACGGCGAGTCGGGTGGGCCTCGAATCTATTCGGTCGACATCACCGGCTACAACGAGCGCGAAGTGAAGACGCCATCGTTTGCATCCGACCCTGCGTGGTCGCCGCTGCTGAATTAAGATCGCGTTTACGAATGCGTCGTCACAAATATTAACGGCGATGGCAAAAGGACTCGAAAAGATACGCGATGCCAATGGGTTGCGCATCTTAACGCGGCTGGCAAAAGTGTTGAATTTTGCCCACTAAGCCCCGTTGCATTTTCGCATCTATGGGGTTGGAAAACTTGGGATTTGCCGCCTCCGTTCTTGATCCAAGACCGCCCTCCCGGTACCCCAGAGTACGGCTTTTGCCGGAATCGTATCAGGAGATATGACCATGCAGGGTGTGAAGGGGCTGATCCTTTTGTCAGCAGTTGTTGCGGCTATCGCTCTCGGCGCTTGCCGTCGCGAAGCTGAGCATGTTCCTCTGAAGCTTGGCGGCCCGGTCGCCAGCGACTCGGTTGCTCGCTAATTTAGCGCGTAATCAGGAACTTTAAGGAGACTACAATGAAGAGCGCAATCGTTCTCGCTACAGTTTTGGTTGCTGTTGCTCTCGGTGCTTGCCGCCGTGAAGCAGAAACGACGCCGCTGAAACTTGGCGGGCCCGTCGCTTCGGAGCAGGTTGCGCACTAAGCGCACCCTGACTTCTTAGTACTGCGTTTTTCATTATTGATCTTCAAGACCGAGTTGTGGGCGGGTTTCCGTCAACAACTCGGTCTTGAGCTTTTTAGGCCTGTCGTTCAAGGCGTCGTCACTGTGCTGACAAAAGATCAGAACAAGTGAGTCTCAAGTTCTTTGGTGCTCTCGCGCAATAATTCCGGGAAAACACAAAGAAAAGTGGTCGTAATTCAAATTAGTCGCACACACACCTCTAAACCCGATGGTAATAGATCCGGTGAGAGGCTGCTGCGGAAAGCCCAGATTGCCAGTTCGAAATACGACGGATCGGGGAGCTACCGCTGCGGAATCGGCCATATTTTCGGCTGAACGCTCCGCTATCGGCATAAGGGACAAACACTATCTCTTGGCGGACGGTACGCGGTGCGACTCGCGCAAGGGACGAGATCGATACGAAGGGGATTAGCGGAATGATGGCCACGTTTGCGCGGAGCTTGGGCCTGCGCCTTGCCGCCGTTTCGATTCTTGCCGCGACGCTCGGCGCATGTGCCAACAAAGACATGCAGCCCGACTCGCTCGCCAGCAAGTATGGCAATGCAACACCCGGTTCGCAGCGCGACTTCACCCAGAATGTCGGCGACATCGTCTACTTCTCGACCGACTCGGTGGATCTGACGCCGGAAGCGCAGCAAACGCTCGTGAAGCAATCCCAATGGCTGCAGCAGTACCCGCAGTACACGATCACCATCGAAGGTCACGCCGACGAACGCGGTACGCGCGAATACAACATCGCGCTCGGTGCGCGCCGCGCGACGGCCGTGCGCAACTTCCTTTCGCAGCATGGTATCAACGGCGCCCGCATCCGTACGATCTCGTACGGCAAGGAGCGTCCGGTTGCGGTTTGCAACGATATTTCCTGCTGGTCGCAGAACCGGCGCGCGCAGACCGTGCTCAACAGCGGCGGCGTCGTCAGCCAGCGTTAGCGCTGGACATCAACCGCGGGGGATCGGTTGGGCGTCGTTTCGCCCGCCGCCACGTGCTCGGTCCCGCCGAGTCGATGCCTGAGCGGTCTCGTTTGATAGCGGTTGCCGGGTGGCTCAATTCGGCAACACGTTAATAAACCTTTAACGTCATTTGCTATCAGCAAAGTTTGGCCCAATTGGCCTCGCATAAGGACGCCACGTTATTTTTAGTTGCGGCGCCCTTATTCAATGCGGATTTCGCGGACTTCAATTGTTGCGGCTGGCGTGATTTGTTGCGTCCTGGGCCTGATGGGCGCCTTGGCATCGCATGTCGGTGCGCAAGACAGCGATCCCGATGGCATTCGGGCAGCCGAACTTCTCGAAGACGGTCTGGATGCCTTGTCCGACCGCGCAGAAGATTCGGGCCGCCGGCTCCTTAATCGCGTTATCGACGAATATCCCGGCACGGCTGCCGCGTCGCGCGCCAAGCGAGCGCTCGCCTCGCTCGAGCGTGGCGAACTCGATCCGGAAGCGCGCCAACGGCTGAAAGCCGATGAGGCCGAACGGACGTCGGAATATCGGCATGCTTTCCTGCTGGATGTTGGTGATCGTGTCTTTTTTGCTGAGAACAGCGCCGCGCTTGGCGGTCGGGCGCGCAGCCTTATCGAGCAGCAGGCGCGCTGGCTGAGTGTGCGGCCGGATCTGTCTATCATGGTCATCGGCCGGGCCGATGGTGAAGGCGACAGCAAGGCGGCTCGCGATCTCTCGCTGCAACGTGCCCAGGCGGTTCGCGATCGTCTCGTGGTGGCTGGTCTGCCGCTGAATCGCATCGAGATCAAAGCCGCCGGAGATCTGGACCAGGTTGCAATCTGCAACAACGCCCTTTGCCGGGCGCAGAATCGCAATGCCGAGGTCCTGATCAACTACTGGCACGTCTATTCCGGCTGGCAAGCCGGTGCGCGGCGTTCCGGTTTGGCAAATTCCACGTCCGGAACGGCAAGCCGGCAATTGCGCGATTCGGGCGATCAGATTTCTCAATAGGTTGTTGGGAAAGGTGGTTGATGGCGGAGTGCGACCCGGCGTAGGTGGAGACGCGGGAACACCTGGGGTAAGCTCCCGCAGCCGGCTGGCGGGAGAATCCTGTTCCGGCACGTGTCGCATCAACTGATCCGAGGGGCACAGCCGGGGATGGCCAAGCTTGCGCAAATCTACAGCACTGGCGTGAACGCTGGCATGGGCGCCTTTCAGGCCGTCGCCTTGATTGCGGTTCTGGCTCTCTCGTCCGGTCCGCTTTTGTCTCGCCCAGCCATGGCGCAGGCGAACGATGCGCGCGGGACGAAGGGCGGCGCGGTGGCGAATGCTTCTCCTGACGCGGCTCTCAAAGCTCGCGTCGATGCCCTGGAAGAGCAGCTTGTCGACATGCAGGTGGTTGTCGGGACTTTGGAGACACTTGCCAAGAACGGCGGCGGTGCCGGTGGGGCTGCATCGCAACCCTTCCCATCGGCCGGAAGCGGTGCTGATACCGCGCGGATCGAAAGCCTCGAAACGCAGGTCCGGGCGTTGACGGCACAGGTTCAGCAGCTCACGGACCAGATTCAAGCGCAGGGCGGCGTGCAACATCGAACCGACCTTCCGGGCGGACCTGACACGGCTTCGCTCGGGAGCGGCAATGGAACGCCGCAAGCCGAGTCCGCGGCTATTCCAGGTTTCGGCTCGACGACAGTTTCGCCGGGGAATGGCGGCAACGATGCCATCGGCGGGCTTCTGAACAAGCAGGATCAGCAAGGGCAGGCGAACGGTCAGCAAGGGCAGCCCAACGGCTGGTCGTCTCCACCCGGCGCGGGCGTTTCGACGGCGGCTCTGCCGCCCACAAGCGAAGCGCCGGGCGATCCCAAGCAAGCCTACGAGACGGCGTATGGCTATCTGCTGCAGCGCGATTATGGTTCGGCGGAAGCGTCCTTCAATGATTTCCTGAAGAAGTATCCCAACGACTCGCTCGCGGGGAACGCCCAATACTGGCTTGGCGAGACGTATTTTGTGCGCGGTCAATACAAGGCGGCAGCGGGCGCGTTTCTCAAGGGGTATCAGACTTATGGGCAGAGCGGTAAGGCGCCCGACAGTCTGTTGAAGCTCGCGATGTCACTGGACAGGCTGGGTCAGAAAGAGGCAGCCTGCTCATCGTTCTCGGAGCTTGCCGCGAAATTTCCGACCGCCCCGCAGAGCGTCAAAGGCCGGGCGCAAAGCGAGCGTCAGCGGATTGGCTGCCAATAAATCTGTGTTCGCCGGCCTTTAGGGCGTTTGCCGGCTGAGAGTTTGCCCGTGCGTAGAGCTTTGCAATCGCCGATTAGCACTGTCGAAGCGGATGCCGCGCTGGCGGAGCTCGCGCGTTTCGATCATGTCGTGCTTGCGGTATCCGGCGGTCCGGACAGCATGGCGTTGATGGCGCTCGCAGCTGAATGGCGTGCCCGTTTCGAAGAGCTAAAGCCAAACGTCTCCGTCGCCACCGTCGATCATGGTCTACGCACCGAGTCGCGTCGTGAAGCCGAGATGGTCGGCGCCGAAGCGCGGCGCCACGGTTTGCCGCACGCTATTCTGAGTTGGGACGGAGAAAAGCCGACCTCGGGTCTGTCGGCCGCCGCACGGGAGGCGCGCTATCGTCTGCTCGAAACGCACGCGAAAACGATTGCTGCGGCCAACATCGCAATCGTCACGGCGCATCATCGTGACGATCAGGCCGAGACGTTTGCGATGCGGCTTGCGCGCGGGGCGGGCCTGGATGGTCTTGCCAGCATGCGTAGCGAACGGCCGTTGCGCGATGGCGCGGCGATCATGCTGATGCGGCCGCTGTTGGCTTTTCCGAAAGCGCGGCTGTTGGCGACGGTCGCTCAGCGCGGCATCAGCTATGCCGAAGATCCGACGAACCGCGACCGGCGCTATGAGCGGGCGCGCGTTCGCTCGGCGCTGGAGCAGATGGAAGAGGCCGGTCTGTCGTCTGAGGCCATTGCAACGTCCGCCCGGCGCCTAGGCGAAGCTCGCGAGGCCTTGGCCTACGCCGAAGCGCACTTCGTGGCATCACTTGATCTGTCATACGGCAACGACGTTTTCGCGAAGCTCGATCGCCGGGCATTCGAGGCTGGCCCGGCATTCCTGCGACAGAAAGTTCTCGCGCGGCTTATCGCGCGATACGGCGGCGCAAGTCCGTCACCGCAACTTTTCGAGGTTGAGGACTTGGTGGCGCGTATGCAACGCGATGCTGCCTCAGCGGCAACACTGGGTGGAGTGGTAGTATCGAGCGGCTCGCGCTTCGTGCGCGTCTGGCGTGAGGTGGGGCGGCTCGGACAAGCCGAGATCATGCTGTCCGTCGGTGAGTCGACCGTCTGGGATCAGCGTTTCGTCGTGCGGTTTGCGCCGGATCAGGCCGATATGGCCGATACCGTCACGGTTAAGCCTTTGGGCGAAAAGGGCTATGCGGCCATCGTGCCGCGCCTTGCGCCGGCCCGTCGGCCGCCGACCCGTGCGGCACAGGCGCTGCCGTCATTTTGGATCGGGGACAGGTTCCTTGCGGCCCCTTCTCTTGCCCCATTCGCGTTATTCGATGCAGCTCCGCTCGATCCCAAGGCATACGAGATCAGCCCCTGGTTGCCGCTGCCAGATCTTAAGGAATTGGCCGTACGGTCGGAGGCCAAAGGTTGGTAAATGCCCGAACTTGTGCGGCGTTACGCTGGCACCTATGTTAGGGTCTAACTTTGGGGGCAGCAGTGCCGCCGAGCACGCGCCGATTTGGTGCCGGTGGCACCATCAAGGAAAAATATGAACCCGAATTATCAGAAACTTGCGATTTGGGCGGCACTGTTCGTCCTGTTGCTTGCCCTCTACAATCTCGTCAGCAATCCGAGCACGACGCGCCGGACCAACGAAATTCAATATTCGGAATTTCTTGATGCCGTCGATAAGGGTAACGTAACCGAGGCCGTGATTGCAGGTAATCGGATCACGGGTACGAAGCGCGATGCGAGCAGCGGAGACGTTTCGTTCTCGACTTACGCCCCGGAAGACCCCAACCTCGTAAAGCTTTTGCGCGAGAAGGGTGTAAAATTCAAAGCGCGACCCGCCGAGGATGAAGTGCAATCGATCACGAGCATTCTTCTGAGCTGGTTCCCGATGCTGTTGCTCATCGGCGTGTGGATCTTTTTCATGCGTCAGATGCAGTCCGGCTCCGGTCGAGCCATGGGCTTCGGTAAGTCACGCGCCAAGCTTTTGACGGAGCGCCACGGGCGCGTCACGTTCGAAGACGTGGCCGGCGTCGATGAGGCGAAGGCCGATCTTGAGGAAATCGTCGAGTTTCTGCGCGACCCGCAGAAGTTCCAGCGCCTCGGCGGACGCATTCCGCGCGGCTGTCTGCTCGTCGGTCCTCCCGGCACCGGTAAGACGCTAATTGCGCGCGCCGTGGCCGGTGAAGCCAACGTGCCGTTCTTCACAATCTCCGGTTCCGACTTCGTCGAGATGTTCGTCGGCGTCGGCGCGAGCCGCGTCCGCGATATGTTCGAGCAGGCGAAGAAGAATGCGCCATGCATCATTTTCATCGACGAAATCGACGCTGTCGGCCGCCATCGTGGCGCCGGTCTTGGCGGCGGCAACGACGAGCGCGAGCAGACGCTCAACCAGTTGCTGGTCGAGATGGACGGCTTCGAGGCTAACGAAGGCATCATCATCATCGCGGCGACGAACCGTCCCGACGTGCTCGATCCCGCTTTGCTGCGTCCGGGCCGTTTCGACCGCCAGATCGTCGTTCCGAACCCGGACGTCATGGGACGCGAGAAGATCCTGCGCGTCCATATGAAGAAAGTTCCGCTCGCGCCGGACGTCGATCCGAAGGTGATCGCGCGCGGTACGCCCGGCTTCTCTGGCGCCGATCTCGCGAACCTCGTCAACGAAGCGGCCTTGCTTGCTGCGCGCCGTAACAAACGGCTCGTAACGCAGGCCGAATTCGAAGATTCCAAAGACAAGGTCATGATGGGCGCCGAGCGCAAGACCATGGCCATGACTGAGGAAGAGAAGCTCGCGACCGCTTACCACGAAGCAGGCCATGCGATCGTCAATCTTGTCGTGCCGGGCAACGATCCGCTGCACAAAGTAACGATCATTCCGCGCGGCCGGGCGCTGGGCGTGACGATGAGTTTGCCGGAGCGTGATCGCCTCAGCTATTCGAAGCAGTGGTGCGAGGGCAAGATCGCGATGGCGTTCGGCGGTCGTGTCGCGGAGCAGCTGATTTATGGCCGCGAGCACTTGAATACCGGTGCATCGAGCGACATCAGCCAGGCGACGAACATCGCCAAGAAGATGGTGACTGAGTGGGGCATGAGCGAGAAGCTCGGTCCGCTGCTCTATTCCGAGAACCAGCAGGAAGTGTTCCTCGGCCATTCGATCACGCAGCAGAAGAACATGAGCGATGAGACCGCCAAGCTCATCGACGAAGAAGTTCGCCGCATCGTGACCACCGGCCAGACCACGGCTTGGGAAGTGCTGACGAAGCACAAGGGCGAACTGGAGCTGATGGCGCAGGCGCTGATGGAATACGAGACGATCTCGGGCGATGAGTGCCAGACGATCATGCGCGGCGAGAAGATCTCTCGTCCGACGGATGATGACGGTACGAAGGGGCCCGCCGGTTCGGCTGTTCCCTCGGCCGGTCGTCAGCCGCCGCGTCCGCGCGGAGAACCGCAGGGCGGCATCGACATCGGACCTGAGCCTCAGCCGCAGTAAGTGGCGAGGTCGATGGTCGGCCAATAATTTCCAAGCGGCCGCGATTGTTTCGCGGCCGCTTTTTCATGAGTTATGCGCGCACGGGCAGGCACACACCGGAATGAAACGCTCAATCTATCTGCAACCCACCGCCATCTTCTGGGACCGGAGCGAGCGGCGCGCCGTTGACGAAGCGGATGTGCCTGAGTGGAAGGGCTTGCCGCTGGCTGGCGGTCGGCTGTCGTTCGCCGCGCTCGACGTGCTGACGCGTGGCTCGTCAAGCACCAAGCGGCGGACGGTCGTGCTCGGCGATGCCTTCAGCGGCGATTGGGGGCGGGAAGCGCTGGCTGCTGCCGATATTCTGCAGGAGCTTTCGGAACCGCGGGCGCGGCTTGCCGGTATGTCACTCGACCGGCCGCGCATCATGGGCATCATCAATGTTACGCCCGATAGCTTTTCCGATGGCGGCGAGTTTGCTTCGACGCGCGATGCGGTCGAACACGGTCTGCGTTTGATCGAACAGGGTGCCGACATTCTCGATATTGGCGGCGAGAGCACGCGACCGCAGGCTGACTATGTCGCTGTCGAAGAAGAGCTACGACGCGTCATTCCCGTGATCGAAGGGCTGCGAGCAAAGACGGATGCCGTCATTTCGGTCGATACGCGCAAGTCTGAAGTCATGAAGCGCGCGGCGGCGGCGGGAGCTGATATTCTGAATGACGTTTCGGCCTTCACGCACGAACCGGACGCGCTGGAGGTTGCTGCCGAGACGGGGCTGCCGGTCATTATCATGCACGCGCAGGGCGATCCGAAAACGATGAACGACGATCCGCAGTATGACGACGTCGTGCTCGACGTGTTTGATTATCTGGAGAGCCGCGTGCAGGCGTGCATCGCGGCCGGGATTCCGAAGTCGAAAATCGTCGCCGATCCGGGCATCGGCTTCGGCAAGCATCTGCATCACAACGTGGCGGTGATGGCAGGGTTGTCGCTCTATCATGGGCTCGGCGTGCCGCTGCTTCTCGGCGCGAGCCGTAAGAAGATGATCGGTCAGCTCTGCAACGTGGATGGTGCCAAGAACCGGGTGCCGGGTTCTCTGGCCTGCGCCATCGCGGGCGTTGCGGCAGGCGTTCAGATGGTTCGCGTGCACGACGTGGCGGAAACGAAGCAGGCCGTCGAGGTCTGGCGGGCGTGTTCGGCAGGAACGGAGAAGGGGCTGGACTAAACGACACGGTGGCCGATCCTCCCTCTCATTTTTCGAGAAGGTCCTTGCTGGAAATCCGGACTGCCGCCGCCGGCTAGCATGCCCTATCTCCGGTCTCCAGAGACGGTGAGAGAGGGCAAAGGCGATGAAATTATACGATCTCGATGTTTCCGGAAATTGCTACAAGGTCCGACTGCTTTGTTCGCTGCTCGGCGTCACGGTCGAGCTAATCCCAGTCGACTTTATGGGCGGCGCGCATAAGCGCAGTCCCGTTATCGATCTCAATGCGTTTGCTCAGGTGCCCGTCCTTGAAGACGGCGATGTTATCCTCAGAGATAGTCAGGCGATCCTCGTTTACGTCGCTCGTAAGTGGGGCGGGGAGGCTTGGCTGCCCACCGACGCGGAGTCGATGGCGCGGGTCATGCAGTGGCTCATGGTGGCGGAGAACGAAATCGCACGCGGGCCGGGCGATGCGCGCCTGCATGACAAGTTCAAAATGAATATCGACATCGCGGCGGCGCGAGAGAAGGCGGCGCGCATTCTGACGATCATGGATCGGCATCTTGAAAAGCGGGAGTGGCTGGTTCTCGATAGGCCGACGGTCGCAGACATCGCCTGCATGCCTTATGTCGCGCTCGGTTGGGAGGGTGGCGTACCGCTCGACCCATATCCGGCAATTGCTGCTTGGGTCGAGCGCATCAAGAAACTTCCTGGCTTCATCGGTATGCCGGGTCTTTGACGAAAGGTATGTGCTGTGGATCGTGTCGCGTCTGACATTGCGTTTACGCCTGCGGTGAAGGCCGAGCAGGCTCGGCATGGGTCGCGCCAGCAATACGAGCGCATGGAGCGGCTCAGGGGCTGGCCGACGGCGATCACTGAAGATCTCGCGGAACGGATTGCGGAAACGCGTTCGTTCTATTTGGCGACGGCGAGCGCCGACGGGCAGCCTTATGTGCAGCATCGCGGCGGCCCAGCGGGGTTTGTCAAGGTTCTCGACGAGAAGACGCTGGCGTTCGCGGATTTCGGCGGCAACAAACAATACATCACCGTCGGCAATCTGGGTGAGAACGCGAAGGCGTTCATTTTCATCATGGACTATGTGAACCTGCGCCGCGCCAAACTCTGGGGCACCGCAAAGGTGGTCGAGGGTGACGACGCGCTGCTGTCGCAGCTCAGCGATCCGGGCTACCGCGGCAGGCCGGAGCGGGCGATCGTCTTCACACTCGAAGCGTGGGATCTGAATTGCCCGCAGCATATTCCACGCATGCTGCCGTTCGACGAAGTGAAAGACGCGATCGGCCGGTTGCAGTCCCGCATCGCCGATCTGGAGGCTGAAAACCAGCGCCTGCAAGACGAACTTGCCGCCGCCGCGCACTGATCAGCGCTGGCTTGCCTTCGTCAGCCGCAATATTGCGTAGAGCGCGAGAATGCCGGCGAGGAGCGCGGCGGCGAGTGCCGGCGCGCGCCAGTCTGCGCTCGCGAGACGGGTGATCAGCAACACGCTGCAGACGCCGATACCGGCAATCGGTAGCGCAATCGGGATTTCGAAGCGGCCCCGCGCTTCACCGGGGCGGCGCTTCAGAACGACGAGCGCCGCATTCACCGCAATGAAGATCACTAGCAGTAGCAGGACCGTGGCCGCAGCGAGGTCGGCAATCTGGCCGGCGACGACCAATAGCAGGAGCAGTCCGAGCAACGCTGCGATGGCGATGTGCGGTGTCCGGCGGGTCTCATGCACGCGGCCGATAAAGCTCGGCAACAGGCCTTGTCCCGACATGCCGTAGATGAGGCGCGAGGCTGTCACGTAATTGACGAGCGCGGTGTTGGCGACCGAGAAAAGCGCGATGAGCGTCATTAGTTCCGCCGGGATGCTCGGCGCACTCTTTTCGAGGACGGCCGTCAGCGGGCTCGGCGCAGCGGCGAGTTCCTGCCACGGCACGACGGAAACGGCCGTGATCGAGACGGCGACGTAAAGCACCGCTGCGGCGAGGGTGGCCACGATCAAGCCGCGCGGGATCGTGCGCTCGGGATCTTTGCATTCTTCCGCGACGTTCACGGCATCCTCGAAGCCGATGAACGCGAAGAAGGCGAGCACGGAAGCCTGCAAGACGACGACCCCGAGGCCGAGATCGGCGCGCTCGGGCGGGATTTGGAAATAGTCGACGGTGCCCCAGTACGAGAGGCCGGAGGCGATGACGAGGAGGAGGCCCGAGACTTCCATCAACGTGCAGACGACGTTCACCCACATGCTTTCGCGAATGCCGCGGAAGACGATGCCGGAAAGAATGAGAAGGAAGCCGATGGCGATGATGTTCGGCGACGAGGCTTCCCAGCCAGCCAGATCGGCGACGATGGCGGCGAAGATTTTTGATTGCGTCGCGACCGACGTCAGCCCGGAGGCAACGAGCGCCAAACCAATGGTGAAGCTCAGAACTGGAATGCCGAAGGCGCGGTCGGTGACGTAGGCGGCGCCGCCCGCGCGCGGGTACCGTGAGCCGAGAGAGGCATAAGACAGCGACGTCAGCAGCGCCGCAACGAGCGCGGCCAGGAATGACAGCCAGACAGCGGAGCCGGCTTCGCCTGCAGCCTTGCCGATCAGGCCGTAGATACCTGAGCCGACCATGCTGCCGAGCGCATAGAGTGCAAGCTGAGTCGGCCCGACGGAGCGGCGGAGATGAGGGGGTCCGTCGCTCACACTGTCGGTCACCAATAGGCTTCTCCCGGTTTAAGGATTGCGGCCGGTTAGCTTGCGGCGGCTTTGCGATCCGCGAGCCGGCGTTCGACGCCTGCCACGATGGCCTTGCGGATATCGTCGGTTCGTTTCAACGACGCGTCAACCGGGACATGTTGCGCTTCGGCGAAGGCACGTAGATTTTCGGCCGACTTGATATCTTTCAGCCGCAGCATCAGGCCGTCGCGGCCATGCTTCGCCAAGGCGACAAGCGCGGAGAACAGGTATGGATTGAAGTTCTCGGCGCGGTCGTGCCGCTCTTGAACGGCGATCTCGCTTTCGATCTTTGGTGGCGGAGGAGGCGTCGCGGCAGCTTCCGGCAGGTCGGCAGGGACCTCCCACACCAGCATGCGATTGACGGACTTCGTCAGCGCGGCTGCAAGTTTTTCGGCTGTTTCCGCATCGAGAGACGTTTCGCGCCGGATGTGGGCACGAAAGAAGTTGAGCATCTCATCGCCGGGCCAGAGCTGTTTGCCTTTGCTCATGATCGACGTCTTTTCGCTCTCAACGGTTAAGAAACAGCGACTGCGGCTTTCTTTTTCGCGGCGACCGTTTCCACCAGTCGCGCGATTTCCTGGTGAAGCTCTTTCACGTCACCGGCAGCATCGCCGTATTTGGCGTCGATCGGGCGGAGCTTGCCAAGATAGTCGAAAGCGTTGGCGATGCCGTTGCGCTGCGGCAGGAACGTCTCGAGCACAGGATGCACGAGGCTAATTTCTTCGATCATCATATAGTCGCGGTCGTCGTTGCGCACGTAGTTTGCGAGGCAGACGTAACGGCGGTCTTCCGGCGGCATCTCGGCCAGATCGTCGAGGTTGCGCATGTCCTCGATCAGCATGGCGACGCGGTCGACGGCAAGCTGCGAGACGTAGTCGGGGCGGAATGGCACTATCACCTTGTCAGCCGTCTTGAGCGCCGCGAGCGCCGCGAACGAGAGGCCTGGCGCACAATCGAGAATGACGACGTCATAGTCGCCTTCGAAGCGGCGGATGAGGCTTTCCATGCGGCCGCGTACACGGTTGGCGACGACCTCGGGCACGTTGCTCTGGTTCGCCTGCTTCAGGTACAGCTCGCCCTGGATATCCTCGAGCAGAAGAGATCCCGGCACGAGCGAGATCGGCGCGGGCTTGCCGTTTGCCGCAGAGACGTCGCCGACGTTCTTGGCGACATAGTCGCGCGCATTCGCCGGGATGCCGTCGAAAAGATCGTAGAAATAGTCGGCGATCGTCTTGCCGGCCTTGCGGGATTCGTTCCAGCCCTGGCCGCCCATAAGGATCAGTGAGGCGTTGCACTGGGAGTCGAGGTCGATCAGAAGGACGCGCTTGTTGCCATAGACCGCCAGGCCGTGCGCGAGCATCACCGAAACCGTGGATTTGCCGACGCCGCCCTTTCGGTTTGCGACCGCAAGAAAGACTGCCATAATTGCGTTACCTCTCAGATCGCGCACGCCAATTCAGCCCTCTGAGGCGCGCGATTCATCAATAGCCGAGCTATGGGCCGATTCCATGTCGCTTCGCCACCCCGCGCGAGGACGCTCAGTAGGTGCGGCTTTATTAGCGCTGTTTTCAACCCTCAGTGGAATTCCGTGCAAAATTTTGTTTCATTCAACCATGGGGATGGAATGCGGAACAGCTCTCGGGCATCTATGATGGCGAGGGGTGAGGGGGAAGCAGGTCGTCTCGGTGCGACACGCGTTTCTCCGCCAATTCCGGATTGCTTCGCCGGGGCCAAAAAGGCCGGCTGCAAGCGTTCCGGCTCTACGGGAGGATAGCATGGCACGGCGGTATTTCGGCACAGACGGCATTCGCGGTCTCGCCAATCGTCACCCGATGACGTCGGAACTGGCGTTGAAGGTCGGCATGGCGGCCGGAACCGTTTTCCGGTCCGGTACGCATCGCCATCGCGTCGTCATCGGCAAGGACACGCGGCTCTCAGGCTATATGCTCGAAGCCGCACTGATGTCGGGCTTCACCGCTGTCGGCATGGATGTGTTTCTGCTTGGGCCCATGCCGACGCCGGCGGTCGCCATGCTGACGCGGTCGCTGCGCGCCGATCTCGGCGTGATGCTATCGGCATCGCATAACCCATCGCACGATAACGGCATCAAGCTGTTCGACCCTGACGGTTACAAGCTGTCCGACGATATGGAACAGCAGATCGAGGATCTGATCGACGCGGACAGCCGGACGCTGCTTGTCGATGCCGATCGGATCGGACGGGCAACGCGGGTCGAGAGCGCGCAGGAACGCTATATCGAATTCGCCAAGCGGACGATGCCGAAGCAGCTGCGCCTCGCAGGGCTCCGGATCGTCATCGACTGCGCCAACGGCGCTGCCTACAAGGTCGCGCCGGAAGCGTTGTGGGAGCTTGGTGCGGAAGTCATCAAGATTGGCGTCGAGCCAAACGGTCTCAACATCAATTTGAACTGCGGTTCGACTTCGCCGCAGACGCTGGTCGACAAGGTCAAGGAGTTGCGCGCCGACATTGGCATCGCGCTTGACGGCGACGCCGACCGAGTCGTGATCGTCGATGAGAAGGGCGATATCGTCGATGGCGATCAGCTGATGGCAGTGATCGCCGAAAGCTGGCATCGCACCGGCAAGCTCGCGGGTGGCGGTATCGTCGCGACGGTGATGAGCAATCTCGGGCTTGAGCGGTACTTGCGGTCTATTGGTCTCTCCCTGGCGCGCACGCCGGTTGGCGACCGTTATGTGACCGAATACATGCGGAAACACGGTTTCAACGTCGGAGGCGAGCAGTCGGGCCATATCGTGTTGTCGGATTTCACGACGACGGGTGATGGACTGGTTTCTGCGCTGCAGATTCTCGCCTGCGTCGTGGCGACCGGAAAGACAGTATCGGAAGTCTGCAATCGCTTTCGCCCGTTGCCGCAGATTTTGCAGAACGTGCGCTATTCAAACGGGCAGCCGCTCGAGGACACGCGCGTGGTCAAGGCGATCGAAGGCGCGAAAGCAAAGCTTGGCGAGAACGGGCGCCTCGTCATCCGGCCATCGGGCACGGAGCCTGTCATTCGCGTGATGGCGGAAGGCGACGATGAGAAAATCGTATCCAGCATCGTGGGCGACATCGTCGATGCCGTGAAGTCGGCAGCAGCCGCGGCTTAGTGGGACGTTTGTCCTGGCATCCTCGGGTTCGTTCTCGATGGTAATAGACTTAGTGCAGGCACAGGGCTGCACGGCCACAAGTCAGCGTGCGGCATTTACCTTTCGTTAGGACTATGGCCACGGCTAGGCGTGCCACAATTCGACGGCGATTAAGGCTCCCTTAAACACTCTCGGCAATATTCGGGTTCGATTTTAAATCCGGTTCGGCGAATCGCGCGGACCGGTTCCTAGGGAACCCGTATGTTTTTTGCGCGCACAGTTCCGTTTGTCAGCGCTGCGCTTCTGTTCGGAGGCGCCGTTGGGGCGTCTGCGGCCGATCTCGGGACGCCCGATCTCGACACTGCGCCGACGATGGCGCCGATGCCTCAGCAATTTACGTGGAAGTGGTATCTGCGCGCCGATGGCGGGTACACGTGGTATCCGACGCCGGGCATGTCTTTCAGCGATTTCGACACGCACGATACGAAGTCGGAAGGCGCATGGACCGTCGGCGGCGGCATCGGCCAGTATTACGCGTGGGGCTTCCGCGGCGACATCACCGTCGATCATATGTTCGACGCCAAGAACGAAACCGATTTCGATTTCGGGTCTTCGCAAGTCGATTTCAACAGCACGGTCGTGCTTGCGAACCTCTATTACGAATTCAATCGCGGCGGGCGTTTCGTCCCTTATATCGGCGGCGGCATCGGCTGGGCGCATAACGAAACGAATTCGGGAACGGTCACGACGGCGGCGGGCACATCGTCATACGGCGGACAATCGACCGACAACTTCGCGGCCGCAGCCATGGCCGGCATCTCGTGGCGCCTGTGGGGCGGCCGGACGATGTATGTTTCGGGCAGCACGAAAGATGCCGATCCCGTCGAGGTCAATACGGGGCACGCGGTCTATCTCGATTTCGGATACCGCTTTCTCTACCTCGGCGACGCCAAGACGGTGGCATTCGATGCCGACGGCACGACGGCGGCCGAGAAGCTCAAAGAAATCACCGCGCACCAGTTTCGTATCGGTGTGCGTTACGACCTGAATTAGGGGGGCGGACGCGTTTTGTCCGCTAAGTAAATGAGTAGGCAGGCGCGGGGGGCTGCGTCTGCTTGGAATGCCAACAGGTGCGGTTTGTACTGCGGTGTTTCGCGTACGTGTGTCCACGTTGTTGCGTCGTGCGCTTCCCTTTAAGGGAAGCGCACAGGACACCGTCCGAAGACCGTTTTTCCCTCCCTTGGCTTTGTTAGCGCAAGCGTAGCGTCGAGCAGAGTCACAAGTGGCGTGCGTTTTGTCTTGAGCGCCGACTTCAAAGGGTGGGGCGATGAAATCTACCATTGCGTGGATTGCGACTATATTTGTGATGGCTTCCGGTGCGGCGCCTGCGATGGCTGCTGATTGGGGAGGCGTCAAAGACATGGGCGGCGGCGTGCCGATCCCGGTGCCTGCTCCTGCGCCCGTCCCGACATATGATGCGGACAGCGATTGGTATATCGGGCTCTCGCTGGGCGGCAATCTGTCGACGGATGCGACGCTCCGGGATAGCGATCCGAATATGCCCGTCAGAAACAGTAGCGATCTTCCTCTTTCGGAAACATTCGGGCTCATGTTCGGACGCTACATCACGCCGTCTCTAAGGTGGGACGTCGCCATTGATTACACCCCGAACTTTAACCTGATTGACGGGATGACAAGTTACTCAACATCGAACGCGTTCGGTGACCAGTTCAATGTGTCCCGAGATGACACCGTAAAACTCTCCCGAACGACTGCGCTTTTCAGCTTGCTGTACGATATTCCCACTGGCACTCGTTTCACACCGTACCTAGGGGGCGGCGTCGGAATCTCGTGGCGACGCCTGCAGCGCAGCTACACAGAGTATTCCTGCGATGCAACGGCTGATCCGACTTGTAGCCCGTCCACAACTCCAACTTTTCGGGGCTCTGACTCGAAAAACCAAATCAACGTAGCCGCAGCAGTTCAGGCAGGCGTGTCGACCGATCTTACGGACTCGATCGTTTGGGATAATGGCTGGCAGATGCTTTGGGAGAGCGGAGGCATTTCGATCGACGGCAATTCGGTTTTCGGCAATAACCGGCTGACCTTTAAGGATTCCGTCGTACAGCAGTTCCGCTCCGGCATCCGCCTCAAGTTCGATTAGAAAGCGTGCACCCTTGTGTTGCTTTGGTGCCGAAAGGCGGCCGTTCGCGGCCGCCTTTTTCTTTGTGCGGAGGGCGTGCTAATAGGCGCCCATGCTCAAGTCTTTAAAGCCTAAAACCAAGCCCGAAAGGCCGTTCTTTTCGTCCGGGCCCTGCGCCAAGCGGCCGGGGTGGCGGCCGGATGCACTCAGCAATGCGCTGGTCGGGCGCTCGCACCGCTCGGCGGAGGGTCGGGAGCGATTGAAGCTTGCCGTCACGCGCACGCATGAGCTTCTGCGATTGCCGCCCGGTTATGAAGTCGCCATCGTTCCGGGCTCGGATACCGGCGCGTTCGAAATGGCGATGTGGAATTTGCTCGGACAGCGCGGCGTCGATGTTCTTGCCTGGGACGTGTTCGGCCGCAACTGGCTGCGGGACGCAACATCCGAACTAAAGCTTGCCGATCTCAGAACGTTCGAAGCCGAACCGGGGTATCTGCCTGATCTTGGTCAGGTGGATTTCTCGCGCGACGTCCTTTTCACCTGGAACGGCACGACGACCGGCGTGCGTGTCCCGGACGCGAATTGGATCGCATCCGATCGCGACGGACTTGTTATTTGCGATGCGACGTCGGCGTTGCTCGCAGAAGGGATCGATTTCCGCAAAATCGATGTGCTGACGTATTCCTGGCAGAAGGTGCTCGGCGGTGAGGGCGCGCACGGCATGCTGATCCTGTCGCCGCGCGCGCTCGAACGGCTGGAAACGCATCGGCCGCTTTGGCCGGTGCCGAAGCTGTTCCGGCTATGGAATGCCGACGGCGTCCTGCGCGACGTGTTCGAAGGTGTGACGCTCAATACGCCGTCGATGCTATGCGTCGAGGACTATCTCGATGCACTCGCCTGGGCCACAGAGATTGGCGGACTAGAAGCGACGATCGCGCGTGCCGACGCTAACGCAGCGCTGCTTTACGATTGGATCGAGCGGACGGATTGGATTGCGCCCTTGGCCGTCGATCCGCAGACGCGGTCGCACACGTCGGTCGCGATGCGCTTTGTAGAACCGCAACTTGCTGCTGCCTCGGAGAGCGTGCGCGCTGATGTCATGCGCGCGATGGTGCAGTTACTCGAAGCCGAAGCGGCGGCGTTCGATATCGCGGCTTATCGTGGAATGCCCGCGGGTCTGCGGATCTGGTGCGGCGCGACGGTCGAAACGCAAGACATCGCCGCGCTTCTGCCCTGGCTCGATTGGGCCTATGCGGAGGCCCGTGCCGTCATTGCGGCCTAAAAATGAGCCGATGCCGCTCGCAAACTGGTTAAAACTGGTCGTGTCAATGCCTTTTTCTCGCGCATACCATCGGTCATAATCGGCCGGGCTCACCAGCGCGCTAGGGTGCGGTCTTCCCCACGTGTCAGAAACGATCAACGAGAGGTCTCAACGCGATGCGCTTTGTCTTAGCGGCTGTTTGGGCGGCTGTCTGGTTTTCCGCCTTGTCCGCACCGGCATTTGCGGCTCAGGTTCCGGCAACGTCGGCCGTTGATGCGGTGACGGTGTTCCTGTCGGGGGCAGAAGTGACGCGACTGGCGAAGGTGCATCTCGATAAGGGCGAGCACACCATTGTCGTCGGCGACCTGCCGGCGAGCGCTATTCCCGGGTCGATCCGCGTCGAAGGGCGGGCGTCCGGTAAGCTCGATATCGGTTCTGTCGATACGGCGCAGAAAATGCTGCAGCGTGCTGAAAGCGAAGCGGCGGATGCGCAGCGTAAAATTCTCGAAGACAAGATACAGACGCTGAAGGATCAGCGGAAAACTATCGAGGCGCAGGCGCTGGCGGCAAAGACGCAGCAGAAGCTGATCGCCAACCTGGCGCAATTGCCGACGCGGCCCGCCCCGCAGGGCGAGCCTGCGACGGCGCTCGATGACTGGACAAAGGTTCTGGCGCTCATCGCGCAGGGAACGACCGATGCGGGCAAGCTCGCGCTCGATGCCGAGCAGAAGACACGAGACATCGACCGGCAGATCGCCGACGCCAAGGCGCAGATGTCGTCGCTTGCTCCGGCGCGTACGCGGCAGACGGAAGTGCGCATTCATGTGATCGCGCAGAGCCCGCTCGATGTCGATTTGAGCATTCACTATCAGGTGCCGGATGCACATTGGACGCCGCTTTATGATGCGCGCCTTTCGACGGGCACCAAAACCGAGCCGCCGAAGCTTTCGATCGACCGGCGGGCTGCCATTTCGCAGGTGACAGGCGAGGACTGGAACGGCGTTTCAATGGAACTTTCGACGGCGCGTCCGTCGGATGGATCTGCGGCGCCGGATATTGAGACGCAGTTCGTCGATTTCGAGCCGGAGCCAAAGCCTGTAGCGGCAATGCCGGCTCCGCCACCCGCTCCGACGCTGATGGCGCGTCGTAAGATGGATGCGGAGCTTGACGCTACACTCGGTGCGGGTGCGGAGGCTAACGCCCCCGTCGCGGCTGAAGAAGCCGTTGCACAGCTCAAAAGTGCGCCGTTCGATGCGACGTTTGGGGTTCCGGGACGGGTGACCGTGGCGGCGAACGGCGAGCCCAAGCGCGTCTTGATCGCGTCCGAAAGCAGCGAGCCGACGCTTGGCTGCCGCTCAGTGCCGAAGGTTGATACCAACGCCTACCTTTACGCCCGGATCAATGTAGCCAAGGGGAGCCCCATGCTGCCGGGCACCGTCTATCTTTTCCGGGATGGGACGTTCGTCGGAACCGGAAATTTACCACTTTTGCGCCCCGGAGAAGACCACGATATCGGTTTCGGCGTTGACGATCAGGTGAAAGTCAAGCATGCGGTGCTGGAAGATAAGCGCGGCGAGACCGGGCTGATTTCGACGTCGCATGTCGATAGCCGGAATTTCCAGGTCAACGTCAAGAACATGCATGAGCGGCCGATCGACGTAACGATTCTCGATCGCGTTCCGGTCTCGCAGAACGACGACATCAAGGTCGAGATGACGGGCAAGGCGTCGCCCACTACGACCAACGTCGATGACAAGCGCGGCGTCATCGCCTTCCAGGCGAAGCTGGAGCCGGACGAGGAGAAAATCCTCGAGTATGGCTATCGGGTTTCGTGGCCTGCGTCGAAGTCGGTCGTTTACGGGCCTTGAGGCGGGCGCTTCAAGTCCCGGGTTTAACAAGCGGGTGTGCCGCATGGCCCTGGCTCGAGCCGGGGCCAATTCATGAGAAGGCTGAGAAGGTTTAAGACTTATGGCGAATGTCGTCGTGATCGGAGCCCAGTGGGGCGACGAGGGCAAAGGCAAAATCGTGGACTGGCTCTCGGAGCGCGCCGACGTCGTCGTGCGTTTTCAAGGTGGGCATAACGCCGGGCATACGCTGGTGATCGGCGACAAGACGTTCAAGCTGTCGCTTCTGCCGTCGGGCGTGGTGCGGCCGGACAAGATGTCGGTGATCGGCAACGGCGTCGTCATTGATCCGTGGGCGCTCGTGAGCGAGATCGAGCGACTAAGGGAGCAGGGGATTTCGATCACGCCGGATAATCTGCGCATCGCCGAGAACGCGGCGCTGATCCTGCCCCTGCATCGCGAACTCGACGTCGTGCGCGAAGCGGCAGCCGGCACGGAGAAGATCGGTACGACGGGCCGGGGCATCGGTCCGGCCTATGAAGACAAGGTCGGCCGCCGGGCGATCCGATTCCAGGATTTGGCGACGCCCGAGACGCTCGGGCCGAAGGTCGATCGTTTGCTGGCGCATCACAACGCGTTGCGGCGCGGGCTTGGTCAGGAAGAGATTTCGAAGGCGAAGCTGATCGATGATCTCGTCACGATCGCGCCGAAGGTTCTGCCTTACTCGGACGTGACCTGGGAATTCCTCGACGATGCGTGGCGGCAGGGAAAGCGCATTCTGTTCGAGGGTGCGCAGGGCGCGCTGCTCGATGTCGATCATGGCACGTATCCGTTCGTTACCTCGTCCAACACCGTTGCGGCGCAAGCGGCGACCGGCTCCGGTATCGGTCCGCGCCACGTCGGCTACGTGCTCGGGATCGCGAAGGCCTATACGACGCGTGTTGGCTCGGGTCCGTTTCCGTCGGAGCTGACGGATGCCATCGGCGAGAAGATCGGTGAGCGCGGCCGAGAGTTCGGTACGGTGACGGGACGCAAGCGCCGCTGCGGCTGGTTCGACAGCGTCCTCGTCCGGCAGGTGGCCAAGGTGTCCGGCATTGACGGCATTGCGCTGACGAAGCTCGACGTGCTCGACGGCTTCGACACGATCCGCATTTGCGTCGGTTATAAGCTTCGCGGCGAGCGGCTCGACCGGCTGCCTGCAAGCGCCACGGCACAGGCCGAGATCGAACCGATCTATGAAGAGTTCGAGGGCTGGTCGGAATCGACCTACGGTGCGCGGCGCTGGGCCGATCTGCCGGCACAGGCGGTGAAATACGTTCGCCGCGTCGAAGAGTTGATCGAATGTCCGGTCACGCTACTCTCGACGAGCCCCGAGCGCGACGACACGATCCTGATGAAGGACCCATTTATCTGATCTGACGAGTTTCGGCGCGAGGGGGAGCGAAGCTGATGTTTTTCGTCGCGTCGAAAGTTATTTTCTTCTGCATTCAGCCTTCGAACCTGGTGTTCTTTGCGCTGCTCGGTGGCACGCTGCTTCTCGGCTGGTGTCCAAAGTGGGGGCGGCGGCTGCTCTATGTCGGTCTCGCCGGTATCGTGCTGTTCGGCTATCTGCCTGGCGGGAACATTCTGGTCCTGCCACTCGAAGAGCGCTTCGCCTCGCGCGTTCCGGCTGTGCCGCACGAGAAGATCAGCGGCATTATTCTGCTGGGTGGCTTCGAGGATATTTCCATCACGCGGGCGCGCGGCGGATTGGCGCTCAACGAAGCCGCTGAGCGTTTGACCGAGACGCTTCGGCTCGCTCATGAACTGCCCGAGGCCAAGGTCGTTTTTACCGGCGGCAGCGGGGCGCTGTTCGGCGACAATGGCATCGCGGATGCGGTGAAGCAGTTCTTCATCGACGCAGGAATCGCGCCCGACCGCATCATCATCGAAAACGACTCGCGCAATACCTATCAGAACGCCGTCTTCACGAAGGCGCTGCTAAGGCCCGTTCAGCAAGATCGCTGGCTGCTCGTGACGTCGGCCTATCACATGCCCCGTTCGATCGGCGTGTTTCGCAAGGTCGGCTTCGACGTTGTGCCATATCCAGTCGATTTCCGCACGCGCGACTGGGACGATGCGTTCCGTCCGTTCGACAGCTTCGCGGCGGGATTGCAGCGCACGGATCTGGCCGTCAAGGAATGGATTGGGCTCGTCGCCTATTGGGTCACGGGTCGAAGCTCGGCGATTTTTCCCGGTCCTTGAACCGCGCCGCCGCGCAGTCGTGCTAGCGCCGTTCGCTTGACGAGTGCGGCGCACACGGACGACCCAGTGCGCTTTCGGTATTTTCGGCTGGAACAATCACGCCGCGACACTGTTGAAACCTCGAATCTTGGCGAGGAGACGTGTGCAGTGCACGAGATCATCTATCTGATCGGACTAATCGTGGTCATCTCGTTTCTTCTGAGCCTTCTGGGTTTTAGATGATCGAAGGAGATGCGCAGATGGCCGATGTCATCGAAATCGAGGCGACGACCCCAGCTGAATCCTTCCTGAGCTGGCGAGGTATTCTCGCCGGGGCGGCAGCAGGTTCAGCGTTTTCTCTGGTACTTATTTCCCTTGGACTTGCGGGTGGCTTGTCGCTGCTGTCGCCGTGGCCGGGTCAGTCGCACACTGGATTGGCGGCAAGCGTAGCGGCAGCTTGGAGTTTGATCGCGACGATCGCTTCGTTCCTGATTGCCGGATTTGTTGCGGCGCGCGTGCGGCCGCGTGTTGCAGATGTGCCTGCGGACGAGGTCGAATTTCGCGACGGCGTACAAGGATTCGTCGCGTGGGCAGTGTGCGTGTTGTTTGCGGGACTGATCGCAGTCGGCGCGAGCGGTCTTGCCCTGCACGCGACGTCGGCCGTCGCCAAATTCTCGGATCGAACATCGTCAAGCCCACTGTCGGCAATAGTGTCGACGCTGTCGGCGCCACCCGAAGGTAAGCCGGTGACGGCGGCGGTGCCGCTGTTCACGGCCGACGAGACGCGCACCATCGAAGGCGTTTTTCTGAAATCGGTCGGCAGTAGCGGAATGGCGCCGAAGGATAAATCGTTCGTGGCAAACATCGTCGCGGCAAAAGCCGGTATTCCGTTGAGCGATGCCGAGACGAGAGTCGATGTGGCTTATGCGGATGCAGTCGCAGCTCTCGACAAAGCGAAGAAGGCCACCGAGCTGTCCGGGCTGCTGACAGGTATCGGTCTGCTGATCGGCCTCGCGGCGGCTTGGTATGGCGGGGTCCGCGGCGGCAAGAGCCGTGACGAGAACATGCCCGGCCGCCTGAGGTTCGGCGGTTGGTGAGGTGAGGACCGGCCGGTTATTGGCCCAGGATGATGCGCGGCTTGCGGCGCGGTTTCGGTAGCGTCGGCAAGGGCGGTCCGAACAGCGGCTGCACGAGATTATAGTTGGGACCGGCTGCACCGCCGCTGTTGCTGCCGTTCCAGCCAGAATCGGGGCCGAGCATGGTGTCGGGCGGCAACGTTGGGCCTAAGCGATCGACGGGCGCCACCGGAACGTCTCCGGCTGGGCCGCGCGGCCCTGAACCTGAACGGGGTTCCGCGCCGGCCGCACCAACCGACAGGGCCAGCAAGGCCGCGGCGGCACTGGAGATGGCGAGGGGTCTCATCTGGCTGTCCTCTGCGAGAGCGTGGCACATCCGGCCAAAGATCAATCGCTAGATTAATCTCTGGCGCCGGAGACGGAAAGACCATCCGACCGTATCCTCTCGGCTGCTGCTTAAAGGGCACAAGCGGGACAAAGAGCCTTGAACCACGCGAGAAAATGGGCGCTGACCCCAGAGTTCACGCAGTGCAGGCGGCTTCACATTACATGCGGAACGACGCAAATCCGTTAAATGGCCCCCCGCAATTGCGAGGATCAGGAGCTGGTCGGGACTGTGATCGGGTCGATGGTGATAATGCCGTTTGAAGAGTTGGAGCTTCCCTGCAGGATCTGGAGGACCGGAGAAGTCGAGGTCACGTCAGAATTGTTGATGTCATAAAGTGCTGAGAATTGTGCGATGAGCTTGGTCAGCTTTTGCGGGTCTTGGAGGTCTGTGAGGTTGAGCTTCTTAGTGATCATCGTGGCCTGGGTATCGATATCGGCGTTCGACATATAGCTCGACAGGCCAAGGGCGGTCTGGGTGAATTGCAGAAGCGCTTTGTCGCCCAGGATCTGGTAAGCTGACGTGATGGTCGGAGCCTTTTTCAAGAAATAAAGAGCGAGCTGCACGCCGGTGCTCTGGTCGCCCGCTTGCGTTTCCATCGTCTGCTCGACGTAACCGTCCTTGGTAGTGACGATCTGGCTGCGATCCTGGACCTGATTGATCGGCACGCTGAGCGTATTGCCGTCTGTCCCGAAATTGAAGGCGACGTCGAGAGCGCGATACTGCGCATTTTCAGGCTTGTTGATGTAACTGGTCGGGTCGGTCGGATCGCTGGTTAGGATTTTGCGCAAATCCGTAGTGGTAAGATTGGCGTCCTTTAAATTGTAGGCATCGAGCGCGTAGTTGACGAGGCGCTGGTCCTTCAGGAAGTCGTCGACATTCGTGATCGAGCCGATCGTCGATGTGTAGTAATTGCTTTCGGCTGTAGCCAATGTCTGCTGCTGTGTGGCTGTCGCGCCGGAGGCGACCGCGCCACCGTTGTGTCTCGTGTATGCCGTTACCGTTGTCGCGAGATTGGTGTTGGTTTGCGCAACGTTGGCCGTTTTCGCATTGCCATCGGCGTCGAAATTGAAATCCTGCGCCAGCTTGATGTAGGCGGCGTTGTGCGACTGGTTCGCAAAGCTGTGCGGATCGTTGGGATCGCTCGTCAGTATCTTGGTCAGCGTATATTTCGACGTCGTATCGGAATTGAGTCCGTAGGCGGCCATGATGAAAGAGTATGCGGTGCCGCTCAAGAGATCGCTGACGGTCGTGATGCCTTCGACCGTGCTCTTATACGCGGTAATGGCGCGATCGTTCGAGGCCTGCAGGTTGTCATCGAAGGTGTTCGAATAAAGATTGACCACGTTGTTGAGCTGATCTGTCGTTTGGATCGAGCCGTTGATGGAGCCGTCGGTGTTGAAGTTGAAGGATTGGGCGAGCTTTTTGTAGGCCGTATTGGTTTGCTGATTGGCGACGCTGCTGGGATCGGAAAGATCGCTCGTCAGCACCTGCTTAAGCAGCGTTCTGGATGTGAGGCTGGGGGTGAGCCCAAAGGCTGTCAGCGCAACATCGACGAGGGCGTTGTTGGCGAGGAAATCATCAACGTTGGACACCGTGCCGATAGTCGATTTGTAGTATTGCGTTTTGTAATCGGCGGCCTGCTGGCTGGCGTTCGTGCCAGTCGCGTTGAAATATTGATAGACGGTTGTGGCCGTGTTCGCTGCCGATTGGGCTGTGCCGTTGACGGTGCCGTCGGTATTGAAATTAAAGGCTGCAGCCAGCGTTTTATAATTCGAATTGTTCAGCGTGTTCGCGACACTGTTGGGATCGGACAGATCGCTCGTTAGGACCGCGCGGATCGTCGATTTCGAAATAAGATCTGGATCGATGCCATAGGATCTGACCGCGACATCGTATAGGCGAGGGTTTGCCATCAGCTGATCGACGGACGTGATGTTGCCGATGTTGGCCTGATAGTACGTCGCTTCGGTTTGGGCTGAGGTCGCTTTGTTGACCTGCGCCTGCGTGTAGAGATCAATCGTATCGTCTTCGTCGTTGGTATTCTGGGCGGTCACTGCCTGCTGAGCGACGGTGCCGTCGGTCGAGAATTGATAGGCCTTGGCGAAGGTGAGAAAGCGCGGATCGGTGAGCTTGTTGACGAAGCTACTGCTGTCGCTCAGGTCGCTGGTCAGCACCTTTTTCATGAAGGCCTTGGCGTAGGCCATGTCGCTTAGCCCGTAAGCCGTCATCGCATATGAGAACAGGCGCTGGTTGTTCAGGAAATCATCGACGGACTTCACCTTGCCGATGTTGTCTTGATAATACTGTGCGGTAGTGGAAACGTCCGACTGAGAACTGATGCGGGCAAGCGTTTTGGAGAGGTCGGCTGCGTAGCTCTGATAGAGGAGATACGTTGAGGTCATCGCCGGCTTTCCCATTCCGTGGCTTGCATCGAGGGGACTGTCGCCGAGGCAGCTTGCGTGGGCCTGCCCCTGGCGCGTTTCGATGCTTGATACAACTCGTGTGATGATGCCCGCGCGGAATCCTCCGGCGATTCGGTTACGAGGGCGTTACGATCACAGACGGCCTTGGTCCAATCAGGCGGGTTTTCGAGCAGGGGGTTCTGCAACCACAAGACCGCGATACTCGGCGAGGGCATCGGCCGCGAGTTCGTAGGCCAGGATGCGCTGCGGATTGACCGGGCCGGGAAAAACGATCTGGCCCATCGGCACGGGATTGAAGCCGAAGCGGCCGTAATAGGGATGATCGCCGACGAGCACGATAAGGCGGGCGCCGCCGTTGCGCGCAGCTTCCAGTGCTGCCGCGATCAGCTTACTGCCGAGGCCAAGGCTGCGGTGTTCGTTGTCAACGGCGATCGGTCCGAGCAGGACCGCACCCGTCTTGCCGCCAATGGCGATCTCAGTCGTGCGGATCGAGGCAATAACCGTTTTGCCGAGACAGGCGACAAGGCAAAACCGCGACAGGTGCCCCTTGCCCTCGCGCACGCGATAGGCGGAGCGGGCAAAGCGTCCCGGACCGAACACGCGCGCATGCAACTTGGATATCTCGGCGATATCGTCGGGAAGCGCGGGGCGGATGGTCAGGGACGGGGACATGCGCGAACACAGAAAGCTGGAGGCCGAAGGAATGCAGCCGCGGCTTCTATCATACTTCCGGCGCCATGCGATCCTCGACGGAGCGGCGAATTCGCTCGGCCGTCTGAGCGCCCGTGTCCGGCGGAAGGGATTCGATCGGGAAAAAACCCACCTCGCGGGTGGAGAGCGCGGTTACACGCCGCCAACGGCGAACGAGGTACACTCCCGTTTGCTCATTTTTTCCCCTGGCATAGAAGAACGACAGATCCGGTTGGCCGTTAACCTCGATGTCGGCGACCTCGCGCAGGACGCGGCGGAGGGCCGTTTCAAGATTTTCGCTGTTATGAACCAATCCCACCGGCAATTCCCAGGTGCTGCCACTTTCGTTTTGGACCATAAGAGTGCGCCCCGCTTCGTCGATGACACAGGCTTCGACGGAGAGGTTCAGCCCACGCGCTACCCGCCAATACTTTTGAAACACGCGGGCAATCCATCGACCGAGCAGCGGAATGTCTTCTTTCAACGGCAAACTCTCCTTCGGCAATGCCCGTCGCTGGACATTTCCCATCCGCAGGGTGATCTAGACGTGCGTTTCTCTATATATCGTTCCTGCCGCCAATGACCGAAGCTTTCACGCTCGCGCATTTTTCCGACGTGCACCTGCCGTCTACCGTGCGGGCGGCGTGGCCTTTTTGGAATGCAAAACGTCTGCTCGGGTACGCCAATTGGATGCGCAAGCGGCGGCGCGTTCACGTGCGTTCGGTCGCCGACAGATTAGTGGCGGACGCGAAAGCGTTGAGGCCCGATCATATCGCCATCACGGGCGACCTTATCAATCTGGGGTTGCCGGGAGAGTACGAAGCGGCGCTCTGTTGGCTGAGGACCGTCGGGGCGCCTCGGGACGTGACGGTCGTTCCCGGCAATCACGACATTTATTCAAGCCTGCATGGTCATGCCGGAATTGGTCGGTGGGCGCAGTATATGGGCGATGAAGACGACACGCTGGCATTTCCGTTCGTCCGCCGCGTCGGGCCGCTCGCGCTCGTCGGCTTGAACTCGGCCGTCGAGACACCGCCGTTTTATGCCGGCGGCAAGCTTGGTCCCCATCAACTCGAAATTGCCAGCGAGCTTCTTGATGCGCTTGGCCAAGAAGGCGTCATTCGCGTTGTGCTGATCCATCATCCGCCATTGCCGGATCTCGCGCCGACACGACGGGCATTGAGCGATGCGGCGCATCTTTCGCATTTGCTCGAACGCGGGAATGCTGAACTCGTGCTCTATGGACACAATCATCAACCGCGGCTCGATTGGCTACATTCGCGCGGCAAAGCCGTTCCGATCATCGGCGCAGCATCGGCGTCAGCAGCGATCGCGCATGGCGAAGAGCCGCCAGCGAACTACAATCTCTTCACGTTCTTTAAAAACGAAAAGGGATTGCGCATTCGTCATATCGTGCGCGGTATCGATGGGCCGGAAAGCGCGGTCAGGAAGATCAGCGAAACGGTATTGAAGGCGCCGGCATAAATTTCTGGCAGCCCATTTTCGTGTCGCGGCCATATGCCACGCGCAAATGAAAGCAGCGTTGCGATGCCTCGTCGTGACGCGTCTTCTCTCCATGCAGCGCAGGTATGCTTGTGTTCTGAGCAAGTATGACAGCGTGGCCGCCCACACGATGGGCAGGAAAGGCGTGCAGCGCGTGTGTTATATTTACGCGCTAGTGCATAATCTGGGTGAAAGCCTGTCGTTCTGACGCGGCGCCATTGACACAAGCTCGCCGCGAGCGGTCATGATATGAAGACGCGCTGGCTTTCATTTTTAGGTGGCCTGCGGGGAGCACTGCAATTTGCCTAAACCTGTCGAAATCAATCTCGCCCTTCAGGGCGGTGGAGCACACGGCGCCTTCACGTGGGGCGTTCTCGACCGTCTGTTGGAGGATGAAACGCTACAGTTCGGATGGATCAGCGCAACGAGTGCTGGTGCCGTCAATGCGGTAGCGCTTGCAGCCGGTCTGGCTGAAGGCTCTCGTGCCAAAGCGCGCGAGAAGCTCTACAAGATCTGGCATGCGATCCATCAAGCCGGTGTGCCGGATCTCACGCGTCTCAATCCGTTTCTGAACGGATTGGTTCGTCCGACGCAATTGACGACGCATCTCGCGACGATGCTGTCGCCATACGAATTCAATCCGCTGGGCTTCGATCCGCTCCGCCGGCTGATTACCGAGCATGTCGATTTCGATCTGATCCGCACGCGCTCGCCGGTCGAGCTGCTGATTGCTGCGACGCATGTTGCAACGGGTCGCGCACGTCTTTTCCGCGAAGATGAGATCACCGTCGATGCGGTGCTGGCATCGGCCTGTCTGCCGGTTATGCATCACGCCGTCGAAATCGAAGGCGCGGCCTATTGGGACGGAGGCTTTTCGGCCAATCCCGATATTGTGACGCTGGCGAGCGAAAGTCCGGTTCCGGACACGCTGCTGGTGATGGTGTCGCCGCGCGTGAACGAACATCTGCCCACGACGGCGCGCGACATTTCCAATCACGCCAACCGGCTAACGTTTAACGCGCCGCTGTTGCGCGATATCGAAGTCGTGACGGCGGTGCGCGAAACGTCCGGGCCGCTCATGGCAAAGGGCCGTTTGGCGCCGATCTGCCGACATCGCTTTCATTTGATCGACGGTGGTCCGATCACGGGCACGCTCAATCCCGAGACGACGATGCAGCCCGATTGGGATGTCATCACGTATCTGCACGGCGCCGGGCGCGACCATGCGGAGAAGTGGATGGACGTCGCTCGTTCTGCCGTCGGCCGGCTCGAAACCGTGGACCTCGCGAACTATTTCTTTCCACCAGTCGAAGATGGCGTGCAGTTCCGCACGGTTGCCACGCCAAAGCGGCACACCGGGCGTCGCGGCCTCGGCGGTGGCGTTAAACGCGCGAAGTAGCTTCGTCGGGCAAATCTCCCGGTCACAATCGTGGGATTTGCCTGCAACAAATTGGTCTCGCGGCGGTATTCCTTTCGGAATTCGAAGGAATACGAGCAATGATCAATTGCAGAACTCTCTTTGTGACGTTGATGGCGGCGTTATTGCTGCCATCGTTGCCGATTTCAATTGCCGAGGCCGCGCCGCAGCGCTTGGCTTTCCTCGGCGTGCGCATCCAAAACGACAACGAAGGCTTGGAGCCGACGACCGATGCGGAGCGCAAGCGCATGGCGGCGATCGGTAAGCAGTTCACCGATGCGCTGGTGACGTCCGGCGACTATAAAATCGTACCGTTGACAGACGATATTCGCGCCGAGATCGCGCGCGGACAGTCCGTTGGGCATTGCGGTGGCTGCGAGGCCGATTACGGCAAGACACTGAAAGCCGATCGCGTCGCGTGGATCACGGTGCAGAAAGTTTCAAACCTGATCCTGAATATGAATGTCTACATCGCCGACGTGACGACAGACAAATATACGTTCATCAAAAGCGTCGATATTCGCGGCAACACGGATGAATCGTGGTCACGCAGTCTGAAATACCTGCTCGACAATTACTTCTTTGAACGGAAGTCTTAGCGCAGGTGCCGCCGTCTTCGGTGAGGAACCTATAATTTTGCGTAGATGGCCGCCTTTCGCGGCCATTTCTTTTTTGGGGAAGATGACAACGAGTGGCGGCAAGATCATCCGACGAGTTTGGCGTAGCCTTCAGCGACGGTTTCATCAAGCAGGCGTTTGTATTCCGCATAAGCTTTGTTTTTCGGTGTTACTTCGCCGAAGGTGTCGCCGTCGAAGTTTTGGCGCTGGGAATACAGAATGGGCGTTGCGACCGGGATGAAGGTCGCGCGCTGTTTGTTCAGAGTCGTGATGATGCCGCGCATCTCTCCCGCGCGATCGAGCTGGGAGACGACGACCATGCGCATCGCGCCTTTCGTCAGCGAGACGAGGTGGATGAAGCTCGATGATGCCGGAATGTAGAGGCGGCCGCGATGGGCATACGGAGCGTCCGGCCGGTCACGCTCCTGGAAGAGCAGGCTCGGCCATTCCGGGTCCCAACTGATGTCGGTGCGGTAGGCGACGATGGTATCTGGCAGCGAGAAGGAGCGGCGAAGCGTCAGGTAGCTGCCGATGTAGTGATCGACGGCGGCTTGTGTGTAGGCGCCCATGTAGATCGGCGCGATGCCGCCGCCGTTGCGAGCAAATTCGAGCGGACCGCTGGCGCTTTCGACGGCGACCGTTTCACCGTGCCAAGCGTCCCGCAGGCCGTGGAAATCGAGGCCGAGCACCATGCAGACGTCAAACAGCGTCTGGTCTCTGACCGAGCGGCCGCCGAGCAAATTCTGGATCGTCTTTTCGTGGCAGTCGGCAGCATCGGCGAGCTCGGCTTGCGTTAGCTTCTTTTCGACCATCGCCGTCTTGATGCGGTCGAGCGCCTCGGTGCGAGTGGTGGCGGGCGCAATCTGGTCGGCGACTTTTTTCATGGCCCACGAGTTTCGATGCGTGGCGACGGGACGCCGCCGTTGCCGGAAAATACCGATTTTTTCCGCCTGGAAGCAATCGGAATCGGACGTAAATTCCCGGCTTCTTCCCGTTGCTGCTTACTGGGGCCGGACGGGCTCATGTTTCCGCGATGCATTCGGCATTCTTCTCGCGTCGTCACCGCTGGGGTGACGCGGTGCGCCGCCTCGGCGCGCAACCCGAGGAGATGGGCACGATGTCGGACACGGTTACTTCAAAATTGGCGGCGGCGATTTCCATGGGCTCGCTGCTGGCGCTCGCCATCATGGCGGGCAGCGTTCGGCCGGCCGCGGCGCAGGAGTTCGATTGCCGGAACGCCGAATTCGCATCCGAGATGACCATCTGCGGCAGCGGCCGGCTGTCGGCGCTCGATGAGCGGATGAACGAACTCTATCGGGATTTGAAGGCCGCTTACGGCACCCGCTACCAGCGTAACGGTCTCAAAGCCTATCAGCGGCAATTTCTCGATGCGCGCGACGCGTGTGGGCGCGATACGGAATGCATCAAAGGTGCGTATCTCGATCAGATCAGCGTGCTGGAGGCGCGCCTTGAGCAGGTTTACCGGCGCACCGAACGTTGATCGAGGTTTTCGACGACGTGGGGCGGATCCTGCCGGTCGACGACTTCGAGTTTCACGGCGGTCAGGCCCTTATCCGTCATCGAGAGGTCTTCGGCGGCCCGGCGGGACAAATCAATGACACGGCCGGGTTTGAACGGGCCGCGGTCGTTGATGCGAACGATGACGCTTTGTCCGGTGTCGACCCGCGTAATGCGGACACGGGTTCCGAAGGGCAGCGTTCGGTGGGCGGCGGTAAGGGCGTTCGGATCGAACGCTTCGCCGGAAGCAGTCTTCTTGCCCGAGCCATAATACGACGCGATGCCCTTCATGGCATGGGGCTTAGCGGTGCCCTCGGTAATCGGACCGTGCAGGCCGAACGGCGGGGTAGCCACTGTGGCGGTCGCCTTGACGCGTTTGATCGCCGGCTTGTTCAGTGTGATCTTGGCTCGCCAGTGATCGAATTTGATGGCGGGCGGTTTTGGCGGATCAGGCTCGGGCTGGGTGTTCGTGGCCCAGACGCCGACGGATGCGGTGGCGGCAGATGTTGTGGCCGCCGACGTCGCGACGACGGCGTTGCTTGCCGGCCCCGACAGAGCTTCTGAAAGCGATTGAGCCTGTGATGAGCCGCTTCCAGCGAAAACGGCTGAACTCACTAAAACGGCAACATAAGCCACACGAGTGCTTCGGCGCACGCACATTCCCCCCGGAACATCCCCGAATCACTGTGATTATGACGATTCTAATGGCGGAAAAACGTCGGGAGGCGCAGGTTATCCAACGCCTCCCGTCGTTTTAGTCAGAGCATAAGCGTCTTTAGTTCAAGACCTGCAATGAGACACGGGCCACGCCGGCGCCGGTCATGTTGATGGCACGGGCTGCGCCGCGCGACAGGTCGATGACGCGACCGCCGACAAACGGACCGCGATCGTTGATGGTAACAACGACGGACTGGCCGTTCGATTGGTTCGTGACGCGCACGCGGGTGCCGAAAGGAAGCGAGCGATGCGCCGCGGTCAGACCGTCCGGGTTGAAGCGCGCGCCCGAAGCCGTGCGCTGGCCCTGCCAGTAGTACGACGCCATACCGCCGCCGCCGCCGCCAGAAGCATAGCCGCCGCCAGAAGCATAGTGGCGCTTACGCGACGAACCCTGTGCATAGTGCTTGCGAGATACTTTGCGGGCATACCGCGACTTAGAAGACTTGTGGTAGGATTTATACGACGACTTGCGATAGACGGCTTTCTTGTGAGAATGCCCGCAGACATAGGCTGCGCCTTCGCACTTCCAGGCCGCGTTTGCTGGCATGGCTGCCGCTGTGATTCCCGCCAACGTGAACGCGGCTACCGCGATAGTTGAACGCATAATGCACTCCTTCATCAGGAGCAGCAGTGGTTTCGGGTCGAATGGGCGGTTTCCCCCGCCCGTGATCCGCTTCCTTCAGCGATCACGGGTCAACCGCCTCGGTGGCGGCACCGTCCGTGTATGTTGGGAGAAAGTTGCCCCTGTCTCGGAAAACCCCGTGTGACCCGTTACTGAACTCCAGAACCCAGTTCGTACTGCTGCCCGTGCTTGTTGACTGGGGTTACCCCCGTCCTGGCAGCGGCCAACGAGCACCGACTGGCTCCCGCGGTCAACCCGTTGCTGCTAACACTTTTTAACCATAATTGGTAACTGTCGGAAATATATCATTTATTTTAACTGCATCTTTAGGTTGCGCGACGCCAGGTCGCAGAATTTAACAATCTTTCACGGAACAAAAATCTTAACGGGCCATTCGTCATATTTCGTTTACCAATCAAAAGCCTATCTCGATCGGCCAGGACGGACGCTCCGTATGCGCCGATTACCCGTTTTCGAAAATGCACTTTTAAATCGCGTTGCCGAGCTCTCGTCGGCTGCCGTGTCGCGAGATGTCCGCGCATGTTATTGGCCCTCCATGCGCGAGAGACTAGCGCGATGAGATGGATCGAATGCGATGGCGGATGTCCGGCGACAGCAGCACGATCAGCCGGTGCCGACGCCATCATTCGCTGAGGCACGCGCGGTTTGGTTGCGTATTGGGCTGATGTCGTTTGGCGGTCCCGCCGGACAGATCGCTCTGATGCACAAGGTCCTCGTCGATCAGAAGCGATGGTTGGACGAGGGGACGTTCCTGCTGGCGCTGAACTTCTGCACATTGCTACCCGGTCCGGAGGCGATGCAACTCGCGACCTATGCAGGATGGCGGATGCATGGTGTGCGTGGCGGTCTAACGGCTGGGCTGCTGTTCGTTCTGCCGGGCGCCCTGCTGATCCTTGCGATCTCCATTCTCTACGGCAACTTCGGGCAGGTGCCGATCGTTGCCACCCTGTTCGAGGGGATCAAGGCGGCGGTGCTGGCAATCGTCGCCGAAGCGCTGTGGCGGATCGCACGGCGCGCGCTGACGAGCCGGACGGAATGGCTGGTCGCTACGGCATCGTTCATTGGGATCTTTCTGTTCAAGGTGCCGTTTCCGGTCATCGTGCTGGCGGCGGCGCTGGCGGGCTGGGGCCGGACACTGGCTTCCGGCGGCGGCAATTCCGCATCGGCAGCAGCGGCGTCAACTTTGGTTGTGCCGATCGCATCGACACTTAACACGGTCGGGCTTTGGCTGGCAGTGTGGCTCCTGCCGCTGCTGGCCGTGGCGCTGGTTTTCGGGTTCGATCATGTACTGGCGCGGCTTGCCCTCTTTTTTTCGAAGCTGGCGGTCGTGACGTTTGGCGGCGCTTATGCCGTGCTCGCCTACATGGCTCAGGATGTCGTCGAAAAATACGGGTGGCTCAGGCCCGGCGAAATGCTGGACGGACTGGGTCTCGCCGAGACGACGCCGGGGCCGCTGATCCTCGTTACCGAGTTCGTCGGCTACCTTGCGGCGGCGCGACATGGCGGCGGGCCAGCTTTGCTGTTCGGAGTGCTCGGCGCTGTCGTTACGTTGTGGGCGACGTTTGCGCCGTGCTTTCTCTATGTCTTCGCCGGTGCGCCGTACATCGAGTGGCTGAAGGCGTCGCCGAAGCTGAAAGCGGCCTTATCAATGATCACGGCGGCTGTCGTCGGCGTCATCTTCAATCTGTCGCTCTGGTTTGCGTTGCATGTGTTTTTCAGGGTGCAGGCTGAAGTGGGGTTTGGGCCGGCGCGGCTCGACGTGCCCTTGCTCGCCAGCGTCGATGCCCGGGCTGTCGGGTTGGCGGTTCTTGCCGCCGTGCTGCTGTTCGTTTTTCGCCTCGGAATCGTAACGACGCTCGGCGTTTCAGCCTTGGCATCGTTGCTGCTGGCTTGGGCGATGTGACGTCAGAGCCAACCCTTCTTCTTGAAATAGAGGAACGGGATCAAGCCGGAGATGAACATCAAGACGAGGGCCATCGGATACCCGAACGGGAAATCAAGCTCCGGCATGACTTTGAAATTCATGCCGTAGATCGAGGCGACGAGGGTCGGTGGCATCAGCATCACGGCCATGACCGAGAACAGCTTGATGATCTGGTTCTGCTCCGTCGAGATCATGCCAAGCGTCGCGTCGAGCAGGAAGCTGGTGCGGGCCGAGAGAAAGCGCATGCTTTCCATCAGCGATAGGATGTCGTGGTTGGCGGCTTCGATGCGACTGAGCACGCGCGTGTCGTCTTGGCGTTCGCGAGCGGCATTGGCGAAATAGAGCGACAGGCGGTGAAGCGACATGGCGCTTTCCTGTGCTCTCGCGGTGATGTCGCCTTCCTTGCCGACCGTCCTGAGTAAGACGTCCAGTCGCCGGTTGTGCGCGGCCTGTCCCTTTTGGGCAAAGACGACCGGGGCGATGCGCTCAATTTCATCCTGCACGCGTTCGATCAGGTCAGCTTCGCGCTCGATCAGCATTTCGAGCAGGCCGATCATGACGCCCGCGCCCGTCACGCAATCGGCGTCGCCTTTCGCGGCGCGGGTGACGTAAACCGGAAAGGCCTTCGGCTCGGCGTAGCGCACGGTGACGAGGTGGTTGCCGGACAGAATGAACGTGATGACCGACGTCATCGGCATATCCTGTGCGTTGTGATGCAGGATAATGCTGGTCATGTAGTAGGCGCCGTTCTCCGAATAGAAGCGGTTCGACGCTTCGATCTCGCGCATTTCGGAGCGGGTCGGGATTTCGATGCCGAGAGCGTCTTCGATACCCTTGTCTTCGTTTTCGCCGGGATTAATCAGGTCGATCCACACGCTCGACGTAAGATCGCCCGGCTCTGTGCGCTTGATCAATTTGCCGCCGAGGGCGTCATAGACCGTTATCATTGATTTCAACCTTGCTGTGAAATGCGTGCGGCGTGGATGCTAGAACGCCGTCGATAGGCCTCAAGCTCGCGGCGCAGCCATTCAACGGCGCCTCCGGGCCGAACAAGCCCGCCGAACGGCCGAGCTTGTTCTGGCCGTCGGCGTTTCGGGCTTTGCCCGGCGGTCGCGAGTCCGATATGACGAATGCATCTTTAATTGGAGCTGCTTCCATGTCTCCGCGATTGACGATCGTTTCTGGTGTGGCCGGAATTCTGTTTTGCGGATTGGCGACGTCGGCTGGCGCCGGAGGAATTCAGTGCAAGAACGGCTTTCAGCTAGTGCAAGGCTCTTGGCTTTCCACGCCCTACTGCCAAGACGCACTGGTTGCCCAGGTAGCCCATGAATATGGGTTTAAGGCGACAGCGGCGGAGGTTCGCAACAACCCGATGTTCAAGCAGCGTCTTTGCCGTTTCATCGGCCAGGATATCCGGATCAAAGAGACCTGTAGCGAGGTAACGCCGGTTCCGGGGCGCGGATTTTACTGACGCCGCTATCGTAGGCCACCAGGCACAAAAAAGGTGATGATCGCTTGGTACGATCATCACCGGGATGGCATCGAAAAAACGTCAGGTCTCAGCCGAGATCTGGCGTCACTTCGCTGATGTCCTTGGCGCGGCGGACGCTGCCGTCGAACTGGGCGCCTTCGTCGATCGAAAGCGTCTGCTTGACGATGTCGCCGTCAACGCGCGAGGTGGCGTTGAGGTTCACGGACGAGCCCTTGAGTGCGCCGCTGACTTCGCCCTGCACCGTGATGGTGCGTGCCGTGATGGTGCCGGCGACGCTGCCCGTTTCACCGACGGTGACTGCTTCGCCATGAACATCGCCCTGGATGTGCCCGGCGATGAGCAGCGAGCCCTTCGTCTTGATTACGAGCTGCTGGCCCGAGATGGTGATGTCTTGTCCGAGGACCGATGTCGGCGCGTCGATGGCGTGTGTGTGTGAGTGATTGGCGGTCTGCTGGATCGGCGAGCCGAAAAGCGGCGGTGCCGGGGTCTTGGGTGCCATCGATGGGATCGATGAAGCGTGTGGCGTGAGTGTCTTGGCTGGCTCTGCGACGCGTGGTTCCGGCGTCGCTACGCGGTTGAACATCGGTCTACCCCCAAACAAAAAAAGAACTGCTGTCGCCCTTCCCGCTGAGGCACAGCATCACGCTAGTTTGGGTACATTATGTCCAAGTCAGCACTGGCGCCAGGATTGTTTCGCCGCGGTGCGGAATCGGCGGTCCGAGGCAGCAATCGTTAAGACGCTTGTTCCAAAGAGAAACGGGCCATCGCGTGTGGCGAGGCCCGCTCTGGATTTCCCATCGTGGATTCGTGTCGATCAATCCCAGTAATTCACGAACGGCGCAACGACGTGCGTTCTGCCGTGGCGATCGCTGTAGACGTGTGCGAACGGTGCATCGACGACTGTCCGGCGTCCGCTTTCGACGCGCGTGAAGGGCGCATGCACAACATTACGGCCCCGGTGATAGTGACGGTGATAAATCGGGCGGCCATTCCGGTCGTACCGGTCATGGACCTTGATCAGGTTGGACGGCGCATCGGCTGCGCCGGGCTTTGCAGCCGGGAAGGCGTTGGCTGTTACGGAGACCGCCAGCATCGAAGCCAGCGCTGCCGTGACTGCGATGAGGGGACGGGAAAATGCCGTCATGACAATACTCTTCTCGTTTCTGTTGCTACGCTTTCAAAACTGACGAAGTGAGCTTTTGGTTCGCATTTTTCCATGCGTCAATTGTCTGAACGGTTGCCTCTTTTGCTCGGCGCGATCCAATCCCTGACGCCTTAATGCGACGTACCCTGCAGAATCTGCGGGTCTGGGCTTCCGGCAGCGCGGGAGTCTGCTAGATTCGTTAACAAAAAGGGGAGGTCGTCATGGTCATTCACCGAGTGGGGCTTGCCATTATCTTAACGGCGCTTCTCGGGCATGGCCCGGCGTCGGCGGCAGATGAAGCGGCGTGTCCGCGTTCGGGAACGCTTGGCGTTTCCCGCACCGTCGAGATCGATACGACCGGCGGGCCGGGCTTCGGAATGGAGCACTACAAGGCGTACGACTTCCTACAGGACAAGGAAGTCGTTCTGACATTCGACGACGGTCCGCAAAAGTACACGACAGAAGCGGTCCTCAAGGCGCTGAATGACGAATGCGTCAAGGCGACGTTTTTCTCGATCGGGAAAATGGCGCTGGGCTATCCTGAGATCATTCGCGAGGTCGCGAAGGCCGGCAATACCATTGGAACGCATACGTGGAGCCATAAGGCGATTGCCAAGCTTAAAACGTTCGATGCGGGCAAGGACGAGATCGAGCGCGGTGTCAGCGCCGTGCACCGCGCGGTCGGTGGTCCCATAGCACCCTTCTTCCGGTTTCCAACCCTCGTCGATACGCAGGAGGCCGTCGCGTATCTCGGCAAGCGCAACATCGCGATCTTTTCGACCGACATCGACAGCGTCGACTACAAGCCGCAAACGGCTGATCATCTCGTCAAGTCGCTGATGCAGAAGCTCGACAAGAGGGGCAAGGGCATCCTCTTGATGCACGATATCCATAAAACGACGGCGAAGGCGTTGCCGATGCTGCTCGTGCAGCTCAAGGTCAAGGGCTACAAGATCGTTCATATGACCGCGAAGTCTCCGGTGACGACGGTCGCGGAGTACGATCAAGCCATCGAGAAGGAAGCGAAGGGCCTGCCGCAAGTCGGCGCCGAGAAGCCGCTTTCGAGCGTCGTCAAGACGGTTGGTGGAACGCCGCCGCCAAGCGAAGCGCCATCTTCATCGGAAAATGGCGAGCCGGAAGGGTTGCCGGCGCCGCCATCGCCTGAAGCCGCGTCGTCCGCTCCGGCTGCTGCGCCGCTTCCGGCTTTTCCGGCGACGCCGCCCGCTCCACAATCCGTTCCTGAAGCGGCGCCCGCTCCGGGAAAGCAATCTTCGGCGGAGTCCGCGCCTCAGGAGGTCAAATCTCCGGTGGCGACTGTGTCGGAGACAGTCGACGGCGCGGCAAAGCCCGTGAGCGTTGTCGCGGCGGCCGAGACCTCACCGGTGAAGACGGTTTCGGGGACAGCGCATATAGACGAGCCAAAGAAGGTCGACGCGCTTGAGCCCGCGCATCCGGGCGAGCCACCGAAATCGATATCCGAGAAGCTGAAAGAGACGTGGCAGTTCTGGTTCGGCGAATAGCACCGACAAAAATGAAATGGGTGGCAGGGTTTGCCACCCATTTCATTTTGGACGCCCTGTAAGGCCCCCCCGGGCCCGCCGCAAACCAAGCTTTCTGCCCGAGCGCACAACAGCGCGACGGCAAGTTCTTGGGCGTTCACCACGGTCTGACGCTGATAATCAGAGACGTAGCGTTTCCGGCATCATGTGGGCTTGGTCCCCCAATCGACCCCCCGATCGACTGCCCACGAGAGGGACGCTATTGGACCTTGACGGGGGCTTCCACAGAAAACGAATCAGTTTTGCTCGAATCCAAAATCGTGTGGCGTATTGGATACAACAAAATGAATATTCAGTACTCAGACTATAGTCTTGTGGATAGCTGCTTTCGGAGGGAACTACGCAAAGAGAAGGGCCGCTCGTGAGAGCGGCCCCGTGAGATCATCGTCTGAAAGCGGAGTTGCAATGTCTGCCGCTTAGGTGTCAGGCGCACTCCAGGAGAGTTCCGTGTGCAAGCCCGAGCGACCTCGACATCGACCGCCTCAAGATCCCACTCGACATCGGATCACCTCCTCTCTGTTGTTGAAAGATGAGATAAGCTGACATTGTTTGCGCGCTTTGAAAAGCCTTTGTTTTATGACGCTTTGTTAAGTCTGGTTCGCGTTATTTGTTGAGGCAACTCGGATAGGGCGGTTTCTCGTCCGGTCTGATTGCGCAGAGGCGGATCGGTGCGAGCTTCGCCAGCCGGTCTTTCCATTTGCTCTCGTCGATCGTCAGGTTCTCGGCATTCGCGGCTGTGCGTTCGGCCCATTGCACCGTGTAAACGGCGGACGCGGATTTGATTGCAACGACGAGGGCAGTTTCGCTGTCGTCGCCGCCGCTCGCATCGATCTTGCCGCAACTCGCGACGGCCACGAATGCGTCTTCGCCGCTGATCTCGGTCTGGCCGAACGGCTTTACTGAGAATGTTTTCGGGCAGGCCTTTTGAAATCCGGCCGCGATCTGCGCCGCGAAGTATTGTGCGGAGAGGTCGGGGTGTGTGGGGGCGGCTTTCGCGCCGGTCACAGTGATCATCTGCGACCACTTCTCGGCTGTCTCGCCTTTCAGCACGGCTTCGCGAATATAGTTGTCGGCAGTCGGCTGCTCATAAACGGTGGTGAAGTCTGTGGGCAGCGTGAACATCACGAGCTTCCCAAAGATCGGCGAGATGACGATCGGCGCGGATGGGCTGCTTGGGGGCTTGGCCGTATCGTCGGCGATAGCATATCCCGGCCAAGTGCAGAACAGGGCGAGCAGAAACAGCGAACTTCGCATGCAGCACATCCTTGATGGTTTTCCGGAACGGCTAGCGTGCAGATATGACCATAGTCAGACGGCGCCTGCGTCAATTCCAGGGTCGTTGCAATGTCGGGAAGTTTCTCCCCCAACAACGCCGTTCATGTAGAGCCGGTGACGGCGTCGTGGATGGCGCGGCAGTGGTGCACCATGTTGTCATGCGCTACGACGAATTTCTTCAGCGGTGTGTCGATGTCATAGAAATAGATGTTGGCAATAAAGCCATAGATGCCGGCGTCTATCGTTGATGGTTTGGGGCCGTGAACAAAGCCCTCGGCCGGGATGAGGTTGGCCAGAACCCGCAAGTCTGCGAGGCCGCGCGCCATGGCCTGATCCGGCTCGTAGCGTCCGATCCCTTGATAGTAATAGCGCTTGGCGTTGAATTCTTTCGCAGCGGCGAGGCCCTCTTCCGTCAGTTGCGGATGTTCGCGCAGCAACGCATCGCGGAATTGCTTCCAATAGCGCTCGTCCTTCCAGCGTGAATAGGACATGACCCAATAAAGATCGTCGAGCAGGCGCGTGACGAGGAGATCGGTGTCGCGCTGGGCGGGTGTCAGCGCGTCATCCATCGTCACGCCGTACTTGCGCGTGACGTGCGCAATGATGGCGCCGCTGTCGCCGATCGTTTCGCCGTTGTCGACGATGTAGGGAAGCTGACCGCGCGGCGCGGACGAGGCGTCGAAGATGTGTTCGTGCACGAACGGTACGCCTGCCAGTTTCAGGAAGGCATAGACTTTCAGGCCGTAGCCGTTGTTGTCGGCGACGCCGAACAGCGTCGGGTAAGAGTAGAGCGTGAGCATCGCGCGAACCCTTAAGCCTAAGACCTATGCGCACGCATTTCCATGGCACGGCCAAACCCAGCAAGCAGTGTGCCGACGGCAAACAACGCCAGCACGATGTATTGGAGGTTATCCTCGACACCTTCCTTCGCGATCATGAAGTCGGAGATATCGGCGTCCGACGACTTGAAGCGGTTCAGGGTCTCGTCGCGCGCGGTTCGTGCCCCTGTGATTTTTTCCGCGGGCGCATTGAGAGCTTGCAGCACCTCGATGCGATTGTCGTAAATGGCTTTGATCTGGACCTGTGCCGATTGCTGGGTGCTGAACGCGGCAAGGCGCCATTCGATCTCGCGCTTCAATGGATCGAGGTAGAACATCTGCATTGCCGTCGAGCCGAGCAACAGAATGATCCCGAACAATTCACCGAGCTGATAGACCCTGAACCCCATTGCTTCCCCCGCGGTTGGCGTTGGGCGGGCGGCGCTGGTGTCACCGCTTCCGCCAACCGCGATCCTAGCAAATGGGCGTTTGCTGACTATTTATTTTTGAGGTCTACGACGATTGACGCCGCCCTTCCGGGACTTTTCTGTTCTCGGTCGCCCGGGGATTAGGAAGTCGATCTCAGGGTACGCATCTATCATTTTTGTTTGAGCGACGAAGATAGGCTCTGAAATATCGGCGGCGGGAGGAAAGTACTTGTCCTTCATTAAAGTTTCGGCGAGTTCGGTTTTTGGCAGCGGAACGCCTGTGTAAGTCGTAATTACAGTCGATCCAAAATCAATGACACCCTTTGCAAACTTGGAATTGGCTATTTCTTTTGCGATACGAGAGATGTTGTGTGTTGTTTTTGTTATGGCGCTATTTTGTGATCCGAGCGTGGCGACCTCGCGAGAAAGGGATTTGTATCGTGCGTTCTCAAGCAAGGCTTCGAAAAGAGCTGTCATTTCAGTGGCTGTATTAACCTGGGCCTTAAGTGATCCATATGATATTTCTTGGTATTGCGATAATACGCCCTTTAATACGGCGATATTTGACCGCATCTCCATTGATCGGGATTTCTCTAATATGCTATCAAGATGCCCGTTCGTCCAGGGAATATCAAAATGACAGTGACTCTTTTCTTTCATTGCAGTCAAAAAGATCGGCAATTCACTGCAGATAAGTATTAATGCGTCTACGGCTTTTTTGTCTTCGGGTTTTTCGGGCTTAGTTCTCGTGAAACTTCCCAGGTTTTTGTCAGTCGTAATTCCAAATTCTTCAAAGCCCGGCGCAAATATCTTCATCGAGAGCTCTCGATGTTCCTTGTCATCAACAAAGTGTAGCGCTTTAGAAAAAATGGCGGGCAATTCGGCTAAAACATTTTCGTACCTCCAGCGATCTTTGATGAGAATTTGACTGATTCCGCGGGAGATGAGCTCTTCCAGGATAAACGGGAGCATTTTTCCGCTCGCATACATCCCGGTGTCGCGGGTTTCAAACGCCAGTAATGAAGGCAGCAGAAACCGTCCAATGTGAGGGGTTCCAGACATAATTTATATCTATCGACAAACTGGCGGCGGGCAGAAGAGGCCCGATATCTTAGCACGCCTCGTGCCCTTTCTCACGTCAACGAGGATTTTTAGAATCAGTTTCAACGTAGATCTGGTTGCCCATCTCCTTGAACTTCACGCTCATCTCGGACATGCCGATCTGCTGGTCGTTCAGCGTGGCGGCGTAGTCGCGGACGTCCTGCGTGATCTTCATCGAGCAGAACTTCGGGCCGCACATCGAACAGAAGTGCGCGACCTTGTGGGCGTCCTTCGGTAGCGTCTCGTCGTGGAACGACATCGCTGTGTCGGGATCGAGCGACAGATTGAACTGATCCTGCCAGCGGAATTCGAAACGGGCGCGCGAGAGCGCATCATCGCGAAGCTGCGCGGCGGGGTGACCTTTCGCGAGATCGGCGGCGTGTGCTGCGATCTTGTAGGTGATGACGCCGACCTTCACATCGTCGCGGTTCGGCAGGCCCAGATGCTCCTTCGGCGTGACGTAGCAGAGCATCGAGGTTCCGAACCAGCCAATCATCGCGGCGCCGATGCCGGACGTGATGTGATCGTAGCCTGGCGCGATGTCGGTCGTCAGAGGTCCGAGCGTATAGAACGGAGCCTCGCCGCAAGCCTTCAACTGCTTGTCCATGTTGGCTTTGATCTTGTGCATCGGCACGTGACCTGGGCCTTCGATCATGACCTGGCAGCCCTTGTCCCACGCGATCTTGGTCAATTCGCCAAGCGTTTCAAGCTCAGCGAATTGCGCGCGATCGTTGGCATCGGCGATGGAGCCCGGCCGCAGGCCGTCGCCGAGAGAGAACGATACGTCATACTTCCGCATCAGATCGCAGATCTCGTCGAAGCGTTCGTAAAGGAAGCTTTCCTTGTGGTGAGCAAGGCACCACTTCGCCATGATCGAGCCGCCGCGTGAAACGATGCCCGTGACGCGATTGGCGGTTAGCGGCACGAACGGCAGGCGCACGCCGGCGTGGATCGTGAAGTAATCGACGCCTTGCTCGCACTGCTCGATCAGCGTGTCGCGATAGAGTTCCCATGTGAGCTTCACAGGATCGCCGCCGCACTTTTCGAGCGCCTGATAGATCGGCACGGTGCCGATGGGCACGGGCGAATTGCGGATGATCCATTCACGCGTGGTGTGGATGTTGCGGCCCGTCGAAAGATCCATGACGGTGTCCGCGCCCCAGCGGATCGCCCACACCATCTTTTCGACTTCCTCTTCGACCGACGACGTCACGGCGGAATTGCCGATGTTGGCGTTGATCTTCACGAGGAAGTTCCGGCCGATGATCATCGGCTCAAGCTCGCCGTGGTTGATGTTCGCCGGAATGATGGCGCGGCCGCGGGCGATTTCGGAACGCACAAACTCCGGCGTGATGTGCTCGGGGATGTCGGCGCCGAAACTTTCGCCGTCGGCGAGCGCTTCCTTGGCGCGCGCGAGCGCTGCCGCACGACCGAGGTTTTCGCGATGGGCGACGTAGATCATCTCTTTGGTGATGATGCCTGCGCGCGCGTATTCGAATTGGGTGAGGGGAGCGGAAGACGTGGCACAGCGCGGTTGATAGACGGTCGGAAACACGCGCGCAGCGTGGGCGCCCGTCACGTTGCCGTTGTCTTCCGGTTTGATCGTGCGGCCGTCATAGGCTTCCGTGCCGCCGCGCTCGGCAACCCAAGCGTCGCGGATTCGCGGGAGACCGGTCGCCACGTCGATCGTTACGGTCGGATCGGTGTAGGGGCCGGACGAGTCATAAACGCGGAACGACGGTTCGTTCAGATCCGTGAGCGCGATCTCGCGGAATGGTACGCGCACGTCGTCATGGCCTTCGGGCGAGGAATAGACTTTCGTCGAAGCGCTGATCGGGCCGACAGTGACTTTCGGCGTCTGGATGTCGGCGGTGCGGGTTGGCTTGTTCATGACGTTGCTCCTCTCGGCCACTCCATTGGTAAGGGAGTGCTCCCTGGCTGCACGCGCACGCGCAGAATTGCGTTGACCGGAAAGGTGCGGAATGCGGCTCTGCCGCGGAATGCCCCGTCCCTTCGCCGGCATAACCCGGATCAGGTTCGAAGGGTGCTCGCGCTTTCTTACGCGATCTCAGCCGGACAACCGGCGCCCCTCGGAAACGGGCACATTCTTGCGCGGATGGGGTGCGCTTGGCAAGTGTGGCCCGATGATCCTCGGACAAGCCCAGGGATGACATCTTTCGGCGTAGCCGAATGGCGCTAGGCCGCTGCTGCCTGCTTGGCGAACTCGACCCAGCTTTTGATTTTTTCGATGTCGGGTGGGCGGCCTTCGCGCAGGACACGCTTGCCGGCCGATGTGGTCGCGAATTTCAGTACGCTAGCGGACAGTGCGAGCGGATCGGCTTCGGCGACGGCTTCGGCCGTCTTGTAGCCCGCCCCGACAAGCAACTGTGCATGCGTGCCGCGGAGGCCCGGTACGGCCATGACGAGTTGTGCCTGATCCTGCCATTCGAGAAGTGTTTCGGCATCGAAATGCGGGTCGTCGAGTTTTTCCGCGAGCTGCTCGGGATCCTGCTTCAGGAAATCTGCGACCGTGTGAATATCGATCGCCGCGAAGCGATCGGCGATTTTCGGTCCGATGGAGGGTGCCGCTTCGAGGTCGTCGCCTTCGAGCAGATACACGCGTGTTTCCGACGGACGATCGGATGACGGCCGCGAGGGTGAAATCGGCGCCACTGTCGTGGCAGGTGTTGGAGCGGGCGTGTGTGCCGCTGGGGGCGCCGCTGTTGGCGGTACTGTCGCCGCGCGTTGTTGCGAGGGCGTCCAGAGCGGCTCCATGCGCGCGGCAATGCTCGGCGCGGCACGTGGCATAGGCGGCGGTGTTTTCGACAGCGGGATCGTCGGCGGCGTTTCGGAAATGTCCATTTTGGTCGCGGCCGACTTCGCGACGGCAAGCTCCAGTGGCGTGTCGTCGGGGCCGTTGATGCGGGCGGCGCGGGCGGCTTTGCGCTCGGCGAGCTTTGGCGCCAGGACTTCGGCGTTGTGAAGATCGCGGATCGTGCGATCGTCTTCGGACAGAGATTTGTCGACGCGGCCGGTGGTCTTCAATTCGTCGTAGATGGCAGCGACGAGCTTGCGGTCTTCTTCGTTCGAGAGCCGCTTTTCGATGAACTTCCTCGGGATCTGCGTCATAGCGAGGAAAGTTTCCGCCGTCAGCTTCACTTCAGGCGCGGACATGCCGGATTCGGCGATGGCTCTGTCGAGCACCTTGCCGAAGCTCGTGGAGGCATAGATCAGCAGTTCCGCGACGACGGTTTTGGCAATGTCGTCGAGGCCTTCCTCGGGACGAGAAGCGCCTTTGTGAATATCGTAATGGGCGATCAGCTTCTCGTAGTAGCGGTGCGAGAACTCGGCGCCATCGCAGACGAATTTAGGCAGCCATTTCTGGCCGGAAGGAACGGCGATGCTCAAGCGCCCGAAGCGCTTTTCGCCGAGTGCGCGCAGCGTATTGTAGGAGCGATTGATGCTCCATTCCGTGGCGCGGTGGATGGCATTCTCGGCTTCCGTCTGGCCGGTGTGGAACGGCATCACCGGATCGGTGAAGTAGTGGCTCAGTACGCCCGCGGCGTAGACGGCTTCCGGCCAATTACCGGCTTTGAGTTCGAAGACGGTGCGATTGTACCACTCCTGCGTCTTCTCCGGCGCGCCGCCCCAGTAGTTCTCGGATACGTGCAGGACGTGATTCTTGAAATCCTTGAAGGTGACGTCAGGGGCTTTCGAGCCCTCGAGATAGCGCTCGACGTGTTTCAGAAACAGGCGGGTCCAATCGGCGCTGTCCGGGCGCGTCATCGCTTCCAGCGCATCGAGCGCCAGCTTGTGATGAGTGCCGTTGGCATGCGTAGCATACACAATTCGAAAGAGCGGCGACATTTGAGGCCCCAGTGCTCGCGGTGAACGGGCTCGCGGTGAAGTCTCGCGACGAAAGTGCAAGATGCTTACGCGAGTCGGGGCTGTCGCTCGATCCGTGCGGCAGGGACGCCGCAGGTCATCAACGGTTTTCGCGCTTGGAGCGCGCCTGTTTTTCAGCCGCGAGATCGATGATGTCGGCTCCCGCGTTGCGGTCGCGGGCGATGCGGCGGGCGAGATCGGCGCGGCGGGCGATCTGCACGATGTTCATTCCGTGCGGGGGCGCGCGTTCGGACAGGACGCGGGCGATCATGTCCGGCGTCAGGCCGCAGGCGGCGCCAAGGGCCATGGCTTCCTCGCGGGCGACGGCATGGGCGGCCTCGATGTAGCCCATGAGGGCTGCGGCAGCGTGCGCACTCCCGAGCGGGCCAGTACGCTCGACGGTGCCGAACAGCGAGACGATGCTCGCTGCCATCTCGGTCGCAATCTCGGCCCCGCCGAGAAGAACTTTGGCTCGGCCTTCGGCAGCAGCGGCGCCGCCGCCGATCAACGCCGCGTCCGTCAGCGAAATGCCTCGCGGCTCAAGGAGTTCGAGCAGCGCATCGAGTTCACGCGGCGTCCGCGCACCGAGATCGACGATGACAGCGCCCGACAGCGGAGCAAAATCGAGATCGGACGCGTCGCGGCCTATCAGCAGGCCGCGGAACGCTTCGGTGTCCTCGATGGCGATGAGGATGACTGGACAGTCCGCCATGCCGTTCGAGGTCGGCGAGACTGGCTCCAGATGCTCGCCGTAAATGGCGGGTGAGGCACCCGGCAGAGCTGCGTAAAGTGTGGGAATGCGGCAGGCGGCGAGGCGTTCGGCAATTGCCGTTCCAAATTCGTCGTTGCCTATGACGCCGATTGGCCGGGTATTCGAAGCGCTGCCCATGGGGTTGTGTGCCCTCTCATTATCGTCCCTCACGCCACCACGCCAAGGCGATGAGAGCGAGTAGCAGCGAAAGCGCCGCAAATCCCGTAAACATCGGCGTCAGCTTGACGCCGCGGGTCAGAAACGCTTGCCGATCTTTCAGACCGAGCCAGTCTGAGCCCGCCATCACCTTGGCCGCTGACATCATAGAGATACGCGGCACGTCGATATCGGTTGCAGTCGCGAGGAGGCCGGACGGCTTCGTCCAGAAGATACCGCCGCCGGTCGCGTCGGCGATGGGCTTCATTTTCTGGTCTGTCGCAGTGACTTCGCTCATTTCGCGAGGGTCTTCGACGCCGGCATTGGCGACGGCGGTCAGCTGGCCGTTGGGGCCATCGGTTTCGACTTTGTAGAGGCCCGGCATTTTGACATCGATGGCCGAGCGCCAGACACCAGGCTCGACGGGCACAGGCTGAAGCGTGACCGTAGACGTGTCGCCGCCGGGACCCAGCACCTTCACAGGCGGAATTTTGTCTTCCATCGAGCGGCGCTCGATCGTGAGCTTTAGACCTTTAGCGGACGCGATGACGCGTTCTTCCTCAAGGTCCGGCTCTTTCATCAGCCAATGCGACAGGCGGCGAAGCAGGTCGGTGTGCGGGCCGCCGCCGTCGTAGCCGCGCGCCCAGAGCCAGGAGTGGTCGGACGTTAGCAGCGCAACGCGGCCTTTGCCTTTGCGGTCGAGGATCAGAAGAGGCTTGTCTTCGGCGCCATTCATCAGCACGCGACCGCGCAGCGGCGTCACCTCGGCCTGACGGAACCATTTGCCCCATGACGGCTGCGGAGAATTGTCGGCGACCTGCGCGCCGTTCCAGCCAGGAAGGTTGCGCGTGACAGGGTGCTTCTGGCCTTCGGCCGTCACCTTCGCTTTGAAAGGCATTTCGAGGACGCGGCCAGTCGGTGCCGCAGGAAGTACCGGCGCGAGCGGCGTATTATAGATGCTGTACGGGCCGGCATAATCGTCACCCGCGGCAACCAGCAGCGCGCCGCCGTGCTCGTTCACGTAGCGGGCAATGTTGTCGTAGTAGAGAAGCTGCAGAATTCCGCGGTGCTCGTACCGATCGAAGATGATCAGGTCGAACTCGTTGATCTTCTCCGAGAACAGCTCGCGCGTCGGGAATGCGATGAGCGAGAGCTGATTGATCGGTGTGCCGTCCTGCTTCTCGGGCGGACGCAAAATTGTGAAGTGGACGAGATCGACGGCGGCGTCGGATTTCAGCAGGTTGCGCCATGTGCGTTCGCCTGGGTGCGGCTCGCCCGAGACGAGCAGCACACGCAAGTTTTCGCGCACGCCTTCGGCCGCAACGACGGCGCGATTGTTTGCCGTCGTCAACTCGCCGTCGACAGGCTGCAATTCTATTTCGACGATGTTCGTCCCGGTATGCGGGATCGGCATGTCGATCTTGACGTTGCGGTTGACCTCGGTGCGGATCGTTTCGTCGGGTTGGCCTTCGCGGCGAACTTTCAGCGTCGCAGCGCCAGAGTTCGCGGATGGGGCGGTACCGGTCTGGCGGACGGCAACTTCGATTTCGCGCGACTGGCCAACGAGACCGTAACGCGGAGCTTCGATCACCTCGATGCGGCGGTCGAATTCATCGCGCTTGCCGGTCAGCAGCGTGTGAACGGGGGCGTCAAAGCCGAGCGATGCGGCGGACTTTGGCACGTCGTGAACTTCGCCGTCGGTCACGAAGATGACGCCCGCGATGCGGTCCGGCGCAGTGTCGTTCAGCGCGGCATTCAGGTCCGTGAAAAGGTTCGTTCCCGGCGGCGCTGAATCGGACGGCACGCCGCCCGTCACCCATTTGATGTCGAGGTTCGGGATCTTGGCGAACTTGGCTTCAAGATTGGCGCGGATCTCGTCCATCTGCTTGGTGCGATCGGCGAGCTTCTGGCTCGGGCTTTCGTCGAGGACGACGATCGCGACGTTAGCGAGGCTTTCGCGCTGCTCTTCCTTCAGGATCGGATTGAACAGCGCTGCGATCAACGCCGCCAGCGCACCAGCGCGCAGAAAAGCGCCACGTGAACGGCGGAAAAGAAGAATGAGGATCAGCGCGGTCGCCAGTACCGACAGGCCGATCAGGATCGGCATCGGAATCAGGGGCGCGAAGGTAATCGACCAGTTCAAAACCTAATGCCTCTACTGACCGAGCCGCTCAAGCAGCGCGGGAACGTGGACCTGATCGGCTTTGTAGTTGCCGGTCAACGCGTGCATGACGATGTTGATGCCGCCGCGGAACGCCATCTCGCGCTGCATCTCGCCGCCGGGCACGACCGGATAAAGCGGGCGACCGCGGTCATCGAGCGCCCAGGCAGCAGCAAGATCGTTCGACGTGATCATGATCGAGGTCACGCCGTCTGAAACGCGAGCCTTGTGGGATTCGTTTTCGTCTTTCGGCGTCGCTTCGACCCAAAGCTGGCCGCCGTCCCAGCGGCCCGGGAAGGAGCGCAGCAGATAGAACGATTTCGTCACGACGTGATTTTCGGGAACGGGTTCGAGCGGAGGAACGTCGAGTTTGCTCAACAGCCGCTGGATGGCGGTGCCGCCTTGGCCTGCCATCGGCAGCATGTCTGCGCCGCCGTCGCCATAGTCGCGGGTATCGAAGATGATGAGGCCACCTTCTTTCATATATGCGTCGATCTTGGCGATGATTGCGTCGGGCAACGCCTTTGCCGTCTTCAGCACCGGCCAATAGAGCACGGGATAGAACGCGATCTCGTCTTTCGTGATGTCGACGGCTGCGGGTTCGCCGGGCTCGACAGCCGTGCGGGTTTGCAGCACGCGGCCGAGGCCTTTCAAGCCCGCGCGGCTTGTGTCGTCGGTTTCTCGATCGCCGCTCAACACGTAGGCGAGCGTGACCTTACTCGTCGCGTCGATGGCGGCATTATCGGCGGGCGATGCGGGAGGGCGTACGATCACCGGGCCTTGCTGCTGGGACGGGCTTACCGGACTGAAGCCATCAAACTGAGGAATGGCGTCGCGAAACTCGGACGGAAATTCCTGCGCCTTCGCATCGGTGCCGAGGGCGATGATGCCCGCGCCTAAAGCAAGAAGACCGAGCACGATCGTGGAAGCCGTTGCGGTGCGGCGCCGCGATCCGGGGCGGCGGGAAAAGAGACCGGCGATGCCGCCTGCTTGCAGGATCATCACGGCGATGATGTCGAGGAACAGCAGGCCGAGCGCCAGTGCCAACAGCGCGGGCTTCAGCGAGGTGCTGGCAGCGTTGTCATACGTCAACCTCTCGATGCTCGCGGGCAGTTCCGGGAACGGCGCAAGCGTGCTCTTCACGGTCAACACGTTGACGGCGCGAGGTGCCGCGGCCTGGCCGTAGTAGCCCGGCGGATGCTCGAAGTTCGGTCGAATCGCGCCGATCTCGGCGGCCTTCAGAGGTTCGGCAGTCGGCGGTGGTGAGATGAGCGTTCCGACGCCGCTCAGCGTCTTCAGAGGTGCAAGCACGCTTGCCGACACGGTATTGGCTTTCGTTGCGGTATCGGCTGCGGCCGTATCCGACTGCGGTTCCGCCGATGCTGCAGCGCCGACCGTTCCCATGGTCGAGAGGCGGCGAAGCATTTCGACGAATAGCCCGGACATCGGCAGGTTCGACCAGTCCGAGTTGGCGGTGACGTGGAAGAGGACGAGTCGGCCGTTGCCGCGTTTCGCGGACGTGACGAGGGGCGTACCATCTTGCAGACGCGCCCAGATCTCGACGTCAGGAGTCAGCTCGGCCGGGTCGGCCAGTACCTGGCGCGTAACGGTGACATCCTTCGGCACGGTCAAACCGGCGAACGGACTGGTCTCGTCGAACGGTGCAAGCGCCTGAGGTGACGACCACGAGAGCGCGCCACCGAGCGAGCGGCCGCCGCTGCGCAGTACGACGGGCAGCAGATTGTCGCCGGCCTTTTCGAGGCGCGGTCCTGCGAAGCGCACGAGCAGCCCGCCATGTTTGACGAACTCGTCGACCTTTTCTTCGGCTTCGCCGCTGATCGTGCCGATGTCGGCGAGAACCAGAACGGAGATGTTCTGCTTCAGGACGGCGTCGAGGCCTTCCACGAGGTTGGCGTTTTTGGCAGCGACGACGTCGGCGTAAGGCTTCAGCGCCTTCTCGATGTAGTAGAGCGGCGCGAGCAGCGGCTGAGCTTCCTCGCGGCTTTCGCCTGAGAGAAGACCCACGCGGTGCCATTGCGTCATGGCGTCGATCAGGCTGACGGCGCCCGCTGAGCGTTCGCCTGCGATTTCGATGCGAGCGACTTGGTTGCGCAGTTCGAGCGGCATTTCGAATTTAGCTTTCGCGGATGTTGCGCCGGGACCGAGCTTGAAGGGCGCTTCACCGAGACGTTCGCCGCGAGCCGAAAAGGCGTTGACCACACCTTCGCGCGCCGGGCCACCGGTCGAGAGCACCGTTGCTTCGAGCTTGCCGCGCTCGGCGAGGTCGGCGACGAGGCCCAAGGCTTCGCGACCTTTGGTTTCATCGATGACGGAAAGCGTACCGCCACCAGCTAGATTTTGCAGTTTCGTTGCGACGTCGCTGACTTTGCCTCTGTGATCGATGCCGTCTTCGATCCAGACGATCGAGGAATTTTTCACGGCGGCGTCAGACAGCGCCGTTTGCAGGGCGGCGACGGCGGCTTCGCGATCAGGTTCGAATGGTTGCGGTTCGATTGCCGCTGCCGTGCTGCGCGCTTCGCCGGGCGGCTCGATCTTGATCGCGGGCAACTTCGTGGCGGCGGCGGTCGGCACCAGCATGACGGGACGGCCCCCGCTTTCCGCTTCGCTGATGAGGCGTTGCATGATGTTGGCGCGCTCAGGCCAGCGCGATGCTGCCGCCCAGCCGTTATCGACGAAAATGACAACGGGGCCGGTGCCGGTCAGGCCTTTTTCCTTCGAGGGATTGAGCATCGGGTCGGCGAGCGCGAGAATGACGAGCGTCGCCGCGATGAGGCGCAGGAGCGTCAGCCACCACGGCGTCTTCTCTGCGGTCTTTTCGTCGTTCTCGATGCCGACGAGAATGCGGGTCGGGGGAAATTCGATCTGCGTCGGGCGCGGCGGCACCGCGCGCAGCAGCCAATAGATCAGTGGCAGCGTGACGAGCGCCGCAAGCAGCCAGGGATTGAGAAAAGCGAGCGGGCCGAAGCTCATCGGGGGCGCTCCTTATCGTCGGAGCTGATGGCATCAGAGCTGGACGACATCCAACGGTAGCCCTGGGCTGAACCGTTGAGGCGCATCAAGAGCGACAGCAGCGGCTCGGAGGCGGGGCGGTCGGTGTGGTGGGTCAGCAGCGACCAGCCGAAGCGTTTCGCCATCTCGGCAACTTCAGCGCGATGGGCTGCGAAGCGTTCCTGATATTTCGGACGGAGCGATTCAACGCGGTCGGCAACCCAACGCTGACTGCCGGACGGCGTCAGGAATTCGGTGCGGCCGTGATAAGGCAACGTCTCTTCCGCCGGGTCGATGACCTGCACGAGATGTCCGCCGACGCCATTGCCCGCGTACCCTTCAAGGCGTTCGCGGATGGCATGCACGGGGGCGAGAAAATCGCTGAACAGGATCAGGCCGGAAAAGCGGTTGAGGCCGGCGTTGGGCGGCAAGCTTTTCTGGATCGTTTCGGAATTGGCGTTGGCGGCAATCGTTTCGGCAATACGCGTCGCGGCGTTGCGGCTGGCAGTCGGCAGCATCTGCGCGAGCAATGCAACGCGCTCACCACCGCGAACAAGCATCTCGGCGGCGGCGAGTGTCAGCACCAGCGCGCGGTCGCGCTTGGTGACTGGCGCGAGATGGCTCTTGAAGTCCATCGACGGCGAAATGTCGGGCCAGAGATAGAGCGTGTGCGCGGCTTCCCACTCGCGTTCGCGAACGAAGAGATGATCGGAGCTTGCCGAGCGGCGCCAATCGACGAGGCTCGCATTCTCGCCCGACTGATATTGGCGGAACTGCCAGAACGTTTCGCCGGGTCCGGCGCGGCGCCGTCCGTGAATGCCCTGCGCGACGGTCGAGGCGATGCGCGCCGCTTCCATCAGCAGTTCCGGCATCCGGTCGACAAGCGTAACGGCTTCGCGCTCAAGCGTGAGGACGCGCCGCCTTTCGGAGCTGTTGCCTTCGCCAGACGTTCCTGTTCGCCCGATTGGGCTCGCCATCCCGCACCTACTCCACAGCCGCCGCGAGACGCGCGATGATATGATTCAGATCTTCGCCTTCGGCGCGGGCGGCGAATGTCAGCGCCATGCGGTGCTTCAGGATCGGTTCCGCGAGCGCGATGACGTCATCGACGGACGGGGCGAGGCGGCCGTCGATCAGCGCCTTGGCGCGGACGGCGAGCATCAGCGCCTGGCTGGCGCGCGGGCCGGGGCCCCAGGCGACGAACTTATCCGTATCGGCGTTCGCTCCGGTGCCCGGGCGCGCCGAGCGCACGAGCTTCAGAATGGCCTCGACAACTTTATCGGGCACCGGGATCTGGCGGACGAGGCGCTGCGTCGCCATCAGTTCCTGTGCCGAGATGACGGTTTCGAGCTTCGGCGTTTCCGTGCCGGTCGTGGCGTAAAGCATGCGCCGCTCAGCGACGAGATCGGGATAGGTCACGTCGATCTGCAGCAGGAAGCGGTCGAGCTGGGCTTCGGGCAGCGGATAGGTGCCTTCCTGCTCCAGAGGGTTTTGTGTCGCGAGCACGTGGAACGGCGCGGGCGTATCGTGGCGCTGACCGGCAACCGTGACGTGATGCTCCTGCATCGCCTGCAGCAGCGCCGACTGCGTCTTCGGCGAAGCGCGGTTGATTTCGTCCGCCATCAGAAGCTGCGTGAAGATCGGACCTTTGATGAAGCGGAAGGCGCGGCCGCGGCCCGGCTCATCTTCGAGGACTTCGGAGCCGATGATGTCGGACGGCATCAAGTCCGGAGTGAACTGAATGCGCTTGGCGTCGAGGCCCAGCACGCGGCCGAGCGTTTCGACGAGCAGCGTCTTGGCGAGACCCGGAACACCGATCAGAAGGCCGTGCCCGCCGGACAAGATCGTGATGAGCGTCCGCTCGATCACCTGATCCTGACCGAATATGACGCTGGCTGCCGCTTTGTGGGCGCGCTGTACGCGCTCGGCAGCGGCTTCGAGCCGGGGCACGATATCGGTATGCGTTTCGACGACAGTGCTCATAAAGGGGGCCTCGCGCAGCTGCTTCTTGTCATTCTTGGTGGCGAATTCGCCTTACAAAACAATGGCCGAGCGGCTGCGTACTCGGCCTTAAGCATCAGCCTAGACGATCCTGCCCAGCCCTCATAGGGTCAAGTGAATGTTACGTTAGGATGAGGTGCATCTGAAGGCACCTTGAGGGCGCGGGCAGAAATGCCGAATGAAAAACTGCAAGTTGCGTCCGGGAATGGAAATTCTGACGCACGACCGGGCGGATTGGATGCGCTTTTGCGGGCGGCGTCAGAAGGTGGCGCGTCGAGCATAAGACCGGTGGAAAAGTGGGATCCGCCGTACTGCGGCGACATCGGCATGGCGATCCGACGCGACGGGACGTGGCACTATCAGGGGAGCCCGATCGGACGCATCGCGCTCGTCAAGCTGTTCGCGTCGATCCTGAGAAAGGACGACGACGGACGAACGTATCTCGTGACGCCTGCGGAGAAGGTCGACGTTCACGTCGAGGATGCGCCGTTCCTCGCCGTCGAGATGGCGGCCGAGGGCGAGGGGAAAGCGCAGCGGCTGACGTTCCGCACCAACCTCGATGACGTTGTAACGGTCGATGCGGAGCATCCGCTGCGGTTCGAGACGAGCGGACCCGACGGCGGGCTGAAGCCCTACGTGCTCGTGCGCGGGAGATTGGAAGCGCTGTGCACGCGCGCGGTTTACGCGGAGCTGGTGGAACTGGCGGTGGCCGGGGATGTGGGCGGCGAGGAGGTGGGTGTGTGGAGTGGGGGCGTGTGGTGGGGGATGGGGTAATTCGTGTTGATGAATGTCCTGTTATGACCCAAGGCAGCCCTACCTTCGCATGATTTTACCAAAGCAATTTTTTTTCATCCGTCGGCTGATCTTGCGAAAATCATATGCTAAAGTTGAGATGGGTGCGGCGCTACCCTATCCGACGGGAGGTGGGGATGGGTTGTCATTTCGGCCGAGGCGTTCCTCGGCCCGTGCTGCATTTTGATCCGCGATCTCCACCCAATCACATAACTATCGATATTGATCCCGCTGCCTGCTCGGGCGGCTAGGCGATCTGCCGACACTTTCCAAATTCGACGACTGAGATTTCCCCATATGTCGATCACCGCGACGCGGTCATCGGCGAAGCATCCTCCACGCCGAAATTCCGCTTCGCTTGGCGGAATAACGCCGGTTTTTCAGATAGGAAAATTCAATGTCAAAATACGAGAGAGTCGCATACCGCTTCGCAAATTGCTTGGCCGCCGTGGCTGCTTTTTGTTTGCTCTTCGGTGGAACTTCAGCACGCGCGGCTGAACCTCTTACCCCGGAACAGGCTCGCGCGATCGCGACAGACGCATATATTTACGGATATTCGCTGATCACGACTGAAGTCACGCGCGTACAAATGACCAACGTTGCCGAAGCAAAAGAGCTTCGCGCGCCGATGGGGCACTTTACGAACGTAAAACGTTACCCGCCTGGCGACTATCGCGGCGTTTCAGCTCCCAATGCTGACACTCTCTATTCATTAGCTTGGGCCGACGTCGGCGCCGAGCCGATGGTGTTTTCGCACCCGGACATGGGCAAGCGATACTATCTCTTCCCAATGTACAGTCTTTGGATGCCGGTGATTGACTCGCCCGGCGCGCGCACGGCTGGTGGAAAAGCTGCAAATTATTTGATCACCGGCCCCGGCTGGAGCGGCACCGTGCCGGCGAACATGACTGAGATAAAATCGCCGACGCGCTATCTGGTGATCCTCGGGCGCACTTACGCTGATGGAACCGAGGAGGATTACAAAGCGGTCAACGCTTTGCAGGCGCAGTACTCGCTGGTTCCTCTGAGTTCATTCGGAAAGCCGTACACGCCGCCTCCGGGAAAAGTGGATTCCAACCCGGGCTTCAGCATGACGGACAAGCCTCAGGACGTCATCAATGCAATGGACGTCTCGACCTACTTCAACATGATGGCAACGCTGATGGGAGGCGCAGCGCCGCCGCTGCCCGAGGATAAGGCCATCGTCGCTGAGATGGCGAAAATCGGTCTCGTGCCAGGTCAACCATTCGACATTTCAAAGCTCGATCCGGCCGTGCAGGCAGCGCTGACGGATGTACCGAAGATCAGCTACGACCAAATCATGGCCCTGCAGAAGACGGGCGGTAAAATAGAGAACGGCTGGCTTATCCCAGCGTCTGCCGGGTCATATGGGACCAATTACGCCCAACGCGCCTTGATCGCCGCTGTCGGTTGGCCGGCCAATCTATCCAAAGATGCCATCTATCCGGTCGCGAAAATGGACGGTGACGGCCGGCCTTTGAATGGCGCCAACGCCTATACGGTGACCTTCCCCAAGGGACAAACTCCGCCGGTCGATGGCTTCTGGTCAATCACGATGTACTACGACGACGGCGGTTATTGGTTCTACCCGAACCCGCTCAACAAGTTCACGGTTAGTATGCGTGACAATCCGAAGTTCAATGATGACGGTTCGTTGACGCTGTACTTCCAGCATGCGTCGCCGGGGAGCGACAAGGTAGCGAATTGGCTGCCGTCGCCGAAGGGCGAGTTCCTGCTCATGATGCGAATGTATTGGCCGAAGGAAACGCCGCCGTCGATCCTGCCGCCGATGTACGGCAGCTGGACGCCTCCCGCTGTCGTCAATACCGGTCCAGCTGCGCCTGACAGCGGAACATTGGGTGCGAGCACGGGCGAAAAGGGTAAGAACGAGTAGTGATCGCAAGAGGCGCGCGGTTGTCGCCAAGACGCCGCGCGCTCGACTCGCGGGCGCTTTGGACCCGCCGTCTGCCGAGACCGCTGGACGCGTTGCCTGCGCCGTCGCGTTCCGCCATACCCTCCCGCGATGGAAACTCCTAACCCACTACTTCCAGACGGCTATTCGCCGATACCGGCGGGGAAGCTGGTCAATGCCGTGACATTCGTCGAGATGTGCGAGCGGCCGACGCCCTCGCGCGCCACGAATGGTTCGTCGTCGCTTGCGATATCGCGGTGGAGATCCCCCGATCTCGATGCTTATCGCGCGTTGTTCCGCGCCGTCGGTGAAGATTGGTTGTGGTGGTCGCGCCTCCGGCTGACTGATGAGGCGTTGGCGGCCGTCCTCAGCGATCCGGGCATCGAAGTTTTTGTCCTGCACGACGGCGACGCGCGCATCGGTCTGCTCGAATTGGATTTTCGTGAAGATCAAGAGTGCGAGATTACGTGGTTCGGCGTTGTCAAAGATGCGATCGGCAAAGGCGCGGGCCGGTTCATGATGGATTTCGCAATCGACACGGCGTGGGCGCATCCCATTCGCAGGCTGTGGCTGCACACCTGCAGCTTCGATCATCCGGACGCATTGGCGTTCTATCGGCGGTCCGGCTTTCGGCCCTATGCCTTTATGGTCGAGGTGGAGAACGATCCGCGCCTCGCTGGCCTGCTGCCGCGAACGGCCGCGCCGCAAATTCCTTTGTTGGAGCGGTGACGGGTAAAAAAACTTATCCCCGCTCTCTCACGCTCCCGCATACTCCCTCTCGTCCCGCCGCGACTTGCAAGGGCGCGCACGCAACTAACCGGCTGTCGCTCAGCTCACGGTCGGTCCTGCCGAAAATATGCCAGCGACTTGATGTGCAGGAGCACGATCGGCATGGCCATCAGGAGTGCTGCGAGCACGAACGATCCGATGAGGTTGGTGGTGTCGAGCACGCCCGCATCGTTCGCGACGACGTAGCAGATCGTTCCGATCGGCAGAAACAGCAGCACGGCGGTGATCAGTCCCGGCGAGAAGCGTCCTCTCGTCACGACGTAGGGCGCGATGTGGAAGAAGACGGCGTTGATCAGCATCAGCGCCGGGAACGCGAGCGCCACGCCCGGCATCGCGGTCGCGAGTTCCGCCGCGACGATGCCGAGCACGATCACAAGGAAATTGACGACGTAGAAGTCGTGCCATTCGACCGGCAGCTTGATGACGGCGCGCGCCCAGTTGCGCCAGTCGAGCTCGAATTCCTCGAAAGCGTGGACGCCGTAGGCGCCGGTCGCGAGCCAGATCCAGTGCGTGAGGTCCATGGCGGGCGCTCCCTTGGTTTGCGGCACGATACGCGACGTCCGGGCAATCGTCTTTACGCTGAGCGGAAATAATTTGCGATCAAACTTATCCCCGCTCTCTCGCGCTCCCGCATACTCCCTCTCATCCCGCCGCGACTTGCAAGGGCGCGAAACTCGAGCATGGGGTTTTGCGTGCGGATGGGAGCGTGCCGGGCCGCCAGCGATATCGGCGCGCCTGGGGATCCCTGCCGGCCGCGAGCGGACCACCATGGCGTGGTATCGCGGTTCAACTCCCGCTCCAACTCGAGATGCACGGGAGGATGGTGGGTTCACGGCTCGAAAGGAAGCTCGCTTCCTTTCAGGTTGCGAGTGCCCCGGAATGCCGGTTCGGCCGCCGCTGGGTGCATGAACAAGACTTGGCACTGTCCCGGGGCGGCGAAGGCTGCATCCGAAGTACAACAAGATATGAGAGCGAGGCCCCGCCGCCCTGGCCCTTGTTTGATTGGCGCCTCCGACTCTGCTTCGCAGAGCCGGCCGTCGGCGCATGATCGTCTCCACCGGCCGCCGATGGATTTTTGGTTTGCGATCGGCGACTCCGCTACGCGGAGCCGGCCGCCGATGGCGTTGGCTGTGGCGTTGATCAGCTCAGTCGGGGAGCACTGCTGTCGCGATGAAGCGCGAAAGCATGGCGTTGACTTGATCGGGCACTTCGAGTTGGCAGAAATGGCCTGATCCGACCGTCCGGCCGATATGTAAATCGGGAATGAGCATTTGGAGGCGCGCCATGTCGGTTCGCGCCGAGGGCTCGTCGGCGACGATATAGAGCGAGGGGACGGCGACGCGGCTCGGCGTTGTTTCCGCATTATAGTCCGCAAGGCCTCGGTAGGCCGACACCATGACGTGCTGCGGGGCCTTCGCCATGACGTCCAGGATACGGCGTTTCCGATCCGGATCGTCGGTCGGGATGAAGAACACCGTTCCAACGAAGTCGCGCAGTGCCTTCGCTGGGTCTGGGCCCTCCAAGCTTTCCAGAAACACAGGAACCGCTGCGCGCGCGGCATCCGGCAACACGATGGCAGCATCCAGCATCGCAATGGCTGCCGGAAGATCAGGATAGCGCGTCGCGATGTCGAACGCGATGATCCCGCCCATGCTGTGTCCGACGAGGATCGGGCGTTTCACGTTCAGCTCGCGACACATCCAGACGATGTCGTCGGCAAAGGCAGCGATCGGATACGATTGCTCGGGCTTGGCGCTTTGGCCGTGGCCGCGCAGGTCGGGTGCGATTATGCGGTGTCCGAGTGCAGCGAAATAGGCGGCTTGCGGTGCGAAGAACGTGTGATCACAACACCAACCGTGGATGAAGACGATGGGACGAGCCGCGCCCGCGATGCTCTCGTAATGCAGGGCAATGCCGTCCTTGTCGAGGAATGGCATCCAGTATTTTCCCTACGGCTGATCCTGCAGGAAATAAGCCATCGACGTGATGTGCCGGCGCAGCATCGCCATCAGCAGCGCTGAGAGCAAGTACAATTCGGGGCGCTTTGTCGTGATGTTATGGCGTTTTTGAAGAACGTCGTTAGCGTTTCTTTTTCGTCGCGGGCGGATTGGCTGCTTCCCGGGCGAGCCGCTCGGCGCGAAGTCGTTCAGTCTTGGCGCGAACGGCTTGGCGTTCCGCTTCGTGTTCTTTCATCGCTTGCGATGCTTCCTGAGCCTTTCGCAGCTTAACGGTTGCTGCACTCGACAGGTCTTTCCGGGGCATAGCCATGAAATCGTTCCTTAATTTTGACGGGCAAACAAAAACCCGCGGCTGGCCGAGCAGACGCGGGTTTCGTTGATCCGGTTCGTGTTCGTGGCCAGCAGGGGCTGGCCAAGTCCCGATCTTTGTGGAGATCAGGCGGCGCGCAGGTTGTCGGCCGACGACTTGCCGCTGCGGCGGTCAGCTACGACATCGAACGAAACCTTCTGGCCTTCGTTAAGGCCGTTCATGCCCGCACGCTCGACGGCGCTGATGTGCACGAAAACGTCACTACCGCCATCATCCGGCTGGATGAAGCCGTAGCCTTTTTGGCCATTGAACCATTTCACGGTACCAGTCTGCATAGGTAAAATCCTTAGTTTATGCGCGATTATTCCCGACAATGCCGGGACTGACAGTCGAGATTTGTTGGGAAGGTCGTCGGTCAGGCGCGCACTTCGCGGGCGAGGCCAAGTCATTTTCAGCGAAGCTCGAACGGAGAAACAATAGAAAAATTGCTGCTTCTATGCAAGCGCAATCGGTACAGCGCGCGAAAACGTGTTTTCAATCGGACGTCGCAATGCCCATCATCCGGGGAGTTGCCTTGGCGCGACGATCGCAACCTTTAACGGTTAGGTGGTCGAAGTGATGGACAATCCGCGTCTCGCGGGCCCGATGCCGCGAACGGCCGCGCCGCATATTTACGCTATTGGAGCCCCGCAGCGAATAGAGGTTCGTGCGCTACGTTAGACGCAGTGCCTAAGAAGATGAACGCTTAGCCCGATGTCTTGAAGGGCGTGATGTGGAATTCGACGCGGCGGTTCAGACGGCGACCGGCGGCCGTGGCGTTGGATGCGATCGGTTGATCCTGCCCATACCCGATGGCGCGCAATTTCTCGGCAGGGACGCCTTCGCTAACGAGGACGCCGACGACGGCATCGGCTCGACGCTGCGACAACTCACGATTGCCGAGGCGGGTGCCGAAAGTGTCGGTGTGACCGCCAACCTCTATTGCCACGTTCGTGCAACTGCGGGCGATCTCGGCAATTTTTCTGAGTTCGGCCACGCTATCGTTCGAGAGGATCGCGCTGGCATTCGCGAACGTGATCGCTGCCCCATGGGTTTCGCTATCGAGCGTTTCCCGGCAGGGTTCGACGGCAGGCACGGCGGCGACCGTCGACTCGGCGGATGGCGGCGGAGCGGTGGGTGGCGATGGTTTTTCCTCTGCTCCAGGGTTTGATGCTGGGGTCGGTATCGCTACAGCAGGTTCGGTGGACGCGCTCGGCGACGGCTGGGCGTGTAGCAACGGCTTTTCTTCTGTGCCGGTACTTGCTGCAGGAGTTTGCGCGGCGTCAGCAGTTGCTATCGAGGCACTTGGCGGCGGTGTGGCGGGCGTTGGTTCCGTCGCGTTTTTCTCGGATTCGACAATAGCGCTCGGCTCCGGTTGCGCGGTCGGCGCTTTCGCAGTGCCGCTGATGTTACCTCTATACTCGGCCGCGGTCTGGGCGTCGGCCGGAGGAGGCGAGGCGGGCACGCTTGCGGGCGGCGTTGCGGGCGCTGGCTCTGGTGCGCTTTGGGGCGATTCCATGGAACGTGGTTCCGACGGCGGCTCGGATGCCTTTGCCGAGCCGGAGGCGGCGTGTTCGTCGCCGGTCGTCGGCTGTGCCGAGGGTGGAGGCGCAGCAGCTAGGCTTGGCGAGGGAGCGGCGGAGAGCGGCTCGGACGCATTTTTCTCCGGCTCGGAGCCGAGATTGCGTTCAGGCAGCGGAGTGGGCGTGCCTGCCGCAAGGTTTTTGCCGCCTTTCTCTTCGACTCTGGCTTCGTCCGTCGCCGCAGGTGCAGAAGGCATGTTTGGCGACGTTGACAGCGGCGATGGCGGTGCTGCCTCGTTTGGCTCAGGTTTAGCGGCGAGCTTTGGTTCGATGTTCGGCTCGGCCTTCTGAGTAGATGGCGCTGCCGTCTGGCCTGGAATTGGCTCGGATTGTCGTGGCGCGCCCGCGGCTCGGTTTGATTGGGCGACAATGTCAGAGATTTTGGTGCGCACGCACGAGTCGAAAAATTCGCGATTTTTACCGCCACCCGAAAAGCCGCCGCTGTTGGCTGCCAAGTCGAAATAGAAAAAGCCGAGTTCGTCGCCGCTTGCTGGTGGAGACGTTTCCTTAACATCCGTGCCGTCAACCAGAAGTGTCATAGTCTTGAACCAGCCCTTGCCGAAATCGACTCTGGCGGTTTTGGCGGCAATGTTGATGGCGATGATGGCGGATCCGATTTTTCTTCGGGTCGCTTCCGCTTCGGAGCCAAGCTGATAATTGCACGTGTACGCCAATTCTTCAGCCGACGCTGCGCATGCAAATAGCGTCGAGAGCAGGATGAGAATTATGGTCGTTGTCCGTGTCACGGTACTGCTACGTTCATCGAGGGGCGATTTGTCGATCTTAAATCAAAGCGCGCGACAGATCGCGATAGGTTTCAAAGCCTTTGGTTAGCGAGGCGGCGCAATCGGCCGCCGATATTCGCAGGCAAAAATTTATTCTCGTGCGTGTGTCCCGGCTCCGGGTTCACGTGCGTGAGGTTCTACGTCGCGATACGGCCGCCGGATCTGAAAAGGAACGCCACCGATTGCACACTCCGCAGGCTGGCTTCGCCACGCTCCCATGCTGCGCGCAACAGTCTGCGAACAGGCGGCTCGCCATAGCGCGAAACTTCGTAAGCTAGCGACAGCATCGACAGAACAGCGATCGTCAAAGCAATCCAAGGATTTATTCCGGATCGCACCATCACTCGGATCAAGAAGGCCCCGACGACGGAATGAATGAGATAAAGCGGATACGTCATCAGCCCCAGGTTTTTGAAGGCATTTTGCAGCCGGGGCGACACTGGTGTGAAGCGCTTGTCGTCTCGGACGATCACCAGCATACACATGATCGTGCCGATCCACACAGCGGCAGGCAGGACTTGGGAAACAGGAACACCGGGGTGCACTTCCCATTTTGCCATATCGTGTGAGCGGCTTACGATTTCGAGAATACAGATCGCAAACGCAGAAACCATGCCGAACACGTTGACTGCTCCCAGCGTGCGCCTCGAAAAAAGCCACATCCAGATTCCGAAAGCGAAAAAACATCCATATCGGAGCTGCAGTACGTCCGAATACGCCACGATCTGCCAGCCAAGATGGGATTTGTGGGCGCTCGGGACAAAACTGACGGAGATCAGAAATGCCCCTGAGATCGTCGTCAACGCCCACGCCACATGCGTCAGACAATCGAACCGGCTGCTGAGTAGAAGGAAAAAGATGATCGCGTAAAACACCAATTCCACAGCGAGCGACCAGTAGATGCCATCGACCCATGGTCCGAAAATCCAAAGCGTGATGGAGCGCAAGAATTCTCCGCTAAGATGACGTCCCGACACGCCGCCCGCGAGAAGCCACGCTGCAACTGTGAAGCAAATGCAAATCCATGCGGCCGGATAGAGTCTGAGCACCCGGCTTTTGAGGAACGCAATGGGCGACGAATTGTTGGCGGAATTGGCGATTACAAAGCCGGAAATGACGAAGAATATCTCGACGCCGACCCAGCCGAACGATGTATAGGGCGCAGCCTGCGTAAAGGACGTCGCGTTTGCGAACATTTGGCCGACGACGGAGTTCGTCGATGCCCAATCGTAAAAGCTCAGATGAAAGAGCATGACGCAGAGCGCTGCAAAAAAGCGGACTGCATCAAGCGGATATATGTGGGCGCGCATGAAAGGCCCCCGGAATTTGGCTTTTGCGGCCGCCTTGAAGGTTAGCGCAAGATTCGGGTCCTCGACATTCCGCCGAAAAGACTAATTACGGTGTATACGTTCCGAAAGCTTGCGGCGTGCTACTCCATTCGGAGAGCGATCCGTAGACCGCGTCCGTTAAACATATCGCAGCGTCGTGAACATGGCATTTCTCGTGAAGGCAGCGATACGAAGCTCGTTCGCGAATTTGCCAAATGTGCAAACGATTACTCAATAGCCTCGTATAGGTCGGCGATTGCCATTATTTCCAGAGCCCCAGGTCTTCGTAGCGGTCTTCCGGAATTTCGGTCCCGAGATCGTAGGTGAAGGATGTGGCTGTCATCTGGTTTTCGCCAACAGTGCAGGTGAACTTGAGCCGATACCAGTGGCCGTCGGCCCGAACGGCCGCGCCCTTGGCGACTACGGTGGCGCCGTCGAATGTCGCTCGGGAAAGAATGCTCGTTTTCAGCCGGTCGATCTTTTTCAGTTTTTTGGCGCGCTTGAGCGTGTCCATGCCGCGCAGAATGCACGCCTGATGCGCACGTTCTTCAGGTTCGAGCTTCATCAGCGTCTTGTCCATGGACGCCGCAGATGCCGGCGTAATCAAGCCGATGAGTGCCAATAGTCGCAACCACAGATGCATTTCCCCTCCCTCGTCGCGCGTCACGCTGCTGACGGACCCGACTTAACGCCCATCGTGGCTGGCGTCAAAAAAGTTATGCCGACAGGGAGGAAATCTTGACGCTGACGCTTGTTAACGTAGGTGAAGCGCTCTCGGTTGCATTGCGAGACGGGCGTTGGAACGTCCTATATGACAACTTGAACGATTTTGGCGGCGGGAGCGTATTGATCGGCATGGATACTTGGGTCGCTACTATTCACCGGGCTGCTCTTGCTGCCCGCTCTGTGCCGAAGGCGCTACGCTATACGATCACTGTGCTTCTCGTTGCGCTGACAGTTTCAGTGCAGGTCGCGTTCGAAGGCACAATGGTCGATCGATATCCCTTTCTGATATTTATCCCCGTCGTATTCGTTTGCGGCACGCTGTTCGACCGCGGGAACGGATTTCTTGCCACCGTGCTGAGCGCGGCAGCCTGTGCATACTTTCTTCTTCCAACGCGCCACTCACTCGACGTTGTTGAGACCGGCGATCAAGCTGCGTTGATCCTTTTTATCGTTATCGGTTTTGCGATTTCGTTTGTCGTTGAGGCTCTGCACAACGGCCTTGCGGCTTTAGCGGCGGAAAAAGAGGAGGCGCGCGACACCGTCCGGGACCGCGATCTGCTTTTGAACGAGCTTGCGCATCGTACGCGCAATGATTTTGCCAATGTCGTGACGTTGCTCAATCTTCAGTCTCGGTCCGCCAACCCTGAGGCGCGCGAGGCGCTGGCATCGGCGGCTGAACGTGTTCAGACAATTGCGCGGGTACATCGCCGACTGGAGCTTCATAACGATCGGGTCGTCGTAGATACCAGGGCATATATCGGCGAGCTTTGTGCAGATCTTCGCCTTTCGCGGCTCGCGATGCGGCCCATCGCGCTCGATTGCGAGGTCGAAAGCCATTCGATCAGTCTGGAAAAGGCTGTGCCGCTTGGGCTGATCATCAACGAGTCTGTTACTAACGCTTCCAAACATGCGTTTCCAGAACAGCGCCAAGGACATATTACGGTCCATTTTCAACGCGTCGGATTGCAGTACAGGCTCACCATCGCGGACAATGGCGTTGGAAGCGAAACCGTCACGAACGGCGGCATCGGCAATCGTCTGATGGGCATGCTCGCGGCTCAGCTCAATGGCGATCTTTCGTTCGAGCCGATGTCGCCGGGCATGGCCGTGGTCGTCGTCATTCCTGTCAAAACAGAGAAATGAAAATTCCAAAAAAAGAGGCAGCGCTTGCGCGCCGCCTCAAGAACTGAGTTTCGGGGCGACCGAAGCTCAGCGCCACCAGCAGTGGCGGTGGCCGTGGCGCCATACGCAATGACGATGGCGATGATAGTAGCCCGTCTTCTGAACGAGGCTTGAGCCGTGAACGCCGTCGAGCGCAGCGACGCTCGGAGCGGCATTTGCGATTTGAGAGCCGAGAGCGAGTGTCGCCACTGTGGCGACTGCCAGCAAAAACTTCATGATTTTCTCCTCGATTGATCCCGTCGAGACAGCCTGGAGCGCACCGTTTGCGAGATGCCTCGCTAACGCATATCCAAGTGTATGTCGGCTGCGATCTAGTCCCACCCAATGAGATATTTCGTGCGACGGCGCGAAGCTAAACCGAAGCGGTAAGGAGGAGGTACTTACCCTTTTGTAAAGTCGATTTTGATCTGCTTGCAGAGGCGAAGAATCATGCGCTCATTGTGGCAGTCGGAAAGGCAGACCGCTTTCGTTCAGCGTTCTGCCATAGATATAAAACGCTCTCTCTCGCACTCGCGAACGCCGAGACTCAATGCAGCTTCAATTCCGCTCCGATGAGCCGTAATTCGCGCGGCCGTATTAATTCGGAATGGGCTACGGTCACGCGATAAAGTTTGCCTTCGAGTTTGGCGACCCAGAAATCGAGGAATGATTTGAGTTTCGGAAAACGCGGGGCGGCGTCGTATTCCTGCCAGATATAGCTTTGCAGCAGCGAAGGATGGTCTGGAAGACGGTAGAGAATTTCAGCGGTCGTCAGGCTGAACCCTGCAAGTTGAGCCCGGAAACCGTTATCGCAAGACATTTCCCGTTCGGTCACGTAGCAATCTCCTTTGAATTAGGTGATTGGGCGCCCTCCCTAGAATGATGATGATCAAGTGAGATTCGTTCCTTGTCCATTGCGAAGATGTGCGAAAATACATTGTTAGCAAACGCATTATTCGAGTGCTGGCGATTTCTGCCGAAGTGCTGAGCGGACCGCTGACTGGATGTGCGTCAACGGCTGTGTCGATGGCTGTTTCGATTGGAAGGTAGCGTCGCCGTATGCTTGAGATAGCCCTCAAAAGTTTCACGACGTTCTTTGCTACGGTCGGACCAATCGAAGCCGCGGTGTTGTTTGCGACGCTGACGCCAAAGATGGCCTACGCCGAGCGTCAGGCGATTGCGGTGCGGGCGACGCTGATCGCCTCCGGGATTCTGGCGTTCTTTACGCTGCTGGGCGGTCCGATCCTCAGCCAGCTCGGCGTGTCACTGGCGGCGCTGCAGGCGGCGGGCGGCGTGATCCTGCTCTTGATTGCGCTCGACATGATTTTTGCGCGGCCGGGCGGATCGATAAAACTTACGGCTCCGGAAGGTGCGGAAGCACAATCGCGCGATGACGTTGCGGTTTTTCCTCTGGCGACGCCGTTGCTCGCAGGACCTGGCGCAATGAGCGCAGGTATCCTGCTGGCCGCCAACGTCCACGGCGAGCCGCTGGGGTTGGCTGTCGTCGCCATCACCCTTGCCGTGGTGATGATCATCACGCTGGTTCTGCTGATGATGGCCAATCAACTCAACCATGTCCTCGGTATCACGGCGCAACGAGTGCTCATTCGCGTGTTCGGAATTCTGCTAGCGGCTATCGCGGTGCAGGCGCTGTTCAATGGCATCCTGGCGTCGGGGCTGATCCCGGCTGCAGCCAAGCTTTCTTAGAGACCTCGGCAACCCAAGCGGCTTCAAAAGCTGGCGGCCGTTAGGGCGCCTTTAACGCCTGGCTGTTTCAATCCCGGACAACTGTTGAACTTGCGTAGCGTTTGTTGCGTTGACGAAGGCGTATGTGATGTCCGCGTTTTCTTTTCACCGTCCGGCGGCTCCGTCCGTGCGCGCGGTGCTTGCATCTTTTGCAGCCGGAGCGGCAGCGCTTTCGGCGGGCGGATGCGCCAATACAGGCAACAGCTATTCCGCGAGCACGACGCCGACGGCTTACGTTGCGCAGGGGCCGGCCGTGCAGATGGAGAGTGATGGTTTGCCGGTGCAGGCCGCACCTGCGGCAACGATCCGGCAATTGCCGGACGATCCGAGCCAGCCGTTCAGCCCGAACTACGGCGGGGCAAATCCGGCGAGCACGATTTCGCCGAACCCGACGGTCAAGGCGTCGAACGATGTGCCGCCGTTCAAGCAGGCTATTCCGTATGACCTGCCGCCGACGTTCCGCAGACAGCTCGTGGCGGCGGTCGACGCTGCCGGTTGATTGGGATGTGGACTTTCGCGCCATGTGCTAAGGCGCGGGAATGTCCGAGACCGTTTCGATTTGCCGATACCGCGATGTCGATCTGACGCCTGAGAGGGTGGCCGAGATCGACCGCATATTTTTTGAATCGAGCAACACGAAAACGTTTCCGAGCGACGAAGCGCGAGCTGCGTTCCGCGAGCGGTGGCTGGGGCGTTATCTGGTCCACGATCCGGCGTTTGCATATTTGGCGCGAGATGGCGGCGGCAGGATCGTCGGCTATCTCGTCGGCACGATCGACGATCCGGCGAGGACGCCGCGGTTTGGCGATATTCCGTATTTCGCGATGCTCGGAGCGCATACGAAGCGCTATCCGGCGCATCTCCACGTCAACATCAGCCCTGAGTTTCGCAATCGCGGGATCGGGGGGCGGCTGATTAGTTGTTTTATCGCCGATGCCAAGGCGGCGGATGCGCCGGGTGTGCACGTCGTGACGAGCGCAGGGTCTGCGAACGTCAGCTTCTACAATCGGAACGGCTTTGAGGAGATCGAGCGGACCGGGCCGGACGGTAGCCTCGTCTTCTTGGCGCGCAGCTTCTGAAAAATGGGATTTGAAAGCCTTTCCGGCCGCCGACTAAACGGTACAAACAGGCGGCCGGAAAGGTGAAGTTAAGCCCTCTGGGGGAAGGGCCTCTGGGGGTTTGGGGTCGTGTAAACTTTTGTGATCTTTCAGTTCGGCAATTCAGGCGGCTGCGCCGGGATGACAAAGCCGATTGGCTCCGCCTTGATTTCTGCCGTGCGCGGATCGTCCTTGGTGCGGCGCGACTTGCCTTCGAACAAGGCGCCCTGTTCGATCGACAGCGACTGATGGAAAATGTCGCCTTCGACCTGGCTGGTGGTCTGCAGCATCACGCGCTTGCCGCGGACGGTTCCGACGACGTGGCCGCGGACGATGACTTCATCACCGGTGATGCTGCCTGTTATCGTGGCTTCCTCGCCGATGACGACATTGCTACCTTCGATGTCGCCTTCGACGATACCGTCGACTTGGACTTCACCTTTGCAGATGAGATTGCCGGTGATGGTGAGGTCGGCGCCAATCACCGAGACCGATTTCGGACCCTCGGCAGCGGCGCGGGGAACGGTCAGGAATGGACGGGGCTGAAACACCGGGGCGGGAGGCGTCGGCGCGGCCGTTTCAGATGTAGCGGATGCCAGCGTCGGGGACTTCGACAACTCAGGCTCGGAACGGCGGAAATTTGGCAACATGCTCGGACTTCCCTCTGACACAACTTAAGCAACAATCCGCACCCGAAACGACTCAACGCATCACATAATCGCTTTGCGACGAGCGCGTTTGATTCGCGTAGCACTTTTCCAACGTTGGTCCACCGTGTCGCCGGAGGCTTTCCACTGGAAATTCCCCGGCGCGACGTTCCGAGGCACTCTCTTGAGCGAGAAGTGTGGCGGAAGATCAACGGTCGCGACGATTATGCCCAGTATGGTTATATTTTGAGCGCGCGCACGGCAGCCAGAACTTCTTCGGCATGTCCAGGTATCTTCACCTTGCGCCAGCTTTTGACGACCTTACCGCTGCCGTCGATGAGGAACGTCGAACGCTCGATCCCCATATATTTGCGCCCGTACATCGATTTTTCGACCCAGAGGCCATAGGCTTGAGCGACCTCTTTCTGCTCGTCGGCGAGCAGGCGGATGGACAATTCGTGTTTCGCCTTGAACTTCTGGTGTTTGGTCGGGCTGTCGGGTGAAATGCCGAGCAGCTCTGCTCCGGCCGCGGCGAAATCGTCGGCGAGGCAGGTGAAGTCCTTGGCCTCCTGTGTGCAGCCCGAGGTGTCATCCTTGGGATAGAAATAAACGACCACCGGGTGGCCCTTGAGCTTCGAGAGGCGGACCTTTTCCCCGGTGTCGTCGGGAAGCGTGAAGTCGGGCGCCTTTTTGCCGTCCTCGATCATCTTGAAAGTGCCTTTCTTTTGTCGTTTTTGACCCTTGTAGCTGGCTTTATGCCTGAGAGGGGGCCAGAGAGTTTAGACCTTCTATTGAAAGCATTTTCTGTTCGTTCCGAGCTACAGTACGGGTGACCGGCCCGCAACTGGCCGGTTGGGGGTTTTGAGGAGCGGAGTTGACGAGACCGGTAACCGGCGGGCGCGCTGCTGTTCGGCGCGGCGCTGACCAAAACGCGCAGCAAAACGCTACGCAACGCCTGTCGGCCATCCCGCAGCGCGAGGTCTCGGCCTCGCCGCCGCCCATGCCGCGGAAAGACACTGCGATGGCGAAGGGCGCCAAGCATTTCTTTCGTGGGTGCCGCGTCATGTTCTATCTCGTGATGCCGCTTACGCTGCTCGCGGCGATCGCTATTGGTGTCTTGTATGTGCGCTTGCGGCATGGCCCGATCGCGTTCGATTTCGTCGTCGCTCCGATTGAGCAGGGCATCAACGCTGAACTCGTTACCAGCTCGGTGAAGATCGATGGCGCGGAGCTGCGGCTCGGGCCGACGGGAGAACTCGAATTCCGTCTGCGGGATGTCAGCGTGCTCGAAAAGGGCGGCGATGTAGTGCTGTCGTCGCCGCTCGCGGCCGTGAATATCTCGATGGGGGCGCTGATGCGGGGCCGCATCGTGCCGGCCCGCATCGAGTTGATCGATCCGATTATTGCGCTCGCCTATTCGGAGCAATCCGGGTTTGTGTTCGAGCGAGCCATTCCCAAACCGATGCCGCTGCATCCCGGAACTGACGCGGGAGTGCAGCCAGCGACGGGCGAGGCACCTGCCGCGGTCTCGGCCACAACGATTGTGCCGCAGCACGGCGCGAAGGGTACGAAAGTCAATCTCGCGAAAATGCTGACCGAATCTTCGCGGCGGGCGCGGCAACGTCTCGATGCGACGTCTTACTTGACGGAATTCGGCATCTCGAACGCCACCGTCGTCGTCGATTACGAAGGACAACGCAGTTCCTGGCGGATCGACGAGGCCAGTGTCGATTTCGATCATGCGGCCAGGCGCAGCGTGATTTCGGGGCGCGCCACCGTCGCGTCTGCGCGCGGGCCGTGGTCGCTCTCGTTCCTGACGGACGAAAGCGAACAGACGGGCCGGCTCGAGGTCAAAGCGACCGTGCGCGGTCTGGTGCCGTCGACGCTGGCGTCTGCGGCGCCACCTCTCGCACTTCTGGGCAACTTTGAATTTCCGGTTTCGGGCGATGCGACCGTAGATCTTTCGACGGTCGGCAATATCGAAGCCGCGGACCTTTCTGTCGAAGTCGGCAAGGGCCGGGCGCGGCTGCCCTATATGGTTCAGCCGATGGACGTTACGGCCGGTATCTTCAAGCTTGCCTATGACGGCAAGCAGAAGCGCTGGGAACTGAAGCCGAGCCCGGTCAAATGGGCCGACGGCACGATCATGTTCACAGGCAACATGGCGGATGTCGCCAAGAGCGGGGAACCGCCGACATGGCAGTTCAATCTCGACGGCAAGAATGGTGTCTTTGAAGCGCCGGAGTTCAAGGTCCCCCCCGTCACCATCGACAAGTGGAACGCGACCGGTACGATCGTTCCGCGGCGCGGTTCCGTCGATCTAAGCGAATTCCAACTCGCGGGCGGCGGCGGCGAGGCGACGGTCAAAGCGAAGATGCAAGCTGGGCCACAGGGCCAGAGCATGTCGGCAGAGTTCCATGTTTCGCCGATGCCGCTCAACACGCTCAAGGCGCTATGGCCGCGGGCGGTGGCGACGGGGCCGCGGGAGTGGTTCGGCGAGAATGTGAAGTCCGTCGATTTCAAAGGCGGGACGCTGAAGTTTTCGAACGGTGACGTCGGTGGCATCGAGCCCGGCACTGTCCAGACCGCAACGGAACGGGCCAATGCCGATTTCGAGGCGGAGAACGTTGTCCTTACGACGTTGCCGGGTATCCCGCCTATCGCGGCTCCCAAGGCTTCGATCCATCTGGAAAACAATATCCTGTCGGTTGCCGTCCCAGAAGGAACACTGACACTGCCGGACGGGAAGCAGGTGCCGCTCAAAGATGGAAGCATGACGACGGACAATATTCTGTCGCCGCGGCCGAACGGCGAGATCGCGCTCACAGCGACCGGTGATCTCGGTCCCTTCATCGAAGCGCTTGAGCAGCTTCCGATCAAAGCCGTTCGCGATGCTTCACCGTTGCCGAAAGCCGGCGAAGGCAAGGTCAATGCGCAGTTCCTGATTAAAATGCCATTCTATGACGGCGTCAGCGGCGACGACATGGCCATTACCGGCAAGGCGCGCATTACGGATGGGCGTTTCGGCAAGGTTGCCGGGCGCTTCGACGTGCAGAACTTTTCGCTCGACCTCAATCTCACGGCAACATCGCTCGATGCGAAGGGCGATCTTCTGGTCAATGGTGTTCCGGCAAAAGTCGTGGGACAGCGGCTGCTCGGTCCGGATGCCGGTGACCAGCCACCGCTCAAGATCGTCGCCAAGCTTGACGAGGCGGACCGGACGCAGCTCGGGCTCGACGTCAACAACATGGTGCACGGCGTCGTCCCCGTCGAGGTGACGTACCAGAAGGGCGATCGGCCGGAGCCTGCAATCAAGGTGCATGCGGATCTGACCGGCGCCGAGATGACGCTCGACAAGCTTCAGTGGCGCAAGGCGCCCGGCCGGACGGCGTCGCTCGATATGGATGTCGTGAAGACGCCTGACGGCGACACGGAGCTGCAGAATTTCAAGGTGCTGAGCGACAACATCGCGGCCGACGGCAAGGTCGTGTTCGGCCCCGATAACAAAATCAAGGAATTCGAGTTTCCCGATCTCAACCTCAACGTCATTTCGAAACTCGATATCAACGGGGCGCGCAGCAAGGACGACTTCTGGACGGTCAACATCAACGGCTCGAATTACGACGGCCGAAATTTCTTCAAATCGCTCTTCAGCGTCGGGGACGGTCCGGATCGCACGGCAAAGGCTGCTTCGGGCGGCTCGCATGCTTCGATCACGCTGACCAACGTCATTGGCAGTTCGGACGTGTCGCTGCGCAATCTCAAGTTGGAAGCCGAAATGCGGAACGGCAACCTGTCGAGCCTGGACGCCCGGGGAACGCTCGATGGCGGGGGCAATTTCGTTGCGGCACTTGATAAAAGCACGGGCTCGCGACATCTGATCGTGACGTCGAGCGATGCCGGGCAGGTGATGAAGCTCGTCAACTTCTATCCGAACATGCAGGGCGGGCGGATGCGTCTCGACGTGGCGCTTGACGGTTCGGGACCGGCGGAAAAGACCGGCCTTCTCGTCGTCGATAATTTCAGGATTTTGGGCGATCCAGTCATTACGGAACTAGCAAGCAGCGCCGACAGCGGCCGCCCTGCGATCGGCAGCAATGATCACGTTGTTCGCGAAGTGTTCGATTTCAATAGAATGCGCGCGCCGTTTTCTGTCGGCTACGGACAATTCGTGTTGCAGGAAGCCTATCTGAAAGGGCCGCTGCTCGGCGCGACGCTGCGCGGCAAGGTCGATTTCCGGACGAAGCGGGTTAGCATCGGCGGCACGTATATTCCGCTGCAAGGCATCAACGGTGCGCTCGGCGACATTCCGGTGATCGGACAGATCCTGTCAGGCACGCAGGGTGAAGGTGTTCTTGGCATGACCTTCGCGGTGCAAGGGCAAACGAATGCCCCGCAAGTCATCGTCAACCCGTTCTCGCTGGTTGCGCCGGGCATCTTCCGCGACATCTTCCAGATGACGTCGATGGACCCGACCATCCAGGTTCGCGATGCCGCCAAGCGGCAGGTTCCGGTCGTGTCACCCAGCCCATCTTCCGAGACGAAGAAATCAAAGTCGAAGGCCAAGAAAAAAGCGCCGAAGGCCGAGGCGCAGGTCGATGGTTGGTCATCGACGACGACCAGCCACTAGACCAGTCCTTTAGACCGGTCGCAGCAAAATGTGTTTCTTCTTGCCGAGCGACAGCTTGATAAAGCCTGATGCACTCGCATCGGCTGGGGTGAGGCTGGCTTTGTCGCTTGTGACGGCTACATCGTTGACCTTCAGGCCGCCGCCGTGAATCTGCCGGCGCGCTTCGCTGTTCGACGAAACGAGCCCGGCTTTCACGAACGCCACCAGAATGCCGATGCCGGCATCGAGTTCGCTTCGCGGGATTTCGATGGTCGGCAGATCGGACGCGAGCGTGCCCTGCTCAAAGGTCTTGCGCGCGGTCTCAGCGGCAGCTTCGGCTTTGTCGCGACCGTGCAACAGCGCGGTGGCTTCGGTCGCCAGCACCTTCTTTGCTTCGTTGATCTCGGAGCCCGACAGTTTTTCGAGCCTGGCAATTTCATCGAGCGGCAGGAACGTGAAGAGCTTCAGGAAGCGGGCAACGTCGGCGTCCTCGGTGTTGCGCCAGAACTGCCAGTAGTCGTAAGCGGAAAGCTGCGCCTCGTTGAGCCAGATGGCGCCCGCAGCGGTCTTGCCCATTTTGGCGCCCGACGCCGTCGTCAGCAGCGGGCAGGTCAGCGCATAAAGTTGATCCTTCACGCCCATGCGGCGGCCAAGGTCGATGCCGGTGACGATGTTGCCCCACTGATCCGAACCGCCCATTTGCAGATTGCAGCCATAGCGACGGTTCAGCTCGACGAAGTCATAGGCCTGAAGCAGCATGTAGTTGAACTCGATGAACGACAGCTCCTGTTCGCGTTCGAGGCGGAGTTTCGCCGAGTCCATCGTCAGCATGCGGTTGACCGAGAAGTGTCGGCCGACATCGCGCAGGAAGTCGATGTAGTTGAGTGGCGCGAGCCATTCGGCGTTGTCGACCATCATGGCGTCGGAGCCCTGATCCCCGAACTTCAGGAACTTCTCGAAAACCTGCTTGATGCCGTTCTTGTTGGTTTCGATCTCATCGATGGTGCGCATCTGGCGCGTTTCGTCCTTGCCGGATGGATCGCCGACGCGGGTCGTGCCGCCACCCATCAGGGCGATGGGCTTGCCGCCGAGCTTTTGCAACCAGGTCAGCATCATGATCGAGATCAGCGAGCCGACATGGAGAGACGGCGCCGTGCAATCGTATCCGACGTAAGCAACAATACGGCCATCGGCCGAGAGCTTGTCCAGGCCCTCGATATCGGAGCACTGGTGGAAAAATCCGCGCTCGGTCATAGTCTTAAGAAATTCGGAATTCGGTATCGTCATTGCAATTCAGGCTTTCACTTCAGTCGTCGCGGGCTATGTTTTGAGCTGTGCCGCTTTTTAGTATGCGGCGCGGCCGCTTTCTATTTGCGGCTGCGCCACTTGATGATTTGCGGCCTGCGCCGCGGGGCGGCACCATGCACGGGAAGGTCGCGATGAGCAAGTTGATGAGAGCGGTGGGGCTGATGAGCGGAACATCGCTCGACGGCATCGATGTGGCGTTGATCGATACGGACGGGGAAGATCACGTAATCCGCGGTCCGGCGATGACGTTTCCCTATGACGATGACATGCGCCGCGTGCTGGTCAACGCCATAGCGGATGCGCGGGATCTGCATGTCCGCGATGCGCGACCGTATTCTTTGGCGGATGCGGAACGGGCGCTGACCGAAGCCCACGGCATTGCGGTCGCGCAGTTTTTCAAGGAGGCTGGCATCGAACGCACGTCGGTCGACGTGATCGGCTTTCATGGCCAGACGGTGCTGCACAGGCCGGAGATTGGCCTGACGGTGCAACTCGGGCTTGGCGATCTGCTGGCGAACTTTACGCGCTGTCCGGTCGTCTATGATTTGCGTGCGGCCGATGTCGATGCGGGCGGAGAGGGTGCGCCGCTCGTTCCGGCCTATCACCGGGCGTTGACGGCAAAGCTGCCGCAGCGGCCAGTCGCGATCGTCAATATCGGGGGCGTCGCGAACCTGACGTGGATCGGGCGCGACGGCTCTCTGCTGGCTTTCGATACTGGACCCGGCAATGCGTTGATCAATGATTGGATGTTGCGCAAGACTGGCGCCTATCTCGATTCCGGCGGCGTTACTGCGGGGCAGGGGCAGGTCGACGAAGATGCGATCATTTCCTTGCTGAGCGACGGGTATTTCGCCGAGACGCCGCCGAAGTCGCTTGATCGCAATGCCTTTGCGCTCGATGCCGTCCAGCACTTGAGCATCGAAGACGGAGCAGCGACGTTGACAGCTTTCACTGCGCGCTCGATTGCGAAGGCGCGGGAGCACATGCCGAGCGAACCGGAGTTGTGGGTCGTTGCAGGCGGTGGCCGGCGCAACAAGACCATTATGGGGATGCTGGCGGAGCAGGTGCATCATGCCGTCGTTCCGGCGGAAGCAATCGGCCTTGACGGCGATAGCCTCGAAGCGGAGGCGTGGGCCTATCTGGCTGTTCGTTCGACGCTCGGACTGCCGATCACGTTTCCGGGCACGACGGGCGTTCCAGAACCAATGAGCGGCGGGCTCAGGGCTGATCCCACCGCTCACGTCATTCACTAGGCTACATAAGACGGCGTTATTCGTCGTCGCTTTCTTCGTCGCCGCTTGCGCCGGCAGCGGGTGCGCTCTGGGATTCGAGCCGTTCAAGTTCGCGCTGGCGCTGACGTTCGCGCTCACGCTCACGCTCGCGTTCCTTGTTGCGCTCGCGATCGAGTTCGAACTGAACCATGCGCTCGTCGAGATAGCTGCCGACGATGTTGCCGAGTTCTTCCGTCTTGTTCTCAAAGAAGTGGTTGGCGCCGGGCACGACCTCGTGCGTGATCTTGATGCCCTTCTGCACTTTCACCTTCGCTGCCATTTCGGCGACCGAAGCGGTCGGGACGACGCGGTCCATATCGCCGTTGATAATGAGGCCCGACGAGGGGCACGGCGCGAGGAACGAGAAGTCATACAGGTTCGACGGCGGCGCGACGCAGATGAAGCCGTCGACTTCCGGGCGGCGCATCAGGAGCTGCATCGCGATCCAGGTGCCGAACGACACGCCGGCGATCCAGCAGGTCTTGGCGTCGGGCTTGACGAGCTGCAGCCAGTCGAGCGCGGAGGCTGCGTCGGCGAGTTCGCCGGGGCCGCCGTCCCAAACGCCCTGGCTGCGGCCAACGCCGCGGAAGTTGAAGCGAAGCACGGAAAAGCCCCGCGCTGCGAACGTGTGGTAGAGATTGTAGACCACCTGGTTGTTCATCGTGCCCCCGAACTGTGGGTGGGGGTGCAGGATGAGCGCGATCGGGCTATCCGCGTTGCTCTCGTGGTGGTAGCGGGCCTCAAGGCGTCCGCCTGGGCCATTTATTATGAGTTCGGGCATTCGTTACTCGGTCTCGCTCGTGTGAAATTGGGCTGCATTCGGAGGCTGGATGCCGCCGCCAGGATGACCTGCGGCGTTTTGGCGTTCAAATCCTTGTGGCTCGAATTCTCAATCCTTGACTCCAGCGCTCAGGATTTCCATAACCTTAGAACCGTTCGAAATGTAGGGGCTGGCGTTCAAAAACGCAGGGCCCTTCCGATAGGGCGGGTCTCTTAGCACAGTCCGGGGTGCCGGATGCAAGCTAAGGATGCGTGGTGAAGGATTCCGCCGCCGCTTGGGGCGACGATAGTCCGGGGATTGATACGTGGAATTAACGACCAAAGGCCGTTATGCGGTCATGGCCATGGCTGACCTTGCCGGGCATGCCGATGAAGGTGCGACACCGCTGTCGGTCGTGGCTGAGCGCCAGAGCCTGCCTCTTTCCTATCTTGAACAGCTTTTTGTGCCGTTGCGCCGCGCTGGGCTAGTTGAGAGCGCCCGCGGGCGCTCTGGCGGCTATCGCCTCGCCAAGCCTGCAAATGAGATTTCCGTCGCCGATGTGATGGACGCGGTCGAGGAAGACACGCGTTTCACCCGCTGCTCGCATAACGATCCGCGCTGCTCGGTTGCGACGCCGTGCGTGACGCATGGGCTGTGGAGTGCGCTGAGCGACGCGACGGGGAAGTTTTTGAGTTCGGTCAAACTTGCTGACGTCGTAGCAGGCGGCCGAATGTCAGCGCGTCCGGTTGCCAGCCGCGGATTGGCGTTTGCACGCGCGGACGGTCCGCGAACCTATCTCGACTACAACGCGACGGCGCCGCTTCTGCCGGAGGCTAAGGCCGCTATGATCGAGGCGCTCGATGTTGCCGGCAATCCGTCGTCGGTGCACGCGGAAGGCCGTCGTGCACGCGCTGTCATCGAAGCGGCGCGCGAGAGCGTAGCGCGTTTGGTCGGCGCGAAGTCGTCCGAGATCGTGTTTACGAGCGGTGCGAGCGAAGCCAACACCTGGGCGCTGTCACAGCCCTGGGCGACGATTTTGACGAGCGGCATCGAGCACGATTCGGTGCTTGCGCCTGCGCGGGCTTCAAACGCCGAGCTTGTGATGCTGCCGATCGGCACGGATGGCAGGCTCAAAGTCGAGGACATCGCTGCGCTGCTCGCGTCGCGCAGTTTCGCCGGCCCGGCCGTCATTGCCGTTCAGATGGCCAACAACGAAACCGGCGTCGTCCAGCCGGTCGCCGAGATTGCCGAACTCGCCCGGGCACACGGTATCAAAATGCACGTCGACGCGGTACAGGCTGCGGGCCGGATGCCGATTAATTTCGCCGCGCTCGATGTCGATACGCTGGCGATTTCCGCACACAAATTTGGTGGCCCGAAAGGGGTTGGCGCACTCGTCAATCGTGACCATGTGGACCTTGTGCCTCTTATCAGGGGCGGCGGGCAGGAACGTCGCCGTCGCGCTGGGACCGAGAACGTTGCGGCGATTGCAGGCTTTGGCGCAGCTGCCGAAGTTGCGCTTCGCAGTCTGGCTTCGATCGATGCGGTCGGCGCGTTGCGAGACAAGCTCGAAGCCGAACTGAAGCGGGTTAGCCCGAATGTGGTCATCGTCGGTGAAGGTGCACTGCGTCTCGCCAATACGACAGCGGTGGCGCTTCCCGGAAAGCTCGCGGAAACGCTCGTTATTCGGCTCGATCTTGCAGGCATTGCGGTAAGTGCGGGGTCGGCGTGCTCATCGGGCAAAGTCGGCGCGAGCCATGTTCTGGAGGCGATGGGATTGGGGCCGGACATCGCGGCAGGCACGATCCGCGTCAGCCTCGGCCCGACGACGACTGAAGATGATATTGCGGCGTTTCTAGCCGCCTGGAAGGCAATCGCGGGCACACCGGCGCTCGCTGCGTAAAGATCAGATTTCAAGTGCCGTCGCGAGGCGGTGCGTAAATAGAGAGACGAAGAAATGGCTGCTGTTCAGGAGACGATCGATCAAGTTCGCAAGATCGATGTCGACCAGTACAAGTATGGTTTCGAGACGCTGATCGATAGCATCACGGCGCCGAAAGGGCTCGATGAATCGACGGTTCGCTTCATCTCAGCCAAGAAGGGCGAGCCGGAGTGGCTGTTGAACTGGAGGCTCGAAGCGTTCACGCGATGGAAGGCGATGACGGAGCCGACGTGGGCGAAGGTCCATTATCCGAAGATCGACTTTCAGGACCTCTATTATTATTCCGCGCCGAAATCGACAGAGGGCCCGAAGAGCCTTGCCGAGGTCGATCCGGAATTGCTGGAGACTTACAAGAAGCTCGGCATTCCGCTGAAAGAGCAGGAAGTGCTGGCTGGCGTGCAGGGTTCGCGCGTTGCGGTCGACGCCGTGTTCGACAGCGTGTCGGTCGTCACGACGTTCAAGGATGAACTGAAGAAAGCTGGCGTGATCTTCTGCTCGATCTCGGAAGCGGTGCGCGAGCATCCCGAGTTGGTGAAGAAGTATCTGGGCTCGGTCGTGCCGCAGTCGGACAATTTCTATGCAGCGCTCAACTCGGCGGTGTTCTCCGATGGCTCGTTCGTCTACGTGCCGCCGGGCGTTCGCTGCCCGATGGAGCTTTCGACGTACTTCCGCATCAATGCGAAGCAGACGGGTCAGTTCGAGCGCACGCTGATCATCGCCGACAAGGGCGCTTACGTCTCTTATCTGGAAGGCTGCACGGCGCCGATGCGTGATGAGCATCAGCTGCACGCAGCGGTCGTCGAACTGGTCGCGCTCGATGAAGCCGAGATAAAGTATTCGACGGTCCAGAACTGGTATCCGGGCGACGCGCAGGGCAAGGGCGGCGTCTACAATTTCGTGACGAAGCGCGGCGATTGCCGCGGGCATCACTCGAAGATTTCGTGGACGCAGGTTGAGACGGGTTCCGCGATCACGTGGAAATATCCGAGCTGCATTCTGCGCGGCGACTATTCACGCGGCGAATTTTATTCGATTGCGGTGTCGAACGGCTATCAGCAGGTCGACAGCGGCACGAAGATGATCCATCTCGGTAAGAACTCGTCGAGTCGGATCATCTCGAAGGGCATTGCGGCGGGCTATTCGCAGAATACCTATCGCGGGCTGGTGTCGGCGCATCGCAAAGCGACGAACGTTCGGAACTTCACGAACTGCGACTCTCTGCTGATCGGCGACAAGTGCGGGGCGCATACGGTCCCGTACATCGAAGCGAAGAATTCTAGCGCGCACTTCGAGCACGAAGCGACGACGTCGAAGATTTCGGACGACATGCTGTTCTATTGCCGGCAGCGCGGACTTTCGTCGGAAGAGGCCATAGCGCTCGTCGTCAACGGTTTTGTGCGCGACGTGCTGCAGCAATTGCCGATGGAGTTTATGGCTGAGAGCCAGAAGTTGATCGGCATTTCGCTGGAAGGAAGCGTTGGGTGAAAGAGTGCTTTCAAGGGGAACCTGCTGATTGGTTCTACGACCAAATCACGCAAACAGTCGCCGGCTGGAAAACGCTGGGAATATCGGCAGTTCGGAACGGAAACGGTCTCGTGATTTCCAATTCGACTCATTCGGTGCTCGTAGCGTTTGTCTTGCCGTCGCCGGAAAGCCAATTCGAACCCGAGGTCAAGGTCGCCAGCGAAACTATTTTAGCGGCTAGAAACAGCCCCACGGCCATGAATAAATTGCGTTCGGTCGTCGATCAAACGCGCAATAAATTGCATGAAATATTCGAAATTTGAGTGGTGAAAGATGCTTGAAATCAAAAATCTGCACGTGAAGCTCGCGGATGAGGATCGTGAGATCCTCAAGGGGCTTTCGCTGACCGTACCGAAGGGCGAAGTGCACGCCATCATGGGGCCGAACGGCTCCGGCAAGTCGACGCTCGCATATGTGCTTGCGGGGCGCGACGGCTACGAGGTCACTGACGGCGACATTCTGTGGAATGGGGAGTCGATCATCGACATGGAGCCGGACGAGCGCGCTGCGAAGGGCGTGTTCCTGGCGTTCCAGTATCCGATGGAAATTCCGGGCGTCGCGGGATTGACGTTCCTGCGGACGGCTCTCAACGCGGTACGCAAGAAGCGCGGCGAGGCCGAACTGACGACGCCGGCGTTTTTAAAACTCGTCAAAGAGAAGGGCCAGAAGCTCAACATCGACGTCGATATGTTGAAGCGCCCTGTCAACGTGGGCTTCTCAGGCGGCGAGAAGAAGCGCTCGGAAATCCTGCAGATGGCGCTGTTGGAGCCGACGCTGTGCGTGCTCGATGAAACCGATTCCGGTCTCGATATCGATGCGCTGCGCATCGTCTCTGAGGGCGTCAACGCGCTGCGCGACAAGGACCGCGCGTTCGTCGTCATTACGCACTATCAGCGGCTGTTGAACTATATCGTGCCGGATAAGGTGCACGTCCTTGCCGATGGCCGCATCCAGAAGACGGGCGGTAAAGAGCTGGCGCTCGAACTCGAGAAGTCCGGCTACGCGGAATACACGCACAAGGCGGCTTAATATGAACGTTGCAGTGATGAAGACGAAGGCCGAACAGGCCATTTCGGAAAGCTTCGAGGCTGCGGCCGGAAAGCTGCCGGGAACCGATGTCGTGCGTGAGCGGCGCGCGCAAGCGATCGGGGCTTTCAGTGGCCTTGGCCTGCCTCATCGGCGCATCGAGGAATGGAAATACACCGATCTTCGCGCCAACGTGAAAGACATCTTTCCCGCTGCGCCCGACGACGTAACGCCGTTGACGATCGCGGAATTGATCGTGGCGCTCGGGCCGTTGGCCCACGTCGATGCGCATCGGATCGTTTTCGTGAATGGTCACCATCGAGCAGGGCTTAGCGATTTTGCCGACGCGGCGGGCATCGAGGTTGCGGCGCTTGGCGAGTTGTTGGCAACGGCGACGGAAGACGTGAGTGCGGCTCTCGTTTCCACTCCGGAGGGCGGCGATGCGATTGAAACGCTCAATACGGCCTTCATGACCGACGGCGCCGTCGTGCGCGTGACGGAAGGCGCGTCAGTCGCAAAGCCACTGATGATCGTTTTCGTTCGAGCAGGTGCCGAGGCTTCCTCAGTTGCCGTGCGCAATTTCGTGACGGTTGAAGCCGGTGCGTCGGCGAGCGTGATCGAAGCGCACGTCGTTCTGCCGGGCGCGGCGCAGGACGTGCAGCTCAATGCGCTGACGGATGTTGTCCTTGGCAAAGGCGCGACGCTGCATCATGCAAAGGTCGCGGTCGACGAAGGCAAGGCTCTGCATCTGTCGAATTGCGATGTGACGCTCGACGCCGATGCAACCTATCGCAGCTTCCAGTTTTCGGCTGGGCTCGGCCTGGCGCGCAACGGCCTCAACGTCATTTTCGAAGGTGAGGGCGGCAAGATCGATCTTTCCGGCGCCTATCTCGCGCGGCGGGCGGAGCATATCGATACGACGCTTGTCGTCGATCATGCGGTGCCGCGCTGCGAGAGCCGCGAACTATTCAAAGGCGTGCTGGAAGATCACGGCCGTGGCGTGTTCCAAGGCAAGATCATTGTTCGCCCTGATGCGCAGAAGACTGACGGTAAGCAGATGTCGCAAGCGCTGATGCTGTCGGAAGATGCCGAATTCGATTCGAAGCCTGAGCTCGAGATTTACGCCGACGACGTCGTCTGCGGCCACGGCACGACGGCGGCGGAACTCGATCCCGATCTTCTCTTTTATTGCCGTTCGCGCGGCATTCCGGAGAAAGAGGCGCGGGCGCTGATGATCGAATCCTTTATTGGTGAAGCTATCGAGAAGGTTGAAAACGAGCAGCTTCGAGGCGCGCTAGCGGCTTACGCTACGCAGTGGCTCGGGCGCTCGGCGGGCCGATAGTTTAGGGCCGAAAGTCTGGGCGGATAACATATGGGACATGAAACCAGCATTGCCGCTTCCCGAAGCGCCGCGTCGCAGGCGGGGCTCACCGGCGCGCCTTACGATGTCGAGCGCATTCGGGCGGATTTTCCGATCCTGTTTCGGGAAGTGAACGACAAGCCTCTCGTCTATCTCGACAATGGAGCGTCGGCGCAGAAGCCGCTGTCCGTCATCGAGGCGATGGATCATGCCTATCGCTACGAATATGCCAACGTGCACCGCGGGCTGCATTTCCTCTCGAATACGGCGACCGACAAATACGAAGCCGCGCGTGAGACGGTGCGCCGGTTTCTCAACGCCGAGCATGCGGACGAGATTATCTTTACGCGCAATGCGACGAGCGCGATCAATCTCGTGTCGCGGTCATTCGGTGAGCCCAGAATCGGGCAGGGCGACGAGATCGTCATCACGATCATGGAGCATCACGCCAACATCGTGCCGTGGCACTTCCTGCGCGCGCGCAACGGTGCTGTGCTGAAATGGGCGCCGATGACGGATCGCGGCGAGCTGATAATCGACAAGCTCGAGGCGCTTATTACGCCGCGCACGAAGCTTGTTGCCGTGACGCATATGTCGAACGTGCTCGGCACGATCAATCCGGTGAAGGAGATCATTCGTATCGCGCACGCCAAGGGCGTGCCGGTGCTGATCGACGGCAGCCAGGCGGCTGTGCACATGGGTGTCGACGTGCGCGATCTCGATGCGGATTTCTACGTCTTCACGGGGCACAAGACCTATGGCCCGTCGGGGATCGGCGTCCTGTATGGAAAGCGCCAGTTGTTGCAGTCCATGCCGCCGTACGAAGGTGGCGGCGATATGATCGAAAGTGTAACGCTCGATAACGTCACCTATAACGAACCGCCGCACCGGTTCGAGGCCGGCACGCCGATGATCGTCGAAGCGATTGGGCTGGCGGCAGCGCTGAATTACATGATGCAGATCGGGCGCGAGAAAATCGCGCGCTACGAAGCCGAGCTTGGCGCTTACGCTGCTGAGCGGCTGGCGGAGCTGCCGTGGCTCAAACTTTACGGCACGGCGCCGGGCAAAGGCGCGATCTTCTCGTTCACGATGGATGGGCTGCACCCGCACGACGTGTCGACCATCATCGACCGTTCGGGTGTGGCAATCCGGGCGGGGCATCACTGCGCGCAGCCCTTGATGGAGCGCCTGGGAGTGACTGCAACTTGCCGCGCGTCCTTCGCGTTGTACAACACAAAAGCCGAGGCTGATGCGCTGGTTACCGCGCTCACCAAGGCGCATGATCTTTTCGCGTAAAGGAGCTTCCGAATGGATGGGAAGCAAATCGAAGACCGCGAGGCGTTGAAGACGGCGGTCGAGGCGCTCGATGCGCCGCCGACGTCGCCGCCGGACGGTGGCGTTGCGCCGGATCCGGTAGCTGGTGTCGTATCGGCGGATGGGGCCCCCAAGGGTGGCGGCAATGCATCGGCACTGCCGCCGGAAGAGATCGAGCGGCTGACGAACGACATCGTCGCCGCGCTCAAGACGGTTTACGATCCGGAAATTCCGGCTGACATTTACGAGCTGGGCTTGATCTACAAGGTCGAGGTCGACGACGACCGCAACGTCGTGGTCAACATGACGTTGACGGCGCCGGGCTGTCCGGTCGCAGGCGAAATGCCGATCTGGGTTGAAAACGCCGTGAATGCCGTGCCGGGCGTCGCTGGAACGAGGGTCAATATCGTGTTCGATCCGCCCTGGGATCAAAGCCGGATGTCGGACGAAGCGCGGCTTGCGGTTGGAATGTTCTGACGTGGGTATCGTTTTGGACGGCGAATACCCATATACTTGCAGTGAAGCAACGACCTACGGAGGCCAGCGTGCCCTCGCTTAGAATGATGCCAAAAGTCATGACCTTGACCGACACCGCCGCGGCGCGCGTTTCTGCTCTGCTCGCGCAGAAGCCGGGCGTCAAGGCGTTGAAGATCGGGATCAAGAAGGGCGGCTGCGCGGGCATGGAATACACCATGACCTGGGCTGAAGAGATCGGGAAGTTCGACGAGGTCATCGAAGACAAAGGCGCGGTCGTGCTCATCGATCCGGCAGCGATCATGTATCTGATCGGCACGGAGATGGACTACAAGACCGACAAGCTGTCGTCGCAGTTCGTCTTCAACAATCCGAACCAGAAGAGCGCTTGTGGTTGCGGCGAGAGCGTCAACCTCGAACCAGCTACGCCAGAAGGGTTCGCACCGGTCGGCTGACACAAGCCGCGGGCACGTGTTTGGGACCCTGGCATGTCCTCCCCGAATGATGATCTGCTTCAAATCCTGAAAGATGCTCTGGAACGCGAAGGTTTCGTACGCGGTGGGCGCATGTTCGGGGGCGTCGGTGTTTATTTCGACGGCACGTTCTTCGCCATCATCACTGGCGGCACGATCTATTTGAAGACCTCTGAAGGAATGCGAGCGCGGTTCGAGGCGGAGCGCTCGCAGCCGTTCTCCTACCAGACCAAAAGCGGAAGGACGCAGCTTACGTCTTATTGGCGGCTGCCGGAGCGCCTGCTCGACGACGTCGATGGATTGAGGGATTGGGCGCGTGCATCCGTTGATGCCGCGCGTGAGTTCGCTGCTAGCAAACAGCGGAAGCCGACAACCGCAAAGCCCAAAGCAGCGCGAAAGACAAAATCGGCCGCCCGATCATCCCGTTGAACGTCATCCTCGGCACAAAGCCGAGGATTGTTTTTCTGCTGAGGATTCTGGCCGGTAGATCCTCGGGACGAGGCCGAGGATGACTGGCGAGGAAGCAAGCCAGTGGCTGGTCCCCTCGCTCTGTGGCCTCTCAAAGGGAGAGGTAAGATCAATCAGCCGCGGCCCGGGACCTTTATTGGGCGGGCGGGCTTGCGCATGAACGCCGGCATGTTTTCAGCGAAGCCGAGGCGCTCGCCACCCTTCTGCGGAGGCGGAGCCTTGCTCCGCGGCTGCTCTTGCGCCGCTTGCCGCTTCTCGGGCGCACGCTCGGCGCGACGCGGCGCTTTCGGCTCATCTGTCCAGGCATCGACCGTCGGCTGCTCGTTGCGATGAGCTGAGCGCTGAGGATGTTCGCGGCGCGGCTGCGCATGCTGACGGCTTGGCGACGGCGGTTGCTCTCCGCGCCCATGAGCACGCGGGGCTTCGCTGTCGCGCGACGGTGCATGGCTTCTCGGCTGCTTGTCCGCCGCTGGCTTCTGCTCGCGGCGGCCGTGCTCAGAACCACGGTGCGGCTTGGCCGATTTCTCGCGGCCGCCTGAGGCTTGGCCGCGTCCACCGCGACCGCGGCGGCGCTTTCCGGCACCGGCGATGTCTTCCTCCGATGGAGGTTCGCCAAGCCAGACGGCCGTTTCACCCGTGATCTTTTCGATGTCTTTCACAAATTTCAAATCATCCGGACTGACGAGGGAAATGGAATGTCCTTCGTGTCCGGCACGGCCGGTGCGGCCGATGCGATGCACGTAGTCATCGGCTGCCCATGGCAGATCGAAGTTGAAGACGTGCGAGACCTCCGGAATATCGAGACCGCGCGCCGCAACGTCGGACGCTGCCAGCAGCATGATCTCGCCGTTGCGGAACTTGTCGAGCGTCTCCATGCGGCTCGTCTGGTCCATGTCGCCATGAAGTGCGCCAGCGTTGAAGCCGTGCTTGGTCAGCGATTTATGGAGCACCGCGACATCGCGCTTGCGGTTGCAGAAGATGATCGCGTTCTTGACGTTACCGTCGCGGATCATATCGCGCAGGACTTCGCGTTTGGCCCAGTCTTCGCCGTTCTGGCAATAGACGAACCGCTGCGTGATCGTCTTTGCCGTTGTTGCCGGCTTGGCGACTTCGATGCGTTCGGGATTGTTCAGGAACTGATTTACGAGGCGCGTGATCTCGGGCGGCATGGTCGCCGAGAAGAAGAGCGTCTGGCGGCGCGGCGGCAGCAGCTTGCAGATCTTCTCGATGTCGGGAATGAAGCCCATGTCGAGCATGCGATCGGCTTCGTCGATGACGAGAATTTCGACGCCCATCAGCATGACGCGGCCGCGGCCGAAATGGTCGAGCAACCGGCCGGGTGTGGCGATGAGAACGTCAACGCCGCGGTCGAGCTTCTTCACCTGGTCGTCCATCGAGACGCCGCCGATCAGCAGTGCGAGCGACAGCTTGTGATTGACGCCGTATTTCTCGAAGCTCTGCGCGACCTGGGCGGCGAGCTCTCGTGTCGGCGCGAGGATCAATGAGCGGGGCATTCGCGCGCGTGCGCGGCCCGTTTCGAGGCGTGTGATCATCGGTAGGGTGAAGGAGGCGGTCTTGCCGGTGCCCGTCTGAGCAATGCCGAGAACGTCTCGGCCGGTAACTGCGACGGGAATAGCAGCGGCTTGAATCGGGGTTGGCGCGACGTAACCCGCAGCCGCGATGGCGGCTTGAACCTTGGGCGAGAGCCCTAGGTCAGCGAACGTCTTGGTTTCCAAAAGCAGGTATCTCCATCTGCACAGGATCTGGCTGTCCGGCGCGAGGGCGTCAGACGGTCTTTGAAGAGAGCGCAGGGGGGACGGGTGCCGAAAGGACCTAAGCCGAAATAGGAGTGCGGATCAAAAAAGCATTAAAAAATGCGCAAATCGATCCCCTGCGCTCCGGCACGATCGCGTGCTCGCATACATCTCGGCAAATCGCAAGGAAAACCCACTAGTTTTGAGCCCGTAAGCCGCGGGCTTGTGTCACAGGCAGCTCTAGGGCCGCCAAAAGCGGCCCTAGAAAACCTAAACTCCAAGTTTAGTCTTCAAGCAGCCAACGGCCGAACAGGCCGCCGATGATGCCGCCGAGGATCGGCGCGACGAAAAACACCCAGACCTGCGACAGCGGCTCGCCACCGGCATAGATCGCCGGGCCGAAGCTGCGGGCCGGGTTAACCGAGGTGTTGGAAATCGGGATCGACATGATGTGGATTGCAGTCAGGGCGAGGCCGATAGCGATGGGCGCCATCATTGAGGGGTGGTTCGCCCGCGTGACGCCCATGATGACGACAAGGAAAAATGCAGTCAGGACCGTTTCCAGGATGAAAACCTCACCCAGGGTCGCTTTCAGCATCGAGAGGTCACCGTAGCCGTTGGCGGCGAACGTGGGGCTCGTATGGCCGACGAGGGAGAAGATTCCGCAGGCGGCACAAGCGCCGACAAGCTGGGCGATGATGTAGAGAATGGCGGGACCGAACTCGAAGCGGCCGCCGGCTACCAAGCCTAGAGTGACAGCGGGATTATAGTGCCCACCGGAGACGTGGCCGATCGCGAAGGCCGTCACCATGACGGTAATGCCGATACAAAACGCGACGCCAAGTATGCCCGCCGCGCCGGACGGTGCTCCAAACGAATAGAACGCCGATCCAAGAATGGACGACATCAGCATAAATGTGCCGAATGTCTCGGCAGCCAAGGCTCTTATATTCATAATATTTCCCCCCCGGCGCCGTATTCTGAGGTCGCTCAGATTCTGCCGCCGTACGTTGGCATGATGAATGCGAATCAGCATTCGAAACAGGGGCATCCGTGCAACATGGTCGGCATTGCGGCGAGCGCTTTTTTGCCGTGCCTGTTGAAAAAATCTTAACGAACCTCCACAAGCTCCGAGGAGCTTATTTGTCGTATCAACGAAATTGCCTTTTTAGCGGATATTTAGTGCCGTAGATATCGGCGAGGCGGCGCCTGTCACGGTCTGGGTATAGGGGCGGTGTTAAGAGCGCTCTGTTGCGTGGCGTTTCGCGTGTGCCATTTTGAACGCGAGAACCGTCTCGCGACCTCGCAAGGATGTCGAGCAATGACAATCGATGCTGGTTCTGCGGTTGGCGGTGTGGCCGCACGCGAAACCCCGGCGGTAACCGCAGAAGCCCGGCCACGCGGCATTCGTCGTGGCGATGTCATACGCGAATTGAAGAAGCGGGATAATTATACGAATTTCGCACACATCGGGTTTGTCTACCTGGTGATTGCCACCGCGATTGGCTTGACGATCTGGAGCTATAGCGCCGTCGCGGCTGCCGGTCTTGGCTGGTGGTGGAACATCCCGATGACGCTGCTGTGCATTGCGACGGTCGGCGCCTCGCAGCATCAATTCGGCGGCGTCATTCACGAGGGCACGCACTTCACGCTCTTCGAAAACAAATTCATGAATGAAGCCGTGTCCGATTGGCTGGGCGGCTTTCCGATTTACACATCGACGTTCCAGTATCGGTTGCACCACTTAGCGCATCATCAGTTCATCAACGATCCGCTGCGCGATCCCGATTGGGCGCAGTTGAATGAGAGCGGCCACGATCTTGATTTTCCGATCACGCACGTCGACATGCTGAAAGAGCTGGCGAAGCAGCTCTGGCTGCCGAACCTCTTCCGCTACATGATCGTGCGTGCGCGTTACAGCGCGCTCGGGACGGACAATAATCCGTACATGGACCGGGAGCGAAAGGGCGAACGGCTGCCGACGCTGGCCGGTGTCATCTATGCCGTTACGGCGCCGATTGCGGCTATCACACTCATCAAGATGGGCCACGGTCCATGGGCCTTTGCGGCGCTCGGCGTGATGACGGCGGCTGTCGTCGCGTATTTCTATTTTCTCGATGAAAACAAGCTGCCGCACGCGCACGTCGAGACGGTGATTTCGCATCGGGCGACCAACATCAGCCGCATCATTTACATGGCGATCGTCTACACGGCTTTGACAGCAGTCGAAGTGGCAGGCTGGGGACCGGCTTGGAGCTATTACGGCCTGCTGTGGATCTTGCCGCTATTCACCGCTTTCCCGTTGTTCATGATTATGCGGCAGTGGGTGCAGCACGGAAATGCCGATCGCGGGCGCTATACGAACACGCGCGTGTTCCTGGTCAATCCGTTCATTCGCTATGCGGTGTTTCCGTTCGGCATGGACTATCACTTGCCGCACCACATCTACGCGTCGGTTCCGCATTACAAGCTCAAGGACCTGCACGAGCTGTTGCTGGATGATCCGAAGTATCGCGCGGAGGGCATCGTCGTCGAAGGGTACTTCAACTCGCCTCATGGTGAGACCCCGGAGCGCAATCCGACAGTGATTGAGGTTCTGGGCGAGAAGTATGCGCCGAAGCCGGATGGCGAAGTTTACGTCGATACGGATACGCTCGAATACGCCAAGGTCAGCAATGCGGCGGCCATCCAGCGCGAGAACGAAGCCTCGTCGCGCGGGGAGTAATCGGTGAATTTTGTCATCCTCGGAGTTTGTCCCGAGGATGGCAAATGGAATGCTTTCAGGTTGAGCCGAGCGAAGGCCTTAAATATCTAGGTCCTTCGCGAAGGCAGCGTTCTCCTGAATGAAACGGAAGCGCGCTTCAGGCTTCGAACCCATCAGAGCGTTGACCACTTCTGACAGGCCGTCGCGCGCGGCTTCATCGATGGCGACGCGGAGAAGCGTGCGGCGCTTCTTGTCCATCGTCGTCTCTTTGAGGTCTTTGAAGTCCATCTCGCCGAGGCCTTTGAAGCGTGTGACCTTCGGTTTCTTGTTCTTGAAATGCGTCGCGAGCAGCTCGTCGCGGTGCGCCTCGTTGCGGGCGTAGGCAACGTCGCTCTTGTCGGAGATCTTGTAGAGCGGCGGCACCGCCAGGAAGAGGTGGCCGTTTTCGACCAGTTCCGGCATTTCCTGATAGAAGAACGTGATCAGCAGCGAGGCAATGTGCGCGCCGTCGACGTCGGCGTCGGTCATGACGATTACGCGCTCGTAGCGCAGGTCGTCGTCGCGATACTTGGTGCCGGTGCCCACGCCGAGCGCCTGGATCAAATCGGCTAGAAGCTGGTTCTGCGACAGCTTCGCCGACGAGGCGTTGGCGACGTTCAGGATCTTGCCGCGCAAAGGCAGCACTGCCTGGGTTTCGCGGTCGCGGGCGCTCTTGGCGCTGCCGCCGGCCGAGTCGCCCTCGACGATGAAGATTTCGGTGCCGGCGGCCTGCTGGATCGAACAGTCGGCAAGTTTGCCGGGAAGGCGCAGCTTGCGCGTTGCCGATTGGCGGCCGACCTCTTTTTCGCGGCGACGCTTCAGGCGTTCTTCGGACTGGTCGATCGTCCATTCGAGCAGTTTCGTTGCCTGCTGCGGAGAGTCTGCCAGCCAATGATCGAAGGCGTCGCGCACAGCGGTTTCGACGATCTTCGTCGCCTCGACGGTCGCGAGCTTGTCTTTGGTCTGGCCCTGGAATTCCGGCTCTCGAATGAAGACGGACAGCATCGAAGCGGCCGTTCCCATCACGTCTTCGGACGTGATCTGCTGGGCTTTCTTTACGCCGACGAGTTCGCCATAGGCGCGGAGCGCCTTATAGAGCGCTTGGCGCAGGCCGTTTTCGTGCGTGCCGCCTTCTGGCGTCGGGATCGTGTTGCAGTAGGACGATGAGAAACCGTCTTCGTCGGAGATCCAGGCGACGGCCCATTCAACTGAACCGTGGCCTTCGTCCTTCTCGACGCGACCTGAAAAGATTTCCTTGGTGACGCGGGTGCGGCCGTCGATCGATGACGTGAGATAGTCGCTCAAGCCGCCGGGGAAGTGGAAAGTCGCTTCGGCGGGCGTGTCGTCTTTGATGAGCTCCGGTGCACACTTCCAGCGGATTTCGACGCCGCCAAACAGGTAGGCCTTCGAGCGGGCCATTTTCATCAGGCGCGCAGGCTTGAACGCAGCGCCTTTGCCGAAGATTTTCTCGTCTGGCTTGAAGCGCGTTTTCGTGCCGCGCCGGTTCATGATGGACCCGAGCTTTTCGAGCTTGGTCTGCGGCTCGCCGCGCGAGAACACCATGCGATAAAGCTGCTGGTCGCGTGCGACCTGAACCTCGAGCGTTTCGGACAGCGCGTTGACGACCGACACGCCGACGCCGTGCAGACCGCCTGAGGTGTTATAGGCCTTGGAATCGAATTTGCCGCCCGCGTGCAGAACGGTCATCACAACTTCGAGCGCGCTCTTATTCTTGTACTTGGGATGCGGGCCGATCGGAATACCGCGGCCATTGTCGGTGACCGTCAGAAAGCCGTCTGCCGAAAGCTCGACCTCGATCCAGGTGGCGTGGCCCGCAACGGCCTCGTCCATGGAGTTGTCGATGACCTCGGCGAAAAGGTGATGCATGGCCTTTTCGTCGGTGCCGCCGATGTACATGCCGGGGCGACGGCGCACGGGTTCGAGGCCTTCGAGGACCTCGATGTGCTCTTCGCTGTAGGCGCTTTCGACAGGCTTGCGGGCACGCGACGATTTCTCAGTCATTTCGCTTTCGAATTCCGGAAAAAGGTCAGTTTGCGATCGGCTCATTAGCGGCCCCCAATCGTGCCATGGCATAACCACGCATTCGGAAAGAAGCGGCGGGGACGCCTGACAGCTGGGCCGCTGAAGCGAATCTCAGAGAGCTTCTTATAGCCCGAGCCGGGCCGGGGCTACCATGGCGTTTCGGTTCTGTGTCGGTCCGGCAACTCGCGGGCTGGATCAGGCTGCGACGTTATCGATCAGCCGGGTTTGGCCCAGCCAGCAGGCGGCGAGAACGCGCATCGGCCGCCCACTTGCGGTTGATGCCGGTTCGAGTGTTTCGGCATCCCGGACCTCGATATAGTCGATTTTCGTGAAGCCTGCCGCGGTGACTTTGCGTTTGGCATCAGCCACGCCCGCCGGAATGTCGGCACCGTTGGCGACATCTTTGGCAAGTGCGGAAATTGCTGCGTAAAGAGCCGGCGCGATCTTGCGTTCGGCTTCCGAGAGATAGGCATTGCGCGAAGAAAGCGCCAGTCCGTCGGCGTCGCGTTTCGTCGGTGAGCCGATCAATTTCAGCGGCATGTTCAGGTCGCGGACCATCTGGCGCAGCACGGCAAGCTGCTGAAAATCCTTTTCGCCGAAAACTGCGATGTCGGGCGTCACCTGATTGAAAAGCTTGGCGCACACGGTTGCGACGCCATCGAAATGACCGGGACGAAATGCGCCCTCCAGGTCCTTGGCAGCGCTCCCGGCGCGGACGCCTGTGGAAAAACCGTCTGGGTACATCTCTTCAACACCAGGTGACCAGACGAGGTCGGCGTCGGCAGCAGCGAGCTTGGCGAGGTCGCCCGCTTCATCGCGCGGGTAACGCGACAGGTCTTCGTTGGCGGCGAACTGCGTGGGGTTGACGAAAATCGAGACGACGGCCTTGTCGGCTTTCTTTTTCGCCAGTTTCACCAGGGAAATATGCCCGGCGTGGAGAGCGCCCATCGTCGGTACAAGGCCAACCGTCTGGTCGCGGCCGCGCCATTTGGCGACCGCCTTTCTGAGGTCGTGGACGGTGCGGACGATCTTGATTTTATCGGACACAGGCGAAGCCCCCCGAGCTTAAATTTCGGCCAGAGGTGCCGGGAATAGAGGCGAACCGTCAAGGGGACACGGTGGGCGGCCGACAGCCGGGGGAGGCGGCGGTTTAACGATCTGCTAGTATTCCTTAACGGGCGAATCGTATCGGCCGCCCTATATCAGCGGGTAGGACATGGTCGCGACATTGCGGCGTGAGGACAGCGTGACACAGCGGGCTCTCCCACCACGGGACGAATTCGCCGCCCAGTATCTTATGGACGAGCCGCGTCTCGTCGGGGCTTTGATCGAGCGGGCGTTTTTCACTGAAGACGAACGCCGGCGCACGGCCGACATCGCGCGGCGCCTCGTTCATACCGCGCGCGCCGACAAAGCAAGCCATGCGGGCATTGATGCTTTCATGCACGAGTATGGGCTGGCGACCGATGAGGGCGTCATCCTGATGTGCCTCGCTGAGGCGCTGCTGCGCATCCCGGATGCCGAAACGGCCAACGCCTTCATTGCCGACAAGATTTCCGGCGGCGCCTGGGAGAAGCATCGCGGCCATTCCGATAATCTGTTCGTCAACGCCTCGACCTGGGGCCTGATGCTGACCGGCCGCATCATGCGGCTCAAGGAAGCGAAAGGCGCCAATCCGTTTCAGGCGATGAAGCGGCTCGTCGCGCGTTCGGGTGAAGGAACGATCCGGCTGGCCATCCGCCACGCCGTGAAGCTGCTCGGCGAGCAATTCGTGCTGGGCTCGACGATCGAGAGCGCGTTGGCGCGAGCGCGCTTTTATGAGGAGAAGGGCTACCGGTTTTCCTACGACATGCTGGGCGAGACGGCGCGGTCGGAACAGGATGCCGAGCGTTATTTCCAGCGCTACATGGCGGCGATTGATGCTGTCGGGGCCGACGCCCGGCCATTCACGACGCAGCATGCCGACGCGATCTTTGGGCGCCCTTCGATCTCGGTGAAGCTCTCAGCGCTGCATCCGCGGTTCGAGCCGGGGAAAGAAAAACGACTGCGTGCGGAACTCGGCCCCCGACTGTTGACGCTGGCGCGCGCGGCGCGCGCGAAGGGTCTCGGGCTGACGGTCGATGCCGAAGAACAGGACAGACTCGATCTCACGGCGCAGCTTTTCGGCGACACATTCGTCAGTTCACAGCTCGAAGGCTGGAATGGGCTTGGGATAGCCGTGCAAGCCTATGGGAAGCGCGCGATTCCGATGCTTCGCTGGCTCCGGCGGCTGAGTGAGCAGACGGGCAAGCGCATTCCGGTGCGGCTTGTCAAAGGCGCGTACTGGGACAGCGAGATCAAATGGGCGCAAGAGCGTGCTCTGGAAGATTACCCGGTATTCTCGCGCAAGCTGCACACGGATGTTTCCTATCTGGCCGCGATGCGGCTGCTGATTTCCGATCCCGTCGCATTCTATCCGCAGATTGCGACGCATAACGCGCATACGATTGCGGCAGCGGCCGTGGCGGGAGGAGCCGTCGAATTCGAATATCAGCGCCTGCATGGCATGGGCGAAGCGCTTTACGAGCAGGTTGTCGGCGAAGGTAAGTTCAATCGCGCCTGCCGCGTCTACGCGCCGGTCGGCGGGCATGAGGATCTACTCGGCTATCTCGTGCGGAGACTGCTCGAAAACGGAGCCAACACATCGTTTGTTAATCGGTTGGGCGATGAAGAAACGCCGATTTCCGAGATCATCGCCGATCCGGTCGAGATCGCGGATCGGGAATTCAGCTCGGGCGAGCGGCCGAAGCTGATTGCGCGCCCGCGCGATATTTTTCTGCCCGAACGCAAGAACAGCGCTGGGTTGGCACTGACCGAGACCGGTGTGCGCGAGGCGCTGCAAACCGAGATTGCGAAAGTCCTGAAAACGCCATTCGCGGCGGGGCCGATCATCAACGGCGTTGTGACGGCGGGGGGCGAGGCAGCAGGCGTTGTCGCGTCACCGCACGACCATCGCGATCGGATCGGAACGGTGCGGCTTGCAACGCCGCAGCACCTCGAAGACGCGGTTGCGTCGGCGAAAAACGCAGCGCCGTTATGGGAAAAAACCGACGCTGCCGAGCGTGCGCGCATTATCGAAGTTGCTGCGGACCTGTTCGAGCGAGATCGTGCAGCGCTGATGGCGGCGCTGATCCGCGAGGCCGGGAAGACCATCGAAGCGGCGCAGGCCGAGGTGCGGGAAGCTGTCGATTACCTGCGCTATTACGCCGTCGAAGCGCGGCGGCTTTTTTCCGATCCGGTCGTGCTACGGGGCCCGACGGGCGAGGAAAACACGCTGACGCTGCGCGGGCGCGGTGTGTTCGGCTGCATTTCGCCGTGGAACTTTCCGATTGCAATTTTCACCGGCCAAGTGGCGGCAGCACTGGCGGCGGGGAATGCCGTCATTGCAAAGCCTGCCGAGCAATCGCCGATCTCAGGCTTTTTGGCCGTTAGGCTGCTGCACGAAGCGGGCGTCCCGCGCGAGGCGCTGCAACTCGTGACGGGTGGCGGCAAGCTCGGCGAAGCGATGGTGAAAGATGCGCGCCTGCAAGGAATTGCATTCACGGGATCGAACGAAACAGCCTGGGCCATTCAGCGGGCGCTGGCGGATCGGCGCTCGGCCATCGTGCCATTCATCGCCGAGACGGGCGGAATCAACGCGATGATCGCGGATTCATCGGCGTTGCCTGAGCAGGTGGTGCGCGATGCTGTGCGGTCGGCCTACGATAGCGCCGGTCAGCGCTGCTCGGCGGCTCGCATTCTCTTCGTTCAAGACGATAATGCGCCGCGTATCCGTGCGCTGCTCGCTGGCGCCATCGAAGCGCTTGATGTCGGCGACCCGCTGGATTACGCGACCGATATCGGCCCGGTGATCGACGAAGCGGCGCAGGACAATCTCGAAAGCCACAAGGTTTTGATGCAGCGTGAGGGGCGCGAGATCATTGACCTTGCGATGCCGGAAGCCTGCCGCGCCGGGACTTATGTGACACCGGCGCTTTACGAGATCGACCGGCTCGACAGGCTCGATCATGAAGTGTTCGGGCCGATCCTTCACATGGTCCGCTATGAGCGCGGGCATATCGACAAGGTCGTTGCTGCGCTCAATGCGACTGGGTACGGCCTGACGCTTGGGCTGCACAGCCGCATCGAGAGCGTCGCCGATTACGTGGCGGAGAACGCCCACGTCGGTAATCTCTACGTCAACCGCAATCAGATCGGGGCGGTCGTCGGCGTCCAGCCGTTCGGCGGCGAGGGGCTTTCCGGCACCGGACCGAAAGCTGGCGGACCGAACTATCTTGCGCGCTTTGCGACCGAGCGGACGTGTTCGACCGATATCACCGCGACCGGCGGCAATTACACACTGCTGAGTGGGAAGAGTTAGGAGGCTTCGTCACTCATAAACCGCGTAGAACTTCTTGGCAGGTTCGATGACTTCCCAGGTTCCGGTGAAGCCTGCGGGCGTCAGGAAGGCGTCTCCAGCGCGGAAGGTCGCCTCGGAAGCATCATCGCCGCGGACGACGATGAGGCCCTCCAAGATGTAGCAGAACTCGGTTTCGGTGAAGACGACGCGCCATGCTCCTGGATCGCCGCTCCAAATGCCCGAGCTGAAATGGCCATCGGGGCTTTGAAACAGGTTTTGTGCGCACTGCACCGGGTTCCCGGAGACGATGCGATCGGCTGCTGGGTGATAAACGTCGCCGGGCGGAAGGACGCCTTGGAAGACGACGAGCTTGGGAATTTCGCTGTTGGCGGTCACGGGCGGGCCTTACATTGCAAGCTGGGTTGCGATGCTACGTCCGCGCCGCTTTCCAGTGCAAGGCGTTACTCGCCCGCCATGACGAAGCAATCGACCGACTGGCGACGTAGTGCGTTGCACGTCGAGGCGGCACGATTGGCGTTGAAGCCGGTGAAGCGGGCCCGGAAGATCTGGTGGCCGTTCTTCATCGCCGGGTTGGTGACGGAGGAAACGCCGGCGAGAAGGCGTCCGGCACGATCCTGGACGTTGCTCAAGGCGCGCTGGGCGTCGTCGATGGAGCTATAGGCGCCGATCTGAACGGCATAGCGACCGCCATTTGCCGTCCGAGCCGTGTCCCGGCGCGGTTCAAACCGATCGCCTGACGCGTCACCTAACGCGCGGGCTTGGGCGCCGAGCGTAGACGGCGGCATGCCACGGATAACCGGCGGGTCGTGCAGTTCGGTCTCTTGCGGCTGCTGACGCCGCTGCGGCCTTGGGGCAAGCGCTGGCGGCGGCGGTTCATAGGCCGCGACGCGCTGCAGAGGGCGAGGCGGTGCGGTTATCGACGAGGTGCTGGAGCTGGCAAGGTTCGCCGGAGCGAATGGGCGAATTGGCGCGACTTGGGCTCCCGTCGCCGGGGAAGCGTTGCCGACGCGCGTGAAGCCGGGCGTTGCCTGGATCGGCGGAACGGCTCGGGCCGGGGCTTCGTCGGGGCTTGTGTCCTCCATGTCGGTCGTGTCGTCGGACGAGGGCGCGCGGGCCTTCGTCGAGATCGGCACTGCACGGACTTTGAATATACGGACCGGCGTTTCATCGGCGTCGGCCTGGACAGCCGGTTGTGGAGCTTCCGCGCGGGCCGGCGCGCGCTTTATGGGGCGTTGCGCGATCTTCGGCTCGCTTCTTAGACGGGCGAGCAGCAGCGGCTTGCGGGTTTTGTTGCGGGAGGCGCGCGACAGCATCCGCGTCAGCAGCGCGCGCATCTCGGCATTGCGCGTCGCCGCGGTGCGGCCGCCGAAGACAACGCCGACCAAATGTTTCTCGCCGCGATGAAGGGACGTCACGAGGTTGAAGCCGGAAGCGCGCGTGTATCCGGTTTTGATGCCGTCGATACCTGCGAAGGTGTTCAGCATGGTGTTGTGGTTGCGGTAGGACTTGCCGCCATACGAAAATACCCGGGTGGAAAAGAACGGGTAGTACTGCGGAAAATCGTCCTGCAGGCGCAGCGCCAGGGTCGCCATGTCGCGTGCCGTGGTAATCTGCTCGTCGTTCGGGAGGCCCGAGGCGTTCTCGTAGTGGGTACCTGACATGCCGAATGTGCGGGCGCGGGCATTCATTAGGCGCGCAAAATTGGTTTCGGAGCCGCCGATTTTTTCTGCAAGCGCCACGGCGATGTCGTTGGCGGACTTGGTGACGATCGCCTTGATGGCGTTTTCGACTGTGATCTGATCGCCCGGTTTGAGGTCGAGCTTCGAGGGCGCCTGATCGGCAGCATGCTCGGAGATCGTAATCCTGTCGGACATACGCAGACGCCCGGTCTGGAGCGTCTCAAATGTCAGATACAGCGTCATCATCTTGGTGAGAGACGCGGGATGACGCGGCGCGTCGCCGTCTTCATTGTGGAGAACAGCGCCGGTGTTGGCGTCCAGGATGAACGCAGCGTGGCGGTTGCCCCGAGCTTCCGCGCTCGTCAGGCCAACGGCGAAAACGATGAGAAAAGCTGATGCGTACGCAAATACTCGTCGCAACACGACGCTCTATCCCTCTGGCCGCCCTCGAAAAGCGGCAATGACTGACACCCTGTTCGTGGGATTGCCGACCGGCTCCCACTGGCGCCCCACCCGCCGATATCGGCAAGAAGAGCATTGTTTTTGGGCACCTTTTTGGCGTCAAAGAGGCTTTCGGCGCTTTCCAGGTGCCAGCGTCACTGTAGGAGCTGAAGGACTTCGTTAGCGTTAAGGAGCAAGGTAAAATTTACCCCTTTGGATGTCCCATTATTGGGCGCTAAGGTCTTGATTATGGCCCGCATGACGACGCGCGGGGCGAGACCGGACTGTTGGCCGCCGCGGCATCTGCGGAAGGGCCAAGAGGGGGGGCATGAGGGTGGCGAGCATCTGTTGAAACGACATTGTCCCATGCTTCGAGCCTGTCTGAAGCGCCGCATGGCTCGTTCTATTTTTTGCTCGTCAGCGTGCCTATATTACAGGCTTGATGAACACGGGTGTTTAGCTTGAACATTTGGCGAGAGAGACAGTTGTCCCTGCGGGCATGCGTTTGCAGTGAAAGCGTAACTTTTCTGCCTCCAACGGTTGAAGGTTGCGGGATAGCTTTAGGAGATCCGATGGATTCGGGGTTTGCCCGAGGCACGCGATGAAGAAGGTGGACATCCACTCCCTGGTGCACGCTGCCCGCATGGCAGCGAATGAGCCGCCCGATGGTCCGCGCCGTGATGACGGCGATGGTGACTCCAAGACGGGTATTGTCACGAAGACCCGTCCCAAAACGAAGAAGCCGAACCTATATAAAGTTCTTCTGCTGAACGACGACTTCACTCCGATGGAGTTCGTCGTTCTCGTGCTGCAGCGTTTCTTCAACAAGGGACAGGAAGATGCCACCCGCATCATGCTTCATGTCCACCATAAAGGTGTCGGTATTTGCGGCGTGTATACGTACGAGGTTGCTGAAACCAAGGTGACGCAGGTCATGGACTTCTCGCGGCAGCATGGCCATCCTCTTCAATGCACCATGGAGAAAGAGTAGGACTCGATTGACATCGCTCTCCAAAAATCTTGAAGCCTCGCTGCACCGGGCGGTGCAGTATGCAAACGTCCGTCACCACGAATTTGCGACGCTGGAGCACCTGCTTCTAGCGCTCGTTGACGACCGAGATGCGGCCGCCGTGATGCGTGCCTGCTCGGTTGATCTCGAGCAGCTCCGGGCGCGCCTGATCGAATATCTGGATACGGAACTGAAGCCGATCGTATCCAAGTCGGCCAGGGATGCGCATCCGACGAATTCGTTCCAGCGCGTCGTTCAGCGGGCGATCGTGCATGTGCAGACATCCGGACGCGAAGAGGTGACGGGCGCGAACGTTCTGGTCGGGATTTTCTCGGAACGCGAAAGCCATGCCGCCTACTTCCTTCAGGAGCAGGAAATGACGCGCTTCGATGCGGTGCAGTATATCGCACATGGCATCGCGAAGCGGCCGGGCATGTTCGAGCCGCGGACGGTTCGCGGCGTCGACGAGGAAGTCAATTCGACAGAGAGCGAAGAGAAGAAGCCCGGCGACGCGCTCAATACTTACTGCGTCAACCTCAATAAAAAGGCCCGTGACGGCAAGATCGATCCGCTGATCGGGCGCGAGCAAGAGGTGCTGCGCACGATTCAGGTTCTCTGCCGCCGGCAGAAGAACAACCCGCTGCTGGTTGGCGATCCGGGCGTCGGCAAGACGGCCATCGCTGAAGGCTTGGCGCGCAAGATCGTGCAGGGGCAAGTTCCCGACGTTCTCAAGGGCGCGACGATCTTCTCGCTCGATATGGGCGCGTTGCTTGCCGGCACGCGCTATCGCGGCGACTTCGAAGAGCGGCTCAAAGCCGTGATGAAGGAGGTCGAAGCTTTCCCGGGAGCCGTGCTGTTCATCGACGAGATCCACACCGTTATCGGTGCGGGTGCGACGTCGGGCGGCGCGATGGATGCTTCGAACTTGCTGAAGCCGGCGCTTCAGTCGGGCGCGCTGCGTTGCATCGGCTCGACGACCTACAAGGAGTATCGCCAGCACTTCGAGAAGGATCGCGCTCTCGTCCGTCGATTCCAGAAAATCGACGTCAAGGAGCCGTCCGTCGAGGATGCCATCGAGATCTTGAAGGGTCTGAAGTCGGTCTTCGAGGACTATCACAAGATCAAGTACACGAACGAGGCCATTAAGGCCGCGGTCGAACTGTCGGCGAAGTACATCCACGACCGTAAGCTGCCGGACAAGGCGATCGACGTGATCGACGAAACCGGCGCGTCGCAGATGCTGCTTCCCGAAAGCAAGCGGAAGAAAAAGATCACCACTAAGGAGATCGAAGCGACAGTCGCAACGATGGCGCGCATTCCGCCGAAGACCGTCACGAAGAGCGACGCTGAAGTCATTGCGCACATCGGGCGCGACCTGAAGCGGCTGGTGTTCGGTCAGGACAAGGCGATCGAAGCGCTTTCGAGCGCGATCAAGCTGGCGCGTGCCGGTTTGCGCGAGCCCGAGAAGCCGATCGGCTGCTACCTGTTCTCCGGTCCGACTGGCGTCGGCAAGACGGAAGTTGCCAAGCAGCTTGCGAACCTGATGGGCGTCGAACTGCTGCGCTTCGACATGTCAGAATACATGGAGAAGCATACGGTTTCCCGTTTGATCGGCGCCCCTCCGGGCTATGTCGGTTTCGATCAGGGTGGCCTTCTGACTGATGGCATCGATCAGCATCCGCATTGCGTGCTGCTGCTCGATGAGATCGAGAAGGCGCATCCGGACCTGTTCAACATTCTGTTGCAGGTCATGGATCACGGTAAGCTGACGGACCATAATGGTAAGTCGGTCGATTTCCGCAACGTCGTGCTGATCATGACGACGAACGCGGGCGCGTCCGACATGGCCAAGCCGCCGATGGGCTTCAATCGGACGAAGCGCGAAGGCGAGGATACGGAAGCCGTGGCCAAGCTGTTCACGCCTGAGTTCCGCAACCGTCTTGATGCCGTCGTGCCGTTCGCCGGGTTGTCGCCCGAGATCATCGCGCAGGTCGTCGAGAAGTTCATCTTCCAGCTCGAAGCGCAGCTCGCAGATCGCGGCGTTTCGATCGAGCTGTCGGATGAGGCGACGCGCTGGCTTGCGGAGAAGGGTTACGACGAGAAGTTCGGTGCTCGTCCGCTGGCGCGCGTCATCCAGGAGTACATCAAGAAGCCGCTGGCAGAAGAGTTGCTGTTCGGCAAGCTCGAAAACGGCGGCACGGTGAAGGTGCTGGTCGCCGGCAAAGGGCCGGATCGGACGCTGACGTTCGACTTCCTGCCGCTCGATCCTTCGAAGAAGGTGAAGACGCCGGACGACGAAGAAACCGACGAAGACGATGGCCCGCAGCCGGTCCTGGCCGACGCGACGCCAAAGAAGGCACTTCCCGGTCCGAAGGAGAAGGGTGACAAGCCCAACGGATCGGGTGCGGTGCCGAGCGTGCCGCGGAAGAAGAAGGACGAGTAATCGCAGCTCCTGCCGCGAAGAAATACAAAAGCACGGGAGCAAACTCCCGTGCTTTTTTGTTTGGAGCAAAGTCAGTCGACGAGGATCGGCGTCTCGCCGTACGTGGTTGGATCAGCGAGGCTCTTGACCATGAAGTCCGCGACATCGGCGCGGGATATTGCGCCTCCGCGCCAATCTTTCATGTCATTTAGAACCTTATAGCGCTTCTTGGCCGGCGCATTTGTCAGCAATCCCGGCCGGACGATAGTCCAGTCGAGGTTGCTTTTCTGAACGATATCTTCGGCGATGTCTTTGTCGGAATAGACGCGCTGCAGAAACAATGGGAACAGCATGTAGTCGTAGAGGAAGTTGGTTCTGCCGCGGCTGTTCCCGGCGCCGATACCAGTCACCATGATAAGGCGGTGAACGCCAGTCTGCTGCATCCGCTCGACCATGATGCGCGTTGCTTCGGAAAAGATCGTTGTGCCAAAGGCAAGCTCGGTTAGCGTTTTGACGCCAAGTGATTGAATGACAGCGTCCACGCCTTGCATCGCGGCATTGACATCTGCGCTCGAGCGCGCATCACCGTTGAGCTTCACGAGTTTAGGGTGGCTAATCGATATGTTCTTTGCCGAGCGCGAGAATGCGCGAACTTCGTGACCAGCAGAGAGAGCGGCTTTCACAGTTTCGTAGCCGATCCCGCTGCTAGCGCCGATAATAAGGACAACGGACATGGCGCACCTCCTTATGGAGTGTAGAAGTGGGCTTCCGAGGGCGTGCCGTGAAGGGGAGCACGCCCGGCTCGTCACCTAGTTAGGTTACGCCAGCGCTGCTTTCAGCTTCTCGGCGTTGGCTGCAAGAATGGCGGCATCTTCCATTTGGCGCGCATGCAGCTGAAGGGGTTTGCCCTCGTAGCGCGGCATGACGTGGAAATGCAGGTGAAACACTGTCTGTCCGCCAGCCGGTTCATTGAATTGGGCGATGCTGATGCCGTCGGCGTTGAAGGCGGCTTTGGCGGCGATGGCGACCTTCTGCACCAGCGGGATGATCTTTGCGAGCACAGCCGGATCGGCATCGAGCAGGTTGCGCGACGGCGTTTTCGGCACAACGAGCGTGTGGCCCGACGTCTGGGGCATCACGTCCATAAAGACGATGGCGTCAGCATCCTCATAGACTTTGTGGCACGGGATTTCGCCGCGCAGGATTTTCGCGAAGATATTGGAATTGTCGTAGGACATGGTGTTCGCTCGGCCCGGTATCGCGGCACCCGGCCGGGGCCGCTTCAGGCCTCGTCTTTGCGATAGGGACCCATTTCGGTCAAGTCGGCATTCATCTGAGCGACGGCCTCACGCTCTTGCGTCAGGAAACGCTCGACGGCGCGGCGGAACGACGGGTCGGCGATCCAGTGAGCCGAATAGGTTTCGACCGGCAAGTAGCCGCGCGCGAGCTTGTGCTCGCCCTGGGCGCCCGCTTCGACGCGCGGCAGCTTGTTGGCGATGGCATAGTCGATGGCTTGGTAATAGCAGACCTCGAAATGCAGGGCCGGATGGTGCTCCGTGGCGCCCCAGTAGCGGCCGTACAAACAATCGCCGCCGATCATGTTGAGAGCGCCTGCGATGTAGCGCCCGTCGCGCTTGGCGAATACGAGGAGGCAGTGTTCGGCTATCGTGTCGCCCAGCAGCGAAAAGAACGTGCGGTTGAGGTAGGGGCGGCCCCATTTGCGATTGCCAGTGTCCATGTAGAACGTGAACATCGCGTCCCAATGGTCTTCGGTGATGTCTTTGCCCGAGATTTGCTCGATCTCGATACCGGGTGCCAGGGCGGCCTGCCGTTCCTTTTTTACGGCCTTGCGTTTGCGCGAGGCGAGCGACGCCAGAAAATCATCGAATGATACGTAGCCGTCGTTCTGCCAATGGAACTGTTGGCCGACACGCGTTAGGAAGCCGAGCTCTTTCAAACGTTCGGCCGTTTCGGCATTCAGGAAGGTCAGGTGTACGGATGACAGTCCGCCCTGGCGCGCGACTTCAATTGCGGCGGCTGCCAGCACCTGTTCGTCGGCGAGCGCTTTCTCGCCCGGTTTGACGAGGAGGCGTGGGCCGGGAACCGGCGTGAACGGGACGGCAATCTGAAGCTTTGGATAGTAGCGCCCGCCTGCGCGCTCATAAGCATCGGCCCAGCCGTGATCGAAAACGTATTCGCCCTGACTGTGGGATTTGACGTAGGCGGGGGCAACAGCAGCGATGTTTCCATCATCGTCATTGATGACGAGGTGGCGCGGCAGCCAGCCGGTCTGCCGGCCAACAGTATGCGAATCCTCCAATGCTTTCAGGAAGGCGTGACTGACGAACGGGTTGAAGGTTGCGGGATCGGGGTTGGCGCATGCGTCCCACTGCGCGGCGTCGAGCGTCGCGATCGAAGGAACGAGATGGACGGCGGTGTCGGAAAATATCGGCATTCGGTCGTTTGTCGCGCCTGCGCAAAGTCTATGCAACGCCTTGATATAGGATCAAAGCGATTACACGGCAGGGCTGTCGGGCGCGGCGCGGGAGGCACGCAATGTCGCGGGCTGCGGCTACTCGGGTCGGAAACCCTCGAAGATCATGGCATCTGCCCATGTTTCGGCGATGCGGCGCTGTTTGGCGGTACGGACCGTCCAGGTGAAAACGGGAAGACCTAACGTCCGGCGCGCGAATTGGGTGACGGGCGTTGGCAGCGCATCGACTTCGTAGGCGTAGAAATCAGGTGCGACGGCGCCCGATTCGAGCAGATCGCGAAGATCCTTGGCCCGGGACTTGCTGATTTTGCGCGGCCACCAGCTCGGTCCCTCATAGCTGCCGGAGACCATACCGCGCAGGATCTCAGGGGCGGCCGTCCTTATCGCGACCATCACGGCGGGGTCGAATGACATCAACGCGATGGGGCCTGGGTACGCCGCGGCTGCCGCTGCGATATTAGCGATGAACGTTTTGTTCGGCGGCTCCCACTCGCTTTTGATCTCGATCAGAAGTGGCACGCGTCCGGCGACCAGATCGAGCAGTGCGGCGAGCGTGAGAATGGGCGCGTTGCTGTCGCGGTGGCGCAGCGTTTTGAGGTCGCTTTCCTTCAGGTCAGCGACGAGGCCGCGGCCCCCGACGAGCCTTTGCAATGTCTCGTCATGAAAAACGACCGGAACGCCGCGTTTGATCGGACGGATATCGCATTCGATGCCGTAACCGGCAGCAATGGCCGCTTCGAATGCGGGGCCGGTGTTTTCGATGATGCCGCGTTTGCTGTCGTGCAGCCCACGGTGCGCGACGGGCCGGAAAAACGCGGCATGATCGGCCATGACGTCAGCGCACCTTGAAGATGGCGTCGATCTCGACGCAGGCGTTCAACGGCAGGCTCGCGACGCCAACGGCGGAACGGGTGTGGCGGCCTGCATCGCCCAGGGCGGCGACCATCAAGTCGGATGCGCCGTCGATGACTTTCGGCTGGTCGTAGAAGTCGGGCGCGGAGGCGACGAAGCCTGTGAGCCGCAGGACCTGCACGATGCGGCCGAGATCGCCGAGGGCGGCCTTGGCCTGAGCCAGCAGGTTGAGTGCGCAGTGGCGAGCGGCCTCCTGGCCTTCCTCGATCAAGACACCGGCGCCGAGCGTTCCCGTGAGAATGCGGCCGGCGCCGTCCTTGGCGATCTGGCCTGAGATGAAGAGTTGATCGCCTGAAAGAAGAAACGGCACGTAGTTGGCGACGGGTTGCGGAGCCTCGGGGAGTTTTAAGCCCAATTCGGCCAGCCGCTGTTCGATGGAGGTCATTGAAAGATTACTCGATGTTTAGGTTGTTCAGTAGCTTGTGGCCGTCGCAACGCCCTTTTGTAAATGCTTTATCTGCCATCTTGTTTGCGGTACCTATAGCCTTTTCCGCCCGGAGAGCGAGCTAAGTTCGATGACGACGCGTTTTGGCTACGCTTTGGTAGCGCTTTCGACCCTGGTAGCGGGCCTTGCATCGGGAATGGCGAGCCATTCTGCGGCAGCTGCAGAGCTTGTGCCGTTTTCGCCGCATCGCGCCGTATACGATCTGTCGTTGGGTGATGCTTCGGCGGGCTCGGGCGTGACCGGAATCGTAGGCCGGATGGTTTATGAGCTGAAGGGCTCGCCGTGCGAGGGTTATACGCAGAACATGCGCTTCGTCACTGTGATGACGAACCAGGACGGCGTCGAGACGGTCAGCGATCTTAGAAATTCGAGCTGGGAAGAGGCAGACGCCAAGAAGCTCCGTTTTTCATCGACGCAATATCAGAACGATGAGCTAGCGGATTCGAGCCAAGGCGATGCGCTAAGGACGAAGGGCGCGACGCCGGTCGTCGGTGTCGATCTCGTGAAGCCCGCCAAGAAGCGGTTATCGCTGCCGACCGACATTTATTTCCCTATGCAGCACGCTTCGACCTTGGTTCAAGCCGCCAAGAGCGGCGTCAAGATGTTCACCGCCAATCTCTACGACGGTTCGGAGAAGGGCGAGAAATACTACCTAACCAACACGATCATCGGCAAAAAGTTCGGGACTGGTCCGGATGCGTCTGTCGGCACATTCAAGGGTGCCGATCAGCTGGCGAAGGTCGAATCCTGGCCGATGACGATCAGCTATTTCGACGCCGGCAAAGAGCACGAAGATCAGACGCCCGCTTACGAGCTGTCGTTCCGCTATTTCGAGAATGGCGTCACGAGCGATCTCAAGATCGATTACGGTGAGTTTTCGATCAGGGGCGATCTCAAGGAGCTGACGTTCCTTGAACCCGGTAAGTGCCCAGCCACGGCGGCGCCGACGAAATAAATTTACTTCAGTCGTCGATCGGGCTGGCGAGTAGCTGATGGGCCGGTGCAATCAGCGCCGGGTCAATCCCGTTCTCCTGGCAAAATGCCAGAAGAAGCCCTTCATCGGACAATAGAAACTCGAGCGTCGCCAGCTGCATCTCGCGCGAAGAGGCGATGTTGCGAAGGTCGTGCGGGTCGCTTCCGGTCAGCGCCAGAAAGCGCGAAATCTGCTTGGGGTCGGCGAGCACGTACGTCAGTATCTGCAACGCGAGTGCTTCTGCTCGTTCCTCGGTCAATCGCGCGGGCTTCGATCGGAACATATGGTTACCTAATCGTCGAGGTGTCGTTAACTGTTGGTTACCGCTTTCAGGGGCAAAGTCGAGCGCCAATTCAACCGAGAATCGGTGCACAACGGCCGCAAGGAGCCTAGGCGGTTGCTATGACGTATCAGGAAACGGGAATGAGCGTCGAGCGTCGTTCGCCCGAGCCGCGGCTCGGTGCGCAATCTGTCCTGATCGTTGAAGACAACGAGCTCAATATGAAGCTCTTCAATGATCTCCTTGTTGCGCACGGTTATCAGACAATTCAGACGCGCAATGGTTTCGAGGCTCTCGAACTTGCGCGCAAGCATCGTCCCGATCTCATCTTGATGGACATTCAGCTGCCGGAGGTATCCGGGCTAGAGGTCACGCGCTGGCTAAAGGACGACGATACGCTTTGCCAAATTCCCATCGTCGCGGTCACGGCCTTCGCGATGAAAGGCGATGAAGAACGCATCCGTTCAGGCGGTTGCGAAGCGTACATCTCGAAACCGATCTCCGTCACGTCTTTCCTCGAAACCGTCCGGAAGTTCATCGGTGCATCGAAGGCCTAGTATTCTTCAAAGATTTTTCAGCTCATGACCGCGCGCGTTCTCGTCGTCGACGATATTCTGGCAAACGTGAAGCTTCTCGAAGCGAGGCTTCAGGCGGAATATTTCGAAGTTCTCACGGCGAACAGCGGGCAGCAGGCGCTGGATATCCTTGAGCATGAGAGCGTTGACGTCGTGCTTCTCGACGTCATGATGCCGGGCATGGATGGCTTCGAAACGTGCCGACGCATCAAAGGCAGTCATCTCACGCACCATATTCCCGTCGTCATGGTCACCGCCCTCGATCAGCCGTCCGACAAGGTTCTCGGGCTGGAGAGCGGTGCGGACGATTTCCTCACCAAGCCGGTCGACGACATCGCGCTCGTGACGCGCGTGCGGAACCTTGCACGCCTCAAAATGCTCAACGACGAAATGATGATGCGCGCGTCGACGGGCCGTACCATGGGCATTCCCGACGACGGTTCGCTCGCGCGGGCGCTGTCGGCGAGGACGGGGCGTGTTCTGCTGGTCGACGATCATGAGCGGTCGGCGACGCGTCTGCTCGAAGTGCTATCGCGCGCGAACGACGCGCATCTCGAACGGGATGCGCAGACTGCGCTCGTTCGGCTCGCGGAGGGCGGATTTGATCTGCTCATCGTCAGTCTTTCATTGAGCGGCTCGGACGGCTTGCGGCTTTGCTCGCAGGTCAGATCGCTCGAACGGACGCGGCATCTACCGGTTATCATGCTGGTCGAACCCGGCGATGAAGCACGATTGCTGCGCGGCCTCGATATGGGCGTCAACGACTACCTGATGCGGCCGATCGATCGCCATGAACTGCTGGCGCGTGTCAAAACCCAGATCAAGCGGAAGCGGCATTCGGATTTTCTTCGCCATCGGCTCGCGGAAAGCGTCGAGCTGTCGATTACGGATTCGCTGACTGGGCTACATAACCGTCGCTACATGGAAGGCCATTTGCGGACGCTTGTTTCGGAAGCGGTCCGGACCGGGCGCAGCCTGTCGATGCTGGTTGCCGACATCGATCACTTCAAGAACGTCAACGATACCTACGGGCACGATGTCGGTGATGAAGTGCTAAGGGAGTTTTCCGTGCGCTTGCGGCGCAATACGCGCGGGATCGATCTTGCCTGCCGGTTCGGCGGCGAGGAGTTCGTGATCATTATGCCGGACACTGATCTAACGCACGCTTATCAGGTCGGCGAGCGCCTGCGCGCATGCGTTGCCTCCGATGAATTCCGGATCGGTGATGGTCAGAATATCCGGGTGACGGCGAGCGTCGGGATCGGCACGTTGGAGACGGCAGACGACACGCCGGAGACGATGTTCAAGCGGGCGGATAGCGCCCTTTACATCGCCAAGAGACGCGGCCGGAACCGCGTTGTGGTCGACGCCGCGTAAATGAGACTTTAGCCGAAAGTCACGTTGCTTGCGGGCAAGCCGCAATTTGAGAACAACGCAACCGTCACGCAGATGTCAGAAAATAGCTATGCTTTTCTGGCGGTTAGTCGTGAACGCCATACAAGCAAGCTTGCGTGAATCGTAGCGCCGGCGACACAGTAAAGCAGTTGTTGCTTTCCGCGTCGTAATCTGGCACCAATCTACGCGTCTAAGTGGGGATAAATAGGAATTCTTACGATTTTGACGTCGGCCTTGCGTGCACTCGCCGCTAGGTGACGCCTATAAAATCCCGCGCTATCGGGCCCGCCGCAAAGCCTGGTAGAGTGGGTATGATCGAACCAAGCGACCACACGAGTGGCCTCCTCGAACGGTTGCGGAGGATCGATCGCGAAGCTGGGTGGGGAACAACGCCCTCTTTGAACCTCGCCCGGTCGTGGCCAGGGTTGCGAAGCTGTCTCGGAACGATTTACCCCGCTGCCGAGTTTGCTTTAAGCCCTGGCCACATCATCAGCCAGAGCTTCCTCAACACGATTGATATCCGTCAAGTTCAGCCGTAATCGGCTGAGCAGCAGCACGGTTTATTTAATTTTTGTTTCTTTGAATTCCACGTGCTTACGCGCAACGGGGTCGTACTTCTTGAAAACAAGCTTTTCGGTTGCCGTGCGCGGATTTTTCTTCGTGACGTAGAAGAAACCGGTTCCGGCGGACGACAACAATTTGATTTTCTGCGTGACTGGCTTTGCCATGGATCGTGGCCTTAAGTGAAAAATGCCAAGAAACCTTGGCCAGGGAGCGCGCAACATACGCGTCAACTTTGCCGTGTCAAGGCATCGGAGGTGCGACTTTACACGATATCAGGTCGCGGTGGAAGGATGAGCCTGCGGAATAATAGAAAGGCAGGCGTTCGGCGCTGTTGCGAAATACCGGCGCGGCTTCGAGAAGTTCGGCCACGTCATTAAGCACAAGCCGCGTGATGTTTGGCAAATCGAGCGCCGCGGCTTCCGATAACGTAAACCACCCAAGATCGAGCAGCTCGTCGTCCGTCGCAGAGCGATCGGCAGAGACCGCTTCGGAAACTGCAAGGAAGAACCAGGTGTCGTAACGGCGAACGCGGCCAGGCGGCGTTATCGCGCGCGCAAACGGAATAAGGTTCGCGGGAGCAGGGGCGTGCCCTGATGCGGCAAACGTCTGCCAGGCAGGCAATGTTTCGGGCAGCGCGCCTTCTTTGCCGATCAGCAGCCCTGTCTCCTCGAAAAGCTCGCGGATGCCTGCAAGCGCAAAAGGTTTGATCTCATCGGCCAGATCGGCAGGCGAGAATTGTCCTGTGAACTGCTTTGCGAAGTGGCGATCTTCGTCTTCGACGCGGCCACCGGGGAAGACCCATTTGTTGGGCAGGAAGACTTGATTGGAATGACGGCGTCCCATCAGCAGTTTGGGTTCAGCGTTGCTGAGGTCGGCGACGAGTAGGCACGCGGCGTCGCGAACGGGAACATCGGACGTAGAATTTTCGAGAGGTTCCGCGGACACGGCTCGTTACCGCGTGTCCGTCTCGGCCGGAGGCGGCGGCCATTTCTCAGGCTCGTCGAGGCTCGGATCACCGAAGCCGTGCATCCGCAGCGCCCACTGATACCCTATCAATGCGCCTTTGACGCGCGGCAGCAGCCAGAGGCTTAAGATCACCAGCGCCGGCATCCAGATCGAAAGCTGAACCCAGGTTGGCGGAGAATAGAGCTGTTCGGTGATGAGAATGCCGGCGACGATGACGTGCGCGGTGATCGTCATGACGAAGTAGGGCGGGGCGTCGTCGGCGCGCTGATGAAACAGTTCCGTGCCGCAATCGGAGCAGACATCGTTGACTTTGAGATATTTGCCGTAGATCCGGCCGGTCTCGCAGTTCGGGCAGCGCTGTCGCCAGCCGCGCCTCATGGCCTGCCAGACATTACGGTCCGTCTGGGCATCAGCATCGATGATCTTGTCGGCCAAATTTGCCATGACTCCGTGATGGGGCCTCTCATCTTTCAGGTCAAGATCAGGCGCCGGCCTGCGGCGTCAGCGTCGTTGCCCGCGGAACTTTCCGAATTTTCGTTTACCACCCGTGTTGCGCCGCAATGTCTTTCCCGAGCCGAAATTGCCGGGTGAGGGCTCCGTCAGCATTTCGAAGCGCAATGCCCCCGCCGATGGGATGGCTTCAAGCAGGCGGACCTCGACGGTGTCGCCGAGGCGATAGCCTTCGCCGGATCGGGCGCCGATCAGCGCGTGGGCAGCTTCAACGTGGTGATAGTAGTCGTTGCCGAGGCTGCTAATCGGGATGTAGCCGTCGGCGCCAGTGTCCTTCAAGCGCACGAAAAGACCCGAGCGCGTCACGCCCGCGATGCGCGCCGTGAACGTCACTCCGATGCGATCGGCCAAGTGAGCGGCGATCAGACGGTCGGTCGTCTCGCGCTCGGCGGACATGGCGCGGCGCTCGGTATCTGAGATGGCCTTGGCGACGCTCGCGAGATGCGGAATTTCATCATCGGTCAATCCGTCGGGGCCGAGGCTCAATGCGCGGATCAGCGCGCGATGGACGATCAAGTCGGCGTAGCGGCGGATCGGCGACGTGAAGTGTGCATAGCGGACGAGGTTCAGGCCGAAGTGGCCGATGTTCTTCGGATTGTATTCGGCTTGCGATTGCGAACGCAGGATCACTTCGCTGATGAGATCCGGTACGGGAAGGTCTTTCGCCTGCTCAAGCACGCGATTGAAGGCTTCCGGCTTCAGTGCGCCCGCGTGCGGAATTTTCATATCGAGCGTTTCGAGGAAGTCGCGCAGGCCTTTGAGCTTCTCGGGGCTGGGCTGATCGTGAACGCGATAGACGAGCGGCAGGCGCTTTTCTTCGAGCGTCTCGGCGGCAGCGACGTTCGCCTGGATCATGAACTCTTCGATCAGGCGATGGGCTTCGAGTCGTTCCGGTGTGACGACGCGCGCAACCTTGCCTTCCTCGTCGAGCACGATACGGCGCTCGGGCAGATCGAGGTCGAGCGGGCCGCGGTTTTCGCGGGCTTTCGCGACGGCGCGATAGGCAGCCCACAGCGGGAGCAGCGCGCGCTCCATTAGCGGTTGGCATTTGTCGGAGGGTTTACCATCGATGGCGGCCTGCGCTTCCTGGTAGGAGAGCTTCGCAGCCGACTTCATCATGGCGCGAAGGAACGTGTGCTTTCGCTTCTCGCCATGCTTGTCGAAGATCATGCGAACGGCGAGGCAGGGGCGTTCCTCAAGCTCACGTAGCGAACACAGATCGTTCGAGATTTTCTCCGGCAGCATCGGCACGACGCGATCTGGGAAGTAGACCGAGTTGCCGCGCAGTTGCGCCTCGCGGTCGAGCTTCGAGCCAGGACGAATGTAGTGGGCGACATCAGCGATGGCGACGGTGACGATGAAGCCACCGGAATTTTTCGGATCGCTGTCGGGCTCGGCATGGACGGCGTCGTCATGGTCGCGGGCGTCGATGGGGTCGATAGTCAGCAGCGGGACGTTTCTGAGGTCCGTGCGCCTGTCCATCGTCGGAGGCGGGAGCGTCTCGCACTCTTGCAGGACGGATTCAGGAAAGTCCTCTGGGATGCCGTGGGCGTGAATGGCGATGAGCGAAATCTTGCGTTGATCGTCGGGATTGCCCAGGCTTTCGACGATCTCTGCGCGCGGCGTTGCGAAGCGGCCGCGGCGATTGAGCTGGAAGCGCACGAGGTCGCCGTCTTCCGCGCTACCCATGTCGTCGGGCAGGATCGGCCAGCTCTTCAATTCCTTGCGGTCGATCGGTTCAATGGTTCCGCCGCCGCGCTTGGCAGCACGAAAGATGCCGAGCAGCCGGCGCTTCTCGCGTGGCAGCTTCTTGATCGGCGTCGCTTCGTAAGACGCCTGCCCGCTGCCGCGGGGCAACTTTTGTAGGCGCGCCAGAATGTGATCGCCGATGCCGATCTCCGCGTCGCGTCCATCGCGGGTCGCGACAACGCGAACGACTGGGCGCTTGCCGTCGGACTCTTCCCACTGAAGAGGTTTAGCAAGAAGGTCGCCGTCGTCATCGCGGCCGGTGACTTCAAGCGTCGTGACGGGCGGCAGCTTGCCCTTTTCGCGCAGGTGCTTCTTGTCGCCTGAGAGGGCGCCTTCGTCCGTCATTTCGGCGAGCAGGCGCTTCAACGCAATCTTCGCGCCGCCTGATACGCCGAAGGCGCGAGCGATCTCGCGCTTGCCGGCTTTGCCCGGAGCGGAATTCAGGAATTCGAGAATCTGCTCCTTGCTCGGCAGACCGCCATCGGCCGGGGCTCGCGCCGGGCTCGATTTGCGGGCCACCTTTGCGCCTCGTCGTTTTGCGGTCAGGCCTTTGCCCTCGCGAGTTTCTTGGCTCCAGCGGCCGTTGCCGGCGCTTTCTTGGCTGGCGCTTTTTCGGCTTTGGCCGCTGCGGTTTTCGTCGCAGCTGGCTTCTTCGCGGCTTTCGGTGCGGCGGCCTTGTCAGCTTTTGGCGCTTTCGCGGGTTTGTCGTCCTTCGCGGCTTTTGCCTTGGCACCGCGCGCGGGCTTGCCCTTCTTGCCACCGCCGTTGGCGATGCGCTCGTTGATGAGAGCGACGGCTTCGTCCATCGTCAGCTCGGCGGGGTTCTTCGCCTTGGGAACGGTGGCGTTGACTTTGTTGTGCGTGACGTAGGGACCATAACGGCCTTCGAGCACCTGCACTGCTCCGCCTTCGCTCGGGTGCACGCCGAGGTCCTTAACGACCTTCGGTGCGTTACGCTGGAAGCGGCTCTTGCCGCCGCCTGCGCGCTTTTCAGCGATGAGCGTGACAGCGCGATTGAGGCCAATCGTGAAGACGTCTTCCAGGCTTTCGAGGTTGACGTACGTTTTCGCGCCGTCCTTCTCATGTACGATGAACGGCCCAAAACGGCCGAGACCGGCTGTAATCATGCCGCCTTCGTCGGGATGCTCGCCAACATCGCGCGGCAGCGACAGAAGCTGCATCGCGCGTTCGAAATCGAGGGTCGCAGCGTCGATGCCGCGCGGAATGCTCGAGCGCTTCGGCTTCTCGTCGCCTTCGGCTTCGCCGAGCTGGATGTAAGGTCCGAAGCGGCCCGTCTTCATCGTGACGGCAAGACCGTCATCGTTGTAGCCGAGGATTTTGCCGTCGAGCGCGGCGGCGTCGCCGTCGGAGCTTTGCGTCAACTGACGGGTATAGTTGCACTCAGGGTAATTTCCGCAGCCGATGAAGGCGCCGTATTTACCTGAGATTTTCAGGCTCAGGCGTCCTGTGCCGCACTTCGGACAGAGGCGCGGATCGCTACCGTCGCCCTTATCGGGGAAGACGTGCGGTCCAAGCATCTCGTTCAGCGCTTCGAGGACGTCGCCGACGCGCAGATCCTTGATCTCGCCGACGGCAGCCATGAAGTCGCGCCAGAAGTCGCGCAGCACTTGCTTGTATTCCAGCTCGTCGTTGGAGATGAGGTCGAGCTTTTCTTCGAGGTCGGCGGTGAAATCGTATTCGACGTAGCGCTTGAAGAAGCTTTCGAGGAACGCGATGACGAGGCGGCCCTTATCTTCCGGGATCAGACGCTTCTTCTCGATGCGGACGTAATCGCGGTCGACGAGCACGGCCATCGTCGAAGCATAGGTCGACGGGCGGCCGATGCCGAGCTCTTCCATGCGCTTCACCAGCGTTGCCTCCGAGAAACGCGGCGGCGGCTGCGTGAAATGCTGGTCGGCGCTGATCTCTTTGTCTTTCAGGCGATCGCCCACTGCGAGCGGCGGAAGACGACGGTTATCATCATCCTCGTCGGAGGTGTCGTCCTTGCCCTTTTCGATAGTGCGGACGCGGTCGTCGCGGCCTTCCTCGTAGACCTTGAGGAAGCCGTCGAACATCAGGACCGAGCCGTTGGCGCGCAGGCCGTAGGCTTTGCCGTCCGAACCTTTGACGTCGATTTCCGCCGTTGTCTGCTCGATGTCGGCGGCGGCCATCTGGCTAGCGATGGTGCGTTTCCAGATCAGATCGTAAAGCGCGGCCTGATCTTTTTCGAGATGCTTGCGGACTTGATCAGGCTTGCGGCGCGGATCCGTCGGGCGGATCGCTTCGTGCGCTTCCTGGGCATTCTTGGCTTTGGTTTTGTATTCGCGCGCAAAGGGCGTGTAGTTTTTGCCGTATTCGGCCGAGATCACATCGCGGATCTGGCTGACGGCTTCCGGCACGATCTGCACGCCGTCGGTTCGCATATAAGTAATGAGACCGACGGTCTCGCCGCCGATGTCGACGCCTTCATACAGGCGCTGGGCGATCTGCATCGTCTGCTTGGCTGAGAAGCCGAGCTTACGGGAAGCATCCATCTGCAACGTCGATGTCGTGAACGGCGCATACGGGTTGCGCTTGGTCGCCTTCTTCTCAACGGACGCGATGCGGAAATCCTGTCCGAGCAGCGCCTTGCGGATCGCCGTCGCGGTCGCCTCGTCTTTAATATCGAGCTTCTTCAGCACCGTGCCGTCGATGGCGACGAGGCGTGAGCGGACGTCTTCGTTCTTGGCGGTCGAAAGGAGCGCCTCGATCGTCCAGTATTCTTCGGTCTTGAACGCCTCGATCTCGGCCTCGCGGTCGCAAACCAAGCGAAGCGCCACCGATTGGACGCGGCCCGCCGAACGCGAGCCCGGAAGCTTGCGCCATAGGACGGGAGACAGCGTAAAACCAACGAGATAATCCAGCGCCCGGCGGGCGAGGTAGGCGTCAACCAGCGGTTCGTCGATCTTGCGCGGCTCTTTCAGCGCGGCGAGGATCGACTGCTTGGTAATGGCATTGAACGCCACGCGCTCGACTTCGGTGTCTTTGCCGAGCGCCTTCTTCTGATTGAGAATTTGCAGGATGTGCCAGGAGATGGCTTCGCCTTCGCGATCAGGGTCGGTCGCGAGGATCAGCTTGTCGGCTTTTTTTACCGCTTCGGCGATTTCGCGCATGATCTTCTGGGATTTCGTATCGACTTCCCAGTGCATGTTGAAATCATGATCGGGCTCCACAGAGCCATCTTTGGCCGGCAGGTCGCGCACGTGCCCGTAGGACGCGATGACCTTGTAACCCGAGCCCAAATATTTATTGATCGTCTTGGCCTTAGCGGCGGATTCGACGATGACGACGTTCATCTGGCGATTTCGCTCCTCACGCCGTTAAACCCGCAATTGCTGCGGATTGGCGGGCTTCATCTCTGCCGCCCGGCGGGCCGGGAACATGGTTGATCGTCGCGGCGCTGTCAAATGCCCGGTCTTTCTATTTTTGATTGTATTTTTGTTGATATTGCCACCATTTGGCGAGTAAGATGTTCTCGGGATATGGATGGCGGTGGGAATGATCGCAAGCACAATGGACGATTTGCATCATAATCGGCTTTCCGGCTGTTCGAGGGATGACCGGCGGGAACGGCTTGAGTATCTCGCTGATTTGCTGGGACAATTGCAGCAAATGGCGGACCAGCATGGGTGCCGGAAGCTGTCTCGCATGCTCGCGATATCGCACGCCGAGGCACAGCGCGAGACGCTCAGGCGAGGCTCCTAACGAGCGTAAGGAGCGGTCGTAGGGCTCAAATCGCAGTCGCCTTCAGGGCGACCAGGCTTTGCCCCTGCCGCTCGATGCGCCCCGCCAGATCGAGTTCCAGGAGGGCAACCTGGACGGCTTGGACGTTAAGGCCCGTTTGGCGGGCGATGGCGTCAGTGGCGACGGGCGCAGGTCCTAGAGCCGTCAGAACGGCATTCAGAACATCTTCGGATGCCATTTCCAGGGTGGGGGCAGGCAATGGCTGAGCGGGCGCCGGCGCGGGCGTCTGGCTCGCCAAATCGCTCCGGCGGTCTTCGAGCCCCAGGATCGGTTGGAGGACTTCGATGATATCAGAGACGTCGGTGACCAGGGTCGCGCCTTGTTTGATTAATCGATTGGTGCCTTCCGCGCGCGGGTCGAGTGGGTGGCCGGGGACCGCGAAGACCTCGCGGCCGAGCTCGTTCGCGTAGCGAGCGGTGACGAGCGTGCCTGAGCGGGCGGCGGCTTCAACGATGACGACGCCGTAGACGAGGCCCGCAATTATGCGATTGCGGCGGGGGAAGTCCCTATCGCGGGGTTTCAATCCGGGAGGGCGTTCCGTGACGAGGCAGCCTTCCGAACCGATGCGCGCCTGAAGCTCGGCGTGTTCCGGCGGATAGACCCAGTCGATGCCTCCTGCGACCACAGCGATCGTTCCGCTGCCCAAAGACGCTTCGTGTGCGGCTTTGTCGATGCCGCGGGCAAGGCCGGACACGATGACGAAGCCTGCTTCCGCCAATTGGCTCGCAAACAATCTGGTTAGTTGCATGCCTGCCGCTGAGGATTGGCGCGAGCCAACGATCGCTATGGACGGCCGTTTCAACAGGTCCAGATCACCTTTCACATAAAGCATAGGCGGGGGAGCTTCGATGCCCGCCAGAACCTGCGGATAGTCGCGCTCCACGGTGAAGAACGGCATTGCGCCGATGCGTGCAGCAGTCGCGAATTCGCGTTCGGCGTCGGCTTTTGGGCAAATTCGGATCGGCCGCCCTGAGCCGCCACGCCGTGACAGCGTCGGCAGGATCTCCAGCGCTTTTGCCGCTCCGCCGTAATAATTGATCAGATCGCGAAAGGTGACAGGGCCGACATTCTCCGAGCGGATCAGGCGCAGGCAGGCGATCCGTTCTTCGTCGGAGAGTTCGGAAGGAGGCGGCGATGGATTGAAAAGCTCGGGCTGATCAGGTTTTGGAGCCAATCCGCGGCTCCTCCCCAGCCATCAGACGTTCGATATTGGCGCGATGTTTGATGAGCACCACGATGCTCATCAACGTGACGGTGATGGCGAGCGCGCGTTCTCCCCATATCCAGGCGGCGACGGGAACGGCAATCGTCGCAACGATGGCCGCAAGCGAGGATATCTTGCCGACTTTCGCAACTGCAAGCCAAAGCACGGCAAAAAGCAGTGCGAGTTGCCAAGCGAGGGCAATGAGAACGCCGAGGTACGTCGCGACGCCCTTGCCGCCTTTGAAGCCAAGCCAAACCGGATAGATGTGTCCGAGGAAGGCTGCGAGACCGGCCACCATCGCGGCGGTTTCGCCGAGCCAGGCGCGTGCGATCAGGACGGCGGCGGCGCCTTTGGCGGCATCAAGCAGAAGCGTCGCGGCGGCGAGCCTTTTATTGCCCGTGCGGAGGACGTTGGTCGCACCGATATTGCCCGAGCCGATGCTGCGGATGTCGCCCAGTCCGGCGGCGCGTGTCAGCAGTAGGCCGAACGGAATGGAGCCGAGCAGATAACCTAGAAGTGCCGCCACAGCGTGCGGCTGCCATGAGCCGTTGTCCGTCAGCAAAGCCAAGGGTGACAACAAGCTCATGAGTGGAATCTCTCGTGTGCGAAATGGAGCGTCGCCGAGAGAGGTAATGCTTAGGTGCGTTCGACGCCAGCGTATTCATAGACGGTCTGGCCCGCGACCATCGTTCTCAAGACGCGGCCTTGCATCTTGGCCTCGTCGAAGGGCGTGTTTTTAGATCGGGACCGGAGCAAGTCCTTGTTCACAACCCACGGCTCGCCGGGGTCGAACAGGACGAGGTCGGCAATGGAGCCCTTCGCAAGTCGGCCGGAGTGCAGACCGAGCAGTCGCGCGGGGTTGATGGTCAGCGCTTTCAGCATGGCCGACAGCGTCATGTCGCCGGAGTGAACGAGCCGGAGCGCGGCAGAGAGCAGCGTTTCGAGGCCTACGGCGCCGTCGGCGGCTTCCGAAAATGGTCGCCGCTTGGTGTCGGCGTCCTGTGGGTCGTGGCTCGATACGATGATGTCGATATCGCCGTTGGCGACGCCTTGGACCATGGCGACGCGGTCTTCCTCACGCCGCAGAGGCGGACGCACCTTGAAGAACGTGCGGTACGGGCCGATGTCGTTCTCGTTTAACGTCAGATGATTGATCGAGACACCGCAGCTGACAGGCAGTTTTTTTGCCTTGGCGGCCTTGATGACGTCGAGGCTTTCCTGGCAGCTGATCGTCGCCGCGTGATATCGGCCGCCGGTCATTTCGACGAGGCGGACGTCACGTTCCAAGATAATGGTTTCGGCGATCTTCGATGAGCCGGAGAGGCCAAGACGCGCGGCGACTTCACCGGAATTCATCGCGCCAGTGGAGAGATAGGGATCTTCGGTGTGGTGCACGACGAGCGCGCTAAAGTCCTTGGAGTAGCTCAGGACGTTGCGCATTACGCGGGTGTTGACCACGCTCGCTTTGCCGTTCGAGAAGGCAATGGCGCCGGCGCGTTTCAACAGACCGATTTCGGTCATTTCCTCGCCCTGCAGGCCTTTCGTCATCGCAGCCATGGTGTGGACGTGGACGAGGGCGTTGTCGCGGGCACGGCGCTGAATGAAATCGACGAGCGCAACTTGGTCGATCACCGGATTGGTATCCGGCATGACAACGATGGTCGTAACGCCGCCTGCCGCGGCAGCGTGGCTCGCAGTCTTGAGCGTTTCGCGATGTTCGTAGCCGGGTTCGCCGGTGAACACCTGTGCGTCGATCAAACCAGGAGCCAGGACGTGACCTTTGCAGTCGATGACCGACGCGCCTTCCGGTGCGTTGCGGCGCAGATGGCTGCCGAGATCGGCGATCAAGCCGTCCTTGACCAGAAGGCCGCCGGGCTCATCGCGGTTCGATGCCGGGTCGATCAGGCGAGCATTGATGAAGACGGTTGCGGGGCCGACGCTCTTCGGCTTTTCGATCGGTTTTCTCATGGCGCATCCTCCGCGAAGCCGGGAAGGTGCGCAGACAAGGCTTCAAGAACGGCCATGCGAACTGCAACGCCCATTTCTACCTGTTCGCGGATGACGCTTCTGGAATGATCGGCAACGGTCGAGGCAATCTCGACGCCGCGGTTCATCGGCCCTGGATGCATGACAAGCGCATCGGGCTTCGCGCGAGCGAGCTTTTCGTGATCGAGGCCAAAGAAGTGAAAGAATTCGCGGCTGGAGGGAACGTAGGATGCTTCCATCCGTTCGCGCTGCAGACGCAGCATCATGACGATATCGACGCCTTCGATGCCTTTCCACATGTCGGTGAAAACTTCGCAGCCGAGCCGTTCGGGCGAGGAGGGTAGAAGCGTCGTCGGGGCAATGAGGCGGACGTGAGCGCCGAGCGCGTTCAAGACGTTGATGTTGGAGCGCGCGACGCGCGAATGGAGAATGTCGCCGCAGATCGCGACCGTCAGTCCGGCGACGCGGCCTTTTGCGCGACGGATCGTCAGCGCGTCGAGAAGGGCTTGCGTCGGATGCTGATGTGCGCCGTCGCCAGCGTTGATGACCGAGCAATCGACTTTCTGAGACAAAAGTTCGACTGCGCCAGCCGCGTGATGGCGCACGACGATGATATCCGGCCGCATGGCGTTGAGCGTCACGGCCGTGTCGACGAGCGTTTCACCCTTCGTGACGGACGACGTCGCGACATTCATGTTCATGACGTCGGCGCTCAAGCGCTTACCCGCCATCTCGAATGACGACTGCGTGCGTGTCGACGATTCAAAGAAGAGATTGATCAGCGTTCGGCCCGCGAGGACCTGCCGCTTGCGGCCATTGTTGCGGATGTGATCAGCGTTCCGGTCCGCGAGATCGAGAAGAAAATTGATCTCATTGGCTGACAAACCTTCGCAGGTCAGCAAATGGCGGCGCGGAAAAACCTTCAGCGCGTTGGAATTCGATTTCGTTGTCATTAAAGGCGCTTCTATAGGGGGAGTCTTGCGGGGCCGCAAGGTCGGGGCGCGACATCAATCGCAAACCTCTTAACGGAGCCTGAAATGCCACGGTTCGTGTGACCGAAAGTCGGGGACAAGGCGAGTGTGGCGCACCGTTCGACGGGGTCACCAGCTGTGCCTTTTGTCATCCTCAGGACAAGCCCGAGGATGACATTTGGGCGATTGCCGCTCAGTTGTCCTGCTTCAGGCGGTCTAGGGCGCTTTGCAGGATTATGGTGGCGGCGAGCTTGTCGATGACCTCGGCGCGGCGTTTGCGGGTCTGATCGGCGTCAATTAGCATGCGTTCGGCTTCGGCGGTCGTCAGGCGTTCGTCCCAGAGCAGAATCGGCAGCGGCGACAACTTGTTGAGGTTGCGGGCAAGCGCACGGGTGGCCTGGGCGCGTGGGCCTTCAGTGCCGTCGAGATTTCGCGGCAGGCCAAGCACAAACCCCGAGACGCCGTGCTCGGCGACGATGGCGAACAGTCGTGCCGCATCAGCCGTGAACTTTGTCCTGCGGATCGTTTCGAGGGGGGACGCTATCGTGCGCCGTACGTCAGACAGGGCAAGGCCGAGCGTCTTCGTTCCGGCATCGATCCCGATCAGCCGGCCCGCGCCGGTCGTGGCGTCGCGAAAGTGATGGTGATCTTCGGTGGTTAGTCCCGACGGCGGGGAAACGGTGGGTTGTGTCACTGGGCGCCTAATCTCGGCTGAAAAGGGTCATGACGCGACGCTCTAGCAGGTCCGGCGACAAATTGGCATCGCCAACGGGCCTTATCCGGCTTTCCCGGTCCGTTTCCGTGACTTGAACCCCTTGCGGAATGCCGCCGCTGGTTGCATTGGTGGCGTTCGCCCGGTTATGAGAGCGGCGCAATCCCCCGATTTCTTGAAGGGACTTTTCATGCAGGTCGATGAAGCGACCGTTCGCCGTATCGCGCGCCTCGCCCGTATCAAGGTGAGCGACGAGGAGGCCAAGGGTCTCGAGAAAGAGCTTTCCGGCATTCTCGACTGGGTCAAGCAACTCGATGAGGTCGATACGTCGGCGGTCGAGCCGATGACGCGGGTCGTCGATCAAAAGCTCAAGATGCGGGACGACGTCGTGACGGACGGCGAGATTGCCGACCAGATCACCGCGAATGCGCCGATGGCGGAAGACAATTTCTTCGTGGTGCCCAAGGTCGTGGAGTGACCGAATGTTTCACGCGTTGCTTGCTGTTGCAGCAGTGATGCTGGCTCCCGGGATGGCGCAGGCTGAGGAAACGAAGCTTGACGCTGCGTTCGTCGGCGACGGGACCTACTCGCCGACAACCGGATGCAAGAAACTCGAGGATATCCAGAACGGCAAGGATGCGCCGAACATCGCGACCTATCCGCTGACGTTGACGCGTGAAGGAACGGGAAGTTGGGAAGGCGGCTGCAATTTTGCAGCGCTACGCGAAGTGAAGTCGAACGTCTTCGAGGGCAAGATGCAGTGCTCAGAAGGCGCAGAAGAATACGCACAGACGGTGACGTTCACGCGTCTGGATGCCGACCGCATCGAGGTCAGAAGCGGAACGGAGGCGCTGGTTTATGAGCGCTGCAAAGGTTTGAAAGGGAAAGTCGAGCGGTGACCGATCTTACCAAACTCACCATGGCTGAAGCCCGCGACGGACTTCAGAAGAAGTCATTCACGGCGCTTGAGCTGACGGATGCCTTTCTGTCGGCAATCGACAAGGGCAATGGCGCCCTGAATGCTTACGTCTTGCCGACGCCGGAACACGCGCGCGCACAGGCGAAAGAAAGCGACAATCGGATCGCAGCAGGCAATGCGCGTCCGCTTGAAGGCTTGCCGATCGGCAACAAGGATCTGTTCTGCACGAACGGCATACGCACCACGGCATGCTCGAAAATCCTCGACGATTTCAAGCCGACGTATGAGTCGACGGTCGGGCAGAATTTGTGGGACGCCGGTGCGGTCATGCTCGGCAAGCTCAACAACGACGAGTTTGCGATGGGATCGTCGAACGAGACGAGCGCGTTCGGCAACGTCGTCAACCCGTGGCGGCGCAAAGGCTCGGACGGCAAGACGTCGGCCGATAAGCTCGTTCCCGGTGGCTCGTCGGGCGGTTCGTCGTCGGCGGTTGCGGCCAACCTTTGCCTGGCGGCAACGGCAACGGATACGGGCGGTTCGATCCGCCAGCCCGCAGCGCTAACGGGTACGGTGGGCATCAAGCCGACGTACGGCCGCTGCTCGCGCTGGGGCATCGTGGCGTTTGCCTCGTCGCTCGATCAGGCCGGGCCGATCGCAAAGACGGTTCGCGACAGTGCCATGATGCTGAAAGCCATGGCGAGCCACGATCCGAAGGATACAACGTCGGTCGATGCGCCGGTTCCCGATTACGAGGCGGCGCTTGGCAAGGGCGTCAAAGGCCTGCGCGTCGGCATTCCGAAAGAGTATCGCGTCGATGGCATGTCGGCCGAAATTCAGAAGCTCTGGGACGATGGCATCGCGTGGCTGAAATCGGCCGGAGCGACGATCCATGACATCTCACTGCCGCACACGAAATATGCGCTGCCCGCGTATTACATCGTGGCGCCCGCGGAATGCTCGTCGAACCTCGCGCGTTATGACGGTATGCGGTACGGCCTGCGCGTTAGCGGCGACAATCTGATCGACACGTACGAGAAGACGCGCGCTGCCGGTTTCGGCAAGGAAGTGCGCCGCCGCATCCTGATCGGCACGTATGTGCTCTCTGCGGGCTATTACGACGCCTATTATCTCAAGGCGCAGAAGGTCCGCACTCTCATCAAGAAGGACTTCGACGACGCTTGGAATTCGGTCGATGTCGTGCTGACGCCGACGACGCCGTCGCCCGCGTTCGCATTCGGCGAAAAGTCTGGCGATCCCTTGGCGATGTATCTAGAGGACATATTTACTGTGACGGTGAACATGGCCGGTCTGCCGGGCATGTCCATTCCGGGCGGACTTTCCTCGCAGGGCACGCCGCTTGGGCTGCAGCTCATCGGCAAGCCGTTCGACGAGGAAACGCTGTTTCGGACCGCACAGGTTATTGAAGACGCTGCCGGACGGTTTGCCGTGCCGGACGCATGGTGGATGAAGGGCTAAGATCATGGACCCAAAACGTCCGTGGGAATGCGCAGACATGTCCCAGGTGCGCAGCGAGATTGATCGGATCGATAATGCGCTCGTCGATCTGATCACCGAGCGCTACGGCTACGTCGACAGGGCGTGGCAACTCAAGATGTCGACGCGGGAAGGCGCCGTCGTTCAGTGGCGCATTCAACAGGTCATCGATCGGGTCAAAGCGCGGGCCGCCGAAAAGGGGATGCCGCCTGAGATGATCGAGATGGTCGGCGCCCAGTGGCGCAACATGATCGGTTGGTTCGTGCAGTACGAGGAAGAGAAGCTTCGTCAGGTGCAAGACAGCAGTGACAAGCCGGGGGCAAACGGTGGGGCCTGACTTTCAGCCGGACGTGCCGCTGACAGAGGTTCTGCTTTACGGCATCTTCAATCCGGCAACGATCATCGTGGCGTATATGCTCGGCCAGCGCGCTGATGATAAATCCAAGATTTTGATCGCCGGATTTGGCGGCGCGGCGGCCGGCGCGGCACTGCTTTACATCGTGACGTTGCTGCGCATCTGGGACGCGCCAAACCTGGGCCGGGCTGCGGCGGGTGTGTTCATCGTGTCCCTTATTTTCGGCTTTATCTATGCAGCTATCGGCTACGCCATGAAGGCCCGGACTGGAGGCGGAAAATGAGTTCTCAGAAGGTCGCTGAAAAGCCGAAGGCGAAAAACTTCATCGCAGGCGCGACCGGCGACTGGGAAGTGGTGATCGGCATGGAAGTCCACGCCCAGGTCGCCTCAAAGTCGAAACTGTTTTCTGGCGCTTCGACCGGCTTCGGCGCGGATCCGAACAGCCATGTGTCGCTCGTCGATGCGGCGATGCCCGGCATGCTGCCGGTCATCAATCGCGAATGCGTGGCGCAGGCGATCCGCACGGGATTGGGTCTCAAGGCTCAGATCAATCTGAAGAGCGTGTTCGACCGCAAGAACTACTTCTATCCGGATTTGCCGCAGGGCTATCAGATCTCGCAGTTCAAGCAGCCGATCGTTGGCGAAGGAGCGATCGAGATCGAAGTGGATGGCGAGATGCTGAAGATCGGAGTTGAGCGTCTGCATCTCGAACAGGATGCGGGCAAGTCGCTGCACGACCAGCATCCGGATTATTCCTACGTCGATCTCAACCGCTCAGGCGTCGCGCTGATGGAGATCGTCTCGCGGCCAGATCTTCGTTCGTCGAAGCAGGCGCAGGCTTACATCACGAAGCTGCGTACCATTCTGCGTTACCTCGGCACGTCCGACGGCGACATGGAGAAGGGCAACCTGCGCGCCGACGTCAACGTGTCGGTGAGGAAGCCGGGCGACGAGCTCGGAACGCGCTGCGAGATCAAGAACGTCAATTCGATCCGCTTCATCGGCCAGGCGATCGAGTACGAAGCGCGCCGTCAGATCGACATCATCGAAGATGGCGGCAAGATCGATCAGGAAACGCGACTGTTCGATTCCGGCAAAGGCGAAACGCGGTCGATGCGTTCGAAGGAAGAAGCGCACGACTATCGCTATTTCCCCGATCCCGATCTGCTGCCGCTGGAGCTGACACAAGGTTTCGTTGACGATTTGAAAACGGGGCTGCCGGAGCTTCCCGATGAGAAGCGTGCGCGCTTCATGAAGAGCTTCGGGTTGTCGGGCTACGACGCGGACGTGCTCGTCGCCGAGCGGTCATCGGCCGATTACTTCGAGACGGTTGCCAAGGGCCGCGACGGCAAGCTCGCTGCCAACTGGGTTATCAATGAGCTGTTCGGGCGCTTGAACAAGGAAGGCAAGCCGATCGAGGAAAGCCCCGTCTCGGCGGCGCAACTCGGCGGCATCGTCGATTTGATCGGCTCCAACGCCATCTCGGGCAAGATCGCGAAGGATTTGTTCGAGATCGTATGGACCGAGGGTGGCGATCCGGCGGAGATCGTCGAAAAGCGTGGCATGAAGCAGGTGACGGACACGGGCGCCATCGAGAAGGCCGTCGATGCCATCATTGCAGCCAACCCCGACAAGGTTGAGCAGGCGAAGGCAAAGCCCTCGATGCTCGGCTGGTTCGTCGGTCAGGTGATGAAGTCGACTGGCGGCAAGGCGAACCCGGCCGCTGTCAACGAGATCCTGAAAGGCAAGCTCGGGATTTAACGTCCGGCTTTGACCGGCACCCTTTGAAGGGCCAGTCTGGCCCTTCTGTCTTTCAGGCCGGTCATTGCGACGTGAGCGATGCCGAGGCACGCCAGTAGGATCAGTCCGCCCGGTGCGATTGCTGCGATCAGGTAGGCTATTTTTGTCATCGTCATTGGCCTCTCCTTGGAGGCGGTTCTTATGATGCGACAAATCATAGCACTGACTGTTTTCAGCCGCGCTCACGCCAAGCCTGCAATTGCGACAGTAAAATTTGGACTTCGCTAACGCGGAGTAAATGCTTTCCTAACGTCGCTGGTGCCCGCGTGGAGCAACTTCACAGTGGGCGGACGGTCAGCGGCATGCCGCCTTTCGGCCGGAGCGTTACGCGGCTGACGGGTTCTGGCGCGAGCCTGCCGTCCCATTCGAAACGGGCGTGGCGCAGAAGCGTTGCCAGGATGGCGGTCGCTTCGAGGATCGCGAACGACGAGCCGATGCAAATGCGCTGACCATAGCCAAAGGGCATGAATTGGGTGCGCGCATACCGAGCTTCCTTCTCGGGAAGAAAGCGATCCGGATCGAAGCGATTGGGGTCTTCCCACAATGCGTGATGGCGATGGATGATGAAGATCGGCATGACGATCAGTGTCGATTTCGGCAGCGTCTTGCCGCCGATGTCCATCTCCGCTGCCGTGACGCGCGTCATGACAGGAGCCGGCGGATAGAGGCGCATCGCCTCTTTCAGCACGCGCGACACGGTCGGCAATTTGGTGACGGTTTCAGGCGTGATCGGCGACGAACTTGCGACGGCCGAAATTTCGTCGCGAAGACGGTCCTGCCACTCGGGCGCACGGGCGAGAAGATAGAGTGTCCAGGTTAGGGCCTTCGCGGTCGTCTCATGTCCGGCAAACAGGAAGGTTGCCAGATTGTCGGCGAGCATGTCGTCGGACATCGGTTGGCCGGTGTCGGGATCTTTTGCAGCCAGCATGCGGGCGACAAGATCGTTGCCTGATGCTCCGCCACTACGGCGATGCGCGACGAGGCGGCGCATGATTGCCCTCAGCTCGTCTGCGGAACGACGCATGCGGGCTTTGCCGGGATGCCAATAGGTTTCGGGATATTGCAGCATCGACGCGGCAACTTCCCACGATATCGGATCGAGATAGGAACGGCTCGAAGCCTTGATGCGATCGCCCTCGGCGGTGTTGATGCCGGCGAGGACGGTGCGCGCTACGACGGCGAACGTCGCATCGGTCATGGCGGCTTCGACGTCGGTCGTGAACGGCGCAGAACCGCGCTGACGCCATTGCGCGATGCATTCGTCGGCCGCGTCGACCATCGTCGGCACATACGTCAAAAGCTCGGCGTGACGGAACGGCGGGCTCGCAATCTTACGCTGCCAGCGCCAGCTCTCGTTCTGGGCGGTCAGCAGGCCGTCGCCGACGATGGGCCGCAGGACGCGCAGATCGAGGCGCGTCTTGGGGAACTGCTCGGCGTTTTTGACGAGAATGTTTTCGATGAGCGTCGGGTTTGTCACCCAGGCAAGCAGCGGACGCTTCTTGCCATAGGTAACGACCGGCTCTTCATAGACCGCCTGAGGAATTGCCCGCAGTGGATTGCGGATGAAACGCCTCAGGAAGGGAAGCAGCGGCAAAGGCTGCGCCGGCGGTGTCACCGTCGGCGGATAGAGCGCAGGTGTCATAAGGCTTCTTGCTCACGTCGTCACGATGCGCCGGCGTTGACGGAGTATAGCTAGGTAGCGGCGGCCCGATGTCTAGGCGGCCACTGCCTTTTTCGCGCGGGCGATACCGGAAAGCTTCTTGAGGCGCTTGCGAGCGGCGGCCGTGTTGCCCTGGATCCGCGACTGAGCCGGACGGTCGATGGTGCGGCGGGCTTTCTTCTTCTGCTTCTGAATATTCTTCAACGACGTCTTAGACATGAAAAACGGCCTCGATGCCAGGAAAGGGGTGGATGAGAAGGCCGCGCATCGAAGCGCAGCATTGGGCGTTCCTCTAAGGGATCGCGCTGCGTCGCGCAAGCTCAGGCTGCGTTATGGGGTCGGGGGCGGGGATTCTGTGCCCAGAAGATAGCCAAAGCCGAAATAGGATGGGGCAATAATGCCGGCCGCCCAAATGAACGCTGATACAATATTGGCGAGTTGAAATTGCCACTGCGGCAAAGCGTACATGCCGGCCACGACAGGAATGACCGCCCGGATCGGCCCGAAGAAGTGGCCGAAGAACACGCTTAGCGCACCCCACTTATCGAAGAACGCCTGTCCGCTCTCGACCATCGCGGGGTTGCGATTGAAGGGCCACATCTCGCGGATGCCATCTTTGAAATAGAGGCCAATCCAATAGGAGAGCGCGTAGCCAAACGATCCGCCCACGGCTGCTGCCACGATGGCCGGCCAAAGCACGCTTAATTCCACACCGCTTTTGGCGAGCAGCGCGGAAATTCCAACGAGAATTGCAGTGCCGGGCCAGAGAATGGACAGAAAGCAGAAGCTTTCGAGAAAGGCTACGGCGAACGCGACGGGCACGGCCCAGTTTTCGTTCGCTCTTACGAAAGTGACGATTGCATCGACGAAGTCATGCACGCTCATTCTGAAGCTTTCGCGCTGGTGTTATTATTGTTTGTTGGCGTGCACGGCGTAAACGCCCTCCCGGCAAAATGGGGAGCCGACGGGCCGCGTCAAGCCTCACCTGCATCGGCGCGCAATTTCCTTCGCGAGTTCTTTCGAGACTTCACGGGACAGCATCGCGCCGCGCGCGACCTGAGTTGACGTAATCCCGACATAGGCGCCTCCCGTCAACACGGTTGGCCCACGGTCTGCCTCTTCTTTGCCGTGTTGCAACTCGGCGCAGGAGAGTTCCTTGCGCTTCTTGCTGAGGGCCATGAGGCGTACGCCGGATGCGTATTCGTGGGGACCTGCGGGCTGATTGATCCAAGAGCGGGTCGAATCCGCCATGTAGGAATCGTAGACCATCTTGCGTTGGCTGATGCAGACGTGGCTGTCATCAACACATTTCAGGCCGCGCGCCGGATCGCCGAGAGCGGCCTGGTTGCCCGCGCAGCCGCCAACGGCCAACGACGCCAAGACGAGCATCAAGGCGGTACGCGGCTTTTCGGGGCGCTGCACAGTCGGCGGGCTTCGCAAGATATATTCCGTTGTCGTTGCCCCCTGCGGGTAGAAAGTCAGCGTGGCAGGCTCGTGGCAGAGGGCAGTCTAAGATGTGACCCTTGCCAAGCCACTAGCGGGATTCGCTGTGAAACGGCATCACTTGGTCCACAAGTTCGATCGGAAGGAACATTCGATGCCACATTCGGTCCGCGTGCATTCTATCGGAGGTCCCGAGGCTCTTGTTTACGAAGAAGTCGCAATGCCGGTCCCGGGACCAGGCGAGGCGCTTCTTCGTCAGCACGCCATCGGCGTCAATTTCATCGATATCTATCATCGGAGTGGTCTCTACAAGCTTCCTGAATATCCGATGACGATCGGCTCGGAAGGCGCGGGCGAGGTGATCGCCTTGGGGCCCGAAGTGGCGCGATTGAAGGTCGGCGATCGTGTCGCCTATGCGGGGGCGATCGGCGGCTACGCGGAGGTGCGCACCGTGCGGGCCGACCGCCTCGTCAAAATTCCGGACGGGATCGACTACGAGACGGCAGCGGGGATGCTGCTTCGAGGGATGACGGTACGTTGCCTGCTTCGCGACGTCTATCGGGTCGATGCAAGCACGACACTGTTGTTTCACGCTGCGGCAGGAGGCGTCGGCCTCATCGCCTGCCAATGGGTTCGGTCGCTCGGCGCGACGATGATCGGCACGGTGGGCAGCGATGAGAAAGCGGAACTGGCCCGCGAAAACGGCTGTATGCACGTGATCAACACCGCCCGCGAAGACTTCGTCGAGCGCGTTCGAGCGTTAACGGCGGGAAAGGGATGCGACGTCGTTTACGATTCCATCGGCAAGGATACGTTCCCGCGATCACTCGATTGCCTCAGGCCGAGAGGCTTGTGGGCCTCGTTCGGCAATGCGTCGGGACCGGTACCCCCTTTTGAGCTCACGGCGCTTAAAGGTTCGCTGTTCGCCACGCGACCGTCGATTTTAGCCTATACGGCGACAACTCAGGATTTGGAAGAAAACGCCGCAGACGTATTCGAGATGGTGCTGAGCGGAAAAATTCGGATCTCGATCAACCATCGATATCCGCTCGCTCGTGCTGCCGATGCTCATCGCGATCTTGAGGCTCGAAGAACGACGGGCTCGGTCATTCTCGTTCCCTGAGGAGGAAGATGCTGGACGATCTCGAAGACGAGCCGATCATTCTCTATTTCTGGACGACGCCGAATGGATATAAAATTTCGATTATGCTCGAAGAACTCGGCGTGCCGTATGACGTGCGGTTTGTCGATCTGACCAAGGGCGAGCAGTTCGAGCCGGAGTTTCTCGCTATTTCGCCGAACAACAAGATTCCGGCCATCGTCGATCCCGATGGACCGGACGGCAATCCGCTCGCGATTTTTGAATCGGGCGCCATCCTGCGTCACCTCGCGCGCAAGTTCGATGCGTTTTATCCCGCGAACGAGCGTGTCAAGGCGGACGTGGACGAATGGCTGTTCTGGCAGGTTGGCGGTCTTAGTCCGATGGCGGGGCAATACAATCACTTTGCCCACTACGCCCCGGAGAAAATTCCCTACGCGATCAATCGCTATCAGAAAGAGGTCGAGCGGCTGTTTTCGGTGATGAACAAACGGCTCGCCGATAGGCCGTATCTCGCGGGCGAGTATTCGATCGCCGACATCGCGTGTTTTCCATGGATGCACAACTGGAAGACACTCGACCAGGACATCAGCAAGTTTGCGAACCTTGCGCGGTGGATCGCCGATATCGAGGCACGGCCGGCGGTGATCAAAGGTCTTGCAGTCAAGAAGCCCTAAATCTCGTCAGTTCAGATGGCCTGTTACTGCGAGCTTTTTACTCGCTGTCGCCGCGGACGAGGCTGTCAGGATCGACCGTCCGGCCCGTCATGCGTTGGAACGCCATGGCCCCGAGGACTTTGTTCGATTGAACGTGACGAAGGATATCCGGCACGTCGCCGGTCGAGGGCGACGGCTGCTTCAAAGCAGGGCTGTTCCCGGCAAGATCCGACAGGCCGAGATAAGACGGGCGCACGCCTTCCTGGGCGCAACCCGCGAGCGCCAACAATGCTGTCGCCGCCAGCACGCGGCAGACCATCGCGTGATCCATTATCCCTCATCAAGCTGCCTGGCAGCTTGAACCCTCCTGCTGTCCGGGCACGGTTACGGCCCGGATATTATGGTTACCAGCATTTCGCTGAACCCCATCTGAACGCCGTTGCGCCCCGTCCGCGTAACCGGCCGTCAGAGGGCTTTTTTCAAGCATGGTTAGCAAATGATGGCAACCCGGCTTAACGCCCTGTCACCGATCGTAATGTTGTGGAAAAAATGGGTCACCGCGTGACGGCGCATAACTCGAAATAAAGCAAGTTTACCCGGCATTTACAGTAATTTTGTGCGGGTTTTTACGAGATTTCATCCAAGGACTGAGATTGTTCGATTGCGCCTTATGTCAGCGATTTGAAGGCGCGCGTAACAGGCCGTGCTTCGACATCAAGTCCGTTTGGGCGGTCAGGTTTGGGAGTATTCAGTTATGGCACGTGTGGACGTGTTGTTCCGCCAGACTGCGGAGTACGCCGCTCAAGGTGAGCAGTCGGACGCTCTTTTCGAACTCGGTCTCAGCTATTGCTCGGGACGTGACGGAGTGATCGATCTTGTTCAGGCTCATAAGTGGTTCAACATCGCAGCGATCCGCGGCAACGACGATGCAAAGCGCTATCGGTCGGAACTTGCTGGCGACATGAGCAAGGCCGAGATCATGCGGGCGCAGCGGTTGGCGCGCGAGTGGTTGGCTTCAGTGCACTGAGGCCATTTCACGGGCGCCGTGCGTAGCCACTATGATCGGCTTCAGCACTTTGAGAAAAACGACGAGAGGCATTTCCACGAGCTCTTGGCGGCGCCGCCGACGGCGGAGCCAGCTTTTTCGAGCGCCGTGCTTGCGGATTTTGCGGCTTCGCCAGCAGTTTTTTGTGTCTGGCTGAGGCCGTTGCTCGCCGACAGGCCGCTTTTTTCCACCATTTCCTGCACCGTCTTCGGCGGCGCTTCCTGGGCGGGCGCGTCCTCTACAGGCGGCTTGGGCGGTACGCCTGCGGCGCCATCCGGGGCGACCGGCGGGGTAGCGGCTGCGTCTTGGGTCTGTAAGCTGGAGTGATCCTGCTTCGCTGCGGGAACGTCGCCCGGTGGAGCGCCATCGTCGCCGCCATTGAGGAAAGCCGGAATCGGCAAGTTCCGGCGCTCGCCAGGGCAGGGCGCAGTCACGTTACGATCGATCGCGCAACTTGCATGCGAGCCAGCTTTAGCGAGGCTCGTGATGCAATAGAATTTCGATACGGTGTCGAGTGTCGGGTTCGAAGTGTTGCCTACAACGCAAGCGTAGTTCGCGTCGGGGCCGGTGCATTTGACGCAGAGTTCCGTCGCCCCCGCCGATGCTGCGGCTGAAAGCGCCAGGAGGGCCATGCCCGTCAGAAAATATGGCCGATAATTCACAGCCAGTACCCGTTTCGATGGAGCAATATTGCTCCCAAGAGACTAGGACGACTTTGCGGCAGTAGCCAGACAAGGCCGTATCCTTTTGCTGCTTCATCCAACGCGTCTTGCATTGCCGTGGCGTGCCCTCTATAGGGGGCCATTGCCCATTGATTTGGGGAGACGTGGCCGAGTGGCTGAAGGCAACGGTTTGCTAAATCGTCATACGCTTTAAAGGCGTATCGAGGGTTCGAATCCCTCCGTCTCCGCCAGTACCCTTGCTTCACCCCACCCCGAGATAACAGGCAGTGCACAGGCACCGGAACTTGATGCCATCGTGGATGGACGACGGCGTTTCCGTTTTTTGTTCACAATGGCGTTCCAGATCGTGAAGCTCAGGGGGCTTGCTTCGGGGCAGGCCGGAGCGTCGCTCCGGCGCCTTGGGTCGGGGCTTCCACAAGAATGGATTTGTCAGATCAGGCGAGACGCGTCGAGCCTGCGTGGGCGTATTATGGACTGGATCAAGCTAAGCTCACTCGTTGTTTCCGCCGGGCTATCCGCTTGCGCCAGCACGGGCACATCCAACAGCGGCGTCGTGAAGACAGGACTTCCGATGTCGGAAAATTTCCGCGTCGAGCGATCGCCATCGCCTGAATACGACTATCTCGTCACGATCAAGAACGGGAAGGATTTAGGCATCAACGCCGATAATCAGTTGGCCCGTGATCGTATGGCGCTCCTGGCGCTGAAAAATCAATGCGAGGCGCCGCAGATCGTCAAAGAGTTCGTCGTCCATTCCGGATCGGATCTGTTTGGGAGTGCCGAGCGCACCTATCAGCTTCATATCAAATGCTGATAGCGTAGCCGTTTCGTTTCCGCACGTTCGAATGCGCAAAGCATGAGCTCCAAGGGGCTGAGCATCGATCGCTGCGGGATGCTCTTATACTATTTGGCATGGCGTGACGGTGCGCAGAATTTCAATGGCCGGCGGGATGTCCGGGATGCTTGGCAGACCTTCTAAATTCGCGGTTCGATAAGCGTTTTCTTGGGCTAGACGAACTATGGGCGGGCGGCGAGTCGTCTGCGGAGCCAATCCCCCTTGGTCCCCGAAGGCCTTCGAATACTCCCGTCTTCGAGGCGCCGCCCCCTATTTTGAAGACAGATGATTTGTGCAATCGGAGCGGTCAGGCGCTGACGCTTGAGAGCCCCAGTTTCTCGGCCGCGCGCACGAGATCGGCGAGAGACCTTACAGCCATTTTGCGCATCACATGACCGCGATGGATTTTGACGGTGATCTCGCTTAGACCCATCTCGCCCGCGATCTGTTTATTCATGAGCCCCTTCGTGACGTAGGCCATGACTTCTTTCTCGCGGGCCGTCAGGCTTTCGTAGTGAGCCGATAAATCCGCGATGCTTTGATCGGATTCGAGCTGCTTGCGGTCAGTCTCCAGCGCCGAAAAGACGGCGTCGAGCATATCCTGATCGCGGAAGGGTTTGGTCAGGAAGTCGATGGCGCCGGCCTTCATGGCGCGGACGGACATTGGAATATCACCATGCCCGGTCATGAATATCACGGGCATCCGAATGCCGGCCTTCGCGAGCTGGGCCTGGAAATCCAAGCCGCTGACGCCGGGCAAGCGGATATCGAGAACGAGGCAGCTCGGAATTTCCGGCAGCTTCTTTTCCAGGAATTCTGCGGCGGAGCCGAACACCTCAACTTGCAGGCCGACGGATCTGAACAAGCTGCTGAGCGCATCGCGAAGCGCGGGATCGTCGTCGACGACGTAGACGGCGCGGCCGCCGGTCGAACGATCTGAAGTAGGGTTGCTTTTCACGCTGCGTCCTCCCGGACTGGCAAGTGGATCGTGAACGTCGCGCCATGTCCGAGTTCGGACGTCGCGACGATCGTGCCACCGTGGCTTTCAATGATCGAACGGCAAATAGATAGTCCCATACCCATGCCTTCGGACTTCGTCGTGTAGAATGCCGTGAAAAGCTTGCTAATAACAGCCGGATCGATGCCGGGGCCGTTGTCGGCAATTTCGATAATCGCGTTTTTCTGCGGCGGTTCTGCCTTGTCGTCCTGTTCGAGTCTGGTCGAGATGCGGAGGGTGCGCGGCCGATCGGTGACAGACGACATCGCCTGGACGGCATTCAATGCCAGATTGATGACGGCCTGCTGGAGCTGAACGCGGTCTCCGAGTAGCGGCAACGGGGTCGCCGCGAGGTCCAGCCGCAGGGCAACGTCCCGGGCAATGAGCTCCCGTTCAACGAGGAGCAGGACATCCTCCAACAATTCGTTGGCGTCGAGCGGCGCGCGGATGAGATCGGTTTTTCGCGTCAGCGCCCGCAGCCGCGCAATGACGTCACTCGCCCGGCGGCCGTTGCTGATCATTCGTTCGAGCGAGTTATTGACCTCAGTGAGATCAGGGACATCACGCTTCAACCAGCGCAATGCGGCTTCGCCGTTCGTGACGACCGCTGCGAGCGGCTGGTTCACTTCGTGGGCGATCGAGGCCATCAGTTCGCCGAGCGTCGTCAAGCGTGTGACGTGGGCAAGTTCGGACTCTGCTTTGTGCAGCGCCGTTTCGGCAAGCTGCTGATCGGTTATGTCGTTGTTCGTGACCATCGTGGCGACGGGCCGGCCTTTATCGTCGCGCTGCTGCGACCAGCGGCTGGCGACAACCACGCTGCTGCCGTCACGCTTGGTATGGGTGATTTCGCCCTGCCAACGACCTTCGGCCGTAAGGTCTCTCGTGATTTCCGCTAGCGGTTTGGGAAACTTCGATTTCAGCAGGTCGATAGCGACCTTGCCGATCGCGTCTTCGCGGGGCCAGCCATAGAGCTGTTCCGCGCCAGCGTTCCAATACGTGATGACGTCGTGGTTGTCGCGCACGTAGATCGCGTCGTGGGTGAGATCGAGGAGGGCAGCTTGATCGCGTAGATCGTGGGTCGCCTGATTGTTTTTAAGCGCCAGCAGCGTCGTGACGATGATTGCGCTCAGGCTAACAAGGCAACGGATGAGAGCGCTGGATTCCAGATCAGACCAGTGCGCGATAATAAACGATGAGATCGTCAGGAACACGCATGTGGCAGCGATGGCGAGCAGTCCTGTGCGGCTGAGGAATGTCGCCGACAGCATGATGACGGCCACGTAGAGCACCGCGACCGCGATATCGAGCGGCGTGAATGTATCGATCAGAAAAATCGCCGTCGCGCCGAGAAGGGCAAGTGTGGAATTGAGATGGGAATTTGACTGCAGAGTGGAAGGCAAGTTTGTATTTTTCAACATTCGGTCCGTACTCGTCTTATGCAGGCTTTCCGAAAGTAGCCCGGCGCTCTCGGTGCGGCCGCATTCGACGTTCGTGCAACGCGGCTCGCCGTAAGTGGTAAGCACGCGCCCTATTCGATGCGCCATGGGACAAATGGTAGTCCACGGACGCTTGAATTGATTAGGAAAATTTATGACTTCTGATGAGTAGGCTTAATTCAATATGTCTGCCGGATATCTGGGTCGAATTTGATGAGCTTGGTGGCGGCGGCAGGAGAATGCCGTACGTCGGGAATGAACGACGTGTAGTGACGTCGTTCATTCCGGTCAGATGGCATTCTCGATTTGTGCGGTTTCGCTGCAGCTCAGGGCTCGCTTGCTAGTTCGTGCGCCGGGTTGGGCGCCGATGGCGGTGGGCCGAAAACGTTCTTGGCGCGGCGAACTTTGCCCGAGTGTTCCGGCGTAATTTTATCGACAATTTCGATGTCGAACGTAATCACGTCGGCAAGGCCCTCAGCCGTCACCGACCGCTGAATGAGTTCGCGCAGTTTTTCGGCGGATAACGTGCGGCCAGCGAGCGGCGCGGCTCGCAAGACGAACTTGTTGACGCCGGTTTGCAGAAACTGATGCTCAGCGAGATCGGTCTCGGTATGGAGTGCGAGCAGGAACACATAATACGGCAAGTCGCGGATCTCGCCATTGACGTCGACCCAGAACTGATCTTTGGCGCGGCCTTCGACAGCCTTGACCAAGGGCAGCAGGCTGCCGCATTCGCAAGGCTCTGCGCTGATCGTGACGACGTCGTCGATCTCATAGCGGATGATCGGCTGGGCGAGATTGTAGAGGTTCGTAAGCAGCACTTTGCTTCCCGCGGTCCCTTTGGGGACCGGACGGTTGTTAGCATCGACGATCTCAAGGAAGGCCAGCTCGTCGTTCAGGTGGCTGCCGTGCGTGGCTTGGCAGCCGCATGTCAGAGCCATGCATTCCGCCATGCTGTAGACGTTGGTGATGTGAACGCCGAAGGCTTTCTCGACGCGCTGGGCGATGGCTTCCGGCAATGGCTCGCTGATGTTCGTCATCTGCTGGAGATCGCCGTTGAGCTTCAAGCGGCCGGCGTGGAGTTCATGCGTGATCGTTTCGAGCGCGCTCGTGTAGCCGGTGATGAAGTTCGGCTGAAAGCTATTCAGCTTTTCGACCAGCACCTCTGGCGGATCGAAAACGGAAAGGCGCTGCAACTTGATGTACCGGCGCGCACGCTCGGGGAAATAGTTGAAGAACGTGCTGCTCGGATAGAAACCGGGTTTCTGCGTGATGATCGCAAATCGGGCCGGATTGAAGAGCTTCTGCAGGAACGGCAGAAAGCGCCGCGAAACCGGTGTGCCGCGCGCAAATTGCGCTGCGAAGGTCGTCAAGATCGCGGGTTTGTCCTGGACGATAATTGCCGGCTGTCCCTGACTGCCGGATGTATGGCAGACGGCGTAATTGTCTTTGTAATACGAGCCGACGTTTGAAGGATCGGACATGAAGCGTTCCAGACCTTCGCGCCGAACGGCCCGATCGGTCAGGATATCGTCGAGGTTCTCCATCATCTGCGCCTTCGTGAGGGTGGGCAGATCTGTGATGGCGCAGGTATTCAAGTCGATGCCCTGAAACCGCTTGCGATAATACGGTGAGTTTTCGTTGGCGTAGTTCAGGAGTTTGCGAAACCTGGCTTCCCGCGCCGCGGCGCGGGCTTCCATGTCTTCGGGGCGGGGTGGCAAAAGCGAGCGAATGGCGAGCGCCAATTTCACTTGATCCACGACTGCCCGGAGAAATCCTCTCATCAGATATAAGCCTTTGAGATACGACGATAATTGTTAGGGGCAGAACCCGAGCAAACTTGCATCAGCGGCATGACCGCCCTCGACGCGGCTTAAGTATGGCAACGGCGGACAAATTGGCAGCGAAAACTGCGATCAGCATGTTTTTACACCGCCGGTTCAATCCAAACGAAGACGTTTCCATTGCCACTTATTGAAGAGTGCCAGCAAACGGCGATCTTGCTCAGATGGTTCAGATGGTGACGCAACTCAATCGCGGGGTTCAAAGCCGGGAAGATGTCCTGGAAGAGAAGCTTCCGCCCGGGCCTGAAGTTCCGCTTCATGGCGTTTCAAATAGATAAAGATCGCAAACAGGATGACCAGAGCGATCGTGATGCCGATGATTCCTGCCGGCCCCTGAACCGCGTGTATGCTCCGTCCGAACGTGTAGGCAGAGATGCCGACAATGCTCGCCCAGACGAGTGCTCCCAAAGCGTTGGCGACAAGAAAACGCGGCCACGCCAATTGATTGACGCCGGCGAGGAACGCGGCAAGAAATCGCAACACGGCAAAGAAGCGGCCGAAGAAAACGACCGTACCGCCATACTTCTGGAAAAGGTATTGTCCGAGTTTGATGCGTCCTTCGGTCAACCCGAGGTAAGCACCGAATTTCAGAACGAGGCGATAGCCGAATTCACGGCCGATCATGTAGCCGATGTTGTCGCCAACGATAGCGCCGATCGTGGCCGCGGCGATGACCATCGCGATATTGCCGTCATGGGTTGCGGCATAGACCGACGCCAGGATCAGCACGGCTTCGCCGGGCAGCGGGATACCTAGGCTTTCGAGTGCGACGATCAAGGCAACTGTCCAGACGCCATAGGTTTGGAACAGGTGATGGAGCTGTTCTGGAGAAAGCAAGCGTATCCCTCTCTGCGATGGCGCAGCAAAGACGCAACGCCCGTCAGCACCACTAATTGTGCTGTCATTTTAATGTCAATCGAACTCGCGGGAGTGGATTGCATTGTTCACGTCGGTCGGCGGCCCGCCCGTTCGCGGCGGCACCATCCAGCGAAATGCAATAGGCGGCATTTCCGTATATCTCTTGGCTGGCAAGATAATCGAACTCGTGGTTCTTAATTGCGGACTTGGCGCAAACGTGGCGCAATAAACGGTGCATCAACCATCGTCGCAGGCTGCGCCTTGCGGAATTGAATATCGGAATTCAGAGATAACCGATGATTTGGATTCCCAAGACATTGCTGAATGGGCAGCGACTTTCCGCGCTTCCTCCGGGAATTGCGGGCGATACGGCATTCAGGATTTTTTGTACGCCGGTATTATCGCAATATCGTGCGTCAAATCATTATCAGCTCGTCGAGCGGGCGCGGTTTCATTTGCGCAATGCGTCTTGGGCTCGTATTCCGACGCCGGTCGCCAATATTCAAACGTACACGTTCGATCCAGACACCGATGTGCCGAGGGGCACGATTCTCGTCGTTCACGGCTGGACGGCCGAAGCCTCTTTCATGACCGCGATTGCCGAGCCGATTCGGAGAGCGGGATATCGCGTCGTCCTGCTCGATTTGCCGGCGCATGGCTTGAGCGGCGCTCATTCGACGAACCTGATCGACTGCGCGCGCGCTACGGCGGCAGTGGCCGCGCATTTTGGTCCGATCAGCGCGGTCGTCGCACATTCCTTCGGCGGCATGATCTCGCTCGTTGCGGCGGAGGGGCGCATGCCGATGCCGTGCAAGCTCGATATTTCGCGTTTCGTGTTGATTGCCTGTCCGAACCGTCTATTGCAAGTCACCGCCGATTTTTCCGCGCATTGGGGCCTGACACTTGGCGGGCAACAGGCCTTCGAGCATCGGCTGGAACGCGTCGGCGGCCGTGCGCTTCGCTGTTTCGCGATCACTAAGCTTTTGCCGGCTATCGGCGCGAAAGCGCTCGTCGTCCACGATCGGGATGACCGTGACGTCACGTTCGAGGCGGCTGAAGAGATCGCCAATAACGTCGCCGCAGCGGAGTTGCTGCCGTTTCAGGGTTTCGGTCATCGAAACATCTTGTTCGCACCGCCGGTGATGCGTGCGATTGTCTCATATCTTTCTCGAGCGGATCGCGGAGCGACGACTGCGATGGCAATCGGAGATTCGGACTGAAACGGCAATTCTATATAGTTGTTTGACTATATCGCATGTCGGAAATCGCATGAATTCCGACATTCCCGCGACATTGAACGAAGGAATGATAGAAGTAATATAAGAGCCTTCTCAGACTGCGATAAAGGTCGTCGGTCTAACGTCGATCATTTTGTGCCGGGAGCTCTCGATGATCACCCTTCAAGTTAATGGTCAGTCGCACGAGGTGGACGTTTCGCCCGAAACGCCATTGCTGTGGGCCTTGCGCGACGTGCTTGGCATGACCGGAACGAAATTCGGTTGCGGTATCGCGCAATGCGGTGCCTGCACAGTCCATCTCGACGGTCAGGCGGTTCGCTCATGCCAATTGTCGGTCGGATCGGTCGGTGATCGCCCGATCACGACCATCGAGGGCGTCAGCGCGACGGAAACAGGTGCTAAAATTCAGAAGGCATGGCTCGACCTTGAAGTCATTCAATGCGGCTATTGCCAGTCCGGACAGATTATGTCTGCGGCTGCGCTTCTGGCGCACAAGCCGAACCCGACTGACGACGATATCGATGCGGCGATGGCCGGCAATATTTGCCGCTGTGGCACCTATGTCCGCATTCGAGCTGCCATCAAAAAAGCCGCTGCGGCGTAAGGGAGGCGTTCATGCGAACAAATGTCATGGCCGAGACACCCGGCCTTTCGCGGCGCGACCTGTTGAAGGCCGGTGCCGCTGGTTTTCTGCTTGTCAGCTTCAGGGTGCCCGTCGCCCGTGCGGCGAGCGACACGTTTGCGCCCAATGCGTTCATTCGCGTCGGTGACGACGATGTCGTGACGCTGGTCATGCCTCAGGTCGAAATGGGGCAGGGCATCTACACGACCGTCGCCATGATCCTTGCCGATGAGATGGATGCTGACTTCAACAAGGTCGTTCTGCAGCACGCGCCGCCGGACAAGGCCTATATCAATCCAATTTTTGGCGTGCAGGCCACCGGCGGATCGACGTCGGTTCGGGCCTTCTGGGATCCGCTGCGCAAAGCGGGCGCCTCGGCGCGTGGCATGCTGGTCGAAGCGGCTGCGCAACAATGGGGTGTCGACCCTTCGTCATGCCGGACGTCGAACAACGAAGTCATTCACGACGCCAGCAACCGCAAGGTCAGTTATGGCGCGATCGCGGCGCAGGCGGCCACGATGAAGCCTGTTACAGATCCGAAGCTCAAGGATGCCAAGGATTACACGCTTATCGGCAAGCCGGTGAAGCGCAAAGACACGCCGGACAAGACAACTGGCGCCTCGAAGTACGGTATCGATGCGATGCCGGCAGGCGTCAAGTTTGCGGCCATCGCGCAGTGCCCGGTGTTCGGCGGAAAGGTCGGACACGTCGACGATACGAAGGCGAAAGAGATCAAGGGCTTTCGGCAATTCGTTGCCGAGGATGATTTTGTCGCGGCGGTCGCGGATACGACGTGGGCCGCGATACAGGCGCTCGATGCGCTCGATATCAAGTGGAACGAAGGACCGAACGCGAACGTCAATTCGGAACAAATCTGGGAGGCCCTGAGGGCCGCCAGCACAGGGCAGGGCGCAGTCGCGAAGGACGTAGGTGATGTGAAGTCCGCGCTGTCGGACGGAACGCGCTACGATGGCGTTTACGAGCTGCCCTTCCTCGCGCATGCGACGATGGAGCCGCTGAACTGCACGGTCCACTACACGAAAGACGCGTGCGAAGTCTGGATCGGAACGCAGGTCATCGGCCGTGTGCAGGAAGACGTCGCCAAGGCCGTCGGGCTCCCGGTCGAGAAAGTAACAGCGCATAACTTCTATGTTGGCGGCGGTTTTGGGCGGAGACTCGACCAAGACATGGCCGTCAGGGCGGCGCGCGTCGCGGTCCACGTTGACGGTCCGGTCAAGGTGACATGGAGCCGTGAAGAAGATACGCAGCACGATGTCTATCGGCCCGTCTACCACAATGCGGTTTCGGCTACCGTCAAGGACGGCAAGATCGTCGGCTGGTCACATCGCATTACAGGATCTGCCGTTATCGCGCGTTGGCTTCCGCCGGCGTTCAAGAACGGCGTCGATATCGACGCGGTAGATGCGGCGATCGATCAGCCATACGACTTCCCGAATTTCAAGGTGGAATATATCCGCGCCGAGCCACCTGCCGTACCGACCGGCTTCTGGCGCGGTGTCGGACCGAACAACAATATCTTCACGATCGAAAGTTTCGTCGACGATATTGCCTTCAAGGAGAAGGTCGATCCGGTCGCATTTCGGCTAAAGCATCTCGATCACAATCCGCGCGCTAAAGCTGCGCTTCAGCTCGCTGCCGAAAAGGGTAACTGGGGGGCGCCCTTGTCGCCGCGGATGGGCCGAGGTGTTGCGGTGCAGAATGCGTGGGGCACCTACCTTGCCACCATCTGCGAAGCGGAGGTCGATGAGAGCGGAGAGGTCCGCGTTCATCGGCTCGTCACGGCTGTCGATACGGGCATTCCCGTCAACCCGGATACGATCGTCGCCCAGCTGCAAGGCGGCATGATTTTCGGTCTGACCGCAGCGCTTTTCGGCGAGATCACGATTGCGAACGGTCGGGTGCAGCAAGGCAACTTCAACGACTATCGCATGTTGCGCATCAACGAAGCGCCGAAGATCGAGGTGCATCTCATTCCGAGCACCGAACATCCGGGTGGGATCGGTGAACCGGGAACGGCATCCGTGCAAGCCTCCCTCGTCAACGCGCTGTTTTCAGCAACGGGCGTGCGGCTGACGCGGCTTCCGATCGATCGCAAGGCGCTGGCCGGGAGAAAGCCTGTATGAAACGCATTTACTGGGTTCTACTGGCGCTCGCGGCCGTCGCGTGCATCGTCGCCGGCATAATCATCTATGTGCCGGGTCCGACAGCGTTTGCGGGTGGCAGCACAGTGGCGCTGGCCGACTACAAGGACACAAATCCGACGGGCGTGCCGCCTAGCCTCGCGAAGGCCGACATCATCACGCGCGGCGAATACCTGACGCGTGCTGCCGACTGCGAAGCTTGCCATACGTCCAAGGGCGGCGTGCCTTACGCGGGCGGCTTAGCGTTCAAGCTGCCGTTCGGCACGCTTTACTCGCCGAATATCACGCCCGACAAGGAAACCGGCATCGGTAACTGGACGGACGCCAACTTCATCAATGCGCTGCACAAGGGCATTGCGCCGGATGGCTCGCGTTTCTATCCGGCGTTTCCGTATCCGTCCTACACGCTGCTGACGGACGACGACGCGCTGGCGATCAAGGCTTATCTGTTCAGCCTTAAGCCGGTGAATCAACCGACGCCGGAAAACACGCTGATGTTTCCGTTCAATCAGCGCTGGGGCATGATGTTCTGGTCGTTGTTCTACAACAGCGACCAGCGGTATCGCCCGAATCCGGGCCAGAGCGCGGAATGGAACCGCGGAGCTTATCTTGCGGAGGCGCTCGGGCACTGCGGCGAATGCCATACACCGCGCAATCTGCTGCAAGCGGTCGACAACAAGAAGAAGTTTGCCGGAGCTGTGACTGCGGGCTGGCGTGCCTACAACATCACACAGGACAAGACGACCGGCATCGGCAGCTGGGATATCAAGACGACGGCGAACTTCCTGGCGCATGGCCACGTCGAAGGCTTGGGCACCGCTTCGGGGCCGATGGGCGAAGCCATCGATATGAGCCTTCGGCATATGGCGCCTGAAGATATCAATGCGCTCGTCGTCTATCTGAAGACGATCCCGGCGATCGCCGATACCTCATTGCCTGTTCCGAAGACGATGCTGGCGTCCGCATTCCCAAGCGACCATGAAATGAGCGAGAACCAACGGGGTGCCATGGTCTTCGCTGGGGCATGCGCTGCGTGCCACAACTGGACCGGCAAGAGCGCCGTACTTTCCTACGCCGACTTCATCGGCGGCCGGACGGTCAACGATCCGACGGCAAGGAACGTCGCTCAGGCGATCGTCTGGGGCGTGACGCGGCACACGCCGGACGGGGTTGTGAAGATGCCCGCCTTCGGCGCCGCCTATACGGACGAAGAAATCGCAGCGGTGTCGAACTACATCACCGCGCGGTTCGGAGCCGAGAAGTCGCGCATCACCGCCGACGAAGTCAGGAGCATCAGCAAGCAGGCTTCGCAGTAAGCCGCCTGCCACGTTAACGAATTCAGCGGGAGTTTTTTGCTCCCGCTGAGGGCTTTTCAATCCAATTGACGTATCAAATCTTGGCAGGAAGGCGCTTGTTCGCTCCGGCTCGGATCGTTACGAAGCTCGTAGAGTCGCCGCATTGAAGCTGCGGCACGGAAACGAGCCTCTATCGATGTCGAACGCCAACCAAGAGACGGTTTCAACACGTCAGGGCGCCCGTATCGGGCCCCTCGCAACGCTGCCTGTCTTCTTTAAGCTCGACGGCAAACGCGTCGTGCTCATCGGCGGCGGCGAACCGGCGCTCTGGAAGGCGGAGCTGTTGGCGGCGACGGGCGCGCTGGTAGAAGTTTTTGCCGAAGCGTTTGCCGAGGAATTTTTCGCGTTGGCCGAAGCGCCGCCGCGCGGGCAAATTCTTCTTGTTCAGCGAGGATGGTCGCCGGAGGATTTGGCGAACGCAGCGCTGGCCGTCGGCTCCTTTGCCGACGAAGCGGAAGCGGCGACGTTTGCGGCTGCAGCTCGCGCTGCCGGCGTACCGGTCAACGTGGTCGATCGACCGGCGCTTTGCGATTTTCAGTTCGGCGCGATCGTCAATCGTTCGCCACTCGTCGTGGGGATTTCGACGGACGGAGCGGCGCCGGTTTTCGGACAGGCCATTCGCTCGCTGGTCGAAAGCTTGCTGCCTGAAAGTTTCCGGCTCTGGGCAGCCGCAGCGCGCGATCTTCGCAGGGAGAGCGATCGCTTAGGAGAGACGCTAGAACAAAAGCGACGCTTCTGGCGGCGGTTTACCGATTTCGCTCTTCGCCATCTCGACCGGGGGCCGGGAGCCGACGACGTTGCGCAGTTGATCGCTGGCGAACCGGAAGCGCGCACGCCGGAGGCGGTGACGGTTATCGGGGTTGGAAATGACGCGGACATGCTGACGCTTGGAGCCGTGAGGGCATTGCGGGCTGCGGACGATATTTTCTACGACGTGGATGTCCCGGCTGCTGTGTTGGACTTCGCCCGGCGTGAGGCGCGCCGTTATCCGATCGCGAGCACCCAAGAGGGCGACACATCGGCCGTTGTCGCTTCAGCAAAGAGCGGCCGCCAAGTTGTGCGCGTCAGGCTCAACGCGAATGCGGGTAGACGAGGCGACAGGCAAGAGCTGGAGGCACTTCGAGCCACCGGCATATCGGTGGTTGTGCTGTCATCGTGACAGATGCCGCCAAGGCGATGCCCGATGGTGACAAGAAGCGATTTTTACCTTTTTTGCCATGTGGTTGCCGTGAAGGGGTGCGAGCAACGGGCCTGAGCGGCACTGGAGCAACAGGGTGTAGCCGGTTCGGCGAAGACGGAATAAAATCTTTCTTTTTCAGCCGGTTATGGCGCGGTGCTGTGGCTCTCGCCTGCTTGGAATGGTCTTTCCTCTTGTCTATACTTCGGATCGGGGGGATCCGCTCGGATCAAAGATTGCCACGCTGGGCGGGGTTAGCGCATCGCTTCCCTCATGGTTGGTTTTTTGTCGTTCCGCGACAGCGAGACGTCGGTAAGCATTCGGAGTCGCGTGCGCATGCGCTGCAATCCATCATATTGGCTTTTGGGACTCGTCCCGATCGCGCTTTTGACTTGGGTTGCCGTGCACTTCGAACAGGGCAGCATCGAGTTCGATCTGTCGCGCCGTGCAGGCGAAGCGCTGCGCCGTTCGGGACTCGATTGGGCCAAGCTGCATGTCGTCGGCCGCGATGCGGTGCTGACGGGACGTGCGCCGGATGAGCGGGATCCGGGGCGGGCTCTCGCGAGTGTCGAGAACGTTTGGGGCGTGCGCGTCGTTGCCGACAGGGCTGCGCTGCTTGAGAGTGTCGCCAACTATCATTGGTCGGTGACGTCGTCCGACGATGGGCGCGTGCGGATTGCGGGTGACGTGCCATCGGAAGACGCGCGCCGCGCGCTGCTGGACGCTGCTCGTAAAGCTTTTCCTGGCGCCAAGATTCAGGATGAGACTCGGCTGGCGCGGGGAAGCATCAATCGCAATGCGTGGCTCTCTGCTGCAATCTTCAGCATGAAAAATCTGGCCGAGTTGAAGCGCGGACAAGCGTCGCTCTCCATGCTGGATCTGTCGATCGCAGGCGAAGCCAAGACTGCGGATGCCTATCGCGACGTTCGTGAGGCGCTGTCCGAGAAGCGGCCGGCAGGGCTTGCTCTGGCTCGCGAGGCGATTACGCCGCCGCTCGTCCGGCCGTTCGTCTGGGGCATTAAGAAGAGCGGCGCGGGCATCGAGATTTCGGGCTTTGCGCCGAGCGACGACGACCGCGAGCGGTTGAAGGCGCGCGCCAAATCATTGTTCCGGGCGATGACGATTACCGACAATTCGGATATCGGCGACGGGGCGCCGCAGGGCTGGAACAAGGCGACGAGTGTGGCGCTCGAACAGCTTGCGCAGCTTCGCACCGGCGATGTCGCGTTTACGGATCGCGATCTGGCTTTCTCTGGCGAAGCACCGGACGAGCAGACGGCGACCGCCGTCAAGAGAACGCTGAAGCTCGATGTGCCGCAGAATTTCCGGATCGTCGAACACATCCGTTTCCCGAAGCCGGAGATCAAGCTGCCACCGAGCGGCTATGTCATGGGCATCGTAAATGATGGGGCGTCGCTGTCTCTGGTCGGCATGGTTCCGAGCGAGGCGGCTCGTGGCGCACTGCTCGATGCGATCAAGGCGCGGTTCCCCGGCAAACAGGTCAACGACAAATCGCAGGTTGCGCCGGGAGCCCCGGATGGCTGGCAGCAATGCGTCGTTGCAGGTTTGTCGTCGCTGCCGCGGCTCAAAAAGGGCAAGTCAGTTCTGACCGACCACAAACTTGAGGTGTCGGGCGATACGGATGATTACGCCGCGTCGCAGTCGGTGCCGGGGGATGTGAAGGCGGCCGCCGGGCAGACCTGCGAAACGACGACGAACATCGCGTTCACCGGCAAGATGAAGACCGATCTCACGTGGAAAGCCGCGCGTGAGCCAAACGGCATGGTGACAATCGAGGGTGAGGCGCCTGACGACGCGTCGCGCCTGCGTATCGTTGAGATCGCGCAGCAGATTTTTGCCGGTTCCAGCGTGACCGACAACATGAAAATCGTCGGTGCGTCGTCCGAGCCCTGGTCGTCGGCGGCACATCTCGGACTTGAGGAGATGGCGCGTCTCAAGAACGGCGAAGTCTCGATTGCGGGTAAGGAATTCGTAATCAAGGGCGCGGCGGAGAGCGATCGGGTCGCGAACGATATCCGCAGCGTTCTCTCGACGGATCTGCCGCCGGGCTTCAAGAGCCGGGACGAGATCACGGTCATGTCCCAGGAAGAGAAGGCGGCTGACAGCTGTCAGACGCTGATGCGGCAAGCGTCGGCCAATGGGACGATCAACTTTGCGCGCGCCAAGGCGGATTTGACGGCGGACAGTGCGCAGACGCTGAGAGATCTGGCTCAGATCGCCAACGAATGTCCGAGTTTCAAAATTCAAATCGAAGGCCATACGGATTCGGAAGGCACGGATGAGCGCAACCAGCGGCTTTCCAACCGGCGGGCGCAAGCCGTCGCCGACTTCCTGGCCCAGAACGGCGTCGATCCGCGGCGCATGACGACAGTCGGATACGGCGCGACGAAGCCCATCGCTGATAATGCGACAGCGGAAGGGCGGGCCAAGAACCGCCGCATCGAATTTACGGTCAAGGTCAACTGAGGGGAACGGAGGAAGACCGCAAATGGACTATCTGTTCATGAAGTTGATCTGGTGGATCGCAGCGGCGTTCGCGCTGGGGCTTGTTGTTGGTTGGGTCTCGTGCCGTGAAAAAAAGAGATGACGCGCAGCCGAGATTATCCGGCCGCCCTCGGGCATCTGATTAGGTAGGAAATGACGTATCTACTGCTGCAAACATTCCTGCTGTTGCTCGCGTCGTATTTTCTCGGCGCGTTCGTCGCGTGCACGGTGAAAAGCGCTCTGTTCGGTTCGCGGGATGAAGCACCTGAGCGCGTGCTGGCGCCGGTGCAGGCCGACGTGCCGGTCGGACCTCCGATCGTCATCCCGCCGCAACCGGTGCGTCCGCGTGCGGCGCAACCGATGCCGCCGGTCACGCCGCGGACAATTGATCCGGTTCAGCCGAAAATCGAAGTTCTCCGGCGCCCGGAACCGCGTCCGGCGTCGGCCGTGCTCGATCCGTCGCGCTTTGAGCGCGCGTTGACCGGTCCGCATTTCAACGAAGGCGTTCCGCGTATCGCGATTATTGAAATTTGCCCTGCAGTGCTGCCGCCGGTGACGGATATCTATCAGCCTGCGCCTCCGGAGTTGCCGCCTCCTCCGCCCGTCGAAGAACTTCCGCCCGACGTGCCGGACATCGAAGACGTTCCCCAGGAAGCACAAGAAACTGAGCCGGAGCCGATTCCGGAGCCAGAACCAGCGCCTCAACCCGTGCCTGAGCGGGAGCCGCGTACGGGCGGGTTGGCTGCGCGGTTGCGTGATGCGACCACTGCGGCGGCCGCCGGGGCCGTTGCAGCCGCCAAAGCCGCGGCTGCAGCGTCGGTCGCGATGCCGGGCATGGGGTTGTCGCGGCGCGAACCGGTGAAAGAACCGCCCGTTGAGGAAACGCGGCCTCCCATCGAGGAGGCGAGTGCGGAACCGGTGATGACGGAACCGGCGCAGGCTGGAGCTCCGGACGCGGATCGCGATGAAGCGGTGGAACCCTCGGAAGAGATCGTGGCTGCCGCAGCCGAGCCGCCGTCTGTTGTGGCAGAGGAAGAGACGTTTGCGGCTGAAGAGGAACAGGCGCCGGAGCCAGCGTCTGAGGCCGAGCCGGAGGCCGATGCTCAACCGCAATCAGATGACGAAACGCCATCGGAGCTTGAGCCGGAGATCGAACCTGCGCTCGAACCGGAGCCCGAACCCGAACTTGCACGTGAACCAGTACCGACGCCTGAGCCAGTGCCGGCACCTGTAGTGCCTGCGTCCGTCGGGCCTGCAGCACTGATCGAAGACGGCGACGATTTTCAACGTATTCGTGCCATCGACAGCGATATCGAGCAGAAGCTCAAGACGCGAGGCGTCGTATATTTCGAGCACATCGCGGGCTGGAGCGCATCCGATGTCCGGCGGATCGGCCAGGAACTCGAAATACCCGGCCGGATCGATAGAGAACAGTGGGTCGAGCAGGCACAGATCCTGGCGAAAGGTGGCGAGACTTATTACTCGCGAAACCGCAAGGCGATGCTTAAGGCCAAAGCAGAGACCGCAAGCGAAGCGAAAACGGAGCCAAGTCCGACTGGGGGACAGACGACGTCACGGGACGATTCAGCAGCGCCGGCGCCGTTGCAGTCCGTCACAGGGACAACCTCGCAGCGCGAGGGGCTTTCCGGCGTCGCGGCCGCGAGCCAAGGGCGTTCGGTTGCCGAAATGGCGGCGGCGGCTGCAGCGGCGATTGCTGCTTCGTCGGCAAGCGTGACGCGCGGGCTCAAACCGATCGAGCCGATTTCGCCGTTGTCGAAAGTCGATCCGAAGATTTCGATGCCGGCGCGGATCACGGACGCGATCCGGGAAAAGGGAACGGGCACGGCGACCGTCGAAATCACGAAAGACAATGCGCCATTGCCGGAGGCCACGGCCGAAGGACCTTCCGACGATTTAAAGCGCATTCGCGGTATAGGTGTCCTGATCGAGAAGCGCCTCAATGCCATGGGCGTTCGCCGCTACGATCAGATCGCGAACTGGACCAGCGGCGACATCGACCGTGTCAGCCGCATGCTGGAATTCAAGGGCCGGATCGAGCGCGAGAGCTGGGTTGAGCAGGCGCGCATTCTGGCGAGCGGCGGCTATACGGAGTTTTCGCGCCGGGTCGACAGGGGGGAGGTCGATACCAGCCGCGAGACGTGACCGAAATCGCTGCGGGACAGGATTCCGTAGCGCGTGCCGTCGTTCTGCTCATCGGTTTCGGCAAAGAACGAGGCGACGGCGGAGATCGTTGGCACATCACGTAGCAGCGGTGCGTGCCCTTGGGCGGGCACCGCGAATGACGACAGTTTCGGATGGCGCTGGCGCATCTCCTCGACGGTCTTTTCCGATAGTAGATCGGAGTTTTCGCCGCGCAGAACGAGCACCGGCATGCGCTTCATCGCTTCGAACTGAGGCCAGAGTTTCGGGATCGGTCCATCAAGGACGGACAGGCATTTCGCCAGCTTCGGGTCGTAAGCGCCGACCGGCTTGCCGTCCTTATCGTTAAACATCTGGCGGGCGATGGCGGCAAAATCGTCATCGGTCATTTGCGGAAAATCGCGACGGAAGAGATCGCCGATGATGCGCGTCGCGTCAGCCCAGTTCTTCGGCTGGGGAATGCGACCGACATAGCCTGCAATGCGTGCGAGCCCGTCTTGTTCAATCACCGGACCGATGTCGTTTAGAACCACCGCGCCCATCAGCGAGGGTTGCGCAGCCGCCAGAACCATTGAGATGAGGCCGCCGCGAGACGTTCCGATGATGCCGGCGTTGCGCAGCCCGAGCATCATCATGAAGTCGATCGCGTCCTGCATTTCGATCGGCACGGCGTAGTTCTTCCAGTCAGAATCGTATTCGGACAGGCCGCGGCCGCGCGTATCGAGCGTGAACACGTCGCGCGCCTTCGCGCCCTGGCTCAATGCCACCGCGATGTCGTGGAAGTCGCGGCTATTGCGCGTCAATCCGGCGAGGCAAACGACCGGCCGCGCGTCGGACGCGACCTTGGGCCGATAATGGCGGCCGTAGAGGCGCAGCCCATCGCGGCTGGTGAAGTGAATGTCTTCGAATTCCTGCACCGCCACCATTGGGATATCGCGCCTCGTTTTGGGTTTGCTCAGCCGTCGCTGTTGTTGTCGGCGATGCCGCTACCTGAATCGTCGTCTTTCGGCATCCGTACATCGCTACGGCCGCGCCAGAGATCTTGCCGAAGACGCAGCGGGTTTTTCATGCCCATGCGCGCGCGATAGATCTGGATGTTCGATAGAACCTTAGTGACGTAATTGCGGGTTTCAGGAATCGGGATGCGTTCGATCCAGTCGATCGGATCGACGTTTGCGTCTCTCGGGTCGCCGAACTCGTTCATCCACTGGCGTGCCCGGCCCGGGCCGGCGTTGTAGCCGGCAAGTCCAAGCACATAGGAGCCGTTGAAGTCATCCATCCGGTCGGCGACGTAGGCCGAACCGATCATCGCGTTATAGCGAGGATCGGAGAGTAAACGATCAATCTGGCATTTGATCTTGTAGTCGCGGCATACGTGGCGCGCGGTTCCAGTCATGACTTGCAGCAGACCTTTGGCGCCGGCGCCCGAGACGATCTGAGCGTTGAATTCCGTCTCTTGCCGTGCCAGGCCGAGAAGGAGCGGAAGCTCGGGCGGGGCGCGCAGCGGTGTGTAGCCGGGGAACGGCTTCAGCGGATAGGCATAGATCAGCAAGTTCTGTCCACGCGCAATGGCGATCTTGGCGATGCGCAGGGACATTTGCGGGTCGCCCAGTTCTTCAGCGAGAAAGGCGACCATACCGACTTCCGCCTCGGACGGCGCAGCGTTTCTCAAGCCTGCCAGGAGCGTGCGGGTAATTTCGCGAGAGAGGCCCGCCTTTTGCGCGAGGACCAGCGCATGCGCCTGATCGGAGGCGTTCAGCTTGCGGATTTGCGCGGCTGTCGGATAAGCGGGCGGGGTGATTTCGAGATGGGTGCGGCCGGGGTCCAGCGTCTGCATTGCCAGGAGACCATGGAACGTATCGGAATACTTGGCTGCCTCACGGTACTGCTGGGCCGCGGCCGCCTTGTCCCCACGCGCAGCCAGGACGCGTCCCAGCCAATAATGCGCCTTGGCGCTGCTCAACGGCCCGTCCGAAGCGGCGATCATATCGCGGAAGTGGCGTTCGGCGGCGGTGGTCTTTTTGAGATATCGGAATGCGATCCATCCGGCCATGAACGTCTGGTCTTTGCGCGGATTGACGGAGAGGGGACCGGCGTCCTTGACGAGTTCGTAGGCAAGCTTCGGCTTATCGAGCTTGAGTGCTCCGTAGGCCAGTTCGCGTCGCTCTGCCCACCACTCGTCCAGCGCCGCGATCTTCTTCGGATCGGGCGGGATGGACAGAATGATGTCGGCGGCCTGCTCGATCTTTCCGGCTTTGCGCAGCAGCTGCTCACGATGAAAAGCGAGGCCGACGTCGTCGCGGCCGCCCGGTGCGAGCGCGCTCATCAGGGCCTGGGCGTTAGAGGCCTTGTTGAAGACGGCGAGACGCGCGACGGCTCTCTTGCGTTCGCGTGCTGGTAGAAGCGGGATGAGACGCTTCGCCAGCGCGGCGCGGTCCTTGCGGTTTCCGGCGTAGCGCACGTCATCGGTGATGAGGCGGTCGAAGCGCCATTTGTGATCGGCTGGCGTCAGCAGGTTGCCGAAGCGATCGAGAAAGCCATTTTCGAGCGTCGGCGGAATGGACATCTCGCGCCAGGCTTTGGAGGCGTACTTGCGCGCCGCCGTCGTGTTGCCCTCGGCCAACTCGGCCGAGGCGAGAGCGGCATAGCCTGCGCCGGTTTCGGGTGGGTTGTTGGCGAAATAGGCCTTGATGGCGTCGGCGCTGCCGCCATTCATGAACACGGCTTCTTCGAAGCCCTCCCGGATCGTAGAGCGATCCGGCCAATTGGGATGCTCGCGGAGGAAATCGCGAAATTCCTGCGGGTCGCCAAGACCGGCGCGCAGGCGCATCCAGACGACAAGCGTTCGGCCGATGGGATCGCTGATCTTGCTTTTCGCCGTCGCAAGGTCGTCGAGGTTCTTCGACCGGATGGCCGAGGCCGCATCGCGTAGGGCGGACAGGTCGCCAGGATCAGGCGAGAGCGACAGCAAAGGGCTCAGCGCCGAATCGAGTTTGCGCTCTTGCGCCTTCTCGGACGGCAGCAGTTGCGGCGCGGGAACAGCCTTCACCGCAGATTCGGCGGGGGAAGGCGCGCCCGTTAACGTGACGCCAACCAAGAAAAGGGACGGCGACAGACCGCAGAGAACGCGGGCGAGGGAGCGAATTCGCGTTCTGGAATTGAGGCTTAGTCGCATTGCTTCCCATTGGGTAAAACGCCCTACTCGCCCCGACCTTGCGGCAAGCTTTACGAGCGCCTAATGTTACAGCGCTTGCGTCGCTAGCAACGATACACCGTATTAAGCGGAATTATGCATGCTGAGGCAAGCGGTTCAGGCCGGACGCATGGCACATACGTACGGCAAGACCGTGGCCCCTGGCCGTATGGCTCGAGTCCCTAATGACGTTGAATTCCTGATCGAGACAGGGGTGCTGCACCGCAGGGTGCCGGTCTCGGTTTTTTCAATCTAAGGCGAACGCATGTTCAGAGGTTCAATTACGGCGCTCGTTACGCCGTTCCGCAATGGCAAGGTGGATGAAGCCGCCTTTACGCGGTTCATCGAGTGGCAGATTTCCGAAGGCACGCATGGTCTGGTCCCCGTCGGAACGACGGGCGAGAGCCCGACCCTCGACTATGACGAACACAAGCGCGTCATCGAGCTTGCGGTCGGGACCGCCAAGAAGCGCGTTCCTGTGATCGCAGGCACGGGTTCGAATTCGACCGATGAAGCGGTCGAGCTGTCGCAATACGCTGAGAAAACCGGCGCGGATGCGGTGCTGATCGTGACACCGTATTACAACAAGCCGAACCAGGAAGGGCTTTATCAGCACTTCAAGGCGATCAACGACGCCATCAATATTCCGATCGTTATCTACAACATTCCGGGCCGTTCGGTCGTCGACATGTCGGTCGCGACGATGGCGCGCTGCTACGAGTTGAAGAATGTCGTCGGCGTCAAGGATGCGACTGCCAATCTTGCGCGTCCCTCGCAGGTGCGGTCAGTGCTTGGGCCGGATTTCTGTCAGCTCTCGGGCGAAGACGCGACGGCGCTGGGCTTCATGGCTCATGGCGGCGCGGGCTGCATCTCGGTCGCGTCGAACGTGGCGCCGCGGCTGTGCGCGGATCTCCAGAACGCGTGCATGGCGGGCGACTTCAAGAAGGCTCTTGCCATCCAGGACCGGCTTACGCCGCTGCACGAAGTGATGTTCATCGAGACCAATCCGGCGCCGGTCAAATATGCAGTTTCGCGGCTCGGTTTCGGCACGGCGGACATGCGTTTGCCGATGGTGCCGCTCACCGACGCGTCGAAGCGGGCGATCGATCAGGTGCTGAGCGACCTCGACCTCGTGAGCGCGAAAGCGGCCGAGTGACGACTGTCGGAAAGCGCTAAGTCATGGCATCCAAACGCGACGACGGCACCACGCTTGTCGCCGAAAATCGCAAGGCGCGGCATGAGTACTTCATCACCGACAGCTGGGAAGCGGGTATCGAGCTTCTCGGCTCCGAGGTGAAGTCGCTGCGACGTGGCCAATCGAATATCGCGGAAAGCTATGCCTCGGTCGAGGACGGCGGGATCTGGCTGATCAACAGCTATATCGCTGAATATCCGGGCGCAGCGCTGTTCCCGCATGAGCCACGGCGCAAGCGCCGACTGCTGATGCATGCCACCGAAATTCATAAGATCGGCATTGCGATCGAGCGCAAGGGCATGACGCTGGTGCCCTTGGAGCTTTATTTCAACGAGAAAGGCCGCGCCAAGATCAAGCTGGGCTTAGCGCAGGGCAAGAACCACGCGGACAAGCGGCAGGACGCTGCGAAACGCGATTGGAACCGGCAAAAAGCGCGCCTCATGCGCGAAAAGGGCTGATCGTGTGAGCGGCTGGAATGCGGGCCGCTTCGCTCGCGCTAGCGAAGGGGAAACGCGTTATGGAAACACATTCACCCTGGCCCACGCCGGTCGATGATGGCGCGGCGAAACATCTGATCGCGGGAACGCGCCTTCCGGATGTGGCACTGCCTGCCACGCGTGGTGCGATGGTCAATCTCGCGCGCTTTCAAGAGAAAGCGATTGTATTCGTCTATCCGATGACGGGGACGCCGGGCGTTCCCAATCCGCGGGACTGGGATACGATTCCCGGTGCGCACGGTTCGACACCTGAAGCCGAAGGGTTTCGTGACGCTTATGCAGAATTCGAGCTGGCCGGTTACGAGGTGTTCGGCGTGAGCGGGCAATCTTCGGAGGCGCAGCACGCTTTCGCTGCGCGCGCCGGTATTCCGTATCTGCTGCTGAGCGATGAGAAGCTGGCGTTTGCCGGTGCGCTCGATCTGCCACGCTTTGAAACCGGCGGCGTCGTTTATCTTTCGCGGCTGACGATGATCGTCCGTGACGGCATCATTTATCGAGTGATCTATCCGGTCACCAACCCCGCCGGGCACGCGCGGACGCTACTGGAGTCTCTTACGGCAGTTCGTGCCTGATCGCATCGAAGACAGCGTGAAACATCTCCGTTGTTAGCCGGCCGGTGTTGGTATTGTAGCGTGAGCAGTGGAAGCTGTCGTAAAGGGCGAGGCCCGGCGCGAGTTCGTGGCGGGCGCCGTGTGCGAACGGAAAAAGCGCCTTTCTTTTTGCAAGCGTGGTGAGTGTCTGATCGTGCGCGATCCGGCCTAGGGCGAGGATGACTTTCAGTTTCGGCAGACTTTCAAGCCGCGCTGCAAAGTAGGGACGGCAGTTTGCAATTTCTGACGGCTCAGGCTTGTTCTGGGGCGGTACGCAGCGTACGGCGTTGGTGATCATGCAGTTGCGCAGGCGAAGACCGTCATCGACGCGAGCGTGATACTCGCCGGTCGCGAAGCCATAGCGGATCAGCGTGCCATAAAGCAGATCGCCGGCGTAATCGCCGGTAAACGGCCGTCCTGTGCGATTGGCGCCGTTGCGACCTGGCGCCAGGCCGACGATCAGGAGGCTGCAGTTTGGCGTTCCGAATGAAGCGACCGCGCCGTTGAACCAGTTCGGCTCCTGGCGCTCGTTTTCAGCTCTGTAGGCAACGAGGCGCGGGCAGCGCGTGCATTTAGGCGGAGCTTCGGGGCCCAATGCCGCTTCGACTAAGGCCGCGCCCATCTTACCTTCGCTCAATTATCGTCTGTCGCTTAGACTTCCTCTTCAGCGAAGTCGTCGTCGCCCAGGTAATTGGTGTCGCGCGGAGACGAAGCCTGTCCGCGTGCAGACGGGCTACGTCCGCCTTCGCGAGGCGTACGGCCGCCGTTGGAGCCGCCACCGGTCTGTGAGCGGCCGACCTGTTCTTCGAGGTCGGCGAGGTCAATAAATTGATCGGCCTGACGGCGCAATTCGTCGGCGACCATCGGCGGCTGGGTCTGCAGCGTAGACACGACGCTGACGCGCTTACCCTTCTGCTGAAGAGCAGCAACGAGACTGCGGAAATCACCGTCGCCTGAGAAAATGACGATGTGATCGAGGTTATCGGCCAGACGCATAGCGTCGACGGCCAGCTCGATGTCCATGTTGCCTTTGACTTTACGGCGGCCGGTCGCGTCGGTGAATTCTTTGGTCGGCTTCGTCACCATCGAGAAGCCGTTATAGTCAAGCCAGTCGATGAGCGGCCGGATCGAAGAGTATTCCTGCTCCTCGGCCAGGGCCGTATAATAGAGTGCACGGACAAGGTGTCCTTTTTGCCGGAAAAATCCCAGCAAACGCTTGTAGTCGATGTCGAACCCCAGTGACTTTGCAGTGGCGTAAAGATTTGCGCCATCAATGAAAAGAGCGATACGTTCGGTGGGGTAAAAATGCATTGGCGAATCCTGAGTAAAATTCCCAACTAAACAATGTTAAAAAATAACGTTGGGATTTTCTACTTCGCTATAGGCTACAGGGACTTGACTGTGGAGCATCGGGACTTGACCGAAGGCTCGAAGTCCACAAGTTTCTACGGCGTAGAATACTATCGTCGCTAGGACTAACAGAAGTGCGCCGCAGTCAACAATTGTGACAAATAGTCTATTGAAGAGCACGTATTTCCTTTGACGTGCCTATAGAACGTTCGGCAGCGGTTTTTTCTTCGTCAGCGCTTGATTAATTCTTTTCGACGTGGCACAGAGGCATCAGCGTGGCGCCGGAAGGCTGTCTCGAACGGCTGTTTGCGCCCATTAACGCCCGAAAGAGTGCGGCTGAATTTCACCAAGGGAAGGTTTGCCCCATGGCTCGCGTCACCGTCGAAGATTGCGTCGACAAAATTCCTAACCGATTTGAGCTGGTGCTTCTCGCCGCTCACCGGGCTCGCGCGATCACGAACGGAAGCGCGATTACGATTGCACCCGATGATGACAAGAACCCGGTCATTGCCCTGCGTGAGATTGCAGAGCGCACGCTTTCTCCCGACGACATGCGCGAGACGCTGATCTCTTCAATCCAGAAGAATACCGAAGTCGACGAGCCGGAAGCGGTCGCAGCACCGTTGCTCCCGCCGGAGCGCCGCGCGCCGATGCTCGGTCGCGATGACCTTTCGTCCGACACACAAGTCGACGTCATGACGGAAGAGCAGCTTCTCCGCGGCCTGGAAAGCATGACGCCGCTCGAGCCGTCGGCCAACATCGGCTCGGGTTCGGGGCCGCGCGAGCGGGATCGCGATCCGCGCGACCGCGGCCGCTGAGCCGGCCAGGAAAGCCTGCTCGCGACAACAGGCTCGCGTCATTCAACTTTAATCCGTCCTGCGTCTTCGGTTACGCTTGCGCCCAGAAGGAGTGCGGCGGGTCATGATGCGGCAGTACGAACTCGTCGAGCGGGTCCTCAAATACGATCCTAGTGCGGACGAGGCTCTGCTCAATCGCGCCTACGTCTATGCGATGAAGGCGCACGGCAACCAGAAGCGTGCGTCGGGTGCGCCATATTTCTCGCATCCGCTGGAAGTCGCGGCCATTCTCACCGATCTCAAGCTCGACGACGCTACGATCGCGACTGCGCTGCTGCATGACGTGATCGAGGATACGGATGCGACACGCTCCGAGATCGACCAGATGTTCGGGCCGGAAATCGGCGGTCTCGTCGACGGGCTGACGAAGATCAAGCGGCTCGACCTCGTTTCCAAGAAAGCCGAGCAGGCGGAAAATTTCCGCAAACTTCTGATCGCCATTTCCAGCGACATCCGGGTGCTGCTCGTCAAGCTCGCCGACCGCTTACACAACATGCGGACGCTGGAGCACATGAAGCCCGAGAGCCGCAAGCGGAACTCGGAAGAAACGCTCGATATTTATGCGCCTCTGGCCGGCATGATGGGCATGCAGGCGCTTCGCGAAGAACTGGAAGATCATGCTTTTCGCTGGCTGCATCCGGAAGCGTACGAAGCGCTGACGGAGCGGCTCGCAGATATGCGCGAGCGAAACGAGGGTCTTGTCGAAGAAATTCGGCAGGCCATCGCACGAAAATGCGCGGATGCCGGGATCAAGGCGGACACGTTCGGACGCGAGAAGAAGCCGTATTCCATCTGGAGCAAGATGGAGCACAAGCAGATCAGCCTCGAACAGCTTTCCGACATATACGCATTCCGCGTGATGGTCGACACGATCGAGGACTGCTACCGCGTGCTTGGCATAGTGCATACGACTTGGAGCACGGTGCCTGGACGTTTCAAGGACTACATTTCAGCTCCGAAGCGAAACAACTATCAGTCCATTCACACCACGGTTTACGGACCGCGGCACCAGCGCGTGGAACTGCAGATCCGGACGCGCGAGATGCAGCATATCGCCGAATACGGCATTGCGGCTCATGCGCTCTACAAGGCTCAGCAGAGCGGCCACATGAATGGGCATGCCGTCGGTGAGGGCGAAGAAGTCGACGACAGCCCGTATGGACGGCTGCGGACGATGATTACGTCGCTTCTCGAAGCGGCAAATCCGGAAGAGTTTCTTGAGCATACCAAGCTCGAGTTGTTTCACGATCAGGTCTTTTGCTTCACGCCGAAGGGGCGTCTCATTGCTCTGCCGCGTGGGGCGACGCCGCTCGACTTCGCTTATGCCGTTCACACGGATATCGGTAATGAAGCGGTCGCCGCCTATATCAACGGGCGGCATGTTCCGATTGATACGCACCTGCGCAACGGCGACGAAGTCGTGATCGAGACTCAGAAGGGGCATGTTCGCCCTGCGGCGTGGGAAGCGTTTGCCGTCACCGGGCGGGCGCGGGCTGCGATAAGGCGAGCGGCGCGTGAAGCGGAGCGCAAGCGTTTCGTCGAACTCGGGCGGCAGCTCGTGCAATCGACGCTGGCCGGTGTCGAGGTCGATTATTCGGATGAGAAAGTCAGGGCGGCCGCTCCGAAAATCGGCTTCAAGACTGCAGACGAACTGCTTGCTGCCGTCGGGCGCAACGATGTGCAATTGCCCGATGTTCTTTCGGCCGTGCTCCCGCAAGGCCAGACCCTCGGCGATGGCTATAAACCAACGCGGCGGTTTGGACGCGCCCGTGAGCAGGATGGCTGGTTCAATATCGACAAGGTAAACAGCCTCAAGTTCCGAACGACAGAAATCGACAGCATGACGGCTATTTCGATCGGAGGGCCGAGCCAGGAGCTGCCGGTCGCATTCGAGCCGGGCGGCGCTGTGCCCGGTGACCGGATTGTCGGCGTGATGGCGCCAGGCGAGGGGATTCGCGTTTTTCAGATCCATTCGCCTCGTCTTAAGGAATACGAGGAAGAGCACTGGATTGATGTCACATGGGACGTCGATCCTGATCGGCCGCAACGTTTTCCCGCGCGAATCAGCGTTACAGCGGTTAATGCTCCCGGGTCGCTTGCCGAGATTGCCAAGGTGATCGGCGAGACGGGCGGCAATATCGACAATATCAAAATGGCTCGCCGCGCGGCAGACTTTACGGTGATGCACATCGAGCTTGAGGTTTTTGATTTGGTGCATTTAAACCACATCATTGCCGGGCTCAGAGCGAAGTCATCCGTCGCAAAGGTGGAACGGCTTTTCGAGTGAGCTAATGTGCGCACGGAATGGGTCGCATAATGGCGCCTAGGAACATAATCGTTTGAACGCAAAGCAACTGGCATTGGTGGACCGCGCAACGTCGTGGTGGAATTCCACGCGGCTCTGGTCGCGTCTGCGTTATTTCTGGCGGCAGGTTCTTCGACTGCGCGCAACGCCACATGAAGTGGCGCTGGGATTTGCCATCGGCGTATTCACAGCATGCACGCCGTTCCTTGGCGTCCAAACGATTCTTGCCTGCGCTCTGGCGTTGGTGCTGCGCGTCAGCATGCCGGCGGCACTCCTTGGGACGTTCGTCGGCAACCCGCTAAGCTGGCCGGCAATCTGGACCGCCTCGTATGTCTCAGGCGCTCTGCTTCTGGGACAAGATCCGACCTATGCCGCCAACCATCTGGGTGAAACGGCCAACGTGCTCGGCGCCACCTTGATGACGCCTTCGCTGCAGACGTTTGACGCCGCCATCGATAATCTCTTGCCGATCGCGGAGCCGATGGTAGTCGGGGGACTTCTCGTCGGCTTGATTGCAGCTATCTTCAGCTATTACCCTACGCGTCGCGCGGTCCGCGTTTTTCAGCGTCATCGCAGCGTCAGTTAGGTGGATCGCAGCTCTTCTTCCGGTCCTAGGCCAATTCCCAACAATCGGTGGCACAGCCCGTGGCAACGACACGCAAAGCCTCTGACACCAATACAGCCATGATGCCGGTCCGCGCCCTGCGCCTCGGCGTCAATATCGATCACGTCGCGACGCTCAGGAATGCACGCGGAGGCATCCATCCCGACCCCTTGCGGGCGGCGCATCTCGCGATTGAAGGTGGTGCCGACGGTATCACTGCGCATTTGCGGGAAGACCGCCGCCATATTTCCGATTCCGATATCACGCGGCTCAAGAACGAGCTGACGCGACCGCTCAATCTCGAAATGGCCGCGACGAAAGAAATGCAGCAGATTGCGTTGCGGCACGTGCCGAACGCGTGCTGTCTCGTGCCTGAGCGGCGCGAAGAGCGCACGACCGAGGGTGGATTGGATGTCGTCGGAGCGGCGAAGACGCTGAAGCCGTTTATCGCCAAGCTCAAGGATGCAGGTATCCGGGTCTCCCTGTTTATTGAGCCCGACTTGAAGACGATCGAGTCCGCAGTGAGTGTCGGAGCCGATATCGTGGAGTTGCACACCGGTCGGTATTGCCATTTGGCACTGGATCACGATGCGACCGGTATGGCGCGCGAATTGGAGCGTCACCGGAAAGCCGCCGCTGCGGCTTCTGCAGCCGGTCTTGAAGTGCATGCCGGACACGGACTGACCTACAACACCGTCAAGCCGATTGCGGCGCTGCCTGAGATCGTCGAGCTCAATATCGGTCACTTCCTGATCGGGGAAGCCATCTTTGGCGGCCTGTCGATGGCAGTCCGGCGAATGCGCGTGCTGATGGACGAGGCACGAGAGGCGATGACAACAGCGCCCCAAGCACGGCGCGCGAAATGATTATCGGCATCGGCAACGATCTTTGTGACATTCGTCGGGTCGAGAAGACGCTCGCGCGTTTCGGCGACCGTTTCATTGAGCGGGTCTTCACGGCGGAAGAGCGTCGCAAAGCTTTTTCGCGGGCACATGCCGCGCGTACGTTCGCCAAACGCTTTGCGGCCAAGGAAGCGGCCAGCAAGGCGCTCGGCACGGGGTTTCGCGCCGGGGTCTACCTGAAAGATATCGGGGTCGTGAATGCTCCGTCGGGACGGCCGACGCTGGCGCTGACGGGCGGAGCGGCGCGCCGTCTGGCCCATCTCATTCCGGCCGGTTTCAAGGCCCGGATCGACGTTACGCTCACCGACGAGTATCCGATGGCGGAGGCGATCGTCATCATTTCGGCTGTGCCGGAAGGTATCGATCTTCCAGGCTGAGCTTTTGGGTTGCGGCAGATTGGTTGTCCAACGGCGATTTTGCTGATGCCAAACGACATCGAGTCGCTGTTTTCCTTACCTTTTAGTCAGATTAGCGCCCGTCATTGCGGCGTTAGACCAAACTCGCTATAGCGGTCCGCTAAAACGAAGCGAGCCCCGGCCAATGCCGCTCGGCGGCGCAAAGGGAGCCCTTTGAATGAGCGTTGGTACGAAGACGTCGAGATCGAGCTGGTCGGAAACCCTCATCATCGTCGTCGAAGCACTCGCTATTGCGATGTTCGTGCGGATTTTCTTTTATCAGCCCTTCAACATTCCGTCCGGCTCGATGAAAGAGACGCTTCTGATCGGCGACTATCTGTTCGTCTCGAAGCTTTCGTACGGATACAGCCGCTTCTCGTTCCCCTTCAGCCCGAACCTCTTTTCAGGTCGCATTTGGGGCGCTGAGCCGAAGCGCGGCGACGTCGCGGTGTTCAAGCTGCCGCGTGATAACTCGACCGACTACATCAAACGCGTGATCGGTCTGCCGGGCGACGAAATCCAGATGCGGAACGGGCAGGTTTTCATCAATGGGCAGGGTGTGCCCAAGGAGCCTGCCGGATCTTTCACGACTTGGGAAGATGGCCGGGAACGGACAATCTCGGTCTTTCAGGAAACGCTTCCCAACGGGGTGAAGTACAAGGTCCTCGATAGCGATCCGGATGGCCCGTACGACAATACCGGGGTCTATAAAGTTCCGCCGGGTCATTATTTCATGATGGGCGATAATCGCGACAACTCTACGGACAGTCGCGTCCGGAGCGCCGTCGGCTTCGTTCCCTATGAGAACTTCATTGGGCGAGCCGAGATCATTTTCTTCTCCGCGAAGGTCGACGGGCCGGACGCCATGCATTGGTGGGCACCCTGGAACTGGCCGTTTGACATTCGCTGGAACAGGTTCTTCACTCTCGTGCGGTGACCGCGAAGCGGCATTTGCGCCATGTTGAGACCACGCAAGTTCAAAGAACTGGAAACGAAGCTGGGGTATAAATTCAAGGACCCCGGCCTTCTTGAGCGCGCACTTACACATGCCAGCGTGCGTGGCGGCAAGGTTGCCCGCTCCGATAACGAGCGCCTGGAATTCATCGGTGACCGGGTACTCGGTCTTGCCATCGCGGAAGCCCTGAATAAGCAATATCCGGAAGCGAACGAAGGCGAGCTTGCTCGTCGCTACAACCGGCTCGTTCGCGGCGAGGCTTGCGCCAAGGTCGCACGCAGCATCGATCTCGGCGTTCATCTCATTCTGTCCGAGAGCGAGGCCGATAGCGGTGGTCGCAACAAGACAACGATTTTGGCCGATGCGGCCGAGGCGCTGCTCGGCGCAGTCTTTATTGACGGTGGTTTTGACAAGGCGCGTGCCGTCGTCACCAAGCTCTGGCAGGATCAATCCGAGCCGGTGCCGGAAGTGACGGTCGATGCCAAGTCTGCTCTGCAGGAATGGGCGCAGGGGCAGGGGCTTGCGCTGCCGCGTTACACCGTGGTGGCGCGCAACGGTCCGGATCACGCGCCGCGTTTCACAGCTGAGGTCTTGATTGCAGGGCGCGCTCCGGCGCAGGGTGAGGGCGCGTCTAAGCGAATTGCGGAGCAGGCGGCTGCCAGCGCGCTTCTGACGCGCGAAGGCGTGGGAGCGCGTGTCGGAGATGTCTGAGAACAACGTATCGACAGAGGCCGGTCGGCGGTGCGGCTTTGTTGCCATCATCGGTCCGACGAACGCGGGCAAGTCGACCCTCGTCAATGCATTGGTGGGGGCGAAGGTCGCCATCGTCTCACACAAGGTGCAAACCACGCGCGCCCCGATCCGTGGCATCGCGATGGAAGGCGACAGCCAGATCGTCTTCATAGATACGGCGGGCATTTTCAACCCGAAGCGGCGGCTCGACCGTGCCATGGTTGACGCAGCGTGGGGCGGTCTCGAAGACGCCGATGCGGTGCTTCTGGTGCTCGACGCCGCGGCGAGTCTCGGAGAGGACGTTGAAGGCATCGTCGAGCGGCTCAAGTCCGTGCGGATGCCAAAGATCGTCGTGTTGAACAAGATCGACCGGGTCGAGGACAAGCCGAAGCTGCTGGAGCTTGCAAAAACGCTCGACGAGCGTTTGTCGCCGGATCGGATCTTTATGATTTCTGCGCTCGAAGGGAAGGGCGTTAAGGATCTGCTGACGTATCTCGCAGGCCTCGTGCCGGAAGGGCCTTGGCATTACTCGGAAGACGATGTCACCGACGTGCCGATGCGGACGCAGGCCGCCGAGATGACGCGCGAGAGTATCTACCGCTTCCTGCATCAGGAACTGCCCTACACGACGACCGTTGAAACGACGGATTGGAAGACGCTGAAGGACGGTTCGGCGCGCGTCGAGCAGACGATCTACGTCGAGCGCGATGGGCAGAAAAAGATTGTGCTCGGCAAGGGCGGCGAGACGATCAAGAAGATTTCGAGCGCAGCGCGGCACGGAATCGAGGAAATGGCTGGGCATCGCATTCATTTGTTCCTGTTCGTCAAGGTGCGCGAGAACTGGGAAAGCGATCCGGAGCGCTACCGGGAAATGGGCCTGCCTTTTCCCAAATCCTGAGCAGCCTGCTATGAAGCCCGATGCAGTGGACGGATGAAGGCATCGTTCTATCGGTAAGGCCGCATGGCGAAACGGCGGCGGTCGTCGATCTTTGGACGCGTGCCCACGGACGGCATATGGGGCTGGTCCATGGCGGCCGTTCGCGGCGGCTGCGTCCCATTCTTCAACCCGGCAATCACGTTGATGCCATTTGGAAGGCGCGGCTTGCCGATCAGCTCGGCTCGATGAGCGTCGAGATGCGGCGCGCCTTTGCGGCGGAGACGATGGACGACAGCCAAGCGCTGATGGCGCTATCATCTATCACGACGCTGACAGCGCTGCTGCCCGAGCGCGATCCGCATCCCAATCTCTATGAGATCACGCTGTTCGTTCTCGGCTTCCTGGACGATCCGACGGTATGGCCGGCTCTGCTCGTCAGGTGGGAGCTGGCGCTGCTCGATGAACTCGGTTTCGGTTTGGATCTTAGCCAGTGTGCGGCGACGGGCGCGAACGATCAGCTGATTTACGTGTCGCCGAAATCGGGTCGCGCCGTTTCGGCGTCGGCAGGTGAGCCTTATCGCGACAAGCTGCTGGCGCTGCCGCAATTTTTGACGAAGCAGCGATCAAGCCCGGTAACGGCGCAAGACGTCCATCTCGGTTTTGCGCTGACTGGGCATTTCATAGAAAAGCATCTGTTGCTGCCGAAGGGACAGACATTGCCAGCGTCGCGCATGCGGCTTGTGGCGCAGCTCGCGGCCTAGAATTCGAAATCCTTCGGTTTTTTAATGCGGATTTGCGCGGTGGGAGCGACGGAATGCCTGCAGTGTGGTCGTTCCTCTTATCGACTGCGGGCAAATGGAAGAGCTTTCGTTTTGACCCCCAGCCATGAGTGCACCGTCGGGCTTCTTTCTCCATTGGTCAGCCCGGGGTGCCCTGCAACTGGCCTCGCGTGCGACCCACACCGCCCGCCCGGCTCGCGACCGCCCGTTCGGATCCCCCCTCCGAACGGGCTCTCTTGCATCAGGATTCGGAAAGTTTCGGACTTGCTGCCGTTCAGGAGAGAAAAACCCTTTTCTTCAGCAACCGTTCATGCTGATGCGTAGACAACTATTAAAAGCGTTATTGTCTTTCTCACTGTGCATGCGGGAGTACGGTGGGAATTAACGGGACCGCAGTGCGAACTGCGGTCCCGATAGTTTTATGACAGCCTGATGCGGCGCGCGGAGCCCACGCCGCAGAAATCGCAGGCGTTTCCCTTCCATTTTCCGACGCCGCTTAAGACGCGATTAAACATCGTTGCTTACGCTTCATGAGCATAGGTCGTGGCGTGGGGGCTTTCGATGGGTGGGTTAAGGTCGCTGCCGATTGACGACATTCTGGAGCGGCAAACGATCGAGTTTGACGACATTCTCCTTTTGAAGCGCGTCTTCTATGAGGACGGCGTCGTCTCGTCGGATGAAGCAAATCTGTTGTTTTCGCTGCAGCAGGGATGCTCGGTGCAGCATGCCGATTGGCCGGATTTTTTTGTCGAGGCCATTGCCGATTACCTCATCATTCAGGAACTGCCGCGCGGCTATCTGACGGCCGCCAACGCGAATTGGCTGATAAGCAGGGTTTCGCGTGAAGGCAAGATCCGGTCCAAGACGGAACTCGATCTTGTTCTGAACGTGCTCGAAAAGGCCCGCTGGGCGCCTGCAAGCCTTTCCAAGTTTGCACTCGAACAGGTCAAGCACGCGGTGCTGACCGGTGGCGGTCCGCTGCGTCGAGGCAAGTCGCTGGCTGCGGGCAAGATCAGCGAGAGCGAAGTCGATCTCCTTCGCCGCATTCTTTATGCCTTTGGCGGCGATGGGCATGTGGCTGTGACGCGCGCCGAGGCCGACATTCTGTTCGATATCGACGAAGCGGTCGCGGGTTCGCCGCCGAATGCGGTCTGGACGGACCTTTTCGTCAAAGCCATCGCCAATGTGATGATGTCGGCGTCCGGTTACGCGGTCCCATCACGTGAGGAGGCGCTGCGGCAGGAGGCGAAGCTCGACGAAGATGACGACGAGCAGACGTCGATTCTGTTCTCGCTGCTGTCGATGGTGCATGCGAATCTGTCGTCGATGCAGGATTCCTATCACGACCAGAGCGTGGAAGAGCGGGCGCTTGCGCGGCTGGAGCATCAGCGCATCGAGATCATTACCAACGAGAAGATCGCAGAAGCCGATCCGTCGTGGCTCGTGGGTCGCCTCGGCCGCGACGGTCGCCTGACGCCGAGCGAGCGGGCGCTCGTCTCCTACCTTAATCACGAAAGTCCGCGGATCCACCCGACCTTTACCGAAGCCGTCTGCCGGTTGGGGGAGGCCGCCTAACAGCCCGATCCGCTATAGTTACTCGGGACCGCCGGTGAGCCCTCTCGCCGGCGGTTTTGCTATGCGGCAGCGGATCGCACAGGTCCTGGCATTCGGGGGGCCAACGGCGTGTTTACGCGGCGTTGCACACGCTCTAGAACGGCGTGTTGTCTTGCGACAAGCTGAGGCAGCCAAAATATTCACGGGAAGGACCGGGAAGCGCTGATGTTCAAGAAAATTCTGATTGCCAACCGCGGTGAAATCGCGTGCCGCGTGATCAAGACGGCTCGCAAGATGGGCATCAAGACCGTTGCCGTCTATTCCGACGCCGACCGGGATGCGCTCCACGTCGAGATGGCGGATGAGGCTGTCTACATCGGCGCAGCGCCGGCGGCTGAGTCCTATCTGGTTATGGATAAGATCATCGAGGCCTGCAAGGCGACGGGCGCCGAGGCGGTCCATCCGGGGTATGGCTTCCTGTCCGAGCGCGAGGCGTTCCCGCTGGCGCTCCAGAAGAACGGCATCGTCTTCATTGGTCCCAATCCCAAGGCGATTGCCGCCATGGGCGACAAGATCGAGAGCAAGAAGGCGGCAGCTGCGGCGAAGGTTTCGACCGTTCCGGGCTACATGGGTGAAATCAGCGACGCCAAGCATGCCGTCAAGATCGCCGACGAGATCGGCTATCCGGTCATGATCAAGGCGTCGGCCGGCGGCGGCGGCAAGGGCATGCGCATTGCCTATAACGCCCGGGAAGCGGTTGAGGGCTTCGAGCTTGCCCGGTCGGAAGCCAAGTCGTCGTTTGGCGACGACCGCTGCTTCGTCGAAAAGTTCATCGAAAATCCGCGTCACATCGAAATCCAGGTGCTGGGCGACAAGCATGGCAACGTCGTCTATCTCGGCGAGCGCGAATGCTCTATTCAGCGGCGCAACCAGAAGGTTCTGGAAGAAGCGCCGTCGCCGCTGCTCGATGAGAAGACCCGCAAGGCGATGGGTGAGCAGTCGGTCGCGTTGGCCAAGGCGGTTGGTTACGACAGCGCGGGCACGGTGGAATTCGTTGCCGGACAGGACCGCTCGTTCTACTTCCTGGAAATGAACACGCGTCTGCAGGTCGAGCATCCGGTGACGGAACTCGTGACCGGCATCGACCTTGTCGAACAGATGATCCGCGTAGCGGCGGGCGAGAAGCTGCCGTTCAAGCAGTCGGACATCAAGCTGACGGGATGGTCGGTCGAAAGCCGCGTCTATGCCGAAGATCCGTACCGGAACTTCCTGCCGTCGATCGGCCGCCTCGTTAAGTATCGCCCGCCAGAGGAAGGCACGAAGGACGGCGTGACGGTGCGCAACGATACCGGCGTCTTCGAAGGCGGCGAGATCTCGATGTATTACGATCCGATGATCGCCAAGCTCGTCACTCATGCGCCGACTCGGCTCGAAGCCATCGACGCGCAGTCGACGGCGCTCGACGCATTCTATATCGACGGCATTCAGCACAACGTGCCGTTCGTTTCGGCCGTGATGCAGCATCCGCGCTGGCGGGAAGGTAACCTTTCGACCGACTTCATCAAGGAAGAGTTCCCCGAAGGTTTCGTCCCACGCGAACCCGAGGGGAAGGATCTCATCACGTTGGCCGCGGTGGCCGGCGCCATCGACCATCTGAGCAATGCGCGCCGTCGGGACATCACCCATCAGATGTCGGGGCAGGCCGTGAGCTTTGCCAAGCGGCGAATCGTTAAAATCGGTTCGGCGACGGTGGAGTTGGAGGCGCTGGGCGTCATTCCCGGACCCTATTACGTGTCGATCCTCGACAAGGACGGACACCCCTCAAAGACGATGGAGATCACATCGGAATGGTGGCCGGGCGAGCCGGTTTGGATCGGAACGGTCGATGGAGCCGACGTTGCGGTCCAGGTCCGTCCAATTCCGAATGGCATGACGCTGTCGTACCGCGGTATCCAGGCCCCGACGTATGTTTACACGCAGCGGGAGGCTGAGCTTGCGGCGCTGATGCCTGTGAAGGTTCCGGCCGACATGTCGAAGTTCCTGCTTTGCCCGATGCCGGGGCTGGTCAAGGCAGTGAACGTGACCGAGGGGCAGGACGTCAAAGCCGGAGATAACTTGGCGGTCGTCGAAGCCATGAAGATGGAAAACATCTTGCGAGCCGAGCGTGACGGCAAGGTCAAGAAGATCGCGGCCAAGCCCGGCGATAGCCTCGCCGTCGACGCAGTGATCATTGAGTTCGCTTAAGATCAAAGACGCGGGCGGCGCTGAAATAAGCCGTTACGTTTGTGAACCGGCCTCAGCCGAGCTTCGCCGCCGCCCGCCTCAGACCTCTCAGAATTGGCTCGTAAGCCTCTTCGTTGCGCGTCTCCGGATAGACCATATAGACCGGATAGACGAATTTCCGCGCCCGCTTCGGCTCTCTCACCCGCCCACGGCTGATCAGTCCCCGCACCATACGCGCGGGGAAATAGCCGGAGCATTCGTTTGCCAGAAGATAGTCGAGGCCCATCGGGCCGAGGTCGAGACTGAGCGCCGGATTGGCGTGCTCGGGAAACGCGGCGGCGTGATCCTGAACAAAATCTGTCCCCCAATCGATGAGCAGATAATCGTTCACGCCACGCCTGGCTGAGGGCTTGGCTGAGGAAACGAGCACGAACTCTTCGTCGAACAAATGTTCGATCGTCAGGCCCGGAGGCGGGGAGGGGCGATACATGATTGCAAGATCGAGCGTGCCTTCGATCAGCCGCTGGCCCAACACTGGGGAAGCTCCAGCTGTTGCCGAGACGGCGATTCCCGGGATCTGAACGCGCAGACCGGCGGCCCATTTCAGCAGAAAACCGCTCCAAAGACTGAGCGGCGCACCAACAGAAATGTGTTCGGGATGCTGATCGGCGAGCGAAACCTGGAGCTGCGCTTGTTGCCAGACGCGCACCATGGCGAGGGCGTGTTTCTGGAAGAGTTCGCCCGCTCCCGTCAGTTCTGCTCCTGATTTCGAACGCGTGAAGAGCGGTCGGCCGAGCAAATCTTCGAGGCCTTTGATGCGTGCGGAGACTGTCGATTGGGTGATGTTGAGCTTGCGAGCCGTGTCGACGAAGCTTCCCGTCTCGGCAACAACGAGGAAAGTACGCGCGAGATTGACATCCATCCGTTGAGATCCTCATCGATGAGGTGTGAAACTCATCTATCGAAATTTCCGATATCACCAAACGTCAAATTTCGTTTGTGCATCGCTTTGAATTTCATCAATGTCGAAAACGACCTGACTTGAAGTCTGGTCGACAGATTCTTGTGTCTGTCAACGTTCAAACGGAAGGACGATCGAAAATGGCTAAAGCTGCAAAGAAAGCCGCCAAGAAGGCCCCTGCCAAAAAGGCAGCGAAGAAGAAGAAGTAATGACTTTCTGCCGCGATCGCAGGAGCGGCCGTTTCGACCTTTTGGTTATAGCGGCAGGCGCGATCGCAGTTCTTCTTATGACCTCGGCTGCTCCAGCAGCCACGATTGCCAACCGAGGTGACAGAGAGGTCAAGCTCACCATCACCGAGGACACGTCGATCAAGGACGAAGTTCTCCCAGTAGGTAAGGTGGTCGGCGGGGTCTGTCAGAAGAGCTGTATCATCCGCCTCAACGACAATGCGAATGACGAGTACGAACTCGATGGTTCGGAAAGCGTTTCTGTCGAAGGGGGTCTTCTCTACTACGATTCACCCGCAAATGGGGGCGCGCCGCCGGTTGGCAGCGCCTCGGACGAGCGGCAAGGAAAATGACGTAGAGATAAGGTTGCGGCAACGGTAATCGGGCGCTTGTATCCCCCTCGGATGCAGGCGCCTTTTTAGTTTACCGGACGTTCAGCCGACGTTTGTGCCGGTCCCGGGCTGGGGTGAGATGACAGGCAGATCGATGACCTTCGTCGGTCCGAAGATTTTCTGAAAACTGGTTCGAAGCGCGACGTCCACATCGTACATGGAGACCGGAAGGCCCAAGTCAGCGAGGCTCGTCACGCCGTGATCGCGGATGCCGCACGGGACGATGCCGCCGAACTGCGAGAGGTCGGGGTCGACGTTAAGGGCGACGCCATGGCTCGACACCCAACGGCTGACGCGAAGACCAATGGCGGCGATCTTGTCCTCGACCTGTTCCCCTTTCGACGATCGGCGAACCCAGATCCCGACTCGATCGCGCCGAATTTCGCCGGTGACATTGAATTCCGCGAGGGCGTTGATCAGCCACAATTCCAGGCGGGTGATGAAATCGCGGATGTCGCGACCGCGCGTTTCGAGGTCGAGCATGACGTAAGCCACGCGCTGGCCCGGTCCGTGATACGTGAACTGGCCGCCTCGGGCGGTGCGGAACACCGGCAAAGCATTCGAGTTCAGCAGGTCTTCATCTTTAGCGCTGGTGCCGGCGGTGTAGAGCGGGGGATGCTCAAGAAGCCAAACAAGCTCCCTAGCTGTTCCATCGCGGATTTCGCTCGTGCGTCGGCGCATGACCTCCAGAGCAGAATCGTAATCGACGTAGCCTTCGGTGATGGCCCACTCGACTGGGGCAGGCGTGCCGGCATTCGGAAGTTTCGATGTGAGCGTCTTCACTGTTGACCGCCTGTGACCGTCAAGTCGTGCGTGCCGCGCTAGGCTTTCAAGTAGGTCCAGCAACCTTGCGGCATTCTGTTCGCCATGCCGCATATATAATAATGAGTCTCGACATTTGCGCCTTCAGTGCTTTTCAGGCCAATCTGCCGCTTGCGTTCCGGCAGGGGCTCTGATACGTCGGCGTCTTCGCGGATTTGGGCAGCGCCAATGCCTTTCGCGATTTCCCAGATTTCAGGTCTGGACTGCGGTTGTGGCGGAATTGGTAGACGCACTACCTTGAGGTGGTAGCGCTGGAAACGGCGTGGAGGTTCGAGTCCTCTCAACCGCACCATTTTTATTTGCGCGATGCCGCCCGCCAACCCATCGCGCGGGTTCCGGTTCGAGGAAGTCCTCGAACCTACACCATTTTTGTTTGCGTGAAGCGGGCACGTCACCCCGGTGCGGCGATTTCCGGTTCGAGGTTGATCGCTCTGAAGCTGCGCCAATGAAGTTCAACTATTTCCGCTTCTGAGCGGCCTTGAGCTTGAGCGCTGGTCAGGGCGAGTTTCGCTCCTTGGCGATTTGAATCTCTGCGTCGTATTTCTCGATCGTCCACCATCGAGATGAGGACGAAGCGCTATTGCTGTCCTCTACGCCGGAGCAACGGCCCCGGCGCATTCGTCATTCTTGTGGAGAAAAGACGCGAGGCGTCGCAGTGCCTACCAACGGCAAATGCGACGACCATTCCGCCACCAGCAGTGGCGGGGACCGCGCCATCCGCCGACCCAACGGCAGTGTCTGCGTCCGTTGCGCCACCAGCACCGATAACGCGCATTCTCAACGATGCTCGATTTTGAGGGCTTGATAATCTGAACGCTGGAAACGAGCGCGCCAGCGTTTGCCCGTGGCGTCGCAATGCCGATGAGCCCGGTCATCGCAATGCACAATGAAATTGCAAAAAGCCATTTCCTTTGCATTAGCCATCTCCCTTTTTCGTCGATTTGTTCAATTTTGACTTCGTTGAGTAGTATGTATGCTGAAATTCTTCGTGGCGATTTAATTCGCGCATTTGCTTTTCGACTATATCGATTTCGCTGAGGGACGAAGATTTAGATCCCCGGGGTCATTGCCATGAATGCAGCACGACGCAGCCTGCTCGGCATGATGATCTGTCTGTCAGCGTGTGCTGTTCTGGTTACCGGGTGTGGGGAACAGGCTAAGGTTGAAGATCAGCAGCCACGCCCCGTTCGAACAGTCACCGTTGAAAAGAGTGAACTGGGTGAACTTGTTACGTTGACCGGCCAGGTTCAGGCGGAAAACGAGGCTGCTCTTTCCTTTCGGATCGGCGGCAGGATTATCGAGAGGTTGGCCGGCGTGGGCGACCATGTCGTGCCTGATCAGGTCCTGGCAAAGCTCGATCCTCAGGACGAACTCAACGCACTTAGATCGGCGAGGGCCGCTCTTTCCGCGGCCGAGGGCCAACTCGTTGAGGCGCGGAACAATTATGATCGTCAGACTCAGCTTTTAACCCGCGGGCATACCACGCGGATGCTATTCGATCAGGCGCAGCAGAATTTACGCACCGCACAGTCGCGAGAGGACGACGCCCAGGCGCAGTTGGAAATCGCGCAGGATCGCGTCAGCTTCACTCAACTCAAGGCGAATGTCACGGGGACCATCACCTCGCGGTCTGCCGAAGCGGGTGAGGTCGTACAGCCCGGCCAAGCGGTCTTTCAAGTTGCGCGCATCGAGGGTCGGGACGCTGTTTTCGATGTTCCGGCGCAAGTCATTCACTCTGCGCCGCCCGATCCCGAGATTACGGTGGGGTTGACGGACAACCCGTCTGTGAAAGTGAAAGGATGGGTGCGGCAAGTCGATCCGCAGGCCGATCCGGTGACGCGCACGTTTCGGGTCAGAGTCAGTCTCGTTGATCCTCCGGCCACGATGCGCCTCGGTGCAACCGTCACGGGGAGCATGCGCCAGAAGGCTTCTCCCGGTATGACGATACCGGCGAGTGCGCTGACCCGCAGCAATGGCCAGCCTGCGGTCTGGATCGTCGATCCTGCGAAATTTACTGTATCGCTGCGGAATATCGAGGTTCAGCGCTTCGATCCTGCAACAGTGGTCGTATCGAATGGACTGAGTGCGGGTGACATCGTGGTGACGGCGGGTGTTCAGGCGTTGCACCCCGACCAAAAGGTCAGGCTGCTCGGAGCATCTTCGTGAGTGGACTCAACCTGTCCGAATGGGCACTGAAGCATCGCTCCTTCACCGTATTCATCATGATTGCGGTGACGTTCGCGGGCCTTTCGTCGTATCTCCGGTTGGGGCGGGCCGAGGACCCGCCTTTTACTTTCAGGACGATGATCGTACAGGCGTCATGGCCCGGCGCCACGATGGAGGACACGCTACAACAGATTACCGAACGTCTCGAACGCAAGCTTCAAGAGACGCGTGACCTCGATTTTCTTCGTAGCTACACAAAGCCCGGCGTAACGACGATTTTCGTTACGCTGAAAGGCTCGACGAGGCCCGCGGACGTTCCTGACATCTGGTATCAGGTGAGAAAGAACATTGGTGATATTCGCCATACGTTGCCGGCGGGGGTCGTGGGGCCTGGATTCAATGATGATTTCGGCGACACTTTCGGACTGATCTACGGCTTCACGGCCGATGGGTTCAGTCACCGCGAGTTGCGCGATTACGTCGAAGATATCCGCTCGCGCTTGCTGCAGGTTCCGGATGTCTCGAAAATCGACGTCCTCGGTGCGCAGGACGAGCAGATCTATGTCGAGTTTTCAACGCAGCAACTCGCAGGGCTCGGGATCGACAGGGCGGCTCTGATCGCGGCTCTGCAGGCGCAAAATTCGGTCAGTCCGGCGGGCGTTCTTCAAACCGGAAACGAGAAGCTCATTTTACGGGTGTCAGGGTCTTTCCGGTCGGAAAAGGACATTCTGAACGTCAATTTCTACGCCAACGGGCGGCTGATCCGGTTGCGCGACATTGCGGAAGTGCGGCGCGCCTATTCCGATCCGCCGCAGCCGATGTTTCGCGTCAACGGCAAGCCTGCGATCGGGCTTGCGATCGCCATGCGCGATGGCGGCGATATTCTGAACCTCGGAACAAACGTGAAAAAGGCGGTCGCAGAGAGCATGGCCGATCTGCCGATCGGGATCGATGCGACGCTTGTTTCCGATCAGCCGATGGTGGTGAAAACGGCCATCAACGAATTCACGGAATCGCTTTGGCAGGCCATCGCCATTATCATGGCGGTCAGCATCATCAGCCTCGGCTTTCGACCCGGCGCGGTCGTCGCGCTGTCGATACCCTTGACCATGGCAATCGTCTTTCCGATCATGGAATGGCTGAGCATTGATCTGCAACGAATTTCGCTTGGTGCTTTGATCATCGCTTTGGGCCTTCTCGTCGACGATGCGATGACGACCGTCGACGTCATGACCTCCCGCTTGGCCGCCGGAGACAGCAAAGAACAGTCAGCAACGTTTGCCTACAAGTCGCTGGCCTTTCCCATGCTGACGGGGTCGTTTGTTACGGCTGCGGGATTCGTGCCGATCGGTTTCGCGCAGAGCGCCGCGGGAGAATATACCTTTTCGATCTTCGCAGTCGTGACGATCGCGCTGATCGTGTCATGGTTTGTTGCGGTCCTGTTTGCGCCATTGCTCGGCGTCTGGCTTTTGAAAAAGCCTGATCCGGACGCGCCGAAAAAGGAAAGCTGGGTTCTTCGTATTTTCCACGACGTCCTCGTCGGCGCGATGCGTAGACGCTGGCTGACGATCGGGGCGACGCTGGGATGCTTCGTCCTCTCGCTGTTGGCGCTTCCGCTGGTACCTCGACAGTTCTTTCCGGCATCGGACCGGCCGGAACTTGTCGTCGATCTGGCACTCCCGCAAAACGCGTCGATATTCGCCAGCGAGCAGGCTGCGACGAAACTGGAGGCGATCCTCAAAGGCGATCCGGACGTCGCGAGTTGGAGCCTCTATATCGGGCGCGGAGCCGTCCGCTTCTATCTGCCGCTCGACGTGCAATTGGCCAACGACTTCTTTTCTCAGGCTGTCGTCATCGCCAAAGATGTGCCGGCGAGGGAGCGTCTCCAGGCCATGCTCGAAAAGAAACTCGCGGAACAATTGCCGAGTGTGATGGCTCGCGTCTCGCCGCTGGAACTGGGGCCGCCCGTCGGCTGGCCGGTTCAATATCGCGTGACCGGTCCCGATGTCGAAAAGGTTCGCACGGCTGCTTTGCAACTCGGCGAGATCATGGGAGACGACCCGAATGTGCGGCACATCAATTTCGATTGGATGGAGCCTGCGAGAAAGGTGCGCATCCAGATCGATCAGGATCAAGCCCGGCTTCTGGGTCTCAGCTCGCAGACTTTGGCTGAAGTCTTGAATACGGTCACGACCGGCACGCCGATCACCCAGCTGCGAGACGACATATATCTCGTCAACGTCGTCACTCGAGCCATTGATGAGCAACGGGTGTCGCTATCAACATTGCGCGCATTGCAGTTGCCGGTCGCCAACGGGAGAACCGTGCCGCTTGGACAGGTCGCTACTTTTGATTTCGAGCAAGAATATCCCTTGATCTGGAGGCGACAGCGTCTGCCGACGCTCACAGTTCAGGCGGATGTGGCGTCAAGCGCGACACCGGAAGCGGCCGTTGCGGCTTTGGCTCCGGCCGTCAAAAAGCTTAGTGAGGCCCTTCCGAGGGGATATCGGGTCGATGTGGGCGGCACTGTAGAGGAAAGTGCGAACTCGCAAGCCTCGGTCTTTGCCAAGGTGCCGTTGATGCTGTTCCTGATGCTGTTGTTCCTAATGGCGCAGCTACATAGTTTCAGTCGCCTGATTCTGGTTTTGTGCATTGTTCCGATGGGGCTGATCGGCATCGTCGCCGCGCTTCTCATGTCGGGGCGGCCGCTCGGCTTTGTCGCGATCCTCGGGATCTTGGCGTTGATGGGCATGATCGCTCGCAATGCCGTCATCCTGATCGAGCAAATCGAAACGGAACGTGCGGGCGGGCGCGACACCTGGGACGCGGTCGTGCTGGGGACGGTCTCCCGCTTCCGCCCCATCATGTTGACAGCGATTTCCACGGTTCTCGGTTTCATACCGATTGCGCCGACCGTTTTTTGGGGCCCAATGGCTTTTGCGATCATGGGCGGTTTGTTTGTGGCGACAATGCTCACATTGATCGTTTTGCCGGCGCTCTACGTTGCTTGGTTCGGGATCAAAGAGCCCGAGCGTGAGGCCGCGGTCTAGAAAGATCCGAACGCCGTGCCGAGAACAATCACGGCCACCAACGCAATGAGCGCGCCGACAATCGCTACCATCACGATATCCAGATAGCTTTCCTTATGCGTCGATCCGCAAACGGCGAGCAACGTGACGACTGCGCCGTTGTGGGGCAGGCTGTCGAGTGTGCCGGCGCCGATGACGGCGACACGATGCAGAAGGTCCGGGTTGATGCCTTGCTCATGAGCGATCTTGAGATATGTCGTCCCTAAGGCGTCGAGCGCGATGGTGAGGCCGCCCGATGCTGATCCGGTCAGCGAGGCCAGGACGTTGGTCGCTACAGCAAGCGAGACGAGGGGGCCGCCTTCGATCCCGAGCACCCAGTCGCGCACCACCGCGAAAGCAGGCAGAGCCGCAACAACGGCGCCAAAGCCGACCAAACTGGCGACGCTGAGTACGGGCAGCGCTGAGGCATTCGCGCCGGCGTCCATGGTTTCGCGCAGCTTCGGCAAACGTTTCAGATTCAGGGCTATGAGAACCGCGATGGCGACGGTGAGTGCGGTAACGACGGCCCAAATGCCACCTACTGCGGATAACGAGGTCGACCCCCACCCGGATTCGGCGAGATAGGAGGTGTCGAGGCGCGGCAGCACAAGCGTCGACATCAGAAGATTGACGCCGACGACGATGGCCAACGGTAAGACCGCGATGGTAATCGGCGGCGCCTTGGCGCTTTGCGCGCCGTGCTCGACCTCGGCGGGATCGAAGGTGCCCGAGGTCGTGGCGCGTTCGCGGATCTTTTCGTCTTTTGCCGCGACCATAGCAGCCGCCGCGGTACCATCATAACCTTCGCCGTTCTTGCGCGCGCGGGCTTCGACCAAAGCCAGCCACCACAGGCCGAAGCCGAGCGTGATGGCGGAGGCGAGGATTCCAAGTCCCGGCGCAGCGAACGGCGTTGTGCCGAAGAACGGCATAGGAATGGCGTTCTGGATGGCAGGCGTTCCCGGCAGCATCGACATGGTGAACGTAGACGTTCCGAGCGCGATGGCGGCGGGCATCAGCCGCTTCGGAATAGCGGCGGCGCGAAAAAGAGCGTGCGCCATCGGCGCGAGCACGAAGAAAGCAACGAACAGGCTGACGCCGCCGTAGGTGACGAGCGCGCCAGCCAGAACGACGGCGAGAACGGCCCGTTTGGCTCCCAATCGTTCCGTCATAAAGTCCGCAATGGCGGATACCGAGCCGCTATCCTCCATCAATTTTCCAAACAAGGCGCCGAGAAGGAAAATGGGAAAAAACTGCATCACGAACTGGGCTGCGCTGCGCATAAAGGTCTGCGTCCAGTGCGCCAACAGCGGTTCTCCGGAAAGGCCGGCAGCAATGATTGCGGCAGCGGGTGCAAGCAGCAGGATGCTCCAGCCGCGATAGGCGAGGTAGATCAGCAGCCCTAGCGCGATCAGAATGCCAAGCAACCCCATGTTTCAAATTCCTTCGAGCAGGATGTCGAGGTTGAGCGTCGAGCGACGACCGAGATCGTGCACATGGGCTTCAAGGAAGGTTTGCGCCGCTTTGCGTCCTTCCTCGCGAAGATATTCGAAGAAAGCCCATTCGGCGTTGAGTTTGGAAGAGGCACCCAGCTCAGCCATGATGTCATTGCGGACAACGTGCAGCCGCATGCGCGCCCATCGCTGGCCCTCCCCGTCACCAGGATCGGCAACCTTGCGGAGGAGCGCCATCATCTTCAACTCCTTGAGCGCCGCCGAATTGAATGAAATTTCGTTCAAACGGTTAAGAATGTCGCTGGCCGAGCGGGGCACTCCAGGACGTTCGATAGGGTTGATCGGGACAAGGATCGTGTCCTCGGATTCGCACTCTTGCACCAACGTCGAGAGCGTCGGGTTGCCTGAGTAGCCGCCGTCCCAATAGGCTTCACCATCTATTTCAATCGCTTGAAACAACGTTGGCAGACAGGCAGAGGCGAGTAGAACGTCGGGTGTCACAGCGGCGTTCTTGAAAACCTTGCCGCGGCCGGTGCGCACGTTGGTTGCGGTGACGAAAAGATGAATCGGCGCCTCTGCCAGCACATCAAAATCGATGACCTCGGCAAGGATGTCGCGAAGCGGATTGGCGCCGTGCGGATTAACGTCATAAGGTGATACAAGCCGCGACATCAGATCCATGGCGATGTACATGGGCGAGGAATCGAGCGTCCAGCGGCCGAGGAGAACGTCAAGCGGTCCTCGTTGAAATGGGCTGAAGCGCGCTGCCTCGGCCACGCGCCGCCAAAACTGTGCAAGTGCTTCACGTGCGCCGAGCGCGCCGCCTTTATGATGACCATAGACGAGAATGGCGGCGTTCATTGCGCCAGCCGATGTGCCCGACACGCCATCGATCCGGAGCCAGGGCTCTTCCAGTAAGCGATCGAGAACGCCCCAAGTGAATGCGCCATGGGATCCGCCGCCCTGAAGCGCAAGATCTACAAGCACCGGATCACGTTCGAAAACATTGCTGATCGGCATTGCACCCCACCATGGTCGTAAGTGGTGAACCGGTTTTAATTCGTCCCACAATTCTCGTGCCGAAGCCGAGGCGTTCGGCAGTTAACGTGAATGAGTTGCTAGCTTTCGTTGAAGCTTGTGCGGAAGGCAGCCTCCTGGTCAACGATCATGTCATCGACAGGAATGGATGGAGCGAGATTCTTGAAAGCGATATCGCTTCGCAAGTAAGCAGGAGCGACCTGCCTCAGAATTTCATTCAGTCTACGGATGGTGGGGTGCTTCTTGAGGCCGATTGCATCTCGTCGCATTCGCGGATCGAACACCGCAATTTAATTGATTATTTCGCCAAATTTTGCGTCGCCAAAGGCTTGGCGCCGCTGGAAAAGACGCAGAATTTGTGAAGGAAAGTCTCATCTTCAATCGACGCGTTCAAATTGCTATCGAAAAAATCGCCTGCCATTTTGTGCATTCGACATGAACTCTTGCTATAGTCCGCATACGGGTCTGGGACACTTTGGGGGCAAAAACGGCTGTAACCAAGGAGTTCAATGTGATGAAAGTTATTTTGGCAGCGGCTTTTTCCGCTTTCGTCCTCGCTCTCGCCCCTCTTCCTGCATTCTCCGAAGATCAGCAGCCTTCAAACGATCCTACGCGACACAGAATGGGCGATGAAGGAAAACTTCCAGCGACCAACTCCGCAACGACCCGCGTTCCAGAAATGGGCGCAGGAACCGGAGCGAGCAGCGGAACGTCCGGCTCTCACACGATGGGCGATGAAGGCAAACTGCCTGCGACAGGGAATATGAGCACACGTGTGCCCGACCAGGGTGCCGGTACTCAAAATCAGAAATAGAAATGGGTAATCCGCGCGGGTGGGCCAATCGGCCCAATGTGCTCCGGCTAGCTGCGAGGAAAGATCTCGCGGTTTAACTCGGATCAGTCGATGGGTTTTCTGAACCGCGCCATGAGGACTACCTGAGCGGGATCACCGCTCAGGCCTGCTGTTCGCGCCGCCAGCGAAGCGGCGTGTTGCCAGCGATTTTCTTGAAGATCGTCGTGAAATGCGCCTGCGTCTGGAAGCCGACGCTGAGAGCGATTTCGACGAGCGATTCTGATGTTGTGCACAACAGGTGCTGCGCACGTTCGATGCGCTTGTGCAGCACGTAGTCGTGCGGCCGCATGCCGGTTGCGACGCGGAACTGGCTGGCAAAGTACATGCGGCTCATCCCCGCCGCCGAGGCGAGGTCGGCCAGCGTGATCTGCTCCGAGATGTGCGAGTCGACGTACTCAACCACACGCTTCATGCGCCACTTCGGGAGTGCCGACGGCGCCCTACGAGTTGGCTGTTCCTGCTCTGATTTGGCGATAGGCGAGATCGGAAGTTCGAAGAGGCGCGCGACGATCGCCAGGCGCTTTTCATTTTCGGCGTGACGGTCGAGCTTCTCGGGATTGACGCCGGCTTCCACCAATGCCTTGGCCAAGCGATCCAAAATGGCCGGGTCGACGTGGTGATGCTGTGCTGTGTTGCCGTGGAAGTCTGAGGTCAATTGGAGCGACATCGCGTGAGACCTTCCCATTTTCTAACCGCTTCGGTGGCCGGCGTGACTTGGATCAATGCTGATCCGTGTCTGGCCTAGCGTGATGGGAAGGTACGGAAGCGAGCTGTGGCGCTCCATTCTACGAGCGTTTGGGATCCTACATCGTCAGATTAGTCGGCTCATACTTTCGTATGGATATTGCGGTTGGGAGTTTAGTGCGAACCGCGCTCGCCGCATGCTGGAGCCTCCTCGCGCTTTGTTGGGCAAAGGCTTTTAGCGTCGAGGGGGGGTCGTGCATTTTAGGAATCTATTGTGCGGAGAGGGAATATTCTTTGTCGCGACGATGGCAATGTTGGTCGCGTCAGGGTCGCCCTGGGCCCCAATTCTCATTAACCGCTTAATTAGAGGGTTTGTCAGAAGCATCTCTGCCCCGTTTCCCCCACGGGGCTGTCCCCACCCCCCGGAAGATGTTCTGACGCCCAAGCGCGCCGGCCTGAACGCAGCCGGCGCGCTTTTCGTTTCGAGGGCGCAGTCCGAAAGGCCGATCCGTTACAAACCAGCGTATAATTTAAAACCGAGCGCAAAAGCGGCAGGTTGAGTTGGCAAATGCGGTTCAATCCGCGTTAATCTTTCGAAAGGACTGCCGAAGTGTCCAAAAATCCCCTGATCAGCATCATCGATGACGATGAGGCGGTTCGCGTGGCAACCGAGAGCCTTGTGCGGTCTCTCGGCTTCGGGGCAACTACGTTCGCTTCAGCGGAAGAATTCTTGAACTCGGCCCGATTGCCGGAAATTTCGTGCGTCATCACCGATGTCAACATGCCGGGCATGACCGGCGTGGAATTACAGTCGCATCTTCAGGCGCAGGGCCATAATCTGCCGATGATCTTTATTACGGCCTTTCCGGAAGAGCGGACACGGCAGCGCGTAAATGCTGCCGGCGCGATCGGCTTTTTAAGCAAGCCATTTGACGGTGGCGCTATGATTCAATGCATCGATAAGGCCCTCGGGCGGGACAGCGAACCCACGCGCCACTGATTGTACGTCACTCCTGATGCTTCATACTCAATCGGCAGCGGATATCTCTATCCGCTGCCGATTGCATTTTGAGCTCTTAGCCCTGGCTTGTGGTCGGAACGGCGACGAAGCGATCGCCCTGTGCCGTCTTTAACTGCATGAGAACGGCGCGCTTGTTGGCGTTCCTAGCCGCACGCAGGGCTTCCTTGACATCGGCCGGCCCGGAGACCGACTTGCCCCCAACGGACAGGATGACGTCACCCTGCTGGATGCCTTTCTCGGCGGCCTTGCCTTCCGGATCGACATTCATCACGACCGCACCATGCGTACCGGCGCCGTCCACCTGATCGGCCGGAGCCAGCGTCATGCCGAGTTTGAAGTCGCTCTCGGAGCCTTGGTCGTTCTTGGCGGTCTTGCCATCCGGGTACTTGCCGACGTGCAGGTCGACGCTGTGCTTTTCGCCGTTTCGGATGTAGGCGATCTTGATCTGCGAGCCTGGCGATACCGCAGCGATGGTCCGAGCGAGATCGCGGCCATCTTTGATCTCGTGATCGTTGACGGAAACAATCACGTCTTGCGACTTCAATCCGGCGCGAGCCGCTGGGCCGCCATCTTGCGGTTCATCGACGAGGGCGCCTTTGGCTTCCTTCAGGCCCAGACTGTCGGCTATATCGGCCGTGACAGGCTGAATGGAGACGCCGATCCAGCCGCGTGTAACGTGACCGCTCGAGCGAAGTTGCTCGGCAACGTATTTCACCGTGTCGGCGGGAATGTCGAATGCGATGCCGACCGACCCGCCGGACGGCGAAAAGATCGCCGTGTTCACGCCGACGACTTCGCCGTTCTGATTGAACGTCGGGCCGCCAGAGTTGCCCTTGTTGATAGGGGCGTCGATCTGAATGAAATCGTCGTAAGGGCCGGAGCCGATGTCACGTCCGTTTGCCGAGACGATACCCGCCGTGACCGTGCCGCCGAGGCCGAACGGGTTGCCCATCGCGACGACCCAGTCGCCGATTCGCGGAGATTGCGTCGCGAGGCGGACGTAGGGGAAGTCTCCGGAGCTATCGACCTTGAGAAGCGCGAGGTCGGTCTTGGGATCCGTGCCGGCGACCTTGGCTTTGTAGCGCTTGCCGTCCGTGGTCATGATCTCGACGCTCTTGGCGTGATCAACAACGTGGTTGTTGGTGATCAGGTAGCCGTCTGCCGAGATAAAGAAGCCTGAACCCTGTGCCTGCATCAGGTGTGGTTTTCCGCTATCTTGAGACTGCGGTCCGAACTGGAACGGAAGGCCCTGGAAAGGCGTGCCTTCAAAGGGGTTCTGGCCTTGTCCGGGCTGGCCGGAGTCGGCGACCTGATCGACTTCTTCAGCTTTCACGAATACGGAAACAACGGCTGGTTTCACGCGCTCGACCAGATTCGCAAAGCTCGGAACGGCCTGTTGCGGCGCATTTGATGTGCTGACGTCTGCGACCGGCGTCAGCAAAGAATTCGGGGCGGGTTTCTCTGCCGCGAAAACAGCGCCGGCGCCGAGAACGGCAATCATTGCGGCGCAGGCTGCCAATTTCGCTTTGTGGCGCGCAATCACGCGGCCGGCACCCAATTGTTGCGGCGCGTTCATGTTGGTCTCATCCATTCGTAGTCTTCCTGATTTTACGAGGTGCAGTGCGCGGGATTGGCACTGGCCCCGGGCTGGGGTTGACGCGAATGTGCCAAAGCCAAGCTTTCCGGAATCCGTCCAATGGCTTAAAAATCAGAAAGTAAAAGCCCTATTCCATTCGGCGCAATTGTTCCGGCAAAATGCGCTCTATATCGTGCAATCGGACAATTTCAGATCGTTTGAGAAAGAAAGCGACCCTGCAGAGCCGCTAGTTTCAAACCCATACAGGCGTCGTCCGCAGCGGCGGACGCTCAGGAGAGACGGCAATGGCAAATCGAGTTTATTCGTACAACGAAGCAGCCGAGCACGATCCGATCATTCTGGCTGACGTCGACGAAGCGGCGGCGGTTTATCCGGATCACGACATCGTTACGCGCCATTTCGACAGGCCGTTGACGATCGGGGATTTCGTCAGCTCGATCGCAGACGGTGCGGATGGACATGGTGGATTGCCGACCTATCTACGGATCACGCTGCAAGGCGACGCCACTAAAATTCGCCGGCTGATGGCGGATAAGCCGCGCAAGGGGCGCACATCCAAGCGGTCGTCGCACTAATCCGTTTGTGGTCGAAGCGGTGGTTCTAACCGGGCATTTACCGCTTCGTGATTTCTCGCGCTCGAGCATTCGTCAATTTGATCTATTTCATTGGCAAATATGCTGCGATGCCCGATGAAGGGCTGCCAGGAACCCTACAGGTGGAGTGAGCCCCCATGTCTGATCTCGTTGTCATCGTCTATCCGTCCGAGGCAAAGGCCGAGGAAATGCGCACGAAGCTGTTCGATCTTCAAAAAGAGTATCTGATCGAGATCAAGGATGCCGTGATTGCGGTCAAGCACGACGACGGCAAGGTGAAGCTCAATCAGCTCATCAACACGACCGCGGCCGGTGCGCTTTCGGGCGGCTTCTGGGGCACGCTGGTCGGCATGATTTTCCTGATGCCGCTGCTTGGTGCTGCTGTGGGCGCGGCGTCTGGCGCGCTCGGCGGCGCACTTTCGGATTACGGCATCAACGATGATTTCATGAAGGACCTCTCGGAAAGCCTGCAGCCTGGAAGCGCTGCGCTGTTCGTCGAGATCAAGAAGATGACGGAAGACAAGGTGTTCGAAGCGATCAAGGGCACTGGCGGCGTCGTACTCAAGACGTCTCTAGATCATACAAAGGAACAGGCCCTGCGCGATGCGATCGCAACGCACGCTCCGGCGATGGCAGCAGCGCAGTCTCCGGCAGCCTGACCAGCCGGGGTGCGCCTGCATTGCTGGCATCCTGGTTAGTATAAATTCATGATGCGCCGTCCGGGTCTCTTCGGGCGGCGTATGTGTTTACGCGGAGTGGCTGACGTACCACGAGGAGTGGGCAGACTTCCTAATTGAAGATGCTCCAGGGCGAGGTGACGTCCTCATCCTTGGGTTTGGCGCCTTTCCTATATTTCGATGCCGGGATTTTAACGGGCCGGCTATCCTCCACCACGCCATCGATGAGCGACGGTTTGGTTGCGACCCTTTTATAGCGGGAGGGCGATTTGCGGCGCGGCGCTGCTGCCGAAGCGTTTGCATTTCCCGTTCCCGGTGCAGTTGCCATCGGCCACACGATCGAGCGGGCGACCATGGGGTTGGCCGCTTTTGCTGCGGCTTTGGCGGCCAGCGCCTTCTCGGCCGCGGCGTCATAGGAGGCGATTGTGTCGACCTGACTCTTCGGCACGAGGTGAACGACCTTATACCCGCGGTCGTGCAGTTCTTTCAGCAGGTCAGGAAGCTGTGCCGCCGTCCAGGGATGAATGTCGTGCATCAGGATGATGCCCTTCTTCTGCTTGGCGAGCTGCGAAAGAATGTTCTGTTCGACGACCTTTGGGCTGCGCGTCCGATAGTCTTTGGAGTCGACGTCGATCCAGACCGCGCCGATATTGCGCGATTTCAGATAGGCTTCCGTCTGTTTGGTGGCGTTGAGATAGGGAAAGCGAAAAAGCGGCGCGGCCGGGGCGCCGTTGGCTTTCGAGACGGTCGAGACCGCAGCTTCGATCTCCTGCTTCGCCTTTTCAAACGAGATGGCGCGGATGTTCTTGTGAGACCACGTGTGCGTGCCGACGGTGTTGCCGCCCGCCGCGACTTCCTTCACCATATCGGGGTTGGCAAGCGCCATCTGACCGACCATGAAGAACGTCGCCTTCGTGCATTGATCGGCAAGCGCCTTGAGAATTGGTCCGGTGACAGACTTTAGCGGGCCGTCGTCGAATGTCAGGACGACTTCGCCATCGTTGAGAAATTGCTTAGCGCCGGATTTATCGCCGCCGATGTCACCGCCACCCGCGGTATCGATTTCGACGATACGCGACACGCCAAGCTTGGTGGTGTCGCCTGCGCATGCGTCAGCCTTGACGGCGGCGCCGGGCTCGATTTCGGCCGACAGCGGATCGTGCGTAGCAAATGCCAACAGCGACGCAACAGCCAGGATATAGACGGAAACGTACCGCATCTCTCTCGCTTCGTTCAGGGAGCCGAAGCGGACTATTATGAGGGCGAATATGAATGATCAAGCAACGGCGATTATCCTCCGCCGATCCTCGGCGCGCTGTTACTGAAGTGCCGCTTTTGGCTGTATTTCTTACGTTTTTGTAAAGCCAAATATGAACGAATGCTGACGATCTGACCTTGCGAGCGCGATTTCGGGCTGAGGGGCGACGCGTTGGAGACCGCTGACAATCTCCGTGAATTGCGTCATAGAGCAACCCTTTCAAGATCGGGAGGTGGAATGATCGATGGTCAGTGTCAGGCCGGTGGTTGCGAGCGACGAAGATGCGTGGCTCAAACTCTTTCGGGATTATATCGTTTTCTACAAAGCCAGCGTGTCGGACGAGATCATCGCACTGACGTGGCGCCGACTTCTTAATCAGGAAGACAACATGATGGCGCTGGCTGCCGTCGACGATAGCGGAAACATGCTCGGAATCGCGACGCTGGTCTTTCACCGTTCGACGTGGGCATCGAGCTGGTATTGTTATCTTGAAGACCTATTCGTCGCACCGGAGGCGCGCGGACTGGGCGTCGGGCGGGCGCTCATTGAAGCCGTCTACGCGGAAGCGGATCGTCGCGACGCTGGGCGGACCTATTGGGCGACGCAGGATCACAATGCGACGGCACGTAAACTCTACGATCGCATCGGAACGCTCACGGAGTTCGTCCAGTATCGGCGATGAGCTGTCGATCGGCGCGTGTTCGCTTCTGTGCCGCTCTCCAAGCAGGCAGGAATCCGCGTATCTAGACCAGACTGTTGATGTGATCGAAAAGCTCGACCGCCTGCGGATAGGCGCCGAGGATCTGGGACATTTCGCCGGAGAGTTCGCGCAAGCGGGTCTTTTGCGAGATCGTGGGCGTCCCGGCGCGCATCAGAAGTTCGAGTTCCGACAAGCGTTGCTCCAAATGCTGCGTGCCGGATTGGCGCGCATAGAACCGATGCATTTCGACGATGGCCGGTAGCACGCCGCTATAATCGACAAAGCTTTCGGTCGGTGCCGCACTGGGTGAAGCGGCGCCATTCATCGCTCCCGACAATGTCGGCTGCATGCGTTGCTGCGGATGCTGGCGTGATGGCGGCACGGTGTTTTCGGCCGGGTTTTGGCGCGGCCTGCCGCCTGCGGTCTGAGGACTGCGATCGGACGCGCCGACATTGGCGGGGCGAGCGGATGGGCCGGCATGTTGCGAGGTATGATCGGGCGCGGGAAGAGCTGCGGGCTGCATCGCGCCGCCGAGATTCTCAATGTGCCCACGATCGAAGTTGACGTTGAACGTCATCGACTCGTCGCCGCGATTGATCTTGTCGGTGAGAATCGTGCGGACCTCTTCGAGAATCGTTCGGTCCGGAGCGGAGAAGCGAGACAACACGCCATCCGTCGATGAGATCAGCAGGTAATGCGTCTTGTCGTCGGGGCGCAGCGCAAGCGCGGCAAAGACGACGGCCAGAAAGCCGAGCAAGACCGTGCCGCCATTAGGAGCCAGCGGCCCCCATGTGAAGTCCGGCCGCATGGAACCCAACGCCATCAGCACAAATAGAAGCGTCAACAGCCAATAGATTGCGGTCGGCCGGTGCGCGACATGCGTGCCCGTGCTGACCGTCGCGATATTGGCGATGGCGATCGTGCGCGTCGGCGTCGATAGCACGCGGCGGTCAATGCGCAGCGAACCGAAAGTTTTGGTCGCAGCTGCGCTCTCTCTGATACGTCCCGAAAATACCATCGAAAACCTGCTCATGGGACTACGTTAATAGTCCGAGCAGAAACATAGTCGATGCGGCAAGGAAACAGAAGCCTTGCACAGATGTCACACACGCGATCAGCCGGCAGGAACATCAAGTTTCCTGGTGAGATCTTCGAATTCTCTACGCAACTCATCGCTTTTGAAGATCTGCTCAAAGCTCGGTGCTTCGAGTTTCTGGATCGCTTCGAAGGATGTCGAGCTTTCGCGAATCAAATTGCGAAGCTGGACGCTGGCTTCGACAGTCTCGTAAGTGTTGTCTGCAATCTTCAGATCGTGAGTCGCTTTAAGACGGGCACCGGCGATCTGTTCGCGTTGCTGCTGGAGATAGCGGCGATACGCCTTTGCTGCTTCATCGGCGACTTGCTGGCTGTCGCGATTCGATTGCAGCGCGCGTGTCTGATCGGGCCGATTGTCGGCCTTGAGCAGTTCGGACGTGCGCTTACGGGCGGCGGCGATGTCGGCGATGATGGCGTCGAGTTTCGGCAGATATTGCGTATCGATCTTGGCGATGGTCGCATCCTGGGCCTGTACCAGCATCGCAAACAGCGCCGCATGCATCGCAAAGTAGCGGCGCGCAGCTTCCATGTTATCGCCCGTGGTGCCAATGAGCTTGGCGAGCTGCCCGTCAATCAACTTGGCGGCATTGAACACGGCGACGAGCCGGACGAGATCGCCGGAGAGCACGCTATCGAGAAGCAGATCGACCTGTTCTTGCGACAACTCCACGCCTGCGGCTTTCAACGCGGCTGCGATTTCGGCCTTCACGCTTTTGATTTCGGTGCGGTTCGCCTCGATGCGCTTGTTGTTCTCGGTGATCTGATCCTGGAGCGACGAGACGGTATCGGTCAGGATGCCGGGGAAGTCAGCGTCTTTCGGCGCGAGGAGCTGCTTTTCCTTGATCTTTACGTTCGCGTCTTCAAGCTCGCGAATGTTGTGGCGGAGAAGTTCGACCCGCTTCTGCATTTCAACGACCGGCGCATTCGTTACGATGCCGAGCGCGGCATCGAGCAGGCCGCGGACCTTGGTGCTGCGGTCCTCGCGGGTTTCCTTCCAGAATGGGGGAATAATGTAGTCGTCGCGGCTCGGCAGCTTTTCGGCGCCTGCGCGCGTGTCGGCTGCATCTCGCAAGACGTTGTCGATGGCGGCCATCAGCGATTTGGCCTGCTCGTATTGCGGATCGCCATCGCGCGGGTCGGAGGCTGCGGCCTTGGCAGCTTCTTCGGCGGCGCTGGGCGTCGATGGTTTTTTTGTTGGATCGAGAGCGTTCGTGGCACCCTCGGCGGCGGTCTTGCCTTCGACGGATTTCAGCCAGTCGGCGATCGCGTCGCGTTTGGCCGCTTGCGCGTGGGCGCCGCTGGAAAATCCCAGCAGAACAACGAGTGCAAGATACCCGGCCGATTTCACAACGAAACTGGGCCTCCGCTCAACCGACATAGCGCCTCCGGCGCGACAATGGCGATGAAAAATCCGGCAAATCAATGGTGCTGGGCTGATGTGGTTGATGCAATCTATGCCGGCAGGAGGTTATCGCCGGGTTAGCGGGCAGCTGCGGCGCGGATCAGGCGGTAAAAGTCTTCGTCGATGCTGCGGGCGTCATCGAGGATGAGCATCTCGGTGAACGGCGGCGCGTTTTTGTTTATCGCCTCCGCCGGCTTGCTGCGATTGCCGCCGGCCGTTCCGAAATTGGCGTAAAGCCGTAACTTTCTCGGTGAAGGGTGGAGCGCAGCGTAGGGCTGCGGCGCGGACATCGTAACCAGCTGCCCGGAGGTTGCAAACACGGTCGCCGGTACGGCGCGCCCGACTTCGCGGAGAATGTGCTCGGCCAGCGGTCGCAGCCCTTTGGCTTCACGCAGCAGAGACTGAATGTCGGTTGCGGACGTCTTGGCCGGTGGTTGAATCGGCGGACGGAGCTTCGGCGCGCGCGGGGGCGGCTCGTCGGTCTGCACGGCGGGAAGATCGCCAGCGTAAATGAGGCGGCCGCCGTTATGATGGATGCGTTCAAGCCAGGACGCCCACGCGAACTGGAAGCCTTGCAGGCGCAGCCAGTCGATGATGTCGTTGCGCTCGGTGTGTCCGCTCTGGACAATTGCGGTCATCCAGCCCGTGAGATCGCGGCCCGTGTCTTCGGCGAGATTGGCGACGAATTCGCGTTCTTTTTCGGCGTAAGCGGAACTCATGGCGATCTGATATCAGATCCAGCGGCGTGAGCGAGCCTTGTAAGCCAGATATTCTTCCCCGAAGACCGCTTCCAGGTGCCGCTCCTCGGGAATGATCTGCAGAATTGTGACAAGAAGGCCAAAAAGCAATGCTGCCGCGACGAACCAGACCGACTTGGTGATTTCCGCTCCATAGAGAAGAAGCATGACTTCGCCAAGGTAAATCGGGTTTCGGAAGCGGATGAACGGTCCTGACGTGACGAGCTTGGTCGACGCTTTGTGCGGCAGGTAGGTCGTCCGGTGCCAGGCAAGCGTCGCGAAGCCCGACACGATCAACAAGAGGCCGAAGACGCCGAATGCGACGCCTACCCAATGGCCCGCCCTATCGTCAAGGCCCGGCCAGGGAACGGGGGCGAATACCGTCAGCAGCCAAGCCGCCGCAATGGCGAGTGCGAACAGCACCGGTGGCCAAGGGAACCATGTCGCTGGCGTCGAGGGGAGGGAGTTGGGTGTCTCGTCGATCATTCGGGGAGATTATCGCCAAATAGCGAGGCGGTCAGCTCGGTGAATCAGTTCTTTGCCTTGGCTTTTTTCGGCGGCGGTATCGTTGGGGCCGGGACATCGTCGATGTCGCGTTTGTTAAGCTCGGCCTCGAGGTCGTAGCTCTTGCAGCCCAGCGTCACCAGACGCTGATTGTACCGTTGGAGGGTGTTGAGCTCGCCCTGATATTCGCCATTGGGGTCGACACCGTGCGAGAGGTTGCCGAGCGTCGCCGAAAAGCCAGATTGAATACCGCGTGCCAGCGCCGATGCTTGTTTGCGATCGCTGAAGCCGCGCATTTCCATGATTTTTATCTGTATGCGTCCGGTTAGCTGCTTGCAGTTCAGCTTATCCTCCGGGGTGTCCGGCTTCTTTTTCTTGGCGTCGGCAGCGGACGGCACGGCGACGGCCAGGCCAATAAGGATGGGGAGAACAAAGGATCGCATCGTGCCTCTCAGGGGTTCAATGTGAAAACCACATCATTTCCAGGGCAGCCTCAAGGCAAACTCCAGGTACCCGGACGAACGGGCGGCATTGACGGCGGCCAGGGCGTCGTGTTGCTTCGCTGGTCGGTGTTGGGGGCGCGGGTGCCTCCGTTGCCAGGCGGGGCGTTGCAATGCTGGATATTCGAAAATGGGTTATTCTCATCGCCGCCGTTCTTGGCACGCAAGCGGCTCTGGCCCAGGAGGATTTTCCGACGCATCTCGCCTGCGATTTCAACCAAGGTTATGCGTGGACTTATGAAGCCGGAAAATACAAAGCCGCTCCGCCCGCCGATCTCGCTTTCGAAGTGGCGCGTATCGACCTCGAACATCAGACGGCGTCGCTCATTCTCGGCGGTAAGCCCGCCAAAGACCTGAAAGTCGTGCGCGCGATCAACGCCAACCATTTCATCGAAGTGGTCAACGAGGGGTTCCTGAACCTCACGACGATCTATGATTTGGATCCGGCGACGGGCAAATATCCGGCCATACATTCACGGCATTTCGGGCTCTTCGGACAGCCTGTGTTTGCACAGTATGCCGGTGAATGTGTTCCTAAGCCCTGAGCCATGTGGACGGCTCAGTTGCTCTTGCCGTTGGGCTAAGGCAAAAGGCTCGCCATGACATTGAACCTCGTCAAGCTGTGTGTCGGCGTGTCGGCGATCGAAGATCTTGAGGCCTGGCAGACCGAGCACCGACGCCGCAAGAGCCAGGACGGCGTCGATTGCGCCTATCACCGGACATTCCAAACACCGAAGCGGCAGGCCGAGCTGCTCGACGGTGGCTCGATCTATTGGGTTATCCGCGGCATCATCATGGTTCGCCAGAAGCTCGTCGGTTTCGAAGAAGGAACGAAGGAGGACGGATCGGCTTGCTGTACGTTGATGCTGGACCGGACACTCGTTCCGGTGCGACCCACGCCACGGCGCGCGTTTCAAGGTTGGCGTTATCTTGATTCTGCCGATGCTCCGCCTGATCTTCGCAAAGGTAAGAAGGATCAGATTGCGGCGATGCCTGCCGAGATGCGCAAAAAGCTTGCCGATCTCGGATTGATTTGAACGCGGAAATTATTCGAGCGATCCATGTCCCGTCCTCCGTTTACACCGACAATCGAAGCTCTACCGAAGCTCGTGCCGTTCGTCGGGCCGGAAGCGATGGAACGGGCGCGAGGGCGGCCGTTCAAGGCGCGCCTTGGCGCTAATGAGAGCATTTTCGGGCCGTCGCCAAAGGCCATTGCCGTCATGCGCGAGGCGGCGGCTGGAAACTGGATGTATGCCGATCCCGAGAACTACGAATTACGTGCCGCCATTGCGGCGTATCACGGCGTCCCGATCGAGTGTGTCGTGGTCGGCGAGGGCATCGACGGGCTGCTTGGCCTGACATGTTCGCTGTTCCTGACGCCCGGCAGCAATGTCGTTACGACGGATGGTGCGTACCCGACGTTCAACTTTCACGTCAAAGCACATGGCGGCAACGTGCACGTCCTTCCCATGCGCGACTTTCGCGAAGATGTTCCGCGCCTGATCGAGACGGCGGCGGAGATCGCGGCGCCGCTGATTTATGTGTCCAATCCGAATAGTCCGATGGGAACATGGTGGACGGCGGATCAGATCGACGCGTTTATCAAGGAGTTGCCGCCACGGACGTTGCTCGTTCTTGATGAAGCTTATTGCGATACCGCGCCGATCGGAACAGCACCGGCCATCGATGTCTCCAATCCGCAGGTCGTGCGGTATCGGACGTTTTCGAAGGCGTACGGGCTTGCAGGTGCGCGGATCGGGTATGCCCTCGGTGAGCGCAGCACCATCGAAGCGTTCGACAAAGTGCGAAATCACTATGGTATCAATCGCGTCGGCCAGCTTGGCGCGCGGGCTGCACTGCTCGATCAGGACTATCTCAGGACAGCGGTCTCGCAGATTGCTGCGGCCCGCGAGCGGATCGCCGCGATCGCTATCGAAAATGGCTTGAGACCGCTGGCGTCGGCAGCGAGTTTCGTCGCCATCGACTGTGGCGGCGATGGCGCCTTTGCGACGCGCGTCTTGAACGGACTTCTGGAGCGGGACGTCTTCGTTCGCAAACCTGTCGCGAAGGGGCTCGATCCGTTCATCCGCGTTTCGTGCGGGCGAGACGAAGATCTCGATATTTTTGCAGGTGCCCTCGCTGATGTGCTCATGGGTGTGCACGCATAGGGACGAGCGCTGCCCTTAATCCTGGGGGACTGCGGATGACGGTGTCCATTGTTTTGCGACCTGCGCTTCGATGCCAAATATTAAATTGGATATAGCTGCATCGAAGACATCGTCGTCTTTCAAACGCGCAAATATGGGCAGCAGTTTTTTCGTTAACGGCAAACCACTTTGCTCTTCGACTTCGCGCAGCGCCTCGGCGCTAGGCTTTTGCAAAAGACCTCCGATCTCGCCGGCGCAAATGCCGAGAATTGCGGCGTAGGTGGCGAAGCTTAGGGCCGGAATTTCTGCTTCAGGGACGCCGGCATCGAGGAGGATTTGGTAACATTCCTCGGCCAATTGCAGATCGATCGGCCCACTGGTCCAAAATCTCAAAAGCAGGGGGAACGCATTTGGATATTGTCGCGCAAGTTTGCGATAGGCCTTTGCCGTTTCGATGAAGCGGGTTTGCCAGGGGAGTTCTCGTTCTGGTGCCTCGACACTGCCTTGAAGGCGGTCGGCGACGGCGCGTTCGAGACCTTCCTTGGAGCCGAAATGGTAGCTCAAGGTCGCGACGTCGCAGCCTACTGCACGCGCGGCGCAGCGAAGGCTGAAGCCCTCAAGACCAGCTCGCTCGATTTCTAAAAGCGCAGCTTGGACCAAATCGGCTGCGATGAGCCCTCTTTGCCCGCGGGTATGCCTTGTTTTCATCAGTGTTGAAATTGCCCCTTGCGAATGCGGTCGTCAAGCGCTATTCCAACACTGTTGAAATAACGAGGGACGAACATGGCGGTCATGGCTGAGCGCGAGTTCAACGAGCGCGAAAGGATGCTCAGTCTGGCTGCGGTCATCTCGACGTCTTTAGGCGTGGGGATTTCTTTCGGTATCGGCTTTCCGCTCACCGCGCTGACCTTCGAAGACTGGCACCAACCGAAATGGATGATCGGGCTGGCGGGCGCCGCGCCGGCACTTGCCGTGTTTATCGCTTTGCCCCTGCTTTCGCGATTGATGACGAAAGTCGGCGCAGTGCGAGCGATCGGAAGCGGTTGTGTCATTGGCTCGATCGGCTTCTTGGCACTCTATATGTTTCCATCACCAAATGCGTGGGTCGTCATTCGACTGCTGATGAGCGCCGGATTTGCATTACCTTGGTTGGCAGGCGAGACCTGGATCAACGCGGTTGCCCGTGAAGATATGCGCGGGCGCGTTATCGCTGTCTACGCGATTGCCTTTTTCTCTGGCTACGCTGTTGGACCGATGTTGTTGCGCCAACTCGGAATATCGGGATTAGCGCCGTTTGGTGCGGCAGCGGCCATTACCGTGCTTTCGGGAGTACCCATCGTGCTGGGTCGGCACTTGGCGCCTCCGCTGCATCATGACGGAACGCAGAGCTTCCTTTGGGCGATGCGGCTTGCCCCGGCGGCGATGATGGCTGCCTTTATGGGCGGCTTCGCCGAGATCACCAATCTTTCACTTATCCCCAACGTCGCGTTGGCGGCTGGCTGGTCGCAAGACGCCGCGCTCGGACTTCTGACAGTGATGACGATAGGCGGGATTTTGCTTCAATACCCGCTGGGGTGGCTATCCGATAAGATGTGTCGCATCAATTTGGTCATCTGCACCGGTTTCCTTTTCATATTGTTCTCTTTGATGCTGCCATGGGCGCTCGGAGATGCGGTCGCGTCGATGATCGTGATGTTTCTTATTGGTGGGATGATCCTGGGCTTTTATGCGCTGGGTCTCGCCATCGTCGGCGAGCGGATCGGTCCTGCGGATCTCGCGGCCGTCAACGCGGCCTTCATCGTGATGTATCAGGCCGGGGCGCTTGTGGGGCCGATCATTTCCGGGATCGCGATGACGGAGAAGCCGGTCCACGGCTTCGTCGCGACGGTTGTTGGTCTGACGGTTGTCTCTGGTGCGCTGGTAGTCGTATTTGATCGATGGGAGCAGCGGCGAGCGCGATGAGCGACGCACCGCGATCATGGTTAATTGTTTGTTTGCGTACTGACGCTAGTCTCGCTCAAGCTTCACAATCATGCGTTTTTAGCGAGATTGCCCATGTTCGTGCGATCCGTCCTGTCGTTCTTTTCCGTGCTTGCCTTCGGCGTCATGGCCGCGGCGGCCTTTTTTGCGTTGACGCCTTGGCTGTCGGCCCATGTTCCCGACAGCGTGCGTTCGCTGACCGAAGGTCTGCAATTTGGATCTTTGGCCGTCGGTCTGGGTCTAGGATTGACGCTCGGCGCTATCGGCCGCTTCAACTGGTCGGATATCCCGCGCCGGATCGTGACATGGTTTTTGATCCGCGAGCAGAAGTTCTTCTACTATGCGCTCATCGCGATCTGCGCGGGCGTTCTGGTTTTCTATTGAGTTCAAAATGCAAAGAGGCGGCCCGACGGACCGCCTCTCGAAGCATTGAAATGTGGCTCGATCCTCAGACCGAGTAGTACATGTCGAACTCGACCGGATGCGGCGTCATCTCGTAACGCATATTCTCTTCCATGCGCAGCGCGATGTAGGCGTCGATCATGTCGTCGTTCATGACCCCGCCCGCTTTCAGGAAGTCGCGGTCCTTGTCGAGGCTGTCGAGCGCTTCGCGGAGCGAAGCCGATACTGTCGGGATCTTCGCCAGCTCAGCCGGCGGCAGATCGTAGAGGTTCTTGTCCATGGCGGGACCCGGATCGATCTTGTTCTGGATGCCGTCGAGGCCAGCCATCAGCATTGCCGTAAAGGCAAGGTAAGGATTGGCGCCCGGATCCGGGAAGCGGATTTCGATGCGCTTGGCCTTGGGGCTTGAAACGTGCGGAATGCGGCACGAAGCCGAACGGTTGCGGGCCGAATAGGCCAGCAACACAGGCGCCTCGAAGCCCGGCACCAAGCGCTTGTATGAGTTGGTCAGCGGATTGGTGAAAGCGTTGATCGCCTTCGCGTGCTTCAGGATACCGCCGATGTAGTTGAGGCACATCTGCGAGAGGTCGGCGTACTTGTCGCCGGCGAACATCGGCTGGCCGCCCTTCCAGATCGACTGGTGAACGTGCATGCCGGAGCCGTTGTCGCCGAAGACCGGCTTCGGCATGAACGTCGCCGTTTTGCCGTAGGCCTGGGCGACGTTGTGCACGACGTACTTATAGATCTGCATGTGATCGGCCATCGTGATCATCGGGCCGAACTTCACGCCGAGCTCATGCTGGGCAGCAGCGACTTCGTGGTGGTGCTTTTCGACGGTGACGCCCATTTCCGAAAGGACTGAGAGCATCTCGGAACGGATGTCTTGAGCGCTGTCGATCGGCGGGACCGGGAAATAGCCGCCCTTCACGCGCGGACGATGGCCGAGGTTGCCGGATTCAACAATCGTACCGGTGTTCGAGGGCAGCTCGCTGGAGTCGATCTGATAGCCCATCGAATACATGTCAGTGGTGAAGCGGACATCGTCGAAGATAAAGAATTCGGCTTCCGGCCCGAAATAGACTTTGTCGCCGATGCCGAGCGACATCATGTAGGCCTCGGCCTTCTTGGCGACCGAACGCGGGTCGCGCTCGTAGGGTTGGCCGGTCGAGGGTTCGAGAACGTCGCAGAAGATCGCGACGGTCGTCTGGGCGAAGAACGGGTCGACGTGGGCTGTTACCGGATCCGGCATCAGTGTCATGTCGGAGGCTTCGATCGATTTCCACCCGGCGATCGAAGACCCGTCGAAGGCGTAGCCGTCGGAGAAGACGGCTTCGTCAACGCAGCTGACGTCGGCCGTGACGTGCTGCATCTTGCCCTTGGTGTCCGTGAATCGGAAATCCACGAACTTGGCTTCCTTGTCCTTGATGAATTTCAGGACGTCATTTGCATTTTTCATAGACACTCCCATGCCTAGGCATTCCGTTAAAGTTCACGCGTGCCAAGTCATTTAGCCGGTTTAGGCCGGTTCAAGCGTGACAGTCTTTTTATAGTTCGTTTTATCGATCAAATGGCATCGCGACCGGATTCCCCGGTGCGGATGCGAATAGCGTCTTCGATGGACGAGATAAAGATCTTGCCGTCACCGATCCGGCCGGTCTTCGCGGCCTTTTGAATGGACTCGATGGCCTTTTCCAGCATGTCGTCGCTCAAGACGACTTCGATCTTCACTTTGGGCAGGAAGTCGACCACGTATTCCGCCCCTCGATACAGCTCGGTGTGACCCTTCTGCCGTCCGAAGCCCTTCGCCTCGATCACTGTGATGCCTTGCAAGCCGATTTCTTGTAGCGCTTCTTTTACTTCATCGAGCTTGAAGGGCTTTATAATCGCTTCAATCTTTTTCATTTTCGCCCCTTAGATCTTGGACAGCATGTCGGTCGTACCCCACGCTTGCCCAGCGGCCCGAAGGCTAGCAGAGGCCGTGCCACCTGCGACGTTCGCGAGAAACATTACATATGTCATTGGCTTAGCGTGTCGTGATGGCTTCTTAGATGGTCGGCCGCTGTTTAGTAAGCCTTAAATGCATGCCGGTTGCACATTTTTTATGCTGATTTTTCTCAACGACGGTGAGTGGCTTTTAGGCGCTGAATTTCCAGGCAGTCGCCGGAGGCGGAGCAACAGTAGGGGTTCAGGTAGCGGATATGAATGAATTGCTGACGACGTCGGAGGCGGGACAAGCCGACCGTCTGGCGGCCGAGGCCGGTGTCGCCACGATCAGCCTCATGGAGCGTGCAGGGCAGGCGGTGGCCGAGGCGGCGCTTGACATGGTCTGGGGTCCGGACCGGCGCGTGGCGGTGCTTTGCGGCCCGGGAAACAATGGCGGTGACGGGTTCGTTGCGGCCCGGCACCTGCGTGACAAGGGTTGGGACGTCCGGCTTTTTCTGCTCGGGGACAGAGATGCGCTCAAAGGTGACGCGGCCGAGATGGCTCGGCGTTGGCCGCTCGTCGTTCGCCCGGCAACCCCGGATGCCCTGCAAAGCATGCATTTGGTCATCGACGCCCTCTTTGGCGCGGGTCTGTCGAGGCCTCTTGAAGGGGAGGCGGCGGAACTCGTGCGCGCCGTCAACGCCAGCGGTCTGCCTGTCCTTTCCGTCGACGTACCGAGCGGGCTCGAAGGGACGAGCGGTGAGGTGCGCGGCGTTGCTGTTCAAGCGCGCCGGACTGTGACGTTCTTCCGCAAGAAGCCGGGGCATGTGCTGATGCCGGGGCGGCAGCTCTGCGGTGAGGTTATCGTCGCGGATATCGGCATTCCGGAGCGCGTGCTCGAAACGTTGAAGCCGAAGCTGCACGAGAACGGCCTGCCGCTTTGGGTCGATCATTTCAACTGGCCGAAGGATGGCGGCCATAAGTACGACCGTGGACATGCGGTCGTCGTCTCGGGACCGGCGTTGCAAACGGGAGCAGCGCGTCTTGGTGCGCGCGCGGCGCTGCGGGTCGGCGCTGGGCTCGTCACGCTCGTCGGCAACGCTGCCGCAACGGCAATCATCGCGACGCAGATCACCTCGATCATGGTGCGATCGGTTTCAGGCGCCACGGCTTTGTCGGAATTTCTTCGCGATACGCGTCGCAACGCGGCGTTGATCGGTCCAGGCGCGTCTGTTGGGCCAGAGACGGCAGATGACGTTTTGGCCGTGCTTCGATCATCGGCTTCAGTCGTGCTCGATGCGGACGCGCTGACCTCATTCTCGGATACAGGAGAAAAGCCGCGCAGCGAAGCCAGCATGGGATTTCTGGCACGGAACGGCGATAATCCGCATGGTCGTGAGACGCTGTTTGCCGCAATCAAGAAGCGGCCGGCGCCTGTCGCGATGACGCCGCATGAGGGTGAATTCAAGCGTTTGTTCGGAGAGCTACCTGGTTCGAAGATCGATCGCGCTCGCGAAGCGGCGAAGCTCTCAGGCGCGTTCATTATTCTGAAAGGCGCCGATACCGTCATCGCCGCGCCGGACGGTCGCGCCGCCGTCAATTCCAACGCGCCGCCTTGGCTCGCCACGGCCGGATCCGGTGACGTTCTCGGTGGCCTCGTGACGGGGCTTTTGGCACAGCACATGCCACCTTTCGAAGCCGCCTGTGCTGCCGTCTGGCTGCACGGAGAGGCAGCCAACGCGTTTGGCATGGGCTTGATTGCTGAGGACTTGCCCGACGTTCTGCCGAAGGTGCTGCAGCGATTGTTTACGGAGCGCGTCTGACCGGATCGGTTGCGTCAGGCGCTGGAACTCATGGCGGTTCGTCCGGCCTGCTTGAGCTGATCGTCGGCATGTAGGAATGCTTCGACTTCCGGCGTTGCGGGTGGGCTGACCTCCGAGACGCCGAGGAGGGACATCAGCCGGGAGATCTCGACGAACTTCTTTTCTTTGCGGTCGTAAAGGCCGCCTTTGAATAAGGCGCGCGTTGCGGGCTGTCCGTCGCGCGGGCCGCCATGGATGACGAAGACCTGCTCCATGACGACAAGCGCCGCGTCCCAGCAGAGAAGCCGCGTTTCGAGGCGGAATTTTTGAAAAGGCCGCAGCTCGCGTTGAAAGCGGATGGTGATCGCGCTGGCGATCGGGGTCCAACGATGGCGCAAAACCAGCCGCCAAAGGCCGGACCGGACGAGCACATCAAGGCGACCGAGATCCATCAGCGTCAGATAGCGGCCGTTGTTCATATGGATCGAAATATCGAGATCGTGCGGCCAGACGCGAAACCACAACTTGGATGTTTCGCTGGGCAGCGAGAGAGGTCCTCGGCGGCGTGCCGTCATTAGGACCCATATCAGTCTGAACCAAAGGTTCATGCGCCGGTTTTCCGAAATGTAGGCATTGAGACCTAAGCAGCCTTTACCTATACGTCAACTGCGCGGTCTGCCGCGATCTCATTTGGCGATTGCCCGTCGGCGGGCCACAATGGCACGATATCGCCTGTGCAATTATGAATCGCGAATCTGACGAACCAAAGAGGGTTTGGCTCGGCGCATGAAAAGCTTTCGGGCATTTCCGGTGTGGCTGCTCATGGCTTCGCCTCTGGCGGGGGCGCCTGCGCTCGCGGCTGATGCCATCACCGCGCCTTCGCCGGTCGAGGAAGGCGCGACGTTGCTCATTCGGGGCGACGCGGAGAAGGCTGTTGCAACTTATACGGCAGCGCTCAAGGACACGGGGCTGCCCAACGACCGGCGCGCGACGATTCTCAATGATCGCGCTGTCGCCAACGTGCGTCTTGGCGAGACCAAGGCGGCGCTTGAGGACTACAATCGCGCCGTTGAGCTTTTTCCCGAGTATCCGGTTGCATACAACAACCGAGGCAATCTTCTTCTGGCGCTCGGCCAGTTGAAAGAAGCGATGAAGGATTTCGATCGCGCTCTGCTTCTGGCGCCGAGCTTTGCCGCCGCCTATTCGAACCGCGGCAATGCGAAGATGAAGCTCGGCCAGTCGGCTGCAGCGCTGGCGGATTTCACCAAGGCGATCGAACTGATGCCCGCGAGCGCGCCGCCGCTATCGGGACGCGGACTTGCCTATCTCTCTGTCGGCAAGCCACACGCTGCCATTCGTGATTTTTCGCGCGCCGTCAGCGCCGATGCGCGTTTTGCGTCGGCCTATCGCAATCGGGCAGAGGCGCGCATGGCCGTTGGGCAACGTGACGATGCGGTTGAAGATCTGTCTCGTGCCATCGCCTTCGATCCTAATAATGGCGAGCTTTATGTGGTGCGCGGATACGCTTATCTGATCAGCGGCAATCCGGCGTCGGCCATCAAGGATTTTTCGCGCGCCATCGAACTCGATCCCAAATCGAGCGCGGGATACGAAGGGCGCGGGCTTGCCAACGGTGTGGCGGAAGCCTTTGACGACGCGAATTCTGACCTCAATCGCGCGATCGAACTCGATCCGCGCTCGCCGGTGGCGTTCGCGTTCCGGGCATACATCTATAAGCAGAACGGCCAGCCGGATATCGGCGCCAAGGACGTCGAGACGGCAATCAAACTCGATCCCAATTCGCCTGAAGCGCTGTGGGCGCGTGGCGAAATCGAAGAAGCCAATGGCCAGGCCGATACGGCCATTACGGATTTGCGCCACGCCTTGCAGCTTCGTCCGAGCTGGCAGTTCGCGTCGGATGCGCTGCAGCGACTAGGTGCGGCGCCGGACGATGTCGAGGACAAGCCGGTGCCACCGCTCGATATCGATAAATGGCATGTCGTGCTGCACGGCAAAGATTATTTTGCGACCAGCGCCGACTATCCGCAAATACGCGTGCCGCTGGAGATGACAGGCGAAGGGCTGCCGAAGCTGTTGTCGTGGGAAGTGCAAAAGCCGCCTTACGCGGGATACGGCGTACTGCGTTTTTCAGGCGGCACGGTTCACGGGAAAAACGGCCCGGAAGACACCGAACTTGCCGCGATCATCTATATCGCCGGCGGCAAGGTTTTGGCAATCGAGCCGCATCGGCAGGGTCCGCGCGTCGCGTCGTGGACGTGGGATGGCGATCGTCTGCAGATCGCAAGCGTGGATGGCGTCACCGACGAATATCAACTTCATCCGGTGAATGCTGCGGTTGTCGGCAGTCGCGATCAGACGTACGCCGACGGGGCGCGAGCGGAGCGGCAGCAGAGACGCTCCAAGCCGAAATCTTTCTTCCAGTTGCTCTTCGGGTTCTAATATTCAGCGCGTCGCCGCAATAACGGCGACTCAATCGGAATGCTGGTGATGACCGAGAGCGCGACGATCGTCTGGTTTCGCAATGATCTCCGGCTCCATGATCACCCCGCGTTGACCGCTGCGGTAAAGCGGGGTGGACCGGTTATTGCGCTGTTCATTCTCGATGATGCGGCTGCGGGGTGTTGGAAGCTGGGCGGTGCATCGCGATGGTGGCTGGCAAAAAGTCTGGAAGCGTTGAGCCACGACATTGCGCAGCGTGGCGCACGCCTGATTTTGCGTCGAGGCGATACGGAAAGTATTTTGAAACGTCTCGTCGATGAGAGCGGTGCAACGGCAATTTACGTCACTCGCAGTTATGAGCCCTGGGCCACGGGGTTGGAGGAAAAGCTCCATAAGTCGTTCGGTGGATTGGGTGTGGTCTTCAAACGCTTCGGCGGTCGTTTGCTGAGGGAACCGGAAGATTTGCGCACATCGTCCGGCGCTGCATATCAGGTTTTCACGCCGTTCTGGCGCGCCTTCAGGAAAGAGTTTTCAGCGCCGAAAGCACTGGCGGCGCCACGTCATCTTGGCTCGGTGCCGGACGCGATTGCATCGGACGATATTTCAGACTGGAAGCTCGCGCCGACGAAACCGAATTGGTCGGGAGGTTTGGCTGAGGCGTGGCGGCCCGGCGAGCGTGGCGCGCAGTTGCGTCTAAAAAGTTTCGTCAGCGAGGGTCTTGCAAATTACGATGACGGACGCGATCGGCTCAATGTGGAGGGGACGTCGCGACTTTCGCCGCACCTCGCATTCGGTGAAATTTCTCCGGCGGCGTGCTGGCGTGCAGCAGTGGACGCATTGCATCAAACGCACGGCAGCGATCGCGCCGTCGAAACATTTATGAAAGAGCTTGCATGGCGCGAGTTCAGTTACGCGCTGCTCTTTCAATTTCCGCAAATGCCGAATGAACCATTGCGCGACGAGTTTGCGGCGTTTCCCTGGGCGAAGTCGGCTAACCTCAAGGCGTGGCAGCGCGGTTTAACGGGATATCCCGTCGTCGATGCCGGAATGCGCGAACTCTGGGCCACCGGATATATGCACAATCGGGCGCGGATGATTGCGGCGTCTTTTTTGACGAAGCATCTGCTTCTGCCGTGGACGTCGGGCGAGGCATGGTTCTGGGACACGCTCGTCGACGCCGATCTCGCAAATAACGCTGCGAATTGGCAGTGGGTTGCCGGTTGCGGTGCAGATGCCGCGCCTTACTTCCGTATTTTTAATCCTGTGTTGCAGGGTGAGAAATTCGATCCTGATGGCGACTATGTTCGCCGCTGGGTTCCGGAGCTTCAACGCTTACCGTCTGCCGATATTCACAAGCCATGGGCGGCCGATGCGACGACGCTGAAACGAGCGGGAGTCGTTATCGGGAAAAATTATCCGTTGCCGATCGTGGACCATAAGGAGGCGCGCGCTCGCGCGCTGACGGCGTATGACCGCGTGAAATCGAGCAAGCGAGGTTGAAAATACGAGGCGACTTCCGACATTTAACGTCGTTGCACATGAATCCTTGAAGAGAAGCTTTGCAGGTGCGTGATTTTGAAATGCTCACGACGAACCTCGAAACCGTTTCGTAAGCTAGATGAGCCGCAGTCCTGTACGGGGGGCGATTTATTGGTAATTCCCATTAACGTTGGGGCGTTTTCGCCGTACTATGCGGGCAATAAGCGTATTGCGTAGGGAGCTATCATGTTGCGTAGGATGATGTTGGCGGCAATTTTGTTTGCCGCTCCGTCGGTTGCGGCTATGGCCGAGCCGAGTGAAGCACCGGCGAACGGGGCATCGACGACCACCGAGACGCAGTCGGGCACGACGACATACTTTGGCAAGGCCGAAGGAGCGAAAGAGCCTGTGACCGTCGAGGCGAAGAAGGAGCCGGTCGCCAAGCCGCGGCCGCTTCCGCCGACACTTACCGCATCCATTGATCTTTCTCGGCAGACGATGAGCGTTTCGGTCAATGGCGAGCCGCGCTATCGCTGGCGTATCTCTTCCGGGACACAGCAGTATGCGACGCCGACGGGTAACTTCTACCCGCAATGGACGTCGCGAATGTGGTATTCGAAGAAATACGACAATGCGCCCATGCCGAACGCTGTTTTTATCAATGGCGGCGTTGCCGTTCATGGAACATATCATATGGCTGCGCTCGGCCGTCCGGCGTCGCACGGCTGCATTCGCTTAGCGCCGTCGAATGCCAAAATTTTCTACGATCTTGTTCAGCGCCACGGAATGATGCGCACGCGCGTCAGCGTGCATGGACGCCCGAATTGGGGTGATGGCGCTGTCGCGCGTCGCGACTCGCACGATGACGATGATTACGCGAGCAATGGCGGCAGCTCGTTCTGGGGAAACATCTTTGGCGGTCCGCAGTCGGCCAAGGCGAACGGCAAGAAAACACGCTATGTCTATATCGATGGCGTTCGCACGAAGGTCTACCAAGCGAAGGACGGCACGTATTACTACAAGAGGCCGAAAGGGAAGAAGTACTCGGGCTACGCCTACGGCGCAAACTGATACGTCAAACCGTTCCATGATTGAAAAGGCCCGCGATTTGCGGGCCTTTTTTGTTGTCGGCAATCAGAACGGGTTCCAAGTCGGCTGTTCGGTGAACCGAAGGTAGCCTATATTGGCGCCCAGACGCATGCCAACTCCTGATCGAATTGGTGCCATGATAACGGGGCCGCCCTTCAGCAAGGTCACGCCGACCCCGCCGACAAAATATGCAGATCCGTCGATGCCTGTGAAATTGCGATAGATATCGTTCGCATTATCCATGCGGTAGATGAGGAAAAGTGTGCGCGAGCCAGAGGCGCCTAAATCGGTGCCCACCGAAGGCCCGTGCCAATAAACTTCCCGCGTTCCAGGCTGGGAACGCATAAACAAAGTGCCTTTGCCGAAGCGAAGACCTGCGAGAAACGCGCCGCCGCCTTCGACGCCGAGGACGTAGGCCGTCGGGCGTCCCGACTGTTTGAAGGCATGCTCGATGACGGCTGCCAAGTTTGTCGAAATCGATCCGAAGAACCCGCGCGTGACGTCGCGGATTTCTTCGATCGAATAGCCTTCCTCTTCCGGTGGCGGCAGATTGGGAATGGGGGGCGGCTCTCGCATTGCAACAGCCGGCGGCGGCGTAGCCTCATCCGGGTGTGTGCGCGTGGCCCAGCCTTGAGATGGGTGTGGCGTGGCTTTGGCGGCCGGCTTCTTGGCCGCCACAACGGCAGGCGGGGACGGTTTCTTTGCAGCGGATGCCGCCGGCGGCGTTGCGGGAGAGGGCGCTGGAACGGGAGGGGCGGCCTGCGCTGTCGCCGGTGGCGGAGCGTTGCGCTTTGCTGCGGCGATCTTCTCATCGAGGCGCTTCAGCATATAATCCGATTTCGCCTTGATGACGGTATTGAGTTCGGCCGCCGCCATTTTCAGTTCTTCGAGCTTGGCGCAGTCGGGTTCTTCGCCGTCGGGTATGCGGCCGAGAGAGTCTACGGTAAGCAGCAGCTGGCTGCTCTTCTTGTCGAATTCTTCGAGCTTCGGGTCGTCGATGGCGTTGAGAGCCAGATCCTCGTCATCGGTGTCGGGCAACTGCAACGCCTGCTTATAGCGTTTGAGGCGCTCCTGCAGCTTGGGTTGCACTTCGAGCGTCAAAGTTCGCAGACTTGCGCCTGACTGATCGACGGCTGCAGCGAAGTCATTTGCCGTGCAGGTTGCGGCCACTGCGCGCGGCGCGGTTGTCAGCAATGCCGCCATCATGGCAATGAATGCAAGCGTCGATCGCATGGCTTTGCAGCTCCAATATCAGTCGCCAGTGCCGGGCGATCGTCGGTCTTGCGCAAACGAGCAGAAGCCTTTGTTACGGTCGTGACGCAGATTTTGCGGCAATGCGCGCCATGAACCGGGCGGTGTCAACGATAATCCGAGTGTGCGTTCCCGATCCTATTCGATCAATGCCATCGGTTGCCGAAACGTCGAACATGATTTTTCGGCCATCGACAGATTTGACCGTTGCGGTTGCGGTTACCGTATAGCCAATCGGCGTGGGCGAAGTGTGTGTCACATCAAGGTGCACGCCGAGGCTTTCGTGGCCTTGCGGCAGGAAACCATCAAGGCAGTCAACCGCGGCCGCTTCGATCGCGGCGATCAGCATTGGGCTCGCGAAGACAGGCACATTTCCACTGCCGACACGCGTTGCGAGGCGCTCGTCAGTGACAAGCATGCTTGCCGTGCCGCTTAGTCCAGCGCGCAACTGTGAAAGATCGGCCATCCGTTACGCTCCTTCGTCTGGACGGCCATTAAGGGGCGTCGCTCGAATGATCAATAGGATTGGTGACGCTCGTAAACAGGGCTAGCGTTAACCAGCTTTTCGGAACGCGCTGCCCAAAGCCGCAGGAGCACGTCTAGCTGATTATGACGTTCGCTCGGTAGAGTTATTCAGGCGATATTCAGGATGGCTGCGTGCTGCTTCGCTTTCGCTCGTTCATGATCGCGTTTTCAATTGTTCTCGCTCTTGCGCCGTTTTCAGGAATTGCGGCGGCGGCGCTTTTGGCCTCGACGCTCGGCTGCGAGATCAATGATGCTGCGATGGAACCCTGCACAGCGCATGGCATTGACTTTGGTCCGCTGCTCACGGATCTGTTGCTGACCGCGAGCCTAGGGCAGATCGCATTCCTGATCCTGACGGCCGTGCTGATCGTCTGGGCCGTAGTCGAAGTCTTCGCCCTGCTGGCACGGACGTGGCAGCGGGAACGCGGCGCGGCGGTTAGGCGCTAGGGATGGGTGATTTCGAACAGGCCAGGGAAGGCTGATCCCGATGGGCCAATTTCGGAAACCGCAGCGGCGCAGCTTTCGTCAATGACCAGCTTGCATTGGTTCGAGGGATCATCTTGGGCGCAGTGCTTCGCACGCATCCAGGCGTCGTAAATCTTCTTTTCCTGGGCGTTGAAAACGTCGAGTTCGGGGCCCTTGTAAACCGACGGAAGAACGGCCGCTTTATCCGTCAGCTTGCCGCCGGGGCAGGTTTCAGATGCGCCTCGGGCCTGGGCATAGCGGGAACCGATGTCGTAAGACGTAAGATTGGTGGCGGCGATAGCGGCGCGCGTGGCCGTCAGAAGATCCTTGGGCGGATCAGCCGCCGTGGCAGCGATATCGTCGGCCAGCAGTCCGGCCAGAGCCAGAAAGAGCAGCATGGAAAGGCTTTTTGGCCGCCTCAAGCCCATCGGGGTCCTCCTAGGTTGCGTTGATTGCCTCAGCAACTTATCGTCCGAATTGCAGCGCGTGCTGATGGTGCCGGATGTAAGTCTACGCTGGCAACGATGCGAAGAATGCCATCAAATGCATATACTTTTTTGTAAGTCGAAGCGATTTGCATTTCAGCAAATCCATCAACCTCATATACCCTATCTTCGCAATTGGCGATCGAAGGCGCTATCCTGTCTTTGAGCTTGCCGGCTGGCGGCGATATCATCGTATTATGGGTTGAGCTTGCCCGTGCGCCGTCCCTAGGAGAGAAACATCACATGACCTCACGCATTGCTTTATATGCGGCTGCGTTTGCCGCTCTCGCTGTCACCGGCGCCAGCCCAAGCTTCGCTCTTTCGACCAAGGAATGCAGCGTGAAATATCAGGCTGCGAAGTCCGCTGGAACGTTGAACGGACAAACCTGGGCGGAATTCCGCAAAACGGAATGCGCTGGAGCTGCGACGACGACGGAAGAAAAGCCGGCCGCAAAAGTCGAGACGACGAAAGCTGCTTCCGGCGCCATTTTCCCGAAGGCGGTCGATACGAAGTATGCCAAGGAGAGCGCGGGCCGTGCTCGGATGCATACGTGCCTCGATCAGTACAAGGCCAACAAGGCGAACGGCGGCAACGGCGGCCTCAAGTGGATTCAAAAGGGCGGCGGTTACTACAGCCAGTGCAATGCGGCCCTGAAGAAGTAACTTTGCCTGATCTGCTGCAGACCTGACAACGGCGAGATTTTCATCTCGCCGTTTTTCGTTTCGGAGAGCCCCGTCTCAGCGTTTCATTTCGCGCTCGCGCTGCCACGACAGAAACAGCACCGTTACGAGCGACGTCAGCAGCATGGTGCCGAGAATAGCGGGCTGGCGCATGAAGGACTGCCAGACGTTGAAGCCTTCAATCCATCCGCCGCGGTTCGTCAGGACATTATTGAGAACGAGAACTACGAACGCGACGAGCGACGTCAAGGCGGTGGCGATAACGGCTTCGACCAGACGTTTGGTCAGCCGTGGTACGGATATGGAATTGCGGCCAATAGCGAGTTGCGTCCGGTCCGACATGGTTTGCTCCCGTATTGCTTAGGCGAAGGGGCACGGCGATCGCCACGGAGCCCCGGATTTATTCTCCCTTTCTATCAGATTCGCATCGGCAACGTGGCAGGGGCGAGGCGTTCGCACCTCATTGACTTATCAACGAGGCGAGCTTTTCCGGTGCCCGATCTCTCAAAGCAACTTGATCACTATGTTCGCAGCTTCGGCAACAGCGTTCAGTGAAGCCGGGATATACTGGACGGACGTCGCATATGCTGCGGCTAGCGATGAACGGGACCGGCGGATTTAAGGCGCGGTTCCAGATCGGAGAGCGTTCATGCTTCGCTTCGTACATTTGCTTGCCAGCGCTTTGCTGGTGGCAATCGTCGGTATGTCGGGTACCGCGACCGCGGCGCCTGGCGGTTTAGGTGCGGTCGCGTTTGGCAAGCCAAGCGGTCTTGTCCTGACGCACGGCGGAGGTGGCGGTCACTGGGGCGGTGGCGGCGGAGGTCACTGGGGCGGAGGTGGCCATTGGGGTGGCGGAGGTCATTGGGGTGGTGGAGGTCACTGGGCGGGCGGCGGCCGCCACTGGCACGGTGGATACTGGCGCGGTAGGGGCTGGGGTTACGGCTTCTACGGCGGGTATCCCTACTATGGCGGCTATCACCCGTATTATGACGACTATTATTACGATGATTACTACTATCCGGATTATCCGACCTGCTACTACAGCCGCAGGTATCGCGCGCGCATCTGTCCAGGTTATTGATACTTCAGGCCGTGGTGCCCAAATTGTCAGAATGAGTCGGCGGCTTAACTGCCGACCGCAGGAGCATTTAGAAGTTACATGAAACCGCTTGCGCGTGCTGTTCTTATCGCTCTGTCGCCATTGGCATTCGTCGCCACCGAGGCGAAAGCGCAATCGATCTTCGATGTCGAACATGCGCGTGCCATGTACCGTGCCGGCGTCGCTAGCCGGTACGATATGGAGCAGTTGAGACGCTACGGTGCGCCCAGCGGCTTTTACCCACAGTACGGGCCGCCGCCACCCCGCCGGATTGATCTGCGCCGGCTCTGGTTACGAGAACGCTATCGCGATCGCTATTACGACTGAGCGGTGGTCTTGAAGGGCGGCCGCAGTTGGCCGATATATGCGGCATGGATAAAAAATCGATGCCAGCCGACGAGGCCGAGTGGCGGAAACTCTTGACGCCGGAGCAATATCGGATCTTGCGCGAAAAGGGCACTGAACCGCCCTTCACCGGTGAGTACCTGCATTCCGAGAGCGATGGAACGTTCACCTGCGCGGCTTGCGGCAATCCGCTATTTTCCTCCGATGCCAAGTTTGATTCCGGTTCGGGCTGGCCTTCGTTCGATGAGGCGCTGCCGGGCGCTATCGAATATCACACCGATACATCTCACGGGATGGTGCGCACCGAGATCACATGTGCGCGGTGCGGATCGCACCTTGGTCACGTTTTCGACGATGGGCCGACGGATAGCGGCAAGCGCTATTGCATCAATTCGGTTTGCCTCAATCTCGATGAAGAGGCACCCAAGCCCGAAGGTAAGTAGTGAGCCTTTTTTAAGACGACTCACGTGCTAGACAGGCTGTCAGGACTTGCCGTCCGGCGTCACGCGCTTCTGAAAAGCCATCGCGGCAGCGGGAGCGCGTATCTTTCCCTCGTGAATGAAATAGACAAACACGTCGCGTGGCGTTTTCGGAGCCTTATCCTTTGGCGCCATGACCGGCAGGTCGTCGGGTGTGCCACCGTCGGCCCATATTTTTGCGCGGGCCGCCCACTGATCGAGAGCTTTCGGCTTATAGGCGGTGGGCACCGTGTCTTGTCCCGTCTGAAGCCGCGCATAAACGAAGTCGGCCGTCACGTCGGCGATGGCCGGATAAATCGCGTGATCGGCGAAGACGATGCCGACCGCATGCTCGCGGGTCAAGGCAACGAACGATGGCGTGCAAAACGATGCATGTCGCACTTCGACGGCGTGCTTCAGTGGTCGCTTGCCGACTTTTTTCGGTAAAAGCTCGAGGAAGGCGCCGAAGTCGCCTTCCTCGAATTTCTTTGTCGGCGCAAACTGCCAAAGGAGCGGCCCGAGCTTGTCTCCCAACTCGGCGACGCCGGAATCGATGAAACGAGAAACCGAATCTCCAGCTTCCGCAAGAATGCGCCGATTCGTGGCGTAACGCGGACCCTTCAATGTGAAAATGAAGTCGGGCGGCGTCGCCTTTGCCCAGCTTGCGAACGTCGAGGGTTTCTGCGTCCGATAGTATGTGCCGTTCACTTCGATCGTGGCGAGATGGCGGCTGGCGTATTCCAGTTCTTTCGCGTGCGCCAAGCCTTCGGGATAGAAAACGCCGCGCCAGGGCTCGAATGTCCAGCCGCCGATGCCGGCCCGGATCGTGCCGCTGCGGGCTGTTTCGGCTTTGCGCGCCATGACAGGCCTTCCATATTCGAGGACAGAATCGCCGTGTTCAGCGAATCGCCATAATTCTGGGCAAGTTCTTGTTTTTCCCGCGACCTCGGGGCGCATGCACGGATAATCGCGGGCACGGCATCTCGGCGTTTTTTCGCCGATCATTTATCATTGGTGACAGCGCTTGGGGCAAGCGTTGTAATCTTGCGCCGTTGGGATCAGCATTAGGCACATGACTGCCGAGAACGTGGGGCAAACGGCCGGTCTTTCCATTGCGGGCTTCGTACCTTGGGGTGCGGGCGCGTCGAAGCGCGAGCGGAATTTTTATATCGCGCTGGCCGTTGCGCTTCTTCTGCACGCTTCGTTTTTGATCAGCGCGGTTAGCAGCGGAGGCGCCAAGCGCCTTGGCGCCGAAAATGGTGCGGATGACGCGATCAGCGTTTCTCTGGTCACCGAGCAGGATCTCAAGAGCCGGGCGACTGTCGCCGACGAAGTTTCGCCACCGCCTGGGCCGATCGCGCCGACGCAGCAGGAGCAGAAGGCCAAGCCTGAGCCTCAGCAGCCGCCGGAGAAACAACAACAGCCGACGCCGCCTCAGCAGGAGCAGGCTAAGCAAGAGCCGCAGCCGCCCGAACCCCAGCAGCCTCCGCCGGAGCCACAGGCTCAAGATACGCCGCAGCCGCCGGATCAGCCGCAACCGGACGTTCCTCAGGAGACTGACCCGGCCAAACCGGATCAGGTCGCCAAACAAGACGATACGAGCCCAGACAGCCAGCCGCCGGACCTCTTCTCGCTCGACGATCAGGATCCATCGAAACTGCAGAGCGCGAACGAGCCGAAGCCGAAACCGCAACCTAAGGAAGACACGAAGCGGGCCAGCAAGAAGCCGAGCACGAGTAAGGCTGCGAAAAAATCTTCGTCGAAGGCTCAGAAGAAGGTGGCTGCGCTCGATTTATCGACGCAGGCCCTGGCTCCGAGTTTTAGCGGCGGCGGTGGCGCGGCTGCATTCCAGCGCCCTCCGGGCATCACGCGCTCGGGCCTCAACGATGCTTTCGCGAGGGCGGTGATCAGGGCGCTTCAGCAGACCATGCCGCAGCTCTCGAATACGCTCGGCCGTGTGACCGTTCGAATTTTTCTGTCCGACAGCGGCAACGTGATTTTCGTAAAAATGCTCGCTGGATCCAAGGATCCATCGCTTAATCAGGATGTGGTCTTTGCAGCCAAGCAGACGAGCTATCCTATTCCGCCGGCGGGCTCTAATGAGGCCGACCGCACCTTCATCGTGACTTACATCTACGATTGAGGTCGCCGAACTCGACTTCGCGACAGACCTGCGGAATTTGTCCGCTGCCTTGGTATTACGCGAAATCAGGCAGGCAGCGTCGCGGCAAGCAGCTCTTCGGCGTGCGTAGCCGATGAAATGACAAGTCCGACGACCGTCAGGATGAGGAGAGCTAAGAGGAAGGTCACGTCGGTCTTCTCGCTCATGATCGCTCCAACAGGTTGTTGCGATGGCAGACAAACTGCCAATCGTGCGGTCCTGGGCGATCCCGAAGAAGTTTCTTATGACGTTGTCAACAGGCTAAGTTCGACTCAGGCTCGGCCACAATAGCCAAAGTGAAGCAGCGTCACCGACACCCGCTGAGAGTGGCCGTGACGCTGCAGAGCTTCTTTTCGTTACGTGTTTCGGAGGAGGGGACGGACACTTATTGCTGCTGCACGGCATCGGAAGCCGTATTCGTGCCTCCGAGCTTCATTGGCGCATATTCCGGCGTTTCCCTGCGGCAAGCGCCGAGCGCAAGAGCGGCGATGCATATTCCAAGCGCGACGACTTTCATGATCATCTCCCGTGGTCGATTGCGATTGTCTGGATACGCATGTGAACGCGGGAGCAACGCCGGAAACGTCGAGCTTGTTCCGTGTTGGGCTTGAAGCGGATGGTGCAAAAAAGCCTCGCGAATCTCAGCCCGTCCGGAAGCCGCTTTGACCGGCATGATTTGAAACGGGCAAATCTTAATGTTCAGGCAAGCATGCTTTCAAATTTAATTGGGATTCTCACAAAGTATGATCGTGCACCTTAAGCGACACGCTAAGGCTGCCAATTGGCTGTTTGGTAAAGTGCTGATCTGCTTTGGATATTTTTTGCGTGCCGAGTTGCCCGCGGTCTGCGCGGCGCAGATGGAAAACAGCTGATTATTTTCTCGACGAGAATAATTGCTTTTATCTTCACGCGTTCTGTGTACCTCGCATTAAGGAGGCCGATAGTAGCGTCCGGGCCGTAGCCTCCGCTCATGAGGAGCGGGGTAAATGCTTGTGATGGAACGAGTGACGGGCGAATCCATTCCGGCCGGCGTCGAACGCTCGACGCTTGAAAATGCAATTGCGTCTGGCTTTCCGCTGCTGAAATTTCCTCAGCAGCTCGAAGCGGCCTTTGAACAAGAAGTTGCGGTTCAGCGGTGCCGACAGCTCGCGTTTGGCGGGTTGTTTGGGATCTTGCTTTACGACTTGTTTCTCATCCCCGACTGGCTGGTTTCCCCGCAGACGTTTGTAACGTCCCTCTGGGTGCGCCTCGGTGTGGTGACGCCAATCGCGTTGCTTATGATCGCGTCGCTCTACCTCAATCCGCCGGTGGCGATCCGCGAATTCCTGGTGGCGGCCGGTGGCGTTGTGCTCGGCGCAGGCAGCATTCTCTATCTCATGCTCGTCGGCGAAGGTGGGCCAGGGGACGCGCAGCACCAGTCGCTCATTCTCATCATACTCTTCATAACGATGGTGCAGCGGGTGCGGTTTTGGTGGGCCATGGCCGCGTGTCTGGCTTGTTTTGCGATGCACGCCGTCGGATTGTCGTTGCTACCCGCATCCACGTTCGAGTTCCAGGTTTCGGCCAACACCGTGTTTGGATGCGCCGTCGTTCTGACCCTTTTCGCCTCATATGTGCTGGAGCGCGAAACGCGGATGAATTATCTGTTGTCGCTCAGAGGCCGATTGCAGCGCCAGGATCTCGATGCCAAGAGCCGCCGGGACGCGCTGACAGGGCTTCGCAACCGGCTCTCTCTCGACGAAGCGATCGAGGACTGTGACCGTGCCGATGGCGTTGACAAAGAGCTGGCGGTCATTCTGCTCGATATCGATCATTTCAAATCGTTCAATGATACGGCCGGTCATCAGGCCGGAGACGTCTGCCTGAAGCGCGTTGCGGGGATCGTGCAGAGCGAGTTGCGGGACTATTCCGACGATGTTTTCCGCTTCGGCGGCGAGGAGTTCGTCGTCCTGTTGCATGGCGTCGATCTGCCGAGGGCGATCAGGATTTCGGAGCGGATTCGAAAAGCAGTGGAGGATGCATCGATCCCGCATCCGGCGCTTGACCTAGGTGAGGTCGTGACCGTCAGTATGGGTGTCGCGTCGGTGGTCCTGAGTCGAGATATTCGCGTGGGTCAGGTAATCGCTGCGGCAGATGCGGCGCTTTATTCGGCGAAGCGAAACGGTCGCAACCAAGTGGCGCCGCGGATGCAGTTCGTCGAATTCGTCGGAATGGCTGAACGCGGGCTCTTCGCGCACTAAAGTTGTCGGCAAGAGCATTTCGAAAATGCACGGATTAGGCATCTTCGAGCTCATGCACGATCAGCTTCCTGATATGCAAGGCTGGCACGAGGTTCGTGCGACATCTCTCTTGCCATGTTGCGTTTGTGTTTGTCGCTCTTGACCAGGGAACAACGCCGCTGCATTTGCGTTTGGGGACGGGATATCACTTAGAAGGAACACGGATATGAAGAGGGTCGCGGTTTTGGCTGCGGTGGCGCTTGCCTTTTCGTCGGGTTGTGCATTCGCGGTCAGTCAGGCCGTGAAAGATGCATGCAGCGCCGATTACGCTGCGTATTGCAGTCAGCACAAAGTCGGTACGCAGGCAGCAAGGTCCTGCATGCGCGAGCATCGCAAGATGTTGACCGACTCGTGCATCCATGCGCTTGGACATTCAAGCGAAGTTACGCAGGCTGATATCGACCAATATCACCGCGAGCACGGCAAGTAATTTTGCTCGCGCTGCGGGCGTCTTTCGAACAAGCTTTGCGCCCGTCACTGCATCTTGCGGTGGCGGGTTTTCTTTTGGTCCGCCGCTTCGTCACCAGCGGACGCGGCTAAGTCCCAGATACCGGCCGATCAGCTTTCTGACGACGGTGCTTGGCAGCTTGCCGCGCGCGAAGTGGTTGAACTTGGCCGTCGGGCCAACTGCATAGCGGAACCGAGGGTGCCGCGCCGCCAGGGCTTTCGCGACGGCCTTGCCGACATCTGCAGGATCGCCCGCTGACTTGGCGACAAGGGCCTCGACCGTCACCTCGAGATGCCTCAGTAGCGGCAGGTAGACGCTATCTTTCGGGAGGATGCGCGGCGAGTTCTCCCAGATGCTCGTGCGGTAGGGGCCGGGTTCGATTAGGATAATGTCGATGCCGAAGTGCTCGACCTCGTAGGCGAGTGATTCGGCCCATCCTTCCACGGCCCATTTCGAGGCGCAGTAAGGTGAATTGGCGGGCTGGCCAGCAAATGCCGATTCGCTTGAGATGATGACGATACGTCCTCGGCGCTGCGCGCGAAAAGTCGGCAGCAGGCATTTCGTCAGCGCCAAGACGCCGAAGTAATTGACCTCCATGATCCGGCGGACGTCTGTCTCGGGGAGATCTTCGAAGGCACCGCCTGCCGCGACGCCCGCATTGTGCACGACGGCATCGAGTTGCCGATTGGGAAGATCCAATTCGGCGACGGCGCGTTCGATCGACGTTGGATCGGTTACGTCGAGCTGTCCGACCGTTACCGCTTGGTGCACGCCTGCCGCGACTAGCGCCCGGTCGAGTTCTCCGCGCTTGGTGAGGTCGCGCATCGTGGCGACGACGTCCCAGCCCTGCTTTGCGAGTTCGACCGTTATGGCTAGTCCGAAGCCGGACGACGTCCCGGTGACGAGAACTCTTGGCATGGGGCAGGGGCTCCGCGAATTGTTGTTGTCGGCGTTTTACGCGACTACCGGCGTTGAATCGAGGCCGGGCTGTTCCCTGGGGAACAGCGAGGTGGGAGCGGCGCCGGTTATTCTATTCCCCACGACGCCGCCTCGCGGTGTCGGCCGCGAAACGACAAGTCCTGTGTTCCCGCCGGCTCACAGGGGCGTCGTGATGCGGCCGACTCCCTGAGGCGGTTGCGATTGGGCTGGAACTAGTCGAGGAAGGTAACGCGTCCGGTCGCGACGTCGTGCATAGCCGAGACGATCTTCAGCTGTTGGGCTGAGACGAGATCGCGGAGGACGCTGCTGAGGGCGGTCAGCCGCTCCGCGCCTAGGTGGGCATTGGCTGTTGCGACGGCCTGGACGAAAGCCTTGTTCTTCGACGTGCGATCGTCCGGAAAGTCTTTGCTTGCTTCGGCCACAGCGGGCTTGATCCGCGCCAGGACGCCGGTCAGCAGACCGAACTCGACATCGTCGACGGCGCCTTTGATAGCGCCGCATTCGCTATGGCCGAGCACCACGATAAGCTTGGCGCCTGCCAGCTTCGTTGCGAATTCAGCGCTCCCGGCAATATCGTCGTTGATGACGTTGCCGGCCACGCGGGCGCTGAATATGTCGCCGATACGTTGATCGAAAACGAGTTCGGGCGGCACGCGGGCGTCAATGCACCCGATCACGACCGCCGAGGGAAACTGGCCGCCCGCTGTCGCGCGGACCTGTTCGATCAGATCGCAATTGCGCATGTTCTGTGTGGCGAAGCGTTCGTTTCCGGCCTTGAGCTTAGCCAAAGCGTCGTCCGGGCTGGTCGCGGACTGGCGCTCGGAGGTCATGACGGAGCACTGATCGGCGGCGAAAGCCCGATCGACCGCCAGCAGACCGGCGGCTAAGGCGCTACTGCAACAAAAATGACGGCGCGACAGCATCAAAGCCTCCCAGATATCGACGACCGAATCTAACTGGGGAATGCTTAAATGGACACGTCCAAAACAAGAGCAAATTCTCGCTTATTATCGGCGATTTGAGGCAGCTTCTCTGTTTTTATGGGACTTTAGTCTCGCGTCTAAGCCAATTCCAGCGGATTAGGATGTCTGCGGGATTTGCCTTCAAAAAAGGAGCCAGTTTCGAGCAGCAGTTTCTTATGAACGATGTTGGCGTTGACCACGCAGGCGGATTTCAGCGTCAAATCGTTGGCGAAAATCTCGCCGGTGACTTCGCCCACGACAGTGACGGTTTCCGATTTGATCCGGCCTTCGATCACGCCGCGCGCGGCGACCGTGAGAGAGAGGCAATTGACTTCGCCCAGGACCGTGCCCTCGATGACGAGGGGGCCGGGATAGTCGATGCCACCTTCGATGGTGGCGGTGCGCGGAATAGTGAGTGTGCGGCCGACGCTGGTGGTCGTCTTGAGCTCACGCATAAAACTTGTACCCGTCCGTAGCCGACACAACTCCCGCTGGCATCAGCCTGACGGATATTTTCGGCGAATTTCAGGCTTTTTCGCACCGGGCAAAGGTATCTTGCGTCCGCGGCGGCGGCAACTCATGTGGCAGCGCGCGGCGTTGCCACCGACGTCCTCTTGCGCTCTTTCCGATGCGGTATTAGCAAACGGCCGTAAAGTCGGCGCTCGAAGGGAGAATGGGCTAATGGCGGAGACGACGGATACGAACGCGGCAATCGCCGAACTGAAACGCGAAATCGCCGAGCTTTCGGGATTGTCGCTCGCCACGGGCGTTATTCTTACGCAGCTTCTGCAGAAGATCGTGAGCCGCGAGATGAGTCCGCAGAATGCTGCGACGCAGATCGTCGGCAACGCCCGCGAGGCAATCGAGGGCTTTACATCGCATGTAGACGTCGATCCGGCGATGAAGAAGCGGGCGCTGGAAGCGGTCAAGCAGTACGAAGACCAGATCCGTTCGGTTCTGCCGATCTAGCTTCATTGGCGCGCGGTGACATGCGGCCTACGCCCCAGCCGCCGCGCGCTGACAAATTTTTCTGACGCTGTCGAGTGTCGCGCGACCTGACACGGTGTCAGGGTCCGCTGCTCGGACGGATGCGTTTCAGGAGATCCCAAAGCGGGAGCGCCGCTAGCCCCCCGACCATGCCGCCGACATAGCTCGGCAGCGGGAAGCGGAAGACGGCTTGCCAGATCAAACCAGCGACCCAACTCGCCACCAGCATGGCGACGATCGTGACGAGCAGGCGTTGCCAGAAGGGAAGAAAGAGAGACATGGGCGGTTCTCAAACTGCTGCGGATCGCTATTTCTCGAATTCTTCGTAAAGTGCTTTCATGACTTCCAGCGTGGCCTCGTCCACTTTCTGGCCGCCTATATTGCTCGTCACCACGATGGCAAGATCGTGATCTGGGTCGACTGCGATGGACGCGAAGTTCAGACCGTTCGATCCATTGTGCGTGAGGATCGGTTTTTCCGTCCAGTTGAATTTTGAAAGTCCCCAGCCGAGCGCGTAGGCTCCAGATTTCGGCGTGCCGGGCTTTGGATTCTTTATCTCCATCGAAACGGCCGGCGCCTCCAAGATTTTCAGCGTCTCGGGTGTCACCAGGGCCGGGCCGCGCTTGCCGCCGCCTGCAATCCATCCAGCCCAGGTCGCGAAGTCCTTGATGCTCATATGTGCCAGCCCGGCTGGACCGAGGGAAGCCGGCAGATCTGCGCTTTCGCCCCATGCCATCGGTGTGATCTTGCCATCAGCCTCGATGCGATGGCCAACCGGTGCGTCGTAGAGACCAAATGTTGCTTGAGCGCCGAGGCCCGCCGTCGCCAGCCCGAGCGGTTCGTAAATCCGCTCATACATCAGACGCTCCCAAGGCTTGTCCGCCGCTTTTTCGATCATCGCTCCGGCGGTGATGTAGCCGAGGTTCGAATATTGAAACTTGCCGGATGCCGGAAAGCTCGGGTCGTGCTTCGAACCCCAGGCGTCGATCATGTGTAGACGCCAGTCCTTGAGCGTATGCTCGTAGGCGTCAGCGCTGAAATAAAGTTTGCCAATTTCTTCATTGTCGGTCGGTATGCCGCTCGTATGCGAGAGCAACTCTTTCAGCGTGATGGCGTCGAACTTCGGCCTGAGATTGGGAAGATCGGAGCCCAGAACCTCTCCAATGGTCGAATTCCAACTCAGTTTGCCTTCTTCTACCATCATCGCCGCGAGGGTTGCGGTCATGGCCTTGGTGTCGGATCCGAGGTGATAGCGGTCATCGACCGTGACCGGAATTGTCGTTCCCGCCACACGCACGCCTACCGCGCCAACTGCTACGAGCTTTCCATCTTTAACGACCGCCGCCGCGAGCGACGGGAGTGCATGTTTTGTACGGATCGGGTCTAGCAGCGTATTGAGTGAAATCTCGGCGCGGGCGGTTGCTGCGAACAGAAGGGAGGCAGCGAGAAAGACGAACGGCATACGCATTAGGGCACTCCAGCTTTCGGTGAAGCATAGCCCGTTTCAGGACGAAGTGTCTCAACGGCCGGCTGTTAGTGACGGATTTGGTTGAGCTGCCGTTAAATTTTTGGCCGCCCACGTACTTACCGGGCGGATGGTACAACTCTAATTCGCCGATGGTTTCAGTTGCCTCAGTTCGGCGACATGATTTTGGAATGCGGATGATTGCAATAACAGAATTTTTCGATCGCCTTTGTTTGGATCGGCATTTTGCCAATGATGCATCTGGCGACACCCTGGTATTTCCCTTTGCTCGAAGAGGGCGCGGCTATTTATTACCTGCAGACAAAGAAACCGGCGTCCGCCGGGCGCTGCGCGTACAGATTATCGCCTCGTGGATTGCCATGCTTTCGTTCTGCATTTTCGGCGTGTGGATGACGATATCCACCGAGAAGCAGGCATGGCACGATTGGCTTGCGATCGTGTCGTGGTTGGTCTTCATCATCGCGTACTTGATCTATTCGCGTTTCAGCCTTGTCCGCGGTCTTGCGCGGGCGTGATGACGTGCGTTGCGCCGATACGGCTCACCGAATGCAGACATAGTATCAAGATCGCTGTCCGATCTCTATTTAGGCGGCGGACGATTTTTGAGACTCATGATGTAGGCGATAACGTCGTTACGGTCGTCCGCATGCAGCACAAAATTCGGCATCGTGGGATGAGATGTGTCCAGCCACACAGCGAGTGCACGTCCGCTCATGCCAGACGTTTGAGCGACACTTGTGAAGGAGGGAGCATCGGCATTGGGTGATTTCGGATTTCCGAAGTCTATCGCATGACACTCAGCGCAGTGTTTCGCGGCGAAATTGTATCCCTGTCGTGCGTCGCCAATCTCCTGGCTGTCGACGGCCGATGGCGTTGAGACGGCGGCGAGCATTGCAGCCGTGGCGAGCCCTCGCATCGTTTTGGAATGCAACTGATGCATGCGGCTTCTCCTCCGTCCATGTTCTCTTATTTCTCGGTTCGAAGTGACATGATGTAGCCGGTGAGATCTCGGATCTCGACGCGCGTCAAATTAAGATTGGGCATCGGCGGATGTGGCCGCGTAAGCCACGTAGCGAGATGGTCCAGTGTTTGTCCCGGTTGATTGGCGATGCCGGCAAACGTCGGAACATCGCTAGGGACCGGAGCGTTCGCCGGTTCTCCAATCAAATGACAGGACGTGCACAGCTTGCGCGCGAGATTGTTTCCGTTCTCGATGTCGGGATGTTTAGATTCCGCTTTGCCGGGCTCTTCTTTCAAGTTCGGCGGCGCATCCATCTGCTGTGCCAAAGCTGAAATCGACAGCGGAGCCGTACAGCCAAACGCAATGACCGCAAATGCCAAAGCTTTAGTCGCAAAAGTTCGCGTCGTACGTATCGCCGATTTCGCCGTCATCTTGCCCCTCAAAATCCATTGTTCGAAATCAATACGATTGTGACATCGGTGCGCTAGGTCATGAATTGACGAAGCGCAAATTGGCCGGGTGGGTAGAGATGATTTATTTGAGCGTGGATTGTCGTGCATTGATGCTGGCGCTAGGCTTCGTCTTCTTAGTGTCGAGTAACGCAAGCGCAAACGGGGATGAGCAAGAAGCGGCTAAGGGCTTGGCGATCCTGCAAAAGAACTGCGCGCGTTGTCATGCGCTGGGATTGACGGAAAACAGCCCGCACGCTCAAGCGCCGCCGTTTCGCGATATCGTCCATCGCTATCCTGTCGAGGATCTCGAGGAATCGCTGGCGGAAGGCATTATGTCGGGTCATCCCGATATGCCCGAGTTCAGCTTCGATCCGGACCAGATTGGGTGGATCATCGCCTACCTCAATAGCCTAAAAGCCAACGAAAAAAGGTAACTAGACGACGTTTTTTTAGCGCTTCATCCGTAAGCAGAAGGCGGCCGTGGCCTTGGGTCGCCGATCGGCGTGGAACAGCCCCGCATGTGGACGCGTTGGCCTTTGTAGTTGAGGACGCGCAAAAAACTGCCAGCGCGCCCAGGACATGGAGGACTTCGATGAAGAGGACATTTGTCGCTATCATCGGCGCGGTTTCCATCGCGGCGTTCGCGGCGCCGATTGCGCACGCGGATTCCATTAGTGGTGTCGAAGGCGCCCGCGCCAAAGAGCGCCAGGGCCGCTATCTCAATCGCAGCGACCGCGAGCATCTTCGCCGTTACGGTAGCAACGATGACTACGGTTGGCGTGGACGCTATCGCTATTACGATGATGGCTATTACGATGATGGCCCCGGTGGCGTGAGTGTTTACGTTGGCCCTGGTGGCGTCGGCGTTTACGGTTACTGAGCGCTGACGATCGAATCTCAAAGCGCGCGAGGCGAGCGGGTGGATAATCCTGCGACGCCTTGCGCGCATTTGCAAAATGCGGGGGCAATCGTTGATGAAGCCAACCGGCGCCTGCCTGCAAGCACGTCCCCCAAAAAGTTCCGCCCACAGAACTTAAAATATAGGCTTTTGAGGCTGTTTTCTTGCGGCGGATATTTCCTGTGAGATCGTTTCAAAACGTATGCGGCGAGTATCTCTGTATCGCCGTGCAATTGCAGCGGCTTGGTCGGTGTCAAGCCGCGTCATTCGCAATCAAAACAAAGGAGAGACCTCGGGATGAAACGTTTCGCACTTATTTGTTTAATGGCAATCGGAACGACCATCGGCGGCACGGCAGTATCAGCCGCGCCTGCATCGACCAGCCTTGCCGGCGTCGGAAAAGCGCAGAGCGGCGTAGAGCTTGTTCGGCATAAACGCGGACATTGGAAACGCAATCGCCATTATCGCCACAAGAATTGGCATCATCGGCGTCACTGGCGGCACAATCGCTATCGTGGTTGGCATCGCTATCATCGCCGTCCGTGGAACTGGCGTTCGCGCGGTTGTGTGATCATCGGACCGGTTTGGATGTGCCCATAAGAGACGTTTGCGTCTCTATGATCGACTGCGTTTTTTTGTGGAAGAGCCGGGCGTCCGTCCGGCTCTTTTTTTTATGCGAGTTCTCTCGGCGCCTTCCGTGCCCGGGAGGCGGAGAGCCGAGCGCGGATGACATTTTGGATTGGTCTAGCTCGTGAGCAGGTGCGCACCGATGTCCTCGATACGCTCGAATATCATATCAGGTTGGAGCGTGCGTAGTTTTTCGGGTGCGGTGTAGCCCCAGGTCACGGCGGCGAAGTCAATGCCGGCAGCGCGGGCGGCATTAAGGTCGCGGGCTTCATCGCCGATCGCCAGAACCTGATGCGGGGCGACACCCGCGCGTTTCATCACGCGACGGAATTTTCCGGACTTGCCGAAGAGGGCCGCGCTGCAATTGTAATCTGAGAAGAGGGCAGTGTTCTCGGGACCGAGAACGACTTTCGCGTTCTCCTCGTTGTCGGATGAGACGAGCGTCAGCGTGACGCCTCCGCTCTTCAGCGTGCGCAGCATGTCGCCTGCGCCGGGAAAGAGCGAGATAGTCTCGAGCTGCGTCGATTTCAGCTTGCGCATGTAGCGGGCGATCATCGGCAATTTCCAGCGCGGTACGCCGAGGTGTTTCAGAATCTCGGGGACGTCGGCACGGCGCAACGGTTCGATCTCGTCTTCGCTGACGCGGCGCAGGCGGAACGCATCCGCCACGTCGTTCAGGCTGCCGATGAACCAGGGAAAGCTGTCGGCGAGGGTGCCGTCGAGATCGAAAATAACCAGCGAATAGCGCATGTGCTAATGACGGCTCCTCTAGCTCCGACCCTGTCTCGGAACGGAGAGGGAGTCAATCGCGCATCACTTGCAGGGTTTTGCGTACGGACCGTGACAGCACCGGCTGCGTATTGTCGCTGAGTGGCAGGGCGCGGGATTTGTCTTTCGTCGGCGTCTTTTGATGGCGCATGACGACTCCCTTGTAGGGAGCAGGCCGCCATGCGCTTAGGCTCGGAAATGTCGGGTGGAACAACCAAGCCTCGTGGCGATGCTTAGCTTTTCGATACCGTGGGGCTCTGATTTCCAGATATAGCCTTCGCCCGCCGCCTGACGGATGGTCTCAAGCGTTCGCGAAGCGCCTGGAACGTCACGTATAGTGACGGGATTGCGAATATCCCGATGAACGACGCGAAAATCATTCCGCCGAATACTGGCGTGCCGACATTCCGGCGGGCGAGTTCGGCGGCTCCAACGGCAATGACAAGCGGCAATAATCCGAGGATGAAAGCGAACGACGTCATCATCACCGGTCGGAATCGCAATCGGCTGCCTTCGGTCGCTGCTTCATGCAATTCGATACCGCGCTCACGCTGCTCTTTGGCAAATTCGACAATGAGAATGCCGTTCTTCGCCGCGAGACCGATCAGCACGACCATGCCGATTTGGCCATAAAGGTCGAGCGTCAGGCCGCCCAGCACGATGGCCGCGAATGCGCCGAACACGCCGACGCTGACCGACAACAGAACGGGGACCGGAATGGTCCAGCTCTCATAGAGTGCGACGAGGAACAGATAGGCGAAGAGTAGGGCAAATCCCAAGATGATCGCCGTCTTGCCTTCGGCGCGCTTTTCCTGAAAGGCCGTATCCGTCCATTCGCCCGCGTATCCGTCAGGCAGCGTGCGTGCGGCGACGGCTTCCATCGAGTTGAGAGCTTGACCGGAGGACACACCGGCCGCCGGGCTGCCTTGAATGGTCACCGCGCGGAGATTGTTATAGCGAATGATCGCCGATGGACCGATGACAGGCCGCACTTCCACCAAGCTCCGCAACGAAATCATCTCGCCTTTGTCGTTTCGCACATTGATCCGAAAGATATCGTCCACGCTCGTGCGATCGGCAGCGTCGGCCTGCACCTGGACCTGCCACGTTCGGCCGAAAAGGTTCATGTTATTGACGAAGTAGCCGCCAAGGGACGCCTGTAGGGCTTGAAAGACGTCGCTAAGTTTTACGCCCTGAACTTGAACTTTATCGCGATCGATATCGAGGTAGATCGATGGATTTGTCGCGGAATACGTGCTGAAGACGCGCGAGAGCTTCGGGTCCTGGTTGGCGGCAACGAGAAGCCCTCGTAATACCTGTGCCAGGGCTTTTGGATCGCCGCCGCGGAGATCTTTCAGAACGTATGCGAAACCGCCACCCGATCCGAGACCGATGATCGGCGGTGGCGCCAACGGTACGACAATTCCGCCCACGATTTCGCGGAATTTTGGCCCCAGCCGCGCGATCAATGCATTGACACCTTGCGAGCGGTCCTTCCTCTCCGCGAAAGGTTTCAGCGTCACAACCATGAACGCGCCGTTGGCCTGGGAATAGTTATCGATGAAATTGAGGCCGATGACGGACGTAACATCCTGGACGGCAGACTCGCCTTTCAAAATTTCCTCGGCCTGCTTCACGACATTGGTGGTGCGCACGACGGATGCACCTCCCGGAAGCTGCGCGATAACGAACAGCGCGCCCTGATCGTCTTCCGGTAGGAAACCAGTCGGCGTGACTTTTGACAGCGCATAGATTCCGACGCCGGAGATCGCCACGAGAGCGAGGCCTACCAACGAGAACCGAAGCATCCGCGCCACCGCGGCGCCGTAGGCGTCCCGAATGTAATCGATGCTTCTCATAATGATGCCAATCAATCCTCTGCGCGGTCCATGGTGCGGTTTCAGAAAAATGCCGCACAGAGCAGGGGAAAGCGTAAGCGCGTTGATGGCAGAGAGGAACATCGACACTGCGATGGTAACGGCAAACTGGCGAAACAGTTCTCCCGAAATTCCAGGGATAAACGCGACCGGCACGAACACAGAGAGAAGAACCAGGGTAATGGCGATGATCGGCGCGGTAATTTCCTGCATGGCGAGTTTGGTCGCCTCGGCGGGAGATAGGTCCGGCCGCTCCTCCATCACGCGCTCGACATTTTCGACCACGACGATGGCGTCGTCGACCACGATGCCGATCGCCAAAACAATTGCGAGTAGCGATACCGTATTCGCCGAATAGCCGATGGCGAGCAGCACGACGAAAGTGCCGATGAGACTGACTGGAACGGCAAGTGTCGGGATCAACGTCGCGCGAACGCTGCCGAGGAAGAGATAGACAACGATAACGACGAGAATGAAAGCTTCTATGAGCGTCTTTTGAACTTCGTGAATGGTATCGGTGACGAACTCAGTCGGATCGTAGGTCACTTTCCAGGCAAGATCCTTCGGGAACCGCTTCTCTGCCGCTGCGAGCTTGGCTTTCACTTCGTTCAAAGTCGCGATCGCGTTGGCGCCGGGAGCCTGATAGATCGCGACGACAGCTGCGGGGCCACCATTAAAAAGCGTTTCGCGGTCGAGATTGGCCGCACCAAGCTCAAGACGCGCCACGTCGCCAAGGCGCAGAATGGAACCATCGGAGTTCGTCCGCAGAACGATCTTTTCGAAATCGGCGACGTTGTTGAGGCGGCCTTTCGTTGTGAGATTGAGCTGCAACTGCTGCTCGTTCGAAATTGGTCGAGCGCCTATGCGCCCCACGGCGGCTTGAATGTTCTGCGCTTGGATCGCGTTGATAATGTCGCCCGTCGTGAGGTTGAGCCCTGTGAGCCGATCGGTCCGGATCCAGGCGCGCATGGCGTAGTCCTGCGGTCCCCACAACGTCGCGTCGCCGACGCCCGGCGTACTTTTGATTTGATCTAGAAGGTTGATCGTCACGTAATTGGAGAGAAAGAGCGGATCGTGCGTGTGCTTCGGCGAGTAAAGTGCGATGACGCCCAGCAACGCTGACGATTTCTTTTTCACCGATACGCCCTGTCGCTGCACTTCCGGCGGCAGGCTCGACAATGCGACCTGGACTCTGTTGTTGACGTTGACCGTGTTAATGTCAGGATTTGTGCCGAGTTCGAACGAGCAGATGAGCGTATAGCTGCCATCGTCGCCGCTGACGCTCTTCATGTAGATCATCTTGTCGACGCCGACGACCTGCGCCTCGATGGGCTGCGCGACGGTCGCATCGACGACCGCGGAATTCGCACCGGGATAGGTCGTCGTAACCTGCACCTGCGGGGGAACGATGTCGGGGTATTGCGCCAACGGGATCGCATAGAGCGTGAGCGCACCCGCAATCGTCGTGACGATGGCGATGACGATTGCGAGCCTCGGCCGGTCGACGAAAATGGCTGAGAGCATTGATCAGCTCCGATCCGTCGTGGACGGCACGGGCGTTGCGATCACCGGAGCTCCCGGCCGGACCCCCTGCAATCCTTCGACGATGACCTGTTCGCCTGCGGAAAGGCCATCTTCGACGACGACGCCGTTTCCGAAATCTCCGCCGGTTTTAATCCTTCGAACCGCTGCCTTTCCATCGTCGACGACGAAGACGTAAACGCCCTCCTGATCGGCAATGAGCGCAGCTTGCGGAACGACGACTTTATCTTGCGGCGTTCCGGTTTCAACGCCGACACGGACGAACTGCCCATCAATCAGGGCACCCTTCGGATTGGGGAAGCTGGCGCGCACGAGCACGGTATCGGTCGACCGGTTGACCGTGACGTCGACGAAGTTGATCGTACCGATTTGATCGTAGACGCTCTGATCCGCAAATCGCAGCGTCGCCTTGAGTTTCGTTAGGTCAAGAGATTGCCCGCTTTTTTGCAGACGCAGAAATTCCCGCTGGCTGACGGGAAATGTCACGTACATCGGGTCCTGGCTAACGATGACGGTCAGCGGCCCGGTGTCTGGACCGACGACATTGCCTTTAGTGATAGTCGACCGCCCGACCTTTCCTGCTATCGGAGCAGTGATAACGGTATATCCGAGGTTGATCTTTGCCGTCTGCAGGTTGGCTTCGTTGATGAGTATCGTGCCTTTGGCTTGCTCATCCGCGGCAAGAGCCTGATCCCGGGCGACAGCGGTACCCACGTTGCGTTCAAGCAGATCTTTTGCGCGATCGAGCTGGACCTCGGTCAGCACTTTCGCGGATTTGCTGCGCTCCAATGCGCCTTGCGCTTCGCTGACGGCTGCTTTGAAGAGGCCGTCTTCTATTCGAAAGAGCGGAGCGCCGGCGGGGACCATCTCGCCTTCCTTGAATTCGATCGCGTCTAGAAAGCCCGTGACCCGGGCGCGGACGTCAACCCGTTCGATCGCCTCCACTCGGCCGACGAAATCGAGAGCATTGGAGATCGGCTTAAGATCGGCACGAACGACGCCGACGGAAATTTTCGGTGCCTCAGCCTGTTGAGCGAGGGCCAGAGGCGGCGCAACGAAGAGCGCAAGGATGGCGAACGAAGCAAGGCGCATTTCGGCCTCCTGGTTCATGTCGTCAATGCGGTTCAGGGACGAGCTTGAACGCGGGGGCGCTATGCTTTTTGGGTTTGCTGACTTCTCTTTTCGGCAGCTTGATCCTGTCGCGCTTGATGTCCTCGTAGGGAATAAGACTGAGAAGGTGCTCGATGATATTGAGCCGTGCCTTCCGCTTGTCGTCCGAGTACGCCACATACCAGGGCGCCCATGCGGTGTCGGAGGCTGAAAACATCTCGTCGCGCGCGTGCGTATAGTCATCCCAGCGGGTGTAGGACTTCAGATCCATATTCGAGAGCTTCCAGATCTTACGGCCATCGTCGATGCGCGCCTCAAGGCGACGCGTTTGCTCATCGGGACTGACCTCGAGCCAGTATTTGATCAGAATTACGCCGGAATCGATGATGGCCTTCTCAACCGAAGGCACGATTCTGAGAAAGCGTTCGACCTGCTTTTCCGAGCAAAAGCCCATGACGCGCTCGACGCCTGCACGATTGTACCAGCTGCGATCGAAGATCACGATCTCGCCGCCCGCCGGAAGATGGGGCAGATAGCGCTGAATATACATTTGAGATTTTTCGCGTTCGGTCGGAGCCGGAAGCGCAATGACGCGGAAGATGCGCGGGCTGACACGCGCCGTAATAGCTTTGATCGTGCCGCCTTTCCCGGCGCCGTCCCTGCCTTCGAATACGATGCAAATTTTTTTCTGCTCGTGGCGAACCCATTCCTGTAGTTTGACGAGTTCGGTATGCAGACGCTTCAGTTCGCGCTCGTAATCCTTGCGTTTCAGCTTGAGGTGATTGCGGGGTCGTTCGCTTTCCAAGGTGGGAGCGTCAGCGCTCTTACTGTCTTCCATGTCATTGCCTCAGCAAACCGCGTGCCCCGCCGTCCTTAATGCAATGTGCCGCCCACTGTTGCCGATATTGCCTGCGTTAGAAAGATCCGAATACGGTCTATCTGAGTAAATTCGTTATTGCGATGCGAACGACTGAACTCCGCGGAAGCGCAAACTAGACTTGCGGAGTCAGGAAGAAAGCGATCCCCAGTATGAAGTAGACGGCTAAAAGTTGAACGCCCTTCAACCAATCCGAGCGGCCGTCTCCGGCAACTTGCCCTGTTACGACGACTGCGAGGAACACCGCGAGCACCAAGCCCTTTCCGAACAGCAAGTTCATAGGGGAGGCGCCGACGAAAAAGCTTAAAAGAACCAGGACGGGAGCGACAAACAACGCGACCTGAACGCTCGACCCGATGGCAATCGATAGGCTGAGATCCATTCGGTCCTTCAAGGCGGCCGTCACCGCAGTCGCGTGCTCGGCAGCATTGCCCAGAATGGCGACCACGAACACGCCGACGAAGAGATCGCTGAAACCGAACGCATGTGCCGTTGGCTCGATCGCGCCGACCAGGATTTCGCTGAGCCAGGCAATTGCCACGGTACACGCTGCAAGAACCCCAATCGCCTGGCCGAGCGGCCAGTTTTTTCTGTGTTCGCTATTGTTTGGTGCGGTCAAGGCCAGAAAGAAGTTGGGGTGAGTACGCACGGAAAATATGAGAAAAAGCCCGTAGAGAACGAGAAGTACAATAGAAATAGCGATGCTCAGTGTGCTCTCGCCTCCGCTATAGCGTTCACCGACAAGCGCGCCGTAAGCAGCGGGAATGACGAGCGCAATAGCCGCCAGTGTCAGCATGGTCGCTTGCGCTCGCGCTCCCGCAGCGTTGAAGTGCTGCTCATGATGGCGCAAACCGCCGGCCAGCATAGCGGCGCCGAGCACGAGAAGAATGTTGCCGACGATCGAGCCGACGATGGTAGCTTTTACGATATCGTGCAATCCGGCGCGCAACGCTGCGAGGGCGATGATCAGTTCCGCGGCGTTGCCGAAAGTCGCATTGAGCAGGCCGCCGACACCTTCGCCGGCGCGGTCTGCGAGTTGTTCTGTCGCTCGTCCGAGCCAGGCTGCTAGCGGCAGAATGGCGACGGCGGACGCGAGAAATATATATGTGTGCTGATTTGGGGCGAGATACTCAAGCGCCACAGCGACAGGGGCGAAGCACAGCAGCCAATTCCACATCGCTTTCTCCTGATGCCGCGCGCGCTATGGCAGCCTATCTTCCCAGTCGACCCAATCGACCGGGATTTCTTTCAGATAGGCGCTGACGGCTGCGCCGATCGTCGGAAAAAACGCTTGTTCGCCGAGTTGTTTCACCAGACCGAAGCGCTTCAACTTATCTTTTACCGGGTCTTTCAACTCGGCGAAGCACAGTGCGATTCCTGCTTTCTGTAGCGTGCGGTCGAGTTCCGCCACCGTGTCGGCTGCGGTGACGTCGACGTTCGTTATAGGTTCGGAGGCGACGACAACCCAACGCGCTGGCGTTGGTGCGGTTTCAACCGCCGTGATCACGCAGTCCTGGAACAGCTCTGCATTCGCAAAAAAAAGAGGCGCGTCCCAACGGAAAAGCACAAGCCCCGGAATGCGGCGCGCATCGGGATATCGGCTGATGTCGTGATAGCCTTTGATGCCTTCAGCGCGGCCGAGAACCGCATAATGAGGCCGCCATGCATCCCAGAGGAATTGCCCGAGGGCGATGATGACCGCGAGCGCGATGCCCTGAATTGCGCCAAACACGGCGACGCCGGCGAAGCATACGATAGAAAGCCAGAATTCCCACTTCTGCATCCGATAGATGCGCATCAGGTCTTGAATTTCAAACAGGCCGATTGCCGAAGCTATGACGACGGCCGCAAGCGTGCTCGTGGGCAAGTTCTGCAATAAGTTGGGTGCAGCGATGATAAGTAAGGCAACTGCCAGCGCGCCAGTGATACCCGTCATCTGGGACCTTGCGCCTGCGGCCTCCGCGACGGGGGTCCGCGATGAGCTACTGCTGATCGGAAAGCCCTGAAAAAATCCCGCCGCGAGATTGGCCGCGCCTAATCCGACAAGTTCTTGGTTAGGATCGACATATGTCCTCGTTCGGGCAGCGTATGCCCGCGAAAGAACACTCGTGTCGGCGAAGGAGATCAAGGCCACGGCGAGGCCACCCGACAGGACTGTCGCGAAATCCGTCGAAAAAATCCAGGGAATGCGAAACGACGGCAAGCCCTGGGGTAGCGGCCCGAGGACTGAAACGCCGGCACTCTGCGCCAGACCCAGCATGCCGACGACGGCGGTCGCCCCAATGACTGCTATCAAGATGCCCGGGACAACTTTGCTGCGCTTGAGAAGCAGGATGACAGCCAACGTTGCAGCGCCGATCGCGAACGCGGTCCAATTCGTTTTGCCGCTCGTAACACCATTACCGATCGCAACGATGTCGCGCAGGGGGCCCTGGCTTTCGATCGAAAATCCGAGCAGCTTCGGCACTTGGCTCAGCAATACCGTCAGGGCGATGCCGTTCATGTAGCCATAGCGGATGGGCTTCGACAAAAGTTCGGTGACGAAGCCTAACTTCGCAAGGCCTGCCGCGACGCAGACGACGCCGGATACGATCGCCATTGCGCCTGCGAGCGCCACTGCCCGCATTGGATCGCCGCCCGAGAGGGGCAACACTACGGCGAGGATGACGGCAGCAAGGGATGAATCCGGACCAAGAACGAGGATGCGGCTCGGACCGAAAAGGGCATAGACGATCAACGGCACAATCGTCGCGTAGAGGCCGTAAATCCCCGGCAAACCCGACGCGACTGCATATGCGATCCCCGCCGGTACAAGCATCGTCGCAAGAACCAAGCCCGCAACCACATCATGCTTTATCCAGCCCGGCTGATAGTGCTTAAGCGTATTCAGGCCCGGAAGCCAACGCTCCGCTGCGCCGCGATCACCTGCCATTTGGGGGCGCAAGACCGGGCGTTGGGTCGGACTTCGTGTCGCCGTGGGGTCAACGGTCATTCAAGGCCCCATATGCAGACTGAGCATGCGCTCCCGCGATAAGGTACGCCGCTCAAATTTTGCTGCAATAGGTGTGCTGTGCCGTTGCGAAGTCCTTGATTGCCGTCAAGTGCGCGATGATAGATTGGCGTTAAAAGTTTCTTGCAGCGAGCGGGCGGTCCGTATGCTGCTCCGCTTTCCAATCTTGATTTTCTTCGGCGTCGGAATATCCTGAACGAACATAGTGTGCAGACTGATCTTTTCCTGAGTTGCCGCATATTTCTCGACGTTCTCAGTCAACGAAGCGCTCGGTATTACGAGCATGAATCCATAAAGCACCGGATGTTCGAAACGCCATTGAAGTCGGGGGGAATTGAAAGGATCCAAGGAGAAAAGCAATGCCTGGGCTCTTGCGACCCGAAGACCTGAAGATGATTTCGCTCGATGCGGAAACGGAAGAATACAATCGAGAGCGAGACCTCAAGAAAAAGAAAGCGCAGCAGGATAAGGAGCTGCGCGAAGCGTTCATGTCGCGCAAAGTCGCAGAAAAAGCCCTGGCGATTGATCGCGTCAATAATGCCATCCGAATTGCCGCTCAAAATGGCCAGCACCATCTGCAGGTTATCACGTTCCCGTCGAGCTACTGCAGTGACGGCGGCCGCCGCATCAACATTGCCGATCCGGAATGGCCGACGACGCTTACGGGTTTCGCAAAAGATGCGTATGAATTCTACGATACGGAGCTACGCCCCCTGGGGTACAAGCTCCGTGCGGAAATCATAAGTTTTCCCGGCGGGATGCCCGGCGAGGTTGCAATGTCGCTGGCGTGGTAGGCGCCGGGCGATACTCCTTTTGTTGGCGCTTTGCGACACGCATTCCGCGCGCCGGCCGCAAAGCGCGTGCATGTTATGCGCTGGCCGACGCTCCTTTGTCGAGCGGCAGCCTGCGCGGAGTTACCCCCGTCTCGCTTTCTCGATTGCCGCGACGTCGATCTTCTTCATCGTCATCATGGCGGCGAACGCGCGCTTGGCCTCATCGCCGCCGGCGGCGAGCGCGTCGGTCAGCACGCGCGGGGTGATCTGCCAGTTGACGCCCCATTTGTCCTTGCACCAGCCGCATTCGCTCTCGCGGCCGCCGTTGCCGACGATGGCGTTCCAATAGCGGTCGGTTTCTTCCTGATCGTCGGTCGAGATGGAGAACGAGAACGCTTCGCTGTGCTTGAACTGCGGGCCGCCGTTGAGGCCCATGCACGGAATGCCGACGACGGTGAATTCGACGACGATGACGTCGCCCTCATGGCCTGAGGGATAGTCGCCCGGCGCGCGGATGACGGCGTCGAGGGAGCTGTCGGGAAACACGCTCGCGTAGAAGCGGGCGGCGGCTTCGGCCTCCTTGTCGTACCAGACGCAGATCCGGCTTTTCGACATGACTAGGGCTCCTTTTTGTTTGCGGCTTCCGACTTCGCTCCGCGAAGCCGGCCGGAAGCCGCGACTGATGCTGCGCGACCGGTGCTTTCTTAAGACGGTCTCGGCATTCCCGTTCCGACACATAGATGCGCTTTTTTTGTTTGCGCCGAGGCGACAGTTTTTGATTTGCGCATGGCGACTGCTTTTCTTTTGCGCCTTCCGACACGCCGGCGGCGCGCCGGCCGGAAGGCGCGGGGCTGTTGGTTCGTTCGTGCCGGATGAACGAAGACACACGCGTGCGCCAACGGCCGGCGTGAAACAGCAAATGCACACGGCGGCCGGCTCCCCAGACGGGAGTCGCCGTGTGCAATCAATAAAGCACGAAGCGGACGGGTTCCGCGGCGTGGGTCTTCGCAATGAGCAGTCTCGGAACCGGTCCGCTTCGTGACGAGACCGAGAACAGGGTTCTGGACAGGTCACTTAATGAAGCGGGGTGCTCCGCACACGGGTTTCTCACCCCGTGCGGACCTGCCTTCCGCCTTGTCCGCATCGCGCGCGTGAGGCGAGCGGGTCGGGCTGTCCCACCCGAGCGCCGCGCGACGCCTCGCGCGATGCCCTTGCCGGATGGGTGAGGGGATTATGGGGGAGGTCGCAACACCCGAGGATAAGTTTTTTCGGTGGTGCGGCGAAATCGGTGCGCCCGGCGGCCGGCTCGCGAATGCGATTCGCCGAGCGGATTCAAAAGAGCGCGGGAAGTTTCTTCGGAAATCATAAAAATGTTCTTTGCGCAATGCGCTGGTTAGACGGGCAAAATTCCTCGTGAAAACGGAAATTACACGGCGGCCTGCGCGACAATGCATGAAGGCGACGGTGGGATTTGCTCAGCTTTTTCGGATTAAGAGAAGCGGCGAGAGACAAATGGCCGGTTCTCTGCGCCCAAAAAGCTCGCGCGGTACTGCTTTTAGCTTGCGAATCCCGAGACACTCATGTCTCAAGATCGTCAGCGGAATCGGGGTCATGTGATGGATAAGCGATACCAGATTTTTGTTAGTTCAACTTATTCTGATCTTAAAGAAGAGCGCCAAGCCGTCACTCAAGCGCTTCTTAGTCTGGATCATTTTCCCGCTGGAATGGAATTGTTTCCGGCCTCCGACGACGACCAATGGACCCTGATTAAAGGTGTGATCGACGACAGCGATTATTATGTAATCGTTATTGCTGCGAGGTATGGGAGCATATCGCCGGAAGGCATTAGCTATACCGAACAGGAATTTGACTACGCCGTATCGTCCGGAATACCGATTTTGGCTTTTTTGCACGAAACTCCTGACGAACTTCCCGCAAAAAAGACAGATCAAAATGACGGAGCGCGGAAAAAGTTGACCGAGCTGCGCGCCAAAGTGCAATCTGATCGCCATGTAAAGTTTTGGACCAACGCTGATGATCTGCGGGCCAAGGTAATTCAAGCTGTATCCGCTGAGACGAAACGAAATCCCAAAGTTGGCTGGGTGCGAGCAAATCTCTCCAGTGATCCGCAGAGGCTCAATCATCTGCTTCAAGAAAATGAGCAATTGAAAGAAGCGCTTTCTCAGGCAAGATTTTCGCCTCCGCCCGGATCGGAAAGCTACTCACAGGGAGAGGATAAATTTAAGGCGATAATGGATGTTTCAAAGCTCGACTACGGCAAATACGAGGACTGGCTAGAGTTGGAAGTTTCGTGGAATAAAATTTTTTATGAATGTGGTCCGCTGATGATGGACGAAGCTAAGGAAGGCGATCTGCGTCGCACCCTTAGTAGTGAGTTGCCTCTTTACGACGAGGAGAAATTTGAAAAATACAAACGTATCGTTTTGACAAGTGACTCTTTCCAGACAATCAAAGTCCAACTTGTTGCTCTCGGCTTGATTCGCAAGAGTGCTCGCAAGCATGCTCCTAGCGATACAAATGTGTACTGGTCTTTGACGCCATTTGGAGAGCAATATCTCACACGCTTGAGAGCTATCAAAAAGCGAGTTTTAAGCTGATGTTACGGCTGTACGTGCAGGCTTTAATACCCACTCCCATCCTTCCGCGTAAACTGCCACTTCCCGTCCGGGCCGAGTGAGGCTTTGAGGTCGTCGCTTGGATAGCTGCCTTCGTCGCCGGGCGTGCGGTCGCCGATCTCGAGATAGACGACGTCACGCGTCGTCCGGTTCACAAGGTGATGGGCGATGCCCGCCGCGGGGAAGCCCGCGCACATGCCGGGCTCCATGTCGATCTCGCCCGTGTCGGTGACGAGCGTCGGCGTGCCGTCGAGAATATAGACGAACTCGTCCTGCTTCGAGTGTCGATGCAGTAGCGCGGACTCGCCGCCCGGCAAAAGCCGCGTCAGGTTCACGCCGAAGTTCTTCAGGCCGAAGATGTCACCGAGCGGGCGCTTCTCGCGCTTGCCCATGCGGCTGAAGAAGGCTCCGGATAGTTCGACGGTTTGGTGCGAAGGGGCGCGTCCTCGGCTTTGATCGCGAGCGGCGAGGGCGCTTCATTGTCGGCCAAAGTTACTCTCCGTCAGCCCCTCACCCTAACCCTCTCCCCGCGAGCGGGGAGAGGGAAGAGACTTACTCCGCCGCCGCCTTCTTGCTCGCTCTTTTGTTTGCGGCTTCCGACACGCCTCCGGCGCGCCGGCCGGAAGCCGCGCTTCTCGCCAGCACCGGCTTCAGGTACTGACCGGTGTAGCTTTCCTTGACCTTCACGATGTCCTCGGGCGTGCCGGCGGCAACGATCGTGCCGCCGCCGTCGCCGCCTTCGGGGCCGAGATCGATGATCCAGTCGGCGGTCTTGATGACTTCGAGATTGTGCTCGATGACGACGACGGTGTTGCCCGCGTCCGCCAGCTCGTGCAGCACCTCAAGCAGCTTCGCGACGTCGTGGAAGTGCAGGCCCGTCGTCGGCTCATCAAGAATATAGAGCGTGCGGCCGGTCGCGCGGCGGCTCAATTCCTTCGACAGCTTGATGCGCTGCGCCTCGCCGCCCGAGAGCGTCGTCGCCTGCTGGCCGATGTGGATGTAACCCAAGCCGACGCGCGCGAGCGTTTCGAGCTTGTCGCGGATCGACGGCACGGCCTTGAAGAACTCGGCGCCTTCCTCGACCGTCATGTCGAGCACGTCGGCGATCGACTTCTCCTTGAAGGTGACGGCGAGCGTCTCGCGATTGTAGCGCTTGCCCTTGCATTCCTCGCACGTGACGTAGACGTCGGGCAGGAAGTGCATCTCGATCTTGATGACGCCGTCGCCCTGGCAGACCTCGCAGCGGCCGCCTTTCACGTTGAACGAAAAGCGCCCTGGTTCGTAGCCGCGCGTTTTGGCCTCGGGCAGGCCTGCGAACCATTCGCGGATCGGCGTGAAGGCGCCGGTGTAGGTCGCAGGGTTGGAGCGCGGCGTGCGGCCGATCGGCGACTGGTCGATGTCGATGATCTTGTCGAAGTGCTCGATGCCGGTGATCTTGTCGTGCTCGCCGGGGTGGTCTTTCGCGTTGTTCAGCTTGCGCGCGACGGCCTTGAAGAGCGTGTCGATCAGCAGCGTCGATTTTCCGCCGCCGGAGACGCCCGTGATGCAGGTGAAGAGGCCGACGGGGACGGACGCGGTGACGTTCTTCAGGTTGTTCTCGCGCGCGCCGGTGACGGTGAGCATGCGTTTGGGGTCGGGCGCGCGGCGGTTTTTCGGCACGGGGACAAAGCGGGTGCCGGAGAGGTATTCGCCGGTGATGCTTTGGGGTGAGTCCATAATGTCTTGCGGCGTGCCTTGGGCGATGATCTTGCCGCCGTGGACGCCCGCGCCGGGGCCGATGTCGACGACGTGGTCGGCGGTCATGATCGCGTCCTCGTCGTGCTCGACGACGATGACGGTGTTGCCGATGTCGCGCAGGTGCTTCAGCGTTTCGAGCAGGCGGTCGTTGTCTTTCTGGTGCAGGCCGATCGACGGCTCGTCGAGAACGTAGAGCACGCCGGTCAGCCCTGAGCCGATTTGCGAGGCCAAGCGGATGCGCTGCGATTCACCGCCCGACAGCGTGCCGGAGGAGCGCGAGAGGGTGAGGTATTCGAGGCCGACGTCGTTCAGGAACTTCAGGCGGTCGCGGATTTCCTTCAGGATACGCGTCGCGATTTCGGACTGCTGCCTGGTGAAGGTTTTCGGGATTTCGCCGAACCAGACGTTGGCGGCCTTGATCGAGAGATCGCAGACCTCGCCGATGTGCTTGCCGCCGATTTTGACGGCGAGCGCTTGCGGTTTCAGGCGGAAGCCGTTGCAGCCTTCGCACGGGTGCGCGGCCTGATAGCGCGAGAGTTCCTCGCGGACCCAGTCCGAGTCTGTTTCCTTGAAGCGGCGGGCGATGTTGCCGATGACGCCTTCGAACGGCTTTTCGGTGGAATAATTGCGCGTGCCGTCCCAGTAGGTGAACGTCACGTCCTCGTCGCCCGAGCCGAACAGGAGCGCGAGCTGGACGTGCTTCGGGAGCTTCTCCCACGGCGTCTTCATCGAGATCTTGTAGTGCTTGGCGAGGCTTTCGAGCGTCTGCTCGTAATAGGGCGATGAGACGCCGGTTTTCGCCCAGGGGTAGATTGCGCCTTTTTCGAGCGAGAGCGAGCCGTCGGGCACGACGAGGTCGGGCTCGAAGCGCAGTTCCGAGCCGAGGCCGTCGCACACCGGGCAGGCGCCGGCGGGGGCGTTGAACGAGAACAGGCGCGGCTCGATTTCGTCGATCGTGAAGCCCGACACGGGGCACGCGAAGCGCGATGAAAACAGAATGCGCTCGTGCGTGTCGTTCTTCGACTTGTTGGCGCCCTCGGTTTCGGATTTCGGCAGCGGCTTGTCGACGTATTCGGCGATGGCGAGGCCGTCGGACAGTTTCAGCGCCTGTTCGAATGAGTCCGCGAGGCGGGTGCCGATGTCTTTCTTCACGACGATGCGGTCAATGACGACGTCGATGTCGTGCTTGTATTTCTTGTCTAGCTTCGGCGCGTCTTCAATCGCGTAGACGGTGCCATTGATCTTGAGGCGCTGGTAGCCCTTCTTCTGCCACTCGGCGATTTCCTTGCGGTACTCGCCTTTGCGGCCGCGCACGACGGGAGCAAGCAGAAGCAGGCGCGTGCCGTCGGGCAGCGCCAGCACGCGGTCGACCATCTGCGCGACGGTCTGGCTTTCGATCGGCAGGCCGGTCGCGGGCGAATAAGGAACGCCGACGCGGGCGAACAGCAGGCGGAGATAGTCGTAGATCTCCGTCACGGTGCCGACGGTGGAGCGCGGGTTTTTGCTCGTCGTCTTCTGTTCGATGGAAATGGCGGGCGACAGGCCGTCGATGTGATCGACGTCCGGCTTCTGCATCATCTCCAGGAACTGGCGGGCGTAAGCGGATAAGCTTTCCACATAACGGCGCTGGCCTTCGGCGTAGATCGTATCGAAGGCGAGGGACGATTTGCCCGACCCCGACAATCCCGTGAATACGACGAGCGCGTCGCGCGGGATTTCGATGTCGACGTTTTTGAGGTTGTGTTCGCGCGCACCCCGGACGTGGATGGTCTTCATCAGCTCGGAGGTGGGGCGGGAATTGGGTTTTGTCGATTTGGCCATGAGAACCGTCTAGCCGAGGGGTGGCGGGACTGGCAATGGAACCCGACGGCGCGGGGGCTATATGGGGGTGGGGTGCGGCATAAAACAGCCCCGCAACCGTGACGCTTGGCTGTCCGGCTGGTTATTAGGTGGCGTCCTAGGCGGCGTCTGGGGGATTGTCCTGCGTGCGGGCCGGGTCCGGGTCGACGATAGGGGCAGGCGAGGGCGTGTCGAGAGCGACGATCATGGCTCCAGCCGTTTCCCGTGAGCCCTGGACGACGTCGGAGGCTCCGTATTGCTTCAGGTAGGCTTCCTCGGCGTCCGAATGGGCGCGGGCGATGATCTGCAGGCCGGGATTGGCGGCGCGGCCCTGGGCGACGATCTGGCCAGCCTCGAAGCAGTCGGGAATGGCGACGATCAGCGCCCGGGCGTCCTTCAGGTTGGCCGACGCCAGATCGGTGACGGCGTTGGCGCCCACGGCGTCAAGACCGCGAGCTTTCAGCGTTTGGGCGGTGTCGTCCCGGTCGTCCATGACGAACAGCGGGATGCCGCGTTCGATCAGTTTCTCGCCGATCACGCTTCCGACCCGGCCGAAGCCGACCAGGACGGTGTGGCCGGTTTTCGACGTGACATGGGCCAGCTCCGACGCCGGTTTGGCTGTCTGGGGCTCAGCGGCGCTGGGCGCCTGACCGGGAGCTTGCCCTGCGACTTGTCCTGGGACTTGCCCCGCGGGCGCCGGTTCTTTCGGCTTCGGAGGTTCGGCCGACAGAGCCGGGCCGTAGCGTTCGACGGCGAGGAACAGCAGCGGGTTGAGCATGATCGAGAGCAGCGCGCCCGCCAGGATCAGTTCACGCCCCTCGACAGGGAGCAACTTCAGCGTCACGCCGAGTCCCGCGAGAATGAACGAGAATTCGCCGATCTGGGCGAGGCTGGCGGCAATCAGCAGCGCAGTGCGCATGCCGTGGCCGAAGGCTAGGACGATCAGCCATGCTGCAAGCGATTTGCCGACAATGATAATCGCGATGACGGCCACGACGCGCAGCGGATTTTCGACGATGATATTGGGATAAAACAGCATCCCGACCGACACGAAGAACAGGACCGCGAAGGCGTCGCGCAGCGGCAGCGTTTCATTGGCTGCGCGCTGGCTCAATTCGGATTCACTCAAGATCATGCCGGCGAAGAAGGCGCCGAGCGCCAGCGAGACCCCGAACAGCTTGGCCGCTGCAAAAGCGACGCCGAGCGCGATCGTCAGCACGCCGAGGCGGAACAGTTCGCGCGAACCTGTGTGCGCAATGTGGTGCAGGATCGCCGGAATGAGCCTGCGGCCGCCGAGCAGCATGACGGCGACGAATGCGGCGACTTTCAAAAGCGTGACGGCGAGCGTCATCGCTAATTCGTTCGGCGAGTGAGCTCCCGCCGCGTTGGCGCTCTCGGTGCTCAGCAGCGGGGCAATGGCGGGCAGGATCACGAGTGTCAGGACCATGACGAGGTCCTCGACGATCAGCCAGCCGACCGCGATGCGGCCCTGATCGGATTTGACGAGACGTCGTTCCTGGAGTGCACGCAGCAGCACGACCGTGCTGGCGACGGAGAGTGCGAGACCGAAAACGAGGCCTGCGCCCAACGACCATCCGAATGTCGTCGCGAGGCCGACGCCCATCGCGGTCGCGACGGCGATCTGAACGAGAGCGCCGGGCACGGCGATGGCGCGCACCGCCAGCAGCTCCGACATGGAGAAATGCAGCCCGACGCCGAACATCAAAAGAATGATGCCGATTTCCGCCAGTTCGTTAGCGAGGCCCTGGTCGGCCACAAAACCCGGCGTGAAAGGGCCGACGGCAACTCCGGCGAGCAGATAGCCGACGATAGGAGAGATGCGAAATCTCTGGGCGATGGCGCCGAAAATGAAGGCCAGCGATAGGCCGACGACGATGGTAGCGATGAGCGGAGTATCGTGCGCCATTCCCGGTGCGGCACCTCCTGAAGGCCGTTCCTCCAGTTTGCCCGGCTCAAGGCGAAACAATCAAGCCCCGCGGGAATTTAGGCGGCAGATTTCAAAGATGAGGGAGTTGGTTTTAGGGACCAGGTTCTGGTGCCAAGGGTGCGGCTTCGTGGGTTCCCTTGTTCATCTGTGGTTCCTCGGGACAAGCCCGAGGATGACAATGTTTGTGCGATATCATCTCCACGTCATCCCGGCGCAGGCCTGGATCCAGTCAAGCCTCGACACCGAAGATATGGATACTTGCCTGGGTGCCGACCTTCGTCGGCATGACGGTGGTTGATAAGGCCGCGCGATTACAATGAGGACATCCACCCTCGCGGGAAACGGTGTTCATGCGGTGATATTCACGTGGTTGTCAGGATGCCGTCAGCATTCAGCCTTGACGGCAGGGTAAGCGTCGCGGAAATGAACCGCGGATCGTTATCGATGGGGGCATCACGTGAGCGACGCGCCGTCTCTTCTCAACTTTTCACATCCGGCTCATCCGGTGAACCGGACGCTGACGGTGGTCAAGCTGCTGGTGCTTGCGGTATCCGTCGCCGCGGCCGTGCCGACCGCGCGCAACTTGTATTTCTCCTGGAAGAACGACGTGCCGTTCAGTCAGGTCGATCATCGCCTGGCGCAGGCAGCGTTGCTGGAGAAGAATTTCGACTGCCGGATCGCGTATCGTTCGCTGACGACGCAGGGCAATGCGCAGGTTGAGGTCGGATCGTGTGCGAAGACCGGTGACATCTCGATCCGCGTGAAGAGCGCGGACGGTCAGGTCAACTACGAATGGATTGCATTCGATCAGTTGCCGAAGCCGGTTTCGAAAACGGCAAGCTTGTGGGACTTGATCGTATCGCGCGCGATGGCGGATGAAGCCGCACGGCGGGACGTGCCGTTCAATGTTGCGCAGGATGTGACGGTGCTGTGCCAGGCAAAGTCGGGCGACAACATCATTCGCGTCGTGCAATCCGGTGGACAGTGCACGCGCGAAACCGTTTCGATTTTCCGCGGTTCCGTCGAGAAAAGCGCGAGTGTGCCTTGCGATAAGGCGTGTCCTATAAAGTAGCGCCTTCCGACTCGCCTCCGGGGAGCCGGCCGGAAGGCGCGGAGCGTTTTTTGATAGTGCTCGGCGACACGCGTTCCGCGCGCTGACCGCCGAGCACGGCAGTTTTGGATTGTCGCTTCGAACTCCGCTTCGCGGAGCCGGCCGGAAGCGACGGATGTTTCACCATTCGTCCTTCTGCGGCAGGCCGTCGGCGATGTCGTAGTAATCGGACTTCGAGCCGACAAAGATGTGCTCCTTGATCTTGAGGCCCGTCGGTCTGTCGAGCGTTCCGGCGGTGACATAGATTTCTTCGCTGCCGGGGGACTGCCAAAAGAGATTGCTACCGCAGCGCATGCAGAAGCCGCGGTTGCCGGCATCCGACGACGGGTACCAGCGCAGCGTCTCGTCGTTCAGCAATTTTATGTCTGCGGCGGCGCAGCTCGTCATCGCAGCGTAATTTCCACTCGTCTTCGCGCATATCGAACAGTGACACGCGAGGATCGGGTTGAGTTCGCCGCCGATTTCATAGCGGACACCTCGGCAATGGCAGCTTCCTGTGGCGTGAACGGTCATTAGCAACGAATATCCTTCGAACGGCGATGCGGCTCGCAGTAAAATCACTGATATTGCGCGAATTTCAAACATTACCGATGAGAATTGTGATCGCTTTCTCCCTGATGACAACTTGACGACCGGGGTTTTGAGGCACACATTTCTTTTTGTGACGGTGCCGCTCTCGCTAGCTGTTCCGGTAATTGCGTCTCGGCCGAGGGGTCGATGAGCTGCGGAATGGAGACGCGAGCCGCAAGGGCTTCACGTGGTGCGTATGGGTCCCGTGAGGCGCATGTGGAACGTGGTAGGCGTGACGTTGAAACAGATCGAGGAGAGGAGATGACTCCACCGGGTTATCAATCAGGACCTCGAGACTTGTTCACGGGGTCAGCAGCTTGACAAGCGCTCTCGAGATTGTGGCCACGCTTGGCTCAGCTGCACTCGCTGCTACAATTTGGATATCTCACACGAGGGAGGCGGTCCGTGCGGCCGCTAGAGCCTCGCATTCAAAGGCCCGGTTTTAGTCTGGGCGAACCATCGAAGGTAAAAAAACACAGCCCCGCGCGAATCCGAGGATTCGGCGGGGTTAGTTTTTTATTGTTGGCGAAGTTTTTTGTTGTCGCTTCCGACTCCGCTTCGCGGAGCCGGCCGAAAGCGACGGGCCGCTAGGGTGCCGGTTGGTATTCGCTGACTGTCCAGAGATTTCCTTCGGGATCTTCAAGATCGAACCCCATCACTCCGTCGGGAAATGCCGGCGAACTCGTCCTGCGAAGAGGGCGAAGGAGCTTCGCTTCGGCTTTTAATGCCAAGCGATGATAATTTTCGACCGCGTCGACGTTTTCCGCAACGAGGCAGATGCAGGTTTTCCCGACCCTCGACCATGCCCCGTCGGCTGGAATCGTGGAGACGAAAATCATTCCGTTCCGCCAGGCAAGTTCTGCGAACACGACTTTACCGTTGGGACCATCGTAGGATGCGACGACGCGAAAGCCGAGCGCCGATACCAGCCAATCAATCGCCGATCCAAGATCGGCATAATAGGCGCCCGGAACTACGGCGGGACCGTCAGTCGGAGAGCTCATCGTCATCCCGCATCAAGATTGAGAATGCCGAAGCGGCAGCGATGTCGAAACCCTAATCCTTGTGGTTCGTGATCGCGACGAATTTGTCGTCGTTCTGGGCACGGCGTTCGTGCATCAGGAAGTCGTAGTAGCCGCAGCGACCGGAGCCCGGGTATGCGCGGCAGGCGGCGGGGCGCGCCTTATAGATCGTGCAGCAGCGCTTCTTGGTGTCGAAGAACTGGCAGATGCGGCCGTAGTGCTTATCGCGCTGGCGGCGCATGATGTACTTGTGGCCGTGGGCTTCGCGCGTAAAGCGCCGCTTCGCGGTTTCGTATTTCAGGTCGAAATGCTTGGCGAGGCGTTCCACGTCGCGCTTGTTCAGCGCAATGACCGGATACGAACAGCAGTATCCTGGGCAATTCAAACAATTGTACTGAGCCATTGCGGCTTTGGTGCTCCCGCGTGCGCACGCCATCCTCTGGGCTAACGGCCTTAGATCATGCGGCGCGGCAGTCAAGACGGCATTCGCGGCGAACGCGACATTCCGGTGAGACCGTGGCGCGATGAGTTAATTTGCTTGCGCCTAGTGGGGCGGGCGCTATATAGAACAATGAGAGAACATTACTGTCCCCGCCCGGTCGATTAGGCCGTGGAGAACGATAAATGAAGTGAAGAAGGTGGCGGGGAGAGCCTTTAAAGTCAGAACGATTCCGCGCTATCCGAATGGCGCGTCTATGCAACTATTCATGCCGGCTGGCGAGCATGCCGCCGGTCGTCGCGAGGGAACGCGGTGGCGTTCCTCGCGTTCAGTCACGTTCAGTCAAGGAGACGAGTGAAATGGCAGGGTCGGTCAACAAAGTTATTCTGGTCGGCAATGTCGGCAAGGATCCGGAGATCCGCCGCACGCAGGATGGCCGCCCGATCGCCAATTTGAGCATCGCGACGAGCGATACCTGGCGCGACAAGCAGACGGGTGAGCGCAAGGAAAAGACCGAGTGGCATCGCGTCGTCGTCTTCAGTGAGCCGTTGTGTAAGATCATCGAGCAGTACGTGAAGAAGGGCGCGAAGCTCTACATCGAAGGCGCACTGCAGACGCGTAAGTGGACGGATCAGTCTGGCGCGGAGAAGTATTCGACCGAGGTCGTCATCCAGGGCTACAACGGCACGCTGACGATGCTTGATGGCGCAGGCGGCGGACGCGGCGCGTCGATTGGTATGCAAGAGAGCGGTCCGGATTACGCGTCAGACGGCGGTTTCGGTTCGAGTTCGGGTGGTGAACCCCGGCGCGCGTCGGGTTCCAGGAGCGGCGGTTCGAAGCCGAGCTTCGACAAAGCGCTCGACGATGAGATACCCTTCTGATGGTCGCTTCCGACTCCGCTTGGCGGAGCCGGCCGGAAGCAATTGGCTTGGTGAGGCAGTCTTCGGACGTCGTGGCGCCACGCGTTCCGCGAGCCGGCCGTCTCGCACGGAAGTTCCTGAGTTGTCGTTTCCGACGCCTTCGCGCCGCTTGCCGCGCAAGGGCGCCGGGATGACGTCGGAGGTGAGAACACCGGCCCGCGTTTTCTGAAGAAGACTGATAGCTTTTCCGTTGTGGTCGCGCGGTCCCATCACCACCGTCATGCCGACGGAGGTCGGCACCCAGGCAGATATCAATATGTTCGGTGTCGAGGCATGGCTGGATCCCGGCCTTCGCCGGGATGACGTTTGGGGATGGTATCGCGCCAAACACGGTCATCCGCGGCCCCGGCCCGAGGATGACCCTCGTTCGATGCGTCTGCCAACTCTCTCCAGGGAGCCGACCGGATGGCGCGGAACTGCTAAGCCCCCAGAAAGCAGAAAGCGCCTAATGAGCAACGCCCGCTGCGATTGGCGCCTTGGTCTTGTTGAACTGGAAGGCTTTCTCCGACTGCACCTCGATGAAGAGGTGCTGCACTTCCGGGTAACGAGCCTTGATCGCGGTCTGCAAACGGCCGGTCACGTCTTCGACGGTTCGGGCACTCACCCAGTCTTCGAAGTCGACGCTGGCCGTGACCAGCACGTCTTGCGGTCCCAGATGCATCGTGCGGATTTCGTTGATGGTGCGGATCGGTTTGTCACGTCCGATTTCCTTGGCGATGATTTCATTCAACCCGGCTTGGACTGCGCGCGACGCCGACTCGCCGACGATTAACGAGCGAATTTCGCCCGACATGAAAATGGCAACGAAGCCCAGCACGCAGCCGATCAAAATCGAGGCGATGCCGTCAGCCTGCTCGTAGCCGCCGAAGTCAGCCGCGAATGTGCCGATCAACGCAATCGTCAGGCCGACCATCGCGGCGCTATCTTCAAGCACGATCGCAAACAGCGAAGGGTCTTTCGATGCCCTGAGCGCTGCGATGAACCCGAGGCCCGACGGGCCGCGTCGCGTATTGAATTCTCCGACGGCCTTCCACGTCGAAAAACCTTCGAGGGCCATCGCGACGAGCAGCACGATGTAGACGACGTAGACGTCGTGTATCGGGTGCGGATGGAGCATCTTTTCGATGCCTTCGTAGATCGCAACGCCGGCGCCGAGCGCGAACAGCACCATCGCGACGATGAAGCTCCAGAAATAGATTTCCTTGCCGTAACCGAATGGATGTTGAGCGTCGGCAGGCATTGCGGCGCGCTTGATCCCTAGAAACAGCAGAAGCTGGTTGGACGTATCGACGAGCGAGTGAATGGCTTCTGAGAGCATCGCAGAAGATTGCGTCCACGCCGCCGCCACGAATTTTGCGGCGGCAATGCCTAGGTTACAGGCAAATGCAACGACGATAACGGCTTTCGATCCGCCGGTGTCCACGCTTCTGGTCTCCCTCGATGATGTTCGGCTATGCGTACCCGATCGACAGGGAGCGCGTCCACCCGCTCTAGGCCAGCGTCTCGATGATTGAGCGTAGCGTTAGCAGCGATGGCCGGAACTAGACGACTTGAGGCAGGGACCTTTCGGCAGGGAGGGGCGTATTGGCGGTCGCAGTTAGATGGCGCGATGGCCAGGACGTTGTGCCGGCGTCGGTGGTTGCGAAATATCGGCTGACTGCCGGGTAACACACCAGCGCGAGCGCCATCCCGCCAAACACGTCGACCACGTAATGCGATCCGATGGGCACACACGAAAAGAGCATCAGGATATTGACCGGAACAAAAATCCAGCGAAGCGCTGGTATGGCCAACCAGCCGTAAGCGAGCAGCATTGCGCCGACCGCGTGATAGCTTGGGAAGGTGACCAAGCCATTTAGCGACAGTTGGCGCTCTCCGGCGCGGATGGCGTTGAGAATGTGCGCCACGCCCCATGCCGTATTCGTTCGCATGTCCGGAAAATCGGCATGCGTATAACCGAGATACACATATCCCGTTTGCGCCGGAACGAACGTGAAGACCGCGATCGTGATGAGCAGCGAGACGGTCGACGTGCCGAGAACGCGCCGCAGGCGTTCAGGGTTATAGCGGGCTAGCAGCGGAAAAAGGATCAGCGGCTGCCACAGCAAGCTTTTATAAACGTAGGACAAGGTGACAGACAGATCCGGCCGGTCGCGCGTCCATTCCACGATCGCGCGCCAATCGAAGCCCAACGTTCGGTCCGCGGCCAGAAGGGCAGCATCCTGATAGGGCATGTCGAGCGATGCAGCCATTGTCGAAAGCCCAGGGATGGTGAACGCCACTGCAAGAGTGACCGCCACGCTTTCAAAAGCGAGAGCAGACCGCAGATATCCGCGGTTGCTGAGCGAAATGGCCCCTCCAAGGAAGACGACGACAAATGCCAGGCGATTGAGTGTCACGACCCAGTCGCCGTATTTGAACGGTCCGATCGTACAGCCAGCGACGAGGATGATTGTTGTCAGTCCGATGAGCCACCAAGACGGTCTGGCAGCACGGGCCCAGAAAATTCGGAGTGTCGGCCGATCCAGTGCGGACCGATCCGGCTCATTTGCCTGAAAGACCAAATCCCAGGGTAAGTTCGACATTCTGCAATCCCAAAGATGGGATTGAGGGATAGGCCGAAAATGCTGAAAGGCGCATTAAGCCGGTGCGGAATATCCCCTAAGATACGTTAGGATTTAAGCATAAAGGCCCGGAAAACTCCGGGCCTTTGTTGGTCTCGCTGCCGGTTCTGGTCGGGCGTTTATTTCAGCGGCACGGGTTCGCTGCTGCGGCCGCTGAGGAGATCGGCAAGGTTGAAGCGATAGCCAACGCCGGCCGAGACGATGAGGGGATCGACGTCGACCTTGGCGGTGATGCCCGTTCCGCGCCAATTTGCATCGGTATCCAGCCAGATCTTTTTGACGTCGGCGTTTAAATACCAGCCGTTTCCGATTTCATAGTCGACGCCGCCCTGGAGGGCGAAGCCGAAGGAGTCGCTCAAGTGTAGATTGCCGCCGAGCTCGCCACTATTGGTATTGAAGTAATGGATGTATTGAAAACCAACGCCACCATATGGCTTGAAGCCCATGATCGGGTCCATATGGTATTGCAGCGTGACTACTGGCGGGAAGGCCCAGAAGTTTCCGAGGTTGGTGCCATTGATGGCGCCCTTGCCCTCGGCGCTGAACTTGGCGAAGCAACAGAAAAGTTCAGCCGCGATGTTCTTGGTAAAGAAATGGGTGATCGTGAGTGACGGGATCGTTTCCGTGCTGATCTCGGCGTCGGCGCCCGACAATGTGGTGCCGCCGCTATAGACGTGCGCGCCGGAGTCCGGAACGACAACAGAGCCCTCGACACGAACCAAAGTGTCGCCGCTGTAGTCGCCAGCCCGCGCCGATGCCGACGCCGATATCAACGCAAGCACCGTCAACGTCCCTATCCCAAGCCGCCGCATTCTCAATTCCCCTTCTTCAAATTTTCCTGCCATCGCAAAGTCGCGTTCGACTCGATGGCTCCCTTTCGAGTTATCGTTGCGTTGCGGAGGAAGGCACAGAGCGCTCTAAGCCTCTCTCCTGATGGGAGTCAGAGCGGCGGCGTGATTGGGTTCGCTGTGACACGAGCGACACGGCATTTATTGATTCACATCAAATGCTACGTCTCGTGACGGTTGGATAACACTAACCGAATGGCCGGATATGCCGGCGCGAGTCGGGCCACATGCTCCCATGACATATGACGTTGCCTCACGATTGACGCCACGCAGTGAAGACCGCGTGCAGTTGGAACCGGGATTAGCGGGGATTGGCAGGCTTCGAAGCCGCGCGCAGTTCGTTCGCCTTGGCAATCGATATGCGCTTTCCTCTCTCGGATCGGGAAATGTCTACGTGGCGGCGAAAGGTGTTGCCGGCATGGAAGGCGGTGCGCCAGGATCGGATGTACGCGTCATTACCGCGTTACTCTATCCGGGGGACGTTCTCGTTCCCGAGATGCAGCCGCCATTGTCGAATTTGGCGCTGGTCTCGCAGCGGCCGGCGGAGTTCTGGAAGCTGACGGCTTCAGCATTCGCCGAGGAGGCGGCGCGCGACAGTCAGCTTTGGCAGACGATCTTTGCGCGCATCAACGATCAGAATGCGCGGGCGCAGATGCACGCTGCGGAGATGTCTATTCTCAATTCAGAAGAGCGCGTCGCGGCGTTTCTGATCGAGGCGGGGACGCGGCTGGGTATTTCGTCGGGTGGTATGATCGCGTATGAGCTGCCGCTGTCGCGTTATAGCATCGCCGACTACCTGTCGCTCAATGCCGATACGATTTCGCGGACGTTCTCGGCTTTCAACACGGCGCGGATCATCGAGCGCCGTGGACGCTTCCAGATCGTCGTGCGCGACTGGCGGGCGCTGATGGAACGCTGCCCGATGAGCGAAGCCATCGTCGCCGCTCATGGCAACGGACGGTTGCCGGTTATCCGCTGACGGGCTTTCTTTCAGCAACGCGATGATTGTCGTCTTTGGCTGCTGGCTGAGATGACCGATGTGGAAGGCGTTCCACTTCCAAAATCGTCATGGCCGCGGAGGCGGCCGTCTACGACGGCCTTCGCCGGGACGACGTTGTGCCGGAGGTGTCGTTGCGCTTCCGCTCAGTCATGCTCGGGACAAGCCCGAGCATGACATTTGTGATTACTCGCTGACGACTTCCTGCGATTCTTCGGCCTCTTCCTCGGTGATGCGCTCGACCGAGACGACCTTTTCATCCGCGTCGGTCTTGAAGATGCGGACGCCCTGCGTGTTGCGGCCGGCGATGCGGATGTCGTGCACCGGGCAGCGGATCAGCTGGCCGCCGTCCGTCACCAGCATGATCTGGTCGTTTTCACCGATCGGGAACGAGGCCAGCAGGCGGCCGTTGCGCTCGTTCGCGACCATCGCGACGATGCCTTTGCCGCCGCGGCCCGAGGTGCGGAACTCGTATGACGATGAGCGCTTGCCGAAGCCCCTGTTCGACACCGTCAACACGAACTGCTCGGCAGCCTGCATTTCTGCGAAGCGCTCCGGCGTGAGTGTGATGGCGTCGCCGCTGGCTTCCTCGCCGTCGCTCTCTGCCGGAACGGTTTCGGCGTCCTCGGCATCTTCCGATCGGCGAAGTGCGTTCGCCTGCTTCAGATAGGCGGCGCGTTCTTCGGCGGGCGCCTCAAAATGATTGAGGATCGCCATCGAGATCACTTCGTCGCCGTCGTCGAGCCTGATGCCGCGAACGCCGGTCGAGTCACGCCCTTTGAAGAGGCGGATCTCGTCCGAGATCAGGAAGCGGATGCACTGGCCTTCCGCGCTGGTCAGCAGCACGTCCTGGTTCGGTGTCGAGATGGCGACCTGCACGATGCGGTCGCCCTCGTCGAGCTTCATCGCGATCTTGCCGTTTCGATTGATGTTCTCGAAGTCGGCCAGAGCGTTGCGGCGGACGTTGCCGGAGCGGGTGGCGAAGATCAGCTCAAGGTCGCCCCAGGTGGAGGAATCCTCCGGCAGAGGCAGGATCGAGGTGATGGCTTCGCCTTCTTCCAGCGGCAGCAGGTTGACGAGCGCCTTGCCCGGAGATTGCGGCGATGCAGCCGGCAGACGCCAGACCTTCATGCGATAGCACATGCCGCGCGAGGAGAAGAACAGCACGGGCGTGTGCGTCGAGGTAACGAACAACTGCGTGACGAAATCCTCGTCGCGCGTCGACATGCCGGAGCGGCCTTTGCCGCCGCGGCGCTGGGCGCGATAGGCGGCGAGCGGCACGCGCTTGATGTAGCCCTTGTGGCTGACAGTCACGACGCAGTCTTCGCGCTGAATGAGGTCTTCGTCTTCGACGTCGCCGTCGAAATCCATGATCTCGGTTTTGCGCGGTGTCGCGAATTCGTCCTTGATCGACTGCAGCTCGCCCTTGACGATGTCGACGACGCGGGCGCGCGAAGCGAGGATCGCGAGGTATTCTTTGATCTCGATCGCGATCTTGTTCAACTCGTCGGAAATTTCGTCTCTGCCGAGGGCGGTGAGGCGGGCGAGGCGCAGTTCGAGGATCGACTTGGCCTGCTCTTCCGAGAGGCGATACGTGCCTTCGGCCGAAACCTTGTGGCGCGGATCGGCAATGAGTTCGATCAGCGGCGTCATATCTTTCGCGGGCCAGTCGCGCGCCATCAACTGCTCTTTGGCTTCTGCGGGCGATGCCGAATAGCGGATGAGCTTGATGACTTCGTCGATGTTGGCGACGGCGATGGCCAGGCCGACGAGGACGTGAGCGCGAGCGCGGGCCTTGTTCAACAAGTGCTTGATGCGGCGCGTCACAACTTCCTGGCGGAAGCTCGTGAAGGCCGAGATGAAGTCCTTGAGGTTCAGGCTTTCCGGGCGGCCACCGTTGATCGCCAGCATGTTGGCGCCGAACGTCGTCTGCAGGTCGGAATATTTGTAGAGGTTGTTGAGCACCACGTCGGCGACGGCATCGCGCTTCAATTCGATGACGATGCGGATACCTTCGCGGTTTGATTCATCCCAAAGATCGGAGATGCCTTCGATCTTCTTGTCGCGCACGAGATCGGCAATCTTTTCGATCAGCGTGCGCTTGTTGACCTGATAGGGGATCTCGGTGACGACAAGCGCCTCACGATCCTTGCGGATGTTCTCGACCTTGACGCGGGCGCGCATGATGATCGAGCCGCGGCCCTTGTGGTAGGCATTGAGAATGCCGCCGCGGCCGAGGATGATGCCAGCCGTCGGGAAGTCCGGGCCCTGGATGATCTGGGTCAGGTCTTCGAGACTGACCTCGGGATTGTCGAGGTCGGCGATGCAGGCATCGATGACTTCGCCGAGGTTGTGCGGCGGGATGTTGGTTGCCATGCCGACCGCGATGCCGCCTGCGCCGTTGACGAGCAGGTTCGGGAATTTCGAGGGCAGGACGGTTGGCTCTTGAATCGTACCGTCGTAGTTGTCGCGATAATCGACGGTGTCGTTGTCGAGGTCATCGAGCATGAAGCCCGCGACCTTGGCGAGACGCGATTCCGTGTAGCGTTCGGCTGCAGGCGGATCGCCGTCGATGGAGCCGAAGTTGCCTTGGCCGTCGACGAGGGGCACGCGCATGGAGAAATCCTGCGCGAGGCGCACGAGCGCGTCGTAGATCGCAAGGTTGCCGTGCGGGTGATATTTGCCCATCACTTCGCCGACGATGCGCGCCGACTTGACGTATTTTTTGTTCCAGTCGAGCCCGAGTTCGTTCATCGCGAAGAGAATGCGGCGGTGGACGGGCTTTAAGCCATCGCGCACGTCAGGGAGCGCGCGGGAAATGATGACGCTCATCGCGTAGTCGAGATAGGAGCGTTTCATCTCGTCCGAGATGGAGATCGGGCGGATGTCGCTCGGCTCGCGGCCGGACGGATTTTCTTCGTCGTTATTGTCGGTCAAAGTCAGCTCTTTCCGGGATGAGATCGGCGGGGGTGATACGCACCAGCGGCCGACGGGAAACCAGTGCTTATACTGTAGCCGAAACGGAAACCGAATGCCACCTGCGCGGCGTCGTGCCACGGCTCCACAGAATTTAGAAAATCTCTTTCATATCAAAAGGTTATTGAGTCATGTTTGGGCGTGTTGCGATTGCCGCCGTGAAGCGCCGGCGAGATCGCGGCGAACGGCGTGGAATGGTGGCAGAATCGGTGCGCTGAAGACTGCGCGGCGCATGCCTCCACGGGCCGCCCGCGGGCGTTTTCGCGATGGCTGACGGCCTCGGCTTTTCACGCGGAACGGCATTTCGTTCACTGCGTTGGCGAAGCAGGAACAAGTTGCAAAAAGCAAAACATCCGGCGCACAGCGTCGGAGAGAGGACTGTTATGCGCGCGATATTCGCTGGCTGTGCAATTGCATTGTCGCCGATGCTGATCGAGATGGCGTTTGCGGCGGAAGAGGTTGGGCCGGAAGCGTTCAATAACAATTGCCGGACCTGCCATTCGTGGAAGGAGGGCGACAATCGCCTCGGCCCGACTTTGCACGGCATTATCGGTCGCAAAGCGGGAACGGCTGAGGGGTTCAATTATTCGAATGCGATGAAGTCGTCAGGCATCACGTGGGATGAGGCGACGCTCGATAAGTTCATCACCAACCCGAATGCGGTCGTTCCCAATAACAACATGAAGCCGTTCAGCGGCGTCGGCGACGCGGCGACGCGCAAGCAGATCATCGATTTTCTGAAGAGCAATCCGAAGTGAATTTGCGCGCGGGGAGAATGAATTTACCGTGTGCGGTGAATTCGGCCTGCTTAATTCTTGCGGTCCGCAGCATCTGATTTGCGCCCAGTCGTATTTGCGCTGTGGCCCAGCCGGCCTCACTGTCAATCACGAATGTTCGCGCAGACGTGACAATTTGCATTGACTTCGTGATTGCATTGCTCAATGTTCCCGGCCTGGGAATGGAATCTCCCGTAAAACCGCCCCGATGGCTGATGATTCCTACTGCGTTGATGTCCTCATTCTTCGAGTGAGGCCGCGGTAGGATCGTTTCTATTTTCCTGCCACGGGAGAGGCGTGTCTCTTTCATCAACTCAGAAGTCGGGGGGATGGAGGAGACAGTCGAGTGGTTGAGCTTTCCACGCTTGCAACCCCTCTCTTCTGAAACTCCTTCATCCTCCCGGCGACGGCCGAGTGGGCTCAGCTGCGTCGCGATAAGCGACGCTAGCACATGGAGGAAGTAATGAGGAAGTGGGCTAGCTCCACGGCCGCCGTTGCTCTGCTGGCAATTTCGTCGCCGGCCTGGGCCAATGAGGACGTGATTAAACTATCGCAAGACCCCAATAACTGGGCCATTCAGTCGGGCGATTATAGTGGTCATCGCTATTCCAAGCTTGACCAGATCAACACCGAAAACGTCGGTCAGCTGAAAGTGGCTTGGACGTTCTCGACGGGCGTTCTTCGCGGCCATGAAGGCGGTCCGCTCGTCGTCGGCGACGTCATGTACGTCCACACGGCATTTCCGAACATCGTCTATGCCTTGGATCTCGCGCACGAACAGAAGATCATCTGGAAGTACGTGCCGAAGCAGGACCCGTCGGTTATTCCGGTCATGTGCTGCGACACGGTCAACCGCGGCGTGCAGTATGCCGAAGGCAAGATCTTCCTCCATCAGGCCGACACCGCCCTCGTCGCTCTCGACGCGAAAACGGGTAAGGAACTGTGGAAGGTCGTCGACGGCGATCCGAAGAAGGGCGAAACGGGCACGGGTGCTCCGCTTGTCGTCAAGGATAAGGTCATCATCGGCATCTCGGGCGCCGAATTCGGCGTTCGCTGCCATCTGACCGCTTACGACATCAACACCGGTAAGAAGGTGTGGCGCGCCTACTCGATGGGTCCCGACTCCGACATCCTCGTCGATCCGGAGAAGACCATGTCGCTCGGCAAGCCGGTCGGCAAAGACTCCTCGCTCAAGACCTGGAACGGCGATGAGTGGAAGATCGGTGGCGGTTCGACCTGGGGCTACATGTCCTACGATCCGGCACTAAACCTGATCTACTACGGCACGGGTAACCCTTCGACCTGGAACGCGGCTCAGCGTGCGGGACCGGATGGCAAGCCGATCGATCAGAAGTGGTCGATGACCTACTTCGCGCGCGACGTCGACACCGGTATCGCCAAGTGGGCCTACCAGATGACGCCGTTCGACGAGTGGGACTATGACGGTATCAACGAGTCTCTGCTCGCGACGATGAACATCAAGGGCAAGGAGCACAAGACGCTGACGCACTTCGACCGTAACGGCTTTGCTTATACGATCGATCGCGTCACGGGTGAGCCGCTCGTTGCCGAGAAGTATGATCCGATCGTCAACTGGGCGACCGGCATCGATCTCGACAAGTCGAGCCCGAACTACGGCCGTCCGATCCGCGTGAAGAAGTACTCGACGTTCGCGAACGGTACGGATTTTAACACGAAGGGCATCTGCCCTGCGGCTCTCGGAACGAAAGATCAGCAACCGGCTTCCTATTCGGAGCTGACTCACCTGTTCTACGTGCCGACGAACCACGTCTGCATGGACTACGAACCGTTCAAGGTTTCGTACACGGCCGGTCAGCCTTACGTCGGCGCCACGCTTTCGATGTTCCCCGGTCCGGATAAGCCGGAGCGCATGGGTAACTTCATCGCGTGGGATGGCGCTAAGGGTAAGATCGTCTGGTCGGATCCGGAGCAGTTCTCGGTGTGGTCAGGTGCTCTGACGACGGCCGGCGGCGTCGCCTTCTACGGCACGCTCGAAGGCTACTTCAAGGCCGTCGACCAGAAGACCGGCAAGCTGCTTTACAAGTTCAAGACGCCGTCGGGCATTATCGGTAACGCGATGACCTACATGCACGATGGCAAGCAGTACGTTGCTGTGCTTTCGGGCGTTGGTGGCTGGGCCGGTATCGGTCTTGCTGCCGGCTTGACGAACCCGACCGATGGTCTCGGTGCCGTCGGCGGCTACTCGGGCCTGTCGGACTACACCAACCTCGGCGGTTCTCTGACTGTCTTCTCGCTGCCTTAGCGCTTCCTCCGTGACAGAAACGTCATAGGCTGCGAGCAACTTGGCCGGCGCGTTTTCGAACGTGCCGGTCCTTTGGCGATGTGGCTCCGCGCGAATGTGATCGCGGGGCCACCTCCGCCGTTTAAGTCCTGCGAAATGCCACGCGGATTTATTCATCCTATTGGTGAAACGTCGTCTGGCCCTCTGGGCAAGGGGAGGGGCAGAGGCTATTCAGGACATTCCTGAATGGTGAAGGCGCATATGGCTCGCATTGGTTTTTATTCCGGCTCGTTTGATCCCGTGACGCTTGGGCATACTGACGTCATCCGGCGGGCCGCGGGGTTGCTCGACAGGCTCGTCATCGGCATCGGCGTCAATCCGGGCAAAGCGCCGATGTTTGACGACAGCGAACGCGTTGCGATGCTGGAAGAAGAAGTGCAGCCAATCGTCGAGGCGACTAAGACCGAGATTGTGGTCGTGACGTTTTCGGGGCTGGCGGTCGATGCGGCGCGGACGCACAAGGCGTCGATCATCATTCGCGGTCTGCGCGACGGCACCGACTTCGATTATGAAATGCAGATGGCTGGGATGAACGGCGAAATGGCGCCGGAAATCCAGACGGTCTATGTTGCGGCGTCTCCTGCCGTGCGGCACATCGCGGCGAACCTCGTGCGGGCTGTGGCGACGATGGGCGGCGATCCCTCGCCGTTCGTTTCGAAAGGCGTGCTGAAGCGCCTCAAGGCGAAGGCCGCCAAACCTCGCTAAGGCACTCATATGGTGCTCCCCGTTAAAGCCGAACTTTTGAAATTGTTGCGAAAAATTCCGCTTGGCCTAGTTGCCTCATCCGACAGGCTTGCGAGTGAACTCGGAGTTCCCGCACCACTCGTCGTCACGCTCATGGGGCAGCTTTCCGAAGACGAACGCGATCTTGTGCCTTGGCATCGCGTGGTCGCCAAAGGCGGCGCCATCGGGCGCGGACCGCATCGCGATCAGCAATTTGCGCGGCTGGTGCGAGAGGGCGTGACGGTTTCGCCGGCCGGAATAGTCCAGGACCTCGAACGGCACATGATCTCGGGGTTCGATGACAAGTCGTTGCTTGCAAAAGCGCCTGCAGAACCGCCGAAGATGGGCGGGCGTTCGCGCGGCATGAAAGATCGCCCTTAAGGCTAGGCACCGGCGCCGGCACCCAGGCAGCGTAGGGATGCTCTGCTGAAGCTTGTCTGGATCCCGGCCTGCGCCGGGATGACGTTTGGTCTATTGCGCAAATTTATCATTCTCGGGCTTGTCCCGAGGATGACATGAAAAGGGCGGTTGCTCCCACCCACCGTCATGCCGACGGAGGTCGGCACCCAGACAACGGTCAACATGACCGATATTTCGGGTTACCAGCATCCCGGCCTTCGCCTTGTTGGAGAGGCGTCGAATACGTAATTCCGCCTTGTGGGTTGCGGCTTAGCCGTCAAATCGCCATAAGGGCGGCAACACTGCCCGCCGCGGCGCTAGGCGGCCGGGATTGGCCCGGAAAAAGCCTGGCGAAATCATTCATCCACGAGGAACGCCATGGTTCGGTTTTTATCGTTCGTTCTCGCTTCGCTGCTGATGGCGAGCGTGTTTACAGGCTCGACGGCACGCGCCGACGGCGACAAGCTCGTCATCGAGCTCAAGAACGGCAAGGTGGTCATTCAGCTTCGGCCGGATCTTGCGCCCAAGACGGTCGAACAGATCAAGACGCTCGCCAACCAGGGCTTCTATAACGGCATCAAATGGCATCGCGTCATCGACGACTTCATGGCGCAGACCGGCGATCCGACCGGCACGGGCATGGGCGGCTCGAAGCTTCCCGATCTTCCGGCGGAATTTTCCGATGAGGAATTCAAGCGCGGCACGGTTGCGATGGCCCGGTCGTCGGATCCGAACTCTGCAAACAGTCAGTTTTTCATCTGCTTCAATAGCATTGGCTGCGCAGGCCTGAAGGGCCAGTATACGATCTTCGGGCAGGTCATCGAGGGCATGCAGTACGTCGACATGATCAAGCGCGGTGAGCCTGGCTCGGGCACAGTGACCAATCCCGACGTGATGCAGAAGGTCTACGTTCAGTAGTTGAATCGCCTTCTCCCTATTGCCACTTGGCAGATTGACGAGGGGCGGCTCGTTATTTCGTGTCGCTGCCACCCCTCAGCTTAGCCCTCTCGCCTTGGACGGGAGAGGGGAAGAAAAGAAAGGAACTTTCCGAAATGGCCGAATACAAAGATCCCGAAAACACGCTTCTGATCGAGACGAGCAAGGGGCCTGTCGTCATCGAGCTTCGTCCGGACTTGGCGCCGAAGCACGTCGAGCGCATCAAGACGCTGGCGCGTGAGGGGTTCTATGACGGGATCGTGTTTCATCGCGTGATCGATGGGTTCATGGCGCAGACAGGTTGCCCGCAGGGTCGCGGCACCGGCGGATCGTCGTATGAGAACCTGCCCGCAGAGTTCAATGCTGAGCCGCATGTGCGCGGTGTCTGCTCGATGGCGCGGTCCTCGAATCCGAATTCGGCCAACAGCCAGTTCTTCATCTGCTTCGACGACGCGCGCTTTCTCGACAAGCAATACACCGTCTGGGGCAAGGTGATCGAGGGCATGGATAATGTCGATCAGATCAACAAGGGCGAGCCGCCCAAGAGCCCGGACAAGATGATTAAGGTCCGCGTCGCGGCGGATGCTGCCTGATGGCGGCGCCCGGCGACAACGGCAAAGGCGCGCCAGCGGGTGCGCCTTTTCTCATTCCGGTATGGGCTGGGCTTGCGGGCGCTGCGGGCGTCGCGCTTTCGGCCGCGGCGGCGCATAAGGTCGATAGCCCTGCGCTGGCGACGGCCGCGACGGTTCTGACGCTTCACGCGGCGGCGGCTGTCGGGATTTTTGCGGTCGCCATTCGCAGCGCATGTCCAAAGCTGTGGTTGGCGGCGGCGCTGCTGATGCTGCTTGCGGCCTCGGTGTTTACCGGCGAGATCGCGTTTCACACGTTTACAGATAACGCGTCGTTCCGGTTCCTGGCGCCAATCGGCGGCTCGGGAATGATCCTGAGCTGGGTGCTCGTCGCCGTTGCGGGCTTTTGCAGCCGCGGGCGGAATTGATGCGCGCGTGCTCTCCTCAAGGGAGAGACTGAGAGAGCAAATAACTTGTTCCCTCAGGTGTCGCTGCCTGATGGATCCTCGGGACAAGCCCGAGGATGCCACGCAAGGATAGGCTGTCGCCTTCAACACCGTCATGCCGACGAAGGTCGGCATCCAGGCAATGGTCAGCCAATGACCTGTTTCTGTTTGGCTGGATCCCGGCCTGCGCCGGGATGACGTTGCAGGGATAATGGTCGCCCGCGACCTTCGTGGACCCGATATTAATGGTGGGGTGTTTCGCGCCTTCCGCCAGGGCCGATGATCGGGTAAGTCGCGCGCATGCGTACCGATCTTTTCGATTTCGTCTTACCAGATGCCTCCATCGCGCTGTATCCGGCCGAGCCGCGGGATAGTGCGCGGCTGCTCGTCGTGCATCCGGTGAAGGGCAGTTGCGCGCGCGACGACGCCGACCTCGAAGACAAAACCATTCGCGATCTGCCGAGCCTGTTGCAGCGGGGCGATGCGCTCGTCTTCAACGATACGAAGGTCATCCCGGCGGCGCTGTCGGGGGTGCGGGTGCGCGGCGATGTTCGCGCCAAGGTCGATTTCAATCTGACGAAGCGTGTGAGCGACAACACGTGGCGTGCGTTTGCGCGGCCGGCGAAACGTCTCGAAGCCGGCGACCGGGTTCGCTTCGGGCATGGCGAAGATACGTGCATGCTCGGTGCGTTAGATGCCACGGTTGCAGCGAAAGGCGAGGCGGGCGAAGTCGAGCTGGCGTTCGATCTGTCGGGCGCGGTACTCGATGAAGCGATTGCCGCCATCGGTGCGATGCCGTTGCCGCCCTACATTGCGCTGAAGCGTGAGCCCGATGCGCGCGATCGCGACACCTATCAGACGATCTATGCTGACAAGGACGGCGCGGTCGCGGCGCCGACCGCCGGTCTGCATTTCACGCCGGAGCTTTTTGCAGCACTCGATGCGCGCGGCATCTCGCGCCATTTCGTGACGCTGCATGTCGGCGCGGGCACGTTCCTGCCGGTGAAGGCGGACGATACCGATGGCCATAAGATGCATTCGGAGTGGGGCGAGGTTTCGCCTGAGACTGCGGCTGCGTTGAATGAAGTGCGTGCGCGGGGCGGGCGGATAGTGGCGGTCGGCACGACATCGCTTCGGCTGCTCGAAAGCGCGGCGCGCGAGGATGGCACGATCATGCCGTGGTCGGGCGAGACCGCGATCTTCATTACGCCCGGCTATCGCTTCAAGGCGATTGACGTGCTGATGACGAACTTCCATCTGCCGCGTTCGACGTTGTTCATGCTGGTCTCAGCGTTCTCCGGCCTCGGCACGATGCGCGCAGCCTACGGACACGCGATCCACTCTGGCTACCGGTTCTATTCCTATGGCGACGCGAGCCTGCTGTTTCGCGACACGGGCGGTTAATATTGCATCGTCGGCGCTACTTCTCTTGCACAAATCGCATTGCTAAACTTGGGAGTGCCAATCCCGGCAATCCGCCTCGTTCCTGTGAGCCTCGATGACATCTCATATGCGTGCCCTTCTGCTCCGACTTAGCGCGATCGCAATTCTGACGACGGGCATGTTCCCGTGCGCCGGCGAAAACGCTCGGGCGGAAAGCGCGGCATGTACGTCCGTCGATACGCCGCGCTGCGTCGAGAAGCTGCCGACGGGGATCGACATGGCCTACATCGAAGTCGGCCCCGTGGATGGCAAACCCGTTCTTCTCATTCACGGACTGACCGATAGTGTCCGTTCGTGGTCATTGTCGATGGATGATCTGCACAAGATCGACCCGAGCCTTCACATCATCGCCGTCGATTTGCGCGGGCATGGCCAGAGCAGCATGCCGGACGCCAAAGCGTGCGCCCCCGATCCTGAAAAATGCTATCGCATGTCGGATCTGGCAGGTGATGTCGTTGCTTTCATGAAGGCGAAGGGAATTGCCAAGGCCGATATGGCCGGGCATTCGATGGGATCGTTCGTCGTCCAGGAAATCGCGCTCAGCCATCCGGAGATGGTGGGGCATGCCATTCTTGTCGCGACCGGAGCGAAGAGCGTCGGCAATGCGGCGCTCAGCGATTTCGTGCTGAAGCAGACGGTCGAAGGCACGTGGAAAAAAGCTCTGGAAGCGAAAGGATTGGCATTTCCCGCCGGCGTTTATGAGTTGACGCCGCTTGATGCCGATCCCAAAGCCATGGAATGGATAGCGGCCAACTGGACGCTCGATCCGGCGGCGCAGCCCGCGTTTCTTAAACCCTATACGCCAGAGACGGCGAAGACCCGTCTGGGGACGTGGATCGGCGCAACGCGCGGGCTACTGGCACAGGACAATACCGAGCGCCTGAAGAGCATGTCGGTGCCGACGCTCGTGTTGTGGGCGACGCAAGACAGCATCTACCTTGCGAAAGACCAGGACGAGATCAAAGCGTCGCTCAAGGATGCTGCCGCGAAGACCGGATTGACGTTCTACTGGAAGGAATTCGGCAAGCTGCCGCTGCCTGCTTCAGGGGCGCAGGAGAGCGACGTCGGTCACAATATTCAATGGTCGGCGTCGGAAACGGTGGCGAAGGATATCGATTCTTTCATCAAGACCGGCGCGCCGACATCGGACCTTGCACACAGCGATGCGGCTCCGAATATCAGCACTATCGTCGTTGAGCCGGGCAAGGCCGCCGTCGAAAAAATCGAAAAATAAAAACGTCCGGACGAGAGCCGGCGCATGAAGAGATTTGAATGCAAACGACTAAAGTTGATACGCCATCTTCCGAGGTGCCGGAAGGTACTTCGGCTTTCGAATTCCGGAAGCTGGCGCAAGACGGCAAGGCGCGGCTCGGCGAGATCCATACGCCGCGGGGTGTGATCCGCACACCGGCGTTCATGCCGGTGGGCACGGTCGCCACGGTGAAGGCGCTGTACCCCGAGCAGGTGCGCGATGCGGGCGCCGACATTCTGCTCGGCAACACGTATCACCTGATGCTGCGGCCGGGCGCGGAGCGCGTGGCAAAGCTCGGCGGACTGCACAAGTTCATGCGCTGGGAAAAGCCGATCCTGACGGACTCGGGTGGTTTCCAGGTGATGAGCCTCGGCAAGATCCGCAAGATCACGGAAGAGGGCGTGGCGTTCCAATCGCATATCGACGGTTCGCGGCACATGCTGTCGCCGGAGCGTTCGATCGAGATCCAGTGTCTGCTTGGTTCCGACATTCAGATGCAGTTTGACGAATGCATCGAACTTCCCGCCGAGCGCAAAGAAGTCGAGCGCGCGATGGAATTGTCGCTGCGCTGGGCGGAGCGTTCGAAGCGCGCCTTCGAGATGCAACGTGCGTCAGGCGGTGCGGGGCCGGGGCAGGCGCTATTCGCGATCGTGCAGGGCGGAACCGATATTCCGCTTCGCCATCGCTCCGCCGATGCGCTTGTTGCGATGGACTTTCCGGGTTACGCGGTCGGTGGTCTCGCGGTCGGTGAGGGGCATGAGGCGATGATCGCGACGCTCGGCGAAACGCTGCCGCATCTGCCGTCTGAGAAGCCGCGCTACCTGATGGGCGTCGGCACGCCCCTCGATCTGATCGAAAGCGTGCGGCTCGGCGTTGATATGTTCGATTGTGTGATGCCGACGCGGAACGGACGGCACGGCTATGCCTTCACCTGGGGCGGTCCGCTCAATCTCCGGAATGCGAAATTCGCGGAGGATATGGCGCCGCTCGATGAGTTCAGTTCGTGTCCGGCAGCGAAGGATTTTTCGCGTGCCTATGTCCACCATCTGATCAAGTCGGGCGAATTTCTTGGCGCGATGATCCTGTCATGGGTCAACACAGTGTTCTATCAGGACCTGATGGCCGCGATGCGCGCGGCAATCGCCGAAGGGCGCTTCGACGACTGGGCGACAGAGACGAAGGCGCGGATCATCGCTTCTCCTCAATCGGCTCCAGCGCCATGAGATTTTCCTTATGCGCGATGCGCTCGCGATGGATCAGGTAAAGTCCTGAGCCAACGATGACGAGCGAGCCGATGAAACTCCATTCATCGGGCTTGTCTCCGAACACGAAGTAGCTCAGCGCGATCATGCTGATGAGTTCGACGTAGATGAAGGGCGTCACCGCCGAGACCGGCGCGAACCGGTAGGCTTGGATCAGCAGGAAGTGACCGCCGCCGCCAAGGGCGCCGAGCAGGAGCAGCATCGTCCATATCTCGACGCTCGGGAACCAGATCCAGTCGTGAAAGGCGAACGGAGCTGCGGCCACGAGGCCGACGATCGAGCCGTAGTTGAGCGTGACCAGAGGCGGGTCGAACATCGAAAGCTTGCGCGTGACGATCAAGAGCAGCGAATAGGCAAACATCGATCCGAACGCGAAAGCGAATGCCGGCTCAATCACTGTGAAGCCGGGGTGCACGACGATCAGGACGCCGATGAAGCCGACGGCAATCGCCATCATGCGGCGCCAGCCAACATGCTCGCCGAGCAACGGCACGGCGAGCGCTGCGACGACGAGCGGCGTCAGGAACGTGATCGACAGCGTCTGGTCGAGGCGCAGGTATTTCACGGCCACGAAGTTCAAAAGCGTCGTCAGCACCATCAAGGTCGAACGGGTGAGCTGAAGCTTTACACTCGCTGTTTTGAAGAGGCTCAGCATTCCCGTGGGGCCGAGCAGAGCGGTGATCCAGAAGATCTGGCTGAAGAAGCGCATCCATACGATCTGCGAAACCGGGACGCCGAGCCGCGTGCCGAGGTACTTCGCGGTCGTATCGAGAACCGAGAACAGGATGACCCCGGCGCAGACGAGGAGGATGGCCTTCAGGCGATCGGGCATCGGAAGATTGCTTCTGCGATAAAGTGTGCGCGGCTCAGCCACGCCGGGCAACCGGCGAGCGCCATCATTCGGTTCCGTGTTCGAGGCCCTGCGTCAGCGCGTCGGCGGACGCAGGGAAAGCGTGGCTTATGCGATGCCCGTTAGGACTTGGTCATTGCATCGCGTTTTTTGAGCAGTTCGTCGAGTTCGGCTTGCTGCTCATTGATGCGGTCGGCAGTCAGTTCTTCGTTGGCCGCTCCAGAGAATCCGGCAGCCTGCTCGACGAGTTCGCGAAGGTTGTCGCGGAGGATGGCGATGCGCTGCTCAATTTCGGCAAGGGTCTCGGTGTCTGCCATAGTCATTTCCAATCGTTAGAGGTGGCGCGCATCTCAGGCGCCCAGTTCGTCGGTGATATAGCGCGCCGCAACTGCGGGAGCCACCCGCGTTTCTTGCGGGGCTGCGACCATCCGCCAGAAGGGCGGATAGAATGAGGGTTGCGGGTTCCGAAGGTCGTTTCTATAAGCACGCTTCGGCGCGCGACGTGCCCATCCCCATCAGGCGGATGCGGTGTGGCTTGGGGCCGGGATCAAGCTTGGCAGTGCATTCTGTCTAAGTCATTGGTTTGGTGTGATAAAGGGCCCGTAGCTCAGCGGTAGAGCATCTGACTTTTAATCAGAGGGTCGTTGGTTCGATCCCAACCGGGCTCACCACCAGAATCAATGGGTTAGTCTTTTCGAGGCGAGTGTGATCCAGGGGCAGATCCGAGGGGCCGCCGTACCAAGAGTGCTTCAGCGACAGTAATCGCTTATTTCGCAAATCCGGGGCTGTGCCCAACCTAGCCTCGCAGCATGTCGGGCTACAATGCTGAGAAAGCTGCTTTCGGTCAGCGGGTTTACGCTTCTGTCGCGCATGACCGGGTTCGCGCGCGACGTGCTCATGGCGTGGATCCTGGGCAAAGGCATGCTCTCGGATGCGTTCCTGTTCGCGTTTCTTTTTCCGAATTATTTCCGCGCCATTTTTGGAGAAGGGACGCTCAATCCTGCTTTCCTTCCGCGCTATGCAGCGCTTCACGCAAAAGGCGACTTGAACGCGGCTCAGCGTTTCGCAAATGAAGTCTTCACGTGGCAGATCGCTGCTCAGGCGGTGCTGCTGGTGGGCGCGCTCGTTGCCATGCCGCTGCTCGTGCACTTCCTTGTGCCTGGCTATACAACAGAACAGCTTGCGCTGACGGCCAGTCTCGCGCGCATCACCTTTCCATACCTCATTCTGACGGTCGTCGCGATTCAGCTATCGGCGATGCTCAACGCGATCGGAAAGTTCTGGGCGGCTGCAGCATGGTCGAACTTTCTGAACCTATCGATGATCGCGACACTGCTCGCATCGAACTGGTTTCCTAATGCCGCGTACGCTGCAGCGTGGGGGGTTCTGATCGGCGGGCTTTGCCAGCTCGTGTTCATTCTCTGGGCGGCGAGACGGGACGGGCTTTCCGTCAGGCTCGCGATACCGCGATGGACGCCGGAGATAGCTGAATTCTTCAAGGCTCTCGGTATCGTCACGGTCGGGGCGGCCAGCGTGGTTGTGGCGCCGCTCATCGACTTCGTCATCGCCAGCTATCTGGCGACAGGAAGCCGGACTGCCCTTTATTATGCGGATCGTATCAACCAGTTGCCGCTCGGTGTTCTCGGCATCGCCCTCGGGACCGTCCTGCTGCCCGAAATGTCGGTGCGATTGGCGCGAAACGACCGTGCCGGATCCGACAATGCTCAAAATCGTTCTGCAGCGCTAACGTTGCTGCTGACCTTGCCGTTCGCATTTGTATTCATCGCGATTCCCGACACAATCATGCGGGCGGTGTTCGCGCATGGGGCGTTCGACACGCGGTCGGCAGAGCTTGCGGGATCCGCGCTCGCGGCGTACGGCGCCGGGCTACCGGCAATGGCACTCGTGCGCATCGTGTCTTCGACTTTTTATGCGCGACACGACACGCTTACGCCTGCGCGGGCAACCGTGACGTCGATCGTGCTCAATATCATTCTCAAGGTCGTGTTTGTTTGGGGCTTCGATCTCGGCGTGGCAGGCGTCGCGCTTGGAACTGCGTTAGGCGCTTGGATGAATGTCGCCATACTCACATGGCTTGGCCGGAGCCGCGCATTGTTAGCGATCGAAGAGATTTTCGTCAGAGCGCTGGGGCCTGCACTGTTAGCGGCTGTGGCGGCCGGAGGAGGCGCGTGGTTCGGCGCTCGAATTGGCGCCACCCTTGTTCCGGGGCATTTCGTGGACATCGCTGCGCTGGCCGCTGCTATCGGTTGCTCGGGGCTCGCATACGTTATCGCGGTCGTGATGTTTCGGACGCGTCTTCCGCTCGGAAAATTTGCCGGAGAAGTGCCGGCTGCCGGTCGATCCGAATGACCGAACACCATTACGCGCGGCCTCGTTCGTGCTGACGGACCTCAGCCAGTTCGGCGGTTGAATTGCTTGCGTGGAAGGCGCGGCTGGAATGTTGCGTGACGCAATCGGACAATTTTTAGGGAAGTCTTCAGTGTAAAGATTAATAGGATGGCGCGTCTCGTCCATTCCCTCAGACGCGAGAGCTGGTTTCGCACTCCCCCCGTGCCACCAGCTCAGGCGTCGGCCGGTCCCCCCGAAAGGCCGACGCCCCCTGCATTCCCGCGGTATTACAATCAATCTTCCCGCTAGACGCCGCTCGTCCATTCGCGGCGCGCAAACCCTTTGACAGAAAATCGCGAGTGGCAGATTGTTAGTGCGCGCTGGACGGGGACCCATAACGTCTGGGAGTGTTCCATGCGTAAAGTGATCTTGGCAGCAAGTGTGTTTGCTGGCGTCCTTACTGCTCTTGGAAGTTTCGCTTCGGTCAGTTCTGTTGCGGCTGCGAATTTCGTAGCGCCGATACCTAAACATCAGAGTGTCGCGATGAAGGTCACCCATCGCCGCTACTGGTATCCCGGCTATTACGCATACTATCCAGCTTATCCGGCTTATCCTGCTTACGGGCCCTACTATTACGCGCCGCCGCCGCCGGTCGCGTATGCGCCTCCCGTCGTCTATTACCCTGGCCCTCGCTACTATCCTGGCCCGGCCGTCTATCCACCCTATGGCGCCGTCAGGTATGGGCGTCCGTATGACTCGCTATATGTGGGATGGTGAGGACGTGTTGAGGCGTCGGCCGACCGGACCAATGGCCGACGCTCTTCATTCGTTTGGCTAGTTTGGCCGTTGATCGCGTTTGGCCTGCGCTCTGGCATTCGCTTTGAGGATGCTGCCGATCTTGGCGCCGGGCGTGCGAACACGTTTTGGCGCTCCGCCCTTGTCCTTTTGACCGGCACCCACCGTTTGTCCGCCAGAGGGATGGTGAGCAAATTTGTTTTCCCGGTGAAGCGCCAGCGCCCGATGTGCCGCTTCGACGTGGTCGGCTTTGACTTCGAGCGCATAGATAAGGGCGCGCTCTTTTTTCACGCGCCTCAGAGCATGGGCGAAGACCTGCTTTCGTCTTGCTGGATGATCCGAGGTACCTGGAAAGCTCTTGCCGCGTTTGTCCGCCGTGCCTTTGGTCTCGCGACGCTTTTGGCGCGTGAAGGTTTTTTCTTTGTCGCGAAATCCTTCAAGACGCTGCGCCAAGTTCCGAAGCCCGTCTTTGTCGAGATCATAAATTGCCGGGTGATGCGACGACTTAACGACTTCGTATTCGTCGTGGCTGAGAAGGCTTCTTTCGTCCTTGTTTGAGAATGACATGACGCTCACACCCTATTGGTTATAATGCGTGTTCGTATGATAGGTGATCATCAGCATGGCCATGATGATGGCCGAGAAGAGTCCCGCCAGCGCGCCGAGCAAAACGGGCATTTGGCCAAGAACGTCGCCATAAAGGTCGTGTGCCGCCAGGCTTCCGGCAATTGACGCTATGGCCGAATAGGTGACGACAAGACCCGGCACGCGCGTGTCGTCAGCGCCAAATCCGGCGCCAAGAAAAATCACTTTATAGCGGATGATGCTGGCTACCGTGGTTGCAACCAAGCCGGCAATGATCGCGATTGTGCGGGAACTCAATTCTGTGCCGCTCAGCACCAAACCTATGAGCGCGCCGATAGCTGTCGCGACGAGGATAACAATTATGAGGCTGGCGGAGATTGTACCGGGTTTTCGTACTGGCATGATCGCTCCCAATATTTTTTATTTGAAAAGACGCAGTCTGATTGGTTTTCCAGGCTAGTCAAGGAAGCTGCGCGCCGCCGGACGTGCTCGTTTCAGAGCGTTGGTAAAGGAAAAGGAAGCGAGTTTCCCATCGCGGCGAAAGCACACGCGTGCTCCGCGATGGTCGACAAACTGCCTGTTTGGGCATGCGCGTTTGCGAGCGGTTAGCGCACAATTTTAATCAGTTGTCGTCAGTTCGGTTGGGCTTGGACCAACCGGCAAATGCAATGTGGACCAATCAATTAGCTTTTGCGGGTTGCGAAAAGCGACGCTCGGCTTGTCGTCCGTTTTTGGCCGGTCGAACCGACGAACGTACCGACAGTCCTGTCATGAGCCGCATTCCGGTGAGATCAGCCATGCAATTGCGTGCATGGACAACTTGCGGGCCGCGCTGCATGACCCGCCGCTTAAATTTCATGAGGCCGCGCGAGCTGCGCGTTTAGCGTTATGGCACTTTGCACGTACAGTTCCGATGAACTCGCTGAGGTTCAGCGCATCCTCCAGGAGATCATCGCTGAGGCTCAGGCGTCGCCTGACAGCCCTGATGTCGAAGAAATCATCGAGCGGCTGTTCGACTTGGCCGATCACGGCGAGCGCGATCCGGAAAAGCTGCGGGCGTCGGTGCTTAGCAAGGCCGCCTAAATCGCTAGTGATGGCGCTGCGGCGCAAATCGAATTTTCAACTTGTAGATTAAAAGCAGCCGGACGACGCGATCGTCGCCCGGCTCAAACGCCGTCATTCGCGGGGCGCCTGCGGGCCTTGATGCGCCGGTTGCGATTGTATCGGCTGATCCAGCGAACGGTCGGCCAGCGTCGTCGGGCGTTCGGGATGTCCCAGGCTGATGAGGGTTGCCAAAAGGACGACGCCGAATGCGGCACCTGCGAACATCATGAAACCCGGACCGATTCCGGCTTTATCGAACGGATCTTCTATTCGCTGTTGCTGATTGCGCTTCTCAGTGTCGGAAAAGCGCGGGTCTGACCACAGAGCCATGTTTTCCTCCATCGTTTTTATTTGGATACGGAGGATCAACGTGTCGTCGCTGGCGGGGTTCCAGCCCTTGCTCTGTGTGCAATGCAAAATCGAAATTTGCGAAGGAAATTGCGCTGAACCGGCATAATGTCCGGTATTCGACGAAAACTTGATTGCGCCCTGCCATACGAAATGCACGATCATTCATCGACGACATCCACTCAAGAATGGTGCGTCGATATACATGCTGTGCGTTTGTTTCTTACTAGGGAGAGAGTTTCATGCGTCGTAGCATTTTCATTTTGTCATTCGCCACTTTGTTCGTTGCAGCTTCAGCGCAGGCGCAAACGCCATTGAGCGACGCCGATTGCGAAGCGACTTGGAAGGCAGCAGGCGGAGTTGATCTCACGGCAGACACTGCGAAACCTTTTATCGCAAGTTTCGATCAGGTTGACGTTGACCACAACGGCGCGATCAACTGGGAAGAGTTCAAGGCGGGTTGCGCGAAAGGATTAGTCACGAAGTGACCGGCGACGTGCAATACGTTGGCCTAATGGCTTTTTGATTTTCTCATAGCCCTTACTCGGAACGAACGCCTTGCGCCGACGGCGTGAAAGGCGTCAATGGACGTCAGCCTTGCTGGGGAAGCTTTTCCTGCCAGCAAGGCTTTCTGGTGCGGTTTCATTTTTATGAGGCACCCATGCCCTATGCCGTGAATGACGATCTGCCGCCGTCGGTGCGCGATCATCTACCGGACCATGCGCAAGACATTTTTCGCGCCGCTTTCAATTCGGCTTTCGACGAATACGGCGGCGATGAGGAGCGGGCTTTCCGCGTAGCTTGGGCGGCGGTGAAGCGCATGTACGTCAAGGAAGGGGGGCAGTGGGTGCCACGCGGAGTCCCCGGATGATAGGGCTTTGTAATGGGCAATCGAGCTGAGGCCGCCGCGACCTTACGAGGGCTGCCCGGTTTTGCTCGCAAGAGGCGCCGATTTAAAATCCGATTTCGGCGCAGCGGCACTTCAGCTTCTTGCAAACTAGGGACTACAAAAAAGCCGAACTGAATTTTCCTCGCTGAGATATATGTCCGGCATTGTCCTGCCCAAGCGGAAATGAGGTTGAGGAAATGCCAACATACAAAGGTGAGTGTTTTTGCGGAGCTGTAAAGGTAGAGGCGACAGGCGCGCCTGATGCGATGGGCTATTGCCATTGCAATTCGTGCCGCGCGTGGTCGGCGGGGCCCGTCAATGCATTCACGCTGTGGAAGCCGGATGCGGTCCAGGTGACGGAAGGCGCCGAATTCATCGGCATGTATCAGAAGACACCGGTGAGCCAGCGGCAGTACTGTACGAAATGCGGCGGGCACGTGATGACTAATCATCCCCCGCTTGGGCTTGTCGACGTTTACGCGGCGATACTGCCGACGTTGGCTTTCAAACCCGAAGTTCATGTGAACTATGCTGAGACGGTTTTGCCGATGAAGGACGGACTTCCAAAGCTCAAGGATTTTCCGAAGGAGTTCGGCGGCTCGGGCGAAGTTATCCCTGAGTGATACCCGTCCTTTGCGGTTCGCACTTTCGATGATGAGCGCTCGCTTCGGCGGGCGCTTTTTCCTTTGCGGATGTCGGCTGCAAGCTGCGCGTTGCGATGACGTTCGAAGCGGTGTGGCGGCAAGTCGAGAGAGGCGGCAATCCGCAATACGGCCGCGATGAACATGCGATGAATGTAAGGCGGCGAAACCGGTTCGTGCCGCGGCGGCGCACGGTCTCATAGCTTTCATCCACACCGCACCATTTACGAAATGAAAGCGCAGCGGCGCCCGAGTGAAACAAATTCCGGGGTGTCTGCGTTCTGCGTTCAGAAAACGGCGGGCCACCCGCCGAAGGAGGAAGAAATGAGAAAATATATCGGGCTCGCCGCCGCGTTGGTTTCGGCTCTGCCGCTCATGACGTTCGCGACCAGCGCTGACGCAGGCGGCCGTCATTATCATGGCGGCTATCACCACGGCTGGCATGGCCGCTACGGACGTGGCTATGGCCGCCATTGGCATCGCGGACGCGGGTATTGGCATAACGGGCGCTGGATTGCACTCGGCGTCGGTGCGGCGATTGCCGGTGCTGCTGCGGCAAGTGCTTATGATGACTGCTATTGGCGTCACGGCCGCCGCTACTGCTACTAAAGTCTCGGTATTGCCGCTCAGACGTAATGCCCCGGACCGTCCAAGGCCGGGGCTTCTTTTTGCCCGACTGCTGCCATCAGGCGCTTTAGCCAGCTTCTTGACGCCGGGTTTTGCACAGCCTGCCTGTGCAATACTCGATTTATGTGGACTTCGTGGCTGTCGACGTTGGCCTAAGGTTCCGCCTTATGCTGGGTTGCCCGCAGTTGTGGGAGGTTGCGTTATGTTTAGCACGAAGTTGGTCGCGTCCGCGTTCGTTGTTCTGGCGTCCGCCAGCGGTATCGCGGGAGTCAGCACGTCCGCGCCGGACGCGCTCAAGCCTCAAAACATCCCGATAGCACTCGACAACAATTCCTTGCTTGTCGCGACGCTGGCGAACGGCGAAATCCAGACGCATTGGATGTCGCGCACCGCGTGCGAGCAGGTCGAGGCGGCGGTGGCGTCCGGAGACGCTGTAGCCGGTATCAGACCCGACGGTGTGAGCGTCTACATCGCGAAGGCCAACTGCAGCACGCGCCGGATCGAGGTCGATCCTGCCGCCGTCACGCTCAGCAGCGCGTCTCCAATCGAGCAGTGAGAGCTCGATCGTCGGCTTCATGCAGCGATCAAAGCCGGCCTGCCGGTTAGGCGCGCAATGAGTTCGGCTTCGTCGTGAATATCCGTCCGCCGCAGGATGCGAGCAAGACCGACGCGCGCAGCCGGCATCGAGATGGCAAGCGCTTGGGCTGCGCGGTCAAGCGAGAGACCTTGCGCCAGCAACGAGAGCAGCCAACTCTCGGCTATGCTCACCGGATGATGACGCAGGAGCGTTTCGGCTGGTGAGCGTTCCGCTGTATCGAACGCTTTGACGAAGACTGCAACGCGCGCGCAACGGGAGACGCCGACCGGCAGCCTTACGCGCTCGTCGATATGCGCAACCCACACGGCCAAAGATTTCGTTCCGCACCCCTTGATGATGATCGGAGGCCCGCGGCGCGAACAGGTCGAGCGGCCGCGGCCGGCATCGGCTATGGCTTGGCGCAGCAGGCTGTTGCCGTGATTTTCGCGGGCGGCGAGTTCGTCTTCGAGACAAAGCAGGGCGCAGCCGTCGAGTAATTTCTCTCCCGCGGTGTTCGCGTGCAGGATTTTGCCGGAGGGGTTTGTGAGGATGATGCCGACGCGCATCGGGTCGAATGCCGCCGACGTACAATGGTGCGCGAGCGGCATGTAATCGAGAAGCTGTGCGATTGCGGTTGCGCGGCGAATGTACGGCGCGAGGGCGGACAGTTTTGCGATGTCCTGCGGGACGTAGGGGCCGGCGGTGTGCGGACGCGCAATCATCAGCATGGAGAACGATCTGGCGGACTTCGAGATCGTGACGATAGCGACGTCATCGAGGCCTTCGGGTCGAAGGACTCTTTTGTGCCAGAGCGAGTTGCGCACCTCCTTGCTGCCGAAGAGCGCGTTCGTCGTAAATGCCCTGGCGACGCCAAGCAGCCAGACGGCGGGAAGCCCAGGGCTCAAGGGTGCCGTGGCGACTATTGCCCGTTCAAGACTTGTGCTGACCTTCCAGCTCGCTTCCACGCGTGCACTCTCGCCTGGGGTTTGGGCGACGATTGCGGCCGCGCAGCCGCGGATCAATCGCGCGGCGCTGCCGAGGGCGGTGGCCCAGCGGCTCGGGTCCATCGAACAATCGTAGATGTTGTTGAGGAAATTGAGGGGGGCGCGAGTAGTAGCGCAATCGACCTCTACCAAAGGCCCCCCCCGTAATGAAAACATAAACGCTAGAAATCAATAGGTGGCTGCAATGCAGCAATTCTCAAACGGTGCTGCGCTGGCCTGCATCACCCGTTTGAATAATGAGAAAGAAACTTTTGTCTGATCGTTACCGGAAGTCCACCAATTAATCAGTGTGCAGTCTTTATTTTGTGCGCAGTGCGAATTTGATCGCCGTTTAGTGACGTCCTTGGAGGTCAGGCGGCCGTACGGCTGGCGTGGTCTGGACCGTTCAGGATTTTGCGAATGACGTCGGCAGGTTCGGGGCGATTGAAGAGGAAACCCTGCACGGACGTGCAGCCGTATTCTTTGACGATGTCTAGCTGCTCGTTGGTTTCGACGCCTTCGGCGGTGGTGAGCATGCCGAGCGTTCGGGCGAGATCGACGATCGTACCCAAGATGGCTCGGGCCTCCATCGAGACGGCGAGGTCGCGCACGAACGAACGGTCGATCTTAATTTTATGGAACGGCACTTTCGTTAGCGAACTGAGAGATGAATAGCCCGTGCCGAAATCGTCCATCGCGATTTCGACGCCGAGATCGCAGACCTGATGGAGGACGTGAGTTGCGAGCTGGATATCCTTCATGATCATCGATTCCGTGACTTCGATGGTCAGGCGGTGGCTGGGCAGCCCGGATTCCGCCAGCGCGGCCTTGACGGTGTCGACGAAGCTTACGGCTTCGAGTTCGACCGCGCTGATGTTGATGGACACGCTCATATGCTCGGGCCAAGACATGGCTTCGATGCACGCTTGGCGTAGCACTTTCGCGCCGAGATCGGCGATCATGCCGATTTCCTCGGCAATCGGGATGAAGTCGGCGGGCGAGGCGAGCCCAAGACGCGGGTGCTGCCAGCGAAGCAGCGCTTCGGCCCCGATTGGTGTCATCGTATCTAAGCCGTAGATCGGCTGATAGTGCAGCTCGAATTCGTCGTTGGTGATGGCCTCGCGGATCTCGGCCTCCAGCAACGTACGCGCCTTCACCTTGGCATCGAGTTCTCGCTCGAACAGGCGAAAAGTTCCGCGCTGATCTTCCTTGGCGGCATAGAGCGCAAGGTCGGCGAGCCGGAAAAGTTCGTTGGGATCGCAGCTATCATCGGGAGCCGTCGCGATGCCGATGCTGCCGCCGCAGATAACGTCCTTGCGGCCCAGCCTGACCGGTTCGTTTAGAATGGAGATCAGGCGTTGCGCGAGCTTGGTTGCGCTCGCGGGATGGTCGAGATCCGTAACGAGGACGGCAAATTCATCGCCGCCGAGGCGGGCCACGGTATCGCTTTCGCGCAATGCGCCGGTCAAGCGGTCGGCGACGACCTGCAAGAGTTCGTCACCCGCCGCGTGGCCCAGCGTGTCGTTGACGACCTTGAAGTTGTCAAGATCGAGAAGCAGAAGCGCCATCCGATCGCCGCGTTTTGCACGCGCCATTGCAAGCTGCATGCGTTCAGCGAGCAGGTGGCGATTGGGAAGCGACGTCAGCGCGTCGTGGCGCGCCATGTAGGCGGCCTTTCGGTCGGCTTTGCGTCGCTCCGTGACGTCGATGGCGGCGATCAGGAGCGCGTCTTCGCCTTCGTGAATAAGCGGGCGGACGTAGACCTCAACTTCGATTGAGCGGCCGTCACGGCGATAGTGTTTGAAAAGCTGCGCTTCATTTGTCGGTAAAATTTGCTGGTCGCCGTGGTCAAACGGCAGGTTCAGATCTCCGTTTTGGATGTCTCGCAGCGATAGCAGCGAGAAATCCTTGCGAGAATATCCGTAGTGGGCAATGGCGGCGGTGTTGACAGCGAGGATCGCCCGGGTATCGCGGCTGACGACGAACATCGGGAGCGGGTTGTTTTCGAACAACAGGCGGATCGAGGCCTCGCGCTGCTTCATCTCCGTGATGTCGATGCGCAAGCTGATTAAGCCGCCTTCGCTCGTGCGGCATTCTTCGATCAGATAACAGCGGCCGTTGTCCAGCAGCTGTTCGTGCGAGGCGGCGGGCGTTTCGAGATTTTTAATGCGCTCGGCGAGCCACGCTTCCTCGCGACCGAAGGCTTCCGGATACATTTGCCGTTCCATGCCGATCCGCAGCGCTTCCTCCAGGCTGCGGCCGACGGCAATGGTGTCGCGAGCTCGTTGGTAAATTTCCGCGTAGCGCTTATTCCAGGCGACGTAGCGGTTCTCAGCGTCCAGGATGACGATGCCTTCGGGAAGGATATCAATTGCTTCCTTAAGCCGGTGGTGTGCCTTCTCGAGTTCGGCCTTTTGAGCCGACATCGCGTGCTCCTGGGCTCGCAGGTGGTCGTTCAGTTCGTCGCGCAGGGCGATTTCCGCGGAAAGCCGTTCTTGCAGGCGCGAATGAGACTCAATTGCTTCTGAAAGCAGCATCACGATCATGAAGACCGTCAACATTCTGAGCTGCATAAGCTGAACATCGGTCAGCCACGGCACGCCTTCGAAACGGATCCCGACGTGAAATCCGGACGCCGTGGCGACGAAGAGTATCGCCGACATTATCAGTGCAGCCGCTGAGGTCGCACTCGCACCCAGTCGGCAGGCGATTAGGACCAGTATGGGTAGGACCACAAAGCTGAGTGGCCTCACCGCAATGACGATAATCGTTGCCACGGCAAGCGCAGCAAACAGAGCGTAAGTTTCCCATGCGGCTTTGGAAGACGGAGGCGCGTGGTTTTTCTGGTGCATGCGGACCAGGGCCGGGGTGACCAGCAGCAGGCCAAGAAGGTCGGCAAACAGCCAGGAGCTGAAGACGCGCCAGCTTATGGTTCCCGTCGTCAACGTCGCGACGATTGAGGCTGCGGTTGATGAAATCAGCGCGCCTGTAGCGGTGGCGATCGAGAAGGAGATCAGGAAGCGGACGCTGCGGAACTCAAAGGGTTCTGCCTCTCGCAGCCGCAGAACGTAGAAAGCCGTACAGAGTTCGATGGTATTCGTCAGTGTAAAGCCGATATTGGCCGCGAGTCCGCGTTGAGCGAAGTAGTTCGCGATGATATTTGCGACAAGGACGGCCGATAAAATCTGGCGGCGTCGCCATGGACGTTTCGCAAGAATGAGCGCGGCAAGTACGATGCCGTTCGCAGGCCAGATGGTGGCGACGCCATTGCTATCCTGGGTGAAGGCAGCCGAAAGATAAGCGACGATTCCGAAGATGACAGCTACGGCAGCGGCGTTGACGAGGCCTTCGCTGTCTTCGATACGCAGAGTTCTCAATGGAGAGAATGTCCGGACCCCGCTAACCGACATCAGAAATGCTTTCGTTCCCCAACGGACCAAGGTCCGCCTATTCCAGTTTTTCCAATTTTTCCGGAATTGCATTGGAGACAGAGTTGTCAACTGTAAAACAAAGACAATCCCGTCCCTTATCACCCGACTTGCGGTCAGGCTGAGGCTTTTTGATTAATTTTAGGTCAAGGGCGGGATTGTAATTCCGCGTGCGGATAAAGTTCTTACGCAAATTACCAGATTCAGAAGTTGTTAGTGCCGGCGGCAGGACAAAAGTAAAGAATTGATTCACGAAAGTCGGACGGTGCGGGGATGGCTGCGGACCGGGGCGCTAAGCCGGGCGATAGGGGTTTGGCCGCCACCCATCCGGGACTGCCGACGTCGATCGACCAGGCCCTGTTCCTCAAGCTCGATCTTGTAAATCAGCACAGAATACCAGATCGCGCCGATAATGACGCCCAAGGCCAATTGGTCGAACACGATCGGCAAAAGGAACGTCTCGGCGATCGTCACGGCGTAATTCGGGTGCCGGATCAACCGGTAGGCTCCGCGGTCGACCACGGGGGCATTGTCGAGCGTGATGATTCGGTGGGTCCAATATCGGCCAAGCGAGCCGATGACCCAATATCGGATAATTTGCAGAATGCCGTAGAGAATTGCGAGCGAGATATGGATTTCCGCGTTCGGCGCAATCAGGAAGAATATAGCTGCAATCCAGGCCAAATGCGTCGTCGCCACGACGGGATAATAGGATCGGCCGATTTCGCGTGCACCGGCGGAGAGTAATCGGCTGGTGTTTCGCTGCGAATAAAGTTCTTCCAGACCGCGCTGGGCGAGCAGAAGCAGCGCAGCGATCTGCGGCCAGCCGAGAGTGTCGATGATCATGACGAAATTCTCCGAACGAAAAGCTAGAGGTCAAGCGCTGCGAAATAAGCGGAGAAGCCGGGTCCGAACGCGGCGAGAAGATGCAAGCCTTTGTCGTTCTGGCGGATCGCGCGAGCGAGAATGAAGAGCGCGGTTGCCGACGACATATTGCCGAAGTCGCGGAGCACGGCCCAGGAATGAGCAAGATCGGATCGGTCAAGGGTCAGCACATCTTCCGCCGTTTCGAGAACCTTCCGGCCGCCGGGATGAAACAGATAGCCTTTGAAATCGGAGAGTTTCAGGTCGTGGCGTTCAAGGAAGGCGTTCGCGACGGGCGCGAGGTTCGCGCGCATCAGCGCGGGCAGTTCGGGGCTCAGCACCACGCCAAAACCATCCTCTTTCACGTCCCAGCCCATGATGTGGCGCGTGCCGCGCCAGAGATGTTCGCCGGATGCAATGAGCGTGGGTCGCTGCATACCTGTTCGAGCCGAGGGTGCGCAACTTCCGTCGGCGGATGCGCGCAAAACGACCGCTGCGGCGCCATCGCCGAATAGCGCTGAGGCAACGAACATCGTCGCGCTGGCGTCGTTCGGGCGGATGCACAGGCTGCAGAGATCGACAGTGATGAAAAGGACGTTGCCGCCGGGTTGGGCTTGCGCGAGGCGGGCCGCGCGCGAAAGTCCGGCGACACCACCGCCGCAGCCAAGACCGAAGATCGGCAAACGTTCGACCGCGGGAGAAAAGTCCAGCCGGTTCATCAGCAATGCGTCGAGGCTCGGGATCGCCAGGCCCGTGATCGTGTTGGTCACAAGGGCGTCGATGTCGGAAAGCTTCAGACCGGCGCGAGAAATCGCTTCGAGAGCCACGCGCTCCATGAGGTCGAGTGCACTGCGTTGATAAGCAGCGGTGCGTTCTTCCCACGAATGCCGCTCGCGATACCAGGACATCGGCTGGCACATGTAGCGGTATGCGACGCCGGTATGAGCGAAGAGGCTGTTCAGGCGCGCGAACTGCGGAAAGACCTCGGCGGCGTTGGCGAGTACATCCTCCTGAGCGTAGCGCCGCGACGGATTGGCCGTGGCAATCGACAGGATCTCGACGGGCAGGGCTGGGGAAGAGCGCGGGAGGCCGAGGCGGAGTTCAGGCTTGTTGATTGGTAGAAGTGTCATGAGCAGACTTTTTCTATGCCGGCGCTAGGGCCGAGCGCTGAATGTCCGGCGGCGGGCAATCGGCCCACGCGGGCTGAACGATTGCGGCCGTCGATAGAATTGCGAAAAGAAGGATGAGAAACGTCGGTCGCTTCGTTTGCATGACCGTCTCCATCTCTTTGGCAGGAGAAGCCCGGGCCGGCGGCGGGTTCGTGAGCGTTTGTCGATCCGGCCGTCCATCGCGGCTGTTCCCTGGGGAACAGCCTGGCGTGCTCGAAGGGGGGCGTTCGGCCGCAGCACGCGCAAAAAGCCCGAAGTATCGGCGCTGAGCCGCGAGCTATGTGCGTGAGACAGTTCGCACTTGCAAAATCGGGGCGCGTGACATCTCGACTTGGAACGATTTCCGTAAGATACGCGGTTATTCCAGTTGCTGCAGCGCACGTTGCGCGATGCAGCGAAGCGAGACGGGAGGCTTCCGCGTGGAGGCAAACGCCAACGGATTCGACAATTTGAATGCCGCTCCGGCGACGTTGACGCGCGGACAGGTGCGCCTCGTGCTGTTCGCGCTGGCGATGGGCGGCTTTGCGATCGGGACGACCGAATTCGCGGCGATGAGCCTATTGCCGTATTTCGCCGCCACGTTCGGCATTACCGAGCCGATGGCTGGGCATGCGATCAGTTCCTATGCGCTCGGGGTTGTCGTCGGGGCGCCGGTGATCGCGGTGCTGGCGGCGAAGTGGCCGCGGCGGAAACTGTTGCTGGCGCTGATGGCTTGCTTTGCCGTCTTCAATGTCATGACGGCGCTTTCGCCGAACTACGGAATGATGGTCGTGTTCCGCTTTCTGAGCGGCCTGCCGCACGGCGCTTATTTCGGCGTGGCGATGCTGGTTGCTGCTTCGCTCGTGCCGCCCAATGCGCGGGCGCAGGCGGCGTCACGCGTGCTGATCGGCCTGACGATTGCGACGATCATCGGCGTGCCGGTTGCGACCTGGATGGGGCAGGCACTCGGATGGCGCGTCGGCTTCGGGATCGTCGGTGTGTTGGCGCTGCTGACGGTGCTGCTCGTCTCAATCTTCGTACCGCGCGATGAGCCGATCGTGGGCGCGAGCATGATGCGAGAACTCGGCGCGCTGAAACGGCCGCAGGTCTGGCTGACGCTCGGGATCGGTGCGATTGGCTTTGGCGGCATGTTCGCAGTCTACTCGTATCTGGCAACCACGCTGGTTGACGTGACGCACGTCGAGCCCGGCGTCGTGCCGATCGTGCTGATGGTCTTCGGGCTTGGTATGACGATCGGGACGTTCGTCGCCGCGTGGCTCGCAGACAGAGCGCTGATGGCGACGGCGGGTGGCCTGCTGGTGTGGAGTGCGTTCTGGCTGGCGGTCTTTCCGTTCGCCACGGGGAATATCTACGCCGTTTCGTTCGTCGTGTTTATGATCGGCTGCGGCGGTGCGCTCGGCGTTCCGCTGCAGACGCGGCTGATGGATGTCGCCGACGATGCTCAGACGCTTGCGGCATCGCTCAATCACAGTGCGTTCAACACGGCGAATGCGATCGGGCCGTGGCTTGGAGGGTTGGCGATCTCGTACGGGTACGGCTGGAGTTCGACCGGCTGGGTCGGCGCGGTGCTTGCCGTCGGCGGGATGGTGTTCTGGGTGATTTCGGTGGTAACCGACCCCAAACACGGTCAGCACGTCCGGCGTCATCTACCCCAGGCCGCGCCAGGGGAGTAGCACAAGACAGTCATGCCGACGGAGGTCGGCACCCAGACAACAATCCACACATGCAATGTTGCGGAATGTCTGGATCCCGGCCTGCGCCGGGATGACGTCATTGTGCGTTTTTTCGTCGGGTCAGTTCATGTGCCAGCCGTGGCTGACGATGATGCTTTCGCCGGTCATGGCGTTGGTCTTGAAGGCGGCGAGGAAGAGGGCAACCTCAGCGATGTCAGTCACCATCGTGAATTCCTTGTCGACGGTTTCGCCGAGCATCACTTCCTTGATGACACGTTCTTCCGTGATGCCAAGCTCATGCGCCTGCTGCGGGATCTGCTTGTCGACGAGCGGCGTGCGCACGAAGCCGGGGCAGATGACGTTCGAGCGGACGCCGTGCTGCGCGCCTTCTTTTGCCATGACGCGGCCGAGGCCGAGGATGGCGTGCTTGGCCGCAACGTAGGCCGACTTCAAGGGCGAGGCCTCATGGCTGTGGACCGAGCCCATGTAGATCAGCGCGCCGGACTTCTGCGGATACATGTATTTCACGCAGGCTTTAGTCGTGAGGAACGCGCCATCGACGTGGATGGCCATGATCTTCTTCCAATCGGCGAACGGGAATTCCTCGATCGGGTGCACGATCTGGATGCCGGCGTTCGAGACGAGAATGTCGATAGTGCCGAAGGCTTTCGCCGTTTTCTCGGCGCCGGCGTTCACCTGATCTTCGTTCGAGACGTCCATGGCGACGGCGATGGCTTCCTTCTCGCCGCCGAGTTCCTTCGCGGCGGCAGTGGCAGCATCGAGGTTCAAGTCGGCGATGGCGACGCGGCCGCCCGCTTCGACGTAACGCCGGGCGATCTGATGGCCGATGCCGCTTGCGGCGCCCGTGATGAGCGCGACTTTGCCGTCAAGTTTCATTGGGGGCGTCTCCTTATTTCTCTTCGAGGTAGTCGTAGACGACCTTGCCAAGGCCGAGGGTCAGGTCGGCGAGGATGTGTGTCGCGGATATGATTTCGCGCACAGGCAGGTCCGCAATCGGCGCGAGGGCGTGGGGGCGCAGATCGAGCGCGCCGGGGCCGCTCCATGCGCCTTTGATGGTCACGTCTTCGAGGCGGTAATCGACGAGTTCGAGAATGCGAGGACTGCCGTCGACGTGCGGAATGATTTTCAGAAGATAGTTCGGCACGGCGAGCGATTTGGCGACGGCGGCGGGATCGAGCGCTTTGTGCTTGAAGCCCATCGTACCCGTCGCGATGCGAACGCTGCCGTAGTCGAGCGTGCCGACGAGCGTGTCGATGTCGGGGCCGAGCGTGGGCTTGGCGAATTTCTTCGGGAAGCCCCACAGCTCGCGGCCGCCATAGATCGGGGGGCCGTCGTTCAGGAACATGGCGTGCGTATAGCCGCCTTCGACGCCGTTGAATTTGACCGGAATGACCTGGCCGGATTCGGTGTAGTCGCCGAAGCCGGTCGAGTCCGGCATGCGGATGAATTCGTATTTAACGATGGGTTCGTCGAAGGTGAGGGGCTCGGGCACGACCTTTTCGAGGGCTTCGCGGTCGGTGCGGTAGGTGATGATGAGATATTCGCGATTGATGAAACGATAGGGGCCGGGGGGGAAGGCAGGACTTGTCAAAGGCATCGCAAAGGCGCGTTTCTTGACGTCCGCAATTTTCATCTGTGTGTCTCCGAAGGCGGTGGCGGGCTGAGTTCTTTCGTAAGATCGAGCACCATCACGCCGTCTTCGGGTTTTTCCCGATTGATCCAAGCGGGGTTGCTGAGCGTGCGCTCGACGTCGTCGATGCCGGCGCGCCAATGCTCGTTCACGGTGTAGCGCGAGAACTCGTAGTCGTTCGACTGCGTGGAATAGACGGCGCGGCGATGAATGAGATGGACGATGGTGATCGCGGCGTTGCAGCTGTGGCGCGTCAAAAGCTTCCAGTCGAACGTCGATTTGATGTCGTCTGGCAGAACGCCATCGAGACGCCGTACGGCGCGTCGCAGCTCTTGCAGAAGCTTCGAATAGTCAGTGTTCAAACGTGTCCGGCTCGAATAGCGGATTTCCTTTTCGCGGGTCTGAACGTCAAAGAGCGTATCGGGGACGGTACCCTGGGCGCTGAATAGATCGACCTGGAAAATGCACATGTCGGAGCGCGGGAGGCTGCCGTCGAGAACGTATTGCAGAGGCGTGTTCGAGACGATGCCGCCGTCCCAATAGAGCGTGCCGTCAATAGAGACGGGCGGGAATCCTGGCGGCAGCGCGCCGCTCGCCATGATGTGCTCGGGAATGATTTTCGTGGTGGCGCTGTCGAAATAGACCTGATTTCCGGTTGCGACCTCGACCGCACCGACGCTGATGCGCATTTTTCCTGAGTTCAGCAGGTCGAAGTCGACAAGTTCGAGAAGCGTTTTCTTCAGCGGGCTGGTGTCGTAGATGCTGATCGCCTGCACCGTGCCGGGCGGCATGATGACAGCGGGCGGATAGCGCGGATCAAAGAAGCCCGGCGCACCGGTCGATGCAACGAGCGCGGCGGCGGTCTCGTTGAAGATCTTGCGCGAGGCGTTGTCGGTTGCGAGGGGTGGCAGCAGAAGATGGCTCGAAACCCGGTCCCAGAATTCACGAAGCCGCTTCACGCGGCGTTCAGGAGGATTTCCTGCGATAATCGCAGAGTTGATGGCGCCGATCGAAATGCCAGCGACCCAGTCGGGCTCGAGTCCGGCGGCACATAGCGCTTCGAATGCTCCGCCCTGATAAGCGCCGAGGGCGCCGCCGCCTTGTAATACGAGCACGGTCTTTTCAGTGCTCTTTGCCGCGCTACCGTTGGGCTGGGCCATGTCTTCTATCTACCAAGCTTGGGGTGGCTATGGAGACGGAGAGGTTCTGAGACCTCGAGTATTCTTCAGGCCCTGTTGCAATGCAGTAGATTGGCCCCAAAGGCAAGGGGGCGAATGTTCGATCTTGCTAAACGTCTCGTAACTTGCGACGTGAAATTTATGAACGATTTGCGTCGCCGTTTAGTGGCCACCGGCACCAGCAGGGACGGGAGTGGGCTTGCGCATCAGGAGCGTGAAGAACCCGGCCGTGACGAACAGCACCGTCAGCGCGAGGAAGAGATCGGCGAACGACAGCACGTTCGCTTGATTGCGGACGATCATCGCCAGCTTTTTCAATGCTGCCATGTCGCCGTCCGAATGCATGGCCTGTGAAAAGCTCTGCTGCATCATCGCCAATTGTTCTTCGGCGGCCTGATGCCCCCAGGCGACCTGTTCGTGCAAACGTGCGAGATGCAAGTCGAGCCGCTTGTTCAGCAGCGTGTTGATCATCGCGAGGCCGACAGCGCCGCCGAGGTTGCGCGTGAGATTGAAAAGGCCGGAAGCATTCTTGATCTGCTCCGGGGGGAGCGTTCCGAGCGACAGGTTCGTAATCGGAATCATGCACAGCATCAGCGACGAACCGCGCAGGATCTGCGGAACGAGAAGCTCCCAGAAATCCCAATCTGGGGTGATGTAGGACGCGATATAGGTGCCGAGCGCGAAACCCATGAAGCCGGTGAACATCATGACGCGCGGATCGAGAATGCCGGCGAGACGGCCACTGATCGGCGCGGTCAAGAACATCGCGACGCCGGTGACGAACATCGTCTGGCCGATCATCAGGGAGTCGTAGCCGCGCACCTGTCCGAGGTAGACCGGATAGACGTAGGTCAAACCGTAGAGGCCGATGCCCATCGTGAAGCTGAAGGCCGAGCCGAATGCGAAGTTCCGGTCTTTGAATGCGCGGAGCTGGACGATTGGTTCTTTCGCGAAGGCGGCGCGCAGAAAGAAGATGACGGCGCCTACGATAGTCAGCACGGCGAACGTCGCGATGGTCTGGTCGTCGAGCCAATCGTAGCGCGGGCCTTCTTCGAGCACGTATTCGAGCGAGCCCAAGAACATAGCCATGCCGAGCAGACCCATGAAATCGAAGTGATTGAGCAGGGCGTAATTCGGCTTGTCGAAATCGACGAGGAAGAACACCGCCGTCGCGACCATGATGCCGGGCACGACGTTGATCAGGAACAGCCAGTGCCAGGAATAGGTGTCCGTCAGGTACCCGCCCACGGTCGGGCCGATGGTCGGCGCGAGCGTGGCGACGAGGCCGATGATCGGTGAGACGATGTTCTGCTTCGAGCGCGGAAAGAGCGAGAACGCGACGGCGAAGACGCTGGGGATCATGCCGCCACCGATGAAGCCTTGAATAGCGCGGTAGACGATCATCTCGTTGATGCTCGTCGCGGTGGCGCATAGCGCGCTTGCGGCCGTGAAGCCGACGGCCGCTGAGAAAAACAGCGCACGCGTCGAGAACACCCGGCCGAGGAAGCCCGACAGCGGGATCATCACGACTTCGGCGATCAGATACGACGTCTGAACCCACGGGATTTCGTCGGAACTCGCAGAGATGCCTGCCTGGATTTCCTGCAGCGACGCCGACACGATCTGAATGTCGAGGATCGCCATGAACATGCCGAAGACCATGGCGATGAAGCCGGCGAGCTGGCGCGGTGTGACGCCGATCCATTCAAGCTTCTGCGGTTCATCCGCAAATGTTGTTGCGTCGGTCATGAGCGATTGCCGGATTGTTTCCGAATAGGTTTGCGGACGGCGCTATTTCTGCGCCGTCTTTTCGGTCTTGGGCGTCGTGCGCGTATCGATGCTGACGACGACCGAGAGGCCGGGGCGCAATCTGCCTCTCGCTTCGGAGGCAGGGATCGCGATGCGGACTGGCACGCGCTGCACGATCTTCGTGAAGTTACCCGTCGCGTTCTCCGGGGGGAGCAGGGAGAACTGTGATCCTGATGCGGGCGATACGCTTTGCACCGTGCCCTTCAAGTCTTCGCCATCGAGCGCATCAACGGAGATCGTCGCCGTCTGGCCGGCCGCGATCGGCGGCAACTGGGTTTCTTTGTAGTTCGCGTCAACGAAGACCTTGTCGAGAGGCACGACGGCCATCAGCCGCTTGCCGGGCGTGACGTAGTCGCCGACCTGTACGCCGCCGCGATTGCCGATGACGCCGTCAAACGGGGCGCGGATGGTGGTGAACGAGAGATCGCGCTTGGCCTGATCGACTGCGACCTGAAGTTCTTTCGCCGTCTTTTCTGCTTGTATGCGCTGGGCGTGCAGCAGAGCCACGTTGGCATCCGCCGACTGGATCGCAGCTTCGTTCGCCTTCACCTGTGCGATAGCCGAATCGCGCGATGCGATAGCGGCGTCGAGTGCGGCTTGCGTTGCGTAGTCCTTGGCGGTCAGGGCCTGAGTGCGCTCATAGTCTGCCTTGGTCTTGATGACGTTGGCTTTCGCGGCGTCGAGCTGGGCGCGCTCTTGCGCGGCGTTGGCTTCGGCTGCTTTGATCTGTGCGTCGAAAGTCTTAATGACAGCCATCTGTGTGGCGAGCTTCGATTGCGCCTGATCGAGGGCAAGCTGATAGTCACCTTCATCGAGGTGGACGAGCACTTGGCCTTCCTTCACCGCCTCGTTGTCGACGACGGGGACTTCGGTAACGATGGCGGAGACCTTCGGCGAAATGATCGACATGTAGGCGCCGACGTAGGCGTCGTCGGTCGAGATCATGAAACGACCGACGGTGATGTATTGATATGCGAAGTAGGCAGCGGCCAGCAGAGCAACCGCGCCTAGCCCCATGAAGATTGGCTTGCGGCGCGAGCTTTTGGTCGGTGCTGCGCCTTTGGCCGGGGCCTCAGAGCCTTTCTCGCGAGCGGCAGGTGCTTCGGCGGAACGCTCGAATGGCGTCTGCTCGGATTTTTCTGCGATCGCCGGTTTCGGCGCGGTCCGGTTCTGAACGCTAGGCACTGGTGTTTGACTCTGCTCGTCAACGGTTGTCGTGGACTCCGCGTGTTCGGGAAACTCACGCTGAATGGTCAAAACGCTGTTCAAATTATTCCTGCCCATAACGCCCGCCTCGTTCCAGGAGCAATTGCCATTATACTGAACCGTATGGTTCACTTTGCACTTGACATACAGCGTTCAAAAGTGGATAGCAAGGACAAACCGAACCGTTTGGTTCGTTTGTTAATATAAATTTACTGAACTTGCGGTTCGGTTTGAGCAGGGGTGATGGCGATGGAAGGCTCTCAGTTCACAGGGTCAGAACGGAAAGAGGAACGGCGCGGCGGCCGTCCTGCAGCGGGAACCGATCCGGCGAAGCGTCGGCAGATTCTGGAGGGCGCGGGGCGGATCTTTTCGGAACTCGGGTTCGATGCGACGAGCATGAGCGACGTTGCGCGCGAGGCGAAGGTGTCAAAGGCGACGCTGTACGTCTATTTCCAGGACAAGGAACACCTCTTCACCGCGATTTGCGCGGAGCAACGTGATCGCAAGATCGCGGAGAAGATTGCTCTGCTTGACGTCAATCTACCGATCGTCGCCGTGCTGCACCGATTTGGCGTGGAAATTCTGACGACGATGTCTCAGCCGTTTGTCGTCGCCGCACACCGTATCGTGATCGGCGTGGCGGAACGGATGCCGGAAATTGGATCGGAATTCTATGAGGCCGGTCCGGTGCGCGTCATCGGAGCGTTGGCAGATTACTTCGATCATCACGTCAAAGCCGGTCATCTGGACATTCCTGACACGCGGCTTGCTGCGGCGCAGCTTCTTGAAGTGATCCCAGGTTCGCTGTTCAAGGCGCGGCTGTACGGCGTGCTGAAAGAACCGCCGGCGATCGAGGAAGTCGAGAAGAACGTCGCGTCTGGCGTGGCACTGTTTATGAAGGGTTACGCGGCAAACAACGCCGCGTAACTAATTTGACTGAGGCCCACGGTGGAAGAGGCGGAGCGACCGCCGCTTCACGCGACGCTTTCTTCAACTCCGCTCATCTCGGCGAAATCCAGATCGCTCCATTCCGAGGGTACGCCCGCGATCGAGCGCCAGTCGGGAAGGTTGGCGAGCGTCGGGTCGATATAGGTGTGATGCCAAAGCTGAGTCGCGAGAACGGCGACGAGCCCGAGCTCACCTGACTGACGCTGGTAGCCCCACCAGGAGAGATCCTTGTATTCGTTGCGCCACTTCGCGACGGCTTTCGGATCGAAGTATCCGGCCTTCTTGATCGACTCATCGCTGAGCAGCTCATCGACGTAGGGCAGGCGCTGTTCGAGGAAGAAGCCATCGAGCGGGGCGCGGAACATGCCCTTCGGCCGCCATGCGACGGACTTCGGCAACCACTTCTCGGCGACGCGGCGGAGCAGATATTTCTCCGTCAGGCCTTTGAGCTTCCATTTCGGATCGATGCCCGCAAGGAAGTCGAAGACGTTATTGTCGAGGAACGGATAGCGCATTTCGACCGACTGGCTCATCGCGATGCGGTCGCCCTTGAGGCTCAGGAGCTGGCCGGGAAGATGGATCTTACCCGCCCAGTACACACTGCGATTAACGGGGTGCCATTTGGCCGAGCGGCCGGCGTCCGGATCAATCGACAAATACGGGTCGTGGCTGCTGAGACCGGACATCATTCCGGGGCTGTAGAAGCGGAAACGCGATGCTCCGAGAAGATCGTAGAAGCGCTGGAACGCGTGCATGCCGCCGGCGCTCTCGGCGCACTTGTCGAGGTAGGCGACAGCATCGTCGTCGCAGCCGAGCCAACGATGAAAATAACGCGTCATCTTCGGAGGAAGTTTGCCACCCGAAACGCTGCCCATCATCTCGATGATGCGCTGGAATTTATACCACGGGTAACCCGCGAGCCATTCGTCGGAGCCCTCGCCCGTCAGCGCGACCTTGAAGCCGGTGTCTTTCACTTTCGCTGCGAGCATCATCAGGGCGGTGCACGACGTATCGGTGACCGGTGCTTCGGTCGCGACGAGCAGGCGCTGATAGTTCGAGACGATCTCTTCCGATCCGCAGGCGACGACGTAAGGATCGGCGGAGAGATGTTTCGAGATGATGGCGGCTTGTTCGGTTTCGTCGAGCTTCGGGTCGCGGATCTTGACGGTGAACGTCGTAGGTGCGGCGCCGAGAATGTCTTTCGCCATCGCGACGACAGTGCTCGAGTCGACGCCGCCTGAAAGATACGAGGCGACCGGAACATCGGCACGGAGACGGCGCTTGACCGCATCGTAGAGGACGCGTTCGAAATCGTTGACGAGCTTTTCCTCATCGGCAAAACGCGTTTCTTTCCCCATGTCGGGGAAGTCCATCCGCCAGTAGGTGCGCTCATCAATCGTCGACTCTTCGCCGACGCGGCCGCGCGAAATTGTCAGGAACTTTCCCGGCGGCAGTATGTTGATGCCTTCGAAGCAGCTCGCCGGTCCCGGGATGGCGAGATAGTTGAAAAGGGCATCGATCCCGCGCGGGTCGGGCCTCGGCTCGACGAGGCCGGTGGCAAGAATTGTTTTGATTTCGGAACCGAAGACAAGCCAATCGGTGCCGAAGCGCGTCGTGCGTGTCCAATAGAGTGGGCAAATACCGAAACGATCGCGGGCAAGAATAAACTTCTGCTTTCGCTCGTCGAACAGCGCGACGGCGAACTGGCCGTTGAACTTCTCGAACATGTCCTCACCGTACTGCTCCCACATGTGCGGGAAGAGTTCGGTATCGCAGTGGGTCGTCAGCGTGTGGCCGAGACTGCGAAGCTGCTGGCGCCAATCATCATGGTCGAAGATTTCGCCGTTGAAGACGGCAGCGATGGATTTGTCTTCGTTGAAGACAGGCTGCTGGCCGTCGGCGAGGCCGACGATGCTCAAGCGGCGCGAGGCGAACCCGAAGCCGGGGCGCTGAAGATAACCGTCTTCGTCCGGGCCACGATGCAGCATGGCATCGGCGGCGCGCTTCAATACCGATAGCGGTACCGAGCGTCGGCTCTTGAGGTCGATAATTCCGAAAATGCCACACATGGGATGGTCCAAGGTCCTGCAGATGGTCTGGCGGCTTGCTGCTGCCGTCGGGCAGATATAGGGATCTTCGCGTTATCCCAAACCGCCGGATCGGAAGACGCGCTGCAATTCTAAGGCGCCGACGTTAATCAGTTGCCGCGCCGGAAGCTATATTGCCAGTCCGGTGCTCAATGGTGGTTACCATTCGCGACAAATACGCGCGTCGCGAGACTTTCCTAGGCTAGGCGGCCTAATGCGAAGTGTTAGCATACAGGCCGTGGGGTGAAAGAAAGCGGCGGTTGCAATTTGTCCCGCGCGATTTGTGCAGCAGATACACTGCTTTTTCCAACTATCGTCCGTTCATGTTGCTCCGTGATCGTGGTTCATGGTTAGCCGGAGCGCGTCAGGGTTGCACGAAACACTGTCCGCTATGTGTTCACCGCTGCGATGGCCGAAAAATTTCTGATCATTGGGAGTTATTCGCCGCGGCGGCGGGGCATGAACGCCAGACGTTCGAGCAGGTGCGCGTCTTGCTCGTTCTTTATCAGCGCTCCGGCCAGAGGCGGCACGAGCTTTCTAGGATCGCTTTCGCGCAGCAGGGACGGGTCAATGTCCTCGTGCAGAAGCAACTTCAGCCAGTCGAGAAGCTCCGACGTCGACGGCTTTTTCTTCAGGCCCGGGACGTCGCGCAGTTCGTAGAAAACGCGTAGCGCATCGTTGACGAGTTGGTTTTTCAGCCCCGGAAAATGCACCTCCACGATCTGGCGCATGGTATCGGCGTCGGGGAATTTGATGAAGTGGAAGAAGCAGCGGCGCAGGAAGGCGTCGGGCAGCTCTTTCTCGTTGTTCGACGTGATGAGCACGACCGGGCGGGTTTCAGCCTTCACCGTTTGGCCCGTCTCGTAGACGAAGAACTCCATGCGATCGAGTTCCTGCAGGAGATCGTTAGGGAACTCGATATCGGCCTTGTCGATTTCATCAATCAGCAGCACGGACCGCTTCGGCGCAGCGAACGCGTCCCAGAGCTTGCCGCGCTTGATGTAGTTGGCGATGTCCTTGACGCGTTCGTCACCGAGCTGACCATCGCGCAGGCGCGAAACAGCGTCGTATTCGTAAAGGCCCTGCTGGGCTTTCGTTGTCGATTTGATGTGCCACTCGATCAGCGGCGCATCGAGCGCCTGCGCGACTTCGGCGGCGAGCACCGATTTGCCCGTCCCCGGTTCGCCCTTGATGAGGAGGGGCCGTTCGAGACGGATGGCGGCGTTGACGGCGACCTTGAGGTCGGGCGTTGCGACGTATGCGGAGGTGCCTTCGAAGTTCATGATCCTGTCTTGGCGGGGTTCGGGCGCGCGGGCAAGGTGACCGAAGCGCGCTCCTCGGCATCGGACTGTGGGGAGCGGGTGACAGTCGGGCGTCTACTGATGTGACGTAACAATATGTTTTTACTTGAAAAAGTCGGACATATCAAAATTTATCAAGGCTTCGTCTCGTGCTTGACTCGGAGGCCTTCGCGCATAGATAAGGGTCGGCCGGATGAGGCCGACTCAGGTCAGACCTTCGGCGGAGGATGATCGGCTCGAGCGAACGCACAGCCTCTGGAGAGGCGGACGATGAGCAAGGCAATCGGAACGAGGGCCGCGAAGTCGAAAGCGGCCGCAAAGAAATCCGCCGCCAAGAGCAGCGGGCCGCCCAAGAATGGGGCCAAGAACAAGGCTTCCCCAGCCGGCGTGTCCACGCCTGCCAAGGCCGCAAAGCCGGCTGCAGCAAAAATTAAGGTGGCAAAGACCGCTACAAAGGGTACGCCGACGAAAGCCGCGACGGGGAAGATCGGCCAGATCGTTCATAAGGCGGCCGTTGGCAAGGTACTGCCGCAGAAAGCTACTCCGGCGAAAGTACCGGCGCGAACATTGGCTGTTGCAAAGTCGACAGCGTCGAAAAAGTCAGAGGGTACGATTAAGAAGATGGCTGCCCGCGTAAAGATTGCAGATATCGTTCTTCCGCCGGATTATAAGCCTTCGGAAAACGAGCCTTTCATGAACGACATGCACAAGGCTTATTTCCGCAAGCGTCTTCTGGATTGGAAGGATGAGATCCTGCGCCAGACGCGTGAGACGCTGGCGATCCTGCACGAAGATTCTGCGCAACATGCCGATCTCGCCGATCGTGCGACGTCCGAAACTGACCGCGCGACGGAGCTGAGAACGCGTGACCGTCAGCGCAAGTTGATTGCCAAGATCGACGCGGCGCTGGGCCGGATCGAAGACGGCTCCTACGGATACTGCGAAGACACCGGCGAGCCGATCGGTCTGAAGCGGCTCGATGCCCGACCCATCGCAACCCTGTCGGTCGAAGCGCAGGAGCGTCACGAGCGTCGCGAACGCGTCTATCGCGAGGAATAAGACACGCTTTGGCTTTCCGGGATGCGTTGCCTTAGGCGCGTTCCGGGACAGCCCTTCATTGCTTCTTAAGATTTTGCTCCGACACTCTCGTGCGTTCGCCTATCGGCGTCGCTGACGAGGGTCCCGTCGTGAGAGTTGGAGCACATTTTTTCGGATTGGCATGTATTGCCGTCGCTGCCGTCGGATTTGGCAGCCGCGAGAGCAGCTCCGAGATGCTCAATCGCGCGGGCTTCGTGCACACCGGCTTCACGTATAATCAGGCGAAACCGGCTTCTGTCGCGGCGGCGCAACGCCGCCGTTTGCTACGGCCTTCGGCTGAGGTTGCCAGCGCGACGCGGCAACTCGATCTCAGCAAGCTGACATTGGCCGATTTCGGCGACGTCGAACGCTAGGCATTGCGGCCTTGCTCGGTCAACCTCGCAAGCGTCCCAATTTGTTTTTGTACGTGAGCTGAACGCAGCGCTTTTAAACGTTACGCTCGCGCGGGACGAGGGCAGGCGCTACCTCGGGGCCGTGACCGAACACCGGCGCGCGGCGGACGGGCGGCGGGACTTCGTTCTGCACTACAGGGACTGGGCGCGCGGCGGTCGCCTTTATTCCCGTTTCGACCACGACATCGACCGGGCCGCCCGTCAGCAGCAGGTGCTCGACGTCGTCGCGTCTGATGAGGATCAGTTTTCGGCGGCTATCGATGCTGGCGTGGTCGATGACTTCGAGGCGACGCTCGCCCTTGGGCTTAAAAAGAAGGGCGGACGGTGACGTGCCGGTCAAATAGGCCCGCACGAATACGACGGCGCCGGCACTCAGGACTGCCAGTACGGCCAGCATGAAGGTCCAGAAGAAATAGCTTTCCATGTTTTCCCCGCGGCCGGACTTGCCGGCTGTGCCGATAACTCTCGCACGTCAACCAATCGATAGCTTCGAGTTGACTGCATGTTAACTCTCTTAAGCGAAGTCTTATCCAATCGAGTCTCGCCGCACCGTTGCGGCACAGTTGCAGTTGCGTTTGAGTTCCACATCCATGCCCCAATCCCCCGCTTCGATTTTCGAGAATCAGCTAGATTCTCGGCCCATGAAGGATCGCGAGGCGTTGAGGATCGATGCCGCCCCGATCGATCCGCTGAACTCAGCGGAAGGGTTCGGCGGCCTCCTCCCCATGATCATAATCGCGGCTGCGGGCGGCGCAGTTTTGTTCGGGCTGCTCGCGAGCGGATCCGGCGAGCCTTTGCTTTTGACCGTTATCGCGCTGCTCGCCATGTTCGGCGCCTTTATGCTCTTTGCGATTGCTGCCGGGCATCTGCGCTTTGGTGCTCGCGTCGTGCCGGGGGATCTTCTCAAGGCGTCTCTGGATTCCGACAATGAGCCGCAGATCATCGCCGAGGATGACGGCACGATTTTGTACGCCAACGCGGCTGTGGATAAAGTTCTGGGCCAGCACGAGGCGGGGCCATTCTCAGCTCTCGAAGCGTCGCTTGCAGGCGACTCGGAGGGCACGCAAGCGTTCTTCCGCCTGACGAAGGCGGCCGAGCGCGGCGAGCCGAGATCGGAAGATGTGCGGTTGCGGCTCGGGTCGGATCGCAACGTTTCCTGGGCGCGGATCACCGTGCGGCCGTTCGCTGGTCCGGAAGGCTTGCTGGAAGGTGGCTTGCGGCAATCGCGGCTCGTCTCGTGGCAGATCGTCGACGTTACGAACGAGAAGAGCCAGGAGGCCGAACGCATCGGCCGGCTCGAAGCATCGCTTGCCGCATTCGATGCCATGCCCGCCGGTTTCATGTGGGTCTCGGGCGAGGGCGCGATCGTGCATGTCAACGCCGCGTTCGAGCAGTGGCTTGGCTATCCGGCCGGCGCGTTGAGAGCGCGATCGCTCGGGCTTGCCGAACTTGCGGGTGCCGAAGGTCTGCGCCTGTTGAAGCATATGGCGGCTATTCCTGAAGCCGATCAGCGCATCATCGATCTCGATTTGACTCGCAAGGACAGCCGCATTGTGGCGCTGACACTCCTCGTCGAGCCCGTCGCTGGAAACGCCGAGCAGGGCTTTACGATCACGGCGATCAACCGGCAGACGACCGGGCTCGTCGAGCGTGGTCACCAGGACGTCAGAGCATCGCAATTCTTCCAGTCGGCTCCGTTCGGCATTGCAGCGCTCGACGCGGAGGGCCGCATCGCCAACTGCAACACCGCCTTCATGCAGATGGTGCTCGACGGCAAGCCGGCGCAGGACGTGCTGGCATCGGAAGCCTTGAGCCGCACGGCGGAGGCGGATGAGCGCTACAAGATCGAAGCGGGTCTCGCGGAGGTTCTCGCCGGACGCGGCAACATTCAGCCGATCGAGATCACGGCGGGCGACAACAAACAGTTCACGCGCCGCCTTTACATGTCGCCGCTGGCAGCGGTGCAAGGCGGTGCGGCTGCTGCGCTCTATGTGATGGACGCGACCGAGCAGAAGACGCTCGAAAGCCGCGTGGCGCAAGCGCAGAAGATGGAAGCGGTCGGCAACCTTGCGGGCGGCATCGCGCACGACTTCAACAACGTGCTGACGGCGATCATCGGGTTCTCGGATTTGCTGCTGCAGACGCATCGCCCGAGCGATCCGGCTTATCGCGACATCAAGAACATTCAGTCGGCGGCCAATCGCGCGGCTGGTCTGGTCAAGGGGCTGCTCGGTTTCTCGCGCAAGCAGACGCAGCGGGTCTCGGTCTTCAACGTCGGCGAATTGACGTCCGACATGCTGCCGGTGCTGAAAACGCAGTGCGGCGAGAAGATCGAGCTCAAGACGCATTCCGAGCGCGACCTGTGGTACGTGCGGGCCGACAGCGACCAGCTTTACCAGGTCATTCTCAATCTGGTCCGCAACGCGCGCGACGCGATGCCGAACGGCGGCAAGCTGACGATCAACACGCGCAACGTCACGGAACGCGAAAGCCAGAAGATGCGCGACGTCGTCGGCTTTACGCCGGGCGAATACGTGTTGGTCGAAGTGGCCGATACCGGCACCGGCATGAGCCCGGAAGTTATGGCCAAGATCTTCGAACCGTTCTTCACGACGAAGGGCGTCGGCAAGGGCACGGGTCTTGGACTCGCGTCTGTCTACGGTATCGTCAAGCAGTCGGGCGGCTTCATCCAACCGGAAAGCGAGATCGGCAAAGGCACGGCCTTCAAAATTTTCCTGCCGCGGCATTTCGTGGAAGAAGGCGAGGAAGTCGCGAACGCGATGCCGGAGTCGATTGCCGCCGCGAAGAAGCAGCTCAAGGCAACCGACCTGACCGGCACCGGACGCGTGCTGCTCGTCGAGGACGAAGTCGAAGTTCGTCAGTTTGCCGTTCGCGCACTGAGGCGCCAGGGCTATCAGGTGCTGGAAGCGACCGATGGCGTCGAGGCGCTGGAGATCATGGCCGAGAACGAAGGCATGATCGACATCGTGGTGTCCGACGTTGTCATGCCGGAGATGGATGGGCCGTCGCTCTTCAAGGAGCTGCGCAAGCGCAATCCGTCGATCAAGGTGATCTTCGTTTCCGGCTATCCAAACGAAGCGTTCCGCGAGTCGATGGGCTCGGACGACTTCGCGTTCCTGCCGAAGCCATTCTCGCTGCCGCAGCTCGCCGCGAAGGTGAAGGAAGAACTCGCGAAGTAGGTTTTGATTGCGCCGGACGACTCGCCTCCGGAGAGCCGGCCGCCCGGCGCGAGGCTTGGATCACACCTCGCCCTTGAGGCCCTTCTCGAAGTATTTGTGAATGATCTTGTCCTGGTTTTCGAGCAGCCAGTCGATGTCGGGCTTGAAGTTCATCGCCTTGTGAATGGCGAGCGCGGTCGCCTTGCGATGGATGTCGAATAGGATCTTGTGATCGAGCTTGTCGATCGTCGAGACGACGGGGTTCAGCCACACCGAAACGATGATGCCGAGATCATCGACTTTGTCTTTCGGCAGGTCGCCGGCGCGTACGGCGTCGAGGACGCCCATCGCGGTCGCGTATTGCACTGTGCCCATCAGAATGTTGGTGTAGCGCTCGTTGTCGACCGTCACCTTGCTGACGCACAGCGTTGGCGGACGCACCATCACGTCGGTGTTCAGAAGCGACAGCACGCGGCTGTGGCCCTTTACCTGGTCGCCGAGAAGCGTCGCGAAGGCGGTGCCGAAGGGGCCGTCCATTTCGCCGATCGCGACTTCGGGTTCCGCTGCCGTTCCCGGAGGGCCGCCTGCGACGAGGGCTTCGCCGACGCGAATGCCAAAACGCCCCGACGGGCGCGATGCAATGCTCATATGTCACCACCTTGTGCTCGGTTATCAATTGAGCGCCGAAGCCGACGCACGGGGTGGGCTTAAACCAGAGTGGCCAGAGACGCGCCATAAGTTCTGGTTATGGCGCGTCTCACGGTCGCGATGCGATGGGGGGCAATCGCACGCGCTAGTCGCAGGGAATTTCGATGACGCTGTCGGTGGCGGCGGAATAGCGGCGGCAGACTTGCGATGCGGCTGCTGCTGTTTTCGTTGCGGTCGCGGTTGCGTTTGAGGCCGTCGAGACAGGCAGCAGATCGCTTTTCTTGGCGATGTTTGTGGTGCCCGTCGATGCCGTTTGCTGGGCGATTGTTTGGGTTCGCGCGGCTGCAATCTTTGCAGCTTGTTTTTGAGCCGCGGCTTTCTTCTGGGCGATTGCGGCGAGACGGGCGCGTTTTGAGGCAAGGGCCGCAGCCTGTGCGCGTTCGGCGCGTAATTCGGCGAGCCGCTTTTCACGCGCTCTCGCAAAGGCTTCTTCGAGATTGCGGCGCTTGTCCTTCTCGCAGGGCTGGGCCGGCTGGCGGCCCTGGTTGCGGAAGAACGGGCTTGCGTAGAACGAGCCCATGCCGTGTGCTTCCGCGTTCGATGCGACGGTGCTGGCGACGACCAGAACGGCGATGAGGGTCGAGATCTTGAGCATGGGTGCCTCCCACGAATTTGCGATGGAGGCATCTTGGAGTAGCGCGATTTTTCCCGCTGTTTCGGACGGAACACGTCTGCAAATCGTGCTGGGGTGTTGAACATAAAAACGCGGCCCGGCCGAAGGACGGCGAGCCGCGTTTTTTGAGTGAAGGGCGAATGAGAATTACTGGCAGGGCGCCTCGATCACACTATCGGCAGCTGCCGAATATTTGCGGCAGGTGACGGTCGTGGCGGCCGGAGCGCTCGGTGTCGCCGATGACGTTTCGATAGCGTTCGACGGGGTCTTTTCAACTGTCGTTGTCTGCGCTGAGCTGTCGGCCGTTGTGGATGCAGGCGTACTGTCGCCCGAGGTCAGCCGGTCGCCCTTTTTGAGCGCGGGCTTGTCGTCGCTCGTCGTGGATTGGGATGCAGTCTCGGCAGCGGCGATCTGGGCCGCTTTCTGTTTCTGCAGAGCGATCTGGCGGGCGCGCTCGCGTTTGGCGGCCGCGGCGGCGATGGCGCGCTGGCGGGCACGTTCGCGGGCGGCGATTTCCCGGCGGGCGCGCATTCTCTCGTAGGCTTCCTCACGACGGCGCTCTTCGGCGGCGTGCGCGAGCATGCTGGCGGCCGCCATGCCGCCAAGAAAGAATCCGAGGCGGCGGCCGGGGCCGGCTTCGGCGGCTGATGTGAACGACGCGGCGACGACGGCGATGGAAATCAGAACTGCGAGCAACTTGGACACGGGCTGTCTCCTTCGGCTTGGGTTGCCAGGAGAGTGCCGCGAGAGGCCGCGACGCGCTGTCCCTAAGGAAACATGTGCGCAAGAGTGAGAAAATTCGGCGCGGGGACTCCACAATGAGAACAAAACGTGATTGACAGAAGCGGAACAAAAAGTGTACGTTTATCCTTAATTGATGGCGCGCGGCGCTTGCCATAAGGGATTGAGGGTGACGACATGGAACGGCCGGACTTGACTGTGCTCGAAGGGGGCAAGATGGACAAGAAGCAGGCGCTGGAGCAGGCACTCGCGCAGATCGACAAGACCTTTGGCAAGGGGTCGATCATGCGGCTCGGCGCCAATGAGAAGCTGGATATCGAAGCGATCTCCACGGGATCGCTTGGGCTCGATATTGCGCTCGGCATCGGGGGATTGCCGAAGGGACGCATCATCGAAGTCTATGGACCTGAATCCTCGGGCAAGACGACGTTGGCGCTACAAGTTGTGGCGGAAGCGCAGAAGAAGGGCGGCACGTGTGCGTTCGTCGATGCCGAGCATGCGATTGATCCGGGCTACGCCAAGAAGCTCGGCGTCAAGGTTGAGGATCTTCTGATTTCGCAGCCGGATACCGGCGAACAGGCACTGGAAATCGCCGATACGCTGGTGCGTTCGGGCGCCGTCGATGTGCTCGTGGTTGACTCGGTTGCCGCTCTGACGCCGAAGGCCGAACTCGAAGGCGAGATGGGCGACAGTCTGCCGGGCCTGCAGGCCCGCTTGATGAGCCAGGCACTCCGGAAGCTCACGGGCTCGATCTCGAAGTCCAATACGATGGTGATCTTCATCAACCAGATCCGCATGAAGATCGGCATCATGTTCGGCAACCCTGAGACGACGACGGGCGGCAACGCGCTGAAGTTCTATGCCTCCGTTCGCCTCGATATTCGCCGCATCGGCCAGATCAAGGAGCGCGAAGAGACGGTCGGCAACCAGACCCGCGTCAAGGTCGTCAAGAACAAGGTGGCGCCGCCCTTCAAGCAGGTCGAATTCGATATTATGTACGGCGAAGGCATCTCGAAGGTCGGTGAGCTGATCGATCTCGGCGTCAAGGCAGGGCTGGTCGAGAAGTCGGGTGCGTGGCTGTCCTATAATGGCGACCGCATCGGCCAGGGCCGGGAAAACGCTAAGACGTACCTGAAGGAAAATCCCCGCGTCGCGGCGGAGATCGAGCGGGCGATCCGGGCCAATGCCGGCCTCATCGTCGAGAAGATGCTGGCCAATCCGGAAGCCGGCGAGGATGATGGCGAAGAACCCGACGAGGACGGGGTTCTCCCCGACGAATCGGGGAAGAAAGTCGCCAAGGCGAAGCGGTAGGGCTTTGAGTGGCGCCATCCGACTTCCCTTCGGGAAGCCGGCCGGATGGTGCAGATGGAGGCCGCCAGCGTCTGTCGTTCCGCCGCAGGCGGACGGCCTGCTGCAAGGACCGCCCCTTCCTAGACATGCCTCAGGGCCGCCGCTACAACGGCGGCCTTAACCCGTTTCGGGGCTGTGTCCCGGAACATGTTTTTTATCCAGATCAGGCCGAAAGCACCACATGGCTGGCGTCAGCGAAATCCGCGCTTCGTTTCTCGATTTCTTTGGCAAGAACGGACACGAGATCGTGCCGTCGTCGCCGCTCGTTCCGCGCAACGACCCGACGCTGATGTTCACGAACGCAGGCATGGTGCAGTTCAAGAACGTTTTCACGGGGCAGGAGACGCGGGCTATTCCGCGGGCGACGACGTCGCAGAAGTGCGTCCGCGCGGGCGGTAAGCACAACGACCTCGATAACGTCGGCTATACGGCGCGCCACCATACGTTCTTTGAGATGCTCGGCAACTTCTCGTTCGGCGACTACTTCAAAGAGCGCGCGATTGAGCTGGCCTGGAACCTGCTGACGAAGGACTTCGGTCTCCAGAAAGACAAGCTGCTCGTCACGATCTATCACACCGACGACGAAGCCTATCGCATCTGGAAGAAGATCTCCGGCTTCTCCGACGACAAGATCATTCGCATCGCGACGTCCGACAACTTCTGGCAGATGGGCGATACGGGGCCGTGCGGTCCGTGCTCGGAAATCTTCTTCGATCACGGCGACAAGATTCCGGGTGGGCCTCCGGGTTCGGCGGACGCGGACGGCGACCGCTTCATCGAAATCTGGAACCTCGTGTTCATGCAATTCGAGCAGATCGCGCCTGGCAACCGCGTTGACCTGCCTCGGCCGTCGATCGACACCGGCATGGGGCTCGAGCGCATCGCGGCGGTGCTGCAAGGCAAGCACGACAACTACGACATCGATCTGTTTCAGCATCTGATCCAGGCGATCCGCCAGGAAGCGACGAAGGTCGGCGCGAAGGAAAGCGCGGCGACGAAGGATTTCGATCACGTCGCGCGGCGCGTCATCGCTGATCATTTGCGCTCGACGAGCTTCCTGATCGCCGACGGCGTGCTGCCGTCGAACGAAGGCCGCGGCTACGTGCTTCGCCGCATCATGCGCCGCGCCATGCGCTATGCGCACCAGATGGGCTGCACCGATCCGCTGATGTATCTGCTCGTCCCGTCGCTCGTGCGCGAGATGGGTGACGCCTATCCCGAACTCGTGCGCGCGCAGCCGCTCATCACGGAGACGCTGAAGCTTGAGGAGACCAAGTTCAAGCGCACGCTCGACAACGGCCTAAAGCTGTTGGGCGAAAGCTCGGCTGGTCTCACGAAGGGCGCGGTATTCCCCGGCGACGTCGCGTTCAAGCTCTACGACACGTACGGCTTCCCGCTCGATCTCACGGAAGACGCGCTGAAGCCGCGCGGCATCACCGTCGATACCGGCGCGTTCGATGCGGCGATGAAGAAGCAGAAGGATGCCGCCAAGGCCGCCTGGAAGGGTTCGGGCGAAGCGGCGACGGAAGGCCTCTGGTTCGAAATCAAGGACAAGACCGGCGCGACCGAGTTTCTCGGCTATGACACAGAGAGTGCGGAAGGCATCGTCACGGCCGTCGTGGCGGGTGGCAGAGAGGCCTCCGAACTCAAAGCCGGTGAGGAAGGCGCGATAATCGTCAACCAAACGCCGTTTTACGGCGAGAGCGGCGGTCAGGTCGGGGACCAGGGCGTCATCAAAGGTCCGAAAGGCACGCTGTTCCGCGTGACCGATACGCAGAAGAAGCTCGGCGATCTGTTCGTGCATTTCGGCAAGGTCGAGAGCGGAGCGTTCAAGGTCGGCGAAGCGGTCGAGCTCGAAGTCGATCATGGGCGGCGCTCGGCGACGCGCGCCAACCATTCCGCGACGCATCTTCTGCATGAGGCGCTGCGGCAGGTGCTCGGCACACACGTCGCGCAGAAGGGCTCGCTCGTTTCGCCCGATCGTCTGCGCTTCGACTTCTCACATACGAAGCCGATGTCGGCGGACGAGATCAAGCAGGTCGAGGACATAGCGAACGCCGTGCTGCTCGAAAACACGCCGGTCGTCACGCGGCTGATGGCGCTTGACGATGCGCGCGCGACGGGCGCGATGGCGCTGTTCGGCGAGAAGTATGGCGATGAAGTGCGCGTCGTGTCGATGGGGTCGACGCGGCCCGGCGCCAACAAGGCGTGGTCGGTCGAATTGTGCGGCGGCACGCATGTGTCGCGCACGGGCGATATCGGTCTCATTCGCGTCGTCGCCGAAAGCGGCAGCTCGGCGGGCGTCCGCCGTCTTGAAGCGCTGACGGGTGAGGGTGCGCGCGCCTATCTCGACGAGCAGGATGCACGCGTAAAGGAAGCGGCGAGCGTGCTCAAGACGCGACCGGAAGATCTCGTCGATCGCTTGAAGCATCTCGTGGAAGAGCGCCGCAGTCTCGAAAAGCAGCTTGCCGATGCGAAGCGCCAGATCGCGCTTGGCGGCGGTGCGGGTGCGGATGGCGCGGCAACGAATGGCGAAGCGATCCGCAACGTCGGCAACGTCAAGCTGCTCGCGCGTACGGTGCAGGGGCTCAATCCGAAGGACCTGCGCGGCCTCATTGATGACGGCAAGAAGCAGGTCGGCTCGGGCATCGTTGCCGTCGTTGGCGTGACGGAGGACGGCAAGGCGGGCCTCGCGGTCGGCGTCACGGACGATCTCGTCAAGACGTGGAGCGCGGTCGATCTCGTCAAGGCCGGTGCGGAAGCGCTCGGCGGCAAGGGCGGCGGCGGGCGTCCCGACATGGCGCAGGCGGGCGGACCGGACGGCGCGAAAGCGGGCGATGCGCTGAAGGCCATCGAAGAACGGCTCGCGAGCTGACGACTGCGAACTACTCTGGCCGTTCCTAAGTCCACGATGGCGACGCAGCTCGGCACTCAGACGAGCACCCATACTTCTAGGTGTTGAAATTTGTCTGGGTCCCAGCCTGCGCCGGGATGACGGTGTCGGCCCATGTTGCGGTGCGGAAGCTTTTTCCCGTTACCTTGCAGGCAATTCACTAATGACCGTCGGGAAAATTGGGTATATACGGCCCGCTTTCGCCAACGAGGAATTTTGAAATGTTTCGCATGGGTTCGCTGGCTTTCGCCGCTCTTTTTATCGCTGCTTCTCCGGTCTTAGCCGACGATTCCATCGTAAAGCTTCCGGCAACGCCAGCGCCTTCGGCCGGACCGACGATGACGGCCGCGCAGGAATTCTGCGGCGACGCGTCAGGCAAGGCGGAAGAGCTGATTTCGCGCTACACGTCGAAGGCTGGCCTGCAGAAAGTGTACGAGAGCGATCAGTATCTCGCGTATTCGGATGATCCGAAGAACGCTACGGTGATGTACACGTTTACGACCAAGAAGAATCCGGCTTATCCCGCCGCCGTCTGCCGCAAGGTCGAACACAAGGGCGACAACCTCGTGATCGCGATGAAAGTCGTCTGCGATGGCAACGGTGATGCCTGCGCGAAGCTTCAGAACGACTTCAACGTGATGAACGCGCAGATGCAGGCGCAGGTCGATCAGCAGATCGCCGGGCAGAAGAAATAGTTTTACGTTTGCGCTCGGCGACTCCCCAGCGGGGAGCCGGCCGCCGAGCGCGGTGAGTGTTTACTTGCTGCGGGCGAGCCAGATCGTGTGGCCGCCGGCAGTCGGGTCGTTCTCAACGTAAGTGACGACCTCGAACCCCTGTGCATCGAGTAAAGCGCGGTATTCCTCCGGCGCGAGGCTCGCGTGATAGAGCGGTTCGCCGCCGAATGTGCCCATCGCCACGCCGTTCTCCGTTCCGCTCGTGAACATCAGAGCCGCACCCGGTGCTGCGTGCGCGCGGAAAATCGCGAACATGCGGCGTTGATCGTCCTGGGTCAGGTGAAAAAAACTGTCCCACGCGAGAATGCCGTCGAAGGTTTGGCCGAGCGCGATGGTGCGCATGTCGGCGATGCGCCAGTCGCTTTGCGGAAAGCGGGCTTTGCAACGCGCGATCATTGCCTGCGAGCTGTCAACGCCGTGAACGCGATAGCCTGCGCGAATGAAGAAGCCTGCGATCGGTTCGCCTGATCCGCAGCCGATGTCGAGAATGGAGCCGCCGGGCGGGATCGACGCAAGGAAGCGGTCGAGCCATTCTCTTTCGAAAAGGCTTCGCGAGCGGACCTCATCCCAGGTGTCGGCGTGTCTTTCGTAAAGAGCGATGATGTTCGCCGCGTCTGACGTCATGGCGGTTGATGTTTCTCCAAGGGCGTCATCAGCGCTTCACCTTTTCCCAGTCGATGATGGCGAAGTCGGTGATGAGGGCGACGACGCGCCCGTCTTTGTCGTAGCCGAAATAGGACGCGTAAAAGCCGTCACCCCAGCCGCTGGCGAACATCGCAACGTTCGTCTCGCCGGCAGGGAGCATCAGGAAGAAGTTCGGTTTGAGGTGCGCGGCCTTACCGTTGGCCTCGCCCTTGTCCTGCCACTCCTCCCAGGCGTCGGGGTTCGCTTTAAGGACGGATGTCAGCGTCTCGGCGGCTTTTGGATCGTAGAAGGCGCCGGTTCCGGCATCGACCGGATAGCCGAAGATTTCGCCGCCAGCGAGCGTGGACGCGTCTTGGCCGTCGGTCACGGCCATTTTCCATTTCACTGCCGGAGTGTCTGCGAAGTGGATGCGAGCGAATGCGATGCGGCCATCGTTAATGCCGCCGACCGCAATCGCGAGGCGGACCGGAAACGACCCGTTCGGCACCGGCTCGGAAAACGGCAGCCGCGCGTCGATCGAAACGAACGGATCGCAAGCGGCGATCCGGCCGCTCACGATCTTTAGTTTGCCGAGTTCGAGGGTGCGAAAGGACGTCGGATGAAGACGTGGAGGCTTGCCTTCATCGGCCTCGTCGACCGTCAAGCGGTACGTCGCGTCGAAGGCGCGGGTGAAGGCCTCTGCGTAGTCGGGAACAGCCGCGGAAGCCCCATGTCCGGCGAGCAGCGTGAACACGGACGAGAGAAACGAGCGGACGCCGGCCACTTTGCTCTCCTCCTTTTCGACGCATCATCGTATCTCGCGCGTTACGATTATATTGACTTTGCCATCGCTGCCTTCAGGTTTTCATCGACCTTGTCGAGGAAGCCTGTCGTCGACAACCATTTCTGCTCCGGTCCGACGAGAAGCGCCAGGTCTTTCGTCATGTAGCCTGCTTCGACCGTTGCGATGCAGACCTTCTCGAGCGTTTGACAGAATTTCAGAAGAGCATCGTTGTCGTCAAGCTTGGCGCGATGGCCGAGGCCGCGTGTCCACGCAAAGATCGATGCGATCGAGTTCGTCGACGTCTCCTTACCCTTCTGATGTTCGCGGTAATGGCGCGTGACCGTTCCGTGCGCGGCTTCGGCTTCAACCGTCTTGCCGTCCGGTGTCATCAGAACGCTGGTCATCAGGCCAAGCGATCCGAAGCCCTGCGCAACCGTATCCGACTGCACGTCGCCGTCGTAGTTTTTGCAGGCCCAAACGTAACCGCCCGACCATTTGAGTGCGGAAGCCACCATGTCGTCGATCAAGCGGTGCTCGTAGGTCAGCTTGCGCTTCTGAAATTCTTCCTTGAACTCAGCGTCGTATACTTCCTGGAAAAGATCCTTAAAGCGGCCGTCATAGGCCTTCAGGATCGTGTTCTTGGTGGAGAGATAGACGGGATAATTGCGCGAAAGGCCGTAGTTCAGCGAGGCGCGTGCGAATTCGCGGATCGATTCATCGAGGTTATACATCGCCATCGCGACACCGGCGCCGGGGGCTTTGTATACTTCCTTCTCGATGACATTGCCGTCTTCACCGACGAACTTGATCGTCAGCACACCCTTGCCGGGGAACTTGAAATCGGTCGCCTTATACTGGTCGCCGAAGGCATGGCGACCGACGATGATGGGCTGCGTCCAGCCAGGGACGAGGCGGGGGACGTTTTTGCAAATGATCGGTTCGCGGAAGATAACGCCGCCGAGGATGTTGCGGATGGTGCCGTTCGGGCTTTTCCACATTTCCTTCAAATTGAATTCTTTGACGCGCGCTTCGTCGGGCGTGATCGTTGCGCACTTGATGCCGACGCCATGCTTCTTGATGGCGTTGCCGGCGTCGATCGTCACTTGGTCCGCGGTCTTGTCGCGATTTTCGACGCTCAGGTCGTAGTATTCCAGGTTAACGTCGAGGTAGGGATGAATGAGCTTGTCCTTGATCAGCTTCCAGATGATGCGGGTCATCTCGTCGCCGTCGAGTTCAACGACGGTGCCTTCAACTTTGATTTTCTGCATTGGATGTCTCGCGGAGCGATTTGAGGACGGTGGATCTTGTTCTATGACGCAGGTGCGCAAAGCTTAATCGCTCATCACGCACTTGCGAAGAGAACCTTCGGCGAAGTGGTGCGTCAGATCAAGACGCGTTTCAAGTCTTGCTCGGCGGCGCCAAGGTCGTTCCACCTGCGCGGCGTGGTTTGTGCCGGAGGACGCCGGAGCGTTCTTGCCTGTCCGCAGGCGTGTCGCGCTGGGCCCTTGACGTGCGCTCCGTAATGACACCCTGTCCTGGCATATGGACGATGGGACGCCGGTCGAGGTACCGAGACCCACCTGGAGGAAACGATTGAACGTCGAGACTGAGACTTCGGCAGGCGATGCGCTCCGCATCATGGTCGGCAGCGGCGAGCCTGTGCTCGGACCGCGGGCGACGCGCGTTTGCGAAGTCGTTCACGCCTGTCACGCCGGCTCGATCGATCAAGGGCTTGAAAAGCTCGCCATTCCAGGGCTGACGCGCGATACGCTCGAACCCATCTTGCAATACTGCGCCAGCCTCACGTGCATCTCGGACGAGGTGACGTGTCCGGGCTGCAAGCGGCGTACGGAAGTTCAGGGCATCGAGACGCTCGATCAATTCGTTCTCAGCAAGAAAGAAGTGATAGTCGGGGATGGGCGCGTGCGCCTGAAGGGCGAGGGGACGGAAACGGTCTCGACGCCATGTCTCGAAACGCTCGCCAAGCAATGGTCGGGTGAGAATTATTGGTTCTGGGCGCGGCGTGTCATTCGCAAGCTGCGTCACGGTTTGCGGCGGGCGAATATGCGCGGCGAGCCGGTGGCGGGCGAGGGCGAGACGCCATCGGTCATTCTCATGGAGCCGCAGCTTGCCGACAACATCGGCATGGTGGCGCGCGCCTGCGCGAATTTCGGTCTCGACGATCTCCGGCTCGTCAGTCCGCGCGACGGCTGGCCGAACGAGAAAGCACGCATTGCGGCCTCGGGCGCCAATTACATCATTGACGATGCGCGCGCCTATTCCAATCTCGACGAGAGCATTTCGGATCTCAACTGGATCGCGGCGACGACGGCGCGGCAACGGGATCTGCGCAAGCCGGTCCTGACGCCGGAGCAGGCGATCGCCGAGATGCGCACCCGGATCGGCCGAGGGGAGCGGTGCGGGATTTTGTTCGGGCGTGAGCGTAATGGGCTGGAGACCAGCGAAGTTGCCCATGCAGATGCTCTGATCATGATTCCTGTCAATTCCCGGTTTGCGTCCCTTAACCTTGCCCAGGCTGTGCTGCTAACGGGATACGAGTGGATGCGGGGGGATTCTGGGCGAAGTCTCGGCCGTGTCACAACGTACGAGAAGCCTCTTACCGAGGGCCTCTACATGGGCCGGGACAGGCCGGCGACGAAAGAGGAACTCATTGGCCTATTTGAACATTTAGAACGGGAGCTGGAAGCGAACGGTTTTTTCAATCCAGCCCACCGCAAGACGGTCGTGTCGCAAAATCTTCGCACACTGCTGACCAGAATGAATGCGACGGAGCAAGAAGTCCGCACCCTTCGTGGCATAGTTGCAACGCTCGCACAGGGCAAAGGAAAGGCCCGAAAAGGGGGGGATTAAGCGCCTTCATATGGCCAAGTTTTGGGCCGAGCGATGCCAAGCCGAGAGGCATACTCGCGATATGCAACGCGGCTGCCCATTGGGTCGCGCCCGAAACGTATTTTTGCAACGAGATAAAAAACGCAGAGGCTCAACTGGAGATGTGGATGAACACGAGGGCGGGGGTTGTGTTGGCGGGCGTGGCAGCGCTGTCGCTGTGGGGATCCACAGTGTCGGCTGGCGCGCAGGAACTCAGTGAGCATGCCGTAAGATCGTTCATGGAGTATGCGTGGTCGCTTACCCCGCAGCAGTTCTCCAAGCCGGATGGGTCGGTCATCGTTATCGACAAGAACAAGAAGGCGCAGGTCGAGGTCCCGCTCGATGTTGCGCGCCGGGTGATTATGGCTGGCCGCCTTTCGGCCCATGCTCAGATTTGCGACTTGCGCGACGAGCAGGTTCAGAACCACCGTGCGCTGATGCGCCGGGAAGAGGCGACACGGAAGTGGACGCAGCAGCAACTCGTTTACATCAGCCAGTTACATCTGACGACCCTGATGCTGATGACCGGCCGTATCAAGCTGGTCGAGCAGGAAGGCGACAAGCAAGTCGTTGTCGACGAAAAGAAATCGCCGCCGCAGACGTGTACGCCCGAGCAAAAGGAAAAGGTTAAGGAGCTGATCGAGGCGTACGTCGCCAGCAGTCCGCCGCCGAATTTTGCTCAGGCGGGCCAGAAGCCGCCGGCCGGGGCTCCTCCTGCAGCCGGTGCGCCCGTTTCGACCGGGTCGACGTCCGTCAGCGAGACGACGGTCGAGAAGAAATAGGCTTTCGAGGCGGTTCGGGGCGGTTGACGCGGCTCTCGATGACCGTTATCAAGCACAACCTTCGCGGGCCTTCGGGCCCGCGTTTGATTTCTGCGCACCCGTGGCGGGACTGTCGAAGGTCCATGCCTGTCAAACCCCGAGAGGGGTTAGAGGAGGGGGCGCTCCAATCGGCTCCGGCTCCTTCGGCCGGGCCATAACTCATGGAGTGCTAGAAGATGACGAAGCGCATTCGCGCCAAGCATAAGATCGACCGCCGCCTCGGCGAGAACATCTGGGGCCGTCCGAAGAGCCCGCTCAACCGCCGCGAGAGCCGTCCGGGCCAGCACGGCGAGCGCCGTTCGGGCAAGCTGTCCGACTTCGGCCAGCAGCTCAAAGCCAAGCAGAAGCTCAAAGGTTATTACGCTTCGATCTCCGAGCGCCAGTTCCGCGCCGCTTACGATGAGGCTTCGCGCCTCAAGGGCTCGACGTCCGAGCACCTGATCGGCCTCCTGGAGCGCCGTCTCGACGCGCTCGTCTATCGCGCGAAGTTCGTGCCGACCGTGTTCGCGGCGCGCCAGTTCGTGAGCCACGGCCATGTTTCGGTCAACGGCCAGCGCGTCACCGTTCCGAGCTACCGCCTGAAGGTTGGCGACGTCATCGAAGTTCGCGAGAAGGCGAAGCAGATGACGCTCGTGCTCGAAGCGATCAAGAGCGCTGAGCGTGATGTTCCCGATTACGTCAACGCCGACCATGGCAAGTTGACGGCGTCTTTGACGCGCGTTCCGGCGCTGTCCGACGTACCGTATCCGGTTCAGATGGAACCGAACCTCGTCGTCGAATTCTATTCGCGGTAATTTCGCTCACGCTGGCTGTTCCGCGCTATCGCGCGGGCCAGCTCCGCGGGGGCGGCGCTCGCGCCGTCGCCCGGTCGGGCTCTTGGCCTGCGGCCGGAATGATTTGATTTGAAAGGGCCGTGTTCGCGCGGCCTTTTTTGTTGCTCATGGCGCCTGCGCGGACGCAGTCAAAGATGACGAGGCCGGTATTTAACGAGATGCGATTGGGATTTTACGGCGTCCCCAGAAGACGAGAACCGCAAGGCTCAGAAACACTCCGTTGACGGGTGTGACGGAGATTTCGCCTCGCGCAATGTGGAAGATCATGGCGCAAACCTGGAGCAAAATGCATCCTGCTGCGGCTAGGACTGTCAGGCTTGGCCTGATGCGTGTCAGCGATGGCAACAACACTCCTAAGCCGCCTGCCAGATCCACAACTCCCAGAATGCGAACCAATGGCGACGGCAGATCCCCGGTCCAGCTCCACATCGCGGCGAGTTGCGGGATTGGCGTTGTGATCTTCATCCATGCCGCCCAAACGAAGCACGCAAATAAGAGCGCCTGGGCGCTCCAGACGACAATGTTCAATGCGCGATGCGAGGAGGCCTTTATTGGCGCGATTGGCTGAGACATGGAAAATTCTGCCCGTTTCGATAATGAAGGGTATCTTATCGAATTCATACGATAATGGTGATTATCATATGGAGTCAATGCGCTCGTGAAAGACTGGCCCGCCGATCATCCCAAAGCGAAGCTGATGGCGCGCAAGCGGACGGCAATTCTCGATGCCGCTCGAAATGCATTCCTTCAGCACGGCTATGAGGGGACCAGCATGGAAGGAATTGCGGCTGCGGCGGGCGTCTCGATCATGACGCTCTATCGCCACGCCGAAGGAAAGGACGATCTTTTTGCCGCCGTCATCGAGAGCGCATGTCACCCTGAGGATGAAAGCAAGGCGGCAGAAATCGCGGCAGCACTCAAGAAGCCGCTTTCAGACCTGCTCGTCTTCGTGGGCATTATGTTTCAGCAGAGGGTGGCAGACTCGACTACCACAGCATTGTTTCGAGCGGTTATGGCGGAGACCGTGCGTTTCCCGCATTTGGGCGAGTTGGCCTATCGCGGTCTGATTGGATCGCATTTGGCCGTTCTGGACGAGTTTCTCGCTCAGAGACCGGAGTTCGCCGGAGTTGACGATGTTCTTCGCCGAAAGCTAACCGGCGATTTTATTGACCGTCTCATTGGTGTCGATTCTTTTCGTGTGTTGCTGGGGCTTGGAGGCGCTTCAGAAGAGGTTATGCATTCCCGTGCCCGTCTTGCAGCGACCGAGTTGCTGGAAGCAATCGCTCGCCCCGGCTGACAAATTGAGTGAGACGATCAAGCGGCTCTGCAGCGTCGAGTTTTAGGGCTTGGGGAAATCGAGATGCCGGGGTTGGGCGTGATGGCCGGGCCGCCGCCGTCGCCGCGTTTGCTTCGGCGTCGTGACGGTGTTTCAGCGTTGGCCCAGGCGTAGGCGAGCATCGTCATCAGCGCGGACGCGGCGAAGAAATAGACGCCCGGCAGCACGCGGGCTTCGGTGTAGCCCGATGAGTTCACGTAGAAGATCATCAGCGCCAGCACCATGACGTCGGTCATCGAATAGCGGCCGATCCATTCCATCGTCGCGAACGATTTGCGCCGAAACTCCTGCGGCATGTCGTGCGCGGTGATGAGCGTCAACAGATAGAAGAGCTTCAGGAATGGGAAGAACACCGACACCGCAAACACGACGGAGCAGAGGAAATATTCGTTGTTCTCGAACAGCGCGTAGATGATCGTCAGGATTGAGTGCTCGTTGGTCCAGACGTAGACGGTCGTGAAGCGGATCGACGGCATGATCAGGCCGAGCGCGAAGAACACCGTTGCGAGAATAATCAAGAAGCTCAGCGCGAAGTTGCGCCACGCGGGCCGCGTTTCCTTCTGGCCGACGTCGGGCTGCGGCAGCACGGGGACAAGTTCGGGCGCGGCGGCCATGCCGTCTGTTCTAATCCAGGCATAGGCGAGGATCATCAGCACGACGGCGGCGGTGAAGAAATAGACGCCGTTGAGGCTCGATGCGTCGTAGACCTCCTGGCTCTTGATGAAGAAGATCGTCAGCGCCAGCACGAGTACGTCATGCATCGACCATTTGCCGAGCCATTCGAGGGCGCGCAGCCGTGTCTGGTGGCGGACGATTTCGGCGGGCGGCAATGTCGAGACGAGCAGCAGGTAAAGCAGCTTGGTGACGGGCAGGAGGATCGAGAAGACGAGTACGATGAGGCCGAGGAAGGTTTGGTTGTCCTTCAGCAACACGTCGACGGTCGAGAGCAGCGAATGCTCGGTCGTCCAGATGCCGAAGCTCGTCAGTTTCAGGATCGGCAGCGTGATGCCGAGCGCGAGGCAGACGCTGGCTGTCAAGATGGTCAGCGAAAGAAAGAAGCGCCTGCCGCTCAGCCACATGACCTGCACGATCGGTCTCCTTTCGCGGCGAAGCGGGCCATGCTCTGCCATGCCATCGAGGCACCATCCGGTTAGGGCAAAATTGAGACACTGCGGGTCAAGTCGCAAGCGCATTTGGAGGCTAGGGAGGGGAGAGCAGAACAGGTGAGAGCATGACGGACAGCAGCACGACGCGCGATCCCGCGAAATTCGGTTCCACAGGCAAGCCGCGGGCGCGGGGGCTCGGATTGCCGATGCCGGGTGTAACGGGGCCGTTGAACGCGATCACAGACGTCGGCGGCGTGACTGTCGGCTTCACGACGCTCCGCAATGACGGCGGAAACGTGCACACGGGTGTGACGGCGATCCTGCCGCGCGCGCCGGAAAACCTGGCGCATCCGCTGTGGTCGGGCGTGTTTTCGATGAATGGCAACGGAGAGATGACGGGCGCGCACTGGATCCGCGATGCGGGCTGGTTTACCGGGCCGATCACGATCACGAATACATTCTCGGTCGGGCTTGCGCATCACGCGACGCTGAAGTGGATGGCCAAGCGCTTCTCGGCGCTGGGGGAGGATCTTTGGGCGTTGCCGGTCGCAGCCGAAACCTACGACGGATTTCTGAGCGACATCTCGGGGTTTCATGTCACCGAAGCGCATGTGATGGCGGCGATTGATGGCGCGCAGCCAGGGCCGGTGGCAGAAGGCTGCGTCGGCGGCGGCACGGGCATGATCGCCTATGAATTCAAGGGCGGGACGGGGACGGCGTCGCGGATCGCGACGACGCGGCTCGGCGAACACACCATTGGCGTGCTGGTGCAGGCGAACCACGGCATCAAACCGTGGCTGACGGTGTGCGGGAAGCCGGTCGGCGATCTGCTGCCGGGCGAGCGCGTTTATGAAAACGAGCGGGGCTCGATCATCGTCATCATCGCGACGGATGCGCCGCTGCTGCCGGGGCAACTCGAACGCCTGGCGCGGCGGGCGTCGATCGGCATCGGACGCGGCGGGACGCCGTCGGGCAATTCGTCGGGCGATATCTTCATGGCATTTTCGACGGCGAACGATCCGGGGCAATTGCCGGAACCTGCCGCGTTGACGTTCACGGCCGTCAGCAACGACGATCTCGATGCGGTTTATTTGGCCGTGGTCGAAAGCGTGGAGGAAGCGGTGTTGAATGCGATGCTCGCGGCCGAGACGACCACGGGCAAGCACGGTCGCGTCGTCAAGGCGATCGACACCGAGAAGCTGAAGACGCTGGTCGTCGGATGAGTTCGGATTTGCGGAGCGATCCAGCGTTCTTCGAACTGCTGACGGGCAGTTATGCGCGGCTCGTCGGCGCGCCGCTGGTGCCGGAGGGCGCAAACGCGCAATGGCTTTACGATGACGCGCCATTCGTCGTCGTGGCGCATAACACGGATGCCGATCCGCGCTTCGTCTATGCAAACAAGCGGGCGCAGGCGTGTTTCGAATATCCGTGGGACGAGTTCATCACGTTGCCGTCGCGGCTGTCGGCGGAAGCGCCGAATCGCGAGGAGCGAGCGCGGATTTTGGAAGCTGTTGCGCGCGACGGGTTCGTGCGCGGCTATCGCGGCGTGCGGATTTCAAAGTCGGGCCGCCGGTTCTGGATCGACGACGGGATCGTGTGGCAGTTGATCGACGCCGATGGCGTGAACCGTGGGCAGGCGGCGACGTTTGCGTCGTGGACGGATGTTTGAATTTGTTCGCAGCCGCAGTCCTTCCCGCCGCGGTAAGGGGAGCGAGCGTTCATTCGTCTCGCATCGTCATCCCGGCGCAGGCCGGGATCCAGTCAGACAGAAACAGTTTCTGTACCGATGCTTGTCTGGGTGCCGGCCTCCGCCGGCATGATGGAGTGTGTGTTTTGTTTTTGGAGACGTTCGACGAGGATGTCGGGACCGTAAAAAACAAAAGCGGAGCTGAAACAGCCCCGCTTGGAATTTCATATCTGATTGCGAAACTCAGCCGTGGTGGTGGCTGTGGGCGATGCCTTTTTCGCAGATGAGGTCATGCAGTTCGCCTGCCGAATACATCTCGCGCATGATATCGCAGCCGCCGACGAATTCGCCTTTGACGTAAAGCTGCGGGATCGTCGGCCAGTTCGAAAACGTCTTGATGCCTTCGCGGATGCCTTGGTCTTCGAGCACGTTCACATCTTTGAACGGCACGCCGAGGTGCTCAAGGATCTTCACGGCGGTGGCGGAGAAACCGCACTGCGGGAACTGCTTCGTTCCCTTCATAAACAGAACGACGTCGTTGTCGGCGATCGTCTTGGCAATCACGTCATTGGCGGTGGTGGTGTCAGAGGCCATTCCGGGGCTCCTATCGTGCCGGGGCGGCCGTAGCGGCGCACCCGTGAAAGGTTGAGATGTGGGCGAGAGTTGTCCGATAGTCAATCGGGCGCTTTAGCGGGCGCGACGGTCATTCGGCCGGCAGGGCGGTTGTCAGCTGCAGGGCATGCAGAACGCCACCCATGCGGCCGCCAAGCGCGTCGTAGACCATCTGATGCTGCTGGACGCGACTCTTGCCCTTAAAGGCCGCCGAGACGACGTGCGCCGCCCAGTGGTCGTTGTCGCCCGCGAGATCCTTCAAGTGGATTTCGGCGTCGGGAAAACGGGCTTTGATCATCTTCTCGATATCGGCCGCGGCCATCGGCATTGGTGGTGAACTCCCGGTTTTGATCATGATCTGGAGGGTTTTCTGATCTATGGCGCTTCCGATCAGCTCCGGCAAGGCCTTCGATCAGGCAATCTTATGGAATTCTCACGTGATTGCGATTGGACGTTATCGGAGATCAGGCCTATCTCATACGTTACGTGGAGTGAGAAACTCCCTAAAAGTCTAATGGAGGACACCATGAAGACCTGGACAAAGCCTGAAGTTCGCGAGCAGGAAGTCGGCCTCGAAGTGACGTCGTACCTTCCGGCTGAGATCGACCTCATCTAAGTCGATTGACGCGATTTGAATTCGGACGCGGTGGCAGAAACCCTGCCGCCGCGTTTTCTTTTGTTGGCTTCTCGGGGCTTTCAAAAAGGGGTGAGACGCTCGCCACCTGCAGGTGCAGCGAGCGTCTCTGAAACGCCGAGAACGGGGGGAGGCCTCGGCGCGAGCGAACTTTCTTCGATCAGCGATCGCAGTCGAGCGTGACCTTCACCCACGGAAGGTCGAGCTTGCATTTGCCGTCCTTCGTCTTCGTGAAGACCTTGTCCAGTTCCGTGCCGCCGATCTTCATTTTGCCGAGGTCGTTGCCGCTTCCGTCGCTGTCTTTGGCGGGCGGCGGCCCGTCAGCCTTGGCAGTTTCCTTGGGCGGTGTCTTTCCCTGATCGGGTGTTGCCGAAGGTTCTTTTGCCTTGGCTGTTGCGTTGGTCGCCGGAGCAGCGGCGTTGGCGTCGATGCCTGCGCCTGGTGACGGCACCGCGTTCTTGCCTGAAGTATTGGCGTTCGGGGTGATCGTAGGTGGGACGGATGCGTTGGTCGCGCCGTTGTTGTCGGCATTGTTCGGCGATGTGTCGGCACAAAGCTGAAGGTCGGTCGGCGCTGGCGTCCAGATCATCGTCCGCGATAGGAATTTGAGGCCGGCATAGCCAACGACTTTGAGATTGCCGTTAGAAAGCGGCGTCAGCTCGACATCGTACTTGCGGCCCTTTTCCGGCGAGTAGATCCAGCCGTTGTCCCAGTGGCCGCTGCCCGCGGGCGTGACGCCGCCGATGATCTGCTTGCCGCAGCCATCGTTATCCGTCGACGATTTCACCCAAACGACGTTGCCGCACAGCGCGTTGCCGCACGGCTTGATCTCGACAGCGCCGCGGCCGGTGTCGTCCATCCAGACGCCGACCGGATCGGAGCCGGCAAATGCGTTGACGAACGTCGCCGGCGCCAGCGACAGGGAGATCGCGGCAGGGGCAATCAATTTTATGATCCGCATGACAAGATCCTTTTCGTAAGATCAGGTTTGCTCTGGATAACCGATGTTGCTGCCGTTGTGCCCTGGATCATCCGAACCGGAAGTTCCTCCCGGAACACAATGATCGAAACGGCTATCGGCACGGTCGTGGGCTCCTCGCATTCCTTAATGTCCGCCGCGGAAACTTTCGCCCAGACTTTCGCTGAAACTTTCTCCGCCAGCGCCTGAAACGAACCTCAAAAGCCCGACGTACCGTTCATGCAAGAGCGAGAAACAGTCGCAGCTCGATGCGGCGGTCGAGCGTTACACAGTACTGCGTTCCGGTCGCGCTCTGGACTGAACAATTTTTAACTTTTTAGATCAGGAGCTTGTACGATGAAAACGACGATTTTTGCAGCTTTGCTGTTGGCCCTTTCCGGTTCGGTTGCGCTCGCAGAGGACGGCAATATCACCACTAAAGCGATGAAAGATCTTCCCGGCACGCATGGCGGTTCGACTTCTTCGCCGACGGCCAAGCCGAACTCCGGCAGCCTGTCCGAAGCCCAGATGCAGCGCCAGCCAGGCGTCAACAGCGATAGAACCGGCAAGACGGCGACGCCGAATGCCAAGCCCGATGACGGCTCTCTTGCTGGCGCTGAGATGGAGCAGAACGCCGGCGCTCATAAATAACGTTCGGTCTACATTCAAATTTCTATGGGAGCGACGACCTCGGCTGTGTGCTGACGGTCGTCGTTCCCGTTTACGGGGTTGTTTGGGAAACATCTTCACGCGTTCGCGAGCGTAATCTCAAATTTTAAACGCTGATGTGCACCTCCGGTTGTCTTCGGGCGGGCGTGTTTCATGACGATTGCGCGCAATCTTGAATGTTCCACCCGTGGGGCGAAATATTTTTTTGCGGGGAGGTGGCGATACCTAAACAGGCTCGGCCGCATACCGCCTGAGGTTGCTAAGCGGAAGCGGCAGAAAGCAGAATGCCGATTGCGACAACCTTAAGCTTCCGTCGCGCCATGCAGTCCTTATGGGACGGCTATATCTTTGCGCCGGGTCTCCCGTCGAAACTTTATGGGTAGGTGCTTACGTTTCCGTTGTGTGCCGATAACGCACATAGAAACGGTTAGAACCATGTCCAGCGATTTACTCAAATCCAAACAGCGCATCGGGCAAGCGGTACAGACGGTCCCGGCCAAGAAGCGCGAAAAAAGCGAAGGACCGCTTATTCTTGCGCTTCTGATCGGCGCTTGTGCGGCGGTCGGAATTATCATCGCTGCCAACAGCGAACCTGACGAGACCGTTTCCAACGCCGCGCCGACGCAACAGCTCGATGGCATTCGCTATTAGCAGGAAGGCCTTGTTCCATGCACGCGATGAGGCATCACGCGCATATCCTGGAATATTCCGTGCTTCACAACACGACACCGGATGGTCCGGTGATCGGCCGGCTCGATGGGCGCGATTTTTCGGAATTCGTGTTGGATGAGTTCGGGCGGCGTTTTGCCTATTCGGGCGTTGCGCCGCGCCTCAGCAACGGTCAATTCGACGATGAGGCCCTGAAGGACGGCGAATTCATCGTCCCGCCGGGGCTGATCTACAAGTATCGCGGCTACGCCGACAAGAGACGGCGCCTGCTGGGCTTTGCGACGACGACGTTGGCCTAGATCAAGTGAACGTGAGCCAGTCTGTCTGCTTCAGCGATTGATCGAATCGCAGCATATCTTTCCACCGGGATCAAACGCATGGCGCCTGATGGCTGTGGATGCCGCAGCGCGGGCGGTGCTTGTTCGCTTGGGGGCTGAGATGCGGACGGTTGTTTGCCACTTCTTCAACGAGGAATATCTGCTGCCTTGGTGGCTTGCCCACCATCGGCGGATTTTCGATCACGGCATCATGATCGACTACAATTCGACAGATGCGAGCCGAGACATCATCAAGAAGATGTGTCCGGAGTGGGAGATTTATCCGACGCGGAATGCTTACTTCGACAGCGCCTGCATTGACCGCGAAGTGGAAGACTACGAGCGGACCTGCAGCGGTTGGCGGATGGCGCTGAACGTAACCGAATTCCTCTATGGCAACGTGGCGCAGCTCGATAAAATCACGGTGCCGGCGCAGCACTTCATCGGCAACTATGTTTTCGTCCAACCGCAGGGCGGCTATCCGGCGCCGCTCGGTCACAGCAGGCCGCTGCACGAGCAGGTGCGCTTTGGCTATTACGAAACGGATCCGCGTCCGTGCGATAAGCTGAATTTCGGACTGCGGGCCAGCCGCAGCATCCACAATTACCCCGTCGCGTATGCGCGCGAGGGCGGGCGGCATTGGTATCAGATGCCGACGCTCGGCGATCTGGCGATCTTCTATTACGGCTATGCGGTGCTCAACGAGAAGGGCATTTCCCGCAAGATGCAGATCAAGACCAAGATGAGCCCGGAAGAACGGCAGGCGCGTGGATCAGAGCATCCGAATATGGTCACGCAGGAGCGCTTTCTGACCAACATCGAACGCTTCCACCGGCCGCGCTGCTCGGACCTTTCCGGCGTCGTTTCGCGGGTGGCCCGGCATCAATATCCGGCGGAGGCCCCGGTGTTGGCGACCTCCGCCGCATAAGGTTATTTCACGCCGAGCAATTCGACGTCGAAGATCAGCGTGGCGTTCGGAGGGATGACACCGCCAGCGCCGCGTGCGCCGTAGCCGAGCTGCGGCGGAATGATGAGCGTGCGCTTGCCGCCGACTTTCATTCCGGCAACGCCTTCGTCCCAGCCCTTGATGACACGGCCGGTTCCGATCGGGAATTCGAACGCCTGGCCGCGATCGACGGACGAGTCGAACTTCGAGCCTTTCTTGCCGTCGACATAGAGCCAGCCGGTGTAGTGCATGACGCAGATCTGCCCGGTCTCGGGCGTCGCGCCGGTGCCGACGACGGTGTCTTCGTATTGGAGGCCGGACGGTGTGGTGGTCATTTTCGATCCTTGCGTTTGTGCGATTGCATGGTTGTTGGGAAGGATGGCGCTCACGATAGCGAGCGTTGCGGCGATGGCCATCATGGTGGGGAAGCGGGCGTAGCGCATGTTGGTTCCTCTATGGGTGCGGCGCCCTTTGGCGGGCATTCGTCTTGTTTTTTCGTCATCCCGGCAAAGGCCGAAGTCTCGACAAACTTCAAAATTCGTTTGCAGGTCGGTGTCGTGGCTGGTCGCCTCCCCGGTCATGACGATTAAGAGATCGTTTTGCCGCGGAGATCGCGTGTTGCGCACGCCCGATTAGGATGATGCTTCGACCTTTTTCTGCAGCTCAACGAGGCGCCGCTGGTATTCTTCCTCCATGGCGAGGACGTGCTGATAGACGTTGTCGAGTTCTTCTTTGCGCACGCCGTCCTGGGCTTCCTCGACCCATGTTGCGAACTCTTCGCGCAGCGTAAAGAGTACGTCGAGGGCGCCCTTAATTTCGCTGAGTTCCTGCTGGGATTGCGGGTTATCGCCGGTCGCCATGGTCCGTACTTTCCTTCCGTGTCAGCTAGCCAACTCACCCTGCATTAGCTTCGGCAGGAAGCCTTCGTTGGCGGTGCGGAGTTCGGACAGCGGCAATGCGCCTTCACCCTTCAGCGCGATGGCGTTGCCGCCGACGCGGCCGATGATGCGGGCCGGCAATTCGAGCAGGCGCGCGCGTTCCAGAACTTCCTCGGCCTTCTGCGGCGTAACCTCGACAACGTAGCGGCCCTGATCCTCGCCGAACCAGACGGCATGCGCGGGAAGTTTGCCTTCATACGCGAAGAGTTCGACGCCGAGGCCTGATGCTTCGCGCGAAAGACCGTTCTTGCCGCCCGCAAGCGCCATTTCGGCGATGGCGACGAGCAGTCCGCCGTCGGCGCAGTCGTGCACCGCGAGTGCGCGGCCTTCGCGGATCAGCGTGCGGATCAAACGTCCGGCCTTAATCTCATCTTCGAGGTTGACCGGCGGGGGCGCGCCTTCGAACTTCCCAGACGCGTATTGCTGATAGAGCGACTGACCGAGGTGGCCTTCCTCCCGGCCGATGACGATCAGCACGTTGCCTTCGTTCTTGAGGCGAATATCGGCGAGCTTCGCTGAATCAGGCACGAGCCCGACGCCGCCGATGGCAGGCGTGGGCGGAATGCCGACGCCGTTCGTCTCATTGTAAAGCGAGACGTTGCCGGAGACGACCGGATAGCCGAGCGCGTTGCAGGCTTCCGCCATGCCGCGGCAGCTTGCAACGAACTGACCCATGATCTCTGGGCGTTCGGGATTGGCGAAGTTCATATTGTCGGTGATGGCGAGCGGATCGGCGCCGACGGCGGTCAGGTTGCGCCAGGTTTCGACGACGGCCTGCTTCGTGCCTTCTTCCGGATCGGCGGTGACGTAGCGGGGCGTCACATCGCAGGCAACCGCAATGGCTTTCTTCGTGCCGTGGACGCGCACGACGCCCGCGTCGCCACCGGGGCGACCGACGGTGTCGCCCATGACCATGTGATCGTATTGTTCCCAGATCCAGCGGCGCGACGCGAGGTGATGGCCTGCCATCAGATCCTTCAGCGTGCCGAGGATTGCGTTCGGTGCGGGCACCCATTCGGGCAAAATCTTCGCGGGCTTCTTCGGCTCGACATGCGGGCGCGTGTACATCGGCGCGGAGTTGGCAAGCACCGGCACGGGCAGATCGGCTTCGACCTCACCCTTGTGCTTGATGATCATGCGCTGGGTATCGGTCGTGTGACCGATGACGGCGAAGTCGAGGCCCCATTTCTCGAAGATCGCTTTCGCGTCGGCCTCGCGCTCGGGCTTCAGGATCATCAGCATGCGTTCCTGGCTTTCCGAGAGCATCATCTCGTAAGCGGTCATGCCGGTTTCGCGCTGGGGCACGAGGTCGAGGTTCAGTTCGATGCCGACGCCGCCCTTGTCGGCCATTTCCGAGGTCGATGACGTGAGGCCTGCGGCGCCCATGTCCTGAATGGCGATGATCGAGTCCGTCGCCATCAGTTCGAGGCAGGCTTCGATCAGAAGCTTTTCGGTGAAAGGATCGCCGACCTGCACGGTCGGGCGTTTCTCGTCCGACTTCTCGTCGAACTCGGCCGACGCCATCGTCGCGCCGTGGATGCCGTCGCGGCCCGTTTTCGATCCGACATAGACGACGGGGAGGCCGACGCCCTTGGCGGCGGAATAGAAAATCTTGTCCGTCCGCGCGAGGCCGACGCACATGGCGTTGACGAGGATGTTGTTGTTGTAGCCTTCGTCGAAATTCGTTTCGCCGCCGATGGTCGGCACGCCGGTGCAGTTGCCGTAATGCGCGATGCCCGCGACGACGCCTGAAACCAGGTGGCGGGTCTTGGCATGATCTGGGGCGCCGAAGCGCAACGCGTTCATGTTGGCGACGGGGCGCGCGCCCATCGTGAAGACATCGCGCATGATGCCGCCGACGCCGGTCGCCGCGCCCTGGAATGGCTCGATGTAGGAGGGGTGGTTGTGGCTCTCCATCTTGAAGACGACGGCGTCGCCGTCTCCGAGGTCAACCACGCCCGCGTTCTCGCCCGGTCCCTGGATGACCTGGGGGCCGGACGTCGGCAGCGTTTTCAGCCAGACGCGGGAGGATTTGTACGAGCAGTGCTCGCTCCACATGACCGAGAAGATGCCGAGTTCACAGATCGACGGCTCGCGGCCGAGGATTTCCAGTAGCCGCTCGTATTCGTCGGGCTTCAGGCCGTGCTCGGCAACGATTTGCGGGGTGATCTTGCGGATGGTGGTCGTCTCGGTCATTCAGGATCTCGGGCAAATCTCTTGGGGCGCGCTTGATTTGCGACCGCTTATATGGGGTCGAGGCCGGTTTGTCGCCCTTTGGTTGGCGCCTTGCGACTCCGCTTCGCGGAGCCGGCCGCAAGTCGCGGGTTTGTGGCTTCTTTCTTCGCTGGCGGGCGGTTGCGAGCCCTGGAGCACGACCCGAGACTTAGAATGTTTGGCCTCGGTATGGCCCTGGGGCCAGCTCTTCGCTACGCCCCGGCCGGTATGACAATTGCCATAGGGTTCACTTCGCGTTCTTGGCGAGCCAGGTTTTCATGAACGCGATTTCGGTTTCCTGGGCTTTGATAATCTCCTCTGCGAGCTTTCGAAGCTCGGGGTCCTTGCCGTACTGAAGCTCGATCTTGGCCATGTCGATGGCACCCTGGTGGTGCGGGATCATGCCCTTCACAAAGTCAACATCGGCGTTGCCGGTGTAGCCGACCATCATACCCTGATGCATCTTCTGCATTGCAGCCTCGAAAGCCTTGGACGACGGAGCGGCGTCGGCGGACGTGCCCATGTCCATCTTCATTTGGCCGCCCGTGTTCATGTGATCCATGGACTTCATGTCCATGTCTTCCGCCATGGCAGGCGTCATGAGGAAGAAACCGAGGCATAGCAGTCCGGCAATGGTTTTCACGGGGTAAGTGTCCTCCTCGTTTGGATTGACGGTCGAGCCGAATATGGGCGTGCCCGGCGATAAAATAACTGTCGTAGTCGGACGCACTCTATAGCGGCGCATCGCGGTGTTGTCGCGGCCGCCGGCTTCGAGAAATGCTCCGTGCGGATCGCTTCAAAATTTCTGAATGCGATATGAACCGGCTGCACCCTATGCCGCGGCGGCTCAGCGCTGCTGACGGCGCATTTCAGTATTGCGGCGAGATGCCATTTTATTTGGCAGATTCTGCATCCTATATGCTCGTCAAATCGGCAGTGCAGGGAGCGACTGGATCTCCCTCAGCTGCGCATATGATGGGTCAGAAGGTCTACACTCATGTCGTCGGAGAAGTTCGAGAGGCGCGCATCGTTGCTCGCGGGTGTTTCGTTCGCGGATGTTTGGCGCGCTGCCAGGTATCACCAACTCGGCGGCCATGGAGAGCATCCGTCGTCGCTCGAAATCGCGCACGCATCACGCTTTGCGGCGCCGGGGCAGCCTTTTGCCTCTGAGGCAAGTGTTGCTGGTGAGCCCGGACGGGCAGCCGACATCCGGCGTTATCGTCAGGCCGCTTGAGCGATTTCGTCACGTGGAATCGTGCGGCGTTTTTGCCGGCTCGGGGCATTTGTGGGCTGGCGGACGGTTTTGCGTCGCAAATCAGCCTTCGGCGAAGGTCCGTTGCCCAGTTATGGTGCAGGTTGGCACTTTCCGTCCTACCCGTTCGTACTGTGACCGTTTCGCGCTGCAAAAGGCGCAACACGGACTTGCGGGTATAGGGTATTTTTCTAATCAGCTCAGATGGTTATGTAATTCCGTGAAACGTGGCGCTACGTCCATCAGCCGTAGTGCGGACTTGAACATCGATCAATGCCGACGGCCCGCGAACTCGCAGTTCAGGGTCGTCGGAAGGAATTGAGGGTTCGTTCGCAGAGTAGCGCCTTCGCGGTTGCGAAATCCGGCAGCGGGTTTGCTTCGACGCTTCCAAGTCCACGCTTGCAAGTCGTTCGAGCGAAGGGAGGGAGTTACAACTCTCTCCCTTTTTTTATTCGCACTTTAGTTACTGTAATCGTTGAGTTTTTGCGACACCCCCCGCGACAGAGCCGCGCTGCTGGGCGCGCATGATAGAGCTGCTCGGCGCCCCCCTGGCGCAACGCACACGGATCACCTATCTACACTGTAGAAGAAAGCGACCCGGGGGCTAATCCCGGGAGTTAGGCGGGGTTCTCCCGCCGGCTAGCTCAAAACAGGTGATACTATGAAGGCCATCGTGTTCGCTGTGTTCAACTCGCTGTCGTTCGGCTCTCAGCCGACGCGCAAAAACCAGCGGCGCGGGAACAGCCGCTAATCGAGCGGACTGTTTGACTGCACGGAAAAGGGGCCAGAGGGCCCCTTTTTTGTTTGTGCGCAACGACTCGCGTTCCGCGCCGGCCGCCAAGCACAGGCCCCTATCTCACCAATGGCCCGAGAGGGCGGGGGCGGAGCGGACGTTGCGGAAGACGACGTCCGGGCGCAGGCGGGGGGCGGACGCCATCGCGATGATCCGTTTCTCCGTCAGGCTTCTGAGCCGACGTGAGATTGTCAGATAGACCTGCTTCATACGCATCAGCCGAATGGCGTTTGGCGCCGATGACTGCTGTTCGCGGTCGATCAACTCGCGAATGCGGGCGGCTCGCTCGAGAAGGACCAAGAAGCGACGGGACATAGTTTTCCTCCGGTTCGGAATATTGGAGGTATGTCCGGTGAAAAAGTCGAAGCACCGGGCACACCCGATGCGGTCCGACATCGCAGCACCGTTTTGGTGCATGCCAGAGGGGCCCGGCCCCGCAATCTCTAATGATCTAGGTGCGCTTGTACGCGGCGCAAGTGGCCGCCTTTAAATGCCACCGAAAGATCACAATCGGCCTGCGCTAGGCGCCGAAATCTTGGAACGGGTCCAATAAACCGCATTGGATTGGGTCGCGGCGCAACCATAGGAATGGCGACCTATCCTTCTTGGTGAGCGTTTCATGTTTTCCACGTTTCTCGTCGTGTTGCCGATTTTCGCGCTGGTGCTTGCCGGGTGGCTCGCGCGGCGGATCGGCGTGCTCGGGCCCAACGCGACGACGGAGCTCAATAGGTTTGTCGTCTATCTGGCGTTGCCTGCACTGCTGTTCGACATCACGAGCCACGCCCATTGGAGCGATCTCTGGCAGCCGGGCTTCATCGCAGTGTTCGGGATCAGCACGCTGCTGATCTTTACCGTGACGGTTGCCGCGCGTCTGCGCTCGCCGCGGCATCTGGCCGACGCCGCGATCGATGGGCTCAATGCCGGATATGCGAATACGGCCTACATGGGCTTTCCCATCACGCTTGCAGTGCTCGGCCAGCAGGCGCTGGCGCCGACGACGATTGCGTCGATCATTACGGTCTGCGTGGTGTTCGCCATTGCGATCGTGCTGATCGAGGTCGGGCTGCAGAGTGAGGCGCGGGCTCTGCATCTCGCGCGCAAGGTCGGCCTGTCGTTGATGCGCAATCCGCTGCTGGTGGCGCCGGCGCTCGGCGCGCTTTTTCCCGCGAGCGGATTGACGGTGCCGGTGCCCGTCGAAACGTTCCTGAAGATGCTCGGAGGCGCGGCGTCGCCGTGTGCGCTGGTGGCGCTCGGCTTGTTCCTCGCCGCCAAGACCGAGCAGGAAGCCGACGTAACGCGCTCGACCGCAATGCTCGTCGGATTGAAGCTTGTGCTGCATCCGATCATTGCGTGGGTCTTGGCGAGCATGGTCTTTCATCTGTCGCCGACGCTGACGCGAACCGTCGTTTTGCTCGCTGCGCTGCCGACGGGAACCGGGCCTTTCATGCTCGCGGAATTTTATGCGCGCGAGGCGGCCGTTACGTCGCGCGTGATTCTCGTTTCGACCATGATCTCTGTTCTAACTGTTTCAGCATATCTTGCGATGTCGGCTTGATCTGCGCAGGATTGGCCGAAGCTGCACAGTGCGCCGAGGCCATGTGCGGATGCTGCTCTGCTTGGTAGGCGCGCTGCAAAAAAAATCTGAACAGACTAGAAAACCACGTTCAATGGGGTTCGTTAAGGGCATTATCTCATTTTAGATTGTTGCTCGGGAGATCGAGATGCTTCGATTTTTTCGATTAGGCGGTATCGAACTTTTTTTCGCTATTTTCGGATTTCTGGTTTTCGTCACGCCTCCCGTGCAGTCGAAACCCATAGGCAACGGGACGCAATATTACGGCTGGTACGTCAATGCCTATACCAGTGACGATACGGGGCAATTCAGCCATTGCTCGGCCTCTGTGCCCTATAGAAGCGGCACTACTCTCGTCTTCGCGCTTGGCACAGGTGGTTGGACACTCGCTCTATTAAATCCGAATTGGAAAATGGCCGTTGGTTCGAAATTTCCGGTTCGTATTCAAATTGACCGCAATCAGCCCATCGTACTGACCGCTACCGCGCTGATGCCGACAATGGCAGGAGCGCCTCTGGAGCTGAGCAATTACCTGTTTCAGTTGTTCAAGAGGGGGCGTCTGCTGCGCGTTCAAGGCGCCGGTGAGAGTCTTGGCTTCGATTTGACGAATTCAAGCAAGGTTCTAGATCTGACGCTCGCCTGTGCGGACAAATATCTTAACCCTCCTGCGAATCCGTTTGGTGCACCAAGTTCGGCTGCCGTCTCTCCACCGCCTTCCGAGAGAGCCGAACTCATAGCGTATGTTGCCACCACGCTCTCACAAGCGGGTATTCAAGGGGTGACAATATCTCCCGACAAGCCGACTGGGAGTTTCTCTACGTGGGATGTCTCCTGGGCCGGTCAAAGTGTGGTTGGGGTTGCGAAGATTGATTTGCTTTCCTTGGAGGCGGTGGCGTCGGGGCTTGTTTCGAGTGATAGCAAGGACTGCGCAGGAAGTTTTGCTTCAACCCGTGAAAAGAAAGGAGACGTCTTAATTTTGCGGACTGCGTGCCAGATAGCGTCGTCAGGTGCGATGATTCATATTCTTTATACGATCGTGCCGAGAGCCAACGGCGGAAGTTATGTTATGGGGACTTTCGAAAGTGCGGTCGGGTCTGAAAGTCCGCCGGCGTCTAATGCGCCCCCAAGCACATTGCTTAACTCGAGTTCCAGATTGAGCCCCGTCGATCCTCGGTAACCCGCGTTTTTAACTTATTCGCAAATTGTTTAGGATCACAGAATTACCCCGAAGCTGGCTTACAAGCCGTTCAAGCGCGGTTCATTGATAGAAGATCAGAATTGCGCTTCGAGGGACGAAGGGGAACTTCGATCATGAAACGCATTTTTGGCGCGGCTGTTGCCGCAGTCGCGATGACGGGGCTGGTGGCTCCCGCACACGCCGGTGGTGGTGACTTTGCTGCCGGGCTTTTTGGTGGTCTCGCAGCCGGGGCCATCATCGGCTCGACGGCGCGGCCCTATTACTACGATCCGCCGCCGCCTCCGCCGCCTGCATACTACTACGGCGGTGGTTATGGCGGTCCGTGTCATTGGGAACGTGGTCGCCGCTACTGGGATGACTATGAGGGCAGGTGGCGCTGGTCGCGCGTCCGCGTCTGCGATTAGGTTTGTCATTTGAATAACGCCTCTCCCTTGTGGAGAGGCGGACGCGGAGCGTCGGTGAGGGGCGCATTCGCGATGGCGAGCCTTGGGCGCATGCCCGTCCCCCACCCTGGCCCTCTCTCCGCAAGGGGAGAGGGGAATAAAAAATCAAGCAGCTTCGAGGGTCGAGAGCAGGATACTTTCGAACACGCGGCGGCCATCGGTGCCGCCGAGAGCGCTTTCGTAAAGACGCTCCGGGTGGGGCATCATGCCGAGCACGCGGCCGGTTTCGTTGGTGATGCCGGCGATGTTGCGCTGGGCGCCGTTCGGGCAGGTCTCGGCGCTGACGGTTCCTTCGCCATCGGAATAGCGGAAAGCGACGCGGCCTTCGCCTTCGAGGCGGTCCAGCGTCTCGCTGTCGGCGAAATAGTTGCCCTCGCCGTGCGCGACCGGAACCTTGATGACTTCGCCCTTGCGGTAGCACTTGGTGAAAAACGAGGTGTCGTTCTCGACCTTCAGGAACACGTCGCGGCAGATGAAGTGCAACGATGCGTTGCGCAGGAGGGCGCCAGGAAGCAGGCCCGACTCGCACAGGATCTGGAAGCCGTTGCAGATGCCGATGACGGGCGTTCCGGCGTTCGCTTTCGCGACGACGTCCTTCATGATTGGAGAGTGGGCCGCCATCGCGCCGCAGCGTAGGTAGTCGCCGTAAGAGAAGCCGCCCGGCAGCACGATGACGTCCGAGGAGGGCACGCTGGCGTCGCCATGCCAGACCATCTTCGGCGCAAAGCCCGTAACCCGCGTGATCGCGGTTTCGACGTCGCGGTCGCAGTTGGAGCCGGGAAAGACGATGACGGAAGCGCGGAGCATCCTGGATAGCCTCGGTTGGCGATTTCGATCGCTGATAGGTGTCAATGATTGACAGCAGTGAAGTAATGCGACTCCGGCCGCAAGTCCACTTGCGGGGCTGTCACAGCCCTTAAGGCGCTTAAGGGCCGCCGAGCGGCGACTGCTTACGCTTTTGCTTTTCGACTTCGGCGCGGGAAGCGTTGGTCAGCCGCGTGTCTTCGGCTTTCATCGCATCGACAAGGGCCATGAACTCGACCTGATTGCCGTAGCCGCATTCCTTGCTTTGCGCCGTCCAGACGCCGGTGACCTGTTTTACGAACTTGCGCAGGACGATGGCGGGGTGCGCGGGCTGGCCGGGTTCTGTGAAGGTGATTTCGACACGCCAGACGTCCGGGTTCTCGACCGTGACGACATTCGGATTGGCGGCTTCCTGTTTGGCTCCCGGCAGCCATGCTGACCAGTTGCGCAGCGCCTTGAAGCCCATTTGGCAATCGAGATCGGGTGCGGCCGCAGGCTGAGCGAGCGCCGGGCTGGACCCGAGCGCTGCGATGGCCAGCGCGATCACGAGCGTTGCCCGCATCGTCAGCCGATTTCGTAGCTGTAGTTTTCGATGACCGTGTTGGCGAGCAGGTCCTTGCACATCTGCTCGACGAGCGCTTTCGCCTTGGCAGGGTCGGTCTCGGACAGATCGACTTCGATATACTTGCCCTGCCGCACGTCGCCGACGCCGGAGATGCCGAGGCCCTTGATGGCGCCTTCGATGGCTTTGCCCTGGGGATCGAGCACGCCGTTCTTCAGTGTGATTTTGATTTTGGCTTTCATCGTTGTTCCAAATTGTCATCCCGGCCGAGCGTAGCGAAGAGCCGGGACCCAGACGATGAACTCTCGCACATTTTGAGTGAGCGTGGCTCCCGGATCGGCCTTTCGGCCGTCCGGGATGACAGGTGTTTAGTTCGGCTTGCCGTTGATGGGCGCGACCGGGCCGTTCGACGTTGCGTTCGAGGCGACAAGCACGGGGCCTGCACCACGCGGACGTGGCGTTTCGGTCAGAACGCCGAGGCGGCGGGCAACTTCCTGATAGGCTTCGAGAACGCCGCCGAGATCGCGACGGAAGCGATCCTTGTCGAGCTTGTCGCCCGACTGGGCATCCCAGAGGCGGCAGCAATCGGGACTGATCTCGTCGGCAAGAACGATCCGCACCTGCTCGTTGTCGTAGAAGCGGCCGAACTCAACCTTGAAGTCGACGAGGCGGATGCCGATGCCGAGGAAGAGGCCGACGAGGAAATCATTGATGCGCAGCGCGAGCTGCATGATCTCGTCGATTTCCTGCGGCGTCGCCCAGCCGAACGCCGTGATGTGCTCTTCCGAGACCATCGGGTCGTTCAATTCGTCCTTTTTGAAGTAGAACTCGATGATCGAGCGCGGCAGCTGCGTGCCTTCTTCGAGACCGAGGCGCGTTGCCAGCGAACCGGCTGCAACGTTGCGCACGACAACTTCGAGCGGCACGATTTCAACTTCGCGGATCAACTGCTCGCGCATGTTGAGGCGCTTGATGAAATGCGTCGGCACGCCGATCTCACCGAGCTTCATGAAGATGTATTCGGAGATACGATTGTTGAGTACGCCTTTGCCTTCGATCAATGCGTGCTTCTTCGCATTGAAGGCCGTTGCGTCGTCCTTGAAATGTTGAATAAGGGTGCCGGGCTCCGGACCTTCGTAAAGGACCTTCGCCTTGCCCTCGTAGATGCGCCGACGCTTGTTCATTCCTGGACCTCTGAGGATCAACAGATTGCTCTCACTCATTGCGGTATACAGATCTTCTCACGAGTTCGTACGCTGACGCTGACGCCTTGATTTTCCAACGTGTTTTCTTCATGTCGGGAAAGGAAGGGCGAACCTTTTTCGCGCTCGGATGTCTTGGGCGGACACTAGCCGAACGAGGGGGGCGACACAATGTAGACCATGAGCCGCAGCGGTGCTTATGGTGACTAAACGCCAAGCCGTTGATTTAGCTCAGGGCGCACGGTAACGCTGCCGTAGATATGCGTTTTGCGGGCAGCAGAAATGCTCGTAGTGCTTGTGGAAATAGAGTTAATACAACCAAGGGTCAGGCGCCGCGGGGCGCTCGGGAGATCAGGGAGCAAACGGACATGACGACCTTCAACGAGCGCGAAAAGGGCTTCGAGAACAAATTCGCTTACGACGAAGAGCTGCGCTTCAAGGCGGAAGCGCGCCGCAATCGCGCCGTCGCTGAATGGGCGGGCGCGAAGCTCGGTCTGACCGGTGATGCGCTCGACGCGTACGTCAAAGAGGTGCGCAAGGCCGACCTTCTCGAGAAAGGCGACGACGATGTCTTCCGCAAGGTCAAAGCCGACCTTACGGCGAAGGGCATCGCGGTCGACGACACAGAGCTTCGCTCGATGATGTCGGAAGCTTTGGCGAAAGCTGTTTCCGATCTCGAGTCGGCGAAGGGTTGAAGTCTTAGTTTGCGCCCGGCGACTCCCGTTCCGGAAGCCGGCCGCCGGGCGCGGATGCTAGCCTAGCTTTTTCAAGAATTGTCCGAACTGCAAAAGACCTTCCGGCCAGGGGCCATGGCCGGAGGCGATGTTGATGTGACCGCTTTCGCCCGCATCGCTGATGGTTGCGCCCCATTTGTTCGCGAGGTGCTCGGCGCGGGCGTAGCTGCAGTAGAGATCGTTGTTGGCAACGACGACGTGCGCGGGAAACGGTAATTTCCGTTCGGGCATCGTCTCGAAGCCGCGCGTGCCTTTTTCCGGCGGCCAGCGCTTGCCGCCGGTATCGGGCCAGAAATCAGCGTGATCGATGTCGGCGGGCGCCACCAGAAAGGCGCCGATGACGCCGTTCCTTCTAAGCTTGTCGGCTGCAAAGACGACGGCCGGCACACCCACGGAATGGGCAACGACGACAACCGGCTGCGTGGCGCCGCCAGCGAATTTCGCGATCCTGTCACCCCAGCTTTCGACGTCCGGGTTCTCCCAGTCATGCTGGATGACGCGTCGCGCCGTCTTGAGATTGCGCTCCCAACGGCTTTGCCAGTGATCGGGGCCGGAATCCTGCCAGCCGGGTACGATAAGAATGTCGATTTCTGATGTTTTCATGGGCGGCTCTGATTAACCGAGAGCGCCGCCGGAGGGAAGAGTGGCGGAGAGGCCGAAAACGGGTTCCCGCGGTGCAGCGGGAATGCGCGGAATTTTTTCCGCGTGATCGGGCAATCGGAAGGCACTCGCGCTGGGAACCGGACGGCAGGCACGACGTTGCCCGGGGACACATAATCCGTACCGTGAGGAGACGCCCCCCATGAAAGTCGAAAACCTCGAAGACCTATTCAATCATACGCTCGAAGACATTTACTTCGCCGAAACGAAGCTGGTGAAGGCGCTTCCGAAGATGGCCAAGGCAGCGGATTCGGCGCAGCTTGCCAAAGCCTTCATGGGACATCTGGAAGAGACGAAAGAGCATGTCACGCGTCTGGAAGAGGTGTTCACGAAACTCGGCCGCAAGCCGAAGGCGACGGAGTGTCCGGCGATCAAAGGTATTCTGGCGGAAGGCGAGGAGCTGATGTCGGAGATCAAGGATGCCGATACGCGCGACGCGGCGATGATCGCGGCGGGGCAGGCGGCGGAGCATTACGAGATCACGCGCTATGGCACGCTCGTGTCGTGGGCGAAGCTGCTCGGCCACAAAGATCTCGCAACCATTCTCGAAAAAACGCTGAAGGAAGAATATGCAGCCGACGACAAGCTGACGAAGCTTGCCGAAAGCAAACTCAACAAGGAAGCGGCGTAAATTCTTTTCCGACGTCGTACTGGATCAGCCTCTCTCTTCGGGGAGAGGCTTTTCTTATGTTCCCCGAGCGGAGACGAAAGCGTAGGCGCTGATGTCGAAGTTCAAAACATGCCGTTGGAATTGGCGGACAATTCGGGCATGACCTGGAGCACGTCCCAGTGCTCGACGATTTTACCGTCGGCGTCGAAGCGGAAGATGTCGATGCCCGCGTAGTCGGCGCTTCCTGGCCAGTGCTGGAAGCAATGCAAGACGACGAGATCACCTTCAGCCACGGCGCGTTTTATCTCAACGTGCTATCCGGGCCATTCGTGCGCCATGCGTTCGAAATAATCAATGAAGCCCTGCTTGCCCGTAGTCACATGCGGATTGTGCTGGATGTATTCGGCGCCGGAAAAACGCGCGATCGCTTCGCGCGGCTCGCACGCGTTGAACATCAATTCATAGAACGCAATCGCGGTTGCCTTGTTTTGTCGGGGATCGGTCATTTGTGCTCCTGACGTGACGGGAGCGATAGCGTTACACCAACCGCGATGGAACGCGAGAGGTCAGAACTTATCGTCCATGGCGAGCGGCGGCGCGATGGGGTCGGAGACGAGATAGAGAACGTAGGTCGCGCCGCCGCTGCCGTTGTGGCGGGTCAGCGTGCCGATCTTCTCGATCTTACCGAACTTGCTCTTGAGCAGCGGAAGATCGACGCGGCGTTCAAGCTCGACGTAGAGCGCGGGCCGGTTGACGACGGTTTCGGGTAGCGAAGGTAGAAAGGCGTAGCGGATGCGCTCGTCGAGCTGCGCGACGGGACTGCGGCTCTTGATGGCGGACATGAGTTGGCCTGTCGTGGCGTAGCTGGATGTTGCCAGCCACGCTGCGCCGGTTTCCTCGCGTTTCTTTTCGATGGCTTCAGCGAGCGCGGGCCAGCCGCGCATCTGTTCCGTCGGGTCTTTCGGAGAACTGAATAACGGGTGCAGCGCGTGGACGTAGATCACGGCGGTCATCGCAAAACCGAGCGCAAGTGCTGAGACAAACGCGGTGCGGCGCCACGCGACGGGAAGCGCCGCCACACCGAGCGCCGCGCAGATGGCGAATGATGGATAGAGCGGTCCGGGCCAATTGCCCTGCACACGATCGTGCAGCGCGTGAATGCAAAAATATAGCAGCATCGGCACGATGGCCGCGGCCAGCAGAACATCGCTTCGGCCGCGTTCCGATATCGCTCGGCGCATGACGCCGACGAAGCCGACGAGAGCGAGGAGAGCGATCAGCGGGCTTTCCAGCAGCGCGAATCCGCCGATCAGTTCGACGAGGTAGCCGACACCCGCTTTACCTTCGCGGCCGACGCGGCCGAACTGCTTGATGAAGGAGACCCAGCCGTGCTCGGCGTTCCAGACCACGACCGGGCTCGCGATCAGTGCCGCGATGATGCCGCCGATCCAAAGTTCGGGCGCACGAAACCATTTCCGATTGTCGGGCGTGACGAGAAGCCAGAGCAGGATCGTCGCGCCGAGAAAGAGGTTAGTGTATTTCGAGACAAGGCCAAGTCCGGCGAACAGGCCGATGGCAAGCCACCACCTGGCGTTACGGCTGCGGTCGAGTTCGGCTAACCCCCAGACGACGAGACCGGCGAAAAGGACGCTGGGCAAATCCGGCGTGACGATGATGCCACCGACGGCGAGCAGGGGCATAGCGAGCAGGAACCAGACGGCGCGGCGGGCGATGTCGGGGCCGTAGAGAAGATAGGCCGTTCGCCAAAGAACCGCGGTGCCCAGAAGCAGAATGATCGGTGCGAGCAGGCGGACACCCAACGTGCTGTCGCCTGCGATGGCGCGTCCGGCCCCGATGACCCAGGCGATCATCGGCGGGTGATCGAGATAAGAGAGCGACGGGGCGAGCGACCAGATCCGATAGTAGGCCTCGTCGTCGACGAGGCCCGTGAAACTTGCGATAGCGAAGCGCAGCGCCGTCAAGCCGAGAACGACGGCCAGCAAGACATTGTTCGAGGCCAGACCGTTGCGCGGTCCCGCGGCCGGATCAATTCTGCTCGGCGCTGGCGAGGCCGCGACGTCCATCAGCGCCGCCACGTCAGCGCTGAGCTTGCTGCGTAATTGAAGACTGCGGCCATCAGTGCACCGGCGATACCTGCGCGCCACCAGTTCGGATCGTGATTGTAGACGAGATCGGCGACGCCGATGTTCGCCAGTGTGCCGACGCTGCAAACGACATAGAACGTCAGCAGGCCGCTTATTATGTCGACACCTGAAAGGCGGCGATCACGGAACGTCAGGGCATTGTTCAAGAAGAAGTTGAAGGTCATCGCAACGAACGCGGCGAAGATCTGCGCCTCATTGAATGAGGCATGGGCCAAGACGATGGCGCTGCGCAGCGCCGCGAGATGAATGATGAGGCCCGTTGCGCCGACCAGCGCGAACAGGAAGAAGCGCGGGGGAACGAGGTTGCCGGTCGTTTTCGTGAGCAGAAGACCAAGGAAGTCGGCGATGACGAGACCATCGAGCTTCGACTGGCCGACCTTGCGTGGACGGAACACGTAGGGCTTTTCGGAGACGCGCACGCCTGAGGGAGCGGACGCCAGAATATCGAGCAGCAGCTTGAAGCCGCCGGGAGAGAGTTTAGGGGCGATGGTATCGATAAGGCTCCGCTTCAACATGAAGAAGCCGCTCATCGGGTCGCTGACGTTGGTCTTGAGCAGCATGTTTGTCAGCGTCGTCGCGAGCATGCTCGATACGCGACGCGTCGCCGAGAAGCCTTCGCTGGCATCGCCGGTCTGATCATAGCGTGTGCCGATGACGATGTCGGATTTGCCCGTCTCGATATCGCGCAGCATCTCAGGCAGGAGCTTTTCGTCATGCTGAAGGTCGGCATCGACCACGGCGACGATGTCGGCGCCGGACGCCAGCATGCCTTCGATCACCGCACCCGCCAGTCCTCGGCGGCCGACGCGACGCAGCGCGCGGACGCGGCCATCGTGGGCGCCGATTGAGCGGATGGTGCTCATCGTACCGTCGGGACTGTCATCGTCGACGAAGATGACTTCCCAGTTGATGCCGGCGAGCGCGGCATCGAGCGCCGAAATCATCGACGCGATATTGCCGGCTTCGCAGTATGTCGGCACAACGACCGACAGCTGTAGGCGGGTGGGCAAATTCGCTGCGCGGAGCGGGCGTTCTGTCTGCGTTTCAGTCATCACCACAGGCGCTGTCCCGTCAAAGGATCTTGTATTTTCTCGCCGCGCCGGGCGTCGCGCTTTCGTGCGATCGTCCGAAAGACAAGATAAATGGCTGCTACCGTCAGCGCCATCGTTACGCCGGCGAAGATCACGTCGGACAGAAAATGTGCGCCTTGCGAGATGCGAATGAAGCCCGCAAGCAGTCCGAAACCGACGCCGGCTGCGACGAGGGCACCGCCGATAGCAGGAAAAAGAAAGGCGGAAGCGAAGAATGTTGCGTACATCATCGATGCTTCGCCCGCGACGAACGAGCAATTGCGGCGGCATTGATCCGACCGAACGATCGGCAGGGAATACTTTTTCGAGCCGCCGAACTCTTTGATTTGAACGGGGCGAGCGCGGCCCCAGCCATCCTTCAGCATTACATTGCCGACGAGGCCCGGTCCGAGCGCGAGGCAGGCGGCGAGGAAAAGCCATCGCACGAAGCCGAGGCCAAACACGTCAGACTTCAGAACGGAGGAGGCGATCAAGCCGATCACGTTCACGACGCAGACGGCGATAAAGGAAAAATAGAGGGTGAGGCGGACGTAGTCGGCCAAAGTCCTGGGTGCGCCACCGGCGAAGACACCGCCGCCCTTGCCGGAAAAGACGCCGTTGCCGAGGTAAAAATATCCGGATGTCGCGAGATCGAGCTGCGGGTACAGGCAAAACAGCAGACCCGCTACGGTGGCGACGATCAGCGCACCCCAGAACAGGATGGAGACGATATTGCCGTGGGCGTCTCGCTCCTGTCGTCCTAATCCGGATTGTGCTGTCATGGTCCTCATCGGGTTCCCCGCCCCTCCGTCAGAGGTTCGCTTAGACTTTCGGTCTCAAGATGTCACGCGGAAGCGTTTCAAAGGCGAATTGGCCTAGGCCGTGCCTTGCTCGATCGGTCGTAGGCGTTCAGCGTCGAGCGCCTCGAAAACGATTTGAACACAGGCGGCTGTGATCGCCATTAGAACGCCGGCGAAGACGACGTCGGACAGGAAATGGCCGCCTTGTGCCATTCGCGTCAGGCCGGAGAGACTGCCAAAGACGATGCCCAACGTGACAAATTTTCGCGAACGCGATTTGAACAGAAGGGCGGCAGCGAACATGACGATGTAGATCGCGGAGGCCTCTCCCGAGACGAACGAGCAGTTATAGTCACATTGACCAGAGGGCGGGAACGGCGGCGTGAAGGCCTTCGAGCCGGCAAACTCAATGATCTGGCGCGGGCGGGCGCGGCCCCAATGATCCTTGAAGCCCAGATTGGTGACGACAAGCGGTCCGGTGACCAGGCAGAGCGCGACGAACAGCCAGTTCCGCATTGAAAGGTCGAGCCACGGTCTGGCATAGCGAGCGGCCATCACCAGGCCGACGACCGTCAGTGTGCAAACCAGATAGAAGAAGATCTGAAACCCCATGCGGAGCAGCAGAAACACGTCGAGCTCATTGCCGATGAAGTGGCGATCGCCGACGTAGAATAAGCGAGCGACGACGAGATCGATATCGGGTGCGAATACGAACAGTATCATCGCGAGTGCGCCGATCGTCAGCGCGCCGCGGAGCATAGCCGTTGCCGTTACGGGCGGCCGGGCAACGGTTTCGTCACTATCATCGCCACGCTCATGCCAATCGAACGCAAAATTTGGCGCCCACATCCCCGACGGTCCTGACGTTCCCCCAAAACTGCGGGTACCGTTATCAGTTGGCGTGTCAGAGGCATGTCGGTTTGATTACGGATTGGTGACAATGGCAAATGCGCGGCTCGCCGTATCTCAGATCACCTCTCCCCTATTAGGGAGAGGTGCTTTTCTTGCCACTTCAAGCCGATCCGAACACGCGCTTGAAGATCGTGTCGACGTGGGCGGTGTGGTAGTCGAGGTCGAACATGGCATCGAGGTCGGCGGGCGGGATTTTCGCCGTCACGTCCTTGTCCGCCTTCAACTCAGCCAGGAAGTCCTTGCCCTGCTCCCAGGTCTTCATGGCGTTGCGCTGAACGAGGGCGTAGGAGTCTTCTCGGCTGAGGCCAGCCTGCGTCAGGGCCAGCAGCACGCGCTGCGAATTGTGTAGGCCGCCGAGCTTGTCGAGATTCTTCTTCATGTTCTCGGGATAGACGACGAGCTTCTCGATGACGCCGGCCAAACGGGCGAGCGCGAAGTCGAGCGTCACCGTCGCGTCGGGGCCAATCATACGTTCGACGCTCGAATGCGAGATGTCGCGCTCGTGCCAGAGGGCAACGTTCTCCATTGCCGGAATGGCGTAGGCGCGGACCATGCGGGCAAGACCCGTCAGATTTTCCGACAACACCGGATTGCGCTTGTGGGGCATGGCCGACGACCCCTTCTGGCCCGGCGAGAAATATTCTTCGGCTTCCAGCACCTCGGTGCGCTGCAGATGCCGGATTTCGATAGCGAGGCGCTCCATGCTGGAGGCAATGACGCCGAGGGTGGCGAAATACATCGCGTGGCGGTCGCGCGGGATGATCTGCGTCGAGACGGGCTCTGGAACGAGGCCCATCTGCTCGGCCACGTATTCCTCGATGCGCGGATCGACGTTGGCGAAGGTACCGACGGCGCCGGAGATGGCGCAGGTCGCGACTTCCTTCCGGGCGGCGACGAGGCGTTCGCGCGCGCGCTGAAATTCCGCATAGGCGAAGGCGAGCTTGATGCCGAATGTGGTCGGCTCGGCGTGGATGCCGTGGCTGCGGCCGATCGTGATCGTGTTCTTGTGTTCGAAGGCGCGGGTCTTCAGCGCAGCGAGCAGCCGGTCGAGATCGGCGAGCAGCAGGTCGGCGGCGCGGACCAATTGCACGTTGAGGCAAGTGTCGAGGACGTCCGACGACGTCATGCCCTGGTGCACAAACCGGGCTTCCGGGCCGACGTGCTCGGCGAGATGGGTCAGGAAGGCGATCACGTCATGCTTCGTGACCGCTTCGATTTCGTCGATGCGCTTCACGTCGAAGACGGCGGCCGAACCTTTTTCCCAGATTTTTTTTGCCGCGGCCTCGGGAATGATGCCGAGCTTGGCGCTGGCGGTCGCGGCGTGGGCCTCGATTTCGAACCAGATACGAAAACGGGTTTCGGGCTCCCAGATGCGGGTCATCTCGGGGCGGGAGTAGCGGGGAATCATTGAGCTAAATCCTTGATGCAACGCGGGAGGCGTAGCAGACGTGCAACGGCGCATCAATCTCAAGGCTGCCCAATGCCCCCGTCTGGGGGTGAGGGCCGCGCGATTCATGCTGAGATCTCGCGTGCTGCTTCGCAGCTAACGCTTTGCAACAATTCGTGAAGAGTTATCCAAAAGTCGCCTGCGTGCCGCCACGAATTGCTGGGCTAATCGACGGATTACGAGGGTGGCAATTCTGTTTCTTGTTCAGGCTGTATTCAGGGCAGATTAGTCACACTCGCTGAAATCGTCGGTGCACGTTCGAATCTGCCGTTCTTTTCGCAGATGGGTGCGCCTACATTCGAAGGCCCAAGGAAGTAATGAGTCGAGGCGTTTTCAGGCGGATTGGAAAAGCCCCCTGCGCTTCGGAAAGAATCAAAAGCGGGAGACTAAACGGATATGTCGGAACAGATGGGCAGCGGGGATCTTGCTGAATTGGTCCATCAGATGGAGCAATCGGAAGACGATCCGCGCCAGTGCTATGCGCTTGTCAAAGAGAGAATTAGCGAATTCCGGGATTCAGGTCGTGCCGTTCCGGACGAATTGAAGAAGCTCGAAAGGCGCTTCATGACGGAATGCATGCTGGCCTCGCAAGGCCGGTGAGGGACGTCGCATCGCAGGTCCGAGAGAACCTGCTCTCAATTTCATTTGGTCAATACATTTGGAAATGATCGAGGCTGACTGGCGCGAGTGTTCGCGTGAGGCGGCCTCTTTTCTTATGGCTCCTTTTGCGGGCTGACCTTGGCCGCGGCGCGGTCCCGATGGTGGCCGAGCCCTTCCGTTCGATAAAAGTGGGCAAGGCCCTCGGGCGATGCCAGCCTGATCTTCGGCAGGTCGATAGCATCGAACGTCGCGCGGTTGCGTTGGCGGTTCTTTCGGGTGGTGACCGCGATATGGCGGATCATCCCCCATTTCACGCTGTCCTGGCTGCCCTCCAGCGCTCCCGCGCGTTCGCGCTCGAACCATGAGCGGCGCAAGTAGCGAAACAGGCTCGTGAGGGTGGAGGCGTCGAGCTGGATGACGCCTGTCGCCCGCGCGAGGCGCTGCGGCAGCAAGCGGGAATAGTTGCCATCGACGACCCAACGCTCCTGCAGGATGGCGGCGTCATGCAGGACTTTGAATTCCTCGTCGGGCCGCTCCTGCCAATCCGTTTGGGGCAGATGGCGAAGCTGATCCAGATGGACGGGGACAAGGCCGCGCGCTCGCGCGATCGCGGCCGTGAGGGAGGACTTGCCGCTGTTGGACGGACCCATGATGCAGATGCGGGGTCCGAGATCGTCGAGCGTCACTACCAGGCCTCCGTGATTGCGGTGATACCGCAGCGGTCTGCGCCTGCAAGAAGACGGCCCGTCAGCTAAAAGATGCTGAGATCACAGGACGTTATGCGTACCGTCGCAATAGGGTTCGTCGTCGGTGGCCTTGCAGCCGCAGAGATTGAATGTGCCGGTTCGGTCCGGGACGAAACGCAAGGGCTCGAAAGACGTCCCCTCGTGCGAGCCGTCGCAGAACGGCTGCGTCTTCGAGCGGCCGCAACGGCAATACCAATATTCCTGCCCTTCCGTCAGCTCGACTTGGAAAGGACTCGTTTGGGCGACGACGGCCTCGTCGGACATGGCATGCTCCATTATTGGCTCGGGGGCTCAAGCACCCTGGCTCGTTCGAAGTTTAGACTCGCTATAAGGTTTGGGCGTGCGGGGCAAGGCTACAGCTGGACGCGGAATAGGCTGAATTTCTGACATCGGTCGTCGGCGCTGCCTATCATCTGGGCGGGCAAAATTATTCGGCAGCCCGGCGGTGGACAACAGTCAATGGCTGGGCGAAGCTCGGCGCCGGCGGGGAGATCTCATTCGACCGGACAAGCGGGGCGGCTTGGCAGCTTGGCGGGCGGCGAGGGGTTTTCACGATGGGAGCAACGCAATTGCAGCCCGGACCTCGACTGGCGCGGGGGACGTTCACATGAGGGGACCATTTCGCATGTCCGATCTCTTCCGGAAGAAAGCTGTCGGCTACGACGACGCCGAGTTCGGCCTGAAGCGCGTCTTGAGCGCGCTCGATCTGACGCTGCTCGGCATTGGTGCGATCATCGGCACCGGTATTTTCGTGCTGACGGGCGTTGCTGCGGCAACTCAATCGGGGCCTGCGGTCGTTCTGTCCTTCGTCGTCGCGGGTTTTGCATGCGGGTTTGCGGCGCTGTCCTATGCCGAGCTGGCCTCGAGCGTCGGCGGCTGCGGTAGCGCATACGGCTACAGCTATGCGGCGTTCGGCGAATTGATTGCCTGGATCATCGCCTGGGACCTGATCCTGGAATACGGCGTCTCGGTCGCGGCAGTCGCCAACGGCTGGTCGGGCTATTTCAACAACGCGCTGACGGCGATCGGGCTGGGGCTGCCGGAAGAATTAACGAAGGGGCCATTCGCGGGCGGGATCGTCAATCTGCCGGCATTCGGGATCGTCATCATTCTGATGCTGCTGCTGATCATGGGCGTGCGGGAGACGGCGCGTATCAACGCCGCCATGGTGGCAGTGAAGCTCGCGACGATTGCGGTTTTTCTCGCCGTTGGGCTGTTCAACATTCACCCTGCGAACTGGACGCCGTTTGCGCCGTTCGGCTGGTTTGAGCATGTGGATGGCAAGCCGGTCGGCATTCTCGCGGGCGCGTCGCTCGTGTTTTTCGCTTACGTCGGCTTCGACGCCGTATCGACAGCGGTGGAAGAAGCGCGAGACCCGCAACGCGACGTCCCACGCGGGCTGATTGGATCGCTGATCTTCTGCACCATCATCTACATCGTGGTGTCGGGCGTGCTGACGGGCATCGTCAACTATACTGAGCTCAATGTGTCTTCGCCGGTGGCGTTCGCGCTGCAGAAGATCGGTTTCAACTGGGCGTCGGCGCTGGTCGCGGCCGGTGTGATCGCGGGCCTGACGACGGTGATGCTGGTGCTCTACTACGCGCTGACCCGCATCATTGTGGGGGTGTCGCGTGACGGTCTACTGCCGCCGTATTTTTCGGTCGTCAACGAGAAGACCCACACGCCCGTGCGGACGACGGTCATTACAGGCTTGGGCATGGCCATCATGTCGGGCTTCATTCCGCTCGGTGTCTTGGCCGAACTTGTAAATATCGGCACACTCGCGGCCTTCGTACTGGTATGCGCCGGCGTGATCGCGCTGCGAAAGACGCATCCGGATTTGCATCGTCCGTTCAAGATGCCGGGCGGCATTATTCTGCCGGTCATGGGCGTGCTGTCATGCGGAGCGCTGATCGCGTTCCTGCCATTTGAAACGCACCTACGCTTTATCGTTTGGCTGGCGCTGGGTCTGATCATCTACTTCGTCTATTCGATCAAGCACAGCCGCCTCGCGGCAGCATAGGGTTAAGGCGTCATCGAATAGTCATATAAAAACCCTTCCGCCGCAGGCGGCGCCGACTGGAAAAACGTCGGCGCCGGGGTTAGGGTCGCGCCGACTCGGCTGCCGGGAGGCCGTTTCGTGCCGCCCGGGCCGATATCAAGGACAATCGACAATGGACTGCGACAGTCGCAGTGACGCTTCGCTTTCGCCAGCATCCTCCAGGCGCACCTGATGGCATAGGTGGCTCGGTCGGCTGCGCGGTGGCCGTCAACCGAAAGAGAGCCCGATGCTGCGCAGCTATCGCCGCGAAAACTCACACATCGTCCTGCAGCACGAAGGTATTCCGGCCGATGACGTGGCTCCTATTCCAGGGCAAGCGGTCTGGATCGATCTTTACAATCCCGCACCGCAGGACAATCGCTTCGTCGAGCAGCTTTTGTCGATCGATCTGCCGACGCGCGAGGAGATGCAGGAGATCGAGGTTTCGGCGCGTCTCTATCAGGAGGACGGCGCGGAGTTCATGACGCTGACGGCCGCGTCGCAGCTCGAAACCGACGAGCCGATGACGTCGCCGATCACGTTCGTGCTGAAGGGCAGCACGCTGGTGACGATGCGCTATGCGGAGCCCAAGGCGTTCGCTAATTTCGTGACGCGTGCACAGCGTCCCAACAACGTGCCGGTTGCCAGCGGTGAGCAGATCATGATGGGCCTGATCGAGGCGCTGCTCGACCGCATGGCCGACGCGCTGGAACGGGTCGGCACGAATATCGATCAGGTTTCGCGGCAGGTCTTCCGCAAAGGCAAGATGAAGGCGGCGCCGTCGAGCGACGATCTGCAGCTCGCGATCGAGCGCATCGGCCAGGACGGCGACCTGCTGACGAAGGTTCGCGAAAGTCTCGTCAGCATCAACCGCGTGCTGACGTATCACACCAATGTCGATCAGCAGGTCGACAAGAAGGTGACGAAGGAAGCGAAGGCACGCACTAAAGTGCTGTATCGCGACGTCGTCGCGTTGACCGATCAGGCCACGTTTCTGTCGAGCAAGGTGAACTTCCTGCTCGATGCGACGCTCGGGCTGATCAACCTGCAGCAGAACCAGATTATCAAGATTTTCTCGGTCGCGGCTGTCGTGTTCCTGCCGCCGACGCTCGTCGCGTCAATCTACGGCATGAACTTCGAGGACATGCCGGAATTGAAGTGGCTGTTCGGGTATCCGTGGGCGCTGGCGATGATGGTCGTCTCAGCGATCCTGCCGTACCTCTACTTCAAGCGGCGCAGGTGGCTTTAATGATTGGCGCTTCCGACTCCGCTTTGCGGAGCCGGCCGGAAGCGCCGGGTGTGTTGCGTCGTCCTTAACATGGACATCGGCGACACGCGTTCCGCGCGCCGGCCGCCTATCGGGGCACAGCATTATCAACACCGTCATGCCGACGCAGGTCGGCACCAGACAAGCATCCAAATTTTCATTGTCGAGAGTTGGCTGGATCCAGGCCTGCGCCGGGATGACGGAGTGTTTGTAGACTTGTGAGCAACAGGTGTGCTGGCAGCGTGAGCTAGGACTCGAGCAAGCGCCGAGCGGCTTTGTCGGGGGACATGGTGCCGGAGAGTACGGCATCAGCGAGCGGGTCTAGGCCGTCCTTGCCGCCGGACTTGATACGGGCCGCGACGATGTCGGCAGCGGCGCGGGCGATGAGGTAACGCGCGCGGCGGCGGCGGCGATGCAGCGCGCCACCCGCAACGACGCGCTTGCCGATGGTATCGAAGGCGTCGACAAGCTGGCCGACTCCGTCGCCGTTGATGGCGCTCGTTTTCAGCACCGGCACCTTCTCGTTTGGCATCGCGCGGATCGACAACGCGCCGATCAACTGCTGCATCGTCTGTTCGGCGCCTGGGCGGTCGGCCTTGTTGACGACGATGATATCGGCGATTTCGAGCAGGCCCGACTTCATCGCCTGGATATCGTCGCCCAGGCCTGGCGCTGCGATGACGACGCGAATGTCGGCGACCTCCGCGACGTCGATTTCGTTCTGGCCGGTGCCGACGGTTTCAAGAAGTACGATGTCGAAGCCAGCGCCGTCGAGGGCGTCGACGATACGGACCGCGGCCGGCGACAGGCCGCCGAGATAGCCGCGTGAGGCGAGCGAGCGCACGAAGACGCCGTCGTCGTCGAGCGCGGCGGTCATGCGAATGCGGTCGCCGAGAATGGCGCCACCCGAGATCGGGCTCGACGGATCGACGGCGATGACGCCGACGCTGCGGCCCTGCTGTCTCAGGTGGGCGATGACGGCGTTGACCAGGGTCGATTTGCCGGCGCCCGGCGGTCCGGTGAAGCCGACGACGAGGGCGTGGCCGAGGTGCGGCTGCAAAGCCTGCAGCAGGCCCGGTGCGGCTGCCGACAGGCGTTCGAGCTCGGTGATTACGGCCGCGATGGCGCGACGCTCGCCGGCCCGCATGCGGTTAACGTAACCGGCGATATCGGCGTCGCTGATGCGGGCGGCTGGGGGAGGTGGTTCTGCGGTCGTCTTGGCCATAAGCGCTGATAAGAGGGAAGCGGCCGGAAGGCAACGGTTAGGATGTTTTGGCGGGCGGTAGTGCGCTTCCTCCACAGGCCGGGGCGTGCATTCCCGGACGTCCTATGCAACGTTCGCTTCCAACGGGGAATGGGGGGAGTGAGACGGGTGTTAAACGTCAGCCGGGCAGCCGCACCGGCACATGCCGGGTCGGCATCGCAGTATCGTGCCGATATCGACGGATTGCGCGCTGTCGCCGTCTTGGGCGTGCTTGCCTACCATTTCGGCCTGGGTGTTCCTGGCGGCTACGGTGGCGTCGACGTCTTCTTCGTAATCTCGGGCTTTCTGATCGCAGGCATCATCAAAGCCGAACTTGAGGCCGGTACGTTTTCTCTCGCGAATTTCTATGTTCGGCGTATCCGCAGGATTTTGCCGGCGCTGGCGGCGTGTCTGTTGGTCACGACGGTAGCGGCGTCGGTTATTTTGTTTCCACGCGACTTCCAGAATTTCGGACGGACGGTCCTCGCCGCGGCAACATCAACGTCGAATTTCTTTTTCATGCACCGAACCGGGTACTTTGACGATGCAGCGATAGAGAAGCCGCTGCTGCACACATGGTCGTTAGGGGTTGAGGAACAATTCTACGTCGTCTTCCCGCTAACACTGATGCTTTTGTTCCGGTTCTGGCGGGGAAGCGTGCTCTATGTGTTGGGAGCGGTCGCGATCCTGTCATTTGTCTACGGTTGCTATTCCGTCAATCATGCGCCGGAAAAAGCGTTCTTCTCGACGATCGGCCGGGCGTGGGAACTTGGCATCGGCGTGCTGGTTGCGTTCGGAGTCTTGCCAACCATTTCGAAACGTTGGGGCCGTGAGATCGAGGCGGCAATAGGTCTTCTGCTAATTGCATACGCTTATGCATTCTATAGCGATGCAACGCCATTTCCGGGACTTGCCGCGTTGCCCCTCTGCCTTGGGGCCGCAATGATTATTCATTCCGGAACGGGGCCTGACCGGACGATCGTAGCGCGTGTTTTATCGGTCTCGCCGATGGTAGCCGTCGGACTGATCTCGTATTCCGTCTACCTTTGGCACTGGCCGCTGCTTGTGCTCAGCGTTTATCGCTTTACGGATATTTTCGGAGCGGGTGCTGCCCACGCGAAGACAGCGCACATTTTGCTCGCAGCCGCGAGCCTGTGCATCGGCGCGTTATCATGGGCTTTCATCGAGAGGCCTTTCCGCCGTGCGAAGGCCGTAAGCCAGAAAACCGTGTTTGCGGCGGGAGCGACCGTAACCCTGGCAATCGCCGCGGTGGCTTCCGTCTCGATTGTCCGTCCGAGTTGGTTGCAGAACTGGGCGCCGGAGATCGACGCCATGCAATTCAAGCGGGCGATCCCCGTGAAAGCTCTCGGGCTCTCGCGCGCTGCAGGATGGGCATCCGGGACGTATTCAACGGGGCAGTCGGGCGGTGTTCCGGATACGATCCTGTGGGGAGATAGTTTTGCCGAAGCGCTGGCTCCGGGCTTCGTCGATTACGACCAAAAGACGGGGCATGACGTGATTATATCGGCACTGGCCGGCTGTCCGCCGCTCGCCGGGGTGACGTTCCATGAGCGCGGCGGCGGCGAAGTCTGTACGTCACGTAACACGAATATTCTGAAACACATTGGCGAGTCGAAAATTCGTCGTGTCGTTCTGGTCGCTCGCTGGTCCGTTTTCGCGAAGACTGTTGTCCGGGATGCCCATGGACGTCCCACCGTTTATGGTAATAGCGAGGGCGGCGATGGCTCCGGTCTGGAATCAGCTCTCGACGCTGTCGTGCATCAATTGGTGACGCAGGGCCGGGAAGTCGTCATCATCGGGCCGATACCAGCCCAATCATTCGAGGTCGCGCCCGCGGTTGCAAAACACATCGCGTGGGGCGTACCGCTGCCCTCTCCACTGACGTTTCACGATTTCACGGAGGAGCAGCGACAGGTCTTATCGCTGCTCTCACGCTTGGACGCTATTCCGAAAGTCCGGGTCGTCTATCCCCATACGATTTTGTGTCACGGCACGACCTGCCCGTATCGCGTTGATGGCAAACCGATGTACTCCGACGAGGCGCATCTTTCGCCCACTGGAGTGGCGGAGCTGGCACCTCTATTCAATGAAATATTCTCGGATGGTGCTCACTCGTAGAGTGCGTATTCAAAACCTATGGATCACCTCCTGCTCTTTGCTCTCGGACGTCGGGGCGGCCTTGCCGAAGATGGTGGGCAAGATCTCTTCCGCCGTATCGACGACGGAGAAATGGACATCCAATCCGGCGCGAATGAAGGTTTCGGCCTTCATGTGATCGAGCAGGTTCAGGAATGGGTTCCAGAAGCCGTTGATGTTGGCAACGACGATGGGCTTGGAATGGCGTCCGAGCTGCGACCAGGTCAATTGCTCGACGAGTTCTTCAAGCGTGCCGACGCCGCCGGGGAGCGCGACGAACGCGTCGGCGCGGTCGAACATCAGCTGCTTACGGACGTGCATGTTCTCGACGACGATCAATTCGTCGATGTCCTTCAGCATGTGTTCGCGGTTGCCGAGAAATTCCGGGATGATGCCCGTCACCTTGCCGCCCGCTCCGAGCGCGGCGCGCGCGACTTCGCCCATCAGGCCGAGACTGCCGCCGCCATAGATCAAGCGGATGCCGTTATCGGCGAGCGTCTTGCCGAGCTTTCGCGCTGCGATGGTGTAGGCGGTATCGAGGCCCTTGCCCGAGCCGCAGTAGACGCAAACGCCTTCAATCCTGGCGGGCGTTTCAGATTTCAGAGTTGAATTTTGGTTGGTCTTGCCGTCGGCCGGTTTCGTGACCGGCATTTTTGTCATTTCGTTCATAAGTATTCCGATCTCAGACGATCTGTCTGCATTATTTAGTGTCGCCGCACCGCCCTGCCCAGGTGCGCCGGAGGGTGTCACCCTCACATGTCTCATGTGACCGTTGTGAGCATCCGGTCACGCTTCCGAATCAATCCACGGTCTTTAAGCCGGGAAGCATGGCGCCGCTACAAGACGTGTGCTTAGGTCCCTTAATATAGGGGCTACAAGGCGATGTTATGAAGGACGGGGAACCTTCAGAAACGGCAGTGAAAACGGCGTTTCGTTACGCTCGAACGGGCGCTGCTGCGGGCCTTCTCGTCTCCGCGGCGCTGCTGGCGTTGCCGCTCGATGCTGCCAGTGACCGGCCGGACGCAGAGCGGGGGCTATCGCTGCCGGTTATCGACCGAAATTTTCGCGCTGTGGTCGCTCTCAATGACGAGGACACGCTGGAGTCTGCGCAGGCCTCGCAGCGCGTGGTGGCGCAGGATGCTCCGGATGAGACACAGGCCCAGGCGGACACTCCGGCGCAGCCAGATCCGAGCGACAAGCAAACGCCGTGGCAAACGCGCGAGCTAGGATTGGTCGATCGCCTGCAGGATTGGCTGGCACGTGCCAATCGCGAGTTTCAGGGCGTCATCATCCGGCGATTGTCGGTCGCACCTCCAGGCGGGGGCGGCGACGACATCGCGCGCAAGCTGGAACAGGTAAAAGAGGAAGACGCCGAAACGGCGCGGCAGCATGCGGAGGAGGCCATCCTCGCGGCACAGGCGAAGCGGGCAGCCGATATCAAGCATAGCCAGGAGCTGGCGGACGAAGCGAAACGCAAGGCTGACGCAGCCGAGGCTGAACTGAAGGCCGAGGACGAGGCGGCGAAACGCAAAGCGGCGGCGCTGGCCGAGGAGCGGCGCCGGGAGAGCGAGCGGCTCGAAGCCGAAGCAAAACGTATCGAAGACCAGCAGCGACAGGCGGAAGAGCAGCGCAAGGCCGACGAGCAGAAGCGTCTCGAAGCGGCGCGTCTGGCGGCACAGGCGCAGCAGGAAGCCGAGGAAAAAGCCGCCGCCGAGAAGAAGGCCGCTGACGAGGCTGCGGCGCTTGAGGCCGCTGCGAAAGCCGAAGCCGAGCGACAAGCACAGGAAGCGAAAGCCCAAGAACTCGCTGACGAGCAACGTCGGCGCGAGGAAGAAGAGCATCAGCGGGCTTTAGCCGAGGCGGCGTCTGCGAAGGCTGCGGAGGAGAAAGCCAAGCAGGAAGCCGCCGCCCGTGCCGCCGCCGAAAGGCAGCGCGTTGCGGAAGAGGAAGCGCAGAAAGCGCGCATCGCGAAAGAGGCCGAGGAAAAAGCTCAGGCGGAAGCTGCCGCAAAGGAAGCCGCCGAGAAGCAGCGCCTCGCCCAAGAAGAAGCTGCGGCCAAAGCTGCTGCCGCAAAAGCAGCGGAAGAAAAAGCCCAGCAGGAGGCCGCTGCAAAGGCGGCTGAAGTCAAGGCTCGGCAGGAAGCCGAAGCGGAAAAGCAACGGCTCGCAGACGAAGAAGCGGCGAAGGCGGCCGCCGCGAAGGTTGCGGCCGAACAGCAGCGTCTCGCTGAGGAGGAGGCTGCAAAAGCCGCTGCTGCTAAGCGCGCCGACGACAAGGCCAAACAAGAGGCTGCGGCAAAGGAGGCGGCGGACCGTCAGCGTATCGCCGAAGAAGAAGCTGCGAAGGTGGCTGCGGCGAAGGCTGCCGAGGCGAAGACTGCCGCGGCTTCACCGCCTGTCGCCGACCGCCAAACGCCCGCCGTCGAGGCGAAGACGCCTAAGGCGCATGTCATCCGAGAGGCCCGGAACGCCCACGTTGCGCACGGCCCGGTCGTCAAGCGCTGGGTGCGTCGTGCGCACGTCCGCCGTGCAGCGCCGGGCCAATGCCGATATGCCGGGCGCAAGGCGTTCGTGCCGGGCCGTTACGTCGTCGCGCGCGGCGATACGCTGTGGCGGATCGCGCTCCGCCATTACCGCAACGGCCTCTATTACATCCGCGTCTATCGCGCCAATCGCGACACGATTCGCAATCCGAACCGGATCTATCCGTGCCAGACCATTTATCTGCCGCGAAAGCGGGGGTGATGGACTTTCCGGCCGGTTGACCCTATTTCAGGCCGAATGCAAAGAACTTCCGTCAGCATGCGCGCGCCCAGAAGCGGGCTTTTGGCGCGCCTTATTCCGTCCACCGAAACATCTCGGGTTTTGAGGGCCTTGTGGCCCTATGTCTGGCCGCAGGACCGCCCGGATCTGCGGCGCACGGTGGTGTGGTCGTTCGTCATCGTCGTTATCGCAAAAGCGGTGACGGTCGGCGTGCCGTTTACATTGAAGTGGGCGACGGATGCTCTGGTCGCTGCGTCGGGTGGCCATGTCGCATCGAGCCAGACGCTGCCGTGGCTCGTCGGTGCGCCGGTGCTGGCTGTGCTGTTTTATGGCATCGCCCGTATCGTGATGGCGCTGTTGGTGCAGGTCCGTGAAGGCATGTTCGCGCGCGTCGCAATGCACGCGGTACGCAAGCTCGCCTTGTCGACATTCGAGCACATGCACCGGCTGTCGCTGCGGTTTCATCTCGAACGCAAGACGGGCGGTCTGACACGCGTACTCGAACGCGGACGCACCGGCATCGAAAATATCAGCCGCATGGCGCTGATGACGCTGATCCCGACGATCGTCGAGTTCTTCATGATCATCGCGGTGTGTGCGTATGAATTCGACTGGCGCTACATCGTGACCATCGTCGGTATGATCGCTGCGTATCTGTGGTTCACGATCCGAGCGACCGATTGGCGGCTGTCGATCCGCCGCGTGATGAACGAGAGCGACACCGACGCCAACACCAAGGCGATCGACAGTCTGCTGAACTACGAGACGGTCAAATACTTCGGTGCCGAGGGGCGCGAAGCCGCACGCTACGACAAGTCGATGGCGGCTTACGAGAAGGCGAGCATCAAGACCTATACGTCGCTCGCGGTATTGAACTCTGGCCAAGCGGTGATCTTCACGATTGCGCTGACCATCTGCCTCGTCATGGCGGCGAACGATGTCGTCGCCGGCAAGGACACCGTCGGGCATTTCGCGATGGTGAACCTGCTGATGTTGCAGCTCTTCATGCCGCTGAACTTCATGGGCATGGTCTATCGCGAAATCAAGCAGGGTCTGACCGACATCGAGCGCATGATGGAGGTGCTGGAGCAGAATCCGGAAGTTGCGGATCGGCCGGGCGCGAAGCGGCTCGATGTTTCGGGCGGCGCGATCCGGTTCGATCATGTGCGCTTCGGCTACGATCCTGAGCGCATTATTCTGAAAGACGTATCGTTCGAAGTGCCAGCAGGAAAGATGGTCGCTATCGTTGGGCCGTCGGGTGCGGGCAAGTCGACGGTCGGGCGGCTGCTGTTGCGTTTCTATGATGTCACGAGCGGGCGCATTCTGATCGACGGGCAGGACTTGCGCGACGTGACGCAAGCCTCGCTGCGGGCGGCAATCGGCGTGGTGCCGCAGGATACGGTGTTGTTCAACGATACGATTTTCTACAACATCAAGTATGGCCGTGCCGACGCCACGGACGAAGAGGTTTACGCTTCGGCGAAGCTGGCGCAGATCGACGATTTCGTGCGCGCGCTTCCCGACGGCTACGACACGATGGTCGGCGAGCGCGGGCTGAAACTCTCGGGCGGCGAGAAGCAGCGCGTTGCAATTGCGCGGACGATTTTGAAGTCGCCGCCGATCCTGCTGCTGGACGAGGCAACGAGCGCGCTCGACAGTCATACGGAAAAGGAAATTCAGGACGCGCTCGACCGTGTGTCGAAGGATCGGACGACGGTCGTCATCGCGCACCGGCTATCGACCATCGTGCATGCGGACATGATTTTGGTGTTCGAAGATGGGCGCGTCGCCGAGCAGGGGACGCACGCTGAGCTGATTGCGAAGAATGGGCTTTACGCGAGCCTCTGGGCGCGTCAGCGGCAAGCGGAGAAGGCGCGCGAGGATCTCGCGCATGCGCTGGAAGAAGCCGGCGAGCTGCCGCCGAGGATTGGCTCGAGCGACGCGTCGCTGCTGGAGCGCGCCGAGCAGGAATGAGAGTGTTTCTATGCTGATGAATTTGCGAGTAAGGCGCGTGTCTCGGCGACGACGCGGTTCTGGAATGTTGGATCGCGCACTTGCATGGAACCCTGCATAGGGCGGCCTCTTTCGTCGAAATACACGCCCGTCTTGGTCGACGGATCGGTGAGAATCTTCGTAATCGTTCGTGCCGCCCTCTGTGGCGTGTTTAAAATCTTGATGAAAGGCATGAGTAGTGGCACGACGACGGGGACGAGGATTTTCGTCAGAATGCGGACGAAAGCGCCGGCGTCGCGCCCAAGGCCGGTGGCCGGCGTAACACCGGGTTCGATCGCATTCACATGAAGGCGGGGATACTCGCGGGCGAATGCAAGTGCCGTCGCGATCACGCATTGCTTCGATGTGGCATAGGCATCCATTCCCCGTCTGCTGGAGCCGCCGGGGGTCCACTCGCCGCGCGCGCTTGCCTCCGCAGAGATATACCGGCCGCCGCGAAATCCGACCGCAACCGCAGGTTTGCGTTCAGGATCTTCCGCAGCTGAGCCGACGAACAGGACGTTTGCGCCGTCGGGGAGATGCGGCATGAGCGCTTCCGTCAGTACGAACGGGCCGAGGTGGTTCGTTGCGAAAGTGAGGTCTAAGCCGTGCGCATTTTTAGACTCGCGCATCTGTATGATGCCGGCGTTGTTGAGAAGACCAGCAAGCGGAAGATCGAGTGCGATGATCTCGGCGGCTGCCCTGCGGACGCTCGCCATTTCCGAAAGGTCACAGACGATCGACATCGCTCGCCCACCCCTTCGCTCAATGGCTTTCTTTACATCGGCGAGCCTGGTGCCGTCTCGTCCGACGAGGACGACCGTTCCGTGTTTCGCAAGCTCTATGGCGGTGCAGCGGCCAATGCCCGATGTCGGGCCGGTGATGATGTAAGCCTCGCGACGTTGTTTTTCCGATCGGGGTGAATGCATGGTAAACCTCGTTTAAATGGCTGTCTAATCAGTCATTTTTTGGCAAAAAATCAGGCGATCGCTCGCCAAAGTGCGTCGAACCCTGCGCGGCAGTGCTTTGTTGAATGAGCCGGATCATGGATCATGAAATCCATCGTTGCTTCGCTGATTGAGTTCATTAACGACATGACGAAACTTGGCGAAGCGTTCCGCATTGGTCCGTTGGCGCGTACGCTCTCGATGATGTCGCTGAGGGACGCCATTATCTTGTGACCTTCGGCGCGCGTGGCGGGGGTAATCTCGTCGGAAACGGCCAGCTGGGCCAGAGCGCGGCGTTTTTCCCGGTTTGCCAAGGCCCATGACATGGTGGCATTCCAGATGTGCAGCATTTTTTTACGCAGATCGCCTTTCTGCGGAAGATCGTCGAGCGCGGCTGTCGCCATTTCGGATTTGAGTTCGAGATAGAGTGCGTTGAGCAAATCTGACTTAGTCTCGAAGTAGGTGAAAAGCGTGCCGTTCGCGACGCCGGCTTCCTGCGCGATTGTTGCGGTTGGTGCGCCAAGTCCTTGAGACGCGATCACGCGCGTTGCGGCCAACATAATGGCGTTTCGCTTTTCCTCACTCTTGGGCTTGGCCATGTGCTCTCCGTTTCAAAGAGTACATAGATTTGAGTGACTAGGCGGTCAACTATTATTTGGGAGAGAATGGATCTTCGAAACGAACCGAAGGATGACGGTTCAGTCTTCGACGATGATCCAGTTGTCGGGGTTGGGGAGTTTCGCGCGTTTCGTTTCGGCTTCGTCGCGGGTTGCGAAACGGATGGCGAGCGGGCGGCCAACGAAGACGTCGCCGTTCCCGAGATAGGTGTGGCGATTGCCCGGCGCGACCAAGTCGCGCCGCTTCTCTTCAAGCAAATAAGCCATGGACAATCATCCTCGCGTTTCAGCAGAGGCAGAATAACGCAAAGCCTGCCAAAGTCGCATTGCGTTTGATCATTGCGAGACCCTGAAATGAAAAAGCTAACCCCGAGATCTGGGGCCGGGAGACCCATCTCGGGGTTAGCACGAGCTTAGCCTTCGGCCCTTCCAGGACAACCTCGGGCTCTACTCGATTCCGTTACGGCGTCACCTTCGCGACTTCGGCGTCGAGACGCTGTTTCGCCTTGCCGGTGGCGACGAATGACTTCACCGCGTCGAGGTTGACGGGCTTGCCGACCTGGACGAGGGCGACCATGCCCATGCCGTAGTGGGGCAGGCATTTGAAAACGTAGAGGCCATCTTTCTCGGCCTTGAAGACGACTTCCTTGCTAAACGGGCCTTTCACTTCCGGTACGTCTGCCGGCCAGATGTTCGGCACGCTCTGAGCGTTGTGGCCCTTGTCGGTCGGGACGAACTTAATGGTGTCGCCGACTTCGGCCTTCACGAAGCCTGGAACGAAGACCATGAGATTGCCGGCGTCGTCCTTGTTGCGCATTTCAATGATGTGCTCGGCAGCGCTGGCGACATGCGGAGTGGAGACTGCAGACAGGGTGATGGCCCCCGCCATCAGAATTTGATGGGTCAGCTTCATGTGTTTCCTCACCCTCGGCTTTTTGTTTACGAAAAACGTATAGAATAGGATCGCCGGCTTCTCAAGCGCCGTTTTGCCGCGCTTTTGTGTTGCGCCTTCCGCCTCTGCGGCGCGGAGCCGGCCGGAAGGTGCGTTGGGTGTTTTCTAAGAGACGGCGCGCGGGACTCGCAGTTCGGAAACACTTATCCCCGGTTCAGCAGCGGATGATACAATCCGCTTCGGTCGGCACCATGGTTTTGAAAGAGCGAGAAGCGGTTGAGTACGGATCGATTTCGTCAGACGGTTAAAACGGTTCTCGGCGCACTCTGGCGCGGTGCGGTCATTGCGATCTGGACGCTTCGCGAGCTTCTGCGGACAGCCTGGAGCATCGTGCGCGGGCCGCTGATAACCGCGCTCAACATCACTGCCGCGCTGGTCATCCTTTTCGAAGAGTGGGGATGGCGGCCGCTTTCGAACCTGCTCGGGCGGCTGGCAGCGTTCGCGCCGATCGCGGCGATCGAGCGGTTGCTGGCACGTCTGCCGCCTTATGCGGCGCTTATTGCGCTGGCCTTGCCAACCTCGCTGTTGCTGCCGCTGAAGTTCGTGGCGATCTGGCTGCTCGCGAATGAGCATTTTCTGTCGGCTACCTTGCTGTTTGTCGGGGCCAAGATCGCGTCGACGGCGCTTATCGCGCGCGTCTTTCTGTTGGTGAAACCGGCGCTGATGCGGATCGGCTGGTTTGCTGCGCTCTTCAACTGGTTCGTGCCGTGGAAGGATGCCCTTTATGCGCAGATCCGGGCATCGTGGGTCTGGCGCTACGGTCGCGTCGTCAAAGCGCGGACGATGGCGGAGGTTCGGAAGGTCTGGGCCGCGGCACGTCCGCGCGTTGCGGCAGTCTGGCGGCGATGGACGGGGCGGGAGCTGCCCTTTTCTGATGCGGCGCGCAGGAGCGCTGATCTTTCTTCGAAGTGATTCGGGCCTCGCCTGCCCGCCGGGAGATGAAACGCCCACTGACGGATCGAAATGGTCCCGCTCTGCGACATGTCGAACCTGATCGGCGTCGCCAATGATTGCAAAATGGCAACAGCCCCCAGCAGGCAATGGGGGAAGGATAGCGTTTTTGAACTCCAATGTTGACTGGTCGCGTCAAGTATCTTCTGTTCATTTCATTGGGCCGGGAGGCAACGGGTTCAATGGCCGGGACGTCGAGGTGCGGTGTCCGGCGTTTGGGGGAATGACGATGGGATCGAAACTCGTGGCCGGCATCTTGCCGGTCTTTGCGCTGGGCACTCTCGTGTCCACCGTCGCCGCAAAGGCTGACGACGCTTCTGCCAACGGCGTGCCGGAGGATTCGATTGCTCGCGATTGGGATGATCCGATGCGGGCTTCATTGGCGAAGCAGGGCATCCTCTACGGTGTGGGGTACATCGGCGAGTACTGGAATGTCGCCAAGGGCGGCAACTCGCAGGGCTCGAACTACGACGGCTTGGTTTCCGCGTTTACGGATTTCGATCTCGATAAGATGTTCGGCTGGAAGGGCGGGGCTATTCACGCCAGCGCCTATTACCTGAACGGTGTCGGTCCGGCGACGCAGCGTATCGGCAACATTTTCCCACCGAGCAACATCGAAGGCGACGAGCGGTTGCGCTTGTTCGAGTTGTGGTTCGAGCAGTCGCTGCTGGATGATAAGGTGAAGGTGCGTATCGGTTCGCTGGCAGCCGATAGCGAATTCTTTATCAGCGATACGGCTGCTGTGTTTCTCAACAGCACGTTCGGCTGGTCGGCCGCGACAGCCAACAACATGGCTGCCGGTGGTCCAGGATATCCGCTGGCGTCGCTCGGCGTGCGTGTTCAGTATCAGCCGACGGATAATCTCAACATTCTCGCTGCGGTGTTCAACGGCAGCCCGGCGGATCCGTTTGCGGATGATCCGCAGGCCGACAACCCGCATGGCGTGAACTTCCGTCTGCAGGATGCGCCGCTGCTGATGGTCGAAGCGCAGTATAAATACAACATCGGCCTGCCCGGCACGTTCAAGTTCGGCGGCTGGAAGCAGTTCAATCATTACGCGCCGGAATTTCTCAATCCGAACGAGCTGGATACCAGCTCCGGCGTCTATGGCATCATCGACCAGCAGATCTGGAAGGGTGCGCATGATGAAGCGGTTAGCGCATTCGTTCGCCTCGGTGGTTCGCCGGATAAGCAGAACCTGATCGACACCTACGTCGATACCGGCATCGTGTTCACTGGCTTCGTGCCGGGGCGCAAGGATGATTCATTCGGCGCCGCCTTTGCCTATGGCCATGTCTCGGACAAGCTGCAGCAGGCTCAGATCGACGATGGCCAGACGGTCATCTCCGACTACGAGTCGGTGGTCGAACTGAACTATACTGCGAAGATCTCGCCCGGCTTCTCGGTTGCGCCTGATTTCCAGTATATCTGGAACCCCGGTGGTCGGGTGCCGAGCGAGAACAATCCGGCCGTGCCGGAGAAAGACGCGGCCGTGTTCGGCGTCCGGACCACGCTCAATTATTAATCTGACTTCTACCGTCTGACTTGCGCCTCCTAGTGCCACAGCGCTAGGAGGCCTTTTCATGAGCAGCACAGAAACAGACATGCGCCCGATTTTGATTGCCGGCCCGACGGCCAGCGGCAAGTCGGCGCTCGCAATGGCGATTGCGGAGCAGGTTGGCGGCACGATCGTCAATGCCGACAGCATGCAGGTCTATCGCGAGCTGCGCATCCTGACGGCACGTCCGACGCCGGCCGACGAAGCGCGGGTGCCGCATGCGCTCTATGGCTTCGTGCCGGCGCAAGAAGCGTATTCGGCGGGCCGTTTCGTCCGCGATGCGGCAGAGGCGATTGCAAGAGCGCAGGCGCAAGGACGGCGGCCTATCGTCGTCGGGGGCACCGGGCTTTACTTCAAGGCACTCCTCGAAGGGCTCTCACCTGTTCCCGAGATCGATGAAGACGTGCGCGCGCATTGGCGAGCGGAGGCGGCACGGCGCGGTGCAGAGGCGATGCATGTAGAGCTTGCGGCGCGGGATGAAGTCATGGCGGGGCGGCTTCAATCCGCGGATACGCAGCGGATCGTACGCGCGCTTGAAGTTCTGGAATCGACGGGGCGGTCGCTGGCCGAGTGGCAAACCCTTAAGGGCGCGCCCGTCTTGAACGAAGCGGAGACTGTGCGTCTGGTAGTTCGCGTCGACCGGGCTGAGCTTCACGCTCGTGCGGATGCGCGTTTCGCCGCGATGATGCGCGAAGGGGCGGGCGATGAGGCTCATGCTTTGTCCGAGATGCAACTCGATGCCGGGTTACCGGCGATGCGGGCAATCGGCGTTCGGCCGCTGATCGGAGTTGGGCGGGGCGAGATAAGCGTCGGGGAGGCGGTGGCGGCATCGCAGGCGGAGACTCGTCAGTACATCAAACGGCAGGAAACTTGGCTCAAAAGTCATATGATTTCTTGGATTTCTGTTCACACGAAATATATGGAAAGTTCACTGCGTGAAATTTTCGCATTTATTCACCGTTAGCGTTGACCAAATAGGATCGTGCGCCTAGGTTCCCCGCAATTTCGAAACGTTGGCAGGCGGCAAGCCTGTAGAGGAGTTTGACGATGGCACGCACGATGACCGGCGCGGAAATGGTGTTGACTGCGCTGGCTGACCAAGGCGTCGAGTTCGTTTTCGGGTATCCGGGCGGCGCCGTTCTTCCGATCTATGATGAGCTTTTCCAGCAGGAGAAGGTTCGTCACATCCTGGTTCGCCAGGAAGGTGGTGCGCTGCATGCGGCTGAAGGCTATGCGCGCTCAACGGGGAAGGTCGGCGTCTGCCTCGTGACGTCGGGGCCTGGCGCAACCAATGCGGTGACGGGCCTTGCCGATGCGCTGATGGATTCGATTCCGCTCGTCTGCATCACCGGCCAGGTGCCGACGCACCTCATCGGCAACGATGCGTTCCAGGAATGCGATACGGTCGGCATTACGCGTCCGTGCACGAAGCACAACGTGTTGGTGAAGAACATCAACGACCTCGCTCGTGTTCTGCACGAAGCCTTCCACATCGCGCGCACGGGCCGTCCGGGTCCGGTGGTGGTCGATATCCCGAAGGATGTGCAATTTGCGACGGGCAACTACGTTGGGCCCTCCAACATCCAGCATAAGACCTACCGGCCGAAGCTGAAGCCGGAGCAGCAGGCGGTGCGCGAGGCGGTCGATCTGATCGCGAATGCGAAGCGCCCGGTGTTCTATACCGGCGGCGGCGTTATCAACTCCGGGCCGAAGGCGAGTCAGCTGTTGCGCGAGTTCGTGCGGCTGACCGGGTATCCGATCACGTCGACGCTGATGGGGCTTGGCGCTTATCCGGCCTCGGATAAGCAGTGGCTCGGCATGCTCGGTATGCACGGCACCTACGAAGCCAACCTCGCGATGCACGATTGCGACGTGATGATCAACATCGGCGCGCGCTTCGATGACCGGATCACGGGACGCGTCGATGCGTTTTCGCCGAACTCGAAGAAGATTCATGTCGATATCGATCCGTCGTCGATCAACAAGAACATCATGGTCGATATTCCGATCATCGGCGACTGCGCTTACGTGCTCGAAGACATGCTACGCGTGTGGAAGGCGAAGGCGCCGATCCTCGACAAGGCTGCGCACAAGGCATGGTGGAAGCAGATCGACGGGTGGCGGACGAAAAAATCGCTGTCTTATAAGAACTCCAAAGACATCATCATGCCGCAATATGCGTGTCAGCGGCTCAACGAACTGACGAAGAATCGCGACACCTATTTCACGACGGAGGTCGGGCAGCATCAGATGTGGGCGGCGCAGTTCCTCCACTTCGATGAGCCGAACCACTGGATGACGTCGGGAGGCCTCGGTACGATGGGCTATGGATTGCCCGCCGCGATCGGCGTACAGCTTGCGCATCCGAAATCGCTCGTCATTGACGTTGCGGGTGACGCGTCGATCCTGATGAACATTCAGGAGTGCTCGACGGCGGTGCAGTACCGTTTGCCGGTCAAGGTGTTCATCATGAACAACGAGTACATGGGCATGGTGCGGCAGTGGCAGCAGCTTCTGCACGGCAATCGCCTCTCGGAAAGCTACACCGAAGCCTTGCCGGATTTCGTGAAGCTTGCCGAAGCCTACGGGTGGACAGGCATGCGTTGCGAGCATCCCGCCGATCTCGATGATGCTATAAACGAGATGATCAACACGAAAGGCCCTGTGATCTTCGATTGCCGGGTCGCCAAGCTTGCGAACTGTTTCCCGATGATCCCATCGGGGAAGGCCCACAACGAAATGCTTCTCGGCGAGAACATCACGGACGACGAAGTCGAGAATGCGATCGGCGAAGCAGGAAAGGTGCTGGTTTGACAAAGCACGGGGGAACAGGTTTCGGAATTTTTGGTGCCGTCATCGCGGTTTTCGCGATGACGCTCGTCGCCATGCCGGGGACGTTGGCCGCCAAACAAACCTGGGACCACGTCGCCAACATCAAAGATGCAGCGCGGCGACTTGGGGCGCTGCATCAGCGTGAAGGCTCGGCAGGCGTTCTGAAGTTTCTCGACGCCTGCTACCGGACGCAGATGCTTGCCAGCGAATATTCGCCGGGGCTCGAGTCGTGCTTGGCGCAGGACTACATGCACAGCCAGGTGCTGGCGCAGATCTATGCGCGCATTCCGCAAGCGGACCGCGTGCGCATGGGAACTCCGGCGCCGGAAGACATTGCGCGCGGTATGGGCGCCCGCTTCGTCGCGGCGTTCCGGCAATACAAGATTTCGACGAAGCAAGCCGAGGCTCTCAAGAAGATGATCGACAAGGACGGCATGCCGATCTTTCTGAAGGCTGTGTTTCCGCCGAGAAAGCCCGGCGAAGCCGACAGCGACGACGCGACGGGCAACGGCAAATAACGATGTTGAAGCTCGTCATTGGCAATAAGCTCTATTCGTCGTGGTCGCTTAGGCCGTGGCTTGTGCTGTCCCACTTTGACATTCCGTTCGAGGAAGAGATCATTCCGCTGCGGACGCCGGAGAGCCGCGGGCGGATGCTGGAGTTTTCGCCCTCGGGGAAAGTCCCGGCGCTTGTCGACGGCGATGTGACTGTCTGGGAAAGCCTCGCGATCATCGAGTATCTCGCGGAGAAATTTCCGGAGTTTGCGATCTGGCCGCAGAACGGCAACGCACGGGCGCATGCACGTGCGGTTTCCAACGAGATGCACTCGGGTTTTCAGGCCTTGCGGCAAGCGTGTCCGATGCACCTCGGCGCACGCTTCGCAACGCCGCAGATCACCGAGCCGCTGCAGGCGGCGATCGATCGCGTCGAAGACATCTGGTCGGAAGCGCGCAATCGCTTCGGTGGCGGACAACCGTTCCTCTACGGAGCGTTCTCGGCGGCGGACGCCATGTATGCGCCGGTCGTCACGCGCTTCGATAGTTATCAAATTCCCGTCCGCGAAGCGACGCGAACGTATATGGATGCGGTGCTGGCGCATCTATCGTTCGCTGCCTGGCGCGACGCCGCCCTCGCCGAGCCGTGGAGCATTCCCGATTATGCTGCCGGCCACACCCTCGTTGAAAGTTTTGTTTGAGAACGCAGAGACCGACGATGTCCGAACCTTTGAAGCAGTCGCACTATCCGAGCCCCTCCCGTTCGCAGGAGATCGTGTCGCGGACACTGTCCGTCGTCGTCGACAACGAGCCGGGCGTGCTGGCGCGCGTCATCGGTCTGTTCGCTGGGCGAGGCTACAATATCGAGTCGCTGACGGTGACCGAGGTCGAGCATGAGCGGCATCTGTCGCGCATCACCATCGTGACCAACGGCACGCCGGCGGTGATCCAGCAGATCAAAACGCAGCTTGAACGCCTCGTGCCGGTGCATCGCGTACGCGATCTGACGGAAGAGGGCGCTTCGATCGAGCGCGAGCTGGCACTCGTAAAAGTCGGCGGCAAAGGCGAGAAGCGCATCGAGGCGCTGCGGCTGGCCGAGATTTTCCGGGCGAAGGTCGTCGATACGTCGACTGAGCATTTCGTTTTCGAGGTCACCGGCAAGTCCTCGAAAATCGAGACGTTCATTCAACTGATGTCGGAGCTGGGCCTCGTCGAGGTTTCCCGTACCGGCATCGCAGCGATCGGCCGTGGCGCCGCAAGCTGAGTTCTTTTCTTCGGCGGCAGTTTCCTTTCTGGATTGGGACGCGCAGCCGGTTCACCGTGCTGGTGAAGAGACATGTCTCACGAACTTTTCCTCTCACTCGTTGCGTTTGCGTTCGTATCGGCGATGACGCCGGGACCGAACAATACGATGTTGCTCGCGTCCGGTGTGAACTTCGGTTTTTTCCGAACGCGCGCGCACATTCTCGGCGTCGTAATCGGCTTTACCGTTCTGCTGCTGGCGATTGCGCTCGGCGTGGGGCGGTTGCTCGTTCTGGTTCCCGGGCTTTATTCCGTTCTTCGCATCATTAGCGTTGCTTATCTTCTCTGGCTGGCTTGGCGTATTGGAACCGCCGGCGCGACTGATCCGATCGCCAGCGAGGATGCGCGGCCTATGACCTTTCTGGAGGCGGCCTTATTTCAATGGGTCAATCCGAAAGGATGGATGGTTTGCCTTAGCATTGCAGCCAATTACATCACGCCGGATAACCTCTGGGCGGATATCGCGACGCTTGCGACCGTCATTACCATCGTGTCGACCGTTTCGGCGTCGAGCTGGGCGTTCTTCGGCACGTCGCTGCGTCCGCTTCTCAAGGATGAGCGGTCAATGCGCATTTTCAACGTCGTCATGGCCGTCGCGCTCGTCGCGTCGCTATGGCCTATCGTGAAGGAGATGATCTGAAGGTTCGAGGACGCATTTTGGCTTAATTTCGCTATGCAGCATGGGCGAAAGGCTGCGGTGAAATATCCGAGTTTCGGCCTGCCGGCAGTGTCCGCGGGCCGTTGAATCCTCGATCCGATGTCTGTAGGTTCCGCCCAGATTTCAGGGCGCCCGGTTTCACAACCATCCGGACCGCCATTGCTTTCAACCCAGCCCGAACGTCGATTTCGACCGGGGAACCCGAGAGGCCGCCCATGCGCGTCTATTACGATCGTGATGCCGACATCAACCTCATCAAATCAAAGAAGGTCGCTATTGTCGGCTATGGCAGCCAGGGCCATGCGCACGCGCTGAACCTCAAAGACTCCGGCGTGAAAGACATCGTCATCGCGCTGCGCAAGGGCTCGCCTTCGGCAAAGAAGGCAGAGCAGGCCGGTCTCAAGGTCATGGAAGTCGCGGACGCTGCGAAGTGGGCAGACGTCATCATGATGCTGACGCCCGACGAATTGCAGGCTGATATCTACAAAGAGCATCTTGAAGCCAACATGAAGAAGGGCGCAGCGATGCTGTTCGCCCACGGACTCAACGTTCACTTCAACCTGATCGAGCCGCGCGAAGACCTCGACGTCGGCATGGTTGCGCCGAAGGGTCCCGGCCACACGGTGCGCGGCGAATACCAGAAGGGCGGCGGCGTGCCGTGCCTCGTCGCGGTGCATCAGGACAAGAGCGGGAACGCGCTCGACCTGTTCCTCTCGTATGCGTCGGCGATCGGCGGCGGCCGTTCGGGCGTGATCGAGACGACCTTCAAGGAAGAATGCGAAACGGACTTGTTCGGTGAGCAGGCCGTGCTGTGCGGCGGTCTCGTCGAGATGATCCGCGCCGGTTTCGAAACGCTGGTCGAAGCGGGCTATGCGCCGGAGATGGCGTATTTCGAGTGCTTGCACGAAGTGAAGCTGATCGTCGACCTCATCTACGAGGGCGGCATCGCCAACATGAACTACTCGATCTCGAACACGGCCGAGTACGGTGAATACAAGACTGGTCCGCGGATCGTTACGCCGGAGACGAAGGCGGAGATGAAGCGCGTGCTCGCCGACATTCAGACGGGCCGTTTCGTGCGCGACTGGATGCTCGAATGCAAGGCGGGGCAGCCGAACTTCAAGGCGACGCGCCGTATCAACGACGCGCACCAGATCGAGGAAGTCGGCGCGAAGCTGCGCGGTATGATGCCTTGGATCGGCAAGAACAAGCTTGTCGATAAAGGCAAGAACTGATCCGCGACGCGCTTTGGCGCGTTTGGCGGCGGTTTCGTTCGACAGACACACGGCGGCCTTCGAGGCCGCCGTTTTTTTTGCTGTTCTGAGATCCTCATGGTCTGAGCAGGCGAGCGCCGTGCATCACAACTGTCGCTTATGTGTCACTTCGTGACGATGGAGTGCCCATGATGCGGCGATGACGGTTTGTTCTATACCGATTTGGTATATAATTGTGCGACTCCGGGGCTTGTTTTCGCGGGAGATGCACCGGCTCACGCCATAGTCTTGCAGACTACAGGATACGTATATGTCTCGATCTAAGTACGTGAGTGTTGCCGCGTCCGTCGTTTTCAGCTCCGTCGCTTCTTCATCGCCGATCTTCGCACAGACGGCGGAAACCGATCCTTTAGCCGCTGCCGGATCGCCTTCAGTCGGCACGCCTGTTAGTCCCCCTTCCGATTCGCCTCCGACCCCGGACGTGCTGCCGAGCATGGTCGTAGAGGGAAAGGTGCAGAAGAAAAAGGTTTCGAAACCCAAAGCGAAGGCCAAGCCGGTACAGGCGGTGACGACGTCACAGCCATCTGCCGCCCCAAAGCCAGCGGGCATCATCAATTCAAGAGCCGGGCGGAATACACCGTACGGCCCTGTCACAGATTATCTTGCTGCGGCTACCGAAACCGGCATGAAGACCGACACGCCGCTTAACGAAATACCGCAATCGATTTCAGTGGTGGGTGCCGAACAGATCCGGGATCAGGATGCCCAAAGCGTGCAGGACGCCTTGCGCTATGTTCCCGGCGTGGTGGCAGATGGCTACGGCCTCGATAGCCGCACCGACGGTCCCATTATCCGCGGCAGCACCGAAGTTCCCGAATATCTCGATGGCTTGCGCCGCACCTTCGGCTATTACACCTACAATTACCGGCTTGAGCCCTATTTCCTCGAACGCATTGAAGTGCTTCGAGGCCCGGCATCCGTGCTTTACGGACAAGCGGCGGTCGGCGGCATCATCAATTCCGTCTCGAAGCGACCGCAGTCTGAAACCGCAGGCGAGATCGGCGTGCAATATGGCTCGTTCGACTTCAAGCAGGTCAATTTCGATCTGACCGGACCAATGACCACGGACGGCAAGTGGTCGTATCGATTAACCGGCGTTGCGCGCGATGCTGATACCCAGGTGAAGTACGTTCCTAACGACCGGTATGCTCTGGCTCCGGCGATCAGCTACCGTCCGGATAATAACACTACGATCACGGTCATTGGCGACTTCCAGCGCGATCGCACGGGTTCGACCGCGCAATTCTTTCCGCATATCGGCACGATCTTCCCCAACGTGAATGGTAAGCGCATCACGTGGGACACGTTTGCTGGGGAGCCGGGCGATCACTACGACACCGACGCTATGGCGGGCACAGTGCTCGTCGAGCACAAGTTTAACTCGTGGCTGAAGTTGCAGCATGCCTCGCGTTACGCCGATATCCACAATGACTACAGCGCCGTCGCCGTTAATTGGGATTATCTCGATGCGGCGCAGGAGGAGCTATCGCGGTATCGCTGGATGTCGATCACCGATACTCAGGTCTTCAACCAGGATACCAACCTCGAAGCCAAGTTCGGAACCGGTCCGCTGGAGCATAAAGTGCTGGCTGGCATCGACTTCACACACTTCCATGCGACCCAGGGCTGGGACTATGCGTACGATGCGAATCCCGATTTTTCCCAGAGGCCGTTCAATATTTATCACCCGGTCTACGGAGACGCGAATTGGGTAGGAAGCAATTGTGCGGGGCAGTCGTATGCTTTTACGGCCGCGCCTAAGACACCAGCTTGCGACCGGCAGTCGGTTGTCCAGACCGGGCTCTATGGTCAGGACCAAATTCGTCTCGGTAACTGGCTCGCGGTGCTTGGTTTGCGCCACGACTGGGTGGACAACACGACAAACGGCTCAAGCCAAGCGGACGAGGCGACGACATATCGTGCCGGGCTGATGTATGAGTTTTCGAATGGCTTCACGCCATATTTCAGCTATGCGGAGTCATTCATACCGGTCGTTGGCTTTGCCCGAACAGGCGCTGCATTCAATCCGCAAGAGGGCCGCCAATATGAGGTCGGCTTCAAGTATCAGCCAGTCGGTTCATATTTTTCCATCAATAGCGCGATCTACGACATCAACGATACCGGCCGTCTGGTCGCGGACCCAATCAATCCAAACTATTCTGCTCAGATCGGCGAGGCCGAAGTCAAAGGCTTCGAAATCGAGTTGGTTGGTAGGCTGACGAAAAATCTCAAGAGCGTTCTTGGCTATTCGTATACGCAAGCTGAATACGCTGGCGATTACGAGTACGCGGGCAACCAGATCGAATCGATCCCCAAAAACGTTGCGTCGCTTTGGGCGGTCTGGGATTTCGATCAGCCTGGTCTTAAAGGCTGGTCCATGGGCGGCGGCGTTCGTTACATCGGCGCTTCGTGGGATGAAACGAACACGATACAAGTTCCGGATGTGACGCTCTTTGATGCCATGATCGCTTATGAAACCGAACATTGGCGCTGGCAGCTCAACGGCAAGAACCTCGAAAACAAGCTGTATTACAGCACGTGTCTCGCGCGTGGCGACTGCTTCATCGGCGAGGCCCGTACGATTACGACCAGCCTGACCTACAAATATTGAGTATACATCGCGGGTTTTGCCTCTTGCACGACGCGCACAAATCGAGGGAGTCGGCGCGAAGCTGCGCGGTATGCTGCCTTGGATCGGCAAGAACAAGTTTGTGGACAAGGGCAAAAACTGATCCGCCATGCGCTTGGGCGCGCAGGAAGGTTTCAAAAAAGCGCGGTGGCCATCCCGGCTGCCGCGTTTTTTGTTGTGCATTTGATTTCAGGTGAAAGTGTCATCCTGGGGCTCGGCCCAAGCGTCCGTTTCCATTGAGCGGCAAAGCTTGCGGCCGCCAGCAATTCGTCGAGCGGGCCGCGGCGTGATCTCGGGAGAGCTACCATGCGGCTGCATCCCGGCTGCGCCGCCGATGACGTTAGGTCCAAAGTACAGGGATAGAGGGAGACTGTCAGCGATAACGCGGAACCAACCCGCACTGCCGCGCTCTTGGGGAGGGTTTACGTGCGGCAGCGCGGGCGGTCCACGTCATTTCCAGCCTTGGCCCTTGCGGGCGCAGGCCGGGACTAACGCGGGCGGCAGAGGAGCGGGGACCTCTGCCGCCCGTTTCCGAATACTGCCGCATACACGGCATCTTCGGATTTGAAGGGGCTCTAACGCAGCGCGACCGCTGCGTGAGCCCGATGGAGTTTCCATCGGGCGGCAGATGATCCCATTGGCACCTCATCGCGCTCTACAACCCTGGCGCAACACCAGGATTTGAAACCGGCTCAGAGGTGCTGGGAGATCTTGACTGTCGCCCCCCAGCGACGCTGTCGTTAACGGTATATGGCTGTCGAATCTTGGCCGCGTCATGACCAAACTTGGCTCAACAAAAGGCTGACGTGAAAATCTGCGAAAAGAGTCCGGAGCCGAAATCGATCCGAATATCGGCATGTTGAGCATTTGAATTTGCACGGTGGTGGCGATTTTCGGTTTTAATCAAACCGAGACTTAATTGTGGCTGATGCGGCGGGGATTTTTCTCCGCGCTGCCTATGATGAAGGTGAGAATGCAAGATATGTCCGAAGGCGGCTTTCCGCACGAAAATGGCGTGAAAGTCGTATCGAATTGCATGCTGAAGGTGATCGACGCGCCTTGGCCATTTGCCGAAGAGTATGCAGCGGAGATCGAGGCCAATTGGGAAAAGGCGAAAGCCTTCAATTCAAATTATTTCAACGGCATCGTCTACCTGACGAAAGACGCTCGCTCTGTCGGCAGCGAAATTCACGCCACGCTCATTCGGACCGATTTCAAAAGCTATCTCTATTGGCGCGGGCAGGGATTTCCAGAATCCGGCGTTATCGACGGCTTTGGTTCGGCGCTGATTCGCTCGTCCGACGGGAATTTCATGCTGATCATGCAGCGGCCGGGGAACGTCAATCACGGATTCGCCTATCTGCCGTCGGGCTTCATCGATCAGAACGACGTTCTTCCCGATGGAACGATTGATATAGGCCGCAGCGTCGAGCGCGAGGTCGATGAGGAAATCGGGGAAGCCGGAAGCAGCTTGAAGCGCGAAGAAGGCTTCATCGTTGCGCGGGCAGGCGTACACCTGTGCTTTGCGGTGCCGTTCTATCTTCCGATGATGTCGGAAGAGTTTGTCTCGCAGGTTGCGCGCCACAATGCGACGACGGACGATCCCGAAATCGAGAGCGTCATTCCGGTCGGCCACCTCGACGATCTCGCAAATCTCAAGGTTCTTCCGCATGCGCGTGCGTTACTCGAAGCACTTTTGGTCGCGCGCTAAAGAGCTTTCGAATGGGAAAAAAGGGCTTGGCGCAGGCAAAACCTTGCCGCATGGTGCCGCCGCTCGCGCGGGGTTTGGCTGCGCAGCCGACAGCGGGGAGACCGGCGCGTGGCGCTTAACTATCACGTTCTTGATGTTTTCACGGAGCGGCCGTTCGGCGGCAATCCGGTTGCGGTGGTTCTTGGCGCCGATCATTTGAGCGCCACGGAAATGCAGACCATTGCGCGCGAGTTCAATCTCTCCGAAACGGTCTTCGTTTTGAGCTCGACGAGTCCCGGTCACACGGCGCGCATTCGCATCTTTACGCCGACGCGTGAGCTGCCGTTCGCCGGTCATCCGACGATCGGAACGGCGATCCTGTTGGCCGAGTTGCGTGCGCCGCTCGGCAACGGCCATGGCGATGCGATCATCGCGCTCGAAGAGGAAGTCGGCAGCATTCGCGTCGGCGTGCGGATGCGGGGCGGTGGGGCGTCGTTCGGCGAGTTCGACGCGCCGAAGATGACGAACCCGATCGAGTCGCTTTCCGAACCGGAGCAGATCGCGGCATCGGTCGGGCTCATTCCGGCGGAGATCGGGTTTGAAAATCACAAGCCGACGCTAATCCGTGGCGTTCCGGCGTTTGCCTACATTCCCGTCGCCAATCTCGAAGCAATGGCTAAGGTTCGCGTCGCGCCGCAACACTGGGCGCGGGCGTTCGGCGATCGAGGGATTTTGGGCGTCTACCTCTACACGCGGCAGTGCGTGCGTACGCAATCGGCGTTTCATGCGCGGATGTTCGCGCCGGACATCGGCGTGCCGGAAGATCCGGCGACGGGGTCGGCGGCTGCAAGCTTTGCCTATGTTGTCCAAGGCTTCGACGCGCTTCCCGACGGCATGCACAAACGCCCGATCGAGCAGGGCTTCGAGATGGGCCGGCCAAGCGCCATTTCGCTGACGATGTCGATTGCGCGTGGCAAGCTCGATGGCGTTCGCATTGGCGGCTACGCGGTGCGCGTGGCCGAGGGCGTGCTCAAGCTCTGAGCGCCTTGTCATCCTCGGCTTTATGCCGAGGACCATTTTGATGGGGGTGGCGATGCCCGAGGGATCCTCGGGACAAGCCCGAGGATGACAGTGATGGGCGGCGATACCTGCCATCGCAATCTCCTCTCCCCAGCGGGATAGAAGATTACATCAGCGGCTCGTCCGCACCATGCGGATCAGTGTGTTGTCCCTCAGCACGTAGTGGTGGAACAGCGCGCCAACGGCGTGGAGGCCGATTACATAGTAAAGAGCGTTGCCGATGAACTCGTGGATTTCTTCCAGATTGTGGGAGAGGGCTTTATCCTCACCGACTATTGGCGGAAGTGAAAGCCCGTAGAAGGGCACGGAGTGACCGGCCGCGCTTACCATAATCCAGCCAAGCAGAGGCATGCCGATCATTGCGGCGTATAGGATCAAATGGGTCAGGTGTGCGATGGCGGTCTGCCATACTGCCGGGCGAGGAATGATCGGCGGCGTGCCGTTGTGCGAGCGAATGCCGATGCGGATGATGACCAGCAGCAACACCGTGATGCCTAGCATCATATGAATTGAAGCAAGAAGAGCTCGTGTCTCGCTGCCCTTCGGATAGTAGCCCTTCAGTTCGATGGCGGTGAATACAGCCGCGATCAATACTGCCATGATCCAGTGCAGTGCGATCGCTGTCGGAGGGTAGCTGCTAGAGTTGACAGATGAATTTGTGGCGACGGTCACGAAAAATTCTCCACGAAACCTGTTGGACTACACCGGCATATAAGCGCTCGGGCCGAATTGAGGCTGATCAATGTTGGCAACGTTTCAAAATTGGATGGCTTGAGGTTATGAAACGGCAAAGCCGGCAAAATCCGTCTCGGCGTCCGTTTGGCGTCCCTCAGCGGCGCGACGGTAGGGCAGCTTGATTTTGGGGGGGCAGATCGGCTATTGACGCCGGACTGGACCTTTGGCCGGTTTTCTTGGATTAATTGCCGTTATGGCTTGCGCGACCGACATCGCCGTTTCTTTTGCGCCGCTTTCGAGCACGCGCGGCGGATCTTTTGCGCCCAAGCTCCTGCTTTCGCTTCTCCTTACCGGCCCCTGGGCCGCATGACGCCCGGCTGTCCGCCGGGTTGGTGCCCAGGGGATTGGACGGCCAGGACTTCGAGATTGAGAGCGATCAGTGGCGAGCCCCAGAGGTCGCCCGGCAAAGGATGAATACAATGACGTCCCCAAGCAAAGGCGCTGCGCCCGAACAGCAGCGCGATGACGACAAGATCATCATTTTTGATACAACTCTGCGCGACGGTGAGCAGTGCCCCGGCGCTACGATGACGTTCGAGGAGAAGCTGCAAGTCGCCGAGCTTCTCGATTCCATGGGTGTCGACATCATCGAAGCGGGCTTTCCGATCGCGTCGGAAGGCGACTTCGAGGCGGTGACGGAAATCGCCAAGCTTGCCAAGCAGTCGGTCATCTGTGGCCTGGCGCGAGCGAACTTCAACGACATCGATCGGGCGGGCGAAGCGATCAAGCCAGCGAAGCGTGGCCGCATTCACACCTTCATCGGCACGTCGCCGCTGCATCGCCAGCACCAACTCCAGCTCAGCCAAGAACAGGTCTATGAGCGCGTCGTCGCTTCGGTGACGCGGGCGCGCGGCTACACCGACGACGTCGAGTGGAGCGCGATGGACGCCACGCGGACCGAGCACGATTATCTGTGCCGTGTGGTCGAAGCAGCGATCAAAGCCGGTGCGACGACGATCAACATTCCCGACACTGTCGGCTACGCGCTGCCGGAGGAATATTTCGACCTCATCACGATGCTGAAGACGCGCGTTCCGGGCATGGACAAGGTTGTGATCTCGACCCATTGCCACGACGACCTCGGCCTCGCGGTGGCGAACTCGCTGGCAGGTATTCGCGCGGGTGCGCGACAGATCGAGTGCACGATCAACGGTCTCGGCGAGCGTGCAGGCAACGCGGCGCTGGAAGAGATCGTCATGGCGATCCGCACGCGCCACGATCTGCTCTCCTATCACACCGGCATCAAGTCGGAGATGCTGTCGCGGGCCTCGAAGCTCGTGTCGGCAGTCACGAATTTCCCGGTGCAGTACAACAAGGCCATCGTCGGCCGGAACGCCTTCGCGCACGAGAGCGGCATCCATCAGGATGGCGTTTTGAAAAATACCGAGACGTATGAAATCATGACGCCCGAGTCCGTCGGCGTCATGAAGTCGTCGCTCGTCATGGGCAAGCACTCGGGCCGCGCAGCGTTCAAGTCGAAGCTCAAGGAACTGGGCTACAATCTCGGCGATAACGCCATGGAAGACGCCTTCAATCGCTTCAAGGCGCTCGCCGACCGAAAAAAGCACATCTACGACGAGGACATCGAAGCGCTGGTCGATGAGGGCGTCGCGCACATGAACGATGCCGTGAAGGTGACGGCGTTGACGGTCATTGCCGGAACGATGGGACCCCAGACGGCGACGCTGACGCTCGATATCGACGGCCAGTCGAAGACGGTGCAGGCTGTCGGCAATGGACCTGTTGATGCAACTTTCAACGCCATCAAGCAACTGTTGCCGAATAACGCGCGCTTGGCACTGTATCAGGTGCACGCGGTGACGGAGGGCACGGACGCCCAAGCTGAAGTTTCGGTGCGGCTCGAAGAAGAGGGCCGGGCTGTAACGGGGCGGTCGGCCGATCCCGACACGCTCGTCGCCTCGGCGCGGGCTTACGTGGCTGCGCTTAACAAGCTCGTCGTCAAACGCCAGAAAACGGCGCAGGCACAGCAGGCGTTCTAAGTAAAAAGCCCGAATTTCGTCGGACTTTGGTCGGGGCAGCGTGCCACATTCGTAGCATGCTACCCCGCCGGCGTTTGTCTGTGTATGAACATGCCGTGACCGGTAACCATTCGGGCACTCAACTCGCCTCGATAGCGGGTGACCTTGATAAACGCCGTACGTCCCATAAGCTGGGCGACATGAAGTGGGCCGGATTCACGGGATGTTTGGTTTAGGTGTCAAAAGAGCTTTCTCCGACAGCATTGCCATCGATCTCGGCACGGCCAACACGCTCGTTTTCGTTGCCGGACGCGGTGTGATCCTGAACGAGCCGTCAGTGGTCGCCATTCGCTCGCGCGGCGGCGTTCGCGAAGTTCTGGCAGTCGGCGAGAAGGCGAAACAGATGCTTGGGCGGACGCCGGAAAGCATCGAGACGATTCGGCCGCTGCGCGATGGCGTCATCGCCGATTTCGTCGCCACGGAAGAAATGCTGCGGCAGTTCATCGGCCGCACGAAATCCCTCGTCGAGTTCATTCGGCCGCGCATTCTGATTTGCGTGCCTGCCGGCGCGACGCCCGTAGAGCGGCGGGCGGTCTATGAAACCGCGATGCTGGCGGGGGCGCGGAAGGTCTATCTGGTCGAAGAACCTGTGGCGGCGGCCATCGGCGCTGGGCTGCCGATCGACGAGCCGAAGGGCTCGATGGTCGTCGATATCGGCGGCGGTACGACGGACGTTGCAGTGCTGTCGCTGGGTGGAGTCGTGCAGGCCAGCTCGATCCGCTGCGGCGGCAACGCGATGGACGAAGCCATCGTGCGCTATGTCCGTCGCCGTCATCAACTGCTGATTGGCGAAGCGAACGCCGAGCGCATCAAGATCGAGGCAGGGTCGGCGTCGCGCGTTGTCAACGGCGAGACGGCTGAGATCGTCATTCGCGGCCGCGAGATTCGCGAGGGCAAGCCCAAGACGGTCACGCTGAGCCCGCAAGATATCGCGGAGGCGCTGGAGCCGCCGATCGAGAAAATTGCCGAGTTCATACAACACACAATCGAGGATCTTCCGCCCGAGATTTCGACCGACATTTGCGAGCGCGGCATTCACCTGTCGGGAGGCGGATCGAAGCTTGCAAAGCTCGATCAGGAACTCGAACGGCGGATCGGCGTCAAAGTTCATGTACCCGAACAGCCGGAGCAGTGTGTGATCTCCGGATCGGCCGCTATTCTGGAAGCGCTCAAGGAGCGCGAGCATCTTTTGATCAAGCCTTGAGTTTGATCGACGTTCGAATTTGAGAGCAGCGGAAACCCTTATGACGCGCCTCAAGGAAGGTCATGTTTACTTCGGGCGCGGCGATGGCACGGCGTCGCGACGGCGTTTGCGTCCGCTGCTGCTTTTGCTCGTTTTCGTTTCAACGGCATTGATGCTGCTGAGCCGGCTCGATCACAGCATGCTCGGCGATGTGCGCTGGCAGATCGCGTCGTGGATGACGCCCGTATTCAAGACCGCGATGATACCGGTCGAGCCGATCCGCGAGATGGGGCACGCGATCTCGACGCAAGTGTCGCTGCAAGACGAAGTCGACCGGCTACGGAAAGAGAACCAGAAACTCGGCAGTTGGGAGTGGCGGGCGCGCCAGCTTGAAGCGAAGCTTGCCGGTCTCGAAGCCATTGCGAAAGTTGTCCCGGAGCAGAAGCTCGATTTCATCACCAGCCGGGTGATCGCCGACTCGAGCGGGGCGTTCGTGCATAACGTCACCATCGACGCCGGGCGCGTGCGCAAAGTGAAATGCGGCTATCCGGTCGTCAATGCCGACGGGCTGATCGGACGCGTCGTCGATATCGGCCCCAATGCGGCGCGCGTTCTGCTGGCGACGGATCTCAACAGCCGCATTCCTGTGATCGTCGGACCGAAGGCGGTGCGCGCGATCATGGCGGGCGACAACAGCTCGCGACCGCGGCTGATCTACATTCCGGACGGCGCGAAGATTTCGCCAGGCGATGATGTTTCCACGTCGGGGCAGGGCGGGCTATTTCCAATCGGGCTGCGTCTCGGCGTCGTTGCTGAGGGTGCGAAGCCGCGAGTCGCACTGCGCGCCAATCTCGACAGGCTCGATTACGTCAGCGTGCTTTTCTACGATGATCCGTCCGCGCATCTGACCGACGATCTCATGGGCGGCAAGGGCGCGAGCGACGCCGCGGGGACGGTGCCGAAATCATCCGAGAGAGCGGGTCCATGAGGTGGCTGCGGTTCCTGATGCCGGTCGCTTCCGTTGCAGCGCTGACGATCGTTGCGATCCTGCCGTGGGGCCTGCCGACGGTGGATCGCTTCGTGCTCCCGCTGCTGCCTGTCGTCGCCATTTATTATTGGACGCTCGATCGCGACGCATGGCTGCCGGAATGGAGCATCTTCCTGGCAGGTCTGCTGCTCGATGTGCTGACGCAGGGGCCGCTCGGCTATTGGGCGCTCGTCTATCTCGTCGCTTATGTCATTGCGGTTTACTGCTCGCGCTTGGAGGTCGATACCACGGCTCAGAGGCTGGCGCTTTTCACCGGCGCGATCATCACCGTAACGCTCTTTGCGTGGCTTGCTGCTTCAGCGTATTTCATTGCGTTTCTCGATGCTGAACCCTATGTGCGCGGCGCTGGCGTCGCGGTGCTGGCTGCCGCTCTTATCACGCTGTTGCGCCGCGTTGCCCGATCCGCTGGAACACCTGCCCGTCCCGTTCGGCTGACGCGGGGGGACTGATGGCGGACAAGCCTGACGACGATCTGAGGCGAAAGAACCAGTTCACGCGGCGGTCGGTGCTGCTTGGCTGCGCGCAGGCGGCGGGGTTTGGGTTGATCGGCTGGCGTCTCTATGACTTGCAGGTGGCGAATGCGCGCCGCTACGCGCCGATGGCGGAAGAAAATCGCCTTAACGTGCAGGTGCTGACGCCGAAACGCGGTCGTATTCTAGATGCATTCGGACGCGTGCTGGCCGACAACGAAGAACTGTTTCGCGTGACGATCACGCCGGCGCTGGCGAAGGACGTCGGCGCCGTCCTGCAGCGCGTCGGACAGATCGTGCCGCTGACGGACGATCGTATCGCGCGGATCATTGCCCGCGCGCGCAAGCAAAACCGCAATCTGCCGACAACCGTCGCGTCGGATTTGTCATTCGATCAGGTGGCGAAGATCAACCTTTATGCGCCGAGCCTTCCCGGCATCAAGACCGATTTCGCCTGGCGCAGGCGCTATCGCGACGGTGCGGCACTGAGCCATGTCGTCGGCTTCGTCGGCAGCGTCGAGCGCTTCGGCATCGATGATGACGCCGTGATCCGCATTCCGGATATTCGCATCGGCAAGAGCGGCGCAGAGCTTGGTTTCGACGCTGATCTTCGCGGCACGGCAGGTACGCAGAAATCCGAAGTCGATGCGCGCGGGCGTGTGGTGCGGAATATCGAGACTGTCGATCCGGTTGCCGGGAGCGATCTGCATCTTACGCTCGACAGCGAATTGCAGCGGCGCGTCGTCGATCGCATGCAGCGCGATGGACTGGCTTCTGTCGTCGTGCTCGACATCGCAACGGGTGCGATCCCGATCATGGCCTCGGTGCCGGGCTTTGATCCGGCGCAAATCGCAGGCGGCATCTCGGAAGCCGATTGGACGAAGCTTTCAGCGTCGGACGACAAGCCGCTGCTCAACCGGGCGGTCGCCGGTCTTTATACGCCGGGTTCTACGTTCCTGATCGTAACGGCTTTGGCGGCGCTCGAAGCCGGCGTCGTTTCACTCGACGAGCACGTGTCATGCAGCGGTCGATACGAATATGGCGGACAAATCTTTCGTTGTTCCAATCCGAACGGCCACGGCAAGATCACCTTGCAGGAGGCCATCAGTGCGTCGTGCGAGGTGTTCTTTTGCGAGATGTCGGCGCGGCTCGGCATCAAGCGCATCGCGCATGCAGCGCGTGCGATGGGTTTGGGCGCGACGAACAACATTGGACTGCCAGACGAAAAGCCCGGCATCGTTCCGGATCGCGATTGGAAACGCGGCAATCTCAATGCTGGTTGGCTCGGCGGTGAGACGTTGCTGACAGGCATCGGCCGCGGTTATCTGCAAGTAACGCCGCTGCAACTTGCCGTCGTCGCGGCACGGATGGCGAGCGAACGCACCGTCGTTCCGGTTCTGCGCAGGCCTGACAATCCGGCGACGAGGCAAGCGGTTGCGTTTGCCGACCTGCCTTTCCGATCCGCAGATTTTGACGCGGTGCGCCGCGGCATGTCGGCCGCCGTCAACGACGCGAAGGGTTCGGCGACGGCGGCGCGTCTCGGTGGGGGTAAGGGGCCCGTTGCGGGTAAGTCAGGGGTTTCCGAGGTCGGCGCGCGTGGGACGGACAGCGCTGATCGGTCGAGACGAAATCATGCGTTGTTCGTCGGCTACGAGCCCGAGAATGCGCCGCGTTATGCGCTTGCGGCCGTCATCGAGCATGCCAGTGACGGCGCGGTAGCCGCGGTGCTAGCGCGCGATGTCCTTGCGCTTGTCATTGACCGTGACGATCACGATCGCAGCAAATCGGGTGCCGATGGCAGCGAGGTTCCGCCGTTGAGTAAGCGCGCGGAGGAGGCGGGGTAATGGAGACGATCTATACCGCGTGGAATACCGGCCAGCCGCTGCGCATCGGCGCCAAGCTGTTGCGTATCCATTGGCCCGTGATTGCCACGGTGTGTCTGCTCGCGGGAATCGGCACGGCGACGCTTTATTCGGTGTCGGGCGGCTCGTTTGTCCCGTGGGCGGAGCGGCACACGCTGCGTTTCCTCGTCATGCTCGCCGTCGTCGTCATCATGGCGACTGTGCGCCTCGAAGTCTGGATGAAGCTCGCCTATCCGGTTTATGCGGTGGCCTTGCTGACGCTGGCCCTCGTGCCGTTCGTCGGTGTCGAGGCGCTCGGCGCGAAACGTTGGATCGGGGCGGGCGCGATCTCGTTTCAACCCTCCGAGTTGATGAAGCTCGCTTTGGTGGCGGCGCTGGCGCGCTACTACATGTGGCTACCGCAGGAAGACGTGCGCCGCGTGCGTTATATTCTCATTCCTCTGGCCATGATCGGCATTCCGGTGCTGCTGACGCTGCAGCAGCCGGATCTCGGCTCGGCAGCGTTGTTTCTGGTGCTGGGGCTGTCGCTGATGTTTCTCGCAGGTGTGCCGCTGCGCTATTTCGCGCTGGGCGCGATCCTGGCCGTTGCGGCGATGCCGGCGATCTGGTCGGGCATGCACGGCTATCAGAAGCGTCGCATTGAGGTCTTTCTCAATCCAGGCATGGACCCACTCGGCGCCGGCTATCACATCATGCAGTCGAAAATCGCACTTGGCGCAGGCGGGATTGCTGGCTCGGGCTTCATGCACGGCACGCAGAGTCAGCTCGATTTCGTGCCGGAGAAGCACACGGATTTCATCGCCAGTATCATCGGCGAGGAGTGGGGTTTCACGGGCATGATGCTGCTCATCGCCATCTATGCGGCGCTCATTCTGATGATGATGCTGATGGCGCGCCGGTGCGATAACCGTTTTGCGCGCTTGGCCATCGCAGGCTCGGCGATGACGTTCTTCATATACGTCTTTATCAATCTGGCGATGGTGACGGGGCTCGTGCCGGTCGTCGGCATTCCACTGCCGCTCGTGTCTTACGGCGGCACGTCGATGACGACGCTGATGATCGGGCTCGGCATTGCCATGTCGGCCTATGTGCACGGGCGTGACGGACAGCGCTGAAAGCGGCAGACCTTGCCCGTCCGGTCGTCTGGCGGGCGGTCAAAAAGCCCTATTTTCTCAATCGCGTGGCGAATGTGAGGGAGGGGGGTGGACAGAGCCCGCCAGCGATGCTATGCGCTCCGGTCTCGGGGCCCGTTCGGGCCCCTTCGCCGTCCTTGGAGGCTCGCGCCTCCGATATGCAGGCGGTGTTGGTACGGGTGATTAGCTCAGTTGGTAGAGCAGCTGACTCTTAATCAGCGGGTCGAAGGTTCGAGTCCTTCATCACCCACCAATCAAAGATATTTCGCGTGAATTCAGCAAGCTAAGTCTTACAATTGCAGCTGATTAAAAAAATTCGCTGATTTTCTCGAGCTTAGGCGAACCGCTCCGGGTTACGAATTGTCCGTGAGGACAGGTCGCCCCTTCGAAGCGGAGCCGAACGCTTTAATCGTGCCCGCGTGTCTCGGGTCTGCTTGCTCTGTAGTCCCGCAAGCGTTCTCGCTGGAACAGGTCAATTTTGACAGCATGTTCAAGTACAGATGACTTAGACCAGCGATGTCCCCCTAGAAGCGTTGTCGGGCCTGCGGTTGTTTTGCTTGTCTGTCTCGATTGCGCACAGAATTTTCTGTAGCGGACGTAGTGTCACGGACATCCATCTTTTAGGGTAGCCGTAAGTCGGAGGTGGCGGCGAATAGTTTGTTTCGAGGTCACGGGGACAGGTGTCATGGCCGCTTTGCAGACTCAAAGTGTTTGCGGTGTCTCGGTCGTGATGCCCGTTTATAACGGTGCACGTTATCTCGACGCCGCAATCGACAGCATTCTGCGCCAGACATTTTCGGATTTTGAACTTCTTATCATCGACGACGGGTCCACGGACGGCTCGTACGAACGTCTTCTGGAATGGCAAAGGCGCGATGAGCGCACCCGTTTGATTGGTCGTCCACATCGGGGTATTGTCGCTTGTCTGAACGAGGGGCTCGCGGCTGCGCAAGGCGCGATCATCTTGCGCATGGATGCAGACGATGTGTCTTTCCCTCAACGCCTCGAGCGACAAGTCGCATTTCTGAAAGACAATCCCGGCATCGCTGTCGTGGGTTCGGCAATTCGCTTTATCGACATCGACGGAAATCCGCTTTCGACCGCCGCATATCCCACAACGCCGGATGAGGCGATGGTGGCGCTCGATCGGGGAAACGCGCCTGTAGCGCATCCCGCGATTGCGATGCGCCGCGATGCGGCACTCGCCGTTGGGGGATATCGGCCTCTCTTCGATTTTGCGGAAGATTTCGACTTGTGGCTCCGGCTCGTCGAGCACCATCAGATCAGCAATCTTCCGGACGTGCTGCTCGAGTTTCGCGTGCATGATAAGAACGTCTCGACCACGCGACGTTGGGAGCAGGCACTGGCGGCTCATATCGCCAGATTTTCTGCGAAGCGCCGACGAGCCGGGTTTCCGGACCCGGTCGAGGGCGTCTCGAATTTAAAATTGGAGCATCTTGAAGAATTGCATCTTTCGGCTGCGGAACGTTCTTCTGTTCTTGCGGATCTGGCCGAAGCCGCGCTGGTTTCGTATGAGGCTGGGAAACGGCATAGCTATCTTCTGCATGCGTTCGATAGTCTCATGGCCAAAGATGAGCTAAAATCTTCACGAGACCGCCGTTCCGCGCGAAAGCTCATCGCAGGATTGTGGATGACGAGCGCGCCATCAGATGCAGCTCGCCTTACGGCGCAGATTACGAGAAAACTCGCAACAGGGCGGGATTTGCGAGCCATGTCAAATCAGGACGCTGTCCATCGCTGGCTTCTGCACGGTTCTGATCCGACAGGGCCGCTGACAGGCGCCCCGCGGGACCTGCTGTCGGCCCAAGGGATGCAGCAGCTCGTGATTGAGGGAGACGCACACGGCGTTCTTCCTATCCTGATGGACAACATCCCTGGCCTCAAAGACAACGACGATTATGAGCTTGCCCGGAACGACGCGCTATCGAGAAGGCGCATCGGTACGACATTCTCCGCAATGCTGCGCATCCACTGCGATGCGATACTCCGTGCGGCCAAAGATCTTCCGCTGACTGTCGTTAAGGGGCAAACCTTCGCGCGAGTGCTTTACCCGAAGCCTTCTTTCCGGCAGTTCACCGATATCGATCTGCTTGTTGCGCCGGATGCTGTTCCGGCTATCAGCGAAATACTCGCAGGCCACGGATTCGTAATGGTCGAGGACGGTCATGATCCCGTACGGCTGGAAACGAAATGGCTCCATCGAGACAACGCGACGTTGATGGTCGAAGTGCACACGAACCTGGTCCATCATCCGAAGTTGAGGTCAGCTCTTTCTCTAGCTTACGAGGACATCGCCGATGGACCGGAGTCGGCCGCTGCTTTAATGACAATTGCGGCCCTCCATGGAGCGTTACATCGGTTCGAACGCCTCCGGCAAGTCGTCGATATCTGCCAAGCCGCCAGGCATCTTTCGACACATAAAGACGAAGCTCAGTTCGCGCGGATGCTGGACAAGAGCGGTGCAAGATTTGCGGCGGTCGCTGGACTGGAACTAGCTTACAGCATTTTCCGTGAACCGCGTTGCCGGGAAATCGCGCGTGAGATCGGTCCGACGAGATATACTTTTTTAGCGCGGGCACTCATTGGACGATCAGCAGTCGTCTCGACAATGAGCAGCGCTCGCTTGTATCATTCCTGGCGACGGCAGTTATTCCGGATGATGCTCATGAAAAGTCGGACCTTCCAGGGGAGGCGTAACATTTCACACCCGGAAGAGGCCTTCGACCCGGCAGACACGTTGGTGCAAAATCGTTTAGAGTGAGGGTATCTCATGCTCCATCGAACTGTTCCCAGGCAAGCCTTCGGGTTCTTTACCGAAGAGATGGACGGCGAAAGCGTTCTGTTTCGTCTCGGCAGGCCTAAGGCCATTCACCTGAACGAGACCGCCGCTTTGATCTGGAAATTGAGCGATGGTACACGGTCGGTCCAGGATCTGATTGATTTTCTGAAAGCCGAATATCCGGATGCGCAGTCCGACGTGGAGGTCGATGTCGAGCGCGCGGTCGCCGACCTGATGCGGGTAGGCGCGCTTCTTTCAACGGAAGCAAAAAGCGCAACGCCTTAGAGAACGAGAGAAGCCGGCGATGACCGCTACAGGACGGAGATTGAGAACTCGCGTTCGATGTCATCGAAAATGCGGTCGGCCGGTCCAGCGCCTAGAAGCTCGCGAAAATGTTCTTTGATCTCGGCGGTCGGTAAGCCGAGCTCGTGAAATCCAAGCATGTAGTTTCTTATCCGGTCTTCCCAGATGTTTCGGTAGGGCGTGCCCATGGGCCGCTGAAAGCGATGGAGCCATCTGAGAAAAGGCAGACAGAGCGTACGCCCTCCGCGTTGCCTGAATTTCTCGTGGATATAGCCTTCCTCACCTCCGAACCCACGGAACAGCGGATTGAAGCCGGGCCAAACAGTGCGTCGGCACGCGAATAAGCCGAGCCCTTGCATGGGAATGTCAAAAGGTGGCGCGTCCACATGGACGGCGCGCTCGTCCGTCCCCCAATAACCGTACATTCCTCCGCGCCAAGCAGGCTCGAAATGTGTCGCCAGTTTTGTTAAGTCATCATAGACGAGGGGGCCTTGGACGAGGTCGCGGGTGTCTGGATTGGTGTCGAAGTAGTCGAGGAGCTTGGCGATCGCGCCCGGCTCGAGGAATACATGACAGTCCATGCACATGACAAACTTGCCGGTTGCTTCTTCGAATACCGCATCCCTGATGGCGGTTCCGGCGCGCGTGTTCGAAGGGACGTAGCGATAGTTTGAAATATGCGTCTCGAGCAGCTTCAGAGATTCCGAGCAGGGGCCGTCCGGGTGATTGTCAACGACCAGAAAGTCCGTCCGGTCGAGGATTTCCGGATGATACATCCGTAGAGCCTGCAGAGAAAAATAGACCCCGTCATAGTCGTCATAGGTCGCCATCCCGATCGTCAGCTTGCGCGGCTCCTTGCGCGGTGTCGGCGCTGGAATGGGGAAAGTCTTTTCCTTGTGGGCCGGTTCGGCGGCTGCGCCTTCGCGTCTTGGAAAAATAGACAGGAAGCGTCGCTTTTGATCGGCATTTTGATTGCCCTCGAGAAGCAGCTTGGCCAACTCGTCGACTGTTCCGTCGAGCTGGCCAAATTCGCCGTAGCGCAGACCTATAGCCGGAGCTTTCCGTGCTAGTTGCGCGATGGCTCGGAATCCTCCGTCGGGGAGATTGCGGGCATTGAGATTGCATCCAACCAAGCGTGCCAGTGTTTCTGCTGAACTCAGGCTATGGATTTTAAGATCGGATCCCCGCTTGAACTCGGGGAAGATGATAAGCCCGCATTGACTTCTTTCCGTCGGCGATCTGGTCGCCGACTGAGGTCGCATCAGCGTGTGTTCACCGGCTGCCAACGTGATCTCGTTCCGAAAGTTCGGAAACTCCGCGACGCGTTCGGCCGCGCCGGGTTTGAGAACGAGTGCTCGCGGAAATCCCAATAACTTTGCGGTGTCGTCGGTTAAGAGGACGACTTCGTCTGTGAGGTAGTCGAAGCCACGTGCCGAAAACCAAGAAGTCAGGGACGATTTGCCGGCGCCGCTCTCACCGGCCAACAAAATCGCTTTATCGCGCCAGGCTACGGCACCGGCGTGAAGCGCGACCGCGCTTGCCAGGTCCGTCACGAGATCACGGACAACTGCTTCCATCACGAACGTGAAAAGATCGCCTTCGGTCAGGTCCGAGACGGTCTCCGCATTCCTGCTGCTCAGGGAAAAGAGCCCGTCGTCTTGCACAGAAATATCGATAGTACACGCGCGAGCTGATGGCTCGCCCGTGAGGTTATCTTTGAAGATCCATTTGACGGTCGAAGAGATCGCAGGGACACAACGGACCCCGACGATCTGATCATGCAGCTTGACCCATAAGGTCTTTGAAGCAACGGCATCCATAACCGCACCGCAGAACTAAAACTCATGGCATTTCGTTCAGAGGGCCCAGCCGCGTTACGGTATCGGCGCCGCTGTTGTCGTCGTCGTCACTGTTGTTGTTGGAGTGGGTGTGGTTGTTGGAGCGGCTGTCGTCGTCGCAGGTGCAGACGCTGCTGCGTGGGCCGGGACGATCACGCTGTTGACCAGCGGTTTGGTCCATTTCGAGGGCATCATGATGGTCGCGAGAACGCCACCAATGAGCACTGTTCGCATAACCTGTCGTCGATCAAATTTCTTGTCTTCGCTGTCCATAATGGCCCCGCGTTTTTGCCCAAAAAATTTCGACATTAAAAATGCATTACGAGTTGATAAATTATAGCCGATTCCGAAGGTATAAATGTTGCGTAAACTCTACTTTCCACATTTTTTGGATCGACCGGCCGTCAGAAACAAAGGTGCTATAGCCTAAGAGCGAGGGCTTATAGCCGCTTTGGTGCTCTGGGCTTTGTAAACGTGCGGCACCCGTGATCACTCTTGACGCCCGCTGACTTCTCTTGACGATATCGAAGTGCAAAACCCAATTGAATTCGATCGAAATCGCGTTGTCTCTTAATCAGCGGGTCGAAGGTTCGAGTCCTTCATCACCCACCAAATCTCAGAAAACCCGAAGAGATTTTCGCGGTCGGTTTTGCATTTCCAGCTGACCGTGAAATTCCAGCGAAGCTTCCCGCACAATTTCCAGATTTCTAGTCCACTGCAAACGCAGTCATGTGCAATGCGGTGGCGGTGGTCGCGCTTGCCACTTTGCTTGCGCATCACTTGGAACGCCACTCGGATGCCAAGTCAAAAAGTTTAAGTGTCGAGGCGTGGCCACGAATTTCGAGAACGACAGGACCGAAATGGGAAAGACCGCGCAAATCAGTGTGGCGTCAACCCCATCTCGACACCAGTCTTGTCGAACAGCGCAAACTTGTCCAACAGGTCGGCACTGGCCTGATTATTTCCAATTACCTCTACTTCCCGGCCATCGCGACGAAGGCGAGCGACGATTTTGTCCAGGGCACCAACCCCTGAGATGTCCCAGAAATGAGCCGCCGAGACGTCTATCGTTATCTTCGTGGCTTCTCGCTCGCTTTGGAACGCATGTGCAAAGCGATCAACCGAAGCGAAGAAGATCTGTCCTGTAACGTAGTAGGTGGCGGATCGCCCGTCCGGCGTTTCTCTGCGTTCCACCCGGAACATGCGCCTCACTTTTCCGGCGAAGAATATTCCGGACAGCAGAACGCCGACGATCACACCTTTCGCGAGATCATGCGTCGCGACGACGACAACCACCGTGCTTACCATGACGATCGACGAGGTCAGCGGATGGCGGCGCAAATTCGGAAGGGAATTCCAGCTGAACGTGCCGATTGAAACCATGATCATAACGGCGACCAGAGCAGGCATCGGAATTCGTCCGACGAGGGGGCCGAGGATTGCAAGCAGAAATAGAAGAAATGCGCCAGCCGTAAAGGTCGACAGACGTCCACGCCCACCTGACGTTACGTTGATCACCGACTGTCCGATCATCGCGCAACCCGCCATGCCACCAAATAAGGCCGCAACGATGTTCGCGCCTCCCTGCCCCGCGCACTCGCGGCGCTTGTCGCTCTCGGTGCCGGTCATGTCGTCAACGATCTGAGCTGTGAGCATGGATTCGAGGAGCCCCACCGCCGCCATTGTCAGCGAATACGGCAAGATAATACGAAGTGTCTCGAGCGTGAGGGGCACATGAGGGAATGCGAATGAAGGGAGGCCTTCTGGAAGCTTGCCCATGCCTCCTACCGTGTTCACAGGTGCGTCCGTGGCGATGCTAAACGCCGTCAGCACAATGATAGCAACGAGCGGCGACGGTACCGTCTTCGTCCAACGCTGCAAGCCATAGATGATGGCAAGACCAGCGGCCACCATCGCATATGTCTGCCAGCCGACATCAGTCAGCTGCGGCAGTTGGGCCGTAAAGATCAGGATAGCGAGTGCATTCACAAAGCCCGTGATTACAGACCGCGAAACAAACTGCATCAACAGATCAAGCCGAAGCAGTCCTGCGGCGATCTGGAGCAATCCCATTAGGACCGTCGCCGCGAACAGATATTCGACGCCGCGTTCGCGTACGAGGGGAATCACAACGACCGCGACTGCCGCTGTTGCAGCGGATATCATCGCAGGACGACCGCCGGTAAAAGCGACGACGATGGCAATTGAGACGGACGCGTATAGTCCAATCTTTGGATCAACGCCGGCTATGATAGAAAAACCTATGGCTTCGGGAATAAGCGCGAGCGCGACTACGATGCCTGCCAGAATGTCGGCACGGGGCTGCGCCAGCCACTCTCTGGCCAACGCGTTTAAAGATGACATTAGAACCTAATTTGGTGTAGCGCAGAAAGGCGCGTTATCCCGGGGATAGGCGCCGGGCCAAGCCACCCGGAGGTCGGGTCCATCGAAGACATCTATTTCGCAAACGCTGCTATGTGACGCAATAGGTCCGCCCTAGGATTGAATGTCGCGGCCATTGGCGGGGTGAAGCTCAATCGACGTGCTTAGTGCCGACCTTAGATGAAGACCATTGACGACAATGAAGTGTAAAACCCTATCGATTTCATTGGAAATTGGGTTGTCTTTTAATCAGCGGGTCGAAGGTTCGAGTCCTTCATCACCCACCATATGAATTGGGCATCCTGCTTTTAGATCACGAGTGGCAGGGGCCCAATTCTTCCTTGGCGCGGTTACCGGGCGACGATTTTGACCCTAAGCGGACGTCGCTTATCGCTCACCTGAGATATGCAGTGTCTGCAACTCCAGCTCCAATCTGCGCACGGTCCTGCGCTTTTGCGGGCAGTCGCCAACCTTTCACCAACCCATAGATCGCCGGTATCACGATCAACGTCAGTAACGTGGACGAGACCATACCGCCGATCATTGGCACGGCGATACGCTGCATGACCTCAGAACCTGTGCCAGTGCTCCACATGATGGGTAGCAATCCAGCCATGATTGCAACAACCGTCATCATTTTCGGTCGGACGCGTTCAACTGCGCCGACCATGATGGCACGGTAGAGGTCTTCACGCGTGAATTGCCGTCCTTGAAGCAGACATTCCGCCTGGACTTCGCGCTTGGCGTTATCGAGATAAATCAGCATCACGACGCCGGTCTCGGCCGCGACGCCGGCAAGCGCGATGAAGCCAACGGCAACTGCTACCGACAGATTAAAGCCCAGCCACCATATCAGCCAGAAACCACCGGCGAGTGCGAACGGCAGAGACAGCATGACGATGAGCGTTTCGGTCAGTCGCTGAAAGTTCAGATAAAGAAGTAAGAAGATGATCATCAGTGTTACCGGCACGACCATCTGCAAGCGTGCTTCGGCGCGCTCCAGGTATTCAAACTGTCCCGACCACACGAGATAGGTGCCGGGCGGCATCTTCACCTGTGCGTCCACCGCCTTCTTAGCATCGGCGATGTAACCACCGAGGTCTCGGTCGCGGATGTCGACGTAAACGTAGGTTGCGAGCTTGGCGTTCTCGGTGCGGATCGTGGTGGGGCCGCGGGTAAGTTTAATATCGGCGACTTCCCCTAACGGAACCGTACCATAGCCGCCAGGCAACGAGACCACGACATCCTTCGCGATCGCCTGCGGATCGGAGCGCAGATCGCGCGGGTAGCGTATCGCAACCGTATAGCGCTCGCGGCCTTCGACCGTTGTCGTTATTGGCTCGGCGCCAAGCGCCATCGCTACGACATTCTGAACGTCGGCGACCATCAAACCATAACGGGCGAGCCGCTCTCGGTTCGGAATGATCTCCAGGTAATAGCCGCCCAACGTGCGCTCGGCATAGGCGCTTGAAGTGCCTGGCACCGACTTGACGGCCGCTTCGACCTGTCTTGCAACGTTGTCGATTTCGTCGAGATTATTGCCGATCACCTTAATCCCGACCGGCGTGCGAATGCCGGTCGAGAGCATATCGATCCGCGCCTTGATCGGCATCGTCCAGGCATTGGACACGCCGGGAAACTGCAGTGCTTTGTCCATTTCAGAGATGAGACTGTCCGTCGTGACACCCGGTCGCCATTCTTCCTTTGGCTTGAGGTTGACGATGGTCTCGAACATCTCCGTCGGTGCGGGATCGGTGGCCGTTTGCGCGCGGCCCGCCTTGCCATAAACAGACGCCACTTCTGGAAAGGACTTGATGATACGATCCTGCGTCTGCAACAAATCAGCCGACTTCGTGATCGAGAGACCCGGTAATGTCGTCGGCATGTAGAGCAGCGTTCCTTCATTGAGATTCGGCATGAATTCGGTGCCAACCCTGGTCAGCGGCCATATCGAGACCGCGAGAAGGATTGCCGCCAGCGCAATGGTCAGCGTCTTCGCCTTCAGAACACCCTTGATGACGGGACGATAGACCGCGATCAGTGCGCGGTTGATGGGGTTCTTTTCTTCGGGAATGATCCGGCCGCGTACGAAGATGACCATCAACGCCGGCACCAACGTCACCGACAGAAGTGCAGCAGATGCCATTGCAAAAGTTTTGGTTAAGGCTAGCGGCCCGAACATCCGCCCTTCCTGTGCTTCAAGCGTGAAGATCGGAAGGAATGAGACTGTGATGATCAGCAGCGAGAAAAACAAGGCCGGTCCCACCTCGGCAGCTGCCTCGGTAAGGATCTGAATTCGCGGCTTGTCCTTTGGCGCTCGTTCCAAATGCTTGTGGGCATTCTCGATCATGACGATCGCTGCATCGATCATCGCCCCGATGGCAATGGCGATACCGCCAAGACTCATGATGTTGGAGCCGATGCCGAGCACGCGCATCGCGACAAACGCCATGAGGATGCCGACCGGCAACATCAGAATGGCGACTAGTGCACTTCGAAAATGAAGCAGGAACACGATGCATACGGCCGCGACGACGAGACTTTCTTCGAAAAGCGTATGTTTGAGCGTTTCGATGGCCCGGTGGATCAGCTCGGAACGGTCGTAGACCGGCACAACTTTCGTTCCTGCCGGTAGCGAAGGCGCGATCTCCTTCAGTCGCTCTTTGATATTGTCGATAACGGTGAGCGCATTGGCACCATAGCGTTGCAAGGCGATCCCGCTTGCCACCTCGCCGTTGCCGTTAAGTTCGGCAATGCCGCGGCGTTCGTCACCGGTTGTTTCGACGTGCGCGACGTCCTTCAAGAGAACAGGCGTTCCGCCGTCGGATTTGACGACGATGTTCTGAAGGTCTTTGACGCCTTTAAGATAGCCGCGCCCGCGCACCATGAACTCGTGCTCGGCCAACTCCAACGTGCGTCCGCCGACATCCATGTTGTTGTCTCGAATGGCATCGCGAACCTTGTCCAAAGGGATGTTGAAGCTTCTGAGCCGGTTTGGATCGACGACAACGCTATATTGCTTGACGAAGCCACCGACACTTGCGACCTCGGCGACTCCTTCAGCCTTCGACAATCCGTAGCGAACTTCCCAATCCTGCATCGAGCGCAAATCTGCGAGCGACTTGTTCTTGGATTGCAAGGCATACTGATAGACCCAGCCAACCCCGGTTGCATCCGGCCCGAGCGTCGGAGTGACGCCGCTCGGCAGACTCTTTGCGGCGGTATTCAGGTATTCAAGGACACGCGAACGCGCCCAATAGATGTCGGTACCGTCTTCGAAAATGACGTAGACGAACGAGACGCCGAAGAAGGAAAAACCTCGCACCACTTTGGAACGCGGAACAGTCAGCATTGCAGTTGTCAGAGGGTAGGTGACCTGATCCTCGACCACTTGCGGCGCTTGGCCCGGGAACTCGGTATAGACGATGACCTGCGCATCCGAGAGGTCGGGGATGGCGTCAAGCGGAAGTGTCTTTACCGCCCAGATCCCTGCCACCACGGCAAATGCGGCTGCGATGAACACCAACATAAGGTTCTTCGCCGACCAGGCGATGAGGCGCGCGATCATTGGCTAGCCTCCGTCGTTTGGCGCGTCTCGAAGCCCTTCAATGCCGATTGCAGATTACTTTCGGCGTCGATGAGGAAATTGCCGTTGGAGACGACACGATCACCTTCTGCAACGCCGCTCATGATCTCGATGTAGCCGTCGCCTCGCCGGCCGAGCTTCGCTTCTCGGGGCTCATAGCGACCGTTGCCGAGATCAACGAGGACGACCTGTCGGTTCCCACTGTCGATCACTGCGCTCGCAGGAACAGTCAGCGCAGTAGCATTGCCGGTGGAGATATCGACATCTCCGTACATGTCCGGAAGCAGTGCCAAGTCCGGGTTCGGCAGTTCTATCCGCACCGGAATTGTACGCGTCTCCTTATTCAATTGGGGATAGATGACTGTGACCTTGCCTTTGAATGTGCGGCCTGGACGCGCGCGCGTCGTGACCGTCACGGGTTGTCCTGGCTTCACGCCGTTTATGTCGCCTTCGGCAACATCAGCCATCATCCACACGACCGAAACATCGGCGATCCGGAAGCCAACATCGCCGGCTTTGAAGCCTTGTCCATCGCTCCAGTTCCGTTCGAGGACATATCCGTCAATGGGGGAGCGATACGTGAACGTGTCTGGTACGCTCCTCTCACGCTTCACCTCGTCCATGAACTCTTCCGGCACGCCGAGATTCCGCAGTCGACGTGTGGCTCCGACGACGCCGGCAGGTCCTTTGAGTCCTGGGAGCTCGGATGCTTCGTCAATTTTCGTCCAAGTCTGCTCGATCAACAGGCGCGCGGCTTGGTTCAAGACTTCTTGGCCGAACACCTTAGCCAACACATCACCTTTCATGACATGTGTGCCTGTCGTTACCGGTCCAACCGACACGACGTACCCGTCGAACCGCGGCGCCAACACGGCAATGCGTTGCTCATCAAGCTGCACCACGCCAGGTGCCTGGATGGTCCTGACCAGCGGTCGTCTCGTTACCGCGACGGTTTCAACGCCGGTACGTTGAATTTTGGCGGGTGAAACCTTGATTGAGTCGTCGTCGCTATCCTCGCCTTCGTAGACGGGAATGTAGTCCATCCCCATCGAATCCTTTTTCGGCACGGGCGATGTGTCCGGCAGGCCCATGGGGTTGCGGTAGAATTTGATTTTCCTGGTGCCGCTGCTGTCAACGACAGGTTTCGTTTCCGGCTTTGCTGTCGGTGAAGACGATGTCCCGTCTTCACCGACATGAACAGCAATGTAAGGCCTGCCGTCATCGGTCGTTTTGGGTGTCGGCGAATAGAGCGGCTTGCCGTCGGGATCGCGGTAATAAATGACAGGCCGCGGTTCCTCGGCGCGCGCTTCGGTAATGACCGCTGCGGGAGTCGGCGGAAGTTTGAGCAGGTCTGTTTGACCCGCCCAAATACCAGCTCCCGTCGCAGCCGCTAGCGCTGCGACGGTCGCCGTTCCCCTTATCAAGGCGCTCATTGGACGGCCTTGACGATGAGTTTGTTTTCGACCGTGCCAGTCTCGCCCTGCACCTTCGCGCCAAGCGAGAGCGCCCATTGGCCGGCCATGCCGAGGTCGGTCTTGAACTTGTAGACGCCGGGTTCCGTCGACGAAACCACCTCGATCGGCGCGGTCATCGCTTCCATACCGTCGGGACCCATATCGATGCGCTTGGCAAAGATCACAGCATCAGCGACGGCCCGGCCTGACGGCTTGTGCACGAGCTTCACCGAAATGACGGCAGCGCCCTGCTTCACTTCCTCGTCCAGGAGCTGGAATTCGTAGTCCTTAGTGTCGGCAAGGGCCGAGGCGGCCATGCCCATGAGAAGCGCGACGCCGAGGGCAGCCGCACGCAATGAATAGCGTTGCATATTGGTTGTCTCCGATTGTCATTGAGCCCGCACAGGCCATCATGGCCATGCGTACGAGGGCCACGGCGAAGAGCCGCGACCGCACAATCACGCTGACTGCGTGGGCTCAGACGCTCGGAGGTCGAAGTAAGGGTGGGATTAGAGAACCAGCGGTGACCGGCGTAGGCGCAGGCGCCACTCCGCGGCTGACAACATCACGATGAAAATGGGCATCAGAAATCGGTGCCGACAACGGCTGAAAACATTTTACGAGGCAGTTCGCCATCTCGGGGCAGAACTTCTGCGGGCAATGAGGGCAGGACTTGCCGGTTTTGTGGCAAGGCATCGCGTCAGATTGACCGGACATCGTCGTGTCGGCAGAGGCTGTCGCACCGCTTGAGATGGCGAAGGCATAGGTCGCCGTAAGCGGCATGGCAATGAGAGCGCTCAGTATGGCAAGCATACCGAGAAGCCCAAACCAGCGCTGAAACAGACGCATCCTCATGGGGTGCAGAGTGCCATACCTCTTCGTGCGCCGCAATAAGGGGAGTGCGGCCGTTCGGTGGCTTTTGCTGACGCAATGCTTATGTTTCGATAGCACTCGATTATGCGACGCTTCGCGCAGCTACGCATCATCGTCTCCAGCTCTTTCTTCAGGGCCTGCAGCCGCGCAACGCGGTTTGCCACGGCTTTCAGGTGCTCGCTTGCCAGCGCATTCACCTTGGCGCACGATTTCTGCGGCCGCCCAGAGAGATTCAGCAGTTCGCGATCACATCGACTTCGAACCCCAATTCGCGCGCATGGCGGACGAAGCCAAGCCGAGTTACGGCACGCTCATCATAAAGCCGCCATTTGCCCTCGGTCCTTGGCGCCTCCGGCATCCCGGCACTTTTAAAGCCTGTTGCCGCAATGAACCGACCGCTGGAAATATCCTTCGGAGCCCACCTAGATTACATTTTTGCATTAGTGCAGACGGCGGCCAAGGAACATGAGTGCTTTCATGGTGGCGTGTTGCCCCAACACCGACGTATCGTGGTGACCTGCGTTGTAGTCAATCGATAATTGCTTGAGCGATAACTTCGAAAAGTGATGCAAGCTCTTCATCTTCGACACGGTGTATTTCGATAAGTTCGGAACACGCGAGCCGCATTGCGGCCTTGAGTTCGATCGTTTCGAGATCGCCGCTTATCAGTCGGGAGCAAGCAAGCTTCACGACAACACTCCCGTGCAGTTGAAAGGGGGAGCGTATCGATAATCACTCTCAGTCAGCAGAGCCTTGATGTAACTGCCGATGGTTTCGTTTATCAGAGTGCAGATGGAATATCAGCTGCAACTCGCAAGACTCAGCCGACTTGGGCAACGTATTATTTTTCGATCTTGTAATGCGATGATTACTGCTTACATTATATTGATCGAGCTTCGCTGAAACCGACTTGGCCTCGCCCGCGGAGCGTGCTTGACCGACGACCTTCCAAAAGAGTTCGACCAACTCTGCCTGACTTCGTCGGGGAGCAAACGCTTTCATCTAATGAGAAATCCTATCTATGCAAACTGGAACCGTGAAGTGGTTCAATAGCCAAAAGGGTTTTGGCTTCATCCAACCTGAAGACGGCGGCAACGACGTATTCGTCCATATCAGCGCGGTAGAGCGTGCAGGTCTGGGAAACCTAAGCGAAGGGCAAAAAGTCTCTTTTGACGTTGTTGCCGATCGCCGTAGCGGCAAGTCTTCCGCAGATAACCTTCGCGCCGTGTAACGGCATGCCGAAGAAATAGATCGGGCTCGACCACGGATGTACTGGCGATAAGTTCGATCGAATGGACCCGCGCCTGGCGTAGCCGCCAGTTGCGGGTTTTTTGTTTTTGCCGAGCGCGTAGGAGACCAGCTGAATGGCAACGACGCAGAGATTTCCGATTAATACTGCCGCTACAAAGTTGCGCCGGGCTCAAGAAGCGTCGAAGGCAATGAAGGACCATGAAGCGGAGCGGCTCGCTGTACGGGCGAAAACGGAACGTCTCCGTGCAGAGCGATTGGCGCGAGAGGCCATCGCCCCGACCAATAACAAGAAGTCAAAAAGATAACCGCGCCATCAATAAGGAATATCGCGGTAATATACCCCTTCCCGCTTCATTTTCCACCAATGCCGCATCTGAAGTGGGCCTATGTAGACACAGTCGCCCATCGCTATGCTAATTTCCAGCTTCTCGCCGCGTACATCAAATTCGCTTGCCGCCATCGCGAACGCCTCGGCCTCGATATCAAACGACACTTCGCGACCGTCTATTGTAAGCGTGTAGGAAGGAAGCGCCATTTAGCAATCTGCCTTTCGATGTGCTTCGTGACCCAATCAAAACGTGATGGCGACGTAGGATTGGCCGCAACTGGTTGTGGTTAGCTGGATCCTCGGTGATGCTTCGGCAAAGTTCGAGTATCTTCGACCGGGCGAGCAACGTGATAGCCGCAGGACCTCAAGTCCGAGAGTGCTGTCATTGAATCGATGCGGAAAACATCTAGCGCGACATCCGACATTCGAACTTCATAGGCGCGGCTCCAGTTCTCTTGATACGACGCGGCTGGCGGCAGATCTGATCCACACTTTTGAAGCGAAAAGCCAAGCGCGCCGGAATTCCCGCTCGTGAATACGTAGACCATCGGTGCCAGCTCCATATTTCGACAATCCTTAGAAGAGCAACGACGTTCTAGTTGACAGATTTGGTGGTTGCACACAGGCGGCGTGGTCGACTGCGGCCCTTGCGAACACAATTGCGGTCGCAAGAGAAATCAGGTTTTTCTCTTTCCGCCGCTGGCGCTCATTGTCGAGCCCAGTGTGGCGCTCTGGAACTGCGGTACGCCCGGACCTGACTTCGGTTTGTCCGCCTTCGGTTTCCTGATTTCGCGATTGCTTCTTCGCTGACCTTTGGGCATTTCGTTACACACCGGTTTTGAGAAAAAATCATATGGGTTAACTTAACCGAGGAGGGGCCACCGATAGCCACGGTCCAAAAGCGACAGGTAGTGCTCCATCGCAGGTCTGATGTCGGACAGGCGATCAGCACGATAGTCTTTGACCAGATCCTCGACTTCCTCCCAACTGAAGAGCTGAGAGGGTTTCGATGCCGTGACATTTGTCGATCGGGTTTCTACAACTGCATCATTGTATGCTCTGATGAGGCGAACGCTGCGCTCCCGCTCTTCGCTGGAAAGCCGTGCGAAGGATGCTAAACAACTGCTGATATCCGGCATTTTAGCGCTCCAAAATTTCTTGAGCTAAGCCATATCGTCGGTGGAGGCTTTTGGTGCTTCCACCTCATCGTCATCTTCGATCTCAATTAAAAGATCTTCAGAAGGCGACGGAATTTCCGATTCCTTCTCGGCGCTCTCATCGGCCATCCCGGTCTCATCGACGTCGTTTATTGGGATTTTGGCCTGAGGTTTTGTTGGCTCTGGTGGACGTTTGAACCTAACTGGCCGCTGTTTCCCGAGCGTCTCGAAGTCGACCCGAACGATCGACGAGGTGTTGGAAATCGTGCCGCAGTGCGGACAAGCGGGCTGCAGGCTCATCAGATCATAGTATCGGCTGCCACAGGTTTCGTTTCCGCAAGTCTGCTTTGTCCCGCGCTTAGTCTGCAGGGCGGATCTTGTGACGACGTGACTTGGGAGCATATTCGTTACCTCTCGCCGGCGTTGGAATGACGTGCATATGACGGCGAAATGCACGGTGTCTGAATTCAATCTGCTAGTTGAGAATTCTCGGGTACGTGAGACTTGGATACGACTGCCGAACTCCAATTCCAAATTTATCGTCGACAAAAAGCGTCAGCTTACGCGAAAACGAAATCGCACGTGCGTAAGCTACCGCGTGGGCTTTCACTCTGAATGCAAGCAACGCGAGACCCTGAGAGCCGCGAAACACTGCCCAAGCGCCGTCACTGCGTCGCGTGACGCGAATAAAATCATTTTTCATAGCAGGGCTCCTTACGCGCTCCGGAACAAACAATCCGGAACGGGCTAATGATCAAAGCGATTCAAGCCAATAGTTGTCAGCCTGAGAGAGGCGGCATTGGCAGAGGCCCGAATTCGGGACGGAGCAGAATAATGCCAATGCTTAAGGCGCTGTTGAAGCTCGTGCGCCATATATCAAAGCCACAGTAGACCTTTGGCATCGGGATGTCCAACCTTTAATCCCATTCGCCGAATGAGACTACTTCTAGCCCTTCGATGCGTCGTCAGTAGTCAGGCTCCAAATCTCAATCTTGAAGCGTCGGTTTTGCGTTGGCGCGCGACTACAAAAATCTTGAGTACAAGTCGTCTGCTGGCTGGTGGCACCGTTACTCGGGATAGGATTTTTCAGTGTCGGCATGAACGCCTTCGTGCTGTGGTGCGCCCGGCTGACTAAAAAGGATGAACGCCAGCACGTTGCCGGGATCTGACGAGGCGTCGGTGCGACAGGCGGCCAATTTGCCATTCACCGCGGTGGTATATTCGGCGACTACTTCGCCAAACATATTCCGCTGCACGGCGATGGTCTGACCAGCTTTGACGTCCTCGTCGAGCTTAGCGTGAAATTCGACTAAGCCCCCATGCGTGGCAATGATTGGAAACGCGGCATTGCCAATGAGCATTTTTGCGTCTGCTGCGGTTCGGCCGATGGAGCCGCTGATGACGCCATAATGTTTGAGAACGTTCAATGTCCCTTCGACGAACAGGGCGATCATATCTCGATCGAGCACGCGCGCCGCTCCGACTTCGGGCGTGAAGCACGGGATGCCGACATCGACGAACGCGTTGTGCAAGACGCCCGGATAAGCCGCGTCATCCCACATCAAGCCGACGGGATAGAGGTCGGCCATGGTCTTCACGTCGGGGAGGTGGCGATCCCCGATGAGGAAAGCAGCGACTTCCAGGCCGGTCGTGCCGGTGTGGAAGTCAATCGCCAAGTCGGAGTTTGGTTTCAGGAGGCGATTGAACAAAAGGCCGGCGTGACGGCTTGTGGCGCTTGCGCCGTTCTCGTCTCCCGGCCATTCCCGGTTCATGTCGATGAGATCGGTCCCGCGCCCCGAATTTGGCCACCGGCGCTGCATGCTTTCGACGGCGGGGCGTGCAATGTCTAAGACGGCCATGACCGTGCCAGACATCTGCGTCGGATCGAGCCGGTCGATCACCGTCTGGACCGTCTGGATCGAACTCATCTCGTCGCCATGCACGCCACTGGTCAGGGTGAAGCGCTTGCCTGGCCGAACGCCCTTGGCAATGACGACGGAGACGTACCAGTGCTGGCCGCCAGGCGTCTCAACGCCTTGGAAATAGAGAAAATGCTTTCGGCCCGGTTCGAGGTCGTCGACGTTCAGCCGACTGACAACTTTCTTGCCTTGGATGGACTCGCCCGTGAAAACGGTTTCCGAGTTTGAGCCAACAGTCTTCGCAGTTTCTTCAGAAGCGGCCGCGACAGCGTCGCTGACGACGATTGCAGAGGTGCCGGCGAGGGCAATCGAATGGGTCATGAAATCGCGACGATCAATCTTGTTAGGCGACATGACAGAGGCCTTTCGTCAGATGGATCCGATAGCTAATGGCAGACCATTTTCGTGTAGCGGCAGGAGAGCGCTGGGAACGGCGGGCGTCAAACGAATTCGCGACGCGACCGTTGCAAAGATTAACCGGCTGTGAAGCTCGGACCCTTCATGAGATCATTGAGACAATGGCTCTCGGCCCAGAGTTTAGACCTCCGCAGGTTGGACATGCCGGAGGCAACCTAAAGAGATCCGTTGCAACAGGTCTCGCCGAGGCGATCGTCCGTTTCACTTTGTTGCGGGCCGACTTCCGAGTGAAGCCCATGCTCTCAAGGCGTCTAGCGCCGGGCAAAGATCTTGCCCCCACTGCGTCAGCGCGTATTCGACTTTAGGTGGGACTTCCTGGTGAATCGTTCGCGCGACCAGACCGTCGCGCTCGAGTTCCCGCAACTGTTGAGCGAGCATCTTCTGGGTGACCTCGGGAATTGCGCGTTCGAGTTCCGAGAAGCGCATCACAGGAGTGGCGTTGAGGTTGAAAAGGATGCGTAGCTTCCAGCGGCCATCAATCGCCCTCAGCGCATCTTCGGCAGTGCGCGAAGCATTATCCGTTGGGGCAACCGTATTGCGGCGCGCAAGGGACCTTACTTTTTTGTGCGTACTTGTCATGGAGAAACGATCATCGCTAAGAGGTCCATCGTTGAGCGTTGCGTGCTGTCGATAGGGTCGAAATCCGGCTTATTCAATGCGCGCAATTGGAGGAAGCTTTAGATTGGAGACAATATCCCAAAAATCGACGAACCAACAATGTGACGTCGATCACTCATTCCAAGATGAGGGCGATCGGCTGCACATCGCGGGCAGTATCTGCCGAACAAGACGCAGATGGACCTGAAGACGCGATGAGACACGCGGCTATCGAACAATGAGCCGTGTCCTGGAAACGGGAATCACCGGCCGGATCAAGTCAGCAGTACCAACATTTAAATAACGTTCGCCGTCGCGGCGCGCGACAGCGGGCGATTGGCAACCCTCATGGAGGTTTAATGAGCGCCAAAGCCGTTTTCATAAGTAGCGTTTGCGGTCTGTATCTGATTGTCGGTTCCGCCTACGCTGCGGGTCCAACGCAAGAACAGCTGAACAACGCGGAGAATGACGGAGCCAATTGGCTCTATGCTGACCATGACTATCGCGGCCATCGGTATTCGCCGCTCGGTCAGATCAATACGAAAAATGCGGCGGACTTGGCTCAGGTCTGCAGCTACAGCTTCCCTGAGAAGATGCCCGCGCAGACTGCGCCCATCGTGTATAACGGCGTCATCTTCGCAACGACGGCACACTACACGGTGGCGCTCGATGGCGCGACTTGCAAGCCCGTCTGGCAGTATCAGTGGAAGCCGAGGGATCACGAAACATTCGTCACGCAGCGCGGTGCTGCGATCAAAGACGGCAAGATCGTGCGCGGCACGGCGGATGGCTATCTCATCGCGTTAGACGCAGAAACCGGGAAGGAAGTCTGGGTCCGACAGGTTGTCAAACCGACCGACGGCTATTTCTTCAGCATGCCGCCACTGATTTATGACGACCTCGTACTCATCGGTCCCGCAGGTTCGGAATTTGCCAGCAAGGGCTGGGTCGGTGCGTTCAAGCTGAGCGATGGCGAGCAAGTTTGGAAATTCAACAATGTGCCGGATCCGGGCGAACCCGGTGCCGAAACGTGGGGACCGGATCCAAGCATATTGAAACACGGCGGCGGCAATCTCTGGACTCCGATGTCGCTGGATGTCGAGAAGGGCTGGCTTTATGTCCCCGTCGGCAACCCGGCGCCGGATTTTTTCGATCGGCATCGTCCGGGCGACAATCTCTATACCGGCTCGGTCGTTGCGTTGGATGTCCACACCGGGAAACTTGCCTGGTATTATCAGGCGGTCCCGCATGACGTGCGTGACTACGATCTAAGTCACGCGTCGCCGGTTTTCACGACGAACATTGATGGCAAGGCGCACACGCTCCTGGCTCTCAACGGCAAGGATGGTCTGCTGCGCGGGTTGGATCGCGACACGCGCAAGATTGTCTACAGTGTGCCGTTCACCACGCGCGAGAATGCCGAGGGTGACTTGAAGCCCGAACTTGGACGCGTTTGTCCGGGCCTTCTTGGTGGCCATGAATGGAATGGCGGCGCCTATAGTCCACGTCTGCGTGCCTTGTTCATGCCCGCGACCGACTGGTGCAACCACATCGTTCCGGATAAGGAGGCGCCGAGTCCCAAAGGCCAAAACAAGCAAGGTCAGTTCTTCGGCGGAAAGTTCGAGTTTGAGCCATGGGACAAAGCGCGAGGCTGGGTCGGTGCTTTTGACGATGCGACGGGCAAAAAGCTCTGGCAGTATCAATCTGCGAAGCCGGTGATTGCCAGCGTTGCCGCGACAGGTGGCGATCTGGTTTTTGTTGGCGAGCTGACAGGTGATTTCCTGGCCTTCGACGCCAGGGACGGCAAAGTCCTGTTCAAGCACGATCTCGGCGGCCCTGCTGCAGGCGGCGTCGTAAGTTATGTGGTTAGCGGCAAACAATACGTCGGCGTCGTCTCAGGTTTTGTGGGCGGCTATTATCATCAGTTGGCGCCCGCCATCGAGGGCGGAAACCCGACGATTACGGTTTTTACGCTGAAACCATAACGAAAATCGCTCGGCGCTTCCCTCGGATGCCAAGCGTACTTGGAGCGCGGCCGGAGACTTTCCGGCCGCGCTGTTTTTAGGTAGCGGTGACTGGGGCGGAGGAAACTTGCCTCGTTGCCTTTGATTAAAGCTCTAGCTTGCTCGCCGTCTTCGTCTTCCAGATTTCACTTTTTATTCGTGCAAGCTTGTAGGCGTCGGGGATCGACAAAGCCCAGACGAAAAGCCCTGCCGCCGCGCGACCAACGAATGATTGAGTTGGCGTCGAGAAATGCCACGTCAGAGCCGCGAGCAGCAGTGTGAAGAAGGCAAAGCGCAATCCTCGTTGCGGTTCGCCGATTGCAACGTGACCAGCGCCCGGTGCTAGGCTCGCAAGAGCCAACACAAGATAGGGGTTAAGCGGTCGACGCTCGATCGCAGCAATCATGCGGCCTGCGCCTCATCTGGTGTGTCTAACGAAGAACTGAGATCGCCCAGAGCTGAGAGGAGGCTCTCGAAGATCATGGGATCGACGCCGGAGCTCTCAAAGCGGCATTGGCGAAAGAGCAGATGTTCGCCGCGCGCGCCTTCGGCGGCCTGCCAGATGAGGCGAAGTCCCCGGGCTGTCACAGCTGCTTCTTTCATCCGAGGATCGGCGAAAATGCGCCGAAGCGCAGGCGCCGAACCGTCGAGCGAATTTTGCGACGCGTGAGCGCTGCCCTTTGCGAGAATTTCAGCGGCGATGCCGGTCGGCGGATCGAGGACGACGGCATGCGCAGCCGTCAGCGAATAAAATTCGGTGCCGCAAGGTCGAATGAGCAATGAAAATTCCGGAAAATGCGGGCGGGGTTCGATCCGCGTCAATTTCAGCCACAACTGAGGCAATCGACGAATGGTCATCGTATCGGGGACCAACTCGGCGCGGAGATAGTGTCCGCGGTGAAGCCCTTCAAGCGTCGGGAAGCCGTCGCCGCCGTGTGTGATCTTCGGATCGGATAGCGCTGCAGCACAACCGTCCAGCAGCGGACGTCGGGCCGCGATAATCCTTCGGTGCTCCCGCATCGCGACGTTGACGAGGACCACGAGGCCGATGAGGGCGAATGTCAGAGATAAGGTCAAGGAATGTCTCCAGCCTGAAAGAGAATGGCGGCGCCGACCGCCATTCCCTTTTTCACCTTCAATAGCCTTGTGGTCGGGGCCATTGCATCGTGAACTGATCTCCACGCCGCACATATTGATAGCGGTGGAAGTGGAACCAGAGCGACGCGACCATGAAGAAGACGAGCATCGCGACGAGCTGGGTTCCATATCCGAGGAACACCGCGAAATATGTTGCCGAGCATAGGATCAGCAACACCAATGCGGGCAATGGGTGGAACGGATGGATGTAGCCCCGCTTGATCGTTCCGAGCGGCCATTTCCTGCGGAACAGGATCACGTTGAGCGACATGTACGTGTAACCAAGTAGGCCCGACAGGATCGAGAACGTGATGACTTGGTCGAGCGGTGCGAAGTAGGCAAACACCAATGCTACCGGAACGAGGAACACGATCGATCGATAGGGTGTCCGGTTCTTCGGATGTACGGCACCAAACCAGGTCGGAAGATAGCGATCGCGCCCCATCGAGAACCACGCGCGGGATGCGTCGTTGATGCAGCCGTTCGCCGAAGCGAGCGTCGAAAATACGGTTCCGACGAACAGCAGCACCATCAGCGGCATCGAGCTTGTAAGCCGTGCAGCATCGAACAACGGCGTGACGGCTTGGCCGAGATATTCCCACGGCATCAAGCCGGAGCAGATGTACCACGTCATCGTTGCCGCGATCAGGAGCGTGATGATTCCGGTCATGGTGCCGAGAGGCAATGAGCGCGCCGGTGAGCGAACCTCCTCTGCGGCCTGACAGGTTCCTTCGATGCCGAGGTAATACCACAGGCCAAAGTGCAGCGATGCGATGACGCCAAGCCAGCCGTAAGGCAAACCGTTCAACAGGTCCTGATGATGCAGCAGGTCGTTTGTCCAAGGCTTCACCGCTGTAAACAAGATCAGGATCGCGATGAAGGCCACGGCGGTCAGCACCAAGTTCACGGTCAGCGTCGCGTAAACGCCGCGATAGTTGAGCCATGCGAGGAACATGATCGTCAGCACGATGAAGGGTTTATCGTGCACGTCGGTAAAGCCGGCCATCGTCCCGACTGTCTGCACGAGATACCCGAGGGTAATAGCGTTCGCCGCTTCGAGCATCGTGTAGGCAAACACCAGGTAAAGGCCGACGTTGAACGCCATAAGCGGTCCAACGATATGTTTTGCCTGGGCGTACTGGCCGCCGGCTGCCGCGACAGTCGATGTCACTTCGGAATCGATCATCGCGACGCAGGTGTAAAGCAAGCCGGCAACCCAGCATGCGATAAGCGCCGCGATCATGCCGCCCTTGCCGACGGCGAAGTTCCAACCCATGTATTCGCCGACCAACACGATGCCGACGCCAAGTGCCCAGACATGGCCTGGGCCGAGCACACGCAGCAGAGAGATTTTCTCGCCGTGAACCGCAGTAGACTGTGTCATCGATGGCCCCCTTGGTGCGGCGGATCAATGACAAGCGTGTCGTCGATTTCACCTTCTCTGGATGAGGTCAGAAGCTCTTCGTCGTAGGACCTGTCGGTGCGGATCATGTCGAAGAGCATCCATAGCCCGAGGATCGCAGACAGAGCCCAGGCCGCGTATTCCAAAAGTACGAAACTATTCATGAGGTGCCTCACTTTTTGCCGAAGCGTTCTTCGATGACGTCGCGGTATTCGGTCCGTGAGAAAATGAAGAGCAGGACGAAATATCCGATGATTACGACGGCGGTGATGGCAAGCTCGGCGGTGTTGAAGCTGTAGTCGAAGCGCGATGTGATGAGCGAGGCCGCTGTGTCAGGCGTGAAGCCCAACTTTTCCCATTGAGCCTGCTGCACGGCATTCTGGCCGAGTCCGGCCCATGTCGATTTGTCGGCAACGGGGAGATCAATCTTTCCGCCGCCGGCAAGTTTCAGATAGAGCGGCGCGAACAATGCCGCGAGAACGAGCACGAGAAGAAACAGACTGTCGACGAGCTGGCCGAACGCAGATTGCTTCGGAGGCTCGTAGTGTGAGTTGGCCACGTTTCCACCTATCAATTCGAATTTGTTATTTTTTCTTGAGGTCGAGGTAGTGCAGGTCGAGACCGTAGATCTCGTCGCGCTCTTCGCTCAGGTGGAAGAGCATCGCGAGGATGGCCGCGGTATTGAAAAGGATGACCAACGCCCCCGCGACAAGGAGCGCGCCGACCACTTCCGATGAGCCCGCGTAGTCTTTGATCTCGTAAAAGACGAATGCGTAGAGAAGCCAGAGCACGATAATCGCGGACAGAGACCACATGCGATCGCCGGAGAATTTCCCGGTAATACGAGGGTCTGAATTCGTTTTTTGCATTTTTTCTCCCTTCGCCTCAGAGTGCTGCTCGGGTGCAAGGCTTGGCGCGCTCTCCCAGACGTTGCGATTTGAGCGTTGCTCCCTGCGACATAAGTGGCGCAGGGGGGCGGCGTTTCGTCAATATTTTTTCGTGATAAGAAACAAATATTCGATGCTGCGATGCGCATGTTCGTGCCGCAGAGCACCAAGCAACTTTAGCCAAAATCAAAATGTTACGTCGCGTGCGCTGCAATGACGTGCTCGGTATTTGAGCAAGATGTTTTATTGAGCGGGCGTCAGTGAGGGTTTGTTGCATCTGCGAAGTCAACGGGATGCGAATTTCGCAAGTGCAGGACGGCAACGGACTTAGGCCTTGCGGCCTCTTCGTCGGCCGCTTGATAGGAGTCCGTCGGCAAGGAAAATGAGATGATGATCGCTCGTGCGATCAGTCCGACGGGATAGCCTTTTCTGTTGGCGTTGGGACAGACGCCGACCTGATGAATAAAGAGCGTCAAGTTTTCGTGCGGCTCATTTCCAAGCCTGCAACAAATTCTTTGTTCGGGCATTAGGTGCGCTGGGCCCAAGGCACCGGCCGCGGGAAGCATCCGTCCATTGTTATCTTCATGCATCGTTGCCTTCTATGCATCAGGTGCTGAGTGCCTCACGCGTATCGCAGCATGAGGCGGAGAGCGCGCGGCGTGCCGATCCACAATGGATTTTCCGAAGAGTCGATAAGCGCCGTTGAACGAGCGCTGACGTCCTCAGTGTTTCTACGGAGGTGTCCAACCGGGGTCTTATCGTTACACGCCTGTTAACGCCCACTGATGACCTGCTCGTACCGGGCAATCGAACAAGGATGCACGTCAGCACACTGCTGTCTTGCTCGCTTCGACAACCGGGGCCGCGCTGCTGAGCGCGGTGAGGGGGTTTCTTCAGGGGAGAATTCAACTTATGAGCTACCGCATCGGCAGAGCGCAATTGGCTCTTTGCACTATGTTTGGTACTGCGGTTTGTGCATCGACTGGTGCCTTCGCCGCGGATCTTTCAATTCCGAACGTTCCCGATGACGAGCAGGTCGTGACGGTCATGCCGAACGGCACCATTCGTCTTGGTGCGATCAAACTGAAGTTCGGGGGCTTCAGCGAATTCGCAACGTTCTGGCGCTCTCGCAACGAAACGGCAGACGTCGGTAGCTCGTTCGGCGGAATTCCATTCGGTAATAGTCCGTTGGCGCACGAGCATGAAACACGCTTCAGCGCCCGCCAAAGCCGGGTGTCTGCGTTAGCCACAGGTGATCTCGACCAGTACACGCATCTGTCGATGTATGTGGAGTCGGACTTCCTCGCCGCCGGGACGACGTCAAACTCCAACGAGAGCAACAGCTATACGCCCCGCATTCGCCATTTCTACGGTGCCTACGACAACGACCTGACGGGCTGGCACGTTCTCGCTGGTCAGACGTGGAGCCTGCTGACGACGAATACGAAGGGAATTCAAGCGCGCAACGAAGACATCCCGCTCACGATCGATGCGCAGTACGTCGTCGGGTTCAATTGGACACGAAATCCGCAGTTCCGCGTGGTGAAGGATCTTGCTCCGTGGCTTGCGGCCGGCGTTTCTATCGAAAGCCCGTCGACGCAAATCGCCGGTTCCCCTCCATCGGGCGTCGATGCAAACCATCCGGGCGGATCGCTGCTCAACAGCACGGCGAACTACAGCAACGACGTCATGCCTGACGTTGTCGGTAAGTTGGCGTTTGATCCCGGCTGGGGCCACTACGAAATCAAGGGTATTGTGCGTGGTTTTACTGATCGCGTGAACCATAGCAACAACACGATCCTTGCTGGCGGTGGCGGCGCTTCAGCATCGCTGCCCATCATTCCGAAGGCGCTGGAACTGCAGGCGAGCTTCATGGCCGGAAACGGCATCGGGCGCTACGGTTCGGGACAGCAGCCGGACGTCACCTTCAATAGCGATGGAGACTTCGTCGCAATTCCTGCGGTGCAATTGCTGACGGGTCTGGTTGCGCATCCGTTCAAGGGTGACACCATGTATGCCTATGGCGGCCTCGAGCAGAACTTCAAGAAGGTCGATGGCAACGTCGGCTATGGTCTCGATACGGTCAACAACTCAGGTTGCGATATCGAAGGGGGAACGTGCCAAGCGCAAACGAAACGCCTCTGGGAAGTCACGGGCGGCGTCTGGCAGGATATCTATAAGGGCTCGTTCGGGCGTGCGGCAGTTGGTGCGCAGGCCGAGTACATCAAGCGTGAAGCTTTCGATAGCACAGATGGCGGCGCGCCGACGACCGATGACATGATCGTGCTCGGATCGTTCCGCTACTATCCCTTCCAGTAAAGACACTTACCGTCTCCACACTCCAGGCGCTGCTTCGGCAGCGCCTTTTTTTTTAGGTGCTGGGGCGCACGTCATCTTCCCAAGCGCGAAAACACCCTGCTGCTCGTGGATGTTTGGGAGAACACACGCCGTCAGTATTTTCGCGGACGTACGTCTGCGTTCGTCATCTGTCGGACGGCAACGAGCGGAATAACGCTCCATCGGCGATCAAACTAAATTTGTTTGCACGCAATCGAATTGCGGCGGTGGCTACGTTCGCGCTCATGCATTTGCGGCTTGCGAGCACCGAACTTCAAACTCCCGAATGGAGAGTTCGCAATGCATAAATTCTCACTCGCAGTCTCTGTTTCTTTGTTTGCGCTTGGTTTCGCCACGGCAGCGAGCGCTCATGCCCGGTGCGACGGCGATTTTCAATTTATCAATGGCAATTGGATCGCAACGCGATATTGCCAACGAGCGGAAGCTGAGCATGTCGCGAGAGCTGAGCACACGCATATCACCCATCATACGGTGAGTTCGCGCGACGAGACGCCGGAGGAGTTCTGCCGGTGGCACAACGGTCAAATCGAGACCGATACCTATTGCTCCAGCTACAACGACTAACCCCGTCCGGAGCGCATCGCCGGCGCTGTTTGCAGTCGCTAACGGCGCCGGTCATGCTGAAGCATTCAGTCGCGTCGTAAGGATCAGGCGCTTTCGGTGTCGCCCTGATGCCGATTTTTTTCGGCTCGGATCGGAAGCAACATCTCTTCGAGGCGCACGGCAATCCGCACGAGATCGGCGATGTTGCGAGCGCCCGTCTTTTCCATCACCCAGGCGCGATATGTTTCGACAGTACGTGGGCTAATTTTTAGTGTGAGAGCGATTTCCTTGTTCGAAAGGCCCTTGACCGCAAGATCCATCACTTGCCGTTGACGGTCCGACAGTTCGTTGACGCGCGTCGCGAGCTTGACGGCCTCCTGGTCGTGGTTGCGCTGATTTTCGGTTTCATTAATTGCCGACGAAATGCTTGCGATCAGGCGGTCGGGTGAGAACGGCTTTTCAATGAAATCGCGGGCACCCGCTTTAAGCGCTGCGACCGCCATCGCCACGTCGCCGTGCCCGGTAATGAGCACCAGCGGAATCATGGGCCATTTTTTTGCGAGTTCTTTCTGAAGTTCCAGACCGGACATTCCCGGCATGCGGATGTCGCAGACGATGCACGAAGGAATCTCATTCGCTTGCAAGGCAGAGAGAAACTGTTCGGCCGATGCGAACGAGCATACGCCAAAGCCGTGATTGCTGAGCATCAGAGACAAAGAATCTCGGACGGGTTCGTCGTCATCGATAATCGCGACTGCTGATGCGAGTGTCATGATACAGTACCCCTTGGGAATGAATTTAATCGAATACGAACGAGGGCACCTTTGCCTACGTTTTCGAGGATGAGCTCGCCTCCGTGTCCTTCGACGATGGTTTGACTGAGCGAAAGGCCAACTCCGAGGCCATCTTTCTTGCTGGACGAACGAATTCCGGATTTTTTCAGATTGAAGCCTGGGGGGAAGCCGGGTCCGCTATCGCGAACCTGGATTTCAATGCGGTTTCCGTCGATGTTGTTGGCGCTGATACTGATCAGTCGATCTTTCGACGGATCGTTTTCGCTCATCGCGTCGATAGCGTTAGAAATGATATTCATAAGGACCTGCTCAATCTGCAGACGATCAACGGCGGCGTTGCGGATATTGCGTGCAACGGTGACCTTTACCGAGGCGCCGGTCCGTTGAAGATTGGGTTCCAAAAGATCGAGTGCTTCTCGTATTAAAAGATGCGGAGATTGCTCTCCGATCTGCCTGCGTCCCAGCCGGATGAAATCGCGGAGGTTGCGGACGACGGCTGCGGTGCGGTCCACCTGGCTTGCGACTTTCGAAGCGGCTTCGATAGCGATCTTCCGATCGCCTTCGCCCTTTACGAGGTATTCCTGCACCAGCTGAGTATAGTTCGAAATGGCGGTCAAAGGCTGGTTGATTTCATGCGCGATGGCAGTCGTGACTTCTCCGGCGCTGCCAAGACGGAAGATCTGCGAAACCGAATCCTGGTTGAGGCGCAAGTCCTGTTCGAAGCGGCGACGGTCGGTCACGAGACCGCCGATGGCCAGTCCAGTAAAGGCCAGGACAAGCATCAGCGACTGATACGTTGTCACGCCCGCAACCTGCGGTCCTGAAATCAGAAGCGCAATTATCAGGCCGACCTCTGTCACCACAAGGGCGTAGGTTGCGCCTTTCAGGCCGTGGCGGAGCGCAATCCAGATGATCGGGAAGAACATCACGTTGAAGAGACGAAAATGGGGAAGGCTGCTAAAGCCGAATGCAAAGACGAGCGCGGCGACGATTGCCAGTCCTTGGATGCAAGTCTCCAAATTGGGCTTGGGAATTCCGCCGCTGCCTGCCACCATCAGAATAAACGGCGTGATGATCGAGACGCCGATAAGGTCGCCGACGGCGTACCTAAAAATATTGTAAGGAACGGCATTAACCGTCAGTACTCCCGACGCATAAAGGAGTATTACGGAGGCTGTCGCCACAAGAACTGAACTGATGATCGCGGTGCCTTCGAGAAGCAAAACGTCGCGCAGCGTTCCGAGCTTAATGTCGAATTGCCAGCGCGAATGCTGGACCCAGTTCAGTGCGACCGCATAACCTCCTCCCACGATGATCGGCGAGAGAAGTTGCGCAAGAAGCGGGAGGTCGCGGCGCAGAATCACGTTGGAGGCAGCAACGGCGAGTAAGAGGTAAGGCCAGAATCGTCGCCCGAACATGAGAAATGTCGCGAACGCTAGGCCTATCGCGGGGCTCCACGGGACGATATCGAACGATGGCGTGGATGAGATGATGCTCAGCCATTCCAGTACGACGTAGGCAATGATGTAGGCGGGGCCAATCAGCCAAATCGGGGCAGCTTGCATTCGAGCCATACGATTCGCATGCGTTCTTTCTGTCACCACTACTTGCGACATCGTTCTTTTCCTACGCTGCCTAGCGTCCCGCCACTCCGTACGGGAACGGAGGCTTAGTCACGGACGGTGCGCCACGCAAGCGCACGGCCGGAATTTGCCTCTGTGATAATGGCTCGAATATAGGCTGTTGTCGCGGCGCATTTCATGCGGCGCATCGCAACATGACATTGCTGTAATCAAAACGAGTGCTGACGATCGACGATGTCTCTAGAGAGGAAAAAATCACGTTCGTCTTATCGACGCTGAAGCTTCTGTAGAGTGCGGGGGAGGGGCGCCGAAGTTGAGCAAAGCCGGTCCGCGAAACTCGGAGAGTGCAGCATTGGCCGTTGCGTTCGACGCGGCAGATCGCACTGATCAGGTAACCGCGGAACGAGCCGCCTAGGAACATAGAACGCATGTCGCTGCCAAAATTTTCCTTAACTCATCCGCATTCGGTGGCGGCGATCATCATTCTTATTTGTCTGCTCGGGTTCGGCGCGGTGTCGCGCATGCCGACGGATATATTTCCGGAGATTAACATTCCTGTTGTCAGCGTCGTGTGGACGTACAGCGGAATGAGTGCGGAAGAAATGCAGGACCGCATTCTCATCAAGCATGAGCGGCAGATGGCATCGCTCGTTGATGATATCGACCGGATCGAAGCCAACAGCTATACCGGCGTCGGCGTCATTAAGGTCTATCTGCACGAGGGAGCCGACGTCAGCCGCGCCATCACGCAGCTGTCGAGTTGCGCGCAGACCGTGCTCAAGAGCATGCCGCGCAACATCACGCCGCCGCTCATTGTCCGTTATAGTGCGACGGACGTTTCGGTGATTCAGCTCAGCCTCGCGAGTAAATATCTGCCCGACTCGCGCCTGACCGATCTCGGTCAGCAGGTGCTCAGGCCCAATCTTGCGGTCGTGCATGGCGCACAGGTTCCCTATCCGTATGGTGGCAAAATCCGCGTCATCATGGTCGATCTCGATCCCCATGCGCTGCAGGCGCGTGGACTGACGCCGGCGGAAGTTTCCGATGCGCTGGCGAAGCAGAACATCATCGTTCCATCAGGCGACGTAAAAGTCGGCCAGAACGACTATCCGGTCGCGATGAACAACACGCCGAACGCCATCGCGACGATCGAGAATTTTCCGTTGAAGCAAATCGACGGCAAAACGATCTTCGTACGCGACGTCGCGCACGTCCACGATGGAAGTCAGGTGCAGACAAATTCGGTCAGCCAAAATGGCGCGCCGGGTGCGCTGATGCTCGTGCGAAAAACGGGTGGAACATCGACGCTGGACGTTATCAACGGCGTCAAAGCGGCTTTGCCGGGGCTGCAGCGGATGATGCCGAAGGGCGTGACTATCAAGGCGATCTTTGATCAATCCATTTTCGTCAAGGCGGCGCTGAATAGCGTCGTGATGGGCGGCTTGATGGCGGCCGGACTGACGGCGCTGATGATTCTGCTGTTCCTCGGCAACTGGCGGCTGACCATCATCATTCTGGCGTCGATCCCATTATCCATCATCACCGCTCTGCTAATGCTTTACATCGCCGGGCAGACGCTCAACACCATGACGCTCGGCGGTTTCGCATTGGCAGTCGGTATTCTCGTCGACAACGCAACCGTCGTGATTGAGAACATTGAGCGCCACGTGGGCTTGGGTGAGGAGATTGAAGAGGCAATTCTCAACGGCACTTCAGAAGTCGGCATTCCGACAATGCTATCTACGCTGTCGATCAGCGTCGTCTTCGTTCCGGTTTTCCTTTTGACCGGTACCGCCAAGTATCTGTTTTCACCACTCTCGCTGTCGGTGATCCTTTCGTTGTTTGCGAGCTTGCTGCTGTCGTTTACGCTCGTGCCCGTGCTCTTCATGTATTTGATGCGGTCGCAGGTCGGAAAGCATGGCGCAGGACACGGCGAAGAGCACAAGCCGTCGCGCTTCAATCCGTTCAGCCTGATTCATCGCGGCTTCGAAAACGGTTTCAGTGCCTTCCGCGAACGGTATCGCAATGCGGTGTCGTGGTCGGTGAGCCATCCCATTCCGACGATCGTTTTTTTCGTGGTTCTGCTCGGCGCGACCGTTCTGCCATTAATGAACCTCGGGATGGATTTCTTCCCGCAGATCGATGCCGGACAAATGCGACTGCATGTTCGCGCACCGCCTGGTACGCGCATCGAGGACACGCAGAAGGACTTCAGCGAAGTCGAGCAGGCGATCCGCAAGATCGTCGGGAACGATCAGATCGATGTCATTCTCGACAACATCGGCCTGCCGTACAGCGGCATCAATATCGCCCTCAGCGATACGGCTACCGTCGGTCCGATGGATGGCGAAATTCTCGTGTCGTTGAAGGAGAAGCATACTTCGACACCTGCTCATATTGCAGAACTTCGCCGTAAGTTACCGCGGATGTTCCCTGAGCTTCAGTTCTTTTTCCAGCCGGCTGATATCGTCAATCAGGTCTTGAATTTCGGGCAGCCTGCGCCGATCGACGTTCGTATTTCCAGCCGGAACGCGGATAAGGCATATGCGCTCGCATCCAAGATCGCGCACGATTTGAAGTCAGTGCCGGGCATCGTCGATTCGCATGTTTTCCAGGTGCCCGATGCGCCTGCCATCAAGGTGGACGTCGATCGCACGAAGGCGAGGGATCTCGATCTCGATCAGCATGGTCTGGCAAACGACGTGCTTGTCACGCTCAATTCCAGCGCGCAGGTCTCTCCGAATTTCTGGCTCAATCCGCATAATAACGTCAGCTATCCGTTGGTCGTGCAAACGCCGACATATCGCGTCAAATCAACGAAGGATTTGTGGACGCTTCCCGTCACGGCGCCGAACGGCAAGCATTCCCAGCTTTTGATGAATGTCGCCAAGTTCGGCCGAACGAAAGTGCCGATGGTGGTGTCGCAGTTGAATATCGCGCCGGTGTTCGACGTCGACGCCGACGTTCAAGGCCGGGATCTCGCATCGGCAGCCGATGCGATCGACAAGGTGCTTGCGAAAGATCGCCCGCCGCTGACGAGCGGCATCAAGGTGAAGCTTAGCGGACAGATTGAAACAATGCGTCAGAGCTTTGCAGGATTGTTCGGCGGCATGGGCCTCGCAGTCGTCCTGGTGTTTCTGCTGCTGGTCATCAATTTCCAAAGCTGGCTCGATCCGATCATCATCTTGTTGGCGGTACCTTTCGCTCTCGCTGGCATCGTCTGGATGCTCTTTATCACCGGAACGCACATCAGTGTTCCAGCGCTGATGGGCAGCCTGATGTGTATCGGTTTGACGACCGCGAACGGCATTCTTGTTCTGACATTTGCTAATCAGCAGGTTGCGCTTGGGATTGATCCGATGCATGCGGCGATCGAAGCGGGCTACACGCGACTTCGGCCGGTTTTGATGACCGCGGGCGCGATGGTCCTCGGTATGATTCCGATGGCTTTGGGTGTCGGCGAAGGCGGCGAGCAGAATGCGCCTTTGGCTCGGGCGGTCATCGGCGGCCTTTTGCTGGCAACAGTCGCTACGCTTATTTTTGTCCCGACGATGTATCGGCTTTTGCGCCGTGACACTTCTCGGAAAACCGTAGACGGGAGGATGCCCCTTGCGCATGCTTAAGAAGAGTGAGACCGACGCGAACGCCCTGCAGACGGAGCCTTGCGAGGCTGATCCGCTCGCACCTTCGGACTTTCCAGCGAAGGAAGGGCTCGGCGACGTCGCGAAAGAAGACTATCCGAAATCAACAGGGCGCTGGATGACGACGATCGCCATCGTCGTCGGGCTCGGACTGACTGCGGGCTTTGTCGAGGTTAACCGAATTAAGGCTCAGGAAGCTGAGAACCTAGCGCAGGAAACACAAAAGAACGTCGCGATGCTTCCTCTGGTCGACGTCGCTGTCGCCCAGGCGGGACCAGCATTCAAATCCCTTATTCTCCCAGGCGATACCGCGTCCTGGTATCGGACGACACTGTATTCGCGCGTGAACGGCTACCTGGCGGAATGGAAGGTCGATATCGGGGACAAGGTGAAGAAGGGGCAGTTGCTCGCCACGATCGACACTCCCGATCTCGATTCGCAGTTAGTTGCTGCGCGTGCGGAACTGGAGGCGGCAAAAGCTGAGGCCAAAGTCCGGCAAGCGGATGCTGATTTTGCGAAAAGCAGTTACGATCGCTGGCGTGATTCGCCAAAGGGCGTCGTTTCCGATCAAGAGCGAGAGGAAAAGAAAGCCGCCAACGACAGCAGTCTCGCGAAGCTCAATGCCGCGATTGCGCAGGTGGCGGTCGATCAGGCCAAGGTTGATGGGTTGATGACGCTCACGCAATTCAAGAATGTGACAGCGCCGTTCGACGGCATCATCACGGATCGCCGTGTCGATCCCGGCGATCTGGTGACTGCGGGCAGCTCCGCCAATACATCGCCGCTTTTCGTCATTCAACAAACCGATCGAATCCGTATTTTCTCGCGTGTTCCGCAAGGCGTCGCAGAGCGGCTTACGATTGGCTCTCCCGTGAAAGTTATGACTGCAGACGGCTCTGGCCGAGCCTATGAGGGCAAGATCGTGCGCACGACCGGTTCGGTCGATCCGCATGCGCGCACAATGCTGGTGGAGGTCGTCCTCCCAAACAAAGATTATGCGCTTTCACCAGGGATGTATGTTCGCGCCGAATTTGAGGTCGCGCAGTCGAAGAGTGTCGTTGTGCCCGCTGCCGCGATTTCGTTCCGGGGCAAGGGCGCGCAGGTTGCTGTAATCGAAGACGGGCGGGTTGCGTTTAAGAACGTCTCCATCGCGACTGACGATGGCGACAGCGTTGAACTGGCATCGGGCATCAAGGTCGGAGATCACGTGGCACTCAACATCAACAACCAGATTTCCGACGGCGACAAAGTCGAGGTCAATAGTTCCGGGAAGGCCCAAAGCTGATGGTCAAACGGGGGGGGCTGAAATTTCTCCTGCCAATCCTAGCCGGGGGGCTTTCGGGTTGTGCAGTCGGGCCGGACTATCTGATGCCGCATATCGGTGCGCCGGCAATGTTTACGACCGGTAGCCTTGGCGGCAGTTCGGGCAGTTCTGTATCGGTGGCGCAATCGCAGTCGCCTGCGATTGCCAGGTGGTGGTCTTTGCTTCGGGATCCGCAACTTGAAACGCTGATCCAGCAGGCGGTTGTCGCAAATCCGGATATCGAAATCGCCGCCAATCACATCCGCGCAGCCCGCGCCAATGAGGTCGCGGTTCGTGGATTGGCGCTGCCGATCGTAGAAGCGAATGCCGCGGCAGGCCGAGGTACCGGTACAAATTCGACGAAGGGACGCGTTGCTGGTCCGTTGAACGCCGGGACGAACACCAACGGGCTCGAAGAGATTACGCACGTCGCTGGCTTTGACGCCGCATGGGAGCTGGATCTCTTCGGTAAGAACAGGCGCGCATACGAAGCAGCCCAATATTCGACTGATGTTGCTATCGAACAGAGGCGTGCGGTTCTGGTCTCGGTCGTTGCGGAAGTCGCGAGAGTTTACGTCGAGACGCGTGGCATCCAAGCCAAGATAAAAGTATCGAAAGAGAATGTCGCGCGGGCGCAGAAGATCTTCGATCTGATGAAGACGCGTTTCGATCGGGGTCTGACGAACGAGCTCGATGTCAAGCTCGCATCGCGCCAGCTTGCGACGCTCAAGGCGGAACTCGCGCCGCTTGCGAGTGAAGAATATGCTGGGTGCGCACGTATTGCAGTTCTGCTTGGAACCTATTCCGGCGGTGTTTGCCAGGAGCTCAGTGCTTATCGGCAGATTCCCACAACGCCGAGCCGTTTGAAAACGGGATTGCCGGCGAGCGTGATCCGCCGTCGTCCGGACGTTCGCGCGGCGGAACGCCAGCTTGCCGTCGAGACGGCGAGGATTGGCGTTGCTGTCGCGGATCTCTTTCCGCGCGTCGAGATTACGGCAGGTGGCGGCTTACAGGGACAGGGCATCGGTGTTGTGCCTGTGGTCACCAAGAGCATCTATTCGGTGGGACCTTCGGTCTATTGGCCGCTGCTCGACTTCGGGACGCTCGATTCGCTCGTGCACATTCAGCAGCTGCAGGCGGATTCGCAGTTCCTCACGTATAAGCGCGTCGTTATTTCGAGCGTCGAAGAAGCGAACGTTGCGCTGTCGCGTTATCGCGCGGCGATGGCCACGCTCAAATCTTTGGCCATCGCTGCCAAAGAGAGCAAAGGCGCGGTCGATCTCGCAACAGAGCGTTATGATCGCGGCGTAACGGACTCGCTCAATGTGCTGGATGCCGAGCGGCAGGATGACGAACTTCAGCTGCAGTATGTCCAGGCGAAGGCCGATGCGGCCACGGCGTTCATTGCGCTCTATAAAGCTCTGGGCGGTGGCTGGGAGATGTTCGAGCAGGATCTTCCTGCGCCGCGTGCAAGGCCCGCTGTTCTTGCCGCGTTCGATCACTTGCACGATCACTGAAAAATGGAGCGATAAATCCTGCAGGCGCCGTGGATGCGCCTGCAGGACGTTTGCGCACCTGAATTTATTTCGTCATTGTCGCGATTGATTGACCAAGCGGCGCGCGGAACTGCCTTTCGCGCAATTTTTCGATCGCGAGCTTATTGGCAATCGCTGCATTGTTCATCGGATCGATGGCGAGGACGCGATCGAAGTCAGCTTCGGCATTTTTGAAGTCGAGGCCGGCGGCGCGCGTATTTCCGCGGGCGATGTAGGCGTTCAAAAACTTGCCGTTAAGTGCGATGGCATAATCGTAATCGTGGATTGCATCCTTCGCGCGACCGAGCGCGCGTAGTGTATTTCCCCGATTGAAATAAAGGGTCGATTCATTTGGGGACAGCTCAATGGCGCGATCATAGCTTGCCAGCGCGTCCTGCAGATGCCCCTCAGCCTTGTATGCGTTCGCTAGGTTATTGTACGCGCGTGTGCTTAGCGGATCGATATCGATAGCTTTGCGGTCATCGGCAATTGCATGGGTGTAGTCGCGCTCCGAGGCGAAGGCGATGGCACGCGCTTCATAGGCGCTGAGATCCCGTGGAGCTAACGCGACAGCATGATCGAAATCGGCAATGGCCTTCGAAAAGTTCTCCGTGGCAAAGTAGGCGAGGCCGCGATTGACATAGGCAATCTCGACTTTCTCAGAATCCGATGCGTTATCCTCGATGGTCGCGGTGCATGCAAAGATGTGCAGTGCAGGTGTCGCCGCATCGGCACATTGGTCGCCGTCCGCCGCCCATGCAGATGGCGCTACCGATAGCGATGATACCGCTATCACGAGTGCGAATATGCTGATCGATGTGCGCGAGAAGAGCATGGCGTTCGGTCTCCGACGTGTTGGCAATCGGGACAGCGCAGTGGCGATAGGGGATGCCGCTATTGATTCCCGTACAGCCCCGGAATAGTCCCCACGAATGCTCTCCTGCCCACCTGCATCTGGCTTTCCTAGGTCCGTATGAATACGGACCAGCTATTACTGATGTGATGCTCCCGACGCGACGGTTGCGAGACTCTCGCGATATAGCGGCAAGGATATATGCCTCTGGGGGACTGCAATGGGGATAGCTAATGCGCTCGGAACGACGCTCGTGTTCATGGGAGTCGGCGTCGTTCCGGCCACTGCAGGCGATTTGCTGCAAACATCGGCGAACGCCAGTTCATCTCTTCACGATTTGAATATTCCGGCGCCCAGCTATCTCGGCGCGACGTCGTCTGATGAGGACGCAGGGGACGCCATTCAGGACTTCTTTCAACGTTGGCAGGAAATTGCGCACGCCGCAAAGGCTTCGCAGCCGGATTGGATGACACCGCTCGCGACCGTGACGCCGCGGTTGGAGCAAGAGTTTCGGTCCGACCAGTTTTTTGAGCAGATGGGAAATGGCGCCCATCAGAATGTCTACGACGGCGGCAAGGGTTTCGAATTCATTCCGACGATGACCAATGAAGTACTGATCAACCTGCCACCCTATGAAGAGCGCACGCATGCCAAACAGGCGTCCGGTTGGGCGGACTGGCCCGCTGTCACCATCAAGCAGCGGCTTATCAGCGCCAACAAGGAAAATGGCGATTACATCGTGTCGGCGTTTTTCGGCGTGCAGGCGCCGACCGGCGACGATCCTTTTACAAACGATGCGTGGGTCGTGACGCCGACGTTGGCGGCGGGCAAAGGCTGGGGTGATTTCGATGTTCAGGCGACGGTCAGCGTTCCTATTCCGTTGGAACGTGAAAGTGAAATCGGGACATCCGTCGTTACCAACGTCGCGTTTCAATATCATCTTGCGAAATATTTCTGGCCCGAATTCGAAGTCAACTATACGCATTGGGCCGACGGCGAGCGAAGCGGCAAAGACCAAGTCTTTTTGACGCCCGGTCTCATTCTTGGTCGTTTCAAGCTGTGTGACGACAGCAATCTGATCGTCGGTGCAGGCTATCAGTTTGCGGTTTCGCCGAAGACGACATCGCCGGTTCTCACGCCGACTTACGACAGCAACTGGATCGTCACGACAAGGCTCTCGTTCTGACGACGTAGAACTACGGAGGGGCTTGCCGGGTGTTTAATACCATACCGGTTTGCTTAATAGTCCGAGCGCTACAGACCTCAACTTTGGCCCCGGCTTTACCCGAAGCCCGGGGCCTTTTTCTCTTTGAGGTGTCTCAATCGATGTAAAAATTGAGATGCAAGGGCGCCAAGAAAAGACGAGCTGTCGTCAAGGCGGTGCTGCAGCAATCAGCGCGGATATGGGATCTTCGTTTGCAGGTGGTTTTTGCTGGCCTCGGAATGCGAGTGCTTGTCCTGCGGGGATGGAGAGCGATCCGAATGCGGCGGCCAATTGCGCGGCAGATTATCGGAGACATGGCAGTAGGCGCGTCTCGCCATATGATGGCAATGGCGGTAGTCGCGCGCATCGACAGGGTTGATGGTCGCTGCCTCGTCGCCGGCAAAAAATGCCGGAGCGTAAGAATTCGCCGCCGCCGATACCGTACCTGCAAAGATGAATGCCAATGCCGCGCAAGCGGCGAGCGAGCGGTTTTGTTTGTGGTTCAGTGTCATTGTCAAAGATCCTTTCGAAATCCAAATGGATTCACATTTCGGTGGGACGCCTATTTCCATGCGTCATGCGCACCGTGAGGCGATTGTCTTTGGCAGAGTTCAGGATGACGGCATGGACGTCACAACCGTCGTGATGCGGCGTCCAATATTCGAGATGTCCTGAATCGGCTCTGTCAGCGGTCTCAACAGCGACGGTTTTGGTCGCAGCCGTCTCGGTGTGTTCGTTAAAAGCCGCTCTAAAATCCTGGAACAGATGAGGCGTGATGCCTTCGATCGTAATGGAACAGACAGTCCGTCCCAGTTGCTGGACAGATTGTGCAAGGACCAGACGTGCTTTGCCGAAACTTGTTTTGCCGGTCCAGGTTTTCAGTCCAGCTGATGTCATTGTCGGTTGGCCTCGCCAAGGCGCGGCTTCAACGGCGCGGCCAAAGGCACGGGCGTCCTCGCCGTTGGCGAAGCATGTCTCGTCGATGTTCCGAATGAGGTCCGCGACCAGTTTGGTGTGTACAACCTCTCTCGAGAGACGATCGGCGGCTGTCTTATCATCGAGCCTCTTTAGTCCAGCTTCGGCGCGTGCGTTTGCGGGCTGGTATTTAAGCGCGGTCTCGAATTGGGTTCTGGCTTTGTCACTGTCGCCTTGTTGCAGAGAGAGAAAGCCTTTTTCGGCGTAGGCGGGCGCATAGGTCGATGATACCTCAAGCACGCGGTCGAAGGCTTGGTTCGCTTCTTTGAGCCGCCCTTGCTGCGCCAGGATCAAGCCGCGATTATAAGCGATGAAGCGATCGTCGGGTCTTATCTTGGCCGCGGCGTCGTAATCCGAAAGTGCTTCGTCGAAGCGCTTGGCTCGAAAATAAAGGCTTCCGCGATTAACTAGAGCGGGTGCGAACTCCGGCGCGCGTGCGACGGCAGCGGTGTAGTCAGCGAGCGCCCTATCGAATTCGTCCAGCTTAGAATAGCTGTTCGCCCGATTATAGAAGACGCGTGCGTCGTTCGGTTGGAGCTGAAGAAGCACGGAATAGAGCTGCACTGCAGTTTTGTATTCGCCACTGCCGTAGGCACGGTTTGCCCTGTCAGCGAGGTGTTGCGCGCGTTGCGTTTCGATAGCCGCTGTCGACGCCGGTGCGTCATCAGGCGTTGCGCCGAGTGCCATGGGTGAGCCGACAGCGGTTGCGGTGAGAGCAATTGCTGTGCTTAGCGCCGCGGTCAGGAGTGTTGTCGGGGTTATGGCTGGGATCGTCGTTACGATTTGGGACGCTTGGCGAGCCAACACAGCAGAACACGACCTCTCCCTGCCAACAAAAATTGGCATGAGTTTTTCTCCAATAAAGCAAGATGGATTTGACCGCGCCAACGGCGCGGAGCGCAATCAATGCTCTGGGGGCCGCGCTCTAAATCTGGAGAACGATCGTGCTGCGGTCGCTAAGCGTGGACCGCAGATGGGGTGGATTATCAAACGTTGCGTGCGAGATGGCACAGTGAAAGCGCGCGGCAAGCAGCTCGCCGGACGTCGGCAGAAGAGCTGGTGCGTAACCACCTAAATTCTCGCCATTCCTGTCAGACGGCTTGGATTGATGCGGGTGCTTGAAAAACGATGCATGCTGAAGCCGGTAATCTGTGCAGGGCTCGGATTCGGCTTTCGCGTGCGAATTCGAAAAGAGAATGAAGTGATCGTTCGATCCGGATTGCGTGTCGTGGTGAAGGCGCTCGATCTCGACCGCAACGCTATGGGTGCTGCTCACACACAGAACCAGCGGCAAGCCTGCGACGGATGTCGCGAGCAGGACCGCTGATGTGATCAAATATCTGACGAAGCGAGTGAGCATGCGCTATCTAAACATCTTCTAATTCATATTTCCGCTGGAAAGTGCTTGTAAGATGCCGCATTGGCAATCCCGTCGCGACATATCCTTCGATATGTTGTGAGCTTGCAACAAAATCAATCCCGATGCTGCGCAGTATTTTTCGATTTGGCCGAAACATTGGGGAGGCAGAGTCCGTGTGACGGATCGCTGTCGGCGGTTCGGGGACTTGACTAAGCAGAGTTTGGACATAAACCTAATTGCAATGCACCAATCGGCAAACCACACCTCAAAATCGTTTCTCGCTGTCACGCGCAGCGGACGGTCGGTCGTGTGTGCGTTGCTTTCATTACTCATGATGGCTCTCAGCGGTCCCTTCAGTCTGTCGCATGCGATTGCCGAGCATGGGTATGAGAATTGTGCGGGCCATGGCATCGACGCGAAAAAAGCATCGCAAGATTCGGAGGTTCCTCAGGGGCTCTCAGGACAGCATTGTGTGCTTTGTTTTTCCGTTCAGCATCTGATTTCGAAACCGAGTGTTCCCACCCGCACCGAGGCTATGGCGCCGGTCACCTATACAGCATGGGAAACGCTCGATGGGCCGTTGGATGGTCCAGGGCCGCTGTTCAAGCCGCCGCGCCTTTAAAGCGCTTTTCAATCGCGATGACGTGGCTGCGCACTCTCTTTTAGCGTGCCGCGATCGCGTGAACCTCCGTCAAAATCGCAACGCGGCGCCCTAAGCGGTCTCCGCAACACGTGGATTGTTTCGACATGCAGCGAATGCTGATAGCTGGTGGCGTGCGCTTGTGCGCCGCTGTCCTGGCACTGGCCGTGCTTTGCGCGGCTACTTTCGCACCTGGCCTTTCCAGGTTTTTCACCATCTCAAGCGACGCCAAGGCGCACGCGTCGGCGGAGACCAAGGGTCATTCGGAAGCCGGACATCAGCATGACGAGGGGCATGCACATGACGCCGGTGGAGAGGCCGTAAACGAGGAAAACGGATCGGATGCTGCGCACGGCGAAGAAGCCGGTCACGAGCATCATGAGGGCCTCGAAGTCTCGCAGGATCGGATCGATGCCGAAGGCATTGCGTTGACGGAAGCCGGAGCGGGTGCGCTCGATCGGAGCCTGACAGTGCCGGGAACGGTGATCGCAGACCGCAATCGCGTGGGGCGCGTTGCAGCGCAGGTTGTCGGCACAGTCGCGGAGTTGAAGAAGCGGCTTGGCGATGTCGTCGCGAAGAATGAAGTCGTCGCCGTCCTGGACAGCCGGGAAGTGGCCGATGCGAAGAGCGAATACATCAACGCGCTCGTCAACGCGAACCTGCAAGAGACGCTCTTTGATCGTGAAAAAACGCTCTACGAGAAGCAGATTTCGGCGGAGCAGCGCTATTTGCGGGCGCAGGCTACCGATACCGAAGCGAAAGTCCGATTAGGCGTCGCGCATCAGAAGCTTGCTGCTCTGGGCGTCAGCGAAGCGGACATCCAAACGTTAAAGCAGCGCGGCCAATCTGCAACGAACCTGCAACGTTACGAAATTCGCGCGCCGATCGGCGGGCGCATTGTCGAGCAGCTTGTCGATCTCGGAACACCCGTCGGGCGCGAGGGCGAAGCCAAGGAGCTGTATGCCATTGCCGATCTTTCGGTGGTGTGGATCGAGCTTGCCGTTTCGATCAGTCACCTTCCCGATATCAAGGAGGGGCAGAGTGTGCTGGTCAGTGGCAGCCATCCGGCCGAGACGACATCGGGAAAAATCATCTTTACGAGCCCGATGATCAATGAGGAGACGCGGACGGCGCGCGTCATCGCGTCGGTCGAGAATAAGGGTCTGGCGCTGCGGCCGGGTTCGTTCGTCAACGCCGACATTCTTTTTGGAACGAAACCGGTTGGGCTGAAGCTTCCGAAAACCGCGCTGCAGACAGTCAAGGGTGAGACGATTGTTTATGTCCGCACCGAACACGGCTTCGAAGCGCGCAAAGTGACGGTGGGCGGCACCGATGGCTCGTCTGTTGAGATCGTGGCCGGGCTTGAACCGGGCGAGACGGTTGCGGCGACGAACACGTTCCTGCTTAAGGCCGAGAGCGGCAAATCCGAAGCTACGCATTCGCATTGAGGACGTTCCGATGATTGCACAGGTGCTTGAATTTTCGGTTCGCCGTCGTTGGCTCGTCATTCTCCTGACGCTGCTCGCCGCAAGCTACGGCGTGTGGTCGCTCAATCGGCTGCTGATCGACGCCGTTCCCGACATCACGAACAATCAGGTTCAGATCAATACCGTCGCGCCATCGTTGCCGCCGTTCGATATCGAAAAGCAGGTGACATTTCCGATCGAGACGGCGCTTGCGGGGATACCGGGTCTTGAATACACACGCTCGCTTAGTCGCAATGGCTTTTCGCAGGTCACGGCGGTCTTTACCGAAAGCACCGATATCTATTTCGCGCGCCAGCAAATCAGCGAGCGCTTGCGCGAAGTGGACGAGCGACTGCCCGCTGATGCTAAGCCGAGCCTTGGTCCGATTTCGACCGGTCTTGGTGAGATCTATATGTGGACCGTGGCTTTCGCGCCCAAAAGCGAACAGATCGGCGAGGTCGGGCCTCAAAGCGACGGCTCTTACGTGACGCCCGAGGGTCAACGTCTGACCAACGATATCGAGCGTGGCGCGTATCTGCGTACGGTCCAGGATTGGATCATCAAACCGCAGATCGCGAGCGTGCCGGGGATCGCTGGCGTCGACGTTATCGGTGGATACGAGAAGCAGTATCTCGTGCAAGCGGATCCCGCACGCCTGACAGCCCTCAATCTTTCGTTTGGCGACATCGTCGAAGCGCTCGAGAAAAATAACGTCAGCCGCGGAGCCGGCATTTTCGAGCAAAGCGGCGAGGGGCTTGCGGTCCTCAGCACCGGACGGCTCGAAAACATGCCCGATATCGGCAGCGTCGTCGTGACGACACGTGGCGGATCGCCGGTGAGGATTAGAGACGTCGCGCAGGTTACGATCGGCCGCGAGTTGCGCACCGGCAGCGCAAGCATTAACGGGGAAGAGGCCGTCGTCGGCACGGCGCTAATGCTGATCGGCGAGAACAGCCGGACAGTGTCGTCGGCCGTTAGTAAAAGGATCGGCGAGCTTTCGAAGTCGCTGCCACCGGGCATTGCGTTGCGACCGGTGCTTGACCGGACCGTGCTGGTCGATGCCACCATTTCGACGGTCGCAAAGAACCTGCTCGAAGGTGCGCTTCTCGTCGTTATTGTTCTGTTCGTTCTGCTCGGGAATATTCGTGCGGCGGTTATAGCGGCGCTGGTCATACCCATTGCCATGCTGCTGACGCTGACCGGGATGGTACAGGCGAAGATCAGCGCCAACTTGATGAGCCTCGGTGCGCTCGATTTCGGTCTGATCGTCGACGGTGCCGTCATCATCGTCGAGAATGCGCTGAGACAGATTTCTCAGCGACAGCACGCTTTGAAGCGTGTGCTCAGTCTCGATGAACGCTTGGAAACGGTGACCAAGTCGGCGGAGGAGATGATCAAGCCGTCCGTCTACGGGCAGGCAATCATTATGCTAGTGTATGTGCCGCTGCTGACGTTTTCCGGCGTTGAGGGTAAAATGTTCGAGCCGATGGCGGTCACCGTTATCATGGCACTCATCGCGGCTTTCGTTCTGTCGCTGACATTCGTTCCAGCGGCCATTGCCGTTGCAATCAGCGGGCGTGTTGTCGAGGCCGAGAGCTTGCCTGTGCGGGCGATAAAGAGTGTGTATGAGCCGCTGCTTCGCGCGACGCTCAACAGGCCTGTGCTACCGATCATGGTGGGCGTGGCGCTCTTCGCCGGAGCGCTGATGCTGTTCGGACGGCTCGGGCAAGAGTTCATCCCAACGCTTGATGAGAAGAACCTCTCGATGCATGCGATGCGGATACCGAGTACGTCGCTGACGCAATCGCAGGATATGCAGCTTAGAGTCGAAAAAATCGTCAGCTCGTTTCCGCAGGTTTCGCTTGTGTATTCCAAGACGGGCACTGCCGAGGTTGCGTCCGATCCGATGCCGCCGAACGTTTCGGATACGTTTATTATTCTGAAGCCGGAATCGGAATGGCCTGATCCTTCGCTTAGCAAGCAAGCGCTCGTTGGGCAAATTCAGGAGAAGCTCGAAAAGCTTCTAGGAAATAACTTTGCGTTCTCGCAACCAATTCAGATGCGCTTCAATGAACTTCTTGCGGGCGCGCGTGGCGATCTCGCCGTTAAAGTTTTCGGCGACGAATTCGGCCCGATGCTGGATGGCGCCAACGCGATTGCCAAAATCCTGCGCGGTACGGACGGCGCGACGGACGTAAGCATTGAGCAGGCCCAAGGTCTGCCATTCCTTGAGATCAAGCTGAAGAAGAACGAAATTGCGCGGTTCGGGTTGAGCGCGTTCGCCGTGCAAGAGGTGATCGGCGCGGCGATGGCCGGGCGTTCTGCTGGGGTGATTTTCGAAGGCGATCGGCAGTTTCCGGTTGTCGTCCGGTTGCCGGATGCGATGCGCGCGGATCTCGAAAAGCTGAAGCACATCCCTGTTGCGTTACCGCCGAACAGCGCAGGGCGCATTGCCACCATTCCGCTGGAACAAGTTGCGAGCTTTGCCGTGACGGAGGGACCGAACCAGGTCTCACGCGAGAATGGCAAGCGGCGCATCGTCGTGACGGCAAACGTGCGCGGGCGCGATATCGCGTCCGTCGTCGCGGAGGCACAAACGAAGGTCACAGAAGAGGTGAAGCTGCCGACGGGCTATTACATTGCCTGGGGCGGCCAGTTTGAAAATATGGCTGCAGCGCAGCAGCGTCTCGCCGTCGTTGTGCCCGCGTGTTTTCTGCTGATTTTTCTGCTGCTCTATTCCGCCCTCGGCTCGCCGCGAGATGCCATCCTGGTATTCAGCGCTGTCCCACTCGCTTTGACCGGCGGCGTCATTGCTCTTTGGTTTCGCGACATGCCGTTCTCGGTTTCGGCGGCGGTCGGCTTTATCGCGTTATCGGGTGTCGCGGTTCTCAACGGGCTCGTCATGCTGACATACATCAAGCAACTGATGGCGGCGGGATTGCCGGCGGCGGAAGCAATACGCCAGGGCGCGCTGGCCCGTTTGCGGCCTGTCGTGATGACGGCGCTTGTCGCGTCGCTCGGGTTTTTACCGATGGCGCTTGCAACGGGAACGGGGGCGGAAGTGCAGCGGCCGCTGGCGACGGTCGTCATTGGCGGGTTGTTGAGCGCAACGCTGCTGACACTGCTCGTTCTGCCGGCGCTGTCGATTTGGTTTGGTTCGCGTGCCGCCGTGGCGAAACAGACGCCGACGGCTGTTCCTGCGGCTGCGGAATAGGTGCGGGCCGCGATCAGGCCGTCAACCGCGCGGTCGCCTCGTTGTCCTTGAACCAGTTGTAGGCTTCGGTGAGGCCGTCGCGCAGGCCGTAGCGCGGCGTCCAGCCCGTGGCCTTCAGCTTGGAGACGTCGAGCAGCTTGCGCGGCGTGCCGTCGGGCTTCGTCGGATCGGTGACGATCTTGCCGTTGAAGCCGACGACGTCGCATACCAAGCGCGCCAGGTCGAGAATGGTGATGTCCTCGCCTGTGCCGACATTGACATGCTCAGCACCTGAATAGACTTTCATCAGATGCACAACGGCGCTAGCAGCATCATCGACGTGAAGAAATTCGCGTCGCGGTGTACCCGAGCCCCAGATTGTCATTTCCTCGGCGCCGGACTTCTTCGCGTCATGTACTTTGCGTAAAAGTGCCGGGATGACATGGCTTTTGAGCGGATCATAGTTATCGCCCGGGCCGTAGAGATTGGTCGGCATCGCCGAGACGAAATCGGCGCCATACTGACGGCGATAGGCTTCGCAAAGTTTCAACCCGGCGATCTTGGCGATGGCGTACCATTCGTTCGTCGGCTCCAAACTTCCTGTCAGAAGGGCGCGTTCCGGGATCGGCTGCGGCGCGAACTTCGGATAGATGCATGAGGAACCGAGATACAAAAGCTTCTCGACGCCGCTGCGGAAGGCTGCGTCGATAACGTTCATTTCGATGGCGAGATTGTCGTAGAGAAATTCCGCCGGGTAGGTGTCGTTTGCGAGAATGCCGCCGACTTTCGCTGCCGCAAGAAACACGGCATCCGGCTTTTCGCGATTGAACCACTCTCTGACGCGCGCTTGATCGCGGAGATCGATCTGGTCGCGACCAACCGTCAGGATGATGCAGTTTTCGTTCTGTAGCAGACGAAGAATCGCTGATCCGACCATGCCGCGGTGGCCGGCGACGAATACGCGCTTGTTGGTCAGATCAAAAGACATCGCTTCCTCGCATGGTCTTCGCACTTACTATTCGTTGAGGCTATTGCGCCAGCTTTCGCGTTCGAGGAGCGCGAGGTCGGCGGCGACCATTTCTTTAACGAGCTCCTGGAAGCCGACCTTGTGGTGCCAGCCTAGTTCGTTGCGGGCCTTGCTCGGATCTCCGAGCAAGAGATCGACTTCTGTCGGACGAAAATAGCGCGGATCAATGCGAACCAACTCGCCACCGGTTTTGACATCGTAGCCGATCTCATCGACACCGTGGCCCTTCCAGGCGATGGTCTTGCCGACTTCGGCAAATGCTAGCTCAACGAATTCGCGAACGGAATGGGATTCTCCCGTTGCTAGCACGTAGTCGCTGGGTTTTTCGTTTTGGACCATCATCCACATGCCTTCGACGTAGTCTTTCGCGTGGCCCCAATCGCGTTTGGCGTCCAGATTGCCGAGATAAAGTGCGGACTGCAAACCAGCGGCGATGCGGGCAACGGCGCGTGTGATCTTTCGGGTTACGAAAGTTTCGCCGCGGAGCGGACTTTCATGGTTGAACAAGACGCCGTTCGAGGCATGCATACCGTAGGCTTCGCGGTAATTGACGGTGATCCAGTAGGCATAAAGCTTGGCGACGCCATAAGGCGAGCGCGGATAAAATGGCGTCGTTTCGTTCTGCGGCGTTTCATGCACCTTGCCGTAAAGCTCGGATGTGGAAGCCTGGTAGAACCGGACCGATTTCTCAAGCTTGAGAATGCGCAGCGCTTCGAGGAAACGCAGCGCGCCCATGGCGTCGGCGTTTGCCGTGTATTCCGGCGTCTCGAAACTTACCTGGACGTGACTTTGTGCGGCGAGATTATAGATTTCGTCGGGCTGGGTTTCTTGGACGAGGCGGATGATGTTGGTTGAATCCGTCAGGTCGCCATAGTGCATGAAGAACGACGTGGTCGCCTCATGCGGATCCTGATAGATCTCATCGACGCGTTGGGTATTGAATGATGACGATCGTCGCTTAATGCCGTGGACGACGTAACCCTTATCTAGAAGAAGACGCACAAGGTAGGCGCCGTCCTGGCCGGTGACACCGGAAATCAATGCAGTCTTGCTTTTGCTCATGCCGTTCCCCCAAGTCCCGCCGAGATTTATGTGGGGTTGTCGCTTTGAGCGCAATACGAATGCGCGAGATTCTTTTTCATTTGATCGGTCCGTAGACTTTTTGGGGTTGCATGAAACGGCAGCACGGTCCATCCGAGGCTGTTGCGAAGCTTGCAGTTATTTTCGCAACTGACGCTGACGAAATTTGCGGCAAAAACTTATGTCACTCTCGATATTCCGAAAGCTATCGGCTGGCGGTCGCTGTGAGAGCCGGTTGGTGAACTTCCGGCGCCTTCATGAAGACGACGGCAATCGCCGCTACCACAAGGACGACGGCCATGACATAGAACGCGTCGGAGAAGGCCATGATCAGCGACTGTTGGGCGACGAGATTTCCAAGCAGAATTTCTGCCTGATGGTAGGCGCGTCCGGGGTCCGGCAAGCTGTGCGCTTCGAAATAGTGCTGCATGCGGGTGAGGAAGGATTGATCCGTCAGATTGTAAGGCGTGACTGACTGACCGATGATATTGGAATGAAATTGCTCGCGCTTGGTGATGATGGTCGCCAGCGCGGCCGTGCCGATTGCGCCTCCGAGGCTGCGCAGCATGTTGAATAATCCTGACGCAGCTGCGGACTCTTTTGGAGCCACGCTGTTCGTCGCCAGAACTGAGAGTGGCGAAAGTAGGATCGCCTGGCCGAGGGCGCGTACGATGTTGGTATAGAAAAACTGCTGTCCCGCGTCGTTGAAACTCAAATGCGTATTCATGAAACAGCTGACTGCGAAGATGCTGAGGCCTGTGCAAACGATCAAGCGGGCATCGAAACGCTTCAAGAGGAAGGGGACGAATGGAATGATGAGCAGCTGCGGAAGTCCGGCCGATGCGAGCACGAGGCCAATCTGCTGAGCGTTGTAGCCCTGGACTTCGTCGAGATACGCGGGAAGCACGTAGATCGATCCGAACAGCGCGAAGCCGACGAGCGTATTCGCCAACGTTCCGAGGCCGAAACTCCGTCGAGTGAGCAGGCGAAGTTGCACGGCGGGCTTCTCGACGGTGAGTTCGATGACGACGAAGATCGTCAGCATGACCGCCGAGATGATGGCAAGATGCACGATGAATGGCGAGCCGAACCAATCGTCCTTGTTGCCTTCATCCAAGACGGTTTGCAGGCAGGCGAGACCGATTGCCATTGTCGCGATGCCGAACCAATCGCCTTCTCGCAAAAGGCGAAGCTGCATCGGTTGACGATCGAGCGTCGGATAAAGCAGTGATAGCATTACCGCGCCGGGAACAAGATTGACGAAGAAGATATAGGGCCAGCCGTATTGTTCAGTGAGAATGCCGCCGATGGTCGGGCCGATCGCGGGGCCGAACGTGGCGGTGAGCGCGAATGCAGCCAAGCCGATGGGGCGCTGGCTTTCAGGTAGCTTTGTCAACACGGCCGTGAAGGCCATCGGGATCATGACGCCGCCGGTGAAGCCCTGGAAGCCGCGCATCACGATCATGGTGCCGAGATTGCCCGCAAAGGCGCAGGCGACTGAGAAGATGAGGAACAGCACGACGTTCGACAACAGGAAGCGGCGGAAGCCAAACACGCGGCTGAGGTAATCCGTCAGCGGGATCATGATGATTTCGCCGATCAGATATGAGGTCGAGATCCAGGTTCCATTGTCGACGCCGGTGCCGATGCCGCCTTCAATTTCAGGCAGGGACGAATTGACGATCTGGATATCGAGGACGGCGATAAGTGCGCCCAACATGCATCCAGAGACCGCGATCCACGTCCGTAGGGAGGCCCGCTCGCTGTCGGGGCTGGTCGGAGCGTCGCTCATGACGCTTGCTTTGCTGCGGTTTTTGACGCCGGCGTTTTGTGGCGTGTGTCGATCGTTGTGATGACCGACATGCCGGGACGCAGCTTGCCGGCAAACGGATCGTTCGGGTCAATGTAGATCTTCACCGGGATGCGCTGGACAATTTTCGTGAAGTTTCCCGTTGCGTTGTCCGGTGGGAGAAGTGCGAACTCCTGGCCACTCGCCGGAGCGATGCTGCCGACATAACCCTGCACGGTGTTGTCGTCGAATGTGTCCACGGCAATCGTGACCGGCTGCCCTGGGCGGACATCAGCGAGTTCCGTTTCCTTGAAGTTGGCAATGACGTAAGCCTTGTTGAGCGGTACGACCGCGAGCAGCTCGGTTCCGGGTTGGGCATACTGACCAACCCGCACTGTGCGATCGCCGATGATGCCATCCACAGGTGAGGTAATCGTCGTGTAGCCGAGGTTGATCTCCGCCTGTTCAAGCGTCGCATTGTTCTGCGAAAGCATGGCACGTGCTTGCTTGAGTTCGGCCGTCAACGTCGCAATCTGTTTTTTGGCTGCTTCCAGTGCCGCCTTATCTTTCGCAAGCGTCGCCTGTGCCGTGCCGATTTGCGAGGCCGCCTGTTGCTCGTCTTGAACGGAACCGTAGCCTTCGTTTGCGAGTGTGCCGAACCGCTGATTGTTCTGTTGGGCGTATTTTTCGGTCGCTTCGTCAGCCTTGATGGTCGCCTCGGCTTCGCTCACGATGGCTTGCTGCTCTCCGATCTGAGCCTGGTCGGTGGCAATGGCCGCTTCCGCCTGTTTGACGCCGGCTTTCGCCTGATCGACGGCCGCTTTGTAGTCGCGCTGATCAATGATTGCGAGGACTTGGCCGGCTTTGACGCGCTGATTATCGTCGACGTACAGAGCGGCGATATCGCCGGATACTTGTGGAGCGATGGCGACGACGTCAGCTTGCACGTATGCGTCGTCGGTCGAGACTTCAAAGCGCCACTCGGTCCAATATTTCCAGCCGGCATAAATGCCGCTGCCGATAACTGCCGCAGCAACAACAGCGATAAGAATGTGCCGCGGACCGAAGGGGAGCCAATGATGCGATTTTCCAGCCGTGTTTGCAGGATCTTGATCGGGCAAAGCGCTCGGCGCGGGCGCAATCGTTTCCCTTGCCGTCGGGACCAGGCTTTCAGACTTCGCTGTCTCGTGCGCCATTACGTGCATCGTTTCGGGCGCCGCCTCGGTTGCGACGACGTCGGTGGCTGCGGTCAACATAGTCCACATCTCCATCTCGGCTCTTGCCAAGATATAAAAGAGCACTCAGCAGCTCAGCTATTTAACCTTTGGCGCTGTTGGCCATACGTTTGGAAAGACCAGCTATACGTGTGTTTAATGACGTGCCCGTTTTGCGCCTACGTCGGCGAGAATGAAGAAAAGGGGCGCGCCTTTCGGCGCTCCCCCTCCGAGATGCATCTTCTTTTGTAGGCTTATATCTTGCGGTTTTACCGGATCACGAAACACTGTGCCGTGCCGGAGGTCTTGAAATCACCGTTGCAATGGGGCGATGCGAATGCGCCCGAAACACCGGAGACCAGAAGCGCCACTGCGAGGATTGCGACTTTCATTTTCATATCTCCAATTCACCCGAGCGCCGTTTCATTCCTGACTGGATGGCGGCGCTGTTAAAAGCGATGCATTGGAGGTAAGTGCGATCGGCGCCCATTCCATAATCTCTAGGTATATGGGGCAGATGGCCCATGGGATTGTTCGTCGGCGGCATACCGGAACGTTCCCTCGGCAGGCTCACCAAATCTCAAGATGGTTTGGTTTAAGCTCTTGCCGCTGCACAGCGGGCGAGGCGACCACCGCCTCGCCGCCCGGCGCTGGTTATGCAGCGGGGAGCAGTCAACCAGCACCGTACCGGGACCGGCTACACATGTGTGTTGTCGGTCTCGGGTTCCTTCATTGGTGCATGGATGAGCCGTTACCCCGCCCGGATCAGCCTCGGCGAGAGGATGCGCGGGAGATGGTTTCCAAGTTTTAAACCTAAGGAAGATTTACGAACACTCGCGCAATTGCTCCGAATGTAGAAAACATAAATGCCGGAGTTGCTGTCGTGTCGCGGAGCCAAAAGCTCATTCGGCAAAACAAAACGGCACAGGCTCGCTGCCTGCGCCGTTCGCGGGAGGAGAGAGGAAAGGGCGATCAGATGCGAAGCGGCGAAGTGTTGCCGTCTCAGTGCACTGCCGCGATTGCGATTTCCGTGAAGAGAAGCGAAAACAGCAACACGCCAGCAAACATGCCGAAAAAGCTTTGTCCGGTCGGTTTCATTGTCATTCTCCCATTCGGGCATCGTGGCTAATGGAAGCCTACGCGTCGCTTAGCCACCTTGTTACGAGATGGGGGCTTTCAGTTGGCGAGCAACGGCGTCCTCACGCACTTGTGCGCGTTTTGCCCTTACGGATTGGACAGCTTTCGGATAGGGCTGCCGAGTTTCGGGATTGGGGCTCGGCGATAAGATTACTCCGCGGCGGCAACGCTCTTTGGCGGTGCCGGGAGCGCCTGTTCCTCGTCGCTCGCGCTTGCGGAGACGTGAACGACGCGGTCGTGAAGCGGCAGCAGCGACGAGCGATGGCCGATGGAAACAATCGCCGTATCGGGCAGTTTGTTTCGTATCGCGGTCAGGACGCGCGCTTCGGCGGCTTCGTCGAGTGCAGACGTTGCCTCATCGAGGAAAAGGATATCCGGACGGAGCAGAATGGCGCGTGCAAGCGCGACGCGCTGCTGTTCGCCGACCGAGAGGATATTGTTCCAGCGCTCGACGACGTTAAGAGATGGTTTCAGGTGTTCGAGGCCCGTAAGTTTTAGGATGTCGGAGATTTCTTCGTCCGACGGCTGGGCTTCCGTCGCCGGGTAGGTGAGCACGCTATGGAGCGAGCCCAGCGGGAAATAGGGCTTTTGCGGGAGCGCGAGGAGGCGGGCGCCGGATCTGGTGAGGATCTCGCCCGTCGCGTGAGGCCAGTAGCCCAGAATGGTGCGCAGCAACGTTGTCTTGCCGGCGCCTGATGGAGCCATCAGGAGCACCGACTCGCCCGGTTCGATATCGAGATTCACCGAGTTCAACAGCTTCTTGCCGCCGGGCGTTGCAAGCGAAATGCCGGCAAGGCTCAGCACGCCGTTGGCATTCGTCGTGCCCATCGAGACGGCGGATGTCTCGCTCGCCGTCGAGGCGAGCTGCATCTGATCGGAGAAGCCGGAAAGCCGGTCGACGACGGCGATCCATTCCGCCAGGTCGGTATAGGAATTGACGAAGAACGACATCGACGATTGCACCTGGCCGAACGCGCCAGCCGTTTGCGTCATGACGCCGAGCATAATTGCGCCTGCGAAATAATGCGGGGCCATGATGAGGAACGGCAGCACGACGGCGATCTGATTGTATCCAGTCGTGAAGAATGTCAGAAATTTCTGGCGCCGCATGATGTCGTGCCAGTTGGTTACGATATCGGAGAAACGATCGCGCAGGATATTGCGCTCGGCGTTCTCGCCGCGCAGCAATGCGATCTGTTCGGAGTTTTCGCGAAGGTGCACCAAGCCGAAGCGAAAATCGGCTTCGCGCCGCTGGCGACTAAAGTTGAGGCTCGCCAATGTGCGGCCGATGAGATGCGCTCCGACGCTGGCCACGAGCGCGAATATGGCTGCGAGCCAGACGAGATAACCATGGGCGCCGATGTGATATCCTGCGATCTGCAGCGGGACCTCGGCTGAAATTCCCCACAGTATGATGCTGAATGAAACGAGGCTCGTGATCGACGACAGGAAGCCAATGCCGAGAGAGAGCGTTCGTCCGATATAAAGTGCGATGTCCTCAGCGATACGCTGGTCGGGGTTGTCGGCTGCCTCGCTGCGAAGACGCATGCGGTAGTGGGTGCTGTTCTGGAGCCAGCGGTGAACATAGCGCTCGGTCATCCAGCGCCGCCACCGGATCTGCAGCCATTGATTGAGATAGAGCTGATAAACCGACGAGATAATGAAGGCCGCGGCGATCACCGAGAATATGGCGAGCTGGTGCCAGAAGGCGCCGACGTTTTTCGTCTGAAGCGCGTTGTAGAACTCGGCGTTCCAGCTGTTGAGCAAAACGGACAGCCCAACCTGGCCGAATTCGATGGCGAGGACGACCAAGAGAAGGCTGCCGCCGATCCAGCGTTCCGCAACGGTGAATTTCAATCGGGAGCTGATGCGAACGACACCAGAATCTTTCGAGAAGAAGTAGGGCGTCGTCAGTTGCCAAATCGCGCTCAGGCGCGAGCGCGTATCATTCCGCATCACAATTCCACATCACGGTTGCTTTGCATCCTCAGCGGGCCAGCTGCGGTTTTGAACCATCCGCAAGGCCGTGTGGCTCCTCATTTCGTCGAGGGTGGCGCGAGGCACATTTCCGGAGGGTGGCCAGAACCTTAATTATTTGCAAGCGTTGGCGGGATGCGACGCGACTTGGCCGAGGTTGTCAAACGCCGATGCACTCGTGACGCACACAAGCTAGTTTGGGCCGCCCGGAAAATCGTGTACTTGAGTAAGCGATGGGGATGGGGTTCCCCCGATAACCGCCATTGTGGCTGATGACTCCTACGATAGCCGTTTCCGACGGGAGACGGCCGTTGGCTGAAATGCTGAAGAGGAGCCTCATATGAATTTCACGACATGTCTGGTCGTTATGTTCGGCGGAGCTATCGGGACCTTGTGTCGGTATGCCGGGTCGTATCTTGCCCTTCCGATCAGCGGCACGCTGCCGTGGGGCACGATCCTTATCAATATTGCCGGGTCATTTATCATAGGCTTTTTCGGCACGCTGACCCTGGCGCATGGGCGTTATCCGGTCAGCGAAGAATTCCGCCTGTTCGTGATGGTGGGGATTTGCGGGGGCTTTACAACTTTTTCGTCATTCAGTCTGCAGACACTCGATCTCCTCCGCTCGGGCGCTATCGGGCGCGCTGCGGTCAACATTGGGTTGTCCGTCGTGCTTTGCATCCTGGCCGTGGCGGCAGGGCACTTCGTCGCCGCCTACTTCAACGGCGGCGCAACGGAAATTGCGCAGACGACATTGGAAGAAGACGCCTAGGGCGTCTCCTTTCCTTCGGCGCAGGGGTCAAGTCGCGATCTGGGACTTCGCCAGCGTGACGTTGATGCTGTGCACGGCGCAGCTTTGAGCGAGGTCGGCTTTTTCTCCGGGGTTGAGGACGTTGATATTGGCTCCGGAGGCTGATGCTTTCGGCCATTGGCCTTTGGGCGCCAGCAGCACGCCCGCTGGAACCGCCGATGAAATGCCAACACTCAACTCGATGGAGCCGGTCTTGCTGCTCACCTGCAACCGGTTCCCGGATTCGACGCCGATCGTTTCGGCGTCGGAGGGATTGAGCCAAGCTTCGCACATTTGCAGACGGCGGGCGATCTTGCCGTCATTGGCGTAGCTGCTGTTCATGAGCCATTCGGAGGCGGGCGACAGCATGCGGTATTCACCCATAGCCGGACGGCACTCCGATAGTGGGGCAGGGGCTGATGGCAATCCGGCCTCGACAAATTGCGCGCCGGTCATTTCGACCTTTCCTGACGGCGTGCGATAGTCGTGGGATGCGAACTGAACGATCGGGGCTTCCGGCACGTACATCGTGCCTGCGGCTGCAAGTGTTTTGAAATCGAGTCCAGGGCGCGCTTGGCTCAGAATCGTTTCGATGATGGCGTCATCGGTTTCACGCAGTTCAGGATCGGTGAGGCCCATTGCAGCCGCAAGGCGCCGGAAGATCTCCTGATTGGGGAGCGCGTCTCCTAGCGGCGGAAGGGCTGCGACCTGTGCCGAGACGGAATGGGTAAAATACGACATGACGACATCGTCGAATTCCAGAAAACTCGCCGCGGGCAGAACGAAATCCGCGTAGTCGGCCGTATCGGTCTGGAATAGATCGACCGTGACTTGGAGAAGATCCTCGCGCCTCAGCGCCTGGCGCAATCGCGCCTGCTCCGGGCTCGAGGCCGCGATGTTGTTATTCCAGGTGAAGAGCGCTTTCGTCTCGCCGCTTTCGAGCCGCGCCGCGAGATCCATATGGCTGACGGATTGGGGATCGGCGTTGAGATGCGAAGCGGAAAGATAACCGCCGTCGACGCCTCGGGCGTCCCAGCCGTTGAGATAGAGGAAACCGGCGCCGAGCTTTCCGATGTTGCCCGTCGCAGGTGGCAGCAGGCCGACCGAACGCATGGCGTTGCCGCCGAATGTCTGGCGCTGGAAGCCTTGTCCCATCCATAGTAGCGATGGGCCGTCCGCGTAGAGCAGCGCCGCTTTTTCGATGAGGGCCGCAGGAACGCCGGTCGTTGCCTCCGCCCAACTCAATGTGCAAGCGTCGAGTTGCGGTTCGATGTCGTCCCAGCCGATACAATGGCGTGCAAGAAAATCGCGGTCGAGCTTTCCGGCCGATTTGATGACGGCGAGCATCGCGAAGGCAAGCGCCGCGTCGGTGCCGGGAAAGAGTTGGAGATGAATGTCGGCCGCTTCAGCCGTAGCGTGGCGGATCGGATCGACGACGATCGTTGGGACACCGCTGCGCGCCACCCAGTGCTCATGGACGTGAGGCGCTGAGGCTGACGGGTTCGCCCCCCAGATCAAGACGCATTTGCTGGAACTGACCGTGCGCGGGTCGAAGCCGCGGGTCGATTCCCCGAACGCGAGTTGAAGCGCGACGTGGCCCGCCTTGTTGCAGACGGTGTCGGGATCGACTTCAGTCGCTCCGATACGATTGAAGAAACGCAGCGGAAACAGCCCGGCGATCAGCGAGCACGTTCCAGTGTAATGGGTTTGCAGGATGGCTTGGCCGCCGTCGGTCGCGATAATGCTCTGTAGCCGTTGCGCGATCTCCGATATGGCATCATCCCAGGAGACCTCGTCAAACTGTCCCGATCCTTTCGGGCCGACGCGCTTCAACGGAGTCGTTAGCCGATCCGTCTTGCTGCGCCACACGCCGTTGTAGGCAATCGAGCACTTGCCGCAAAGCTTGCCGCGGCTCATGTCGTGATTGGGATCGCCGACAACCGACACCGCGCCGTCGCTCGCCATTTTTACGATTATGCCGCACGCGTCGTAACAGTCCCGGGGACACGTTGTCTTGACGATTGCCTGCGTTGCCATTGCGCCGAACCTTCCTGGAAGCGTAGAGCCGCTTCAAATCTAGTCCGGAATTTCAGCGCCGGTAAAGGCTTTCGCGTTGGGCGCAAGTGCGGGATCGGCGAGGGATGATCGGAGCTTAGGTTATGCATGAATGCACCGCACGATGGCGCTTTATCCGGCAGTTGAGGCATCCAGAGCAGGCAGGCTCGCATCGTGTTGCGCATCACCCGGGAGCGCCAGATGGACTGACGGTATGACCCCGCGTCGCTCGCAATCGACGGTGCGATGATTTCAGGCCTCCGGGACAATTGCTGTGTCCGTGGCGAGCTTCGGTGTTCTGCATCTTGCTCGCCTCTGCTCTGCGGGAGGTTTTCTGGTGCGGCTTGTCGCAATTGCGTGATGCCATGTGCTGCTATTCTTGGCGAATTGAGTCGATTCTTTTTTGCCGGGAGCCGTGATGCGGGGACGCTTGGTTTTTCCCGCAGCTTGTCTCGCGTTCTGTCAGCTGCTGTGGGGATGCGCGATCGAAAACGCCGACATTGCTTTGCGTGGGAAGTCGGAACTGGTCGGTCTTCGTGAGCGGGACGTTTTGATGTGCGCCGGGCATCCGACGAGCGAGGACAGCATACCCGGCGGCAAGATCTGGATGTACGAACACGGACAGGCGACCGGCGGCTTCACGGTTCAGCCGGTCATACCGCTGGCAGGAGCGCAACTCTCGGACCCCAACAGCGGCTATTGCCGCGTCCAGTTCCGTTTCTCAGGCGGCAAAGTCGCCGAGGTCTCCTATGCGGGCGCGACGAGTTCCTGGGGCCGCAAAGATGCCGTTTGTGCACCGATTATCCGCAACTGTCTCGATTATCGGAGACGATAGCGCTGTTTCAAGACCTGATCGCTACCTGAACACGCGCGCGGCGAGCGCCTTGGCGACGAGGTGCGGCTTGATTTGGGTAACGGCCGTCGACGCTTTGCCTGAAAAGATGAGCTGAAGGACCTGAGCTTTCGTTTGCTCCGTCAGCTCGAATTCCAGTCCGAAGCCGTTTGTCGTCGATCGGCGGATGTGGGCGTCGACGTCGATGCCGGCGAAGTGGGCGTTGACAGTACTACCGATCGGAAGCGGCGCATTGCCGAGAAGATGCATGCCGCTGACAGATATATCGGATGCGCGATAGACGGCGCTCGAAGTTTTCGCCGACAACCGAACAGGAAGGTCCATCTCGAAGCGTTGACCGGCGCGCCGCTGTTGCTGCTCGCTACAGACGTAGCAGCAGAGCGTGAGCACGACGATGTTATACCAGCTCCAGAAAAGTGCGATGGCGCTCGACTCTGCAAGCGGGCGCGATTGATCCATAAGAAACGCGTTGGCAATGCCGAGCATCGTGATGGCGAGGAGGGTTCCGAAGATGCGCAGCAGCGGCCACTGGACAAAATGCCGACTGCGATCGCCGCCCTTTGCCGTCACTTTGAATTTCTGGCCTTTCGGCTTCAAGAGGCCGGAGACGACCGCTTTCAAGACGTCCATGGAGCAGAGCATCTGATAGAGGTCCGTCATCAGCGGCAGCACGCGGCCTTCCGTCAACCACGTGAAGATCGCCCACTGTGCGACGAGGAACGGCGCCAGATACCAGATCGCATCAATGACGTTTGCGTGGACGGCCTCGATCCCAAACAGCAGATAGAGAGCCGGCACAATCACACCGAGAAGTCGAAAGAGGTGGGTCGCCGACCAATGCAGGAACGTCTCGCAGAGCATGATGCGATCGACGATCGGCAATTTGTTCCCGAGGCGTAGCGGTCCGCTCGGGCCGCGGCAGATTTGAACGAAACCCAAGGCCCAGCGGCTGCGCTGGCCGCTATATTCGGCGAGACCCTCGGGTGCTAAGCCCAGTGACAGGGCTTCGTTTAAGTAGACGGTCCGGAAGCCCTTTTCGCGCAGGCGGAGAGAGAGGAGATAATCTTCGGTGACGGAATCAGTTGGAAAGCCACCGATGCGTTGTAGTGCGTCGAAGCGAATGACTGACGACGTTCCGCAGCAGAAGGCGGCGTTCCAGGCGTCCTTCGAGGCCATGACGATATCGAAGAAAAAGCGCTGCTCATCCGGCCAGACGCGCGTCAACGCGAGATTGCTTTGCACCGGGTCGGGATTGAAGAAATGCTGAGGCGTCTGGACGACGCCGACGTCGGCATCGAGCGCCAGCGATACAGCGCGTGTCAGAAATGAGGGCAGTGGTACGAAATCCGCATCCAGAATCGATACGAAGTCGGGCTTTTCGTCGAGCTTGGCGAGCTTTTTCAGTGCGGCGTTGATGTTGCCGGCTTTGGCGTGGGAATTTTCTTCGCGGGTGATGTAGCCGACGCCATGATGCTCACAGAGTGCTTTCAGCCAAACGCGGCGTCCGTCGTCGCAGACCCAGACGCGGAAATTCGGATACGTCAATGCGAGCGAGCCGATGATGGTGCGCTCGAGAATGCTTTCGTCTTCATTATAAGTGCATATGAGGACATCGACTTTAGGCAGATCGCGCTGAGCCAGCAACCGCGGGATGTTGCGATCGGCGTCGCGCGAGCGATTGCGCGTGCGCGTCAGGAACAATTGGGAGATGGTCGCGCCAATCATCGTCAGCGTTTCGACGGCTGTGAAAATAATGCCGGTGGTGAAATTGAGGGGATCGTCTGCCGAGGGAAGGGTATCGAAAATGCGCCATGACATATATCGCCAGCCAAGTGCGATGCCGAAAAGAATGGCGCAGGTTCGGATGATCGTGTTGTTGCGATTGACCCACGGCAGGATGGCTGTCGCCAGTAGGGCAACAATCAGCGCCGGTAACAGCGCGTCGGCATATCCCATTCCTGCAGCGGCGCTCATTGTGCGGTCCGTCAGTAGAGGCTTCCAGCGAAGACGCTGCCGCCGTCGGCGAATTTCACGAGGCCGGAGCGGCCAACCCTGCAATCGAAGCTCTTCGACAGTTCGGGAAACTTGAGGCTGACGTGATAGGGCTCGCGCGAGAGGGCGCTCTGCTGGATTGCAGTATTGGACTCGACTGCAGCGAGACCATTCAAGCCGACCACGATGCCGTGCAACTCAGGGCCGCCATCGCGGGGCGTAAACGTCGCCGGTTGGCCGATCGAAAGGCGCTCGTAGGCCGTCTCGCTGACGCTGGCCGTGACGATGGCGCTTCCGCAATCGAGGAGCTTCATCAAATCCTGTCCAGCGTTGACGTGCTCGCCCGGGGCGGTGAGCATTTCCCAGACTCGTCCATTGACGCTGGCGTGAATATCGGCTTTCGCCAATTCCGCCTGACGGGCTTGTTCGGCGGCAATCGAAGCGTCTATTGCGGCGAGCTGAATTTGACTGCCATCGAGGCGAGCCTGAACGTCGGAAAGTTCAAGGGAAACTTCCATTTTACGCTGCGCCGATTGCGGTGTGTCGTTATAGCTGTCGCCGACGTAGGTTCCATTTTTTGCGGCATTAAGTTCGACGAGAATGCCCTTCTTGTGCTCGATTTGCGCCTGGATGGCTTGCTCTGTTACATGAGCTTCGCCTTGGGCCTTATCGAGGAACGCTTGGCTGGCAGCGTCGGTCTTTCGCAATGCAGCTGCTCGTTTGAGCGCTTCGGAAGCAACCGCGTATTGGGCCTGTGCCGAAGCGATATTGGCATCTGCTTCCCGCACGCGCTGCTCAAGCTGAGCGATGCGCCCGAGGCGAAATCGCTCTTGCTGGGCATTGAGCTCTTCCAGGCTGCTGCGAAGCAGATTTTTCTTAGCTTCGAGTGCGCCAATGTTCGTGCGCAGTTGGTCTCGATCCCGCTGCAGGTTCGTCAGATGCACTGAATCGGCGCGGGTGTTGCGGATCGTCAGGATATTCTGATCGGCGCGAAAAGGACTGCCGATATCCGTGCCGTTTTGCGCCATCGTTACTTCACCTTCGATCGGCGCCCTTATCGTGATGATGCGGGCGTTCACGACGGCTTCGGCGCTGGTCGTGGCAAGAAGGCGCTGAACAGGAAACCATCCGAGCGCGATCGCGGCGGCGACGGCAACGAAAGATTTCAGTAGCGTCATCGACCTGACGGCGGGTCGCGATGACAGCTTCGGAGGCGTGTCAGCGGGTGGCTCCGCATCCGCTGCAGGAGACGGCGCGGCGTTCGGCGCCTGCCATTCGTTTACGACTGACTCGAGATACGCGAGTTGAGCGGTTGCCGTAAATTTATCGTCGGCTAAGGTCTCGGCGTCTGTTTGCTCGGCGCTCGGAAGCTCCGACGGCGGCGGCTGTACGGCGCGGATCTTCGCGCCGCGGGCAAATGCGGTTCGGCGTTCGACGGGTTGGGAGGACATTGGTACCCACGCAAGCAAAATTGTCTGCGTGGAAGGTTACATTCGATATATAAATTAATAATCGCATATTTTCTAAATTAGATATTAAACCGGCAGTAAAAATGATCCGAATGGAGACGATTTGCTGACCGTATATATACTTATTTAAGCATGTCTGTCTTTTGGTCCTGAGAGGATTGACGTATTTGAATCCGGCCTGAAACGGCCGGCGAGGCGACTTTTGGGGACGAGCGCATGCTAACGACGCGATACGCGAAAATTATAATGTGTTTCGTGCTGGGCCTGTTTTGCCTGCTGGTCGCATTCAACAACATCACGGATTACGAAACGAATTACGTGTTTGTGCAGCACGTTCTGAGCATGGACACGACACCGACTGCCAGCGCTCTCAAGTATCGGGCGATAGCAGAACCGCTGCTTTGGCAGATCGCGTATGCCGCTATCATCACAACCGAGGCGTTGACCGGTATTTTGTTCGTTGCGGGGGCGGCGGCGTTGTGGCGCGTGCGTCGCGCCTCCGCCGAAACATTCAATGACGCGAAACGCTATGCTGTTGCCGCATCCACGCTCGCGTTTCTGATCTGGTTCTTCGGCTTCATGGTGGTGGGCGGCGAGTGGTTTGCGATGTGGGAGTCGCCGGCTTGGAACGGTCAGCAGGCGGCATTCCGGTTTTATGTCTCCGTGCTCGCCGTCTTGATCTTCGTGAACCAACCCGATCGCGATCTCCCCTGAAACGTTGCCGCGACCGAGGCGGCGTGGCATCGGTCGCGGCTCAAACTCAGAGTGAGTGTTCGGCGACCCGCGTGAGAAGGTCCTTCTTGCCATGCTTTGCTTTTCTTTCGGCGAGCAGCCCGAGATAGTGCTGCAGGACGGCCGCGCCTGCGATCGACGTGACGTCGGCGTGGTCGTAGGCTGGGGCAACCTCCACGACATCCGCGCCGACGATGTCGAGATCGCCTAAGCCGCGTAGGATCATCAGCGCTTCGCGCGATGACAGTCCGCCAGCCACTGGCGTTCCTGTACCCGGAGCATAGGCTGGGTCGAGAGAATCGATGTCGAACGTCACATAGGTCTTGGCGTCGCCGACGCGCGCCGCGATGCGCTTCAGGACGCCGGAGACGCCGAGGTCGGCGACGTCATGCGCGTAAAGGATCTCGATGCCGCAATCCTCTGGCGCGTGCGTTCTGATGCCGACCTGGATCGAGCGTTCCGGCATGATGATGCCGGCGCGGACTGCGCGCGCTACAAACGAGCCGTGGTCGATGCGTTCCTCCTCGTCGAACCAGGTATCCTGGTGAGCGTCAAATTGCACCAGCGCCATAGGCCCATGCTTTTCGGCGTGTGCTTTCAGCAGTGGCCAGGTGACGTAATGATCGCCGCCGATCGACAGGAGCGTCGCACCAGCTTGAACGATCTCTCGTGCCTGGCCTTCGATCTGCGCGGGTACGTCGAAATGCCGGCCGTAATCGAGCGAGCAGTCGCCGTAATCGACGACGGCCAGCGTTTCGAACGGGTCGGCGTGGAAGGGGTATTGCGGGTCTCCTTCCAGGATCGCCGAGGCGCGGCGCACGCCTTGCGGTCCGAAGCGGGCGCCGGGCCGGTTCGAGACAGCGGCGTCGAAGGGGATGCCCCAAACGGCCACGTCGACATTGCGCAAATCGCGGGACAACTTGCGGCGCATAAACGACAGCACGCCGCCGTACATCGGTTCGTGCGAGCCGCCCATGATGTTTGGGGCGAAGACGGCCGAGTCGGTTTCCCTCGGGCGGAGCGGAGCGTGGGACGTTTTCGACATTGTTTCTCTCCCGTCTTGATATGCAGGTTGTTGGATACTGGGCGCTGCAGTCGGCGTTATTCGCCGGTCATGAAGTGCGTCCAGATGCGATTGACATCGCGTAGCGATTTCGGATCGTGGGGGCGGGCGGCAAAGAGCTGGGCCATCATGTCCTTGGGCGGATAGATGTTCGGATCCGACTTGATTTCTGCCGTGACGAACTCCGTCGCGGCGGTGTTTGCGTTCGGATACCAATAGTTGTTAGTGAATGTCGCGATGTTCTTCGACGCCAGAAGAAAATTGATGAACGCATACGCGTTCTCGGGATGCGGCGCGTCTGCGGGAAGCGTGATCATGTCAGCGAAGATTTCAGTGCCTTCTTTCGGGATCGAATAGCGCACCTCGACGCCTTTCTTGGCGTCGGCGGCGCGGCCTGCGGCGATATAAGCGTCGCCGCTCCAGCCGAGCGCCAGGCAGACGTCGCCCTGGGCGAGGTCGTTGATGATTGCGCCGGTTTTGAAGTGACGGATATAGGGGCGAATGGAGTCGAGCAACTTGCTCGCCTTTTCGAGTTCGGCTTTGTCGGTCGTAAACGGATCGAAGCCGAGATAGTTGAGCGCAATCGACATGACGCCTTCAGGCGAGTCGATCATGGCGATGCCGCAGTCTTGAAATTTCGCTGCAAGCTCGGGCTTGAAGATAATGTCCAGGCTGTTGACCGGCGCGTTCTTCATGCGCTTCTCGATCAATGCCGGATTATACATGATGCCGGTGGTTCCATAAGCGTAGGGCACACCGTATTGATTGCCGGGATCTTCAGTCGCGACGAACTTCATGATGTCGGGATTAAAGTCTTTCAGTACGGCGAGCTTGCTCTTGTCGAGCTTCTGGAGCGCGCCTGCCTGGATGAGCCGACCGATCGACGAGGCGGTTGGCAGGACGATGTCGTAACCGGTTTTTCCAGTCAGGACCTTTGTCGTCATCATTTCCGTCGACTCGAACGTGTCGTAAACGACCTTGTCGCCGGTTTGCTTTTCGAAGTCCTTGATCACGTCCGGCGAGACGTAGTCGTACCAGAAGTAGATGTTGACGTTCTTGTCTTCGGTCGAAATGGCATTCGCTGCAGGCGAAGCTGCGACCAGAGAAAGTGCAATTGCACAAGATGTGAGCAGGCCGAGCGGACGCATGACGTCACCCTCCAGAAAAGGTTGAAGACCGGAATTGCGAATGAATGAGAAGCAAACGATGCGGCTTGCACGTTGCGGCGACAAACGGTATTTCCTGGGGAATGAGTTGAGTAAAACTCATCTGAAGGCCCGTCTCGCATGCCATTGCCTTCTCTCAACGCGATCCGCGCATTCGAAGCCTCGGCCCGGCTGCTGAGCTTCAAGGATGCGGCGGAGGAATTGAAGCTCAGCCCATCGGCTGTGAGCCGCCACATCCGTACGCTGGAAGATGCGCTGGGCGTTCCTCTCTTCGAGCGCGGGTTCCGTCAGGTGCAATTGACGGAAAAGGCCGTGCATTACGCGCGCCGTCTCGGCGAGGCGTTCAAGATCATTCAGGATTCAACGGAAGAAGTGAGCGCGTATGGTCCGGCGCGGCGGCGCAAGCGCCAGCGGGTGACGCTGTCGATCAATGCGACGTTCATGAACCTATGGCTCGCGGATCGGCTGCCGCATTTCCGGGCGTTGCATCCGGAGTGCGAGCTAGAGGTTTCGACACATGACGACGCCGGCAAGGGTGGCAATGCGCGGGCCGATCTGCGCGTGCTTTTTACGAGCGACGAGGTTGACGATCCAGCGCTGACGCCTCTGCTTAAGCTGATCATCATTCCGGTTTGTGCGCCGTCGCTGATGACCGGCAGAAAGGCGCTCCGGAACCCGCGCGACTTGGCGAAACATCGACTGCTGCACGAAAACACGACGGCGTGGTGGGAGGAGTGGATCGTCGGAGAGGGCGCCAAGGGTGTCGATCCCAACACCGGCGCAATTTTTCACGATCCGTCGCTGGCCATTCGAGAGGCCGTCAATGGCGGTGGCGTTGCGCTTGCCGATAATATCATGGCTGAAGATCTGTTGGCCCGCGGGCTGCTGGTCGAGCCATTTCGCATTCGGCGACGCATTCCCAACTGCTACAGTCTTGCTCAGCGACCAGGGGCGTCTTCCCATGCCGGGGTCCGCGATTTCCGCGCGTGGCTGATCGGGGAGATCGCCCGGCATAAGGCCGTCATGGGGATCGAGTAGGAACTGTGATTTGTCTCCCTGATGGTGGCCGGAGATTTGTGTGCTCGCTGCACGGCACCACTGAGACGCACATCTGGACTTAAGTGCACCTGACAAATGCTGGCGCCGAGGTTCTTAGATTCGTAACGAGCAATACCCGCACCTTTTGGATCTGTCGCAAAACCACAACGGCGTGCTCGGTTTTACTGGATCGGGTATTTTGTCGGGCAGAAAATGAGTGCCCGGACTTTCATCGCGTTTGACGTATATTCTTCAAGTTCAATGTTAGGTTTTTTCACTCAAGCGCCTGATATCTATAAATTTTTTGTCCGTCTTTTCGAGAGTGCCCGGCGTGCTCAAAAAGCACGCATCCGCTGGTCCAATTTCGAGCACGCAAGCTATTGGATTCATTTCGGAATTTCCGGAAGCGTGACTAGAGTCTTGAAGCTGCAGATTTCCACGGTGCCGAGCTTGGCACTGCCGTCTGCTTCGAATTTCACGCTTTTGGCTCTCGTCGAATTCCGGGGGGAATTTTCTGATGACACGATCTAGGTGGGGATTGGCTGCGGCCGTCTGCACGTTGGTTCTCGCAAGCGGTTCGGCCGCTTCTGCGGGAGAGAAATTTCAGCTTTGGGACGATGACTCCTGGATCAGCTTCGGCGCTGGCATTCGTGGGCAGTACATCTACAACCCAGATGCCAAAGACACCGATGACTTTTCATTGAACAGCGCTCGTATCTACGCGAACGGGCAGTTCACCAAGATTATCGGCTTCACCTACAACACGGAAATTGATCACGCGCCAGACGACACGTCGGACATTTCTCGGATGAGAACGCTTGACGCGATTTTGCGCCTCGAGTTTACCCCGTCGTTCAACATCTGGGCAGGCCGCATGCTGGCGCCGAGCGATCGCGCCAATCTTGACGGTCCATACTATTTGGGAACCTGGGAATATCCGTTTGTCAGCGCTTATCCCGCGATCTTCGCCGGTCGCGACAACGGCGGCTCCGTTTGGGGCGACATCGGCAAGTTCAAATATGAGCTTGGCGGATTCCAAGGCTGCACAGCCGGAGACAACAGCTGCAGTACGCCAACTGCGAGTGGACCGTTGTTCGCGGGCCGTTTGCAGTATGACTTCTGGGACAAGGAGTCTGGCTACTACACGTCGAGCGACTACTACGGCGAGAAAGAGATTCTCTCGGTCGCGGTGGTTGGGCAGTATCAAAATGGCGCGGCGAGCGACGGAACGCACTCTGGTGACTTTGGCGGCTTTAACATTGACGCATTGATGCAGAAGAAAGTGTGGGGCGGGGACGTCTTCACGCTCGAAGGTGCCTATTACGTCTATGACACGAGCGGCATCGATACATCGCTCCCGACGGGCAATGGCTTGGCGGATGGGACAAGCTACATGCTGCTCACGAGCTATCTCATCAATCAGAAGGTTGGGCCGGGCAAATTCCAGCCGGTGTTCCGCTACCAAGAGTTCGACCAGGATCACGGTCCGGACATCAGCGAATATTCGGTGGGCACCAACTACATCATCAAAGGCCACGATGCGCGCCTGTCCGCTCTCTATTCCCGGCAGAATGTCGACAACGCAGGAGACAGAGATATCGACCGGTTCATAGGCGGTCTGCAGCTTCAGTTCTAAGAAAACACTTCTGCCACTTAGGAGACATGCGCCTTCATCCCTTCTCCCGGGAGGTTCGCATGTCTCCTTTTATTTTTCTCATGATTTAACGATAAAGACCCTTCATTCGTTCTCTGTGAGCCAATCGCAGGACGACCGCCGCCGGTGATTTCTTGTTTGCGCAGGAAGGGCGAAATGGCCATCATCGCGGTCAGCAGGACTTCGAATTTGCGCGGGAGCGGAGTGACGGCTTTTCTTGCAGTCGTCCCTTGCAGTCATGGAGTGAGGCTTTATCGTGTTATCCGGTGGCCAAGCAGAGTTGCAATCGCCCGATGTTCGCCAACGCGTTTCAGTCTAGCCTTCCGGCCATCCCCTCTTATGTGCGTGCGAGCGCCGAGGTGCGCGGCACGTTCGCGCGCGCCGAGCGCACGACCAAGCTGATCGATACGTTCGAAACCGGTGGCTTGCGCCTCAGAACTCCGAAGGCCGGAGAATGGTGCGAGGCGGTCGTGTTGAATACCGCTGGCGGGCTGGCTGGCGGCGATGAAGTGCGGATGAGCTTTGTTGCCGCGAGTAACGCCAACGTCTGTATCACCACACAATCAGCCGAGAAGATCTATCGCGCTGAGGACAAGCCCGTTGTGTTGGCGGCGGAAGTTCACGTCGGCGACGGCGCGAACTTGGTATGGATGCCGCAAGAGACGATCCTGTTCGATGGCAGCGGGCTCGAACGTTCGCTGACGATCGAGATGGCTGAGAACGCCTCCGTTCTTGCTGTCGAAAGCACCGTATTTGGTCGCGTGGCGCGCGGCGAGAGATTGAGCACGGGGGCGTTTCGCGATCATTGGCGTATTCGCCGCGGCGCTGGGTTGGTGTTCGCCGACGACGTTCGACTGGTCGGCGCGATTTCAGAAATTGCGGAGAAGGCTGCAGTCGGTAACGGCGCATGTGCTGTCGCGACGCTCGTGTTCCTCGCACCGGATGCGGAAGAGCGTTTGCCGATGGTCCGGTCCATTGTCGAGACTGACAGGATCGACGGCGGCGCCAGCGCCTGGAACGGGATGCTGATCGTGCGTCTTGCCGGTCGCGATCCATTCGACGTCCGAAGTGTCGTCACTGCGGTTTTGCGGCAGTTGTCGCGAATTCCGTTGCCACGTGTCTGGTCGATTTAGCTTTAGAGGGCCGAATGCTTCTAACTCCGCGAGAGAAAGATAAGCTGCTGATTGCGATGGCTGCGGATGTGGCGCGGCGCAGGCTCGCGCGCGGCGTCAAGCTCAATTATCCGGAAGCGATAGCGCTGATTACCGATGTAGTGGTGGAGGGCGCACGCGACGGCCGTTCGGTTGCTGAGTTGATGCAACTTGGTGCGCGTGTACTGACGCGCGATCAGGTGATGGACGGCATAGCGGAGATGATCGAAGACGTGCAGGTCGAGGCGACGTTTCCGGATGGAACGAAGCTTGTCACCGTCCATCAACCGATCCGGGGTGGCAGCGATGCGACGACGATCATCGCGGGCGAGTTCATTACGCCCGATGGCGATATTGAACTTAACGTGGGCGCGTCTACGTTGACGCTGAAAGTTGCGAACACAGGTGACCGCCCGATTCAGGTTGGCAGCCATTATCATTTCTTCGAAACCAATCCGGCGCTCGAATTCGAACGCGAGATGGCGCGCGGCATGCGCCTCGATATTGCTTCCGGTACGGCCGTGCGTTTCGAGCCGGGACAGACGCGGGAAGTAACGCTGGTTCCCTATTCGGGAGCCCGAACGGTTTATGGATTCCGCCAAGACGTGATGGGAAAACTCTGATGGCCGCCCGCATTTCTCGCGCCGCTTATGCCGACATGTTCGGACCCACGACCGGCGACAAGGTTCGCTTGGCCGATACGTCGCTCTTCGTCGAGGTCGAGAAGGATTTCACGATCTACGGCGAAGAGGTGAAGTTCGGCGGCGGCAAGGTCATTCGCGACGGCATGGGGCAGTCGCAGTTGTCCCGCTCACAGGGCGCCGTCGATACGGTGATCACGAATGCTCTGATCATCGACCACTGGGGAATCGTCAAGGCCGATATCGGTCTGAAGGACGGATTGATTGCAGGCATCGGTAAGGCCGGTAATCCTGATGTTCAGCCGGGCGTCGACATCGTCATCGGGCCGGGTACGGAGGTGATTGCGGGCGAGGGCAAGATCGTTACCGCAGGCGCGTTCGATACGCATATCCATTTCATCTGTCCGCAGCAGATCGACGAAGCGCTGGCGGCTGGCATCACGTCGATGCTCGGCGGCGGCACGGGGCCTGCGACTGGAACCAATGCTACCACGTGCACGCCGGGCGCTTGGCATCTCCAGCGCATGATCGAAGCAGCCGACGCTTTTCCGATCAATCTCGGGTTTGCGGGCAAGGGCAATGCGTCGCTGCCGCAGGGATTGGTGGAGCAGGTTGAAGCCGGTGCGTGCGCGCTGAAGCTGCATGAAGACTGGGGCACGACGCCCGCGGCCATCGACTGCTGCTTGTCCGTCGCCGACGAGCACGACGTGCAGGTGATGATCCATTCGGATACGCTCAACGAAAGCGGCTTCGTGGAAGATACGATTGCCGCTTTCAAGGGGCGCACGATTCATGCGTTTCATACCGAAGGTGCGGGCGGCGGCCATGCACCGGACATCATGAAGGTTGCGGGATACGCGAACGTCTTGCCGTCGTCGACCAATCCGACGAAGCCGTTCACCGTCAATACGCTCGACGAGCATCTAGATATGTTGATGGTTTGCCATCATCTTCATGCGTCCATTCCCGAAGATCTGGCATTTGCGGAAAGCCGGATCAGGAAAGAGACGATCGCAGCGGAAGATATTCTGCATGATCTCGGCGCGCTCTCGATGATGTCGTCGGATAGCCAAGCCATGGGGCGTATCGGCGAGGTGATCATTCGCACGTGGCAGACCGCGGACAAGATGAAGAAGCAGCGCGGCGCGCTTCCCGGCGATGGCGAGAACGATAACCAACGGGCGAAGCGCTATATCGCCAAGTACACGATCAATCCGGCCATCGCTCACGGTGTATCGCAGCACATCGGCTCGGTCGAGGTCGGCAAGCTTGCTGACTTGGTGATCTGGTCGCCGGCATTGTTCGGTGTGAAACCGAATCTTGTCTTGAAGGCGGGTTCGATTACCGTAGCGGCGATGGGCGATCCGAATGCTTCAATCCCGACGCCGCAGCCTGTCCACTACCGGCCGATGTTTGCATCCTTCGGCAAATCGCTGACGCGAAGCTCGCTGACGTTCGTTTCGAAAACGTCGCTCGACAAAGGCTTGGCGGATCGGCTCAAGGTCGAAAAGAAGCTCATTCCGGTCGAGAACGTGCGAGAGGGGATTTCGAAGAAGAGCATGGTTCACAATGGCGCAACACCGCATATCGAGATCGACAGCGAAACTTATCGGGTGACGGCAGACGGCGAGCTTCTTGTTTGCGAACCGGCCAAGGAGCTCCCGATGGCGCAACGCTATTTTCTGTTCTGAGGCGAACGATGCTTCGTGCCATTGCATGCGAGTCCCAGGGCGCCCGTCACGGATTGATCGATGATGAGGTGACGCTCGATTTCGACAATCGGCATCGCCGTCGTTTGGCGATGAGGGGAAAAGATGGACTCGAGTTTTTGCTCGATCTGCCGCGTGCGCATCGGCTTCGACAGGGCGATACGCTGCTGCTGGAAGACGGCCGCAGAGTTCGGGTAATGGCGGCAAAAGAAGAGCTTGCGGAAATCACGACGACATCGGCGGTCGATCTCGTGCGTGTTGCCTGGCATCTCGGTAATCGCCATCTGCCGGTCATGCTGCTGCCGGATCGCATCCTGATCCGCCGCGATCATGTCATCGAAGATATGGTCCGGCTTCTCTGTGCTTCGGTCGCGATGGTCGAGGCAGCGTTCGATCCGGAAGATGGCGCGTACGCGGGCGGCGGCCATCATCACCACCATCATGGCGACGATCACGACCATGGATGACGTGTCCGAGCGTCCGCATAAAATAAGCGGCGAGCTTTCGTCTCAAGACGCGTCTATGGCGGTCTCGAAGGAAGGTAAGTCATCCGATGCGGCTGCGAAGCTGCTGATTTGGCTTTCTCCTGCGTTTCCTGTCGGAAGCTTTGCATTCAGTCATGGCTTGGAATGGGCGGTCCAAGCTGGGCAGGTCAGAAACATCGCTACAGTCATCGCGTGGCTCGATGCTCTTCTTGAGCATGGGGGGATGCGTAATGACGCAATCTTTGCCGCGCACGCGTGGCACGCTGCGATGCTTCGCGACGCGCGCGCGCTCATTGAGATCAACGAACTGGCGCTAGCGATGGCAGGTTCGAAAGAGCGGTATTTGGAAACGACGGCGCAGGGTAATGCCTTCGTCACCATTATCCGAGATGCATGGCGTGCACCAGATTTTGATTGGGGGATTGCATCGGTACGAGGAGATGTCGCTTATCCGGTCGCAGTCGGCTTGACCGGCGCGGCACATAAGATTTCTCAGCATGAGATGCTGCGCTGCTTCGTGCTCGCGCAGGTTCAAAATCTGGTGTCGGCTGTGATCCGCCTCAGCGTCATCGGGCATACGGACGGACAGCACGCGATTGCGTCGCTGCTTCCCGCGGTCGGACGGCTGGTTCTTGTGGCAGAAACTGCTACCCTTGACGATATCGGCGGCGCCGCGTTTCAGTCGGACATCGCCGCCCTTCGGCATGAAACGCAATATTCAAGGCTCTTTCGCTCATGACATCCTTAGATCACGGACCTCTGCGTGTCGGCATTGGCGGTCCGGTCGGCGCCGGAAAGACGGCCTTGATGGAAGCGCTGTGTAAACAGTTTCGCAGCGAGCTCGATATCATTGCGATCACCAATGACATTTATACCAAGGAAGATGCGTTGATCTTAACGCGTGCCGGTGCGCTGCCGTCGGAACGCATCATGGGGGTAGAGACTGGTGGTTGTCCGCACACTGCCATTCGTGAGGACTGCTCGCTCAATCTCATGGCGATAGCGGAAATGCGCGGCAAGTTCCCGAATGCCGATCTAGTTCTGATCGAGTCGGGCGGTGACAATCTGGCCGCGACCTTCTCACCGGAGCTGGCCGATATAACAATCTACGTGATCGACGTTGCGCAAGGCGAAAAAATTCCGCGCAAGGGTGGTCCAGGAATCACGCGCTCCGATCTTTTGGTGATCAACAAGATTGATCTCGCGCCGTATGTGGGCGCGAGCCTTGAAGTAATGGAGCAGGACACCAAGCGAATGCGCGGAGAACGGCCGTATGTGTTTACGAATATCAAGGATGGCAAGGGTGTGAGCAAGGTTGCCGAGTTCATCATTCGCTCCGGCGGCTTGCCGCTGACGAGACCCATCGCGACCTCAGGCCATTAGCATGCTGGCTAATCCGTTTGACGACCAGCCCACTCGCGGTGTCGCGAAAGCCGTGACGATGTATGCGTTGCTGATCGCCTCGAACATCGGTGCATGGGTGTGTGCATTCGCTGCTTTTTCCGATCGGCCGACGCTGATGGGGACGGCGCTGCTCGCCTACGTGTTCGGGCTTCGGCATGCTTTCGATGCCGACCATATAGCGGCTATCGACAACGTCGTTCGTAAGCTGATGCAGGAGGGAAAGACGCCTTATTCCGTTGGCTTCTTCTTCTCTCTCGGGCACTCGACCATCGTTATTATCGCTTCGATCATCATTGCGGCGACTGCAGCTGCCATGCAGGGGACGCTTGAAGAGTTTCACGGCATCGGGGGCATTATCGGAACAATTGTTTCGGCACTGTTTCTGCTCGTCATCGGGATCATCAATCTCATAATCCTGAAGAATGTCTGGGCGGCCTTTCTGCGCGCACGTCGCGGCGAGAGGCTTACGGACGCGGACCTCGACACGTTACTTGCGGGACAGGGCGTCTTTGCGAGATTTCTGCGGCCGCTGTTTCGGGTCGTGTCGCGATCCTGGCATATGTATCCGGTCGGCTTCCTGTTCGGTCTAGGTTTTGACACTGCGACGGAAGTTGGATTGCTCGGAATTTCCGCTGCTCAGGCTGCGCAGGGCTTATCTTTCTGGACCATCCTGGTTTTTCCGGCACTCTTTACGGCCGGAATGTCGCTGATGGATACAACGGACAGCATTCTGATGACGAAAGCCTATGGCTGGGCGTTCGTCAATCCGATCCGCAAGCTCTGGTACAACATGACTATCACTGCGGCGTCGGTCGTTGTGGCCGTCTTTATCGGCGGTGTCGAGGCGCTTGGGTTGATCGGGGACAAGCTTGGGCGCACGGACGGGATCTGGGGCGTCGTCAGCGAGTTGAACGACAACCTGACGAATTTTGGCTTCATCGTGGTCGGCATTTTCATGGCGAGCTGGATGATTTCCGCGATCGTCTATCGCGCCATTGGCGGCGATGCGCTCGGTGTCGTGACGCGAGAACACTCGGCGCGCTAACTGACACGCGAAGCAATGATCTCGTGCGCTGACCTCAGGGAAGATGGCGAACGGCAGTTGCGGCCGCGGCGGCGCGGTTCTCGACGCCGAGCTTCACGTACACCTGTTCGAGATGCTTGTTCACGGTGCGCGGACTCATTCCGAGGATCTGGCCGATATCGCGGTTCGATTTGCCGCGTGCTATCCACAACAGTACCTCGGCTTCACGCGTCGTCAGGCCCAGCTTTTCCTTCAGCAGGATTGCGTCGGTGGATGAACTTTCTTCGGAAACACGCATGAGATGCTCGTCGCCGCTCATGCGGCCGACGAATGAGAGACTGAGTGTTTTCTGCTCTGCGCCGATCGTGAGTGTGCTGGACGACGGATCGCCGCTACCTTCGATGCGTGCCGCGAGCCATTTGACCACTAGGGATGGGAACGCGAAGCTTCGCTCGTCAAAATCTTCAAATGCGGTTCCGAGAAGCTTGCTCGCCTGAGGTGTCGACCATAAGAGGCGTCCGGCGGAATCGGCGGCAAAGAGGTAACGTCCGGTGGTATCCAAGGCAGCGCGTGCGCTGCGCGACATGCGGGCGTTACCGACATGGACGCGGATTCGTGCAAGAAGTTCCTCGATGATGACGGGTTTTGTCACGTAGTCGACGCCGCCGGCTTCGAGCCCTTCGATGATGCGGTCAGTGTCGCGAAGCCCCGTCATGAATATGATCGGAACGTCCGCGAGCGGCGGCAGTCGCTTCATGCGCCGGCATGTTTCGAACCCATCCATGTTCGGCATAACTGCATCGAGCAAGATGATGTCGGGGACAATGCGCGCCACGGTTGTCATGGCACGTTCGCCGTCAGTTGCAATCAGGACTAGCGCGCCGATTTGCTCGAGGGCGGCTGTGAGCATTGCGAGCGTATCGGGATTGTCGTCGACGACGAGGACGATCGTTTTCGCTTCTGCGTCAGTCATCGGCGTGCTCGGGCTCGGCGGGCTGTGCGAGGAGCGCCATGTAGCCGCGAAGGTCGAAGGCGCGAATGCGATCTCGTGCGGCATTGATGAATACGATGGAGCCGTTGCCGGCAGCCTCCAGCTCATCGAGCTTGGACTCGATGCCGGACACAAAGCCGATTTCGCCAAGCCGCATGAGTTCCTCGATATGCCGGGCATCAGGACGGCTTGCGTATTTGATTCCCTGGGGCGGGGCCGAATATTCAGGCGCGCTGGTGGCTGTGACCACTCGGAGGTTCAGCAGCTTTCGGATGTGATTGAGCAGCGTCTGCATGTCGACCGGCTTTGACAGGGCGGCATCGTGATCCGGTACGTCATCGCCACGTGGAGCTTGGTCGCCGATGTTGGCGGACATCATCAAAATTGGAGCGGTGTGGCCAATTTCGCGCAGACGTCTTGCCACCTCCCAGCCGGACATGCCGGGCATCGAGATATCGAGAACGAAAAGATCCGGTGCGCACTCTTCAGCAATGGTGAGTGCGGAGGGACCGTCCGGCGCGGAGATGATGGAAAATCCGACCGGCTCCAAAGCTTCCTTGATCAGCTCGCGATGATCGGTGTCGTCGTCCACGATCAAGATCAGCTTGCGCTTGCCGAGATAGCCGACGATACGCTCCTGAGCTTTTGCGGGCGGACGCGAGTCGGCGACGTGCGCCAGCAGCAATTTGATGCGAAACTGGCTCCCCTGGCCAGGTGTGCTCTTGACTGAAATTTCGCCCCCCATGATTTCGACAAGCAGCTTCGTAATGGTGAGGCCCAGCCCCATTCCGGGTCTCAGTTTGGCGCGCATGATCTCGCCGCGCTCGAACGGTTCGAAGACGCGTTCCAGATCTGTCTGCATGATGCCGATGCCGGTATCTTGGATTTCGAATTCGGCAACTTGACTGCGATAGGTGACGCGCAGCGCGACGCTGCCGGTATCGGTGAATTTGACGGCGTTCGAAAGCAAGTTGATCAAGATCTGGCGAAGGCGCTTCTCGTCGGTGCGCACCACGGGCGGAAGCGACGACGCGCCTTCGAAGATGAACTCGATCCCCTTCGAATTGGCTTGCAGGCGGAACATGTCTGCGAGCTGATCGAGAAAGTCGCGGATACGGACTTCGCTGGTGGCAAGTTCGAGCCGTCCGGCTTCGACCTTTGAAATGTCGAGCAGGCCGTCGATCAGGCCGGAGAGGTGCTCGGCGCTGCGACGAATGACGCGGACGCCTTTCTGGGCCTTGACGGGCAGCATGTCGTCGACATCGAGAAGCTGCGCATAGCCAAGCACGGCATTAAGCGGCGTGCGTAGCTCATGATTGATGGCGACGACGTAGCGGCTTTTTGCGAGGTTGGCGGCTTCTGCGACTTCTTTCGCCTTATGCAGTGCTCGGTCCGTGCGTTTATGGGCTTCTATTTCGCGGGTAAGCAATGTCGTCTGGCGGGCGGACTCGTCCTGGGCGATTTTGCGACTTTCCTGAGCGAGCACGAAAAGCCAGCTCGCGACGCCCGCGATGATTGCAAGGATCAGGAACGTTGCCCAGAGCGTGCCGGCAATCGCACCGGCGTCGTGCGGAACGGCTGTCACCGCAAGATAATGCACGAGCAGAAGCACGAGCCCGAGAATGGTGCAGAACAGCGTGAAGACGCCGAAGAAGTGACCCGTTCGAGAATTGAGCCCCTTGACCAGATGTGGGGGCAGCGCGCCGCGCAGGAGCTTGACGAGCTGCACCTGATAGCGTCCGTGCGGCTTGCAGCCGTCGCGGCAGCGGGCGTCGATCGAGCAGCAGAGCGAACAAATCGGACCCGAGTAGACCGGGCAGTGCGCCATGTCCTCGGGTTCGAATTCGTGCTCGCAGACAATGCAACGGATTGCGGACTTCTGGCCCCAGGATGCGCGCGGTTTGCGGGCGAGATAGTATTTTCCATTGGTCGCATAGGCGATGGCAGGCGCCGTGATAAGCGCCACGATCAAGGCGACCAGTGGCGCCAGTGACTGGGCATAGATCCCAAAGGTGCCGCTGTACGAGAACATGGCCGCGGCCGTTGCGATGATCATCGCGCCGACGCCGACGGGGTTAACGTCGTAGAGATGGGCGCGCTTGAACTCGATGCGCTTGGGGCTCAGTCCGAGGGGCTTGTTGATGCAGAGGTCGGCGACGATAGCGCCGAGCCACGCCACTGCGACGACCGAATAAAGACCCAGAGTATGCTCAAGCGTTTTGTATATTCCCGCCTGCATCAGCAGGAGTGCGATGGCAACATTGAAAAACAGCCATACGATTCGACCGGGATGGGCGTGTGTCAGCCGTGAAAAGAAATTCGACCAGGCAATCGACCCGGCATAAGCGTTCGTGACGTTGATCTTCATCTGGCAGAGTACGACAAACGTTCCGGCCAGCGCGAGGGCCAACTGCGGAGAGTTCGTCACGTAACCGAATGCGACCAAGTACATCTGCATCGGCTCGCCGGCCTGTGAAACGGGGATGCCGTGCCGGAGACAGAGGACGGCAAGGAACGATCCGATCAGGATTTTGATGGCGCCGGGGACGATCCAGCCAGGGCCGGAGACGAGGAGGGCCGTCCACCACGCTACGCGGCCCGTTTTCTCCTTCGGCGGCATGAATCGCAGGATGTCGACCTGCTCGCCGATTTGCGCGATGAGAGCAAAAACAACGGATCCGGCCGCGCCGACGCCCAGCAGATTGAAGGTCGCGCCCGGCACAAGATCGCCGCGGTAGCCGATCCAGGCGTCGAAATTCTCCCGGTGTTGTAATGCAATGATAATGGGCGGGGTCAGTTGCAGCAGAATCCAGAACGGCTGTGTCCAAAGGTGGAACCGGCTGATCCACGTGATGCCGTGCGTGACGATTGGGATGACGACGATGGCGCTGATCACGTAACTGACGGCCAGCGGAAACCCAAAGCAAACGCTCAGCGCGAGAGCCATAATGGCGGCTTCGATCGCGAAAAAAATGAACGTGAAGGAGGCATAGATCAGCGACGTGACCGTCGAGCCGATATAGCCGAAACCGGCACCGCGGGTCAGCAAATCGATGTCGACGCCGTCACGTGCGGCATAATAGGCAATGGGAAGGCCCGTCAAAAAGATCAGGATCGAGACGGCCAGAACGGCCGTAACTGCGTTCGAGAAGCCATAACTTATGGTGATGGCGCCGCCGATGGCCTCGAGCGCCAGGAATGACACTGTTCCGAATGCTGTATTCGCAACGCGCGCAGCGGACCACCGGCGCGCACGTTTGGCGGTGAAGCGAAGCGCGTAGTCCTCCAGGGTCTCGTTGGCGACCCATTGGTTATAGCTGCGGCGAACAGGAACGATCCGAAGCCGGTTAGTCATTCACTCAAATCGCCTCCCCCGAACGGTAACCATACCGCGCCGCAAAAATGTGGCTGTCGCTGAAAACTACCCCTCACACTCCCTGAGACAAACCTATTTCGATCATGCGGTTGGTTCTCGTCGAGCCGTCCGCCACGCGCGCGGGCGCGCGTAGGCAACCTACGCAGGGGGTGCGGCGCACCATATACGTTAACTGACGTATGTGCTGCGGCGCAAAATCGGTTTCCTATGTCCGCGCGATGTCCGGGGTGGGCAGTTCGAACGGAGGATCTTGATGGCGACGGAAGATAACGGACCTCAATCGCGGCTACGGCGTAAATTGTTGATGGGTATGGCTGCGGCTCCGTTTGCCGGGTTGTTGCCGAAAGCCGCATTTGCCGACGCACCAGCGACGTCGGCGATCAATACGACCGGATTGGCGGTCACCGACAAAGAAGTGACGGTCGGTATTCTTCACTCGGTCACAGGCACGATGGCCATCAGCGAGACGGGTTCGGTCGAGGCCGAGAAGCTCGCGATCCAGCAGATCAATGATGCGGGTGGCGTGCTAGGTCGTCAGATCAAGATCATTCAGGAAGACGGCGCCAGCGATTGGCCGACATTTGCGGAAAAAGCGAAGAAGCTACTCGTCAACGACCACGTCGCGGCGATCTTCGGATGCTGGACGTCGGCGTCTCGCAAGGCGGTGCTGCCGGTTCTCGAGCAGTACAACGGCATGCTCTACTATCCAACCTTCTACGAAGGCCTGGAGCAGTCGAAGAACGTCATCTACACCGGCCAGGAGGCGACGCAGCAGATTCTGTCCAGCTTGAACTGGATCAACAAGGAGAAGGGCGCCAAGACCTTCTACCTGATCGGCTCGGACTACATCTGGCCGCGCACGTCCAACAAGATCGCGCGCAAGCATATCGAAAACCATCTGACGGGCTGCAAAGTCGTCGGTGAAGAGTACTTCCCGCTCGGCGCGACGCAGTTCAACTCGGTCATCAACAAGATCAAGTTGAAGAAGCCCGACGTGATCTTCATGGACGTCGTCGGTGGTTCGAATGTCGCCTTCTACAAGCAGCTCAAGGCGGCGGGCATCAATCTCGACAAGCAGCTTTTGCTGACGATCTCGGTTACGGAAGACGAGATCGACGGCATCGGCGGCGAAAATATCGCGGGCGCCTACGCCTCGATGAAATACTTCGAGTCGCTGAAGAACCCGAACAACGAAGCCTTCGTCAAGGCGTTCCACAAGATGTGGGGCGACAAGACGGTGATCGGCGACGTGACGCAGGCGGCCTATCTCGGCCCGAACCTGTGGAAGCTCACAGCCGAGAAGGCAGGCAGCTTCGACGTCGACAAGATCGCCGCGGCATCGCCGGGCATCGAGTTCAAGGGCGCTCCGGAAGGCTACGTCAAGATCCACGAGAACCACCATCTCTGGAGCCGCGCACGTATCGGTCGGGCGCGGACCGACGGTCAGTTCGATGTGGTCTACGAGACGCCCGAGCTGATCGAGCCCAATCCGTTCCCAAAGGGCTATCAGTAAGGCCCTTTCCAGCGGGCTTTGGGGCCCGCATCGCTTGAGTGCTTCGCGCCGATACGCTCATGCGCGGCGCGAAGCCATCAACGTCCGATACTCCGGAGCGCGCAATGTTCGGCGATTACTCGTTCAGCGATCTTGGTTCAATCTTCGTGATGCAAGGCTTTGCGGGATTGATCCTGTTTTCGGTCTTCGTGCTTATGGCGCTCGGACTGGCCATCATTTTCGGCCAGATGGGCGTGATCAACATGGCGCACGGCGAGTTCATGATTCTCGGCGCGTACGTCACCTGGATGACGTCGGAGTTCTTCAAATCGCACCTGCCGATGCTTTTCGGCGGATACTTTTTCGTCGCGATGATCCTGGCATTCATAGCGGCTGGTGCGCTTGGGATGTTCGTCGAATGGGCGCTGATCCGACATCTTTATAAGAGACCGCTCGATACCTTGCTGGCGACGTGGGGCCTCAGCCTCATTCTGCAGCAGGTTTATCGCTCTGTTTTCGGCGGCCGCGAAGTCGGCGTCGATCTGCCTGAGTGGATGATGGGCTCCTGGCAGGTGACGGACACCATCCAGATTCCGATCAACGGCATGTTCGTGATGGCGCTGACATTAATCATTACGCTGATCGTCGGCTACATCATGTATTATTCCAGCTGGGGGCGTCAGGTTCGCGCCGTGATGCAGAACCGCGTCATGGCCAGCGCCGTCGGCATCAATACCGAACGCGTGGATCGCTTTACCTTCGGGCTCGGTTGCGGAATTGCCGGCGTCGCGGGGAGTGCCTTCACGATGATCGGCTCGACCGGTCCGACGTCGGGTCAGCTTTATATCGTCGACACGTTCCTTGTCGTTGTGTTCGGCGGCGCAGCCAGCCTGCTTGGAACGATCGCATCGGCCTTCACGATCTCGCAGACGCGTTCGACGCTGGAGTTCTTCACCTCCGGATCGATGGCGCAGGTCATCACGCTTCTTGCGGTCGTCATCATCCTGATGCTGCGTCCACAAGGACTGTTCGCCCTCAAGGTTCGCAAATAGCCGCCGCCGACTTCAGATCCAAGCGCGAGAGCACACTCACATGAACGCCAATCCTCGCTTCTTCTCCCGTTCCGAGTTGGTCGGCCTCGCCGTCCTGGCATTGCTGCTGGTTGTCGTGCTGCCGATGACGCTCGACAATTTCCGCCTGAACCTCGTGGCGAAATATCTGACCTATTCGTTCGTCGCGCTCGGGTTGGTGATCTGCTGGGGATACGGTGGCATTTTGAGCCTGGGGCAGGGGGTGTTCTTCGGCATCGGCGGTTACTGCATGGCGATGTTTCTCAAGCTCGAAGCATCGAGCGTCGCCAACACGAAAATCCAGTCGACGCCCGGTATCCCGGATTTCATGGACTGGAACCAGATCACGCAGCTTCCCTTCTTCTGGGAGCCATTCCACAGTTTAACGTTTGCGATCCTGGCCGTATTCGTCGTGCCGGCGGTGTTTGCATTTATCATCGGCGCGGCGATGTTCAAACGTCGTGTCAGCGGCGTCTACTTCGCGATCATCACGCAAGCGATTGCCGCCATTCTGACGATCCTTATCGTCGGGCAGCAGGGCTATACGGGCGGCATCAACGGCATCACAGATCTTCGCACCCTACATGGGTGGGATATCCGGACCGACAGCGCCAAAGTCATTCTCTATTTTGTTGAAGTCGCGGTGCTGTTCGTCTGTCTGCTGGTGGCGCTGTTCGTGAAGCATTCGAAGCTCGGGCGCATTCTGGTGGCGATGCGCGAGAAAGAGGATCGCGTGCGGTTCTCGGGTTATAGCGTCGCCAACTTCAAGATTTTCGCATTCTGTTTGTCGGCCGTGTTCGCGTCGATCGGCGGCGCTCTGTTTACGCTTGAAGTTGGTTTCATGTCGCCGTCGTTCGTCGGCATCGTTCCCTCGATCGAAATGGTAATCTTCGCGGCGGTCGGCGGCCGCATGTCCATCTTCGGTGCGGTCTACGGCACGCTGCTCGTCAACTATGCGAAGACGAGCCTTTCCGAAAGCTTCCCGCAACTCTGGCAGCTGGGCTTCGGAGCGCTCTTCATTGCCGTTGTGCTGCTCTTCCCAGGTGGACTGGCAGGCGCCTGGAACGACTATGTGCAGCCGAGGATCGACCGGCTCTTCTCGCGGAGTAAAGGCAAGTCTCTTGCGAGCGGCCAGCCGATCGCAGACGGCGCACCGGCAGAATAGGAGAGCGATATGGAGATCGGTCAACAACCTCGGGATTTCCTACTCGCTGTCAGTGGGCTAACGGTATCCTTCGACGGCTTCAAAGCGGTCAACGATCTGTCGTTCTATGTCGATGAGAACGCGATCCAGGTCATCATCGGACCGAATGGCGCGGGTAAGACGACAGTGCTCGATTTGATCTGCGGGAAGACCAAAGCGACTTCCGGGTCTATCACCTTCCGCGGCAAGGAACTCACGAAGCTATCCGAGAACGCCATCGTGCATGCGGGCGTCGGCCGGAAGTTCCAGACGCCGTCGATCTATGACGATCTGACGGTTTTCGAAAACTTGGAGATCTCCTATCCGCGCGGACGCAGCGTGTTCGGCGCTCTGACGTTCAAGCGCGACGCTGCCGTGCGTCAGCGCGTCGAGGAAGTCGCGGAAATGATCTTCCTGAAAGACAAGCTCAACATGAGTGCGCAGCTTCTGAGCCACGGCCAGAAGCAGTGGCTCGAGATCGGCATGCTCCTCATCCAGGATCCCGAGCTTTTGATGCTTGATGAACCCGTCGCGGGCATGAGTGTCAGCGAGCGCGAAAAGACCGCTGAGCTTCTGCATCGGATCATCAAGGATCGTTCGGTGCTGGTGATCGAGCACGACATGAAGTTCGTCGAAGACATCGCGCACAAGGTGATCGTGCTCCATCAGGGCAAAATTCTATCGGAAGGCTCGATGGAGAAGGTCCAGAACGATCCCAAAGTGATTGAAGTCTATCTCGGCCATTAAGGAAGAAATCGACAATGCTGGATATCTCCGATTTCCACGTCGCCTATGGCCAGAGCGAAGTTCTGCACGGCCTCAATCTGTCGATCGCGCCCAATGAGATCGTCGCGATCATGGGCCGCAACGGCATGGGCAAGACGACCATGATGAAGGCCCTTATGGGCATCTTGCCAACGAAGCAGGGTTCGGTGTCGATGAACGGCGCCGACATCACCAAGCTCAAAAGCTATGAGCGTGTTGCGAAAGGTTTGGCCTACGTTCCCCAAGGTCGAATGATTTTTTCGACCATGACAGTCGAAGAGAATATCGAGACGGGGCTTGTGGTCCACGGCGGCAGCAAGGTTTCGCCCGATATCTACGAGCTTTTTCCGGTTCTGCTCGAAATGAAGAAGCGCCGCGGCGGTAACCTGTCTGGCGGCCAGCAGCAGCAGCTCGCGATCGCGCGCGCTCTTGCGACCAAGCCGAAGGTTCTGCTGCTCGATGAGCCTACGGAAGGCATCCAGCCGTCGATCATTCGTGAAATGGCGCGGACGCTTCGGCGCATTCGCGATGAGCGCGGGCTGTCGATCATCGTGTCGGAACAGGTTTTGAGTTTTGCGCTCGATGTCGCCGACCGTGTGCTGGTTGTCGAGAACGGCGAGATTGTCCACGACGAGCCGCGTTCATCAGTCGATGAGGCGAAAGTGGCGAGGTATCTCTCAGTTTAAGTCTGAATTCGGTGTCTGCAGAAATGGAAGGGGCAGTATGAATGACCGAAACGCTCATTAAAGTCGACCTGTCGAAGTCCGCATATGAAAACGACATGGTTCACAATCGATGGCATCCGGACATTCCGATCGTCGCCTGGACCGAGCCTGGTTCAGACTTCATCATCGAGACGTACGACTGGACCGGCGGCTTCATCAAGAACAACGACGATGCGTCGGACGTGCGCGATATAGATTTGACGATCGTGCACTTTCTCTCAGGCCCAGTTGGCGTCAAGGGCGCCGAGCCGGGTGATTTGCTCGTTGTTGAGATCCTCGACATCGGGGCGAAGCCGGAGAGCAACTGGGGTTTCAACGGCTTCTTCTCGAAGAACAATGGCGGCGGCTTCCTGACCGATCATTATCCCTCAGCGCAGAAGTCGATCTGGGACTTTGAGGGCATGTTCACGAAGTCACGCCACATTCCGGGTGTGCGTTTTCCGGGTCTCATCCATCCTGGCCTGATCGGCTGCTTGCCCGATCCTGCACTGCTCAAGACCTGGAACGATCGCGAAATTCCGTTCGTGGAGGCCAATAAAGATCGTGTGCCTCCCGTCGGCACGGTGCCCTTTGCGCCGACGGCGCACATGGGCCGCCTCAAGGGCGATGCGCGGGATAAGGCTGCAGCCGAAGCGGCGCGTACGGTTCCGCCGCGTGAGCATGGCGGCAACTGCGATATCAAGGATCTGTCGCGTGGCTCGAAAGTGTTCTTCCCGGTCTACGTACCCGGCGGCGGCCTTTCGATGGGCGACCTTCACTTCAGTCAGGGCGACGGCGAAATCACGTTCTGCGGCGCGATCGAGATGGCCGGTTGGCTGCATCTCAAGGTCGACGTGATCAAAGACGGCATGTCGAAGTACGGGATCAAAAATCCGATCTTCAAGCCGTCGGTCATCACGCCGAAGTACGACGACTATCTGATCTTCGAGGGCATCTCGGTCGACGAGATGGGCAAGCAGCACTACCTCGACGTTCACGTCGCGTATCGTCAGGCCTGTCTCAACGCCATCGAATACCTGAAGAAGTTCGGCTATTCGGGCGCGCAGGCTTACTCGATCCTGGGAACGGCGCCCGTTCAGGGGCATATCTCTGGCGTCGTCGACATTCCGAACGCCTGCGCCACTCTGTGGGTGCCGACCAAGATCTTCGATTTCGATATCAATCCCTCTGCCGCGGGACCGACAAAGTTCCTTGACGGATCGATCCAGATGCCGATTGCGCCCGACGCGTAAGCGCATTCGAACGTGCACGAAAGCTGGGTTGGCTGTGTTGGCCAACCCACCTCAAGGGAGCCGCCAATAATGCCGGTTTACGATTATGATTGTCCCAGTTGTGGTCCGTTCTCAGTTCTACGTTCGATGTCTGAGTTTGAGTTGCCGCACGATTGTCCGGATTGTGGGACCGAGGCGCCGCGAGCGATTTTAACAGCACCCGCAATAGCGGGACTGAGTCGGGCTCGCCGCATTGCAGCCGAGACGAACGAGCGCTCATCGCACGAACCGCGAAAGTCGAAAGGGCATGCGCCGGGATGCGGCTGCTGCTCCAAGACGAAAGCCAAGCCAAAACAAGACGGCGGGACCGCGATGAAGAGCTTTCCTTCGTCCCGCCCCTGGATGATCAGCCATTAATCCTGCGATTCAGCAGCTGTTCGCAGCGGTCTGTAGGTTACGGATGGATCATAGCCCGACACCAAAGAAGAACGCGAAAACGCGCCGGGGGGCGAACTCGCACGATAGTGGCCAGTGTGCTGTCTCGGATATGCGGCGGCCCGGCGCTTCTTGGTGCGCTCGCGATCCGATCTTGGGTGTTGGATATCTCAGCTCTGCGCGTTGCCGGACGTCGATGTCAACGAGGACCACAAAGTTTCTGACGGATTGGCTGCGGTGGCACGTCGTGGGGCGTGTCGCGAGCGCCGAGGACATTCCCGCGCTCGCTGCGAAGTGTCTTCATGATGCTTGGAGCGAAGGCATATCTCGATACGATCTCGAAGGCGCCGTTGGCTCGCTGGAGGACTGTATTCGCGAGGGCCTGCTTCAGGTCAAGAAGTGAGCGCCACTAATTTTGCGGGCCGATCTTGGACTGTGCATGCCTTATAACTTTGCTTTGCGACGCATGAAATCCGTTATCTGGGCGGCGATAAACGTGCTGTGCGTGGCGGTCGCCAAGTGGCCGCTGTCGACGAACTTGATTTCTGCGTCAGGAATATCGCGCTTGAATGCTTCGGCGCCGGGAGGAATGAAAAAGAGATCGTTCTTGCCCCAGACCGCCAGCAGCGGCGGCTTGTTTTGCCGTAAGTATTTCTGCCAAGCCGGGTAGAGCGCAACGTTGTTGCGGTAATCGTAGAAGAGATCGAGCTGAATCTCATCGATGCCCGGCCGCTGAAGATAGGCGTAATCGAGCATATAGCCGTCCGGAGACACCAAGCCCGCATCGGCGCCGTGGAGATACTGGTCTTTTGTTGCGTCCAGAGTGAGCACGGCGCGCAGCGCGTTGCGGTTTTCAAGTGAAGCGTCTTTCCAGTACGCCCGGATGGGTTTCCATGCGTCGCCCAATCCTTCTTCGTAGGCGTTACCATTCTGGGTGATCAGCGCGCTGACACGTTCGGGGTGCGCGGCGGCAATGCGGAAGCCAGTCGGTGCGCCGTAATCGAACAGGTAAAGTGCATATCTCTTCAGGCCTAACGCATCAGTGAAGCCATCGATGGTCTTGGCCAGATTGTCGAACGTATAGGTGTAATGCTCACGATCGGGTGCTTTCGTCAGACCGAAGCCCGGCAGGTCCGGTGCGATCAGGCGGAATGGGCCTGCGAGTTGAGGAATGAGGTCACGGAACATGTGACTGCTCGTCGGATAGCCATGAAGCAGCAGGATGATTGGCGCATCTGCAGGACCGGCTTCGCGGTAGAAGACTTCGACATCGCCAATCTTCACCGTTTTATAATGAACGGAATTCGTAGGAACGGAATTGCCTGACGTCACGATGTCTCCGCATTGACGGCACTCGCGCGCAATGTCAGCACCGGCGGTGGCGGCTGCGGCTCCAAAAATTTTCAGCGCAACTCTGCGATCGGTCTCCGTCAGCATGTTCAACCTCCATTGAAACTAGGCAGGGAGGTAGGCGATTTGCACTTGCGCCTAAAGCCGGAGATGTTGGGAGACACAATTCCAGATTTCGGAAGGGGACACGGCAGCCTCGCGCTTCGCATGCTTATGTTTTTAGAGATGGTGCGGGGTAGCCGTGGACTGGGCGTCGAACAAGGCGATATGTTTTGTTGTGTCTCGACCGGGTTCGCGTTTGCCCAGCATGGTAAATCGTGCGAATTCGCAAGTCGTGATCGATATTTGAAAGATTATCGTCGCAGTTGCAGGATATCGCTGCGCTAAGCCACTGCATACTTTCATCGCAAGCAATAGCGAGGTCTCAATGTCAGACTCTCACCGATCACCGCCACTTGGTTCGTTGGCGCTGATCGCCGTCGTCATCGCAGGCGGCGCGGCAGCGTTCGCCTACACGGCCGGCTGGTTTTCACCACACCGCCTCACTCCGATGGAAATGGTCGAGGCATTTGCCCCGCCTGGGGGTCCGGCTCTGGGCCATCGCCGTAACCACGCCAAAGGCATCTGCTTTACTGGTGAGTTCGAAGCGAACGGCGCGGGCAGCGAAATCTCGAAGGCAGTTGTTTTCGAGAAGGGGGAGTATCCTGTCGTCGGGCGCTTCAATCTAGGTACTCAGGACCCTAATGTAGATGACGCTACTGTTCGTGTTCGCGGCATCGGTCTGCAGATAACAACTCCGGATAGGCAGGTCTGGCGAAGCGCCATGATCGATCCGCCATTCTTCCCGGTTTCGACGCCGCAAGCGTTCTACGATTTGCTGAAAGCATCGAAGGACAAGGCTGCGGACGCGATGAAAAACTTTATAGCGGCCAATCCCGAATTTTCGCATTTTGCTTCGTGGGCGGGTAGCGCGCCGTGGACAGCGAGTTACGCCGAGGAGCCCTACAACAGCCTAAACAGTTTCGTGATGACAAACAAAGAGGGCGAGCAGAAGACAGTTCGATGGGGGATCGTGCCGGAAGCGCGAGTCGTTACGGTCTCGCAGGATGACCTGAAAAAGCTCGGGCCGAATTTTCTCGACGTTGATATCGCCAAGCGTGTTGCGGCTGCGCCTCAACGCTGGAAGCTGGTGGTGATCGTTGCAAATCCAGGAGATCCGACAGCAGATCCAAGCAAGGAGTGGCCTGCCGACCGCCGCAAGATCGATGTCGGCACGCTGACGGTTACGAAAATCGAACCGGAGGCGGACGGTCCATGTCGTGAGATCAACTTCGATCCAACCGTTTTGCCGACGGGCATTACGACATCCGACGATCCGTTCCCGGCCGCGCGGTCGGCGGCGTATATGAAGTCATATGATCTGCGTACGGCTGAATCGAAGTACTATCCCCGCACCGCGACTGGAGAAAAGCAATGACCGGAGAAACGCCGCGTTTCAATCCATTGCAGCGCCTTCTGCATTGGGTGATGGCCGTTTGCATTCTAGCGATGCTGTTCATCGGCGTGGGGATGCTCTCGACCGTCACACCAAAGTTTTTGCCGCTGATGGAGACGCACAAATCGCTCGGTGTCGTCATCCTCGTGCTCGTGCTCATTCGGCTTGCGGTACGGTTGCGGTACGGCGCGCCCGCATTGCCGAAGGATTTGCCGGAGCCGATGAAGCTCGCGGCAGAACTGTCTCACTACGCACTCTATGCGCTGATGATCGCGATGCCGTTGCTGGGATTGGCGCTGTTGTTTACCGCAGACTATCCTGTCGTGATCTTTGGGCGTGCCTGGGTTCCGCAGATGCTGCCGCAAAGCGACAGTCTTCATACCCTGTTCTGGAACGCCCACTACTATCTGGCGTTTTGTTTCTTTGCACTGGTTCTGCTGCATATCGCGGCGGCGCTGTATCACGCGCTCGTCCGGCGTGACGGCGTGTTCGAGTCAATGGCCTCTGTGTCGACGCATCATCAGTCGGCTCCTGCCGCCGAGTGAGGGCGTGAAGGACATCTGAGGACGCGTCGTCCGCCAACCTACGATGGGTCTTCCTGCAAATGTCGGCAGGGAGGCCCATCGCGTTTTTATATCTCTCCATGTCGAGACACATGGAATCCCTATGCCGGTGTTCCTAGTTTGATGGCAAAGCGCCCACTACTGGAGGCGGCCATGGAAAAAGACCTCGAAAGCGTCCCGACGGCGTCCGATGTGCCTTCTTGCATTGAGGCATGTGCGGAGTGGTCTGACAGCGAACTCAAGGATGCGCCCGCCCACGCTGTGGATTGGTCGCCGCGGACCATCGGCCTGACAGACGATCAGATGCGGAGTGCTGCGATGCTCTTTGGCGTGATCATTCTGTTCTTTGCCGGGATCGGAATCGCTTTAACTGAATTCATGTCGGCTGAACGGCAAGTGGCGCTTATGGATTGCGTTCAAATCGTTGGCGATACCGAGCGACTCGCTTGCTACGATAAAGCGGCAACGCAATCGTCGGCGCCTTTCAAGGGGGGATCGCCCTTTCCCACTTATTCCCGACCGGACGTCGATGGTGGCTAAGGGCTTTTCTCTATCCGGCAATCGGTTGCAGGAAGCTGACGCTATCGTCGCTGTGAAATGTCTCGCGTGAGGCTCGGGCGAAGCCTTAGTTCCCGCATTTTTAGGGAATTTTTCCCGTAAATTTCAATTCCGTTGCCACAATGCCACGGGAGGGTTGGGAATGCGGCAGCCGGGAAAAAGTCAGCCTGTGCATCGGATTGACCCTCCCAACCAAAATCCATTTTGCTGACTTTGGGGAAAATGGTCCGAGTCGAGACCAAAGGGGAAGTTCGCGTTGCAATGCCTGCCAGGGAAGCGGGGATTGTGATGCGCAGAAAAGGGAACCGGGGGATGATGCGTCAGTTAATGGCTTCGGCCGCGGCTGTGGCGCTGTTTGCAGCCAGCGGAACGGCCGTTGTTTTTGCTCAGGATGCGGACGGTACGGCTGCAGGGCAGCCAGCGCCTCAGCAAGGTCAACAGCTTCCGCAGGTCGAGGTAATTCAGGGACAGCCCAAGCCGAAGCCGACGCAAGCAAAGAAGGCCACCAAGCCAAAGGCCAAACCCTCCACCGCGGCGGCGGTAACGGCTCCATCCGCAGCGCCGGATACGACGGGATTTGCGACCGAGAGTTCGCAGGAGTTTGCTGCTTCGCCTGAATCGAACACGGTGAAGATGTCGCCGGTCGGCGGCACGATCCCGGTCGATAAGGTGCCGGGCAGCGTCTATCAGATGAATTCGGAAGCGCTCAAACGTGGCGAGCAGGTCATTCTGCAGGACGCCCTAACGAGCCAGATCCCGGGCCTCATCGTCAACGATCTTCAGGGCAACCAATTCCAGACCAACATTCAGTTTCGCGGGTTTGAAGCGTCGCCTGTCAACGGCGTCCCGCAGGGACTTGCGGTCTATCAGAACGGCGTCCGCATCAACGAGTCGTTCGGCGATATCGTCAACTGGGACTTCCTGCCCTCGAACGCGATCAACAACGTCGCGGTTGTCGTTGGCAATCCGGTGTTCGGACTTAACGCTCTGGGCGGCGCCGTCGTCGTCGATATGAAGGACGGCTTCAATTACCAGGGCTGGGACGTCGATACGATGTTCGGCTCGTTCGGACGCAAGCAAGTCTCGACTGAAGCCGGATACCGGAGCGGTAATTGGGCGGCATACGGCGCGTTTGAAGCCATCGATGATGATGGGTTCCGCGATTTCTCCGATGCGCAAATCCGCCGAGGCTACTTCGATGTCGGCGTGAAGGGCGATAACGCCGAATTTCATTTCAACTTCACCGGCGCAGACAACAATGTCGGCGTTACGGCCGCAGCGCCTGAGCAGCTTCTCGATATCAGCCGCAGCCTGACGTTCACGTCACCGCAGACGACCGAAAACACACTGCAGATGTACTCGGTCAACGGCAAGGTGCGGGCGACCGATACGTTGACGCTGTCCGGCGTGACCTACTATCGCCATTTCAATCAGAAGCATCTCGACGGCAACCTGTTCGACGATCCGGAAGAATGCGGCGGCGCCGAAGCTGGGACGCTGTGTTCCGGAGACGATCAGGTTCTCAATGCCGCCAACGGCAATCCGATCCCATTTACTGATAACGTTTACGGCTCGATCGACCAGACGTCGCAAAATGCCGATACCGCTGGTGTCACGCTGCAGGCTCAAGAGAACGCTAAGCTCTTCGGCCACACCAACCAGTTCATCGTTGGCGTCAGCTACGATCATGGCCGCGTCGCCTATACGGCGAAGAGCGAACTTGGCTTCATGGAGCCCAAGTTCGTCGTCGACGGGCAAGGCATCATCATGACCGGTACGGATGATTTCAATCCGCGCTCGCTCACGACGACCAATGATTATTTCGGCGCTTATTTCACGAACACGTTCGACATCACCGACCAGTTGGCTTTGACCGTGGGCGGACGTTACAACTTTGCGCGAATTGAAATCGAGAATACCGGCAGTCCGGAAAATGATGAACTCAACGGGATCAACAAGTACAACCGCTTCAATCCATCCGCGGGCTTGACCTATAAGTTCTCGCCGGGTCTCAACTGGTACGGCGGGTACTCGGAAGCCAATCGTGCTCCGACTGCAGCCGAACTCGCTTGCGCGGATCCTGAAAACCCGTGCTTGATCGAAAGCTTCCTGACGGCCGATCCTCCGCTGAAGCAAGTTGTCTCCCATACCTGGGAAACGGGGTTCCGCGGGACGATCAAGAACTGGCAGGATCGTTCGCAGTGGGATTGGGGCATCGGCCTGTTCCGTACTCTCAACACTGACGACATTTTTAATGCTGCCTCGACCGATGTCGGGCACGGCTACTTCCAGAACGTCGGCAAGACGCTGCGTCAGGGCGTCGAAGCAAATATCGCGTACCGCACACAACGTGTCTTCGCTTACGCGAATTACACCTATACGGACGCCACGTTCGATTCGAGCGCGATCTTCCCATCACCGAATAATCCGCTGCCGGGCAATGTTTCGTGCGGCGAAGCTGGTGGTGGGGATGATGAAGACGGTCCCGGCAACTGCTTCCTAGTTCATAAAGGTGACCGGCTTCCTGGCGTCCCGGCGCACACATTCAAAGCCGGTGTCGATTACTGGATGACGCAGAAGTGGAAAGTCGGGGCGGATTTGGTGGCTGCCAGCGACCAGATTTTCTTCGGTGACGAAGCAAATCTCAATCGTCCGCTGGCGGGCTATGCAAAAGTCAATCTGCACACGTCCTACGACGTCACGGATCACGTGCAGATATATGGCCTGTTCGAGAACCTCTTCGACAAAGATTATAATATCTACGGAACGTATTTCAGCGTGGACGACGCCAACGATCTGACGCCGGCTACCGGCGTCACCTTCAATGAGAACAATCCCCGGACTGTCGTCCCGGCCATTCCGTTCGCAGCCTATGGCGGCGTAAAAGTGAAGTTCTAGACTACTGTACCTCTAAGACCTATCCCGAAACTCGATGCGGCGGACCCCAAAGTCCGCCGCTTCTTTGTTTTCTGCCTTGGACAGCGACGAAGCACTCAGAATTTACCGTCCGCCATGTGAAACACCGTCAGGCAGATGACGGCGGTGAGAACGAACAGCAGGGTGATGGCGATCTTGTCCATATGAGCACTCCTAATAGGTTATATATCGAAGCATCCTCTTTATATGATCGTCCCTGTGGGGAGAAGTTCGGTGACAGCAGGTGCCGTGAGTGCGGCTGTTACAGCGCGTTGGGCGATCAAGGAGCGCGCCTTTGGCGGTCGCTGCGGCCTAGTCCAAATAGCCGATAATCGCTTTGCGGCCATTGTACCAATTTGCAGAGCAGCGTTCATCAGAGCGCCATGTGCCGGCCGATAAGGTACGGGACGCCGCGGGATGTCTGCGAAGGAACAAAAAGTGACGGAAATATATAATTGCTCCCCCATGTCGCTGGTGCAGTCCGTTCCTACATCTCCCTGCGTTGCACAATACTTAGCCGATGTCGGCTAATTACAGCGGAGGCGATCCCATGAACCGGGAAGAACAGCAACTAATTGAAGATTTGTTTTCCCGCCTGCGCAGCTATGGAGGCTCGGGCGGCAAGGATCCGGAAGCCGAGGGCTTGATCAACGATCTCATTCGCAGGTCGCCGGATGCCCCTTACTACCTAGCCCAGACGGTCATTATTCAGCAGCAGGCGCTCGAGCGGGCGGAAGCCCGTATGCGCGACCTGGAGGAAGCAGCGGCGCGTCAGCAGCAATCTGCGTCGGGTCGCGGCAGTTTCCTTTCTGGTGGATCGGTTCCGTCGGCCGGTGCCCGCTTTGGTGGCCTTGGCGGTTCTGCGCCGGAGCCGCAGCGCGGACTGGAGCCGATGCCGCCTCCGCAGCAGTCGCGTAGCCCTTGGGGCTCTGCGGCCCAATCCGGAGGGGGCGGCGGTTTCCTGTCGTCAGCTCTGTCGACAGCAGCGGGCGTCGCCGGTGGCGTTTTCCTGGCGGATGGTATCCGCAGCCTGTTCGGTGGCGGCAACAACGCCTACGCCTCGGGCGGTGGGACAAACGCCAACGATCAAGCGACCATCGACAGTTTACAGGATCAGCTGCAAGACGCTCGCGACGATGACAAGCAAGATCAGAAAGACCTTGCTGCAGATGACGCCGAGCTCGATCGGATGCAAGACGCCCAGGATGACGACTACGACGATACGTGGACGGATGACGATAGCATGGATGTCTGACGTTCAGTACGCTAACTGATGTTTCCGCTCATCGTGCGATGGCAAGTACGATGAGCGGCAACAAAAGTGCGGCAGCGATCCCGCCGATGAAGACGGCGCGCTGCCAGGGTTGTTTCAAGATGATTTCGCCCTGCGAAGCCTTTTCCGCCGGGTAGGCCGGGATGTCCGGCTTTTTCTTGGTTTGTGCCATTATGGTCAGTCCAGGTTTCGCGTCGTTATTGGAATAATCCGCGGACGCGCCTTTCGTTGCTTCGCAAATTGGGGATGGCGGATTTCTACCGCCTGCCGACGGCTAAGCTTCGCTTCGTCCGCGTGCTTACAAAATCGTCACACACGCTTTGCGGGAAAAATCGGAACCGCCTTACTGCGGGACCGTTGGCCAAGCAGTTGTCGAGCTGCGTGTTGAAAAGCGCGGCGCGTGGCCGGCGGCAGTGGCCTGAAACAGAGCAGGCGACCTGAAACACGAAAGCAAAAAGGTAGTTGTGATGGCTCAAGAGGACAGAACATCAAAACGCGGCTTTGCTTCGATGGATGAAGCCAAGCAGCGCGAGATCGCCCGGAAAGGCGGCGCAAGCGTTCCCGATCATGAGCGCAGCTTTTCGAAGAATCACGATCTTGCCGTGTCCGCCGGCCGCAAAGGCGGACACGAGAGCGGCGGCAATTTCAAGCACGATCCGAAGCGCGCTGCCGAAGCCGGACGGAAAGGCGGCCAGCACTGATGGTGTGAGCGTGATTATTGGAGACCATGGCGCGAGGCCGGAGCGATGCTCCGGCCTTGTCGCGTTTCATCGTCAGGCGCTGCTCGAAGCGGTCAACCATTTCGGATTGAACCAGCGGTCGGCTGGGCCATCGTACGGGAGACGAGTAACGTCCCAATGGCTCACATATTTGGCGTAGATGTCCCAGACGGGCGGGCCGCCACCGATGAAGACGACGCGGCCGGCGTACTGCTTCAGTGTCTCTTCTGGGTCCATGTGGGAACGCAGGACAACGAGCGTGCGATCGGTACGTGCAAATTCGGGGACAGCGCCGATGGTCTTCGGCCCGGCCATTAAAACATGGCCGCGGGTGATATCGAAAAAGCGCGCGACATCGGCGACGTATTCCGGATCTGTATTACCCTCCCAGGGGAGTTGGCCATGAAGGCCGAGTTGGCCCGATTGGCCAATCGCGCAGATGACCCGCACGATCGTTTCCTGCATTTTGCACTTCCTTCAATCTATCGTTCAGCACGCGTCGATCCCACGCAATGGGCGTGGGCGTCTATTCGCGCAACTGCCTTCTCTGTGTGAAATTCGCCGAAGGATGTAAAGGCCGGGCCGCGTCGTCAGCGCAGCAGATAGCGGATGACCCAATCGGATGTGCGGTTGAAAGGCGGGCGCAACAGACCCCCAAGGTTCCAGCGGCTTTGCTCGAAGACGCCCTTCGCGTGGCTAAGCGATTTAAACCCTTCGATACCGTGATAGGCGCCCATGCCGGACATGCCGATGCCGCCGAACGGCAGCGCGTTCTGAACGTAATGCATCAAGGTATCGTTGACGGTGACGTTGCCTGAGGTCGTGCGTGTGAGAACCTTCAGCCGATCCTCGCTGCTGTTGCCGAAATAATAAAGCGCGAGCGGCCGGGGCCTGTGGTTGATGTAGGCAATGGCTTCATCGAGCGTGCGATACGTCACGATGGGCAGAATCGGCCCAAAGATTTCTTCGCGCATGATCGCCATGTCGTCGGTCACGTTCAGGACAATCGCGGAAGGGAGCTTTCGCGTCAGGACAGCGGTTTGAGGCCCAGTCTGGATGACGCGAGCGCCTTTGTTCTCGGCATCTTCGAGGAGACGGCGGAGACGGGTGTAATGTCTCGCGCTCGCAATGGCGGAGTAGTTCTTGTCGGCGGCGCCGTCGGGATAAAATGTTGCTGCCGTTGCGTCGTAGCTGGCGACGAATGATGCAGCGTCTTTCTCGTGCACGAGCACGTAGTCGGGAGCAATGCAGGTCTGGCCAGCATTCGCAAGTTTGCCGTAGGCGACGCTGCTTGCCGCGGTCTCGATATCGGCGTCTGGCCCGATGAGCGTCGGTGATTTGCCGCCGAGTTCCAACGTGACCGGAACGAGGTTTTCGGCGGCTTCCCGCATGACCATGCGGCCGACCTGCGCGCTGCCGGTGAAGACGAGGTGATCGAAGGGCAGACGCGAGAAGGCGGCGCCAAGCTCGGGGCCGCCGGTGACGACGGCCACTTGGTCTTCCGGGAAGATATCACGCAATGTCGATTTCAAGAGTTCGCTCGTCGCGACCGTTAGCTCCGAGGGCTTCAGGATCGCGCGGTTACCAGCCGCAATTGCGGACAGCAGTGGCATGATGGCGAGCGAGAGCGGATAGTTCCACGGCGACACGATTCCGACGACGCCGAGCGGCTGGTAATGAACGCGGGCGCGACCGGGAATAAAGTGGAGCGAGATGCGCCGTTTCTCCGGCCGCATCCATTTTGCGACGTTGCGGCGAAGGAAGTTGATAGCCTGGATGATGGGAATGACTTCCATGATCCGGGTTTCGTATGCGGACCGGTAGCCGAAATCCTTGCTGATGGCGGCTTCAAATTGAGCGCGGCGCGCGAGCAATGCGCGTTTGAGCTTGCGAAGGTCGGCTCGGCGCTGTGCAGCAGACGGCGGCCCGTCGCGCATGAACGCGGCTCGCTGCTTCGCCAGCAGCGGGCTCAGCAGGAAGTCATCTTTGACCGGGAATTGAGCAGTCATTAATCGGTCTCCAATGCAGACGGTGAGAACATATAGCGATTCAGGACGCTACGTTTCTCCGTCGACACGAGTTTTTGGGCTTTCGCCTTCGGCATCGTCCGCGTGCGATTATGCCCAACGACCATACGATCGTGGCGATCTCAAGCGCGCATTAATTGAAACGCCGCTCGGTATGCTTGTGGACGGGATAGCCGGCAATTTACCCTGCGCGAAGTGGCGCAGCCACCGGCGCGGCACCGGAACTTCGTAAATAAGATCCTCGCCAGCAATTCGGCGGCTTCACTCTGAGATTGTTGCAGAGTTTATTTGCAACTCTTTGGTGAGCGATGCTCAACAGTAAAAATGCGCGCTAAGGGAACGCGGCTGGTCCGGGACCACGAGTCTATTCGAGCAATGGCGGTCAGGGTACGCAGCGATCAAGCGGCGATGTCGAGCGTGCCGAGAACCCACTTCTCGTACTCATCGCTCAGATCCTGCAGCCACTGCTTGGGCACAGTGTTGATCTTCTTGCCGCCGTTATTGGTGCGGACAGGAAGCGTCACGAGGATCTGCTTGTAGCCATTCTCCATCGGGGGCGAGGAGATCGTGCCGCCGATGTGGCCAATCGAGAGTGCGGCGCGGAGATAGTCGCTGGCGCGCTTCGGCGCGGTGTGCAGTGGCGCCGTAAAGAGCACGCAATCCTGAATCGCACGCTGAGGTTCGCAGTTGCGCAGTTCGAAGTGGAGTTCCACGCTGGCGTCTTCGCTGTTGCGCGTATCGCTCTTGATGTTGACCTGAACCGTACTGCCGGACGACGGCCAGAGGCTCATCGGCTCCATCAGCTGGATTATGATCTTTTGCATCGTCGTCGGGTCGGCGGCGACGATTATCTCGGGCTTATCGGCATTTACAAAGATCTGCTGTGCGCCAATCTCGCGATTGATTGCTTCGGCGCACGACGTCACGATCGAGACGATGTCGGCGTCGTGGCCCGGACCGATATCGGCATGCAGCGTTTCGCGTGACAGTTCTTCAGAAAGATCGATGGCGCGCTGGGTTTCCTCGACAGGAATGCGCCAGTGGTCGCGAATACGAAGCTGCGACCAGAGTTTCTGCGCGGACGGGCGCCACGACGTCTCGGCGATCGCGTCCTTCAGGTAGTGATACATGGTCAGGGGGGCGTTGTTATACGGCAGTAGCCCCGAGAGCATCGCAAGATCGTTCATGCGATCGCGCAGCAACGTACGATGCAACGCGCTGAGCTTGTCGCGCAGAAGCATATCGTATTCGTTCTTCAGCAGATAGAACGTGATCGCCTGCTCGATTTCGGCTTCGAGAACGCGTAGGTCCCAGGGTTTCGAGATGTAACGGAGGATCTCGCCCTTGTTGACCGCATCAATGGCGCTGTCGAGATCGGCGTAAGCCGTCGTTAGCATGCGGATGATGTCGGGCCGTTCATTGCGGATCCGGTTCAGCAGGCTGACGCCGCTGCGGCCGGGCATACGCTGATCGGAAATAACCAGTCCGATGTTGTGATTGCCGGACAGGATCAAGGTTTCGGCTTCGTCGGCGCTTGTCGCGGTCAGTACATCGTACTTCGCGCCAAACGCCTTTTTGAAGTATTTGACTGCCTGCGGTTCATCATCGACGATGAGAATCTCGACGGGCTGGTCAATACGAAACGACTCCATGGGAGACCTGGTCTTCTCTTTCCGACGCGATCGGCAAGTTGAAACGGAACTCGGTCCACTCTCCAAGACTACTCTTAACACTCAGTGAACCGCCGTGGTTGGCGATGATCCGGTGGCTGACCGCCAAGCCTAAGCCCATGCCTTCGCCGACGTCCTTGGTGGAGAAGAACGGATCGAAGATCTGGCTTTGGATTTTCGGGTCTATGCCGGTGCCGTTGTCGCGGACGGAAACGATGATTTCATTGCCTTCGACGGCTGTCGTGATCGAGATTTCAGGCTTTCGCTCCTCTTCGACGGTGCGAACGGCCGCCACGGCATTGACGATGAGGTTGACCAGCACCTGCGCGATTGTCGATTGCGATCCAAAGACTTCACCCTGTGCGGCGATATCTTTCTTTATGGTTATTCCTTTCTGAACGTGTGCCGTAAAGCGGAGCGCGTGGTCGATAGCGGACTCGATATGGAACGGCCGCGGATGCTCCGGGCGGTGGGGCGCCGTGAAGCCGCGAAGGTCGGTCACGACGCGATGAATGCGATCGTAGCCGGCGTGAATGTCCTTCAACGTGTCGGCGGTATCGGGATCGGATTGAATCGTCGGATCGCGGGCGGCGAGCTGCAGCGCGGTGCCCATGAAGTTCAGCGGATTGCCGATTTCATGCAGCAAGCCGGCGGCCATCGTGCCGAGCGCGCTCAGGCGTGCGTTCTGGACGAGGGCAGCCTCGGTTTCACGCAACTGCTGCAAGCTCTGCTTCAACTCGGCGTTGGTTCGGTGCAGGTCGCTTTCGAGCTGGGCGGCACGGATGAGGTTTGCGATGCGTGAGCGGACTTCCAGTCCGCTGAACGGTTTGATCAGGAAGTCGTCGGCGCCATGCTTCAGCGCGATGATCTTGGCGTCCTCGTCGACGCGGGCCGTCAAGACGATGATCTTGATGGCACGCGTTTCCGCGCGCTCTTTCAGAGATCGGCAAACCTCCAAGCCGCTGACGCCGGGCAGCATGACGTCAAGCAAGATGAGGTCGGGTTTTTCCTGCTTGGCTTTTTCCAGCGCGCTGATGCCATCGGGTGCTTCAATGACACGATAACTTTCGCGCAGCATCGATACGAGGTAGCGGCGCATGTCGGGCTCGTCGTCAACGACGAGAAGGAGGGGAAGCTCGGATCGTCCGTCGAGCTGATTGGCGGCGTTTGACGCCGTCCGATCCGGCGTCAAGCTGGGGTTCTCGGAAACCATTATTGCTCGCGCGGAAGCTTTGCGGTCGAAGGCCCGCAATGGATCGTCAGCGAGGCGATCGGGCTTCTCTTCGGAGTTGGTCATGTCAAATTGCGTACCCTCAATGGCGTGAGGAAAACGTAAAACGAATGTCGTGCCGTGGCCCGTATCGCTGGTGGCGGTGACGTCGCCACCGTGGCGGGTCATCAGCTCGCGTACCAATGCCAAGCCGAGACCGAGGCCCTGATGGCGTCGCGTCGCGGAGCCATCGACCTGATAGAAACGATCGAAAATATGCGGAAGCTGCTCGGCCGGGATGCCGATGCCGGTATCGGAGACTTTGACCGTCACGAAGTTTTCTTCGCGGACTGCTGAAATATCGATCCGGCCTTCGGGCGGCGTAAACTTGATGGCGTTGGCGATGACGTTGCTGACGATCTTCTCAAGCGCATCCTGATCGGCGTTGATCAGCAGGTCGCCTGGCGGTTCCTGCAGATCGAGATGAACGCCTTTTAGCGCTGCGAGATGCTTCATCGAGGCAGCGGTGTGCTTCAGGAAGTGGCCCATGTCGATCGGCCTCTTCGCGAGCGTGGCCCGACCTTCCTCCAAGCGAATGAGGCTCAGAATGTCGTTGACGAGGCGCAGCAGTCGCAGCGCGTTGTTCTCGATCACGTCCAGGAGCTGCTGTGACGACGGGCCGAGACGGGCGGCGTCGGACTTCAGCTTTTCGACCGGTGCGAGAATGAGCGTCAGCGGTGTCCGCAACTCGTGGCTGACGTTAGCGAAGAACTGGGATTTGAGGCGGTCGAGCGCCGACAGCTCCTGATGCTGGGACGCCAGCTTGTACTTTAAGCGGAATTCGTTGAAGCGCCGCCGGTAGTTGAAGTGAACGGCCGTGACCGAGATGATGCAGGTCAGGACGAGAAAATAGAGGTTGTTCAGAAGCGTATTGGTGGTGTCGTGGGCGCTCGGCACGCGCGAACAGGCGATGATGTAAATGCCAAGCGTAGAAATGCAGAGCAGGGCCGCTTCGAACGGCTGCATCGGCGCCAAGACGCCGACAGCGAACAGAATAAGGAACAGGCCGTTGTAATAGGTCGAGTTGGCGCCGTCTGTGATGCCGATGATGACCGCGATCGAGGCGACCGCGATCAGTAGGCCCGCCATCGTCAGATAGCGGACGTAGACAGCCGATTTTGCCCAGAAATGCAGGGCATAGAGAATTGCGATCAGCCCGGCCGCGACGAGGCGAATAACGGTCAGCGTTCCGAGCTGATCGGCATAGGTAATGCGATCGAGCGCGATACCCGCAGGTATGAGGACGATGCCAAGGATGCAGGCGACCTTCGACTGCCTTAGCCGAAGCTCGTGCTCCTCAGCCTCGAAGGCGCGTCTCAGGTCGGTGCGGTCATCCATGCGGTCAGACGAGTGGTTTGTCGATCTCCAAGAATACGTTGATACCCGTGTCGTCTGTATAAATCTTTAGCGGCCCGAGATCTGGGGCAAGTCTTTCCATGTCTGCTTCGTCGCGCAGGACCAAGTGCCATTCCATAACGTGCTCCATCAATCCTTTCACAGGGTTTGACGAATGCACATTTGTGACAATCACCCGGCCGCCGGGTTCGCACCACTGGTAGAAGAGGCGTACCAATTTGGTGCAGACGCGATCGGAAAGGTAATCAAAGAGGCCGGCGCAGTAGATGATGTCATAGGTTTTGGCAGCTTCGGGCAGCTCGATGGCCTGCCGAAGAAGCTCCTGCACGGTCTTTAGGATGTAACTGACCTTCGGCGGATCGTCCTGACTGTTGGTGATCGCCTCGATCTGATTCTGGGCATAGGCAAGCGTCTCGGCATTGAAGTCGAGCAGGTCGAACGAGAAACGCTTGGCTTCCTTGTTGTTGGCAAAGAACAGCTGGAGTTCCTGAACCGGACCGCAGCCGACATTGAGGACACGCACTTCTTTATTGGCGGCTGCCGCGTCCTCGGCGGCCTTCGACAGCATCTTTTCGAGCATATAGATGCGGTTGCGATGGGCTTCCGGCGGGCCGCCGTTGAGCAGCCAATCGTTGATGATCTGGCCGTACGTAGTCTTGCCGCCGCGCTCCTTGCGGAACATCATGTTGACCATTTCGTAGTCGCCCGCATAGCCAAGCGGCTTCGAATAGACGCGATTGAAGAAAGGCGAAGCCATCATTAACGGCAGAAGATCGCGCTGGGCGAGCTGTTTGTGGTTTTCGACCTCGTCGGCTTCGAGCTGTCGGCAGGCCTTCTCAAGCTCAAGGAAGAGTTCGGTGATACGCGGCATCACCGGCGCCTTGATTTCCTCGAAGCGTTCGGCATCGAGCATCGTATTGCCTGCGCCGGGTTCGCCTTCGATGGCCAAGTCGACCTGATCGAGCCAGAAGCTCAGGTCACTCAGAAAAGACCGGAGATCGGCGACTTTCAGCTGGTAGTTCGGATCGAGCTTGTTGACCCGTTCCCATTCTTCGACAAAGCGCCCGACTTCCGATCCGAGCCCGGCGGGGTCTGAGATAATAGTGTCGATTGCCGACCATTGATTAACGAGCGTTGCGGAGACAACCACCAAGATGCTCGTTGTGACGACCCCCGTTACGACGGCGTCTCCCTGGTAGACCAGGTTCTTGCCGCGGCGCACCTTAAGGTCGCTCAATACCTCGCTCGTCTGGACGGGCGAAAATGGATTGTAAATCTCAAAAACAATGTTACGCCGCGACAGCTTTCTGAGGGTGCCCCGGAAAATAGTACCCTGGCTACTTCTAAAGGAAACCGTGCGATCAATATCTCGCTCGATGCGCAAGGGGTGTGCTCCTACAACTGAACGATGTGGACTTCGCGAACGTAAGGTTACCACAATCGTTCAGTTTTGCGCCGCGTGATTTAGAAACAGTTGAGATGATTTCTAAGCATCAATGGCTTGGCGGTACATCTTTGCTACGCCTCCTTAGGGAGGCACACCGTGAACGTTGATTTGCACAAATTTTCATCGCTGGAAGTCAGCAGTTCGCCGCCGAAGGCCCAAAGGGCGCTGCGGATCGTCCGCCACGTCTGATGATCCTCCAGAGTGCTAGGCACATCCTTGGCCGGCACGCTGAGCCGCACTTCGTTGTGTGCGGCACCGCAAAAGAGTTCGATTTCACCCGATGGCGTTGACTGGCGGCCGTTGGCGCCGCTGTTTCGCAGCAGGTTGGCGAGGATGAATTTCATAATCTCGCGCGGCATCCGATAGGTGAAGTCGCCGGAGGTAGCGAGCGAGAGGCCTTTGGCAGGCCCTCTTACATTTTGCTCGATGACTTCGTGCAGCGTATCCGCCATGGAGGAGGACTGGCCAGCCGAAGCTTGGACGAGGCCGCGGGCGAGTTTCCCGATTGAATTGGCCATGGACCTGCATTGCTCCACGTCTTGCAAAATTTGCCCCGAGCATGCTGCGATCTTGGACTGACGAAGGCGCGCCGACCAAGATTCGAGGTACGCATTCGTATTCTGCGGCGCCTCCAGCGATCCTTGTCCAGCGAGATGGGCCAAGTGCTGGGCCTCGCTGTGAAGGGATTTCAAAGGCGCGTCCAAACCACCGGCAAGAATAGACAGCAGTGCGAGATTAGCTTCGCTGGCATCGCCGGTTGAGATCGGGCCGACGACGGGTTCTGCAAGCTTGGATGCAGAATGTTCGACGCTCAGCGCGTCCTGCATTGCTGCGCAAAGCTCATCGAGGTTCCAGGGTTTCGGCACGAAGCGGTAGATTGCTGCATCGTTGATGGCGTGCTGCAGATTGTCGATGTTGGCGTAGGCGCTCGTCAGTACGCGGATGGTTGACGGCCAGGACTTGCGGACATCGCTGAGAAACGAAACGCCGCTGTCGCGCGGCATGCGCTCGTCGCTGACGACGACGGAAATCTCGTCGCCCTCGGACTCGAGGATTTCCATAGCCGCATCCGGACTGCTGGCCGTTCGGACGTTTGCATATTTGCCGACCGACGCCTTGAAGTATTTCAGCGATAAGGGTTCGTCGTCGACAAAGAGAATTGTGGGATTCTGCTTGTCGCTCGTCTCTGAGCGGTTTGACATGGTCAAGAGGCCTTGCTTGAGGCGAAGTGTGAAAATGACTTCTGATTTGCGTGCATGCCTTGGATATATATAGGTGCCTAGATAATTCAATCTGGCTACTGATATTCAAAATCAATATCGGATTGAATGAAAATTAGAGATGTTGGCAGTCAATCTTAATAGTTTCTGACTGCTATTTTCATAGCGATACAAGATGGGGTTCGGCGTATGGCAGAGGTCATTCTTTGCTAAGGCGGGCGGCGCCGATCAGCAAGGAACTCGTTAACGTCTGGGTGTGCAGCCGAGGCGGCCTGACAAGATCTTTATCTTTTGGAAATTCGGAATTCGCTGTCGATCCGGCGAGCGCCGACGCGGGCGCTCGCTATTGGATAGGGGCTGTGCAGCCGGCGTCTCAGACGCTCAGCAGCAGATGTTCCCGCTCCCAGGGACTGATGACGCGCATGAATTCTTCGAATTCGCTGCGCTTCAGAGCCAGATATACGTGGCAGAAACGTTTTCCGAGAATGTCGTGAAGGGCCGTGCTTTCCTCGAAATCGGTCAGCGCTTCGAGCAGACCGCGTGGCAACTGATGATCGTTGCGGTAAGCGTTGCCGACCACGGCTTGGCGCGGCTCAAGCGCATTCTTCATTCCGAGGTAGCCACATGCGAGGCTCGCGGCGAGCGCCAGGTAGGGGTTTGAATCGGCGCCTGCGAGGCGGTTTTCGACGCGACGGGCCGAGGTGTTGGCGACCGGCACGCGCAAGCCTGCGGAGCGGTTGTCGAAACCCCATTCGACGTTGATCGGAGCGGCTCCATTCGGCACCAGGCGTCGATAGGAATTCACGTAGGGCGCAAGCAGGCATATGGCGGCCGGAAGGTACGTTTGCTGACCGGCGAGAAAGTTGAAGAACAGCTTGCTTGGTTCGCCGTTGTCCAGCGTAAAGATGTTTTTTCCCGTCTTGGCGTCGACAATGCTTTGATGGACGTGCATGGCGCTGCCGGGCTCGTTGGCGAGTGGCTTGGCCATGAAGGTCGCGTAACAGTTTTGCGCGAAGGCGGCTTCGCGGATCGTTCTTTTGAAAAGGAAGACCTGATCGGCGAGGTCGACAGGGTCGCCGTGAAGGAGATTGATTTCGAGCTGCGCGGCGCCGCCTTCCTGGATGATAGTGTCGATCTTGAGGTACTGGCGCTCGGCGAATTCGTAAATGTCATCGACGATCTTGTCATATTCGTCGACAGCGCCAAGGCTGTAGGCTTGGCGGCCTGCGCCAGGACGACCGGAACGGCCCGTCGGCGGCTCCAAGGGATAGTCGGGATCGGGGTTGGTTTTCGTCAGATAGAATTCGAGTTCGGGCGCAACGACCGGCACCCAGCCTTCCTTGGCGTAGAGATCGACGACGCGCTTCAAGACGTTGCGCGGTGCGATTTCAACCGGATCGCCGCTCTGCCATTGGGCGTCGTGAATGACCTGCGCGGTTGGACTCGAAGCCCACGGAGCTGGGCGGATGGTTGATAGATCGGGAACCATCATCAGGTCGCTCTCGGCGTAAAGCTGCTGACCGTCTTCTTCGAAACCTACGTAATCGCCGGTGATGGTCTGATGGAAAATCGATATCGGAAGGTGAACTGCGTCGAGTTTCACGAATTTCTCGGCGGGCATGGTCTTGCCGCGCGCGACACCTGCAATATCGGGCACTGCACAATCTATTTCTTCGATGCGATGTTCGCGCAGCCAATCCCGAAGTCCTTCAGGAGTGGAGCCGACGCCGAAATCACTTTCCTCGTGGATGGGACGTACTGGTGGGGCGTTCATGAAGCACCTAGGTATTGTTCAACTATATTGTCGGCTGACGCGTTGTGTTCGGTCTCACGAACGTCATCGCCAAGCGTCGAGGTCATGTGACAGCCATGGCTTTGATAAGGAGGGCTTGCCCTCTAAGTTCAGACATCGGTCAGACGCATTGAGCCGTCGCTCGGTAGGCTAGAAGAGACTTAGCCTTTTACATGGGGGGACCTCAATAGCCGCCACGATGACATACCTTATCGCCAAATATCGTTGCCGTCGCCCAATTGGGCGGCGCGCTGACTTGAGATCGGGCAATCGTCCATTGGACGGACGTTTTTCGTTGCGCGTCGCAGTGCAAACAAGAAATCTCCCACAAGCCCCGTTGTGCTTCGCAATTTAAATGCGCAGTATGGTCGGTGTTTAGCAAAACGCTGTGCGAGCGGTGTTGGGTGTGGTCCGGCCGCTTAACGTGGCCGGGTATGGGACTGATCCGTGGAGGATTTCGGATGTTGTGGCTCAGTAAGGCGGCGCGTAGCGTCGCGTACTCTATTGTTGCGGCTGTGGCGACAGTCGGACTCGTTGGCCATCACGCGCAGGCAGCTGATAGAGTCGTGAAAGTCTACAACTGGTCGGATTATATCGATCCTTCGATCCTTACCGATTTCACGAAGGAAACCGGTATCAAGGTCGTTTATGACGTCTTCGACAGCAACGAAGTTCTGGAAACAAAGCTTCTCGCAGGCGGCAGCGGTTATGACGTGGTTGTGCCGACAGCGTCCTTCCTTTCGCGCCAGATCAAAGCCGGCGTGTTCCAGAAACTCGATAAGGCCAAGCTTCCAAACTTAAAGTACGCATGGCCCGAAGTTTATAGTCGCATCGCGCAGTACGATCCGGGTAACGAATACGCCGTCAACTGGATGTGGGGCACCACGGGCGTCGGCTACAACGAAGGTAAGATCAAAGAACGCATGGCCGATGCGCCGGTCAACTCACTTGATATGATCTTCAAGCCGGAGATTGCCGCGAAGTTCAAGGACTGCGGCATCTATATGCTGGATTCACCGGAAGACATCATTCCGGTCGCGCTCAATTACCTCGGCCTCGATCCGAATACGAAAAATCCGGAAGACTTACAAAAAGTCGAAGATATGCTGCTGAAGATCAGGCCGTATATCAAGAAGTTCCATTCCTCCGAATACATCAACGCGCTGGCGAACGGCGACGCTTGCATGGCGCTTGGCTGGTCGGGCGATATTCTTCAGGCCGCGTCGCGCGCTGAAGAAGCGAAGAACGGCCAAGTCATCAAGTATAATATTCCGAAGGAAGGTACGCAGATGTGGTTCGACATGATGGCGATCCCGGCGGACGCCAAGGATGTCGACGAAGCTCTGACCTTCATCAATTATCTCAACCGGCCAGAGGTCATGGCGAAGGCTTCAAACTTCGTCCAGTATGCGAACGGCAACCTCGGTTCGCAGAAGTTCATCGATAAGAGCGTTCTAGATAATCCGGCGGTCTATCCGGATGCCGATACGATGAAGAAATTGTTCGTCCACTTGACGTGGGATAATAAAACCCAACGTGTCGCCACGCGAATGTGGACGAAAATCACGACAGGCCAATAAGTTCAGAGCCGCGCCAGAAACATACTGGCGCGGCTTTTTCTTTCTTCACTGTCGCCGGTGTCCCGGCGGTCAATTTCGATCGGTTGAAGGGAACTCTCATCATGGCTGTTGCGACTGCTCCATCCCAGGCGAACGCTGGTTCCTCGCAACGTGCAGGTCCGCGGACGGCCGCACCGCAGACCGGCTTCGCGCCGTGGAAGAATCCAGCCCTTCCTCCCATGGTTCGCTTCGAAGGCATCACGAAACGGTTCGATGACTTTGTCGCCGTCAACAATGTGACACTCGATATTTATGAGAAAGAGTTCTTTGCGCTTCTTGGGCCTTCTGGGTGCGGAAAGAGTACGCTTCTCCGAATGCTCGCCGGGTTCGAGCGGCCGACAGAGGGTCGCATCATCGTCGCCGGGCAGGACATCACCGACATGCCTCCCTATGAGCGGCCGGTGAACATGATGTTCCAGTCGTACGCGCTGTTTCCTCATATGACGGTCGAGCGCAACATCGGTTTCGGCCTCAAACAGGAGGGGATGCCGAAGGACAAGATCGAAGAGCGCGTCGATGAAGCCATGGGGATGCTTGAGCTTCGTCAGTTCGCGAAACGCAAGCCCAATCAGTTGTCCGGCGGCCAGCAGCAGCGCGTGGCGCTTGCGCGCGCCATCGCCAAGAAGCCGCGCCTTGTTCTGCTCGACGAGCCGCTCGGCGCGCTCGACAAGAAGCTGCGGCAGCAGGCTCAGTTCGAATTGATGCGTATTCAAGAAACGACGGGGACGACCTTCATCATCGTCACGCACGATCAGGAAGAGGCGATGACGGTTGCGAGCCGCATCGCCGTGATGGAGAAGGGCCTGCTTCAGCAGGTCGCGACGCCGGGCGATATCTATGAGAATCCGAAGACGCGGTATATCGCGGGCTTCATCGGCGACGTGAATGTCTTTGAAGGCACCGTTTCGAATGTTTCGGACGGCTGCGTCGAAATCGATGCGGCGGATGGCTACAAGTTTAAGACAAGAAGTGCAGAGCCCGTGACCGTTGGGCAGAAAGTCGGGTTGGCGCTGCGGCCTGAGAAAATCCGGATCGGGCGTGAGAAGCCCGCATCAGACGTCAACGCCATTCCTGGCAAAGTCGAAGATATCGGCTACCTTGGCTCAATTTCGCATTATCACGTTCGTACGGCTTCGGGCGAACGCATAACGGCGCTGCGTGCCAACGCGGCACATACGGTCGAGCAATCGATCACCTGGGAGGACGGCGTCTGGCTCGATTGGCCGGTCGATGCTGGCGTGGTGCTGACGGGCTGAGGTTTCACATATGCGTTCAAAAACTTCCGATCTGAAACGCTGGTACGTGATCGGCGCGCCGTTTCTCTGGTTGCTCGTTTTCTTCCTCATCCCGTTCTTTATCGTCTTCAAGCTGTCGCTTTCCGATGTCGCGACCGCGATCCCGCCGTACACGCCAACGTTCAGTTGGTCGAAGGGAATCGGCACGTTCCTCTCGCAGCTCGATTTCGAGAACTACACGTTTCTTTTCAGCGACTCTCTTTACATCAATTCGTATCTCTCGAGCCTCAAGATCGCGTTCTTTTCGACAATCCTGACACTGCTTGTCGCGTACCCGATGGCTTACGGCATGGCGCGGGCGCCGAAGTCTTGGCAGCCGACGTTGATGATGCTCGTTATCCTACCGTTCTGGACGTCATTTCTGATCCGCATTTATGCCTGGATCGCGATCCTGAAGCCCGAGGGCTTTCTGTCATTGTTCCTGATGAAGCTCGGCATCATCAGCGAGCCCCTGCAAATCATGAATACGACGACGGCGGTCTATATCGGCATCGTGTATTCCTATCTGCCGTTCATGATCCTGCCGCTCTACGCCAGCCTCGAGAAGATCAATCCGTCGCTGCTTGAGGCCGCGCAGGATCTCGGCTCGCAGCCGTGGCGGGCCTTCTGGCAGGTAACGTTCCCATTATCGATGCCCGGTGTTTTTGCTGGATGCCTGCTTGTTTTCATTCCGGCGGTCGGCGAGTTCGTTATCCCGGATCTCCTCGGCGGCTCGGATACGCTGATGATCGGCAAGACGCTGTGGACGGAATTCTTCAATAACCGTGACTGGCCGTTGGCGTCGGCGGTGGCGGTGCTACTGTTGCTGGTGCTGATCATTCCTATCGTCCTGTTCCAGCGGCAGCAGGAAATGCAGCGGGAGGCCGGACGATGAAGGGACGTTTTTCCTGGTTCAACGCGACTTCGATCACGTTCGGATTTGCCTTCCTTTATATTCCGATCCTGCTGCTGGTGATCTTCAGCTTCAACGAGTCGAAGCTCGTTACCGTATGGGCCGGATGGTCGACGAAATGGTACGGCTCCCTACTCCAAAACCAGGGTCTCAAAGATGCGGCGTGGGTGACCATTCGTGTCGCCGTCGTTTCAGCGACGGTCGCGACCGTCCTTGGAACGCTTGCGGCCATCACGCTTGTCCGCATGGGACGGTTTCACGGTCGAACGCTTTTTTCGGGAATGATCTTCGCGCCGCTCGTCATGCCGGACGTGATTACCGGCCTGTCGCTGTTGCTGGTGTTCGTGGCGCTGGGATTCGATCGCGGCTTTTGGACGATCACGATCGCGCATATCACATTCACGATGTGCTACGCGGCCGTCGTCGTGCAGGCCCGCCTACAGGACTTCGACAAGTCGGTCGAGGAAGCGGCGATGGATCTCGGAGCGACGCCGGTCAGCACGTTCTTTCAAGTGACGCTGCCGATCATCGCGCCATCGGTCGTATCGGCTTGGCTGCTCGCGTTCACGCTTTCACTCGATGATCTCGTGATTGCGAGTTTCACGACGGGCCCCGGCGCGACGACCCTGCCGATGAAGATCTACAGTCAGGTCCGGCTCGGCGTGACGCCCGAGATCAACGCCATTTCAACGATCCTGATCGGCATCGTGACGGTTGGCGTGCTGTCGGCCGCATTCTTTACAAAGCGGCAGACGGACCGAGCCGAGCGCGAGCGGCGGAAGGCTTTCGGCGCCACGGGCTGAATATGCGACGCGCGGGCGGCCCAACGGCAACTCGGCGGCATTGCTTCCATGCCATTGCAGGGCGGATTCCGATTGTGCGGAATAGGGAACGGTGCGCGATGCTGGGGATGAGAAGTCGCATTTGTCTTTCGCGCCAGAGCGCGCTAAGCACCGGGCCATCGTGACAGCACAAGATTACATACGTTCCTATTACGCCGCGACGGCCAATGACCAGACGCGCTATCCGGTGCTCGAAGGCACCGTTAAAGCCGATGTCTGCATCGTTGGCGGCGGTTTTTCCGGCGTGGCGGCGGCGCTGACGCTGGCGGAGCGCGGACGGTCAGTCGTTCTGCTCGAAGCCAATCGCATCGGGTGGGGCGCGTCGGGACGCAACGGCGGTCAGATGATCGGCGGCATCAGCGGCGAAGAGGCAATCAAGCGGCAGCTTGGTTCGGCGGGCGCCAAGCTCGTGCGCGACATGCGCTATCGCGGGCATCAGATTATCGAAGAACGGGTCGCTAAATATAACATCGCCTGCGATCTGGCTTACGGCTGGATGGAGGTCGCGGCCCGGCCGAAGCATATGGATCATATGCGCGCCTACGTCGACGGCCGAATGAAAGATGGCGACGGCGATCAGATCGAGGTCGTCGAGAAGCATCGGATGCCCGAAGTTCTCGGCACGGAATCCTACTATGGCGGTTACATCGACCGGCGCAGTGGTCATGTGCATCCACTCAATCTGTGTCGCGGGGAAGCGGCGGCGGCGGCTTCGCTCGGCGTCAAGATTTTCGAGGGAACGAAGGTCGTCAATCTGTCTGGCGGCGCAAAGCCCTGGGTTCAGACCGAGCGAGGCCGCGTCGAAGCTGGAACCGTCATCATCGGCGGCGAGATTTTTGAAAAGTTCGGCCAGCCCGGGCTCAAGGGGCTGATGCTGCCCGCGGGCAGCTACATCATCGCGACCGAACCACTGACGGGCTCAGAGACGGCGTCCGTCGATCCGCAAAATCTCGCGGTCGCCGACAGTAACGTGGTGCTCGATTATTTCCGGATGTCGGCGGATCGCCGCATGCTGTTTGGTGGTCGCTGCAACTATACAAACAGCGATCCGAAAGATATCGCTGCGGTCATGCATCCGCGCATGGTGCAGGTGTTTCCGCAGCTCAAGAATGCGCGGGTGGAATTCAAGTGGGGCGGTACGATCGCGATCGTCGTCAATCGCGTGCCCGCCGTCGGGCGACTATCGCCGAACCTTTATTACTTCCAGGGTTATTCGGGGCATGGCGTCAACGCTACGCACATCATGGCCGAAATCGTTTCCGACGCCATTTGCGGTACGACAGAGCAGTTCGACCTGATCTCGCGGATCAAGCATGTGCGGCTGCCGCTGAGCGACGTGTTCGGCAACTACATGCTGGCGCTCGGGATGCTCTACTACCGCATGCGCGATTTGATGTAAGCGCCGCAGCGGCGCCAACTACCAGCGAAGGACGCGCGGTCCGAGCAACGCGCCGAGGCCCGTCATCACGAGAACGCCGATCGAGTACCAGACCGCCAGAAACAGCGGGCTGTCATCCGGGCAATGCGCTGCATAAAGCGTTGCGGATATGCCGGCAGATAGCAGGCCGCCGATGGCACCGGCAATGACCGGGTGGGTCGTCGCGCCGTTGCGCAAGGCATAAAGCACGGCGACCAGCGGCGTCAGCGACAGCAGCGGAATGACGATCAGGCAGAAGACGGCGTTGTGTCCGACCATATTGGCGCGCCAGGCATCGCTCGGCAGCGCGAAAAGTTCGAGGAGGACACCGACGGCAAGCACCAGCGGCGCCAGGGCCAGCCACCACATCATTTTGCCCGGCTTAAAGTCCGGCCGCGCCAAGCCGCGAACCAAGAAGAACGCGGGAATGGCGACGCTCAGCGTCAGAACGAATTTGAACAGGAAGCGCGGCGACGAGGTCACCAGTTCCATGAAGTGATCGCGAATGCCGAACAGACCGTAAAACACGAGGGCCGTGATCAACGTGCCAACGCCAACCGCCGTCGCCAAGGTCTGGGCGACAGGCGGCTCGACGCTTTTAGCGTCGGCAGCAAGGGCTTTGATCAGATCTTCGGTTCTCATATCTTCTTCTCTTGATAGGTCTCCGAGAGGGCCTTCAGGCTTCGGTGCAATGCGACGCGTACGGCGACTTCCGTCATTCCAAGGCGTTCCGCGACGTCGCGTGCGGAATGCCCATCGATACTTATGGAACGCACGATATCGCGGTTTTTCTCCGACAGACCATCGAGGATGCGATCCACGTCGCGGGCGTCGATGGAGGCCTGCTGATCGTCGCCTTCGATGTCGAATTCGGTGAGATCAACGGCCACTTCGGGACGTCGGCCGCGACGGCGCAGGTCGTCGATCATCTTGTTGCGCGAGATCGCCGAGACCCAGGGGCCCAGCGGCATCGATTGATCCCATGTATGCCGTTTCAAATGGATGGCAAGCAAAACGTCTTGCACCACATCCTCTACGTCATCACGCGGCACACCGACGCCGGCAAAGCCGCGCCGAACAACCCCTCTCAGAACCATCGACAGTTCGGACAGGAGTTTATGGTAAGCGTTCTCGTTGCCCGCGATCGCCGCGCGCATCAAGGCCGACCACTGAGCGTCTCGAGCCTTTCGGTCCAAAATAGCCCTTCTTCGTCGTCTTCGCTGCTCGACGAGCAAACGTTACATCGTGAAGAAAATATTTCTGCTGCCGCCGAACAGCATTTTTCGACTCCGCGCCGCATATGGCAGGGATGCCATAAACTGCGCAAGGTGACACGAAGCAAAAAAACGCACTTTGGGGGTTAGTTAGCGGGCAGCCAAAGCCAGAGAATGCCGATGTAGGTCAGTCCGTGGAGAAGCTGGTCAATCCCCAAGGCCCACCAGAAGCCCGTATCTTTCGGCGTCCAGCCTTCGCGCGCGACGAGCCGCTGTTTCAGCCAATCGATATGATAGTGCAGGAGAAATTCGCCAGCGAGGAGAGCGGCGGCAAGGGGCAGGCCGCCACCCGGAAACAGCCAAAAAACGGGCGCCGTCAATACGATGTGGATGAAGGCATGCAGCAGGCCGCCGGGCGCGCCATAGTGCCCTTTCTGCCGGAAAATCCCATCCGATTGCAGGATGAAGTCCGCGACGGCATGTTTCACAAGCAGGTAGGTGATCGCGGCAAGCGCCGCGTGACCGGGTGACATGAAGCTCCATCGCTGCCGGACGGCGATGGGCAGACACCGCTCGCTTCGTCCTTTCGTGGTTTTTAGCGTAACCGGGCTGTCTGGAATGTCACCTGGGGAACAGGCGGCCTGGGCAACGCGGTGCCGCCCAGGTCCGATTTCCGTTTGCAGATGGCGCCTTAGTTCACGCGCTGAACTTCGACGAGGTTGTCGGAGAACGTCGGGGCGCGGCCTAATCCGCTCCAGGCGTCCGACGAGATGCAATTGACGGAGCCATCCGAACGATTGAGCGACCGCCAATACCCGAGCGTCGCGACCACCACGCCATCGGGGACATCGTCTGTCACGCGCGCGACACCTTCAAAGTCGCCGCGATCGTTGTAGACGCGAACCGGATCACCGTCGCGCACCGAACGTCTCTCAGCGTCGCCCGGTGATATCATCACGAACTGATCGCCTTGGATTTTAACTTTGTGCGGCTCGTTGGCGTAGCACGAGTTCAAGAATGCATGGCTCTTCGGCGAGATAATATTGAGCGTGTAAAGTTTGGCGCGCTCTGGGTTCGTTTCTGGTGTTTCACGCGGCGGCACGAAGCCGGGAAGGGGATCAACAGGTTCGCCCGATTGCTCGCCCTCGTACATGGCGCGGAAGGGCCCGGCGACAAAGTTTTTGGCGTCGTGCAACAGGAACTCGACCTTGCCTGACGGCGTCGGGAAGTTGCCGTTGGCGTGCGGTGTGCGGGTGTCGGCTGCCCCGACGTCGATCTTGAAGTAGCCGTGGGTCTTAAAATACTCCATGTCGACGCCGCCCATCTTCGGGTCGGTCCAGTTGATGTACTCGGCGCATAATTCGCTGTCGGTCATTTTGAAGACGGGATCGTCGAAGCCCATTTCCTTCGCAAGCATTCGCCAGAGATCGCTCGTCGGCTTGCATTCGCCTGGCGGCTCGACGGCCTTCTGATTGTACGTCAGATAGAAATGGCCCCACGACCACATCATATCCTCGGCTTCTCCCGCCATCGCCGAAGGCAGGACGATGTCGGCATATTTCGCCGTGTCGGTGAGGAAGTGTTCGGCGACGACCGTGAACAGGTCTTCGCGCTGTAGGCCTTCGACAATTTTGTTCGTCTCGGGCGCCTGACTGACCGGATTGGTGCAGAAAACGAAGAGGCTCTTGATCGGCGGATCGAGCTTCATTTCACCGGTGAGCGCCGCGCCGAGACGCAGGTTGTTGACGACGCGGGTGCCGGGCTTGATCCATTCGGGGCGCGCGGCCTTTACCCAATCGATCGGGAAATCCCACAGCGGCATCTGCAGCAGGCCGCCGCCGACGTGACGCCAGGAACCGACGAGCGCAGGTAGGCTGCAGACAGCGCGGATCGCTTGGCCGCCGCCGGCACTGCGTTCGAGCGCAACGCCCAAACGAATGACAGACGGCTGCGCTGTCGCAAACTCGCGAGCGAATTTTTCAATGTCCTCGGCGGCCACGCCGGTCGTGCGTGCAACGTATTCGGGCGTGAATTCGGCGGCGCGTTCTTTCAGCTCGGGAAAGCCGTAGGTGTGCTTGTCGACGTAGTCTTGATCGACCAAGCCTTGGGCGATGATGGAATTGATGAAGCCCATCGCCAGCGCGCCATCGGTGCCGGGCTTGGGGCAGATGTGCCAGTCCGCGGCTTTTGCCGTGCGCGAGCGATAGGCGTCGATCACAACGAGCTTCGCGCCGCGCTTCTGCGCTTCGAGCACGAACGGCCAATGATGCAGATTGGTCGAGATCGAATTGGACGCCCAGATCACGATGAATTTGGCGTGGACGAAGCTTTCCGGATCAACCGCGCCGGTCGGTCCGACGGTCAGAAGCCATGCCGTCGAAGAGCCCGAGGCGCAGAACGTCTTTTCGTTCACGGTCGTGCCCAGGCGATTGAAAAACGGGTCGCCGGAGTTGATGCCCTGCACGAGGCCCATATTGCCCAGATAGCTGTAGGGCATGATCGCCTGAGAGCCATGCTCGGCGATGATGTCGCGCCAGCGCGCGCCGATCTCGGAAATGGCCTCATCCCAGGAAATGCGTTTGAATTCTTTTGAGCCTTTGGGGCCGGTGCGTTTCAGCGGATAGAGCAGGCGGTCTGGATTATGATGATGGTCGGCGAAATCCTTGAGCTTCACACACAGGCCGCCGCGGGTCATCGGATGCTGTTTGTTACCGCGAACTTCGACGAGGCGGCCATTCTGGACCTCGTAGACCATTGCACAGGTGTCTGGACAATCGTGGGGGCAGGCGCCGAAGAATTTCTCCCGCTGCGGTTGCTCGTTCATGTTTCCTCCGTGGAAAGCCCGCCCATTCTTGAGGCGTGTTCTTAACGTGCGTCAGTTTGGCACCGAAGCGACGGAGAGCGCAACGCGAAAGCGTTTTGGCGACAGAGGGGGAAACGCGTTCAGAGGTCGGCGGGAATTAAAAGTGGTCCCGCCATTGGGCTGAATTGGCACGAAAGTCTGAAAGCGCGCCATCTTCTGTCTTCAGATGAATTCACTAGCTTTTCCGGCATGCTAAGACGACAAATTGGGAAGACCGCGTGGGAAGGGTCGCAGGATATGTCGAAGGCGCTATTTCCAGGGCGACGGGTGCTTTGGATGCCCTTGAATCTCGATTGGGCGCCTCCCAGTCGGGCCGTCCAGCACTGTTGCGCCTCAATGGTCGATGCATTGCGATTCGACTGCAACGACCATGAGGATCCCTTCGCGTGCGCGGATTCGCTGATCGTCTACAATGAGGTCATGAACGAATACGGGCTGATCATCCACGACGGCACGGCGTCGTATGTCTTGATTGATCGCTGCCCCTGGTGCGGGACGCGCCTGCCGCAGAGTCTGCGGGATGAATGGTTCGATGCCGTCGATGCGCTGCATCTGGAAGACGGCGTGCCACCCCCTGAACGTTTCCTATCGAGTGCGTGGCGCAGGATTTGATCGCGACTCGCGATCAAGGGACGTCAGAGGCGGCGCAGGCATCTTCATAGACGTGCGTTGCCCCTTCGCGATCGACAAAAATTTCGCCGCCGTCCGCTGCGGTCGTCGAATGGCGCTCGACAGGGACCTTGCCGTGCGCGCCTGGAAGGTCGAGCACGTAGGTTGGCAGCGCTAAGCCTGAGAGACGACGGCGCAGTTCGAGCATTAGCTGGCGACCTTGGGCGATCGTTGTTCGGAAGTGCGCGGTGCCGGGCGCGAGATCGCCGTGATGGAGGTAATACGGCTTCACGCGCAATTCGACGAGGTGGCGCATCAGAGTTTCCAGAGTGTCGGCGTTGTCGTTGATGCCTTTGAGCAGCACGGTCTGGCTGACGAGCGGAATGCCGGCATCGACGAGGCGGTCGATTGCGCCGCGCGCTGAAGCGGTCAACTCTTGCGGATGGTTCGTATGCAAACCAACGAATACCGTCAGCCGCGACGCTTTCAGCGCCGATATGAGATCGTCCGTCACGCGCTCGGGATCGACGATCGGCACGCGGGTGTGCCAGCGCAGGATTTTAACGTGCGGGATATTTGAAAGCGCCTCCGTGATCTCGCGGACGCGGCGCGGAGAGAGCACGAAGGGATCGCCGCCGGTTAAGATCACTTCCCAGATTGACGGGGTTTTTGCAATGTAGCCGAGCGCCGCGCTGAGTTCCGCGGCGGAGAGCGCTTCGCCGTTGTCCGGTCCCACCATCTCGCGGCGGAAACAGAAACGGCAGTAGACGGGGCAGACGCTCGCGATTTTCAGTAGGACGCGATCGGCGTAGCGATGAACGATGCCGGGGGCCGGACTTTTGATGCGATCACCGATGGGGTCGTCGCGCTCACGCGGATGCAATTCGAGTTCGTGGGCGCTGGGGACGAATTGGCGGGCAACGGGATCGTCCGTAGCTGAGGGATCGATCGCATTGGCGATGGCGGGTGTGATCGCAACGGCGTAACGCTTGGCGACATCACGCAGCGCGGCGCGATCTTCGGCGCGGGCGAGGCCCGCGTCGATGAGATCGTCAATCGACGTCAGCTTGCGTTCGATCAGCGTCATTTGGGCGGCCAGATTTCCGTATCGTGATCGGGGTGCTGGTAGGAGACGAGCGTTTTAAGGAACGGCGCCGCGTTCGGGTCTTCGAGCGTTTCATGCTGCGGAAGACCGGCAACCCAATCGACATAGGGTAGCTTGGCTTCAGTGCCCCATTGGATTTTCGGGGCGATTGTTTCGGGGTGGTCGAAAGAGCCGATCGCAAGAGCAACGCCGTCGGGCGCTTCATAGGTCAACGGCGTGCCGCAGTCAGCGCAGAAGCCACGCGTCGCCGCGTTCGACGATTGGAATTTTTTCGGTTCGCCGCGCGTCCAGACGAGATTGGCGCCGCGCACGCTGACGAGTGGCGCGTAGAAGCTGCCAAACGCTTTCTGGCACATGCGGCAATGGCAGACCGATGCGTCGATGAGTTCGCCCTCGACGCGAAAGCGGACCGCGCCGCATTGGCAACCGCCGGTGTGGATCTCTTTGGTCATCGGTCTGTTCTCCCTCTCCCCATTCTCCTGCACTTTAGATGGGGAGAGGGGGACTTTGGCTGAGCTTATTTGCCTGTTTCCGGAAAGGGCGTCCATAAAACCTGATCAATCCGCTCGGCGCCGGTGGCGAGCATGACGAGACGATCAAAGCCGAGTGCACAGCCTGACGATGGCGGCATGACGCGTAGAGCTGCGAGGAAATCCTCGTCGATCGGATAACGCTCGCCGTAGATGCGCTGTTTCTCAGACATCCACATTTCGAAGCGGCGGCGTTGTTCGTCGGCGTCGGTAAACTCGCCGAAGCCATTCGCAAGTTCGACGCCGCAGGCGAAAAGCTCGAAGCGTTCGGCGACCTGCGGATCGCTCAATACGGGGCGTGCAAGCGCAGCCTCTGCGACGGGATATTCATAAAGGATCGCCGGTGCGGGCGACCCGAGGCGGTCGTCGATCTTCTCGACGAGCACGCGGCTGAAGATATCCGACCATGTATCGTCAGAGGCAATGCGAATGCCGGCAGCTTCCGCGGCGGCGGCAAGTACTGCGCGGTCGAGAATGTTCTGCGATATCGCTTCGCGCAGCGGCATCCCGGCGAATTGCAGAAAAGCTTCTTCCAGCGTCAGCGCTTGGAACGGCGCGCCGGGATTACAGGTCTTGCCGCGAAAGGTCCAATTCAAGTGCCCGGCTGCTTCGGAGGCGATTTTCAAGATCGTCGCGCAATCGTCCCAGAGCGTTTGGTAGGGCTCGTCGGCACGATACCATTCGAGCATGGTGAATTCGGGGCTGTGCAGGCTGCCGTGTTCGCGATTGCGAAACACCGGTGCGAACGCGAAGATTTTCGTTTCGCCGGCCGCTAGCAGCTTTTTCATCGCAAGTTCGGGCGATGTATGCAGATAAAGTTCGTGCCGGGAAAGATCCGTACCGATCAGATCCGTCCGGAAGGCATGGAGGTGTGTTTCGTTCCCGGGCGACACCTGCAGGATGCTAGGCTCGACCTCGGTAAAGCCTTGGCCCACGAACCAATTGCGAATTGCGGCCTTGATACGGCCCCGCCCAACCAGAAATGGGCGGCGGTCGGCGTGGCGTTCGGGGCTCCACCAGGGGGATTGATGCGACATGCTTGCAAATTGGGCGTTCAGGACAGGGTTGCCGCACTTGGCGGCAAGGGGCTAAGCGGGTATGAGACGCGACAGATTCCCTGAAGGCTTCCGCCGGCTGGCCGCCCATGAGGCGGCCGCAGCGCTTTGATTAAAACGGAGACGTACCCGTGGTGAAGGTTATTGCAAGCTCGGTCCGCAAAGGCAATGTGCTCGATCTGGATGGCAAGCTTGCCGTCGTGATGCATGCGGAAAATATCCATCCGGGCAAGGGTACGCCCGTCACGCACCTCGAGATGCGCCGCATCGCCGACGGCGTGAAGGTTACCGAGCGCTACCGTACGACGGATCAGGTCGAGCGCGCCTACCTCGACGAAAAAGACTTCAATTTCCTCTATGAAGACGACATGGGCTACAACTTCATGCAGCCCGAAACCTTCGACCAGATCACCATTCCGAAGGATGTGCTTGGCGATCAGGGCCAGTGGCTGCAGGAAGGCATGACGTGCCTCGTGTCGCTGCACGAGGGCAATCCGATTTCGGTGGAATTGCCGCAGCGCGTGACGTTCGAGATCGTCGAAGCCGATCCGGTCGTCAAAGGCCAAACGGCGTCATCTTCTTATAAGCCCGCGAAGCTTTCGAACGGCGCCCGCGTGATGGTGCCGCCGCACATCGGCGCTGGCACGCGCGTCGTCGTCATGACGGAAGACGGTTCGTACGTCGAACGCGCGAAGGATTAGTTTTTGTTTGCGCCCGGCGACTCCCGGGCAGCCGGCCGCTCGGCGCGCGTTTTTTAAGCCGCGCGTGACGAGAGTTCTTCGGCGCGCTGGGGTGCGACTTCCTCACAAATGACCTTGAACTCGGCCAGATAGTGCTGGCCGAATGACGTCACCATCGCGACGTCGGCAGCGTCGCGGCCGCGCGCGATGACGATGCGGCCGGTGCGCGGAACATTATGGCGCGCGTCGAACGTGACCCAGCGATGGTCGACGTAGGCTTCGAACCAGGCACTGAAGTCCATCGGAGCCGGATCGGGTGGCACGCCGATATCGCCGAGGTAGCCGTTGACGTATGCCGCAGGAATGTTGAGGCAGCGGCAGAACGCGATGGCGAGATGCGCGAAGTCGCGGCAGACGCCGGTCCCTTCTTTGTAAGCTTCGAACGCCGTGCGGGTGGAGCGCGCTTGTTGATAGTCGAAGCGAATATGATTGTGTACGAAATCGCAGATCGCTTTCACACGTGCGTAACCGGGCGGCACGTTGCCGAAGAGTTGCCAGGCGATTTGCGTCAGCTCATCGGTCTCGCAATAGCGGCTGCCGCTGAGGAAGTGCATGGCGTAATTTGGCAGATCAGCGACGGGAATTTCGCGGGCGCTAAGTGGCGCTTCTTCCAGCTCACCGCTATCGCGCACCACAGCGCGATAGCTGAGCTTAAGTAAGCCTTTTGGTGCAACGAGACGCTGCGTGCGGTTGCCGTAAATATCCAGCCCGCGTTCGATAGCGATATCGGGAACGTTAAGTGCATCTTCGTAGATGATATCGCGACGGCGGCCGGGGTGGACGTCGAGAAGCAGGAGCAGTGGCGTGGGGGCAGAAACTTCAAGCCCAATATCGTATCCGACGTGAATGAGCATAATCGTACGCCCTCGCGACAAACAAGTTTGCCAAAAAACGTCATGCAGCAGTCGAATGTTCCGAAATAAAAGGCGGAGATCTGCACAAATATCCAGCAAAAATGCGCTGTTTGGCGTGTTCAGCCAACAAATCCGGCGCACACGGCCAACTTTAGTTTGATTTTGCGCCGCGTTTTATTTTGCGTTGAAGATACTCAGCATGCAATCAAATATCTAACCGCAGTACTTTCACGGTCGTTCCGGCATGGAGCGATGGCGCGTCCGCAGGGATTACAACGAGGCAATTGGCGCGCTGGAGAGATTTGACGAGGCCGCTGTCCTGGTTTGTGAACGGCGTGACACGAGCTGGTGACGTCGAAACATCAAGCAAGCCGCGCATATAGTGTTCGCGTGGGCCGTTGGCGGGCACGGGGCCTGTCAGCGCAGCATCGATGGCTTGGAACGGCTTCTCAAGGCCGAGCAGACGACCGATGAGTGGCACGAGAAAAACGCGTGCGCAGATCATTGCAGCAACGGGGTTGCCGGGGAGACCGAGGCAGTATTGCAATTTACCGCCGACGTGACGTGAGCCGAAGAAGAGTGGCTTTCCCGGGCGCATCGCGATTTTGTAGAAGTCGAGCTTAGCGCCTGCGTTCTCAAGTGCCGGTCGAACCAAATCGTGGTCTCCGACGGACGCGCCTCCGCTCGTGACCAGCACATCGGCATCGTCGGCGGCTGAGATGAATTCTTCAAGCGAAGCAAGTGAATCGCGCGCGATGCCGAGGAAGTGCGCCTTGCCGCCCGCCATTTCGACGACGGATGCGAGACCGTATGCGTTTGACCCCGAGATCTGGCCGAGGGCCAAAGGTTTTCCCGGAGTGACCAGTTCATCGCCTGAGGAAAGGATCGCCACAACCGGCTTGCGGACAACAGAGAGTTCACCGTAGCCACAAGACGCCGATATCAAAACATCGCGCGCGGTCAGGAGGCGGCCGGGTTCGATAAGGCGCTCGTCCTTCGCAAAGTCTTGGCCCTTCGGGCGAATGTTGGCGCCGCACTTCGCGGTTTCTAGAACGGTGACGGTCGGGCCCGACGCGGTGGTGTTTTCCTGAATCACGACGGCGTCGGCGTCGTCTGGAACGCGGCCACCGGTAAAAATGCGGACCGCTTCGCCCTTACCAAGAGAACCATCGAAAGGATGCCCTGCACCCGATTCGCCGACGACGTTGAGCGTAGCGGGAACGCTCGCGATATTGTCCGCGCGGACGGCGTAACCGTCCATGGCGGAGGCGTCAAAAGGTGGGTTGTCGACTTTTGAAATGACTGGGCTCGCCAGCGTGCGACCGTGGGCATGGAGCAGATCGACCGTCTCGGCGTTGAGCGTCGTGGCGTTTTCAAGGATGCGTTGCAACGCGACGGAAACGGGAAGCAAAGCCATGTGCGTCAGCCGCCTGCCGGGCGGGGACCGGCTTTGTAGGTGCCCGACTTGCCACCCGCTTTTTCTACGAGGCGCACGTCGCTGATGACCATGCCGCGGTCTACGGCTTTCAGCATGTCGTAGAGCGTGAGGCATGCAACGGAAACAGCCGTCAAGGCTTCCATTTCGACGCCGGTCTGGCCGGATACTTTCACTTCCGACATGACGCGAATGCCGGTCGGCGCATGCGAAATTTCGATATCGACGGTCGCTTTCGTGATGGCGAGCGGATGACAGAGAGGGATCAGCTCATGCGTGCGCTTGGCCGCCATGATCCCCGCGATGCGGGCAGCGGCGATGACGTCGCCTTTCTTGGCAGTTCCGGTTTCGACGAGAGCGAGCGTCTCGGGCCGCATCGCGATGAAGCCCTCGGCGACGGCGTGACGTGCGGTGACAGCCTTATCTGACACGTCGACCATGCGGGCGTCGCCCTTGTCGTCGATGTGCGAAAGCTTGCTCATGATGCTGGCGCGAGCAGGATTTTGGTCGCGGCCGTCACGTCGGACTGCCGCATCAGGCTTTCGCCCACCAGGAAGGTTTTGACGCCGACCTTTGAAAGACGCGCAAGATCAGCCGGTGTGAAAATACCGCTTTCGCCGACGATGATGCGATCGGCCGGCACTTGCGGCGCCAGATCTTCCGTCGTCTTAAGCGTCACTTCGAAGGTTTTGAGATTGCGATTGTTGATGCCGATGAGGCGGCAGTCGAGCTTTAGCGCGCGCTCAAGCTCGGCGGCGTTGTGGACCTCGGCGATGGCGTCCATGCCCCAGTCTTTCGCCGCTTCGGCGAGGTCGTGGGCCGTCGCGTCGTCGACTTCGGCTAGGATGATCAGGATGCAGTCGGCACCCCAGGCGCGGGCTTCGGCGACCTGATAGGTATCGATCATGAAGTCCTTGCGCAGAACGGGAAGCGAGGTTGCTTCGCGCGCCGCCGTCAGGAATTCGGGTGCGCCCTGGAACGACGGCCGATCGGTCAGCACTGAGAGGCAAGCCGCGCCGCCGGCCTCATAGGCCTTTGCGAGCGCAGGAGGATCGAAGTCGGCGCGGATCAGGCCTTTCGAAGGTGAGGCCTTTTTGACCTCGGCGATGAGCGCCGGTTTCTTTTCCGCATGCTTTGCCGCGATCGCGCCGGCAAACGGGCGTACATGCGGTGCGGAGCGAGCGTATTCGGCAATGACGCGCAGCGGCTTGATGGTCTTCGCGCGCGCGACCTCCTCGAGTTTGTATGCGGTGATTTTGTCGAGGATGTCGGCCATGGCTTAGATCCGGTCGTTTGTTACCGCGACAAGGCGGTCGAGCGCTCTAGCCGCGCGACCGCTGTCGATTGAAGCTTCGGCTTTGGCGATGCCGTCCGGCAGGCCATCGGCCTTGTCGGCGACGACGAGCGCGGCGGCGGCATTCAGCACGACGATATCGCGATAGGGGCCGGGCTCGCCCTGCAGCAGCGAATGGATAGCGGCAGCATTTGTGGCCGCATCACCGCCTTTCAGCGCTTCGATAGTGCTGCGCTTCAGGCCCGCGTCTTCCGGCGTCAAGTCGAAGGCGTAGATGTCGCCGTCCTTGAGTTCGGCAACGTGGGTGATGCCGGTCGTCGTCAACTCGTCCATGCCGTCCGCGCCGTGTACGACCCAGGAATGAACGGAGCCGAGCTTGCGCAGCACCTCGGCGATCGGTTCGACGAGTTTGCGGTCGTAGACGCCGAGGATCTGGCGCGTCACTTGCGCCGGATTGCACAGCGGTCCGAGCAGATTGAAGATCGTCCGCAGGCCGAGATCGGTGCGGATCGGTGCCCAAGCCTTGAACGAGGGATGATAGAGCGGCGCCCAGAGAAAGCCGACACCGGCATCGGCAATGGCGCGCGAGACCATCACGGGCGGCACGTCAAGCTTGACGCCGAGGGCTGCCAGAACGTCGGAGGCACCGGAAAGGGATGTCACGGCGCGGTTGCCGTGTTTTGCGACGATCGCCCCCGCACCGGCCGCAACAAACGTTGCCGCTGTCGAAATGTTATAGGTGCCGCGGCTGTCGCCGCCGGTACCGACGATGTCGATGGCGCCGGGCGGCGCGTCGACGGTCGTCATGCGGCTGCGCATGAACTTGGCAGCGCCGGTGATCTCTTCCGTCGTCTCGCCGCGGACGCGGAGGCCCATCAGAAAGGCGCCCATCGCAACGGGCGGGGCGATGCCGGACATCAGCAGGTCTAGGGCCTGTTGCGTGCCTTCGTCACCGAGCGTTTCGCCATCGGCGATGCGGTTCATTAGGCGCTTCAGTTCGCGCGCGGGATTTGTGACGGTGCTGGTTGCTGTCACGGGTCAGGCTGCCTTGCGGCTCTTGGGAGCTAGTCCTGCGAGGTCGAGGAAGTTGGCGAGGAGGGCGTGACCCTGCTCGGAGGCTATGCTCTCCGGATGGAACTGCACGCCGTGCACCGGATGCGACTTGTGCTGCAGGCCCATGATCAGGCCGTCGTCCGTTTCGGCCGTCACCTCAAGGCAGTCCGGCAGCGTCGCCCGGTCGACGATCAGTGAGTGATAGCGCGTGATCTCGAAGCGTTCCGGTAGGCCCTTGAAGATGCCTTTGCCGGTATTGGTGATGGCCGACAGCTTGCCGTGCATCGGGTTTGGCGCGCGCACGACGTTGCCGCCATAGGCTTGGCCAATGGCTTGGTGACCCAGGCAGACGCCGAGCAGCGGAATGGTCGCGCCCGCCTTCTTGATGAGGTCGAGGCAGACACCGGCTTCGTTCGGGGTGCAGGGACCGGGCGACAGCACGATGGCTTTCGGGTTCTGGGCCAACACCTCTTCGGCAGTAACCTTGTCGTTGCGAATGACGACGCTTTCGGTGCCAAGCTCGCCCAGATAGTGGACGAGATTGTAGGTAAAGCTATCGTAGTTATCTATCAGGATCAGCATATTGGCCCTTGGTCTGCCGACATCCGACGTGCGCGCTGTCCTTCTAGCAGACCATGACATGCGCGCGACACGGAAAAATATGGATATCAGGACCTTCGTTTCAACGTTTGCAGCGTTCAGGTCTGCGGACGCTCAGGCGCGGTCGCGAGGTGTCAAGAAGGCTTCCAGATGCCCGGAAGCCGGCAGGAGGTCCTGCCAGCTTGTTTGCTCGAACGTGAAAACCGCCAGGGCACAGGTGGGGAACTTGTCCTCCAGGCGGGAAATGGACTTGGCGTCGCCGGTTCCGGTGAGAAACAGCGCGAGGCCGTGCATGCCTGGGTTGTGGCCGATCATCAGTACCCGTTTGATGCCGGCGGGGACGGCCTTCAGGCGGCTGTAGAGGGTTTCTTGGCTGGTGAGATACAACTGATCGTCAAACGTCACTTCGGCGTCTTTAACGCTGGGGGTAATGAGCGCCAGCGTCTCGCGGGTCCGTTTTGCGGACGAGCAGAGAATAAGCTCGGGAGCAAAATTCAGCTCTTTCAGGGCCGCGCCCATCAACGGAGCTGCCATCCGTCCGCGATCGTTCAGAGGCCGATCGAAATCGTCGATGTCGGTGGCGTCCCAGCTCGATTTGGCATGGCGCAGAAGGGCGAGTGACAGCATTTCGGCCTTGGGCTGGCGTTGTGCGACGAGCAAACCTTATAGCAGGTCGCTCGTGCAGTTAAGCGATAGGCCATAGATTCGCGCCGTCGTCATGACAAGGTCCATCAGCAATGGATTACCTTCTGGCGCCGCTTTTCTGGATCCTGGGTCTCATCGCCAGCATTGTCTGGTGGGTGATCGTACAAGTTTTATGGATCGTGCTGTGGCTGCTGCTGCCGCTGGCCGTCGTCGCATTCATCGGCTTGCGCATGGCCGAGCGTGTGCTCGGGCAGGAGAAGGTGCGGGGCTGGGTTAAGACCCGGACGCAGCGCTACGGCTCGGCAGCTTCGAAGCGGATGCAGCGTTGGATTTTCGCGCTCGGCGTGCTGCCGGTCCGCGTGCTGTTCTGGTTTCCGATCTATGCACTCTGGCACAGCATCGTCAGCCTGCTGTGGCGGCCGAAGTGGTCGCCGTGGCAGCGGGCCTGGGCCAAGCGCTGGAAGGCAAATGCAAAGCCGCGCGGGGCGGGTAAATCAGCGACCTGAATACGGCACGTTCGATGCGCGCGATGCGAAGCGCACGGCTTCTTCGGCGGCGCGAACAACAGCCATGGCTTTATTGATGCATTCCTGTTGCTCGTTCTCGGGCACGCTATCGTGCACGATTCCGGCGCCGGACTGCACGTGGATCATGCCGTCCTTCAGAATGGCCGTCCGCAAGACGATGCAGGTATCCATCTCGCCGTTGGCTGAGAAATAGCCGACGCAGCCCGCATAAGGTCCGCGCTTGCCCTTCTCGAGTTCCGCGATGATTTCCATGGCGCGGACTTTCGGCGCGCCCGACACGGTGCCGGCCGGAAATCCCGCCATCAGTGCGTCGATGGCATCGTGGTTTTTTTCGTCGAGCTTGCCGATGACGTTCGAGACGATGTGCATCACATGGCTGTAGCGCTCGATAATGAACTTGTCGGTGACAGTGACGGTGCCTGGCTCGGAGACGCGGCCGACATCGTTGCGACCGAGATCAAGCAGCATCAAATGCTCGGACCGCTCTTTCGGATCGGCAAGCAACGCGGATGCGAGAGCCTTGTCTTCGGCATCGGTGGCGCCGCGGCGGGCCGTGCCGGCAATGGGGCGGATGGTGACGACGCCGTCGCGGGCGCGAACGAGAATTTCGGGCGACGAGCCGACGAGCTGCATGTCGCCGAAATCAAGATGAAAAAGGAACGGCGATGGGTTGAGGCGGCGAAGCGCGCGATAGAGCGCGAACGACGGCAGATCGAATGGTGCGGAGAACCGCTGCGAGAGGACGACCTGAAAGATGTCGCCCGCCTTGATGTATTCCTTCGCCTTCGCGACCATCGCCATATATTCGGCGGGAGTGGTGTTCGATTGCGGCTCTTGCAGCGCGGCGCTTGCGGACGTCGTTGATGTCGAATGCGGGAGGGGCGCTTCGAGACGATCGATCGCGGCGGTGATGCGTTTCAGTGCCGTCGCGTAAGCATCTTCCGCCGGGACGTCGGGATGCGGCCGGACGGGCGAGACCAGGATCATCTCATCTTTGACGTTGTCGAAGATCAGCATCAACGTCGGGCGGATGAGGATCGCGTCAGGCACGCCGAGCGTGTCGGGAAGCATTTCCGGCAGGTTCTCGATCAGCCGGACGGTATCGTAGCCCATGTAGCCGAAAATACCGGCGGCCATTGGCGGCAGCGCTTCCGGCAACGTGATGGCGCTTTCCTGCAGCAGATTGCGCAGCGATTGCAGCGTCGGACGATCGTCGCGCTGGAAGGCGTCAGGGTTGGCTTCGGGCGAGCGATTGATTTCGGCGGTGTCGCCGTTCGCTTTCCAGATCAGGTCTGGGGCCAAGCCGATGACGGAGTATCGGCCGCGCGCCGAGCCGCCCTCGATCGATTCCAGCAGGAAGCTCATCGCGCGATGCTCGGCGAGCTTCAAGTAAGCTGAAACGGGTGTTTCGAGGTCGGCGATGAGGCGCGTCCAGACGACCTGGGGTTTACCCTCATCGTAGATGCGCGCGAACGCATCGGCGGGCGGACAGATTTCCGTTGCGGGCAGGGCCGAAAGGACGCTCACGTCATTCTCACTCGTCGCTGACGCCAATTGCCGACTTCAACTCAGCCTCGTTGACGGAGGCGCCGAGCTGCTTTTTCAACGTTTCGGTGTATTCCGTCAGCGTCTGGTTCGCGAGTTCCTGATCGAGCTGTTTGTTCAGCTCATCGGTTTCCGTCAGCGACGCCGGGGGCGCTGGAATGACCTCGGTGACCTTGAAGACGACTTGGGTCGTGTTGTCCGGCGACGGCCCATAGCTTGCCTTGCCTTGCGGCAGAGCGAACGCCTGCGTGACGACGCCTTGAGACACGCTCGGCGGGATGGTCTTGCGCGTGAGCGGATCTGTCTTTTCGACCTTGTTCTTGGCTTCCGCCTCGATCGCTGTCATCGGTTCACCACCGTTGACGCGGTCTGCAAGCTTTTTGGCGAGTTCGTCGATGAGGCGGTGGCGTTCGGCCGTGATGAAATCGGTTTTGACCTGATCCTTCACGGCGTCGAAAGTCTTTTGCTTCGGTGCATCGGTCGAAAGCACGTTGACCCAGGCGAAGCCGTCGTCGCCAAGCTCGATGCCGGCGTCGTCGTTGCTGCTGTCGGGAGCGAAGGCGCGTGAGACGATCTTGCGAAGGTTCGGCGTCTCCATAACGGGCTTGCCGTCAGGGCCCAGGCCGGTGGCATCCGTCGCGGGAATTTCCTTGAACGGCAGCTTCATGCTGTCGGCGATCTCCTTCAGAGATTTGCCGGCGATGCGATTGTCTTCGATCTCGTCGTGCTTGTCCTGCAACTCGGCCTTGGCCTTTTCGGTGGCGAGCTTGTCGCGCACCTGATCCTTGACGTCGGCGAGGGTGCGGGTGACGCCCGGCACGATCTGGGTGACGCGCAGGATGACCGTCGCAAAGCGGCCTTCGACGACGTCGGAATACTTGTCCTTTTCGAGCGAGAAAGCGACGTCGGCGACCTTCGGGTCGATCAGCGACTTCTTCGCGACGAGGCCGAGATCGACGTCGGTGTCCTTGGCGCCGGTTTCCTTGGCGATGTCGCCGAACGTCTTCGTTCCCTCGCGAAGGGCTTTCAACGCCGCTTCGGCTGTCGCTTTGTCTTTGAATGAGATCTGCTGGATGCGCCGCTCTTCGGGGGTGTCGTAAGTCGCTTTGGACGCTTCATAAGCCTTGGCGATCTCTTCGTCGGTAATGTTGATCTGTTTTTTCAACGCGTCGACGTCGAGGGTGAGCACCTGGATCTTGCGATACTCAGGCGTCATGTATTTCGACTTGTCCTTGTCGTAGAGTTCCTTGAGCTTGGCTTCCGTCGGGTCGGCAACGGTCACGGCCTCGGGATCGATCTTGACCCATTCGATGACGCGCTTTTCCTGATTATAGGCGTGCATCAGATCGAACAGCGGTTTGGGAACCGTCTGAGCTTCGACCATGGAACGGATAATTGCCGCGCGCAGCTCGTCTTTGCGGCGCAGGGAGAGGAAGCCCTGTTCGCTCATGCCGATCTGCTGCAGCAGCGATTCGAAATTCTGTCGCGAGAATTTGCCGTCGGTCTGGAAGTCCGGATCGGACTGGATGCCTTCGACGAGCGTTTTGTCCGACATCGCAAGGCCGAGCTGTTTGGCGTGCGCCTCTACGGCCGCTCCGGCGATGAGCTGCGCCAGCACGCGGCGGTCGAGACCGAATGCATGGCCTTGCTCGGCTGTGATGCGGCGTCCGGCCTGCTGCGAGAACCGATCAAGTTCGTTCTGAAAGGTGCGGCGGAATTCTTCGTCCGAAATTTCGGTGCCGCCGACCTTGGCGACGAAGCCACGCCCCCAGCCGTTGAACACGTCATGGACGCCCCAGATGCCGAAGCTCATGACGAGCAATCCGAACAGCAGCTTGGCGACCCGGGTTTGGGCGCCGCGTCTGAGAGCTTCGAGCATGGGTAATGACGTCCCGTTGATGGAAGCGTGACGTAGCCGCGCGGAACGGCGTAAGGTCAGCAAGCTTCGAATGGCAGTTTCCGCGCGAAGCGCGGGTTGGATGGGCGTGATATGAAGCCCAGCCCGTTTCGGATTGCAAGGGTGCCTCTGAAGAGGTTACGGAGTGTTCACTGGGGTGAGCCTCTAAAGAGGGCATGTTAGCGTCCGCAAAACGAGGAACGGCATGGGGAAAACAGGGCGCGAAATTCGGCCTCTGGTTGCGGGAAACTGGAAAATGAACGGCCTGAAGGCGAGCCTCGGAGAGGCGATGGCCGTGCGGGACGCCCTTCAAGGGCCGCTCGCGTCGCTCCCTGCCGAGGTGATGATCGCCCCACCTGCAACGCTGATCGCCGGGTTTGCGGCGGAGCTGGGGAGCAGTCCGGTGCTGCTCGCCGGGCAGGACTGTCACCCGAAGCCGTCAGGAGCCCATACGGGCGATATCGCCGCCGAGATGCTGAAAGATGCTGGGGCTTCGGCCGTTATCGTTGGGCATTCCGAACGGCGAACCGATCATGGCGAGACAAGCGCAGACGTCAGGGCGAAAGCCGAAGCCGCCCACCGCGCGGGGCTCGTTGCTATCGTTTGTATCGGGGAGACGCATGCGGAGCGACTCGCGGGTTCGACGCTCGCCGTTGTGTGTGGGCAACTCGAAGAATCAATGCCGGAATTGTCCACCGCGGCGAATACGGTCGTCGCTTATGAGCCGGTCTGGGCCATCGGGACCGGGCTGACACCGTCTCCGGACGACGTGAAAGATGTTCATGGAGCGATTCGTGCGCGCCTAGTCGCGCAGTTCGGCGTGGAAGGCGAGGCGATGCGCATTCTCTATGGCGGGTCGGTCAAACCCGACAATGCGGCGACGCTGATGGCGGTGGAAAACGTTGATGGCGCGCTCGTCGGCGGCGCCAGCCTTAAGGCGAGCGATTTTCTCGCCATAGTTCGGGCATATGAGAACGTCTGATGCGCTTTATTCACCGAACCATTCTCGTTGCCACGCTGGTCCTTGCGCCGAGTGTCGCTTGGGCAACGAAGCCGAAGCTCGATCCGGAAACCTGCAATTCGTTGCGACTTGAGCAGATCAAGTTTCGGCAGTCGGGCATTCTTACCGATATGAGCAAGGGCGCAGCCTGGGGTAAAGCCAACTTGTCGGCGGAACGGTTACGCGAGATCCAGCACTATCTGGAACTCGACGAGCAGGTTCAGTTCGGCTGCCGTGACGCGAAGGTTACCGCCGAGGCGAAACGCGCCAGCGAGGCTGCTGCCCGGATCGAAATTAATTCCGACGCCGATCCGACGGCGCCTGTTGCCAAGGACCCACCGAAGCCCGGGGCGGCAGCGGCGGACAGCAAGGACACGGCACCTAAGAAGGCGGTCAAGAAGACCGTTCACAAAAGCAAACCGACGAAATCGTCAAAGGCGAAGAAGACTGACGACAAGGAGTCGAATGCCGGCTCGAGCAAGGGGACGAATGCAAGCTCTTCTGTCGCGGAGGGCGAGGTTTTGCCCTGGGCATCGCATTGAATTGACAGGCAATACACCCCAGATCCTGGAATTGCGCCGGAACGGCTTTTCGGCGCGGATTTGAGGACTGGCCGATTGGGCGAGGGTGGTGTATAGCCCGTCGCTCATCGGGTCTCGACCCGAACATTTCTGGAACCGGATTTCATGGCTACCGTACTCCTCGTCATTCATTTGATGATCGCCGCGACGCTTGTCGGCGTGGTGTTGCTGCAGAAATCGGAGGGCGGTGCTCTCGGAATCGGCGGTGGCGGCGGTGGCGGCTTCCTCACGGGGCGGGGCACGGCCAATCTTCTGACGCGGACCACGGCAGGTCTTGCGGCGGCCTTCTTCACGACCAGCATCCTATTGACGTTGCTCGCTAATCATTCGACGCCGCGTGGATCGGTGTTCGATTCGGTTCCGGGTGCGACGGCGCCTGCGAACGGCTCGGCGCCTGCTGTCGGCTCCAAGACCGAGCCGGGCCGCGGCGGCATTCTGGACAAGCTCGAACAGCCGCACGGGCCGCTCGTTCCGCAAAACCAGTAGTTCGGTTTCTGCACGTTTTATGTGCGTGACTTGAGCCTATAGATCGCGAGGGTCTGGACCCTCGCGAGGTTCCCTGCAAATGTGCGGCGGTGTGGGGGACTTGATCATGGTGGATACAAGCATAAGCAAGCTGTCAGCCGGGCTGCGCGCTGCGCGGCCTTTCACAATTCTTGCGGCCGCGTCGAGTGTCGTCGCTACTCTGGGCGGATGCGGATCGACTTTGAGCGATATGACCACCGCCTCGGTGACGAATTATCAGGCGGCCAACCTTTTCGCGCCAGCCGGATACAGCATCTCGCAGAACACGGACGGGAGCCTGCATATCACTGCAGCGGGGTCGCCGAGCACGCCCGCCGACCGGCTAAGCAAGATCGCGATGGCGGCGGCGGCCGATTACGGCGACCAGCAGCACCAGAAGACGTTTACCGCGACGCCGCCGCAGACGACGTTCAAGTGCGGAAAAACAAAGACGACCGACAAAGGCAAGGTCATCGACATCAAGCCGATCGACCTCCGGGTCGTTTCGATCGACGTGACCTACGGACGGGATGGAATTGCGCCCGCAGCTCGAAACTCGAAAGAGACGGCCGCGCAGCTCAAGTCCGAGCTGGCGTCCGAGACCGTTCCTCCCGACGTCCAGGCGGCGGCGACACAAGAGGTCGCCCAGCAGTGCGGACGGAGTTAGAGTGGCCCGTTTGTTTCAGTTCTGAGCGTTGCGACCTTTTCTATTGGTGAAGGTGCAAAAAAACCGCTTCCGAATCCGGGGGAGGGTGTGCCACAACCAAGGCCCATGCAGCGGTATATCTTCATCACCGGCGGCGTGGTCTCCTCTCTCGGCAAAGGCCTAGCGTCCGCCGCTCTCGGCGCGCTTCTTCAGGCGCGTGGCTATTCGGTTCGGCTCAAGAAACTTGATCCCTATCTGAATGTCGATCCAGGGACCATGAGCCCCTATCAGCACGGCGAAGTGTTCGTCACGGACGATGGCGCCGAGACGGACCTCGACCTTGGTCATTACGAACGTTTCACCGGCGTGCCGGCGAAGCGGTCGGACAATGTCACGACCGGGCGGATCTATCAGGACATTCTCGCGAAAGAGCGGCGCGGCGATTATCTCGGCGGCACCGTGCAGGTCATTCCGCACGTCACCGATGCAATCAAGAATTTCGTGCTGTCGGGGAACGAGGACGTCGACTTCGTCTTAACGGAGATCGGCGGCACGGTCGGTGACATCGAAGGACTGCCGTTCTTCGAAGCCATCCGCCAGCTCGGTAACGAGCTGCCGCGCGGCGCGTCCGTCTTCATCCATCTGACGCTGATGCCGTACATCCCGTCGGCGGGCGAGCTGAAAACCAAGCCGACGCAGCACTCGGTCAAAGAATTGCGCTCGATCGGCATTCAGCCCGATATTCTGCTCTGCCGTTCGGACCGCGATATTCCGGTCGGTGAGAGGAAGAAGATCGCGCTGTTCTGTAACGTCCGGCCCGAGGCGGTCATTCAGGCGCTCGACGTCGCGTCGATTTACGACGTGCCGCTGGCGTATCACCGTGAGGGCCTCGACCGCGAGGTGCTGCACGCGTTCGGCATCACCGGCGCGCCGAAACCTGATCTGGCGCGCTGGGAAACGATCTCCCGCGGCGTCGCGCAGCCCGAAGGCCAAGTGACGATTGCCATCGTCGGCAAGTACACTGGCCTCAAGGACGCCTACAAATCATTGAACGAAGCGCTGGTGCACGGCGGTATTGCCAATCGCGTCAAGGTCAAGCTCGAATGGATCGAGAGCGAGATCTTCGAGAGCGAAGACCCGGCACCGTATCTCGAAGGCGTCCACGGCATTCTGGTGCCGGGCGGCTTTGGTGAGCGCGGCTCGGAAGGCAAGATTTTAGCGGCGAAGTTCGCGCGCGAGCGGCGCGTTCCCTATTTCGGCATCTGCTTCGGCATGCAGATGGCGTGCATTGAGGCGGCGCGAAATCTCGCTGGCATCAAGGATGCAAGCTCGACCGAGTTCGGCGAAACGAAAGAGCCTGTCGTCGCGATGATGACGGAATGGATGCGCGGCAACGAGCTTGAGCAGCGTCGCCAGGGCGGCGAGCTCGGTGGCACGATGCGGCTTGGCGCTTACGAGGCGCTGCTCGCGGAAGGCAGCAAGATCGCGAGCATTTACAAGTCGAATGATATCTCGGAGCGGCATCGGCACCGCTATGAAGTCAACATGCGCTACCGTGCCGACCTCGAGAAGGCAGGATTGCGCGTTGCGGGCACGTCGCCGGATGGCTTGTTGCCGGAGACAGTCGAGTACCCCGACCATCCGTGGTTCATCGGCGTTCAGTATCACCCGGAGCTGAAGTCGCGGCCGTTTGAACCGCATCCGCTCTTCGCGAGCTTCATCAGCGCAGCCGTGGTGCAGAGCCGGTTGGTTTAGGTCGGACGGCAACACTCGTCATTCTCAGCCGAGCGCGGCGAAGCGGCGTCGAAGACCGGGAATCCAGCATGACGAGTGCCGAAGGCTCAATATTGCGATAGTGGCTTTGCGCGGGATCCCCGGCCGTCGCAAGTGCTCGGCCGAGGATGACTACAGGGCATTACCGTGTCTCCGCAAATGCCGCTGCCAACGCCTTGGCACCCGGCAATTGCGCTTCGCTTTCCATCTTAGCATCGGTTGCGGCCAAGAGCTTAGTGACCGTGTTGTTGCGAATGGCAACGGGGTTTCGCTCGTAGCCGCCTTGCTGGAAGAAGTTCGACGTCGGCACCTTCTTGCGCAGCGCGTCCGACATCGTGACCATGTCGAAGCCGTTGCCGTCGCCGGTCAGGTTCATCATCTCAAGTTCGGCGGCGGTGAGGGGCGCGGTATAGCCTTTACGCCTCGCGTAGGTCACCGACGTCAAAAGTTTATGGACCTGCAGCAGCGGTCCGACGTCGACGTCGAGAATGAGCGCATGGATGGCTAGCCCCTTCGACGTGCGCGCAAGGCGGGCGTGGGCGGACCAGCGATCCGGTACGCTGCGGCTGAAGGCGATCATGCGTTTGAGGGTGGCGATTTTGTCCTCGAGCTTGTCCCGGCGCGGGCCGCTGGCATCTCGCTCTTTTGCGCGCAACGCCGCGAGGATCTTGTCGCCCGCTTCCGCAAGCAGTTCGATGCTGTTGGTGGTGAGAAGCTGGTTGTAACCAAGGGCAGTCGTGATGGCACGCGCGCCGGGGCGATCGTATTCGAGCCCTGCCTGCACGGCGTAGCCGCCGTTGCCGCCGGACTCGAAGGCGTAGACTTTCACGCACTGCTCTGGCGTCAGGCCTGCCGCAAGTGCTGCGCGCGCGTAGGTGCGGCGGTAAGCATCGTCAGATGATGGTTGGTCCGGCGTAAAGCCAAAGTGTGTCTGCGCTTGTTCCAGGAAGTCTGCGGCGACGGGCACATATTCGCCTTCGGCGCGCGGGCTTTCAGGATTGATGGGCTTGGGCGGCCCGGTATAGAGCGGCGGCTGTTCGAGCACATAATCGGCGGCAGTCGGTTGCTCGCCGTTTCGCTGTTTGGCAATGCGCCGTTTCCGTTTGCTTTCGACGACCGTCCAGTAGGGATCGGCCAACTCGTCATAAGCCGCACGCGCTGCTTTGTAGATTGCCAGCTTCTGCCGGTAATCAGCGATCTGCTGCGTGAGGTCGTCTGCGTGCGCGTTAAAGGGCACAGGAGAGAGCGCGACGAAAGCAACCGCAGCGCACACGCTCGCGAATGCATTTCGAATTTTGGTCCGCAAGCTGCCCATCGTTCGCACCGTATGTGGATTTGCGCCGTTCATGCCCTCGTGCCGCTGCAATCGCGTGCCCTTCTTTTCCTAGCGGGACATGCCCTTTTGTTATGTTCAGAGTGGATCAATCCCAGGGGGTTTTTATGTTCAGTCGCGAGTCACGAGCAGAAACGCGTGCGGAGACGGCACGGCAAACGGCAACACCGGCGGCCCCGCCGCGATTTTCCGGACCGATGGGAATCGTGTCGAATAATCCGAGTCCAGGCTATTCATCCGTGTCCCCCGACCGGCCGACATCTATCCTTGGGCCGGATATTTCGATCTTCGGGCAGCAGCTTATCTTAAAGACCAAAGGCTCGCTGCTGATTCAGGGCCACATCGAGGGCGACGTTCACGGCGAGTCCGTGACGGTTGATAATGGCGCACACGTCAAAGGTGTCATCACTGCGCGCACGATTGCCATTCAGGGCGGCGTCAAAGGCGAACTAAAAGGCTCGAACGTCATTCTGCATGAGCATTCGGTGGTGGAAGCCAGCATTGTGCAGGAAAAGCTGACGATCGCCGAGGGTGCGCACTTCGAAGGCAGCGTCAAGAAAGCGAAGGACGCCAGCGAAGTCACGCCCGATCTTTCGTAATCGCGCGTTACCTTGCGAAACAAAAATCCCGGCGCATCGGCGCCGGGATCGCATGTCGTACAATCGGTTTTCGCAGACGTGCGTTATGGCGTCGTTGCCGGAGCGGCTGGCGCAGCCGGAGCGGTGGCGGCTGGTGTCTCGGTCGTGACCGTCGTCACGTCGAGGGTCAGGATTCCGGTGTAGAGCAGGCCGCCGAAAACGATGGCGAATATGATTGCCGTCGCGAGAGCGTTCAGCACGCGGTTCGAGAATGAAACCAAGTTCCCGACGAGATCGAGGATGAACACGATCACTGCGCCGAGCAGAACCGGTTCCAGCCAAGGATATTTTTCGAACATCTTGTAGTCCTCACCTATTTATTTTTGCCGCCTCCCGAGTCGCGGCTTGCCGTGCAGCCTTACCATGTCTGATGCGCCGTTGAGGCGACAACGGGTTTTAATGGCGTTGTGAGGGGCCCGGCTGACGCTCCAGGAGCACACTTGGCTGCCTCCCTGTGGTTATCGGCGACGCGTTCAAACAACCTCAAATAAGTCCGTTTGCAGGTCAGGGTTGTTGCAAAATCGCATTGCATCGGTGACGGGAAATCGATAGCAGATTCAAAAGCTCAGCGAATGAAATGATATAACGCGTCACTATTTCGTGATCACGAAAAGTTTGAGCGGCGTTAGCGAAAAGAGATTGGAATTTTGGCAGTTATCTAACTATGTGAGTTCGCAACAGGAACAAACCTGTCGGAATACGTGGAGGACACACCATGAAGACCTGGACGAAGCCGGAAGTTCGCGAGCAGGAAGTTGGTCTGGAAGTTACGTCGTACCTTCCGGCTGAGATCGACCTGATCTAACGAATTCGAACCTTTTGGTTCCTAAAACGGCGGCCTTGGGTCGCCGTTTTTGTTTTGGGGAACTCGGTGTCGGGGGTCGCGGACGGCCTTGTCGGCGGCTATAACCCTCGCCATGACACAGCATGAGACCCTAAAGCCTGCCCGCGAGGTGCGCGTCGGAAATGTCCGCTTTGCGAATGATGCGCCGATTGCCGTGCTCGCCGGGCCTTGCCAGATGGAAAGCCGGGCGCACGCGCTGGAGATGGCGGCGGCGCTAAGCGAAATCTCAAAGACGCTCGGAATCGGGCTCGTCTACAAATCGTCCTTCGACAAGGCCAATCGGACATCACTGACAGGGCGGCGCGGCATCGGGCTTGAGGCTGCCTTGCCGGTCTTCGCTGAAATCCGCGAGACGTTCGGGCTGCCCGTCGTGACCGACGTGCACGAGGTTGCGCAATGCGCGGCTGTCGCCGAGGTGGTCGACGTCCTGCAGATCCCGGCATTCCTGTGCCGGCAGACGGACCTGCTCATCGCGGCAGCTAAGACCGGACGTGTCGTCAAGATCAAGAAAGGGCAATTTCTCGCCCCCTGGGACATGAAGAATGTCGTCGCCAAGGTAACGGGCTCGGGCAATCCGAATGTTCTGGTGACGGAGCGCGGGTCAAGCTTCGGCTACAATACGCTCGTCGTCGACATGCGGGCACTGCCGCAAATGGCGGAAACCGGTGCTCCGGTCATTTTCGATGCGACGCATGCCGTGCAGCAGCCGGGCGGGCAGGGGACGTCGTCGGGCGGAGATCGGCGGTTCGTGCCGGTGCTGGCGCGCGCGGCGGTTGCCGCTGGCGTTGCGGGGTTATTTATCGAGACGCACCAGGATCCGGATAAGGCGCCGTCGGACGGGCCGAACATGGTTGCGCTCAAAGACTTCGGTGCGCTCATTGCCGAACTGCAGGCGATCGACAACATCGTCAAAGCACAAAAGGCCGCGAGCCAGACCTGAAGCTCGCGCCCTTCTGTACGTGCCTAGCTCTTTTGGTTCCGCTCCGGCCGATTCAGAGCACCACCAAAAGGCTTCGTGTGATCTTGTCGTGTATCGAGTGACTTCCGTCCGTGCGCCCGGACGGCATGCTTTTTATGCGGGTCGTGACTTCAAGAGTGCTTCAAAGTCGTAGTGGCCGTGGCATTTCCCTCTCGCCGCCGTTTCCGCACGAGCCGTCGCGATCGGCTTTTGCATCCGCATTGGCGAGAGTATTCGTTTTTCAGGCTTTGGCGGACCAGAGCTCAGTAGCCAACGCATTGACTTGAGCGGGGCTCGTGAGAGCGCCGAACTGTCCGTCCTTCGTGACCATGATGCCGGCAACGCAGGCATGCTGGGCGCAGGAAGACAGCGACGTTCGTCCGACGTTGATGGCGGCGATCGCCATCGACGTCATGAGCAGGCTCATCGTCGAAATGCAGGAGACGTAGGCAAGGGCACGCGAGACAAGTTCTTGGTGCATGGTCAACCTCACAACGCGAGACTAGGGATGACGACACGTTTCACTTGCGGTGTTGGCTTCGGGGCCGGAACAGAACCGGCGGCGAGAGCCGATGTGTTGACAGTGCATCAACCTTGGTTAAGGACGCGTTAAGGCTAACGAAGCGTGAATAAAAAAATCGGGCGGCGCGTCACCCGCCGCGCCACCCGAATAGAGCCGTTGATGGTTGAAAACGAGCGCCCTAGCTTTTCATCTCGGCGCGAATGGCACGAGCGAGAGCGCCGGCGCGTTCGTCAATCAGCTGGGGAATTTCACACGCAATCGGGATGTTCGCCTGCTTCTCCTGGAAGGTGCGAATTTCCCATTTGTATTTTTCCTGCTTGTTCGAAAGCTTTGAAATTTCGCCGGCGGGTCCGGTCGACTCGTCGGTGATGCCCATTTCGTTTTCAGGGGGCAGCTCCAGCCCTTCGGCCTCAATTTCCTTTGCGCGCTCCATCTGGCGCTTATGGAAGCGTTCAATGCCTGACATAACGATCTTGCGGTTCTCGTTGGTGCGGGTCAGGACGGCCGAGAAGAGTTCCGTCAGCTTCGCGTCGCGCTGATCAGCGGGAATGCTGGCAGCATACTTCTTGATCGCGGCTTCGGCGTCATCTTCCTTGATGCGGCGCGAGATCAGATATTGCGAGAGCGTGCGGATTTTTTCGTCGTTCCGCCAGCTCTTGGTGTCTTTAATTTCGGGGCCATCCCAGATCGTGGCTGCCGACAGCATCGGCACCTTGCGGTAAACGCAAGGCCACTCATTCTTGTCCTGCTCATCGGCGAACGCAGGCGATACGGCCGACCATGTCAGCGGTGCCAGCATAACGAATGCGGTCCCCAGGGCGGCGCGACGGAGAAAGTTCATTTTCATTGTCAATCAAACCTCAGGCTGCTCCTCCAGGGCCGCCGCGCCGAGCGATCAACCCTTTCGAGGGATTATAGGCAAATACCGCCGCGGCAAGAAAAACGATCGTGCAGCCGACGACGATGGCAAGGGACACGGTATCGACCTGTCCATACAGCCCAAAGCGGATGAGTTCCACTGCATACGTGAACGGATTGAGGCGACAGATCTCGAAAAGTGCAGGGCTCGCTTCGCGGATACGCCACAGCGGATAGAGCGCGGACGACGCAAAGAACATCGGAAAGATCACGAAATTCATGACGCCCGCGAAATTCTCAAGTTGCTTGATGACCGACGACATCAGGAGGGCCAGGGAGCCCAGCATTAAACCCGCCAGCACGATTGCGGGAATTACAGTTATGTAACCTGCAAACGGCTGGATGAAGTCGGGCAACGAGAAGAGCGAGGTCGTAACGGGATCGGACATGGTCGGAATCACACCGCCTGCCCAGGTCGGCGGATCGTAGAATGTAAAGAGCTTCAGGTCGGTGACGGGCGGTGGCTCGATGCCCCAGAACCACGCAACCAACATGAACGCGTAGGCTTGCAGCAGAGCAACGCACACGCCGCCGAGCAGCTTCGAAAGCAACAGGAACGAGCGCGGAAACGGACTGACGAGCAATGTCCGCATCGTACCCGTCTCGCGATCGTAGACCATCGATAGCGACGACTGCATGGCATTGAAAAGGAGGATCATCGCGATCAGGCCAGGTGCGATGAACTCTTCATAGAGGACATAGGTCTGGTAGGGCGGGATGATCGAAATGCCGAGCGTCTGGCGGAAGCCAGCGGCAAAGATGAATAGCCAGATCAACGGTCGAACGAGGGCCGATAGGAACCGTTCGCGCTGATGCAGATAGCGAAGAATCTCGCGCCAGACGATGCCCTTGAAGCAGGCGAAGTAACCCGCGATGCCAAGACGGCGGCGCGCGTCATCCTCGCTGCCGTGATACATGGCGGAAATGTTATCGGGACTCGTGGTCGCCGCTTGCGATGACATCAGGCGGCCTCTTCGATCGTTGTTTTGGTTCCCGTCACCGTGCGAAACGCTTCGCGGACGCTGGACGTTCCCGTCAGCGTCAGGAGCTGCGGCACCGGGCCGTTATAGAGAATGACGCCCTTATGCAGAATGACGACCTGATCGGTGCGCAAGACTTCGTCCATCAGGTGGGTCGCCCATAAAACGCCGAGCTTTTCCTTGGCGACGAGATCGCGGACGATCTTCAGGACGCTTTCGCGCGAGCCGAGGTCGAGGCCAACGGTTGCCTCATCGAGCAACAGCAGATCGGGACGGTGCATCATCGAGCGCGCAATCTCGACGCGACGGACCTGACCGCCGGACAGGGCGCGGACTTTTTCGTTGGCGCGATCCGCCAGTCCGACGAGCTCTAGCGCTTGTTGCGCGCGCCGTGTCGCCTCGCGGCCAGCGAAGCCATGCAGGGCGGCATGGTACTTCATGTTCTGCATCAGCGTCAGATCGACGTCGAGCGTGCGGCTCTGGAAGACGACGCCGAGGCGTTGCAGCGCCTGCGACGCCCGTCTGCGGACGTCGAACCCGCGAATGAAGATTTCGCCGGTGACGTTGTCATAGAGGCGCGTGATCAACGAGAACAGCGTCGATTTTCCTGCACCGTTGAGGCCCAACAGCACGACGAACGCGCCTTGCTCGACAGTGAGCGAGACGCGATCGAGAACCTTCCGGTCACCGAAACTGTGGCTCACGCCGTTGACGACGAGGGCCGGCGTTTGCTCGGCTTCGGCCGTGACAGTCGATGCCATAATCGTATTCAGTCCTTTTCGTTCGTTACTTCGGCGAGACCACGACGCCCCAGGGATAGCGACCGACCTTGATCGATTTGATCGCCTTCAAGTTGGCAACGTCGATGGCGGTCACATCGTTCGAAGCGCCGTTGGTCGTGAATAAAAGTTTGCCATCGGGGGTGAAGTACATCTGCCAGACGCGCTGGCCAACCAGAATATACTTCAAAACTTTGAACGTCTTCGTGTCGATGACGGCGACACGGTTGGCTGGGCCGAGCGCGACGAAGGCGATCTTGTCATCCTTGGTGATGCGGATGCCGACCGGCTGGATCGCTTCCTGCTCGATGCCCGGGATAGAGAAGTTGATCTTGGCGATGATCTTGCGGTCAGCCGGATTGATTACCGCCACCGTGCCGCCAACCTCAGATGACACCCACAGCTGGGTCTGGGCCGAATTGAACATTGCGACACGCGGGCGGCTATCGACGAGGACGTTGTCGAACAGCTTGTGCGTGGTGGTGTCGATGAAGTGCGCCATGTTCGTCGTTTCGGACGTATTGACGAGCACTTTGCCGTCGGGGCTCATGCCCATGCCCTCGGGTTCGACGCCGACGGGAATTTCGGTGATGACCTTCGAGGTCTGGATGTCGACGACGGTTACGAGGTTGTCGTCCTCATTGGCGATGTAAAGGCGACGCCCATCGGGGTGCAGCGTGAGCAATTCCGGGTCGGGGCCGGACGGAAGAGATTTTATGTATTGGAGCGTTTTTGCGTCGTAGACCTTTACGTCGTTGTCGTCGCTCGTGCAGATGATGATCCACTTGCCATCATTCGACATGACGATGCCGCGCGGGCGCTGGCCGACTTTTGCGGTCTTGATGACTTCGAGTTTATCGGTGTCGATGACCGAGACGGTATTGTCTTTTTCGTTGGTGACGTAAGCCGTATAGGCATCGGCAGGTGTCACGCCGAAAGATGCAATCGCGGCGGTGACCAGCGCGGGCATGAGCGTTGAAAGTCGCGACATTCTAAACTCCGGTTGAGAAATAAGCGCCGAATGACGGGCGCGCGAACGACTGCGGATCATTGCGTATAGGCTTTGCACTTGGTCTCCGGCTTATCGATGCCGAGCGTATCGAGCAGACTGAACTGATGCAGGAAACCCGGTTGCGGGGAGACGCTAACAAATATCTTCTGGGTGCTGACGAGCAGCGGTTCGCGGAGCTGGCCGTTCCAGCCGCGAAAGCTCACAGCGACTCCCTTGAAGGCAGCAACGTCGAATTTCGGCGAGTGAATGAAGTCTTTCAGCGTTTTGAAGTCGGTCGAACGCGTCCGTGATGCCGCTTCGCCGACGACACGCGTTGCAATCCAAGCGTCGTAATCGAGCGGTCGCATGATGCGGCCGGTCAAACGTTTGAAGCGGTTCTGGAACTGCGTCGCGCCCCATTGTTCAAGCGCTGGGTGCCAGCTTCCGGGAACGAGACCCGCCGAGCCGACGATCGGACGCGGAACCCAGGTTCGATAGGGAAAGTAGTCGCCGAAGACTTGGTCTTCGTCGACGACGAGGACGACGTCGTGGTCCTTGGCCCCCTGCATGAATTGCGAGATTTGTTGCTGGATTTGCTCGAATCCCCCGTCGGCGCGGCGGTTGCCGGTGTCGACGTTGAACTTGCGCTCCTCGACGATTTTTGCGCCGAATTTTTTCGCCGAGCGGCGATAGGCATCGGCGAGAAGCTGGTCGTTGGCGCTCGGGCCGATGACCATCAGCATGTTCGGCCAGCGCTTCCACACCAGATACTGCACGAGTGCATCGGCCAGCATCGTGCGTGTCGGCGCCGTATGCAGGACATTGGCGCGGCAGTCTTCCTCACGCAGGCGATCGTCCGGGTTGCCGACGTTGAAAATCTGTGCGGGCTTGCCCTTCATGCCATCGGCAAACTTCAAGAGTGAGTCCGGTGCCATGTCGGCGACGATGAAAGCGTTGCCGGCGGCGACCTTGTCGGTCGCCTGCTTGATCAAGTCGTCGATGTCGCTGCCTTCGATGACATCGAGCTTGAAGGTTTGGTTGAGAAAACGGCCCGTCGTGTTGTCGTCGGCGATGCCGAGCTTGGCACCCGCGATGCCGTCATCGGGGTTGGGCTGATCGAGGAGCGAAAGAGGCAACTCCTTTTCCCGGTCCTCTTTCACGTAGAGCATCTGGATAACCGCACCTTGCGGTTGCGATGTCTGCGTCGGGATCGGGATAGGCTGCGGTGCCGTTTGCGCTGCAGCAAAATTGGCAAAGGCAACGCTGCCGGCTGCAAAACCCGTGAAAAAGAGACCGAAAATAGCTGTTTTGGATGACATCAAGCGGACAAAAGGGCCGGGAGTTGCAATGGGCAAATGATCAAACTCCAATTCGCCTCGCAGCACACGGCGGCGAAGCTCTCGGGCATCAAAGTGTTACTGTGTTGCTAAAAGGGGGCCGTTGGCCGCCTTGTCAAGCTGGACGCTTTCGCCTCGCGCGTTTGTGACCAGTCATTCTATGCAAACGGCGGGTGAACCTCTTGCAATGGCTGGGGGTTAGCGGGCACCTACAGTTCTAGAGCGCTTCGGCCGGGCGCGATGCTCCTCTTACTGTATGAATCCGCTCAGTTACGTGGAAACGAATGCATATGCCCTTGCTCAAGCGCGCTTTTCTCGTCTTTTTCGCATCTTTGTCGATTACGCCCGCAGCTTATGCCGTCACGAAAGCGGCGGTCTTTCCGTTCGATCTTCACGATGCGGAGCAGGACGGACAGCTTATTCCGCAATACAACCCGGACGATTTGCGACGACTGAAGCTGATTGCCGACGAGCTTCGCTCGCTGATGCAGAAGGACGGCAAATATCAGGTCGTCGATCTGTCTTCGAAAGAGAAGGAAATCGAGACGGCCGCGCCGTTCAATCAGTGCAATGGCTGCGAAGTGCCGATTGCGAAGGAAGCGGGCGCCGATATTGCTGTCACGGGCTATGTCGATAAGGTCTCGGGCGCGCTGATCAATCTGGCGATCGTGGCCCGCGACACGAAGACGGGCGAACTGACGAAAACGATGTCCGCCTCGATCAACGGCAACTCCGATGATCTTTGGTTGCACGGTGTGCGTTATCTCTGGAGAAACCGGTTTAACGTCGAGGCGACCTCAAAATGACGATGATCAACCGCCGAGGCATTCTGGCGGCCGGCTCTGCGCTCGCAGCCTCCATCATGATACCTCGCTTCGCATTCGCGGCCGCTCCAGTGCGCCTAACGTCGGTTAAATTTGGCTCGTTGAGCTGGGTGATCGATACAATCCGCACACAAGGGATCGACAAGAAACACAAGCTCGATCTCGATGTGGTCGAGGTGGCGAACAATCCGGCGGCGCCGGTGGCGTTGCTGTCGGGCGCGGCCGACATGATCGTGAGTGATTGGACCTGGGCGCTTCGTCAACGCGCGCGCGGCGATGATCTGAAGTTTTTTCCGTACTCCTCGGCGCTCGGCAGCGTAATGGTCGCCAAGGATAGTCCGATCAAGTCGCTTGGGGATCTCGAAGGAAAAAAGATCGGCGTCGCGGGAACGGGCATCGACAAGAGCTGGATACTGCTGCGGGCCTATTCGCGCAAGAAACTTGGCAAGGACATTGCCGATTTTGCCGAACCGGTGTTTGGAGCAGCACCGCTTGTGTCGGAAGAATTCAAGAACAAGCGTCTGGATGCGGTGCTGAACTTCTGGACCTACGCGGCACGTCTCAAGGCTGGCGGCGCCGAAGAATTGCTGGCGATGTCGGACGTCATCAAGGGACTCGATGTGTCGCCAACGCCGGCGCTCGTCGGATTCATCTGGTCGCAAAAGGAGGTTCGCGCTAAGGGGGTGCCGGTTGACGCGCTTCTGGCGGCTGTCTCGGACGCCGACGCGGTGCTGGCGACGTCGGATGCAGCTTGGGAGCGTTTGCGGCCGTTGATCAAGCCCAGCTCAGACGCCGAGCTTGTCGCGATCAGAGACTACTATCGGTCGGGCATCACGCGCTCGTGGGGACCGGAGGATACCGCGGCGGCGGAGAAGCTTACGAACCTTCTCATTGAACTTGGCGATACGGAACTCGTTGGTGATGGCACCCATTTCGACCAGGATCTCTTCCACACCTAGGCTGATGGCGGCGCCGACGGGTTTCACGGCATCGCTTGAGCGGCTCGCGTGGATGGCCGGGTCGCTGCTGGCGCTGGCTGTTCTCTGGCAGATCATTGCCGTGTACGCGAACAATCGCTATTTGCCGACGCCGCTCGCCGTGTTTGACGTGCTCTGGCGCGAAGGCGCGAACGGCAATCTCTGGAAAGATACTTCCGCAACGCTGGCGCGCGTCGCGGTGGCGTTTGTCGTCTCGATGTTCATCGGCACGACGATCGGGATTTTTCTCGGTCGCTACCGGACAGCCGACAAGTTTTTTGACGCTTGGCTGATCCTGTTTCTCAATCTGCCGGCGCTCGTCACGATCACGCTTTGCTACATCTGGTTCGGGCTGACGGATGCGGCGGCGATCACGGCGGTTGCACTGAACAAGATCCCGAACGTCGCCGTAAATATGCGCGAGGGCGCGCGCAGCCTGTCGAAAGATCTCGACGAGATGGCGCAGATCTACAAATTCGGCTGGTGGAAGACGTTGCGTCACGTGACGCTGCCGCAGCTCGCGCCGTTTTTCGCGGCGGCGGCGCGATCCGGCCTGTCGCTGGTTTGGAAGATTGTGCTGGTGGTCGAAGCCTTCGGGCGGTCGAGCGGCGTCGGTTATCGGCTCAGCATCGCGTTTCAGGAATTCGACGTTAGCACGATCCTGGCGTATGCGCTGGCGTTCATTCTTGTGGTGCAGATCATCGAGTTTGCGGTGTTGCAGCCGCTGCAGGAACGGGTGACCGCATGGCGCCGATGAACGGAGTAAATCTGTCTTCGCCGATACGCGTCGAAGTTCGCAGTAAGGTTTTTCCGGCCGTCGGTAACAGGCCGCCACAGCCCGTGCTCAAGGATATCGCGTTCGAGGTGGCGCCGCGGTCGTTCCTTGTCATCACAGGGCCATCGGGCTGCGGAAAGTCGACGCTCCTGAACGTCATTGCCGGGCTCGACAAGGATTTCGAAGGCAGCGTCGATCTTGGTGCAGCGAAGGATAAGCTGACCTTTATTTTCCAGACGCCACGTCTTCTGCCCTGGCGGACGGTTTACGAAAATATCGCCCTGGTCCTGCCGGAAGGCGATCCGCGCCACGCAGAAATTCCCGACATGCTTGAGCGCGTCGGGCTGAAGGATGCCATGAATGCCTATCCGGAACGTCTGTCGCTCGGGATGCAGCGCCGGGCGTCTCTGGCCAGGGGCTTTATCGTCGAACCCCAGATCCTGCTGATGGATGAGCCGTTCGTCTCGCTGGATGATCCGACAGCGATCAGCCTGCGGGCGCTGTTGACCGGGCTCTGGCACCGCCATCCGACCACGGTCATTTTCGTTACCCACGACCGGGCCGAGGCAATTCAGCTCGGAACGCGCATCTTGCGCTTGGCGCCCGGAAAGGCGAGTGTGGCGCAGGATGTGACCATCAACCTGACCGAGGCGCAGCGACACGACCGGGCTGCCGTCCTCGCGGAACAAAATCGCATCTTCGCGGCCTGAAGGCCGTCGGCGGACCAATCTCGGAACGACGAAATGATTGACGGTTTGAGACGAGGCACGCCAGCCTTTCTCGCCAGCGTGACGACCGCGGGCGAGGCGGAGATCGCGCTGGCTGGCGGTGCCGACATCATTGATTGCAAAGATCCGGCAGCCGGGGCGCTGGGAGCGCTTAGCGCCGCGACGGTTCGTGAGATCGTGGCAGGCGTCGGCCGCCGCTTGCCGGTCAGCGCAACCATCGGCGATCTGCCGCCCGAACCTGATGTTCTGACGAACGCCGCATCCGATATGGCAGCAACAGGTGTCGATATCGTCAAGATCGGCTTTTTCGGCAGCGAGGACCCGCGGCGCGCCATTGCAGCGTTAGGGGCGGCGCATGCGAGGTCGACAAAGTTGGTGGCGGTTCTGATGGCTGACCAGAACCCGGATTTTGCGCTAGTTGCCGATTTGGCGGACGCGGGATTTGCTGGTGTGATGATCGACACGGCGGGTAAGTCCGCAGGCAGACTGACGACCGTATTGTCCGCGGCGCGATTAATGGAATTTGTACGTTTGGGGCGGGACAATCGGCTTTTTGTCGGGCTTGCCGGATCGTTGCGAGAGAGCGACATCGATATGCTCGCCGGTCTTGGCCCCGACTTGCTCGGTTTTCGTGGTGCGTTGTGTGCTCAGGGGCGCGTAAGCGCCATCGAACTCAGCCGTGTGGTTTCAGTTCGCCGGGCGCTCGATAATGCAAAGCTGTCACTGGCGCGGGAGACGTCCGTCGCATGAAAGACAAGAAAAAGCCGGTCAAATCCAAGGCCGCCGATGTCAGCAACGCACTGAAGCTCAAGAAGGCGACGGCGAAAGCGCGGGAAATCGGCGATACCATTTTTGTCAACGACTTCGTCGTCGATTGCAATGTCGGCGTCTATGCCGAAGAGCAGGGCGTGACTCAGAAGGTGCGGTTCACCGTTGAAGCGCGGCTGGCACCGGACGTGTTCAGCCTCGATGACGCGATGGCCGAAGTGCCGTCCTATGCCGACATCATCGACATGATCGTCGACTTGGCGCGCGGCGGGCATATCAATCTCGTCGAGACGTTCGCCGAACGGATTGCGTCGCAGGTGCTTGTCGATCCACGCATCGCTGCCGTGCGCGTTGCGCTTGAGAAGCTGGAGCGTGGACCCCGGCGCGGCGTTGAAATCATTCGTCCGGCAACGCGTGCTGCGGCGCGCGAGTTTGGCCGTGGCTGAGTGCCATGCGATGAGCGTTCGGCCGCTCGTCATCAAGATCGGCGGCAGCCTAGCCGAGACGGGGCGTCTGGCACCAGTGCTCGCGATGATCGGTGGCGCGCGCATTCCTGTCGTGATCGTGCCGGGTGGCGGCCCCTTTGCCGATGCGGTTCGCAATCTGCAATCGGAAATGCGGTTCAACGATGCTGTCGCGCATCGTCTCGCCATGCTGGCGATGGAGCAGATGGCGGAATGCATCGTGGGGCTGCAGCCCGGCATGACGGTTGCGCGATCGCTGGACGACATTTCCGAAGCGGTGATGGATGGACAAATTCCGGTCTGGGCGCCGTTGCAGATGATCGGCAGCGATAAGACGATACCCGCGAGTTGGGACGTTACGTCGGACGCACTTGCTGCGCGGCTGGCGGAATTGCTTGAAGCGCGCCTCGTGCTTTTGAAATCGGTCAGTGCGAGGGATATTTCGTCGGCAATGGACCTGATGCGTGAGGGGATCGTTGATCCGGTCTTTCCGGAAATTGTTGCGCGCGCCGATCTCGGCTGGTCTATCTTTGGACCAGAAGATGACGCCGCACTGGCGGCGCTTCTGATTGGTGAAGGAACCGCCTGATGCCCCGGATCGTCGAAACGATCATCACGACGTTTAACGCCAACGGCGAAGCGCATATCGCACCGCTCGGTTTGATCGACGATGGCGAGCATTGGGTGATTGCGCCGTTTCGGCCGTCAACGACGCTTGAAAACCTGCGCATCAATCCGTTCGCGGCTGCGAGCCATACGGACGATGTGCGCGTGTTTGCAGGCGCCGTTACAGGGCGCAAGATCTGGCCGCTCCTGCCGACCCGAACGATCAAAGGCGAGCGGCTTGCAGATTGCGTTTCGCATTGGGAGTTGAACGTCGAGAAGGTCGTTGAGGACGACCAGCGTCCGCGCTTTCTGTGCACTATCGTCGACGAAGAAATGCATAAGGCGTGGGAAGGTTTTAATCGTGCGCAGGCTGCCGTTCTCGAATTGGCCGTACTGACGACGCGTCTCCACATGCTGCCGCCGGAGAAGGTCGAGAGCGAGCTGAAGTATCTCGAAATTGCGGTTTCGAAGACCGCGGGCCCGCGCGAAGATGAAGCCTGGGAATGGCTGATGGAGAAAGTTTCGGCGTGGCGGCAAGCGCGTTTCGATCAGAAGACGCCATGACTTCTGCAACAGATGTGAAGGGCGAATTTATCTCGGCGCTCGCGGCGGCTGCCGAAGACGGTTCGTTCGCCAAGCTGGCGCTGGGAAAGTTTCGCGGCGAAGGGGACACGCGTAAGGCGGTCGCGACGCTCGTTCTCATCAAGGATAAGCCGCATCTGAAGCTCGTCACCAGCTATCCGCGCAAGGATGAAACGAAGACATTCACCATAGACCAAGGCGTCGAATTCATCGCGGATCTGATCGGTGCGGATTATATGAGTGCGACGCTGTTTACGAACGTGCGGGACGTTCGCCTCGACTACAGCCGCAAAGGTGTGCCGCACCTCAGCACCGGCAAGCCGACGATGACGTCATCGGCGCCGCAAGCCCATGACCGAAAGAAAGCTTATCTCGTTCCGGCAAATCGGCCCTATCTCAAAGGGCTGGAGGTTGCCGATCGCGATGGCCGCATCAAGCCGACGATGCAGGGTAAATATCGCCAGATTTGCCGCTTCATCGAAATTGCAGCGGATCTCATTCCGGAATGCGCGTTCGAAAAATCAACGCCAATTACCGTTGTCGATATTGGCGCGGGCAAAGGCTATCTTACATTCGCGTTCTACGACTACATCACGACGATCTTGCAGCGCGAATGTCGGATGACAGGCATCGAGCTGCGCAGCGATCTCGTTACGCTATGCAACAACCTCGCGCGTGATCTTCATTTCGATGGCTTGAAATTCGTTGCGGAAGAAGCGGCGAAGGCCGAATCGCCGGTGGTTGATATCGTGATCGCGCTGCATGCCTGCGATACCGCAACCGACGATGCTATGGCATTCGGAATCCATTCGGGAGCGCGGCTTATCCTTTCGGCGCCTTGCTGCCAGCATGAAATTGCACCGCAAATCAAAGATACCGGCGAAGGATTGAAAGGGCTGATCAAATATCCGCTTTTGAAACAGCGCCAAGCTGATCTCGTGACCGATGCGGCGCGGGCGTTGCTGCTTGAAGCTTCGGGCTACAAGGTCCGGTTGATTGAATTTGTTTCGACCGAACACACCTCGAAGAATATTCTGATTGCGGCAGTCAAGTCGGCAACCGTTGATCGTTCTGCTGCACTTCAGCAATTCCGGGCATTGCAGAATACAATCGGCTTCTCGGGGCATCATCTCGCATCACAACTCAAGGATGCCGAATAGGCCGAATTGGACTTTTTGGTCTCGCCTCATTTGTTGCTCACTGACATGGAAAGCATGTAAAGGGAACTGAACCGGATTAGCTGTGTTTGTTTCCGGTCACCCCCCAGAATGAGCAATACCCAAGAGAAGGCAGAATTCGATGATTGAAGTTTCCCGTATCGTACGCCTCGCGTGTGCCGCGACCGCCATTGCGCTGGCCACGGCTGTGCCCGCGAGCGCTGGCCACCGTCATGTGGTTCAAGATGATCCGGCTATCGTCGTTGACAGGCTGCATCACATGGGCTTCGTCGAGTGGCGCAAGCTCCGTTGGGACAACGACGGTTACTGGAAGATCGACGATGCCCGTCGCGAGAACGGCCATGTCTATGATCTGATCCTCGAGTCCGGCTCGTTTGATCTCGTTCGTCTGAAGCGCGAACGCGGCTGAGCCTCGTCGGCTTTTTGAGAATTTGGTCGGCCGCGGCGGTGGTGCTGCGGCCGATTTTTTATGCATTGAGCAGGAGCGCGACCGCGACAGCCGGTGCGCAGCGCGTGGCCCAGAGCTTCTGATCGTCGTCAGATGATTCGATCAGATCGCCGAAAAATTCAGGTGGGAGGCCGAGGCGCATGGCGATTTGCTTTGCGGCCGAAGCTCCTATCCCTGCGGCGATGACGCTTTCGGCAGTGCTGCCAGGTCGTGACAGAACTTGCAGCGCGCCGTCGTGCATCGACCTCAGCTGCTGCTCCTCGATGTAAACCGCCGAGACCTGCCACGTCGAAAGATGGCGGATGTCGGCGTCGCGTCCAAAGCCGCGTGCGAAGCGTTCGAGACTTTCCTTTTGTGTCTTGCCGCGACCATCGGCCGTCGCATGCTGATCGACATCTTCAGGCAGCGTGCCGAGGATACGGCGCACGTCCGCCATGTTGGCGAAGGCGTCGCGGGCGAGGCTTTGCCATTGCCCGGCGAGCGGCGCGTGTGTCGCGACCGACGGCACAGCCGTCCGCGTGAAGCCCGTATAGACGAGTTCGCCGGTTTGCATGCGCTCGGCATCGCTGAGGCCGAGAGGGCGATCGCAGGCTATGATGTCTGTCGTCGTTGAGCCCATGTCGATCAGGAGCGATCGCGGGCGCAGGCGCGAGACGAGGGCTGCTGTCGCGAGAAAATTCGCGGAGGCGACGGACAAAGGATCGCTCGCAGCTATGTTGGGCGGGGCGAGCCCCTTTAGTCCCATATAGATTCGAAGTTCGCCCGACAGTCTTTCGCGCAGGCGGTCGAGAATCGCGAGGACGCCAGATTCGCGGCTTTCGAAAATCTCGGTCAGCTCTGCTGTCATCGTGATGGCGAAGGCATCGGCACCCTCTAACAGTGACGCAGCCTCGCGAATGGCTTGATCCAACTGGTCGAGACCTTGCCAGAGCGGACAGGCGATCTGGCGGACGGCAACAAGGCGAGTGCCTTCGACGCGCGCGACCTTCAAGTGCGCGCCGCCGACGTCGAGACCGATGGTTACCTTGCTCATTTGGGCCTTCGCTTCCTTATCTTAAGCCGTGATACACTCGCGGGGTGAGGAGGCAAGCGGTGGACGTAATTCCGGTTATTGATGTCGCGCGCGGGCAGGTCGTTCGCGCGGTGAAGGGTGTGCGATCCGCATATCAGCCGATCGAAACCCCGCTTGCGCCCTCGTCGGAACCGGCGGACGTTGCGCGTGGGCTGGCGCGGCTCTTTCCTTTCAGGAAGCTCTACCTTGCCGATCTCGACGGCATCGAGGGACGCGGCCGTAATACGCATATCGTGCCTGTGCTCAGCCAGGCGTTGCCGCATGCGGAAATCTGGATCGACGCCGGGACGGGCTCACGCAGCGCGGCGCGCACGGTTCTGGCGGCTCCTGTCGCGACGCTCGTCGTTGGAACGGAGAGCATCGAAACGGTGCGCGGCTGGGAGGATATCGTCGCGGAAGCGCCGTTGCGCACGGTTCTCTCGCTCGATTTTCGCAATGGCGAATTCATGGGGCCGGATGCGATGCTCAACGATGCTTCGCTGTGGCCGTCGCGCGTAATCGCCATGACGCTCGATCGGGTCGGCGCTAACGAAGGCCCCGATCTCAACCGGCTGCACAATATCGTGACACGAGCCAAGGGACGGCGTGTCTATGCGGCGGGCGGTATTCGCGACCGCGGCGATCTCGATGAAATTCGAAAAATCGGCGTTTCGGGAGCGTTAATCGCTTCAGCGCTGCATTCCGGAAAGATTTCGGCCGACGACCTTAAAGAGATCGCCGGCCGATGAATGTCCGGTTTCAGTGAATTGGCAGGAGCCACTCCAGCCGAAAACAAATCCCAGTTGCGGCCAAGGTTTGTTTTCGAGAATTAACCGCTGTAACGGCCCGAGAGCAGTCTACCCAATCGCTGCAGCAGACCCCCCTTCATGGGAGGGGCAGTCTCATTTTTGTTTTCTACCTGCTGAGGACGGTTTCCGCTTCAAGCCTTCGCACCGAACGGATGCTGGACCGAGTTACGCTGAGCGGTCGCTTCGGCAGCCGTCGGCTTGCCAGCAACAGCGCGCGCGATCGATTCCTTAACAGCGCGATAGTTGTAGTCCTGGATCTTCGCGTCGTCGGCAGCTTCCCAGTGGATGAACACGCCAACGCAGACGTAGAGATCGTCAGCTTCAGCAGCCGGGATCACGCCTTCAGCAACCGAGTCCTGAACGGCCTTAGCAACGCCGTACTGAGCCGGTCCGAACATCTGAACGGCCTGACGGGCGTCCTTGATCGTGACCTTGTTGTAAAGGATCGTGTTCGGCTTGCAGGGGAGGTTCGGCGCAATGACGGCGAGAAGAGTCGTGAAGCCGTCCTTGTTGTTCGTCAGGGCGTTGCAGAACGCCGTCTCAGCAGCCGAACCGCGCGGTCCGATGATGAGGTCGATGTGAGCGACTTCGTTGCCGTCGCCGACGAGCGACTCGCCGACCATGACTTTGTTGATTTTGGCCATCAGGGGGGTTCCTCCCACGAATGAAACGATATGGATATGAGCAACAACGCTCCCCCGTCAGAAGTCGGGACTTCGCTGTACTGCTCTGGCGATGAATATCCACGCGCTTAGCGCCCAGGTTGTCATGAGTACCAGCCTCGGCGCGTTGGATCGGCCCGCGGAGTCCGCGGACACGGCGCCTGTATTGCCCTAGGTCACCGGGAGAGACAAGCCCTTAAGTTGGGGCCAATCGCCGTTCAGGTGCGTTTCCGCTCGATCAGCGCGTCGGCAAAAAGGGTCGTGACCACAAAATCGGCAGTGGTGCCGGGATTGAGGCCCTCATGTTTCAATTTTGCGTCGAATTCCTGAAGTGCCGGTAGCGATTTCGCAGTTGCAGCAGGTGACCACTGCGGCCTTAAAACGCGTGCTTCGTTTTGCACCTTCGCGGCAATTGCGGCACCGAATTTGCGTGCAATATGCGTATCGGGAAATTCCGCAAGCAGCGCCATATGCAACGTCGTTACTGCTAAAGTCGCATCGCAACCAGATACCGCCTTGGCTTCGCGATATACCGGCAAGGCAAAATCGAAAACATCTGCGTACACGCTTACATAGGCGTTTGCGATGCGGTCGCGGTCTGCTGCGAGCTGCATGGCGCCGAGCAACGTTAAATGCTGCGGTTGCGAATGGACATCGCCCTGTTCGACCTTGCCCATGCCGGCCGGATTGGCGACGCGAATGGCGGCGAATGCGTCTTCGGCGTCCTGCTCATCGAGCGACATTAGAATCATGCCAAGGCGACGGCGCAGGCCGATATCGAAGGTCGTCTCGCTCGCGGCTTTCGCGAGAGGCGCGCAAAGCAGCACGATGCCGAGGTTGGTATTGAGGCCCGTTGCGGCGACGCTTGCTTCCGTGGCGAGAAGGATGCGTTTGCCGACGCTCAATTGTGGGTCTGCGATCGGCCCGGCCGCAGCGTTTGCGGCCTGTTCGAAATGCAAAACCTCCATGCCGTGACCGGCGGAGTAGCGATGAACGTTGCCCGGCTTCAGCGCTTCGAGTTCAGCGTTGCACGCGTATAAAAACGCGGCGCTGATTTCGGCAGCGGTTCGGGCGGCTTTCATGAGACTGCTGCGACGGCAGGCACGTGCAACGCCGCGCGATGCGCAACGACTGTTTTCAGAAAATCCTCAGCGATGGCCCAGGCGATATTAACGTCAGCGACGCCTTGAAGGCCGCGCCATGCCGGATTTGAATTTACTTCGAGGACCTGCAATTCGCCCGATGCCGAGCGAATAAGATCTATTCCGGCGTAGTCCGCATCGACTGCGCGCATGGCGGCCATCGAGATGCGAGCCATCTCGTCGTCAGGCAGGTGGACCCGCGCCTTGCCGCCCTGATGGATATTCGTGACCCACGTCGTGCCCCGGCGCGTCATGGCGGCGACGACGCGATGGCGCGTCGCAAGCACGCGCCAGTCTTCGTAGAAGCCATCCTTCGGCGGGACGTAATCCTGCATGTAGTACATCTGATCGACTGTCTCGGGGGGCGGCAATTCGCTTTGCTGCGCAATCATGCCGATGCCTTTGCCCTGACTGCCGAACAGCGGTTTCAGGACAAGCGGACGGTCGAGGCCCTCGGTATATTCGAGGGCATGGGGAAGCGTTTCGCAAACGCGCGTGCGTGGCGTCGGAATGCCGTTCTTGTGCAGAAGAAACGTCGTTTGCGATTTGTCGACACAACGCTCGATCGCGCGCGCGTCGTTCCAGACGCGAACGCCGCTTTCGCGCAGCGCATGCAGAAGGCCTAAGCGAAATGTGATCTGCTCAAGCGTTCCGGCTGAAATCGAGCGAACGAACACGCCGTCAGGCAAGCGGCCCTGAAAACCCGGAATGTCGATGCCGCTTTCAAGGCCAGTATCGAATGCGCAGTGGGGAAGCGATGAAACGGTGACGCGCGCGCCCATTGCTTCGAGCGAACGGACGATGCGGCGCGCATGCCATTCGCCTCGCCCCTCTTCGATCAGAAGGGCGAGGTGAAGTCCATCCCCTAGGCCTGGCAGAGTGTCAGGCTGTTTCTCAGCGGAAGCTCGCATCGACGACTCCCGGCGCCAGTTCGCCAGCACGGAAGGTATTGCCTGTTTCGACATTCGACACCATCACCTGCGCGGGTGAGAACAGCATCGGGTCGATCTTGTAGAAGTCGCCTTTGACGTCGGCGAAGATTTCAGCGAACGGCTTGCCGTACGCTTCGCTGTTGCTCGCGGGCAGGCTTTCGGCGAGACGCTTCGCGTCGCTGTCCGGGCCTTTCACAAAGAGATGAATGCGGCCGCCATAGATGATGGCGTCGTTCGTGCGACCCATGGCCTTGACGAAATCGGGGATTGGCGGCGCGATCGGTGTGGTGCCCATGCCGTCGAGTATGTTCTCAAGCGGGAAATGCAGAGCGTGGGCCTTATGGATCGCGACTTCGAGAACGCGCGAGGCGATCTGGACGATGCCTGCGAAGCTCCACGTCGTTGCGTAGATGATCGTCAGTCGCGTCGGGTTGATGCCGCAGTTCTCGGAGATCTTTTTGATCGCAGCCGCGGGCGGTGCCTTGTCGCCCTCGATGACGAGCGTCGTCTCAGGATTGCGGTCGGCGTAGCCCAGTTCCTTGAAAAGTTCTTCGACGCGCGAGACGGCGCGGGCAGGACCGGAGCCGAGCGCGAAGAAGCCGCTCGCCTCATCCGAGATCGACCAGCCGGCATATTGGCTGCCCAGGCAGGCGATAACCGGATCATTCGACGTCACGACGACGCCGAGGGGCCAGTTCGCAAGCCCGGACGATTGCGTGATCGCCACCTGACCCAGGCCGCCCATGCAGACTTCGCCGAGGCGACGGCCGGCTTCGAGACCGCCGACGACTTTGGCGCCCATATCGATCAGGCGTTCGCCTTCGCTGCCCGTGCTCACGTCGATGCGAAGGGCATCGGCGTCATTCACGATGCTCTCTACGAGCTTGGCGGCGCGTGCCGAGACGCTGGGCTGCTTAACCATCTTTGAAACTCCCGTCAGGTCAGGATTTTGCGTGTCCGTATATCAGGTCTTCGAGTTCCGCCAAGCGCTCGCGGGCGAGGGCTTCTGCCGCATCGGCGGTTGGGGCCTCGGCAAACGCCGTCGCGAGAGGGGCGCCGAGGGGAACAAAAGTGCCGGGTGTGCCACGGTCAGTGCTCCAGGCGGGCCACGGCATGTCACCAAGCGTTGTCTCTCCGCGGTCAGCGTGGAGGATCGCTATGGCTTTGGCAGGGGAAGAAAGGCCTTGTTGCGACGATACCGGCTTGCCCGTGCAGGCGGCGATATGTCTTGCGAACAAAGAGCCGAAGCGATCGTCGAGAACGTCAAGTGATGCGCCGGGCCGCGGGTTCACTTCCAACAGGTAAGGCACGCCTTGTGCGGCGATGAAATCGAACGATACGAGGCCGCGCAATTGCAGTTTTTCAGAAAGTTCGCGGGCATAGCGGATCATCCGGGACGATAACGAATCATCGATGGCGGGCGCGGAGACGCAGCCGCCGAAGCGATAGGGGTGTGCAGGTGATGGAGATATCCATTGCCGGCTCACAGCGAATGTCGATGAGGCTGCGCCGTCCCCCGCGCACAATGCGCCGACGGAATAGCGCGTGCCGGTCAGTCGCTTCTGAAAGTAACGGCGCGGTTTTGCGTGTGGGGTACCTGAGCAATCGCGAATATGTCGGCCGCCGCTGCCGCCGATGCGCTTCGAGATCCAGCCCGATGCGTCCCCCGGCGGTGTGCTTTGCGTCTCGGGGTGCGGGATTGCGAGGTCGTTGAGAAGTGCGAAGAATTTTTTCGGATCTTTGCAGGTTGCGAGCGTTTGCGCATCGCAGCCAAGCAGGCGAAAGCGCGATGCAAGGGCATCGACAAGCCGCGGCTTATCTTCAAGGCCCGAGCCAAGCACGAGGCCAATCGGCGCTGCGGGCGCCGATTGAGAAAGCTCGTTTAAAGCCGCAATGAGTGGCTTCGTGCGGAAGCCCGTCTCCATCGCGCCATCGATAACGCGAAGACCTTCTGCGGCATCGCGGGTATCGAGATCGCCGAAAGCGTCGACGACGAACGGCCTAAATCCAGCGCGCCGGGCGGACTGCGCGAGGCTCCGCCCGGAAAATGCTGCGATCAGGACAACGTCGCCGGTCAATCTCAAGCCAACCCGACGAGCTTCTTCGACAGCTCGTAAGCGTGACGGAAGTCGAGAGACAGCGGCACGTCGGAATCGATCATCTGCTTGAACAGGCCCGATTCACATTTGTACTTGATGTCGCCGATGGCGAGCGGGCCGACGCCGAGCGTTTCGGTATCGAGCAGCTTCTCGCCATTCATGAACAGCTCCATGCCTTCGACGCCCGGGGGCGGAACGGCGTTAACGTCGGCCATGACCAAAAGATTCTTGGCCTTGTGCATGTTCTCTTTCGAGACGACGCGGACGCCAGCGGCGGCAGCTGCGAAGATCACTTCGGCGTTGGCGATGATCTCGCTCTTCTGCTCTTCTGTTTCGCCGGGAACGGGTTCGAGATCGACACCGAAGCGCTCTTTCGAAATCTTCGCGTTCTTGATGACGCGATCGATACCGCGATGCGCAACGAGCTTTACTTCCGCACCTTCAAGAGCGGAGATGATCGAGGACGCGAAGCCGACAACGCCGGTCGCGCCGAATACGGCAACCTTCGTGCCTTTCCACGTCTTGCCGAACTTTTCCTTCAGCACCTTCTCGACGCAGGCGACCATCGCGGCTGCCGTGGTGAACGAACCGGCCGGGTCGGCGAAGCACGAGCATTCGAAAGGGGGCACCATCGCCTTTTTGGCGGCTTCGAGCATGTCGAGCGCGAGGATGGCGTCCTTACCGCCCATGAAGAAGCCGGTGCGAACGCCGTAGTTCGGCGGACGCGAGAAGATGGCGTCCTGGATCAGGCCCGTGACTTCCGCAAGCTCGACGTTGATGTAGGGAATGATCACCTTGTAGCCGGCGTCGGCTGCCATGTTCACGTCGAAGGGGCTCATATGCTTCTGCGGCGCCAGCATGTGCAGGATTGGGGTTGCGTCGCTCATTTGTTCTAATGCTCCGTTCGTTATGAATTGCGCAGCGTTTCGATGCTGGCGCCGGTGTTGCGGCCATGAATGATAAGGATTTCGAGCCCGTCGCGTTTAGCGTCTTCGCCTAAAGAATGATAGAGGCGTTCTGCCGCTTTCTGGCTATCGACGAAGGCGAATCCGGTCGGCCCCCAGGAGCTTTGGCCGATGCCGGTTGCGCCCATGTCTCGCATCCGCGAAGCGATTTCGCCGACTGCCCGGCTGGTCCACGGGCTGCCCCCTTGTTTCGACGCAAAATGGCCGCCCACGATTTCCTGGATTTCGGTGATGGCCGAGCCAAAGGCCTCGATATCCAATTCTTTCAAGCCGGGAACGAGCTTCATCAGGACGAGGTGGCAAATGTGCGCCGCCTGACGTTCCGGGAAGGGCGGCAGTCCGGCGAATGCAGTCGTTTCGGCTTCACCGGAGACGCCTGAGAAATTCGGATCGAGGATCAGCATCACGCGCCAGTCCTTGGGGAAATCCGTGCGCAGTGTCAGCGGCGGCGGTCGGTCGGTTTTGCCCTTGCCGCCATCAATGATGAAACCGCCGGAAGCAAAGGCTTCGAGACCGATGCCCGAGCGGGCGCCGCGCTCGCCCAAGGAGGCGAGATCGGCGGGGGAAAGATCGCGGCCTTGCAGGCGGGCAATGGCTGCGCCGACGGCAAGCGCGAGCTGCGTGCCGGAGCCCAGGCCGGCGTGTGCCGGGATGGCATTCGCAATATCGACGGCATAAGCGCCCGACTTGCCGTCGTCGGTATATTTGCGCAGCAGCTTGAGGACACGCCGGCTTTCGGGGCCGGTTGCGGCATTCTCCGCCGACGGGGTTATGGTGAGTTCGGTGCTGGGACGATCGATGGCGATGCCGATGCTGCCGTAGCGCCGGCCGATCTCGCCATTCAAGTCGAGGAAGCCTAGATGCAGCCGCGCCGGAGCCGTAACGCGGAGCGCGGCAGAAGTTGCCGGAATAGGCTTCACGTAAACCAGTCCTTTCTTTTGAATTTCCGCCTGTTCAGGCCGTTTGCCATCCTGGCTACGGGGGCGGTAGGATTTCGGAACCGAGTTGTCCGATAATTGGAGGTCGAGGGCAAGATGAGTGCAGAACGCGAAAAACCGATGGCGGAAGCCGATGTCAAGGCATGGCTTGCCGCCAACTTGCCGGCCTGGAAGCTCGAAGACGGGTGGATCCGGCGCACCTACAAGACGGCGAGCTGGAAAGGCACGCTCATGGTCGTTAATACAATCGGCCATCTGGCGGAGGCCGCGTGGCACCACCCGGACATCACCTGTTCGTATGCCTGGGTGGAAGTGCGGCTGATGACGCATTCGGCCAAGGGCATCACGTCGAAAGACCTCGAACTCGCGAAAAAGATCGAAGAGGTCGTGCATTGGCAGCCGGGCAAGGAAGGCAAGGGTCTCGAAGGTACGCCTGAGAGCGATATGCGATTTGCGTACATCAAATACGATTGATCCGCGCATGGGGCCTGAGATGGGAGCCTGAGATGGCGGAGACGAATTGTGCTTCGGCGGCCGTGCAGGGGATGCCGCCGACGCTTGATGCCATCCTGGCGGTCGGCACGAACATGGGAAACCGTGTCGAGAACATCGACGATGCCGTGCGCAGACTGGAAGCCGACGGTTCGATCATCGTCGTCGCGCGCTCGAAGCTTTATCGTACGGCGCCGTGGGGCGTCACGGATCAGGACTGGTTCGTGAACGCCTGCGTCGGCGTACAGACCGCGCTGTCGCCGCATGAGTTGTTGAAGCGCTGTCAGGCGGTCGAAAACGATATGGGCCGTGTGCGTACAAGGCACTGGGGGCCGCGGGTCATCGACGTGGATATTCTGGCGATTCGAGATCGTCAGATCTGCGATCCGGATCTTGTCGTGCCGCATCCGTTCATCGCAGAACGGGCGTTCGTTGTTGTGCCGCTCAAGGACGTCGCGCCTGCGCTCACGATCGGCGGCAAGACGCTCGATGACATGATCGAAGCTCTCGACGCCAGCGATGTGACGCCGCTTCAATAAGCTCTGATAAAAAGAAAGCACCGCGGAGAACCCCTTCCCCGCGGTGCTTTCTGCAGTCGTTACGAAGCGCGAATTACTTCAGCGTCGCGAGATATGCGATCAAGTCGGCGCGCTGCGTTGCATCCTTGACGCCCGGGAAGATCATCTTCGTGCCGGGAACGTCCTTGCTCGGGCCCTGGAGCCACTTGTCGAGCGCAGCTTCATCCCACGTGATGCCCGACTTCTTCAGGGCTTCAGAGTAGTTGTAGCCTTCGACCGAAGCGGCCTTGCGACCGACGATGCCGCCGAGGTGCGGGCCGACGCCGTTCTTGTCGACTTGGTGACAAGCCTTGCATTTCGCGAAGACCTTCTCGCCGGCAGCCGCATCAGCGGCCATGCCAGCGCTCGGTGCAACAGCGATCATTGCGATCGCCAGAATCCACTTGCGCATTTTCGAATTTTCCTTCCCGTTTCGCCTGAGCGATACTTTAGAAACGTTGCAACTCATAGCTCAGTCTCCGGAAATTGGCATTTAATTTCTGAACTTCGCCCGAACAGAATGCCGCACCGACTAGTGAATTAGTCGGATGTCTTTTGCGTCGCAAACACACGTCAAGCGGGCGTTTTCTTACAAATTATTCAGCCGCCGGCGCCTTCACCAGGCTCATGCGCCGATAGACGAATGGCGGCGGCGTTTGCTCGGCGCTTTCTCGTTCGGCGGCGGCCACGAACGCTTCGTGGTAGGGTGAGAGCTTGCACGCCGGATCGGTATTTGCTGCGTCGCCGGTGAAAGCCATGGCCTGGCAGCGACAGCCGCCGAAATCGATTTCTGCGCGCGGACAGCCGCGGCAGGGCTCCTTCATCCAGCTCGTGCCACGATACATCTGGAAGGCTTGGCCGTTGAGCCAGATATCGGCCAAGCGGCGATCCTTAACGTTATCGAAGATAAGTCCCGGGACGGTCTCCGACGCGTGGCAGGGAAGGACGCGCCCTTGCGGTGTGACGTTCATCACGCCGCGACCCCAGCCACCCATGCAGGGCTTAGGTGTTTTGGCGTAATAGTCCGGCACGACGAAGTCGAAGACCATGACGCCCTTCAGGCGCTCTTTCGCAGCTTCGACGATTTCGGCGCTTTTCAGAACTTGGGCGCGAGTGGGCATCAGCGCGGCGCGATTCTTTAATGCCCACGCATAGTATTGAATATTGGCGACCTCGATGCGGCCAGCGCCCATCTCGACGGCGAAGTCGATGATATTCGGCAGGTTCTCGATATTGAGGCGATGGATCGGCGCATTGATGGTGAGAGGCATCTCAAGCTCGCGCACCCACTTGCCGACTTCGCGCTTCTTCGCGAGGCCGTTCTTGTAAGCGGAGATCTTTTCCGCGTTGACATCGTCTACGTCCTGGATCGAGAGCTGAACGTGATCGAGACCCAAATCCTTCAGGCGTGCGAGGCGATCCCGCGTCAGCGTAACGCCCGCGGTGATGAGATTGGTATACAGGCCAGCCTTGGCCGCGACCTCAACGATGTCTTCAAGATCCTTGCGAACTGTCGGCTCGCCGCCGGAGAGATGGATTTGCAGGATACCAAGCTCGGCGGCCTGGCGCATCACGTCCTGCCATTGCTCCGTGGTCAGCTCGCTGTTGACGCGATCAAGCTCAAGCGGATTTGAGCAATAGGGACATTGCAGCGGGCACCGGTGCGTCAGCTCGGCGAGTAGGCCGACAGGGGCTCGCGCGCAAGCCTCGACAACGGGCTTTTCGGAGAATTGCTCCATCGGCGCTATTTCGTTCATGACGTCAGCTCCGTTCTGTCCCGGGTTTCCTCAAGCAGCTTTGATCACGCCCTTGTCCGACAGCTCCTGAAGCATGGCTATCGTGTCGATCAGAATTTCCTGCACAGGCGCGTTGTAGTCTTTGGCAAGATCATTCGCGATCTGCTCGACCGAAGTGACGCCGTCACAGCGCTTCAGGATTTCGATGGCAATCGGGTCCGGTTCGAATACGCGTTCCGGCGCCAGAACATGCCAGCGACCGCGTCCGGGATCGTGTCTCAGCTTAATGTGGGGTGGCAGCGCCGGTTTTGAAGTCGGCGCTATAATCACGCGTGTGCGAGTGGTTTCGCTCATCAATCAAGCCTCTGGCCGGAACGCGCCCGGCGGAATGTGTCCGTCGACATAGGCGTGATAGAGAGCGTCGAGCTGCACCCACAGCACGTTGCATTTGAAGCGCAGAGCTTCGATGCAGGCCTCCTGCTCGTCGCGTGTCTTGGCGTTTTTCAGCACGTATTGCAGCGCGAAATCGGCATCGCGCGGCGCTTGCGTCAGCCGGCGCTTGAAATACGCCATCACCTTATCGTCGATGAAATCGTAGTTTTCGAGCATGCCGACGATCCGTTCTTTATGGATCCTCGGAGCGAAAAGCTCGGTGAGGGACGAGGCCACGGCGATGGTCAGCGGCTGTTCGCGAACGAACGTGACATAGGACTCAACCGCGAAAACCGTAGCGGGAAGCGCGCCACGACGCGAAATGACGTATTCTCGGTCGAGGCCCAAGCCGTCCGTCAACACTAGCCAGCGTTCGATGCCACCTTGCTCATCCGGCAGCAGTCCATCGTGATCGAGGATGCGATGTGTCCACTCTCGGCGGAGTTCGCGGTCGTAAACGCGGCTGACAAGAGCGGCGTCCTTTCGCGGCACTGCTGACTGATAGCAGTAGCGGTTCAGCGCCCAGGCCTGCACTTGGCCCTTATTCAGCTTGCCGCCGTGCAGCATGTGATGAAACGGATGCAAGTCGTGATAGCGCTCGGGGCCGATGGCGCGAAGTGCTGCTTCAAAATCGGATGTCGACATCGGCGGCTCGTTGCCGAGCCGTTCTGCGGTTTTCTTTTCAAGACTAACCGGGTTCATAGGCGGACCTCCATGCCGTCGAAGCCGACTTCCCAACCGGATGCTTCGACGACTTTACGGGCTTCTGAATTTTCGTCCAGGATTGGGTTGGAATTGTTGATGTGGACGTAAATCCGGCGCTTCACGTTGAGCTTGCTCAAGGCGGCGATCGAGCCATCGGAGCCCGACACAGAGATGTGACCCATGCGCTTGCCGGTTTTGTTCAGCAGCCCCTGGGCCAGCATTTCGTCATCGGTAAACAGCGTGCCGTCCAAAAAGATCAGCTCGGCGCCGCGGATTTTTTCCGCCAACGGCGGATCGATCTCGGCGACGCCCGGAATATAAAAGAATGCTTTGCCGGTTTTGGCGTCGGTGATCTTGAGGCCGATCGTGTCGCCATCGCGACTGCCGAAATTGTTGCTGGTGTCGCCCTTCTCGAGAAACAGCGCGATTTTTCCGGGGACCGCGAAAGCTTCGACGACGAGACCGAGATCCTGGCCTGCGCCTTCGAGGCGGGTCGGCTTGTCGAGTTCGAAGGTGATGCGTTTGACCTTATCTGCCGCCAGGACGTCGAAGATCGAATTTGCGGCGAGCGTCGCCAGCACACGGTCGGAGCCGTAGATCGAGAACGGCTGGCCTTCGCGCAGGCTCAAGAGGCCGGTGATGTGATCGACGTCGGCGTTGGTGACGACGACGGCCTTAATGGGTGAAGTTCGCAGCGGACCGGAGCGCGCCGGCTGAAGCTCGGGCGTTTCGTTGATCTGCTGACGAATATCCGGGGAGGCATTGAGCAACACCCAGTTTGCGCCGTCAGAACTGACAGCGAGAGAGGATTGCAGCCTTGCCTTATATCCCGCTTCTCCGGCGCGCACTCGCGATGAGTGATAGCCGTTGCAATTCCATTGCGGGAATCCGCCCCCAGCGGCGGATCCAAGCACTTTTATAAGCATCGCTGATTTTTGATTTACGCCGACGGGTCGCCGAAGCCGGCAGCGCTCTCTGTCCTTTTTCGAGAGCTATAAGGCTGCGGCGGCCGATTCGCCAAAAATCGACCGCCGCGCCGGTATCTCACAAGATTTGCGAGACCGAAGACTTCATCTGATTAGATGAGGTCGATTTCTGCCGGAAGGTAGCTCGTGACTTCGAGACCAACTTCCTGCTCGCGAACTTCGGGCTTCGTCCAAGTCTTCATGGTGTTTCCTCCAAGCGGTGAACTGCTTTCCCTACTCAGCAGACCCCGCCGAGGGTCCACTCGATTGGTGCAGGCACTTATGTTTGTGCCGGCCCAATCTGCGGATCGGCCTTTCAAAGTCAAGGCTCGAACCGCTACCAACCGCAAAAGATCACGTTTCGAGACTTCTTTTCAAATCAATGCCCTTCACGTCTGCGTGTGGGTCTGATCCAGGACGTTCTGTGAGCATGTGCGAGAGGATGATCGCCGGCTCGGAAATGCGTCCGGAGCGGATGAGGCGGCCTGGCACCTCCCGTAGAAGCTTCACGATTTCGGCGCAGGCGCATCCAAATCGGGTGGAATGTCTAGCGCGTTAGAATATTATTCTTATATTTGGGGTGGAATGCCGCAGGTATGTAGAAAATTGTTCCAAAATGACGTATGCAAACGAGCGTCGGGCTGGTGCCAGTTATTGGATGGTCCGTTAGCCATTGATGGCTAAATGATCGATCAAAGTGATTGGTTCGATCACAAAGATGGGGCTTTCGCTGAGATCAAAGGCGCGTTAGGCCCGCATCTTGATGTCCGGGCTGAAGGATTTCGGGCTGAAGGCCCTGATTAAGGAGAGCTTTTTGTGACCGCCACCCCTCTGCTTCCGCGTAACGCGCCGTTTCTGCCGGAAGAGATCGAGATGCTGAACAAAGTAGTTGCGCGGACAACTCCGCAGCAGCGCTCTTGGCTTGCCGGTTTCTTCGCAGGTTTTGAGGCGGCTCAGGGTGGCAGCGTAGGGCAGGCAGTTCCCGCCGCAAGGCCGCGGGCGCCGCTGACTATTCTTTATGCCAGCGAGAGCGGCAACGCCGAAGCACTGGCGAACAAGGCCAAGAAGGCCGCCCAGAAGCACGGTCTCGATGCCAAGGTTTTCGATATGGCCGACGCCGACATGGCGCTGCTGGCCAAGGCGAAGAACATCGTCGTTTTTGCTGCAACCTGGGGCGAAGGCGATCCACCGTCGCGCGTGGTCGACTTTTATCAGACCCTAATGAGCGACGCGGCGCCACGCATCGACGGCGTGCGGTTCGCGGTTCTGGCGCTGGGCGATACGGCCTATGCGCAGTTCTGTGCGGTCGGTCGGGCCATCGATGCCCGTCTTGAAGAACTCGGTGGCGTACGGTCGTTCGATCGGGTCGATCTCGATCTCGATTACGTGAAGCAGGCGGCAGACTGGACGGAAAACGCGCTCGCGAAACTCGCGCCGAAGGAAGAGGCGGCGAGCGGCACGGTCGTCCATGTCGATTTCGGGGCGGCTGCTCAGTTTGCCGATGATGATGAGCCGAAATATACGGCCGAGCATCCGCTCGAAGCAGAGATTTCCGCTCTTGTAAACTTGAACGGCACGGGCTCGACGCGCGAGACGTGGCACGCCGAGTTCGCATTCGACGATCCGGCGTTCACCTACCAGCCTGGCGACGCGATCGGCATGTACCCGGAGAACGATCCCGCGCTCGTTGACGACGTGCTGCAGGCGGTTGGTCTCGGTTCAGACGCGGCGCTGCTTTTGAAGCTGCAGAAATCCTATGACGTCACGACGCTGTCGCGCTCGTTCGTCGAGAACTTCGCCAAGCTGACGGGACGCGCTGACGCGAAGGCGCTGCTTGAAGGCGAGGCCTATCCGAAGTTCGCTTCAGATCGGCAGCTCATCGACTTCTTCCAGGCTTATCCGGAAAAGCTGACGGCTGAGCAATTGACGAGCTTGCTGCGGCCATTGCCGGGGCGGCTTTATTCGGTGGCGTCGAGCCTGAAAGCGCATCCGGGTGAAGCGCATCTGCTCGTCGGTGCGGTGCGCTGGGAATCCCACGGCCGTGTTCGCAAGGGCGTTTCGTCGACGTTCCTCGGTGAGCGGCGAAAAGTCGGACAGACGGCGCGTCTCTACGTCAAGTCGAACCGGCATTATCGTCTGCCGCCCGATGGGCATACGCCGATCATCATGATTGGTGCAGGCACGGGCGTTGCACCTTATCGCGCCTTTGTCGAAGAGCGCGTTGCGGACGGTGCAAAGGGCAAGAGCTGGCTGTTCTTCGGCGAACGCAACTTCACCAACGATTTCCTGTATCAGCTCGAATGGCAGGACTATCTGGCGTCGGGCGATCTCACGCGGATCGACGTGGCCTTCTCGCGTGACCAGCCGGAGAAGATTTACGTGCAGCATCGCCTGTGGGAGCGTCGCGACGATCTCCGCGCGTGGCTCGAAGAGGGTGGTCACATCTATGTCTGCGGCGACGAGAAGGGCATGGCGAAGGACGTCGATCAGATGCTCGTCAAGATTCTCGCCGAGCCGCTGAAGGGTGACGAAGAAGCCGGCCGCGCCAAGCTCAAGGAGCTGACGAAGGCTGGGCGCTATCAGCGCGACGTGTATTAAGAATTGAATGTCCCTCTCCCCCATCACAGGGGTGATCTCGGAGAGGGGGAATGCCGGGAACAGTCGAAATGACCGATAAACGCTCGAAGAACGAGTTCATCAAAGAGAAGAGCCATCAGCTGCGCGGGACTCTGGCTGAAGGATTGCGGCAGGTCGAGACCGGCGCGATCGCCGAGGACGATCAGCAGCTCATCAAGTTCCACGGTTCGTATATTCAAGACGACCGTGATGTGCGCGGCGAGCGATCCAAGAAGAAGCTCGAGAAGGCCTACGCCTTCATGATCCGACTGCGCATTCCCGGCGGCTTCCTTGGTGCCAAGCAGTGGATCGGCCTCGACAACATCGCGAGCACCTATGCCAACGGTTCGATGCGGCTGACGACGCGCGAGACGTTTCAGTTTCACGGCGTCATCAAGTCGAACCTTAAGCGGACGATGCAGGGGTTTCACGACATCTGCCTCGATACGCTCGCAGCCTGCGGCGACGTCAACCGCAACGTCATGACGGCGGCGAATCCTGATCTGTCGAAGGCGCATCGGCAGGCTTATGATCTCGGCAAAGCGATCAGCGAGCATCTTTTGCCGAAGACCGGCGCCTATCACGAGATCTGGCTCGACGGCGAGAAGGTCGAAGATAAATCGGGTCCGGCGAAAGAGGATGTCGAGCCGATCTACGGCGTCCATTATCTGCCGCGCAAATTCAAAGTCGTCGTGGCGGTGCCGCCCGACAACGACGTCGATATTTACGCGCACGATCTGGGTTACATCGCTATCGTCGAAAAGGGCGAGCTTGTCGGCTGGAATGTGACGGTCGGTGGCGGCATGGGCATGACGCACGGCGATCCGAATACGTTTCCGCGCACCGCCGATCTGCTTGGTTTCTGCACACCGGAGCAGGCCGTTACGCTCGCCGAAAAGATCGTGACCGTGCAGCGCGATTGGGGCAACCGCGAGAACCGGGCGCGGGCGCGTTTGAAATACACGATCGAGGATCGCGGGCTCGACAACTTCCGCGAGGAAGTGGAAAAGCGGGCAGGGTTCAAACTTGGCAAGCCGAAGCCATTCAAGTTTGCGAGCACGGGCGACAAGATCGGTTGGCGGCAAACGATCGACGGCAAGAAGAGCGCCGATAAGCCCTGGCATCTGACGCTGTTCGTCGAGAACGGCCGCATCAAGGATCGGCCAGGTTTTACGCTGAGAACGGCGCTGCGCGAGATCGCCGATCTCGGTATTTGTGATTTCGTCTGCACGGCGAACCAGAACGTCATCCTCGCCAATGTGCCGGGAAAATCGAAGGCGAAGATCGAAGGCATTCTGACGTCGCATGGCGTTGAACTCGGTGTCTCTTCGGGGCTGCGCCGCAACGCAATGGCGTGTGTGGCGTTGCCGACATGCGGTCTTGCTCTGGCGGAGAGCGAGCGGTTCCTGCCCGATCTCGTAACCGCGCTTGAGGAGAGCCTCGATCGCGCGGGTCTGAAAGACGACGATATCGTCATCCGCATGACGGGGTGCCCGAATGGCTGTGCGCGGCCGTATCTGGCCGAAATCGGGTTGGTCGGGCGTAATCCAGGGCTTTACAACCTCTATCTCGGTGCGGCCTTCAACGGTTCGCGGCTGTCGAAGCTTTACGCGCAGGACGTCGACAAGCAGCGGATCGTGTCACTGCTTGAGCCGATCTTCATCAATTACGCAAAGACGCGGAATGACGGCGAGCGCTTTGGCGATTTCGCGATCCGGTCGGGCTATGTGAAAGAGACGACGGCAGGCAATCAGTTCCACGCGGACGTGAAGCTGGTTTGAACTCTTTTCTTGCGCTTGGCGACACGCGTTCCGCGCGCCGGCCGCCAAGCGCAAAAAATCGCTTCGATCTGTCTCGTGCCGACGAAGATCGGCACTCCGGCAAGTCTCAATATGACGAAGGTTGGGATTGGACTGGGTCCCAGCCTGCGCCGGGATGACGTTGTTGGTATGTGCGCTATAATTTGTGTGCGAGCTGATAGGCGGCGAAGCACAGGATCAGCGCAAGGAACACGCGCAGCAGCCAATCGGGCAGCAGGCCTGTGAGACGCGAGCCTATGGCGATGCCGGGGATCGAGCCAACGAGCAGTAGGCCCAGCAGCGCAAAGCTGGCGTTTCCGATTGACAGGTGGCCGAGGCCCGATATCAGCGTCAGCGGCACGGCATGGACGATATCGGTCCCGATCAGACGGCGAGTTCTGAGCGTCGGATAAAGCAGCGTCAGGACCACGACGCCGATCGCGCCTGCTCCGACCGACGTCAGAGTTACAATCGAGCCCAACGTCAGCCCAAGAAGAAGCGTCGGCAAGTAGCGGATTTTGAATTCGGGGGGCTCGCCGACCTGTGCGCGACCGCGGACGACAAGCGGATAAATCAGAATGGCGACGGAACTGATGATCAGGGCCGCGATCAGCGCTTCCTTGATGAACAGGCCGAGAGCCGTGGTGTCGGGATCAAGGAGATGCAGTAGCACCAGCATCGCGAGCGAGCCTGGAACGCTTCCGGCTGCAAGCCATCCGACAAGGCGCCAGTTGACGTTGCCGAAGTTATGATGCGGCCACGCGGCCGAGGCTTTCGTGATGGATGCGAAAAGAAGGTCCGTTCCAACGGCGAGCGTTGGCGGCACGCCGATCTGCGTGATGAGAAATGGTGTCATCAGCGAGCCGGCGCCAACGCCTGTCAGGCCGACAAGAAATCCGACGACGAAGCCGCCAGCGACGACCATGGGCCAGAGAGTGCTGAGATCGAATTCCGGCATGGGATTCCGCAGGGAACGTGACAGTCAGACCTACGCGAGATCGCCGCCGTCTGCAATCTTGGAGTTTCGTTGAAATGGGGTGAGCAGGGCCGTCATCCTCGACTTTCTGCCGAGGATGACTTCGTGATGAAACCTAAAGCCCAGGATCCATGCCGTCGTCGACGGGGGGTGGCGGCTCAATGGCGACGGCGATGCCGGCCGCACGGAGAATGATCGCCACTTCGTTGGCGCGCCGCATGAACTCTTCGCGATCTTTCGAACTCATCGACAGGTCGCGGTTGAGGCCGTTCGCCAGCATGTCACGCTTCAGGACGAAGTGACCTTCGGTCGGCTCTTCTGCCTTGGCGCTGACAGCCGTCGCGACGCCACCAGCCATCGTGGCACCGGTTACGGAATCGACGAGCAGCAGGGTGCCAGTTTCAGGCGTTTCGGTGAAGACGTCGATGGCTGCAGCGCGTCCCAATGAGATTTTGGCGATCGCAATGTCGTTGGCACCGCAGCTGCGCGCCGGGCGCGAGGCCATAGTCTCGAGATCGAGAAGCGCCTTGACCTCGATGTTCGAGATCGGAATGAGATCAGTCGATGTCCGCAGCAGATAACCTGCGGTGGGGCTGAAGGCATCTTCCGACAACCAAACAAAACGCGCTTCGACGGTCTGGGCCGCGACGGGAAGCATATCACGCTTCGAGAGAACCGCGCCGCGCGAGACATCGATATCGACATCGAGCTGAAGCGCGACGGCCTGGCCGGCCGAGGCGCTTTGCAGATCGCCATTCATCGTGGCGATGCGAACGACTTTGCCACCTGCGTTGCTTAGCGTGTCGATGACTTCGTCGCCGACCTTGATCGAGCCGGACGTGACGGTGCCTGCGAGGCCGCGGAAATCCTGGCTGTCGCGCAGAACCGTCTGCACGGGGAAGCGGAACACGGAGCCGGCTTCGCTGACGCGGCTCGGCGTCTTCTCCAGGTGCTGGATGAGCGTCGGGCCGGTGTACCAGGACATGTTGCTCGATTGGGTCGTGACGTTGTCGCCGAACACAGCCGAGAGCGGCACGGCGGTCGCGTCCCAGAAATTGAATTTCCAGCAGAGCGTGCGGAAGTCGGCTTCGATCTTGCGGAACACGTCTTCCGACCAGCCGACCAAGTCCATCTTGTTAACGGCGAGCACGACGTGCTTGACGCCGACGAGATCGAGGATGGCCGTGTGTCGCTTGGTCTGCTTCTTCACGCCCGAGCGCGCATCGACCAGAACGATCGCGACGTCGGCGTGAGATGCGCCCGACGCCATGTTGCGTGTGTACTGCTCATGGCCAGGTGAATCGATGATGACGAAGCGGCGCGTCGGCGTGTCGAAATATTTCCACGCAATGTCGATCGTGATGCCTTGCTCGCGCTCTGCGACGAGGCCATCGAGTAGCATCGAGAAATCGGGGAGATCGGTGCCCGCAGCTTTGCGGCCCGACTTGCGGACGTTCTCGCGCTGATCCTCGTAAAGGTCGGAAGCATCCCACAGCATGCGGCCGATCAACGTCGATTTGCCATCGTCAACAGATCCGCACGTCAGCAGGTGTGTAATGCCGCCGAGATCGCGCACGAGGTTCGGCACGACTTCCAGGCGTGGCGCCTCGTTGGCGGCGGGCTGAATTTTATGCAGGGCGTGCACCGACATTAGAAATAGCCTTCCTGCTTCTTCTTTTCCATTGCGCCGGCTTGGTCGTGATCGATCAGACGGCCCTGGCGTTCCGACGTCTGCGCGTTGAGCGTTTCGGCGACGACGGCTTCGATCGTTTCGGCTTCGGATTCGACCGCTGCGGTGAGCGGGTAGTCGCCGAGCGTGCGGAAGCGAATCTTGCGCATCTCGACTTTTTCGCCGTCCCGCGGTTGCAGACGTTCGTCATCCTGCATCAGGATTTGCCCGTTGCGCACAATGGTCGGCCGCTCGGCCGCGAAGTAGAGCGGAACGACATCGAGCTTTTCGCGCAGAATGTAACGCCAAACGTCTTTTTCGGTCCAATTGGACATTGGGAAGACGCGCACGGTTTCGCCGGTACCGAGGCGCCCATTCAACAGGTTCCACATCTCGGGGCGCTGCTTTCGCGGGTCCCACCGATGGCCGGGGGCACGGAACGAGAAAACGCGTTCCTTCGCGCGGCTTGCTTCCTCGTCACGGCGGGCGCCGCCGAAGGCCGCGTCGAAGCCGTATTTGTCGAGCGCTTGTTTCAGAGCCTGTGTTTTCAGCACGTCTGTGTGGATCGAAGGCGCGTGATCAATCGGATTGATGCCGCGCTTGATGCCGTCGTGGTTGGTGTAAACGATCAGATCGAGACCAAGTTCACGTGCCGTCCGATCGCGAAAAGCGATCATATCCTTGAACTTCCACGTCGTGTCGACGTGCAGCAGCGGAAACGGCACCGCCTGCGGGAAGAAGGCCTTCCGCGCCAAGTGCAGCAGGACGGTCGAATCCTTGCCGATAGAATAGAGCATCACGGGCTTGCGGAACTGCGCTGCAGCCTCGCGGAAAATATGGATGCTTTCTGCTTCGAGCAGATCAAGATGCGATGGCGAGGCCGTCATGCCGCGCGGTCCTTCGGTTCGAAACCAGGGTCTTGGGGCTGCGTATGAAGTCCGCATTCTTTGCCGTTCTCGTTTTCCCACCACCAGCGGCCGGCACGGATGTCTTCGCCCGGTTTGATGGCGCGTGTGCACGGTTGACATCCAATCGACGGGAATCCCTTCGCATGCAGAGCATTCACGGGAATTTTGTTGGCTGCAACGTAGTCTTCGAGTTTTTCAAGAGACCAGTCAGCGATTGGGTTGAGTTTGATGAGCTTTTGCACAGGATCGTAGCTCGCGAATGGAACATGCGAGCGGCCCTGTGACTGCTCGCGGCGCAAACCGGTCACCCAACCAGCAGCACCATGTAGCGCCCGATTCAGCGGACGGACTTTGCGAATTTCGCAGCAAGCTTTGCGCGCTTCGATCGAATAGCGAAAACCGTAGACGCCGTCGTTTTCAACCAGCTCTTCGACTTCGGCGGACTCAGGGAACATCACACGGATCTTGATGCCGTACTTGCCTTCGGTATCGAACAGCGTGTCGAGCGTCTCGGGAAAATGCCGGCCGGTGTCGAGCGTAAAGATGTCAATATCCGTTCCGCTCACCGCGATGGCGTGCGTGATCGCCTGATCCTCGATGCCGAGGCTGGTGGAGAAGGAGACGGTGCCGTCGACGGCTGCGCGGATTGCCGACAGGCGCTCTTCGAGCGTCGTCAGCTCTGCGAGCTTGTGGTCGAGTTCGGCTGCGAGCGCATGTTGCGCCGCGGAATGAATATCGGTCGGCTGGCCTGCGGGGGCGAATGCCGGTGCTTCGAACAGCGTCATGAAGGACCTCCGTGTGCCGCTACATAGTGGAAAACTATTCTCCTGAGAAGGCATTTCTATAAATAAGAATAGGATATTATTTCTCAAACTATCGCGAAATGGCCGCGTTCCTTTCTTGCGGCGCTTGAGAATGGCGTTCGCTGCGCCGGCGGCAGCGTGTGGAAATCATTGTCGTCGCGCGAGCCATCCGAGCAAGCCATTTGCTGCCGATGCGGCGGTTGCGAAGGTCCCCTGCAGCAAATAACCGCCGGTGGGTGCTTCCCAATCAAGCATTTCGCCTGCGGCAAACAGGCCGGGGCGGTCTTTGAGCATGAGGTTCTCGTCCAACGCGGTCCAAGTGACGCCGCCAGCGGTCGAGATGGCCCTGTCGATGTCGGTCACCCCTACAACCTGTAGGGGTAGAGCTTTGATGCGCGCGGCAAGGGCGTCGGCGCTGTCGGGTAGCGCTGCATTCCCTTCGCGAAGGAGGGCGACGGCGATCGGATCGAGATGGGCTGCCTTGCGCAGAAAGTTCGTCAGCGTTTCGCCGGAGCGGCGGCGGCCGAGACGTTCGGCGAGAGCCGGCTGCGTGAGGTCCGGTTTGAGGTCCACCATAAGTGTCGCGCTTTTGCCGTCGCCAAGTGCGGCGCGGATTTGCGGGCCGAGAGCATAGATTGCTCCGCCTTCCAGGCCGTTTGCCGTTACGACGGCTTCACCCCGGACCGTTGTCGAGGCGATAGAGAGCGCAATGCGCTTTAAAGCCAGTCCCTCGAAACGCGATTTGAAAACCTCAGACCACGATACGCGGACGCCGCAGTTGGCCGGCTCGAGCGGTGTGATGGCAACACCGGTGTTTCGGAACTGATCAACCCAGGCGCCGTCGGAGCCGAGCTTCGGCCAACTGCCACCGCCAAGCGCGAAGAGCGCCGCATCGGGTGTGATCGTAAGTTGGCCATTAGTCGTTTCAAATACCAGCGCGCCGGTATCGTTGAACCCGACCCAGCGGTGGCGGGGTTTAATGGAAACACCGAGGCTGTCGAGACGCCGTAACCATGCGCGCAACAGTGGCGAGGCTTTCATCGCCTTCGGAAAGACGCGACCGCTCGTGCCGACGAAAGTTTGAGCATCGAGATCGTTCGCCCAGGCGATGAGCCGCTCAGGCGGAAAAGTTTCGACGGCCATCCGGACTTCATCGGCGCTTTCGCCATAGCGTGTCAGGAACCGTTCGAGCGGCTCGCTATGAGTCAGGTTCAGGCCGCCGCGGCCGGCGAGCAGAAACTTGCGCGCGGGCGACGGCATCCTTTCATAGATAGAGACGCGATGTCCTGCGTTCGCGATGACCTCGGCAGCAAACAAGCCTGCGGGTCCGGCGCCGATGATGGCGACGTCCTTCGCGTCGACGGTTTTGCTCACCATGTTCCCGTGTTCGCCATCGAGGCCCACGGTTCCTGCGACGGCAGCGAAGCGCCCTTCTGCAGAAGCTCGATTGAGATCAGGTCAGGAGAACGCACGAAAGCCATGTGACCATCGCGCGGGGGGCGGTTGATTGTGACGCCCGCAGCCTGGAGTTTTGCGCAGGTAGCGTAAATGTCATCGACAAGAAATGCGAGGTGCCCGAAGTTGCGGCCCGTGTCGTATGGCTCAGGGTCCCAATTGTAAGTGAGTTCGAGCACCGGCGCTTTCTCATTCAGCGCACGCTCTTCGTCTTCGGGGGCCGCGAGAAAGATGAGGGTGAAGCGACCCTTCTCATTTTCCATCCGGCGAATCTCTTTCATCCCGAGTGCATCGCAATAGAATTTGAGACTAGCCGCGATATCGGTCACGCGAACCATCGTGTGCAAGTAGCGCATCACTCACCTTTTGCCTGCTGTGTGATCGTCTTAGTGGTCGTGTTGCTCGCGCGAAAAATTCTTCCGCACACGCGAATGCTGCACCTCTGCCACAGTGCGTCCTGAAACGTCTTACAGCGCCCGCTCGCTCGCGATGCGCGATTTCGTCCTGCTGTGGATGAGCATTGGAGATCTTCGTTTCCGCCGTTTGGATCAGCACCATCGAAGACGCGGAAAATCAAGTGCCGATGAACGAATCACTTGTCGGTGATTCGGAGCGCACGGCGCTATCCACGCATGTGGAGGAAAGTTTGCCGGACATCGGCGCGAGATCGAAGCTGGGGAAGAATCAGGATGCTTTTTAATGACGTGTTATCATGCTCTTAGGCGAGCAAACACGATGTGGATTCAAGCATCACAACCGATGGTCAAGGGGGATGCGCCAAAATATTGCCCCTAGTTCCAGCCAGAGCCGGTGTTATGGTTTCCCACGTTTCGCGGTGATGTTCGGTGTTTCGTTTCTGAAGAGGGCTCTTCCAGAAGCGAGATGTTCGGCGGCATGGCGCAGCGAAAGAGTTATCGTTTGACGCACAGTATATGCGGGGTAAGCAAGTATGGGGGATAATAAACGTCCCGGGCTTTCTGAATTTTTGGAAGTGGGCGGTATCAGCCCAGAAGCGCTCGACGACGCGGCAGCTGAAGTTTTTGAAGTTGCCGGAATGATCAAGTGGTTCGACGCTTCCAAAGGCTACGGCTTTATTGTGCCGGACAATGGACTGCCCGATATCCTTCTTCACGTGACCTGCCTCCGGGCCGGAGGTTTCCAGACTGCCTACGAAGGTGCGCGCGTTCATTGCGAAGTGTTGCGCCGTCCGAAGGGCATGCAGGCTTTCCGCATTCTCAGCATGGATGAGAGTTCGGCGATCCATCCGTCGCAACTTCCTCAGCGCACGCATGTCATCGTGCAGCCGGAAAGCGATTGGTGCCGGGCATACGTCAAATGGTTCAACCGCGTTCGCGGTTTCGGCTTCTTGACACGCGGCGAGGGCACGCCCGATATCTTCTGTCACATGGAAACGCTGCGCCGCTTCGGCTTCACTGAGCTGCGTCCAGGGCAGATCGTTCAGGTTCGTTGGGGTTACGGATCGAAGGGCTGCATGGCCGCGGAACTCAGGCCGGATGGTGTGCCGACGGGGCTGCCGTCTCGTAACTGACACGAGCAAAATGGCGAATATGGTGCCGAGTTCAACGAAGGGGGCCGCGATCAGCGTGGCCCTTTTTATTTTTCCGCCGCTGTTCGTGGCAGCGTGGCCGTGGATGAATGCGTTCGTCGATCTGGTGCCGCCCGCGCATGCGAAAATGCGGCAGGACACGTTGCGGATCGTCTCCGCCGGGGGCGCCGAGCATGCGTTTACGATCGAGGTCGCGACCACCGAGAAGGAAAAAGCTCTTGGCTTGATGTTCCGCACGGAGCTCAGCGACAACCAAGGAATGCTCTTCCCCTACACCGTCGAGCGTGGTCTTCAGATGTGGATGCACAACACGTACATCCCGCTCGACATGCTTTTCATTCGCGCCGATGGCACCATTACGCGCATCGAGGAGCGCGCCGAGGCGCTGTCGGACCGGGTGATCTCATCGGGGGCGCCGGTTCTAGCTGTGCTCGAAATTCCGGGCGGCGCGTCGGCGCGCCTTGGCATCAAGGCCGGCGACAAGGTGCGTTATCCAATTTTTTCGGGTTCCTGACGCCCGCGGCTATTAGGGATGGTGTGTCCGACCAGCGGCGACTTGACCTTAACGAGCGAAAGCGGCAGATGAGAGCGCAAGTCGGGGCGTAGCTCAGCCTGGTAGAGCATCTGCTTTGGGAGCAGAGGGTCGCGTGTTCGAATCATGTCGCCCCGACCAATACTTTCTGTAGGTTAGCCGAACGCGCGTTTTCATTCGGACTTTCCTGCAGGGGCGCCGTTCTGACTTTCGGCCTCGGAACGTTCATCACTGCTTCCACTTTCGACCCAAACGTGACGCTTGCGAGCTACATCACGCGCCGGGTTTCCGTGCGCTTGACGTACGGTCGCACCGCTTTGGGCAAGGTGGCCGGCAAGGACGTTCTCCGGGCGCTGGTGCCATTCGAAACAGAAGAGGGATACAGCCCCGCCGGGTGACGCTCTCCGGCTGCCGCGAGAGCCTCGTGTAGGGCACATAAGCTCATCGAGCGTTGCAGGCCGCGTGGTGCCTTTCCCCTGATCCAGTTCGACGCCGACGGGAAACAACTGCAGCCACGATATCGACCGATATCGATAGGCCCGCCGAGAACAGCGGTTCTCCTTAAACCAGCGTTAGGCTATGAAGAGCGCTGTATACTTGCAAGGGGGGATCATGCCACGACGCGAGTGTCCAGCCACCGTTCAGGCCGAGATCAGCAGTTCATTAGCGCTCGCGTATATCTGCGGTCTTGCAGGCTATGAAAGTCGCGTCGATCCTCCGACCAGGACGCCTCATAAGCCCCCAAGGTTCCCATCACCCCCCGCTCCCGAAATGGCGTGACGTTACGATCTCTCTCGATGGCTGGTTAGCGATGGGGAACGCGGCCAAAAAGAGCGGCATTTCAGAACTGCATTGCGCTCAAAAAACTACCGTTCGCGGATTCTGAATAATGAATGACCATCCATTCTACCTTTTTACGTCCGTCCCGCCGCATTTAGTCGGGGATCAACTTGAAGAACAGCACCGCATTATCGCTTCGTGGATAGCCGCAGGCTTTTCGCCGGTATCCGTCAATGGGCCATCCGAGATTGAACGGGTACTTGCCTACGGATTTGATCTTGATATCGAGCCATGCAGCAGCGAGGGCAAGCCGCTTGTCGGCGATATTCTCGAGGCCGTTCGTAAGCGATCTGGCCCACGCGCGGGGATCATTAATTCCGATTGCGCTATTCTTCCCTATCCGAATTTAGCGGCGGTTCTGGCAGACGAATTGGAAGGCGGCCTCCTCTACGCCGAGCGCATTGATGTCGGCGGCGACGACCCTCCGTCTATCGGCAATTGCTATGGGTTTGATGCCTTCTTTTTTGATACTGCGCTGAGCCGCGGTATTGTAGATGGTCATTTCCAGCTCGGCGAGACCTGGTGGGACTACTGGTTTCCGACACAGATGGCGGCCCGTGGCGCGACATTGGGGAATATTGATGTGCCCCTCATCACACACCGGAGACACACATCCAGATGGAGCCCTGAACTATGGCGATTCAATGCGAGGCTCCACTGGAGTGAGATGAAGCTAGCGATTGACGCTAAACAGTTGCCTTCTTTTTCGACGGTCATTCGTGATGAAGAGGAAGGATACTTAACTCGTCTTGCGCCAGCTACGTTCTGCTGGCTGCAGTCTCAGAAATGGCCGCGTCCACTTTCATTTCTACCGCCCGAGTTAGTCGGCCTCGAAAACATTCTGCGTGCAGGTCATTATGCCATGCACGTTCGCTTGCCGGAAATCCCGGAGACGCGGCCCGCGATCGTTGCCCCTGAGGCACCCAAGAGGCCGAAGAGCATGTTGAGTCGCGCCAACCGCGCCCGGCTGCATTTCCAGCGCCGCTTGTTCCGGCGAGAGGCGGCTAGCAGTCAGAATGCACGTTGATTTTTCACATTTCCTGCGTACTTTGGCAGCAGCGGGTCGCGTGTTCAAGTCATGTCGCCCCGACAAAATTGCGATCGTTCTTCGTTCGAACTTTCTCGTCATTGCGGAGCCACTATGACGGCACGGATCTTCAAACCTGCGAAAACCGCCATGCAGTCCGGCGAGGCGCGGACGAAGGAGTGGGTGCTCGAATTCGAGCCGGCCAGCGCGCGCGACATAGATCCGTTGATGGGCTGGGTGAGTTCGCGAGACATGCAAGCTCAGGTTCGGCTCGAGTTCGATACCAAGGAAGAGGCCATTGCCTACGCGACGCGCGTGGGCCTCGCCTACACGCTCAGCGAACCAAAGCCGCGCAAGCCAATCAAGAAATCGTACGCGGATAATTTCAAGTTCGGGCGGACGACCAACTGGACGCACTGATGAGTTGGTGGCGAGCGACTCGCGTTTCGCGAGCCAGCCACTCGCCGCGGGCTTCCTTTGAGATTGCGTCTGCCATTGGGCGGAGTAGGCGACACCGTTTCGCGGATCAGGCTGGCCACGCAATCTCGATGGCGCATTTTGCCTATCTCTCAAAACGTCGAACCTCTCTCGCGCGGCGGCACGGTCGCTCGGTGGCGCTACACTGATGCCGTCGCCCTGGCGCAATCGCCTGATCTGGGGTGCGATGATCCTTCTTCTCGTCGTGCTCGCATTCAAGACGCGGGATCACTTCGAGATCTATTTCGCAGGTGTCGGCAAACTTGATGTCCGGGTCGTTCCAGGCGACGACACGCTCTATCTAAGCTGGCGCGGAAAGATCGATGCTCCGATGGCGTCACGCATTGCGGAGGCATTCGAGCGCCATAAGGGCGAGGCGCATAAGATCATCTTGTCGCTTTCATCGCCGGGCGGGTCGCTCGATCAGGGCGCTGACGTCGTGCGGCTGCTGGGCAGGATCCGACAGACGCATGCGCTTGTCACGCTTGTAGACACCGGCGGCATCTGCGCGTCGATGTGTGTGCCGATCTATCTGCAAGGGCAGCTGCGTCTCGCGGCGCCGAGTGCGGAGTTCATGTTCCACGAGGTGGCGTTTCGCGATTTCTTTTCCAAGAAAAGGGATAGTAGCGTGCCGGAAACGGCGATCGGCTCCGAGACCGATCGCTTCTTCGAGAAATACTTCGAAGCTGCTGGTGTGCCGCAATCGTGGATCAATAGCGTGCGCGCGCAAATGACCGGCGGGCATGAGGTCTGGAAGACCGCTCGCGAGCTGGTCGACGAGCACGCGGACATCGTGCAGCAACTCATCTGAGGCAAGCCTCAAGGATCGCGCCAGAGCATGCTTTGATCGGCGCCTGCCGGAGGCCCGCAAGCGAGCCCCCGACAGGAGAATTGTTTTTTCCTAGCGGAACAGCACGGTAGCTTTGCCGAGCGTATTCCAGACGCCCCAGAAGAACGGAATCGCGACCGCGATCCATGCTACGATGGCGCCTGGGCTCACACCGCCGAAGCCGATGCCGTGCGAACCTGTGCTGACGTTTGCCGTCGACTTCGCTGCCTGGAGCTTTGCCACTTCGGCGTCGCTCATCATCCATTTGTCGGCGACCGGGCGAATGAGCGCGTTGGCGATGAAGCCGACGAGCAGGAAGCCCGCAAGGATATACATTGTGCGATCGTAGACGAGGGCGCGCGGTACACCTGCCGAGATCTGTGCGTCACGGAGATAGCCGATCACCAGCGGGCCAAGGACTCCCGCCGTCGACCACGCCGTCAACAGCCGTCCGTGGATGGCGCCGACGAATTGCGTGCCGAAGATATCGGCGAGATATGCGGGCACCGTTGCGAAGCCGCCGCCATACATCGTCAGGATCACGCAGAACGCCGCGACGAACAGCGCGATCGAGCCGGCGTGTGCGAGCGTCGGCGCCAGTGCATAGAGCGCCATGCCGAGGACGAAGAAGCAGAAGTACGTGGTCTTCCGGCCGATGATGTCAGAGAGTGACGCCCACAGGAAACGGCCGCCGCTGTTGAACAGAGATAGCAAGCTGACGAACCCGCCTGCAATTCCTGCGATGATCGTGGCTTGAGCTGGCGTCAAATCCTTGAAGGAGACGTCGTTAAGACCGATCAACTTGCCGGCAAAGATTTCCTGCAGCATCGGTGAGGCCATCGCCAGGACACCGATACCTGCCGAGACGTTCATGCAGAGCACGATCCAGATCAGCCAGAACTGCGGGGTCTTATGGGCATTATCGAGATGGACATGGCCGTGCGTGATCAGGGCTTTGGTTTGGCTGCTTGGCGGGGTCCAGCCGTCGGGCTTCCAGCCATCCGGCGGCACGCGGTAGCCAAACGCACCGCATAACATTGCGAAGAGGTAGATGACGCCGATCATGGCCATCGCCTCTTGGACGCCGACGGATTCAGCGGTCTTGAAGTGGTTCATCAACAGGATTGCAATCGGCGAGCCGATCATCGCGCCGCCGCCGAAGCCCATGATGGCCATGCCGGTTGCCATGCCGCGGCGATCGGGGAACCATTTGATCAGCGTGGACACCGGCGAGATATAGCCGAGACCGAGGCCGATACCGCCTATCACGCCCAGGCCGAGCCAGAGAAGCCACAACTGGTGCAGGTGCACCGCCAGAGCCGAAATCAGGAAGCCGCCGCCCCAGCATAATGCTGCGACGAGTCCGGCCTTGCGTGGCCCGGCGCGTTCCAGCCAGCCGCCGAACACCGCGGCGGATAATCCGAGAAACACGATGCCAAGTGTAAAGGTAACGAGCAGGTCGCTGACGCGCCAATCGCAAGTCGTCGTGATAAGGGCCTGGGCCAGCGTCATGTCGGGACATGTCACCGGCTTGGTGATGCCGAGCGCTTGCGACAGCGGGAGCCAGAACACGCTTAGGCCATAACTCATGCCGATGCAGAGATGGATGGCAAGGGCGGCCGGTGGCACCAGCCAACGGTTGAACCCCGCCTTGGCGATGATTCTTTCTCTATCGAGCAATCCCGGAGCGTACGGGTCTGCGGAACTGGCCACTGTCATGCGTTTATTCCCCCAGGTTTATTGGCTGCTTTGGTGCGACCGTTTTTCCGGCTTTTGTGCACCTCGGCTGCGACACAATCAACATTGCACCGCGATGAGCCCCGGAAATTCCGTCCTAAATCGTGCAGGGTACAATTGCCCGGAAGGGATCGCACGGCCTTGCGCCGCAGGAAATTCGACCTTCGCCACGCGCCGTCGCAAAGGCGTTTGCTCTTGGGAAAAAATTCGCTACAAAGCGCCTTCTTCGCGACTGCCGCGGGTGTAGCTCAATGGTAGAGCAGCAGCCTTCCAAGCTGAATACGTGGGTTCGATTCCCATCACCCGCTCCAACCGCTCTCCAGTAGTAGCTGTGAAGCGGCTGCGTTAGGCGTCCTGCTCGGAGATCTCGACGCGATCGGGATAGAACGCGACGTGATCCTGGATAGCGCCAACGGCCTCGTAGGGCACCTCATAGCTCCACACTGCATTTTCAGATGAACTGCGGGGAGCGGAGAGACTGAAATACGAAGCGTCGCCTTTGTACGGGCAATACGATGTGTGGGTGGACCTTTGCAGAAACTGCATATCGACATCCGTCCGAGGGATATATTGGACGGCAGGGTAGCTCGCCTCCTTTAGGACGATCGCGTTCGTGGTGTCGGCGACGACCTTTCCCGCGAACCTGACGACGACGCGGCGCGGATTTTTCTCAAGCGTTATTGGATGCTTGCTATCCGGAATAAGCTGTACACGGTCCTCCGTTTTGGTTTCTGTCATCGTTGCCTCCTTGGCATGACGTAATGAGCAGGGGGGAAAACGCAAGGGATCCTGCGGAGGTGTCATAAGCTTCCGCGCGGCAGCGCTGTAATGGCTTCGCGGATATGAGCAAGCGGAGCCGTTTGCGAGAACGTCACCGTGTTTCCTGCTGGCGTTACGCCCAAATCGTTCCAAAGCTTGGCAAGATCGGGTGCATAAGGTTTGTCACGCATCTTGGCGTAAAGCTCTTCCATGACCGGGTAGCCGGCTGTCTGGTCGGCGACTTTCAAGATGCGCTCGATGGGCCAGTCCTGATCGTGGGTACCGCCCGCGGCAAGGACTCCACGCATCGCCTGCTGCAACCCGACCTTGTTGTGGCTTCGCTCGCGATACGTGATGTCGGCGAGCAGGCAGAAGATGGCGCCGCCCCAATAGGTCCGCCCCCAGGTGTGGGTGCGGTCGAGGCCTTCGTCTCCCTCCTGCGGCAATCCCTTCGGCATGTCCCGAACCATGTCGGCCCAGATTTTATCTGCTTTAAGATCTCCGGCCTGGACGCGGGCAATCGGCTCGACATAAACGGCCAGCCCTTCCGCGAGCCAGAGATGCTCCTGCGAAACGTCGGGTAAGGCGAGATGGACCATCTCGTGCACGGCTTTCCAATCGGCAATCAGATCGTCGTCGGTTGTAAAGTCACCGACGAGAAGCCGGATGGCAGGGCCGCGATAGCCGAACGCCTGCCCACCTTCGACGCCTTCACCTTCAACGGGAACGATCAAGATCTTCGCGCTGGGTACGGGAAACTTTCCATAATAAGTGGTGACGGCCTTCGCTGAAGTCGTCAGCCATTTGAGAATTCGGTCGTGACTTAGGCGGAGGGGGCCAGGTGCAAACGCGATCGTTTGCGTGGCTCCCCCAATATGCAACTTCGTGGCGTGGAGTTCGTCGAAGGCATCGTAGGGCATGCCGGTACCCTGAAACGCCTGCGATGAGACCGCAGCCGGTGCAGGCGACATAGGGAAGGGGATCAGAAGTCCCGCCCCGAACAGGATCCGTTGCCATGTGCGCACAGGCGTTCTCCGAGATGCATAACTTTCGACTGCGTGCAGAAGCTACGGACTGCGACGTGCCGGCGTTACATTGGGTTCGTCATCGCTATCTCGGTCGGGGCACGACGCCTTTGACAGGACGACTTATCGCCAGATCGTATCCCTCAGTATGTTGCCGGATGGACTCTGCCGCCCGGCTGCTTTGAGTTGTCCTGAACGCCTGCGCATCGGTTCGAAAAAGCCGGCCGGCATCTGATGTGCGCGCATGGATGCACGGAAAACAAGGGATTTTCCAAGTTCGCGACGGCGCTCTCTCCGGCGTTAGTCATCGGTATTTTTACGGATGTGTGAGTCCGGCGGGCGGTCGCCCGATGGCACCGGCCGGAATAACGCGTGCGGAGGTTCCGATCTAGCTTTCACCGAAGACGAACTCGATTGCACAGAGAAGGCGGTGTTGGTGGACGTCATCAGCGACGGCCGATTCCGGCTCGGGTTTGCAAGTGGCCATGTGGCCCTGACCAGAGAAAGGTGAAGGCAATGATCAGACTTCCTGTCGCCCTCGTTGTTTCGCTCATTGCGCTCGGCGCCGCGGCGAGTGCCGCAAGTGCGCAAGGCACGTGCTCGGGCGATTTTGAAAATGTCGGCGGAAACTGGATCGCAACAAACTATTGCCAGCGCGTCCACGCCAAACACGTTGCGAGCCAGGAAGGGATGCACCTGACCTCGCATCCGGTGCTAGCCCGTGACGAGACGCCGGGTCAGTTTTGTCGCGAACACGTCGACGATAATCGCACCTCGACGTACTGCTCAGAGTATAATGATTGACGGACCGCGTTTGCGGTTGACTGAGAGTTTTGAAAGCGGGTCGGCAAACTGCCGGCCCGCTTTGCGTATCGGCGCAATTCTACCAGCGCAAAAGCCCCGACAGGAGCATTCCGCCGCCGACCACGATCAACACGCCGAGCGAATACCACGTGGCCAGAAACGGGATGCCATATTCCGTGCAATGCAGGGAATAAATGCAGGCACCGTAGCCGCCTGCCATGAAACCAGCTGCCGCGCCGGCGACGGCGTAGTGCGTCGGGGCGAGTTGGCGAAGCGCAAGGAAAGCTGCAACCAGAAGTGGGATCGAAAGCGCAACGATTGCCCACGGACAGAACGACGAGGAACTCCCGAGCCAAAGCTGGCTTCGCTCGTCTGGCGGAGACATGAAAAATTCCATGCCCGCTGACAGCGCGACGATTGCGAAGATCGCGGAAAGCAACGCAAAAGACGACGTCGCTTTCGCACCGGGCCGTCCGAGACGCTCCAGCGCGAAAAGGCCTGCCGTACCGATCATGAATGTGTAGCCAGCCTTGATCCAGAACGGCGCGGAATGCATCGCCGTGCCGAGTTCTGGCCGGAGTCCGAGCCACAGGACCATGACCGTCAGCGAAAAGATGATCGAAAGCAAAAGGCTCGCCGTAATGATCCGCGCAACCGAACCGGGCGAGGTCGGGAGGTCGGCGACAAGACTTCTGATAAGTTGTTCCGTTCTCAATTGATGTCTACTCCGAGGGAGCAGCCGAACTTCCGCGCTGCAAAAGAGCGGACGGCGCTCATAGACGTGTCGTTTAAAAGACATTCGCGCGCGCGGACGCCGGAGTTACATCGTTCAGGCACTTTTTTGAGCACATGCGCGGTAGGGGGTACGGCAGCCCGTTCGGATGGGATCGCGAAAACGAACTCCTTTAGGCTGAGATACAACCTGGAGCGGATAGCAAGGCCAGCCTATTCGCCGGGAAGCGGCGCGGGTATCTCATGAGCAATGTCACAAAAGTTGTCGGCAATCGACTCGGGCGAAAGTAACCTTCGTGCAGCTTTCAGATCGTCTTTCGGGCGTCGGAGTTACGATTTGAAATGTTCCTCGCCTATACGGCTATTGAGAGATGACCTACTATGCTCTCAATGGTTCTTAGATGTTCCGCATTCGCATACGTCGGGGTGAGCGCTCGAATGGGTGAAAATTTTCAACTGTGGCCGGCAGGGATGTCGAGCCCGGCGCGAACTGGCTGCGCGTGGCAGAATTTGCGGCTGTTTTCTCGGGTGGCCCCCATTCTTGCCGTTGCCGCGACGCTGGCTCTCTCGGGATGCGGGGACAGGAATACCTTTATCCCGCCACCCCCGCCGAAAATCGAGCTGGCGTCGCCGCTGAAACAGACCGTGACGCGCTATCTCATGGCGACGGGCAACACGGCTGCGGTCAATACGACCACGCTCGTCGCGCGTGTTCAGGGTTTCATCCAGAGCATCGATTATAACGACGGCGACTTCGTCAAGGCGGGCAAGACGCTGTTTGTCATCGAGCAGCAGCCTTATCAGCTTTCGCTGGAGCAGGCCCAGGCCGGGTTGGCGAGCGCGGAGGCGCAAACTAAGAAGTCAAAAGCTGATTACGAGCGTCAAGTCGATCTTGCCGCCAAAAACATCTCCAGCCAAGCGACGCTCGACGCGGCGACCGCGACCTACGATGCTGCCGTCGCGGCGCAAAAGCAATCGCAGGTCAATATCGATCAAGCGCAGCTCAACCTCAGCTATACCGAGGTCAAGGCACCGTTCGACGGCATCGTGACGGCGCGTGAGGTTTCGCTCGGACAACTTGTCGGCGCGGGAAGCCCGACGACACTCGCAACGATCGTTCAGCTGCAGCCGATCTACGTCAACTTCTACGTCAGTGAATCGGATGTGCAGTCGATCCGCGATAACATTCGGGCGCGCGCTATAACCGCGGAGGAGCTGAAGAAAATTCCGATCGAAGTCGGGCTGCAGAGCGAGACGGGGTATCCGCACAAGGGCACGCTCGACTACGCCGCGCCGACCATCACTGCAAATACCGGCACATTGCTGGTACGCGGCGTTTTCCAGAACGAGAATAAATCGCTGCTGCCAGGGTATTTCGTCAGGGTGCGCGTGCCGCGCGGCAAGGACAACGATGCGCTGCTGGTGCCGGATCGGGTCGTCGGCAGCGATCAGGCCGGTCGCTACGTCTTCGTTGCCAACAAGGATGATATCATCGAGCAGCGCAAGGTCGTGCTCGGACAGCAGGTGGGCGATCTGCGCGTGATCGAGACGGGGCTTGCTCCTGATGATCGCGTGGTGATCTCCGGGCTAATGACGGTCGTGCCGGGCCAGAAGATCCAACCCGTCATGAAGACGATCAGCGCCCCGGCGCCGGATGCGGACACCGCGCAATGATCTCAAAATTCTTCATCGAACGGCCGGTTCTCGCCAACGTCATTGCGATCCTGATGGTCGTGATCGGTGCCGTGTGCGTGTTTGAACTGCCCGTCGCGCAGTACCCGAACGTGGTGCCGCCGACCGTGTCGGTTACGACGCGATATCCCGGCGCGAGTGCGCGGACCGTCGTCGATAACGTTTCCCTGCCGATCGAGCAGCAGGTGAACGGCGTCGAAGATATGATCTACATGCAGTCGTATGCTGCATCCGACGGTACGTATAACCTGACCGTCACGTTCCAGATCGGCACTGATCTCAACGCGGCGCAGATCCTTGTGCAGAACCGCGTGCAGGCGGCGATGGCATCGCTGCCGCAAGCGGTTCAGGTGCAAGGCGTCGTCGTGCAAAAGAAATCGACGTCGATCCTGCAGATCGTGACGTTGACGTCGCCGAACAGCACCTACGACAGTCTTTATCTCAGCAATTATGCGACCATCCGGTTGAAGGACGAGATTTCGCGCCTGCCGGGCGTCGGCAACGTCAATGTTTTCGGTGCTGGGCAATACGCGATGCGCGTGTGGCTCGATCCGGACAAGATGCAGGCACGCGGGCTCGACGCGCAGGATGTGATCCAGGCGCTGCAGCAGCAGAGCGAGCAGGTGACGGCCGGGCAGGTGGGCATGCCACCGGTTTCCGGATCACCATCGTTTCAATATACGATCGACGTGCAAAGCCGCTTTGACGATCCTGAGCAGTTTGCGAATGTTATCGTCAAGACGGGCACCAATGGTGATCTCACGCGCGTGAAGGACGTTGGACATGTCGTCCTCGGGGCGCAGACCTATGCGCAGTATTTCAATCTCGACGGCAAGCAGGCGGCGGGTCTAGCGATCTTTCTGACGCCGGGCGCCAACGCGCTCAACGTTGCGAAAGAAGTGTCGGACAAGATGAAAGTCCTGGCGAAGGAATTTCCCCAGGACATGATCTACCAGATCCCGTTCGATACGACGCTGTTCGTGCAGCAGGCGATCGATGAGGTCTACCGCACGCTGATCGAAGCGGCGGTGCTGGTCCTCATCGTTATTCTCGTCTTCTTGCAGGATTGGCGGGCAACGCTTGTTCCAGCGACGACTGTGCCAGTGACGATCATCGGCGCGTTTGCGGCGATGGCTGCGATGGGATTTTCGATCAACCTTTCGACGTTGTTCGCGATCGTGCTCGCCATCGGCATCGTCGTGGATGACGCCATCGTGGTCGTGGAAGGCGCGGCGCATAACATCGAAAAGGGCATGTCCGGCCACGACGCGGCCATCGCGGCCATGAATGCGTTAATGGGGCCGATCATCGGCATCACGCTCGTTCTGATGGCGGTGTTTCTGCCGGCATCGTTTCTTCCGGGGCTAACCGGACAGATGTACGCGCAGTTCGCGCTAGTCATTGCGGCGACGGCGATGATCAGCGCCATCAACGCCGCCACGCTGAAGCCGACGCAATGCGCGCTGTGGCTGCGGCGGCCGGTACCTCCCGAAGAACGCAATTTCTTTTTCCGCGGTTTCAACGCCGTCTACCAGCGGTTCGAGAACTGGTATACGAAGATCATCGATTGGATGGTTCACCACAGCATTGCGATGTTCATCATCGCCTTGCTGATTATTTCGGGGGCTGTCTATGGCATGACCCGGGTCGCGACCGGCTTTCTGCCCATCGAAGACCAGGGTTATCTGATTGCATCGGTGCAGCTTCCCGAGGGGGCGTCGCTTGGGCGTACGCAAAACTCGTTGCAGCAGGTCGAGCAAATTGCCGACGCGGTGCCGGGCGTTGAGCGTGTCATCACCATCGCCGGTATTTCGCCGCTCGATAACAGCGCATCGCTCGCCAATGCGGGCGTTGCGTACATCATGCTGAAGGATTGGAGCAAGCGCGGCAAAGACGAGGATCTTGCCTCGCTTTATAAGAAGCTCAACGGGGCGATGGCCGCCATCGAAGATGGCGTCGTGATGGTGCTGCCGCCGCCGCCGATCCAAGGTATCGGCAATGCCGGCGGCTTCACGATGCAGATCGAGCTGCGCGACAGCAGCTTTGACCTCGTGAAACTTGGCAGCGCCGTGGATGCCGTGGTGAATGCCGCCAATACGCAGTCGGGCATTCAACGCGCGTCGACGACATTCCGTGCGACGGCGCCGCAATACAAGGTCACAATCGACCGAGCAAAAATTCAGACGTTGCTGCTGACGACGGACCAGGTGTTCCAGGCGCTGGCGAGTTATCTGGGTTCCAGTTACGTCGATCAATTCAACAAGTTCGGACGCATTTTCCAGATCTACGTGCAGGCGGATGCGGATTACCGCATGGAGCCGAGTGAGATTTTGCGTCTCAAGGTGCGCAATCAGAACGGCGACATGATCCCGCTCGGAACGGTGATGAATATCACGCCGATCGTCGGACCGTCGCTCATCAGCCTTTACAACCTGTATCCGTCGGCAACGATTGTAGGCGTGCCGGCGAAGGGCTTTTCGTCGGGTGATGCGATGTCGCTGATGGAGCAAGTTGCGGAAAAAACGCTGCCGCCGGGCGTCGGCTACTCGTGGACGGCGCTGTCCTATCAGGAAAAGATCGTCGGCGGCCAGATCTACTACGTCTTCGCGCTCGCCATGCTGCTCGTCTATCTGGTGCTCGCGGGACAATATGAGAGTTGGTACTCACCGCTCTCGGTGCTGTTTGCGGTGCCGCTGTCGCTGGTCGGACCGGTCTCAGTCATGCTCGGCCTCGGCATCGACAACAACCTCTACGTCCAGATCGGTCTGGTGCTGCTGATCGCATTGTCGGCCAAAAATGCGATTCTGATCGTCGAGGTTGCGCGAGAGCTGCGCGCAGAGGGCAAGAGCATCGCTGTGTCTGCCGTCGAAGCGGCGCGGGCCCGGTTCCGTCCCATCCTGATGACGTCGTTCGCCTTTATTCTCGGTGTGGCGCCACTGGTGTTTGCGACCGGCGCCGGTGCGTCGGCACGAAAGTCGATCGGCATCACGGTCTTCAGCGGCATGCTGGCGTCGACGCTGCTTGCGGTGCTGTTCGTGCCCTCGATGTTCGCTGTCATCCAGCGCTTCGAAGAGTGGCGTCAGTCTCGCAAGGGTGCTCCGACCAAGGCTGCCGAGGACACACCGCCTGCGGCATAACTGCTGCGGCCGTCGCCAGGATGACCTCGCCGCAACTGAACCACGTTCTTGGTCGAACGTGCAATTGCTGCGAGATCGCTGGCCGGGCGATCGGACATTGCCTATTTTAGGTGAAATTGGGCGGCTATAAGTTTGCTTTCGCAATCTCAAAACAAAACGTAAAAGTACGTCGTGTACGAATTCAGAGGGTATAATGGCCAAGTGGCGTCGACGTAGCGAACCGACTGAGACAGTCGAGCCGCGTCAGGTGACTTTCGATGTCCCGCGCTTCATGAAGCTTTGTGGCATGCTGGCTTCCCCCAACGAAGGCGAGCGTGCGTCAGCCGCAGCGAAAGCCTCGGAAATGCTGAAAGCGGCCAATCTGACCTGGAACGACGTCATCAAGGACGCCAAGACACTCAACGATCACATCGCGTTGGGTAATGCGCGGGAAGAGGAACAGCGGGCGCACCGGTTCTGGAAGACGAGCGGCTCTTCTGAACGCGCGAGAGCATAGCCCGCTGCAGCGCGCGCTGGCGTCCGGCACTCTGTTTATCTTTCCGCCTCGAAGCCTTTGATGGCCCAAGCTGCGGCATGGCCGAATAGCCAGAGGGCAATCGGGGGCGCGAAGAGCAAAATCGGAACTTCGACGAAATCACCGCGCGTGGTGAGGCTGCCTTGTACGCCCTCAAGCAGCAGGTAGATCGTCCAGCCCATAATCCAGCCTGCCGAAACCAGGATCCAAACGCGAAACAGGCCGCGTTTCCAGTTGAGCGGGGGAGGGGTGTCCGCCCTCAAATCGTTAGCCGCGGCACGGCGCGGAATTCCAAAGTTCGGCATATCACCCTCCAGTCTCGAAAGACGCGGGCCGCGCCGATTCCGGCTGCGCTGCGTCCGTTCCCGCCGTTCGCCCTTGTCATCGCACAAGAGAGAAAGTGCGCTGGCGGCGCGGACGTTACCACGGCCCATCCCTGTCTTGCACGCCCTACCCTGGCATAGGGAAAGCGAGCGTGATTATGTCGCCGCGATGGCATCGGGCCGCCCGGCGGCCAGATGCTACACTTTCCCGCGGAAAGATACGGTCGGGACAGCCCTTCAGTCTCCAGCGGCGCAGGACGAGTGGTACCAATGGAACAATTGACGAAACTCTCGGTCTTGGATCTCGGCGAACATTTGCTTGGATTTTACGACGGGCGCATTTCGGGCGTGCGGTATTATTCGGACGCGCCGAATTGGCTCGATGACGGCGGGTTTGCGCTCGGCATTTGCAGCTATGCCGTCGTCGATGGGGCGAGTGCGGTCGTTTACGATACGCATCTGTCGATCGCGCATGCGCGGGACATTCGCAACATTCTGGAAGCGCGTGGAGTTCGGGACATTCGCATCGTGCTGAGCCACTGGCATCTGGATCATGTCGCCGGAAACGCCGTCTTCGAGGATTGTGAGATCATAGCGTGTGCAAAGACCGCGCGTCTGTTGTCCGAACATAGGGCAACTATTGAGGCTGGAACGCACGATGGATTGCCGGCGATCGCGCCGCTGGTGATGCCGACAACGATTTTCTACGGCGGCTTGGATCTGACGTGCGGCAACGTTGGCATCGAATTACGTCCGCTCGACATCCATAGCAGCGACGGAGTGGCGATGTTCCTGCCCGGCGATAAGACTTTGCTGGTGGGCGATACGCTGGAAGACACGGTGACGTATGTCGTCGAGCCGGATCGTCTCGCTCAGCATCTGACTGATCTGGAGCGTATGTCGGCCTGGGATTTCTCGCGCATTCTGCCGAACCATGGCGCGAAGGAGCGGATCATGGGCGAGGGCTACGATCGGGGCCTGATCGGGGCGACGCAAACGTATGTCGAGCGGCTTCTTCAGGCGCCCGACGACGAGCGGTTGGCTTCGGTCGCACTGTCAGATTTTATTCCTGAAGCGCTTGCTAGCGGAGCCGTCACGTTCTTCGAACCTTATGAGGCCGTCCATCGCGGGAATGTCGCGAAGGTCCTGGCGCTTCGGCACGAAGCATCGGCGTAAGCGAGGACGGACGATGGCAAGCGGGGCGCGCATTTCGAGAAAGGGGCAGCAATTCGCGCGCAATCTCGATTGGAACCTCGTGCGGCTCTTTCTCGATATCGTGCGTTCAGGGGGGATCAGCACGGCAGCGCGGACGCTGAACAAGCAACAACCGACGATCAGCGCCGGGCTGAAGCGGCTTGAAGATCATGTCGGTGCGCCGCTCTTTGTGCGCTCTGCTCGCGGTGTCGCGCTGACGCCTGCCGGGCGGTCGCTTCTAAAATCCGCAGAAGAGATCGAAATTCTGATTTCCGGTATGCCGGGTGACGTCGCGCAGTCTTCGGGTCGACTGCAAGGCGTCGTGACGTTGCGCGTGATTTCGGATCTCGTCGCTCCGGCATTCGATCGGGCGATGGTGGCGTTTCATCAGGTCAACCCGGAAGTCGAAATCCGTTTCGACATTTCACCGTGGCGCGACGTGGTTTTGTCGGTGAAGGATGGCAGCGCCGATATTGGCATTGCCTGCGACGCGGCGACCGGCATGGAACTACGCCATCGACCATTGATGCGCGAATGGCAACAGCTTTATTGCGGCAAGGCGCATCCAGCCTTCGGTGCTGCGCCGGTTTCGCCAGAGAGCGTTGCCGACGAGACGTTCGTCCTGACCGGAGAAGATGAGCCGGCCGAACTTGCCGCTTTCCGCCAACGCCATCGCTTAGGTGAACGCTCGGGTGGCTCCGCCGAAACGCTGCATGAGGTCAAACGGCTCATTCAGATCGGCATCGGCATCGGCTTTCTACCGACGGTCGTCGCGGCCGAGGCCGTCGAGGCGGGCGAGCTTTGGCCGATGCTGCACCCGGACGTTCTGCCGACCTATCCGGTCTATCTCGTGACCCGGGACGAAAGCCTCAGCCCGCCCGCGCGGGCGCTTCTCGACATGATCGAAATGCACGTAAAAGACGCCGATCCGGATGGTTCGGACGAGGCATAGAGCCATAGATCAAATCTATGGCTCGTATCTGCACTCAACGGCTTCTGAGGCTCGGTCTTCGATGACAGTCTTTTGTCATCGGAGATACGCAGATGGTCGAAATCAAAGATACGCTTGGTCTGTGGGAGCGCTCGCTCATTGCGTGGCCTGACGGGCGGGAGGATCGCGCCACGTTCGTCGCGTGGCTCCAGGGACCGACGTTGTTTGCGGATCTCAGGCAGCCGGCCGATCGCCCATCGTTTGACGGCGTCTCTTGTCTTAATCATCTCGACGCCCAGCATTTCGAATGGCTTACACGGCAGGAAGGATTTGCCGGGATTTTCGTCCTTTCAGGCGACGCCTTCGAATGGCGTCGTGCGATTGATTTTCAGTGCCCGAGCGACGCGGCAGACGCTGGCTATCTTTCGTTCGCAGACGGCGTTCTGATCGAGCGCGGCCGGGACATCCCTTACATTGAGCATTGGCATCACACGTCGCCGAACCTCAATCCGCACTTCGCCATTCGGATGCGCGATGAAACCGGCATCGACGGTTTTCTCGTCAGGGTCGGCGAAATCTTCATGTATGTGCGAAACCGCGCGGTTGTGCTGCCGCACGGTGGTTCGCTGACCGATCTTGTCAAGACGTCATCGCCGGATGCTGCCAGGGCGATGCTCGATTGCGAAATTTCGCTCGGCCGCGTGCGCGATGGGAAGTGGCTGATCGGGCGATCGACGCTGCCGTTCCGTATCGCCGCCGATCTCGCACCTGAAGGCTATGGCGACGGAAGCAGCTTGACCATTCACGACGTGTCTTCGGCCGGCGAGCCGTTTGCACGGCGATGGACGATTGCCGACCTCGATGTCGGTGCGCAACAACAAAATATTCCTGGGCAAGGACACGACGAAGGAGCGCTTTCCATTTTCCGCTCGATGACAGGGAGTGCCTGATGGCCATGCGTTCAATGCTTCGACTCGTTCTTTGTACGGTCGCTGTTCTTTTTGCGGCGTCCATGAACCCGGTACGCGCTGCCGAGCCGACATTCAAAGTCGCTTGGTCGATCTATACGGGATATATGCCGTGGCCCTACGCACAGCACGCTGGGATCTTGCAGAAATGGGCGAAGAAATACGGCATCAACATCGAGTTGGTGCAGGTTAACGACTATATCGAGTCGATCAATCAATACACGGGCGGCAAGGTTGATGCCGTCGCGGCGACAACGATGGACGCGCTGACCATCCCAGCGGTCGGCGGCGTCGATACGACTATTCCGATCCTCGGCGATTATTCGAACGGCAATGACGGCATCGTATTGAAGGGTGCGAACAAGACGTTCGCCGATCTCAAGGGCAAGCGGATCAATCTCGTTCAGTATTCGGTTTCGCACTACATGCTGGCGCGGGCGTTCGAAACGCACGGCATGGATATCAAGGACGCCAAGCTACAGAACATTTCCGACGCCGATTTCGTGGCGGCCTTCCAGACCGATGATGTGGATGCGGTCGTCTCGTGGAATCCCGCCTTCATACAGTTGAAGAAATTGCCGAATGTCAGCGTCGTCTATCAATCTTCAGAGATGCCTGGCGAACTGGTCGATGCGCTGCTCGTCAACACCCAAACGCTGAAAGAGCATCCCGAACTCGGGAAGGCGCTGACGGGTGCGTGGTTCGAGACGCTCGCCGTCATCAAGGCGAACGACGAGAAGAGCAAGGAAGCCCGCAAGTTTATGGCCGATCTATCGGGAACGACCGTCGACAGCCTCAATTCTCAGATCGAGACGACGGCGTTCTATTACGATCCGGCAGTCGGCGCGTCGTCGGTCCGGTCGCCCGACATGGTCAAGGCCATGGATCTTGTCCGCACGTTCTGTTTCGAACAGCAGCTGATGGGAACCGGCGCCAAGTCGAAGGACGCGATCGGCATCGCGCTTCCCGGCAAGACGCTCGGCGATGCATCGAATGTCAAGCTGCGGCTCGACGATACATACATGCAGCTTTTGGCTGACAAGAAGCTCTGAAAATAATTGGCGTGGTCGCTAGCTTTAAGAGGAAAGAGATGAGCACGGCAGGTAACTTCTCGAGTATTCCGATCGTCGATGTCACCAAGCTTCGTACGGGCACGCCCGCTGAGCAGATGATGGTTGCGGAAGAGCTTGGCAATGCGGCCCGCAACGTCGGCTTCGTCTACGTCACCGGTGGTGGCGTAGATGAGGCCCTCTTCGAGAGCGTTCTCGATGCGACCAAGCGCTTCTTCGCGCTGCCTTACGAAGAGAAGATGAAGGTCTATATCGGCAATTCGCGCAATCATCGCGGTTACGTTCCTGAAGGCGAAGAAGTCTTCGCCTCAGGTTCGAAGGACAAGAAAGAGGCCTACGACCTCTCAATCGATTTGCCCTCGGACGATCCGGATTACGTTGCCGGTAATCCGCTGCTCGGGCCGAATCAATGGCCCGAACTGCCGGGCTTTGCGAAGGCGGTCGACGACTACTACAGCGCCGTTTTCGCACTCGGTCGCGTGCTGCTGCGCGGATTCGCGATGGCGATCGGTGAGGAGCCGACGTTCTTCGATCAATACGTGACCAAGCCGCCGAGCCAGTTGCGCTTGATCCATTATCCCTTCGACTCGAGTGCTGAAGACCGTCCGGGCATTGGTGCGCATACGGACTACGAGTGCTTCACGCTGCTGAGGGCGACGTGTCCCGGCCTTGAGGTGATGAACGGCAAGGGCGAGTGGATCGATGCGCCGCCGGTTCCGGGTGCTTACGTCGTGAACATCGGCGACATGATGGAGATCTGGACGAACGGCGAATTTGCAGCCACGTCGCACCGCGTGCGCAAGGTGCCGGCAGAGCGCTATTCGTTCCCGCTGTTCTTTGCTGCCGACTACGACACGGTCGTCGCGCCGCTGCCGCGTTATGTTGCGGGCGACGTGCCACAGAAGCAGTCGCTCAAGGCGGGCGAGCATCTCTTCGCGCAGACGATGCAGAGCTTCACGTATCTGAAGGAGCGCCGGGCGCGCGGCGAAATCACATTGCCCGAGGGATCGGCGCCATTGTCGTCGTTTGGGCAGGAAGCGCGTCAGAAATACTGATCGTGACGCGCTTCCTGTGTTTTGGGGGGGCAGCGGCTAGCGGGTGATGTTGACCTTCGCAAGGTCGATCAACTGCTTGGCGCGGCCGTCCAGAACAGCTTTGAGCATGAACATGCTGAAGTGCGTCGCTTCGGCGAGCGTCGCCTTTGGCGGCATGATCATTTCCTGACGAGCGCTGACGACATCGACGAGTGCGGGGCCGTCATGATTGAAGGCCTCGGTTATCGCACTGCGTAAATCCTGCGGGCGCTCGACGCGGATGCCTTTGACGCCCATCGCGCGTGCGGTTGCGGCGAAGTCAGGGTTCTGCAAATCGCAGCCGGTATCGGGAAAGCCCGCGGCTTTCATCTCGATCTCGACGAAGCCAAGCGTGCCGTTATTCAGCACGATGACTTTTACCGGCAATTCACTCTGGATCAGAGTGATGAAGTCACCCATCATCATCGTGTAGCCGCCGTCGCCGGACAGCGATACAACCTGGCGCTTCGGGAATGCCGATTGCGCCCCGATGGCTTGCAGCATGGCGTTGGCCATCGAGCCATGATTGAACGAGCCCAACAGACGGCGGTTGCCATTCATCTTGAGGTAGCGTGCGGCCCAAGCGGTCGGCGTGCCGACATCGCAGGTAAAAATTGCGTCGTCGGCCGCGACTTCGCTCACGACGCGCGTCACGAATTGCGGGTGGATAATCGTGCTCTTCTCGTTTTCGTCGGCGAGAGCGTCGAGATCGCGGCGGGCCGTCTTGTAGCTTTCGAGCGCATCATCGAGATGCTTGCGGTCGTCATGGACGGTGAGCTTCGGCAGCAGCGTTTTGATTGTTTCCTTGATGTCGCCGAGGAGGCCGATCTCGATTGGTGTGCGATTGCCGAGTGCTTCCGGGCGAATGTCGATCTGGGCAACACGAGCGTGGTGAGGGAGGAACTGGCGGTAGGGAAAGTCCGTGCCGAGCATCAGGAGCGTGTCGCAGCTTTCCATCGCGAAATACCCCGACGTGAAGCCGAGGAAGCCGGTCATTCCGACATCGTAGGGATTATCGTATTCAATGTATTCCTTGCCGCGCAGGGCGTGCACGATCGGGGCTTGGAGGCGCTCGGCCAGTTGGATAACTTCGTCGTGCGCGCCAGCGCAACCAGCGCCGCAGAGCAGCGTGATTTTCGAAGAGCCGTTGAGGAGCTTCGCCAGGCTTTCGATATCCGACGGGTTGGGAAGCACAACGGGCGGCTTCGGTGAGGTCCACTTTGGTGCCGGTGTCGCGAGCGGCATGAGGGCGATGTCGCCGGGCAGCACCACAACCGCAACGCCTTTTTTGGCGACGGCGACGCGCATGGCGCGTTCGAGAATTTGCGGCAGTTGGTTCGGGTTCGACACGAGTTCGACAAAATGGCTGCATTCCCTGAAGAGGATCTCGGGATGCGTAGCTTGGAAATAATCGATGCCAAGCTCGCTACTGGGTAAGTGTGCGGCGATGGCCAGCACGGGTACGCGGCTGCGATGACAATCGTAGAGGCCGTTGATGAGATGCAGGTTGCCTGGTCCGCAGCTGCCGCAGCAAGCGGTGAGCTCACCCGTCAGCTGGGCTTCGGCACCCGCCGCAAATGCTGCCGCTTCTTCGTGGCGCATGTGCACCCATTCGATGGTGCCGTGGCGGCGGAGAGAATCCGTGAAGCCGTTGAGGGAATCTCCGACCACGCCGTAGACGCGCTTGATGCCGGCCTGCTGCAATGTCTCGGTCAGAAAGTCCGCCGCAATTCGTGCCATTCTTCACCTCCGGAGATTTCGGCATCAGTTGGGGTCGTCGAAAACAAGCGATCGGCGATTAACGTGGCGTTGCATTTAGAAGGCTCTTTCACGACGAGCGCCGACTCGTCAGCGGACTGCCTTCACGATGTAGTCTACGAAGGCGCGCACCTTCGCTGCTGGATGGTGACGTGAGGGGTAGTAGGCATTTAGCGGAAAGCGCTCATCGGCCCAATCAGGGAAAAGTTCGATCAGCTTACCGCTTTTAATGTGATCTTTGGCGACGACGGCAAAGACCTGTGCGATGCCGGTTCCTGCGAGGCATTCGGTCAACATTGTTGATGCATCGCCTAGCAATAAGCGGCTTTTCGTTTTCACGGTTTGAATCTTGCGCCCTTTGTGAAATTCCCAGTCGAAGGGCTGCCGCGTGATCGGATCGCGGTAGTCGATACAGGCATGGCCAGCAGCAAGATCGCTTGGCGTTCGAGGACGGCCGCGGCGTTTCAGATAGCTCGGAGCTGCAACCGTAATCACCTGAAGGTCCACGAGCTTGCGTACAATTAGAGATGAATCGGGAAGATCTCCGAAGCGAACCGCAACATCGATCCCGTCGGCAACGAGATCGCCGATCTGTTCGCGTGTCACACAATCGAGCGACAATTCTGGATACAAGTCGAGGAATTTACCGAGCCGTCCCGGCAAGATGAGCTGCGAAACGACGGGATCGATGTTCACGCGCAGGCGGCCGCGCACGACGTTTGCAGAACCCGATGCGATAGTCGCTGCGTCCTCGATGTTGGCGAGGCTCGGTTTCACCTGCTCGTAGAACCGACGCCCCTCGTCAGTGAGGGAGACAGATCGCGTCGTGCGGTCCAGGAGGCGAGCGCCAATGCGCGCTTCAAGGCGCGATACGGCACGGCTGACGCCCGATGTTGTGATGCCGAGCGCGTCCGCCGCTCGAGCGAAGCTACCGCCTTCGACGACTGCGGCGAGAACCGATACGCCGGAGAGCAAGCGTCCGTCGAACTGCATTGCCACCTCTGTCTGTTGATTTACAATCAACAATATGTGGACAAGAGCGCACTTCAGTCAACGGCCTACCACATGAGATCTTTGGCGCGGGTCATTCGATCTGGAGCCAAGAGCTATGTATGCAATCACTGGAATTACCGGGCAAGTCGGCGGCGCGATGGCGCAAGCACTGCTTGATGCGGGACTACCTGTTCGGGCCGTCGTGCGAAACGCCGAAAAAGGTGCGGCGTGGGCCGCAAAAGGGTGCGATGTCTCGATCGCGACGATGGAAGACGCCGACGCGCTCGCCAAAGCCTTCATGGGTGCGGAAGGTGTTTTCATTCTGCCGCCCAACGTGTTCGATCCGTCTCCCGGCTTTCCCGAGGCGCGTGCGGTTATCTCTGCCGTAATGCAAGCGTTGAATGCGGCGCGTCCTTCTCACGTCGTCTGTCTCTCAACGATCGGTGCACAAGCGCGGCAGCCCAATCTGCTCACGCAGCGAACGTTGATGGAAGAGGCGTTGAGCGCGCTGCCGATGCCTGTCACCTTTCTGCGGCCGGCGTGGTTCATGGAGAACTTCGCCTGGGATATCGCCGAGGCGAGAGACAGGGGTGTCTTCAAGTCCTTTTTGCAACCACTCGATAAGCCCGTTCCGATGATAGCAACCGTCGATATCGGCCGGCTGGCGGCGAAGCTCATCCGAGAGCACTGGGAAGGCCGTCGAATTGTCGAGCTCGAAGCGGAACGACGCTACAGCCCCAACGACGTCGCAGCAGCATTTGCGAGCATTCTGGGGCGGCCTGTTCGCGCAGAAGCCGTGCCGCGAGAGACATGGGGCCCTCTCTTCAAATCGCAAGGCATGAAGGACCCGATACCACGGATGCAGATGCTCGATGGTTTCAACGAGGGCTGGATCCAGTTTGAGGGCAAACCGTTAAGCATAGAGAAGGGCCCAACAGCTCTGTCCAGGGTGCTGGCCGGGTTGATCTCTGCAGTCGGCTGAAGCGGTTCAGACCCAATATTTAGGAAATTGGGCCTGCCTTCGGTCGCTAGGCAGGCCATTCGCGACGGCGGTGTTGTTATTTGGAACCCGAGCGTGTCTTTCGCGTTCAGCAGGCATGGTTTAGCGGGGGTGGACGCATGTCCGGTCTCTCGATGCGGGAATGACGGAATGGCGCGGTTTGTCGGGATCGACCATATTTCGGTGCGTGTGAGCGATTTCGCCCGCTCCAAGTCTTTCTATAGCGGGCTGTTCGATTTCCTCGGGCTGGACGTGCTCGACGAATACGAAGACGCCATGGGGTGGACCAACGGAAAAACTCGGTATTGGATCGGTCAAGCGGATGCCAAGGGGGCTGCCCATAAGCACCGGACGGGAGATGTCGGTCTCCATCATTATGCGTTTGAGCTCAGGAGCCGGAAGGATGTCGATGATCTTCAAGACTATTTGCGGCGCCACCATGTAACGATCGTGGACCCGGCTGATGTATATTACGACGACTATTATGCCGTTTTTTTCCTCGATCCCGACGGCATTAAGCTCGAGGGCATGAAATACGGCGAAGAGAAAGAGAAGAAACGCAAGAGGAATACGTGAGCGTCAATTCGTAACGACAGCCTTCTATTGACGCTGCAATCTTGGAACCAATTTGTGTGGCGACGCGTTTCGGACGACCAAATCCGGAACGAGGGGCCGCACGTATGTGCTAGGGGATGGGACATCATGCCATTCACGCCGAACCATGCCAGCTTCGACCGACCGGATAGTCAAGGCAGTGGCTTCGCATCGGCATCGCCGAAGCGTGGCCAGGAGAGCGGGGCAACCGGAACAAGTCTCGCCGAACGCCTGTTCGATACACGCAGCCATTCTTTAAAGCTCGCCGAGCCTCTGTCGCCGGAGGATATGACCGTTCAGGCTTCGGACGACGCCAGTCCCACGAAATGGCATTTGGCGCACGTGACGTGGTTCTTCGAAAACTTCGTGCTCGCACCGCATCTCGACGACTATCGCATCTTCGACGACGACTTCAATTATTGCTTCAACTCTTATTATGAGGCGCTGGGGCCGAGGCATCCGAGGGCGCGCCGCGGGTTGCTGACCAGACCTTCTGCTGAGCGCGTTCTAGCGTATCGCCAGCACGTCGATGAGGCGCTTCGGCGCCTTCTTACCAGGGACGAAGCGCAAAGCGGCGAGATTGCCCGACTTCTCGAAATAGGGATCAACCACGAGCAGCAGCATCAGGAGTTGTTGCTCACCGATATTCTTGCTCTCTTTGCGGCAAATCCGTTGCATTCGACCTATCAAGCGGGGCCTACGCAATCCGATACCAAGGCGCCCGATGCGCTGGGGTGGCTCGACATTGACGGCGGCATAATTTCGATCGGACACGGCGGCGAGGGGTATAGCTGGGACAACGAGCTTCCGGCTCATGATGCGCTCGTTCGGCCATTCAAGCTCGCGGATCGGCTCGTTTCGAATGCCGAATGGCTGGCATTCATCGAAGATGGTGGCTACCAGACTGCGTCGCTCTGGCTCGCCGACGGGTGGACGACTGTTAATCGCGAGGCGTGGGACAGTCCGCTCTATTGGCACAAGACGGATGCAGGTTGGGCGCAGATGTCGCTGCAGGGGTTGCGGTCGGTCGTGCCGGCTGAGCCTGTCGCGCATGTGTCATATTACGAAGCGGATGCTTTTGCGCGCTGGGCTGGCAAGCGACTGCCGACCGAGTTCGAATGGGAAGCCGTTGCGCGTGCGCATCCCGAGATGCCGACACGAAATGCGGATGTCTATCGTCCACATGCAGCGAATCCGGTCGGAAACGGCGCGTCGTCGCCGCGGCAACTCTTCGGTGAGGTCTGGCAGTGGACCGCGAGTGCTTATCTCGCATATCCCGGCTATCGGCCTCCAGAGGGAGCGATCGGTGAGTACAACGGCAAGTTCATGGTCGGTCAGCACGTGCTGCGCGGCTCGTCCTGCGTGACGCCCGCCGGGCACTCGCGGCCGACCTACCGCAATTTCTTTTATCCTCATCAGCGCTGGCAGTACCTCGGCTTGCGCCTGGCAGCGGAGATCGATTGATGCGCTACATTCCGACCCTTGAACGGTCGCCGACAGACGTTTCGAAAACCGACGGCGAATTTGCCAGTGCGGTGATTGAGGGGCTGTCGCTCCTTCAAAAGGAGCTTCCGTGCCGTTATTTCTACGACGCGCGGGGGAGCTTGCTGTTTGAGGAAATCACGCGTCTTCCCGAATACTATCCGACCCGAACGGAAGCGCAGATTCTCCGAGTTGCAGCCTGCGATCTCGTGGCCGATTTTTCGGACGGCAATCTCTTTGTCGAATTCGGCTCGGGTTCGAGCTTGAAAACTGAGATCCTGCTGGATCGTGTCGATGCTGATATCGTCTACGTGCCTATCGACGTATCGGAAACGGCATTGGCGGATGCGGTGGTGCGTCTTGCTCTGCGCTATCCGTCGCTCGAAGTACGGCCGCTGGTGGCAAATTTTTCCGAGATGAAAGGTCTGCCACGCGATCTTTCCGGGCGCCGCGCGGTTGGTTTTTTCCCAGGCTCGACGATCGGCAATTTGGCGCCGGAGGAGGCCGAGGGGCTGCTCGCCGGCTTCAAGCGCGTTCTGGGCAAGGGTGGACGACTGATCATCGGCGTCGATCTGAAGAAGGATGAGCAGACGCTAACTCGCGCTTACGACGACGACGCGGGCGTTACGGCGGCTTTCAATTTGAATTTGCTGTCACGCATCAATCGTGAGCTTGGCGGCACGTTCGATCTGGGCGCGTTCAAGCATCGTGCCATCTATAATTCGGATGCAGGCCGGATCGAGATGCACGTCGTCAGCGATCGTGCGCAAGACGTTCGCGTGTGCGGACGGGTGTTTCGTTTTCGCGAAGGCGAGAGCATTCACACCGAAAATTCGTACAAGTATACCGTCCCGGAATTCCGCGATCTGGCTGTGCGTGCCGGCTGGCAGGCAGATCGCGTATGGACCGACGAAGGCAATCGTTTCAGCGTGCACGAACTCGTCTGACCGTCAGGCAGAAATTTGCTGCACTGCCAATGCTCTCGTCTTCCATTGCCGACGTTTGGAGAATGAAGGCGGGCGCGGACTTGCGTCTTCGGAGCGCGACGTATAATCGGAGATCAGCGGCCTGGATCGGGAACTAATACGGGCCTGAGCCATTTAGTGTCGCATGGGGGAAGGGGGACACAAAATCGAACCGGCGCCTGCAGGAAAGGGCCAGGTCCTGGCACAGCGTTCGATATTGGTCGTGGAAGACGAAGTTCTTATCCGGCTGCATCTGGCGGAGGAGCTTCGAGATTCCGGATACAACGTCATCGAAGCCGCCAGCGGGGATGAGGCGATAACGCTGTTGTCGAGCGTCGACGACATCGGCTTGCTGTTGACCGATATTCGCATGCCTGGCAATGTCGATGGTATAGCGCTGGCCAACTGGACACGCAGTCAGTTCCCTTCGATCAAAATCGTTCTCATTTCGACGGAAATTCGTGCTGGAAGCCCGGTCGAATTCGATGCCTGTTTTACGAAACCGGTGCGTTTCGTCGAGTTGATCCAATGCGTTCGAAAGTTGCTTCCCGAGACGGAACAGGGCCATTCCCACGATCGTTAGTGGGGAGTGATTGAACAAGCTACCAAACAGGAAACTCTTGCGACGGTTCTCGTCGTCGAAGGTGCCGTGCTCGTGCGGATGGCGATTGCGGGATACCTTCGTGAGTGCGGATACCGCGTCATTGAGGCGTCGACGAGCGATGAAGCGCTGCTTGTGCTTGATCGCAGCCGCATTCGGGTTGACGTAATTTTCAGTGCCGTCGATGTTTCGGGGGCGTTTGATGGGTTCGCGTTGACCAGGTGGGTGCGGACCAACCATCCTCAGACCAAAATCGTAATGGCAGGTTCTCCCAAGAGCGCATCCGCTGCGGCCGGAAAGCTTTGCGAAGAGGGGCCGCATCTCAAAAAACCGTATGAGCCACAGGCCGTCGAAGACTATATTCGCCGTTTGCTTGCGCTTGCGCAATCGACGGAGCCGCAGTGAGCGTAAAGGCTTGAGCCACCGTTAATAAATTGGCCGCGTTGCATTTCTTGCTATCGCGTGTTGCTATCGGCTGGTGGCGAACGAGGTGGCATCGGCCGTGGTTCAGACCAGTTGCATTGTTAGCGCGCTCCCGAAAGCGTCGCGGTATGCCCGATCGTGGGCTGCAGGATTGTCCGTCTTTTTGGCTACCGTCGGTCTGATACTCGCGGCCACTTGCCCGGCAGAGGCGCACCATACCCGCAAGAGCACGGACAAAACTTCTGGTATCTCGATCCCGAATCTTACGCACGGACAGTTGCACGTGCTGACGCGGTATCAGTCGGCAATCATGAGCCTTGCGAACCGCCAAGTCCGGCCAAGCCTCGAAGCTCGAACGCTCCAGAATTTCGTTAACCTGCAGTTGGCGTACTGCCTCTGGGGTTTGGTGCCGGGAAGCATTTCCGACGAGGCCAGCCCGTTCAACGAGTGCTCGCACGCATATCTTGCCGCGACCAAGTTGCTTTTGGAGCGGCTTCAGCGGGCGGACGACACGCGCGCGAAGGCCGACGCGTTAGCTGACCAGATCAATCTCGCGATGCTGGAAGATGCGACCGCGCTCGAAATTTGCAGCAACAGCTTTGAGCCTTTCAACACGGCGCAGATCATCATGCCGATGTGGGCCGATATGACCTTCAATCCGCTCGGAATCCTGCTCGGCTGCTTTATCTTTGGAGCATCGGCCGGCGGCTTGGCGATGGCTCGTGGCGGCCGTCGGCCAGCTCGGAGCGCGCAGTGATCGCAGGTGGATGCGTCCGGTTTTTTGGCTCGGCGTATTCCAGGCATTGATTAATCGGCGCGCAAATGCTGCTAGTAGCGGCATGACGATACGACGTATCCAGCGGTTTCGAGTGCTCGTCGGCGCCTTTGCCATCCTGGGCGCTGCTTTGAACGCGTGGGTTCTAGCGGTCCACATCACATCTGTCGCGCTGACGTCGATGCGAGCCAACGGCGGCGCGATCGTCATTTGCGGCCAGAGTGGAACCAGGACAGCCCCCTGGTCCGACGACGGTAAGTCGGTCCCTCGGAGGCATTGCCCCATCTGCTCAGGCTTGGCGGCGCTACACTTTGGCGTTTTAAGCGATCCAGGTCTCGATGTTCCTCTGCGCGCCACATCAATGCGCGTCGTCTCGGAGACGGCAGTGGCGCACGTTCTCGACCGCCGGCCAGACCGGCTTCTCAATCGCGGTCCGCCACCGCTGCGTGCCTGAGCGTCCGAGCGTTCAGCAGACATCAAGCACTACGCGCGCAAGACTGTCGCCAAAGTGTGCCGGCCTCGTATCGCTGCCCCTAAGGGTCTGGCGGATACAGCGCGTCCAAACTCAAACATTTACATTCGCATTGGAGAACTCATGAAACGGTTGATGATGGCGTTGGCGGTTGTGGTTGCGTGCAGCACGCCCGGAATGGCGCACAAGTTCGAAAAGGACGGCATTGCGATCAAGCATCCGTGGACGCGCGCGACGGCACCTGGCGCCGCGGTGGGCGTCGGTTATCTGACGATCACCAACACCGGCAAAGAACCCGACACGATGACGGGCGGGACATTCGAGGGCGCAGGCAACGTCGAAATTCACGAGATGAAGATGGACGGCGACAAGATGCTGATGCGTCAGCTGAAGGATGGTCTGGAGATCAAGCCCGGCGAGACGGTCAAGTTCAGCCCTGGCGGCTATCATCTCATGTTTACGGGGTTGAAGACGCCGATTGCTCAGGGACCCAACATCAAGGGCTCACTCACCTTTAAAAATGCAGGCACGATCGATGTGACCTACAAAGTGGAATCGATCGGTGCAATGACGAGTGGTGACGGAGATCACGGTGCCATGAAAATGGACGGCACGATGAAGATGGACGACACTGATATGAAGCACGAGCACGCGCAGTAATACTGACGCGTGTCAGTTTTCGTGACTTGGCAAGTTTGCGATCGGACAGCGGCGATGTCGGCCCGTTGCTGTCCGAACGATTGTCGTAGGCTAGCGTTTTCGATCTCGCAAAATCCGAGCTGCGATCTCGAGTTTATTTTCATTCGCAAAATCGATCAAATTGACGGTGCAGTCGCGACGTTTGAGCGCTTGACTTAAACCTCACCGGGTTGTGAACGTCGCCGTCATGGGCGGGCTTCGTCGCAATGACCTGACGCGCGGATTGCTGTTTGCACTCTATGTGCTCGCAGCGGCGACGTTTGGCTTTGCGCATAAACCGATCACGCCTGCGTCGAATGTCGACCTCGCCGCGTACGCGTTGCCTGATGGCTCGCTTCCTTTCGTTTGCGGAGGAGGCAAGGGCGTGCCGGGCGGTAAGCATGCCTGCTCGGCGTGTGCAGCATGTCTGTTGTCGGCTGCGCCGGGACTCATCAACGAGCACGACAGGCTGCTATCTGTCGCTCAACGCTTTGTCGTTGATGCGTGGCCTGATGGTTATCGCGCCAATGTCGGCACCGATTGGCCGCCGAACTTCCGTTCGCGGGCGCCTCCTTATCCTGATGTCTAATTGCTAAGGCCGCGGCGGCGTGGAGTTCAACTCTGCAAAGCTGCGTCGCATCGGATTCAGCATTTGTGAGGCAGTCATGTCGTCGCCATGTGCAACAGCGCATGCGCAGTCACAGAGGGGCTGCGCGCGGGAGCGCGTATCGTTTGTTGTTGTTCCAAATCAAAGTCTAAGCGATCGCGGGGCTTATATGCTCTACGGCGCGCTTAGCGGAGCGGTCGCTATTTTTCAGGTGCCGTTTCTCATGCGAGGTTACTGGCCGGTTGCGATGTTTTCCGTCATCGATTTATTGGGAGCGGTGCTTGCTATCCAGGCGTTTCGGCTTTGCCAGCAGGAGCGGCGGGAGGAAATCGTCGTTGAAGATGGCGCCGTCAACATTCGCCGTTTTGCCTTCGGAAAATCCGTCCGCGAGCTTCGGCTTGCGTGTTATGGCCTGAAGCTTATCCGTTCCGATTATCCTGACTTTGGTTGCCGCCGTCTCGCATTTTCCGTTCGAGGAAAGCGCGAAGAGATTGCGCGCGATCTCTCGCCACCAGAGCGGGCGAGCTTTGCGGATGCATTGTGGCAGAGCCTGCGGCGCTATTCCGTTCCGCTCAGCACCGAAATGGCCTTCGGCTGGTCACTCTTTACCAAAGGGCCGTACGCGCCATGACGTTCGGAGGCATCGGGCGCCGCGCGGAGACACAGACGACCAGAAGCGTGCTGTTGGCGCTGTATGCGCTGGCGTGTGTGTTCTCGGTCAGCGTTTCCAAGCCGCATCCTGTCCGGCCACCCATCGATGCAAGTGCATACGCCCTGCCCGATGGATCGCTACCGCCAATCTGCTCGCCAGCGAACAGGGACGGGCATGTCGGCGCGTACGGCGATGCCTGCGGGCTGTGCTGTGTCGCCAAGCTCTCTGGGTTGCAGCCGCCGGGCGCGAGAGATCTCGTGCCGGCCTCAAGTGCCGGCGAGCGTCTGGCGATTGCGAGTGTCGCATTTCGCGAGCCAGCGCAGCGCTTCGCAGCGCTGGGCGCGCGAGGGCCACCCATGATTTGAAGCGCCATCAATCACAGGGAAGCGCCCTCGCAGTCTTGGCCATCAACGTGGTTCGTACGCGAGCGCTCAACAATCACTAGCTTAAGGATTCAGGAAACCCTCATGGACAGCATGCTTGGCATGTATCCGACCTTTTACGTGCCTTACATCGGCACGGCATGGGTCATGGGGATCATCGGCGTCATTCACGTCGTTGCCTCCCACACTTCCGTCGGCGCAGCATTTTTGTTCGCGCTGCTAGAGACAAAAGCCTATCGGGACAAGCAGCCGCAATTGCTCGACTTCATCAAGCGTTACGGTCTGTTTCTTCTGGTCTTCTCCTACATCATCGGGTCGATCACCGGGCCGGGCATCTGGTACGCGATTACAGTCGCGAGCCCTCGCGGGGTCAGTGGCCTCATTCATAACTTCGTCTGGGTCTGGGCAGCGGAGTGGGTCTTCTTCACGGTCGAGGTCATCGGCGCATACGCGCTGGTCTACCTTGTGGGCAAGATTGATCCGATCTCGCATCTCAAGCTGACGTGGTCGTTTGCTCTGGCGTCCTGGGGGACGATGCTGCTGATCGTGGGCATCCTGTCGTTCATGATGTGGCCGGGAAGCGATACTTGGTATCAGACTGGCTCGACGAACGACGCCTTCTACAACATCAACTTCTTCGCGCACCTTGGCGTGCGAACAGGTTCGATGCTGGTCATGGCAGCTATCGTCGGCCTGATGGTTGTCCCGGGCGTCAAGGATAAGGCGCTCCGCGCAAGTGTCGTTCGCTTGATTGCGCCCGTTGGGCTCATCGGCGGTCTCTTCTCCGTCGTCATGTTCCTCTACTATTTGCAGACGCTGCCGAATAATGCGCATGTCATGCTGCAGGCGCATCTTCTGCCGGTCTATGCCCACGCCATGATCGGGGTTGCGGCGGTCACGGCCGTCTATCTCATCTCGGCGATGCTTTGGCCGCAGATGGTTCGGCTTTGGGTCGCGGTACCGCTATTCCTGTTCATCGCCATTGTTGGCGTCTGGCCGGAGGAACGCATGCGTGAAAGCATGCGCAAGCCCTACGTGGCCGGGCAGTACATCTATGGCGACCAGGTGATCTCCCGCGATGTTCCGGGCAAGGGCATCATCGGAGAAGTGGATACCATCGCGGAAAAGGGCTTCTTGAAAGTTCATCCGTTCATTCCGGACCGGCTGCGAAAAATTACTGACAGCAACAAGCTAGAGGTCGGCGAACTGCTGACCAAGATTGCGTGCTCGAATTGTCATTCGCTGGATCCGGGTGCGCCGCTTCGCAGCTTGCCCGACATATTCCATCGCTCGACGGATGAAGACATGATCGCAGCGTTCCTTAAGGGACCGCTACGGCACGGCAGCATTCCTTACATGCCGCGCATCGATCTTCCCGACGACGAGATTGGAGCGATCGCTCATTACATCGCCACTGTGGATGCAAAGGCCGGTCCTTTGAAGGAGGATACGACGCCGATTGCAGCCGCCGCGCCTAATCCCGAGACTAAGAAGGAATAGCAGACATGGATGTCGGCACAGTCATAAACACGATGCGGGATCCGGCAGGCGTGCCTGCGACACCCGTCGTGTTTCAAATTCTTGCCGTTGCGACGTGGGTGTTTCACATCGCGTTCGTGATGTTGACGATGGGCACCGGTGTGCTCGCCGTATACGCGTTTTTCAGGCGTGCAACCGGTCCCTTCTGGGAGCAGCTATCGCTGGCGATGACGAAGGTCGCAAAGGTCAGCGTTTCGCTGCTGATCGTGCTCGGCGTTTCGCCGTTGCTCTTCACCCAGGTCATCTATGATCCGCAGTGGTACACGTCCAACGTGCTCTCGGCGGCCTGGGTGATCGGGTTCATCTTCACGCTGATCGTCGGCTATTGTCTTTGGTTCGTTTTTTATGAGGCGAACCACGACGGCGCAAAGCAATACGTCGGCTTCTATGCTGTGATGAGCTTGGCGATTTTCGCGCTCGATGGCTTGATCATGCACGTCCTGGCTTATCAGGCCATCCTGCCCGGTGAGTGGATGTCGTGGTACGCGCCGGGTGGCGTCGTTGATACAAGCGGCACGAAGCTGCACGCAATCGAGTGGGCGCGCTATCTCTTCATCATGAGCCTGTCGGCGCCCGCCGTCGGTCTCTTCCTGCTCGCCTACAGCGAATATCTAACGGTGCGTCGCGACAAGACGCGGGAATACCTCGAGTTCGCTCGCGACCTCGGGCGTAAGATCGCGTCGCGCGGTGCGATCATTTCGGCGCTTCTTGCCGTCTGGTGGCAATTTGACCTTCCGGCTTCGACCGGTCTGCGTTCACAGCCGCTCGGATGGTTGATCCCGGCTGGTCTCGTCATCCTGGCTTGGCTCGCCTCGCAACGGCATCCGCGCCTTCATGGCTACACCATGCTCAGTCTCGGCCTCGTGATGGTCGCTCTGCTTGCGATTTGGCGTGAGGTCATTCGCGTCGCGTATCTGAAGCCGTTCGGCTACAACGCCGACACTTACACGGTGCACGCAGATTGGCCGTCAACGATCCTCTTCTTCTCGACGATCCTTGGGGTCGGCAGCTTGGTGGGCGGGTACTACCTGACATTGCTCTACCGTGCAGGGCGGGTTGAGGGCGTCTATACCGCAGAACCGCGGGTGGATCGGCTTGGCTCCGCGGCCGTCGCTGTCCTCGTTGTGTGGATTGGCGTGTTTTTCGTTTATGGCGTCGCGATCTGGCTTCGCAACGCGTTTCTCGCTTAGGATCGGAGGATACAATGGCGTTGATTAAACAGCGCGCCGTATTCAGCTATATCGTGGCTGCATGCGCGATCGTTCAAACTGCTTCGTACGCACAGGCTGCCGATCTGGCCGCCGGCCGAAAACGCGCTGAAGTCTGCATGGCGTGTCATGGTGAAAAGGGCATCAGCGAGATCCCGGGCATTCCAAGCCTCGCCGGACAGGACACTGACTATATCGTCTCGGCGCTGAAGGCGTATCGAGCCGGCACAGAGCGCACCAATCCAACGATGGCGGAAATGGCAAAGCCTCTGAGCGATGCCGATATCGATAACCTTGCCGCGTTCTGGCATTCGCTCGCCTCGCCGTTGGCGCAGAAATAGCAAACGATCCCGATCCGCGGAGAGGCAAGTTCCTTGCATCTTCGTGATCCCAAGCGGGACCGAAATCGCGGATGGCAGTCGCCTTCACAGGCGGCTGCCATTTTTTGTGGCTATTGAACGACAATAGCCGGCCGCTAAGCGCCAACCTGCGCCGTTTTGTCGATCTTCTGACTGGAGATTTTGTAATCCGGCTCTACATCTCCTTGCGATGCCCTCGAAGCGACATCAGCCCAGGAGATTTTCCCATGACAAACCTCGACCGACGATCGTTTCTTAAGGCGGCGCGTGCCGTTTCCGTTGTTGCGGCAGTTTCGTCATCCGCGACAGTCAAAGCTTTCGCCGAAACGACCGGGGCCGGTGGACCGTACAAGCTTCCGCCGCTTCCGTACGCATTCGGAGCGTTAGAGCCGAATATCGACGCGCAAACCATGGAGCTGCATCACGACAAGCATCATGCGGCCTACGTCAAGAATTTGAATGCGGCGCTGAAGGATCATTCGCAGCTTGCGTCGCTTCCTCTGGAAGAGCTTCTCGTCAAGCTCAGCGACGTGCCGGAAGACATTCGTATGACCGTTCGCAATAACGGTGGCGGTCATGCCAATCACAGCATGTTCTGGGAGATCATGGGGCCGCCTGGTGGCGCTGGGCCGGATGGTGAGCTGAAAGCGGCCATCGACAGGGATTTCGGTGGGCTCGATAAGCTACAGCCGCAGTTCAATGCAGCAGGCGGAAAAGTTTTCGGCTCGGGTTGGGTTTTTGTCACCGTCGATAAGGACGGAAAACTCGCACTTGTCTCTAAGCCGAACCAGGATACGCCACTTATGGACGGCGGCCGCGTGTTGATGGGAAATGATGTTTGGGAGCACGCCTATTACCTCAAATATCAGAACAGGCGCCCTGAATATCTGAAAGCGTGGTGGAACGTTGTAAATTGGAAAGCCGTCGGCGATCGCTATGCGGCGGCAAAGGCCGGCAAGCTCGCCATTTGATTTCACTGTAAAATCGACAAAGCCGTCCGGCTGCGGTTTGGACGGCTTTTTTGCAGCTCAATTCAGTCCGAGCTGCGCACCGACCCAGCTGAGAGCCGCCGCGTTATTGAATGCGATATCGAAGGCGATGCCGGCAAATATCACCACGATAACGATGAGCACACGCATGTCGTCCATGCTACGAGCAACGCCGGGTGGAGAACGAATGTTCCGCCGCGAGACAGGGAACGTTACGGCGTCTTCTTGTTTACCGTCGCGTCGGGTGGAGGAGGTGTCGGGCTGATCGGATATGGCTCAGGCGCTGCCTTTGCTGGGGACGAGTGATTAGCTTCTGCAGGTGCGGGCTTGGCAGCATCCACCGTCGAAAGATCAAGGCGCTGCCAATATAAAATAGCCCCAGCGATTATGATGATCGACAGAATGAAGATCGGCCACTTCATAGCTTTTATCCGCGCGGCTTTTTCCGCCAACGAACGCCAAGAATGCAAAGTTCCCGCCGTGCTTTCGCGAGCGTTGTGGTCGGGGCGATATTAACGCTTGTGGCGGATGAGATGATTTCACGCGGCGCTAACCAAGCGCTCAGTTGTCACGTGTTGTCCTGATTTTTCGGCGTAGATTCGACCTATCGTTGAAGGCAAACAGGAGTTCCCGCATGTCGAAGCGTACCTTATTCGCCGCCGCAATGGGAGCTGCAGCGCTCGTCTCGCTGCCTGCAGTCTCAGAAGCTCATTGCCTCGGTTACAAGCACATGAAATCCGAATTCAACTCTGCGGTCGACGGGACGACGACGATGGTTAAACGCGTCGCGTATCGCACGGAGGCGTTTGGCCGTCGCATGTTCGGCTGGTTGGATTGCAAGAAATACTAAGACCGGCAAGCGACTTTCGCAGGCCTTCGGGACGCGTTTGAACGGCTAGGTCGTAATGCGACCTATGCCGCCAAGGGCCGAGGCTTGAGCGTGTCGGCAAGCGAGGCGCGGACGCGTTCCTCAAGAGCGACCATGTCGAAAACAGACTCCGAGGCGGCGAGGATTGTCATCACAATTCTCGCCCGCTGCTTATGGTTTGGATCGAGATTTCGTTCGCCACCGTCGATCTCATCTCGAAGTCTTATGTAAAGATCGACGAGCACGCTTCCCGGAAGGGGAGTACCACTATCCATGCTTGAGCTTTCGTTCGATGCTGCAGAGCATCAACGCCAGCGCCTTGCTTTTGGTTGCGTGTGATGGTGTGAGCCGGGTCCTCTTCGAAATCTGCGATGCGCTATTGGCGAGGGGATTTTTCTTTGCTGCCTGCGACGCGCCTGATCTCTGCTTCCAAGCCGCCAGTCAGCCAGAGTCCGTACATCTTCAGATCTGCCTCCAGCGACCAAAGTGGATTTTCAAAAGCGGCAGGGTTGTTTCGCTCAAAGGCGAAGTGGCCTGCCCAGGCACTAGCGTATGAACCAGTTATGCCTGCGGCCAGGTATCGACCTCGGCCGGTTTTTAGCCATCCGGCGACGCCAAGAAGGCCGAGCGTCGTTCCTATCATATGCATCGCGCGCGTCTCAGGCTTGGAATGCGCCTTGAGATAATAAGGCCAGAATTCATCGAACGACGCGAACTTCGGCGCGGGCTCTGGTGTTGAATTTCGTTTGCTCAAAGAGCTGGTCGCCATCTCTTTTACCTCCAAACTATTGTGCTCAATGCCCAAGTGCTGCGGCGATACTCTGGGGGATCGATTTATTAATCGTCCCATGGCTTAGTTCCGTTGCCCGTCCGGGGCAGGCCTCGGATTTGGATCTGGCAACAAGATCTTCGAGGTCATCCTCTTTCCGCACGATATAGGGCGACAGGTGCTTGACGACTTTCGCGCTCGCTGCAACGCCCCACAAAATTCCCGTATCAAGCGGCATCGACGTGATGTCTCCTGCCGCGGTGATGCAGTTCATAGATCTCGGAAGCGAGTTGATCATCGAATAACTGACGCGGCCGGACTGCAAGAGGGCAAGACGCATCTTCGCTCTCTCGAATAATTCCGCAGTGATCTCGTAGGGTCCCCAGGACTTGACACGTCGGCCGGCGTGACAGGCCATTTGCAAAGTTTCGGCAAGTGAAAAGTTATGGCCTCGCTCAGATCCGAACGGCTGTACCTTTTTCGTGGCAGGTAGCCAGCTTATTGTCAGCGGGCTGACCACGTCCTTCGCTAAGTCATTTCCGCGATAGAAGCTGATGAATGTATGGGCATGTACTAGGTCATCGTCCGGCCCCTGATAGGCCCATACCACCATAAAATAGCGACCATCCAAGCTTGCTGTCTCGGCCGCCCTTCCGAAAGAAACCTGCAAGAAGCAGAGCGACAGTACGCAAATCAACGTCTTGAAGAATTTTCCGGTAGAGATCGACATTGTCCCTTCTCTCATCCGCAATGAAGATCCGGTGAGATCATTGAAATCACTCCGCACTTAAATTCGATTGGCCTTAGGAATGTTCCGCCGCAGGCCAAAACGTTGGGTTCGCCTTGGTCGCACATCCAATCTAAGTCTCGAAAATTTTCCTATCTGTCCTCTTGAACGATCCAATCGACGAAATTAAATCGGCGCTCGGACGGGCCCGATGTGGCTGTCCCTTGCTCTGGTTGTCGCTTCTGGAAGGAGGATAGCTATGGCGACATTCGACTTCACGCCGATGTTTCGTTCGAGCATCGGGTTCGAGCAAATTCCCGATCTTCTGGCCCAGGCGTTACAGCGCCAGGGTGATGGATATCCCCCGTACAAAATTGAAAAAGCCGGTGCCGATGAATTTCGCATCGTAATGGCGGTGTCTGGCTTTTCTGCGGATGATCTTGAGATCGTCCAGGCTGAAAATCGCCTAACGATCAAAGGCGGCGCCAAGAACGACGATCAGAAAATTTACCTTTACCGAGGTCTTGCCGCCCGGCAGTTCGTCCGCGAATTCGATCTCGCGGATTACGTCGAGGTTACAGGCGCGAAGCTCGACAATGGGCTGCTCGTCATTTCCTTGAAACGCGAACTGCCGGAGGCGATGAAGCCTCGGTCCATCCCGGTCACGATTGGAAATGGTTCCGACGCGACGGCGCGCATCGAGAAGAAAGCCGCGTAGATCATCCACTAAGAGGCAGGGATGAGCGCGGTTGCATTCTCCGGCCATTCGGTTGCGGCCGTTGAGAGCGTGATGCCGGTGGCGACAGGACATGGCGCCGGCATCTCCCCTCGGCAGGGACAGCTTTCGGGCCGTCCCTCATGTCGGATCTTTCCGATGGGAAAGGGATGGGGTCTCGCGATTGAGCGCAATAGCGCTTGGCTCGTCGGCTTGGGCATTCCTGGAAGCTGCAGATTCTTCAGGTCGCTGAGAGCGGCAATCGCCTTCGCCGAGGCCCGCGGCCTCGACTACTACGTCGTCCGCCCGGCGCGTCCGTTTGAGAGTTATTGGCGTCGCCGCTGGCGGGGCAGGGGACGTGGGCGTGATTTTGGACGCCATTGTCTCCAAAGCCTCATCGAACTGATCAGCATGAGAGGGGATCATGCAAGCGATACTTTCGGGAAAGCGAGTACTCGTCGTCAAAGGTTCGCTTCTTGCGCCTTGTGCGTTGGAAAAAGCGCTGGGCGAGCGCGGCGCCAAGGTGATCAACGCTACCAATGTCATCTCCGCATTTTCTATTATTGAATACGAGGAATTGGTGCCGGCTGTAGGATTTGAATCTACGACCCATGATTACAAATTCGGGGCAACTCCAATATCAACAGAGCTCATTCTGACTATTCGCGCGTCGTTCTCGTAATGACGATTCAATAGCTTAGAAGCGCAGTCAGAACGAGATAACTGCAAGACCGGACCGCGCTTAGTCTTAATCATTTTAAGCATAAAAAGACAATCTGATCCGCTCACAGATTTATTGCGTTGCCCAACTCTATAGGAGAATGGTCTCCTTTGAATTTGCGAGTTGGAGAATTTTCGATGGCAATTTATTTTCAACCAACTGAGGGCCGCATTGTCAGCGAAGTCATCGACGGCGAGGCTATTCTGCTGGATCTGACCACTGGTTCCTATTTCAGTGCGGATCATGTCGGAGCCGCGGTTTGGAGCCTGGTGTCCGTGGGCGTTCCAGTCGAGACGACAGCTCAGGTTATCGCTGATCGGTTCGAACACGACCTTGCAAAGGTGACCGGAGACGTTGAGGCCTTCGTTGACGATCTCTATCGCCGCGGACTGATCCAGCGGTGCAAGAAGCCAGCCGACGAGGCATCGGCTATTGCTAACCTCGTCGTCATCGCCAAGGCTTATGAGGCGCCGCAGCTCGCGGTCTACGAGGACATGCAGGATCTTCTCTTCATCGATCCCATCCATGATGTCGGCGAAGCGGGATGGCCCCTGCGCAAAGAGACGGCATGATGAGCTCGGATCGCGGCCGCCCCCCAATCCATGCGATCGTGACCTGCTATAATGTCGGACGGTTCCTGGATGAAACGCTTGCAAGCGTTTTCTCCCAAACAACGACGGCCCACACGGTGACAGTGGTCGATGACGGATCGACCGACGATACTCAGGCTGTGCTCGCGCGCCATGGAGGCAGGCTGAGTGTGGTCTGCCGGAGCAACGGCGGCATCTCGGCGGCTCGCAATAGCGGTATTGCCTCCGTAACCGACGGTCTGGTCGCCTTCCTCGACGGCGACGACCTTTGGACCCCCGAGAGCCTAGACTGCCGGCTCGCAGCCTTCCTGGCGGATCCCAGGCTCGACCTGGTCTACGGAGCGGTGCGCCAGTTCCGTTCGGTCGACACTGCGAACGGAAGGGTCCGCGCGCCCCATGGCGAGCCGTTGCAGGCCAGGCTGGCCGGCTCAATGCTGATCCGACGAGACTTTTTCGACCGGATCGGCCTATTCAACGAGGCGTTCCGGATTGGCGAAACCATCGACTGGGTGGCCAGGGCGGCGGAGAGCGGCGCACGAATTGCATGCGTGGAGCCTGTCGTCCTGGAACGACGCATCCATGGTGATAACACCGTGATCAGAGAAAAGCAGCGGACGGGCGACTATCTTCGCGCTCTCAAGGCGTCGATCGATCGCCGCGCTGCGAGCGGCCACGCAATAAGGGATAAGCCGTGATGGGCAAACTCCGCTCATTCGTCTGGCCTAACGAGGGCCAGGAAATGCTTCTCGATATCGCTCTGGGGCCGCAGGAAAACGTGGTCGCGACATTCGAGAAATGGAATGCGGCCACGGACCTGGACAAGGAATTCGACTGGGGCACGTTCCGGCTGCTGCCATTCGTGTATGAGCGCCTGCGCAGTCTCGATCTCGACCATCCATTGATGGGCCGCCTGAAGGGGATCTATCGCCTCGCCTTCTACGAGACGCAAAGCATCGTGCATGTGGCGGCGTCGATGCTCTCGAACCTGCAGGCCGCAGGTATCCCGACGATGATGATCAAGGGCGTGCCGCTCGCCCTCTCGTACTATCGCTCTCCTGCCGTGCGGCCGATGCGGGATTTCGATTTTGCAGTCCCGCCGAGCATGTCGCATAGGGCCGTGGCCATTGTGGAAGCGCAGGGCTGGACGCGCCTGGGATATTGCCGCGACGAGGACCTGCTCTACAGGCACTCCATGCCGTTCAGGAACGCGGCCGGCAAGGAGATGGATCTCCACTGGCATTGCTTGGTCGAGGATGGATCAAAAGCTGCGAACGACTGGTTCTGGGCGCGGAGCACACCGCTGATCGTCGGCCCGTGCACGACGCTCCAGCCCGACGCTACGGCCCTGCTGCTGCACACGATCCTGCATGGCTTGCGCTCCAACCCGGAACCGCCGGTGCGCTGGGTGGCTGATGCGACGAGGCTCATCGACTCGAGTCCGGGCGTGGACTGGGACGAACTCGTGCGCTTCGCCATTGAGCGCCGGCTCACCCATCGCCTCTCGTTAGGGCTCGCCTATCTCAAGCGTCGCTTCAATTGCGCCATCCCCGAAGACGCCTTTACGCAACTGGAAGCGCTGCGCCCGAGCCTGCTTGAGAAGATCGAGAACACCGTGTTCCTCGGCGACTCGACGACAATTGCAGAGAACCCATTCGGTCGCCGCTGGGTGAAGTTCATCGAGTACACTCGCATGATGCGGATCTGGCCGCTCGGCCAGGTCATCGCGCAGTTTCCAGACTATATGCGCTACCGGGCCGACTTGCCGCACAAGCGTGACCTGCTGCCCTACCTGGCCAGCTATCCGCGGCGCGGCCTGAAGCGACTGGCGACCCGCCACATATCAGGTCCGGCAAAGGAATGAGTGGCTTGGCAATGGAGGCGTCCACGACCCAAGCCGCTCACATACCGGCCCGCGGATCATGGCGAGGAACGGGAGTGCGGGCCGAATTCGCCTGGATGGCTTCCTATTATCGGGGGAGCTGGAATGCGCTGCTGGCGATCGTGTCCGTCGCTGTGGCCGGGGCCCTGCTGGCGCCGGCCCAGCCGCACATCGTCCGGCTCATCTTCGATCACGCCATCCCCGAAGGTCATACGGCGCTGCTGGTGGGGCTGGCGCTTCTGCTGCTGGCGGTACGGTTCGCCGGCGGCGCATTGTCATTGCTGTCGCGCCATTTGACGTTGACCGTGACGCGCGGCGTGACGATGGAGATTCGCCGGGCGATCATCGCAGGCCTCTACGATCAGCCAAGCGAGTTCCACGACTTCAGCGCGCCCGGGCGGCTGCAGAAGCGGATCGTCCACGACACGGAGCAGCTCGAGAACCACATGCAGGCGGTGCTGTCGGTCGGGCTGCCGGCTCTTCTGGGAGCGATGACGCTGACCCTGATGATGGCCAGCATGAGCTGGCAGGTTACCGGCATTCTGCTGGTTTTGGCGCCGCCGCTTTGGTTCACCACGCGTCTCTCGAACACCTTTCTGAAGCGCAACCTTAAGGACTTCCAGGCCCAGTTCGAGCTCTTCAATAAGGGCATCTACTTCGTTCTGCGCCACATGGACCTCACGCGCATTCGCGCCTTCGAGGACGGGGAACTGGATCGACAGACAGGCATTCTGGCCAGGCTGCGTGAAAGCGGCGTCCGCATGTCGCGGGGCTTCGAGATCCACAACCAGATCCAAAACGTCGCGACGAGCGTCATCGCCATCGTGCTGCTGGTCAGCGGCGGCATCGCCATTCAGCATGGCATGCTGAAGGTCGGTGACTTCGTGGCACTGTACATCGCAGCGGCGATGCTGAGTGGCCAGTCCATCCGGCTGGCGTCAGTAATTCCGGACGTGTTTATGATCCGCGACGTGGTCGATCGCCTGCGCGAGTTACCCCAGCGTAGCGCACCGGCGCTGCGGGCCGGGTCCGCGCTGCCGGCCTTCAAGGGCTGCATCGAGCTTGAAGGCGTGTCGTTCCGGCGAGGCAGCCGGCCGATACTGCGGCGCGTAGACCTGACGATCCGGCCGGGCCGCCACCTGGCGATCCGCGGCGCCAACGGGGCGGGAAAGAGCACGTTGGTGCAGTTGGTGCTTGGCCTGCTGAAGCCGAGCGAAGGCCGATTGACCGCAGACGGCGTCCCCTATGACGAACTCGATCTGGCCGCGCTGCGTCGGAAGATCGGCTTCGTGCCACAGCGGCCTGATTTTTTCGGCGGTACACTCCTGGAGAACATCATCTATGGGCGTCCGGAAGCGACGACGGAAGATGTTGACGACGCGCTCCGCAAGGCCGGTATCGATGACTTCGTCCGCAGTCTTCCAAATGGGCTCGAGACGCTGGTGGGCGAAGGCGGCGTAACAATCTCAGGCGGGCAGGGGCAGAGGCTCGCCATCGCGGCGGCACTGGTGGCGCGGCCACGGCTGCTGGTGTTCGACGAGCCTACCAATCACCTCGACCCCATGGCGGTGACCGCCATCATCGACACGCTGCGACGGGAATCGGCCGATACGGCCGTCCTCACGATCAGCCATGCCTCGGCTCTCATCGGCTCGGCGGACGCTGTCTTCGACCTGACAGCGGGCCGGTTGACGCCAGCGGAGGAAGCCTCTGCATGAGTAGCCACGCAAGCAGCGGCGAGAGCGGCGTCTCCTCCCGCCTTCACCATGCCGCCGACCGCGGCAGCCGCAGCGAGGCGGAGCAGCGGCGGTTCTTTGAAGACGTGAGCTCGTTGACGCGAGAAGCCGAGAAGCGGATCGACGTGATCGAGCGCTTCATTGACGTCGCGGGGCTGCCGGTGCGCATCCGCTATGCGGGTAATGCGATGTACGATGCCTTGTGGCCGGCGCTTGCTCATCTCGAGATCCCGCCCACCGACGAGCCCGGCGCTACGCTGCGCCTGTGGACCTCCGCGGGTACGGGGCTCCGCATGGTGCCGCCGCCCGTGGGGCGGGATGCCTTCACGGACCGTGGCGATATCTGGGGCTATGACAGCCGCGTCGTGCGCAGCGCGTTCCTCTGGGGCGAATCCGCGCTCGCCTTGCTCGATACCACCATCGGCGAAGGGATCTACTGGGTTGAGGATCCTGCCGCGATTCCGTACTGGGCGAAGGCATCGCCGCTGCGCACCCTGTTCCACTGGCTGATGCTCGCAGAGGGCAAGCAACTCATCCACGCCGCTTGCGTCGGTCAGGAAGACGGCGCCGTCCTTATCTGCGGCCGGGGCGGCGTCGGCAAGTCCACGACGGCACTGTCGTGTCTCGATGCCGGTATGCGCTATGTGAGCGACGACTATCTTGTCGTCGGGCTCGATCCGGAGCCGATGGCCTACAGCCTCTATGGCACGGCCAAACTGGTCGCCGAAAAGGCCGCCGCCTTCGGCAGCTTCGGCGGCCGCGCGGCGCAGGACGCGGCCAAGCCGGGAGAGAAGGCGGTCGTTGCGATCGCCGGCGAGCACGGGTCGCGCCTGGTGCGTCGCCTGCCGATTAAAGCGATCCTCACGCCGCGCTTTGCCGACGACGCCGCGACGAATTTCGCGCCGACATCATCGGCCGCGCTGATCCGCGCCGCCGTGTTTACGACGACCGCGCAATTGCCTCATGCCGGGCGGGAGACTTACGCGTTCGTCGAGCGGCTCGTCGAGACCGTTCCCGGTTGCGAAATCCGCCTCGGCCGAGACATCGGCGCTGTTCCGGCCGCGATTGAGGCGCTGCTCGCCGACGAGATCGCCATGCCGCCCCGCCGCATCGACACCAGCGCGACGCTGCCGCTCGTCAGCGTCATCATCCCCGTCTTCAACGGCACACACTTCCTTCCGGACGCGATCCGAAACGTCGTGTCCCAAGATATAGGCAAGCTTGAGATCATCGTCGTCGACGACGGTTCAACGGAGGATGTCGGGGCGGCGCTCGAGGCATTGCCGGTGGATGTTCGCCTTCTGCGTCAGGCCAATGCCGGGCCGTCAGCCGCTCGCAATCGCGGGCTTGCCGCGGCGGCAGGTGACTATGTGGCGTTCCTTGACGTTGATGATCTATGGACGCCAGGCGCACTTCACCTGCTGGGCGCCGCGCTCGCCGCAGATCCTGACCTGGACGCTGTCCATGCCCGCGCCCGGCTCGTCCGCTACGGCGCCGAGGATGCCTATCTCGGCTCGCCGGAGGAGACCTTCCCCTACTATATCGGCGCTGGCCTTTACCGGCGCAGCGCTTTCGACAAGGCCGGCGTCTTCGACGCCACCCTGCGCTTCGGCGAGGACACCGAGTGGTTTGCGCGCGCGCGCCTCGTGGGTGCGCGCATCCTGGAATTGCCCGAGGACGTCCTCCTCGTCCGCCGGCACGACGGCAACATGACGGCGGGGAAGTCGTTGGTGGAAGTCAACACGCTGCAGGTTTTCAAAAGGATCAGGGATCTGCAGAACCGCCGGAAAGTCTGATCGGCGGCAGTCAGCGTTCGTAGTTCTCAACGCTGAAAGTCTCTATGCTGAAAGCTCCAGCTAATAGCAGCGAGGTGAATTCAATGCTCGCTGTCCGTCTTCTGGCAAGTTCCTTTGCGCTCCTCGGCGCAGCGTCCGTCTGCGAAGCTGCCGAAGTCGCTTTGCCGCCGTTCTATCAGGCGCGAAAGTCAGAATGAAAATTGGGAAGCAGCTAAGTCATTGATTATAAATGGTGCCGGCTGTAGGATTTGAACCTACGACCCCCTGATTACAAAAAACAGGGCGGCACATAACGCGCCCAAACAAAATCTACCGCAATACACAGCTAAATACCCTGAAAACGCTGGAATTTAGAGCGAGCGTTAGGCTATGTTATTAACGCTACCTATCAGGGCAAAACATGGTTCCGCGTTACCCTGGCGTTACCCGCGGAGACCTCTTGATCATGGCCAAAGCCCTGACCGCCATCGCCGTTGAGCGCATTCAATCCCACGGTTCCAGCCGTCGCGAGATCCCTGATGCGCGGATGCCCGGCTTGTACCTCGTGGTGCAGCCTTCCGGGGCAAAGTCGTGGGCGGTGCGCTATCGCTATGGCGGACGGCCGAAAAAGCTGACCATCGGTTCTTATCCCGCTTACGATCTTCTGAAGGCGCGAGATCGTGCACGTGATGCACTCCAAGCTGTGGACGAGGGGAGGGATCCGGCCCGCGAAAAGCGCAAGGCAAAAGCAGCGGCCAAGATCGAAGCGCCAGACCGCGACCTCGTCCCGGCAGTCTTTTCGTTGTTCGTCACGCGCTGGGCCAAGCCAAAGAACCGCTCTTGGAAGGAAGGCGCTCGGATATTGGGTCTACAACCCGACCCGGAAAATCCCGAACAGATGCTGGTGAAAAAGAACGGCGTCGCAGCTCGCTGGCGTGATCGCAGGATAGGCGAGATCACCAAGCGGGACATCATCGATCTGCTTGACGACATTGTTGATCGTGGTGCGAAGACATCCGCCAATCGCACGCTCGATGCGCTTCGGACGCTGTTCGGATGGTGCGTTGATCGCGACATCATCGCATCGTCGCCGTGTCAGGGCGTTCGCGACCCGAGCCCAGAGACCGTTCGCGATCGCGTGCTGACCGATGATGAAATTCGCCTTATGTGGCAGGCGGCGACCGTCCAAGGATATCCGTTCGGGCATCTTGCGAAGCTCTTACTCCTGACTGGCCAGCGGCGGCAGGAAATCTCGGGCATCACAACTGATGAGATTGACTTCGCTCGGCGCATTTTGACCATCCCAAGCACGCGATCGAAGAACAAAGATCCGCATGAGGTTCCGCTATCTGATCCGGCAATCGCGATCCTGAAATCGCTGCCGCGGATCGGCGACGATGGTCTCGTGTTTACGAATACCGGAACGACAACGATCTCGGGCTTTTCGCGCTCCAAGCGTCAACTTGACGGTCTGATGCTGAGGGCAGCCAAGGCGGAAGCAAATCGACCGAGCAAAGTTCAAATTGCTCGATGGACGCGCCACGATCTTCGCCGAACCGTAGCATCAGGCATGGCAGCGCTGGGCGTCGCGCCTCACGTCGTAGAGGCCGTTTTGAACCACCGAAGCGGCATCATCAAAGGCGTTGCTGCCGTCTATAACTTGCACAGATATCAAGACGAGAAACGCACCGCACTAGAAGGCTGGGCACGCTATGTCGAACTTCTGACCGACAACACTCGATGGCCGGCGGTCAGAGAGCGGCTAAACAGCTCTGACATCGAAGCGGCGAAGACGGAACGCGCACGGTTGAACGTGGCCGTGATGGAGGGCGGCGCGCGGTGGCAGCAGTATCTCCAATCGCTCGTGAGCGAGGAGACGGCGGCGTGAATCAAACATCCTTCGACATCCCGTTTGAGTATTCTAAGGAAGAGCGTGAGGAAATTGCGGAGCAGTTTAGAAAGGCCGGCAAGTCACAGTTTTTCGAGGCGTGTACCGAGGAGATGGAGCGCGCGGCGACGCATTATTTGATTGGTTCGCTGCTTGTCCAGCCAACCGAGAACAGGGAAGCTTTAGCAAAGAAGCATGCGCAAGAACTCGCAAGCCTTCTCAAAGCTCGGGAAGTCATGATCCGGGAATGCCGTTCCGAAATACTTCAGAGATCACCCGTAGAAGCCGCGGACCCCATACTGGATATCGACCTTCGGGAGATGCGCAAGCCTCGCCCTGGCGATATGACGATCCTATTTAAGAAATTCGAGAGCGGAGAAATTCCCGCCTTTCAACTTGCGTATGAGGTTGGCGTTCGTGCGCTTGATCGCTTGATAGAACATCACAACCAAGGATCGCCCCAACTCAAGATCATGGACGGCAAGAAAGAAAAATTTCCGCATCGGCGGTATTTCATCCGGCGGATAGCTGGGGCCTGGGCGGTGCTCCAGAATACCAAACTTCATGAATGCCGAATTGGCAGAGATGGATCCCCGATGGTCAAATTCGTCCGGGCATACCTAGATCCTGTTACCGTCAAATCCGATCAGTGCTTTAAGGTCGATGACGATCGGCAAATACGGAGAATACTTAAAGAACTTCTCGTAGCACCGGTCGAGTAGGACACGAAAACTTCGAAAATCTTTTTTCGTGTCCTGTCATCCATCCCCGGACACAGACTATTTCTCCTCGCACGTTCTAACGCGATCTTTCTTGCGAGGATGTGCAGATGAAAGAAAACGACGGCTATTTATCGTCAGCCGCGGTCCGTGCTCGCTACGGCGGCCGTTCCGATATGACGCTGTGGCGTTGGTTGGCAGACGATGAATTAGGCTTCCCCAAGCCCATTCGAATCCAGCGTCGCCGTTTTTGGCGGCTTTCAGATCTGCAGGAATGGGAAACGCGTCAGGCCCGCAGTTCCGAGGCCGCGCGATGACCTATCCAAAGAAAAAGGCCGCGGCAGTTGGCGCTGCGCGACCTCAAATTTCGATCAATCAATCAATCTCGATGGTGAGGGCAAATTACATGCTCTCGCGTGTTTTCGCAAGTGTTTGCGAAGCCATCCTGACCGCACAAGAGGTCGAAGATGGCACACCCTATTTCGGAAAAGCTTTCTGAGCGCATCGAAGAAGTGACGCGATGGTTTCTTGGCGAACCATCATCGCGAAGGCGCCATGAGCTGCGCTTCGGCAAACACGGTTCGAAGGCGGTTGTTACCGATGGTCCTAGGCGTGGTTTATATTTTGACCACGAGACCGGGGAAGGCGGCGACCTTCTTGATCTGATCCAGCGTCACGGCAACGTCGATTTTGCCGGAGCCGTTGAGATTGCTCAACAGCTTGTTGGCGGTGTCGATCCCTTTCCGCAGCGCAAGCCAGATACGCAGCGGAAACCTGCCGATGAGGATCAGGCAACCCGCACGGCATTTGCGCTGCGCCTTTGGGATGAGGCCGTGCAAATCAATGGAACGCCAGCTGAGCGGTATCTCGCTGAACACCGCGGCCTAAGCGTCAACCGAATTGATATCAATCACATCATCAAGTTTCATCGCGCGACCACGGCTATGGTCTGTCTGATGACTGATCCGGCGACCGGTGAACCATGCGGCGTGCATCGGACCTTTTTGGATGTTGATGCGAAAAAGACCGAGCGCAAAATGCTCGGTCGGCAAGGCGTAATCCGCCTTTCGGACGATGCCGAAATTACGACAGGTCTCGGGATCTGCGAGGGCGTCGAAGATGGCTTGGCAATTTTACTTGCAGGCTGGGCTCCTGTTTGGGCCGCAACAAGCGCTGGGGCGATCGCGCGGTTTCCGGTCTTGGTCGGCATCGAATGCCTCACGGTTTTCGCTGATGCCGACGCGCCGGGACAGGCAGCGGCGTCGCAATGCATCGAGCGATGGAATTCAGCAGGGCGCGAAGCATTTGTTGGCGCCACGCGTGGGGGCAAGTAATGAACGAAGTAATCAAAGATTGGAACGACGCGCATATTGCTGGCGTCGATATTCTGAAGTCGGCCGACGCGCAAATCGCTGAAGCGATGAAGGCCCGAAAGCGCCAAGAGATCGCCAACGAGGTTGGCGATGCTGTGAAGCGAGGCTCAGATCGGCTCGAATCCGTGCAGCCTTGGCCAAAGCTTTCAAGAGCCGCGATGTATGGGCTCGCTGGTGAGATCGCACACATTGCGACCGAACACAGTGAGGCTGATCCCGTTGCGGTCCACCTAACGATGCTTACGTCGGTCGGCGCGATGATGGGTCGTTCTCGTTATTTCTGCATCAACGATTCGTACCACCACGCGCGTTTGATGACAGCGTTGGTCGGTGGCACGGGAAAGGGAAGAAAGGGCACATCATGGGGGCCTGTCCACCGGTTGATCCTCGCGACGCAGGATAAAATTCGCGCTGAATCTACCGTGCCCTTCCCGCTCGGAAAGCCACTTCAAATTCACTACGGACCGCTGTCATCCGGAGAGGGTCTTGTCGATAGCATTCGGGACAAGATGAACGACGAAGACGAGTATGGAACAGAGGATAAGCGTCTTCTTGTTATCGAGGCAGAACTTGGCGCGGCGCTGCGAGCGATACAGAGGAACGGTAACAACCTCTCGACGATGATGCGCAATGCGTGGGACGGGACGACACTTTCGCCTATGACCAAGCGGCAAAATCGAATAACGGCAACCAACCCGCACATCTGCGTTGTCGCGCACGTTACGAGCCAGGAGCTTTCGGCACTATTGGGCGTGGGTGACATCTGGGGCGGATTTGCCAATCGCTTTCTTTGGACATGCGTCCGCCGTCGCGCAATCGTACCGTTCCCCAAGTCTCTTGCCCAAGATGATGTTGATCGCATTTCCTCTGAACTCGCGAGGGTGGTTCGCTATCAGGCCGAGCATCCGAGGGAGATGCGCCTCACCAATTCTGCCTCTGATCTCTGGGCCAATGTCTATCTTGAGCTCCAATCGGTCGAGCATTCCGGCGTGCTCGGCGCTTGCACGTCGCGGGGCGAAGCACAGACGCTACGATTGGCGCTCACATTCGCCCTCATCGATGGATCCGATTGGATAGAAGAACGTCACATCGAGGCGGGACTTTCCATGTGGCGGTACGCCGACGACAGCGCCCGGTACTTGTTCGGCGGCTCTGAATCAGACCCGATCGGAAGCGCGATCAAGCAAGCCCTGAGTGCGGGCGCCATGGCGCAAAATGACATTCGAGATTTGTTCGGCCGTCATGTGCCTGCCGCGCGCTTGGCGGACTCGCTGAAGGATCTTCAGGACCGGGGCCAGGTCACCTTCAAAGAAGAGAAGACTGGCGGCCGTCCCCGCCGCATGTGGAGCCTTGCTTGATGTGGCTTCTCCTGGCGCGAAAAGCGCGAAAAGCGCCAAAACTGCAATTTCAACGGGTTAGCTCGCGCGGTAATGGCGCGAAAAGGTGCGCGGTAAGTCCCTGCATCTTGAAGGCGAAGCCTTTCCGCGCGCTTATCGCGCACGATCATGCGCCATAAGTTATCTTTGTGTGTCAATGCGTTAGTGCCTTTCCGCGCTTTTCGCGCTTTCCGCGCTAGATGAAAAGGAAGAAACAGCATGAACGGTAGCATCGAGGTCGCATTCATCGGCCGTGTCATCGAACGCCCGGAGCTGAAGACGTCTGCCGCCGGCAAACCGTGGTGCTCGATCAGGCTGGCTGTCGGTGATGGTGAGACCGCTCAATACGTCCGTGTCGCGGTCTTTGGTGAAATGGCAGAGCGACTGGCATCGTCCATCGAGAAAGGTGCGAAGCTCTACGTCGAAGGCTGGTTGCGTTTGGATCGCTGGCGCACGTCCAGCAACGAGGAACGCAGCGGGTTGAGCTGTGCAGCGACGAAGGTTGAGAAGATCGGAGCAAGCGCAATCGGCAGGAACAAGCCCGCGAAGCCGAAGCAGGCTGATCATCAAGCGCCGCCGCAGGAGAATGTGTCCACGCATAAACACGCCGACATTGATGCTGCGATCCCCTTCTGATGAGGACAATCAATATGAACGAAGACCTTGCTCGCGCGCTGCGTCGCTTTCCTCAAGCCCGATGGATTGTTGGAAAGGGTAATTGGGGATGCGTCACGTTCTGCGCTGGCGGCGAAACCGTCGAGCTGTTCCCGACAGTCGATGGTGCCCTGAGCGCCCGTGCCGAGATGGACGGCCGGGCGTGCTGCTCAACTCAATGCACGGGGAAGCATCGTGTCGTCCGCCTGATGAGCGATGCGCTTGGGTGAAGAATGTCTATGCACCACGGGGGCGATGTAGGGCTTGCCAACCCGTTTCTCTCGGAACCGGCGATCCTCGCACGTACAGATTTTTTTCCTCCCTCTGATTTTGTTAAATCAAACGGGCATGATGAAAGCGATGTAATGCGATGTAACTAAAGCATTTTATTGCTCTTTGATTATTTTGATTTGTTAAGTTTGGTACGCAGCGAGTGCGTACTGCGTACCCCTGCCGTTGCAGATGCCAGAGGGGGCGTTGTCATCGTACCCGCGGTGGTTGCAAAGGACCGGTGGGGGACAACTTCGCGCACTTTTCCAATTGAGAATATGACCCTACAACGTAATTAAATTACTCAAAATAGCATATTGACTTTGCGTTTATTGCCGAATCAGTCGATAGATACGATATTCGTGCAAATCTCGGAGGGTGCTGTGGCTGATGCAGAAATCCGGACTATCGATCTTCCGGCCGCCGTCGCCGCGCTGGAAAAGCATCTTGGCTTTCGGTCGGAGCGCACGCGCCAGCTTGCGAGGCGACTTCAGGAGACTGGGATGCTGCCGGCCGGCTCGCACGGCGTTTCCGCTCGGCTAGATGTCCACGACTTTGGCACCCTTGCGCTCGCTTGTGCCGCTGGTGGCACGATCGCTGAGTGCCCTGAGCGCGTTGCGACGCTCGATCGCCTCCTCCCTGGTGGGATTGATGCGAGCGATTTTCCCGAAGGTGTTCGCAAGCGCATGGTCCCTGCTGGGGTCGATCTCGACGCGATGCTGCGAATGGCGGCCGAAGGCGACGATTGTCTTCGACAGGTGCGGATTGAGGTGGTCAGCAGTTGGCCCGAGTACGCTGTGATTTGGCAGGCGAGCGGAGAGGTTCGGCGCTGGCGCGAGCCTGGAAGCCTTCCGGGCCATTGGGCTGCCGGCCATCGCCGTTCGACGATGATCGACGGCAAGGCACTCTTCTACGCCGTGCAAGCTCTTTTTGCCGATGAGGCTGCCGATGCCGCGTAGCAGGACCCCGATCGAAAAGGCGCGCGTCACCGGTCAGGCGCAAAGGCGCAAAACGAAATTCGCGTCTCGGCGCGAAATTGGCTCTACCGATCCGCTGGGCGATCCTCCGAAGTGGATGACGCCGGCTCAACAGTCGGCCTGGCGCGTCACGTCGGCAGAGTGCCCGTGGCTCAATCGCAGTCACCGCTGCATCATCGAAATAGCTGCCGTTATCCGCGGCGACCTGATTTCAGGAACGGATGTCGGCGTAAACCGCCTCAATGTTTTGCGGCAGATCCTCGGACAGCTCGGAGCGACGCCCGCCGATGCGAGCAAGATTTCTGTACCGAGCGACCACGAAGACGATCCGGGCGACAAATATTTCAACTAAGGGGGCCACGATGGCAGCGAAGGTGAAAGTGGTAGAAGAGCAGTTTCGCGTTCCAACAATGGCCGAGTGTGATGACGAGTTCCGCGCGCTGATGGAGCGCCATCAGAAAGTGCATGCAGAGCTTGGCGAAAACCGCCGCGCTCAGAACGAACTCGAAGCGGACATGAAGAAAACCCCGCCAGTCCGAGCAGTCAGAGCGGGCCTTGCGGACGTTCTCGGCGACACGATCGAAGTTGATGGCCGGCCTGCAAAACTCGCCGAATTGCGCAAACGTGCGCACGATTTGGAAGACGGTATCGCCATCCTCTTCAAACGTATGCACGACCGCAAATCAGCAGCGAGCGTCAAAGTTTGTGAGGCCGTTCGCGCCGAATTCGGGAGCCGTGTGAAAGCACTCGCTGCCGCCCTCGAAGCGGCCCACGCAGCGCGGCGGCATTTCGAAAGCCTCGTCGTCGATCTCGAAAATGAAGACGTCACCTGGCAATCGCGCCTGGGCGTCGATCGTCCGGGATGGATGGGCGACATCCAAGATGGTCACGTGCAGCGGTTCATCCGTACAGCGAAGGAAAACGGCTATGTCTGATCTGAAGGCGAGCAACGAGCAACGCGCAGAATACGCGACGGCGGACGGTCATCGCAGGACAGCGACGCGCTCGGTGAAACTGCCCGGGAAGCGTCAGCACGAGACGACGAGCGAGAGCGCACACACGATTGCGCGGCGCCTGCAGCTCGAAAAGGCGGAACGGCGCGCACGTCGCTAATTGCATCGAGGGGCATCCGTGGCGAGCGAGAGATTCATCAGCGGTTATGCGGTCGTCTTCAATGACGAGACGACCATTGCAGGGCTGTGGCGGGAGAAAATTTCGCCTGGAGCCTTCGACAAATCGCTCCGCGATCGTCCTGACGTACTCGGTTTATGGTCTCACGATAGCGCGCGCGTATTAGGGCGAACGACATCGAAGACGCTCGAACTCAGGCCAGATCGTGCCGGTTTATACTTCGCACTGGAGCCCGACGAAAAATCGCCCGACGGCGCAACGGCATGGTCTGCTGTGGAGCGCGGGGACGTTTCTCAATGTTCGTTCGGTTTTTTCGTCACGCGGGAAACTTGGTTCGACGGCGGCGACAATGAGCTTCCGTTGCGCGTCATCGAGGAAGCGGGCCTCATCGAAATTTCGCTTGTTGCTCTGCCGGCATATCCGAGCACCAGCGCCAGTGTTTCCGACCGCAGCACAAAAGAACACAACAATCGGAATGCGCAGCGTCGGATTGCTGAGCGAAAGACCTGGCGCGATCGCGCGATTGCCAACGCGCGGATGGCCATGAAAGCGCGGGGCATCACCGTATGAACCATCAACAGCCCATCGAAGTCCGCGAAGTTGAGGCGATCCGCGCGCAGAACAACGCGAACGCTCGGCGCCGGATAGAACGCAAGCGCGAGAGGAACGAAAACGCGGACCGTGATCTGGCGCGAGCTAAGCGGGGATGGCGATGGTGATGCCGCCAACGCTTCGTCGCGCGCTTGAAAATAAGGTCTTGAGATTTCTTTGCGCCGCGAGCGCAGCGGTGATTTTACTGGCAAGCTGGCCGCGTTGAGGGCTCGAAGCCCTCTACTTTCGCCGGCACGTCCGACGATTCTTTGATATGCTGCGTGGACGTCTTCGGTTGAGCGGCAGATCTTGTCTCGTCGAGGAGCGATTAATGTCGCTGCCCTACCCTCTCGCGGCGCTAACCCCAGATATCCATATCTAGATCGGGCACATCAGCGTAGGATGGTTGGCGTTAGAGAGCTTTGGCTTCTCGATAACCGAAGTTGGATAGCTCGCACACGAATGCTAGACTATGTACCGGTGAATGCATTTCCATTCGGATTACTACTATGTCGCTGCGATTAAGGGAATTCGGACCGAACAACAAGAGCGTTTCCTGGATTTGTCATGTGGGTTCGGCCGCTGGATCGTGTTGGATTGGAAAATAGATGATTCACTGGAAGCCGATTGCAGAATACGTAGAGCCCAATTGGGTAAAGCTCGGTACGGTCTTGCCGCCGTCTCTCTTTTGGCGCCCGAATAAGGGGGCGACGCTCGGTTATATAAGGGATGGAGAACTCTTCGACCTGAAATGGATCTATGTCTCTGACGCGAACAAAGTAACTGACTTTTCGATCGTGAATGAGCCTAGCGATAACATTACGACCCTGAACGTTGCTCGCTTGGGCGGAGCACAAAAAGGCTGACACTCGGTTCTAAACTGCATTGTGTGTTTTCCCAAACCCCTTCAGCCGATTTTACTTCTCAGCCCCCATTTCACGGATCTCCGCGATGGAATCGGATGGGCGATAGAAAGTTCAGAGTATGCAGCATCGCGGCGTCGATTTCTCAGTGAAACCCATAGGACCTACGGAATGGCATTGGCGGTGGATCGTCTATCGACGGCAGCCTCAAGGCCCAATGGCTTTGGGCGAGGTTATGGGGACCAGCGAAGACGCCATAGCCGTCTGTAAGAGCGAGATCGATAAGGGTCTCGATGGGGAAGGCCGTCAAAACAAAGCGAAGCCCAGAAGCGTAACGCCGTTACAATGACGGCTTTGAAGTGCCATGTGCGGGCCTTAGACGATGCATTGAGAGTGCTGAGCAGCCCGTCATCAATGGGCACTCCTGGTCTTTGCTAGGATGGTAGCCATTCGTACAACATAACCATCACGATACCGGCAATCACGGCGACTACCGTGGAGATCGACAGGCTTTTAGTTGAGTAGATTGAACGATGTCCCAGGGCATCGCGAGAAGATTCTGTTGTGTCGTTCGATTTTGGATCTGTTCGTGCCATCACGGCAATCGCAAGACGGCGCGGCCGAGCTTCGTTCTGTGCTGGACGTTAGCCGGCTTGGTGATAGCTGCGGTCGCTTCTTCGGATTTGAGCTCACGGCGGAGCCTTTCGAACTTGTCATCGTGCCTTGTCTTTTTCGATAACCTGATCGCGCGAGCGCGATCGGTGAACTCACCGATGTTCATGCTAGCCTCTTTGTCTAGAGCAATCGCGCGTCTGACTCATTGGCCTGCGCGCTCAGATGCGGATACTGCCGCCAATATAACTATAACAGATTTCAAATGATCTTGTTCCTTTAATTTTAAAGAACGAGCGACCGAGAGCGCACTGAACGCCAATCTTCATCGTTATGTTTTGAACATTTCACTGGAACAACCCTCACAACCAAGATGTTGACCAAGTATTGCCTGTCTGCATGCACGCAATAAGCACAAAAAAAGAGCCCAGATCGGCCCCTGCGACAAACAGAACTGGAAGCCAGCATGGGTGCCAGCCGCGCGCCGCCCGTCGCCCTCGTGATTGAGGATGAGGGGCTGATAAGAATGTCGATCGCCGAAGACTTGCGCGCCGGCGGCTGGACCGTGCACGAAACCGCGACCGGCGAGGAAGCTATGGGTCTATTTCGAGCCAACCGCATCGATGTTGTTTTCACGGATATTGAACTTGCGGGAACCCTGAGTGGCTGGGAGGTGGCGGAGATTTTCCGCTCAACGCATCCGGACCTTGCCATCATATACACGTCCGGCAAGGTCGCGGTTGAATCCAGGAAAGTCCCGAACTCAGAATTTTTCGGAAAGCCCTACGATACTCGTGAAATCTTGGCGGCTTGTGATCGGCTCGTGGCACGGTGAAGAACAGCCGAATGGCCTCGACGTTCTGGGGTCTGCGAATATAAATTACACATGCGCCGAGCCTGCTCCTTGGGCGACACTCCAATGGCTCAGGCTTCCAGGTCCATGCATATCCGTCGCGCTTCGCAATATCCATAACCGCGTGTTGGTCGTTACACCCAAAACATCGAACGTGTGATCGAGCGCGTTGTCTGCGAAATTCTTGTGCTCGGGCTCTAAGCGTTCCATCGATCGCCGTCACGAGGACGTTGACACCGCCTTGCGAGGCTATTTTAGTGTCGCCGAAAGCGGAACTGAGCCATGCGCGCACGGCGAATTGTGCAGTCCGGGGCTTTTGACCCTGAAGACGTAGACCGTCTGCAGGTGGCGTTAGAGGCTGCGTGGCTGCAGGTGGAAGCCTCCATACCCGATAGGGAACGAGATGCCTCCCGCGAGCACCTTGCAATGGTTGTCGTCTCCGCCGGAAACGTATCCGATCTTGACGCCGAAGAGCTTGCGACCGTCGCCGTTCGAACATTCTTATCCATTCGCGCAAGCACGCAGTCACCGCCCTGACTTTTGGAAAACGCCAAACATTCGACATAGACATGATGTCATGTAGTAATTGCTGGTCACGACTGACGTGCTAAACAAGGTCATCTCCAATGCAATTTGAGAAACAGGATATGGCCAAGGATCTGCCGCCGTCGCGCCAGGATAAAGTGCAACTTACAATTTGGATCGACCCGGAACTTCGCTCGGCCATGAAGGTCACTGCGGCGGAAAATGGCGTAACGATGCAGGATGCCATTGAAAGCTTCTGCATGGAGTACGCCGCGGCGGCACTCAAGAGGATGAAGCGCAAGAACCCTGACTGATCCTCAACCAACGGAGAGACGACATGGCAAAACAGATGCGCAAGCTGAACGACTGGAAAAAGTGCATTCCGGCTCCGACGGGTGATTATTCCAAGGATTGCGACGCCGGCTTAAAATGCGCCGCAGAGGTGATTTCCCTGGTGAGACGCGAGAACGCGCCCTGGCTTATCGGCTGGGTCGTCGGCGAGATGAATAAGCGCGGGCTTTCTGCGGGGATCGGCGGTCACGGAATTCTGGCTGGTTTTTGCAGTGCTCTTGGACGACGCCTCATTGATGGCATTTTGGTTGTCGACGTTCGGGAGGTGGCGTGATGCCTGACTTCGAATGGCCCGAATTCCGCCGCTGGTACGAACTGACGATGGAAGAGCAGCGGATTTACGCCGAGGAAGACGAGAGCAGCCACGATCGGCTGCTTGATGCGCTCGACGAAGAGCGCGGACCACTGGAATTCTCTATGGTGAGCCGCACGCCTCAGAGCCTGCAGCAGTTGGGAATGCTTGCGGTGATCGATCTCCGTTACGCCGAGAAACGCGACGGCGTTCCGAATGTTGCAGTTCTCTCGTTCGGCAGCACAGAAGGAGATGCGCACCTGCGGGAAGGCGTTCTAAAGCTGGCTCTCGCAAAGAACCTGTTGCCGGGTGTCGTTATTCATGGAGGTTCGGCGTGATGGCAAAGGCGAAATCTGGCTCTCTTGCACTCAGTGTGAAACCGGACAAGCGCGTTTCGGCTGTTAAAGAACTACCAAAAGAGCCTGCCAAATCGAGGATGGAGGCGCTGGCTTTGGAATACGATTTGCTGTGTGCCGCGACAGAAGCGATACACAAGGGTGGCGAAAAGCCCGGTGCGAATTTCATCAACGTCGTTGATCGCCGTCTGCCCGCAATCGAGGAGATGCTATCGACGAGCGAGCCTACAAACCTGAACGATCTTTTCATCTTTGCCGTCATGATGAGAAGCAAGCTCGCTATTCTTCGGGATAGCGTTGGACCTCTGATTGATCACGAGCGGTACGGCGATGGCGCCCGAGAGTTGACGATCGAAGACTATCAGGAAGTCAGGCATGACATCCGATCCAACGTCGCGGACCTGCAAGCGATGATCTCCACGATGCTCGGTGGATTTGAGCGCGTGTCAGGAACGACGCCAAAGAATCTTGGGATTGGGCGGATCGCCCAAAGCACGGATGGCAGCGAGAGAGTTTGAACAAAAAAAAGGCCCCGGAACCTTGCGGCGCCGGGGCTTCAATCGTTCCGTCAATTACGCCGAAGCGCGAGCACGTCCGGCATAGTCATAAGCAGTGCTCGTTGCCATTCCTGGAAGCGCCGACTTGATCTCGCCGCCGCTCGGTGCCCGGCCGTTCTTTTTCCGGAAAGCTTCCGAGAAATTCAGAACCTTGGGATCCGCCTTCCGGCCCCGGCGCCTTGGTCCTTTCGGAGGCGCTGGGGGATTTCCCGGAATACCAGTCGATTTCTCGGAAACCGGATCGTTGGCCGGAACCGGGACCGGGCTTTCCGGGATTATCGGACGGACCGCTTCGACCTTCCGTGAAGTCCGGAAGGCAAACCCGAATGCGACAATCGAACCGACCTCGAAGAACAGGGTCGTCGCGAACGGCATGAGCAACACAAGCGCCGCAACGATCTGATCTTTCGTTCCCGGAACATGCAGCAGCATGGCGATCTCTGCCATGGCGACTGCTTTCGCGTTGACAGGCTTCTGAGGTCCAAGGGCGGCGATTTCGCGTTCGAGCTGCTCGATCACGATTTCAACGTCCTGGCTGTTTCGCTGCCAGTCCTTGCAGTTGCGACCGCAGCCTCCGCGGCCGACTTCCTTTTGAACCTGGGCATCAGCGTAAGCCTTTCTTTGCTTCGCTGCGTCCAGGTCCGCGTTCTTCTCGACAATTTTCTTGTTGGTGTCTTCGACAGAGAGCGTCGTGGTGCCCTGCGTCTCAGCCTGGCGGCCTACGGAGGAATAAACCACGAGCGCCGTACCGGAGAGGAACAGCACGAGAAAGCCGATCGCTGCGAACCAGTGACGAGCGCGGACCGCATCGGCCATTAGGTGGCCAGCAGAAATTGTGCCGGCAACCGTAAGGATTGTCAGCCATTGCCCTGACTGCCACAGCAGCGGCGAGGTCAGGTCTTTATCGAGTAGGATCGTCAGCCCGCCGAGGGCAAACATCACGCCTGCGACGAGGGCAAGGGCGCGACCGTCTTTCAGGAAGTTGCTCATCGGCCGATCCCCTCACGAATAGAGGCCTCGACCGAACTGAGAACACAAACGACGCCCAGAATAAGAACGGGCGCCATCGTGACGATTAGAGTGGTGAGTGCTAGAAAGTTCATAGTCTGGTTCCTTTCACGAGAAGGTTTCAGATCAGGCCCGCGCCCCGGTTCCAGCCGGTACGTGGGCCGCTTTGTTTCCTGCGTTTGGCGCAGGGGATTGGCCTCGATGATCGAGACCGCACCGCTAAGCCAACGCTTCGCACATTCCATTTTTCAGGATTTGCATCGGCCTGGAGGTCGTCCCGCGTTCTGCTTCCCGGCTGCTTTGTTTTCAGCTTTTTACCGGGTCGTACCCTTCGGGGCCTTCACAGCGTCTGATTACTAAGCTAACGTATTACGCGTAATACGTCAAGCACACAGTTGACGATTTATACAAGTGTGCTATAAAGCACGCATGTCAGAGATCAAGAAACCCGTTCCGGTCCGGCTGGACGATCGGCATTTGGAGATGATCGACGAGCTTCGGCGCGTCGAGAAAGACATCCCGACGCGATCGGAGATGATCCGCCGACTAATCGAACGGGCAGCGGAGAAGAGGCGCAAATAATGGACGACCTTTGCAGAGCGCTCGACGACCTGCAGCACGTCCGCATCGACGGCGACGATCTACAGCGCTGGGCGGCGACAGCGCGGCAGCTAGAACACGTCACCCCGGCAATCCTCGCTGAGCTTGTCGATCTCCACCGAGACCCTTGCACCCACCGGTTGCACCGATGCGCGAACGCTGCGAAATATGCAGCTACAATAAGCGACGAGCCGATGAAGACTGTGGCGATCAAGTTGGCGGAATCTTTCGAACAGGCGGCAGGGTGATCTCAATCACGGCATGGCTTTCGGCGGCGCTCCCGGCCTTCGTTGGAAGGCATGGGCACGCGTCCGGGCAGTCATGGGATGCCATCCCGTTACGGCTGCCCACCACTGCCCATGATGCCTTCCCGCCCTATCGCTCGATTGCCGACTATTCCGCTGAAACTGTTGGCGAGAACGAGCGAGATAACGCGTTGACAACGGTTGCCCGGACGACTGCCCATGGCTGCCCACAGCTGCCCGTGGAGGCTTCCATGGCTGCCCATGGCTGCCCGGCTTCGACAGGCACCGTGGGCGTGAAACTCGCAGCAGGCGATAGCAAGCGGCTTCGGTTCATCGCGGATGTTTCACGGGCCGCGCCGATCAATTCCGAGAAAGCGGCGGAGCAATTCTTGGATCTGATGCAAGATGCTGTCAGTCGCGGGTATCTACCGGAAGTCGTGGCCTTCGCCGAGCTGCGTAGGCTCCGCGATGCGATCGTTGCGAAGTTCGAATGGCCCGACGTTTCCGACAAACGGCTGTTGAAACTGATCGAGCGCAATGGATACGCGAAGACGGTCCACCGCGATCGTAGCGCTGGGAAGGACCGGCGCACAGTCGCCTATCGGCTAGTGTAGCAAGAATAGCAGAAGTAGCAGGCACCCCTCGCAAAACACGGATGCAATCAACGTCTCTCAGCTTCGATGCCGAGACGCGAAATTCGACGTTTGTTACCCCAGGCGTTACCCAGGCATGATCTAATGTCTGAGGTTATGTGGCTAACTATTGGTGCCGGCTGTAGGATTTGAACCTACGACCCCCTGATTACAAATCAGGTGCACTACCACTGTGCTAAGCCGGCGGCCGTTTGAAAATCAATAATTTAGGTCGGAGCGAAACTTCAACGCTCGATTTTGTCACGTATTTGTCAGGTCGGACGAGGCCGAGCGAAGGCGCTTGATACAGGAGGTTGGGTGCCGGGTGCAAGTCGACGATGCGACTTCTCCGCTTACGTGCTAGGCTTTCAAAAGTAGAGGAGGCGAGCACATGCAGTTCACAGTCGGCTTTAAGTACGACGGGCAGGTTGGGCATGTCGTCGTCGAGGGGGACGATGCCCTTGTAGCGGCCCTCAAACTGAAGGCGGAGCGACCGGCTGCCCGGATCATGTACGTGCGTCCTCAGAACCGGCGAGGCGATGCTCGACATCCTCCGCTGGCAGTTCTGCAGATCAATTGATTTTTGATCACCTGACCGCGTGAATGATTTCGGAATGCGCGCAGCCGCGACTGGCGCAGTCATGCGCAAGAACAAACAGCGGGTTTAGCGCAGCAATGAACAGAAGGCTACCCACGCGAGACTGAGGGTCGTGGCCTGAAAGCATGAAAAAAGGGAGCGGAGATTATCTCCCCTCCCAATCGCATCTCTTGGCGGTTTAGTCCGCGCTCCGTGGAGCCTCAGGGGCACCACCAGATCGGGCCAACGATGATGCAGCCACGACGCTGCCAATCACCCGGACGTTTTTTGTAACGATGCCAGTTGGAGGGCGCCCTGTCATAGCGGTGGCCGGCTCGGTATTTCCTACGGTCGTAGTGATGCTTATTTTTCTTGTAATCGACCTGTTGCAAGTTCGGGAGCGGCGCGAAGCCGGCAGGCTTCGTGATAGTCATCGCTGATGCAGCCGAGGCCAAGCCTGCGGTAAACGCTGCGACCAGCGCGATGGTTTTAAGGCGCAAGACAATCTCCGTTTGTATTCTGTTTTCCAAAGACATAGCTAAACGCGTTAAGGGTATTTAAGTTCCCCGGGAGGCGGGTATTTGTTATGGCTTGGTGGTGTATTGAGCAGTCAGATTTGAATCGGCGAGCACGCCGCCGCCATTTCTGCGGGCGTCCGTACTCATGCACCTTGGCAGAGATGTAACGGCTCGGAAGATTTTGATGCCGGGTGACGATCGCAAGATGCCCCGTACGGGATCTTAAGATAATGTCTGGCAATGATTCTCGAACCTTTGCAGGGCATCGTTCCGCTCTGACTGGAACCACGCAGGAGTTCTGCCAATGCGCTTTAGGTCTTTCATGGCGCTCGCCGTAATCGCGACGGCCGGGGTTGCGGCTGCGCAGCCGGCGTCGGCGTTCGATCTTTTCAATAGCCCGGACCTCCGCGACCGCCCATATTATCGGAACGATGCGCTGGAGGAGTACTATTCGTACTTCTATTCGCCGCGTGGCTACTATCCCTACTACAACTCAGGTGAGTGGGGCCGCCCCATCATCCGCCGTTCACGACTGCAGCTGCCGCCATATTACGCTGCGTGGGGCGCGCCGAACCGTCGGTACTATCACGTCGAATGGCATCGCCGGCATTATGGCGGCCATCGTCGCGGAGACTGGTGAGCAACGTCTGCTGTTTCGTCACGAGGACAGTTTGCGGCGCCCGGAACATATGTTCCGGGCTTTGCTTTTGTCAGGCCGGCTTTCGGGCGAGGAGCGCCGTGTGAAGCGCGATGGCGGCCGCATTGGAGACGTTGAGGCTGGCGAGCGCGTCATCTGTCGTGATGCGCGCTACGCAATCGCAGGTCTTGCGTGTCAACTCGCGTAGGCCTTTGCCTTCAGATCCCATGACGAGCGCGGTGGGGTTCGACCAATCAAGAGCTTCAATGGTCTGCTCACCCTGGCCGTCGAGCCCGACGATGGTAAAGCCGGCCTCTTTCAGCTCATCGAGCGCCCGGGCGAGGTTGGCAACGAGCGCCACGGGAATGAGTTCCAGCGCACCGGAAGCCGACTTCGCGAGCACGCCATTTAGCGGCGGGCTATGACGGCGCGTCATAACGAGACCGCTGGCGCCGAAGACGGCCGACGACCTCAGGATCGCTCCGACATTGTGCGGATCGGTGACCTGGTCCAGGACAATGAGCGGGCGTCCGTTGGCCGATGCCGCCAAATCATGCCAATCGGGTTCGGGCAGGGGCTCCGTTTCCAGCGCGGCGCCCTGATGGACGGTGTCGGCGCCAAGGAGCTTGTCCAGGTCGCGCGGGCTGACGTGTTCGACCGGCGGTTTAATTTCGCCAATGGCTTCCCGGATCCGGCGCTCGGCGTTTTCCGTTAGCAGTAGGCGGAGGATGCGACGATTGGGATTCTTCAGGGCCGCCTCGACGGCGTGGAGGCCAAAGAGGCGTATGGGCAAGTCTTCGTCGCCGGTACGGTCATCGGCGCGTTGGGGTTTGCCGCGAAATGGCGCATTTGGTCCGCGCGAGGCAAACCCACTGGGGCGCTTCTTGTCGCGCCACGGCTTGTTAAAACGTGGTTTCTGCAGGGCTTGGCCTCAACTCTATAGGCGGTCGTTTCTTTCCGCCTGGGGAAATACTGTTCTTTGCCCGGCCGTGGATGGGGGCGCAAGAGCACATTGGCGCTTTTCCGATTGACAGGAGCGGCCGTCGTGAAGATAACCCGACGAAAGGCCCTGCCCCGTTTGGCAGGGCGCTTTCATTTCTGGGCCGCGGCACGCGGCTTCGGGGAGAGGTGCCCGAGTGGCTAAAGGGGACGGACTGTAAATCCGTTGGCTTCGCCTACGCTGGTTCGAATCCAGCCCTCTCCACCACCACCCAAGCGATAACTCTGATAACGCTTAGGCAATTGATTTAGCGTATTTTCTGAGCCGCCCCCACTGTCACACAGGGGTGCCACACATGGGCTCAATGAGAATGACGCGGCCAAGGAAACGCCGGGGGACGGAGAACGCGCAATTCCGCCAGCGCATTCCCGCTGATGTTCGCGACACCGTCCGCGGCCTTGAGCTTCAGCTTCCCGTAGGGGGCGCGACGGTCTCCAAGCACATCAGCCCGAAGGCAACGCACATTGAGCTGTCGCTAGCGGTGCCAAGCCGGGACAAAGCTGAGGCTGGTATGCGCAACGCGGCGGTCTCGGCGTACCTCGCAAAACTCTACGACAAGCTCCGCTCCACGGGATCGCCGATCACGCTTTCGCACGAGGAAGCCACGATGCTCGCAGGCCACGTTTACCGGGCATGGAGCGGCGGGCGGGCGGCAGAAGATGTTCGGGGCCGTTTGATTGCCGAGCACGGCGTGGACCTCGCTGCAAATGTCCAGGAAGGCCTTCCGAATATGTGGCGCTCTCTCGAAGACAGCGCTCTCGCAGGCCAGTTAGAAGTTGTGCCACTCGCCGACAAGCTCACAGGCCCCCAGGGTGTCAAAATCGACCGCCCATCGCAGGAGATACTAGCGCACGCGAACAAGGTGGCATTGGGCCTTGCGTTCGGCAAGCAAGCGCGGAACTCTGCGGGGGACTATTCGCCCGATACGGACGCTGCACGCTTTCCCGCCCCGCGGGCCGTGAACACGAAGGCGTCTCAACTTGCAAGCAGCCTCACTCCTGATGCCCTCTTCGTGGCGTGGCAGAGCAATCCGGAACAGAAGGTGCGCATCGCGCAATCGACCGTCCGCGCCTACCACGGGGTGGTGACTGCATTCGCGCAGTTTCTTGCCGAGAAGCGGCACTGCAAAACATCAGAGATTGAGTGCAGCACAATTACCAAGGCTGAGGTCCGGGCGTTTGCGGACGAGCGCCTCGAAAAGGGAAACGGGGTCACGACTGTCAATGACAGATACTTGGCCGCCTTGAAGTCGATATTCGGATGGGCCGCCGAGCGTGAGTTGCTGACTGCGAACCCCGCAGAAGGGGTGAGGCTAAAGGGTGAGAAGAAAGGTCGGCGGGCAGAGAAGGTTTTTACGGATGAAGAGGCGAAGGCGCTCTTGTCTCACGCCACGCGCTACAAGAGAGCTTCGGCAAACGAGGGACGTAAGACGGCCGCAGCGAAGCGCTGGGTCCCTTGGCTCATGGCGTACACGGGGACGCGCGTGGGTGAGATGGCTCAGCTTCGGAAGCAGGACGTGCGCAGGAAGGGAGAGCGCTGGGCGATCCGCGTGACGCCGGATGCAGGCACGGTCAAGACGAAAGACGAGTGGTGGATTCCGCTGCACCACCATCTCATTGAGCAGGGCTTCGTTGAGTTTGTGAATGACGCGAAGGCCGGGCATCTCTTCCTCGATCCGAACCCGAAGGGCTACCACCCTGACGCACCATTCACGCGGACGCGGGACCCGCGCGGCATTCTCGGACCGCTGCGTGCGCTCCAGAACCGACTGGCGGAGTTTGCGCGAGAGGTAGTCACGCGAAAGACCGTCGACCCCAACCACGGGTGGCGGCACACGTTCAAGGCGAAGGGCCGCAAGCCAAGCCTCGGGATTCATCCTGTGGTGCTCGATGCAATTCAGAACCACGCTCCGCGGACGGAGGGCGAGGACTACGGCTCAGGCGATCTCTTCGACGCGATGGTTGAAGCGGTCGACAAGCTGCCGCGTTACAACGTCGATTAACTTCGTGGCTTAAGCATATCGCCTCTGTAACTTGACGATCGTCCGCGCGAAGACGAATCTCGCCATGAGCACGCCGTGTGCTCATAACATAGGAGCCTCTCTTTGAGGAATCTCGACTAGCCGTCATGTCATCTGACAACGGCATTATCCGCAGAAGCCGGTTTTCTAGGACGCCCCGGCAATGAAAAAGCGTCCCCTAGACACGCCACTTGATCCCGCGACCTACGAAGAGATCAAGGCCATTCAGCTCCAGCTCAAAAAATGGAGCGAAGGTAAAGGCGTCAGAGCGATCGCTGCGAGGATTAAGAAGCTCCCATTCTACTTCGGGCAGCTTCTCAACGGTGCACGTATCGCCATTAAGTTCACAACTCGGCTCGATGAAAATGGCGAGCACGAGTACGTGATCCTTAGTCCTAGCTCTGCGCGGAAACTTGAAGCGGCCGGATGGGATGCGCCCGTTTGGCAGCGAAAAAGGGACCGCAACAGCGACGATGATTACGTTCGGATCAAAGCCCCATATCCGGATGGCGGCAAGAACAGCCCGACGCCCCATACCGCCCGGGTCATCTATGAGCTGGAACACAACGTCGTTGTCCCGCGCGGATTCCACGTTACCGTGATCAATGGAAACCCGCTGGACTTGCGCATCGAGAACTTGGAGATGAGAGAAAACACCCCTCGGGGTCGCTCCAAGAAGAAATAAAGACGAGGGGCGGGCTGTGTGTCGACGCGGCCTGCCTCTCTACGCTCCCGCCGCACGCGGTGTCGCCATGCGTCCGAGAACGGCCTTGCGCGGCTTGAGGCGAACTCCCGCGATAAACCTTGTGCCGTCGATCTCAACAATCTCCACGCCCGTTCGCTCGAAGAGCGCCGACAACTCCGTGCCTATCTCTCGTGTCGGGAAGGGCCCTTCTCCTCGCGCGGTACACCAATCGTGATAGGCGGAGTGGAGTTTTGCGACGGGGGTGTCAGTGCGGGCAGGGGCGAGGACCTCCTTGCTGAAACACAAGGCGTGCTCCCGTGCCGTCATCGCGTGAGGCGCTCGCTCTAGGAGCGTGCCCTTCGCGTTACCTCTTGGGGTTTTTTCTCTGGGCGGGGACGAAGTCCTTGGCGGCTCAGGCGCAGCGACGGGCGGGGGAGCTTTCGCGTCAGGCGTCCCAACGGCGGGCGAAGCTTCCCGAGACCACCACGGGACAAGCGCCCACGCGAGGCCGCCGCAGATCAGGGAGAACACAAAGCCAAGCCGCGCGGGACACTGGCCAAGGACGGCCAAGGTCCAAGCACAGGCTGCGAGCGCAAGGAGAAGCGCGCCTAGCGTCTTAACCGGCATCGGATGCGCCCCTGTAGCCCTTCTGCTTCGCCAGTGCGTACACAGCCTCTTCGATCATGTCCGCAGTCGATATCCGCTTGTCGGCTTTCCCTGAGAGGTGTCGAGCGAAAGCGTCGGAGAAGGCCTTGAAGGCAGGCGTGCAGCGGAAGTGCATCTGCTCAGAGCGAGCGGCGCCCTTTCTGCTACCACGGGACCGTTGCTTGTCTGTCATCGCGGCGCGGCGTTCGGCTTTGATACGCGCCTCAGTCGCGGGCGCCTTCGCGTAGCGCGTCACCCCGAAGAGACTGGCGAACTCGGCTTCTTCCTCGACAGACATCACGCGCCCCCTTTCGTACCGCGCGCCTTCGCGGCCTTAAGCGTTGCCGCCTTGATCTCACGCCATAGGGCGTCAATCTCATCTGAGGCGACACCGTCTCGCTCAGGACCTGTCTTGCCGCCGGTCATCGCGGTCACAAAGGAGTTGCGCTGCGTTATTGCCGTTTCCCCAACAGGTATCCGTTCGTGTTTCAGCGTGGCGCGTGCATCATTGAGTAGCTTGTCCTTGGTGCCGCCCTTGCAGGCGTTGAACACGACAAAGTACGGCTTGCTAGCATCTACGCAGAGGCGCACGGCGTCCTGCGAGGCGAGGAGATCAAGGGCGCTCGCACGCATAGGGATCACCACGAATTGACTGGAGCGGATAGCGTCATCCGTGACGATGAGAGAGCCGGGCGGCCCGTCGAGAAAAACCCAATCCCAACCTGTGAGTTGCAGCGACTCCACGGCATCAGACGCCCTGTCGGCTCCTCGGAATAGTGTGGGGTTGTCGGGCTCGCCGCGCCTCTCCCACCATTGTGCGACACTCTCTTGAGGGTCCAGGTCCACGATGCAGACGCGCTTACTGTCCTGCGCCGCGCGAACCGCGATGGCGGAGCATAGGGTGGACTTACCCACACCGCCTTTGCTGTTGAGGAAGCCAATGACGTGCATGCGAGGCCCTTTGGATTTGAAGGTGGAGTCCGCAAGTAAACCTGATTTGGTATTCATCAGCAATGGTACGCACATTGTTTGGTATACATAAGGACGCGGTACACACGGTATATATTTATGGCGGTACACATTTAGCGTTGGTGAACACGTTCTGTGCGGTACACAAAGAGCTGGATGCGGAGCTGATGCAACTTGGGCGGAGCTTTGGAGGAAGCGTGAGGCCGGTCACTCAGGAGCGGTGGGATGCGAGACTGCGGGGCGAAGTGACTGACTTGCCCAAGACTGATGGTAGCAGACACGAGCACGCACGCCTCATTCTGTCCCGGTCGCGCCACAGCCTTTCGTGGAAGCGTTTCGGGTGAGCGTGAAGGGACGACGGCGCTCCTTCTCCCCCTCCATCAATCCTCTATCCGTGGTGATGACCCCGGCATGTGGTCGTAGCGCTGAGCGTGGTGCCTTATAGGGATAGAGGCGGCGTGAGAGAGTAGGATCGGCGCGGAGTGTGAACTCACTGGGCTACTGTCCTCTCGTGTATAGGGGCCGAAAATACGCAGCGACCTCCTGAGGGTCATTTATGGCCCCTTAAGCACAGCAGAAGTGGTGGAGAGAGGCAGGAGGCTTATAGCCTTGGGCTACATCTCTCCACTGGATACGAGGCCCAAATACCTCGGCCGCCTTCACCCCATTTGGGTCCCCCTTAAGCACCGCAGTATGTGTGAGTATAGCAGTTGTGAGGGGAGACGGGGCTCTAACTCACGATGGGGCTGGTATCCTCGCGTGTATACTGAGGGAAAATACGAAGGCAGCTCCTCAGGGCTATTTGCCCCCACTTAAGCACAGCAGAACGAGTGAGCTGATGAGCCAGGTGCTGGAGCCATAGGCTGCTGTCCTCGCGTGTATAGTAGGCGTAAATACGCCGAGGTTCCTCCCACACATTTCCGCCTACTTAAGCACAGTAGAGCGAGAGATGAGAGCGTGAGGGGCTAACTCAGGATGCTGACGACCTCTCGTGTATAGTGTCCATAAATACCCGAGCTGCTCCTTCGGGGTTTCTGGACGCTAAAGCAAAAGGGTTGAGGACGGGATTCGCTCGGCTTCTGGCGATGGGCTCCAGCTCTCCGCTGTATACGAGGGCTAAATAGCAGGCAGGTTTCGCCCTCCTTTAGAACACGACCTTCGCCCGCTTCGATAATCTTAAACAACCCGAGAGTAATTACATGCCGACCCCCACGGTCGTTTTGCATACGGCTAAGCACGGCCGCTTCACTGCCTCATTGCCCGATGGAACGCCGCTCGTCACCCGCCCTATCACGAGCCCGATCTTCGCAGCCTGCCGCACCCTCGTTGCGCTTGGCTTCGCGGACGGTCCCGCACGCTTTCGCCACTCGGGATCGCGCAACATCTACGACGCATCAGTGCGAAGCATTCATCAGGCCGCGGCGCTCACGGTCTCCGAAGAGGACTGCAGGGGGCTACGCACCGTGAAGTGGGTGGAGAAGGGGCAGGAAGCCCACCAGAGTCCGCCGCTATCACCCTACCGGCCCAATCATCGCCGCCAGAAATTGGGGGCACCACACCCACATAGACGCGTCAATTAGGTGTCGGTTTTGGAGTCGGCGCCGGAGCGCCACACGGTCTCGAAGCTCGCCAAGCCGCTGGTGATGGATTGCAATCCAACTTGCAACGCAGAGAGAGAGAGAGGCTTGAGCACGCTGTCCATGAGGGCCGAGACGGATCGACCCCGGCATATTATCCAGCGCGTTACGTTCTCTTGCTTCGATCACCGCGATCTTTTCGAGATACGCGTCAATGCTGGCACACATCTCGCGCAGTAACTCACGACGGGTGGTGTTCATGGAGGGGTTCCTGGGGGCGCAAACGGAAAGACTAGCGAATAATTGCTAAAGGATTTCTGCGATCTCACGAGGGAGCCTGCGGTCGTGTTGGCCTTGTGGCCCCCGGTCACATCAGAACGCCCCGCGCCAGTAGAAGCCGGACCGTCGACGCGTGCCATTGTCCGCCCCGTGCGGTCTGCATTCCGCGGGCGTTTAGCTCTCGCGCAATCCCTTGAAGCGTCGTTGTGCCTTCGGCTCGAATATCGCCAATGATCGTTGCCAACGCTGCGGCGCGACCTTCCGCGTCGGCCTTGATGCGCTTGACCGCAGCAGCATTGCCCCTGCCCGCCTTGCGCAGCGCCCGTGCTCCGTTCGGATTGCCTAGTTTCTTTCCCCGACGTTTCGCGACTTGTAGTGCTGCCTTTGTCCGAGTGGAGATCATCTTCCGCTCGTGCTGAGCAACGGCCGCTAGGATGTGGATTGTGAGTTCTGTTGCTTCCGGCATATCAGCACATACGAACGAGACGTGGCTGTCCTGCAGTGCCGCGATGAAGGCGACGTTCCGCGACAGGCGGTCCAACTTGGCGATGATGAGCTTGGCGCCGGTCACCTTGGCCATGTGCAGGGCCGCCGCGAGCTTTGGCCGCTCGTTGGTTTTGCCACTCTCAACCTCAACGTATTCGGCGATGAGCTTCGCGCTGGATAGCCCAGCGAGATAGTTAGCGACGGCCTCTCGCTGCGCATCGAGACCTAGTCCCGAGCGACCTTGTTTGGTCGTAGATACGCGAAGATACGAAACAAACTTTGGTGCTTTTCCCGCATTCATGGCACCCATCTCCCTTCTCGAATGGCCTCCAAACTCGCCAATACAAAATAGACTAACGAACGTTACGTGATTATGTATGGCCTGATTTGCGGGAATTTCGCAACGCTTCTCGCTGTGCAGATGGGAGTCGCTGCAACTCGAAGGGATTGCGAAGGCGAGAGCTGTGGGCGCACATAATGCAGCATGGCGTCCATCAAGCTGGGCAGCCATCGCGATGCGTAAAAGTGGAGAGGGGCTCGACGCTATGGCGAAATATCGTGTGGTGGCGACATGCTACAGTCCAGTCCAGGACGGTGGCTTGGCTGCTCGCATGATCACTCAGGAGTTTGCGGCGCATCGTCTTCATCACCATAACGTGCACTGCTCATTCTCTGACGGCATGTTTACTCTCATCGCGGAAAACGACTTCGACGCGAAGGGGCTCGCCCTGTTGGATGAGTTTGCGGATTGTATGAGTGCTTATACAGAAGGCATCTATAGCGATATGAAAGTGAAGTCGGTGACGTCGAACGAGAACTAGCGGGCGCAGCAGGTTTCTGCAGCCGTGGGCGCTAGTGTTCGATCCCTCGAGAGCTGGCACCCGGCCTGGCTAATGGCTAGCAGCGAGTGGTTTGGCCGTGCGGGAATACCGCGGCGAGCATGCGGGGGGACACTGCTAAAGCTCGCTTTCGGGGTGGGCTTTCGGATGTGCAGCCTAAAATCGATCAAACGCCAGTTGTGTGGAACTCCGCCTTCCGCAGTTCATCAGCCAGATGTCCAAGGTCCGGGAACAGCGAGGCCTCTCTTAGTCCTAGATGCGCAAGCCTGTTTCTCAAATTCGCTTTAGCTGCACTCGGAATTAGGTATCTCTTCAGGATCGGTCCCGGATCGCCACGGTTAAAGTCTATGAGGGGCGTCGCTTTTGAGTGGAGCGTAAAGACCGACTGCTGAACCAGCATACGCACATCTATTTCTCGTGTTGAGATGGCGACGGCCGCCGGTAACGGATGGTGAAAGACTTTTCTTGTGTCGCCTATCGCATCCAGGGCGAATTGAGCCACGACTGGTTCTCCAAGGGAAAACCTTTCGGTCTCGACACCCGATGTTGCGACGTTGAGCCTCAACGGCGACAATGCGTACAGATGACCATCTTCGTGGTCATGACCCTGACTCACCGCGAAGTAAAGAGCCGTTAGGGGGCTTATTGTCCAGTCAAGCAGGCGGGTGGGTAGGCCGTAGTGTTGCCCCAAAAACAACCACCCCATAACATCGTCTGCCTGAGGGCAGCCGTTGAAGCGAGTCGGCGCCCGATCGCGAAAATGACTTAGAAGCGCGCGTTCGTTGTATGAGATCGGAGCTGCAGCCGGTAGCTCCACTCGGAACACGCGCGGTATCAACTCCCACGACTGATTGGCGTGACCCCGCCACCACGGACGGGCGCCATCAAACCGTCTGTTCACGTCTTCAATTGCTGCATCAAGAGAGGAGAGAGATTCGATGCTGTGCCAGTCGACCCGACGCCCTGATCCAGCTTGTTGCTCGCTTGGCATCCTACGCGCTCCTAACTCTTCTGCTGCCTCACCTGACCCGGCCACCGCGGCCTGTCCTGCGGGTCTAGCATCTCTCCCCCGAAGCGCGCTTTGAACTTCTCAGCGTGTGTCTCATCAGCGAAGCACCACACGTTGACCCACCCACCGTTCTGGTAAAACGTATGCCCACGCGGGCAAAGCGATAGGTCTTTGCAAAACGCACGCACCACATCGTGAGCTTTTCCCGTAGTCACGTCAGCACGCAACGCCACCTGATACGGCCACCCGATATCAACGTCGCGCCTGCGCATTTCTCCCTTGCGTCGGACCATCTCTCATGCGTAGAACAAAAAGAGAACATGGTCAACGGAGGAGAACCGATGTCACCAGCACGCAAGCAAATCGAAAGCGCACATCACGACGAAGCGACGACTGCTATGTTGCTAGAAATTCGAAAGCACATCGTAGAGGAAACTGTGTCGATGAACCCGGCTTTCGATTTCGACGGACTTGATGAGGAAGTGGCGCAAGCGCTTGTCGATCTATCGCATTACGGTGAACGAAGCAGGGAGCACTTGACGAGGTACGCACGCCAGAGGGCTAATCAGTTTGTATACGTGAGGGCGTCCGGTTGGCGATGAACGTTATGGTGTTCGATGAATTGTTCTTCATTTTTCGCCGCAGTAGCGATCGTATTGCTTGCTTCTGAATGTCGGGCCGAGGAAACGCTTCCAAAATCACTAATGCTCGAATGCTCGGGCAAGTACACGTCGATGCGGATTATTCAGGGAATAAACAGGGGTCCGCAATGGGGTGAAGGTGACTTCAAAATTACCGTCGAGCTTAAAGACAAGGTGATGACCGACGTCACGAATGATCAAATCATGGGCAAAAACTGTTTTCTCGAGAGCGGTACAGTCGCTTGCCAGATGGACGAAACAGTCTTCAACGAACTGCACAACGTTACGCAAAGGCAGCAGCGAGTTTTGATGCTCACTCGGGATACAGGCGCTCTGAAATCGCTTAATACGGACTGGACGTTCATAGGGCGGAAATCTTCTGGCCTTCCTGGTGGGACAGAGAAGGTTCAGCGAACGGGAACTTGTCATCCAATAAGGAAGACCCCACTTTTTTAGCCAAGCTAATCGAGGCATGGCATGTGCGGAAAATTTACTCAGCATTCTTCGTGGCGAGAGGTGCACGCTTTCTCTCAGCCCCTGACGCTGACGGGCGCACCCGACGAATTAGAAGTCTCAACTCCAATGCGCTTAGCCAACATCATTCGACTGAACGAAGCCGGAGAACGTGAAGTCGTGTCGATGCGTTGGGGCTTCGCTGCGAAAGGGCACAAGAACCCGTCGCGTCCGAAGCATATGCACGCTCGCTCAGAAACCATCGACAGGCTGCCGACGTTTGCCAATGCCTTCATGCACGGTCGCGGCATCCTTGTGGTGCACACGTTCAACGAAGGTGAAGAGCTACCAAACGGAAAAACGAAGCAATGGGTTATCGCACCAAAGGACTGCAAGCCGATTGCCATTGCTGTGATCTGCGAGAAATGGACGAACGGGGACGAGACGCTTGATACCTTCATCCAAGTGACGACGCCAGCCAACACGCTCATTTCTAAAATCACGGACAGAATGCCAGCGATCCTTCAGGCGGAAGATTGGGCGACGTGGCTGGGAGAAAGAGAAGGAGGAGCGGCTGACGTGAAGGCCGTGCTGCGCACGTTTGAAGATGGGGGCGGTTGGACCATGACGGAAGCGGGGCGGAATGCGAGGCCACCGAAAGCCGATCCGCAAGCAGACTTATTCTAAGCGTCGCGTGTATTCGCTGCACCACCTGAAACGCCCGCATTATTCACGTCCTGCCGTAGCCGTACTCCATTAAGCGTGACCCGCTTGGGAGGCCGAGGTCGTAACACTACACCGGTCAATCGTCATCTACGCCGCGGCCGTCGCAAAACTCGCAGCCAGAAAAATAGCTGAATTCAAGATCGCCCCCGTTGAGTTGATATTCGGAGCACCATTCGCACTGCGCCACTGTCTCGGAGTAACTGGCGCACTCGATGCAAATGTACATTCCCTCATGCCAGACCACGGTACCGGCGCTCGTACAGTTCCCGCAATTGGGGTGCTGACCTTCAGAGGGATCGCTCTCATCGAGAGCCTTCTTTACGTCTTCCTGAGAGATTGCTTCGCCGCACTCACATTGGATTGGTTGAAACTGATCCCATCCGTTAAACGTGTGTTCTGACCCGCACTCGGGGCATTCAAAGCTTAAGCGATTGATCGAAAGGCCGCAGACCTTGCATGTTTGGACGGAAATGGGGCCCGATACCGAGGCAACCGGCGCTGCTTCAAATGAGCAACTCGGGCAAATCGCAATCTCTACTGACTTTTTGCGAAGGGAATCGAGTTCTGGTTTTACGCTTTCGAACACTGCCGCGAGAAAGCCTTTCACTTTCTTCATCGCCGTGTCTGTCAACCGAACCCGATCTTTGAATGCATCAAATTTTGGCGCCCACGCAGTAAGCAGCGCGCGCAAATACATCCAGCCTAGACACATATCTCTAGCAGCGGCTTGTCGGAATTTGTCACCTTCAAGCTCGTGAAAGAAATGGACGACACTATTGCGATGCTTAATGATTTGATTGAAAGCTGCGATCGCTTCCTTTGGGGCTGGATCACCTACGATCAATTCAAGCCTATCCAAGGCGTCCCCGGCGCCCACGGAATTGAAATCTCCTTTTTTAAATTTCTTCTGGTCTGGTTTGCCTACAACAATCAAAGACCAATGTTCGTGAAGTAGGCGCGCCTTTAGGATAAGCTCCACGCCCGCGGCAAATGAAACCAGTGCATGTTTGGGTTCGGACTCGATTTCTTTCGCCGATCGCCGCAAAAAATCGAACGCACTCTCGCAGAGTTTATGAAATATCTCTGAATCCATTTCGGTCCTGGATTATTAAAAAGTTCTAGCCCGTCTACGTTCGCAAGTTCAGCAATTGACTTCACAAGATCGCAGACCCTCCATGGCGAGACTGCGATCCCATCGGCCTTTCAGCCTCACGCTCCGTCACCGGGTCCACAACCCAAGCCGCAAGCGGTGAGTAAAACTTCTACCTACGCACGGCGAACTTTGTCAGGGGGCAAAGATCGATACCCCGTTGCTTTCACAGCGCTGATCCAAGGTGGAAGCTCTCGCTCTCCCAAGATTTCCGCGAAGGTGTTCGGAGGAAAGCAGTCCAGCATCATTTCTCGGCGGATGCAGGTATTGAGCACCACGGTGTCAATCCAAAGCTGAGGGTTGCTCAAGAGGCCGATTGCCAGAAGGCGGCGAGGATGCCGCGGCACGGGCACGCGATATGCACGTTTGTGGAAATCGAATTTAAGGCAGTCCACGTGTATCGCCGTCAGCAGGGGGAGAGCGGGCAAATAGATTTTCCAAACTCGGCGGCGGAAATCTTTCAGAGTGTCGTCCCTCTCAAAGGCCTCTTTCGATCTTCGTGAGCGCAGGAAACTCCTTAGAAAGGGTGCGTCATCTCCAATATGGCGTGATACTCCCACAGAGACGCGCTCTGCGCGAAAGTATCCGCCCAGTATTCGGGCGAGTTCCAAAGGGCCTCCGCTTCTCATAAAAGTGATGTTCATGGCCATTCCGACCAAGTCGATTGCCTCAAATTCTATCCTCCGAGCGGCGGTACAAACACGCCTTCGCATGGGAGCAGGGGGCAGCTCTTTTCGCGTCAGACGGGGCGGCGGCTTTAACTTGATGCCGCTTTCTATGGCAGCCCTGCATATCCACGCCTGAAAAGCGTCAGATGCCCGCCGTCGTTGAGCGAGTTGCGAAACATGGGGATATGCCGCGAAAGCCAGGAGAGCGGCACAGGCCGCTAGAGGCGCGGTTTGGTCCGGGACTTTGAAGCGTTCAAACGGCTCTTGATGAAGGTATTCGAAGCTCAAGTTTGACATACCCGGATTGCAAGTGAGACCCTAGTCATAGTGGACTGGACGGTAGGCACATATGGACGATCTCCGCAGGCTACTCAGGCATGTGTAGCCGAGCGACATCGATCAAGCGGTCGAACATCGCGTCTGCTTGATCTCGAAATAAGAAGCGCTTGCGTCGCCACTCTTCCGGAAATCCATCGCGCAAATATTCTCGGAACATCCATGTTCGCCTTTGCGGGTCTGAAAATTTACCCTCAAAACAAGTGGCAATCCCCACAGCATTGATAATTTGTGCCGCGTTTTCAAACTCGTCGGCGGACATTATGCTGTATGGCGCCTTGTCGAGCCAAGTCAAATCGAGGCCGGCGTTTGTCATCGACTCAACTGCTGCAGCATGGAGAATCTCCGACGTGCGGCCAGAAATATACCAGTGTTCGAGCGTCACGACGACGGGAAAGCATTTTCGCGTGGCTACGAAGTTTAGATTGGGAAATTGGCCCTGCGCATATTCGCTTATCCGCTCATAGAGCTGTCGAATAGCATCGGCTAATTTAGCGATGTCTGCTTCAAGCGGCGCGAGGTTCCCTAATGCCTGCTTAGCCGCAACGGTCATACGCTTTGCTTTACACTCTACGAAAGTTACAGCGGTATCACCTTCGATAATAAGCCAGTCCGGCGTCGCCCGTGGTTGTCTTCGCGTTCCGTATTTTGCTTCTGCCGAGATGCGGAGGTTAGGTGCGGTTATCGCTTCGGCGAGAACGTCGCCGATATATCGCTCGAATGAAAATCCCAATGCATTGCCAAAATCAGGATCACCAATAAGATCATAGTACAGTCCCGCGGTAACCCTCCAAAAAAGCAGTGTAGGGATAGGACAAATCACCCAGACTCTGCCGCCGTCTTCGACGCGCATCAACGGAAACAGTGATAGAGGGCTCAATCGATATGCATAGGTATCGTCAAGTGTGTGCACGCTATTAATTGCGTTTGCTATTTCGGCAACCGAGCGAGCGGCGAATTTGAGTAGAGGGTCCAGGGTGGGAGGGGCGGTTGTAATGTTGAGCGCGACCGCGGTTTGGAAGTGGGAAAATGCCGTCAGGGCGAGTGAGTAAAGGTCCTCGATGGAAAGGCCCAAAACCCTTTGGCATACTGCGGCAACCTTTGAATCACTGAAAATGCGGAAGTATCGATAAACAAGTTTGGTATTTGGTTGCGCTTGCTGCCACGGAAACTGACGATGCATGATGCGGGATATTTCAAGTAGAACGTCTGCGCCCTCGTTTTCGCCATAAAGTTCATTCTCTAGACCGCGCAGGCGCTGCAGGACGCCCTCTAGTATCCGCCATTCACGAAGCGTTTTGGTGGTGTCGGCGCCATCTCTTTGGGCGTGTAGAATGACCTCTTCGGCGAGCGTCTGCAGCTCCCATTCGTGTATGAAGTAACCTGAGCGGTCGCCGGCCAGGAACTTGTTGGGCTTCTCGATATTTGGTGGAAACTGAAACCCGCGTACCTGGAGGAATTGGCTGTACGCCCAGATTACAAAAAGACAGTCTGCAAAGCCGCACTTCTCAATACGGCGGCGCAAGAATCTGTAGTGATCTTCTATCGACATCTGCTCTGCCCTAGCCGAAACCATATCAGTGAGCAGGCTGAGGCGTTACTCAATGCTGGTACCGCTATCATCAACAGCTATATCAAAGGGCTCGTGGCATTCGCTCAATGCGGGACCGCCGGGCCTTGAAAACTGCCACACACGGGGCATCGAGCGGTTAGAAAAACGTAATTAGCTCAATGGTGTGTGGCGGGCATATTCGAATCCACTTCTCCACTAACATGCAGTAGCCCGGGGTGCATTGGTCGTTCGGGCAGGGGCGTCTGAAAAAGGTTCAGGGCATCAGTCGATCCTGCCGTGGTCGCCAAGCCGAAGGCACAAGGACACGGGCCCACGCAGATCGCTAAGAAGCTTAAAATCGGCAGAGCTAGCGTGTACCGCTTGCTGGAGTGATGTCCGGCCACGAGGGCTAGTGTTCGATCCTGCTGGATGTGAAGCCGGGGCTCGTGAAGGGCCTAGCAGCAGGTGAGGTCGGCAGCTCGCAAGCACCGCGCCGGGCACGGGGTTCTCGAAGGCGCCGGTTCGGAGAGAGGGGGCGCGCATGCGTTACGCGAACCTATGGGACGTTATGAAATGCTTCGGGGGATTGTGGATAACTGTGATTGAGTTGCAACCCCGAAGTGCTGAATGTGCAAAAGCATACGCAAATGCACGACAGTCGCTGCGAATCCGATCAACGATTTGTGCGCGGGGGTAGTAGTGCGTAAATGAAGTCACTGGGGGAAATACAACCGTTATAATTTAGGCCTTTTTTAACCGGCTCGCGATTGTCGCGTAGCTGGCGAATCGCGTCTCTTGAGCTGAATAAGCGTTGGTGCGTTTTGTCCAGCTTGGGAGGTCGGCATGGCGCCGCCTGACGAAGATCCGATAAAATCGAATCCCGATCCGCCGGGGTGGTTTACGACATTGATAGGCGTACTAGCCGATATTGCGAGGGGCCTGGGCGATCTCAAAGAACCCATTGAAAAAGTTGCTAAGGGATTGGGATTTGTATGCTTCGTAATTGCCTTGGGCCTGAAGGCTGCGGGGCTGCAAGTTCCGAACCTATTTGAGGAAAAACCACCTCCGACCGTACAAAAGTTCGCCGACGCCAAGCCTTCGCCGCCTGAAGATCGTATACCGTTCGATGTTCCAGGGACGGCCTATGGGGGCGACACGGGTCCGGTAACAAGCACGCGGTACCTTGGCGAACAAGCGCTGAAGGATGCAGCGAAAGTACCAAAGTCTGCGGCAGCGAAAATGACGCCGCGATTATCGTCCCATACAGAACAGCAGATATCGAATTCCGCGGAATCGGCTTCGCAGTCGCCACCACATAACGTTCAATGGTTCCTGCATCGACTGTGTCCCTGGTTCATCGCGGCGCCCACCGAGGTGGCCGGGACCTAAGGAGAAAAGAAGCTGTTTTTTGGAAGAGGCTTGGCTGGGAAGCGCTCGGCCATCGCCTCTGCAAGTCTTCCTTGTCCTTGCCGCTCTGCCCAATCCGCATTGCGCTGGGCTCGAAGCTCCGCACCAAACGAACGCTACCTCGATCGAGCCACCCAACCGCTTTTCAAAGTGCGCTCGTCGCTGGGTAGCACTGGCCTGCGCTCATAATTGATGCTGTCGGTGAGGGCATTCGGCGTTGTCGTCATGAAGCTGTAGACGTCTATCTCACCGTTAGGGCCGTCCTTCTTCATGGGGGCCTTTCCATCGCCGCCAGATGCTAGCGAACGCGAAGAGACGTCTGTCCTCAATATGGCCGGGCGTGACGTCCTCTCCCTTCGCCGCGAACCAGAACCACTTGGCAGGCTTCTCCGCATTGGGCTCGCAGTATGAGGATGCCGGTAAGAGGCAGCGTCGTGGTCGAACGAGGGCCGTCAGAACCTTTGATGTCAGCAGCCCGTCGTCTCCCACGTTGGTGACGAGGCGCGGTCCACTCGCATGCTGCAGGAGCACAAAAACCCACATCATTGAAAGCTGCGGAAGTCGCCGCGCTGCTTTACGAATTCGTAGATAGTATTCATAACGGTGTGTGCTGATATTACCGATCGCCCGGAACAGAGATGTGCATAACTCATGGCAACAATGAAGCGATCTATCGATAAGCATTGGCTCGTGAAGAACCGATCTGAGATTCAAGAGCGGATGCTGAAGCTATATGAGCTACATGATTTCAGCGATACCGAAGACGAAGTCTCTACAGAGCTATGGCCGGTATACGGCGTCTTGATTGGCGTAGTCTTCTCGCTTTGGCGCGCTGTCTTCTTGATTCAGACCAATCGCGAGACGAAAGGCGAGATTGAACATGGCCGTGACTTGCTCAATTCACTTATCGAAACAAATTCTGTTTCATTCTCGACCGATCTAGCCACATTGGATTGGATGGCCGGTTTCTACGTGGCTAATGCGGCGCTTCGGCTCGGAGCTATAGCGGAAATGCCGAGGCTGGACGATATCTTAGAGTCGGACACGAGCGGTTGGTTAAAAGCAAATCTATCGCCATTCGATCTCGACATGATGACATTTACATCTGAGCATTTGAGCAACCAGTGGACGAAAGCGTTGCGGGGCTATGATATGATTTTCAGAGACTTGGACGCCTACAAGGGCCGAATCGGAAAGCCACGGAGAAGCTAAGCTACCGGGGGAAACCATAGATGGCGGAAGCTGATAGAGCCGAAGACAAGCAATATAAGGCCATCGTTCTAGGGCGGGCGCATGGAATGACGGCCGACAAGCTGATGGCGCGCCATTGGTGGCTCGGTGTTCCAATCGTCGTTTTTAGTGCGCTTGTGGGGACCACGACTCTGGCGACACGTGGTTGAGTGTTCTTAGCGGTATCATCTCGCTTGTCGTCGCAATCTTGGCCGCGCTACAGGTTTTCTTTGATTTTCAGGGCCGCGCAAAAAACACGGAGATGCTGCAGTCAAGCTTCAGACGTTGGCCGGCAAGAAGAACGTAACTGACGAGCAAATTGGAAAGATTGCTCCGCGAGTTTCCACGAAATTACAGATCGAAGCGGCTAATGCGGTGAAAGCTGAAGCTGTCGCCAACGCGGCGCCGGGTGTGGTGATTGGCAGGCCATTTATCGCAGATAAGTTACGCGATAAGTTTCCAACGTAAGTGCCACTCTATAGAGCTTAGAGCGCGTCGTCTTTGCATGCGCTCGCTCTTGGGACTGCTTCTTCTGTCCATACACGACTTCTTGGAAATCAGACAGGTGAGCGCGTAGCGCGCGGCTTTCATGAGATGGTTCGCACCGCCGATTTTAGGCGTCCCATTAGACGCGCCGTGTTGCTTACACAGAGCTGTGTTCGCTGCGCCATTCGTGAGGCCCGCGTCATTCACATAATGCAGGAGGTGTACTTTACCGAGCATGATGTGATGCGAAGGCAGCGGGAGCGAGCGCCGTCTGACGTGGGAGTGGTACTAGCTAGGGCTAAATAGCCAAACAGCCACCGCCGTCGCCGCGCTTACAAAAGCAAATGGACTAAGGTAATCGCTATTAAATAAGCCAAGAGTTACACCCGTAGCAGCCCAATAAAGAAACCCGCTCAGGCCAGCCCCAACTATTGTCGCTGACTCAACTCCGAAGAACGAGAACATCAGCGCAAAGACACAGGTAAGTCCGGCAAAAAGCGCTACAAGTGCTAAGAGGCAGCAAAGAATTACTGAAAACAGTGTTAGGCCGCCTGCCAACCCCTTGAAGCTTGGCGGCAAGCCAGAACCAGTGATGGCGGACCCAACGGCATCCAATGCGCCAGGAAAAGTTAGAACGGTTATGTAGATGCCGACAAGTCCAACCACAATTCCGACTAATCCGATAATCAGCTCAAACGACTTCTGATGTGCGCTATCGGGGCGCTCGATTTGCTGGCCCATTTTCCCCGCCTGTAGGTGCCGCGACGACAGAATTCATACCCTAAAGAATATGTTTGTTTATTGCTGCGAATACTCTCTCGGCTTTATCGAGGGTCTCGGCTACTTCAGGGGCGCTTCCATCCAAATCGCTTGGATTTCTAAGGAGCCAGTCAGCGGCTATGAAGTGATCGAAATCAGGAACTTCCGGCGGCAATGTTCGGCATGCCACTTCAACCAGCTTCACCAGCCGTTGAGTTTTTGCTTCCTGCAAGTCGAGCTTTGCCGGCGTCAATCGCTTGGCGCCCTTTAATCCGAGTGCTTCGTTCACGAGACGAAGATAAAATTCTGTCGCAAAGATATCCTCGACGTCAGCCTCGGGAAGCCCCAAGACTTCCGCAAAGTTCATAATCCTTCCGTCACTGAGAATAGCGCTTCTCTTTAGTTGATCCAGCTTGGTTCTATCTGCGGCGCAAAAATCAGACATCACAGCGATTTCCAGCTTGTTTCCTGCGAAAAGAGAGACAAACGATTTAATTTTATCCAGTCCTCCAGCGGGGCAAATCGCCCAGCGGGCATCGAGATGAGGGCGTTTTCGCTTCCGAAGTTCGTTTGAAAGGACGTTGAAGTAGATGATGTCGCTTGGACCCTCAACTAGTAGGGTGTGCTTTCCCAGAAACAGCGTCTGCGTGATGTCGTAACCTAATGCGCCTTGAAGAGGAAAGAGAGAGTCGGGATCGACCGACAAAACCTCGTCGCTTACCCGCGTCCCTTTGGTTGTCCAAAGACCCGGCTTTTTTTGCTCAATTTGGTCCTCGACAACTCGGGATAGCGTGAGATCCTCAGGCGGAACCATGAATGGAGAATGTGTGGTGAAAATAAGCTGGTGATCGGGCAGCAAACGCTCTTTGAAATATCGCAGAAGATCGGCTTGGGCCTTGCCGTGCAGCGTAAGGCCGGGTTCGTCCAGTAGCAGGACCATATCGCCTTGCGTTTTCCTGACTTGAGCGAACTTCACCAGAAACGAGAAGAACCATATAAATCCTGCACTCCGTTCGGAGAAAGGTACGGAAACTCGGTGAAGCGTGTTGCGCACACGTGCTCGCGCAATTGTTCCCTCGTTGAACGGAGGGTCATCCTTAGGTTCAGCTTTGGTTACTCGAATATCGATTTCTAGAAATGGATTTTGCGTCCAATACTCTCGAAGTTGATCGGTGATGGAATTAGATGCACCTTCGCACTTAGCGTTGAGGGATTCGTATGTGTTGGTGCTTCGGATTTCCTCTAACGATGTGCCGGCAAACTCAAGAAAATCCATGAACACTAGCTCGCCGGAGTTTAGCGGCTCTTGATAATTTTGTGCGGGGACTTGGTATCCGTCGGCATGCTGATGTGCAGGGACGTTTCGTTGTCGAAAATATCTTTCGTTGCTTTGAATGTTGTCCAGTCTGATTTGCCCAGCCATTCGATCGTAGTGTGAAAAATACATAAAATATGGAAGCCGCTTGGATAGAAATTCCGAGAGTGCCCCAATAGCGTTTTTTCCAGGCAGCTTTTGGATGTATTCGAGAAGTGCACTTTGCTTCTCAGTCGGGGTTTCAAGCGCTTCCAGCGCTTTTCGAAGTTCGTCGGTTGTGGAGAGTTTTGCGAGCGGGGAGCGTTCTTCTTCATCTAGCTCGTGTTTTGCAATGAGGAATTTCGATATTTTTTTGTATTGAAGCCCATCGCCCCATTGGGGGGAGCTGTCCCCATATCGGCGAAACGCATCAATCCGCATTGCTTGGAGTCCGTTTTCTTCCGTCACTGCGAGGCAGTCTGGGCCGAGGATCGCGGTGAGTTCTTCCTGCTCTGCAGGTTCAAGTGCCCAGGTAGTAGTAATTACGGCCGCCTGCGCATTCGGATGGCGCGTTTCATAGTCGTTAAGGTGACGCCGCGGGTAGTGCTGCTCTTTATCAAATTTGAAGGGCGTTGATGGGTGAGGGTTCAGTCCGCAAAGAGCGTTGAGGATCGCGGTCTTTCCGGCTTCATTTTTGCCGACCAAACAAATTTCATCTCCAACTTTGACAGGACCGCTATCTTCGACACTACGGAAATTCGTCACGTGGAAACTTTCCAATCGCATAAAAAATCTCCCGCCCTTAGCCTCACTGTTGAGTAAACGGTCGTGCATTGGGCTGCCAGACTCGAACGCTCGGGACGCGACGCTATCCCCACCTAAGTCTGACTGTTGATCTGGCTCTTGTGTGGGGTCACTTGAAAACTGTCACACACCACTGCTACACGGAGCGTATCGGGCAGTTGGAAAATTCTAATTAGATCAATGGTGTGTGGCGGGCATGTTCGAATCCAGCCCTCTCCACCAAGACCCCGTCTCCACCTGGAGAGGGCAGGACGGAGCAGCATGAGCCGCCGACGTCTGCGATGCCGAGAAAGCGGTCATGGAGTCATGTTCCGCCCGAGAGTTTTTGGAATCCCGAGAAGTCGGTCATTCGCCGAAACTCAGACATAAAACCCTGGGCTGAAAAGAGCACCAGCATAGATCAAAACGTCCAACGGGACTTCTCTGCCCGACGTCGGACAAGGTCACGAATCTCTGGTGGTTAAACTATGTACTCTGCCGAGCGGCTTCGTCATTAAGAATGGCGGTTGAGATTTGATTGAAGCCCGCACCATGATTCGATATTTTGGCCACGGGCAGCTGGGATTCGGAATGCAAGTGAACGGGCCCAATCCGATCACTTCTCGCGGAACGCGCGCGAGAAGCTGTCCATCACCGGCTCCATGATGTAGTCAAAGAACGTGCGTTCGCCGGTTCGAATGTAGAGGTCGACCGGCATGCCTGGAGTTGGCTTGAAGTTCGGTAGCTTCCTTGCCGCATCTCCTTCATCAAGCTTCACGCGAACGACAAACGAACCGTGATCGGTCACGGAGGGTGTTTGTGTGACGAGATCAGGCCTGTCCGAGATGGTATCTGCGGAGAGATAGACAACGCGGCCGTCGATCATCGGAGTGACGCGCTGGTTCAGCGCCGAGAGCCGTACTGTTGCCGGCTGTCCCTCTTTGACGTGCACGACCTGATCGGGACTGACCCGGCTTTCGATGATGAGGTCATCGTTCACCGGCAAGAGTTCTAAGATCGTTCCGCCGGCTGGCACAACGCCGCCTGGCGTATGCTGGTTCAGCTTCACGACGATCCCGCGGACAGGGGCTTTAACGTCCGTCCTCTGTACAACGTCGGTCGCGGACCTGATCTGCTCCGTAATATCGTCCAGGTCGGATTCGGCCTGGCGCAGTTCTTCGACGGATTTCTGCGTTGCCGTGGAGCGGATCGACGCGATCTGTTGCTCGGCGCGTGCGATCTGCTGGCGGCTATCGGCAACGCGGCCGATTAGTCCGCCCAATTCGCCATTCAACGCCGCCTCGTCGCGCTGAACCGAGAAGACTTCCGTCCGGCGGATAAGGTCGCGGTCGAGGAGGGCATTTTTATCCTTCAGCTCTTCCCCGAATATGCTCAGTCGCTTTTTGGTCGAGGAGATCTGAGCCTCGTAGCCGGAGATGCTTTCCTGCAATCCTGCGATTTCCTTGCGCAGCACCGCTTCCTCGGAGTTCATCCGGTCGCGACGCGCATCGAGTTCAAGCTGTTGGTGTGTGAGAATGATTTGAACTTCTGGGTCGTTGCGATTGATCGTGACGGTCGAGGGCAGTTGGAATGTCGCCTTGCCGGCGAGTTCTGCTTCGAGGCGAGCCTGTGTCGTTACCAGGCGATATTTTCTAAGCGTCAGCATACGAAGTTTCGCCATTGCTGGCGTCGGATCAAGCCGCACCAACGTCTGGCCAGCCTCGACCAATTCGCCTTCCTTGACTTTTACTTCGCTGACAATTCCGCCTTCGAGGTGCTGCACTTGCTTGTTTTGTCCGGCAGCCACGAACGTGCCAGTCGTGACAACAGCTCCGTCGAGAGGCGCAGTCGTCGCCCACGCGCCGAACCCGAGGGCACAAACCGCAACAATGCCTAGTCCCGCAATGATTGGAATGCGCGTGCTTCGCGGCACGCTGGCATGCCATTGATCTATACTGGGACAGCCGAGAAATACGTGGCCTTGGGTCAAATCCTGATTGCTCATGGTGTTGCCCCCGAGGCTGCCGTTTGCTTCACGAGGCGATGCAGGACTTCTCGAGGCGATCCGAACCCTTCCAGCCGGCCTGCGCGCAGCACGAGAACTTTATCGACTGAATTCAGGAGCGCGGGACGCTGCGTGATCAACACCATCGTGACGCCTCGCGTCTTGGCTTTCTTCATGCTTTCGGCAAGGGCTTGCTCACCGACGGAATCGAGATTGGAGTTCGGTTCGTCGAGCACGATCAGGGACGGGTTGCCGAAGAATGCCCGAGCGAGCGCGATGCGTTGTTTTTGTCCGCCTGAGAGCGGCGCTCCGTTGCGGTCGAGCACAGTCTCGTATCCGGCCGTCAATTGGCACACCATGTCGTGCACGCCGGCGGCGGCTGCTGCTTCGTAGATGTCGTTGTCCGGCAGATCGGTACGAAGGCGGCAGATGTTTTCTTTTATCGATCCCGGAAAGAGTTCGACTTCCTGGGGGAGATAGCCGGTGTATTCGCCGAACTGGCGTCGATCCCAATTCCGAAGCTCGGTGCCGTCGAGCCGGACTCGTCCCGCCGTCGGAAATTGACAGCCGACGAGGATACGCGCGAGCGTCGACTTTCCTGAACCGGAGGGTCCGACAATCGCCAGGGACTCTCCCGGCATGACTTCAAAGCTGATGCCGTTGAGGATGGGCTCTCTGGTCCCAGGCGGAATGTATAGCAATCGCTCGACAGTCAACTTCCCTGCGGGGCGGGGGAGACGAAGTTTGGGTTTTTCGGCTCGAAGCCCTTCAAGGGTCGCGCGCACACGAGCATACGCGCCGCGTGCCTGCACGAGCGAACGCCAGCCCTCTATCATTCCTTCGAGCGGCTGCAATGCGCGGCCTGCGATGATCGATGCCGCGATCATCATGCCACCCGTCAGCGCTCCGGAAAGGGCGAGGTGCGCGCCCCAGCCGAGAATTGCGACCTGGGTGACGAGGCGGGCAAATTTCGACGTGCCGCTGATCCAAAAATTTCGGTCGTGCGCGCTGAGCTGCAATGAAAGCGCCTGCGCCTGCTCACGTCCCCAATGCAAGATGCCTTCGTTGAGCATGCCCATCGCGTTGATGACCTGTGCATTGCGCGCGAGGGATTCAGCGTGCGTGTCCGCTTTCGACGCCAGTGCACCAGCTTTGCCCATTGGCCCGGCTGTTGCGGTCTGGTTCAGAACGGCGATGCCGGAAAGTATGAACCCGGAAACAAGCACGATCGCGCCGAGGCTCGGATGAATGAGGAAGATGACGCCGAAATAAAATGGCGAAAGAGGCGCATCAAAAAGCAGGAGCATCGTCGGACTTGCGAGGAAGCCACGCACCTGATGCAGCGAGCGGAGAGCCTGGACGTTGCCGCCTTCACCGGTGGGCGCGCTCATCAAAATGCTGGCGAGGATAGGACCGCCCAGAATGGTTTCCATGGATGCCGCCAGGCGTCCAAGAATTTGGCGGCGGAGAATGTCCAGCATCGACATCGTTGCCAGAAGCCCGAGGGCGAGCCCTGACAGCATAAGCAGCGTGTCGAGGCTGCGGCTCGTCAGCACGCGATCAGATATCTGGAAGAGATAGATCGGCATTGTCAGCATCAGGACGTTGACGAATACCGAGAAGACGGCGACCGTTACGAATGTACGCCGCGCGGTCGCGCGCCAACGCGCCAACGGGTCTGCTGTTTCCGGCGGCGGCACGCTGGAACCCACGATTGTCGTGCCGCGAAATGTTCGCTCGATTTCACTTTTGATTTTTAGCAGGTGCTGAAGCGCAGGATGTATGCCTGAGAGTTCACCGCCGCCCATTTGGGCCTGCCCGGGCAAAGACACAACGGATTGTGCGCCTTCGCTATCGGTCGCGAGACTGCTTTCCTGCGTCTGGACACCGCCGACTGAGCTTGCCATCACATAATTCCCTCTACGCCGAGGTAGCGGCGCCCCTCACACTCAGCCGAGCAGATTGTGATGAGTGCTTCCGTTCAGTTCGTCACTCAGGATATGCAGCGACGACTGGTGATCGCTTGAGTGGTCGCTGGACGTTTGATCGCTTGACGGCAGGTGACCGATGCCGAGCGCACTGGTGATGATGCTTGTGATGCTGCCCGTGTCCGAAGACATCACATGGCTCTCGGCGGAAGCGACATCTTGGACGGAAATATTATATTGCGAATAGCCGTTCTGGGCATCGACGAACGCGTGCTCGGTTGTTGCGGATGAAAAGTTTAGCGAGCCCGGAGCGGCGATTCCCAAGTCGTTCGCGGCAGCATGAAGAATGTCTAGAGGCGCTTGAACCGCGTCGGACACCGCAGTTGTCAGAACATGGTCGAGAGAGCTGGCGATCGTTTCGATCGAAGAGGGCAGGTTCGCGATTAGATTGCTCGGCGAGGCCAGTGTCGACGTTACTGCGTGCAGGGACGTATCGACTGTGTCTCCCAAAGCGGAAACCAACGAGGTTGCAACATGTCCAACCTCGCCCACAACATCGCCGATGAGGTGCGTGGCCGAGCCCACGACATCGCCAACCGTTTCGACGACGGTACCGACATGGTCTATGATCGTAGTTGTTCCGGTTCCGTCGCCGCCAGTAGTGTGCCCGCCGGTATCGGAGTGGTCCGGCTCGGTGTGTATGGCGACCTCTGCTTGGTAATTAGCTGAGATGCCGGAAGTAAACGTCGTGGGATGGGCAGCGCTCGTGTCCGACGGGGAAATGTCTGCACTCTGTGCCGCAGAGATCGCGGAGGGAGAGATGAGGTTCGTCGCCAGCCGCCCCTCCGATTCTGGGACGGGGAAACCTGATGGAGCATGTTCTAACGGGGGAGAATCCATCCCTGGATGCTGAGGCGTAGACGCCTGCGCAGTCGTGTCACCGGTGTGCGGGGCATCAGGCGCGTTCCCGCCGGTCGCTGCTGCTGCGTGGGCGGCGCCCCCAGCAACCTCTGTCGCGGTGAGAAAGTTGGCGAGGAAAAACGACCACGTGAGAAAATTCCATAGACCGCGCTGACGTTCCGGCCGTGCCGCCGAGGCGACATCCAAGCTCGGCAAAGTTCTCGACGCAGGTTGCCCGGTGATGGTGAAAGGAGATGGCAAAGACCAAATTGACATTAATATCGCCTCCGAGATTATCCTCGTTTTCGACGTGCCAATATCGCGCCGTCGAGTTACGACATGCGTTAGAAGAACCAGCAGCGTCTCATCTCAGACGGGCCGGCAGCGACAAAATTGGTGTTCAGGGCAAACGGAGCTTCAACAAATTCCGAACGATTGTTCGTTTTGCCGCGCGCGTCGCGACTGCGTCGGAGGGAACGGCGCGAAGGTCATATGAAACGTCTTCTGGGGAAAAGTACGGTCGGAAGGGAACTCCTGTGGTCGTTGCCGATTGATTTCCGAGCATCTCGCGCGGGGGACAGCGATGGGGCTACGAACGGTTCTTGGGCTCAAGCGGAGCAAAACGCTGAGTCGCTCGAAGGGCCCAAAATACGGGGTGCTAAGTTTTGGCTATCAGAACTTTTTCGCCTTCGAGCAGCAGCTCCAACGCTCTGGTTCCTACGACATAAATCTCGGAGACAATGCGCAGTCGATTGCGGCGCGAAGTCTTTTGCGGGAGTTCGGCATAGGAGACGAGCAGATCGTTGCCGTGAACCGAGACACGCTTCCTCATTACTCGGGGCCGCCCTGTACGCTGATAATGAATGCAGTGTTCTTTCAGCAATCATTTCCCCTGCCAGCTTCGATACGCCCGGTCTTTTTGGGGTTCCAAGCTAGCGAACAGGTCATCAAAGACAATATTGCGCTGTTCAAATTGCACCAGCCCATCGGATGTCGAGACACTGCCACGACCGAGAGGATGAGAAGGTACGGGGTGGATGCATTTACGACGGGCTGCATAACGATGTCTCTTCCGCGCCGAGAGGAAGAGCCTGCCGATGGGTGCTTGCTCATCGTATACGGTTCCGATTTCCCCTCCTCGGTTTTGCAGTACATTCCGAAAGATCTGAGCGAGCGATGCGAGTTCATTTATCATCGCTTGCCGGTCGCCGAATTTCCTGTATCGGCACATACGTGCCAGACGGCGGAATCTTACGAACGCGTGCTACTCGACAGGTACCGGACGACGGCGAAGCTCGTGTTGACGCCTTTGCATCATGTTGCGGCGCCGTGCATGGCCATGGGAATACCCGTCATAGTCTGTCGATCTGACAGCGACGAGCGGTTCAGTTTTCTAAAGGATTTTACGCCGATATACACGCCGGAGACTTTTGCGGCGATCGACTGGAAGCCAGAACCTATTGACGTTTCAGCCGTTAAAAGCCGCATCCGAGAGGTTCTTTGCGCAGCCATCGGCAAGGCGTGAATCCGAAGCCGCTGCGCGATCAACGGCAAGGATACGCGGCCGGCCCTGTTGAGCCGGCCGCATGACGTACGTTAGGCCGCGTGATGATCCAGCAGGTGCAGTGAATCCAACGCGCCTCCGATGTCATGGTCACCCAAGAGGCCTGTCAGTCCGTCGACATGACCAAGGAGATCCGTGCCGGCCGCCGAATGGTCGCCGAGCAAGGCGCCGGCCTGACCGAGGACGTCAGACAGCGGGGTGCTGTGCGCAAGCCCGTCGGTAGAGCCCAGCCCGTTTACAATATTGGAGATATTGCCCACGAGCGATTCCGTGCCAAGGCCGTGCCCGTCGGCGACATTATTGATCAAGCCGCCTTTGGCGAAAAGGTCGTCATAGGACGCGACGACCCCTCCGGTGAGCGAACCATGGGACAGATTTGTGAGGACATCATCGACGACGCCGCTGGGTCCGATGAGATCACCGGTGGTGGTCAGGTTCGAAGTTGCGCCTGGGGAAAGATCGTTGACGGTGTTGGCGACGGTGTCCGGAATATCGCCCAAGAGAGCAGGCACTTCGGAGACGAGGGGTAGTGTGCCCTCAATGCCATTGAGCTGGTGCACAAGGGATTCTAGTCCGCTGCCATATCCGTCACCGATGTTGTCGAGGATGCCTCCATGGGCGAGGACGTCAGCATACGAGTCGAGCACCGCGCCAGACAGCGATCCGTTGTGAATGTTGGTCGCCACGTCATCGAGAATGCCGCTCTGACCTATGACGTCACCGGTCAGAGTGTAGACATTGCTGATACCGGGTGAGAGGTTTTCGCCTATATCGACGAGTGAGCCGTTTACGCTGCTGACGAGGTCGGCAACGGGATCGAGCGCGGTCGTGAGTTGGCTCACAAGGGGAATGTGATCAATAGCTGGCAAATGCTCAGCTAGCGTATTTTCAATTCCGACGCCGCCGCCGTTGAAGATATCAGGCACGGCCCCGCCCTTAACCGCAACGTCACTGTATGTGTTGTCAACGCCGGTGCCGAGTGGGCCGTCGGTGAGGCCGTGCAGAAGATCGTCCGTCACACCGGACGTGCCGGCGACGTTGCCGATAAGAGATGTCGAATTGCCGGCCGAGTCGGGGAGGATGCCCTCGAGCAGGCCACCAATTGTATTGGAAAGTCCCAAATTGCTTTGAAGAATGCTCATTACCGCTCTCCTTGCGATTGCACCTAAGGGTAATTGGCTTGGTGAGGTGCAGTTTCGTCGCCCAGAGCGGCGTGTCTGCCGAAGTTCGTTGAATGGTTTACTTCAGATAAACGAGCGTCTCGCAGACGCGCATTCCGCGTGACGAAATTTGTGCCCTCGGCGTCTGTCGAAGTCACTCGAAGCGGCGAAAGCGAAGTTCCCCACAACTTGTTAGGCCGTTTTTCTTGCTGTGGCACAGATCACGATTTCTAATCGCGATCGCATGCGGGAGTCGATTTTGAATATGCAGACTGTTCGCCTCTTCAATGAGGTGGGTTTCTTGAGATTTATTCCTCAGCTTCGCAGGCCTATGACGGTGGCTATCGTTGGAAACGGCCCGATCGATCCGCTCCATGCCGACGAGATCGATGCGCATGATCTCGTCTTCAGGTTTAACGGCTGTCGAAATTATGGGATGTCAGGGCATCGAACCGATTATCTCGTTTTGACCAACACAGGTGAGCCCGCTCGCCAATTCGCATTCGATCCGCTGGCTCTCAATGCGCGCGCAGTCGAGGCGGCAGGTCGGATACTCCTTGCGCGGCCACCTAATCTTGTCGCTTCCGAGCTTCGGCGTTTTCCCGACGATCGAGAATATTGGGAGACGTTCGATCCAGATCTCATCGGCCGCATTCGCCATAAACGTTGGACCTACATGCGCGCACATATATATCGCAAAGCGCGCGCAGTCTTGATGTTATACGGCGCAAGAACAACGGATCAGCCGAGCACGGGTATTTTGGCTATCTTCCATATCGCTCAGCAACTCCGACGACGTATGCAGCCGAGCGCAATAACCTTGTACGGCTTTACCCACCAAGGATGGGATCGCCACCCGTGGAGTGCGGAAAGACAACTCATAGACGACCGTTGGCGCGGCTGGGTCCGTCGCGCTCAGTAGGTCTCGGTCGGATTATCAGACGCAGATTGTTCTGTTGCGTAGCGTCAGCGAGAGCTAGGACGACGACATGGAAATGATCACGCGTTCCAGAAATGCATTTCGAATCGCGGCGCCGCAAAGGGACACGTTGCTTGCGGTATGCGTATGCACATACGGACGTCCCAAATCCTTGCACGATTGCCTTGCGTCGCTGTCGCGTCAGCAACCCGTCGATAATGTCAGATACTTCGTAATTGTGATCGACAACGACGCCGCGTGTTCGGCCATGCCGATCGTAAGCGCGTCCCGGTCAGGTGCGTTCTATATCGCGGAGCCGCGGCGCGGCATCGCCTACGCCCGAAACAGAGGCCTTTCTCTCGCCGCGAGATTGGAAGCCGACTGGATCGCATTCATCGACGACGATGAGATTGCAGACGACCAGTGGCTTCGCGGCCTGATGGCGCCGGAATATAGTTCCGTGCCGATACTGCGCGGGCATCGTATCCTGTGCTTACCGGTCCCCTCCCCGTTTTGGGCGACGCAGGTTAAAGAAAAGCCGCCCGTGGAAGGTGCCGAGTGCCATACGGCCTATACGCACAACGTTCGGTTCAGCCGCGCCTTAGCGGATCACGGGCTGCGGTTCGATGAGGCTTTCGCCTTCAGCGGAGGCGAAGACGTCGATTTCTTCACGCGCGCACACAAATGCGGATTTGAAATCCGGCAAACCGCACGCGCCGTGACTTACGAGACAATCCACTCTGAGCGGTTGACCTACACGCGTCAATGCGCAAAGTCATTTTGGACCGCCGCGGCCAACATGCGAGAGGCTATCCTCCGAAAGGGGTTAGCCAAAGCTCTCTCTGCCAAGTTCCATACAATCCCGCTGAATCTTATCATCGGGCCCGCCCTCATTGCCGGCAGTCCTTTAGCTCTCGCACTCGGCGTCGAAGCATTCAAAAGGACAGCGCTCGTCGGAGGCGACAAACTGGCGAGAGCTATGGGCCGCCTGGCGGCCATCGTGGGATATCTACCGGCGCCTTATCTCCACGTCGACGGCGAATGATCAGAAGCCGGCGTAAAACGCGATAAGCTGCAGTAGGCCTTGTTTGCGATAGTATCCCCGAAGCGCACGCCGAACGGCTCGCCGGTTCTCGCGCCCGGAGACCGCTTTTACGTTTGCGTGCTCTTTCACATATCGGACATCGTCTTTGTCGAGACTATACGGACGAAAACGTGAAAGCTCGATGAGCTTCAGTGCCGACGCTGATCGAAGATAGCGCTGTTCCTGCGGCGTCAGCATGGGCTCGAAAATTTCAATAATGCCAGAAAGCGACTTTGCCGCCCTGCATTTCGTTAGAAGTGCGGAATCGAATTCGATGTCGGGCATCATGAGATCGTAGCGCGCTGCGGAAATGGCCGCCAGCTGACTATATACGGCCTGGATGCGACCCTCGATAACTGACGATCCTGAAATACTTCCGGTGTGAATGCGGTAGAGGCCGAGAATATCGCCCATATTCTCGAGGCGACCATAGCGGATAGCCCGCCAATACAGGTCGCTATCCTCGCAATGGAAGGAATGTCGATATTTCAACTCCTTTAGCACGGATGCACGCATCATCAAAAATGGGTGCGGAAGGTAGGGCTCACAAGCGGGATATGCCGTATAGTCGCCAGAGCAGCGGTTCGCGGGATAATGACGACCGCCGGTGAACTGTCCGCTTGCGTCGATATGGAAATGCGCGCCGCTGACGGCGATGCAAGATGGACGCTCAGCCAGATAGTCGACTTGCATGGCGATACGTGCCGGAGTCGAAATATCGTCGGCATCCTGCCGGGCTATAAATTGGCCAGATGCGACGGTGAGGCCATAGTTGAGCGCATCCACAATCCCGCTGTTCTGTTTCGCGAGATAGACGATGCGCCGATCGGCGGCCGCCAACTCTTGTACGATCGCTGCCGTTCCGTCCGTTGACCCGTCGTCGACGATGATGATCTCAAGATCGTCATAAGTCTGTCGGCGCACGCTCTCGATGCTGCAAGCGATATAAGTTTCTGCATTGTAGACAGGAACGAGGACGCTCACCAGCGGACGCCCGGCGGCGCTCTGTTTTCTCAACGTCGGCGATATTTCCATGCCGCCTCCAAAAAATATGAGCGACTCAAACACCTATGACCAGCGAAACGTCTGTCAGCAATAAGACCAAGCAACGACCGAATTAACGCCTGTGCGTCAACGAAACGACGCGGCGACTCCGCAATATTGCGCCATCAAAAAGCACATCAGATGTGCACTGAACGTCAAGGCAAGGATACGACTTGTCCCTGGTTTTGCGCTTGCCGCAGCGCGCGGTTGATAGATCTGCACTAAGCTCTTCTCTGGTCGTCCGTCTTAGCAGAGAGTTTGATTTTGACCGAACGACGCGGGGGAACGCACGTGAACGTCCATGTCGTGACGACATCGACGCGCAAGGATTTTGCGCTGGAAGGTCTGCGCGGTCTGGCATCAGTCACGGTACTCGTCTGGCATTTGATCCTCGGTTTCTATCCCGAACTCTTGGGCGATTACGGCCAGGTTATTTCTGGCTCCGGGATACGGGGCCATTTCTGGTTCGGCCTCGTCTACGGCAGCTCCGCGGTTACATTGTTCTTCGTGCTCTCAGGCTATGTTCTTACACTTCGGTATTTTGAATCCGGCGGAGATCTCAGGATCATTCAGCGGTCCGCAATCAAAAGGTGGCCGCGCCTTGCAGGCCCGGTATTGCTGGCCGTGCTGTTATCGTGGGCAATCGGGTTTCTGGGGCTGTATCGCTATGTCGAGGGCGGAGCGATCACCAAGTCGCAGTGGCTCATTGCGTTCGCCAACGGTGCAGCCGCTCCGGCGTTTTCAGACCGCTCGCTAGCAGACGCCCTCGGCCAGGGCATGTTCCTGACGTTCTTCCGCGGTGATAGTTACTTCGATACGAACATCTGGACGATGCGTCTCGAGCTTATCGGCAGCTTCATCGCATTCGGCATGGCGCCGATCCTTATTGGCCTCCGGCCCGTCGCCGCCGCAGTGGCGATCTTTGTAACGGTGATGCTGTGCAATTACAGCAACATTGCATTGATTGGCTTTCCCGTTGGTGTTGCGATGGCGCTCGTGCGCGCCCAAAACCACGCCTGGGAATGGAAAGTGCCGATAGCAGCGATTGCAATGATCGCGGCAATTTATCTTGCCGGATATTCTGGTATCGCTTCCCACGACTATGCTTGGCTCGGCAAATTTAATCAGATCTACGCCCACTGCGCGGCTGCAATCCTTGCGATCAGTGCGATCGAACTTTGCCCGCAAGTCAATAGCTACTTCTCAACGCGTTTTGCCCGGCTGTTGGGGGAGATGTCGTTTCCGCTTTATCTGGCACACATCCCGGTGCTCTGCTCGGTGGGATGCGGATTGCTTATCGAGAGCGGATCTCGCGCCCTCGCCATCATCGGCGTGATCATCACGTCGTTTGTTCTAGCGGCAGTGCTCGCCATCGCGAATGCCCGATGGCTTCGCCTCCTCAACGCGGCCGCCTCCAATGCTGGCTCCGGGGCAGGGACTCAATAAGGCACGAAACGACGCCGCTGAACAAATCACGGGCCTCGCTTCTGGGTCGCGATGATCTGTTCTGACGAAGCTGTGCGAGCCAAACAACTCTCAAATCGCCGGTGTGTACATTTTGCGCAGAAACCGGACGTAGCCGCCAGCCAACTCCTGCCATCGAGTACCGAACCACAGAGTCTGCTTATGGGATAAAGCAGCCTCCCGCGTTCAAGTTTTCTTTGCCGGGAAAGCGGACGGAAGCGCTCCAAGTGCATACTGCACCGCACTTGAGTAAAACATCCCATTAGCCGACATCGACTTGATGCTCGACCAAGCGGGCATTCACACGAACACGGATCTCCGCTTTCGGGGGCAAAGCGGAAGCCTTTCCGGCGCGCCGACAATCGATTTTTTGCTTCACTGCGGACATCGAGTGTTTTCGAGGTCGTGAGTGGTGCGACGCTGGTTCGCAACGGTTCCAAGCATTGGAGCATACCGTGCTTGCGCTATGGAAGTCACGATCTGACATGTCCGACTAGGGCTCACCAGCAGACACTTACCTTCGTCAGCGTGGCAAGCGCAGAGGTTCACAGGATAAGCATCTCTAGTGATGCAAAGCATAGGCCCGCGTTTTGTCGATGACCGAGCCGCCAGTGCCGCCCGGCAAGGATCGACTCTTGATGCTGCGCTGAGGGAAGTTTTTAGACGCAGCTTGCCAGCGGGCTCCGCCCCCTTTGACGCAAGTCAAAGCTCAATCCCGCAGGAATGATCAAGCAAATGGGCTAGTCAAAAATAACGTCCGCGTCCAATGGACCGGAAGCGGGGAGGATAACCGTGGAGAACACGGCGGGCGGAGGAAGATCCAGCGTCAACGACATGCCGGCTCTTGGAGCGGCTCTGCTCTTTGCGATTGTTGGATTGATTTTGGCCATTGCCGGTGTCGATGGCGGTATGCGTCTGCATGGGCTTTTTCTCCTAGGTGCGAGCGCAGCAGCAGCCCTTTACATCCTTTCTCACCCGACCACTCGACAAGAAAAAGTATCGGGCTACTTCGACAGACCCATTCGTGTCGCGACGATTGCTTGCGTGTTCTGGGGAGTCATAGGCTTTCTCGTTGGCGATATCCTTGCATGGCAGCTGGCTTTTCCATCGTTCAATCTCGATCTGCCTTGGACGAATTTCGGTCGGCTGAGACCTGTGCACACGTCCGCCGTCATCTTCGCATTCGGCGGCAACGCGCTGATCGCAACATCGCTTTATGTCGTACAGAGAACGTGCCGCGCGCGGCTTCCCGGCAGATGGGCGCCCTGGTTCGTCGTTTGGGGATATCAGCTCTTCATCGTGATAGCCGCCTCGGGATATGTGCTCGGCATCACGCAGGGAAAGGAATACGCGGAACCCGAATGGTATGCCGATATCTGGCTGACGATCGTATGGGTCACGTACTTGCTCGTGTTTCTCGGCACACTCAGAAAGCGCCAAGAACCTCACATCTACGTCGCCAATTGGTTCTATCTCGCCTTCATCGTGACGATCGCGATGCTGCATATCGTCAACAATCTGTCGCTGCCGGTTTCGCTGTTGGGCTCGGAAAGCTATCCGCTGTTCCCCGGCGTTCAAGGCGCAATGACACAGTGGTGGTACGGGCATAACGCGGTCGGCTTCCTGCTGACGGCGGGCTTCCTCGGCATCATGTATTATTTTATTCCGAAGCGCGCCGAGCGGCCTGTCTATTCCTATCGGCTATCGATCGTACACTTCTGGTCGCTGATCTTTCTCTATATCTGGGCCGGTCCGCATCATCTTCACTATACGGCGCTGCCCGAGTGGGCGCAGACGCTGGGCATGACGTTCTCGATCATGCTGTGGATGCCGTCATGGGGCGGCATGATCAACGGCCTGATGACGCTTTCAGGCGCTTGGGATCGTCTTAGGACCGACGCCGTGATCCGGCTGCTCGTCGTCTCCGTCGCGTTCTACGGTATGTCAACATTTGAAGGGCCGCTGATGTCGATCAAGGCCGTGAACTCGCTTTCTCATTACACGGATTGGACCATTGGACACGTGCATTCAGGCGCGCTCGGATGGGTCGGCATGATCTCATTCGGTGCTGTCTATTGCATGGTTCCCTGGCTATGGAAGCGCGATGGTCTTTATTCGATGCGTTTGGTCGAATGGCACTTCTGGTTCGCGATGATCGGCATCGTTCTCTACATCTCGTCGATGTGGGTTGCCGGCATCACGCAGGGATTGATGTGGCGCGCCTACGATCACCTCGGCTTCCTCAAATATTCGTTCATCGAAACGGTCGAGGCCCTTCATTGGCCTTACGTGATCCGTGCAACGGGGGGAATGCTCTTCCTGCTCGGGGGCCTGATCATGGCTTACAATATGTGGCGCACGATCAGAGGCGACAAACCCGTCGATATCAAGGATCAGCCTGGCGTGGCGGCCGCTCCCGAACTTCGTCCCGGCGTCGTCGCCGTGCCGGCTGAGTGACGGGAGCAAACGATGAACCACGCTATTTTCGAGAAGAACTCCCTCATACTTTTGATTGGTGCGCTGGTCGTTGTCTCTATCGGAGGCATCGTCGAAATCGCACCGCTTTTCATGTTGCGGTCGACCATCGAAAAGGTTGAAGGCATGCGCCCGTATTCGCCGTTGGAACTCGCTGGCCGCGATATCTACGTGCGCGAAGGCTGCTATAACTGCCACAGCCAGATGATCCGCTCCTTGCGCGACGAGATCGAGCGTTACGGCCATTACTCGCTCGCCGCCGAAAGCATGTACGATCACCCGTTCCAATGGGGATCGAAGCGTAACGGTCCGGACCTCGCCCGCGTTGGCGGGAAGTATTCCGACGCTTGGCACGTCGAGCACATACGAGATCCGCGCTCGGTTGTTCCCGCTTCCATTATGCCGGGCTATCCGTTCCTGGAAAAAACGCCCCTCAACTATGACAACATCGCCGCGCGCATGAAGACGTTGCAAGAGGTCGGGGTGCCTTATAGCGACGACATGATCGCCAATGCAAAGGCCGACGTCCTCGCTCAGATCGCTCCCGATACAAGCGGAGCGAAGACGCTGGTTCAACGTTATCCGAAGGCGCAGGTCAGAAGGTTCGACGGTCAGCCCGGCGATGACGTTCCGCCGAGTGAGCTCGATGCTGTCGTCGCCTATCTGCAGATGCTCGGAACGCTTGTCGATTTCACGAAATTCGACGCCAGCGGGTCCAACTTGCGGTGAGACCATGACTTACGATGAAGCACAGGTCGTCTCGCAACTCGTGTCGATGGCGATTTTCATGACTCTTCTCGTCGCGGCCTTCGTCTACGCGTTCCGCTCGTCCAACAAAGCAAAGTTTGAGCACGTGGCGAAAGCAGCAATCGATCAGGACGACAAGCTAGAGAAGCAGTGACAGCCCATGGCGAGCGAGAAGCGCATCGACGAAGTAACCGGCGCCGAAACCACGGGACACGTGTGGGACGGCGACCTGATGGAGCTCAACAAGCCGCTACCGCGGTGGTGGCTCTACACGTTCTACGCGTGTATCGTCTGGGCGTTCGGTTATTGGCTCGTCTATCCGGCTTGGCCGATGCTGAATGGCTATACGAAGGGGTTGTTCGGTTACAGCCAGCGCGGTGAGGTCGCAAAAGACGTCGCGTCAGCAAAGGCAACGCAAGATAAATATCGCGCCGCGATCGCCGCGATGCCGATTGCCGACATAAAAAAGAATCCCGAGCTATTCGAATTTGCCCGGGATGGCGGCGCCGCGATTTTCGGCGACAACTGCGCCCCATGCCACGGTCGTGGTGCGCAAGGCGCCATTGGGTATCCCAATCTCAACGATGACGATTGGCTGTGGGGTGGCGATCTTGAAAGCATCCAAAAGACGATTGCGCACGGCGCAAGGTCCGGCGATCCCGAAACCCACGATACGGCTATGCCACGGTTCGGTCTCGACAAGATCCTCGAGCCAGCTCAGATCAGCGACCTCGCCAATTATGTTCGTTCGCTCTCGCATCTTGATGTCGATGCCGCGGCCGCCTCGCGAGGTGGTGCGCTATTCGCAGACAACTGTGCGGCGTGTCACGGTACCGACAGCAAAGGCAACACCGACGTCGGTGCGCCGAATCTAACCGATGCTATCTGGCTTTATGGCAGCAGCCAGCAAGCGGTCGTGCGTAGCATCGAGACCGGCCGTGGCGGCATGATGCCGGCGTGGAACGGTCGCCTGGATCCCGTGGATATCAAGATGGTCGCGCTCTACGTCCATTCGCTCGGTGGCGGAAAACCCGAGCCGAAAAAAGACGACGAGGGCGAGGCCGAACATAAGAAAGAGGGCCATGAGGCGCCCAAATGACGATGATGGGTGGGCATAACAAGTCCATAGCTGATACGGACAACGGATCGTCCGGCGCGAAAGCTGCCGCGTCCAAGACAAGCGCTTACGCATCACATCGAAAGATATATCCGAAGGAAGCGCACGGCACATTCCGCGCCATCAAATGGGTCGCCTTAGGGCTCACGCTCGGCGTTTATTACATGTTGCCGTGGTTCAGATGGGATCGTGGACCGGGCCTTCCTAATCAAGCTTTTCTGCTCGACTTTGCCAATCAGCGCCTGCTGTTCGGACCGATCGAGATCTGGGCGCAGGAATTCTATTATGTGACGGGGCTGCTCGTTATCTCGGCCCTCTCGCTTTTTCTTGTAACCGCAATCGCTGGGCGCATGTGGTGCGGATATGCCTGCCCGCAGACAGTCTGGACGGATCTGATGATAGCTGTCGAGCGGTTCTGGCAGGGCGACCGCAATGCGCGCCTGCGTCTCGATCAGAGCGGCTGGTCATTCGAAAAGCTCTGGAAGAAAGCGGCGACGCATCTGACCTGGGGGTTCGTTGCTATCGCAACAGGAGGGGCTTTCGTCTTTTACTTTCGCGACGCGCCGACGCTCGCGGTCGAGCTCGTGCATGGGACTGCTTCGCCAATAGCATATGCTTTTGTCGGCGTGTTCGCCTTCACGACTTATATACTTGGTGGCATTGCGCGGGAGCAGGTCTGTATCTACATGTGCCCGTGGCCACGCATCCAAGGAGCAATGCTAGATCACGATTCCCTCTTCATTTCGTATCGCGAGGTTCGCGGCGAGCCGCGCGGATCACATAAGCGCGATGAAAGCTGGGAAGGGAGGGGCGACTGCGTCGACTGCAAGGCTTGCGTCGCCGTCTGTCCGACGGGCATTGACATCCGCGACGGTGCGCAGCTCGAGTGTATTCAATGCGCGCTATGCATAGATGCATGCGACGAGATCATGGATCGCGTGGGTCGTCCGCGCGGATTGATCGCCTATACGACGGCTGCCAACCTTGCGAACGCTACCAAAGGTCCTCGTGACGGATGGCGGATCGTACGGCCGCGAACGATCCTCTATTCGGTCCTGATTGTTGCAGTCGGAGGCCTGATGGTCTGGTCGCTGCTCAATCGCGCCGATACACAGCTAAGCGTCGCGCCCGATCGCAATCCGCTGTTCGTTACGCTGAGCGACGGCGGTCTGCGCGATGGTTATACGGTGAAGATCACCAACAAGCTCCAAGCGACACGGCATTTCAAAATTTCCGTTTTAGGTCTTGAGAGAGCCCAGCTCCAGTTCGTGGAATTCGACGAACAGGACCCAGTGATCGACGTCAAACCCGCGGAGGTTCGGGCGGTGAAGTTCTTCGTCTTGATCGAGCCTTCGGAACGGAGAGAACTCAAAGGAGATTCGACACCCATCACGATTACTGTGACGGACACCGCAACAGGTCACACAACTTCACGTTCAACGACGTTCAGCGGGCCACCGTCATGAAACAAGCTGCCATGAAACAAGCCCTTCCAGTACGAAGTGGGATCAATGGCTGGCACGTGCTTTTCGGCATGATCGCCTTCTTTGTCACCGTCACTGTGGTCGACAGCGTGATGATCTACGATGCCATTTCGACCTTCGGAGGCGACACGCCTGACGCTTACCGGACGGGCCTGCGTTACAACCAGCGCATCGCCGACGAGCGCCGGCAGGATGAGCTCGGTTGGACGGAAGCAACAAAATTCGACAGCGCCACCGGTGTCTTCAGTGTCACGCTGAAAGATCGCGAGGGACGCAGCATCGACGATCTGCAAATCAGCGGAAGCATCGGCCGTCCCGCCACGGACGTGGCGGATCGCAATCTCGTTCTCGCCGCGGCGGGGGAGGGAGGCTACACGGTCACATTGCCGAATTTGGCCGAAGGTAACTGGGATATTTCCTTGTTCGCCAGCCAGGGTGACGCCGCTCATCGTAGCGTCGTTTATCGATCCAAGGTGCGGCTATGGAAGCAGCCCTGATCAATTCATTATCGCCGCAACGACGCGCGCCGGCTGATAACACAACGGCGAACGTCGAGACGATAACGTTGTCTGTCCCGGATATCGTCTGCGGAACATGCATCCACACCGTAGAGACGGCGCTGAGAAGCGTTCGAGGCGTTTCAGCGTCCCGAGCCAACCTCGCTCTGCGCCGCGTCACTGTCACTCTCCGCCGTCAGACGGACGGCTCGAGTCCCGATGTGCCTGATCTCGTCGCGGCGTTAAAGGCCGTAGGCTACACAGCCGCGGAGCTTGTCGAAGGCGCCGAAACATCCGCATCGCGAGGGCGAACGAGCGAGCTCATTCCCCGTCTCGGCGTTGCAGGCTTCGCGGCGGCCAATATCATGTTGCTGTCGGTATCTGTCTGGTCGGGCGAAGTGTCCGACATGGACAGCTCGGTCCGCGATCTCTTTCATTGGGTATCAGCGCTTATAGCCCTGCCGGCCATCGCTTATGCCGGGCAGCCATTTTTTCGCTCGGCTTTCTCGGCCCTGAGCGCCAGCCGCCTCAACATGGATGTGCCGATCACTCTCGGTATCATCCTCGCGACGGCGATGAGCCTATTTCAGACGATACGCGGCTCCGACCAGGTCTATTTCGATGCCGCGATGACACTCGTCTTCTTCCTTTTAATCGGCCGGGCGCTTGACGAAAGCATGCGCATGCGCGCCAGAGGGGCCGCAGAAAATCTGCTGAGCCTTCGCGCCATGAGCGCGACCGTGGTTTCCGAAGACGGCTCGGTGCGCTTGCTTCCCGCACGCACCCTTTTGCCTGGTATGCGCGTCGCCGTCGCCGCTGGAGAGCGTATCCCTGCCGACGGCATCGTTGCCTCAGGTGTCAGCGAAGTCGACGAGAGTTTGATCACCGGCGAAACCGTACCCCGGAGCGTTACATTGGGCGCTCACGTTCACGCCGGCACCGTCAACGGCGGCGGAACTTTGCACATTCGTGTCAGCGTCACCGATGAGAACACGTTGCTTGCCGAAATCGGCCGCCTGATGCTCTCGGCCGAGCAAAGCCGCGGTCGCTATGTGCGGCTCGCCGACAGGGCGGCTCAGCTCTACGCACCAGCCGTTCACGTTCTCGGGCTATTGACGTTCACGATATGGATGATGCTTGGAAGCGGATGGGAAGTTTCGCTTACTCACGCCATCGCGGTGTTGATCATAACGTGCCCGTGCGCGTTGGCGCTCGCGGTGCCTGCGGTTCAGGTCGCGGCGATCAGCAGGCTCTTCAGTCGAGGCGTCATCGTGAAGGCGGCCGATGGTCTCGAGCGGATGGGCGAAATCGACGGCGTGGTCTTCGACAAGACGGGTACGTTGACACTCGAGCAGATCGCGCTGGCCGACGACCAGAATATCGAGTCTGGTCTTCTGGCCCGTGTTGCTTCACTCGCAGCTGCGAGCCGGCATCCCTATGCGCAAGCCATCGTTCGCGCCGCGCGTGACCGCGGGATCGCCATCAACGCGATCGAGGGCGTCCGCGAGGTTCCGGGCTCCGGGCTTTCATATGTCGGGGACGGACGCGAAGAGCGGCTCGGCTCGGCGCATTGGGCCGGCGCCGCTATCAATCAGAATGTCGAGGCCTCTCTCTGGTATAGGTCTGCCGATGAAGCGGTGATCGGCTTCCGTTTCATCGATCGCATTCGGCCCGACGCGCGTGAGACGGTCAAAACACTGCGAGATGCCGGCTATGCCGTCGAATTGCTGTCAGGCGACCGGCCGCAAGCCGTCGCGCGCGCCGCAGCCGCGTGCGCGATATCCGATTGGCAGGGAGCGCTGCGCCCATCCGAGAAGCTTCAGCGCATTGGCGATTTACGCGCGAATGGTCACAAGACGCTGATGGTTGGCGATGGGCTGAACGATGCCCCCGCACTGGCGGCGGGATATGCCTCAATGTCGCTCGCCTCGGCCATGGATATCAGTCAGGCGGCGGCAGATGCCGTATTTCAAGGCGATCGCTTGGGCCCGATTATCGAAGCACTGAAGGTTGCGCAGGCGGCACGCCGAATGGCTTTTCAAAATTTTGCGATCGCGATTGGGTACAACGCAGTCTTCGTTCCAATTGCGATGCTCGGACATGTGACGCCCTTGGTCGCTGCGCTCGCTATGTCGACATCGTCGATCGTCGTAACCACAAACGCGCTCCGTCTCAGGACAAAGAAACTTCGTCTGCGGCCAGTCAGGAGGAGCGTATGACATCTCTCGCGTGGCTTATACCTGCAGCATTAACGCTCGGTCTCATGGGACTTGCCGGTTTTTTATGGGCGCTGCGCAACGGCCAGTTCGAAGATCTGGAGGGTGCCGGTTGGCGCGCCCTGGATGATGGAGAGCCTGCGAACACAGCCGTGCAGGAAGAACCTACGGACCGCCATGCCTGAGTCGCTGCTCATATCGGGGTTCGCATTCGGTCTTGCAAGCGCTCTTCATTGTGCGGCGATGTGCGGTGGCATAGCGTGCGGCGCGTTGCTGCTGCTCGACGCACCGACACCCAAAGAGCGATATCGGCAATTGGCCATCATGCAGGCTGGCCGCATCACGACATACGCAACCTTAGGCGCAGTCGGAGGCGCGATAGGCGCCGGACTTGCAGCACGCCGAGGCGGAATAAGCTTCGAGATCATGCAATGGGCCGCCGCCGTCTCTCTAATCTGGATGGGGCTTGTTCTTGCCGGTGCTATGCCACGTCTTTCTTTCCTGGAACGCGGAGTGTCTTACCTCGCCCAAGGGTTTGATACGATCGCTGCGCCACTCAGAACGAGGCGAACGGCCGGACCATACGTGTTAGGCGTCGCATGGGGGCTCAATGCCTGTCCGATGCTCTACGGGGCGGTATTCTTTTCTTCGCTGACAGGCTCTGCCTTTCACGGATTTCTATTCATGACCGGATTTGGGCTTGGCACATTACCGGCTGTCTTTGCTGCCGCGAGTGGTTTGACCTTCCTGCGCACGATAAACGCCAAATGGCCTGTGCGGTTCGCAGCTGGCATGGCCTTAGCCCTAGCCGGATTTGCTACCATCTATGTGCCCTGGCCAGCTATCAAGGGAATCTGCTTGCATTGAGACCGAAGCAGAAGGCCGGTCTTTAGCCAAAGCAGACATCCGCAAAAACTGCGAAAATACCTGCTGATGTGCTCCGCCGATGAACGCTTTCTCGGCAAAGCGGCTCTGGCATACATGTCTCCCCACGGGCCTAAACCGCTTCTAGGAAATTGTACGAATTCCTGAGCGTGCGCTTTATCTCTGCTTCTGAAAATTAGGAGAAGTGGCAGTGAGTTCCGGCGACTATCGCTTCTGACCTAAGGCGGTCATATCGATATCGTTGTGATGCAGAGAAAGCGGACATGAAGTGCAGATCGCGTGAGACCGCTCCTGCCCTTGACGACTTGTGATCCCATCAAGACCGCGGTTGATATGAAGGTCGGGCATAGCTTTTCGGGCCGCCTAAAAAAGGCATTAACCCGCCGTTAAGCGTTCAATCGCAACCTCTAATGGTAATCGAATCGCATTTTTATACATTTCAAGGTGACAATTATGCTCACCATCCGATTTTGGGTCTTCGCCGGTGGGGTGATGGCAGCTGTTAGCCCGGCCTTTTCCCAGGCCGCGCAACAGCAAATCCAAATTACGGCGACGGTCAATAAGGCTTGCACCATCAACGGGGCGTCGACCGGCACTCTCGATACCGCCACGATACCGATTGATGCGTCTGGCAATGTCGTGACCGGAGCCATCACTCCGGCTAACGCGCCCTATGCGAATGTTATCTGCAATGCTCCCTCGACGATCCAACTGACGTCTCAAAATGGTGGCGTAAAAAATACTGCGACCCCGCCTTCCGGCTACACCAACATTATCGACTATCAAGCGTCAGCGACCTGGAACAGCGCGACGGCGACCATCGACACAGCTACAATTCCCACGGCAACCGGAACGGAGTCCGGGATAGCACAACCCGTGTCGGCGGGATCTGGCTCCCTCCAAGTCACCATTAATCCAGCAGCCAATTCATCCTCGCTCGTTGGCGGGACATACTCAGACCTTCTGACGGTACTTTTGACACCTCAATAAGCGCGTTCCAGTCGCGTCATTTCAGTAAAAAACTCGAACGACGATGATAGGGCGCACTCAATGCGATTTCCCGTCCGGCGCTTTGCTGCCTATCTTTTCTTTCTATTCTGCGGGATCCCGCCGTCCTTAGCGATGACGGTTACACCGATGCAGATCGAAATGTCGTCGACCGGACGGCTAAGCCGCGGCGTGATCACCGTTGTCAATGACAGCGAAGTTCCGCTTCCCGTCGAGATCGTCGTCAAAAGAGCAAACCTCGATCCACGTGGCGTGCCGCACCTTTCCAACGCGGGTGACGAGTTTCTTGTAATGCCCCCGCAAGCGCTGATCCCTCCCGGCGCCACGCAAAATTTTCGTCTTCAATGGTTAGGAGAGCCACTGCTCGAAAAAAGCGAGAGTTACTTTTTCTACGTCAATCAAATTCCAGTCAAACTCTCGGGGAGCCGTCACGACGTCCAACTGGTTTTCAGCGTTGGAGTCATGGTGAACGTCGCTCCTCCGCGAGGCCAGCCCGCGCTGAATGTCGTCGGCAACAGCATCGTAACCGACAAAGGCGGCCGACGTTATCCCGCCATCACCGTGGAAAACCCGACGAACGTCCATGCGTTATTTCCGAAATCCGTTGTCCAAGTATCGAGTGGGAGTTGGTCTGACACAATATCGAGCGGTGAACTCGCGCAGTTCATAGGTATCGGTTTGGTACAGCCTGGCCATCGGCGACGCTTCGTATTGCCCGTTCCCCTGCCACCAGGCGCGACCTCAGTGCAGTGCAGACTTCAATTCGATCCTCGACGCTAGGCATGCGTCATGTCTGCGGCAGCCCCATTCTCGCGGAGTACCGGCAAGAGACAAAGGATATTTCAGTACGTATCGCTGCTGCCCCTGCAGATTACCCTGGTAGTGATGCTGAGTAGTACGCTCGCCGTGAGTGCCACGACCGCAGGCGCCGTAGAATACGCGAAGCCCATCTCTTCTCTCCTGAACTCGACAGGAAAAGCCATCGATATGGAGGTGCCGCTCACGACCAATGGAAAAGAACTGGGCGACATCGCGATACGAATTAATCCGGATGACACGCTGCTGATCAACCGCTCCGCGATAATGTCGATGCTGGCAACTCTGCTCGACGGGAAATCCCGCGAAGATTTGGCTGCCATTCCATCTAAGGGGTACTTTATCGCGCTGACCGATGTGGAAGCGGCTGGGTTTGACATTCGTTTTGATCGCTCCTTGCAAGAACTGCAGTTCAAATCGCGCGTTGCGCAGTTGGCCACGACCGATATCTCTTTGGGGAAACAGCGTCGCGCGCCATTGAGCTCAACGCTTGCCGAGCCGGCTCGCACGTCGGGCTATGTGAACCTCTATGCGAGCCTCGACCATCAGTGGGAGACGAGCTATCCGGCGCATGAGGGGGGCGATACAAGCGGCAGGCTAGAAATGAACTCTGCCGTACGAATTGGTCAGTTCGTGTTCGAGAATAGCGGCGTGCTGACGGGAACCGTCGATGTCAACGTCTGCCCGACGCAGGCTATCTGCACCTATCAGCATACCCCCGGATTCAAGCGCCAAATGTCCCGCTTGGTTTATGATATGCCTGCCGAGCGAATTCGCTCCGAGCTTGGCGATGTCGAACCGCTCGGCATCGGGTTTCAGCAGTCTCCCGAGCTTCTTGGCTTCTCGTTTGAGAAATCCAGTCGCAAGCTGACGCCAGGGGATACGTTGGAACCAGCAGGAGGTGGCTCTTTCACAATCAATCAGCCCTCCAAAGTCGAGATAATCGTCAACGGAATCGTTCAACAACAGCTCCGCCTGGACCCAGGAAGGTACAATCTCCGCGATCTTCAATTGGCAACGGGTGCGAACAATATCGATGTCGTCATCACCAACGACGCAGGCTTGCAACGAACCGTACGATTTACCGCATTCTTCGACGCCAGCCTGCTGGCTCGCGGAAAAAGCGAATGGGGCCTCACAGGAGGGCTACCATCATACTTGCGCGACGAAAGCCGGGATTACCTTCCAGACCTTTACATGGCGAGTGGCTATTTTCGTTATGGCATCTACGACGGAGTGACTGCTGAGGGCGACATTCAGGCAAACAAATACGTCGCGATGGCTGGAACAGGCGCTTTGGTCGATACCAGCATCGGCCTTGTAAATCTGCGCACCGCGATGTCGGCAGGACAGCCCGGAATAGGCGCAGCATTCGGGTTGGACTGGAGCGTTGTAAACTTTGCGGGCCTACTTGCCGCCAGCGGTGAAAGCTTTCGCTTCTCGAGCGAGTATCGCAGTCCTCATTTTCACTCTCCCGGCGACATCAACACAGCGGACACCGGCATTCTCTTTCCCGAATGGAATTATTGGCTGAACCTCAGCGCGACGTGGTCAGCTCCCGTCAGCAACGAGACGACCATGGCGCTCTCCGCGCGTTACCAATTCGTCAACAACGCAGAATTCGGCCAATCGATCTATGACTGGAACACTGATCGGTATGGCGCCGACGTGACGTTCTCCCGTCCGCTGACCCGATCACTTTCGGGCAGCTTGACCATCGGTGTTTCCAACGAAACTTTCTTGGCTACTCTCGAGCGCGTGCGCGATCCCAGCCCCGAGTTCCGCATCGGCGTCCGTCTATTTGATAGGCCCGACGATTTTACAAGTGTTACTGCCGGCTACGACTCGATTGATACACAGACTGATGTTTCCGCTTATCGCAGCCAGGGCAACGGCCTCGGTCGCTGGGACACGAGCGTCTATGTTCAGCATAGCGACTACAACGCCCAGGCGTCCGTGAGCGCGAGCGCGGGTTATTATGGCAACCGTGGGCAAGTAAGGATCATTCAGAATTCCGGCTTTGAAGGCATCTCGTACTCGAACTTCGACGTTGAGCCGGGACCAGAGAGAACATCTTTACAAGTAGGTACGGCGATTGCTTTTGCAGACGGTAAGATCGCTATCGGAGCTCCTATAACGGGAGACGCGTTCGCGATTGTCTATCCTCATCCGTCAATAGAGAACAATGACATCACCGTCGGCGATAACGACAATATCAAGGCGATCGCGGATCAATGGGGACCGGCCTTGGTAACGTCGCTACCGGCTTATGCGCCTTTCACCATTCCCGTGGACGCGGATAATTTACCGGCTGGATACAGCCTCGGCGCTGCGGCTTTCGATACATTTGCTCCGTTCAAAGCCGGTTACGCCCTTGAAGTTGGCTCCGACTACTCCGTGTCGGCTTATGGAACGCTCGCTTTGGCGAACGGAGAGCCGGTTTCGCTGGTGAGCGGTGTCGCGCGATCGGTCAACCACCCCGAGAAAACCGTAACGATTTTTACGAATGCGGCCGGACGTTTCGGTGCCGACGGTTTGGCGCCCGGAGGCTGGCTTATCGAAATGCAAACTGACGGAACTCCGACAACGTTTGTCCTTGACGTCCCAGCGGGAACGAAGGGCCTGTTCAAAGCAGGAACGCTCCATCCAAAATGAAAATCAAAGCGACATCCCGTCCGGCACTTCTAGGCTTCGCTATAGCGGTTGCCTGCGCATGTGGATCGCAACAAGCTCAGGCGGTCTGCGCAATTCTTTCCTCTTCTGTCAGCCCTCTGAGTATCAGCACGGGAACGTATTCCCCGCCGAATGCGCCAAGTCCGCAATCTCTCACAATCACTGTGAGCGGCACATATCTCGCAGCACTGGGAGACCTCGCCGGCGGCTGCGCGATCGCCGTCGCCTTTAACCGCTCTTCTTTGCCCGCATCAATGGCGCTCACGTCCGGCGGTTCGGCTTCGATGCCGTATACGCTGCAGTCGGCGTCCTCCGGCGGCAATAGCCTGCTTTACACCGGCAGTGGGCTTCCGGCCCAGTCAAACTCACTGCTTTTGAATTTTCCCGCGTCAACCTTGAGCATCGCCTCTTTTTCCGTCTCAGGAACAGTGTGGGCGCTCGCACAACCGATCGATCCTCAGCAGGCTGGCAGTTATCTTGACAATCTGACGGTCCGAGTCTTCTCAAGCACCCTTGCTGGAATTCTGCAAGGACAAGTGTCGAGCCAAACATTCACCGTCACAGGGCAAGTCGCCAAGTCCTGCACCATCGGCGGCCTGTTTCACCCCGCCGCAGACACCGCCACGATTCCGGTAACGGCAGGCGGACAAGTGGTGACAGCCGTGATCAACAAGTCCTACGCCAATGCTGTCTGCAATACACCGTCGTCACTGCAGCTCACCTCACAGAATGGCGGCGTGACGACAGCGAGCACGGCAGCAGGTCTCCAGAATTTCATAAATTACAGTGCGTCAGCGAGCTTCTCGGGCGCCTCTGCCTCGATCGATACTGCAACCAATCCCGCGACTGGCGCGCAAGAATCAGGCAGTCCGGCGTCCACATCCGGGAGCCTTCCGTCAGGAACGCTATCTGTGTCCGTTGTCCCCCAGCTCAACAGCAAAACACTGGTGGCGGGACCCTATGCTGACACGCTGACGATAACGATCACACCTCAGTAGCGTTTGCATGCGTGGAACGGCTGCGCCGATCAGACTGGCACGAAGCACGGGATTTCGTAGCAGATCCTGCTGAAGTCGACTCCAGCGTTTGTTCCTCCCGCCGCATCAATGTTCGCCGTCTCCTACGAGATCGCCTTTGTTTCGTTCAGGATGGCGAGGAGGCGCCGGCGCTTTCAGCGTCGCTTCGAAGCATATGACGTTTTCCAAAAAAAACTGGCTCTCGAAGCGTGCCTGATACCCTTGTTTTTCGAGCACGCTCCTCAGCTCATCAAACTACACCGAGTCCGCCGCGTAGAACTAAACATGGGCGTGATGAGCACGCAGAATAGTCTCATCGACGCATCTCATAACACCAATAGTGAACCAGGTGAGACCCGTACCCTCATTGCTGTAACCGGTGATGATGACTTGCTTGGAAACCAAAATGACCGCTTTTGGGATAAAGCGGCAATGTCGAGATGCCGGTGCGACAGGCCAACCTTCGATTTGGAGCGATAAGTGCGCATCATGCGCTCGTTTGTGGACTGATTTGTGGACTAATCCGGGGAGCTCGAAAAAAGTAAATAAAATCAATAACTATAGGAGGAATCCCTCTCCACCAACAGACCCGGCACGTGGGTCAAGGCGCGAACCGCCAAACTACTTGGCCTCGCCGCAAATGCCATTACCAAGGCAACCATCCTCGGCGTCCTCGAGGACGGCAGTGGTTTGCAACTCATCATCGTGTGCAAGACATCCCCCAGACGTGTCCTCCGTGGATGGCGCGGCGGAACATGGGTCTTGGCGCCTACGTTGCCATCGAAATCGACGAATCCAGAAATGCCGATTCAGCAAGGGATTGATGCGGCACATCAACTTTCCGCTTGATGCTACTCCCACGCTCGGAATATGGCGCTGCTTGCCAGAAAACAGAGCAGGGCATCCTCCGCCATGACGCGACGCTTCATACCTGCGTACTTTCGTCTTGCTATCCGCCGCTCGTTGAGTGGCAGAGGTCTTTTCGCTGAGGAACGCATACCTAAAGGATCATGCGTCGTCGAATATCTCGGACGCCCTGCCACTGCCAAACAGATGAAAGAGAATCGCGGGAAGTACCTTTTCTGGACGAGCGAGACGAGCATGATCGACGGGAACATACCGGCGAATACAGCTCGCTTTATCAACCACTCCTGTGCGCCGAATTGTGAAGTCGATATCCACAAGCGTCGCGTATATGTCTTTGCCCTCCGCGACATCGCGCCCGGCGAAGAGCTTTCCTACGATTACGGCGAGGAATATTTCGAGATGCATCTGGCGGAAAGATGTCGCTGCACTAAGTGCTCCCGATTGTGAATTTCCGCAAACCTCGGCATCCGCGAATGGCGAGGGCGCTACTCATTCCGCTATGCGCCGGTCCTTACATAAGGCGCTCCGATCCACCGGTCGTCGAGGTCCCGCCTGCTGTACGCGCGGTACCGCCCTGATGCTATGCAGGACACTTCCCGCGATGTCCAGGACATGTTGAAGCGCTGTGGCTGGAGCTTCCGGACTACGCTAGCGGCTTCACTCCAACGAGGCTCACATTGTCTGGCGGCCGATGGCGGTGCGCTTGAACGTGCCGGCCGTCGGCGTAAAGGGGTTCGCTATTTTGCCACAATTTTGGACTTTACAGTCCAATCTAAAAAATAAGCATGCGTCTGTTTGATGGTTTGATCCGAGATGCGCAGAAAACAAAAAATTCACGCAAGCAAACGCGATGCGATCATGGACGCAGCGGCAGATCTCTTTGTCTCGTATGGGTACGACGGCGCTAGCATGGAGATCATCGCTGAGGCGGCTGATGTCTCGCGCCAGACGATCTACAATCAGTTCGAGAGCAAGGAGGCGCTATTTCGCGCCATCATTGACAATCTCGTAGATGAGTTCTTGGCGCCCTTGGCAAAGTCGAGCCGACGCACGAGTGTTCGCGAGACACTAATTGCGTTTGCCGAGCACACTCTTGATCTCTTGGTCCGCCCCAAATTCGTTGGCCTCTATCGCTTGACGCTCACCGAGACCACGCGGTTTCCGGACTTCGGTCCTTCCGTTTACGAGGCTGGTGCGCTCCGAGCGCAGGAGACGGTGGCGCTATACCTTCGCGAGCAGGCGCAAAGCGGCAATCTTGAATTGGCCGATCCCTTCCTCGCAGCTGGTCAGTTTATGGCACTGGTAGGTCGGGATACGGAACTCAAAGCTCTTTTCGGGGTCGAATCTCACCTCTCTTCCCAAGAGATCCGGCGGCGGGCCAAGGCCGGTGTCGATGTGTTCTTGAAGGCGTATGGGACAAGGGACGTGGTCCTGCCATCCAGAGTTCGAAGACCATTGCGATTGAGGTAGGCGATGTTTTCGAGGGGGGAGAGCAAAGGTGACCGGAGCAGGTTCGTAGTGCACGCTACGTTGCTTTTGGCCGCGATGCTTCTTGCTTTTCTCAATGCTGGTTGCGCAGCGACGCTTCCTCGCATCACCGTTCCAGAGACGCTAGTCGACGAAGCTCATCTAAGTGGAATGGAAGGTGTTCGCATTTGGGGAGATGCGTCTGAGGAATCTCTGCGGCAGCTGGTGCGGGCGGAGGCTCCCAAAATGCAAGCCCTCATGCAATCGCGCACGCGTCAGGGCGAACGTCCTGTCATCAATATCGCTGCTATATCAGGCGGTGCCGACGATGGTGCATTCGGAGCAGGACTTTTGGTTGGCTGGAGTGATGCTGGCACGAGGCCCGATTTCGATCTCGTCACAGGTGTGAGCGCAGGGGCGCTGATCGCTCCGTTCGTATTTCTTGGACGGCGGAAGGATGCTGAGCTCCAAGATATTTTCACCAAGTATACGCAACAGGACATCTTCACGAAAAACGTCATATCCGGGTTGGTTGGGGGCCCGGCTTTAGCTGACAGTTCTCCTCTTGCGCGTCTTATCGCCAGATATGTCGACAAGAAGTTCCTGCGTGAAGTTGCCCGTGAGCGGGCTAAGGGGCGCATCCTCTTGGTCGGAACAACGAACCTCGATGCGCAGCGTCCAGTGCTTTGGGACATGGGACGCATTGCGATGAGTGATAATCCTGAAGCTCTTGGTTTGTTTCGGAATGTCTTATTGGCCTCCGCCTCTATTCCCGGCGTCTTTCCCCCTGTGCACATTCAAGTCCGTGCGGACGGCAGGACGTATGACGAGATGCATGTCGATGGTGGCGTGACCCAGCAGGTGTTTGTGGCACCGCCTTCTTTGTCGCTCAAAAGTGCCGGACTAGGATCAAAGCCATTGGCCAGACGGGTTTTCATCATCCGAAATGGCAAGATAAGTCCCGAGTGGCAACCCGTGGAGGCGAACACGCTATCCATTACGGGGCGCTCGATCTCAACGCTCATCAAGAACGAAGGCCTCGGCGATCTCTACCGCATCTATGCGACCGCCAAGCGCGATCACATGGACTTCAATCTCGCAGCTATCCCCGCAAACTTCGAAATGAAAAGTCCGGCGCCGTTCGATCAAAAATACATGCGAGCACTCTATGATGTCGGTTATCGCTCGGGACGCCTCGGTTTTAAATGGATGAAGGCGCCGCCGGGTCTTGAAGAACAACCCATCTCCCAGACAAAAGCTCGAGATTTAGCTGTGTCTACGAACAATTGAGGACCACGAATGACGTCAGCAATAGCATTGAGGTTTGCCAAGCAATTTGCGGCGGCAAGCTTCGTCTTTTTTCTCGCTTCCCCTGTATTTGCGCAGGTCCCGGGTGGTCCGCCGGTCGTCGGCTATGTCGTTGCTGAAAAGAAGCCGGTCACGCAAATACAGGAGTTCATCGGGCGCATCGAAGCCGTCAATAAGGTGAATGTCGTCGCGCGTGTCTCTGCGGAACTTGAGGAAGCGCCGTTCAAGGAGGGCACAGAAGTCAAGAAGGGAGACATTCTTTATCAGCTAGAAAAGCCGCCCTATGAAGCGGCCGTTGAAAGCGCGAAGGCATCTGTCGATCAATTCCGTGCGCTCCTTCGCAACGCCGTTTTGACCACGGAGCGCTATAAAAAACTTTTGTCCAGCCCCGCGGGCCAGCAATCGAGCGTCGATAGCGCGCTCGCACAGCAGCAATCTTATGAAGCCCAGATGCTCGGCGCCCAAGCGCAGCAAAAGACGGCCGAGATCAACCTCGGCTATACCACCATCCGATCGCCAATCGACGGTAAGGTTGGACGCATCGCCGTCACGGTCGGAAATATCGTGGGACCGACTTCGGGCACGCTGACCACCATCGTCAGCCAAGACCCAATGTATGTGACATTTCCGGTCCCATCGCCGACGTTGCTTGAACTCGGGCGAATGTACGCGTCAAAGGGAGGCTTCGACGCGGTTGTTCTTCGTATCCGCCTGCCGGACGGCACTCTCTACGCTGAAAAAGGGAAGCTTGATTACGTCGATCCTTCGGTCGCAACCAATACGGACACCGTCACGGTACGGGGAACCATTCCCAATCCGCTTCGCAAGTCTGGAAATGAATCGCTTCGCCCGTTGATTGATGGAGAATTCGTCACTGCTCTCGTCGAGGGCGTCGAGCCGGTCGTCGCTCTGGCAATTCCAAGGTCAGCGGTTTTGTCCGATCAGCAGGGCGATTACGTTTACGTTATCAGCGCTGACAATGTCGTAACCCAGCGGCGAATTCAACTTGGCCAGTCGACGGCCGCCGTCGCGATGATTTCTGCCGGACTGAGTGAAGGGGAAAAGGTCGTAACCGAAGGCATCCAGCGCGTTCGCCCCAATCTCAAAGTCGCCCCGCAGCCTGCCGGGCCCGATCCAATCAAAGCGAATGGTCAATAAGCCATGTTCTCAGCAATCTTTGTCGACCGGCCTCGGCTGGCGATCGTCATCGCCATTGTCATCACGATAGCGGGCGCGCTTGCAATATCGCGTATTCCCGTCGCGCAGTTCCCTGACCTTGTGCCGCCTCAGGTGCAAGTTTCGACGACCTATCCGGGTGCCTCCGCCAGCGTTGTCGAAGCCGCCGTCGCCCAGCCGCTCGAATCCCAGATCGTCGGCGTCGACAAGATGCTTTACATGAAGTCGAACAGCGGCAACGACGGCAGCTATAATCTGACGGTGTCATTCGCGCTCGGGACAGACCCGGACATAGATACGGTGAACGTCAACAATCGCGTGCAAGCTGCGCTGTCGCGTCTGCCGCAGGAGGTTCAGAAGCAAGGCATCACCGCGCAGAAGCAGTCATCGGCTATTCTTCAATTCATATTTCTCTATTCCGAAAGCGGTAAACAGGATCCGCTCTTTATCACCAACTACGCCACGATCAATGTTCTCGATCGCTTGAAGCGGATCGAAGGCGTCGGGCAGGCGAGCCTTTTCAGCACGCAAAATTACTCAATGCGCATTTGGTTCGACACGCAGCGTCTAACGAACCTCGGTTTGCAACCATCCGATATCGTATCGGCCATCGAAGCACAGAACGTTCAGGCACCTGTCGGGCGGATCGGTGCTCAGCCGGCTTTGGATGATCAGCAGTTCCAGATGAATGTGCAGACCCAAGGACGTCTCGAAACGCCGGAGCAGTTTGGCAATATCGTCGTCCGCGCCAATCCGGATGGGTCGGTCTTGCGCGTTCGCGACGTTGCTCGGACCGAGCTTGGAGCGCAGAATCTCGATGTCGGTTCGCGATTGAACGGCAAGCCCGCGGTGGCAATCGCAATCTATCTGTCTCCTGGCGCCAATTCCGTTCAAACGGCGGCCCGCGTCACGGCAGCGCTAGAAGATATGTCGAAGAGCTTTCCTGAGGGCCTTAAGACACGCGTGGTCTATGACACGTCCGAGTTTGTAAGCGACACGATAGATGAAGTCATCCGCACAATCGGCGAAGCATTCGTGCTGGTCATTCTCGTCGTCTACCTGTTTCTTGGAAGTGCCCGCGCGACAATCATTCCGGCGATTGCTGTTCCCGTCAGTCTGATTGGTGCGTTTGCCGTTATGCTGGCGCTCGGCTATTCGGCCAACACTGTTTCGCTTCTCGCAATGGTGCTTGCTATCGGCATCGTCGTCGACGACGCAATTGTGGTGGTTGAGAATGCGGAACGCGTGATGGAGGAAGAGCCTGAGCTTTCGCCAGCCGAAGCGACGAAGAAAGCGATGGAGCAGATCACAGCGCCGGTGATTGCCATCACGCTTGTTTTGCTGTCGGTATTTGTGCCCATCGCCTTCATTCCGGGACTGACCGGAGAACTCTTCCGACAGTTTGCCGTCACGATCTCCGCCGCCATGGTTATATCGGCGCTCAATGCTTTGACGCTATCTCCAGCGCTCTGTGCCATCGTGCTCCGACGCTCGGAGAAGCGCGGCCCAATGGCTTATGTACTGCGCAGCATCGATCACGTCCGCGATGGCTATACGGCCGTCGTTCGTCGCCTTGTGCGCGTTTCGATATTGAGCGTTGCAGCAGTGGCCGCGGCTGCAGCCGCCGTCTTCTTCGTGGCTAAAGAAACGCCGACAGGATTTGTGCCAGAGGAAGACCAGGGGGCCTTCTTCATTATGATCCAGCTACCGGATGGAGCCTCGGTCAATCGTACCACGGAAGTCGTCGAGCAGACTGAAGCGATTCTCAAGCGTTATCCCCAGATTCAAGATAGCCTCGCAATTGTTGGTTTCTCCTTGCTGGACAGCGGGGCACAGCCAAACTCAGCATTTATGGTCGCCCGTCTCAAACCCTTCGCCGACCGCAAGACAGCAAAGGATTCAGCGCAGACATTGATTGGCGAAGTGACGATGGCCGCGCAGCAAATAAGCAGCGCTCAAATCTTTGCATTCAACGTCCCGCCCATCATCGGGTTGTCGACGAGCGGTGGCTTCGAATATCAGCTCGAAAATCTCGAAGGCGCTGATCCCGCGACCATGGGCAACGTGATGCAAGGTCTGATCGCTGCGGCAAACCAGGATCCGCGATTGCAGCGCGTGTTCTCGACCTTCACGGCATCCAATCCATCGATCTATTTGAATATCGATCGCGATAAGGCGCAGGCCCTTGGCCTGGGGATCAGCGACATCTTTTCCGCACTGCAGTCGACATTGGGCGGCACCTATATCAACGATTTCAATCTCTTCGGCCGTGTCTGGCAGGTCAATCTGCAGGGCGAAATTGCCGATCGCAGCAATATCGGAGCTATCTGGAAGATCTTTGTTCGCAATAAAACAGGGCAGATGGTACCGCTGCGCTCAGTTGCAAACGTTTCGACAGTTCTCGGTCCGCAGACCATAGGTCGTTACAACAACTACAGGTCGACCACCATCAATGGCTCGCCGGCACCGGGCGTAGCTTCCGGTACTGCGCTCGAGGCGATGACGGAGGTTTCTGCCAAGACGTTACCGCCAGGCTATAGTTTCGAGTGGACCGGGACAGCGTATCAGGAGCACCAAGCGCAGGGGCAGACAGCGATTGTCTTGGCGCTTGCGGTGCTGTTCGCTTTTCTGTTCCTGGTCGCGCTTTATGAGAGTTGGATGATTCCTGTGCCGGTATTGTTGTCGGTCACGGTTGGCGTACTCGGTGCATTCCTCGGTATCAAGATCGCGGGCTTGTCCCTCGACGTTTATGCGCAAATCGGCCTCGTCGTCCTAATCGCACTTGCCGCGAAAAATGGCATTCTCATTGTCGAGTTTGCCAAAGAACGTCGAGAGCACGGCGATACCATCGAGGACGCGGCGGTGCTGGGAGCCCAGATGAGATTTCGTGCCGTTATGATGACGTCGATCGCGTTCATCCTCGGCCTTTATCCGCTCGTTATCGCGACGGGCGCCGCGATGATCAGTCGTCGCGATGTCGGAACTCCCGTGTTCGCAGGAATGCTCGGGGCAAGCATCGTCGGCATTTTTCTCATTCCGATGCTTTATGTGCTCTTTCAAACAATCCGCGAGCGCGTCAAGCGAAGTAGGAGTTCCGTTGTGGAATCCGCACAGAAGCCATAACCATCTTGACGGTCTTCCGTTGAGCGGGAGAGGGACATTTAAGTTTAGCACGATGACGGATGCTAATCTTTTTCATCGGGCGATGACTGCAGGTGGGACACTCTGGTCCGCGTGCTCTGAAAACACCAAAGACCGCTAGGTCGACGGCGGTGAGAATATCACCGCCGTCGTTGCTTCTTTTGCACTTTGGTCACGCCACAGCGGGATTGGTGTTGTTCGTTGATACACAGACACCGACGTCCCAGGCCATTTTGTACGCGATCGCCAGTGTGCACCATGGAAGTAATAATAACGATCGTTCCTAAGGCGAAATCCCCAGTCGAAATTGCAAACGTGCGCTCTTTCCTTGCAACTCGTCAGGACTTAATTATTTTTGCGTGTCTGGAAATCCAGCGAAATTCTACGCCAGAGATCGTGGTAACTCGATAGATATACCGGTCGCCATATAAATTAGTGAAGCCGGCTGCTTTACCTATAAGCTGCTCTAAATGCTCTCCATCTTCGGATGAAAGAACGACGTAGGCTGGGTTGGTGAAGGCGATGCGCTTTAGCGCCTGCGCGATTTCCCTCGCAGCTTTTGAAATTTCTTGTGACAGCATTTGTTACGCTTTAAATCCTGAGCGAAATGCAATGAGAGCGTTGGTGCTTTTGATCGAGAGAAAGAAACTGTTTAGTTTGTTCTTCCGGAATTTGATGCCTAACGCATCGTAAAGAGTTCTTGGTGGAACCGCTTCTCGATCGGGAATTGATGATCTGCAAAATCCCGGCGCAAGACTTCTCCAAATCCGACAGGTCCACAAAACCAGATGCTCGCAGCCGCCCATCCGGGAACTTCCGCACGGATGCGGTCGGCGTTAAGACGTCCGTGGCGCGCGTCGACGAGAAAATGCAGGCGCGCGCCGGCAGCCTCAGCATCCGCTCTCAGCTTGCGCTCCGCTACCTCATCGTAATCGGCAGTGGGATGAAAGAGATCGATATTTTGAGGTGAAGGCGCGTGGCCATCGGCGCGCAATTTGGCGAGGTATTTCATTCGCGCGATAAAAGGTGTGATGCCGATACCTGCGCCGATCCAGATCTGGTGTGGGCAGGTGTCGTCGAAAGTAAAGCATCCATATGGACCTTCAATTCTCACCTCCTGCCCCACGACAAGCTTGTCTTTGATCCGTCGCGTGTGATCGCCAAGCTCTTTGACGATAAAATTGATATGATGGTTCGCATCATTCCATGGGGACGCGATTGTGTATGGGTGCGCGCCCTCAGAGGGATCCGATACAACGAAAGCGAATTGGCCTGGTTTATGGCCTGCCCACCCAGAAGGGACATCGATCTCGGTCTCAAGAACCCGAACTCCGGGATAATACTCAAGAGACGTGATGCGGCCCTTCGCCTGTCGCCCGACCCCGATGCGCCTTAGAAGAACGATGACAGCTGACCATACACCGCCAACAATCAATAATGCCGTGACAATACTGATTGGAGAAGACCAGTAAGAGAATTTGATAAGTACGGCGGAATGGAACGCGAGCACGAGAAATGTGAGAGCAAGGAGTTTATGAGTCTGATAGAAGAAACGGTAAGGGATGCTGCGGATTAGGGCGATGGCGATGAGAATCACTGCCGCATAGAAAGCCCATTCCCCGAGTTCCTCGGCGTTATGGCGAAGTGTTAAAAGAATCTGTTCGATTTGGTTGGCCGCCGGAGGTCGTGGCCCGCGGAGAGGCCGTTCAAGAAGTCCGAAGCCTACGGCCCATTTGGGGCCCTTTGCCCACAACCAATGTGATATGGCGAGAACCAATGCGCCAATACCGAGCCATTTGTGGAGACGGTACATTTTATCGAGACCGCCGAGCCATGGCTCAACCCATCGCGGACGGAGCGAGAGCATCATGGCTACGCTCATGCATCCGATGGCGAGAACGCCCGTGTATTGCATCATCAGGGAGCGGAGGCCGAAGAAGTCTTTCGTTGTGAATGCCGCGGGCTCGGCGAGTATCCACAACGCCGTCAGCGCCGTGAGGAAGATCCAAAATGTGTATTTGATTGTGCGCATGGTGCCGAAAGTATGAAAGCATTTCTGCAAGCGGTGCTTGACAACTGTCAATGCTGCCGCGGTTTTTCATTCACGCAATCGATCTACGTGGTTCTGCCTGGTTCACTCATTTCAGCACTGGCTTTTGCTTTACGGCCGCGGGAAATTCGACCGAATTTGAGGAACCTATTCGGTCTTGGCGCGGCGTATCGGAAAGCGGGGGCCAATTCACGGGTAGCCTGTCGCCCTTGTGGCAGTAAACACGCGTGTGGATGTTGTGGCAGTGGCGATAGCTTCGAGCATCTGCAAGGCGAGTGAACTTTTCGGAAGTTGTCCTTTCCGTCAGCGTTTCGACAATTGAAGCTTTTGCCATGTCCAAGCTGCCATTGGCGAAGCAAAGACAGGCGGTTATCGCAAATAACTGTAGAGCAGGGATACTGCGCATATTTAATGTCCCTTTAGTTTAGCAACATTGCATTTGGATTCAGGCGTGGAAGATCGATCACAGGGGGGTGTCGAAATCCTGCGGTGCGGAGAAAGGAGATGATGAAATCGGCGTGTTTGCGCGTCCGGTAGATTGAGTGCCCACACCGCCAGAGCCCAGACGCCGCCGACGAAAAGGGCTGGCCCGACAAGGGTCAGGATGGTTTCGGTAAAAAAGCTGACGCTCATCGCTTGCTCCCTTTCGTAGGGATAGCCTCGTTGGCTGATGCAAGCGGCTGGAGCCGGGCAAAGCGCTCAACGGGTTCAATCCAAAAGAGCATATGAAAAATGGGCATTCGTTGTGCGATGGCTTCCAGAATATCGTCGGCCTCGGCACGCTCGAGAACAGCGCTTATGAGATGTCTTTTGACACGGCCGCGCACGCGCTCGTTCACTGTCGTGCCGGAGAAACCAAAGCTATGTCCCTCAGCTTCCCATGTCGTGAAGCCGGGCATGGGCGGATCGCGCGAAAGCATCAGTTCGATGATGTTGTCGATGGCATCGGGCGGGCAGACGAGCGTGAGTTTGCAAAGGGATTTGTCCATGTGAGCTGTCCGGTGAGATTGGTGGAGCGTGTTCCGGCTGCTCCGAAACGCCGAAAGAGGATCGGCAGTAAAATGAGAGTCAGCGCTGTCGATGTTGCGAGGCCGCCGATGACGACGATCGCGAGCGGCTTCTGGATCTCAGAGCCCGGACCATTCGCAAACAGCAGTGGGACGAGCCCAAATGCGGCAATACTGGCTGTCATCATCACGGGCCTAAGCCGCCGAAGAGCGCCTTCATATACGGCCTCGCCAACGCTCGCGCCGGCTGCCAGCAACTCATTGAAATGGGTGACGAGGACCAAACCATTCAGAACGGCTATGCCGAGAAGGGCGATGAAGCCGACCGAAGCGGGCACGGACAGGTATTGACCAGAAACCCAGAGTGCAAGGACACCGCCGACGAGAGCAAACGGCACGTTGGCAAGGATAAGGAGCGATTGGCGAAGCGAGCGCAGGGTTGCGAAGAGAACACCGAAGATGAGCCCTAGGGCTATCGGAACGACGATCGTCAGACGGGCGGCGGCGCGCCGCTGATTTTCGAACTGACCGCCCCAGACGAGATAATATCCTTGGGGCAACTGTACCTGGGCAGCGACCGCCCGTTGTGCATCATCAACGAACCCAACGAGATCGCGGCCAGTGACATAAGCCTGAACAACGGCAAACCGAGATGCGTTTTCGCGATCGATTTTGACCGGCCCAGCAACGCGCTCAAGCTTTGCAACATCGCCGACACGAATGAGGCCGCCGTCGCCAGTCGCGAGCTGCGTTGCAGCGAAGATCTCGGGAGCATCGCGAACCTCGCGTTCGCCGCGTATGATAATGTTTGTTCTACGCCCGGGCTCCGCGACGATCCCTGCGGAAGTCCCCTCGAGTGTCGAGCGGAGTTCGTCTTGCAGCTTCGTTGCCGAAAGCCCAGCACTCCCCGTTAGGAGCCGGTCGACATTGATTTTCAGATAGTCAACAGCATCGTTAGCGACCGTAGAGACTTCCGCGGCTCCGGGGACCTTGCTCAACGTCTCCTGAATTTTACCAGCAAGATCGGATAGTGTTTTCAGGTCTGGACCAAAAATCTTGATGGCGAGATCGCCGCGTGCACCCGTCAGCATCTCATTGGTCCGCATTTCGATCGGCTGTGTAAACGCGAACTCGTAGCCCGGTACGTTTGCCATCGCCTCGCGAAGCTGTTCGAGCAGCCAAGACTTGTCGGGAACCCGCCACTCGCTCTTCGGCTTGAAGACCATGAAGGTATCGGTCTCATTGAGCCCCATGGGGTCGAGGCCCAGCTCGTCCGATCCCACACGCGCGACGATGCGTTCGATCTCGGGGACTTTCTCCTTGAGGACGCGCTGGATCTGAAGGTCGCCTTCAATACTGGCCTTCAGATTGATGGAGGGATGCTTCGTGATCTGCATGATCACCGCTCCCTCATCCATGGTCGGCATGAATGATTTTCCGATCGCGCTGTAAGCAATTCCGATGAGACCTACGCCCGCCGCCGCGATCAGATAGACCGGCAGCGGGAAGGCGAGGCAGGCAGCCAGCAACGCGCGATAGCCTCGATTTAAAAGCCGCATGAGCGGCGGCTCGGGGTGGGATCCAGCTTTCAGTGCCAACGAGCAAAGAACCGGGATCAGGGTCAATGACAGGATGAGGGAGCTGCTCAGCGCGAAAATGATTGTCAGCGCCACTGGCCCGAAGAGTTTGCCCTCGAGTCCCTGTAGTGACAGCAGCGGCAAGAAGACGAGGCAGATAATCAGAATTCCAGCTGCAACCGGCACTGCAACTTCGCTCGCCGCCCGGTAGACGGTATGCAGCTTCGGAACGTTAGCTAGTTCTCTGTTGTGCTGCAAATGCTCGACTGTGTTTTCGACAACGACGACAGCCGCATCTACGATTAAACCGATGGCGATCGCCAAGCCGCCGAGGCTCATCAGATTTGCGGACATGCCAAACAGCTGCATCATGACGAAAGTCATAAGAGCCGCGAACGGCAGGGTGATTGCGACGACGAATGCCGCGCGGAAGCTGCCCAGGAAGGCAACAAGCAGAACAACCACAAGCACTGTAGCTTCGATTAGAGCTTTCCTGACGGTGCCAACCGCGCTGGAAATCAGATCGGAGCGGTCATAGAAGACGTTGATCCGCGCCCCTTTGGGAAGGCTGGAGCCGAGATCAGCGAGCCGTTGTCGGACGGACTTGACAATGGCGCTGGCGTCAGCGCCGCGCAGCGATAAAACCAAGCCTTCAACGGCTTCGCCTTTTCCATCTTCGGTCACGGCCCCGTAACGTGTCAGGCTGCCTACCTCAACTTTCGCGACATCGCGGAGGCGCAACACACGGTTGTCGACGCGTTTGAGTATGATCGCCTCAAGATCTTTAGGGGTTTGGATGGCTCCCTGGACGCGTACGACAAGCGCCTTCTCGCCTTCGCTCAATCTCCCCGCACCATCGTTGCGATTGTTCGCTTCTATGGCCTGAGCGATATCCGAGACGCCGAGACCGGAAGCTGCCAAAGCTGCGTGATTGGGTATGACTTCGAACGTTCGGACTAGGCCGCCGAGTGCATTGACGTCAGCAACGCCGGGAATTGTTCGAAGCGCCGGACGTATCGTCCAATCGAGCAGGCTTCGCCGCTCTTCGAGCGATAGGTCACCACCTTCGATGGTGAACATGAAGACGTCCGAGAGCGGGGTTGAGACCGGTGCGAGGCCGCCTGTGACGTCCGTTGGCAAGTCGCCGCGAATTCCCGCCAAGCGTTCCGCGACCTGCTGGCGTGCCCAGTAGATGTCGGTCCCGTCCGCGAAGTCGAGGGTGATATCTGCGATGGCGTATTTCGCGGCAGATCGCAAAACGACCTGTCCTGGAATTCCCAGCAGTTCCATCTCGATCGGCGTGATGACACGTGTCTCGACTTCTTCCGGCGTCATGCCGGGTGCTTTGAGAATCATCTTCACCTGAACCGGCGAGATGTTCGGGAAAGCGTCGATTGGGATCGTTCGAAACGCGTAGCCTCCCGCCGCGGCGACGAGGCCGAACACCAACAAAGTGAAGGCTCTTTGCGTGAGAGAGAACTCAATAAGACGGCGAAGCATTCTTTTAGTTCCCAGCCGAAAGACGTTCGAGCTGAGGCAGCCCGCTTGCCGCGACCTGGGCGTCGCTTGTGATCGAACCTGAGATCGTGGCGATGCTCGAGGATTTGCCGCGCAATCGCACAGGAACGACTGCGAACCCGCCTTGGCTGCGGACAAAAACCGCTGCCTGTTCACCGATCCGGACAACAGCCGAAGCCGGAACGTTCACGGCTCCCGAGACGGTTGAGCGTTGAATGGCTACCGAAACAATCTGGCCGGCGAAGAGGTGAGAGTTGGCCGGAATCGCCGCGAACATCACAGCCGAACGCGTGGCGCGATCGAGAGAGCCTCCGACGGAAACGACCCGGCCCTCTGGCCCGTTGATTATCTGTACGACATCGCCAGGCTTCACGAGCGCGATGATGTCCACGGGCACTTGGATCTGCACCCACAACTCGTCGCTTGTATCGATGGTCGCGACACCGGCCATCGCCTCGACTTTTTCACCGGGCATGACGAGCGTCTCGGCGACTGTACCGTCAGCTGGCGCAGGAATGGTGTACTGTCCGTTCTCGCGAGTGATTATTCCGTTCAGCGCTGTCGCGCGCCTATGCTGGTCAAGGACGGCGCGTACTTTCGCCACTTGTGCTTCGGCTTCATCCGCCAGCGTCGGATTCTGGAAATTCTTGTCGGCGAGCGCGCGCCTTCGACGTGCGATAGCTTCGGCTGTTTGCAATTCGGCCTCAGATTGCGCGAGCTGACTTTGGGCATCAAGTAGCTCACGACTGGAAACCGTGATCATCGGCTCTCCCTTCTTCACGCGCTGACCCGGCAGCACGTGCACCTGTGTAGTCGTACCCGCGAATGGCGCTGCCGCAACGAGACGGGAATTCAGAGGAGGAACGACGGTGCCTGGCAGAATCGCTATCGTCTCCCTGCTCGCCGGCTGGGCAGGCTCGACATGGATATTGAGATTTCGGATCTGCTCTTCGGTAATTCGGACGTCCTTTGCGTAGACGCTTACCGGCGATATAAGTGCAATAAATGCAAATATTTGGGAGAGGACTGTTCTTCGGTCCATCGATGAATCCTTTCACGGCGATGCCGTGCGCGGAGACATGCGGTGCCGAGCTGAAAAGAAGCTGAATTGAACCTGCAGCAAACCTGACGACACTTTTTCAGGTTCGTTTCAGGCTGACTGTGCTAATTTTTCTGCAATGTGCAGGAGAAGCCCATTCGCATTTTGCTAGTCGAAGATGATGACGAGATCGCCGACCGCCTCGTGACAGGACTTGGGCGATCGGGATTTACCGTCGAGCGCGCCGACAACGGCAGCGATGGCTACGCTATGGGGATCGAAGATGAGTATGCTGCGGCAATACTCGATCTCGGCCTTCCGCAGATGCAGGGTCTCGACGTTCTCAAGCGCTGGCGTGCGAGCGATTGCAAGATGCCTATCTTGATTCTCACGGCACGTGGGACATGGGCAGAGAAAGTCGACGGTCTTAACGCAGGGGCGGATGATTACATCACGAAGCCCTTCCACATCCCAGAGGTCGCGGCACGGCTCAAGGCGTTGATCCGCCGGGCCTCGGGAATTGCAAGCCCGGTCATAGTCCATGGCGCCCTCTCGCTCGATACGGTTTCAAGTCGCGTTCTGCTCGATGGTAAAGCTGTCGAATTGACGGCGAGCGAACTCAAGATGCTCTCTTATTTCATGCACCGCATCGGCCGCGTCGTATCGCAGGCCGAGCTCATCGACCATCTCTATGCTCTGGAGGATACTCGAGAGTCGAACACCATTGAGGTGTACGTTAGCCGCTTGAGGCGGAAGCTTGGTCCGAACGTCATTACGACAGTGCGCGGACTTGGCTACCGGATGGATTGAAGCGGTATGACCAGTTTGAAACGCCGGCTGATCGTTGCTGCGACGCTTTGGATTGCCATCGCCATGATTGCGGCGGGCTTCGTGCTCTCGGGGATCTTCAAACGCCATGTGACCAATCAGGTTTATTTGGAAATCTATGAGCACCTCGACGAACTTGTTCATTTGACGGACTTTAAACTCACCGGGTCGCCACAGCTCATGCGTGGCCTAAGCGATCTTCGCTACGATATCCCGATGTCCGGTTACTATTGGGAAATCACGAAGGCAGGTGATGTTCTCGCAAGGTCTGCCTCTCTCAATGGCAAACAGCTTTCAATTCCACCTAACGATGTGACAGACCTTGGAATGCGGACCAGTGCAGTCGCGGGGCCGTCTGGGACTGTCCTCATCGCGGAAAGGGCTGTCTCAATATCGCCCGGCGCTCGTCCGATACGCTTTATTGTCGGGACGGATCAGCGACACGTCGATGACGTCGTATCTCGATTTCGCGGCATCCTGTCGTGGTCGCTTGCGGTGTTTGGACTTTCGATGATCTTTGGCGCCGCGCTTCTGATCTTGTACGCACTGAAGCCGTTGGATGCATTGCGAACGGCTCTTGCGAATGTGCGAACCGGTGCTGCCAAAAGGCTTGAGGGAACGTACCCCACGGAAGTTCGTCCGCTGGTGGACGACCTCAATGCGTTACTCGTGTCAACGGCAGAGTTGATTAAGAGAGCCCGGACGCAAGCGGGTAACTTGGCGCACGGATTAAAAACGCCTCTCGCTGTTATGGTGGATGAGGCTTATCACATTGATGAACAAGGACTGCCGCAATCGTCGGCGACAATTCTGGCTCAGTGCCGCAAGATGCAAACACAGATTGACTATCAGATCGCCCGCACGCGCGCCGTCGCTTTGCGTTCGGTGCCAGGGACCGTAGCTGAAGTTCACAAGGCTGCAGAAGAAGTCTCTCGAGCCCTTGACCGATTGTACCGGGAGAGCGGCATAGAGATATCAGACGATGTTTCGAAGGGGCTATTGGTGGCCTGCGATTCACAAGACCTGAACGAGATGTTGGCGAATATCGTCGATAACGCGTGCAAACATGCCAACTCGCATGTTCGCATCTCTTGCCATGGGCGGCCTTCTGACAAAAGCTATAGCTTGTGTGTGGAAGATGATGGAAAAGGGCTTCCGCCCGAGGCATTTGAGGTTGTTTTCGAAATCGGTGAACGATGGGATTCCCGTCAGGCAGGTTCCGGACTTGGACTTTCTATCGTCCGCGATTTGGCCGAACTCTATGGCGGCAATATCAAGTTGCAAAAATCAGGTATGGGCGGCCTTGGCGTTGTTCTGACGCTTCCAGCTGCGGTGCAAGTCGATGTCGCGCGCCTCACGTAGTTCGTTCTGGGGGAGCCTTAGAGCGGTCGTCGGCGAAAACAGCTAGGCACCGTAACGTGTTTGGCGATCGCGATGTCTATCACGAGATTGCCGTCTAAGCCGTCTAGTCCGCCGAATTTGCCGAATGGCGAAAAAAGTCAACGACCGACGTCCTTTCAATTCCAGTTCAGGTTTCTGAGCTGCGAGCATCGCCAGCCGTAATAGGCGCAATCGCTTCTGCACCAGAGTTGCAAAGTCGCTTGGGTCTTTCGCGACTGTAGGAGCCGATCTTACTGTCCAATATTGGATGCTAGGCGCCCATGAGATTTAGACCTCTGGCAGCCCCGCAATGCGTAGGCCCTCTGAGAAGACATCGACGTCTTGCTGGCGGCGAATGGATAACCAATCCTTCAAATTTGAAATGCGGAGCGATGGATCCAGCTCCCGAAGCTGAGCCATTGCCTGTTGGGCTTCGCCGATCCGTCCGGAAAGCGCTCGTGTTGCTGCGATGAGCCCGATCACCATGAGAAAACTCGGCAAGTTTCTGTAGGATAACTCCGCCCAGCGAGACGCTTCCTCTATACGTCCCGCAAAGAGATGCGCCATGCCGATTCCCGCCTGCATACGATAGAGTTCGGGATCCAATGGACTGAGCCGCATTGCGCGCTCGAAGTGCGCGATGGCGCTTTCGCTTTCACCGTGCCAGGTTCTCAGGAAGCCGCCGAGAAACCAAGCCGAGGCAAGATTGGGATTGAGAAATACCGCGCGGTCGAGGAGGGCAATCCCAGCGTCCAGATCGCCTGCAAGATGGGCCAAGGCATGGGCGCCGCGTGTTATAGCGATAGCATCGTCGCGTCCCAATTCGACAGCCCTATGTGCTAATCGTGTTCCCTCTGCAATTTCCGTATCGCGATCTGCACACCAACCATTGATCTTGCGCCAAAAATAGCACCAACCTGCCATTGCGTGCGCGACCGCATAATCGGGGTCGAGTTCAATGCTTTTTCCGAAGAGCGGAAGGGCCAGTTCAATTGATTCTCGCGTTCCGCGATGCACATGAGCAAGGCCGCGCAAATATAAATCGTAGGCATTGAGGCTGGCCGTCGGCTTGCGTTTCGCGCGTTCGATTTCAGCAAGTTCGACGTGCGGGCCGATTGCTCCGGCGACGCCGGCCGCGATACGATCCTGAAGCTGGAATATATCGTCGAGCGTTCCTTCAAAACGCTCTGCCCAGAGTTGTGATCCGGTCGTTGCATCTATGAGCTGGCCGGTGATGCGAATGCGGTCGGCCGCCTTACGCATGCTGCCTTCAAGTACATAGCCAACGCCGAGTTCTCTCCCGATTTGCTTAACATCGAAAGCGCAATCTCGATAAATGAAACTTGAATTGCGAGCGATCACGAACAACCAACGCACGCGCGACAGGGCTGTAATGATCTCTTCGACGACGCCGTCTGCGAAATACGCTTGTTCGGGGTCACCGCACAGACTTTGAAAGGGCAAAACGGCAATCGAAGGTTTGCCGAGATTGGAAAGTTCGGAGGGCGGAAAGCCGATCGGAAAATCCGCTGAAGGAGCTGTAGAGCCGTTCGGCGGATTGGCTTCCCTTACATCGCCGATAAAGCGAAATCCCTTGCGCGGGATCGTCTTCACGAGCTGCTGAGCGCTTCCGGTATCGCCGATTGCTCTGCGGACGGCATTAATATGGCTGGTGAGCGTCGATTCCGAAACAATTCGCCCGGCCCAGACGGTATCGAGCAAGTCGTCCTTGCTCACGACGCGATCACGGTTGCGGAGAAGAAAAAGCAGGAGATCGAAGACTTGCGGGCCGAGGGCAATGGCTTGCGATGCCCGCTTCAATTCCCGCCGCTCCGGATCGAGCACGCAATCTCTGAAAAGAAAATGCACGTAAGCGTTCCATCCAAGCCGCACAACGCGAACTCCCGCACGCTCTGATACGCACGGTCTGCGAAAATGGGCGCATTGCCTTCAAAGTCGAGCTTGGACGGATTTTCAAGAGAAACTCAAGCCTTTTTCAAGGTGCCGGCAAAGTCGTCGTGACCGCGTTCCGGCATTCTCCGCAAAGACAGCGACGGATGCGTTGCGCTTGATTGGAGAGCCTTTATGAAAATCGTGGTCATCGGCGGAGGTGGGCTCATCGGGACGAAACTTATTCGTCATCTTCAGGAAAAAGGTCACGAAACCATCGCGGCATCGCCCAACACAGGCGTTAATACCATCACGCGAGAGGGACTTGCCGGGGCATTGTCTGGCGCACAAGTTGTCGTCGACGTCGCCAATTCGCCGTCGTTCGAAGACAGGGCTGTTCTTGAATTCTTTGAAACGTCGGGACGCAATCTTCTGGCCGCCGAGGCTGCGGCCGGGGTTGAGCATCACGTGGCGTTGTCGGTAGTCGGTGCTGACCGCCTTCCTGAAAGCGGTTATCTTCGCGCCAAAGTTGCTCAGGAGGCGCTAATCAGGGCCTCCAAAATTCCCTTCACGATATTGCGGTCCACGCAATTCTTCGAATTTGTCGCTGCCATCGCCCAATCGGCGACTAAGGGTAACGACGTTCATTTGTCGCCGGCGTTTCTGCAACCCATCGCCTCGGACGACGTGGCGCGGGCACTGGCTGATCTTACTGTCGGAAAGCCGGCGAACGGTATCGTCGAGGTGGCAGGGCCAGAAAAGGTCCCACTCGATGAAATCGGCCGTCTCTATCTCTCCGCGACGGGCGATCGCCGGCGGGTGATTGCCGACGTCCATGCCCGTTATTTTGGAACCGAGCTCAACGACAAATCCTTGACGGCCGACGACAACGCGATCCTCGGACAGGTCCGCTTTGCGGATTGGTTGGCGCAGCGGGCAGCATGAACGTTGTCGCTCCATTGTCGTCTCCGTCTCGTTCAACGAATGGAAATCAAATCGATATGCCGAAAATCATTTCTCTTGCCATTGCCGTCGCCCTCGGCGTTGTCGCGATAGCGAACGGCATCTTCATGCTTGTTGCGCCGGAGAATTGGTATTTCGCCGTGCCAGGCGTTACGACAACCGGGCCCTTCAACCAGCACTTCGTGCGGGACATCGGACTGATCTTCGTTTTCATCGGCGCCGCGTTTCTTCTCGGCGTTGCGCGAGCCGATCTCCGGATCGTCTTTTGGGCCGCGCCGTCACTCTGGCTCGCCGGGCATGCACTCTTTCACTTCTGGGAGGTTGCGGTTGGCATCTGCTCAGCTTCTGTCATTCCTAGGGACTTTCCTGCGGTGACCCTGCCGGCAATCCTTGGCCTTTCAATCACCGCCTGGGCCATGACTGAGAAGTGTTCGACACGCGTCTTAGGAGCCAAAGGCTCTCAGGCGATCAGCAAACTCTAGCGCGCGGCGCTGAAGGTCTCGCGATTGAAAGACTGCACGTGCCGTCATCCTGCTCCGCTTCGCCGAAACTGCTCCAGTGAAGTGCGCATCAAATCTACGAGAAATTACCGCGCGGCATGTACACGGCGCACGCGCATCTCGTGAACGGAGAACTTTTGTCTTTCATCATCGCCCGACATTTCACGAAAGACGTCACATTTCTTTCAGGAGACTAAAATGAATCTGCACAATCCACTGCAATCCGACAATCGGATTGCCGAAGAGCTTGTTCCCTCGCGTTATGCTGTGCGTGTCGGTGACATTGATGTACTTGTCATCAGCGACGGGGTGCTCCCGCTACCGACGGCAATGTTGGGACCCAACGTCGAGGCAGCAGACAGGGCTGACTGGCTGAAAGAAATGTTTCTGCCGCCAGATGCTTTCGACTGGGCGCTGAACGCGGTTGTGGTCCGCAGTGGCGGAAGGACGATCCTCATCGACGCGGGTCTAGGATCCGATCCGGACTTGCACCTGCCGCGCGCGGGGCAACTGATCAAGCGACTGGAAGCCGCCGGCATCGATCTTTCGACCGTGACCGATGTGGTGCTGACACACATGCACATGGACCACGTTGGGGGACTGCTTGTTGACGGAGTGAAGGACCGACTGCGTCCAGACCTGCGGATCCATGTTGCTGCCGCCGAGATTGCGTTCTGGGAGTCACCTGATTTCTCTCGTACCGCGATGCCCCCGGGTTTTCCGGACGCACTTCGGGTGGCTGCCCAACGGTTCGTGCAAGAGTATAGCGGTCAGCTACAGCGGTTCGATGAGGAGCAAGAGGTGGCGCCGGGAGTAATTGTTTATCGCACTGGCGGCCACACTCCCGGACACAGCGTGGTTCGCTTGGCATCTGGCGGCGATCGGCTGATGTTTGCTGGCGACGCCATGTTCGCGGTTGGGTTCGAGCACCCAGACTGGCACAACGGGTTCGAGCACGACCCAGAGGAAGCAGCCCGCGTCCGCATCCGTCTTCTGCGAGAGCTGGCAGAGACCGGCTCAATGCTGGTGGCCACTCATCTTCCCTTTCCGTCCGTTGGCCGGGTGGCGGTAGATGGTGATGCCTTTCGACGGGTACCGCTCTTCTGGGATTACTGATGGCTTGTCAGGCTAGAGCCGAACGAGACCGTGTTCATTAGATGAACTGGCTGATCGGCTGCGGTTCCCTCCGTTGCAGCCGGCCGACCTGGGAAGCAGCCGCCAGTCTGCTTCTTTCAGGCTGCGCGTGCCGCCGTGGCCGCCCTCTTTATCTCGTCTCTTCGGGCTGGCGATTGTAGATGTCGTCGGTGCGCTGAATGTCGTCCTCGCCGAGGTACGACCCGATCTGCACCTCGATGATCTCGACGGGAACCTTGCCGGGGTTCTGCAGCCGGTGCCACTGCGTCGCAAATATGTAGACGCTCTCGTTTTCGCGAACGAGCTGTTCCTTGTCGCCGATCGAAACCTGCGCCGTACCTTGCACCACGATCCAATGCTCCGAGCGATGGTGATGCATTTGCATCGACAGCTTGCCGCCGGGCTTGACGTGCAACAGCTTGACCTGGAAGCGCGGTCCGATGTTCAGCGTCTCGAAGTAGCCCCACGGCCGATAGTTCCGCAGGTGCTGTTCCTGCTCCTTGCGGTTCGACAGCTTCAGGCGCTGCACGACTTTCGAAACGTCTTGCGTGCGGGTCTTGTCGGCAACGAGCAGCGCATCCGGTGTGTTGACGATGATGAGATCGTTGAGCCCGATCGTCGACACGATCGACTTCTCGGAGTGGACATAGCAGCCGGACGTATCTTCCAGCACGGCTTCGCCCTTGATGAAGTTGCCCTTGTCATCGCGCGGCGCGATATCCCACAGCGACGACCATGAGCCGACGTCGTTCCAGCCGACATCCATCGGCAGGATCGCGGCCTTGTTCGTCTTCTCCATCACCGCGTAGTCGATCGAGATGTTCGGCGACGCCGCAAAGCTCGTTTTATCCAGCCGGAGGAACCCGAGGTCTTCGCCGGCGCCCGCGAGCGCTGCGCGCGCGGCGTCCAGAATGCCCGGTTCGTAGCGTTCGATCTCGGCGAGGAACGTCTTGGCATTGAGCGCGAAGATGCCGCTGTTCCAGAAGTAGGAGCCGTCCGCCAGATAATCTTCGGCGGTGGCGCGGTCGGGCTTTTCGGCAAAGCTCGCAACCTCGAAGGCGTCGCCGTCAAATCCTGACAGCGCCGCGCCGCGCTTAATATAGCCGTAGCCGGTGTGGGGCTCCGTCGGCGTGATGCCGAAGAGAACGAGCTTACCCGTCTCGGCCACGGCGGCGGCCCGCCGGATGTTCTCTGCAAAGAGCGCTTCGTCGCCGATGACGTGATCGGACGGCATGACGGCGAGGATCGCATTTGGATCGTCACGCAGCGCGATCAGCGCCGCAACTGCAATCGCCGGCGCCGTATTGCGCGCGATCGGTTCAAGAATGATGGCCTTGGGCTCGATGCCGGCGCGGTCGACTTCCTCGCGCACGAGAAAACGATGATCGTTATTGCACAGCAGGATCGGTGCCTCGAAGCCGGCCTTCTGCGGCAAGCGCGCCAATGCCGAACCCAGAAACGACGTGTTCTGACCATTAAAGAAGCGAATGAATTGCTTCGGATACATCGAGCGCGACAGCGGCCAAAGCCGCGTCCCCGAACCACCCGACAAGATCACTGGATAAATGGTGCTCATCAAATAATTCCTTCTCTCCGGCGAGCCGTGTCCACATTAGAGTGCAGGATAGCTTTCAACTAATTCACCTGGTTAGCCCAGTCGCGATGCGTTCAGCCAATTGCTCAGAAGCTGGTCCTCTTGGGGCGAAAAGGAAATTATTGACGAAGTCCATGTCCCGCCGGGAACGTGACCAGTCGAGAGCTTTGCGGTCCTGCAGCCGGTCCTCGAACGTGTCAATCGGATGAAGCGCATTTTTGTAAATATAGTAGCCAGCGTAATTGCGCTCTTCGAAGAACTCGCGGATGAGGGCAATTTGGCCAGGAGCGACGAGCGTCTCGATCTCGATTAGGAACGTGGGTGAGTTCGCCTCGATGAATTGCTTTGCACCGCAAAGAACGTCGTATTCATGGCCTTCGACGTCTATCTTTACGAAGCCGACATCATGGCCTGCCAGTTGGTCGAGCGTGGCGGTCGTAACTTCGGTGACGTCTGTTGAACCGTTTTGAGCAGTTTGCTCGAGGGTTGAGTGCCCTGTCCCTTCGGTGGGAAGGAAGAAAGGGCGCGTTTGATCGGCGGCCGAAGATGCGGCCTTCTCGACAATTGTGACGTTGTCGATGCCCTTGCGGCGAACAAGATCCTTCAATAGCCGCGCTACTTCGGGATGCGGCTCGAACGCGATGACAAACTCAGTATGTTTCGAAAGCAGGATCGTATAGCGGCCAAGGTTTGCGCCAACATCTATGCTCCCACGATTAGGATCGACGATGTCGCCGATGATGTCCTCTTCTCTCTCAGCAAATTTATCATGAGCCAAATATCGATCGTGCATGTGTACCGGCGCGAGCTTCCACGCTAGGTGCGAAAGCGTCGTTCTCAGGCCATTCTGCATATTAAACTCCTATGACTGGGGGGATGGCGTGCGTACTTGGTAAGGATCGTGTGCGCGGTAGACAGCAACCAAAACGTACATCAGTGCCAACGCGAGGGCGCATCCGTAAACGCCGCCGGTCCAGATGCCTGTGGGCAGGAACACGGCAGTGAGCAAGGCGGAAAGCAAAGTGCTTTTCATGAGCAACGGATCGCGGCTCCTGCAGTAGAGACGCAATGCCCCCATCTCGGCGATGATCCGTGCGAGCGTCGCGGCGAGCAAGAGCCAAAGCAAGGCTTGGTATTTGATAAGAAGGGGGCGGTCTAGATAAGGCACGATGAACCAGACCACGCATGCAGCAGCCAATCCGAGGAGCGTCGCCTCCATAAGGGCGCTCCGCGTGGTCTGAATGTCGAGATCTCGAAATGCATCATCGTCTCCAGCCTGAAAAGCAGACACGAGGTGAGGCCGTGCAAATGACATAAGCCCAGAATTCACGAGATTATATATGGCCGTTCCGACTTGCCAGAAAAAGAAGTACACGCCAGCAAGTTCGAGTGACAGGAACGCGCCAACGAGATAGCGGTCGAGATAGATTGTGGCTGTCGATGCCAGACTATTTCCATAAAGAAGTGCGGATGCGCGAATGGATCGGCGAACCCGCTCAATAGAGGGAAGGTGAAATGCCGAGAGATGGGATCGAAGAAACACTGTGATCAGAATCGTCGCGGCTACGCTGCCGCCCAGCCAGAATGCCGACAGCGCATATATCGTGCGCCAGGCGGGCTCGAAGTATGCAGCAACTATGAATGCGATTGGCCACGATGTCGAAAGGACGCTCAGCACCACATTTGCCGCAAATGGGCGCCGGAGCTGAATCAAAAAGTCATAGCCGTCCATAACCAAGTGTTCGCCTGCCACGAGGCCAACAACAATAACAGCGAGCCAGGGGATCACGTCCGCCATCGCAAGTGCCGCGGCCATCATGAGCGCAAGAGCGTACAAGATGACGTACGGCGAAAAGTATCCCGCAATGAGCAGCGACTGTTCGGTGTGGCTGACGTCGGTCAACTCGCGCGCCACTTGGCGATTTAAACCGAGGCGAAGAACGATCGGCAAAATTGCGACTTGCCCCTGAAGCAGACCATATATACCGAGATCGGTCAGCGACATGAGTTTCGCGATGAACAGGCCGAGAAGGAACTTGCTCGCAATGCCGGATATGCGCATCGCAAACACGCTAAGACGCAACACTGGCGATGACATTGTGAGTGACATCAGTTCTGACGCTGCTCCGTCGGATCGCCGTGAATGAATTGGGCTGCCTGTGCTGACAAAATTTCCAACTGAGGTCGTGGAGACCCGTCCTTTGCTGGTGAAAGATTCAAAGGATAGTCGTCGGGCCACCAGTCGCCGCCGGCCCACGCGGCCCAACCCATCCAAACATCACGGTTGTCGCGCATGGTGACACAGATGTTTTTCAAAGCGGCCAACGATTTCGGGTCACGACCGGCACCAAACTCTCCAAGAAATGCTCTAATTTCGTTTGCGCGGGCCCAAGTCTGGAACTTGTGCAATCGGTCCGATCCCACATCGGGTCCCACGACATCCCCGGTCTTTCCCGAGGAGTCCTGATCAAGGTACTGATGGACCTCAAGCACGAAGTTTCTTTCCGGATCGACGACCTCCGCCATCAGGTCATTTCCAGAAGAAAACCAAGAATGGGCTCCGGTGTAGTTCACGCCCGGAACAAAGACGAGTTGCTTTGCTTGGCTCGCTCGTATGGCAGCGAGCGCAACATTGGCAATCGGCAGCCAATTATACGCGACAATTCCAGTTGGCTCGTTCATCAATCCAAAGATGATCGAGTTGTCATCTCTGAACGCGGCAGCGAGCCGCCCGCAAAAGTCGGCGAAAGCTGCGGCGCTCACAGCTTCCGATCCGATGACGTGTGCTTCCTTCCAGTCGTCGGTCTTAAGGCGGCGCTGCGCATAATTATGAGTGTCGAGAACAACTTTGAGGCCGGTAGCTCTCGCGGCGTCGACGGACGCCTTCAGGCGTTCCAACTCTTGCCGATCTAAATCCGAGTTGAGTGCCGGCTGCAGGCGTTCCCACCGAAAAGGCAGGCGCACGAGATTGAAATTCCGCGCGGCGAAATAGGTGAAGCTCTCCTTCGAAGGATACGAATAGTCGGTACCATATTTTCCCGGTAGCTTTCCGAATTCACCGCCGGCGATATTGACGCCCGCGCAGTAGGCAGGAGAATTTTCCGACAGCGCCGGTGCGTTCAAAGCCTGCGCGGCGATCGCAGCGGCGCCCGTGGCAATCACAGTCCGGCGCGTTGGTTTGAGAACCATCTTATGCTCCTTTTAACGCGGGAACTTGATTTCTTTCCGCGTCGCCCCCCGCCTGGAGCGCACCTTGGATGAACCACAGGAGCGCGGCGGTTTTAATTGTCAGAAGCGAATAGCTGACCAACATGGACAGGGTGAGGTAGATACAGAGCGCGTGCGTAAAGCGAACCTGCTCCGTCGTCTTTTCGGAGACATGCCACGCGATGAAAGTCCAAAGCAGGATGAGGCCGGGGAGAGATTGCGTCACAATAAGATAGGCAAGGCCGCTATCAACCGTGGAGTTGACGAATTGTTCGGAGATTCCAAGCAGGTCCGGAAGTTCGAACCGATGAATGATTTCGACCGTTCCGGCCAGTCGCCCTGCGAAATCGTCCTCTCCAGATTTTAGTCCGAAGAGACCCGCGGCAGAAAATAACGTAAGCCCCGCCAGCGGAAGGTAGATGATCGCGGAGTACGGAGGCAGGTACGGCGTCACAAACGCTGCTGCCAAAATAATAACTGAGGCGAGTACAGCGAGCCGGCCGTCGCAGCCCATAAGCAATAGGACGGTCGTGACTGCGAGATAGATTGTGGCAGGCAAGCCAATGCGGCGAAAGCATGAGGTCGTAAACGCAACGATGATACTGCAATAATTTCCCAACGATACCGGCTCGAGAAATATCGATGACATCCGCAGTTCGTTGACCCATGGAAAATAGCGCGCATTCGGACGCGTGGCGCTGACGAAGAGATCGGAGTTCGAATTGTAGAACTGATCGGCGCGGGTTCCGCGGGTGTTTATGTAGTATTCCTGAATTTTGAAAATTGCCGAGTGTATGTCTGGCAAGAATGACTCAAGCAAAAAGACAGCAAGCACTACTGTTTGGACGAACAGGACAGTGCGCACCAGATAGCGTTCTGACGATGCCATTCCCAGGAGCAGAAACACGGGGATGATCATCACGTCGCGGATGTATTTGGGTTGCAGCTCTCCGGTGGCGATAGCGCGAACAACACCGAACAGGAAAATGAGACACATTACGACGACGATAGGCGCCATCTCAGGTCGCCATCGAAGCAGTGCAACCGCGAGCGCAGTCGCAGTCAGCATCCCCTCGACGAGCATGACGAGGGATGGCGTGAGCGCCATCACGTTGGCATTCACGACGGCCAGCCCAGCGTTGAACATGATGGCGGCGATTACGATGGCGGATGGGGCAACGTCCAGCAGCCAGCTGTTTGCTAGGCCGGATGAACGAAAATTCGCATTGCTGTTCGATAGGCTGGTTACGTCGCTCATGGCGCGAAGCCGGTGCGACGGTCGCGAGTGGCAAGATGCAAGAAAACGATATTTCCCACTACATAGCGAGAGAACAGCCGGCGAGGCTCGAGCGCTAAGCGATACAGCCACTCGCATCGGGCGCGGCGAATCCAACCTGGTGCCCTTCTGATGCGTCCAGACGCGAAGTCAAAAAGGGCGCCGACGCCGAGCTGAAGTGGCACCGGCAGATCATGACAGTGCTTGTCTATCCAGATTTCTTGAAGTGGATTTCCCATGGCGACGAGAAGTATGTCGGCTTTGGAGGTCTTTATCTCGTGGCGTACAAGTTGGATGTCTGTCTCTTGCGACAGATATCCATCGCGGGCTCCGACGATCGAGTGGCGCGGATATAAAGCGGCAAACCGGGCGGCGGTGGAGCGGACAATTTCCGGTCGCGCGCCCAGCAGGAAAATGCGCAATCTATGCCGGGTATTGCTCAGATAGTGCGGGACAAAGTCAGTTCCGTTCAGATTGGCGGGAAATCGTCTGCCAAACTTCATGCGGCTGGCGATATCAACACCGAAGCCATCGTTGAGAACAAGAAAGCGCCGTAGCGCCTTACGTAAATCGGGATTTCGTGCCGCCAGGCGAAGCGTGTGAGCATTGGCAAATGCTATGCGCTGTTGCAAATTCTGGGCGATGGCCTGATCCAACGCATCGACGGCATCATTGCGCGACATCACGCTGATTTCAACGCCTAGCAGCGTGCGTGTCTTGTGGCCGAGGACCCGCTCATATTCGTTACGATATAATTGCTCGACCTGTGCCCAATCGTAAGGCGCTGCTGCCGCTATAGCTGCAGATCGCAATTCGGTGTAGCGCTCGGAAGATGCCCGCATGAATCTGAGAAGGTGGTCGGCTGCTACTTCTGGCTCGTCGAAATTCGTGAGAAGCCCGACGCCGGCGCGTCGCAGGATCGCTTCGAAGCTTGGAATTTCATTTGCAATCGGTATGAGCCCGGCAGACATGGCTTCGACGAGCGTCAGCCCAAATCCTTCATACTGGGACGCCGACGCGAAGAAGCTGCAGGTAGAAAGTTCATCGGCAATCTCTCCGTCATTTCGATCGGTCAGAATTTTGATGCTGCCGTCGCGCAAGCCGTCGGCGCAGGCCGCCTCTATAATGCGTAGCATTCCGTCGCTATCGTTTCCGATCAATACGAGACGGGCGTCCGGGATCGCATGGCGAACGAGGTCGAATGCGTTGATGAGGTTCAGAATACCTTTGTGGGCCGCGAATCTACCGAAATATGCGATCTTCGGTTGGTATTCTCGACTTGAGGCATCTCTGAATTTTTGGATGTCGACGCCATTTTCGATCGCCACAACACGTTCGCCCGCGATTGTGCTGAAGGTCTGAGCGTCGTTCTCGCTGCAGGCGATGACGCGACGGTAATTGCGGACCGAGGACTTTGTGATGGTCCTGAAATAGAAGCGCTTCAGGCGTCGCGCAAACGTCGTATGGAAGAAGCCGCCGTGGGTCGTCAATACCATTGGTTTTCTGTGCCATGGCGCGGTGGCTGATAGAAAATCCGCAAAGAAGTCGACACCGTGGACGTGAATCAAGTCGAAATCTTCAACGTGTGACAAAACCTGCGGAGCAACTGGGTAGCGCCGTGAACCGCGAAAGGGAATGCGCCTAACAGGAATATCTTCAACGCAATCGCGTGAAGGAAGCACTGTGTCGAGATCTTGAAAGCGGCGGTTGAGAGTGAGCACCTCTGCTTGCAGCCCAGCTCTCAGTTGGGCGCGTGCTAACGACAGCACCATATTTTCGAGGCCGCCCACGGCCGGATGAAACTGGCGAACAACATGCAATACACGCATGAACAACCTCCTAGAGCCAACGAGACGATCTCAAGCTGACCGCAAAACCTCCAACGGAGCCTTGTTGATGATGACACCTGCTGCACGGACGCCAACCGCAGGCGACGTTTTAAGTGCCCGCATGAGTGTGAAGGTCGATGTGGATCCCCACTCCGCGACGATTACGCAGACATCGAGTGAAGTCGCGACGGCTTCGGCATCCGCGTGGTTTGTAAGCTCGGGCAGATCACAGATTATGAGATCATAGCTGCCGCGCGCGCTGGTGATCAGCCTGTCCAGCTCAGGTGATGCCATCAGCACAGCGGGCCGCACGTCATCGGAAATGCTGCGTTCGCCCAGAAAATCAAAGCCGAATTCCGTCGTCGTGACATTGTCGACGAGATCTGTAGGGTTCTTCAATGCGCTCAGCAATTCTGTTGCCGGCGTACCAGTCAGTCCGCGCGCAAGTGCCGGTCGATGAAGGTTGCCGTCCATTAAGAGAACGCGTGCGCCGCCTTCAACACCGAGCACCGCGAGGTTGAACGCGAGCGTTGATTTTCCCTCGCCGTTGCGCGTTGAGGCGACGCCGACAACACATGTGCCGTTATTGAGGTTTTCTCGCAGGCGTAGAAGAATGCCGCGCAATCCGTCCTTGTCGTCATGCAAAAGAAGTGGCGGTTCAGCGCCGTTCTTTGGATACAGTTTGCGGCCAGGCACAAGCGAGACAACGCCAAGTACAGGTAATCCCAGGCTGAGCTCCAAATTTTCTGGAGTGCGAATAGGACGAAGAACGAACTCGCGACGGGCAGCAAATGCGAGGCCAATGAGGCCGCCACCCAAAAGTGCTGCGGCAAGTATCGCCGTACTGAAAGTGGGAGAAGCGCGTGAAGCGCTCGCCCGCGTCAGAATTCTTGGTCCCGTCGCAGCCTGTGGCTCGGCGTTAAGCGCGTTGGCGTACTCACTAAGTGTCTGCTGATGTAGCGAGCGATAGGTGCTTGCTAAAGCTTCGAGCTTTTTGCGTTCGACGGGTCTGCTGGGTCCTGCCTGTGCCTGTTCCTCTGCGGTAGCCGCACGTTCTTGCAACGTATCGAGGCGTTGCTGTAACTCCTGCACCGCTTGTTTGGGCCCATTTCCGATCGTTTTTTTGTAATCCTCAATGTAAGCATCAAGCACGGCATTTACGAGCTTCGCGGCGTTATATGGATCGCGCGACGCAAGCGTGATTCTGATCGCGGATCCCAATGCCACAGGAGATACGGTTAGAAGGTCCTTGATCTTTCCGATCGTCTTGAGTCTTTCGGCATCCGTCTCCGCAACAGATGACATTTGTTGCGGCTCACTGCTCGCGAGGGATGTTGTCAAAAGAGCCGGCTCGGAAAACGCCGGACCGTTCGCTTCACCCCAAAACGCGAGCTTGTCGAGAGTTTCGGAAATAATGTGATCGCTCTTGATTGTCTCGATCTGAGCCGCGACGAAACTTTCCCGCGCCTCGGCATCCGATGCTGTGACGCTTGCGTTCAACGACGGCAGCAAGACCTCGCCTGTCACGACGTGGCGGCGTTGCTCGGTGCCTAGCGCCAAAGCTCCTGCAGCGAAGCCTAAGAGTGTCCACGTAATGATTGTTCCACGGCGCCACCTGATGGCAGCGCGCCATGCGGATAAAGGTATCTGGCCGTGAGATGGAACGTTAATGCGATGCATCAGTTCGCGTCCGACTTTTACACGTCTCGAGCAATGACGTTAGCGGATGGAGATAAGTAGACAACGCATCGAGCGCGTTCGCGGAAGCGAACAAAACGTCGCATTACATAGTATTTTCATGAGAGTAACATTGCGTGCGTTGCACCATAATTGTGCCTCATGATCAGTGGAGAGGTTGCCTCTCGATCGGCAACTCACTTGCCTTTCACTCATCTGGATTGCCGTTAGTGCGCAGTCCAATCGAACCAGTCAGTGTGCGGAGACGGTATCGATGACCTTTCTCAATCGTCCTCAGTCTTTGTCTTTTTCCGGTGCTGAACTTGCGTCATCGCCGAGCGCCAACACTCTTGCAATTCAACTTGCAATTAAGCGCGCGGTCGATGTTTTCGCCGCGTCAACACTCATCGTTGTGGCGTCGCCGATCCTTCTTGGAGCGGCGGTGGCAATCAAACTGACATCGCGCGGACCGATCTTGTTCAAGCAATCTCGCTACGGTTTGAACAACGAGCTTTTCGGTATCTACAAATTCCGTAGCATGCGAATTGATTTGGGGGATGCCACAGGCGTCAGGCAAACCAAAGCTGACGATCCGCGCGTCACAAGTGTCGGAAAAATTCTTCGCCGCACCAACATCGATGAGTTGCCGCAACTCTTCAACGTTCTGTTCGGCGACATGTCTCTTGTTGGTCCTCGTCCGCATGTTCCTGGAATGCGTGCGGGCGGTCTACTCTATGAGGAGCTTGTTCCTCATTACTTCAAGCGTCATCGCATGCGCCCCGGAATTACCGGCTTGGCTCAAATCAATCGATTAAGGGGCAGCACGACGGACGCAAAATTCGCCAAGGCGCGTATAGAATACGATCTCGCCTATGCTGAGAGCTGGTCTCTTTTTCTGGATTTTCGGATCCTTTGGCAAACTTTCAAATCTGAGGTGTTTCGCGGCACTGGGAGCTGAGGCAGCAGTTGATGAAAAAATTGCGGTTTGTTTTTCTATATCTGCCGATCCTTCTGGCCACGACGAGCGCAAGCCTGGCTGACGATAGTTATCGTATTCAACCTGGCGATAGCATCGAGTTCAGCGCGGCCTCGGCACCAGACCTCAAGACGCGCGCGACAGTCGACATCGATGGGCAGATCAGTTTTCCCTTGGTGGGTGAATTGAAAGCCCAGGGCATGACTGTGTCTGAGCTCCAAGCGAAGGTTCGCAGTGAGGTATCCTCACAAGTGCTCCAACGCCGTTCGAGTGATGGCCGCCAACTCTCAGTGATGTTGGCAGCGGATGAGATATCGGTCGTTATTGCCGAATATCGTCCGATCTACGTTAATGGCGACGTCTCGCAGCCCGGACAACAGTCATTCAGGCCCGGAATAACCGTTCGCCAAGCTATTGCTCTTGCGGGCGGCGTAGATGTGATGCGTTTTCGAGCGCAGAATCCACTTTTGGAGGAAGCCGATTTCCGAGCAGACTACGACGCCCAGTGGACGCTGTTTGCCACGCAGCAGGCGAAGATTCTGAGGTTGAAAGCGGAACTTGCAGGGAAAGCCAACTTCGATTCCAAGGCGCTCCAGGCAACGCCGATCTCTGCGAGCAGTGTGAAGAATATCGTTGATCTGGAGGAGGCTCAGCTCTCTGCGCGTAATAGCCTCAACAAGAAGCAAAGCGACTACCTGCAGTCAGCGATCGCGACCGAAAACGATCGTATTTCGGCACTCTCTCAACAAGAAGACAAAGAGAAGCTTGGTGTCCAGGCGGATACTGAGGAATTGGAGCGCGTGAAGGAGCTGTTCGGAAGGCAAACGCTGCCCATCACGCGGGTCATTGAAGCTCGTCGCACAATTCTCCTGTCATCGACGCGGTATCTGCAAACCGTAGCGCAGCGAGGTGTCTCCGAAAGGGATCGAGCGGACTTGGCCGCACAACTTCAAAAGCTCCCTGATGAACGACGCCAAGGGCTTCTGACGGAATTGCACGATACGCAGCTTGAATTGAGCCAAACGCGCGCGCGGTTGCAGGCTCTTGGCGATAAGCTGATCTACACAGGGCTTGTTCGATCCCAACTTGTGCGCGGAAATGGCGGAGAGCCCAGCATTCTAATTCATCGGAAAACGGATGCCGGCGTCAGTAGCCTCAAAGCGTCACAAGATGAGGAACTGAGACCCGGAGATGTCGTTGACGTTGCGCTGCGCTTTCCCGAGAGCAGTGCGCCTGCTCCGCAAACCGATGAGAAAAGATCAGAATAGTGCTGCAGTTTAATCAAAACGTGCGTGAGCTGAGATCGCCTCGGTGGTCGATCGGTGAAATCGCGAGCGTGCTTAAATACCAGCATCGCATAATCATCATTAGCGTGATTGGCTGCCTTTCCGCGGCGCTGTTATTTCTCGCGGTTACGCCCAAAAAGTATATCGCGACAGCGGTTCTTCTTACCGAAACCCGACAGGCTCCCGATGACGATGCGGCATCGAGCGACGCTGTTGTCGACAGCACGGTCATTGAATCGCAAATGGAGGCAGTCCGCTCGGGAAGCCTTGCTTTGCGGGTAATAGACGAACTCGGTCTCGCTGACGATCCTGAGTTCGGCAAGCCAAGACCAGGCTTTCTTTCGCGATTGCTTGCTTTGTCTCCGATTGGCAAAGGTCCGGCGCACAAAGCGAATCCACGCGAGATCGCACTGGATAATCTTCAAGCGAAATTGAAGATCGATCGCATCGGGCGGAGTTACGTCGCGGAGATTGACGCAACGTCCATCGATGCGGAGAAGGCTGCAAAAATAGCAAACGCAATTGCTGACGGCTACATCGAAGAACAGCTCGGCGCGCGTCAGGAATCGCAACTGCGCGCTAATAAATGGATGCAAGACCGTCTCGTGGTTTTAAGAGATCAAGCAACGCGCGCTGAGAAGGCGGCGCGAGATGCGACTGTAACCGGTTCTAGTCCGGGCCAGACGGCAGCGTCGGGCGTAGTTTCCGCCGACAACGGAAAAGCGTTAGATCTGGCTGCCAAAGCACGAATAGCGCGGGCAGGATACGAAGCCTACTTGAACCGTTACACCCAAGCGCTGCAGCTTCAGAAAGTTGCAATTCCGTCGACTTCCGCCCGCGTGCTAACCAGAGCCATTCCACCGAATATTCCCGGTTCGCCGCGCACCACACTCGTATTGGCGCTTTCGTTGATCGCCGGCTGCACGCTGGGGACGCTCGGCGCCTTCGGCGCAGAGTTTGTGCAAGCTCCAGTGCGGTCGCGACCACAGTTGTCGACAGCGCTTGGAGTACGAGTCTTCGAGCCGCTTCCGTTATGTAAGGTGCGTACCGGCCTATTCGGTCGTGACAAAGGACTGCCTGTTGTGCTCGTCGGGAATTCCGGGATCGGCGCGAATGCTGCCGAAAATGAGCTTCGGAAAATCAAGATCGCGCTCAGTCAGTTTGATTTGCAGAAGCCAACTCGCGCGATTGGTGTGACCTCACCGACATCTCATGATGGCAAGACGACGGTTGCGTACAATCTCGCTTTGCTGTCTGCTCAATCTGGAAGTCGAACGCTACTGATTGACGCCAATTTGCGCAATCCGACATTGGGGAAATGTTTCTGCGAGCGGGACGGAGAATTATTTACGAAGTTTATTACAGGCGTAGACGAAACACTCTCGGTCGTACGCCTGGCGGACAATCTGAGCTTTGTGGGGCAGAGTAATTTTGCAATACCCGCGCACCCCGCCGATATCCTGAGTTGCGACGCCATGCATCAAGCGCTGCAGCGAGCGCAAGGAAACTTTGACTACGTTATCATTGATCTTCCGGCGATGCTCGATCATGTCGATGCGCGCGCCATTGCACCGCTTTTAGATCGCGTTCTTATGGTGTGTCGCTGGGGCAGTCCGATTGCCGATTTGGAGCGCTGTCTTGAGAATGCGGATGTGATCTCAAGCCGCTTGCTTGGCATAGTGATTAATAAATCTCCAGAGACCCGGAGCAATGGTTTCGTCCGGCCGATCAAGAAACCCGAACAATCGGACGGAACTATCGACCGTGCGGAAGCGTGAAAGGTGCAGAACTGAGCGTTCTTTGCTTCAACGATTTTTTCAGCGCCAATCTTGGTGATCGGCTGCTTGGTCGATGTCTTCATGCAGCCTTGCGATCCGAACTGGATTGCGGTGTTGATGGTTGGGATATCGACGGAAAGAGCGGACCCGAGGGTGAGCCAGCTATATCGGCTTGGTCCGCAAAAGATGTGGTTCGCACGCTTGTTCCGCGTCGTCTCAAGACGCAGCTTAATGTGCGTCGTGCGCGCAGCCGGCTGTTGTCTCAGTGGAAAACGTCTGTGCACCAGCGACCAGTGTCCGCGATTGTCATCGGAGGAGGTCATTTAATTACTGCGACGACTGAATACTTCCCCGTGCGTCTCAACGCTGTCGCTGAATTTGCGCGCGAACTGGGTGTCGGTATCCACATACACTCCGTGGGCGTATCCCATCCCAATACGTGGCAGCAGGCGGCCGGCAAACAATTGCACCGCTTTCTGCAGGATGCTTCCATAGCAAGTATAAGCGTGCGTGACGAACAATCGGCCGATCATCTCGTCGCTACCGGCTGGCGAAAGGAAAATATCCGGATCGCGCTTGACCCGGGCTTGCTTGCGGCAAGGACTTTCGAGATTGGGAAGCGCTCGCCCCGTCAGCGTCTTCGCGTTGGGCTTGGCATCATGTCGCCCGCGGTCGTGAGGGCCGTTCGCGATGCGCCGACTGGGATTGACGATGCTTTTTGGATCGCCGCTGCGGAGCATTTGGTTGCTGCCGGTGTGGACGTCTATCTATTCACGACCGGTGAGGTTGGCGACATCCGCGCGGCACATCGCTTGGGGTCGAAACTCAGCGAGCGTGGCATAGCGTACGATGGTTCCGCCATCGCTCCCGGGGACGACGCCGATTTGGTCAGTCGTGTCGCTGGTTTCGACGCTATTGTGGCGCAGCGCCTTCACGCGTCGATCATTTCCTACGCTGTCGGAGTCCCTTCGGTGGGAATTGGATGGGATCCTAAAGTTCGCGGCTTTTATCGATTGACGCAGCGCGTGGATTACTTCTTCGACGACCGAGATGCACAGCCTGCTGATATTTCAGTGCGCGTTCTGCAGGCCGCACAACGTGGTTTAGATGGAGGCCTACGTGATCATCACATCGCTACGTGCGAAGATGGAGTCCGCTCCCTTGCAACTCTGATCGCAAAGGGGAATTGACGTGCGGGTCGTCCATGTATTGGCGGGCAGGTCCGACAACCGGTGCGGTGTCCTCGATTACACGACGAGATTGGTCGATGCACTTTCACAAATGAATGGTGCAACGGAATGTGCGCTCGTCGATCGATGGTCGCTTAAAGAGACGCTGCGGGTCGCCAGCGCATATCGACAAGATGTTATCCATATACAGTACCCGAGTATGCAAATGGGCAGAGCACCATGGTGGGGGCTTTTGACCTTTTTGTGCAGAAACTCAGTGGTGACGCTGCACGAGTTTCGGATATTCAGTGCAGCGCGCAAACTTTATTGCCTGCCAATTGCTGTGGGGGCAAAGCAGATCATCTTTTCGAATTCCGAAGAACGGCGCGCCTTCCTCTCGTTGTATCCTTTTGCGGCGCGTGTGTGCACGGTCGTTCCGGTGGGCAATAACATACCGGTTCATGCCGTTCGCCGAGAGAACCGGCCGCGACGTTTGATCTATTTCGGGCAGATAGGGGAAAATAAGGGCCTCGAGCGTGTCATCGAAGCCGTAGCCGCGCTGCGTGCGCAAGGCTCAGACATTCCCATTGCATTCATTGGAGCTGTCGTTGATCCGGCTTCGCCAACTGTGGCACTTGTCCGTGCGAGTGCCCAAAAAAACGCAGTCGATCTTCGCCTCAACTTGGACAGTAGAGAGGTATCACAGGAGCTGGCGCAAGCTAGTCATGCCTATCTCCCTTTCCCTGACGGCATCACCGACAAGCGGGGGTCTGCATTGGCTTGCCTGAAGCACGGCGTGACCGTACTAACGACGCACTCCGTACAGACGCCCGATTGGCTGCGTCTGGTTACAACTCATTGTTCTGGGCCGCTCGATGCTGTGGCGCACGTCATGGCACCCGAGCCTCCCGTCATTGACGCCGTAGCACTTGCGAACGGCTTGGCAGAGCGCGAGTGGCCCGCTATCGCAACCCGCCATCTGGATATTTACGGCGATCTCGCCGCCCGCGGGTGAAGCAACCGCTGAGCCGGCTCCCCATCTCGTTCTGTGCTACCATCGATAACGCAAGCTGCCGATCACGGTGCGGCCCTGGTCGAGGTAGCAATAATCGGACGAGCATACGTCGACACGCTTGTCGGCAATATTATTGATGTTCAACTGCAAACGAGCGCCACGCAGCGTTGGGTCGAGACGGGCGAGATCGTAATGCGACTCCATATCGAAGAGCGTATGTCCTGCGTTCTTGAATGTGTTCTCATCATTGCCGAAGCTCGATCCGATATAGCGGACGCCGAGGCCAAATCCGAGCCCAGCCGCCGGTCCCGACCGGAGCGTATAATCGCCCCAGAATGATGCGGTGTTGAAGGGAATGCTCGAAAGCACATTGCCTTCATTGCCATTTGCATTGTCTTCGATGCGCATGTCGACATAGGAGTAAGAGGCCAAGAGGCTCAACCCGTTGTCGAGCGTGGTTGTGCCCTCGATCTCGAAACCACGCGAGCGCAGTACGCCGGTCTGAACGGAGCCGCATTGGGTGACACCGTTGATGTCCGCGCACTGGTCTTGGACGCCATTCGTCTGCTGAATGTCGAAGACGGCAGACGAGATGGATGCGTTGTAGCCTGGCACGAAATACTTGAAGCCGACTTCCTTCGATTCCGACTTCGAGGCATTGAACGGTTTGCCGGTAATGAAATCTGTCCCGGAGTTTGCGACGAAGCCTGTACCGTATGCGATGTAGGGCGCGAAGCCGGAGTCGAAGAGATAGGTGAGGCCGGCGCGGCCGGTCCAGTCCGCATCGCTTTGCTTGAGATCGTCGCCGTCCGTGTCGGTGTCGGTCGTAACCCAATCGTGGCGGCCGCCCAGGGTCAACACCCATCGGTCGAGCTTGATCTGGTCCTGCAGATATGTGCCGGTCAATATCTGATCCTGATGCGTCACCGTTTGGATCGCGGGCGCCGGGATGTGTGTTTGGCCATAGTTGTAATTGACGAGGGGAGGGACGATACCGCCATCCTCGATGGGTTCGCCGAAGCCCATGCCCTCTTTGTACCAGACATAAGCAACGTCGACGCCAGCCAGCGCCACGTGTTTCAGTGGTCCCGTCGAGAAACGAGCTTCCAACTGATTGTCCGCCACGAAATTATTCACGTCGCTGATGACGATGCCGTTGGCGCGGCTCCAAATGTCCGGCTCGATTTCATCCACGATATCAATGTATCTGCCGGTCGACGAAAGATGCGAGTAGCGCGCCTTTTGGCGGAAGGTGAAAATATCGTTGAAGCGGTGCTCGAACTCGTAGCCGATGCGTTCTTGCGTCTGGTCAAAAAGCTGGAAATTCGGATCGCCCGACCAGATGTTCGTCCGATGCGCGTGTCCGGAACTATAGTCGTTGTACCAGGCCGTGTTGGCGCCCGTCGTGGCGTCCATGTATTCGCCGAGGATCGTCAGCTTCGTATTCGGGTCGAACTTGAACGTGACGGCCGGTGCCAGATAGAGGCGATCGTCAGGCGTTCCCATGAGTTCGGTATCGCTGTCGCGCACAAGGCCGGTAAAGCGATAAAGCACATTATCGCCAAGTGTGGTCGGGCCGGAGAAATCGAAGTTGCCTTGGTAGCGATCGTAATTGCCGATCTGCACCTCGAGCTCGCGAAAGGGCGTTTCGGTCGGGCGCTTCGAGTACATATCGACAATGCCGCCGGCGTTGCTTGAGCCGTATAACGATGCCGTCGGGCCGCGAAGAATGGTGATGCTATCGAGGCCATAAGGTTCCGTGCGGAACTGTCCGAAGCCGCTGCTCATCTGGCGCAAGCCGTCGCGATAGATGCCGGTGTATGTCGCGTCGAAGCCGCGAATATTGAAGGTGTCGAAACGCGGATCGTAGCCGGAAAGATTGGTCCGGATGCCGGGCACATATTGAATTGCGTCGCTGAGATTCTGCGGAGCGCGATCCTCGATCTGCTTGCGCGTCACGGTCGAGATCGACTGCGGTACTTCGATCAAAGGCGTATTCGTTTTCGTCGCAGCAAAGCTTTCCTTGGCGACATAGCCGTCGATTGCTGAAAGGGACACGCTCGATCCGTCGCTCAGTGGAGGCGGAGTCTTAGGGGCATTCGTTTTCGTGATCTGCGACTTTGCCGCCGCAGTCTTCGCCGGTTTGGAAACGGATTTCTTCGCAGTAGGCTGCTTTTGGCTTTGGCCCTGAACCACGATTTCCGGCATCGGAACGGGCACGGTTTCTTGTGCGCGGGCGGCAGGCGCCGCTAGAATCGAGGACGCAGCAACACTTAGCGCCCGCACGCGGGCGCTTGGCCATTTCGCAAACATTGTCTTCCCCCACACAACTGGAACGCGATTGCCACCCCGCAATCACGTCCAATCAGAACACGCTAGCGACACATTCTTTACTTTTCAAGTCAATATTTGTCGGGGTACAATCGTCTTCGTTTGCAATGGTGCGGCAGGGAGGCGAAGTGCGCGGCTTACTCGTTATTGTCCATAGGTGGGCCGGTCTCTTCATTGCAGCTTTTCTGTTTGTGGCCGGTCTCACCGGAGCCGTGATCTCTTGGGATCACGAACTCGACGAATGGCTCAATCCAGATCTTTTCGAAGCGAAGCTGGCCGGGCCGCCGTTGCCGCCGCTCGAACTTGTGGCGCGTTTTGAAGCGGCGAATCCGCAGGCGCGCGTCACCTATTTTCCGCTGTCCTACGAGCCAGGAAAAACGGCAGGACTATTCATCCAGCCGCGAGTCAATCCGGTGACGGGGCGCCTCTTCGAACTCAACTACAACCAAGCTTATCTCGAACCGGCGACAGGCGAGGTGAGGGGCAAACGCTATTGGGGCCAAATCTCCCTGGATCGCCGGGACATTCTCCCCTTCCTCTATAAGCTCCACTATTCGATGCACGTTCCGGACTTCTTCGGGTTCGACGGTTGGGGAATCTGGTTGATGGGCATTGTCGGCATCGTCTGGATGTTCGATTGCTTCGTCGGCCTTTGGTTGACGTTTCCGCAGTCGAAGCGCGGTGCTACCAGCGCGATTGCCATCTCATCTCCGCATCGGGAAAAAAGCTGGCTTAGCCGCTGGGCGCCGGCGTGGCGCATCAAGAGAAATGCCAGTGCCTATCGTCTGAATTTTGATGTCCACCGGGCCTTTGGGCTGTGGACCTGGCTTTTTCTTTTAATCCTCGCGTTTACCTCGATCTCGATGAACCTTGGCGACGAGATCGTGCGTCCCGCTCTCTCCAAAGTGTTTTCCTTGACGCCGGACGTCGGGGAAACGCGGACCCCGGCTCCGATCGACAAGCCCATCTCACCGCAGCTGTCGTTCGCATCCGTTTTGAGTATCGCCGCAGCCGAAGCGGCGAAGCGCTCATGGCAGGAGCCGCTGGGAAGCACGTTCTATAATCAGCAGACCGGCATCTACAGCGTCTCGTTTTTCGAAGCCGGCGAAGAGCACGGCAGCGGTGGAATGGAGCCGAAAACGCTCTATTTTGATGGTAAGACCGGCGGCATGCTTGGCGATAGCATCCCGTGGGCCGGGACAGCTGCCGACATTTTCATGCAACTCCAATTTCCTCTGCACTCCGGCCGCATCGCAGGCCTTCCCGGTCGCATATTGCTGTCGCTCATGGGGCTCGTCGTTGCCGTCTTGTCGCTTACCGGCATTGTCATCTGGTTCAAGAAACGGCTGGCGCGCCTGAAGAGAGTTGAGTACGGCAACGCGGCCGTCGGTGCGTCAGGGGCCGGATATGTCCATGTGCTTACGTCTGGAAGCTATCGTTTTATCGGTAGCCTGGGAGAGGAGAAGGCGCTGCGCCTACGTCTAAGTGAGCTCGGTGAAAAAGCGGCGCATCTGAGCGTCACGCGCGGGGCGTTGCCTTTGGGACGTATCGCGCTTCTGTCTTGGGAAAGTTCGTTCTTGCTCGTGGTCGCGATCATCGTCGGTGGCCGGCGGATGCTTTATCGCGGTGGGCGCCTTAGCATGCGGACGGGGATGCTGTTTCGGAGCGTAGGCACCGTACTTTTCAGTCGAAATTTTTGGCAGGCTGGCATGCTCGACGCATCTTATTATGTGCGCCATGTTCGATTGCGCGTCATGCGCGCCAAAGAATAGAGCTTTGGTGCGCTAAAAAGGGATTTCACGAATGCTCTTTTCCTCGCCGCGCGCCTAAGGCGATCGTCCCTGAGGGGCACCCGCTCTTACTGGTAAGCAGATCTCGTCGATGATGACGATCATTTAGGTGCTCAAGCATGGATGAGGTTCGCTAAAGGGCGGCCCGGTATTTCCGGACCGCCCTATGGCGCTTTAATCAGCGAGGGACCCTGCGTCAGACGTTTAGCGCGGCTGCTCGTTGAGGACCCGTTGAACGTCTTCCTTCAGAAGGTAGACAGAGACCGCGAGCAGCACGAGATCCTTCAGAAGAAAGGCCGAATTAATTGTCATGGCTGGAAAGCCTCCGGCGCCGGCATCCCACGCGTCAGGCACGAACGGCAGGACCGTGAAGGTAGCGATGAAGGTGAAGGTCGAACCGAGGGCGCCGAGCATGCCCAGTTTCTTGTTCCAGAAACCCAGAAACAGCAACGTCCCAAAGGTCCATTCTGAGGCGCCGAGAAAGATAGCAGTGCCGCGGATGCCCAAAACCGGAATGGTCCAGGAGATAAACGGCCCATGGGTGATGATGGGCAGCAACCCTCTGATTTCTGCTTCGAACCATTTGTCGTAACCGAACCACGCGAAGATGATCACCATTGCGGCACGGAGCAGGTTGTAATCGAGTTTCAGTAGACCGGTGCGGCCGAGAAGCTGAGCGATGACGTTCATTGGATTTCTCCTCAATGGTAGAGCCAGTTGCGAAGGTGAAGGCTTCCGAGATCGCATCTGGCTTGATGTCGATGAAAGTCATCATAGTCGTGCAAATGAGATTTATAATGCCAGGATGGTGCAATTATATGCTAGATCGTCTCATTTGAGGTTCGAGATGACGCATATCGATTGGCTAAGCAGTTTGCTGCACATCGTGCCGGTTAGCGGCCGAGCCGAGCACCGCTGCTTCTTCGCGGCACCCTGGCGGCTCGAGTACGAGCCATCGGAACCAGGCGAAATCCCCTATCACGTCGTCCTTGCTGGATCGGCTCATCTTGAAGGATTGGATGGCGAGCCGTCTCGTACGCTGAATGCTGGCGATATCCTCTTGTTGACGCGCGGACCAGCTCATGTCTTGCACGATGGCGGAGGCCAAGCCGCCTCGCCAATTCGACAGCGAAAAGGCGCGACTATCACGATCGACGAAAATGACGGTCAGGGGGAGCAACTCGACATGCTCTGTGGCCGCTTCCTCTTCTCCGCAGAGCACGCACTCCTAATCCATAATTATCTACCGCCGCGACTGGTGGTCAGCACGTCCGAACACTTAGTGAAGGCTGCCAAGCCGGGGGCGCGAGCCCGTCTTGCCAACCTCGTGGCATTGATGCGATCGGAATCGGCCGAAGAGAACCTTGGGGGCCAAGCTATGCTTGGTGCTTTGTCGGCTGTGCTCTTCACCCTCGCACTGCGATTGGCTAGTGAGGACCAGGCTGCTCCTAACGGGTTGCTCACGTTGGCGGGACATCCGCGTTTAGCGGGCGCCTTGTCGGCTATGTTCGCTGACCCAGGTCATCCCTGGACGCTGCCGGCGCTCGCCGACTTATGCGGAATGTCGAGAGCCACGTTCATACGTCAGTTCCAACAGAGCCTCGGCCGTTCCGCTATCGAGCTTCTCACCGATGTGCGCATGACGGCGGCAGCGAACGCGCTGAGAGCAACATCCACATCGGTCTCGGCGATTGGCGAGGATGTGGGCTATCAATCCGAAGCCGCGTTCCAGCGGGCGTTCAAGCAGCACGTCGGTTTGACGCCGGCACAGTACCGACGGCAGGCAGCGAGCGAAGGCAAGAGTTCGAGGTGATCGCCGAGTTCGCCAACAGACCGCGCGTTTGGTGCTGTCAAGCGCGCCGCTCGTTATCTTGAGGGCAAGTCAATGATGCCGGCGAGACCATGCAGAGGATCGACATCCGAGGCGGTTCGCTCCGTTGGCGGATATGGTCGACGACACCTCCACCTCACCTGCAAAGGGGCCATTCTTTTTTGGGACAGTTCCACATGGATCTAGAAAGCTTACGTTCGCTGTTAGATGCGAACCGGACATAGGCGATTTTTACGCAACGCTATATCCTGGATACCTCCATCCAGTCTTGGAGCGAAGACGGACATGATCTCAGATATGCGAGCTGACGCGACGTCGAAAAGAACTTTGTCATCGCTCTATGACCGGATCGGCGGTGAGGGAGCGACGCGGGCATTGGTTGAAGCGTTTTATGATATCGTGGAAACGGAACCGCGAGCAGAGATACTCAATATCTTGCATCTAAGGGGACATGGCGTTGCCCATTCGCGGATCGAACAGTTTCGATTTCTGTCCGGCTTTCTCGGTGGTCCGAGGCTGTATGTTGAGAGATACGGACACTCTGACGTTCGCAAGATGCACGAACATGTCGAAATCAGCCCAGAAGCGCGCGATACTTGGCTTGAATGTATGAACATGGCTATCGATAAAGTGGGCATATCGAGTGATGCGAAAAGCGAGTTGATGCGCCATTTCACACGTGTCGCAAACATGCTCGTCAATCACGATTGATTAAAATCGCTCAGTGGCGCCCGAAATGTACTTCGATCACGGCGCGTCTAATGGCGGGCGAGATTGAGGCGGTCTGAGGAAGCGTCCTATGCCAAGAGTAAATATTCAGGCCTCTCATCTGCAGTTGAAACGAGCCTACGAGCCGGCAATTCCTGAAGACGGCATTCGCATTCTTGTTGATCGGCTTTGGCCTCGCGGTCTCAGTAAAGAGAAGGCTTCGCTTGACAAGTGGGAGAAAGATATTGCGCCGAGCACGGGGCTTCGAAAATGGTTCAGTCATGATCCGGCGCGCTGGACAGAATTTCAGCGTCGCTACCGAGCCGAGCTTCGCCAACATGGGGATTTGCTGAATAGCATTCGCAAACTCGCCAATACACACACTGTTACCCTCGTCTACAGCGCACGCGACGAGGCGTACAACGACGCGGTGGTGCTTAGGGACGTCCTACTCGGCCGAGGAGTTGCCTGAACAGTTGAAAACTGACGATCACTATCGGCGAGAATTGGAAGCTAATCGAAACCCGCCGCCGCCATGTGAAGGGCTATGACCTTGTTTTCGAGTTCCAACGATCTTGACGGGTTGCTGGCGTCTATTCGTGCATGCCGCATCTGCCGCGAGCATCCCGTCTATGGGAAGCCACTCTCTCATGAGACGCGACCCGTCCTCCAGGTTTCAAAAACCGCGCGCATCTGCATCGCTAGCCAAGCTCCCGGAACACGTGTTCATAAAACCGGCCGGCCATTTGATGATCCATCGGGCGTCAGGCTGCGAAACTGGCTCGGGATCGATGAATCAGTGTTCTATGACTCTTCCAAGTTCGCGATCATCCCGATGGGTTTTTGCTTTCCAGGATTGAGGTCGGATGGCAGCGACTATCCTCCCCGCCGTGAATGTGCAGAAACTTGGAGAGCAAAGTTGTTCGCTCATTTGCCGAATGTGAAGCTATACTTGATCATCGGCGGTTACGCCCAAAGATGGCACCTGGGACAGGTGGCAGCACGGCAGGGTGTCAATCCGACGGTTCAGCAATGGCGCGAAGTTTATGACGCGGATCCATTTGTTCGCAGGTTTCCGCTGCCACATCCCTCATGGCACAACAACAAGTGGCTTGCGCGCAATACTTGGTTTGAAACCAATCTACTTCCAGCTCTGCGAGCAGACGTCCGCCGCGTCCTTGATTCTGAAGTGATCTGGTGACGTTATCTGAACCCGATCTCTGGAGTGCATAGCGATGTAAGCGCGTGTGCCCTGTAGATTGCGATTCCAAAAGCCGCCAGCGCATCCGTCCGGGGCGTACGCTCTATGAACTCGTTGTCTACGCTCGCGGCGGGTAGAAATTACCTATGCAGATTGCCCGTCCCAACGCTATCGGATCCGGGTTGTTCACCCTCGCCGACGATTGCAAATTTTTTGCCTTTTAAGAGATAATCTGATGCATCCGCGGTCATCTTCGCGATGATGTTCGCAACGGGTTCGATATCATGAATGAGCCCCGCGCCTTCACCTATGGACGTATTGCTCCTGGCTGGATCTCCGTCGATCCATGCTTCGCGATACTTTTCGGCTTCAACGTCGGCAACAGCCATCAACTCACTTTCGCGACCATGCCAACGATCGGTAAAAGCATTTCTTAGTACCCGCTCGGTATAGCGAGGCGGCCAGTCCAACTTGCGTGCGAGGTCCATAACACGAGAACGAACGGTATCGTCACCCGTCGCGGCAAGCGCGGCGTGGTGCATGCGTGGGCCAACGTTTGCCTCTTGCGAAGCCCACAAGCGTGATCCAACCAGCACGCCCTCCGCGCCAAGCATGAGCGCGGCCGCAACGCCTCGGCCGTCGACAATCCCTCCCGCCGCGCAGAGAACCGCGTCGGAGCCGCGTTTTGCGATAAGGTCGGCAACTTCCGGAACGAGCGAGATCGTACCTCTCTTCTCGCCATGGCCACCTGCCTCCGAACCCTGTGCAACTACAACGTCCGCCCCGCATTCGAGCGCCCGCTCGGCATCGCGAAGGGATTGTATCTGACAGATGAGGGGGGTCCTGAGCTCTTTATCCGAGGCGCAATCGGCAAGGGATCGTCGAAGGACAGCAAAATCGCTTTGGGATGTTGGGACAATGCCTGGTCCAACACGTGAAGCTGTTTACCCAGCGACCAAGTGATGAACCCGCATCCGACGGGCGGATTTCCCGCGATCGCGAACTGTTCTGCCAGCCACTTCGAATCTCCGTAGCCACCGCCGATCAATCCGAGGCCGCCAGCGTCTGATATCGCACCAGCTAGGCGACCGCCTGCAGCGAAGGCCATAGGGGCTCCTATGATCGGATGGCGCAGTGAAAACATATCGGTGAGCCGGGTCTTCAACATCCTACTGCTCTAGCGTCTGAGGTGAGGGGCGCATCAAATTAAAATCCGGCACGAAATTATCGGATCTCCGCGAGGCGTGCTGCACAACCGATAGGCTAAATCATCCATAACCACAGAGAAACCCCAAGTCCGACATCGCAGTGCGTCGATGCACAGGGGAAAGCCGGCGGGCTAGGAGAGAGGGAGTAGATCGCTGCTCCGCGTGCGCACGGTCGATCGCTCAAAATTTTTTGTGGTCACACCGCAATTATATGATTTTGAGTGAAACCGACAGATGTGGGAGTGGTCTGAACGTGATGAGCGGGAATCGATCATCTCGGCTCGATTGCGCGTTTAGGGAAAATGCATCCGTCAACTCATGTCCGAATCGGCTCGCGCGCACGCTTGTTATCACCGCTTCTTCTTATGTGATCCTCACAAGCTGCTTTTTTCTTTGAGCAGCTATTTGGCGTGTGTCCTGACGCTCGGTATCGCATTTGCCGCCGACCTCCCGCGCCCCTGGTGGGCCATCCTGACTGTCTATGTGACCGCGCAACCCATGTCGGGAGCGCTTCGGCCTAAGGTCTCCTATCGCCTGATCGGGATATTCCTCGGTGCGGCCGCCGCAATCGTGCTGGTTCCCAATCTGCAAAATTCACCGGGACTTTTGGTTCTCAGTCTCGCGGCTTGGACGGGACTTTGTATATATCTCGCCGTTTCCGACCGAACCCCGCGCGCTTTCCTTTTCCAAATGGCCGGTTTCAGCGCGGCAGTCATCAGCTTCCCCTATCTTGACGATCCATCAAATATCTTCATGACCACCATCTCGCGTGTCGAGGAAATGACGGTCGCGATCCTTGCTGTCACGCTTGCTCATTCGCTGACGCGGCCTTTGGATGCTCGAAAAATTGTCCAGGAGCGCGGGCGTCGTTTTCTCCGCGACGCGGCTGAATGGGCAGAAGGTGCGCTCGACGCTCAACACAAGGGCTTGGGCAGTTCGCGTCGGCAGCAGATTGCAGCTGACGTCGCTGAACTCGGACTAATTGCGATGCATCTTCCTTACGACATGAGCGGACATCGAAGAACGCGTGCGCTCGTTTACGTTTTGCAACGCCGCCTCGCATCGTTGATTCCTTTGGCATCCGCCGTTGCGCATCGGCTTGACTTGCTTGCCGGCAAGGAGGCGGACAAAGATTTAATGGAATTGATCGGCGAAAGCCGCGCTTGGCTCCAGGAAACAGATAGGCCACCCCCGGACGAATGCGGTGGTAGGCTGGTGGTGCGTGCACGGTCGCTGGCTAAGAAGAATAGCGCAAGATCGGATTGGTCTTCTTGGATTGCAGCGAGCCTCGCGGAGCGGTTGGCGGAATTCATCGAGGCAATACGCGAGGCGGAAACTCTTGTCGCCGCGCTCGATGGGACGCCGGTTCATATTTCCTCGGAGGACGTTGCCGATAAGATTTCGCCGCTGAGGCAGGATCGCATTTTGGCGATCCTTGCAGGTTTGGCCATGTCAGCAGCGGTTGTTCTCTACTGTACGATCTGGATATTGCTCGCATGGCCTGCCGGATCGGCGACAGCAGCTTTCGCGGCCCTCGTCACATGCTCATTTGCTGCCCAGGAAGATCCAGCTCCCGCCATACGCCGCTATCTCTTTGCAACACTGGCGACGTTTCCGATTGCTGCGATCTATATGTTCGCGGTGTTACCCCGCGTAGATGGCTACCCAATGCTGTCGTTAGCGCTAGCTCCGGCACTGATCGGGATCGGCTATATCCAAGCTGATCCGGCTCGGTCTGCAGTCGCGCTGCCGATGTTCTCGTGTCTCATCGTCGGATTGGGCTTCGTCGATTCATTTCAGCCGGATTTTGCATCATTCGTCAACACGGGTATCGCGCAAGTCATGGGGATCGTCGTGACGATTGCCGTGACACGCCTCTTCCGGTCTGCCGGAGTGGACTGGATCGCATACCGCATGGTCAGGGCACAGTGGCAGGAACTTGAGGAGCTCGCGACCATGCGCAGCACGCCGGACTTTGGAAGTTGGACTACCCGAGCGATCGATCGTACCGGCCAAATTGCTGCACGCATTGCCGTTTCCAGTGAGGGAGATGAATTTCATGCCGCGGATGGGCTTAACGACATTCGAATTGGCCGGAATATTCTGCATCTGCGCGTGGCGGCGTTTGCGCATGGGGAAATAGAACGATCGATCGAAGTATTGCTGGCGGAAATCGCCGAATTGTTCCGTAAGCGCCGCATCGATGGGGTCGTGACCCCACCGCAGAAGTCTCTCTGGTCAAAGCTCGAGAATGCAATCACATCCATACAAACCATGGAAAACAATGCCATTCGGCACCAAGCACTTCTCGCCGCCGTGGGCATCCGTTGCAACCTTATGCCGTCGGTTCCGCTCGCGAACGGGGCATCACCCTCGTGATCGATGAGGTGCAGATCTTCGGCGTGTATGTGCCTGCGGCTTTGTGCTGGGCGAGTCTCGCAATCCTGCTGACCTATTGGCTGCGCCCGCTGCTTCATCGTTTGCCTTTGAGCCGCATCAGTTGGCGTCCAGCGCTCTTCGACATTGCCGTTTTTATGCTCCTTTGGTGGGGCCTGGCGAGGCTAGCGGACGGACACCTCCTGCCGACAAGGTTTCCCGTATGATGAACGGTTTGCTTTGGAGCCGCACGCTTGGGACCTTAGTTCTTGTGGCGCTGACGCTCGCAGGGCTCCAGGCACTTTGGCAGCGATATCAAATTGACCCGATCACGCGCGACGGGAAAGTCAGGGCCGATGTCGTTCAGGTCGCGACGGACGTTTCGGGACTCGTCACACAGGTTTGCGTTCAGGACAACGAATTCGTTCGTAGAGGCCAGGTCCTGCTGGTGATGGATCGGCCACGATACGAGCTGGCACTTCAGCGCGCGACCGCCACGCTTGCGAGTGCTGAGGCAATGCTTGCGCAGGCGCAGCGTGAGGATCGACGCAACCGATCTATGTCTACCCTTATCGCAGCTGAAAAGATCGAGCAGGGTAGCGCGCGTGTCGACGAACTGCGCGGGCGCGTGGCGGAAGCGGCTTCGGCTCGCGATCTCGCAAAACTCAATCTTGACCGCACGTACGTTCGCGCGCCAGTCGATGGGTATGTCTCAAACATGACCCTCCAGCCCGGCGTTTACATGAAGGCTGGCGAGGCCGTCGCTGCACTCGTTTACGCCAAGTCGATGCGGATCGAAGGGTATTTTGAAGAGACAAAAGTTCCGGCGATCCATGTTGGAGATCCGGCGGTCGCTTTTCTTATGGGCGTTGGGGAGCCGGTGCGTGGTCACGTGGAGAGCATAGCGTCAGGGATCGCGGACCGTGAACGTAGCGACAGCGAGTCCGCGTTGGCAAACGTCAATCCCTCCTTTTCGTGGGTTCGACTCGCACAACGCATTCCTGTTCGCATCGCGATCGATGAAATCCCACTGGGTCTCAAGTTGATCGTCGGCCAGACGGCGACGGTAGAAGTAAAATCCCGACCCGGAGCGCCAACGGTCAAGCGGAGCTTCCCGTGGTGAGAGTATCCCGGACAGGAATATGGATGTGTCTGCCATTTCTCTGTGGATGCACCGTGGGGCCAGACTATCGTCTGCCGGAACAAGCACTCGTAAATGCTCCTTCGGCAAATGGAGCATTCGCGTCGCGCGCCGATGCAACAAATACCGCCGATCCGCCTGCCGACTGGTGGCGCCTATATGACGATGCAACGCTCTCTCATCATATTCAGATGGCTTTGCGTGCTAATACCGATCTGCGGATCGCCGAGGCCAACCTCGAACAGGCCCACGCTTTACTTGCCGAGGCCGAGACGGGCCGGCAAATCAATGGTTCCGCAGCCTTCGAGACGACTTACGTCCAGCAATCGGCAGAGGCAGATCTCAGCCACATCAAACCGCCCCAGCATCAAATCGCCAACACGGGTATTGCGATCAACTACGACCTCGATCTGTTTGGCGGTATAAGACGGGGTATCGAGGCTGCGTCTGCGAACGACGAGGCGGCTGTGGCTGCGCGCGATTTGGTTCGCGTGAATGTCGTCGCCGACACCACCCGCGCTTATGCCGATATTTGCAACAGTGGAAACGAATTGGGGTCCGCACGCCGGACGGCGGACGTCCAGTTGCAAACCATCTCGTTTACCCGAACGATGGCGACGAATGGCCGAGTCGCCTCGTTCGATATTGATCGGGAGGAGAGCCTTTATCAGCAGTTCAAGGCGCGTATCCCCCGGCTTGAAGCGCGCCAGATCAACGCGGCCTATCGCTTGGCGACACTGATCGGCCAACTGCCGGAGAACTACGACCGTTCGCTGCTGGCTTGCCACCGGCCGCTGCGGCTGGCGTCGAGAATAATGGTCGGCGACGCGCGAAGCCTTCTCGGTCGCCGTCCTGATGTGCGTGCTGCCGAACGCCGGCTTGCAGCATCGACCGCAATGATCGGGGTTGCAACATCCGAGCTTTATCCGGACGTCAAGATCGGCGCATCCGTCGGAACGCAAGGCGCCGCGACTGACGTGTTTGGACCGCTCACCAATCGTTTTGGCGTCGGCCCGGTGATCAGTTGGAATATCAATCAGAATGTGGCGCGTACGCGAATTGCTGCAGCTGAGGCGCGAACCAGGGCAAACCTTGCCGTATTCGATAAAACCGTTCTCGCCGCGCTTCGTGAAATCGAAAGTGCACTCACGAACTATGCCTACAACCTCGACCGGCTGAAAAATCTCAAGAAGGCGCGGGATCGAGCCGCGAAAGTCGCTGAGGATGCACGAAGGCTATGGCGGGGCGGAAGCGCGGACGCGTTGACGTCTTTGGATGCCGACCGCAGCCTCGCCGCAACGGAGCAAGCTTATACTGCTGGGCAGACGGAAGTCAGTCAGGATCAGATCGCAATTTTTTTGGCGCTGGGAGGCGGCTGGCAGGCTTCGGAATTACGGGAAACGCGCATCTCTGGAAGATCTTTTTCTCAAGGCCCTTCAGGTTGACCGACAGATTTTTCCGTATTGAATATCGTATAATGTGAAGTTTGCCGTTTCAGCGAAAATATGGAACAAGGACTTCCCATCGCATTACGATATTCTTGGGCTTGGCAACTGAAAACGTCGGCGTGGTGGTTCTGTAACCTCGTTCTTTGCCTGCTTGGTTAGACCTGATACAACATGGACATCACTGCGGCTCGCACATTCCTTGAGGTCCTCAAAACGGGAAGCTTCGCAGCGGCTGCCACGAATTTGCACGTAACGCAGACTGCGATCGGCGCACGCATCCGTGTTCTTGAGCAAGAGTTGGGTTGTCCTCTTTTTGTCCGCAACAAAGTCGGGACGCAATTAACGCCGGCAGGGCAAAAATTTCAAAGATACGCTGTAAGTCTCGTCAGGCTTGCAGATCAGGCCACGCAATCCATCCGGTTATCTCAGGCGCAGGATACAGTCGTAATGTTGGGGGCGGAACTCAGCATCTCGCATCCGATCGTTCCGCTTTGGTTGGTGTGGATGCGTCAGTCGCATCCTGAACTTGCTCTTTCGGTACGGGTCGACACCGCTGATCGTCTGATAGATCAGGTGCAGGAGGGTTCGCTTGACGCCGCCGTTCTTTATGGCGCGCCGCGGCGGCCTGGTCTGGTCGCCGAGCTCATTTTCGAAGAAAAATTGGTGCTGGCGGAGTCAAATCGTCCGTCCTCGTTACACTGTACATCGCAAACCGTTCAAATCGATTGGGGGCAAGAATTCGCCGACGCATATTATTCGGCTTTTCCGGATGAGCCTGCATCCACAGTTGCGGTCAGCTATGGCCCACTTGCCCTCGAATACATATTGGCCATCGGCGGCCGCGGATATTTTCGGCGCGGCTTCATTTGCCCATATCTGGAAGATGGTCGGCTGTCGCTCGTCGAGAACGCCCCGGAATTTTCTTACTCCGCATATGTAGTGCATTCTCCCAGAGCGGACGAAGCCATTGTCGCCTGTATCCGTGAAGGTCTCCGCGCCAGCTCTTCATCGCTTCTTCTAAATGGGAGATAATAGATAAGGACAGGGGGCATCGAGAGACTTCATGACGACATCGCCTTAAACAGCGGACACTGCAGTCCTGACACGAAGGGCCATAAAGCTAACTTCCGACTTCCCTCGGAGGTCTGATTTTCTTGCCGTGCTTACCTGCGAGCTATGATGCAGACGGGATTGCACCGATGCGGCCATGGGAAGCCTCCAGTCCTTCACCAACCCATAGATCGCCGGGATAACAATCAGCGTCAGCAGCGTGGACGAGACCATGCCGCCGATCATTGGCACGGCGATACGCTGCATGACGTCAGAACCTGTGCCGGTGCTCCACATGATGGGCAGCAATCCAGCCATGATAGCAACAACCGTCATCATCTTCGGTCGGACGCGTTCAACTGCGCCGACCATGATGGCATGGTAGAGGTCTTCACGCGTGAATTGCTGTCCCTGAAGCAGACATTCCGCCTGGATCTCGCGCTTGGCGTTATCGAGATAAATCAGCATCACGACGCCGGTCTCGGCCGCGACGCCGGCAAGCGCGATGAAGCCAACGGCCACTGCTACCGAAAGATTGAAGCCCAGCCACCATATCAGCCAGAAGCCGCCGGCGAAGGCAGCACCTCGTCTTTGCCGGAAATGGTTGCGTCTTTCGGATCGACCGGCCAACTGCGGATCCGTCCATAGAATTCCTTTTTCGGCGTGCGGAGCATAGTAGCTCGATACTTTATAGACGACCCCGGTGTTGGCCTCGAGTGTGCAAAAACCGTGTGCGAAGCCCGGGTAATGTACAACTGTAGGCCGTTCTCAGCCGAAAGTTCAGCCGTAACGTGCTGCCCCTATGTCAAAGATTGCCGTCGTAAATCGACCGCCACGTCGAAGATGCGTCCGCGGCTAACGCGCACGAGCTTCGTACGAACGTTTCTTGAATATCCGCTCGCGCGAACTCCTCGTCGTTATAAAGCTCGGTGAAGAAGCCCCTGTTGTCGTAAAAGCGCTTGAAATGGATCAGAAGAACATCCGGAATCTCAAGCTTTTCGGCGTGCACTGCGGGGGGGCCTGATTATTATGCTTTGCTCGGGGTGGCGTAACAGGGAACAATGATCGATGCTCTCTAGCAGAGATATGCTAGTCGGCCACTTTTTGGGCCGACTTTCCTTCTAGCAGTTTTCCTATCCTATCTTAGGCGAGCACCATCAACGCGCTGGGGCCTCGAAACGCCAAGTCCGGTATTGCGGCCGGAGAGTCGTCGCGATTGGGCCACACCTAGACGGAAACACATGTGGACCAAGAAGGGAGCGTGGTACCCTCGCTGGCAGATTTTGATTATATCCCAAGAGGCCGCCCGCCGGTGAGATTTACGTAGAACGGGCTTAGTGCTGTCAGCGTTGTTGCGCATGCGGATGCGTACGTTGATTTTGGCCCTTGTACAAATCAACGCGTTTGGGCGTTGCGCGAGCCGGCGCGGCGGTCAGTCGTGAAAGCAGAGAGAAGCGGATGCCGACGCCGTCGACGACGCCTACAACCCTCGATTTATTGAAACGCCTAGCGCGCGAGAATGGCCGGGAGTACGCCCCGCGATACGCGATCGCCATCATTTGCATGTTGCTTGTCGCGGGCACGACGTCTCTAAGTGCTTATGTGCTGAAGACCGTTATCGACACGATCTTCGTGAATCAGAATCGCGAAGCGTTGATCGGCATTACGTTCCTTATCGTCGGGATTTTCATCGCCAAGGGTGTTGCGGCCTATTTCTCTGAGGTCATCGTCGGCAACATTGGCAACCGCCTCGTTGCGGATACGCAAAAACGCATGTTCAACCACATGTTGAAAGTCGATGTCGGCTTCTTTCAACAATACAGTTCGAGCAATCTCGTCACCCTCATATCTTATAATGCCAGCGCCGTGCGGGACATGCTCACGCTTGTTTCGTTGAATGTGGGGCGCGACTTGTTCACGATCGTGGGTCTCGTTTGCACGATGATCGTGCTCGATCCCGTTCTGTCGGCGATCGCGCTGATCGGCGGCCCTGTCGCTGCGATCTCATCGCGCAAGATGGTGGCGCGCATCAAGAAAGCGACGAAGGGTGAAATTCATTCGATGGCCGGCATCATCCAGGCGACGCGCGAGCTCAGTCAGGGAGCGCAGGTCGTCAAATCCTTCCAGCTCGAGAATACGATGCGCGGTCGCATGTTTAACGCCATCGAAGCCGTCCAACGACTGTCCAACAAGATGCTGCGCATTCAGGCCGGCGTTAACCCTTTGATGGAGGCTATCGGCGGCTGTGCTGTTGCCGCCGTCATTTTCTACGCCGGCTGGCAAAATCTCTATCATGGCGCAAGCCCTGGCCAGTTCTTTGCGTTTATCACCGCCTTGCTCATGTGCTCCGATCCGGGGCGCCGTCTTTCGCGTGTCCAACTGCAACTCGCCTCCGCCTCGATTGGTGTGCGGATGATGTATGAGATCTTGGATACGCCGGCGCGAGAAGATGAGCCACCGGGCAGGCCTGAACTTCATGTCAAAGGCGGCGAGATTGCCCTTCACGACGTCGCGTTCAGATATGTGGCGAACAAGCCGGTCATTGAGCACATGACACTCTCCGTGCCTGCGGGAAAGGTGACGGCGCTCGTTGGTCATTCCGGCGGCGGTAAGACCACGATTTTCTCGCTCCTCCAGCGTCTGCGTGTCCCGGACGCCGGCACCATCGAGATCGATGGCCAGTCGATTGCTGACGTCTCGCTGAAGTCCTTGAGGCAGAACATCTCAGTCGTCGGCCAGGATGCTTTCCTGTTTGAAGGGTCGATCATCGATAACATTCGGGCCGGCCACGAAACTGCTTCTGAAGAGCAGTGCATCGAAGCAGCCAAAGCAGCGAGCGCACACGAGTTCATCAAATCACTGCCGCGTGGCTATGATACGCAGGTCGGCGAACTTGGCGCGCAAGTCTCAGGCGGTCAGCGCCAGCGCATTGCCCTGGCGCGTGCCTTTCTGAAGAATGCGCCGATCATTCTGTTGGACGAACCGACGTCGGCGCTCGACAGTGAGACGGAAGACGTCATCCAGCGCGAATTGCGACGCTTGACGGAAGGGAAGACGACGCTCGTCATCGCTCATAGGCTGTCGACGATCCTGCATGCCGATTTGATCCATGTGATAGAAGCCGGTCGTGTCATCGAGAGTGGCACTCATGAGCAGTTGATGGCCGCAGGCGGCGCTTATAGCCGTCTGTTCAAGCTGCAGTTTGCGAAGTTCCTCGAAACCAAGCAGCCGCTCGCGGAAGCTATTTAGACATTTGCGCGATGTTGCGGGGCTGTCGGATCTTTGTTTGGCTTGACTGTGCAGTCAAAGGCATGCACTCAGGTTGAGGCTTGGAGGGGGTAATCGGACTGGATGCGCATAACCTGTTTCATGCCCCGAAATATGCGCTTTGGTCCCTCCAATGCGACGTCGATTGATCTTTGCGTATATGATCTCATCAAAGCCAGTCGTTATCGAGATACGACAAAAATACTTTGTTGTGAGAATGAGACGCTGTTTTCGGGGTTGAACATCTCAACGTACCCGCCGTCAATAGATCGCCACAAGACAAAAAAGACGAAGTTTGCGTTGGACCAAGCGCAGGAGAGCTCGGCCGATCTTATTGTCGTTCAACAGCATCTTCCGACTGCAGCCGGAGTGGCACGCAGAGTTTCTACGCCTGTGATCTTGCACAAGCACAACATGATCAAATCGGTGCCGGCAAAAGGCGTATTGAACGTGCTGAAACGTAGATGGCACGTTAATCAATACAAAGCTCTGGCAGGAATTATTTTCGTCAGCGAGACGTGCAGAGATCAATTTCGCGCAGATTGGCCCGAAGTTACAACCCCTATGTCGGTTGTTTACAATGGCTTGGATTTCAGCGATTGGCAGCCTGCTAATACGCGCCGTCGCGAGATTATCTGCGTTGGCCGTGCGGCACCGGAAAAAGGCATTAAAGAAGCCGCCGAGGCCGTTGTCGATATTCTGGGTAGAGAGCCATCTTGGTCTGCCCGATTCATACTGAGCGAGACACAGCGGTTTCCCGATTATCTTCAGGATGTCATGGCGACGTTACGTCCCGTCGCGGATCGGGTGGTGGTGGAGGTCAATCAAACACTTGCCGTCGTTCGGGAGCGATTAGAAGAAGCTGCGATTGCACTTGTGCCATCCCGATGGGAGGAGCCATTTGGCCGTACCGCACTGGAAGCTCACGCTGCCGGTTGTGCAGTTGTCAGTTCTGGGACTGGGGGACTGAAGGAAGTCAGCGGCAAATATGCATTGTTTTTGCCTGATCGTTTTTCTGTTGGAGATATCTCCGATCAGGTGTCCACCTTAATTGGCGCCCCGGGGATGATGAGCCGGCTCGCTCAAGAGGGCCGCAGCTATTGTGCGCAGAAGTTCGCCTTGGGTGCCGTTTCAGCCAGCGCCGACAATTTTTATGAGCGGATCGTTGGGCGATTGAAAGTGAACGCCGCTTAAATTGGCGGCCGGACTGGGCCGGGTTCAAGTGGAGTGAGATCAGTGCGCCTGTGGTCGAAGTTCAGCTGCGAGGCTGGAATGCCATTCAAGCTCGGTTCTTTCTCAATTGTCGATCTCCGTTGGCTAGCAGCGGTGCTGTGGGAGCGGATACAAAGCACCAAAGGCGGGATGAGGGTGAGATGAGCAAAATTCTGTCTGTCATTATGCCCGTCTATAATGCGGAGAAATATCTATCTCAGGCGATTGAAAGTGTCCTTCGACAGGAACTTCGCGATTTTGAACTCATTTGCATCGACGACGGATCGAGTGATGCTTCCAGTGCTATTTTGAAGAACTTCGAAGATCGCGATTCGCGAGTTCGCGTCATCAGTCGTGGCAAAGTAGGTCTAGTTTCTGCCCTAAATATCGGGCTTGAGAGTGCGACTGCTCCTATCGTCGCCCGCATGGATGCGGACGATGTTTGTTTGCCTGGTCGTCTTGCGCAGCAGCTTGAATATTTGGCCCGGCGCCCAGACGTTTGGGTTGTCGGCACGGCGAGGAAATTGATCGACGGTCGCGGTCGCGTGCTGCACGCTCCAACTGTTGTGCAGGGAGAAGGAGCGGTTTCGGAAGCGTTGCTTCGCAGCTGTGAACTATGTCACCCGACGGTAATGATGCGTCGCGTGCCTATCTTAAAGCTTGGAGGCTATCGGGAAGCTTTCCGGCATGCCGAAGATTATGATTTGTGGCTTAGAGTAGTGCAGCACGCGAAGGTGGATAATTTGCCATTTGTTGGAATCCTTCATCGGATTCACGGAGCGAGTGTCTCGGAAAAGCATAAAATTCAGCAGCGGGTGTCGGCAGCATTGGCGCAGGCTTGTTATCATTTGAGAATGGCGGGCCATTCCGATCCGGCGAGATTCTATCGTGGTCCTCCGGATCTTTGGAATGACCGGCTGCTGGATGACCTCATATCTGAACATATTGAATTTTTTCGAGCCACACTCATTCTTCTCGATCCCACGGCTTTGTTTGACGCCAAATTCTCGGCTGTAAAGAAGATCGAGAGTACTTCGCCTCGAATGAAGAAACAAAATAAGAAGCTTTATCAGGAAGCTCTATTGTTCGCTGCGAGCCACCACCGTCGCCTGGACTTCTTCAAGCTGCGTATGTTTGCCAACGCCGTCCGCTTGCATCCCGGAAGATTTGTTAGATTGTCATTTTCTTCATAAATGAGACAGCGCAATTTCCAATCACAAATGGGCGCGCGGGCTGATGTCGACCTCGCCGTGCGCTGCGAACAATGACTGCGATCTGGACAATCCGGCCGAGGCATAAGCTCGCGAAGCTGTTGGCCTATATCCGGCATCCGCTCAAATCTTCCAAACGTAAATTGTTTCGCGGACGTCTTGTTGAAGCGATCGAATTTAATGGTTTTCAGCGCAGGCAATTCGCTGGGACCAAGTCGGTTCCGCATTCGGGGCCCCCCCAGAATGCGAAATACGGCATATCGGTTGATGGCGAGCTTCCGGTCTTTCGAGACAAGCGGACGCCGAGGATATCGGTGATTATTCCGAATTATAATCATGCCGCGTTCCTTCAGGAGCGAATACGGTCTATTCTCGACCAGGAAATAGAAGTAAGCGAATTGATAATTTTGGATGATGCATCTACGGACGATAGCCGAAATGTCATTCTTGAAATGACGCGGGACATTTCCGTGCCCGTGAAGCTTGTGTTCAACGAAATGAATTCCGGAAGCATTTTTCGCCAGTGGCAGAAGGGATTTGAATTGGCGAAAGGGGATTTAATCTGGCTGTGCGAAAGTGACGATACGTGTGATCCCAGATTTCTTGGCACGCTTGTTCCATATTTCAGCGATCCGAGTGTGATGATGGCGTTCGGCCGGATAGAGTCGATCGACAGAGAGGGGATCGTCGCTCCGCAATCAGGTCTCCCGCTGTCTGCATCGAAGTTCTGGGGGGCGCCGATAATCGCGAGTGCCTATTCCTGGTTCAATGGTCCGTTTGGCAACAAAAACATTGTTGCAAATGTCGGTGGTTGCCTCTTCCGAAGACAGGAGTTCAGTCTGGACATCTTCTCTGAATTGACATCTTATAGAATTTGCGGCGACTGGTATCTCTACAGTCGTGTCGCGCGTGGCGGCCGAATTGCCTATGATCCGAATGCAAAGGCTTATTTCAGAGTCCACACATCAAACAGTTCAAAAGCAAGCTTGAAGACTGAGAGCTTTTATAATGAGCATGTTCGCATCGCCCAAGCTTTAAGAAGGCACTACGAGGTAAATAAATCCGCGATCAGATTATTGTTGCAAAATGCGTGGGCGATATGCGTTGCCAATTTGGGATATGCCGCGGGGCGTGAATTTGCTCAGGGACGTCTCATTGGCGAAGTCATGAAAACTCCGCGAAATATAAATCATGTACTGCTGATTTTGGGGGCGTGTGACGATCAGGCTGTTGCCGCCGTGTGCCGTTTGGCTAACTTAGTATCGGGCCGCGGTGACGACGTCACCGTTCTGTTAAGCGGAGATGCAACCCTCTTTGATCGCGTGCGCGGATTGCTGTCGCCGTCCGTTTCAATTCTTCCGTCAATCTTTGCCGAAAGGATGGGGCTTTATCCCTTTCTAACCGAGTTCGGAATTACTGCGGTCGGGGTCGCTGATAATGAAATCGGAGGCATAGGCGGGGTGTGCAGATCTTTGCGTATCCCGTTACTCAGTTCGAGTGCGGAAGGTTTTGATCATTCGGCTGGTAGGCTTCGCAAGTGATCTGTCGCCGCAGTGATGCCGTTGTGTGGACAGATATCCGAAGAAGTGGAGCAGGTGCGTTCATTAATCGTTCTCCTGGCGGGTGAACCAACGCCTAATAACAGGAATAGTCTCGAAGTGAATATATTCTGATTGCTCAACAAGGGGAAGATATGTGTATTTCGCTATAGGCTATTTGACATAGTCCCATTGCTCCCCCAACCATCAGAGGGATGGGGGACTCATGATCAAGCGCGCATTCCTGCATATCGGTGGCGAGAAGACAGGAACGACGACTCTTCAAAACTTTCTAACGCGGAATGCCGCTCTTTTAGAAAAAGCAGGGTTCTATTACCCATGCGGGGCAGATGAAATATGCTTCGAAAATAACGCTCATTTTCCTGTAGCCGCTTCCGTGCTCACGAGCGCGGTCGAGTTCGTCTCTGTGGAGCGATATAGAACGCTATCGTCCGTGTTGCCTCATCTAACGCAAATGTGCCGTATAGCGGAAGGCACCCTTATCCTCTCGTGTGAGCACTTATCATCTCGTCTCGATCACTTGTGGCAGATTCGGAAGCTCCGCGACGCGTTGCCGACGGACGACATCAAAATTGTTTTTTATGCTCGCGAGCCGTCAGAACTCGCTTTGGCATCATGGTCCACGGGCATCCGGTGCGGGAATAACCTCAGGTTCGATGCCAACCGGATTGTGCCTCAGATCCGTTACTTCAATCACGTGCAAACGCTCGATTTGTGGGCGGAGGTTTTCGGCGAAAGTAATTTGATCGTGCGGGAGTACGGCCGAACGCAATTGGTAGGAGGCGATATTCGGCAAGATTTCTGCAAACAGTTGGGCGTTGAGGTTACAAATCCATTGCTCGATGATGACAGGAATATCTCTCTGGATTTACAACGCCTGGAAGTCCTCAGACACATCAACGAAGGCCTCCCGCAGTTCGATCAGTGTGCGGACGGTTGGCGGCGTGCACAGTCCATTCGACGGGAGATCATCGAATTCATCCCTGAGGGCAAGCCCCTGGTCGAACTCCTAAGCCGACACGATACCAACGCGATTAAAGCGCGCTTCAGTGAAGTCACGCGAGAACTCAACGGCCGATATTTCGGCGGTCGACTTTCGCGCAAGTGGTTTTCCGAAGATTTTCCTGAAGAACCCATCGCAAATAGTCCTGCAACTCTACAAGACGCTGAAGTCATCAGAGTGTTAGTCGATACCATCACGCGTATTGCGGAAAAAATGAATCAATACGAGACCTTGATCGGGGTCCAGAGATCTCGCCGCATTAGCTCACGGTTAAAAAAACGGCTTCGGAGCTTGAAGCAGAGACTGAAGTATCCTCTCGGCGCGATGAAACGACGGGTGTTAGCGCCTCACAGGAGGGCCTCGGTCCCATCAACAGAAGCCTTCGGCAGGGGCACTCTGAATCGCGCGCGGTCGCTAACACGAGATGCGGAATAGGATTCCATCGCAAATCGGCGCCGCCGCGGCGGAGGCACGCACATCACAGAATTGATCGCAGCACTATCAGCGATTTTGGTGAGCGGTGCAGCTGCGATCAGCAGGCTTTGTTCCTGATGCTACGGCCGAACGCATGCCTGTTTCATCGATGCGAAGCGTACGCCAGCGGGAAAGCAGGTTCGCGCGGCGGCGGTCTACGATCTTGTCCTGTCTTGCCTCACCGCAGAAGCCATCTTTGGCGAAAATCTTGGCCGCCGCTTCGGCTCCCGCATCGCTAAAAATTTGAAGGCCATCCCCAGAAAAACAATCAAGAAGATGAGATCAGTGTTCACGTCTTCGTGGTGGGAAGTGCTTATTCAGCCGCCAGCATGCGTCTTATGTACTCCGCATAGGCGCTCTTCCCCAGGCGATCAAGCGATGTCATTACTTCATCGGCCGACAGATAACCCATACGAAATGCTATTTCTTCGGGGCACGAAATTTTCAACCCCTGCCGGCGTTCGATCGTTGCAATGTATTCTCCTGCATCCATCAGGCTCTCGAACGTTCCTGTGTCAAGCCACGCGAAGCCGCGACCCATTTTTTCGACGTGGAGCGCATCAAGCCCTAGATACATTTCATTCAACGTCGTGATCTCGAGTTCGCCACGTGCCGATGGCGTAACGCGGGAAGCGAGTTCGACAACGCGTTCATCATAGAAATAGATGCCCGTAACAGCCCACCGCGATTTTGGAGTTTTGGGTTTCTCGACGATGGTCTGGGCCTTTCCGGCGGAATCGAATGTTACGACGCCGTATCGCTCGGGGTCGGCAACCTCATATGCAAAGATTGTCGCGCCGTCTTCTCGTTCGGCGGCTGCGCGCAGCAAATCCGCAAGACCGTGGCCGTAAAAAATGTTATCGCCTAAAATGAGGGCGCAGCGATTGTTGCCGACGAATTCCCGTCCGATCAGGAATGCCTGTGCAAGTCCTTCGGGTGTCGGCTGGACGGCGTAGCTCAAACAAATTCCGAACTGCTCGCCTGATCCCAGAAGAGTTTTGAAAAGGGGCTGGTCATGCGGTGTGGTGATGATCAGGATGTCGCGGATTCCCGCTAGCATTAGCGTCGACAGCGGATAGTAAACCATCGGCTTGTCGTAAACGGGGAGAAGCTGTTTCGAAAGTGCGAGCGTCAGCGGATAAAGACGCGTGCCGCTCCCTCCGGCGAGAATAATGCCCTTCTTTGCGCTCATGATGTTAACCGAAATCCTGTCCCAATCGGTGCGGTGCTTCGTTGTTGTCTGCGCCGACGAGGCGATCAAGTGCATCAGACAAAGCCGCGGTCCATGGCCGCAGTCGAACGCCATAGATGCGCGCGAGCTTGTCGGTTGATAGCATGGAGTAAGCGGGGCGCTGGGCCTTGGTGGGGTAATCTTTCGTCTCGATCGGATGTACGTCTGCTCGAGGTGCGCCGCGGTCCGCGGCGCCGGCGATGATGGCTTTAGCAAAACCGTACCACGTCGTAGGACCGGCATTCACAGCGTGGAACACACCGAACCGATCCGACGGGAGCGACGACTCTTCTAGTCGATTGACGATCTGGCGGACGACATCCGCAAGATCCGGAGCGTAGGTCGGATTGCCGTGTTGATCATCGACGACATTGATCGCGGGCCGCTCCTGGTTGAGGCGCAGCATCGTCTTTGCGAAATTGTTACCGAATGGGCTGAAGACCCATGCCGTTCGCAAAATTATATGCTTGGGATTGGCATTGGCGACGAGCATTTCGCCGGCAAGCTTACTTTGGCCGTAGACTCCAATTGGCGATACCGGATCTGTCTCGACATAGGGCGTGCGCTTCTCGCCATCGAAGACGTAGTCCGTCGAGAAATGGACAATCGGCGCTCCAACCCGAGCAGCGGCCTCTGCGGCTGCTTGGGCTCCCTCGGCGTTTGCGGCGCGGGCGGCTTCGGGCTCATCTTCGGCGCGATCGACCGCAGTGTAGGCCGCAGAATTTATAACCCATCTGGGCCGAGCGGCGATGATCGCGTTTGATATGGTTCGGGGATCGGCAAGATTGACTTCGGGGCGGCCGATTTTAATGACGCTATGCCCGTACGACGTCAGCGTTTCGTCGAGAGATCGGGCGACTTGACCGTTACGCCCGATGATCAGAACGGTGTTGACATCGCCCATCACACCGAATTCTCCGCGAGCTCTGTCTTTGCTGGAGCAGGGTCAGCGAGCAAGCCAAGTCGAGTTCCTGAGTAGACGTTCTCGCGCAGCGGACGCCACCACCAGTCATTATTCAAATACCAATCAACAGTGGCGGTGATGCCAGTGTCGAATGTTTTTTCCGCGCGCCAGCCGAGTTCCGTCTCGATCTTGGTCGGGTCGATGGCATAGCGACGGTCGTGGCCAGGCCGGTCCGTCACAAATCTGATAAGATTTCGGCGCGGCACTTCATTCGGGACGCGCGCGTCGAGAAGATCGCAGATGCGTTCGACGACGGTGATATTCTCAGTCGGAGCTCGGCCACCGACATTATAGGTTTCGCCAATCCGCCCGCGCTCCAAGACCGTCGTCAGCGCTTTGACGTGGTCTTCGACATAAAGCCAATCGCGCACCTGCCTGCCATCGCCGTAAACCGGCAGAGGTTTTTTCTCCAACGCATTAAGGAGGATGAGCGGGATCAGCTTCTCCGGGAAGTGGTAGGGTCCGTAGTTGTTCGAGCAGTTCGTGATCAGAGTGGGCAGCCCATAGGTCTCGCGCCAGGCGCTGACGAGATGATCGGATGACGCCTTGCTGGCGGAGTAGGGCGATCTCGGATCATAGGCGGTAGTTTCGGTGAAAAAGTCGCCCTCGTCGAGGGTGCCGAAGACTTCGTCCGTCGAAACATGCAGGAACCGGAATGTGTCGCCCCGTGTCACGGGTAGTTCGCTCCAGTAGCGGCGCGCCGCCTCCAGCAGAACATGGGTACCCAGAACGTTCGTCTTGATGAATTCCGCCGAAGAGGAGATCGAGCGGTCTACGTGGCTCTCGGCGGCAAGATGCATCACGCCGTCAGGCTGAAAATCAGAAAATGCGTGACGCATCGCGACATGGTCGCCGATGTCAGCTTGCATGAAGCGATAGTTCGACCGGCCAGATAAGGAGGAAAGCGACTGCAGATTGGCCGCATAGGTCAGCTTATCAACGTTCAGGACTTCCCAGCCCCGATCGCGAACAAGATAGCGAACGAGCGCCGAGCCTATGAAGCCGGCTCCGCCTGTAACGATGACCCTCATGCTTTCCCCCGAAAACAAAGTTAAAATTAGAAAACTGGAGTGAGGTCCTTCAATAACGGAAGCACGGCGTCCTTTTCCGAGACGATGGCCGCATCTTGGCCTATCGGCCAATCAATATTCAAGGCCGGGTCAGACCATAAAATCCCCCCTTCCGCTTGAGGGGCATAATAATTTGAAACTTTATAGACAACCTCGGTCTCTGGTTCCAGAGTGCAAAAGCCGTGGGCGAAGCCGTGAGGAATGTAAATCTGAAGGCCATTCTGGGCAGAGAGTTCGACAGCAACGTGTTGGCCGTATGTCGAAGAGTCGCGCCGGATGTCGACAGCTACGTCCAAGATGCGTCCGCGACTGACGCGGACGAGCTTTGCCTGCGAATGCGGCGGAATCTGGAAATGCAAACCCCGGATGGTTCCAGTAGTAGTAGACAGCGAGAAATTATCTTGGACGAAAAAGTCTTCGATGCCTAACTGCTCGAGAGACTTGGCGCTGTATAGTTCGGTAAAATAACCTCTTGCATCGGGGAAGCGCTTTTGTGGGATTATGATGACATCGGGGATATCAAGTTGGATTAATTCCATGACGTGTGTTCATCCGAGCCGCTATCATTTTTAAAATTGTACAGCGGATTTGTTTGCACATAATTGGACGATGGCACAATGGCGACGAGTGAAAGCACGTCTAATTTCTGTAATTTAAATTGTACTCGCAGCACCACTTAACCTGCCTATCTTGATTGAGCCGACCGTCGTGGCGAGCATTTCGGCTGACCGAAGCGTAGCGTAGGGCAGACCAGTTGCTGGCGGCAAGATCGCTTCTGGACCGCGGCTGATAATACAGAGTGGGATGTGGCCGCGCTGTAATATCGCCGGCAGTCCTCTCGCAGTGTTGCGAACATCTCACCATTGAGAAGCTCGTCTCAAAGCTTCGAGTTCAGGCTCTAGCAGCATCCGTTCTCCTATGAGCTTCCCGGTCCGACGTAGAGGGTCTTGACCCGACCATTCGCGCGCGGTGATCGCTGCGAACTCGGAACGATTTTCGGAGTGGATGTGCTCTGAAGGCTTATGGTTGCCCAAGAGATAGGCCAGAATGAAGCTTCGCGTCGGATCTGAGCCGCCGAGCAACGGCGATTGCAAGGCAGCGCCAACTGATCTCGTATGAGCATGCGGAACTTCCAACCATCAATAGTAATGCCTTCGGATCGTTCGCGGTCAATTACAAGCTCGCCGGTGTGAGATAGACATAGATTTGATACGTATCTTCGATTGACCTATCGATCTTGGCGACTTCCCAATTGTTATTGTTCCTGCGTAACCATTCCAGCGTCATGGATGTGTCGCCGTAGGTGACGTCGCCATCGACGGGCGGTCTGTCGTGAGGCACAAAACAGAAGCCTTCGATATCGTGTTTTTTGATACAATCGTTTACGCTAGTATTCCTAAGCGATTTATCTCGTTCTGCAGCGTCCCAGTATTCGACCGGTCGGATGGTGATCATCAGGACGCCATTGTTGGAAACGTAGTTCCGAAGCGTTTTGAGTGCAGTCAACGTTGCTCGCTTTGACAGATGGGTGAAGACGGAGAACGCGTAGATCAAGTCGAACGTCTCGCCCCCTGGAAATGGAAGGTCGGAAGGAAGATAGTCGGATTGCTTAAAGCCATCGAGCCCGCAGTCTTGACAGATCTCTATGGATTTCGACCATGGGTCTACGCCTTCAACGTGATCGGTGAAATAGAACATCAGGCGGGCGAGACGTCCGTATCCGCATCCGAAATCGAGGACGCGCTTGCCCGACAACGAGCTGCCTGTGATTTCCGCAAAGACCGAGGACATGGATCTCGTAACAGCTAGGGATTGTTTCAGTAGCGGTACGCCGCACTGGCCGGTCCAGTTCCGTTGAACGTCATTGCTCGCCATTCTTGGAAGAATGCTCGATAGCTTGGGAAAGGCTGGGTTCGGAAGCTCAATAAAGAACCGCCCAAAATCATCAAGGCCAATGGCACGAAGAGCCGAAACGGCAGATGAGAAGTCGGATATCGAAGGGTCGCGCTCAACCTCTCCGATCATCTCCGTGACGTGTGAAAGCATTGGATGCACCCCCCCTTTTTCTCGAGCAACTATATGACAGCGTATGGCAGACCGGACGCTGGCGACAAGATCGCTTCTGGAGTCGGCGGCCGATAATTCCACGACGAGTGCGGTTTGACGACATTATGACGCCGTCCGATCGATGGTTCTCTCGGCATCTGTAAAGGCGACAGCCAAGTCGCGATGCGAGAGCTCCAGCTTTTGCAAACTCCTCCCGACGGGGGGACGATGAGACATATTCGTCGAGCCACCAAAGGGGCACTGTTCGGCTGCAAGATCCGAATCGTTCTCGGAGTGCAGAGAGACGGCGACAGCGTCGCGGAACTCTGCCGCAATCAATGTACCGCCCAGAACCTGGAATTATTGATGATCGATGTAGTTACTCGAATATCGGGCCAGGCGTAGCAGGTCGTCTTAGCAATCGCCGATTTTGTCGCGGCCCTCGTGACCGCCGGTGCGAATTATTAGGTCTCTATGATCCCGAGCTTCTCGAAAGCGCAATACCTCATTCCCGGTTTTCCCCATTCGTAACCGCATTTTTTTAGAAGCCGAATCCCAGGTGCGACCTAGGCCAAAGCCAGGGAAGCGCTATAAACCGTCTTTACCTCATCGAATGTTGCCTCACAGGCGGTATCTCCGGCGAGGCCCGTCCTACCGGCTGTTGCTATGAGCTCAAACTCTCTCGTAGGCAATCAGCTCATTCTGTCCGCTAGGTCCCGATGGAGACAAAATTGCTTGTTGACGAGTATGCCGTCGACCAAGAAATATTAGATAATGTTACCAACGATCTGTTGGCGAAAGCGCGTCCGCAAGATTGAAGCGTGGCCATTTGGCATTGGCTGATTGCGGCTTCGACGAGCCGTTTGTATTGCTGAGGTCGCCATCCTGCAGTCGCGCCAAACTAAGCCAGCAGAGTTCAAATAGATTATGGCATGGCATAAATTTCCTATGCAGTAGTACAGGTTGGCTCGGTTGTCACTTGCAGGGTAATGGCAACCGAGCAGTGCGGGGAACTTTGATTATACGCCAAGCCAACATTTAAGGGCCAAGATGACTACTTTTGAACCACGTGAATCGGCGCTGGCGAATATATTTCGCGGCCTAGCATTTCGACCCGACGGGCGACCCCGCAAGTTCCTACGGAAGACGCTATTCCATTCCGACGGGCGCCCACGTCACCTGACAAAATTTTTAGTGCAGCACAAATCGGGACGACCACGCGAGTTGTTCGTGGCTTGGTGGCCAAATCGCCCGATTGCGCTTGCGCCCAAAGCCCTTCCGACACGATCCATCCAAATTAAGACTGCAGGGGCAATTCGCACGATAAAGTTCGTGCCCGAGGACTGGACCGACTATGAGCGCGTCCGAACAGTAAGCTACGAAAGCCAGGACTGCCGCTCGCCGAATATTCAGAAGCCAGTGTTTTGTCAGTCTCTGAAGGACAAAAATGTTGTCGAAGTCGTTTCTGCTATGCGGTTTCATCGAGCGGAAAGTCACGGTAGCGCCAATCGACAACCTCTCGTCTCCATAATCATTCCTTGCCTTAATCAGGAAGTCCTGACGGCAGAATGTCTTTCTTCTATAAGCCGAACTCTACCTTCGACATTCGACATTGAAGTGATCATTGCGGATAACGCATCAAAGGATCGTCTCTACGAAAGCCTAACGACCCATCCGGAACTGATCGTCCTGCGATTCGCAGAAAATCTCGGCTTTGGGCCTGCGTGCAACAAGGCGGCTGAAGCCGCCAAAGGTAAATACCTCTTCTTTCTGAACAACGACGCTCAGATATCCGAGCGTTGTATCGAACATCTTGTTTCATCTATCGAACGCTCAAATGGAAAAGTTGGTATCGTTGGCGCAAAGTTGCTTAGTTTTGATGGCTGGCTTCAAGAAGCGGGGTGCCTGCTTAATAAGGATGGCACCGGCTCCCTTATCGGATTTGGCACGCATCCCGGAGCTCCGCGCTTCAACTATGATCGTGAAGTGGAGCATGTATCTGCCGCAGCGATGCTGATATCTCGCAGTCTCTTCCATAAAATGGGGGGCTTCGATCCCGTATACGCTCCCGCTTATTGCGAAGACGCAGATCTAAGCATGAAGGTGCGCGAGTGCGGATTATCGATCGTTTATGTTCACGAGGCCGTAGTTGCCCATCATCTGAGCGCAACTACTGATGATATGACGTCGGATAAGCAAAAGACGAAGCACCGCCGCATCGCGCGCAATCGCGATATATTCGTCTCGCGGTGGATTGATCGCCTTCTCGACAAAAATATTCGAACGCTCGCTTTCTATCTCCCGCAATACCATCCGATAGCGCAAAACGATCTTTGGTGGGGCAAGGGCTTCACCGAATGGACAAATGTCACAAAGGCCGTGCAGAACTTTGTTGGCCACAATCAACCACGCTATCCTGCCGATCTAGGGTACTATGACTTGCGGCTCAACGAGGTCATGGTGCAGCAAGCTGACCTCGCGCGAAGATACGGTCTTTCGGGGTTTTGCTATTATTATTATTGGTTCGACGGTAAACGGCTGTTGGAACATCCGCTGGAGCAGATGTTGTCGACTGGTCGCCCGGACTTTCCATTCTGTCTTTGCTGGGCCAACGAGAACTGGACGCGCCGTTGGGACGGACAAGAGAATGACGTCCTAATTGCGCAGTCTTATACGGACGACGACACGCGTCAGCTTATAGGAGATTTGATCCGCTATTTTCGCTCACCACACTACATCAGGATACACGATAGACCGCTTATCCTTGTCTACCGAATAAAATCGCTTCCCGATCCACATCGCGCAATGAATATTTGGCGTGATGCGTGCCGAGAGGCCGGCATAGGCGAAATCTGCGTCGCGATGGTCGAAAGCTTCGAATTGTCTGCGGCACCCGAAGATCCGCGACTTTATGGCTGCGACATCACGGTAGAATTTCCACCTCACGGGATGGCCGATAGCCGCCCTCTTTCGGTGCAGCGCATAAATCCCAACTGGACTGGAACTGTCCGTGATTATCGCGAGCTTATCCATAATTACACCAAGCGCGCAGAGCCGGGCTTTAAACGTCTTCGCTCCGTTCTAGTTGGTTGGGATAATTCGCCCCGCCACCAAACCCAGAGCCTCGTCTTGGAACACTCTACGCCTGGCGCTTTTCAGGCTTGGCTCGAATGGACGTACCAGCGAACCCTCGAGCAAAACGTCGGTGACGAGCGGCTCGTGTTCATCAATGCCTGGAACGAATGGTGCGAAGGAAGCTATCTCGAGCCAGACCGACGCTTCGGGCACGATTATCTGCAAGCGCTGAGGAACGCGCAGCATAATATTGCGAATGGGAGGCACAGCTTTGTCGGGCACCGCAACTAAACCATCTCAAATGGAGAAGCTCCGACCTCGCGTCGTCGGTCATCCGACGGCTCCAATTGGTATGGGTGAACACGTCCGCTCCGTTTGGCGTGCGTTGCAGGAAGTAGGAGCCGACCCGGTCCTTGTCGACATCTACGGTCCGCAGGGAAGAGCTGACAAAGAATTGCCAGTGGAATTCTCCTCCGCGTCTTCGGCTTCTCTTGGCAACGGTGTCAATATTTTCTGCATCAACGGCGATGAAGTGGCCCAATCCGTTACTCATCTCCGAAATCGGAATCCTTTCTCTGAGGGCAGTCGAAATATCATTTACCCGGCGTGGGAGCTGGAGCGCTATCCGCAGGAATGGGCAGAGGAGCTCAATCGCTTCGACGAAGTTTGGGCGTCGTCTAAGTTCACTCGAGACGCTATCGCAAAGGCTGTGGCAATTCCCGTCGTGACGTTGCCTCTCGCGTGTGAGGTCGCTCGACTCGCTCTTATGTCGCGCCGACACTTTGGAATACGCGAGAGCGCGTATGCGTTTTTTTTCTCCTTTGATTTTCTCTCGTACATCGGGAGAAAAAACCCCTTCGCGGTCATTGAGGCCTTTCGGCAACTTATTACGAAAAGCCCTTACGCGGACGTCATTCTTGTTCTCAAAACGAATAACGCAGTTCGCCGACCAGAAATGAAGAAGGAATTTGATCAAGCGATCGCGGGCATGGGAGACCGTGTTCTGATTATCGACGGGACGCTGCCGGAGCTTGAAATGAAAGCTCTCGTTTGGCTTTGCGACTGTTTCGTTTCACTTCACCGCTCCGAAGGCTTTGGCTTCGGCCTCGCGGAAGCCATGGCGCTGTCAAAACCGGTCATAGCAACAAACTACTCGGGCAATATGGAATTCTGCAATGATGATACAGCTTATCTCGTGCCCTACGATCTCATCCCCGTCAAACCAAACGAATATCCTCACTGGCAAGACCAGAATTGGGCAGACCCAAGTGTCGATTATGCTGCTGCCATTATGATGCGGTTGGTTGACAATCCGCGATTGGGAAAAGCGATCGGCCAAAAAGCGCGAATCAATCTTCTACGTAACTTCAGTTATCTGTCCGTGGGGATGAGATACGCGGAAAGATTAAACCAACTCGCACCTCCGGAGAACAAATTACGGAGCGATTAGGCCAGATCTCGGTTCAGAAGTAACGACCAGAGAGCACCTTCAATCAGATGCGTCCAGCAAGCGGCGAAGCAAGCAAATGAAGAAAGTCGTGTCGGAACTCACCCTCCACAAGCGATCCTAAAGGAAGAGCTTGAGGGAAAATAATCACGAGCTCGACTTCTTATGCTTCCCGCTTCATTCTTCACTATAATCCGCTGTTCACTGATCAAAAGATGGGACTTATCCGCCTGCATCAGTGGCGTCAGGCTCAGGCTCGATAACTACGGCTGGTACAAACACAGGATACTCGGGAAGTCTAGGAAAGATCGTTTTCGTGACAATCGAAGTGACGATAACGACGAATGGGACAGGCTCAGGACTTATCTATATCTCTTTGCCATATACAGGGGCTACAACTGTGGGTCCGTGGAATTGGAGTGGTACAGCCGCGGTAACCAACAAGCAGCTACAAGGTTTTATCATAGCGAGCGGGACAGTTGTTGCCGTCCGTAATTATGACGGCACATATCCCGCGTCAAGTGGCGAGACGCTCTATATATTGGGCTAATCCGCCTGATGCGACTGTGCAGCGAGCGCCTGGCGGCCGGTGAACTTAGAGTTTTCTGACATAGTCTTCGCAGATGCGTCCAGCTCTTCATTCGCAGCAAAAATCAACTGAGCCTTGTCTCCGAAGCGTACCTTCATCAACTCGGCCATTTGCATAAACTGACCTCGCTTGAGCATCAGTCCTGGCATCCGGGAGTGATCGACGACGTTGTTGTCGGGGTAATAAAATAATTCTCGGAATATGAACCTACGAATACCGAGACCGCAACCGAGTGTAACGAGAGTGTCGAGTTTATCGATGTTCGCAGACGTTACTGTCGTGATGAAATCGATCGCAACTTCTGGGCAGTTTTTTATGAAGCCCTCAACGTTGCGCAGAACTTTTTCGAGACTCATGCCGCCCCGAAGGCTCTTTTGAATTTCTGGATCTGCGGCATCCATGGAAACAGAGAGACGTGTGAGACCTGCATCGTTCATCTTCTTGGGGTCATGACGGTGCAAAAGAATTCCGTTGGTTTGCAGAATGAATTCGTTGGTCGGCTTTGCGGGGGAATTGGCGACCAAAAGCATGAAATCGGCCATGCGCTTATCCAGCGTAGGCTCCATGATGCATCCGACCTGGAACCCAGAGGTTCCAAGAATTTTCGTTTGAAGAAACGTCGAAAATTCATCGGTGTCGATGACTTGGTCAGATCGATGATTGTGGCAATAGACGCAGTGAAGATTGCAAGTGTTGTTGGGATCAAAACGCAGCACTCCGTACTGTGCTGCGGGCTCCTCAGTCAGTAATCTGCGAAAATTATAGACGTTAATCTGGCAGTCGCGAACGACATCAACCATTTCAAAAATCCCCCACAAAAAAAGACTGCACATACCACGAGAGCATAAAATGATCAACGCAACTGGGAAACCCGAAGCGGCGACCGTGCTTGTCGCAAAGCCTTCTCCAATCAACATGAAAGATTGGACCGTCGTTTCGCATTGGGTCGAGAAGGCGCTTGCGCCGGGAAAATCCACAGAAGAAGCGGCCTCTTATTTCGCTTCATGCCATCATGAAAAGCGCCAGCTCTGGCGCCTGATGACCGGGGATGAGGTCACGGGTGTCGTGATCTCGGAAGGCTATGAGCATCCTGACGGATTGATAGTCGCTCTACCGGTGACCGCGGCGGCAATTCGGTCCGACAGCATGCGGGTCGATTTTTCAACCATCGAATGGCGGCGAGACATTGGCGCCAAGCGCCTTGAGGAACGGCCGTCCACCCGATGCCAGCGAGAAGAATTTGCACCCTCCCTGCAGATCAGGGACGGCGGCGAATCCTGCCGATGAAGAGTCCGCTCGCTCGTGAACTCACGCCGTGGCTGATTTCTTTGGGTAGGTCGAGTATCGAGGCATCGCTTCAAGAATAACCAAATGCTCCCAAAACATCTTTGAACTCTCGCTGGCAGGCTTCGGCCACCTCAGTAGACAGGTCGTAACGCCACCTGCCGATGGACCGCACGGCATCGGCTGAGGTTCGGTGCCCAAAATGCGTTGAGGATGACGACGATAGGTATGCATTGTGCAGTACCTCCGCAACGGCTTCTTCACTTGGATCCGCCCCGATGTGGAATAACACTTTCGCCAATTCGTTGCGCTCGTTCACAATAAGATCTTCATACCGCAATACCAGAACGTCCGGTCGGCACGTCCTCACTTCAAGGAGCGCCTCCACTGATGGTCGTAGCAAGGAAACATAATCTGAATTGTTGGTCGCGGCAGTTGCGCCAAAATCCAGCGCGTGGCGCCGCTCGTTGAAAGCGATGATCGACGCAACCATGTCACGGAAATCGCGGACGAGCAGGATCTCGCGGGCCTCAGGAAATAGCTGACGCGCGACAGCCGCGTTATCATCCGGCTTGAACTTCTCTAGGAACAAACTTGCGCCCGGCTTTCCTAATTCAATTGAGTGCCGCCGGTAGAATGCGATGATATCCAAGCTGGCTGCCTCGGCCCAAATCTGAATTTGATCGCTTTCAAACCATCGCAAAATGTGTTCATGGGCAAATGGGTTTATGGAACCCCACCGGCTTCCCGATTCCAAAGGTGTCCATGATTGAGGCTGCTCTCTACCATGCGGATGCTCCGCATCTGACCGCAGTCGAGCGACCGCAGCCTGAACGACGGCGGCTTCGTAAGGCCAATCATCTAGTGTCATACATAACGGATGCTGCAAGAGCAGGTGCATTAGCCAGCTACTGCCTGTTCGCCCCAAGCTCGTCACCATCACTGGATTAAAGGCGGAGGCGCGCGCCGGCCTACAGAGGCCTTCGTATTTCCCCGAACACTCGTAAATCTTCCCGATGGCACCAGACATAGTGCGATAACCGACCGAGAGTTTGAAGTGACGGGGCAATCGAGCGGCAAGGATGAGGCCACGAAAGCCACATACCTTCTCCGCGCCAAGTCCAGGAAATGCTGCATCGACGTCAGGACGCGCCACATTGATGGGGAAGGCGGCGATCGGAGCAGTACCGCATCCTACTATGATTTCTACAACCGGATCAGACGTTGAACTGACAATCCAACCGGAAACCTCCAATAAATGGCCGGCGCTTTGCTGGCCAACAAATGGTGTCTCCACCTGAAACAGTTGAATCTCATTGTCGAGATCGTGGCGAATAGTGCTTTCGATGAAGAACATAACTGATTAGAAGTAATGGTTTTGGCGGGACAATGCGCAAGCAAGTTGAAGGCAACCTTGATGGGAGTGATCACCAAGTTATCTCCGGGATACATACGCTCGCGATGTCATACCCCTTGTTTCGTACCGCATGCGGTATTAGGCGCTCTAGTGTGTGCAATAACGTCCCATCCTCATTTAAGGGCTCTTCTGGGTAATCTGACCACGCAAACCGCAAATCAAAAATATCGGTTAAAGCCTCAGGTCGACACCAAAACATTGTGCCCAGCGGGAAATCAAAAAACTCTGGCAGCGGCGTCAATAACCCCATGCGCACCTGCAGTTCTTCTGCAATCTGCCGGTTCGAGGTCCAGCCAACCAGATGGGGATCTTCGGCCATCAGCAATCCCAGCTTTGGCGTTGCTGCAAATATCGATCTCACGAGATCGACCATTGCGTGCTCGCCTCCCACGAGATGCTCCCACAAAAATGTCCGCCAAGTATTGCCCATCTCACTATTGATCGTTGCACTCTTCTTTCCATGGACATGCCCGATGACATCGTAGTCACAAGTCCCGAGTTTTTCTCGAAGGTGCGTTAAAAATGGTCCGATGTCTCGCCCCCTATTCGGAACGACGTCCACCTCTACGCGATACGCATATCGGCGAAATATAACTTTTAAGCTCTGCGCTTTTTCCCAAGTGTCGGTCGTCAAAAACAAATCGCAGGGCGTTCGATTCAGCTGCAGCCTTAGCAGCAATTCGGCCGCAAGATCTTCATAGAAAAAGTGCGCGTGAAGGGCCAACTTAATCGAACTGCTTGAGGACGTCTCCGTCGGATAATAAACTTTTCGAATCCATGGACCATCGGGCTTTTCGGAACGTAGCCAGTGGGCCAATGGATTGGCGCCGAGCTCAGTACATTCAGGATGACGCTCCGCATAAATCTGCGGATGAAACCCGGGATATGGCCTACGAAACTGCGAGTTGAGAGCCGTGTCATACGCGAGACCATTCACCGCCCATTGTTGCATTATTTGCCAAGCGGCATCATGTTCTGATGACACAATCGTTGTCGGGGGCAAAGCTGTTTCCAGCTCGGCCGGATCCATGGCCGATAGTAGGTCAAAGTCTGCGGCATGCAACGCCGCGGCTGCCGCTGAACCCATGGTGTCCAATTTCGATGCATAGCTGGAGAAATTGAATTTATGACGTCCCAGGGCCGAGAGTTCCGCGCGAAGTGGGCCCAAGCTTGTTCTATTCCTCGCCAGGCTGCCAATAACTTCTGCGGCTGATGCAACGTCGAGATATGGCACGACCAAATGAGCTGTCGCTGGGTTTTGGGCCAACACTTCAGCTGTGCCTGACGCGTCGCCAAAGCAAACGATGGGCAGGCCGCGGACTATCGCGTCAATCCCCACGTTCGGCTGCGGATCTAGCCTGGAGCACATAAACAGTGCATCGCTAATCTCGTAGAGCGTCTCTAAATCATCGGCGGGTGGAATGATGCTAACGATATCTGCGAGCCCCGACCTTTCGATCTGATCCGATAAGTAGGGGGAGTAGCCGTGTTCGTTTATGGGGTCATAGCCATGGCCGACCCATATGAACCTGAACTCTATATCAGGATACTTTTTCCGGACGGCAGCCGCGGCAGCAATGAAAAGATCTACGCCCTTGCGGATGTGTACGGAGCCCACACCAAGGACCAGAAATTCACCGCCTGACTTCAAGTTTCTCGGTGATCCTGTCCGCGAAGGACGTGCGGATTGCGATTGTTCTTCGGCAAAATCCACTACGCCTTGAGGCAAAACATGAATATTTGGGCGCTTTCCGAGGCCTGGAAACGCGCGAAATGAAGATTGAGCGACGATTTCCGCAGGGAAAACGACGTGATGCGCCCAATCGAAGGCATCGCGCATCTTTTCCAACGGACGTGTGTAGGCTGCAAACTCGTGAATCAACGAAACTGTTGGCACCCCCGCCCTCGCGAACGCCGGAATCATCAGGTGCGTTTCGATGCTGTTTGCAATGACATATGCGGGCTTATACTGGTCTACTATTCGATCTGCGAGGCGCACAGCTTCGGCAGGATGCCATTCCTCCCAGACCAAAGGGCCTATTGTGGCTGCCGATAGCTCGCGAAAGTTGTCGTTTAACTCACCGCCACGTAGAAGTAGCGAAATCACATTGTAGGACGACGAAAGCTCGCGAACTAGGTTTAATCCCAACAGAGGTGCTCCCGTTCGTGAAGCTTCGTGGCACACCACGACAATGGTGCGCTGTGAACGGAAATCGATCGGCGGGAATTGAAGCCTTTCGACAGCCGGCAGCGGTCTTCTGCCCTCCTGTTTCCCTGAGTATTCGAAGTGATCGATTGCCGAGATATCGGCATCCGCGACGTCTGGGTATCTCTCAAGATAAAATGTTGGATCGAGCAAAGGCGATGGTTTGAAGCCGAGCCGTTTCCCGACGACTACATAGTGATGGGCCGGATCCATGGAAGTAGGGAGAAATTGACCGTAGTACTCTGGACAAAACGTCTTACACGCTCGCAGCTTGGAAGCTTCGTTCTCCGCTTCGACCTGATTGCGAGGCAGAGGGCCTCCCAAAGCTGATAGTTCCAGCCATACAATCGCCGGAGGACCATGCAGTGCACTGACTTCATAAAATGGTTTTAAGAAGACGCCGTCAAAATGGGGGCCGGGTTCCAATCCCAGCTTCCAGCCCACTTCCAGATAGTGCGCGATTGGATCTATTCTAGGCGCTAACCGAGCTTGGGCAACGTAGAACGATCTGTCGAATAGCTCAGAAGCAGCCAGAAGATGATAATGCTCATCAATCGACATTTTTAAATGCTCGTCCCATCACTGTCCCGAAGAGCTTGTCGAACAGCCACGCGCATCTTTTTTGAAAAGAGTCTCGCTATCTGTTTGCTCCGAAACCGAGTGAGAATTAACTCGAGACGTTCCCGTAAAACGTTGTATTTTGCCTCCCATTCGGAAGCTCGAGTTGAAGCATCCTGAACCTGCATGGCGATATGCGGTGTTCTTTTGGAAATGGTCGATCTTCTGATTCGCGAGCGTAAAGCGTCGCGATGTTGAGTGATAAGCATATGAGAGGTTTGTAGTTTCGCTAATTCGCGATGCAGCTCTGTCCGAGCTTCTGCCTGCTCATTCAAGTCCGTGGTCAGTTCGTCAACTTTGAACTGCTTATCCGCGAACTCGCGAGTTAAGACATCGAGCTGCTGCTTGTATTGTGATCTTTGGCTCTCGGCCTGATTTAGTTCCAATTGAAGTCGCTCTATGGTGTTACTTGCTCTGGCCAATTGTTGTCGAAAATTATCGGCTTGCAGATTGGCTTGTTCAATGCTTTTGCCAAGTTCCTCTCGCGCGCAATCGCGCGCATCCCGGAGAAGTTCAATTTCTTTCCGACAGCCGGCGACCTCCTCATACTGCGCTGCTTTGGAAAGTGTCATGCCAACTTCACTGCTATCAATATAAATCGAGTTGGGAAGTAGGTCTAAGTCAGTATTGGAGCAAGCCGCGATTATATATGGCGCTCGTGGCAAGCTCTCACATGCCTCGAAATGATATGTCCCCCGCTTTTCATATATGATATTTGAGATAGAGGAGGGGGGGGAGTCTGCTATCAACGCAGACCCGATTAAAGTTCGCTGCGATAAGCAACGGACATGTCGGAAAGTGCGCCCCAACACGTCCACAAACTCGGCACGTGACAATTCGCGTTTATGAAAAGCGTTCGCGGAACTCCCCGACGGAGAATAGATATCTCTGTCGGGCGAGGAAATTATGAGGCGACCGTGTGGGCGTAGGACGCGCGCAACTTCGCTGAGGAATGCATCGTGTTCGGTGAAGTGTTCGATGGTTTCGAAGCTCACCACCATATCGACGCAGGAGTCTGGAATTGGGAGGGTTCTCGCGTCTCCCACTCGAAACTCTAAATTGGGGCCAGCATAATACCTATTTGCATGTTCAACTGCGTCCTCGGAGACTTCAACACCAACAACAGAGCGCGCCAACTGTGCCAAAAGCGCAGAGCCATAACCCTCGCCCGATGCAACGTCTAGGACGTCAAGCCCGATACATAGGCTCCGCGCGTAGAAATAGCGGTGAAGATGCTCTATCTCCACCTGTCCAGAGGTATCCGTCGTGAGACGTTCGCCGGTCCAAGCAAGCGGCGTCTCTGGTCGTTTACGCTCGAAGATCTCACCCACGGTCCATATAGCCTTCTTTCTGATGCTGAAGATCCTGCAAAGTCCGACGCAGCCCTTCTCCGAATGACAGTCGGGGTCGCCAGCCACATGTCGCTGTCGTTGCAGAAATGTCTAAAATATTGGTGGGAACGTCGAAGGCACGACCACATCGGTGAGTGACTTGGAGTTTCCGCCCCAATTCGGCTTCTAACTCGTGAATTATCTCGTTCAACGAGATGCCTACTCCGCTGCCGATGTTATAGGTCCAGAATTTTGCGCTTTTTTCTGTTCCCGCTACGGCCAAGATGCCTGCGACCGCATCTGAGATGTAAATATAGTCGCGGATCACACGTCCATCACCCCATATTGTGATCGGCTTCTCGCTAATTGCGAGCTGAAGGAAAGTAGTTGCGGCACCTTGGCCCGTTGAAACATTCTGCCCCGCACCAAAAGGATTGGCTAAACGCACAGTGCGTATGTCTAAATCATACAAGGCCCTATAGGTGCTAATATATAGCTCAACGGCTGCCTTACCGGCTCCATATCCGGTGATGGGACAAAGTTTGTGTGTCTCTGGGATTGGCACTTCGTCTGGAATTCCGTAGACGGTGCCGCCCGAGGAGGCGAAAATTAGTCGAGGTGCGTGCGGCTGCCGACGCTTGATCGCTTCGAGAAGTTTTAAGGTCGGAATCACGTTCGCTCCTACGTCTTTAATGATGTCCTCATTCGCAGAAGCGGGTATCGATGACCAAGCAAAATGATAAATCACGCAGGCACTAGCGATTAGATCGTCCCAATCTGCGCAACTGAGGTCGCATCTTTGGAAGCTGATACGAGAAGCAATGTCATCAGGCAACCGCCCCGCTATAGGGGTGCGATCCGCAATTCGTACGGAGGCTCCTGAACGCGCGAGCTCGTATGCAACATGCTTTCCGATGAATCCTGCGCCGCCCAAAATGAGGTGATACGGCAAATGGCGAGACACAGAAGGTTCCCATCAAAATTTGCGAAGGTGATAGCACTGCGATTATCGATCGCTGGGGGATAAAAGCTCAAGAGGCCGGACGAAAATTTTTGGCGCTGTGTCCACTGGCCTGCCCCTTATCACGGGGCTAAGTAGAACCCATCCGCTGCTAGCTGGCCAGTATCTAGTGTACCCCAAGCAAAATCAATTATTTTTGCTATCCGCAATAGTCCGCGACAGTTTCCTCTGATCCGTCTTGATCCGCGCGAAAATGTGGTATGTGGCGTGAAGCTGGGAGGGTATCATGACGGACACATCAGGAACGGCAATCGGAGTCGGCGACGCGTAACGGCGGCGTTCGTCGATAACGTGCGCGTGCCGAGCGCTACTGCGACCGGAACGGCCTCTACCTCATCGTCGATCCGTCGCGCTGGGTGCTTCGTGTTCAGGTCTCCGGTCGCCAGCGCGACGCGTTGGTCTCGGTTGCACGAGGAACGTGTCGTTGTCCCAGATGCGTGATCTCGCGCATGAAGCGGCGGAAAGCGAAATTGGTACAAGATCCGGTCGCCGGACGGCGTGCGGAACGCAATGGCGTCCCCACGTTCGAAGGGTGAGCCACAACGGCGCATGAGGCGCATGTCAAAACCTGGCGCAACGGCAACCACGCAAAGCAGTGGCTGACGACGCTTGAGACCTGCTTATCGACAATCAGCAAGTGACCCGTCAACACGAACACTCAGGCGATATCGTGAAAATCCCGTTGCCGATCCGGACGGAGAAGCCTGATACAGCGCGGTGCGTTCTGCAGCGCCTGCGCACGGTCTTCGATCAGCCGACGGCCACAGGGCATAGAAGAGGAGAAAATCCTTGCCGGATTGTTGTCGGCAGATTGCCGAAGCAGGCGGCCGTGGTCGAGCACTTCACGGCATTGCGCTATGCGGATCTGCCGGCGGTCGTTGCGATGCTGCGTGAGGCACACCGCTCAAACATCGTCAAGCTGGCACTTGAGTTTCTCATCCTGATGGCCGCGCATTCCGACGAAGTGAGTGGCGCCACGCTCGATGAGTTCGACGTGAAAGCTAAATTGTGGAACAATTGCGAAAGAGCGGATGAAGGCCGAGAGAGAGCGGCTCCGCTCTCCGAGCGCGTGGCGCTGAGCCCTGTTGGCGAACTGGTGTTTCCCGGTCGGAATGAAATGCTTTCAAATATTTCAATTACGATGGTTCTGCGCTGATTGAGGTCGAGGCAACGGCACACGAATTCAGAAGCGCGTTCTGCGATGGGTGAGCGAAGGGACAGGTCCCCCGAGCGAAGTCGCTGAGATGGCCTTGTCGCACATCATTCCAAACAAGGTGGAAGCCGCGTAATGCCCGTGGCGTGCTGTTGGAAAAGCGGCCCGGAGCTGATGAACGCTTGGTCGGCTTTTATGCTAGGTATTGTGATATAGTTCTTTTTCCAGGTCCGCTGCTCATCACCGAACCCGGGTGGGCTGGCCGGTGTCTATAGTCGAAGGTTGGCATATCGCCCGGCGAGCTTCAACTTCCGCTCGCTCTTCATTGGCTGCGACCGGAGCTACAGGATTAATCACAGAGTTTGATACTCAAAAAGTTCGAAATCTCGCGCAAACAATTCATTAATTCGGTCCAACGATCTTCGAGACATCCTATGTGCATATCGTGAGTATTGTGATTGCGGAGGTGATATTTCCTCGCTGATATTTGCCTTTTGAATTTTAGGTACATCGAGCTCCATAAGCTCACAAAAGCGGAAAAATTCTTCGTCGAATTTCTCAACCTTTCCAATGAAGTCAACAACATAATTATTATGGTGCGTCCAGTAGTGGGCGGGATGAAACGGCAAGTTGGTGTTGCGCCCTGGTTGATAAATTTCATATTCAGACAATAAAGTTATCCATGTATCAAAATCAAATCCCGCTGCGATGACTTTGGAAATATTCTCACTGATTTGAGCTTTGATCAAATCACGGATCCAGTTCGGCTCGATCGGAATTTTTGGCTGAATCTGAAAGTCACGCTGAATCTGAATAAAGCCAGAATAGGCTCTGTCATACGGATTACGGACAAATGCCGCTTTTTTATATCCGAGGCGACCCTCAGGGAGTGCCATGAGATCGCTAAGGGTGAGATGCTGGTGAACAACGCGACCCAAGCTGGGATTAAAATGAAAGTATCGATCGTAAGGGCTCTCATTGTAACGTTTGAGACTCGCGTGGCACGTCTGGCTAGCCGTTTTCCATGGAGCCAACATTATAAATTTTTTTGAATGAGATATGATCATGGTGGACTTCTCGAGTCTGCACATGTGTCGGTACGGCCATCTGCATTGCTAAAACAAGTCAAAATGACTGACATGAGTCGGGTAGTTCGACGCGGTGCGACGGATCGAAACTCAAAAAGACCGGAGATGTTTTGCTTCATAAGCAGCGGCAAACGTTTTAGACCCGACGGTAATCCCGCAGAGCCCGAAGTCATAGGCCAAAACCCCAGCGATTGAGATTGCTCGCAATCTGTCGATGTCGCGACGACGTACAACTCTTGAGGCGTGCGCCGGTCGCGCCGCTCATGGCCTATCGTTTGACAAACCTCGCTTGCCCGCTCGTACCGCGCCCCCATGATAACAATCCATCGGTTTTCAACAAATTGGCCTGATGTAGTTGGTAATATCGAACCGTTCGGGACGGGACAATAGTTGGCAACGGAGAACAGATCCGCGCCTTCAGAATCTCGTAGCGGTCGCGGTTCGCCGCGCGCTAAGTTTATGAGGTGCCCGCCAATTGTCGTCTCGGAAGCGCTGCGACCTAAACTTCGAGCACTCCATCGTCTTTCCTCGTCCCGCTCTCGAGGCCGCTAAAGGACTTCACTTTGGTCTCTGGTCCAGCTTTTGGGGAGCAAGTCAAGTTGAACTCGCGAAGCTCGGCCGTTATGCCAGCGCTTCGCGCTAAGGCTGCGCAACGAAACTGTCAAATTTTCGATTCGAACAGCCTCGCATCAGCTTCCTTTTTCAGTTCATAACTCTAGCTCCTGTGAATGTCGGTAACAAGCTCCTTTGCAACGGTTGAAACCAGCCTAAGTAAGGAGTTTTTACGGTTACAGTCGATGAGTCGCACTCTGTCGCGCTAGGATATGAGAACAGTGAAGCTGCCGACACATTCAAGTTCTGATCGAAATAGCCCGGATGCTAAGCATCGGACGGACCGCGGCATTGTCTTTGGAAACGACGCTATGGTTGGTAGAGCGAAGATTGGCGCGGTGCGGAATGAAATTGTCTATGTGGATTCAGATGAGGCGTTGCCTTCATCCTCGAAAACGCAGGGTCGAATAGTATTTATTCATTCGAGTTTCCGGACGAGCAGCACGTGGCTTTGGAATGCGTTTCGACGTTTGGAAGATACATGCTGTTATTACGAAGTGTTTCACGAAAGTTTGGCATCGCTTCGACTGGAGGACGTGCCAAATCGAAGCTATGACACCTGGAATTCGATGCATCCGGTTTCCGCGCCATACTTTAGAGAGTTTTCGGAGCTTTTTACGGCGGACGGAGGGATCCGCGATTTTATGCCAGAAATGGCTTATGATTCATTCATCCCGGCGGATGGGATCGATGGAAGTCTGAGTGATAATGAGAAAGCATACATTGCTGGATTAATAAATCACGCGCTGAACAAGGGGCAAAAGCCAGTTCTAACGTGCTGTAGAACTCTTGGCAGATTGAAAGCCATCAAACGCGAATTCGGTGGATGGAACATTTTTTTGTATCGCAATTTGTTTTGTCAATGGATGTCGTATCTTGCGCAACATTATCATGGGAATTCGTATTTCCTGCATACCGTCTTTCGCATACTTGAGGCGAATTTGCATGATCCATTTTTTTCTACGCTTCGTACGCGATATGTTTCCGGGAAGCCAGGACCGTTTGGCGGGTTTCACGATATTGGTAGTGCATTCGAGGCATTCGTTGGATTCCATCTTTATCTTTCGATGAAGGCCTATGCTGAGGCCGACCAGGTCATTGAGGCCGATCGACTTGCGGATGATCAAAGTTATGCGGGAGCAGCACGGTTAACTTTAATTCGCCAAACGGGGCTTAATGTCGATTTTTCGGATGCCAAAAGGAGTGTCGAAAGGCTGGGGAATGAACCTTATGTTCCTGATCGACTACAAGATTCGGTTCTGCAATTGCTTGAAGACGCCGCCGCTAGTCTTGGATATCAAATGGGATATCCGGCGATGGATTTTGGGTATAAGTTGGCTTCTGACCTTTTGTCGTCAGAGCGCGAACACCGCATCCACACTCGCGGAATATCGAAACAACTAATGGAAGTCGACTCAAAAAAACAAGCGATGGAGACCGAATTGTTTCGATTGAATTCGCTCGTAGCTGAAATGGAAAGAAAACGGGAGGCGACAGCGGCACAATTGTATCAGAGTGAGTCCGCCCGGCAAACGCTGCGCGATTTACAGGATATTTTGGAACCAGCGACCAAAACGATGACGTGGAGGTTGCTTAAACGCATTCATCCTGCATGGCCAAGAACATTAAAACAGTATCTTCGTCGATGAATCGGTCGCGACTTTTATTGCAAAACTCTATTTGGGTGTGACGGTAAAAATCTTTGTTTGAAACGTCAGCGACTGGAGCTGTTGAGGGAAAATACCACGCCCTTCATGGGAGCGGGCGGGAGTGCGTTATGTATATCTGCTCCCGATTGGCGGAACTCGCAGCTGACATCCCGCGGCTGTCATGCCCATGGGGCGGTATGGCTATCAGCGCATGAGCGAGATGCTCCTCGTCGAAGGCCGGCGGGTGAATGGAAAACGGCTATTGCGAGACCCGAATCGAAGCATCGGGCCGAACTTCTAAATGGCGAGATCTTGACGACACTGCATGAAGCTCGAGGCCCAATTGAGAAATGGTGGCGACACTACAATGCCGTCAGCCGTGCTCGTCCCGAAATTATTCGCCGCCGGCTTCACAACCTGCCAGCATCTAGTCTGCCCTAGGCTGCTCTCCGGTCAGCACCAATGCAGGCCAATAACGTCCGGGGTTCTAATTTAGAACTGGGCTTCGCCCTGACGGGCAGTAGGCGGATCATGCTCCCCACAGCCAGTGGCCGCCGCGGATGCGTTCCGGTTGGCCACGCGCCGTCTACCAAATACGCAGACTTCGAAGCAGTGACCTTCAACCGGATGAGTTGAGAAGTCTCTTAGATCACCTCACCAACAGTCGCTAACGCTTCACGCATGCACACTTTTTGCGCTTCGGAGACGCGACAAAGTTAAACTAGGATATGTGTCTGAGATTCCCATGTCGCGGTAAGCGAATTCAGATGAACTTCCTGAAGATTGTGGGCGCCGCCGGTGCCGCCTGTAAATCCGAGATAAGCGTATTGCGAGCCACCTTCGTATTGGGCGACGATGTCCTGGGTCAAGGTTCCTTTCTGAACTCCGTCGAACCAATACGTCATGGTTTGGTCGGTGGCGTCCCAACTGACAAGCACATTATGCCATTGGCCATCCGTCACGTTGCCGTTCCCGAGTGCTTGCTGATCGCTGAGCCGGCTTGAGGCAATGGGTGCGCTGGTGTCAAAGAAGTTGGTGTGATCTCCAGGAACGTCTCCAAGGGCGACGTTCTGCCAAGTGTCGAAGGCGATGCCAAGGCCATTGCTCATTCCCACCGCGCCGTAGTTTCCTCCGCCAGCTCCAAGGGCATTCGCACCTTGAGAGTCGCTCTGGAGCACGAATGCGACGCCATCGGCACCTTTGGCATTGTTGCCTAAATAGAGATCGAATGAGATCTGGAAATCGTAGGAGAGGTCGACGCGCTGGTCGAGCATTACGGAGCCGGCCTGACCTGACGCGTCAGGCGTTAGCGTGAACGTGTGATGGCCGCTGTCGTAGGTCGCTGATCCATTGAGATTGGCGGTATTGGCTAATTTGATCGGATCTTGAATATTGGCGTAGTTAGAGCTGACCTTGTCGAAGTAGGCGTCGACTGCGGCAACGCGAACTTGCTGAAGGTCATGGACCCCGCCTGTTGCGCCAGTGAACGCAGCATATGCGGTCGTTTGACCGCCCAAGTACTGGTTGGCGATATCGCCGGTCAGCGTGCCGCCGAGTTTTCCATCCACCCAATACTGCAGCACGTGGGCCTGGGAATCCCAGCTGACACCGACTTGGTGCCAGCCACCGTCGACGATGTTGCCGAGCTTTGTCGGCGCTGTCAGACTTTGTCCTGGGATGGCATCCGTATCAATGATGTCGGTGTGGAAATAAGCTGGATCATTAAATGTAGTGTTTTGGAAGGTGTCGAACTCGATAGCGAGACCATTTTGTATGCCCATGGCTCCGAGCTGGCCGCCGCCGCCGCCGATAGCGGCTGCTCCGTCGGGATCATTGTGAAGCACAAACGCCATGCCGTCAGCAGGTTGACCTGGACCGAAGTAGACGCTGAAGGCAATGTTGAAATCGTGGGTCAAATCGATCTTGTCATTGAAAGTCGCGGTTCCAGCCTGGCCGCCGACGTCGGGTGTGAGCGTCAGAGTCTGGTGGGTTCTCTCGAAGCTCGAGGAGCCGTTGACAGTGATATGCTGACCAAGCGACGTGACATCAAATATGCTGCCGTCGTGGGGCCGGCCCTGAGGTAATTTGGGCTCGAACGTCGCGGTAAGCGAATTCAGATGAACTTCCTGAAGATTGTGGGCGCCGCCGGTGCCGCCTGTAAATCCGAGATAAGCGTATTGCGAGCCACCTTCGTATTGGGCGACGATGTCCTGGGTCAAGGTTCCTTTCTGAACTCCGTCGAACCAATACGTCATGGTTTGGTCGGTGGCGTCCCAACTGACAAGCACATTATGCCATTGGCCATCCGTCACGTTGCCGTTCCCGAGTGCTTGCTGATCGCTGAGCCGGCTTGAGGCAATGGGTGCGCTGGTGTCAAAGAAGTTGGTGTGATCTCCAGGAACGTCTCCAAGGGCGACGTTCTGCCAAGTGTCGAAGGCGATGCCAAGGCCATTGCTCATTCCCACCGCGCCGTAGTTTCCTCCGCCAGCTCCAAGGGCATTCGCACCTTGAGAGTCGCTCTGGAGCACGAATGCGACGCCATCGGCACCTTTGGCATTGTTGCCTAAATAGAGATCGAATGAGATCTGGAAATCGTAGGAGAGGTCGACGCGCTGGTCGAGCATTACGGAGCCGGCCTGACCTGACGCGTCAGGCGTTAGCGTGAACGTGTGATGGCCGCTGTCGTAGGTCGCTGATCCATTGAGATTGGCGGTATTGGCTAATTTGATCGGATCTTGAATATTGGCGTAGTTAGAGCTGACCTTGTCGAAGTAGGCGTCGACTGCGGCAACGCGAACTTGCTGAAGGTCATGGACCCCGCCTGTTGCGCCAGTGAACGCAGCATATGCGGTCGTTTGACCGCCCAAGTACTGGTTGGCGATATCGCCGGTCAGCGTGCCGCCGAGTTTTCCATCCACCCAATACTGCAGCACGTGGGCCTGGGAATCCCAGCTGACACCGACTTGGTGCCAGCCACCGTCGACGATGTTGCCGAGCTTTGTCGGCGCTGTCAGACTTTGTCCTGGGGTGGCATCCGTATCAATGATGTCGGTGTGGAAATAAGCTGGATCATTAAATGTAGTGTTTTGGAAGGTGTCGAACTCGATAGCGAGACCATTTTGTATGCCCATGGCTCCGAGCTGGCCGCCGCCGCCGCCGATAGCGGCTGCTCCGTCGGGATCATTGTGAAGCACAAACGCCATGCCGTCAGCAGGTTGACCTGGACCGAAGTAGACGCTGAAGGCAATGTTGAAATCGTGGGTCAAATCGATCTTGTCATTGAAAGTCGCGGTTCCAGCCTGGCCGCCGACGTCGGGTGTGAGCGTCAGAGTCTGGTGGGTTCTCTCGAAGCTCGAGGAGCCGTTGACAGTGATATGCTGACCAAGCGACGTGACATCAAATATGCTGCCGTCGTGGGGATGTGGGGTGCCGGGAGGTGGCCCGACCTCGAGTGTTCCTGAGAACGAATTGAATTGCACCTGGTGGATGCCGCCTATGCCGCCCGACGCCCCCGTCACGCCGAAATATGCATAACTCGAACCGCCAAAGTAGCGCGCGAATTGATCCGACGTGAGTTGAAGATGCCCAATTTGCGCGCCGTCGTAGGTATAAGTTAGTGTCCGGTTCTGCGAATCCCACGAAACTGTGACCGAGTGCCAATGCCCGTCAGTGAGGTTGCCGAGAGGCGTTTGATCGCTCAATCGGTAGACGCCAGCGGCGGGGTCGGTGGTGACGATTCCTGTATGAGCGCTGGCAATATCGCCGAGGGATGAGTTCTGATAAGTGTCGAACTGAATAGCGATACCGTTGCGCAGTCCTGAGGCGCCGAGGCCGCCGCCACCACCACCAATCGCATCGTTGCCGAATGCGTCGTTATGCAGGACGAATGCCATGCCGTCAGCGCTGTTTGCCTTCGAGCCTAGATTGATGCTGAACGACACGTCAAAGTCATGCGTGAGATCGATACGCTTGTCGCTCATCACTGAACCGGCTTGTCCGGCGTTATCTGTATTGAGCGTATAGATATCGCTGCCAAATGTGTGGGAGGCCGTCCCGTTCAACATAAGGTTGGTGTCTGATATGCTTGGAGCGATCGTATCCACACCGAACTGACTGATCTTTATGGTCGCGGCGACAGATGGCGTGCCGTTCTCATTATTCGCGAACAGCATCCAGTAGCCGTTTGTAAGAACGTTAATGTTCGACGGAAGGGTAACTTGTAACGTATGTCCATCTACACGGGTAAACGAGAGGCTGAACGACCGCTGCTCGGCGTCGAACGCGTGTGTGGTAGAGCCGAACTTCACGAGTTCCAATTTTTGGATGGCGTCGGCATTGTCGAGCGTGAGCGTGAATGTCTGTCCTTGCTGGAGAGTCTTGGGCGCTTCGGTAATAACTGGCCGATCCGTGCGCAACGTGCCGTCGGCATTCAGCAGGTAGCCGGGCGTATAAATCTCGGAGTTAAGGTTCGTCAGCGGTCCCGGCGCGCCGCCGCCGGCCGTGAGGACGGTGCCGTCAGCCAACAGGATTGCCGTTGAATGATAGAAGCGCCCGACAGCGGCGCTTGAGTCTAACGTCCAATGGCCTGTTTCCGGATTCCAGATGATAGCTTGGTTGGTCTCCGTCGCGACGTAGCCGGAGCCACTTGGGCCGAGTCCATTGCTGCCTCCAGTGAGAAGGACGGTCCCATCAGCTAAATTGGTGAGATTTGACCATGCGCGATTGGATCCTACGCTATCAGTCTGCGTGAAAGTTGGCGTCCCCCCACTGATATCCATGATCCAAGCTTTGCCGAACTTATCGATCGTCAGGATCTTGTCCTGTGCGAACATGGTCGCCGGGTTGTAATCTTCCGACTCGAATGGTGTGTGTGCCACTTGGCTGATCGTGCCAGTTCCGTCGGTGGTGATCTTGAAAATTGCGCCCGCGCCTCCTCCCTCACCAAATGTCGAGTAGCCGACGACGGATCCATCGCTCGATAACCATGCTCGCGGATACCACCAATTGTGCGCGATATCGGCGCTCGCCAATGCCGGCATCGTTTTCCAGCCAGAGCCGCTCGTATAGATCTCCGGAGTGCCTACGCCTGTGTGTTTGGCGTCTGAGCCGCCGAGGACAAATATTCGTCCGTCAGCAAGTGTTATGGTCGTGGCGTACCAGCGCGAATTCTGAAGCGGTTGGGCGTTGTTGAGTGTCAACTGGTCCGTCTGATAATCGAACGTATGGACGTATGGGACGCCACCATTCACATTCCCGAGGGTGCTTGCATCACCGCCCGTTATGATGATGTGATCGGTGATGGGATCGATCACGCAGCATGAACAGAAGATGTTCGTATTCTGTGTGTAGCTGAGTGTCGTATGGACGCCGGTTGCTGGATCCCAAAGATCGTACAGCATGTGACTGCCTTGTACGCCCTTTTGATCCGTGCCGAACGTCAGGATTTTTCCGTCAGGTGTCATGACGGTATGGATGGCCACGATAGGCCAGGGTGCAACGTCACTCCAACTGCCAGAACTCATCGCTGTCCCGCTCCTGGTTTCAAGTCACAGAAAATCTCGGCGCCCGTTCCTCGCTGCCGAAGATATGAACTTGTGCGCCCCCATGAATTTCGTTTCATTTTGGGGCAGTGAAAAACCTGAGCGGCGATAACTACTAGCGGCGGTTTGGACTAACTTGAAGATGGGTGACAGAAAATGATTGCATTTTAAGTTAAGTCGATCTTCTGCGATGCGACGCACTCTGTTTTCAAACGCCATGGGCCTCGGGCAAATTAACTTCAAATTGAATCGGTAATTGATGAAAATCAGTGTGAGGATATTTTCGGACGAAGCGTTTTGGTGTGCTGGTCGGCGGCGTTCGCGCATCGGCATCATTACCTTTCGGCCAGCGGCGCGTCTCGGAGTATCGCAGAATGCTGATGAATGATGCGAGCACGAATATTCGCTCTCAGGATGCGAATGTCGCTCGGTTGACATCTGATGAGCCCGCGCAAGGTCGGCGCACGATCATGAACTCATCGATGGCATTGGCTCAGATCGTCAGGCTGATGCTTCAGTCGCCTAATCATCGGCATTTCAGCTTGTCGGATCTTGAATGGATGGTGCTGCCCGCTTTGAGCACGGGCCAGCTAGCCATGGCTGAAACGAAGCCGGATCAGAGCGGCCTGCGCGAGCCTCTTGCTGTGCTCTTTTGGGCTTCTGTCTCTCCCGAAATCGACCAACGCCTGTCTTCCAACCTTGAAGCGCCCATTCGTTTGCGTCCGGACGAGTGGAGATCGGGTGATATCCTTTGGATCACCGATATGATCGGCGATATGCGAACGGGTCACGCGCTTGTCAAAAGTGTTCTGGACAGCATCCTCGCGGGGCGAACAGTCAAGGTGCGTTCTCTCGATAGTGCAGGAAAGCGGATTTTGCTGGAAGTGAACGCCTCGGCCGTATCTGTCGTCGCCACATCCGAACCAGATCACTGCGACCATTCTGGATCATGTCCACCGAACGGGGTGCTTTGTGCATCTTGCGTTAAGACGGGATGCACGGGGCGTTGCCGCCAAGGAAAGGCGAGTAGCAGCAATCCGGTCAACCACTAAAGTCAGCTTGGGCAGAACCTGCCCAGAGGCATCGCGGATAGGAGCCCGCTGCCGTGTCGTACTCGGAATGCGATAGCATTGTACCAATTGTTGGTTGGAGAACCTCGCTCGCTGAATGCGCGATCGGCGCGGGAAGCCAGTTGGCCGCACATGCAGCGTGTTTCTTTACGGCCTTGTCGAACGTGGTCCTAGGTGGTGCCGTGTTCGCCATTGGCCATGACCTCCGCTCCACGCTTATCCTTGGCATATTGGTGTATCTGGCAACGATCGGCGCACGATGGGTTTTCGTTGGTCGTAGCCGATTGCCAAGTTTCAAGGTGGCGCTATTCGGTCTTGCGCTAGGCGTTGCCATTTCTGCCGGACTCTATTCCGCGCAAGTTCATAACCATCGTGAAGAGCTTTCTCAGTGGTACGCAGAACTTTCGCATTCCGACCGACAGAAGGTTCGCGAGAATGTTCGGCAGTGGATGGACGCACAGGCTGGTGAGCAGCGAGATTCGCTGTTGGTTATGGCGCAGCTCACAGGGTACGAGAATCCAGAAGACTATGTCGTCTTCAATTACTGTTCGCCCTCGAATAAGGAGCTGGCCGCGATCTGGGAGCGTCACGGCCTTTCCATCGCCCGTCAGCAATAAGGGAGCAGGCTGTAAGCGGCTCGCCGGATGAGATGCTTGCGACAGAAATCCGTCGGTTCAAATTGGGGCGACGTCTGATTAATAACTGCGATCGCTCTTTCTGGCTGGCGACAGAGCCGGCCTTTTTCCGCATTTTGTTCCAGATTGATGCTTTTTCGCGGCACGCCGCTTGCTCTTTGCTGTCTGTCACGCGGGAGCGTTCTTTCCAATGAACCTAAAAATAGCGAATTCATCGAATTTAGGAGCAGGAACAACCCTAATGAAAGCGGCTTGGTCCACGTGTCGTCTGGGGATCGCTGGGGCGGTTCTCATAAGCGTAGCGATGAACGTCCTCGTTCTCACGGGACCGTTCTACATGCTGCAAATCTATGATCGCGTGCTTCCTGCACATAGTCTTCCGACGCTAGTCGCGTTCAGCGCCTTGGCGCTTATGCTGTTCATCGCCTATGGCTTTCTTGATCTGATCAGGACGCGTCTTATGGCGCGCCTCGGCTCCGTTATCGATATGAAGTTTGCGGACGCGGCCTTTGATCGAAGCACGATGCGCAGCCAGCCGGGTGATGGTGCGGGCTACGCGCTTAGAGATCTTGCCGTCGTGCGGCAGTTTCTCAGCGGCCCGGCAGCCGTAGGTCTTTTGGATATTCCGTGGCTGCCGTTCTACATGGCGCTGATTTTCCTTTTGCATCCTCTTATCGGCTGGGTGGCAACGGGAAGCGCAGTGATCTTCCTGGTCATCGCGGGTCTTAACGAATGGACAAGCCGCAAGCCGGCGCAATTTGCGGAACTCCAGTCGCGGAGTGAAGAACAGTTCGTCTCGGACGTTCGCTCAAACATGGATACCGTGGATGGTATGGGAATGGCTCCGAATCTTCGGCGCCATTGGAACTTGGCCCATGCACGCACGATCGAAAGCACTCAGGGCGGTAGCGACCGCAATGCATCTTATGCTGTGGTGTCGCGTAATCTGCGTCTCATCATGCAGTCTACGATTCTTGGACTCGGCGCCTATTTGACCATGCAGATGGAGCTTTCAAGCGGTGCCCTGATTGCCTCGTCAATTATTTTCGCGCGAGCATTGGCTCCCGTCGATCAGGCGGTGGCTCATTGGCGCACCATTCTTACCGCTCGTCGTTGCTGGAAGAGGCTCAGTGCACTGACGTTGCGCGGTCCGGATTTAAGTGATCGAACGGAACTCCGGCCGCCGAGCCGCTCGCTTGCCGTATCGAATATAGCTGTCGGTACCCAAGGCAGCAGAAAGCTGCTCTTACCCAACGTCTCATTTCGCGTAGAGGCTGGCGATTGTCTTGGTGTCATTGGGGCGAGCGGTGCCGGAAAATCTTCGCTTTTGCGCGCGCTGGTCGGATCGTCTCAGACGCTTTCCGGTGAGATTCGCATAGACGGCGCGACGCTCGATCAATGGAGCGAGGCGGCCCGCGCGAAGCATATCGGCTATCTGGCGCAAGATGTTCAGCTGCTGGATGGGACCATCCGACAGAATATCTCCCGATTTCAGAAAGACGTATCTTCGGAGGCGGTCATCGCCGCGGCGGAAATGGCGGGCGTCCACGATCTCATCTTATCGCTTCAAGATGGATACGACACCCTCGTTGGGGCGAACGGCTTTGCTTTATCGGCGGGGCAGAAGCAGCGTCTCGGATTGGCAAGAGCCGTCTACGGAATGCCTTTCCTGATCGTGCTCGACGAACCAAACGCGCACCTCGACCGGCACGGGGAGGACGCTCTTGCTGTCGTTCTGCACAATTTACGTGCCGCGGGATCTATCGTCATCGTCGCCGCGCACAGATCCGCCATTCTATCTGAGGTCAATAAGATGCTTTTGCTTGAGAATGGCCAGCCTGGCGTCTTTGGAAGCAAGGAGGATGTCCTTGCCCAACTCGCGGCAAATGTACGAAAGCAGGCTGAGCGGGGTCTTCATGTCGTTGGCGCATAATCTGGAAGGTGCCGTCAGAAGTCTTAATCGCCATGCGGCGCTCGGAATCGCCGGGACAATGGTGATCGTCGGCGCGACGGGAAGTTGGGCATCCTTCGCAAAAATTCAGGACGCGGTAATCGCGCCTGGGACAGTTTCCGTCAATTCTCAGAAAAAGAAAGTGCAGCATCCCGACGGTGGCATCGTCTCTGAGATTTACGTCGACGACGGCTCGCACGTCGATGCGGGAAACATCTTGTTCCGGCTCGATGGCAAGCAGCTCTCGGCCGATATGGGTACGGTGCGCCGACGCATCTGCGAACTTGCGGCGAAGCGATGGCGCCTGCAGGCCGAACGCGACCGTCTTGAGAAGCTGCCTGATTGGGTCCCTCCGCAGGAAGCCGGCGGGGGAAACGATGAAGATGCGGATTTGAAAGCCATCGTCGATGGGCAGAGGCAACTGTTCGCAACCAAGCTCGAAGTTTTGAAGCAGCAGCGGCTGCAACTCAGAGAGCAGATCAATCAGCTGCAGCAACAAGTCGTTGGCTTGACGTTTGCGGAAGATGCACGCAACAAGCAGCTTGATATTGCCCGCGAGGAAATCGGCAAGCTCTCCGAGCTTGCAAAAAACGGTTTGGTGCCATTGACCCGATGGGGGCCAATCCAGCGCGAAGAGGCAGGGCTGGTGGGCGAAGTCGGTCAGGCACACGCGGAAAAGGCAAGGGCGAAGGGACGAATTTCTGAGCTTGAGCTCAAATTAATCGAACTTGAACAGGACTATCGAAAAGAGGCGCTTGTGGATTTGCAGGCTGTCGAGGGTGAACTCAGTCAACTCTCGGAGAAGCGTGTTGCGATTGAGACCAAGCTGCAGCGTCTCGACGTCCGTGCGCCTGCCTCCGGACGCATTCATGAGCTTACAGTTCATACGGTCGGTGGTGTCATTTCTGCGGGCGATACGCTGGCTTATATCGTTCCCGACAATGACAAGTTGATCGTCGATGCGCTCGTGCCCCCCAAGGACATTGACCGTGTTCATAACAAGTCATTGGCGCGTATTCGTTTCACATCGTTTGACCGCACGACAACTCCCGAACTTACCGGCAAGGTGATGTGGATTTCACCGGATCAGGAACTCGTCGGTGAGTACAAACGGCCGGCCTTCCGAGTCCGGATCGGCTTCGATGCTGGTGAGATTGCGCGCCTCAAGGGTGCAGCAATCGGGCCTGGTATGGAAGCGGAAGTCATGCTGACGGGAAGCGAACGTACAGCATTGAGCTTCATTATGAAGCCGATGTCCGATCAGATTTATCGGTCTTTCAGGGAGCGCTAGATACGGAATTTAGAAGATACCCGATCAAATGCTTTGCTCTAGCCCTGCTGCGGACAAGCTTGAAAAACGGCCACTGTCCCAAGTCGGCAGTTTTCGTCTGTTGTCTCAATAATCGATAGTCCCCATGGTATGAGACACAGTGAAAGCGATTGTTGCGATTGGCGTTTATCGACCAACTCGGGTCAAGTAAAACGAAATGAGCCCGGAAGCGGGATTGAAGATGAGCTGAGCAGGGCTTTCCATCGGCCCTCGGAAGTTTCCGAATGCCTCTTGCGGTTTAGCAAGGTGGAGAGCGTCAAGTTACGGGGCGTAACTTATCCTCGGGCGAGCGCCGCGAACCGGAAAGCTGGAGTCTGTTGATCCAGCTGAATGCGAGTTTTTAAACTGGCGAGTTAGCCTGGCTGTTACTGATCGTCATCCCGTCACTGCGAGTTTTGCACTGCCTCGCCATAAAGCTTGAGCGTCGAATTTTTCCAAGGGTATGTCTTTAAAAGGATTTTGCCCGACTGAGAGGCCACCAAGTGATCAACCGCTTTGAGGTTCTGCGAAGCAGGAAATTGCTTACCAAGCATATAGCCCGCAACATCGTTCGCGCCTGCCGGATCGAGCGTCAACACAAAATTGGCGCGACGGATTTGGCCTAGCGCGTCTGCTGCTGGAATGAGATTGTCCATCCGGCTGACATCTGGAAGCATGCGGTTCTTCTCGAAATGCAATAGAGCGATATTCGGATATCCCGCGATCTCGTCCTCGAACGTCACCAGCACCGAAGGATGTGCCGACGTTTCACGGGCGATGATATCATTCACGAGCTGGACGTAGGTCGCCCTCGATTGTTTCCGCGCGTCGTCCAATTTGTCTTCGAGCGGGTAGTATGTGCCAAACGCCATCACACTTGCTACGCCGAAAACAAGAAAACGACACGTTCGGTTTAACGACCCGACGTATGACGCTAGAAACAAAACGCCGCCCATGACGACGCCCAGAAATGTCGATCCGTAAGAACCGCCCGACGTTCTCGCCAGCACAAGAGGCAGCAAAAATATCAGAGCAGCGAAAAAACTGGCGAACCATACTTTGAGAGAATCCGATTTCCCAGTCACCCAAACATGCACAATTAGAGCCGTCAAAAGCAGCACGAGCAAATACTGCAACGTGCCCCATGCCAGCTCACCTCCGGGAAGATAAACGCGAAGGCGTTCCGGCGCCGACAATCCGTCATACCAGGTACTGCTCAGGCCATAGCGGATATACCCGATAATGCTGTCATAGCCGATCGAGGCCCAGGCAAAGAAAACAACGAACGGTAGCGTCGCGATGACTGATCCGATACACAGACGCCTCTGATTACGAGACAAATAATCAGCAATCGCCGCCACCCGTGATCTAGCCGACATCGACCCGAAATTTGAAATCTGGGAATCCATAAAGAAACGCGAGAGCTCAAAGCAGAGCAGGACGCAAATTGCGAGAACCGGAAAATAGAACGTCGTGAGTTTGGATATAATCGCCAGCCCTAAGAGCGAGGCACCCAAGAGCCAAAGCCGGTTGTTCTGATAAATGGTTGATTGGCACAGGACAAAGATTGCCGCCGCCATCAAGACGCCGCCTCGTAAATCGCTTTTCAGAACGATGAGGGAATGAACTACAAGAGGTTGTTGGAGAAAGATTATGGTCAGCGCCAGGAGAAGAAGAGGTTCGAACTTTCGCAGAGCCAGAAGAATAGCTGATAGCGCAACGATCGGAGCCCAAATGCTCAAGAAATATGGCGCCCGGACATTCCCATTCGAAAGCAATAGCCCGAAGAATGCTTGCGCATCTGCCAGCGGGCTATGCGGAGCCAAAATCCGCGCACTCCGGACGAGGCCATACAGCGTTTCCTTTTCTGAAACCGCAGTGAGTGAAACCAGCGCCTTTTGAACGATCGCGCAGTCATCCCACAACAATAATCCCGTGAGCCGGCCGAAATTGAAAGCGCGGAACAGCACGAACGCCTGCTGCAGCGAACAGACCAACACGACCGCCGTTACGATAACCGCCACCTGCTTCGCGCGAGAATGGCTTATAGACGCCAGCATTGTGAACAACTAATTCCCTATTTGTCGCCATTTGGCGAAGCGTTCTTACTGGTTCCCAGTGGCAGACGGGCATGCAGACAACCGCTGTCACTAATTCTGAGGCCCTATGACTATCGCGCTTTTCCGTGTCGATGGCGGCGGGCACGTCAAAAAAAATCAGAAGTCATCTGATTTGAGTTTCTATTCGCCTGGTCCTTTTGAACCAGCCCTTGAGCGTAGGTCTTGAAGCTGAACTCCCGGAGAGCAGGCGGCATCCTTTCGACTGATTTTCTGAGCCAGTTCTTCGATTAATCGGCGGGCCTCGACACGGCTAGTTTCCTTAGTCGAACGGACCTTGTAGGCTCCCGTCCTTGGATCCAGGATACGAGCGAAATAGTACGGGCTGGCGTGAGTTTGGTAGAGCGCTATTCTCCTACGAAGCTTGATGATCGAGCCTTTCAAACGGTGAGGAGAGCGTTTGAGCATTGGAAGAGAGCAAGCTGAGGCTGGAGCCAACGACTATAAAGCATGGCTATAAAAATTTATGCAACTTCTTGAAGTTATTAGCGTGAATAATAACTCTTAATCAGTGGGTCGAAGGTTCGATTCCTTCATCACCCACTAAACGCAAGAAATTCCGGGGAATTGTTTTTTGACGGTTTTGCACTTACTGCTGACTCTCGAATTGTCGATCGCGAAGTTTCCGTACTTCCTTCGGAACGAGCCGAAATGATCTGCGCCTGCCATGACGGCTTCGGGCCAGAAGTGGAACTGCCATCGCTGTGGGCTTCCCGATCCACGATGACTGCTCGGTCCCATTAGCCGACATCGGCTTGGCGTTTGACGAGGTCTGCATACACGCGACGCGGAAGTCCGTTTTCGAGCACAGAGCGGAAGCCTTTCCAGCCACGTCAGTGACCGCTTCTGACCCTGGCTATGTGAAAAACACCGGCCCTTCTAATCTTGTTAAGCATCGGGCGAAGACCATTACCTAAGTGATGCCGTTCTGCCGGTCCCTGATTAATTTTACTCAAGTTCCCAATGCTTGGAGATCTGCAAAGACCTCATCAGGGCATGAAGATGACGGTCGGCATTTTTGGGAAGCGCGGCGCAAAGATTTCAATGACCTGCTTCGTCAATTCGGAGCAGGGGCCGGCGCTAAGTCGTCGGGAATCGCCATTTGGCAGTTTTACGGCCACGTTATCATCGGAGTCTTTTTTTCACGACCCAGACCCCTAGCCGGCTCCGCCCGGAAGCACATCAGGCGCGTCGCACTGCGCCTTTCTGGCGCCAAGAAGCTAGCGGCCGCCGCTGCTTATCCGCTGCGCTCGGGCTGTAGCGTTTATTTCGTCTCATGAAATATATGCAATCGCATTTCATGAAAATTCTTGTTGTGATTTTCACTAAACGTCCTACTCTGGCTCCAGAGAGGTGCGCCTATCATGTCTCTTCCACGAATGTTGCGGCCCACAAATCTCGACGAAGTACCTGTCGAATCGGGAAAATTGGATCAAGACGCGGTGTTCGTTGGGAGCGAGATACGCTCTCTGCGCAACGCGCGCGACATCACACTGCAGGACCTAGGAGCCGCAACAGGACTGTCGATCGGCTATTTGAGTCAGGTAGAGCGTGGTCTATCGAGCCCTGCCGTTGACGCTCTTTACGCTATCAGCCGAGCACTCGGCGTTACCATCAGCTGGTTCTTCAAGCCGAGCGACGAGCAATCGGCCATCGAACGAGATATCGTCGTCCGCGCAGGCCAAAGGCGTCGGCTCAAGTTTAATTCGGGTATAACCGACGAACTTCTCTCTCCTAATCTTGATCGCCAGCTCGAGCTGCTGCGCTGCACATTCGCGCCTGGCGCGACAAGTGGTGAAGCGGCTTACTCCCATCGTGGCGAGGAGACCGGTATCGTCATCTCAGGCCGTCTCGAGGTGTGGGTTGGTGACAAACATTTCGTGCTTGAGGAGGGAGACAGCTTTGCCTTCGAAAGCCATCTTCCCCATCGCTATCGCAATCCCGGACGAACAAAGACAGTCGTGATTTGGGCGATTACACCACCCAGCTACTAGGGCTTCACGATGACGCTGGATGTGCCGAAAAAGGTAGAGGTTCTGATCATCGGCGGTGGGATTGCCGGGTGCTCGGTCGCCTACCATCTGACGAAGCTTGGCATCAGCGATGTGCTTCTCTGCGAGCGTCGGCAGCTGACCTGCGGGACAACGTGGCACGCGGCCGGCCTCGTTACACAATTGCGCGCGACGCGCAACATGACGGAACTCGCGAAGTATACCGGAGAACTTTTCCGCGAACTCGAAGGCGAAACCGGACAATCGACGGGATTCAAGCAGAACGGAGCGCTGCGGCTCGCCAAGACCCAGGGTCGATTTGAGGAGCTCAAACGTGGTGCCTCCATGGCGCGCAATTTCGGGCTCGTGATCGATGTGGTCACGCCTGGGGAGATCAAAGAGCGCTGGAACCCGCTTGAGACGGACGAAATCCTCGGCGGTCTTTGGTCGCCCAACGATGGTCAGGTGAACCCCACGGACGTAACGATGGCCCTCGCGAAGGGTGCGCGAACCAGAGGGGCGCGTATTTTAGAGAATACAACGGTTCGTCGCATTCTCGTTGAGCATGGTCGCGCTGTGGGTGCCTCGACCGACAAGGGCGAGATCCGCGCCGAAAAAGTCGTAATCTGTGGGGGAATGTGGTCGCGCGAGCTCGCTGCGCAAGTTGGAGTTTCCCTTCCACTTCATGCGGCGGAGCACTTCTATGCCGTGACCGAGGCTATACCTGGACTGCCCAGAGATTTGCCTGTCCTCTTCGTCGCTGACGAGCAGACCTATTACAAGGAAGATGCGGGCAAATTGCTCGTCGGCTGCTTCGAAAAACACGCAAAGCCCTGGGGCGAGGCGGGAATTCCAGAAGACTTCTGCTTCGACACCCTGCCCGAGGACTATGATCACTTCGAGCCGATACTCGAACAGGCCATCAGTCGCGTGCCGATTTTGGCGCACACCGGCATCCAACTCTTCTTCAACGGGCCCGAGAGCTTTACGCCCGACGACCGCTATCTACTCGGTGAGACGCCAGAGGTCGAAAACCTCTTCTGCGCCTGCGGGTTTAACTCCGTTGGAATTCTATCGTCGGGAGGAGTAGGCAAAGCGCTCTCGCTCTGGATCCGAGACGGACATCCGCCGATGGAACTGTCGGACGTGGACGTCCGTCGCATGGCTCATTTTCAGTCGAACAGGCGCTACCTCTTCAATCGCACGAAAGAAACCCTCGGGCTTCTCTTCGATATGCACTGGCCAAATCGCCAGTATGTCACGGCGCGAGATGTTCGGCGCAGTCCGTTCCACGACAAGCTTCTGGCACTCGGAGCGTGCATGACAGAGGTCGCCGGCTACGAGCGGCCAGGCTTCTTTGCGGGGGCGGGAGTGAAGCCGGAATTGGTCTACTCCTACGGCCCGCAAAACTGGTTCGACGCCTGCGGCGAAGAGTGTCGAAATACGCGAGACCACGTCACGTTGTTCGACCAGAGCTGTTTTACAAAGTTCATCGTCGAGGGGCGGGACGCGTGCCGCGCGCTCAACCGAATCTGCGCGAACAACATCGATGTTCCCGTTGGTCGGCTGGTCTACACGCAATGGCTCAACGAGCGCGGCGGCATCGAGGCGGACGTCACCGTAACTCGGTTGTCCGAGACGTCATTCCTGATTGTCAGTATCGCGGCCTCCCAAACGCGCGACTTTGCTTGGCTCCAGCGCCATCTGCCGAGTGAAGCTCATGTCTTCGCACGCGATATTACATCGGGCTTGGCGACCTTGGCAGTCATGGGTCCGAAGTCGCGGGAGCTTCTATCGCGAGTGTCACCGGATGATTTTTCCACGGCCGCATTCCAGTTCGGATCGAGCCGCGACGTTGAGGTGGGGTACGCGCGTGCAAGAGCGAGCCGCGTGACGTTCGTCGGGGAACTCGGCTGGGAACTCGCGATCCCTACGGAATTTGCATCGCATGTGCTGGATACAATATGGACCGCCGGCGCAGATCTCGGCCTACGCCATGGAGGGTTCTTCGCAATCAACTCCATGCGCATGGAAAAGGGCTATCGGCATTGGGGCCACGACGTCGGTGAGGAAGACACTCCGCTCGAGGCCGGGCTTGGATTCGCCGTTGCCTTTGACAAAAAGGGCGGGTTCATCGGCCGCGAGGCGCTGCTGCGTCAGCGCCAGAACGGCCCACAGGCACGACGGCTCGTTCAAATCGCCGTTCGGGACGCTGGCGACAAACTCTTGCATCACGACGAACCCATTTGGTGCGGGAACCGGATTGTAGGCTCCGTTACGTCGGGCGCGTATGGCCATCGCGTCGGCGCGGCGCTCGGCCTCGGCTACATCGACCATGAAGGTGGCGTTACTCCGGAACTCTTGGCCAAGCAGAATTTCGAGGTGGAGATCGCGTGGGAGCGGTACCCAGCACAGGTCCAACTCGGACCCTGGTACGACCCCAAATCAGAACGCGTCAAAGCCTGACGGTGGAAACTATGGAGGGAGTTATGGCGCACGCCATCGACGACCTTCACGAGCACACTCGTAAGGAGGAAGGTCATGGCGGCTCCGCAGGATTTCGATCGACTCTCGGGAAAGATCTACGTCGACGGTCGCTTCGTGGCCAGTCGGGCGACAGAGCACCTAGACGTGATCGATCCCGCCACCGAGGAGCGCGCAGGAGGTATTGCTGACGCTACCAATGACGAGGTGGATTACGCGATCGAGCGCGCCAACTCCGCGCGGCGCGTGTGGATGGGCATGGACGCGCGTAGCCGTGCCGTCATCCTGCACGACATCGCGTCGCTCTTGAGACAAGACAAGGCTCCCTACGCGGAGTGCCTCACGCGCGAAGAAGGAAAGCCTTACAAAGAATCGGTAGACGAGGTGTCGTGGTGTGCAACGGCCATCGACTACTACGCCGAACTCGCACGCCACGAGTCGGGGCGTATTGCCGGCGCGACAGTGCCTGGGCAATTTCACTTCAGCATAAAGGAGCCGCTCGGCACCATTGTGATCGTGCTGCCTTTCAACTATCCGCTCGTCCTGTTGTGTTGGGAGGCGGCCGCAGCTCTTGCCGCTGGCAACGCCGTTATCATCAAGCCTCACGAGCAGACGAGCCTCACGACTCTCAGGTTTATGGAGGCGTTTGCCACTCTTCCACCCGGATTGATGCAAGTCGTGACTGGAGGCGCGCGCGTTGGCCAGCGTCTGATCGCAAGTCCGGGGACGCACGGCGTCGCCTATACGGGTTCCGTCTCTGTCGGACAGGCCGTGGCACGCACCTGTGCCGAAACCTTCAAGCCCTGTCTGATCGAAGCTTCCGGCAACGATCCTTTCATCGTCATGCCATCTGCTCCGATGGATATGGCCGTGCGCGGTGCCGCGTTCGCGGCCTATCTGAATTGCGGTCAGGTGTGCACATCGGCCGAGCGGTTCTATGTGCATGAAAAGATTCACGACCAATTCGTTGAAGGCCTCGTTGCCGAGGCAAAAAGACTTCGCATAGGTAATGGCCTTGACGCGGTCGACCTCGGCCCACTCGCAACGAGTAAACAGCGCGACCGCTACGAAGGGTTGATCGCACGCGCACGTCAGCAGGGCGCGAAGGTCGCGACCGGAGGTGGCCGTCCGGCCGAGCTCAACCGCGGCTGGTTCGTTGAGCCGACCGTGTTGACCGATGTTACGCCCGATATGCAGATCATCAACGAGGAGCCGTTCGGCCCCGTTGCGCCAATTTGCAAGGTCAAGGACTTCGACGAGGCGATCACGCTTGCTAATCGTTCGCGCTTTGGCCTTGGCTCCAATCTCTACTCCCTCGACATCGACGAAGCCTTCCGCGCGGTGCGCGAGATCGAGTCCGGCATTCTCTGGGTAAATGCGCCGCTCCTCGATAATGACGCGCTGCCATTCGGCGGCCGAAAGCTGTCCGGCAGCGGTCGCCAGCTTGGACCCGAAGGCCTCGCTCAGTTCCAGAACACTAAGTTCGTCATGATCGATCCGAAAGCGTCGAACCAGGACTTCTGGTGGTTTCCGTACGCCGACGCGGAGAGCTTCGAAGGACGCCAAAACATGACCAGCATCGGCTAGGGAGGAGAATGCAATGACCGCGAATAGACTGGATCCGGAGCTTGAGCGGCGAATTGCCGAGCTCGAGAACGAAGAGAATAAGGAAGCGGGATTTACGCCCGTTGATTGGTTCTGGCTTGTTTCGTTGGGCGTGATCGGCCCAATGCTCCTTCTATATTGGGGGTGGCCGTCATGAGCAGTGAAACGACAAGCGTCGAGCAATCGGGATGGCCACTCACGACGCGTGACCGACATTGGACTCAGTGGCAGCTGTTCGTCGTCCTACTCGTCGCGGCGGCAGCGACGTGGTGCTACATCATCGGCGAATATGTCGGCTACTATCTTAATCTTAAGATGGGCTTTGCGGCTATGACTGCGGGCTCCATGATCGGCATGCTACTCGTGACGCTTGCCGTCGTCCCCGTGGCAACGCGCTATGGTGTCGATTCCATTGCAGGTGCTACGCCGCAGTTCGGGAACCGTGGCTGGCTCCTAACGGTGTTTCTTCAGTACGCGTCGATTATAGGTTGGAATTCTCTGCTCCTCATCTTCTTTGGGAAATCGGTCGCTCAGCTCCTATCGACACTTGGTGTGACGACGGCCGAGAACGTCGGAACAGTAGTAAGGGTTTCTACGGCGCTCGCCTGTATCTCCGTATTTGTCGTGCTGCTTGGAGGAGCCACTGGTCTCGAGCGCGTTGCCAAAGTTCTCTTCTTTTTCATCGTCGGGATCGGCTTCTGGATGACGTGGCTTCTGTTGACTCAACAGTCTGGAGCCATTGCCGCAGCCAAACCTGCTTATGCCTCCGGCAATTTGCGGTGGGACTATGTGACGGGTCTGGAAATTGGGATCGTGAGCCTCTTGAGCTGGTGGCCTTACATCGGCGCCATGGTCCGCGAGTCTCCGAACGCCCATACGGCTACGCTGCCGGCGATGCTGGGCATGGGATTGCCCGTGCCGCTGTTGTCGCTGGTCGGCCTCGCGGCAGTTCTCGCTCTTAAAGTTTCAGATCCGTCGGCTTGGATGGTTCAGCTCGGCGGTACGACATACGGCGCGGTTGCCCTCTTGTTCGTCATTGCAGCGAACCTCGGTACGACCATGGCGGGGGTCTACGCGACCGGCATCGGCCTGCGCCAGGTGCCTGGCCTGTCTAAGCTCCCCTGGAGCGTCATTATCCTATTCGGGCTCCTACCCGTGTTGGGCATCGGACTTTTTATTCCTGACCTGTTCTTCGACAATTTCGGAACGTTTCTTGCCTTTATCGGGGTCTTCTTTGCGCCGCTCTGCGCAATCCAGATCGTCGATTATTTTCTCCTGCGGGGGCAACGGATCGACATTCGGGCCATCTACCAGCAGGGCGAGGGATCAGCATACGCCTACTGGGCCGGTTTCAATCCAGCAGCCATCCTCGGAATGGCCGCAGGCTTCGCAACCTATGTCTACTTGCTCAATCCTGTTACATACGCGAGCAGGACCCCATACGAGTATTTGACCGCCTCGCTACCTACCGCGCTCATGGGCGGCCTGGTGTATACCATCATCACGCTCTTTGTTGTGAAGCCAGCAGGCAAGGGCGGCTATCGATAGCACTCATTCCGTTTGGGCTTGGCGCTATCAAACTCTGCAACAAAAATGCCGTCGCGGGGGCGAAGTTTCGATCTTCGGACTTCGCCGCTGTGACGGACGACAACGGAAGCTTCAGGTTCAATAACCTATACATCTGGTTTGAAACGGTGGTTCGGCACTTCCTATCCGGGGCCACTCCTCTGCTTTTTGGCCTGTAATGTCGCCGAGGTAATGGCGGCTTTTCGGATGATCGCGACCGTTGCGGATTGGTCTTGTGCCACCTCCGCTCGGTCCCAGAAGCCGACGTGAGCGAACGCAGCATGACCTATTGATCTGGGCCGGGTGTGCGGAGAAAGCAGAAATCGACGGTGTTCCCGATCAGTTAGCCGCCAATAATACGACGATATTCGGTGTCGCTCGGTGAGCAGACGATGCGACTTCATCAGCATCGAGTCAGAAGCGTACCAACCCGAATTTTTGTTTCATGATCTCCTCGCGGTGCCGTTCAGCGCGAGCCATCCGATTGAGAGGATCAGAATGTGAAGGCGAACAGTGACCTGCCCCTCGTCCTATTGAAGAGGTTGCCAGCCGTCACAACGATTTGGAGGCGTCATAGTGCGCTCACGCGCCTGCCGTTTTCGCGTGACGCGGACAACAAAAGATTATTCTGCAATCTCTATCCGGCTCCGCATACCCTCAACGAGAAACTGTACTAGCGGCTGGGCCAGTATTCTCTGAGCACCATCGTCGCCAAGGACAACAATGTCCGTCATGGGCAGCGGGGGCCAATTGTCCGGCACGCTCAAAATCTTCAAGCCGTCCTTAATGAACGAACGTCCAAGAATCGTCACGCCAAGTCCGCCTTCAACCGCAGCCTGGACCCCCATCAGGCTGCTCACCGTGCAAGAAGCGATCCACTCCTGACGCGCGGTGTCGAGCGTTGCAAACATAAGATCTCTGTATGTGCACGGCGCTCTGAGCAGGACCAACGGCACCGGCTGAGAGACGTCCAATTCAAAATCGGTGGCTCCAAACCATACCATGGGCTCCCGCCAAATTATGCGACCGCGATCGGGAAACTGTCGCGTCCCGATGATGAGGTCGAGTTCGCCGTGATCGTAAGCGGCAACCAATTCGTGCGTAAGGCTCGTGTTCAGGTCCAAGTGAATATCTGGATGGAGACGCAGGAAGCGAACCAAAAGTCGCGACAGCTGATGCGGGACGAAGTCTTCGCATATTCCGACTCTGAGTTTGCCGCGTGCGTGAGAGGATTGCAGCGAGCGAACCATGTCATCGTGGAGCTCCAAAAGGCGCCGAGCACCAATTAACAACTGACCGCCAGCCGCTGTAAGCGTAAGCGAACGACTGCTTCGATCAAAAATCTGCAGGCCGATCGTTTCTTCGAGCCTGCGAATTTTTTGACTTACGGCGGATTGTGTTCGGCCAACTTTGTCTGCGGCGATCGTGAAGCTGCCCGCATCAGCGACAGCAACAAATGCGCGGAGCAGGTCGGGATCAAGGTCCAACATAGCGTAACAGCCATTAGAAGCCCTACTGGGCCTATTAAGATTTCGAGTTTCCATTCCGCCCGGCGGTACGACATACAGCCCCCGACGAAACTTGAGCACAGATCTTGGTAATTCGAATGAAGGCCATTGGCTACAGGCTTGCAGGACCGATTACTGCCAGGGATTCACTTATCGACTTCGATAGTCCGGATCCGATTCCAGGTCCTCGCGATCTCCGCGTGGCAGTCAAGGCGATTTCAGTCAACCCGGCAGATGTCCAACTGAGAGCGAGAGTTTCGCCTGCCGAGGGCCAAATCAAGGTACTCGGATTTGATGCCGCCGGAGTCGTTGACGCGGTCGGTTCAGAAGTGTCGCTTTTCAAAACAGGCGACGAGGTCTTCTACGCCGGCGCAATCGATCGGCCTGGTACCAACAGCGAGCTACACCTCGTCGACGAACGCATCGTCGGGAAAAAGCCAAAGACACTGCGATTTTCTCAAGCAGCAGCCTTGCCTCTGACGTCGCTCACCGCGTGGGAACTGCTATTCGACCGTCTCGCGCTTCCTTATGGAGATAAAAGCAAAAGTGGGTCGTTGCTCATTATCAACGGCGCGGGCGGCGTTGGCTCGATACTAACCCAGATTGCTCGCAGACTTACCGGAGTGACCGTTATTGCAACTGCCTCGCGACCGGAAACGATCGCATGGTGCCAGGCGATGGGTGCCCATCACGTAATCGACCATAATCGACCGTTCCTGGAACAAATTCGCGCAATTGGCTTGCCTGCAGTCGAGTACGTAGCCGGCTTGACGGCGACCGACAAGCATCTCGGCGATATCGAGGCGGTGTTGGCTCCTCAGGGAAAGCTTGCCCTGATCGACGACCCTAAAATTTTAGACATCGTCAAGCTGAAGCGAAAAAGCATCTCCGTTCATTGGGAGCTGATGTTTACGCGCAGTCTGTACCGGGCGAGTGACATGATCGCTCAACATCGCATTCTCAACGAGGTCGCTGATTTGGCGGATGCCGGCGTTCTGAAGACCACGCTCACGGAAGATGCCGGGCGTATAAACGCGGCCAATCTCATACTTGCCCACCAGCACGTGGAAAGTGGACGCGGCTTCGGCAAGACCGTTCTTGCTGGCTTTTGAGCAAAGAGCCGAATGCACCACTCTTACCGAGGATACCTAAATGTCAAACGGCGATAGATGGAAAAACGCCCGCGCGCTAATGTGCAACGCCGGTCGGAGCAACACTTTAGTTGCTGGTCTAGCGCTCGCCTCGCTTTGCGCATGGCACATTGTTCATCCATCACTTGCCATCGCCGATCCGATTGCGCCCACACTTTCCGGAGCACCGGAAGTAACGGACATTCCAGACAGGGGTACGCAGCCAACAATCAGTAATCACACCGCTTTGATGCCGCAGCTCTACAAACTTGATGCGCAGCCGGTGGAACAGATTTCGCCTCTTGTGCAGAGACAGATGCTGCACGGGACGCAGTCCACTTTCGTAAAGTGGACGGTAAAAAAGGGAGGTGTCTTTCCTCTTCACCATCACGCAAATGAGCAAATTACGTGGATCACCGAAGGCCAATGCGAAGTTCTTTCGCAGGGAAAGAAGTTCGTCGTGTCCACCGGGTCCGTGCTCGTTATTCCGCCAAATGTGCCCCACGAATTTCATTGCACTGAGGATACGATCGATATCGATTTCTTCTCGCCCCAGCGACAGGACTGGATCGACGGTGCAGCTTCTGTCGCCGCAATGCCGAAATGATAGCCCAGCGATTTGAGCAACATCTGCACACCAAGGAAACATCGATGAAGATCGAACCACTTTCGCAAAATAAGCATCAGTTGACCTATGAAGGAGCGGCGACAGCGATAAAAGCAGCGGTCGCAAAATGCCGCGAGTTATCCGCGCCAGAATGCATCGCCGTTGTCGATGCGGCAGGAAATCTTCTAGCCTTCGCCCGGGTCGAAGGCGCTGCGGTGCTTGCGCGCGAGCCCGCGATCGCGAAAGCAGCAACAAGCGCCGCCCTTGGAATTCCGACGGGTCAGATCCCCTTCGAGTTTGGGGCAAACTTGGCGTTCGCAAGCCATGGCGGCATTGCAAATCTTGGAGGCGGATTTCCGATCGTTTTCCGCAACGAGGTCTTGGGTGCAATTGGAGTTGGCTCCGGCACCACGGAACAGGACGTTGCCGTTGCCGAAGCGGGGCGCGATGCGCTGCTGAGCGCGTTGGCTGCTCCCGTTTGAACCGCTACTTCGTATTTTTGCCCTCGGGAGAACGGCGATGAACCCCCGCAAATTCAGACTTGTTGCGATTTGTGCTCTGGCGGCGTTGTTTGGAGCGAGTGCTTCAGGCCAAGAGAACCCGGAGGAACCGATGACAGCAAGAAAAGCATCGCTCCCCAGCGATCGAGTGATCGGGCACATCGAGCCCGTGTTTGAATTTTACGATGATATGCCGACAGGGGTCAGCGTTTCGGCTGAAGGCAGAATCTTCATAAATTTCCCGAGATGGGGTGATGAGGTACCTTTCACCGTCGGCGAAATTCGTGACGGCAAAGTCGTTGCCTACCCCGATGCCAGCTTCAACAAATTCGATCCTAAACGCCCGGGGGAGACGCTGGGTAGCGTTCAAAGTGTCGTGGTCGACCCAGCCGGCAGGCTTTGGATTTTGGACACAGCCGCGCCAAAGTTTTCAAAGCCAATCGCTGGCGCAGCTAAGCTCCTAGCGGTCGATCTTGCAACCGACAAGGTCGTCAAGACAATCGTTTTACCGCCATCGACAGTTTTGCCCACGACCTACATCAATGATGTGCGTTTCGATTTGCGCAAAGGCAAAGAGGGCGTCGCCTATATCACCGATTCTTCTGTCAGCGGCCCCGGCGGGATCATCGTCGTCGACCTTGCAAGCGGCGAAAGCTGGAGAAAGTTGACGGGCACCAAGTCGACCTCTCCCGATCCTGATTTTATTCCCGTGGTCGAGGGCGAACGATTAGCGGTCCGCGAAAAGGGAAAGCCGCCGGCTCCGTTCACCGTGGCCTCTGATGGTATTGCACTCTCTGCGGATGGCGCGACCTTATATTTCTGTCCTCTCTCAAGCCGCCACCTTTTCTCGGTGCCGACGGGTCTCCTGCTTGATCACTCGGTATCCGACGCGACCGTGGAGCAATCCGTCAAAGATCTTGGTGAGAAAGGAGCTTCGGACGGACTCGAGGCCGACGACAAGGGCCGAGTCTACGCGGGCGATTACGAGCGCAATAGCATCCGCCAGCGGCAGCCCGACGGCGAGTGGAAGACCATCGCCCATGACCCACGCATTCTTTGGCCTGACACGATGTCGGTGGCAATGGACGGGTATCTCTATTTCACGGCCAACCAACTTCACCGGCAAGCACAGTTTCACGAGGGAAAAGATCAACGGGAGAAGCCGTATACGCTTTTCCGCGTAAAGATAGACGCCGGCCCGGTGCTCCTCAAATAGCACGATCCGAACGATGATGTTTCAGAGGAGGATGAGATGCGAACTCCAGCATGGGCTCTTTGGCTTTGGCGAGCATCAGTCCCGCTGTGCCTATGGTCTACCCTGTCGGTTTCCAACTCGTCAGTAATGGCTCAAACGATGCCCCATCTTAAGGTGCAATACTCATCGCCGTCGCTGATTATGAATGGGGTGACGACCACTCCTGATGGAAGGCGCTTCGTGGTCGTTCAACCACTCAAACCGGGTCAGCCCGAGGTCGCTGAAATTACAAGCGGCACAGCGGTGCCCTATCCCAATGATGATTGGAATAGTTGGAGCGACGCTCGCGACGGCTTCGATAGGTTTGTGGGCGTGAACTCCCTGCGCATCGGGCCTGATGGCGCATTGTGGATTGTAGATCGAGGTGCTCCCGGTATCGGTAAGGCTCTTGTCGCTGGCGGTCCGAAGCTCGTCAAAATCGACCTTGCCAGTAACAAGATTGCGAAGGTTTACAACCTCGCTTCAGTCGCTCAAGGCAAAAGCTTTGTTGACGACGTCCGGTTTAACGGGACGCACGCCTATCTCACCGACGCTGGGCGTCCAGCAATTATCGTCCTCGATCTGAATACCGGCCGCGCTCGCCGCGTTCTGGAGAACCATCCGTCGACGATCGCCAATCGACCGTTGATGGCCGAAGGAAAGCGGCTCGTTGATCCAGACGGCCAACCTATCGTGGTGCACGCTGACCAATTGGAGGTATCGGCCGACGGTCATTGGTTTCTCTATCAGCCGTGCTCCGGATTGATGTCACGGATCGAAACCCGCTACCTCGACGACTCTACGATCCCTGCCGATACGCTCGCAAGCCACGTGGAGAGTTTTGCCGATACGCCTTCGACTGGTGGCACCGCGATCGATAAGAACGGCATCATCTATCTCAGCGATACCGATCAATCGCGGATCCTAAAAATTGGCCCCGATGGCGTCATCTCGCCTTTGATCGCAGATCCTCGTCTCGCGTGGGTGGACGCGATGTGGATCGATGATTTGGGAAATCTCTGGATGCCAGCGGCACAGATTAATCGGCTCGCAGGGCTGAACCACGGCGTCGATGCGGTTCGTTGGCCCGTGACGATATATTCGCTCGCGATCGGTGCCTCTCCGGTCCGCAGATAGAGAGGAGCTTGCCCACGATGAAAGCCGTTATCGTCTCCAAGAAAGACGGACCGTTTGAACTTGCCGATATACCAACACCCGCGCCGTCGGCCGGTCAGGCATTGGTCAAAGTCTATGCTGCCGGGCTCAACCCTCTCGATCTAAAAATCCGTGCGCAAGCCGCGGCACATGCCGAACAGCCATTACCAGCGATCCTCGGCATGGATGTCGCCGGCTCGGTCGTCGCCCTTGGCGATGGAGTTAGCGGTTTCGCAATCGGTGATGAGGTTTACGGAATGATCGGCGGCTTTGGTGGACACCAGGGCGCGCTTGCCGAGTATGTGGCCGTTGATGCGCGCCTTATCGCGCCTAAACCAAAAAATCTAACCATGCGCGACGCGGCCGCGTTGCCGCTCGTCTTCATTACGGCTTGGGAAGGGCTTATTGACCGCGCGCATGTTCGGAAGGGGCAAAGGGTCCTTGTTCAAGGTGGAGGCGGCGGCGTCGGCCATGTTGCGATTCAAATTGCAAATGCGTTTGAAGCCGAGGTTTACGCGACTGACAGGCCGGAGAAAGCCGATTTGATCCGAGCACTTGGTGCAACTCCGATCGACTTCACGACGGAAGGGCCTGATGACTATGTTGCGCGCTATACCGGTGGTAAAGGCTTCGACCTAATCTACGATACCGGCGGCGGCAAGGTATTAGATGCCTCGTTTGACGCCGTCGCTCGATTTGGCCACGTCGTCAGTTGTCTCGGCAGGGAGCAACACTCACTCGCTACACTCTCTCTTAAGGCCGGAACGTATTCAGGCGTCTTCACATTGCTTCCGATTCTTACAGGTGAAGGGCTCGAACATCATGGCGAGATCATGAGGGAAGCAACCCGCTTGGCAGAGGCAGCTAAGCTCCGGCCTCATGTCGACAGCCACCACTTCAATTTGGCGACAGTCGAAGACGCCTATGCGCTTCTCAGAAGCGGGAACGCAAACGGCAAGATCGTTATCGAGATCTCAGAAGCGCGCGCCGAGGCAGATAAACACGCGTAAGGCGCACCGATGCAAAAATGGCGGCTCAAGCTCGTCGTTGCTCATGTCGATACGCATCTCGACCAGAAACTGAAACTTGGCGATTTGGCTGCTATTGCCCGGATGAGCCCTATGTATTTTGCAAGCCAGTTTAGAGCCGCTACGGGCTGCACCCCCAACTCCTTTGTCAGATGTCGACGTATCGAGCGGGCACAACACCTTCTCCTAAATTCTGAGCGATCGCTCACTGAGATTGGCTATCATGTAGGCTTTCGTTCACAGGCGCATTTTATTGTCAGCTTCAAAAGCGTCACGGGTATAACGCCGGGTCAGTGGCGACGCCGAGGCGAGCTGACGATCGGCCATCCGGTGAAGACGTTGCAGAAAAGTGTTTAGACATCTCGGTAAGGGGTGAGCGGCGCTGACGTCAGTAACGGCATCCTACACGCTTAGATACTGAAACGTGTACACGTGCTTCGTGAAACAAACGGTGGCGTTGCTTATGGGATAGTGCGGCGCGGTATGCCATTGCACGTCTTCGTCCGCTTTCTCGGCACTGCTGACTCCACCGGTCAGGTGCCACGGCGAACCCTGATGTCTGCAACGGGCCAAAAGCAGTTTTGACCGGGAAGACATTTGAGTTCTGCCTGCGTCGAGCAGAATTCGCGTCGAAGGTTTGTGCAAAACGGGTGATGCCCATGATTGCTCTTGGGGCCCTATGACCGCTCATGACGACATCGAAGTGCAAGTCGGCGCGGTGACGCCATGGGTAAGGGATCATCAGTATGCCGCGGATTTGAGCGTTCGAACCGTCGCGAGGGTTTCTAAATCATCGCCGACCGCGAATGCGGCCGTCGCGAGCGCAGTTGCATTCAAAGCTCGTGGTGCTGCGGCCACATTCCGGGAGCCCACGGCCACATGAATTGCGATTAACTTGCACCGCCAGGGAATATTTCTTAGGTTCAGAATCGAACTGGTAATAAGTTGGAAGCATGCGCGCTTTACTTAAAATGCTGGCGGTGATCGCACTAACCGTTGTCGGTTGGTCGTCCGTTGCTAGCGCGCATGGCGGTGTGTCTCATGTCGGGCAGCGTTCGTCGCCAAGTTCCGCCGCTAGGTCCTTGCACCAAGCGACGCAAACAAAGTTAGCTGCTGAAACAGTGATCGAAGCTTCGAATGTCGGGGCTCCGATTTCCGATTGCAATGGTCCGTGCTGCTGCCAGGGGATGTCGCACTGCAGCTCCTCGTGTGGCACGCCATCCGCCCTCAACAGCGCGTCAGTCGCTGCGCATGATTTAACTGACGCTGGAGCGAAGGTCCGAGCATTTCTCGGCGGGATCGCGAGTCTTGACCGTAAATTCGGTCTCGAAAGGCCCCCCAGAGTCTAATTGCGCCTTTTTGCGCGCGGCCTAGCAAAGGCCGGTCGTGGCGGCATGATTTAGCGCTACGCGAATTTTTCAGCGAAAAACACAATCGGTCTGACGCGTCATCGTCGAACCTATTGGTTCGTCGTCAGACCTCTCTTCCGCGAGGTACCGATGCTCGTGCGCGTCTTCGTCGCCACGTCTGTTGTCTTAACAATGTCCGCTTGGGGTGAACCACCGCCGCCATGGCCAGTAAGCGGGCCAATGCCGGACCGCCCCGCACGCGTTCCGTCCGCCCATTACAGCAATGTGGGGGCGGGAACCAAGGTCTATGTGCCGGTCGAACCGATGCCATGGGGAGACGCGAACAAGCGCGTCGCCCCTCAGCAATCGAAGCCTAGTCAAAAGGGAAACTAGCCGCGCCGGAATGCGCGATGAGGGGATGGAATGATTTGGGGGAATGATTGGCACACGCGCACGTGTAGACGCACCTGCACTCGTGTCTTGGCCGGGATCTCAGGGCTGCTGCTCGCGGGATGCGCGCATTTTTCGAAGGATGGCGGGATGACACTCGTCGCAGACCAAACTGGCAGCGTGCTCGGCACGCCGGCGGTAAAAATCAGAAATGAAGCGGAAGCCGCCGCTGCGCAGGCGCGGGTCAAATCGCTTTTGTCGGCGCCGTTATCGGCCAAAGCGGCCGTAGAGGTGGCTTTGCTCAATAACCGCACGCTGCAGGCGGCTTACAACGACCTCGGCGTCTCAGAGGCGGAGATGATTGAAGCTAGTCTTCCTCCGGCACCGTCGTTTTCATTCGTACACTTGACCGGCGCAGAGCTGGAGATCGAGCGGCAGGTCACACAAAATATCCTCGCGCTGTTGACGTTACCGCGTAGACGACAGATCGCCGAAGATAGGTTCAAAGTTGCACAGTTGAAGGCGGTTGAGGCGACGCTTCAAACTGCTGCCGAGGCACGCCGCACTTATTACCGCGCGGTGGCAGCCGCGCAGACAGTAAGGTTCCTAGAGCAATCACGCGCATCTGCCGATGCCAGCTCTGAACTCGCAAAGAAACTCGGCGAGACCGGCGCGATGCCGAAACTCGAACAGGCTCGCGAACATGCCTTTTACGCTGAGGTTAGTGGCCAGCTAGCCGTCGCGCGGCTGAGACAGCGTAGCGAGCGTGAGAAACTCAATAGAGTACTTGGTCTTTGGGGCAGCACACTTGCGTATCGGCTTCCTCAGAAGCTCCCGGCGTTGCCTGCCAGACCGCGCACAGCTCCGGAGATTGAGACTGAGGCGGTGGCGTCGCGTATTGATCTGCAAATTGCGCGTATGAATCTGGTGGCGCTCGCAAAGGATTACGGTCTCACGCGCGCAACGCGTTTCGTCGATGTTCTCGAGGCCAGCGGTGTCGACCGCAATGAAATCAAACCGGACGAGCGGACGCCGCGAAGCGGTTACGAACTCAGCTTCCAGATCCCGATTTACGATTTTGGCGAGGTAAAGGTCAAACGCGCGGAAGAGACCTATCTCCATGCAGTGAACATGCTGGTTGCCAAGGCAGTCAACGTGCGCGCGGATGCCAGGCAGGCCTATCAGGCATATCGCGGATCTTATGATATCGCACGCTACTACGAGAAAACGATCCTGCCCCTCCGCGAGACAATCTCGGAGCAGACGCTGCTCAACTACAACGGCATGCTCTCGGACTTGTTCGGGCTTCTTACCGACGCCCGCGCACGGATTTCCGCGAATATGCAGGCGATCGATGCCAAACGCGATTTCTGGCTCGCCGACGTTGACCTCCATGTAGCGATGATCGGCGGAGGGGGGCTCGGTGCCAGTCCCGTCGAGGCGCAGCAAGTTTCATCTCAATCCGATTAACGAGGACATGCCGTCATGAGCGTCACGCGTCGTAATTTTCTCGCCACCTCCGGGCTCGCGCTAGCGAGCGTAACACAAGTGACCGGCCGCGTTGCCGCCGCGTCAATTCCGGAAGCGCCTATTCAGGCTTCGCCACTGATGCAACCGCCGCTCCATCCGTCGAGCGGTCCTGATTATCAGCCGGTGGTTACCCTCAATGGCTGGACGTTGCCCTGGCGGCAGAACGGAGATTGGAAGGAGTTCCATCTCGTCGCTGAGCCGGTGGTGCGAGAGTTTGCACCCGGCATGAAGGTCCACCTCTGGGGATATAACGGCCAAGCGCCAGGCCCCACGATCGAGGTGGTTGAGGGCGACAAGGTCCGCATCTTCGTCACCAACAAACTTCCCGAGCACACGACTGTCCACTGGCACGGCATGATCATTCCCAACGGCATGGACGGAGTCGGGGGGCTCACTCAGCCGCACATCCCGCCCGGAAAAACTTTCGTCTACGAGTTCCAGCTCAATGCCAGCGGCACCTTCATGTACCATCCGCACTCCGACGAGATGGTGCAAATGGCGATGGGAATGATGGGCATGTTCGTCGTCCATCCCAAAGACCGAGCGTACCGGCCGGTTGATCGTGATTTTGTCTTCATCATGAGCGCGTACCGCGTCGACGCCGGGGCCTACCTCCCAAAAGTCAACGAGATGCTCGACTTCAACATGTGGACGTGGAACAGCCGCGTCTTTCCCGGTATCGACGTGCTTCCCGTGCGCCTTGGCGACCGCGTTCGCGTGCGCATGGGCAATCTCACCATGACCAACCATCCCATCCATCTGCACGGCCATCACTTCGCGGTCACCTGCACCGATGGTGGATGGGTGCCGGAGAGCGCGCAATGGCCCGAGACCACGGTTGACGTGCCTGTTGGCGCGGTGCGCGCCTTTGACGTGGTTGCGGACAACCCCGGCGATTGGGCCTTCCACTGCCACAAGACGCACCACGCGATGAACGCGATGGGGCACGACGTTAACACCTACATTGGCGTCGATCTCAAAAGCATGAGTCCGAAGATCTCCAAGGTGGTGCCGGATGGCTTCATGCCAATGGGCCAAGCCGGCGGTGCCGATATGGCCGAGATGGAGATGCCGCTGCCTGACAACACCCTGCCTATGATGACGGGCTTCGGCCAATACGGCCCAATAGAAATGGGCGGCATGTTCACAATCGTGAAGATCAGGGAAGGCCTGGACCGGAACGATTACAAGGACCCGGGCTGGTTCAAGCATCCTGAGGGCACAGTCGCCAGACCCTGGAACGGCAATCTCGCCGATGCTGAGGAGGCTGCGCCTGCCCGCGTCAAGCCCAACGACACGGAACTTCGCGTCATCAAGCCCAAGGGATCGATGAATCACTGATCAGAAAAATCGAGGAGACGTACCATTCATGCTTCTTAAGGCACAATTGTTCGCGGCGGTGATCGCTTTCAGCTGCGTGACGCAAATCGGCACGATGCCGCAACTCATATCTTATGCAGATGCGCATGAAGCAGCAGACGACGATGATTTCGCCGCTGGAGAAGCCGGCGACCCCAGCAAGCCCTTCCGCGTGCAGGAGATCACCATCTCCGAGAAGGACGGGGCGATGCTTTATGAGCCCGCCGAAGTCGACGTGAAGCTCGGAGAGCAAGTGAAGTTCGTCATTCACAATGGCGGTTCGCTGAAGCACGAGTTCCATCTGGCATCGGTGGAGCAGAACGCGAACCACCGCATTGAAATGCAGAAAAATCCCGAGATGGAGCACGACGATCCGAATGTACAGACCGTCCAGCCCGGAAAGGACGCTATTATGCTCTGGCGATTTTCGAAGCCGGGTGAATTCGAGTTCGCCTGTCTAATTCCCGGCCATTACGAAGCTGGGATGCACGGGAAGGCCGTCGTCAAATGACACCGACCGGATGGGGCGAACAACTCAACATCAACTGTGAACTGGAGTTTGTATGATGAAAAGATCGAAAGCGCTTCTTATCTCTAGTGTGGTCGCCTCTTTGATATCCGTTGCGGCGAGCGCGGAAGATGCCAAGTCCCTGCCGATCATCAACGGCGTGGTGAAAAAGATCGACGCAGCTGCCGGCAAGATGACGATCAAGCATCAGGCGATCACCAATCTCGATATGGGCGCCATGACGATGGTTTTTAAGGCGAATGATCCAGCGATGCTGAAAACGGTGAAGGCGGGCGACAAGATCAAGTTCAGCGCTGACAAGATCAACGGACAGATCACGGTCATGATGGTCGAGAAGGCCAAGTGACCGCGCGGATGGCTGGCATGACCCCCGCTGGCCATCCACAATTCAGACAAAATCAAAATTGAGCTTTATGGAGGCACCCATGTTGTCTCTCTTCACAGGCGTCGTCGTATCGAGCACGCTGCTTGCAACCGCGCCTCAGACGGGAGTCGGTTGGATCACGAGGCCGCACCCGGAACGCTTTTTAGTCTTGGTTGACACACGAACCTACCGCCACTGCCATAACAAGCGCGGCAAATATGCCGTCTGCTTCAAGAAGGATCCGCGCGATCCGCCGCGACCCGTGTCGGAGCAAGCCGGACGGAGAGATCCCGATCAGTCGCAAAGTCATCAACACCACGAAGGTCATTTTTGTGTGCTGTTACCCCGAGCGGGCGGTTGCTCCGTATGGCCTACCATCAGCTTCGCGGCTTCTTGCAGGGGTGCTCTTTACCGAGAACTATTTCCTCTTTCTCTCAGAGGCAGATAACGGACCATGTCGCGGATGCCGTCGATAGATAGATGGCGCCTTGCACGGGCGTTCCTCCGGCGTTCCTCTGTGGAGGTTTTTCAATAGCTGATGCCATCGCATGCTGGAGTGCATAGAAGTTTGTGGTACTAACTGCTTAGTCCCATCCGATTCTGGCTACGCTCGATTCCATGAAAACACGAGATCCTAAGTCTGTCGATCTTCCGACCTATGCCGTACTGGTCAGCGCAGTAGGGGAAATCATGGACATACGAGCTCAGCATTGTGGGCCGAGGCCCCTCGACCCTAGGATAATCGGCCGGGCGTACACGCAGGAATGCGCGTCACGTTATCGTCTGGCGATCAAGGAGTTGCTCAACCGAGAGCGTCCGCTTCTGTCGGCCGTAATGCCGCCGCCGACTCTGGGCCTTGATGTTTGGTTTGCGGTTGTGGGCGTGCCTCTTTCCGATTCTAAGGAAAGCGGCGCGTTGTTCGTCCACACGGATATCTCGGCTTGGGTGACGAACTCTGGAGCGCAGAAAGCCCAACCAGAAAAGCTGAGCATGGATCTTGTGCAAAAAGCGATGGCAACAACGTTTGTGCGGCTTGATGCGGAGGAACCGAAGTCGCGCAGATCGAAGATTCATTATGACGGCATCGAAAGTCTGACCGCACGCCAGCGTGACGTCCTGAAGCTTATCGGAATGGGAAAAAGCAATGTCGAGATCGCGCAAGATCTGTCTTGTTCCCTCAACACTGTTAAGCGTCACGTTACAGCCGTGCTTCAGAAGCTCAAGCTCCCAAATCGTACGCGCGCGGCGATGCTCATCAATCAGACGGACTTCAAATCTGAAAATTGAAATCTGAAAATTGATGCCTCAGGCGGCTCCCTGACCGGAATCAATCAGTCGACGGAACTCAGCGTGTATTTCTTGGTAGTTGCGTTCTAGGTAGCGAGAAATTCGCGGGTTATCGGCAAGCTTTCTGAGATACCCGATCGTTAAAACCAAATCCAAGTGGTCGCCGCCGTATGTTTGCTCGACGATTTTGAATTCTTTGTCGAGGCTGGCGGATTCGCGGGCCATCAGGTCCATCTGTCGCTCAGTCAGGCCTTTTACCTTTTTTGGTTTGTCGGGCTCTACAAGGTGCTCTTTAGACGTGCTCGCAAGCAAAGAAGCAGCATATCCTTGGGAGAAGATGTTCATGGAAATCATCAACTCCGCCGCTTCGATTTGCCGAAGGGGGGTCATCTTCTTGAGCACGCCAAACGTGTGAATCGGCACGTGCTTATCTTTTAGCAGTTCCACCACTTCGGGGCATATTCCCTGAAGCATGTGAGTTTTGGCGTGCAACGTTGGCATCCGAATGTCTAACGCCTTTGCGATGGTCTTTTCCGGGACGCCTCGCTCGATTGCTCGCATGATCATCTTGTGTTCTTGGACGCTGGCGAGGCGGCTGATGTGCCTGTTGTACGTGAAGGCTTCGTCGTCAGTGGCGATCAAGCAAACCAGATGTTCATGACCTAGATCCCTGCAGGCCTCCAAACGGAGATGGCCGTCAAGCATGATGTACTTGCCCTTTTGGCCCGACCGGATGACGACAGGTGGCTCTATAATTCCAATCTCTTTGATTGATGAGCAGATTTGCCGGTATTTTATGCCCTTCTTGATCGCTGGCGTTATCTGATGAAGCGGCGCGATATCGTGAATTGATATGTGAAGTGTGGTGCGTTCGAAGCTGAGCTTAACGGGAGCGCGTGCTTTCTGGTTCATTGTGCCGACACTGCTCCTGTTTCGATGCGAGACGCCAAGTTTTTAGGAAGACTGTCTAGGCCTTCGGATTGCAGCAAAGCTTGAAACTGCTGATCGCGAAAAAGCGTGCGCAGCGCGTGCGCAGCAAAAATCAGCTTGTCTTTGGTCGCTGTTGCTTTTCGTATGAGCACTCTCTTTCGGTCGACGTCCTGTTGAAACGTCTTGACGAGAGCATGAGATGTCAGGGCCGTTTGACGCTTCGGGTATTTTGATGGGAAGCCCTTGCCGTACTGGCGGCGGCGATCGATGAGGCGCTTTACCGCCATCAGCTTTCGGCCGCGAAGAATTTTCTTTTCGTAAGCATGTGTGAGCGCTTTCTGCACGCCGACGTCGTCGGATTCCGCTATCTCGATCGCGACGCTAATCGGGATCTGTCCGGCTTCGACGGCTTGTAAAAGCCGTTCTTCCCCGCGATCGAAAAGCCTATTGATGTCGCTGACATAGTTCGAGTGCAAGCCAGTTTTGGTGGCAATCTCTCCCACCGAGTAGCCGCGGATCTTCATGCGTTGAATGTCTTTAAAAAGATCCAGGGCGCCACGGCGACGGCGAGCGCAATTTTCTACCAAGCTTCTAACCAAACAATCATGCTCGTCGGCTTCAATCACGACCGCGGGAATTTGCTTCTCGCCGAGGGCCAAATACGCCTCGTACCTTCCTTGGCCGCACACGAGATCGTATCTCACACCAACGGATTGGATACGTTTAGCTACGGTGATGGGCCGCTTGAGACCTACAACCGAAATGTTGCTCTTTATCTGATCGAACGAACGCGACGAGCGCACGCGAGGATTTAGAACGTCGATTAGATCGACGGAGATTAATTCAATTTCCTGAGCCGCTTCTTCTGTCATGCTGCCAACTCCGCTACCTTGTTCCTGGCTGCGAGTTCGAAGAGAACAGATAAATCTTCTATACGATAAGCCTCGATCCAAATGCCGTTGCTTTCACCCAGCCGGAGCTTTTGTTCGAGGATGTCCATGCGCGGCAGAAGATAGTAATCGCGGGGGCGCTCGTTGGTGCTGTCCATACGCACGGCGATCGTTAGGTCGGGACGCGGATCGCGTTCCAATCTTATGATCCAACGCGGCGTTCCCGCTTGGGTCGCCCGGCACCGGCTAATAGAGATCGAAGCAAAAACTTCTTCGTTTATGAGAAGCGTACCGGTATCTTGAAGAACGCGCGCCCGGCCGCCTCGGCTAACGATGCCCTCAACTATGTTTGAAATGATTTCTGGATGAAGGCGGCGAAAGGCCTGATTAATCGCGACATACCGCTCATCGCGGTCCGGAGCATATCCGATCAGCTTGTAAGCACGTCTTAGACCTCCGAAACGACGTGCGTAGCTTTGACTGGAGGGGGCGTTTTCGCACTCGTCAATGATTATTCCCGATAGTTGGCCGTTTGCGTCGAGGATTTGCTGCAAAATCTCGAGCATCTGGTCGTCCGAAAGTTTGGTGGCGCGCCTATCAATTATCTCTCTTGCAGCGATGAAATCTTCGGCAGCTATGACGGGCGCAAAGGCGCCCGTTGCACGTATCCACATGTCCGGAGAGTTGGTGACGTACTTTCTTTTGAGCTTGAAAGAGCGTCGGTTCCAAACGTTGTTGCCGACATATTTCTCGTTCGTGAGGAGTTGGTGGACCGTTCCGCGCGTCCAAGGCCTTCCGTAGTCGGTGAGGAACCCCCGGGCATTTAGAAGCTTTGCGATTTCCGACTCGGAGCGATGATCGCTAATGAAGCTCTTGTAAATCCAGCGCACGGTATCGACTTCTTCGGGCGGCCCGTGGACTAAAATGACGCGATCTGTCTGGATGCTTTTGTGTTCGCCCGGCGCTAGTTCGCCCTTAGCATTTCCCGCTTGGTCGATGAGTTTTCGACGGAGACCGTAGCCGGGTGGACCGCCTTGTCGAAAGCCTAGCTCGATCAGCCTGCATTGTCCGGCGAACACTTTAGCCGACAATTCGCGACTGTATTCGCCGGCCATAGCTCGCTTAACGCCTTTGACAATTGTCGAGACGGGACTGCCATCATTTTCGAATTGTTCGGCGCAATACTCAACGCGAATGCCGGAGCGCTTGCAGATATACTCATAGTAGGCGCTCTCGTCAGCGTCTTGGAACCGACCCCAGCGGCTAATATCGTAGACAAGAATAGCTTCGAAATCAGCATTATTGGATTGCACATCATCGATGAGCCGCTTCAGGCCGTTCCTGCCATCGATGCGCAGGCCGCTCTTGCCTCGATCGGAATAGGTTTTAACAATCTCGTAGCCACGGCGCGTTGCATACTGCCGGATGGCTTCGGATTGGTTTTCCGTCGAATATTTTTGATGTTCGGTAGACATCCGAACATATTCGGCAGCACGAAATCCCACGGGCTGTTACCCGTTACTTGCTGGATGGACCTTGGGTAGGAATAAGCTACGCTGGTTATGTGACACGGCCAATACAACGTGGAGGCGGTCAGTTGTTTCCTGGTCGTTTCTGATGCCTTTCTGATTTTGCGGTTGTGATTGCCAAAGGACCTGCCTGATGCCATCTGATCCAACGCGCGTCCTCGCAATCATCTATGAACTTGAGCAATCGTCGCCGGACGCGCTGAAAGCGATGGACCGAGACCTGCTGTTCGCTATTCGGAAGACGTTGCTAGATCACAGGCATGAAGTCGATAAGCTGCTTCTGCGCTTGTCCTTTGCTGTCGAACAGAAACTCAACTAACCAGACTTGACCCTGCAGACGAGCCACACGGGCGCCAGCGCAGAAATCCTGTTGCGCGTGGCCTTCTTTGGCGAGAGCTAGCTCAATTGCTAGGAGCGCGCACGAGCCAAGCGACCAGGCGTCCCAATCCCATGGAGGCGGGTATTAGGAGGGCGCGGCGTGGGCTCACCGGCGGTCCACTGCCATAGTCGGTTGAATGCTCATATCCTGAGGGTATTATCTACGTCCCATGCATCGCTCTTTTACGGAGAGGCAAAGACAATTCGCTGCGACCGGCTTCATCCGGCAACGGATCGCGGTTCGACAGAATCACCGTTCTGCTGACTGCGGCAGTTGTGAGCGTGCGCCGCACTGCGGCTCTCCGAGCCGGTGTCAAGGTCGGGTGAACCAATGCAAGCTGCTGCTCATTCCCTGATTTTGGTGGCTGGTTTTCGAAGCGGTGGTTCATTGAAATCTTCTTCCGTGTCAGGATTGAAAACTTGACTGGGCGACGGCTTGTTCTGTTGATGCGATAGTGCCCAGTATTTGGCCGCATGTTCCAGCGGATTTGAAATTTCTTGGCTATGCCAATAGGCCGGTTCATCGCCGCTTCTGTGCAATTGATCGTGGTGGGTAACGCAAAGCGGCACCGTAAACTCATCAGAGACTTTCAGTGACATCGCTCGCGATTGAGCAAAGCGCAAGTGATGCGCCTGCGCTGGGCGTCGACCGCAGATCAGACAAGGCTGGGTTGCCACAAATGCCAGGTGCTGGCGATCGCGGATCCGCTTTTCTTTTGGCAGAAGAAAGGTGTCGGAAGGACGCCCATCTGAGATTGGATGTCTCTCATCGGCGACCGGACTCGATTGAAGCTTGTCTGTCGTTAGGCGGCGGGCACGATCTTTCAGGGTGCTGATAATTCTCTGATTAAGCTCGCCTCCATGAGGATCGGCAGCGAGCACTTTCATCGTGGCGGCATTAAGGGCCCACAAGGTATACAGATCGTCTATGGTGGCCACTTCCTCCGCTTGGCGAAGGACTTCCTGGCTGAACGCTAAGGGATCAGTAAAGCTGCACTCTTTGCCGCTCAGACTGACGACGACGAGTTCGGGCTTGGTGCCTTTTCGCCAACGCGTCTTGCTTCTCGTGACGTGCGTTTGCTCAGGATCGTAGAGTGCTAGCCCAAAGGAATTGCCGAAGGTCGCCAGAGCCCGCTTCGTCGCATCTGTTTCGGCCGACTTGATCGCCACATCGTGGGCGATTTCCGGCTGCGCTGATCGTCCGAGCCCGGTTCCAAAGCCATCGCGGATCGTCACGGTATCGCCGCTCCTGACTGTGACGCGGACGCGAGTCGAATAGAGACAAACGGTTTGTCCGGATCGCTGGAGCGTCCAGTGACAGTGCGGAGCAAGCGTCTGGCGATCCCAGTGTGCGAAGCCAAAGATGCGATTGGCTTCGGCAATGACATGCCATCCTTCGAGATAGGAAAGGCGTTCGCCGTCCACGGTTCGCGTTTTGACGTGACGCCGTTTCAATTTTGCTTTGAGAAGCCGTGTTTGTTTGTCGCTAAATGCCATGTCGAATTACTCTCTACGCAGATTATTTAGTCCTACCTTCCATTGATATGTGTGATCGTCAGTTGTTCGGCTGACCAACATAGTGCTGCCTGTACTCTCGCCTTTTACACGACGCTGCATTGGCAGTGCCGAACTCGCCTCGGATCTTCGCGCGCCGCTAGTCGGCTTCTGGGGACAGGGCCCTCAGAAGGGCTTCTTCCTTGCCTGAGAGGCTGTATTGAGATCGCCTACTGCGCACCGCGCCGTGGGCCAAAACGACTTTTTCCAGGCGCCTGTACTGTTCATCGGACAAATATAAGACCAGAGGTCTTGTGCCAGCGGGTTGCAGGGCAAGATTTCTTGCGAGGTCTTTTGCCGTCATTTGTTCCGCCATCTCGAGCAGTTCGTCTTTGTTTGAAAAGGCGATGTAATCGCTGAGGACGATAAGCTTCGGCCACCCCAGTGCGAGCATCCTCTCTTCTTCCAGCTCCAATTCTCTGAAGGTGCGGGCGATCCGCGCCATATAGGCTGCATCGCGACGCTCTATCCCAAGGAGCTTTGCGACGAGAGGAAATTGCTGAGGATGTTCATCCTCGATCCGGCGAAGATGCTGGGAGACCTCAATCAGACCGGAACCGGCGAGAGCGGCCATCAGGTCGGTTTCAATTTCAGTTTTATTGCTCACGATTGTGCACTCTTTAAAGGTTATAGGTGCAAATCATCGTAGAGCTTTGGCGGCCTAAGTCATTGAAAAAGCGAATATTTACTGTAGAAATTATGGTGTCTCGCTATGGGGTGCCGGGTCTGTTGTCCCGCAAGACTGCATACTCGTAATTTCTTCTCGACCGAGCTTTCTAACCTGAAAGGGTTCTGCTTGCGTCAACGGTTGGGGTTCATGCTCCGGCGGCGGCAATTGCCACGACTTGCGATGCTTCAAACGCGTTGAAGCGCGCTGATGGTTTCAGTCTCTCCGCCGGGCTTTTTGCGGTGGGCATGACCCCGCTCGCCGCTATCGGGTTGCGATACTCGCTCTAAATGTTTCGTCGCCGAGTTGTAAGGTTTGCCCATGAGGTCCTGTCAGGCGCTCAGGGGTGGCAACGTGCTTTTCATTCAGGTTACATGCGCCTTGCATGCGGTGCGGTTTGTTGATGTGTTGATTTAGCTCATCTTTGATGTTTGTCGAGGTTGCGCTTCAGCCAGCTTTTGAGCATGCGTCGACAACGACAACGACAACGACAACGACAACGACAACGACAACGACAACGACAACGACAACGACAACGACAACGACAACGACAACGACAACGACAACGACAACGACAACGACAACAGGGCGATCGGAAACAACGAACGCGGCGCTGCCGGCGATGTCGACGAGGTTCTTCCTTTGCGTAAGGAAGCAGGGACGGGGATATAGAGCAGGCCGCGGGAGCCCACTCCACTATCAGTTTCCTAAAGCGAGGCGCCTACTCTCGTGTCTTATATGCGGTTATCGGTGTTAGGATTGTACCCTTCGAAGGGTCGAGATCGGTCCGCGATGCTTCATCTTGTTCCCTCGCACTCAGTTGTGGCGGTGGCGCGTCTTGCGGGGCGCGTGGTGCAGGTTCGTCATAGCAAATGCGTGTGTCCGAACCTAATGGCTGTGAGAACTGATAGCCGATTTGTCCGCGCTTAAATCCTTCGCGGTGCTGCCAGTCTGCGAGTTCTTCAAGCTCCTTGTTGTTCTTCCTGACTTCTTCCGACAAGTCAGCCTCGTATTGCGAAAGTTTTTTCAATCCATCGGTTCGCAATATCATTTCGAGAAGGTCTGTGAACCACTGTCTTCTCTCCGGATCAACCGAAGTGTTCACGTCGGCTACTTCTTCGAGCGAGGCAAAGAATTGATCCTTAAATCGGTGCATTCTTTCCAAGCCGTATCTTAATTGCGTCGCACGTCTCACCATGTCGAAATGCAGAGGGAGATATGGCTCGTGCCTCTCTATCATCTCATCGTGGAATTGGTCGTAATGTTTGAGGCTGCGCCGCGGTGCCGTTGAATTGTTTTGACGGAAATCCGTCTTCAGAATTGCGATCGCTGTTTCCTTATCTGTCCGCTTCGTTCGGCGCGACCTAGCGTGTTGCCCTTGCCGGCTTGCTTTGTAGGATTTGCGTTTTTGAGGGGATGCCATCAGCTACTTCCTTTGCGAATCTGCTGTCTAGCTTCACATATTCGCAAGATGCTCACCGTCGCGGCAGGCCCTTATGTGGTTAAAATGGAAAGCCGTATCAAGCACCCGTCTGCGCCGGGCGAACACGGCAATGATGGCTATTAACCTTAACGTGGAGATCGCTTCGCTAAACCCGCGAACGTTTGTGAGCCAGTGGGGAGATGCCCTCGATTCACAGAGCCAGTCGGGCAAGCGCGATGAATAGAGGGGATGAATAAAGATGGAGGCCGTAGGGGTATTTTGGATGTCCAGTTCGAAAAGATACTTGGTTGAAATTGTTGTGTGCCGGAAAGCATTTAGCTCAATTTTCATAGCCAAATAAAAATGTCTCTTTGGATGTCCAATAGGGACAATTGGTCATGAATTTGGCTATGAAATTAGCCCTTGGAGACATACCAAGGACCGGACAGCTCGGTTCTTGCAGCGCCAGCGTGCTCGCCTTCGTCGTCGACGCTATCGGCGCGGGGCGATACGGCAGGGCACCCGCTGGATGATACCGGCTTCTTTTTCCTCTTAGAGCTTAGCCGTGTCGAGCCAAGCGTCTTGAGGCCGGCACGCTCAAGCTCTAGCCTTGGCTTCGATCTTGATTTGTTTGGCGAGGGGCAGGTCGTCATGTCTGTCGACACATCGGGTGATTATCTGAGCCGTGTCGAGCGCGCCTACCAGGGCGAAGTCTACGGCGAGGCGCTCTATCGCGGCATTGCCGAGGCTCTCGATGATCCGGAGCGGGCGGAAAAATGGCGGGTGCTGGCCGAGCTTGAGGTCGTGACCAAGGCCCGGATGCACGATCTGGTGGCGAAGCTCGGTGGGGATACGGCCGAGAGCGAGGTCTTCCGGCAGAGGGGCGTCAATAATGTGCAGAAGTACGTCAGCCTGCACTGGGCCGACTTCATGGCGCTTTATAGCAAGGAACTGGTGCCGGTCATTGCCCGCTATGGTGAGCTTGAGCAGCTGTGCGCTCCCGAAGATGCCAAGACCTTACGATTTCTGACCGAGCATGAGGTCGTTACGAAAGCCTTTTGTGACCTCGAACTCGCAGGGCGGCCGGACATTTCGATCGCGCCAACTGTGGCCCTTATCGCGGCGATGCGGGCAGCATAATACGCATAGGCGATATATAGCCGATTCAATGCGTTAGGCAGCCTTTGGACCTTTGAACGAGGCAGCCGTTGTGACATGTCGTAATTAGCAAAATTCGCGTCTTCCCTGGAAGGCCGATATTCGGCGCGGTCGTCTAACTCTCTGTTCGTGCCCGAAGAAGCCGCGCCACGTTCGCGCCGGGCCATATCGTCGGGGAATTGCGATGAAGAAGGACTACTCGATCTGGTCGCTTTTCGCGAAAGGTCTCGGCCACAACGAAGGCTGGGATCCGGCGTGGCGCAGCGCGGACCCAAAGCCCTCTTATAACGTCATAATCGTTGGTGCCGGTGGGCACGGGCTTGCGACGGCATACTATCTGGCGAAAGAGCACGGCATTCGCGACATCGCCGTCATCGAGAAGGGATATCTCGGTGGCGGTAACACGGCGCGCAACACGACGATCGTTCGTTCCAACTATTTGTGGGACGAAGCGACGATGCTCTACGAGCATGCGTTGAAGCTGTGGGAAGGTCTTACCGAGGATCTGAACTTCAACGTGATGTTCAGCCAGCGCGGCGTCTTCAATCTCGGGCATACACTGCAAGACATGCGCGACATCGAGCGGCGCGTGAATGCGAACATCCTGAATGGCATTGACGCGCAAATGCTTGACACCGCTGAAGTCAAGCGGATGATCCCGATCCTGAATACGTCGAAGATCGCGCGTTACCCCGTGCTTGGCGCGAGCTATCAACCGCGCGCGGGCGTCGCGCGCCACGATGCGGTGGCGTGGGGCTTTGCGCGAGCGGCCAGCAAGTATGGCGTCGACATCGTCGAGAATTGCGAAGTCGTCGGCATGGATATTGTCAACGGCCGCATTCAGGGGCTTGAGACGACGCGCGGTCCGATCCGAGCCGAACGGGTTGGCTGCGTAGCTTCCGGCCATTCATCGGTACTGGCGAAAATGGCCGGTATCCGACTTCCGATCGAAAGTCACCCGCTGCAGGCGTTCGTATCGGAATCGATGAAGCCCGTGCTCGACACGGTCGTCATGTCGAATGCGGTTCATGGATATGCAAGCCAGTCCGACAAGGGCGAGCTTGTCATCGGCGCCGGCATCGATTCCTATACAAGTTATACGCAGCGCGGCAGTCCGCACATCATCGAGCACACCGCGGCGGCGATCATCGAGATGTTCCCGATTTTCTCGCGCGTTCGGATGAACAGGCAGTGGGGTGGTATCGTCGATACGACGCCGGACGCCTGTCCCATCATCAGCAAGACGAAGGTAAAGGGCCTATACTTCAATTGCGGTTGGGGCACGGGCGGCTTCAAGGCTACGCCAGGCTCCGGCAACGTCTTCGCACACACGATTGCGAAAGACGATCCGCATCCGCTCAACAAGGCTTTCAGTCTCGATCGCTTCGCGACGGGACATCTCATCGACGAGCACGGCGCCGCTGCTGTCGCACACTAATTCGGGATAATTCGATGTTCGTTCTGTTCTGCCCGCACTGCCAGGAAAAACGCGAGGAAGAGGAGTTCGGGTATGCGGGCGAAGCATTTCGCGTTCGCCCGTCAACGCCTGAAACCGTCAGCGATGAAGCCTGGGGCGACTACCTCTTCATGCGGACCAATCCGAAAGGCTGGCATTGGGAGCTGTGGTCGCACGCAACCGGGTGCCGGAAGTTTTTAGTTGTGAAGCGCAATACTGCGACGAACACCATAGCAGGCTCTTGGACGCTTGCCGAAGGCCGCAAGGCCTATGATGCGGAAGGTGGCGCGCAATGACGGATTATCGCGTCAAGCACGCCAATGCGCGTGTCGATTTCGAGCGCCCGCTGTCGTTCTCGTTCGATGGCAAGTCCTACACCGGATATGCTGGCGATACACTGGCCTCGGCGTTGCTGGCCAACGGCGTGCGCATGATTGGCCGCAGCTTCAAGTACGGGCGGCCACGCGGCATTGTCGGCGCTGGACCGGAAGAGCCGAACGCGCTGACGCAGGTCGAGACTGGCGCGCTGACGATTCCAAATCTCAAGGCCACGCAGGTTGAGCTGTACGATCAATTGATCGCCCGGCGCACGACCGGCTATCCGACCTTGGAGTTCGATCTCAAGAGTTTCTGCGGGCCTTTCGCGCGCTTCATGCCCGCAGGCTTCTACTACAAGACGTTTCAAAATCAGAAGCTCTGGCCCCGCTTCGAACACATCATCCGGCAGGCTGCGGGATACGGCTCGGCGCCAGAAGAGGCCGATAGCGAAAGCTACAATCATCGTAACAGCCATGCTCAGGTCGTCATCGTCGGCGGCGGAGCCTGTGGATTGCTGGCGGCGCTCGATGCCGGGCGCGCGGGACTGGACGTCGTGCTTCTCGATGAACAAAACGAGTTGGGCGGATGGCTATTGTCATCGCCGAATACGGTCATCGGCGGTGAATCGGGGACCGCGTGGCTGAAGGCGGTCATCGGCGAGCTGCAGAGCCTCGCCAATGTGAAGGTCATGACGCGGACAAGCGCGTTTGCTCTTCATGACATGAACCTGATCATGGCTGTCGAGCAGCTTCAGGATCATCTGCCGTTGAAAGACCGCGATGAGGCGACGCCGCGGCAGAGGCTGCATCGCATCCGGGCAGAACGCATTCTGCTGGCGACGGGCGCCATCGAGCGGCCGCTGGTGTTCGGCAACAACGATCTGCCGGGTATTCTGACGGCCTCGGCTTTGACGACCTATCTCAATCGCTATGGCGTCGCGGTCGGCAAGCGCGTGCTTTTGCAGACGAGCAACGATTACGCCTATCAAGGGGCTTGCGATCTGGCGCGCGCCGGGTGCTCGGTCGTGCTTGCTGATACGCGAATGCGGCCGAACACCACTTGGGAGCAACGCGCCCATGCAGTAGGTGTCGATGTCCGACCGGGATGCGGGATTGCGGTGGCGCATGGCGCCAAGGCGGTCAAGGGTGCGCAGCTCGTCAAGCTCGATGGCAACCGCAACGCCGTTGCAGGGCAGGGCGCGTCATTCGAGTGTGATGCGCTGGGAAGCTCCAGCGGTTTGTCACCAACAGTGCATCTCTATTGCCATGACGGCGGCCGTCCATATTGGGACGAGAGCAAGCTGGCGTTCGTCGCGCCTGCGACGGGGCGTGCCGCTGCTGGTATCTATTGTGCCGGCGCGATCACGGGAACGTTCGGACTGCAGGCGGCCCTGACGGAAGCCGAAAAAGTGACGGCTGCATTGATTGCCTCCTTTGGCAAGGAGCCGGCCGCCGAAACGCGGAGCCTGGAAACCGATGAGCCAGAGGCCACACCGGCGCGACGGATTTTCCGTGTTCCGGATGGCAAGCCGGAAGGACATGGCAAGAAGGCGTTCGTCGATTTCCAAAATGATGTGTCAGCGGCCGATATTCATCTTGCCGTGCGCGAGAACTATCGCTCGATCGAGCACATCAAGCGCTATACGGCCCTGGGGTTCGGGACGGATCAAGGCAAGCTATCGAACGTCAACGGTTTTGCGATCGCAGCGGACGCGCTCGGCAAAAGCATTCCTGAGGTTGGCACGACGACGTATCGTCCGGCCTACACGCCGGTAACGTTCGGGACGCTGGCTGGCGCGAACGAGGGTGAGACGTTCGAACCGCGGCGCACGACGGCGATGCATGCTTCGCACGTGGCGCGCGGCGCGGTGTTCGAAGACGTTGGGCAGTGGCTCCGGCCGCAATACTTTCTTCATCGCGGCGAAGATCAGGACGCTGCCGTGCGTCGGGAATGTCTGGCGGCTCGCCGCGGCGTCGGCATCATGGATGCCTCGACACTCGGCAAGATCGACCTTCAGGGTAAGGACGTCCGCGAATTCCTCAATCGCGTCTATGCGAATGCGTGGACGCAGCTCGCGCCGGGCAAGTGCCGTTACGGCTTGATGCTCGATGAGAACGGCATGGTGATGGACGACGGCGTCACGGCGTGTGTCGCGGACGATCACTTCCTGATGACGACGACGACGGGAGGCGCTGCGCGCGTGCTCACGTGGCTGGAGAACTGGCACCAGACCGAGTGGCCGGAGCTTGATGTCTATATGACGTCGGTCACCGATCATTGGGCGACAGCCGCCGTTGTTGGGCCGAAGAGCCGCGAGGTTCTGGCGAAGGTCTGCACTGATATCGATCTTTCGCCGTCGGTGTTCAAATTCATGGACTGGCGCGAAGGGACGGTCGCCGGTGTTCCGGCCCGCGTGTTCCGGATCAGCTTTTCGGGCGAACTGGCATTCGAAGTGAATGTCGATGCAAGCTATGGCCGTCATGTCTGGGAAGCGCTGATGGCCGCGGGAGACGAATTCGGCATCACGCCCTATGGCACCGATGCCATGCACGTGCTGCGCGCAGAGAAAGGTTTCATCATCGTTGGCCAGGATACGGACGGTTCGCAGACGCCGTTCGATCTCGACATGGCGTGGGCCGTGTCGATGAAGAAGCCGTTCAGCTTTATTGGCAAACGGTCGTTTACGCGCAGCGATACTGCCGCGCCGAATCGCAAACAGCTCGTCGGTTTGCTGACAGACGATCCGGCTGTAGTTCTGGCGGAAGGGGCGCAAATCATCGAGCAACCTGATGTGACGCCGCCTGTTGCGATGTTAGGTCATGTGACGTCGAGCTATTTCAGTGCCGAGCTTGGCCGGTCGATAGCAATGGCCGTCGTGCGCGATGGCATCAACCGGCGAGGGGACGACGGTCGGAGCGCCGGGCGCGATACGTTGTTTGCGTATGCAGGCGGCAAGACGCACAAAGTGAAACTGGTGTCACCCGTTTTCGTCGATCCAAAGGGAGAACGGCAGAATGGCTGAGCCGACCATGCAATCGCCGCTTCATGCTTTCGATCTTGCGGCTCAGGCGCAGCCCGCAGACGACGTTCGCGGTGTGTGGGCGAATGAAATTCCGCTGCTGGGCTATGTCAGCCTGCGGGGCAACTCCACAGATCCGGCCTTCGTCGAGAAGGTGTCGACGGCGATCGGCGTTCCGCTTCCGGTCGATCCGTGTACGTTCACCGTGGCTAATGGGGTGAAAGTGCTGTGGATCTCGCCGGATGAGTGGATGGTCGTTTGCGCACGGTCCCGGCTGGGTGAGTTGATTGCCGCCCTCAAGGCCGGTATTCAGGGGATCAGAAGCCAGGTCGTAGACAATTCTGGCGGGTACACGCAGGTTCTGCTTCAAGGCCGGAACGCGCTCGACGTACTTCAGCACGCCAGCGTTTACAATTTTGCGGCCTTGCAGCCTGGACGGGTTGTCGGGACGACGTTCGGTAAATCATCCGTCTATGCCTATCGTTCGGGCAATGGCTTCTGCCTTTTAATGCGCCGCAGTTTCGCCGACTATATTTGGCGCTATCTTGCCCGCGCCGCGGCGCCGTATGGACTGGGGATTGCCGCTATCGAGGCAACGGGCCACGCCGGGGATGGAGTGGCAGGATGAACTACAGCGTCTTCGAAGTTTTTCGCATTGGGATTGGCCCATCAAGCTCGCATACGGTCGGGCCGATGAGCGCAGTCAACAGTTTTATCGCGGAGCTTCGGACGGCGAACCTGATGCACTTGGTTGAACGCGTTGTCGTCGATCTTTATGGATCTCTGGCGTTGACGGGCGTCGGCCACGCGACCGATTTTGCCGTCATCGGCGGTTTGCTCGGCGAAACGCCGGAAGACGCGGACCCCACAACGCTGGCGCAACGCGTCGATGATGTCCGGCGAACGAAACGTTTGGCGTTCGGGGGTGAAGGCGATATTGCCTTTACGGCCGAAACGGACCTTCTGTTCCATCGCGATAAGATGCTCAGCGAGCATCCGAATGGAATGATCATCGAGGCGTTCGACGCGCTTGGCGTTTCGCTCTACCGAAACACCTATTTCTCAATCGGTGGCGGTGCCGTTCTCGATAAGGCGGCGCTGATTGCAAGTCGCAGCACGGATGAGGTTCCGCATCGGCCGGTGCGCTATGCCTTCAGCAGTGCGAGGGAGCTTCTCGCGCTCTGTCAGCGCCACAACCTGACGATCGCCGAGATCGTCTGGCGCAATGAGCTTGCCTACCAGGACGAAGCTGCAACCCGCGGCAAGGTTTTGAAAGTCTGGCAGGTGATGAACGATTGTCTGCAGCGCGGGCTTGCGACGGAGGGCATTCTGCCTGGCGGTCTCAGAGTGAAGCGTCGTGCCCCCGCGCTTTATCGGCAGGCGAGCGATGTCGATGGCAAGCTCACTGCTGATTTTCGCGCGATGGATATGGTCAGCGCTTTCGCCATAGCCGTCAACGAAGAGAACGCGGCGGGCGGGCGCGTGGTGACGGCGCCGACCAATGGTTCGGCAGGCGTCATTCCGGCGGTGCTTGCCTATTACACGCGCTTTTGCGATGCGGCGCCTGATGCCGACGCCCGCGACGATCATATCGTCACCTTCCTGCTGACGGCAGCGGGCATCGGCATGCTCTACAAGAAGAACGCTTCGATTTCTGCCGCGGAGATGGGCTGCCAGGGTGAGATCGGTGTGTCTTGCTCGATGGCGGCCGCCGGACTTGCCGCCGTTATGGGTGCCACGGCAGAGCAGATTGAGAACGCGGCCGAGATTGGCATGGAACACAATCTCGGCATGACCTGCGATCCGATCGGCGGCCTGGTGCAGGTACCATGCATCGAGCGCAACAGCATGGGCGCGATGAAAGCGATCAATGCCGCGCGCCTCGCAATGATGGATGACGGCGGCCACCTCGTTTCGCTTGATGCTGTGATCGAGACGATGCGGCAGACCGGCCACGATTTGCAATCGAAATACAAAGAAACGTCGCTTGGCGGCCTCGCCGCGACGGTCGTTTATTGTTGACGCGAAGCGGTGCAAGGATCAGGCGATGGCGGCTTATCCGCATATCTTCACCCCGATCAAGCTCAATCAGCTGACATTGCCGAACCGCATCTATTCGACGGCGCACGCCGAGGTCTATGCGGATGCAGGCGGCATGCCCGGCGACCGTTACATCCGCTATTACGAAGAGAAGGCCAAGGGCGGTCTCGGCATGGCGATCTGCGGCGGGTCGAGCCCTGTTTCGATCGACGTGCCGCAAGGGGCGTGGAGGCCCGTCAATCTGACGACGGATCGCGTGATCGAGCCGATGGCGCGTTTGGCAGACACGGTTCATCGCCATGGCATGAAGATCATGATCCAGGCGACGCACATGGGGCGGCGTTCCGCTTACGCAGGCGACCCCTGGCCGCATCTGGTGTCCCCGTCGGGCGTGCGCGAGCCGGTGCATCGCGGCAATGCCAAGACAATCGAGATCGAAGACATTCGGCGGATCATCGGCGATTTCGCAGCGGCCGCGAAGCGCGTGCAGAAGTCGGGTTTCGACGGGATTGAGATTTCAGCTGCGCATCAGCAACTCATTGATCAGTTCTGGTCACCACGCACCAACATGCGAACGGACGAATGGGGCGGGTGTCTCACCAATCGTATGCGGTTCGGGATCGAGGTGCTGCAGACAGTGCGTGAAGCTGTCGGCCGCGACTATTGTGTCGGCATGCGCATGTGCGCCGACGAGTTTCATGACGACGGCCTTGATCACGAGACGCTGAAGGAAATTGCGCAGGCCATGTCCGAGACGGGGCTTATCGATTTCATCAGTGTCATCGGCTCGGGCGCAGATACGCACAACACGCTTGCCAACTGCATGCCGCCGATGGCGTTACCGCCTGAACCGTTTGTGCATCTGGCGGCGGGCATCAAGTCGGTCGTGAAGGTTCCGATCCTGCATGCGCAGGGCATTCGCGATATCACACAGGCCGAGCGTATTCTGGCAAACGGCATGGTCGATATCGTCGGCATGACGCGCGCGCATATTGCCGATCCGCACATCATGAAAAAAGTGCGCGAAGGCCGGGAAGATCAGATCCGCCAATGCGTGGGCGCCAACTATTGCATTGATCGCATGTATTCGGGATCGGATACGCTGTGCGTGCAGAACGCGGCAACATCGCGCGAAGCCACTATGCCTCACATCATCACGCCGACAACTGGCGCAAAGCGGCGCGTTGTCGTGGTTGGCGCGGGTCCCGCTGGACTTGAAGCGGCGCGCGTGTCGCGGTCGCGCGGACATGACGTCATCTTGTTCGAACGGAACGAAACTGTCGGTGGGCAGATCAATCTTGCATCGAAAGCACCGCAGCGCGAGCAGATGGCTGGCATTGTTCGCTGGTTCGATCTCGAAACCAAGCGGCTTGGCGTCGATCGCCGGCTTGGCGTCGAGGCAACGCCCGAAATGATCGTCGGCGAGCGGCCGGATATCGTTGTTCTGGCGACGGGCGGGCGAAGCCATGTCGAGCAGGTAGAAGGGTGGGGTGCCGCTGAAGGGCTCTCCGTCAGCGCCTGGGACATTCTTTCCGAGAAAGTGCCGCCTGCCGAGAACGTGCTGGTCTATGACGGGATCAGCACGCACGCGGGTTTCGGGACGGCAGATTTTCTCGCGAGCCGCGGCTGTACGGTCGAGATCGTGACGCCGGACGTCAAGGTCGGCGACGATGTCGGCGGCACGACGTTTCCGATCTTCTATCGCCGCATGTATGCGCAGGGTATCATTCCCACGCCGAACTTCTGGCTCGACCGTGTGTATGCGGAGGGCAACAAGAAGATTGCGGTTCTGCGCAACGAATATACCGACGAGCTTGAAGAACGCGCGGTCGACCAGGTCGTCATCGAGAACGGCATAACGCCGAACGCGGAGCTTTACTGGTCGCTGAAAGAGAAGTCGATCAATCGTGGTCAGGTCGATCTCAACGCACTCTATTCCAACACGCCGCAACCTGTGCTGAGCGACTCGACGGAAGGAGACCGCTTCGTGCTGTTCCGCGTCGGCGATTGCGTGTCGATGCACAACATCCACGCGGCGATCTATGACTCGCTCCGGCTCTGCAAGGATTTCTGATCGTGTCTGTCGCGCCTATTATCACCGTGCTGTTTTGGGTGTCGGTGGTGACATTGGCACTCGGTATAACGCGCCGCGCGGTGCTGTGGCGTGCAGGACAGCCGGCCGCGGTTGCATGGTCGGGATTGTTTGCCGTTCCGAAGCGCTACTTCGTTGACTTGCACCACGTCGTTGCGCGCGAGCCCCACATTGCACACACGCATGTTGCGACAGCAGGCGGCGCGGCGCTCGCAATCGGGTTAGTTGCTGTCAATTATGGGCTGGGGATTTATTCGCGGCTTCTCGATTGGGGCATCGTTCTGGGCGCCGCCGTGATGCTTGTCGGCGTCTATTGCGTTTGGCAACGGCGGCGGAATCCGCCGTCACGTCTGTCACGCGGGGCGTGGGATCGCCTGCCGTTCACGCTTGCAGCGTTCGCGCTGGGGCTGCTCATTGCCGTGGCGGTACCGCCGGGAATGCTTTCGGCTGCGATTGCAACGCTGGCGATATTTTTTCTGCTTATTGGCTCGGCTGAACTGGTTCTTGGGATCGGCTTTGCGGCGCCGATGAAGCACGCCGTGGCAGGTCTTCTGCATCTCGCGTTTCATCCGCGGCCTGAGCGGTTCTCGGGCGTCCGATCAACTGCTCTCAAGCCGTTGCATCTCGACGAACGCGAATATGGGGTCAACGCACCGAGTGATTTTCGCTGGAATCAGCTCTTGAGCTTTGACGCCTGTGTTCAGTGTGGAAAATGCGAACAGGCATGTCCGGCCTTTGCTGCGGGACAACCGCTCAATCCGAAAAAACTTATTCAAGATCTCGTCTGCGGGTTCTCGGGCAGAAGCGACGTGAGTTATGCGGGCAGTCCCTATCCCGGCATCGCGATCGGTGCACATCGCGGTGCGCCGAACGACGCGATCGTGCCGCAGCTTATCGAGGCGCAAACGCTTTGGTCGTGCACGACCTGCCGGGCCTGCGTCGAGGAATGTCCGATGTTGATCGAGCATGTCGACGCGATCGTCGGCATGCGCCGGAGCTTAAACCTGACGCAGGGCGATGTCCCTGGGACGGCGCCGGAGATTCTCGCCAATTTACGCGAGACCGATACGCAAGGCGGCTATGCAAAAACGACGAGATACAACTGGGCAATTGACCTCGACGCGCCGACGGCTGAACCTGGGAAGCCGGTCGAGCTATTGCTGTTCGCCGGGGAGGGCGCATTTGACATGCGCTATCAGCGAACGCTTCGTTCGCTGGTTAAAATTCTGAAAGCTGCTAACGCGGATTTCGCTGTGCTCGGCGAAGATGAGCGGAATACCGGTGATACGGCGCGTCGGTTGGGGGATGAAGCAACCTTTCAATCCCTCGCCCAAAAGAACATCGCCACGTTGGCCAAGCTCGATTTCAAGCGCATCGTGACGGCAGATCCGCACGTGCTGCACAGTCTTCGCAACGAATATCCGGCGCTTGGCGGGCGTTACGTTGTCGTACACCACACCGCTCTGATCGACGAGTTGATGGAGCGTGGCGCATTGCAATTGGTCGAGCGGCAAGATGCGGGCGCACTCACCTATCATGACCCCTGTTATCTCGGTCGCTATAACGGCGAGTTCGAAGCGCCGCGCTCGGTTCTGCGAAAGCTCGGTGCGACCGTTCGAGAGATGGAGCGCTCCGGGTTTCGCGCGCGGTGTTGCGGCGGTGGCGGCGGTGCGCCGCTGACCGACATCCCCGGTAAACTGCGCATTCCGGATATGCGCATGGATGATATTCGCGCTATCGGCGCCGAAGTTGTGGCTGTGGCCTGTCCGCAATGTACGGCAATGCTGGAGGGCGTGGCTGGCGATCGTGCGGAAGTGCTCGATATCGCGGAACTCGTCGCAGCTTCGCTGGAGGAACGGCCATGAGCGGGGCGAAACGGGTTGATCCGCGCCGTCCGTATCGCATCGGACCGAACGGCCTGCGTAGGATCGTTCTTGGCGAGACCGGTGCGGGGGACCTCGCCGTTGGCGCTTCACGAAATTCGGAAGCGCCTCGGGCGAAACCTTTGCGGACCCAAGTCGCCGCCACAAGTTGGCATATGGCCATCGCGCATGCCTATCAAGGACGGCTCGACGACCATGCCCGCGAGGCGATTGCAGCAGCTGCCATTCTCGCGGCGTCGGAGACGGGCGTGATTGCCGTGATTCTCGGTGCCTTTCATGAGAATGCGGCGGCGCTGGGCGCTGATAAGGTCGTGATCGTGGATGATCTCGATGCCGCCCGCTTCGAACCTCGGCGTGAAGAGGGTGTGGTCGAAGCGCTCATCAATGATTATCAGCCAGAGCACATTTTCATGCCTGACAACGCGCTGGGTGATGGCGATCTCGGGCGACGGCTGATTGCGAAGCTTCGTGCTTCTGCAGCGACACACGTTTCAGAAATCAGCGGCAAGCACGTCGCCGTCGGATGGTCCGGCGGTGGGTGTCTGGCGGATGCGCCGCTGCCGCGTTTCGTGCTGCTGCAGGCAGGCGCGGTCGATAGTAACCTGCCTTTTATTGGCGCCGGAGAGGTTCTGTCCGTGCCGTTGGCTGCCGACGTCAAGGACGTGTGCCGCGATCTCGGTCTCGAAGCAACGGAAACGGGTTCCATCGCGTTGGAGGAAGCCGACTTCATCGTTTCTGCGGGCAATGGCGTGACCAACGTGGCGACGCTCGAAAAGCTGGCGGGTTGCTTCGATGCGGCGGTGGGTGCCAGTCGCGTTGCGGTGGATGATGGGAAGTTTCCGCGCAGCAAACAGATCGGTGCGTCGGGCAAGTCCGTCAGCGCGACGACTTACATCGCGGTTGGCATCTCCGGCGCTGTTCAGCATTTGCAGGGCATTAAGGCGTGCCGTCACGTGATCGCAATCAACAGCGATCCAGGTGCGCCGATAATCAAGCGCGCGGATTTAACGGTGGTTGGTGACGCGGAAGAGGTGATGCAAGCTTTGATCGCGCGCGTCGGGCAAGCACGAGCTCAGTCGGAAACGCCGGAGGGGCAGGTATGAGCGCGCCCGTTTCCGTCGCGGTACTGGTTTCCGCCGGTCGCCATCCGGTGAGCGGTGCGGCGCGCGCCTGTCGCGGCGATACGGTTGCCATGGCCGTCGGCAAGGCTTTATCCGGCGATGCCTTACGCATCGTTCACGCCGGAGAAAAAGAAGAACCCGCACTCAAGGATTATATGGCCCTCGGAGCCAGCAGGATCGACGTGCTGGAGGGGACATCCGGCGGTGTTTCGATTTCGGTGCTGTGTGAGGCGTTGAGAAACTCCGATATCATCCTGACGGGGAGCCGGGCCGAGCAGGGCGCAGGCAGTGGTCTGTTGCCGTATGTTCTGGCCGAGACGCTCGGGCGGCCGATTATCTCAAATGCGCTCGAAATCAAAATTGAAGTCGGCGCGTCGGGACGCGAGGCGACGATCCGCCAGTTTCTTCCCAGGGGGCAGAGGCGGCGGGTGGCCTGCCCGTTGCCGGTCATTGTCGCCGTGCATCCCTTGGCGCCTGTGCGTTTGAAATATGCCTATGCGCGCCGTATTTCCGGAAAAATCGAGCCATTGCCGAGCGCTGGTCTGGATGAGAGCGTGATGCTCCAGCCAAGCTGGGCAGTGGAAGCCGAGCCGCGTCATCCCCAGCGTCTTAAGGCCCAGGAAAAAAAGGCGGCACACGCTCGATTGCTCTCGGCGATCGTGTCTGAGGTGAAAGGCGGTGTTGTCGCTTTTGAGGGGACATCCGTCGATAAAGCACAAGTGGTGCTGAATTATCTGAGAGAACATCGCCTCGTTGATTTTTGAGCTGAGCCCCTGCAATGGGAGGACCACATGCAATTATCAAATGAACTGCGGTCCCTGATAGCCAGACGGCGACCGGGCTATAGCCTGGAAGCGTCATTCTATCAGAGCAAGGAAATTTTCGATCTCGATATGGAGGTCATTTTCGGCGGGACGTGGATTTACGTCGGCTGCGAGCCTGACATTCCCGAGCCAGGCGATTATTTCACAGTTCCGATCGGAAAGACGTCAGTCGTCGTGGCTCGTGACGACGACATGTCGATCACGGCGTTTCACAACGTGTGCCGCCATCGCGGCGCGCGCCTCTGCGATGGAGACAAGGGTAGCGTTGGCAATGTCGTTTGTCCTTACCATCAGTGGACTTACGACCTGCGTGGCAATCTGATTCACACGGAGCACATGGGCGATGACTTCGACCGGAGTAAATTCGGTCTGAAGATGGTCCACGTCGGGAATGTTGCTGGGCTGATCTTCGTCTGCCTTGCGGACAATCCGCCTGTCGACTTCGAGCAGATGCGGCGCGAGATGGAACCCTATATTCTTCCGCACCGCATTAGTGATTGCAAAGTCGCGTATGAGGAAGATCTCATCGAGAACGGCAATTGGAAGTTCACGATGGAGAACAATCGCGAATGCTACCATTGCAAGGGCAATCATCCGGAACTTACGATTTCGCTCTATGAGTTCGGATTCGGGTATCAGCCGTCCCCAGAGAATGCAGACGACGTGCGCGCGTTCAAGGATCTGACGACGCGCGAGCATGCAAGGTGGGAATCATGCGGATTACCGTCCGTCGAACTGGAGTTTCTCGACAGTCGCGTGACGGCGTTCCGAACGGAACGGCTTCCACTCGATAAGGCGGGAGAATCCCAGACGCTCGACAGCAAGGTTGCGTGCAAGAAATTGCTCGGCGATCTTTCTCTGCGCAATCTTGGCGGCCTGTCGTTTTGGACACAGCCGAATTCGTGGCACCATTTTATGAGCGATCACATCGTGACGTTCAGCGTGCTGCCGATCGATGCGGAACGTACGTTGCTGCGGACGAAGTGGCTTGTTCATAAGGATGCCGTGGAAGGGCAGGACTACGATCCCAAGGCGCTCAGCGCTGTTTGGCACGCGACCAATATGCAGGATGGAGCGCTCGTCGAGAGGACGCAGATCGGTTCGCATAGTGCAGCGTATGTTCCTGGGCCTTATTCGCCTTATACGGAAGAACTGGTCGAGAAGTTCATGTCCTGGTATTTCCAGCGGCTTCGGACGGCAACCGGACATGAATCGGCGACCGTCAGCCCGTTTGCCGCGAGCGCCTGAACGACATGAGCGAGATGCAGGACAGGCTCGGTCCGGCGCAGTGGGATTCCGTGCCGGGCAAGTGGAATTCTGACGAAGACGATGTGCTTGTCTGCACGCATGTTCGGGCGGAAACGCATGACGTCAAAAGCTTCTTGTTTCGCACGCCGACGGCAAAGCTGTTTCGTTTTCGTCCAGGGCAGTTCATCACCCTCGAACTCGAGATCGATGGTGAGACGATCAATCGCTGCTATACGATGTCGTCATCGCCGACGCGGCCTGACACGCTGTCGATTACCGTGAAGCGCGTGCCGGGCGGCAAGGTTTCGAACTGGCTCCATGACAATCTGAAAGCTGGCGTTGCCATCAAAGCTTTCGGACCCTCCGGCGAATTCAGTTGCACGTTGCACGCAGCACCGAAGTACCTGTTCTTATCCGGCGGGTCCGGCGTCACGCCGTTGATGTCGATGTCACGTGCGTTTTACGATCTTGGCGAAGATCGTGACGTTGTTTTCGTTCACAGCGCGCGGACGCCGCGGGACATTATTTTCCGCAATGAACTTGCCACGATGGCACATGGGATGAACCGATTTCGAACGGCATTCGTCTGCGAAAATATCGGCGAGCAACGCGACTGGAGCGCGCCGACAGGCTTTCTGACGCTGCCGCTCTTGAAGTCGATTGTACCGGATCTGTCGGAGCGCGAAATCTTTTGCTGTGGCCCTGAAGCGTACATGGCGAATATTCGCGCTATGCTGGCCTCCGCCGGTTTCGACATGACGCGCTATCATGAAGAAAGCTTCTCGTTCGAACGATTAAGTTCGGTTGAGAAAGAGGAAGTGCAGGGGGCCGTTGCGGCAGCATCGGTGCCAAGTGTCGGGTTCAAAATTGAGTTCACCAAGTCGGGTCGCACAATTGATTGCCGTCCCGATCAATTCATTCTCGAAGCGGCGAAGGCCGCTGGCCTGCGTCTGCCGTTTTCGTGCAGCAAAGGTGTTTGCGGCACCTGCAAAAGCAAGAAGACCGACGGTCAGGTGGTCATGACGCACGGGGGCGGCATTCGCCAACGCGAAATCGATGCCGGCATGATCCTGATCTGCTGCAGCAAGCCGCTCAGTGATGTAACGATCGAAAAATAACTGAGGTCGCGGGCAGCGCCTCCGCCGGAAAATCAATCTGAACGGCGCAGAATGGCCTGCAGTACGTCTCGGACGCCGATCGAACCGACGAAGCGGTCGTCATCATCGAACAGTGCAACCGGAGCTGTGCCCGATTTATGCATCGCGAGGATCACGGTCTTAAGGCTGGTACCGGGTCTTGCCCAGTAGACTGGTGAGAACTCGTCGGACGGCGTTTCTTCGATTTCGCCGCACGTCACCCAGCTTGCTTGTTTTCCGCGGCATTCGGCGGCTTCAACTTTGCCCGTGCCGTCGATCCTAAATTTGGTCGTTTGCCGCCGGTCGAGCCAGAGCCAGTTGTCGCCGGCTGTTTCAAGGTCGCGCTTGTCGCGCATGACGTTCCAGGCCGTCAGCACGGACAACGGATTGACGTTAGCGATGAAGTCGCGGACGTAATCGTCGGCCGGGTTAAGGACGATGTCTTCCGGCGTCCCCGACTGTACGATGCGTCCGCTTTCCATGATGGTAATGCGGTTGCCGATCTTGAGCGCTTCTTCAAGATCGTGACTGACGAAGATGATCGTTTTCTTGATGGTCTGTTGAAGCTGCAGCAACTCATCCTGCAGCTTGGTGCGGATCAGCGGATCAAGCGCGGAGAAAGGCTCGTCCATCAACAGGATTGGAGCGTCTGTCGCAAAGGCGCGAGCGAGGCCCACGCGCTGCTGCATACCGCCGGAAAGTTCGTGTACGTATTTGTCGGCCCAGCTATCGAGCCCGACGAGATGGAGCTGGCGATCGACGCGCTCCTTGAGTTCGGCGGCCGGGACGCCTGCCAGCTCCAAGCCAAGGCCAGCATTCTCGCGCACGGTGCGCCACGGCAGCAGCGCGAACTGCTGAAACACCATCGCGACCTGGTTCTGCCGCATGTGGCGAAGGGTTGCTGCATCGCAGGTTGCGATATCGACCATGCGGTCGCCGTCCTTCACCAGGAGCGAACCACGCGAGACCTTGTTAAGGCCGTTGACAGCGCGCAGGAGGGTCGATTTCCCGGAGCCGGACAGGCCCATCAGAACTGAAATCTCACCCTCGTTGACAGTCAGGTTCGCACCGGCGGCGCCTAGCACGGCTCCCGTTTTGGCAAGGATCTCAGCCCGCGTCGCACCGGCATCGACCATAGCGAGCGTGCGGGCAACGTCCTTGCCGAAGATGATATCGACGTTTTTGAAATCGACCGCGACGCTCATTTGCGGACCTCCGGTTTAATGGCAAGGACGCGATCAAGGATGATGGCGAGGATAACGATCGCAAGGCCGGCTTCGATGCCCAGCGGAATGTTGCGGTTGGCCAACGCGCGGTTGACCGGATTGCCGAGGCTCGGTGCGCCGATCAGCGTGGCGAAGACGACCATCGACAACGATAGCATGATGCATTGGGTGAGACCGGCCATGATGGACGGAAGCGCTGCGGGCAACTCAACCTTCCATAAGAGTTGGCGTTTCGTGGCGCCGAAACTTTCTCCGGCTTCCAGCATTGGCTTTGGGATCGAGGTCAGGCCGAGATACGTCATGCGCACGGGGGCGGGCATGGCGAAAATGATCGTGACGATCAGTGCGGGCGCAGCGCCGAGGCCGAACAGAATCAGAATGGGGATGAGGTAGACGAAGGTCGGCATCGTCTGCATCAGGTCGAGGATAGGCTGCGTGATGCGCCAGACGTGAGGTTTATGCGCCGCCCAAATTCCGATGGGCACGCCGATGATCATTGAGAGCGCGGTGGCCGACAAAACCAGTACAAGCGTCTGGACGGTCTCTTTCCACAAGCCCTGGTTCAGAATGAACAGCAGGCCGATCAAAACGCCGACCGCGAGAACGGCGGAACGCCGAAGCCAATAGGCGAGACCGGCGAAAATAACCGCCAGAACGAGAGGCGGGATTTGCAGCAGGAAATCGGACGTTCCGTCGACGAACGTCTCGAGAACCGTCGATATGGCATCGAAGAACCACTGAAAATAGTCGGTGACGAAGTCGAAGATCGCTTTGCCGAATTGTCCGACCGGAATTTTCCAGGCAGTTACAAGCTTCGATACGGGGTCCATCTGCGCCATTCCCAGTGCTCAAGCTTCATTCGGCGACGGACGGCCGCTTGTGAAGCAGCCGTCCTGTCCTTTGCCGGGCGGATAGTGACAGGACCCCTACTTTGCGAGGTACGCCTTCAGCGCAGCCTGTGGGTCGCCACCATCGAACGTGGTTACGTCTGCCAGCCACGGTGTTACGGCTTCAGGATTTTTCTTGAGCCATTCAAGCGCGGTCGCCTTCGGATCGGCACCGCTTTTCAGCACTGGCTCCATCATAGCGCCTTCCATGGCGAGATTGAATTTTTCGTTCTTCAGGAACTTGGCGACGTTCGGGCATTCTTTTTCGTAGCCGGCGCGAACGTTGGTGCTGACGGTTGCAGCGCCGAAACCGGAATCGCCCATGCCGTCGAGGTAGTGGATTTTCATGGCACCCATGACCGGGTGGGGTGTCCAGCCGAGGAAGACAATCCACTTCTTCTTCTTCATGTCCTTTTCGGCTTCGGTGAGCATGCCTGCCTCGGAGCTTTCGACCAATTCGAAGCCCTGGAGGTTGTTCTCCGGCTTGGCGATCATTGTGCTGATGATACGGTTACCGTCATTGCCGGCTTCGATGCCGTAGATCTTGCCGTCGAACTGATCTTTATGGGTGCCGAGGTCTTTAAGGCTTTTGACGCCTGCATCGGCGACGTAGTCGGGGACGACGAGACCGTAACCGGCGTTATCGAGGTTGACGCCAAGCACCTCAACGGACTTGTCGTCGATGTAGGGCTTGATGTCGGCGGTCATGCTGGGCATCCAGTTGCCCAGGAAAACGTCGATGTCCTTGTTTTTCAACGAGGCGTAGGTGACGGGAACGGAGAGCGTCTTGACCTCGGGCTCATAGCCGAGCGCTTCTAGAATGTTGCTGGTCAGTCCGGTCGTCACTTGAATGTCGGTCCAGCCGACGTCGGCGAATCGGACTTTTTTGCAAGTGGCACTGTCGGCAGCGTGCGCCGCGGTTGCGGCCAGGACGAGGGCGAAAGTGGCCCCAATCGCTATGCGTGTCATGACAACTCCTGTTGTTGGCAATGGCAGGCGTGATGGACAACAGTCCGCTTGCTGGGGGATCTGAAATCGGATCGCCCTTCTGTCGGTTGCCTGTTGAAGGCGCCACCCGGCGAGGGCGACCCCACCAGCTAATAGCAGCGGCGGCCTACCTATTTTTGCAATTGCGACGCGATCTAGCGCTTACGCGCCTCAGGCTACACTCCTTTCGCGAAGGGTGTCCATTTGATCCTGCGTAAATCGACGGTCTTCCGGTGTTCGCGAGCGTCGATCTAAATCGAGGGGACGCGTGCGCGCACCACAGACTTACGCTGTCGTGGCAGCGGCGGCGCGCTGAATTCAGCTGGGACCGTCTGGGGCTGGCGTTCGCTGCGTGGCGTACGTCCGTAAAGGGCCCGATATGATTTGCTGAAATGGCAGGTCGATTGAAAACCGCAGGAAATAGCGATCTGCGTGATCGACATTTGCGATTGCACAAGCAGCTCGCGGGCGCGACGGAGACGCAATTGCAAATAGTATTTCGTCGGTGTTGTTTCGAGCGAAACCTGGAACATGCGCTGGACTTGGCGCAACGAAAGGCCCGCCAATTTTGCCAATTCGACGGCTGTCAGCGGTTCTTCGAAATTGGCTTCCATGAGTGCGGCGATGTCCACCAGCGCACTGTTGTTGTATCCCAGGCGCGCCGCCATCGGGATGTGCTGCCGGTCGAACCCGTCGCGCACGCGTTCGAGAATGAATTGGTTGGAAATATCGGCAACCAGCGTTTTACCGAATGCGCTTTTCACAACGGAGAGCATCAAGTCGGCGGGCGCTATTCCGCCTGTGCAGGTGACGCGATCGCGGTCAATAACGAAAAGCTCTTCCTGGAACTGCACGCGCGGATGGAATTCGCGAAGACCCGCCATGTTTTCCCAATGGACGGTGCATTTGTAGCCGTCGAGAAGGCCGGATTTCACGAGCGCGTAGGTGCCGGTGCACAGGCCACCAAGCACGATGCCATCGTGCGATAGACGGCGGAGAAGATTGATGAGTTTGTCGTTGACGTATCGCTCGACGTGCGTGCCGCCACAGACGAGTACCATATCGAGATCGCCGGCATCATCGTAGGTTTTAGCGTCGGCGAAAGACAGGCCATTACTGCACGATGTCGGCTTGCCGTCGACGGAAAGGATGGTCCACGAATAGTGGTCCTGCCCGCTCAAACGGTTGGCCATTCGCAAAACCTCGATCGCACTGGAAAGTGCGATCATGGTGTATTCGTTCAGTGTCAGAAACCCGATCCGACGGATCGTTCTGAGTTTCGACGGAACCTCATTCACGCAGCAAAGCTCCCGGATGCTCCGCAAATCTATGGCCTCCGCTTCTAGTCAAAGACCGAGGCGGGGGTAATCGTTACGCCTGACTATGACATCGAGCAGATCATGAGAAAATCTTAGCATCGCGCCGTGTTTTGACAAGTTCCAGAAAGTTCAATTCCTGCCGCAGAAACAGGCTTTCGGTGCTGCAAAAGAAGGCGGTTGCAGCGCGAGATCGTTCGACTTTCGTCGGTCTTCCAGCGCGGTTTGGACTGTCGCGGGGGATAACATTTGTGTCGTATCTGACAATGCTTTCAGGCCTCTGGACCGGCATAGCGTGATGGGTGATCGGCGCAGGCTTTGGCGCCGAAAGTTGCTGCGAACGAAGGGTGCCGCGCTCGGTTTGCAGCATGGGCAAATTCAATGAGTGTGGTCGATGGCGAAAGTTCTCCAAAACTATATCGGGGGCCGTTTTATTGCGGCATCGGACGGGGAGACGTTCGCGAATGTCGATCCGGCGACGAGCGAGTTGATTTCACAGGTCGAGATCGCGCTTGCGCCTGAAATCGATGCTGCGCTGCAATCGGCAAAAGAAGGGCTCGCTCGCTGGTCCGGCATGTCTGGTGCGGAGCGTGGGCGCGTTCTGAACAAGGCGGCGCGGATTCTTCGCGACCGCAATCGCGAGTTGGCCGAGATCGAGGTTCGTGACACCGGCAAGCCAATTCAAGAAGCGGAAGTCGTCGATATCGTCAGCGGTGCCGATTGCATCGAATATTTCGCCGGGGTGGCGGCCACGTTGCACGGCGAGCAGATCGCACTGAATAATGCGTTCGTTTATACCCGCCGCGAACCGATAGGAATTTGTGTCGGTATCGGGTCATGGAACTATCCGATCCAGATTGCGTGCTGGAAGTCGGCGCCGGCGCTGGCATGCGGCAATGCGATGATCTTCAAGACGTCGGAGATGACGCCGACGACCTCGGCCAAGCTTGCCGAGATCTACACGGAAGCAGGGTTGCCAGACGGCGTCTTCAACGTTTTGCACGGAGACGCCCGCACCGGTTCAATGCTGACGACAGATCCGCGCGTTGCGAAAATCTCGCTGACCGGTTCGGTGGGCACTGGCAAGAAGATCGTCGCTGCGGCGGCCGCTACTTTGAAGCGTACAACGATGGAGCTCAGCGGCAAGTCGGCACTTCTTGTGTTCCAGGACGCTGATCTTCGGCAGGCCGTTTCCGCGGCAATGCTCGGCAATTTTTACACGCAGGGCGAAATCTGCACGAACTGCACGCGCGTGTTCGTCCACGACGACATCTACGATGCCTTCGTCGATATGATGGTGGAGCGGACGAAAAAGCTGCGCATCGGTTTGCCGCTCGATCCCGAAACACAAGTGGGGGCGTTGATTTCGCGGCCTCATATGGAACGGGTCTTGAGTTTCATCGAGGCCGGAAAGGCGGAAGGGGCACGGCTCTGCTACGGTGGCGAACGAGTTGATGAGGCTCCACTCGATCGCGGCAACTATGTGCGTCCGGCCGTTTTCACCGAGTGCACGGACGAGATGAGCATTGTGCGAGAAGAAATCTTCGGTCCGGTCATGTCGGTTTTGCGGTTCCGCGAGGAGGACGATGTCATAGCGCGTGCGAATGCGACGCGCTTTGGATTGGCCGCTGGGCTTTTTACGCGCGATCTTGCACGCGCGCATCGCGTCGCAGCGCGCCTAGAAGCGGGCATCTGCTGGATCAACAACTACAATATCACGCCGGTCGAGATGCCGTTCGGCGGCATCAAGGAGTCGGGCTTCGGCCACGAGAACGGCCAGGCAGCCATCGAGCACTATACGCAGTTGAAGAGCATCTATGTGGAACTGGGCGATGTGCAGTGCCCATACGAATGACGCATCTTCAGATATTAAGACAGAAAGACTGAGGTCCAAGTAACGATGAGCAAAACCCAAGACTTCGACTACATCATCGTCGGTGCCGGGTCGGCGGGATGCGTCCTCGCCAACCGCCTGACGGAAGACGAAGGGGTTCGCGTTCTCGTTCTCGAAGCCGGGCCGCAAGACAACAGCATTTTCATTCATATGCCGTCGGCGTTCGCCTATCCGCTGGCCGGCACGAAATACAACTGGTGGTACGAGTCGGAGCCGGAGCCTTATCTCGATAATCGGCGGATGTACTGTCCGCGTGGACGCGTCGTCGGTGGCTCGTCGTCTATCAACGGCATGATCTATATTCGAGGTCATGCCTTCGATTACGATGCTTGGGCGCGTCATCAGGGCTTGCAGGACTGGTCGTATTTCAACTGTCTGCCGTACTTCAAGAAGGCCGAGACGCGGCTCAAGGGCGGCGATAAGTATCGCGGCAATTCCGGGCCGCTTTATGTGACGACGGCGCCATGCACGAACCCGCTTTACGATACCTTCATTGAGGCCGGCCGACAGGCGGGCTATCCGGTGACCGAGGATATGAACGGTTACCAGCAGGAAGGCCTCGGCCGCATGGATATGACGGTCTACAAAGGCCGTCGCTGGAGTGCCGCTCAGGCGTTTCTGCGTCCAGCGCAGAAGCGTGGCGGCGTTGAACTCAAGGCGAAAACGCTCGTCACGCGCATCCTCTTTGAGGGACCTCGTGCCGTCGGCGTCGAGTTCAGCCATGGCGGCAATCTGCAGTCGGCTCGCGCAACGCGCGAGGTGATCGTCAGCGGCGGCGCGATCAATTCACCGCAAATCTTGATGCTGTCGGGTATTGGCAATGCGGATGAATTGAAGAAACACGGCATTCCGGTCGTGCAGGATCTGCCCGGCGTTGGCGAAAACCTGCAGGATCACATCGAGGCCTACGTCCAGTACGAATGCACCAAGCCGGTTTCGATTTACAGCGCCAATAATCCGCTGGCAAAATTGAAGATCGGCATCGAGTGGCTGCTGACGGGGAAGGGCCTAGGGGCGACGAACCATTTCGAGTCCGGCGGCTTTATCCGCAGTGACGCCGGCGTTTTGCATCCCGATCTGCAATATCACTTCTTTCCTATGGCCATCAGCTACGACGGAACATCGGCGGCGAAGGGGCATGGCTTCCAGGCGCATATCGGGCCGATGCGGCCGACGAGCCGGGGCTATGTGAGGCTTAAATCAGCCGATCCGCGCGAGTATCCGAGAGTACTCTTCAATTACATGCAGACGGAGCAGGACCGAAAGGAGATGCGGGCCGGCATCCGTTTGACGCGCGAGATCTTTTCGCAGCAAGCATTCGACCAGTACCGTGGCGCCGAATTGGCGCCGGGGCCATCCGAAACGAGTGACGCCGCCATCGACGCCTTCATTCGCGCGAAGGCCGAAAGCGCCTATCATCCGTCATGCTCGTGCCGGATGGGAACAGACGAGATGGCTGTCGTTGATGGCACGGGCAAGGTTTATGGGGTCGAAGCCTTGCGGGTGGTCGATGCGTCGATCATGCCGGATGTCGTCAGTGGTAACCTCAACGTACCGACCATCATGATGGCCGAGAAGCTGGCGGATGCAATCCGTGGACGGCCGCCGCTGCCGGCGGAAGAGGTGCCGGTGTGGTTCAATCCGAACTATCAGACACAGCAGCGATAAGCCAGGGTGCTGAAAGCTCGGCAAGCGCCCTAGTGCTTGCCGACGTCCCCGAAGGGTGAAGCGGCCCCGGTTTGCCGCAGCAACAGCACGAATGGAATAAGCAACAGGAAGCTCAGCGTTACGAAGCCAAAGGCTTCGATGAAGCCGATCATTGTCGATTGGCGTGTCAACTCATAGCCCAGAATCTGCATCGCACGCGGATCGGTTGGCGACAGTCCCGTCGAGTTAAGCCACATGTGCAGGGCGGGATTGTAGGGATTGATCCCGGCCGAGAGGGTCTGAAGGTTCTCGTGCGTCGCGCGCGTCAGAATCGTTGCGCCTATCGCGATGCCCAGCGAGCCGCCAATCGTACGTGCGATGTTGAAGATGCTCGCGGCCTGATCCGAAGCGTTTTTCGGTAGCGTTTGATAGGCGAGTGTCGAGAGTGGCACGAAGATCATGCCCATGCCGATGCCTTGGACGATGCTCGGCGCGATAATCCAGAAGCGATCGACGTCGAGGTTATATGTCGTCGTCACGTAGGTTCCGGCGGCGGACAGTGTCAGTCCGACGAATACCAGCCAGCGGGAATCGATGTGCTGGATCAGCGTTGCGACCACGACCATGCCAATGGCGACGGCGATACCGCGCGGCGCCATCACCAGACCGGCGGTGCTTGCCGGATAGCCGAGCAAATGTTCCAGGAACAGGGGCTGCAGCGCGATGGTGCTCAGCATGCCGACACCGAACGCCATGATCAGGAACGTCGACGTCGCGAGATTGCGATCTCGCAGGAGATTGAGCTTCAGGATAGCGTCCGGCCGATTGAAGCTGCGAACCGTGAACCAGGTTAGGCATGCGAAGGATAGGAGCGCGAGGCTGACGATCATCTGCGATGCAAACCAGCCTTCGCTGTTGCCGCGGTCGAGCAGCATCTGCAGGCTGCCGACACCGATTGCCAGGAGCGCAGCGCCGAGCCAATCGATCGGCGATCCCGAATGGGGCGTCGCTTTGATGTAGGCTGCGATTAGAAGCAGGTTGATGATGCCGATGGGAAGGTTGACGTAAAACACCCATTGCCAACCGAGGTGGTCGGTGATGAAGCCGCCGACCGTTGGCCCCATGATCGGGCCGAGCAGGACGCCGATACCCCAGATCGCCATGGCCTTGCCGCGCTTCTCCGGCTCGAAACTGTCGACCATCGTCGCTTGTGAGAGAGGGACGACGCTTGCCCCGAATGCACCCTGAAGCAAGCGGAAGATGACCATCTGAATCAGTGAATGCGATTGGCCGCAGAGCATCGAGGACACGACGAAGCCTGCGACGCTGACTGTCAGCACGCGTTTTCGGCCGAAGCGCTCAGCGAGAAAGCCGCTCATCGGAATGACGATGGCTTCGGCGACGATGTAGGACGTTAAAACCCAGGTGATCTGATCGGGCGTCGCTCCAAGAGTGCCCATCATGTCGGGCAGGGCGACATTGACGATGGTCATGTCGAGAATGACCATCAGCACCGCCAGCAGCACCGCGAGCGAACTCAGCAGCCTGCTCGGTCCCGCGGGGGCGTCGGCTGGGGCCACGGCCTGATTATTTGGTGGCACTACCCGCTCCATCGGACGTGGTGTCGATGGTTACAGACGCAGACGCGCCGACGCCGAGCGGCAGGTCGCCAGGTTCGACCGTAAGCGCGATCCTGACGGGAAAGCGCTGGACGACCTTGACCCAGCTCCCCGTCGCATTTTCCGAAGGCATCAGCGAGAATGCCGAGGCGCTAGCGCGGCTCACGGCTTCGACCTTCCCGGTCAACTTCTTCGACGAATCGCTGTCAAGCCAGACAGACGCCGTTTGGCCGGGCTTGATGCGGGCAAGGTCGGTTTCCTTGAAATTCGCATCGACCCACCACGTCGAAGTATCGACGAGCGGGAAGAGCGGTACGCCGGCTTTCGCGACCTCGCCGGGTTGGATGCGGACTTTGCCGACCGTGCCGTCGACCGGCGCCTTGATCGTCGCGTGCGAAAGTTCAGCATTGGCTTCGGCAACGGCGATATCGGCCTCTTCAGCATTGCCTTTGGCGGCCGCGGCCTGGGAGCCTGTCGCCTGGGCGGCTTGCTGCTTGGCGATGTCGCGGCGAATTTCAGCGCGTTTAAGGGTGGCGCGGAAGGGCGCTTGATTGAGTTCGACCAGAACGTCGCCTTGTTGGACGGTCGAGAATTCCTTGACTTTCACGTCCATGATGAGGCCTGTCACCAACGGCGTGATCTGGATGATGTTGGCTTCGACCTGGGCGTTGTCCGTCGATGGATAGAGCGTTTCGTGCTGCCAATACGCGTAGCCGGCAGCGATGAGGGCGAGTAGGCAGACAATGCCAAGAAGGCCTATGCCCCGCTTCGAAAGCAGCGGCTTTTTATCGGAAGGCGTGACCTGGCCACCGTTGGCCGGTGGTTTTTTTTCTGGCAATCGCTCTTGCATCGGCTTCTTCCGTTTATTCGAAGGCTGCAACTTTCGTAGTCCTTTTGCAGTTGCCAGGAACGGGAATGTCTGCCGCAACAGGCAAAATGGGCACGCACGCCGTCCGACGCCCAATCACGGTATACGACTGGCCCGGCCGAAATATTGAGCTTTTTGATTGCCACCGGCGCGGAGGTTTATCCCGACGCGGCGCACAAAAAGAGACAATCGATGCCCCCTCTATAGGCTCTTAGGGGATTTGTCACCAACGCGACGATTACGCGTGCGGGGTCGCCGAAATGTCGCGGTAGGGCTTTCGGGCGAGGCCCGCCGTTCACCTTCGGCTGGCGCTTTCGACCTGAAAAACGGCCGGCTTTGCGGATCGTTCCGGCTGTTTCCGCTGGCGGAGGCGGGATGGGGCCGGGTGGGGGCAGCCTTAACGGTCGTTCCAGGATGCGTGCATCGTCAGAAACCGAAGTTTTAACTGGTCGAAGGAGCTAGCCCCGGCGTTAACGGATCGGGAGCGATTGGGGGCGCAATAATCGGCACTCATTTCCAAGCTGACTTTAAAAACCATCAGTATTGCAAAAGGATACTCCCGTCGTGATCGTTTCGGGGCGATTGGATGAGGCTGAGGCGACATATTCGCGTCTCTTAGCGCAGCGCACGAAGACACTTCAGGAATCGGACGACGTCGATAGGCGGCTGGTCACCCTTATTCGCCAGGAGCCGATCGTTGAGTTGATGACGAAAAGCCAGCGGCTTTTCTTCGTGAGCCGTGGAAAGTCCGACGTCGGTGTAGTCTATCGTGTCTTCCGAACGGAGCTGTCGGCTATCATCGGCGAGGAGCCGATCGGGTTTTGCGATATCGTAAAGCCGAAGAACGGCATCTGCGTCATCAGCAGCGCCGAGGTTTCGCGGTCTTGTCAGCGCAAGGGCATCGCGACCGCGGTGTACGATCTTATCACGGCCGATATGGCCAAGATCGGCGGGCTGCTTTGGCCGGTCTCACCGAAAAATATGTCGGACGCAGAATTCAAGGTTTGGTGGCGGCGTTCGCCCGCCCTGGTCTTTTATTATCCGCATCGGAGCCGACTAGGCCTTAGCCGTCGCGCTGAATTCGAAGAGTTGTTCGACGAGACGGTGAATCTGGGCGTCTGGGATCGACTTCTGTCGCATAGCTCGGTGTTGATGGCTCGCATGCGGCGGTCTTGGCGCCTTGGCTGCTTTCGCCGCTGACGATCCGAGCATGGTGGTCGGTGCAGTTCACAGCGCATCGCTGCGCGGGGCAGCGGTTCCGTCGCCGGCCGTCGTTCGATTATGCCAATGCCTATTCCGGTCAGTCGTACCGGTGCTGGGCGCTCGCAAGTATGCGTTCCGCTAAGTCGAGTGCCTCCCGCACCTTAGTTGAGATGACGCAGCGTTTCTGAAGCTCGTTGTCGGCAAACTTCAGGGCGTCCCGAAGCTGCTCGATAACACCCAATGCGGAGATGTCGTTCGGAAGACGTTCGTGCGCGTTCATTGTGGTTCCTCCCGGCCCTTATTCCGGGAGGCAATATCTTTCTCGCGGCAATTTCAAGGAATACGCCGCCTGCATATGTCGGAGCGACCCTCAGGGCAATTGGCACGGGGAACGTCATGGCACCGCCGCTAACGGGCTTGATCGCAACCTGTCCGGCCGCAAAGGCGGACGCCACTTTGAATCGATCCGCGGCGCATCGCAGGCACGCCAAGATTCAAGATCGTTTACCACCACCCAAACATTGATCGTTGGCGAGGATAGGCCCGGCGCCCGTAGCGATCATAGCCGTAGTAGTAGTCATCGGCGCTGTCGCTCATGAAATTATCGTTGCGGAAGAACTGCTTCGGCCGCTTCTTGATGCCGCCCTGAGGTTCAGTGCTGATGAGGACGATAAAATCCGTGGCTTTTCCGGTTTCCTTGCTCATCGGTTCGTCCGAGACGATCAGCGATGATCCCGGCCATACGGCGCTGCTCAACCTGGCGGACACCTCCGGCGAGATAGTGATGCGATCGAGTGCTGCGCTCGCTTCGGCCACGTTCGTCGGGGGAGGCGTGCTAGCATCGTTGAGCCTATACCGGCGGTCTTCGTTATACGCATAATCGGCGTTGTCGCTGTGTTCGAGCGAAACAGCCGTCCAGCTGACGTCCTTGCCGCCATTTTTGTATCCAACGGCCGTGAAGACGTGCGTGCCGATAGGCTGTTGCGGATCGGCGATGGTGACGGGCGCGTCGAAAACGGGCTCGTTGCCTTGACGGACATAGAGCCGTTGCGTCTTCAGGCTTATGAAGAGGGAGATCGGCAACGCCTTGCGTTTGGCTTCATTGAGAACGGCAACCGCCTGATCTCGCGCCGCCAATGCCGGGGCGGCCTGATCTGTTGCCTTCTGCAACTCGGCCTCGGCGGCCTGCAAAGCTTCTGTGGCCGTAGCAACTTTTGCAGCAGCTTCATCGGATTTCTTGGCGGCGCGTTCCTTCTCTGTTGTCCATTTCTTCTTGAGCTTATCGGACTTGGCGTTCGCCAGGCGCTTGTCGATCGCGGCCAAACGGCTGTCGGCGGACTTTTTGACCGCTTCGGCTTTGCGCAGCGCTTTCGCGGCCCTGTCTCGGGGCGCCTTCTTGTCGGCGATGATCTGCTCCATCTCCTTGGCCTGATCGAGGGCGGCGTCGGCAAGGATCTGCTTGCCCTCGGCGATTGATTTCAGGGCATTGAGTTCCACTTGGCGTTCCGGCCATGCGCGTAGGTCAGGAGAGAACGTCGGGCTGGAATCGGGATCGTTCACGATCGGATCCTGGTACGACATCGGGATGGCCGTCGCGGTCTGGACGGATTGCAGCGGCGTCGGCTTCATTAGCAGCGGGTGAGAAATCTCGACCGGCGCGACGTCATCGTAAGCAACAACGACACGCATGCCGAGTTTCGTCAGCGGGAAAAGGCGCTGGGCAAAGCTGTCGGGCATGCGAACGCAGCCATGGGACGCGGGATAGCCGGGCAACTGACCGGCGTGCAGGGCAATGCCCGACCATGTAATCCGCTGCATGAAGGGCATCGAGGCGTCATCGTAGAGGTTCGAATAGTGTTCTTCTTCTTTTTGAAGGACACTGTAGACACCAACCGGAGTCTCGTAGCCGTCGCGGCCGCTCGATACCCGGCCGCTCATAGAGCCACCGTTTGCGTCGTAGACCGTAACGCGTTGATCTTTGATGGAGACGATCGCGATGACGGGAGGGCCGGATAGGGTTTCCCGGGCCGCCTCTTCGATAGGGCGCTGATTGCGTTTTCCGGCGTCTGCGGGGGTAAGGGCGGCACTGATGGCCAGGGTTGATAACGCGATGGTTGCCAACCGGACGATCGAACGCTTCCACTGAAGACGCAAACTGAACATTTGTCAGACCTTAAATATGCAGCTGATGCGAGAAAACAGAGGCCTCCAACATAATCTCAATCAGGTTGCCTATTGATTAGCGCATGCTCCGTAATCGTTGTCTCTGCCAGGGCGTGTGGCTCGAAAACCTCAGAATACAGGTTAACGACCAATCAAGACCATCGCTTGACGGCCGATAGGGAAAGCGCCCCAGAACGAAAAGGTTCGGGGGCGCTGGCCAAATTGGGTATCAGTTGCGCTCAATAATCCGGGCAGGCCCAGCGATCATAGCGGCTGCTCCACCAGCAATCGTCGCCATAGTCGTCATCATAGTAGCCGTCGTCATAATAGAAGTAGGGATAGCCGCCGATGAAGAAGCGGTGACGGTGGTGATGACCGTGTCCATGTCCGTGATGGAAATGGCGACCGCGATTTAGGTTCGCGCGGGCCAGAGACTGGGTGCGGACGTGCGATCGTCCCGCCATGTGTCCACCGTGAAGGTGACCGCCGTGGAAGCCCCCGAAGCTGCCACCATGGAACCCACCACCGTGAAACCCTCCACCGCCAAAACCGCCATGAAAGCCTCCGCCCCCGAAGCCTCCGCTGTGGCCTCCGCCGCCACCGAAGCCACCTCCGAAGCCCCCGCCGTGGCCGCCGCCACCACCGCCTCCAAACCCGCCACCGCCACCGGCGTGCACTGGGACGAGGAATCCTTGAACGTCGCCTGACGTCAGGGTTGTTAGTGGCGTTATTGGCCCCGCCACCGCGGCGCAGGCGCCGGCAGCTAGAGCGAAAGCTCCGGCGACCAGCGGAAATAAGAATCGTTTCGACATTGCTGTCTCCTTGATCAGATGCGAGTGCATTCGGCCTTCGTGCCGTCGAGTGACGGGGCCTTCGCGCGCAGGTCTGAGGCTTCAGGGACGTGCGTGGGGGCGCAGTTGCGTCGGGTCGGGAAGGCCGACGAACGGAACGTCTCTCCGTTAGCCATAAGGTAGGAAGCGGTGGCGGGGTTACCTGTTCCCAAGGGAACAGCCCGCGCATCAGGATTGATGTCGAGATCAAAGGACCGCGGCCGAGCGTATCATTTTGCGGCACACAATTACGTTATCTTTGCCGTGCCGATTTTGTTTTGTGACCCTTTTCTATTCTACGGATGCCTCCGGCGCTTTCATTTACCAGAGCCTCACTGGCATGCGCGTATGCCCATTTTGGCAGTTGGCGGGTACGCGGTTTGCGCAATGATTGAGGAAACGGGTCGAGCCCGATCCATTTTCGAGAAGGATGCTTCGGCTCACGTGTCGGAGTGGGCGCCTCGGCTGAGGTCGCTGTTTTTCGACCGCCGTGGCAACGCCTCACGGCCAAAATTGCTATTCGCCGTCGCATGCGCCGACGCCCTGTCGGTGATGGCCGCTTGGCCGCTGGTCAACTTACTACTTCATGAATCTTTCACGCCCACGTGGCGCAGCTTCTGGGCGACGGTCTTTGTGGCCGGGTTGTTCATTGCCGCGCTGCGCGTGCAGTGGTCATATACAATTCCATCTCTCCGCAAGTTTGTGCAGCAAGTCTGGAAGGTTCTGATTTCCGTTGCCGTCGTCTCTCTCGCGGTATCGGGCGTGATTTTTCTTGCGGGCGAGACGTCGGTGTCGCCGGAGGACGTCGGTGGATGGATGGAGTTGTCAGCCATCCTTTTGTGTTTCGTGCGTTTCGTTGCGGCGTTGGTGGCTCGTCGGTTGACACGCGCGGGCGTCCTGGTCCGTCGGACGGTCATAGTTGGCGGCGGTAAGGATGCGGAGCATCTTATCCGCGAGTTGAACAACGACCCGAACAATCACTTGTGCATTCTGGGCATCTTCGACGACCGGCAAGATGATCGCTCAGCCGGCGACTTCGGAGGTGTCGCGCGGCTCGGGACATTCGAAGACCTGGCAGACTTCTGCCGCAAGTCGAGTGTCGATCTCTTGATCGTTACGGTGCCGGCGCGCGCCGAAGAGCGTTTGATGCAGATTCTCGACAAGCTTTTTGCATTGCAAGTCGATGTACGGATCTCGGCGCTGAATTCAAAGCTCCGGATCAACTCGCGAGCCTATAGCTTCATCGGTCAGGTGCCGATGCTGGCGGCGATGGACAAGCCGCTCGGCGACTGGGATCATATGCTCAAGGCGGTCGAAGATCGGCTGATCGGTTCTCTGCTATTGATTCTGGCGTCGCCAATCATGGCGATCGTCGCGATTGCGATCCGTCTCGAAAGCCGCGGACCGATTTTCTTCCGGCAGAAGCGATATGGCTTCAACAATGAGCTGATCGAAGTCCTGAAGTTCCGCTCGATGTATGTCGATCAGCAGGACGCCACGGCGAGCAAGCTCGTTACGCGCGATGATCCGCGTGTCACTCGTGTCGGCCGGATCATTCGGCGCACGAGTCTCGATGAGCTTCCGCAGCTCATCAACGTAGTGCAAGGGCAGATGTCTCTCGTTGGACCGCGGCCGCATGCAACGGGCGCCCGCGCGGAGCGAGATCTCTACGAAAATGTCGTGCGGGGCTATTTCGCGCGCCACCGCATGAAGCCGGGTGTCACCGGCTGGGCGCAGATCAACGGCTGGCGTGGGGAAACCGATACCCACGAGAAGCTTGTCCGGCGCGTCGAGCACGACCTCTATTACATCGACCATTGGTCGGTGCTCCTCGATCTTTACATCATCGCGATGACGCCGATTTCATTGCTGACGGGCAGGAACGCTTACTAGCGTTTCGTCGTGAGCCTTATCGACCTTTTGGCCTAGTCCGAGCTCTCTCGCGCGACGGAGAAAATATGTGGCGATGCACAAGGATGCCTCTTCAGTGAAGAAATGGCGCGTAGCAAGCGCGAGTATTACGACTGGCGCAGATGGCTTGCGCAATCATGCCTGTTTGCTAGCTTGGTAGGAATTCGGCGTTCGCGCCGCGCTCGCGCCTGCAGGAGCCTCGCATTTTTAATTTTGTCGGACAGGGACGAGCGACCATCGCAGCGATCTTGGCTATTGTCGCCGGTGTTGGCTTCGCTGTGACGTCTGCCAACGCGCAAGAAGGGCCGCCGGTTGATACGGCGCTGGTTGTGTCTGTCGACGTATCGAACTCCGTCGACGAAGGCCGCTATAAGCTGCAGATGGAAGGTATTGCGAAGGCGCTGGAAGATCCCGGCGTCATCGATGCCATTACCGGCGGTTCGGCGGGCGGCATTCTGTTTTCCATGGTGACGTGGGCCGACACGCCGTCGTTCGTCATTCCGTGGATCAGGATTGCGAACAAGGCTGACGCATTGGCTGCGGCGAAGCGCGTGCGATCCCTGCCGCAGCAGGGCGGGGAATTCACCTGCATGACGCGGATGCTGCGATCTGCGAACGACAAGATCGTGCCGCAGATTCCCGCGAAGGCCTCGCGCATCATCATCGACGTTTCGGGCGACGGCCCCGACAATTGCAATGCCGAGGAGCCGATCGATAAAGTCCGCAACGAACTCGTCAGCAATGGCGTGACGATCAACGGATTGCCGATCTTGCTCGACACGCCCGAGGATTCAGCACTGCTGCCGAAGGCCGTTCCCGGGGGGAAGCCGCCGCTCGAACAATGGTATCGCGAGCATGTTATGGGCGGTCCGAGCAGTTTCGTTCTGCCGGCGCTGGGTTACGGTGATTTCGAGCGGGCGATCCGGCAGAAGTTCGTCATCGAAGTCAGCAGCGTGGCTTCGCAAAAGTATTCGATCGCCACGTCAGGCCGATAATCGAGAAGGCTGACAATCAGGCCGCTTGATAGCTCAGATTTTATCTTCGCTGGTCGGACCGCAATGCCAACGTTTAACAGTCCAGCCGGGATGATCTGCAGACCATCGGGCGAACTGTGGCTGGGCATGCGCCATGCACGTTCTTGCGTCGACGTCCGCATCAATCGGGATTTTATAGTCGCGGCAGACGTTTGGATCGTTCGTCAAGCAAGCCGACAAAATGAGGGCGATCATGGCGAGGTTTCCCGGGCGATGCGTCGTTGAAGCGTCATCATACTGAGACGCTACGCACCGGGAATCCGTTTCTTATGTCGGCAACCGCAAAGGCCGGCAGCTAAGCCGCAGGCAATAGGATTTCGCCCCGTCCAATCGTGGCGGTGTCACCGCCAATCTTCTGGACAAACAAGGGCATGGGCTTAGGCGCGAGATGGCCAAGCGTTTCCTTCAGATAGCGGGCGATGACGCGCAAGATCACGAGATCGTGTTTGCCGCAATCGACGAACGTCGGCAGCAGGCTTTCGACGCTCGGGCCGATCAGTGTGCCGCGGCGCATCATAAGACCGGGTTCGGCACCGAAGCCGCCTTCCGCCCACATGGTGCCGCCGATCATACGCGAACCGGCGCCAGGGCCGGTCTTGCCTTTGACGACGATAATGCCACGACGCATCTTGTCTCCGGCGCGGGCGCCAATGTTGCCTTCGATGACAACGGTACCGCCGAGCATGCCGAAACGATCGCCGGTCGCGACGCCGCCAAGATTGTCTCCGGCGTTGCCGGAAACGAGGATCATGCCGCCGGTGGAACCCGACGCCAGATAGTCACCGACATTGCCGCGAACTTCGATCTTGCCGCCGGTCATCAGGCGCGCAGCGAACGACCCGATATTGCCGATGACGCGGATCGTGCCGCTATCGAGGCCACCGCCGACGAAATCAATCTCCGACGTTGCGCCTTCGATGGTCAAGGTGTCGCCGGCGCTGCCGGAAATATCGAATGCGTCACCTAGGGCGACGCCGCCCTTTTCGATGCCGACATTTAGCTTGCCGATCTCGTGTGCCGATAGCGCAGCGAGCTTAGATGGCGTGATGCCGTCGAGAGTGATCCGCTCCGTCGCGGGCGCCTTGAAGCGCAGCGTGAGGCCGCTCATCAGATCAGATCCTTCAGATGATAATGATGCTGTCCGAGCTTACCGCCGTAATTGCCGGCGGTGATCCGCGTAACGCCGCGGCTGGCGCCGACATCCGTCACGGCTTTGAGACCTGCATGCATGGCGTCGGCGACGGCTTTGGACGTCAGACCGTCGATGACGATTTCGAGCACGGCGAGGGTATCAGGTGATAGCTCACTGTGTTTGACCGTGCCGCGCAGCGTCGGGCAGAACGCGTCGTTAGTCGAGGCGTGCATGCCGGCGTATTTCGCACCGACCTTCGAGCCGGAACGAACTATGCCGCCGGGGAACGGCGTGATGACGTCGTCGATCTTGGCGATCTCTTCGACGGCGTGTTCTGCCGTTTCGAGAAGGCCTTTGCGGTCGCGGCCGACGATCAACATGTTGCCGCCGCCCACAGCATCCGTCGTGACGCCAGTGTCTTCCTCGATGATAAACTCACCGTCCATGACGGGTACGCGCCAGTAGCGGCTATCGCCGAGTTTTTTAGCCGTCTGATAGCCGTCGCCGAATAAACGCGTGCCTTTTCCGAGAGGCATCGTCTTTTCGGCCTTGAGGCCCGCATAGCAAGCCGAGCCGGGGCTCGTCAGCACGCACTGGCCGATACGATTGCGGACCTGCGGGAGCAGGGCATCAGGCGAAAATCCGAAGATCAGAATGCGAACGCCGGGACGACCATCAGGCGTTTCGTCCTCCGACAGTTCCTTGTCGATACCGCATTCAGCGCCGGCGCCGATAACGGAGGTGCCGAAGCCTGTCGCAACCGTCGCCGCTATTTTCGCCCACTTCATCGAGTCGGCGGTGATGATGATCCCGGTGCCGCTCATGCCGAAGGCTTCGGCGAACGTATCGTCGATCGAGATACCGTTAACGGTCTTGCTCATGCTACGCGCGCCCCGGTCGGTTGGATGATCAGCGAGCCGCGGCCACCGTTGATAATCTCGTCATCGGAGAGGCGGAAATTATCCATGCGGATCGTGTGATAATCTTCGAAGTAAGGTTTGAGAGATTTTTCGATCGAGGGATCGTACGACGGCCGCGCGACGTGCGTTGCACCGTTGACGACCTTGATGATCTTGCCGTTGCGCACGATGAGTTCGCCGTTCTTGAACAGCAATTCGGGCGTCGTGAACATTGCTTCGCGATCCGGATTGTCATCATAGACCGTGATGTCGGCCCAGGCGCCGATGCCGAGGTGACCGCGATCCTTCAGGCCGAGGCTGCGTGCCGGGCCGGCGCGCGTCATGATCGCGATCTCATAGAGCGAATATTCGCGATCGAGCGAGGCCAGCGTCGAATACTTCAGCGCGTCCGGGTTGATCTTCTGCATCATGTCGTTGCGGAAGGCTTTGTCCATCAGCAAGCGGATGAGGTGCGGATACCAGGTGAATGGGCCGCCGTTCGGATGGTCGGTCGTGAGGAACAGGCGCCACGGATCGTTGACCAGCAGGAACAGTTCCAGACCGATCGCCCACTGCAGCGCGTTGACGAAGCTCTTGTCGCGATACTTGAACGGTACGACACCGCAACCGGCGTCGCACTCGATATCCATCACGACCCACTTCTTCGGGCTTGCAGAACGCGAGGTCACGAACTGGCGCATCGAGTCGCCGGAAGCCGTGCACGTCTGGCCGAACATGACCTGACCGACGTCGCACGAGACGTTCGGATTGTCGTTGATCGCTTCCGCGATGGGGGCCGCCGCCGATGAGAACTTCAGATCGCCTTCGGTTCCGTAACTGTGAAACTGAATGTGCGTGAGATGGATCGGCAGGCCTTCCGCGCCCTTGATCGTCTCAAGCGTCGTTTCATAGCCGCCTGGTACACCCAGGTTGCAGCCGTGAACGTGCAGCGGATGGACAACGCCGAGTTCCTTCAGGCCGCGCGCCAACGTGACGATGATATCCCGCGGGGTGACGCCGTAGTAGACGTGCTTCTCGTTCAGGTCGAGCTTGCGCTGATTGAACTTGAAGGCGCTGATGCCGCCCGGATTGACGACCTTGACGGCGATCGCTTGTGCCGCGTGCATCGTCCAGGCAATATAATCCTTGATTGCGGAGAAGTCTTTCTTGCCTGCGACCTGGCGCAGGAAGAAGTCATCCGAGCCAAGCATGACGAAGGCGCCCTTGTCGATGATCGACGTGTCGGCCATCTCCATGTGCGCTTGGCGGGCGTTGGCGGGCAGCATCGCCGGTTCGAACGCGGCGGTGTAGCCCATTTCGGCGTAGCGATAGCCGGTCAGCATCGTCGACGGGACGGCATGGCCGACGCCCGCGCGCGTCAGATCCGTGCGTGCAACGGTGTCGTGCATATGATCTTCGGGCAGCATCATTCGGGCGATCGTCATCTTGCCGCCGCCGATGTGCGAGTGTGGGTCGATGCCGCCGGCCATGATCACTCTGCCGTGGAGCGCGTATTCATGCGCGACCTTGGCATTCGGATCCGGGGAGACGATGCGGCCATCCTCGATGAAGATATCGCGGACCTCGCCGTCGACCCCATTCGCGGGGTCGTAGACTTTGCCGCCGGTGAGCTTGATGAGCATTCGCGATCTCGGAATTGTGCCTAGAGGGCAGCTTCAATTTTTTCGAGGACGTCAGCCGCGCGCGGAAGCGTCGACTGGCGAAGTTGTCTCAACGGCAGAGAGACGACATTGTCGACGCGCACCATTGTGCCGGCGTGATCGACGCCCGGCGTGCCCACCGGAATATAGACCTTCGGTGTGCGCGACGGCTTGATGCCAGGTGCGCCGAGGAAGATCGTCGGGACGTCCGTCTCTGGCTGCGTAATGTTCGACGAGAACGACGAGAGCCACAACAGGAGATCGCCTTCTTTCGCCGCGAGCAAACGGTTTGCCGAATAGCGCTCGGGGTCATAGTCGGGTTTTCCGGACGCATATGATACGCGCAGCGGGAAGCCTGACTGCCAGCTGCATACCGCGCCGGCGGACGTTGCGCCGTCATGGCCGCCAAGGGAGAGGCCGGCGAACCGCGAGGTCAGGTTGATCTCTTTGACAAACTCGGAGATCGCCTGGACGGTGAGATCAGCATTGGGGAAGGTCAAGCTCGGCGGCGCCCAGATGATAACACCGTAGCTCGCTGCTTTACAACGCGCGAGGAGATCTTCGACGGCGGCGCGCGGCAGACCACCGATGCTATCGCCCGAGACGGTGCCGCCCTTGTTCATGGCGCGCATAGCGTCGAGAATTTCGGCGATACGATCGGGCTGAACGGGCAGCGACAGAACTTCGCCGATGCGTTTGCCTTTTACTGCGGACTGGTCGAGCTGATCGCCAAGGAACACGACTGTCCGCTTCGGCGGATCGTCAGCAAACATCGAGGCTTCGTTGCACACGATGCGCTCGAAGAAGCGCGGGTGATGCTGATGGATATCGCTGCCCGCAACGATGAAGAGATCGGCGCGGTTGCGGGCTTCCGTCAGCGTCGTCAAAACCCAGCCCGTCGACTGGAGCACACGGAAATTGCGATATTGTCCATCGCTCAGCGCATGATCGACGATGCCGCCGCCTTTTTCAGCTAGGGCAATGGCCGCGCGAATGCCGTCGACGTCGGTGCCAAGGCCGCCGAAGATCGGCAGACGGCTCTCATTGATGAGGCGGGCAGCGGCAGCGACGGCTTCGTCGAGCGTAACGTCCTTGCCATCGACCTGCGGTTTCGGCTCGCTGAGCGGCCGCTCGAAACCAGCAACAGATTTTACGCAGCCGTTCTTGAGGACTTTCAGTCCATCACCGGAAGGGCCGATATCGAGATCATCGCAAAGGATGCCACAAAACGGGCAGGGGACGTTCTCAAAATGGTTCGCGCCGTTCCTCGACTTTTCGGATTCCAAATCGAGCTCCTCATGGACCCAGAGCCTCTCGGCCGCGGGATTCGACCAAAGTACGCCGGCGCAGGTAAAACAACGCGACGCTAACGGTCAAGCACAGCGACGGGGCAGATCGAATGCGACACATTTTGCCGTCTTTCCGTCGATGCTGAACACGCATAATGTCCGCCCGCTCGTTGTCGGGCTCAGGGCTGGGTCCCACACCAGAAATCTCCGGAGGAAATGTATGCTGAAACGCTTGGTGATCGCCGCAACGATCGTCGGACTCGCGCCGCTCTCGCTCGCTGGGGCAGCTTGGGCACATGGTCCGAGCCGCCAGAAGGTTACGGAAACAATTGAGATCAACGCGCCCGTCGACAAAGTCTGGAAAGTTGTCGGTAACTTCCAGGACATGAGCTGGCTTGGTATCGTCGCCAAGACCGAAGGCAAGGGCGGCAACGAAGTTAACGCCACGCGTACACTCACACTCAAGAACGGTGGTACGGTCGAAGAGATGCTCGACAAGTACAACCCGGAAGATCACATGTACGCCTACGAGATCACGAAGGTCGATGTGAAGGTTCTACCCGTCAACGATTACTCCTCGCACATTACGGTTGAAGCTGACGGCGCCGATAAGTCGACAGTGACGTGGTGGGGTGGTTTCTATCGCGGCTACATGCTGAACGATCCGCCGCCGAACCTGACGGACGAAGTGGCGCTCAAGGCCGTGACGGACCTCTACAAGCAAGGTCTCCAGGACCTGAAGAAGAAGGTCGAGAGCGGCGGCTGAGTGCGTAAAAACGCACGTAAATTGCGCCTTTTGAAGCTTGGGCAAGGCCTGATCGCGGTATGCGCGATGGCCTTGCCTGCGTCGGCGCACGAAGCACTGTTGACGGATCAGACGTCCGATACGCTGTCCTTTGTCGATCTCGATACGATGAAGGAAACGGCGCGGCTGACTGTGACCGGCAAGCCTGCCGGCATCGCGCTTTCTCCCGATAAGGCGACGGCTTACATCACTGCGCCCGACAGCAAGGAGCTGATCGAGGTCGATGCCGTTGCGCGCAAGGTGCAGCGGCGGCTTTTCCTTGACGGCGGCCCCCTCGGGATCGCAGCCAATCCGATGCGGCCGGAGGTGTACGTCGCCGACTGGTATACGCACAAAGTTCGCATCATCGATACGCAGAGCCTGACCGTGGTTGGGGAGATCAGGGTCGGTGACTCGCCCTCCGGCCTCGCCGTGACGCCCGACGGAAAATTGCTCCTGTCTGCGGATCGCGACAGCGATGCAATTTCGATTGTTGATGTTGCGAGCCGTAAGGTGCTGGCATCAATTCCGGTCGGCAAGCGTCCTTTCGGCATTACGATCGACGCGCGTGGCGAGCGTGCCTATACCGCGAACGTGAAGAGCGACGACGCAACCGTCATTGATATTGCAGCGCGGAAAGTCGTTGGCAGCGTCAAGACAGGACGCCGTCCTTATGCTGTGGCGCTCGCGCAGGGGAAAGGGTTCGTTACGGACCAATACGGAGGGACGGTTACGGTTTTCGATCTGGCAACGCTCGCTCCGGTCAAGCGGATCGACACGTGCGATCATGCGGAAGGGATTGAAGCCGATCCCGGCGAAAAAAATGTTTACGTCTCATGCTGGGGCGAAGACGTTTTGCTTCGTATCGATCCCGTGAAGCTCGCCGTTACGGGGAGGGCAGCCGTCGCTGACGGGCCGCGCGCCTTCGGTAAGTTTCTTCGTTAAATTTTGCAGGGTTACCGGCTTGTAAGTTGTGAGTTGCCGTTCTTCCGGCAACTTTCAGGATGTTTTGCAACCCGGCAAGCGGCCCTGCGGTGTTTGGCAGATTTCTCTCAATCTCTGTTCAAGCGATCCATGTCCCGCTAAATAGCCGGGAAAAATTACCTAGACGATCTAGGAGGATCGCCCTTTATGTCAAAGTTTTCATTCCGTTATGCCGGTCTGGCAGCTCTTGCGGTAATGTGCATGGCGTCGGCCAGCCTATCGGCGGAGGAAACTCCAAAGCCGGCCGACATTCTGTTCGAACGGCCTCACATTGCGTCCGTCGCGCCGGGTACGAACCTCGTCTACAAGTTCGAGCGCACGCCATCGGATCCAAAGGCCTTGGGGCCCGGCTTTTCCGATAACATTACGCTGACGGTCGAGAGCGATGGCGCTCCGGGCAAAAAGAACGTTCGGCTGCAGATCTATTCGGGTGACCGCGCGAGAGATCCGCAAGAAATCACCGACATGGACGGCAATCCGATGCTCGTCGTCTATCTCGACGATGCGGTGGCGCATTTCAGGCTTCTTGCCGGTGGCGACGGCGCCTATCTCAAGAACATGTTCAAGAAGAGCTTGGCGCAGGACGCGAAGATTGCGCCGGTAAAGATCGACTACAAAGGGCAATCCATCGATGGTTATCGCGTGAGCCTCACGCCCTATATCAACGATCCGGCGAAGGCACGGATGAACGGCTTCGAGGGCTCAGTATTCACGATTGCGCTATCGGACAAGATCCCGGGCTATTTTGCGAAGATGGTTTCGGACTATACGAACAACGACAAAAAAGGTCCGTCGCTCAAAGAGACGTTGACCCTTGATGGTGTAGGAGACGTCAAATGAAAAGCCGTCTTGTGAATGCCGGCGCGAGCGGTTTTCTCGCGATTGCGGCGATTCTCGTTCCAGGTTTCACGACGCATTTGTGGGCGCAGGAATTGCCGGCCAACGACTATCCGACTGTTGCGCGCGCCGACTATGTTTACGCGTGCATGGCCGTAAATGGCCAGACGCGGCCGATGCTCGAGAAGTGCTCGTGCTCGATCGACGAGATCGCAAACATTCTGCCTTATGCGCAGTATGAAGAAGCCGAGACGCTCATCTCCGTCGGCCTGAAGGGTGGGGAGAACGTCGCGTGGACCCACGCGCCGGAATTCCAGGAAAAGGTCAAAAACCTGCGCCGCGCGCAGGTTGAAGGCGAACTGCGCTGCTTTTGATGTTTGTGCCCGGCGACGCCCCAAAGGGGAACCGGCCGCCGGGCACGGCATCGTCTTTTATTCCCACTCAAGCTCGGTGTAGGCCGCCGTGACGTTGCGCGGATTGTGCTCGTCGAAAAGGGCCCATTTATCGCGCTCGGACTGAGCCGCAGTCGCGACGGCCTGTTCGAGCGTTTTTCCGTCCTTGATCATCTTGCGGACGTCGGTTGCCAAGACTGTCAGGTAGCGCTGCACGGGCAGGATGGCGTCAGGCCACGTCATGGACTTTGGCCCATGGCCTGGGACGGCGCGCTCGGCCTTTTCCTGCATCAGTTCGGGAATGAGCTTGAGCCAGCCGACGATCGAGCCATCGAGCGTCGGAATGTGCCCCGAGAACAAGAGATCGCCTAAAAAGAACGTCCCGGTCGGTTGGTCGTGGATCGTCAAGTCATTGTCGGTGTGAGCTGTCGGCCGGGCCTTGAGCGTCAGGACACGCCTGCCAAGGTCGAGTTCGAGAGTGTCTTTGACGAGCACCGTCGGCGGGATGATTTCGGTGCCTTTAAAGGCGGCTTCGCCGAGGCGCTCGCGGGCATTCGCCAGATAGCTTTCCTTACGCGCGTAAAGTGCGGCGGGAAGCTTGTAATGGCCCACGAATTCCAGGTTCGGCGCCTTGAAGGCGGCATTGCCCATGACGTGATCGGGATGCATGTGCGTGTTGATCACGTAGCGAATGGGCTTGTCCGTGATCTGCTTGATGGCGGCGTGGAGATCGCTTCCCATAGCGAATGATCCACTGGTGTCGATGACGGCAGCCGCCTCCGAGCCGACGATACAACACGGATTGGAAATGTCGCCCCGGTTGGCCTTGTTCACGAGCTGGTATTTGCCGACGTGAACGAAAATTCCTGGAGCGATTTCAAGAACTCCGATCCGTTCAGCCTCGGCGCGCGAGATCTGGGGCAGGAGTGGCAGCAGTGCTGTCAGCGCAGCGCCTCGGAGAAAGTCTTTTCGGGAAGGTTTTCCAACGATGAAGGGATAATCGGTCATGCATGCGAGCCAATTGATTGCAGCTCCTAGTATGCGCCTCTTTCCGCGGCATTTGAATTTACGCCCTTCACGAAAGCGCGAGTTTTTGTGATCGGACGCCGCGATTTTCACATTCGGGAACAATTAGACGTGCAGCGCACCATTTTTGTTGCGACGCAATTTTCCCCCATAAACACAGGGGTTTTTTGGGTCAGAAGGGTTGTCCTAATTTGCCGCACGAGAATGATCGTCGCACTTCGTGTTGCGGCTTGAAAAAAAAAGTGTCTACATGCCCCCCGTTCACGCGGACTACCGGTTTCTACACGGTTTCGTGAAGAACTCCTGCTCCGGCCGGGCAAAGACGGGAAAAAATCCCGCAAAACCTGAGATCGGATTTGGGAGATATCGGCAGTTCGCGGGATCGACTTGCAAGCGTGGCAAGACATTTGTCTTAAACGGAGGAAGCGCGATGCGCAAAAGTGCATTCGCATGCGGTTTGTTGGCAACTGCCGCATTCTCGGCGTCCGCATGGGCGAACGAGAATGTGATCAAGTTGTCCAGCGATCCGAACAACTGGGCAATTCAGTCCGGTGACTATGCTGGTACCCGCTACTCAAAGCTGGACCAGATCACGACCGAAAACGTCGGTCAGCTGAAAGTGGCTTGGACGTTCTCGACGGGCGTTCTTCGCGGCCATGAAGGCGGCCCGCTCGTGATCGGCGACGTGATGTACCTTCACTCGGCGTTCCCGAACATCGTCTATGCTCTGAACCTCGCTGACGAGCAGAAGATCATCTGGAAGTACACGCCGAAGCAGGATCCGTCCGTTATCCCCGTCATGTGCTGCGACACGGTCAACCGTGGCGTGCAGTATGCCGAAGGCAAGATCTTCCTCCATCAGGCCGATACCGCTCTCGTCGCTCTCGACGCGAAGACGGGTAAGGAACTGTGGAAGGTCGTTGACGGCGATCCGAAGAAGGGCGAAACGGGCACGGGTGCTCCGCTCGTCACGAAGGACAAGGTGATCATCGGTATCTCGGGCGCTGAATTCGGCGTTCGCTGCCACGTCACCGCCTACGACATCAACACCGGTAAAAAGGTGTGGCGCGCCTACTCGATGGGTCCTGACTCCGACATCCTCGTCGATCCGGAGAAGACCATGTCGCTCGGCAAGCCGGTCGGCAAGGATTCTTCTCTGAAGACCTGGAACGGCGATCAGTGGAAGATCGGCGGCGGTTCGACCTGGGGCTACATGGCCTTCGATCCGGACCTCAACCTGATCTACTACGGAACGGGTAACCCCTCGACCTGGAACCCCGCTCAGCGTGCGGGACCGGATGGCAAGCCGATCGACCAGAAGTGGTCGATGACGATGTTCGCTCGCGACGTCGACACCGGTATCGCCAAGTGGGCCTACCAGATGACGCCGTTCGACGAGTGGGACTATGACGGCATCAACGAGCCGATCCTGGCCACCCTCGACATCAAGGGTCAGGAGCGCAAGGTTGCGGTTCACTTCGACCGTAACGGCTTCGGCTACACCTGGGATCGCGAGACGGGCGAACCGCTCGTTGCCGAGAAGTATGATCCGATCGTCAACTGGGCGACTGGCATCGATCTCGACAAGTCGAGCCCGAACTATGGCCGTCCGATCCGCGTGAAGAAGTACTCGACGTTTGCGAACGGCGCGGACTTCAACACGAAGGGCATCTGCCCTGCGGCTCTCGGTTCTAAGGACCAGCAGCCAGCGGCGTTCTCGCCTCTGACCAAGCTGTTCTATGTGCCGACGAATCACGTCTGCATGGACTACGAACCGTTCAAGGTCTCGTACACGGCTGGTCAGCCTTACGTCGGCGCCACGCTTTCGATGTTCCCTGGCCCGGATAAGCCGGAGCGTATGGGTAACTTCATCGCTTGGGACGCAACGAAGGGTAAGATCGTCTGGTCGAAGCCTGAGCAGTTCTCGGTGTGGTCAGGTGCTCTGACGACGGCCGGCGGCGTTGCCTTCTACGGCACGCTCGAAGGCTACTTCAAAGCCGTCGACCAGAAGACCGGCAAGGAACTGTTCAAGTTCAAGACGCCGTCGGGCATCATCGGCAACGCCATGACCTATGAGCAGGGTGGCAAGCAGTACGTAGCCGTGTTCTCGGGCGTTGGTGGCTGGGCCGGTATCGGTCTTGCCGCTGGCTTGACGAACCCGACCGACGGTCTCGGTGCCGTTGGTGGCTACGCTGGCCTCTCGGAGTACACGAACCTCGGTGGCTCGCTCACCGTGTTCGCTCTCCCATAGGCTCGATCCTAGACATACAGGAGCCGGTGCGGGGCAACCCGTGCCGGCTCTTTGCCGTGAAAATTGCGCCGAATTAATGCAGTGGCCGAAAAAACATCTTTCAAGAAAATGGCACAATCTGCTACGAGGGCGACAATTTGTAATAGTCTAACAGGCAAGTTTGCGCAGGTATTTATCCTGCGCACTGTTCTATCGGACAGCAACAAGGGGTCCGTTCGGAAAAAGGGCTCCATAAAAAAGACCAATGGGCGGTGGCGACCCACGCAATTCAATCCAGGAGAAGAGGATCCTCGTGAACAAGTTGATTAAGACACTTGCAGTCGCATTGATGACGTTCGGGGCTGCAGGCGCTGCCGCTGCGAAGGAGCAGACGAAGACTGACGAAGCACACGCGGCGGCTCCCGCTGCGAAGCTGATGCAAGTTGCGGAAGATGCCGCTCCCAATCCGGACGATCCGAACGCCCCGCCTCCGGGCTCGCGCAAGCCCGATGGCGATGCCGTCTATCCGAACCCTGTCAGTGAACTGGCGAAGAAGGATGGCATCAAATTCGAAGACGGCCGTTATCGCAACAAAGACGGCGATCCTATGCCGGTCGTGACGAAAGACTACATGGTGGACTGGGGTACCTGGAACGGCTTCCGTCGCTATCACGACGCCTGCCACGTTTGCCACGGTCCGAACGCGCTAGGCAGCACGTTCGCTCCGGCTCTCGCCGATTCGCTGAAGACGATGGATTATAACACCTTCATTGCGACCGTTTCGAGTGGCCGAAAGGTGAACCGCGGTGGCACAGAGTTCGTCATGCCGTCGTTCGGCGAAGATAAGAACATCATGTGCTACATCGACGATATCTATACCTACATCAAAGCCCGTTCCTACTACGCAACCGATCCGAAGACTGGTCTCCCTCCGGGTCGCCCGAATGGCCGTGAAGACATCTCGCCGGAAGCCAAGAAAGCTGCCGACGACTGCACCGGCTGAGGTCTGGAAGTTTTTCCCGACCTTCTCATATGAGAAGCCTGCCTCGCGCGTCGGTGTCGCGTGATGCAGCCCAGGACTATCGGCATTCAATGGATCGGGGGCGGGTCGCAAGCGCGACGTGCCCCCAGTCCATATCAAGGGCCGCGACGTTCACGCCGCCATAACAAAAAGGTTACTCACGTGAGGAAACAAGCGCTCAAGATTTCGAACTTATCAGCGCCGACTTTGGCGCTCGGAGTGATCGCGACGACAGTGTCGATGATCTTTGCATTCGCAGGCGCGGCGCAGGCCGCTGAAACTCCCAAGGCCGATCTCGTCAATCGCAAAGAGCTTCGCGTTTGCGCCGACCCAGCCGATCTTCCCTTTTCGAACCAGAAAGGCGAGGGCTTCGAAAACAAGATCGCAAACATTATCGGCGACGAACTGAAACTTCCTGTCGTTTATACGTGGTTCCCTAAGGCAACGGGCTTCGTTCGCATGACGCTCAACGCCAAGCGCTGCGATCTGGTGATCGGGTGGGGGCAAGGCGACGACATGGTGCTCAACACCAACGCCATTTATCGTTCGACCTCGGCGCTCATTTACAAGAAGGGGACCGGCCTCGACGGCGTTGAATCGCTCAGCGATCCGCGCCTTCAGGGAAAGCGCATCGGCATGCAGCAGGGCTCGGCTGGCGCTACGCTTGCAGCGAAATACGGACTGATGGCCAACGTCCACGGCTATCCGATGATCGTCGATCGCCGCTATGAAAACCCGGCTGAAGACATGATGAATGATATCCGTAAGGGTGACATTGCAGCCGGTATTCTGTGGGGACCGATGGCAGCCTATTGGGCGAAGCGCGACGGTGAGCCGCTGGTTGTCGTTCCCCTCGTCAAAGACAACGGAGCTGCACGTATCGCGTTCCGCATCACGATGGGTGTGCGTAACGGAGACGACAACTGGAAGCGGCGACTCAATGAGGTAATCCGCAAGCGTCGCGCCGACATCGACAAGGTGCTGCTCGACTACGGCGTGCCATTGCTTGTCGATGATGATACATCGACCGAGATGGTCACCAAGCCGCGACAGTCGGAAACCGATCTGCCGGCGCCGTCGAATGCGGCCGCGACGACACCTGCACCAGCGGCTGCTACGCCCTAAGCAAAAACGCATTAGTGATATCGGCCCCGCTCATCGTTTGGCGACGGTGCGGGGCCTATTCTTTGGGCTGCCATTGGAGATCCGCGGATGCCGCTGAAATCGGCCTTGCCAAAGTTTCTGGCGGCGGTGATCGCGGCATCAAGTACGTTAGGCTGCCTTGCCCTCGTCTCCGTTGATCGCGCATTGGCCGAAGACGTTTCCGGGCCGTCGCCCGTCGGCCCGCCGTCGCCCGAACCGAATAGCTATCGCACCGACAAATATCGGTCGCCGGTGCCGTTGACGCTGAAGGGCGCTACGGTCCTATCAAGCAGCCAGGCCATGAAAGTCTGGTCCGAGGGCCACGCGGTGTTTATCGACGTTTATCCGCATCCGCCGAAGCCCGCAGGGCTGCCGCCCGGTACGATCTGGCGGGAGACTACGCACATGACCATCGAAAATGCGGTCTGGCTGCCGAACGTCGGCTATGGGGCGCTGTCGTCCGGGTATGAGAATTATTTCAAGCACAATCTGGAAAAGCTCACAGCCGGGGACAAGGCAAAACCGCTGGTCTTTTTCTGTCTCCGAAACTGCTGGATGAGCTGGAATGCCGCGAAACGGGCGCTGGGCTTTGGTTATACCAATGTCTCATGGTTTCGCGATGGTACTGACGGTTGGCAAGAGATCGGTGGCCTCGTCGTCGATGCGCACCCGCTGCCTTAGAATTTCGGATTGAAATCTCTGAATTCATCACCGGCGGATTTCCTTCGGCGATAGCCAATAATCCATTGACTTCACTGTGTCGCACCTGCTGCGAGACAAGACGTGAAATTCTGCGCGCGTCAGTCAGTCCACGTTCATTGGTGGTCCAGATTTGGGTTGTCATACAACGGTGCGGGGTGGCGTATTGGAGATCTCTGCTTAAATTGCCTTGAGCGTGCGAGGGCGCCGCGACAACGGGGGACGATGTGACACTGAATGAACTGGCAGTCTTGTTGGCCGCGTTGGCGCTTGCTGCTCCGCTTGCACGGTGGCTCGGTATAGCTGCTGTGCTTGGCTATTTGGTTGCCGGCGTCATTCTCGGTCCTTACGGAATTGGGCGCATGTTTTCCGTGCAGGACGCCGAGCAGGTTCTGCACTTCGCCGAATTCGGCGTCGTTCTATTGCTTTTCCTAATCGGTCTGGAGCTTCGTCCGCGGCGACTATGGGCCATGCGTCAGGCCATTTTCGGGCTCGGAACGCTGCAGGTCGCCATTACAGGCCTTGCGCTGGCTTGCGTCGGCATTTTCTTCCTCGGCAGCGAATGGCAGCCGTCGCTGTTTGCTGGGACGGCGCTGGCGCTGTCTTCGACGGCATTCGCGCTTCAGGTGATGGAAGAGAACGGCGAGCTCTCGACCCGGCACGGCCGTTTAGGGTTCTCCATCCTGTTGTTTCAGGATATCGCGGCCATTCCGCTGATCGCTTTGGCGCCGTACTTCGCCGTGTCGGCAGTCAAGACCCATACTGGGATCGATTATTTTGCGCTCGCGAAGGGCTTGGGGACGATCGTTCTGGTCGTGGTCGTAGGTCGTTATGTTCTCGATGCGTTGCTGCGCCTCGTGGCCCTGTCGCGCGTCAAGGAAGCGATGACCGCTGCAGCGCTGCTGACGGTCGTCGGCATTACGCTGATCATGGAAGCTGTGGGGCTTTCAGCCTCTCTTGGCGCTTTCATCGCTGGCGCGCTGCTCGCAGAGAGCAGCTATCGACATGAGCTTGAAGCCGACATTGCGCCGTTCGAGGGCTTGCTGCTTGGCATCTTCTTCACCGCGATCGGCATGTCGCTCAATCTCGGGCTGCTGATTTCGGCGCCGGCACTGATCATATCGGCAACTCTCACCCTGATCGTGGTCAAGTCGGTCATTTTGTATCTGCTCGGACGCTGGCAGGGGCTTGACTCGGGGCCGGCGCGACGGCTTGCGTTCGCGCTTTCGCAAGGCGGTGAATTCGCATTCGTTTTGCTGTCGGTGGGACAAGCGGCGGGTGTGCTAGGCAGTGGGTCGTCGCAGATCATGGCGGTCATCGTAACGCTGTCGATGGCGATGACACCGCTGTTGCTGGGCGTCGACCGGCTATTTTCGAAGAAGTCGAAGGTCGAGATGCGGGCATTCGATCCGCTGCCTGACAACGATGGGCATGTGGTGATTGCTGGCTTCGGCCGGTTCGGCCAGATAGTGGCCCGCGTGTTGCGCGCCAAAGGCGTGCCGTTTACGGCGCTCGACATCAGCGTCGAGCAGGTGGATTTCGTCAAACGGTTCGGCAACAAGGCCTTCTATGGCGATGCAAGTCGACCGGAGGTTCTGGAGGCTGCGCAAACTGACAAGGCGAAAGCCTTTGTGTTGGCTATCGACGACGTGGAAGCGTCGATGCGTGCGGCGGAAATCGTCAAGACGCATTATCCGCATGTGCCGATCTATGCGCGGGCGCGCGATCGCATGCATGCCTACAGGCTGCTCGATCTCGGCGTTGCTGCGATGCGGCGCGAGACGTTTCTGGCATCTCTCGATCTCACGAGGACGCTGATGCTTGGTCTCGGGTATTCAGAGCGTGTGGCGAACCGCACCGTGCAGACGTTTCGCGACCATGACGAGCGGCGTCTGAACGAGGATTACAAGCTTGCGACCGATGTCGAGAAGCTCTTGGAACGGGCTCGGACGTCTCAGGCTATGCTCGAAAAGCTCTTCCGCGAAGACGAGGTCGAGGAGGCCAAGCTGGCGCAGGCGGAGAAGGCCCAACGCGACGCCAAGGGCCAGCGGGAGAGCAAGGTCAAGGCGGGCGGTATCGCGTCCTGAGCGTGACACTTGGTCCGTCGCGGGGCGGCGAGGCCTGAAACGCCCTGTTTTTTGCCGTGCGCTACCCTTGCGCGCGCGGTAGACGCCGCTGCAATCCCCCGGTAAATGTCCCACCACTTTACAGCGCGCCAGCGGCGCTTAGCGGAACGGACTTAAGTAAGATAATGAGCAAAGCTCAAGTCGTGGCGGAGACATCCTCAACGCCGAGCCTCAAGGACATGGCTAACGCCATTCGAGCGCTCTCGATGGATGCGGTTCAGGCTGCCAATTCCGGGCATCCGGGCATGCCGATGGGGATGGCGGACGTTGCCACGGTCCTCTTCACCGAAGCGCTGAAGTTCGACGCCAGCGCGCCGCAGTGGCCCAACCGGGATCGTTTCGTTCTCTCGGCTGGTCACGGCTCGATGCTGCTTTATTCGCTTCTTTATCTTACCGGCTATCCGGAAATGACGATCGAGGAGATCAAGAATTTCCGGCAGTTCGGATCAAAGACGGCGGGACATCCTGAATATGGTCATGCACCAGGCATTGAGACGACGACGGGGCCGCTGGGCCAAGGCATCGCCAATGCGGTTGGAATGGCGATTTCGGAGAAGCTGCTCGCGGCGCGTGTCGGCTCAGATCTTGTCGATTACCACACTTATGTCATTGCCGGTGACGGCTGCCTGATGGAAGGCATCAGCCAGGAAGCAATCTCGCTGGCCGGGCATTTGAAGCTCGGCAAGCTGATCGTGTTCTGGGACGACAACTCGATCACCATTGACGGCGCGACGAGCCTTGCGGTGTCGGACAGCGAGGTGAAGCGCTTCGAGGCGTCCGGCTGGAATACGATCCGCGTTGACGGTCATGACGTGGCGGCGATTTCAGCAGCGATCAAGACGGCGAAGGCCGATCCTTCGAAGCCGTGGCTGATCGCGTGCAAGACGCAGATCGGCTATGGCTCGCCGAACAAAGCTGGAAAATCGTCGGCGCATGGCGAAGCGCTGGGCGCGGATGAGATCAAGGCCACGCGCGCGCAGCTCGGCTGGCCATACGAAGCCTTCGAAATCCCTGAACACATCTTGTCGGCGTGGCGTGCTGTCGGAAGCCGCCATGCGAGGGTGCGTGACGACTGGACGAAGCGCGAAGCCAAAGCGGATGACGCGACGAAGGCACTGGTCTCGGGCCGCGATCTCAAGGCCACCGTTACGAATGCGATCATCGCCGCGAAGAACGATTTCGCGGCCGACAGCGCCAAGCGCGCGACGCGTGTCTGGTCGCAGATGACGATCGAGCGCCTCATTCCGGTGCTGCCTGAGATCATCGGCGGCTCTGCGGATCTTTCGGGATCGAATGGCACCCGCACGAAACATCATGTATCCGTTACGCCCGATAACTTCGCGGGCAACTATATGCACTATGGCGTGCGCGAGCACGGCATGGCAGCAGCGATGAACGGCATCGCGCTGTCGGGCTCGTTCGTACCTTATGGCGGCACGTTCCTCGTCTTTTCCGATTACTGCCGGGCTTCGATCCGTCTCTCGGCATTGATGCAGCAGCGTGTGATCTACGTTCTGACGCACGATTCCATCGGCCTCGGCGAGGACGGGCCAACGCATCAGCCGGTCGAGCATTTGAGCGCGCTGCGCGTCATTCCGAATTTGCATGTTTTCCGTCCGGCCGATGGCATCGAGACGGCTGAGTGCTGGGAGTTGGCGCTCGTCAGGGCCGACACGCCGTCGGTGCTAGCGCTTTCACGCCAAGCCGTGCCGAACCTTCGCACCAAAGGCGATCAGAACCTCAGTGCCAAAGGCGCCTACGTGCTGACACCGACGGAAGGTGCGCGCGACGTGACGCTTCTTGCAACCGGTTCGGAAGTTGGTCTCGCTGCCGAAGCTGCTGCAACTTTGGCGAAGGATGGGATCAAGGCCGCGGTGGTTTCGATGCCGTCGTTCGAATTGTTCCGCGCCCAGCCCGAAAGCTACCAGAACGAAGTTTTGGGAGACGCACCGCGTATTGCGATCGAAGCGGGCGTACCGCAGAGCTGGTACGAATGGCTGCGCAAATCGGATGTGTTCATCGGCATGCATGGGTTTGGTGCTTCGGCGCCGGCGTCGAAGCTTTACGAGCACTTCGGCATTACCGCGGCGCATGTGGTAGCGGCTGCGCGCAAGGCGATCGGAAAAACTTCGTGACGCACTGAAACGCAGACGCAGCGCAAACCGTAGTGGTGTCTTGATGAACCTCGATAAGTTGAAGACGACGGACGGCATCGACGTCGCGGGAAAGCGCGTGATCGTGCGGGCGGATCTAAACGTTCCGGTCAAGGACGGGAAGGTGACGGATGCGACGCGTCTGGAGCGCGTGCTGCCGGGCGTGAAGGCGCTGGCTGATCGCGGGGCGAAGGTTATCGTCATCTCGCATTTCGGACGGCCGAAGAACGGACCGGAAGCGGACTTGTCGCTGCGGCCGATCGCAGACGCGATGCAGCAGCTTCTGGGGCGGCAGATTGCATTCGGGCCGGACTGTATCGGGGAACAGGCACAAGCGACGGTCAGCGCGCTTAAGAACGGTGACGTCGCGCTGCTCGAAAATCTGCGCTTCCACAAAGGCGAAGAAAAGAACGATCCGAAATTCGCCGAGGAGCTCGCGAAGCTCGGCGACATTTTCGTGGGCGATGCTTTTTCGTGCGCACATCGCGCTCATGCATCTACGGAAGGACTGACCAACTTCCTGCCGTCTTTCGCAGGTCCGCTGCTGATGGAAGAAATCAACGCACTCAGAACGGCGCTGGAAATACCGCAACGCCCGACGGCGGCCGTGGTCGGCGGGGCGAAGGTGTCGACTAAAATTCCGGTTTTGACCAACCTCGTCGCAAAGGTCGACAAGCTGATCATCGGCGGCGGCATGGCGAATACGTTTTTGCAGGCGTCCGGCGTGATGGTCGGCAAGTCGCTAGCCGAACCCGAATTTCATGCGACGGCGCGCGATATTATGACGGAAGCCAAACAGAAGGGTTGTGAGATCATTCTGCCGGTCGATGCTGTCATCGCGCGCGAGTTCAAGGAAGGCGCGGCGAATGAAGTGGTGTCGGTCGACGAAGTGCCGTTCGACGCCATGATATTGGACGTTGGTCCGAAGTCCGTTGTGCGCACCACCGATGTGCTTGCAGCGTCGAAAACGCTGCTGTGGAACGGCCCGCTCGGTGCTTTCGAAATTTCGCCGTTCGGAGAGGGCACATTCGCGCTGGCGCGCGCTGCCGCGGAATTGACGAAAGCCGGTAAGCTTGTGTCAGTTGCCGGCGGCGGCGATACCGTCGCCGCCTTGAATGCTGCCGGTGTGACTGACGATTTCACGTATGTCTCGACCGCGGGCGGCGCGTTCCTCGAATGGCTCGAAGGGCGTGAGTTGCCCGGCATCGCGGCGCTCACGCGCGAGAAAGTGCATTAGCCCGCGGGCAATTTGAAAGAAGGCAGCATGCTGGCAGATGTCCATATCTACCTCGGTGTCGCGCTCGCGGGACTGGTAAGTTTTCTCTCGCCATGTGTGCTGCCTCTGGTGCCCCCTTATCTGGGTTACATCGGCGGCACGACCCTCGATCAGTTGACAGGGGAAGACAAGATCGACCGGCGCGTATGGCTGCGCGTCGTTGCGTCCGCCGTTTTCTTCGTGCTTGGCTTCACGACGGTGTTCGTCAGTCTCGGCGCGGGTGCAAGCACTATCGGTCAGGTTTTGCTGTCCTATCGAGCGGCGCTCGGAACTGCGGCCGGCGTCGTCATCATCCTGTTCGGCTTGCACTTCCTTGGCATCTTGAAAATTCACGCGTTCTATAAGGAAGCTCGCTATTCGGCGGCCGAGATGGAGGCAAGCTTCTTCGGCGCGTACATCATGGGGCTTGCGTTTGCGTTCGGCTGGACGCCGTGCATCGGACCGGTGCTTGCCACTGTCCTAACGCTTGCCGCGAGCGAGAACAGCCTCGCGACTGGCGTCAAACTGCTTTTGATCTATTCTCTGGGGCTCGGGGTTCCGTTCATTTTGGCGGCCGTCGCTGTCAGGCCGTTTCTCGGCTTCATGCAGAAGTTCAAGCGGCACTTCGTGACGCTCGAGCGGGTGATGGGCTTGCTGCTCGTCGTGACCGGCTTGCTGTTCGTGTTCGGCGCGCAGAACTGGTTCAGTCAGTGGATGATCGAAAACTTTCCGGCACTCGGCAGGATTGAATCCTACGTTACGCCGGCCGATCTCGGTGCCGAGATTTTGAAGCAAGGGGCGCACTGAAAGCTGTCGACGCCATGAGCGCTAAAACGCCTCCGATTGCACTGACGATTGCAGGATCGGACCCGTCGGGCGGCGCCGGCATTCAGGCCGATCTCAAGACGTTTGCTGCGCTCGGCGTTTACGGCGCCAGCGTAATAACGGCGTTGACGGCGCAGAACACGACCGGCGTATCTGGTGTGTTTGCGATCCCTCCGGATTTCATCGCAGCCCAATACCGGTCTGTCGTCTCGGATCTTTCGCTTGGCGCGATGAAGACCGGCATGCTCGGAGATGTCGCCACCGTCGAGATCGTGGCGTCGCTTCTGGGTGAGATGGGCGCCGCGCCTGTCGTCGTCGATCCGGTCATGGTGGCGACCAGCGGCGATGTGCTGCTGAAGCCAGACGCTATTGATGCGGTGCGCCACGCACTCCTTCCGCGCGCGAGCCTCATCACGCCCAACCTTCCCGAGGCCAGCCGTTTGCTCGATCGTCCGGAAGCGACGACCGAGGCTGATATGCGCGCACAAGCCGAGGCGCTAATGCAGTTCGGCTGCGGCGCTGTTCTGCTCAAAGGCGGCCATGGGAGTGGGGAGGATGTGATCGATATGTTGTTCGACGGCAAAACGCATGCGTCGTTTCGTCGACCACGTATCGTCACAAGCAATACACACGGCACGGGCTGTACATTATCGGCGGCGATTGCTGCCGGTATGGCTCTCGGCAAGCCTCTCGATGTGGCTGTCGCCGATGCCAAGGGCTTCGTTTGGGGCGCGTTATCGTCGGGTTCGCACTTGCATGTTGGAAAAGGTCGCAATGGCCCGATTGACCACAATTTTGCACTCAGAAAACTGTAGGCTGATTTTCGGGGTTCAACGTTTTTGGGTTTCCAACGTGCGATCTGTTGCGAGGGCGCATCGTCCTGCACCGACTCGCCCCCTGCGTGAAGAGTCAAGTCTTGCACCATCAGTAGGACTTTGGCAGCTTGCGCGCGATTTCGGTGGCACGTCCGCCGCTTAAGGACTCCGGGGGGAGCGCCAAGCGACGTTTCGAGGGATTGAGACTCGGCTTGGCAAGAACCGGTCCGCTTCGGCGGGCCGGTTTTTTGTTGCCCAAGAAGCACAGCGCTTAGTCATCAAATCCGAACACTGAGTTTCATGTTTGAAACCCTGATGTGGCGCGGGGGCGATGGAGCTATTGTGGCATTTGTGGGGAAGGCGCTGAGTCGTCCTGGGGGTCACGAATGCTGTCTTTGAGCAAAATCAATATAATAAAAAATGCGTTCCGCCTTTTGGGGATTAGCTCTGCAGCCATGCTGGCGCACATGGGCGCGGCTTCCGCCGGCGGTTTCGATATCCACGAGCAATCGACCGTGTTTCTGGGTTCGGCTTCGGCAGGGTCGGCGGCAGGCGGAAGCCTCGGCTCGATGTTTTGGAACCCAGCTGCAACGGCCCAGTTTCCGGGTTTGAACACTGAATCGTCCTACACATTGATTCTTCCCTACGCGAATGTGGACGTTAGCAATCCGCTGGTTGGTTCTGGAAGCAGTGGCAACATAGGCATCGATGCGGTGAGCGGTGCAAGTTATGCCGCCCTCCAGATCAACAAAGACCTCTGGGTTGGTCTTGCGATGAATTCGCCGTTCGGCCTTGCGACGAAGCCCGATAACGTGAACTATCCGGGCTCCTATCTCGGAGTGACGACCAAACTTCTGACGATCAATGCTAACCCGACGATCGCCTATCGCATCGCGCCGGGAATTACGATCGGCGCGGGACTTCAGATAGAATGGGCGCAAGCGAAGCTTCAATTTCGCGATCTGCTGACGCAAAAACTCGATAGGTTCGGCGGAGCGGATTGGGCATTCGGAGGCACCGCGGGTATCACCCTTGAGCCATTTACCGGAACAACCATTGGTCTCGGCTATCGGTCTCAATTGACCCATGACATTGATGGATCTTTCAGTGGCCTTGGCGGCCTGCCGGGGACCGCCACGGTCAACCTTCCAGATATCGTCACTCTCAGTGCGCGGCAGGTCATAACGCCGACAACCCGGCTGCTCGGTACCGTAGAGTGGACGAATTGGAGCCGATTCAAGAACCTGCCGCTGTCGTTGCCATCGATAGGGGGTGGCCTCAACCTGCCGACAAACTGGGCTGACGGCTGGTTCTTTTCTGTGGGCGGTGAATACGACTATACGCCCAATTTGACGTTGCGGACCGGTGTCGCCTACGAAATGTCGCCCATCGATTCTGCGACGGGGCGGATCGTTCAAATTCCAGACAATAATCGCGTTTGGCTGAGTGTCGGCGCGAGCTACAAATGGACCGACGCAACAACGTTCGACATCGGCTACTCGCACATCTTCATTCAGGACGGCGGTGTAGACATTAGTACGCCGGAAGGAACAGGCACTCTCGCGCCGCTCCCAACCTTGGAATTCAAAGGGGAATCACAAGCTGCTGTCGATCTTGTCTCGTTCGGCATGCGGACGAGGTGGTAAGATCAGCTACCCCACAAAAAAAGCCGGGCATGTCGCCCGGCTTTTTTGTGTCACTATGCCCGGCAGCTACTCGGCCTCATCGACCTGTAACTCGTGCAGGATGCTTTCGAGAACGCCTTCGAGTTTGTTAGCCGATGTTTCAAGTGCGCTCGCGGCGGCCACGACGCGGTTCGATTGGGCGGCCTGCGATTGGCTCATGGCATAGAGCTTGCCGGCATTGCGGGCGATTTGCTCGCAGCCTTGCGGATCAAACGGATTGGCCTGGAGCGACCAGGCGATGTCGTGAATATCTTCGGCAGCCTTGAGCATAGCATGTGTCGGTAGCACGCTTTCATCCATCGTAGGACGTGCCAGGAGGGCGGCTCGGGTCTCGGCCATCTGGGATCGGACGGCTTCGATTTCGGCCTTGAGCTGGCCGAGCAGCGCCGGCGGCTCGCGCAGGGAGCCTTGTAGACGGCGAATGGCGTCTTCAAGCAGGGCGCTGTCCAGGCGGCGCGCGCGGCGGCCGTGCTCGGCCAGGAACCAGCGCCCGCGTGCGGTTTCGAGCAGTGTCGCCTCAATGGCGCGGTATTCGGTTTCAATATCGTCAGTAACGGGCGAAGTGAGAGCCTGCATGCCAGTTGTGCTCCGCAAAAAATCGCCTCAACGGGTACGCGATTCGCAAGCGGCGAAGACACAACCTTAGGCTGAACTAAACAGGACTTATCGGTCAGCGCTACGCCTTCCGCGTTATAGTGTGGCATGAGCATAGAGATGTGAGGACGGGCATGGCCAGCGGGGATGACGCAAAGCGCAGTTTCGCGATGCGCGTCGCGCTATTTTACGGTGCGTTGTTCGTCTTTTACGGCATGCACACGCCGTTTCTCCCAGTCTGGCTGAACTGGCGCGGACTGTCGGCCGGCGAGATCAGCACGGTAATCGCGGCGCCTCTGTTTCTGCGCGTGTTCGTGTCACCCGTAGTTGCGATGGCGGCAGATCGGAGCGGAGCGCACCGCCGGTATCTCGTGCTGCTCGCGTGGCTGACGATCGCGCTGGTGTTGGCGCTGGCTGAATCATCATCGTTCTGGCCGGTGCTGTTGTTCGCAATCGCGCTGATGCTCTGCAACTCGACGATCATGCCGCTGATCGAGACGATCGCGGTGACGGGTGTTCGCTACCGCGGCCTCGACTATGGGCAAATGCGGCTGTGGGGATCCCTATCGTTCGTGGCGGCAAATTTTATCGGCGGGTTGGTGATCTACGCTTTCGGCGGCGGAGCCGGTATTTGGCTGATCGCGTTCGGGTGCGTTCTGACTGTTGCTGCCGGACATTTCCTGCCTCCGGACGAGCGGTTTGAAGATGCGATCAAGCCAGCGCTGCCGTTGTGGCGGTCATCCGTATTGCACGATCTCCTGAGCCAGAAGCAATTTTGTCTGTTTCTCGTAGCGGCTGGTCTCGTTATGGCAGCGCACGCTACGTTCTTCACGTTCGGGATTCTGCTTTGGGAAAAGCAGGGCCTTTCGGCGGCGTGGTGCGGAACGCTGTGGGCCGTCGGCGTCTTTGCCGAGGTCATGCTGTTTTCCGTTTCCGGACGGGCGGTCGCGCGGATTGGATCGTTACGCCTCATCGCGCTTGCCGCGTTGGCGTCGATCGTGCGTTGGTCGGGGATGGCGTTCGAGCCGCCGCTGGCGATGCTTATTCCGCTGCAATTGCTGCATGGCGCGACCTATGGCGCTTGCCACATCGGCGCGATCCACTTCATCCACGAAAACGTGGCGCGCGATAAGCAGGGAACGGCGCAATCGCTCTACGCGACAATGGCTGCGGGTGTCGCGCTCGGTGCGGCGACGCTGGTCGCTGGATGGATCTACGTGCGCGCCGGGTCGCTGTCGTATCTCGGGATGGTCGCGATCTCGATGGTGGCGTTTGGCGCAGCGCTTTGGCTGCTCCGCAACCGCAGCAGCTCGACGATGGCGGCGGCGGATCCAGTGTAAGGCGAGTCAGCCCCACAGCTCAGGGCTTGGCGGCCGAATGACGCCGTTGTCGATGCTCAAGCCGTGCTCGCGATCTCGCGCCAGCAGAAGCGGGCCGTCGAGGTCGATCCAGTCGGCATACGGTGCCAGCAGCATCGCGGGCGCAACGGCGAGTGATGTTCCGACCATCGAGCCAATCATGATCTTGAGACCGTTGCGGCGTGCTTCTGCGACGAGGCTGATTGCACCTGTCAAGCCGCCCGCCTTGTCGAGCTTGACGTTCACGGCGTCGTAGAGACCGATGAGATGCGGGATATCGTCGGCGGTATGAACGCTTTCGTCGGCACAAATAGGGACGAGGTGGGGAGTGGCACGGAGGATCCCGTCCTGACCGGCGGGAAGCGGCTGTTCGATCAATTCGATGCCGCATTCAGCGGCGACCGCGAGCAAAGGCGTCAACGTTTCTGCAGTCCAGGCTTCGTTGGCGTCGACAACAAGATGAGCGTCTGGGCGGGCCTGCCGGACAGCGCGCATACGTGCGTCATCGCCGTCACCGCCGAGCTTCAGCTTCAAGAGCGAGAGAGAGGCAACGCTAGCGGCTTTTGCCGCCATCTCGTCGGGGGCGGCGAGACTCAAGGTGAAGGCGGTGACTTGCGGCGCGGGTTCGGGAAGCGCAGCGCGCTTTGAAACCGGAATGCCGGTCTGCTTGCTTTCGAGGTCCCAGAAGGCGCAGTCGAGGGCATTGAGGGCCGCGCCGGGTTTCAGCTCACGCAGCAAGTCGGCGTGCGTTGAAATTCGATCGGCAGCCGTTCGGATGGCATCGAGGACGCCATCGACTGTTTCGCCATAGCGGCCATAGGGGACGGCTTCACCGCGGCCTTTGTGCGTGCCGTCCGTTATTTCTACGACGACGACATCGGCCGCGGTTTTCGCGCCGCGTGAGATGATGAAAGCTTCTCTGAGCGGCCATGCCTCGTGTCGTGCTTCGACGCGGATAGGCGGCATGCGGACAGGCGACATGGCGGCCTTTGCCGGTTAGCGAATCCGGCCGACTGCGTGCGCGAGGAAGAGATAGACGCGGCCGGTATCGGACACGAGATGGCTTTGCGCCGTGCGACCAGACGGGTCACGCGTGTCGGCTTCCTTGATGATCCGTTCGAAGTCGGTAAGGTACCGGAAGATCGACTGCGACAGGTCCGCGTCGGTCTGGGCGCGGGCGGCGATTTCGTCGAACAGCATACGCGCTTCCGGAGCGTAAATGCTGCGGACCAGGACGTTCCTCTGACCCGCGCGAATGCGGTTCCAGATGGCGCCGGCCGTCTGCGGATCGAGCGCGCGGGAGATCATGCCGACGTCGAGGCGCACTGGCGCGGCCGAGTGAGGGGCAGGCGAATGCGGCGGCGGTGCAGGTGCTGGTTCGGGCGGAACATTGCGGACCGGCGCGTGGTCTTCGTCGTGCGAGGCGCGGGCAAGGAGATCGCCGAGCGACCAGCCCTCGCGTTGATCCTGTTGGACGCTGGCGCGGCTGCGGCTGGGCGCATTTTCCTGTTGGATAAGCGCGGAGGTCAGCGACGGTGTCGGCGCGAGACGCGCGGGCGCGGGAGCTGGCTCAGGGCGCATGATTTCGCGGGGAGCGTTGGCGCGTTGGGAAATTTGCGTCAACTGTTCGATGGCGCGCAACTGATCCTGCAGGGCGCGGCGCATCGATTCCGCCGTCTCGCGCGTCGAAGTCGGGAGGCGAGAGGCTTCTTCGCGAATGCGGGCCTGCTCGCTCGCCAGGGTGGCGGCGGCCTCGGCTGCCCGGAGGCGGGTTTCTTCGGATGCCGATGAGAGGCGGGTCGATAGCGTTTCGAATTCGCGAGACAGTTCGCCCGATACGTTCTGGAAGCGATGACGGAGATCGGATAGCGCGCGATCGCTCTGGGCCTCGGTCTCATGCTTGACGCGATCGAGTTCGGCCATCAAGGCGCGCGAGCGGCTCTCGGCGGTGTCGCGCAGCTCCTCGGCAATGGCACGGGCCTTGAGTTCGATATTTTCGAGCGAACCTTCGAGGTTCGATGAATAACCGGCGATGGTGCGGCCAAATTCGTCGGCTTTGCCCGAGAGGCGATCGATGGTGTGCGAAAGCTCGGCGTGCCGCGTCTGCAGCGTCGACTCGATGCGAAGGTTGGCGGTGTCGAGGACGTTGGCGGCTTTGAGGATCTGCTCGCCCTGGTTCTCGAAGCGGTTGGTGACGCCGTGGATCTGCTGGAACAGATTATCGGCGACGTCCTGCAGGATGCCCGACTGTTTCGAAAGCCCGTCGATGGCCTTCATCGTCTGACGTGTGATGTTTTCGCTCGTCCGGCGGACGGCGTTGATGCCGTTCACGACGGAATCGTCGAGTTCCGTCGCCTGCTGCGCAATCGTTTCACGGAAGGTCTGCGAATGGAGCTGCAGGGCATTCGTCAGCAGAGACGCCTTTTCGCTGACCGCATGGTCGATGGCGGTCGTCGAGCGCATGATCTGATCGTCGAATAGCTCAAGCCGCTTCTGGAAGGCTTCATCGAGCGAACGCGTTCGTTCGACGAGCTGGATGTCGAGAGCCTGGGCGCGGTTAGACAGAGTGGTGTCGAGCGCGCGCGCATATTCTTCGAAAACAGTCTGGAGGTTTTCAGTGCGGTTGCCGAGCGTCGTATCGAGCGTCTGCATGTAACCGTCGAACGTGGCGCGCATCTGTTCCGTGCGAGCGCCAAGCGCGGTCGAGAAGGCAGTGGTGTAGTCTTCGAGAACCGATTGAAGCTGAAGCGTGCGCGAACCGACGGCATTTTCGAAGCGGCCCGTGGCGGTAGCAAGCGAGCCTTCGAGGTTGGCGAGATTTTCGCCTGCATTAGCGATGATGCCGCGAAGCGTCAGCTGTTGCGTCGAGAGCTTTTCGATCAGCGTCGGAATTTCGGTGCCGAGCGTCTTCAGCGTTTCGGTGACGTTGGTGGACGTGTCGAGAAGGGCGTGACGTTCGCCTCCGAGTTCGTTGATCAGCTCGCGGATGCGGCGCTCGTTGTGCTCGTAGGAGCGTTCGAGTTCGGCGACGTGATTGTGCACGAGTGCTTCAAGTTCGCCGGCGCGACCAAGGGCGCGGGACACGGCGTCGTTCATGAACGAGACTTGGCGGCGGACAGCCTGACCCAGGCTAGCGATTGATTGTTCCGCCGTGCGGTCGGGCTCGGCGAGGCGAATGGCGACTTCGCTCATCGTTGCGGATTTAAGTGCCAGCGATGCGATGTGCCACGACAGAAGGGCTAACAGCCAGATGATGGCGATCGGCGCGATGATGGCGGTCGCGGTGTAGAACGTCGTCGGATGCAGCAGGAGCGACGACAGGGGCTCGCCTGCCTGCCATCCGGGTGCAAGCGTCAAGGCGCCAACGATCAGTCCGACGACGGCCCAGACGGCGCTGCCGATGGCGGCGTAACGAAAAACCTTGTTCGACGGCTTCTGTTCGAGCGCGTAGATCAGGCCGCCGATGCTCGGGATGTCGTCGTTGGCGGCGATTTTACCACGGACCGGTCCTGCCGGGCGGCGACGCGCGACGCGGCGGGCTGGCGGCTCGGTGGTGGGTTCGTCTGCGGGCTGTTCTTTGTCGGGCGGCGGCATCGGCGCTGGCGCGGGAAGAGCTAAGGCCGCGGCCGTCGCGGCTGGCGCCTGGGCGGCATCGATTGAAAGCAGCGGCGGGGGAAGGGAGGGCGCCGGTCTAGAGGCAGGCTCCTTGGCGTCCGTCGCGGGTTGGGCATCGTTAGGGATGCCGTCCAGGGACGGTTCGACGGGCGGTGTTCTGCCCGCAATAGCCATGAGTTTCGCAATCTGATCTTGCGACATTGCGCAATGTCCCCCACTCGATCCGGTACGCGGCACAAGCCCGTGCGCTTCAGGCCACCGGAACTCCCATTCGCACCCTATAAGAGTTTTAATTGCCCGCAAAATGGAAAGACATGCGTAACCATAAGAAATGTCTATGCATCTTAGGGGGTTAGCGAATTGGGACCGATAATACGGCCGGATTGCGGCGGCAGGCGCTCCTCCGATGCGGCTGCGGCCTCACGTCGTAGGTTAAGTAGCCGTTTATGACGTTGGCCGAAACACCCCGGTCCGGTTTACCCAGAGTTATTGCGGTTCTGGGACTATTCTATCCCCAAAAGTTGCGGCCAGGATGGCGGGAATACGCCTTTCTGACCGCCATCGGTTTAGGTGTGACGTATGGATGCTCCGCGGGCTCGATCGTATGATCTGCACACCCCGGATAGAAGCGACAGGCCGATAGACGTGCCGGTCGATCTCGCTCATCTGAGGAGATATACCCTTGGAGACAAGGCTCTCGAGGCCGAAATTCTCGGGCTTTTCCTCGCGCAGCTGCCTGAAACCATTGCCTCTCTGAAGTCGGCCGAGACTGAGCGGGACTGGAAAATCGCGGCGCATGCGCTCAAGGGATCGAGCAGGGCTGTTGGAGCGTGGCGGATCGCTGCGCTGGCGCAGGAAGCGGAGACGCTTCCTGCGAACGTGACGACCGGTGCTTGTTCCGAGGCGATCGCAAAACTTGAGGCCGCCGCCGCAGAAGCCAGTACTTTCGTCAAGGAAACGGCGTGTAAAGCCTAGCGGCTGACCGATCTTCTGTGGCCCTCCCGCCGCATCCCCCGCGTTCGGCTTGAAATACTGGCGGCGTCCAATTAAGTGTGCCCGCTAACCAACGATCCCCATCCGTCTGAGGCCGTTCTCAACGGCCCATTCAAGCCTCAAGGACACACGCGCAACCATGACGAAAATTACGTTCATCCAGCCTGACGGCGAGAGTCAGACGGTGGAAGCGGAAAACGGTCTGACCGTCATGGAAGCAGCGAAGCTCAACGACATTGCTGGGATCGAGGCAGAATGCGGGGGCGCGTGCGCCTGTGCGACCTGTCATGTCTACGTTGACGACGCCTGGCGCGACAAGGTCGGTAAGGCGAGCGACATGGAAGAGGACATGCTGGATTTCGCGTTCGACGTGCGCGAGGGCAGCCGCTTGTCTTGCCAGATCAAGATCTCCGATGCGATCGACGGTCTGGTCGTCCGCGTGCCCGCAAAGCAGTTCTGATCAAAGACATTCAACGGACGATCGTGATGGCCGAAACGATTTCTATTGCATCCGCTTCTTCCGAAGTGAGCGCACCAATCGAGACCGATGCCGTTATCATCGGCGCAGGTCCGTGCGGGCTCTTTGCCGTGTTCGAATTAGGCCTTCTCGATATCAAGGCGCATGTTGTCGATATTCTGGATCGGCCTGGCGGTCAGTGCGCCGAGCTCTATCCGGAAAAGCCGATCTATGATGTCCCGGCGCTGCCTATAGTGACGGGGCAGGAGTTGACCGAACGACTGATGGAGCAAATTAAGCCGTTCAACCCGGTCTTCCATTTTAGCGAGCGTATCGATGGCTTGAAGAAGTACGCCGACGGTCGCTATCACCTTATTACGGATGCCGGCACGGAATTCATTGCCAAGGTCGTCGTGATTGCAGCCGGCGGCGGATCGTTCACGCCGAAGCGCCCACCACTCAACGGCATCGAAGACTTCGAAGGCAAGTCGGTCTTCTATTCGGTGCGCAAGATCGAATCCATGCGCGGCAAGGATATCGTCATCGTCGGTGGCGGAGACAGCGCGCTCGACTGGACGCTCAACCTTGCTCCGGTCGCAAAGAGCCTGACACTGATCCATCGCCGCGATGAATTCCGGGCAGCCCCCCATTCCGTCGAAAAAATGCGCAAGATGGTGGAGGAGGCGTCCGTCCGGTTGATGATCGGGCAGGTGACTGCGCTCGACGGGGCAGACGGGCAGCTGTCGGCGCTCGAAGTAAAAACGGCCTCAGGCAGCGAAAAAATTCCCTGCACTGCCATGCTGCCGTTCTTCGGTCTGACGATGAAGCTCGGCCCTGTCGCGGATTGGGGCCTCAATCTTCACGAGAATCTCATCCCCGTAGATACCGAGCGTTTCGAGACGAGCGAGCATGGCATCTTCGCCATCGGTGATATCAACACCTATCCGGGCAAGCTGAAGCTCATTCTGTCGGGCTTCCACGAGGGGGCGCTGATGGCGCAGGCCGCACAACGGATCGTCTATCCGGACAAGAAAGTGATGTTCCAATACACGACGTCGTCTTCGAGCCTGCAGAAGAAGCTCGGCGTGAAATAACGTTCGCGGTCTCCCCACGCTCAGGCGTGGGCGATTTCCAGAAATCCAAGGGCAAGCAGGACGACGGCACCCGCAGCGACGATCAATTTGCCGCGGCGCGTCGGGGCAGCGGCGCCCATGACCAGCGCCGCAATCAGAATTGCTGCAGATATCAGATTGATCGGCACTAGCGCGGCAGGTCCGATGGAGCCGCGGGCTTCAGGATAAGTGAGGCCGATCCAGACGCTGACCGCGATTGAGAGGATCAGCGCGCCAGTGAGTCGCGGCCAGAGTCCGGAGTTTGGCTTCTCGATGCCGGCCAGCGTCAACGTGATGAGAGGGACCACGATCAGTACGACGCCGGTTGTCCCCTTGATCGCGATTTCAGCCCATAGAATCTGTTGCACGCATGCGCTCCGAGAAGCGTGACTGCGGTATTACTGGAAGACTTCCTTCATCTTCTCGCTGGTTTCATCGCCGGTGCCGCTGTTTCCGAAGCCGCTGAACAAGCCGCCGCTGTCTTCTGGCGCTTCGGAGGGAGGAGGCGTGTAATCGCCGGCAAGATTGCGATTGAGTGCTTCCTTAATCCGGGCCGTGCGATCAGGCGTGCAGTAGTCTTCTTCCTGCTCCTTCGCGGAGATCGCCTTCGTCACGCCGTTGAATGCGGTGTCGTAGACGTTGGATAATTTCTCGCCCAGGGTGGGTGCGGATGCCGTTTCGTAGGCGAGGTATTGGCTCTTCAGTTTGCCCGGATCGAAATTGTAACCGCATTTCAGGGCACGGGCCGAGGTCGCGGCGACGCCCATGGCGCGGGCGACGGGGTCGTTCGGGTCGCGGTTTTCTTTTGCCGTGCTGGAGCCGCCCAGAAGCGAACCTGTGGTCGGCAGTTTCGGCAGCGAGGCGCCGCAGCCGCCGAGAGCAACGGTCGCGGCCACGGTCAGGATCAGTTTGGCGTTTCTCATTGGGAATGTTCCCCCCACCCCCGATATCGCATTTGAGATGGCCTAGTCGCCGCGGCCGGTCAATGGCTCAGGCGCCATTTCCCACGGTTTGAGACAAACGAGTCGCAATACAACTTTAGGCGTCATCGGCCACGAGTGGGGCCGAAACGGGGCATCAGCGCATCAGGGCGCGCATACCGGCGTCAAGACCGTCGAGAGTCAACGGATACATGCGTCCGCCAAGCAGTTTGCTCACAATGCCGATCGAGGGTGTCCAATCCCAGTGTCTTGGATCCACAGGATTGAGCCAGATCGTGTGCTTGTAGATGTCAGCAACACGTTTCAGCCAGACCGCACCCGGTTCTTCGTTCATGTGCTCGACAGAGCCGCCGGCAACGGTGATCTCGTAGGGGTTCATCGAGGCATCGCCGATGAAGATCACTTTGTAGTCGGCCGGGTAAGTGTGCAGAACCTGCCAGGTGTCGATCTTGTTGGTGTAGCGACGGGCGTTATCCTTCCAGACGCCTTCATAGAGGCAGTTGTGGAAGTAATAGTACTCAAGATGCTTGAACTCCGAGCGGGCCGCCGAGAACAGCTCTTCGACTTCCTTGATGTGATCGTCCATCGAGCCGCCGATGTCGAAGAACATGAGGAGCTTGACGGTGTTGTGCCGCTCGGCCCGCATGCGAATATCGAGGTAGCCCTTTTCTGCGGTGCCGCGGATGGTGCCGTCGAGGTCCAGCTCTGAGGCGGCGCCCGTCCTGGCGAACTGGCGTAAGCGGCGTAGGGCAACCTTGATCGTGCGTGTGCCGATTTCCGCCGTGCCGGCCAAGTCCTTGAACTCGCGCTTGTCCCAGACTTTGATCGCGCGGCGATGGCGGCTTTCCTTCTGGCCGATACGGACGCCAGCCGGATTGTAGCCATACGCGCCAAAGGGTGACGTGCCGCCGGTGCCGATCCATTTGTTGCCGCCCTGATGGCGTTCTTTCTGCTCGGCGAGGCGCTTCTTCAGCTCCTCCATGATTTTGTCCCAACCGCCGAGCGCTTCGATGCGCTTCTTGTCTTCTTCTGAAAGGTGAAGCGTGCTCACACGGCGCAGCCATTCCTCGGGAATTTCGGCTTCCGCGGCGTCGGGCAGGCTTTCGAGGCCTTTGAAGACATGGGCGAAGATCTGATCGAAGCGATCGAGATTGCTCTCGTCCTTAATGAGCGTGGCGCGCGCCAGATAATAGAAATCTTCGACGCGGCCGCTTGCGATGCCCGAGCGTACGGCTTCAAGCAAGGTCAGATATTCTTTGAGCGTGACCGGTAGTTTGGCTGAGCGCAGCTCTGTGAAGAAGGCCTGGAACATGGGGCAAAACTAGGTGTTTTGGAGCGTCGAGACAATGAGCGGAGCGCCGCAAGCACGTTCTAACGCAAAGAAGCCGCCCAAAGGGGCGGCTTCTCGTATTTCGATCGTCTGGCTTCAGATCAGAAGTTGATCAGAGCGCCCATACCGACGTAGTCGAAGTTGTCGTAGGCAAGACCCTGGGTGTTGTTATCGTCATAGTCGAGGTGACGATACTTAACCCAGATCGACATGGCAGCCGCGTCAATTTCCTGGACCACGCCGAGACCCCAAACCTTCGTGGTATCTTCGGTGGCACCGAGGAGGCCCAAGTTCTCAGACTGGGAGAATACGCCCGAGCCCTTGATGTGCTCGTATTCGCCATAGAGAACCGTGTGGCCGAGCGGAACCCAACGTTGACGGATACCGCCCTTCAGGTAGTAGGTCTCAGACTGGCCAGAGCCGCTGAAGTCGTAGGTGTCGTGGCCGTAAGCACCGTATGCGAACAGGCCCGTCGGGATGTGTTCGACATATGCGCCAGCCTGGAAGTACTGCTGGGTCGCGTTGTTCACGAAACCACCTGAGAAGCCATTGAGGGCCTCGTCGGTGCTTTCAGCGTAAGACGCAACGGCAGCAACCTTGAAGTCATGCCATTCACCAGCGTAACGCGTGGTGATGGCCCAGATGTCATCTTCACCCCACGATGCGGACACCGAGAAGCCGCCAAAGGTCGGCGAGTCGTAACGAACGACGTTGCGCGGAACGCCGAAGCAGTCACCCCAGGCGCCGCCAGCGCTCTGGCAGTAGTCGCCGCCCCAGTGTCCAAAAAGGCCACCGGTGTTGGTGCGGATGCCGAAGCTGTTGACGTCGAACGCCACCCAGTTGGCGGGGACGAGCGAGCCCGAACCGTCAACCAAGATCGCTGCGTTGTCAGCTGCGTCGGACTGCTTACCAACCGAGACCTTACCCAGCTGGTCGCTCTTGATGAACCAGAACGACTGCAGCGTCGAAACGCCGTTGGCCGTGCCGGTCAGAGCGTTCGGTCCGTCAGGCTGGCTTTGGCTGGTCGTCAAGCTGTCGGAGCCGATGGCTTCGATGTGCAGAACATAACCTGCCGTCCAACCCGGAAGGATCGTCGCCTGGCCAGTGAACTTCACGTGGCTGCCGAGCGTCGAGCCGAGGTCCGTGACGTAGGCGTTCGACTCAGCGCCGTCGTCCCACCACATAACCTGCTGGCCAACCCAGCCCGACACGGTGAGCGAGACCTTGCGGTTGCCCTTACGCGCCGTCGTCGCTTCCAATTCTGCAATGCGCTCTTCTAGATCTGCGCAGCAGTTGCCGCCCAAGTCTGCTGCAGAAGCATTCGTCGCGGCGAACCCGCCAGCGAGAACGCCTGCAGCGACCAGTGCGCCTACCCTCATCTTCCTCATTCTACCTTCTCCCGTCTTCAATCACTTCTAGTAGTAGACGCGGTACTTGGCGTTCGCCGTATTGTCGGCCGCATCAAAAGCGATCCACGGCGGAACCCCTACCAAGTGACTTCGCCGCTTGCCGGGAAAGTCCGTGATTCGTGGGTTGGCAACAATTGCGGTTTGCGAAACGACCGCGACGAATCCGACAATGTGGCGCAGGGGCAACTAGCCGGATTGTTGGGCAGATGCTCGAAAACTAGTCTAAATAACTGTTTTTGAAGGCATTATTTTTGTGCGAGCCACGGAAGTCGCACTGTGGGTTTTCCACGCATCAGCGAATTCATATGCACACAAATAAAAAGGCCGCCCGGCAAGGGGCGGCCTTCAATTTCGATTTGGTGGCTTTGGCCGGGGATCAGAAGTTGATCAAAGCGCCCATGCCAACGTACTGGAAGTCTTTGTAGCCAATGCCGAGATCGTTGTTGTCGCTGTAATCGAGGTGACGGTACTTCACCCAGATCGACATCGCAGCCGAGTCGATTTCCTGAACAACGCCACCACCGATGACTTGCGTGCGATCGTGGGTTGCATCGAGGCCACCAAGCAGGTTCTCCGACTGGGAGAAGACGCCCGAGCCTTTGATGTTCTCGTATTCGCCGTACAGGATCGTGTGGCCAAGCGGCGTCCAGCGCTGGCGGATACCGCCCTTGCCGTACCACGTCTCCGACTGACCCGAGCCAGCGAAGTCATAGTCGTCGTGGCCGTAAGCACCGTATGCGAACAGGCCCGTCGGGATGTGTTCGACATATGCGCCAGCCTGGAAGTAGCGCTGGGTCGCGTTATTCACGAAACCGCCTGAGAAGCCGTTGAGGGCCTCGTCGGTGCTTTCAGCGTAAGACGCAACGCCTGCAACCTTGAAATCTGCCCATTCACCGGCGTAACGCGTGGTGATGGCCCAGATGTCATCTTCACCCCACGATGCGGACACCGAGAAGCCGCCGAAGCTCGGCGAGTCGTAACGAACGACGTTGCGCGGAACGCCGAAGCAGTCACCCCAGGCGCCGCCAGCGCTCTGGCAGTAGTCGCCGCCCCAGTGGCCGAACAGAGCGCCGCTGTTGGTGCGAATACCGAAGCTGTTGACGTCGAACGCCACCCAGTTGGCGGGGACGAGCGAGCCCGAACCGTCAACCAAGATCGCTGCGTTGTCAGCCGCGTCGGACTGCTTACCGACCGAGACCTTACCCAGCTGGTCGCTCTTGATGAACCAGAACGACTGCAGCGTCGAGACGCCGTTAGACGTGCCGGTCAGAGCGTTCGGTCCGTCAGGCTGGCTTTGGCTGGTCGTCAAGCTGTCGGAGCCGATGGCTTCGATGTGCAGAACGTAACCTGCCGTCCAGCCCGGCATGATCGTCGCCTGGCCAGTGAACTTCACGTGGCTGCCGAGCGTCGAGCCGAGGTCCGTGACGTAGGCGTTCGACTCAGCGCCGTCGTCCCACCACATAACCTGCTGTCCAACCCAGCCCGACACGGTGAGCGAGACCTTGCGGTTGCCTTTGCGTGCCGTCGTAGCTTCCAATTCTGCGATGCGCTCCTCGAGGTCTGCGCAGCAGTTCCCCCCGAGATCAGCTGCCGATGCACTGCCGGTTGACAGGCTGCCCGCAATCAGGCCTGCCGCCGCCAGGGCACTCAGACTGTACTTGTTCATAGAACTACTCCCGTCTGCTTCGACTTGAGGAATGACAGGCAGGAGCGCCAGCGCCCGGCCCAACACTCTTCTTCTTTCCGTGGTGTTATTTTACCCGTCCTCAAACCCGTCTTTGCGGCCAACGGGTTTCCCCCCGAATCACCGCTCAGGGTTATGTTTTAAGCAGATCTGATTCGGTCGGGGAATAGTGGACGGGCGTTCCGCTGTGGAATTGCGGGGATTTGTGACGGAAAAGTCACGAGCGTTGATGCTGCCACACGGCGGTCACGGGCCGACCTAAATTCGGACGAAGTGACTTCCTTGTCATGGCGACGGGGAAGGAAAAATCACTGATGATTCATGTGGTCGTCATGTGGATAAACGGCGTCCGCATGTCAGTCTTTGACCGATTTTGAAGACATCGTCGAGATGCAAAGGCCGGGATTATTACTAAAAACGCCGACTGGTGTGTCACGACAACCATTTCCGGCTGGTCTGCCTAACTCGCGAGCACGAAGTGTTCACTGCACTGGGCTTGGAAGCGATCAGTGTGCCCGAACGCCTGGCGAAATCAGTTCTGCATGGCGTCGAGCAAGCAGGCTGGCGTCGATGAGCGCTTGCCGTTTATCCACCCAAAAAAGGCGAGTTCGGCTTCGACTAATCCGGCTATGAGGGTCTTTAAGCCCACCACGGCAGGGTCGCAAATCAGCACGAGCGCGAATAACGGGATGTGGACAGTGATAAAAAAACTGTCTGAGGAAATCGACCTGCTTGCGGACCAGCAGCGGCATCGACCAGAGGGCTTTCCTGATGTTGCATCGGCGTCCGACCGCTGGGACTGCCGGAGCCAAAGGCTTGGGTGTGGGCAACCTATGGCTGCCGACGGTTGACGATGAAAATTCTTCGAGGGGATTTTATGGGCAGTCTTGCCCGGTAGGATGCAACGAATGGCGGGTTGCTAACTTCATAATTCGTTGACGAGAAAGTCACACGCCAACGTCTCGCGAGTGGAAAATCTGCCACAATCGTTGGATAGCAGTCGTGGGCTGTTCGTCAGTGCTGTCTCGCGATAGCGTTGGGCTGGAACGTGCGCGCCTCGAGGTTTGGCTGATATCGGAAATGACAGGAAAAATCGTCGATCGCCGGGTACTGCTTGAGAAGGCGGTCGCAGGAACTTTTGCCATGGGCCTCGTCAAGATGGCGTTGGCTGTAACAGATGCCTATGCGGATGGGGCGTCGCCGGCGCCACAACAGAGCCAGCAGGGGACGACCTTCGGAACGACGACGGTAAAAACGGAGGCCAAGCGGCTTTCGGACCAGCCGTTCGTCAAGCCGACGATGGATCTGCCGCCGCCGTTCAATAAGCTGAGCTACAGCCAGTACCGCGATATCCGCTTCCGGCCGGAGAAGGCGATCTGGAAAGGGGATCATCTCGATTTCCAGATTCAGCCGTTTGCCATGGGCTGGCTCTATGACGTTCCGGTCGATCTGTGGATCGTCGATGCCGGTAAGGCGGTTCGACTGGTTGCAGACAACAAGCTGTTTTCGTTTGGGCCGCTGATCGGTCCGGGCCCCGATGCGGCGCCGTTCGGATTTTCCGGGTTTCGTATCCACGGGCCGATCAACCGGTCCGACGCTTTCGACGAGTACACCGTCTTCCAAGGTGCGAGCTACTTCCGAGCCGTCGGCCGTGGACAGGTCTACGGTGCATCGGCTCGCGGCCTGGCGCTCAATACCGCGCAGCCCGGCGGCGAAGAGTTCCCATTTTTCCGTAGCTTTTGGATCGAACGGCCGAAGTCGATCGCAACCGAACTGGTCATCCATGCGTTACTCGACAGTCAGTCGACGACCGGCGCCTACCGGTTTGCGATCTCGCCGGGAGAGACGACGGTTATGGATGTCGAGGCAACTTTGTATCCGCGTGTTGCCCTGAGCCATGTCGGGATTGGTCCGCTCACGAGCATGTTCTTCCATGGACAGTCGAGCCAGCGGCGGGTCGAAGACATCCGCCCCGCTGTTCACGACAGTGAAGGGCTCGCCATGATCAATGGCGGCGGCGAGCGGCTGTGGCGGCCGTTAAACAATCCGAAGACCCTGCAGCTCAGCGCCTTCATGGACAAGGACCCGAAGGGCTTCGGGCTTTGGCAGCGCGACCGCGACTTCCACAACTACGAAGACCTCGAAAGTCATTTCGAGCGTCGGCCTTCGGTCTGGGTCGAGCCGGAAGGTCCGTGGGGGGAAGGGTTCGTCGAGCTTGTCGAGATTCCCATCGAAGATGAGATTCACGATAATATCGCCGCCTATTGGAAACCATCAAAGCAATTGGCAGCTGGCGGTCCGCATCTCTTTAACTACAAGATCTACTGGGGCAGAGATGTCCCGGAAGCCTGGGCCGGCGCCCGCGTCGTCAAGACGCGTGTGGGAAATGGCAAAAAGCCAGGCATCATTGTTTTCGTCATCGATCTGGCAGGACCGTCGGTCAAGGACGCGAAGGATCTGCCAGCCGTGGATTTGTCTGCGAGCGCTGGTCAAATTTCCAACATCAATGTCCAGCGAAATCCTGAAATCTCCGGCGTTCGTGTCTCGTTTAATCTGGCCACGGGCGACAATGAACTCATCGAACTTCGTTGCGTTCTGAAGGCAGGCGATCAACCCGTCTCGGAGACCTGGCTCTATCGATGGACAAAGCCGTAAACGAGAACTTCATAGGCGAGATGCCGGAAGTCACATCGTATTCCAAAACATCGCCCGACGCGGGACCGTGGCGGCATTTGCCGCCGTCGGCGCCGCTCGATATGCCGACGCAGGATTTTTCCACGCCGGCGCACGCGAGCACTGAAGTTCGGCGGCGCGGGTATTGGGTGCCGCGTACGGCGATCTTTGCTGGCGCTGCAGTGCTGACCGCCGCCTTTGGGCACGAGCTGTTCAGCATCCTGTCGTTCGTCGTCATTACGCCGGTCCAGTTTCTCTTTCTCATTCTGTCAACGATCGCGTTCGGATGGATCGCCATTGGCAGCCTGAGCGCGGCGTTGGGATTTCTGCCACTGTTCATTGGTGAGCAGCCCGATACCATCGAGCCGCCGCCCCCGTCGTCGTCACTGGCCGGGCGCACGGCGTTGCTGTTTCCGGTTTATCACGAAGACCCCGCGCGGATTGCGGGTGCGATCGAGGCGATGGTGCGTGAACTCGCAGACCTCGGCCGCAATGATAATTTCGACGTGTTTGTGCTGTCCGATACGCGCGGCGACGAGGATGGCGCGAAGGAGGCGGCCGTCTATCGAGCGCTTGCGCTCGAACTCGACGATATCGCGTCGGTCTACTATCGCCGCCGAATGAAGAACACGGCGCGCAAGGCTGGAAACATCTCCGACTGGGTCGAGCGTTTCGGGGCCTCTTATGAGTCTTTCATTATTCTCGATGGCGACAGCGTGATGTCGGGCGGCACGCTCGTTTCGCTGGCCGCTGCGATGGAGGGCGATCCCAAGGCAGGCCTCATTCAGACCGTGCCGCGTCTGGTTGGCGGCGAGACGCTTCTGCAGCGCCTGCAGCAATTTGCATGCAACACCTACGGTCCGGCGGTAGCCGCTGGCATTGCGTTCTGGCATCGCGACCAGGGCAACTACTGGGGCCATAACGCGATCATTCGCACGGCGGCGTTTGCGTCGGCGGCTGGGCTGCCTGACCTTCCCGGTCGCAAGCCGTTCGGTGGCCACATTATGAGCCATGATTTCGTCGAGGCGGTTTTGCTGCAGCGCGCAGGCTATGGCGTGCACATGATGCCATCGCTCGAAGGGTCTTACGAAGGCATGCCGCCGAACATCATCGATGTGGTGGCGCGGGACCGGCGCTGGGCGCAGGGCAACCTCCAGCATCTGGCCATCGTCTCGCAACCGGGGCTGACGCCGATGGGTCGCCTGCACCTCGGTATGGGAGCGGCTTCCTATCTGATTTCGGGCGTCTGGGCGATGTCGCTCATCGTCGGTGTCGTGCTGGCGCTGCAAGGCCAGCAGATGATTCCGAGCTACTTCCGCGATGACAAGACCTTGTTTCCAATCTGGCCGACGATCGATCCTGGCGCTGCGTTGCGTCTGTTCATGGGCACGATGGTCGTTGTTCTATTGCCTAAGGCACTCGGCCTGCTGCTCGCTTGGAAGCAGATGCGCAAGGAGCGGAATTTCTTTGGCGCCATTCGGGTGACAATCGGGGTGCTGATCGAGACGGTCTATTCGATGCTCATCGCGCCGATCTTCATGGTGACGCAGACAGTCGGTGCCGCCGAAATCCTCGCCGGGCGGGATTCCGGATGGAAGCCGCAGAAGCGCAACGACGGTGCGATCACGTTTGATGATGCGATGTGGTTTGCGCGCTGGCAGACCGCCATCGGCGGCATCGTCGGGGCCATCACATATACGGTTTCCCCGGCGCTTCTCGCCTGGATGTCGCCGGTGATCGGCGGGCTCATTCTGGCAGGACCGGTAAGCTGGCTGACGTCACGCCGTGCCGGTCCCATCGAGCGGTGGGCGTTGGCGACGAATGAAGACCGCAGGCCGCCGCCGGTTTTGGTCGATGCCGGGCACAGGTCGCGCGATTGGGAACGGAAGATGACGACGCCCGGTGCACTTAGCCCGCTGCCGGACGCTGCAGCGGCCTAGCGAGCCGCCCTCTCGCAGATGCTCTTGTCTAACCTTCGGCCTGCTTGTCAGCGCCGCGTAGCGAACGGACCAATTCGTTGAAGATCTCGCGCACGCGTAACGGTTCGGAGTCGAGATAGGGGAGCGGTCGGATCACCTCGACGGCAACGACACCGAGACGCGAGGTGAGTGCACCATTGAACGCGCCTTCGCCGAGGCGTCGCGAGAGCCGCCGTAGTACATCTTGGCCGACGAACTGGCCGAGCAAGTCATCCGTCATGGCGATGCCGCCGGTCGCGATGATGTGGCCGATGACGTTGCGTCCGAGGCGGAGGGCGCTAAGAAGACCCGGGCGTCCGCCGTAGAGGCTCGCGATCGCGCGGAACATGCGAACGTTCTCGACAAGCACGTAGCCCATCGCAACCCACATGATGGGAGAAAGCGCAGTCACCGTTGCGACGCGTTTCGCGGACGCCAGGATGACCTTGCGGGCTTCGCCGTCGAGCGGACGCAGCAGCTCGCGATCCGATAGGCGAAGCAACTCGCCGGGCTCTAGAACATCGCCGGAATGGTCTTTGACCCGCGCCAAACCCCAGGAAAGATCGGGACGGCCGCGGTAATGGGCGAGCAAGGCAGAGACAGCTTTGCGTTCGGCCGCGACATCGGGCTTGGCGAGCGTCGCGCGGACGAGGGAACGCAGTTTTGCGAGGCGTGCAAGGCGGCGGAACCCGAGGAGTTCGCGCAGGACGATCCCGAGCAGGGCCAGTCCGATGATGACCATCAGTCCGAAGGCGACCCAGCCGACCCAGTCCTTACGTTCGAGCGCGATTGAAACGAAGCGCGTGAACCAGAGTCCTGCCGCAATCGATGCTAGCGCCGCCATCGCTGAAAGCATGACGCTGCCGAAACGGAAGCCACGATTGATATCGTTGACCGACAAACGCCGTGCGGGAACGTCCGAACGCCGTGACGTCACGGCGCCGCCGTCGCGAATGTCGTCGGCGGTGAAGTCCGTATCTTCGGTGATGTCGTCTGCCTTGAAGACACGGGGTTTTCGCGGCGGCGGGGCGTTGTCCTCGAAGCTCATGAGAGATAGTCCGAGATCAGGAAATCGAGTGCGCGGTCCAACCGGATATGGGGGAAGGCGGCTGGTTTGCCGTCGGGCAGTGTATCGATGAGCTTCGGCGGTGCGAAGCGGACGAGTTCAAGAGAGGCCGATTTTGCGTGGCGCGCAGCGTTCAGCGCAGCGGCCGGGTCGGCGGGAAGGTCGCCCGGAAAGATTGCGGCTTCGGCCGTTCCGTCGAACGTCACGGTGCCGATGCGCTCGCCTTTGATCGGTGTACCGCGGAGACAGGGGAGGCTTTCGCTGCCTTGCTTGGCGGTCGCCTCGCGGGTGGCGCGCAGGGCTGACAACGCAAGCGCATGAACGCCGGCACCTTCGGTCTGGGCGCGCTTCACTGCTTCGTCGACGATTTCTTTCAGGATGGCTTCGAGGCGATCGTGGCTGGAGGCGGGAAGGTGGTCGGCCTTTGTCGCTGCGAACAAGACACGGTCGATGCGCCGTCCGAGGAACATCGAAAGCCATGAGTTGGCGCCGGGGCGGAAGGCACGCAAAATATCGGTCATGGCGCGTTCGAGATCGCCAACGGCGTCGGCTCCGCGATGCAGCGCTGTCAGCACGTCGACCAGCACGATCTGGCGGTCGAGCCTGGCGAAGTGATCGTTGAAGAACGGTTTGACGACGGATGACTTGTAGCTCTCGAAGCGGCGCATCATCATCGCGGCGAGCGAACCGCGCGGCGGGCGTTCTTCAGACGTCAGCGGCATCGGAAAGAATGTCAGCAAGGGCGAGCCGTCGAGTTCGCCCGGCAGCAGGAAGCGGCCAGGGGCGAGCGTCGATTGGGCGCCGCTATCGCGCATGGCGCGCAGGTAAGCCGTGAAGAGTTTTGCGCCGGTAATGGCGATCTGCTCGTCTTCGGCGGCGGCCGGATCGGTGCCGGCGAGAAAATCGAGAAACGGCTTGGCATACTCGGCGCGCGACGGCGAACGTGCGAGCGCCAGGGCGCCAGCCGAGAAAGCGCGGAAGTCCTGCTCCAGCATCGGCAGGTCGATCAGCCATTCGCCGGGGTAATCGACGATATCAACGTGCAGCTTCGAATATCCGGCGAGGCGCTTAAGAGCGTAAGCCGAGCGGTATTCGATGGTGACGCGCAACTCCGAGATGCGCCGGGTGCTTTCGGGCCAGCGCGGCGGTGTTGCGAGCAGGTCCGCCAAATGCGCCTCATAGTCGAAGCGCGGAATGCTGTCGTCGGGCTGGGGTTCGAGGTAGGCGCGGACGATGCGGTGCTCAGCGTCGGCAGCGAAAAAGGGCAGGCGGCCGCCGCTGACAAGATTACGGACGAGCGCCGTAATGAAGACCGTCTTGCCGGCGCGGGACAGTCCCGTCACGCCGAGCCGGATCGACGGCGTCAGGTAATCGGTCAGGCGCGCCTGCGCATCTTTGATGAGAGAGTATGAGATATCAGCCAAGAGGTGCCGCGTGTCGCCAATGAAAAGGGGCCCGGAAAGGCCCCCCTTTAAGTGGCGTAACTTGCAGGTCGCGACAAGACGTTTCGGGCGCCTGTCTTGCGCCATATCAAGTGCTGCGGCTCAACCGTAGAAAAAGACGATAACGCCTGCAGCCATTACCGCGACAGCCATCAACATGATGGCGCCTGAACGCAGAAATTCGGACACGGCCTTTCTCCTTTGCCAAGTCCCCACAACCAGTGTTGGAAGGACCATAGGCTCAAAGGTTTGAATAAGCCCTGACGCGCAGGTTCAGGCGGCGTTCATGGAAGGAAACTGTCGGTTCAGGAGCGAAATCAGGCGTCGTGGGCCTTGCGCACTTCGAATATTTCCATGATCCGGCAGCCGCGATGGGGGCCGTCGACCACGAATGTCCATTTCCCTTCGGTGAAGGTGTCGCACATCTTGACGCCCTTCACGAGAATCCAGTGGCCCTCCTTACCCTTGTGGATGGCCAAAATGTAATAGGCCCAGGCGCTTCTGGGTTTTTGCATCCACGTCCAGAACGTCGGCCGTTCTTTCCTGGCGCGGTGCATGTGGCTTTCTTTCAGCTCCATGCGGTAACCGAAATAGGCGAGCGCGGCTTCGACCTCGTCGGAATAGGTACCGCGCACGACCGGCTTGCGGTGCGGAGGCAACTCGCGCCCTTCGCGAATGACATCTTCGATCTTCGAAATGCCGTAGCCGGTGATCGCGGAGAGCACATACGGGCCGCAAAAGGCCACGCGGCCGGTGTCGTTATTTGCCGCGCCGAGACTCGACGACGGTGAGCCGGTTGAAAAGCGATCGGTCATGGGGAAAATGCCCTATACAAGCAACGACGGGATGCTCGACCGATACGGTTAAGCAAACGTTAACGACAGGAGCCCGATCCACACCCATGGCAGACCGCGTCAACGTCTCGTTCTTTCAGGAATTGATGGCCACCGTTGCCGAGCAGGGGCGGGCGCTGCTGCCGAAGGCGCTGTTCCGCGACAGCGCCGGTGAATCGATCGAGGTTCTGTCGCGGGCGCTGATGTCGGGACGGGGCGAAGCCTCGGGCGTCGCGATTGCGCGGCAGCTCCTCAATCAGCTCAAAAAGGCGAGCAGCGAAGAGCGGCTGGCGTTCTATCATTTTCTCGCCGAGGACCTGCAACCTGACGCCGCCGACGTTGCCGAGGCGGCGCGGAATTACCTCGACAACCCATCAGAGAAAACGCTCGGGCGGCTGCAGAGAGCCTCCTACAGCCCGAGACTGGAATTTTTCCGGCGGCTCAACCTGGCGCCCGGAGCGACCGCCGAAATTGTGGCGCTGCGGGCTGACCTTGTTCGTCATATCAAGTCGGACGAGGGGCTGGCTGCCGTTGATCGTGATCTCGAACGACTGCTCGGGTCATGGTTCAACCGCGGCTTTCTCGTGCTTCGCCGTATCGACTGGCAAACGCCGGCGGCGATCCTGGAAAAGATCATTCAATACGAAGCGGTGCACGAAATTCGCGGCTGGGATGACTTGCGCCGTCGTCTCGATCCGAAGGACCGGCGTTGCTTCGCGTTCTTTCATCCGGCGCTGGTCGATGAGCCGCTGATCTTCGTCGAGGTCGCGCTGATGCGCGATACGCCCGATGCGATCTCGACCGTGCTCGACGGCCGTTCAACGGACGATGATGCGCCACCGACGACGGCCGTGTTCTATTCGATCTCAAATTGCCAGGAGGGCCTCAAAGGCGTCTCGTTCGGCAACTTCCTTCTGAAGCAGGTGGTCGAAGACCTGGCGCGCGATGTTTCGACATTGAAGACGTTCGTGACGCTATCGCCGGCGCCGAGTTTCGCGCGTTGGGTCGATCGGGCGCTGGCAAGCGGCAGCGATGTGCCGGTCAGCGCCGAGGACCGCAAGGCGCTCACGCGCCTGCGCGATCCGCGCTGGGTCGAGGATGCCGTCAAGGATGCACCCGGCACGGACGAACTGAAGTCGGCACTGATGGGGCTTGCCGCCTATTATTATCTCTCTGCGCGCTCGAGCGATGAACGCCCCGTCGATCAGGTTGCGCGCTTTCATCTCGGAAACGGCGCTCGGCTCGAGCGGCTGAATTGGCTGGGCGATACATCCGAAAAGGGGCTGCGTGAAGCGCACGGCCTGATGGTCAACTATCGTTACGATCTTGCAGAGATCGAGCGCAATCACGAGGCATATGCAGATCAGGGAACGGTCGCTGCCTCACGCGCCGTCCGCGGGCTTCTGCGGCCGCTGGCGAAGACAAAAGGCCTTGCTGCAATGCCAGAACTACTGGCGCTGCCCGGTGTTTCGAAGACGAAGCGTGTTCGCGGCGAGGAACCGCAATCCTAGTCGCACGGCGCTGCCCGGGGCCACCAAGGAGGCCCTTGTAAAGGCTATTTCCCCGTGCAGTATGGGCGCAAAGCGTTGCGCTCTGCGCTGATGTTCGGCTGCCGGATCGTAATGCAATCGTCATAATGAAGGTCCGCGATGCGCTACGATCAAAACGACCGGGAAAGCAGCAATGTCGAGGACCGTCGCGGTCAAGACGGCGGCGGCGGAGGTTTTCAGTTTCCGGGCGGCAATGGCATTCAAATCCCGATCGGCCGCGGCGGGTTCAGCATTACAACGCTGCTGATCATCGGTGCGGTGATGCTGTTCTTCGGCATCAATCCGCTCGACGTTCTGCTTGGACCGAACAGCCAGATTCAGATGCCGCAACTGCCACAGACGACGGAGCGGCCTGATCGTTCGCCGTCGAACATTCCGGGTTTGCCGGGATCCCAGTCGAAAACGGCGAACAATGACGACGCCGAGAAGGAGTTTATCGGCAAGGTGCTTGCCGACACCGAGGACGTTTGGACGTCGGTGTTCAAGAGCTTCGGACGCAATTATCCCGATCCTAAGCTCGTCATCTACAACGGCGCGACGCGTACGCAGTGCGGCGTCGGCCAGACGGCGATGGGACCGTTCTATTGCCCGCTCGATCAGAAGGTCTACATCGACCTTGCGTTCTATGATGAGCTGAAGCGCCGCTTCAACGTGGCCGGAGATTTTGCGCAGGCTTACGTCATTGCGCACGAGGTTGGGCACCACGTACAGAACCAGCTCGGCATTTTGCAGAAGGTGCAGGAGCTGAAGGAGCGTGCAGGCGACGAAGCGACGGCCAACCAGATTCAGGTTCGGACCGAACTGCAAGCGGACTGCCTGGCCGGTGTGTGGGCCAATCTCAACGATCAGATGAAGAAGCGATTACAGCCGGGCGACGTCGAAGAGGCGCTCAACGCTGCGTCTCAGATTGGTGACGACATGATCCAGCGGCGCATGACGGGCCGGGTCGTGCCCGATGCGTTCACGCACGGCACGGCAGCACAGCGCGTCCACTGGTTCAAAGCCGGTCTGGAGTCGGGTCGCATGGATGCGTGCGATACGTTCAACACGGCCAGCCCATAACTCGCCGAGTCCATGAAAAAGGGCCGTTCCCGACGGCCCCTTTCTTTGTGCGGGCAACCAAAATAGAGAAGGCCCGCCGCTTTCTTAGAGTTTTAGAGCACGTTGCCGCGATAATCGCTGACCTTGCAGCTGATCGATTGCGCCAGAAGCTCTTTGCACAGCTTACGTGCTTCAGCCTTCGACTTTACCGGTCCGGCAATCAAACCGTAATTGGGATTGCCTGCCGTACCAACGTCGGCATAGCGGGCTTTCAATTGGCTGAGCTGCTCGGGGTGAATTTGCGACAGGGCTCCCCAAGTGATCCGTAGACCGTCGATCGAAGGATCGGTTGCGATCTGGATGCCGTAGGGGTGCGGTGCCGGTTTCACGACGGCCGGACCGAACGAAATCGGCTTGTTTGCAGATTTCTTATCAACGCTGCCGGTTTCGATCGGCGCGCCGACGCGCGGGGGCGAGTTGATGATCTTCGGCGGAGCAGGGCCGCCATCTGCGTCATCGACCGGGGCGGCGTCCGTCCCCGTGGGCTGAGCGGCCGATGCGGTGGTGGTCACAGCCGGTGTCTGCGCCTGGGCGACGCGGACCTTGTCGTCAAGCGCTGCCACTTGCGAACTCAGTTGCTCGGTCTGGGTCGCTTGCGTTGCGACGTCGGCTTTGACTATCGAAATATCGCTTTCGATCTTGCTCAGCGACGCTTTCAGGGTCTCGACGTCCGCGGACACCTTCATGACGGTCGTCTCGGCGGCGTGCTGACGGCCATGCGACAGATCGGGAAGGAGCTGCGGCGCAAAAAACGCGATGCCAAGATAGCCAAGGCCTGCAACACCAAGTACGGCCCAAGCGGCCGAATAGGGCGAAGCGTTGGCTTTCGGGCGCATCGGCTTATCGGTTGCGGGCTTCGTCATGGCGTGTGTCGTCCTACTGCCTTGCGGGTGCTCCGGGCGAGCGGAGCTTCCCCGAATCATTTTCACTACGTGGATGAGGTTGGTTCGGCCTTGCGGCTGCCGCAATGGCATGGCGGGGGAAACATGCGCGAAGCTGTGGACGAAGGCCGAGATGCTGCAGATCGGCTATCCGTCAGTAAAACCACGGCAAAGCGGCTGTGGCGGCATTTGGTCAAGCCGTCTTTCCAAGGAGACTGAAGCGGTTGCGGATGCAGGCCTTGCAGCGCATGGAGGGCAGGCGGTATGGCAGGAGTGGGCTGTGCGCGCGGGCATCTTGGCGTTCGCGTTCCGACCCAGGCTGTAGTTGAAACGCAAGGTCATCCATGAGTCCCCGGCCCTGTCTCTATGTCGTGCTTGCCGCTGGCAAGGGCGCACGGATGAAGTCGTCGCTGCCAAAGGTGCTTCACAAGATTGCCGGGCAGTCGATGTTGGCGCACGTTCTTGGGACGGCGTCCTCGACCGGCGGCAGATTTGCTGTCGTGGTAGCTCCCGGTGCTGAGGCCGTTGCTGCAGAAGCGAAACGGCTCGTCCCGGATGTTCAGATATTCGAGCAGGCGAACCAACGCGGGACGGCGGATGCTGTGCTGGCGGCCAAACCTGCGTTTCCGGATAGCAAAGGTCTCGACGTTATCGTGCTGTTTGCCGATACGCCGCTCGTCCGGCCGGAAGTGATCGCCGAGATGCGCGATTCTCTGGATGGTGGTGCTGGGATTGCGGTGCTGGGCTTTCGGCCGAAGGACCCCACGGGCTACGGCCGATTGCTGCTCGACGATACATGCACGTTGACAGCGATCCGCGAGGAGAAGGACGCGAGCGATGCGGAGCGGAATATCGACCTCTGCAACTCAGGTGCCATGGCCTTTCGAGTGCCGGACCTCGCCGCTCTTCTGGCGCGCATCGGCTGCGACAATGCGAAGGGCGAATTCTATCTCACAGACGCCGTTGCGGTCGGTCGCGAGGCCGGTGTGCGTGCGACGGTCGTCGTATGCAACGAGGACGATGTCGTTGGCGTCAATAGCCGAGAGCAACTCGCGCAGGCCGAAGCGATATGGCAGCGGCGTATGCGTTCGAAGTTCATGCGCGATGGCGTGACGATGATTGCGCCGGAGACGGTCTGGCTGAGTTTCGACACCAGGATCGCGGGCGACGTCAGGATTGAGCCAAATGTCATATTTGGGCCAGGCGTCACTGTCGAAGAAGGTGCCGAAATACTGGGGTTTTGCCATGTCGAGGGGGCAGTCGTCGGCAAGGGTGTCAGACTTGGCCCATTCGCACGGCTGAGGCCGGGAGCGCGTCTCGGCGAGAACGTTCACATCGGCAATTTCGTCGAGGTCAAGAACGTGACGCTCGGGGCAGGAGCCAAAGCAAATCATCTCTCCTACCTGGGCGATGGCAGCGTCGGGGCGGGGGCGAACATCGGCGCGGGCACGATCTTCTGCAACTACGATGGCTTTAACAAGCAGCTGACAGAGGTTGGAGAGGAAGCTTTCGTTGGATCGAATTCGTCGCTTGTGGCGCCGGTGAAGATCGGGAAGGGCGCCTACATCGGTTCAGGAAGCGTCATCACCAAGGATGTCAGCCCCGGCGCGCTGGCGCTGGAGCGGAGTGCGCAGGAGGAGCGTCCTGGGTGGGCGGAGAAGTTCCGCATCATGATGTCCCGTCGCAAAGCGGCGCAAAAAAAGTAACTGTTAACCAGTTGCGGAATTGGCGTGCGCTCGGCACGTGCGGGGCTTTGAAATATACTGTGATTTGAGAACATCCTTAACCGGCTTCATCGTCGGATAAGGGGAAGCGCATTCGGGGGACCGGTCCAATGTGTGGGATCGTCGGAATTCTCGGGAAATCGTCGGTTTCGACCAATCTGGTCGATGCCCTGCGGCGGCTCGAATACCGTGGATATGATTCGGCCGGCATCGCGACGGTCGAAGGCACAGGTATTGAGCGCCGGCGTGCCGAGGGCAAACTTCGCAATCTCGAAAAGCGGCTGATCTCTGAGCCGCTGGGAGGGCGCACAGGCATCGGCCATACGCGCTGGGCGACGCACGGACGCCCAACGGAGCGCAATGCGCATCCGCACATGACCGGCAAGGTGTCCGTCGTCCATAACGGCATCATCGAGAATTTCCGCGAGCTGCGGACGCAGCTTGAGGCGAAGGGCCACAAGTTCGAGACTGACACGGACACCGAAGCCGTCGTTCATCTCATCACGGAAGAGATGGATCGAGGTGCGAAGCCCATCGAGGCCGTCCGCAATGCTTTGCAGCATTTGCAGGGGGCTTTTGCACTCGGCATCATTTTTGCGGGTGAAGAGGATCTGATGATCGCGGCGCGAAAGGGTTCGCCGCTCGCAATCGGGCACGGTTCCGGCGAAATGTATCTCGGTTCGGACGCCATCGCCCTTGCGCCGTTCACGGATGCAATCACTTATCTCGAGGAAGGCGACTGGGCTGTTCTGCGCCGTTCGGGCGCCGAGATCTTCAATATCGACGGTGTCCGCGTCGAGCGGCCGCTCGTCAAAGCCGTTGCGAGCTCTCTGTTGATCGACAAGGGCAACTATCGCCATTTCATGGCGAAGGAAATTCACGAGCAGCCGGAGGTGATTTCGCACACGCTGGCGAATTACCTCGACATGACGGCTGGGCGCGTACGTTTTCCCGATCTCGGCGTCGATCTGTCGACGATCAGCCGGGTTACGATCTCGGCGTGCGGCACGGCCTATTATGCCGGGCTCGTCGCAAAATACTGGATCGAGCGGTTCGCACGCGTCCCGGTCGATATCGATGTCGCATCGGAAATGCGTTATCGCGAGGCGCCGCTGCCGGAAAACGGCCTGGCGGTCTTCGTTTCTCAATCCGGCGAGACGGCCGATACGCTCGCGACGCTTCGGTACGCGAAGGCCAATGGCCAACGTATTGCGTCCATCGTGAACGTCCGGACGTCGACGATCGCGCGCGAATCACATGCCGCGTTGCCGACGCTGGCGGGGCCGGAAATCGGAGTTGCGTCGACAAAAGCGTTCACTTGCCAGCTTTCGGTTCTGGCCTGTCTCGCAATTGCGATCGCCCGGGCGCGGAACACGATCACGGCTGAGCAGGAGGCATCTCTCATCAAATCTTTGATGGAAGTGCCCCGGCATGTGGCGTCCATTCTGAGGAGCGATGAGGCCTATCTGGCCGTCGCTCACGAACTGGCAAAAGCGGACGATGTGCTGTACCTAGGGCGTGGGTCGAGCTTCCCCATCGCCCTCGAAGGCGCATTGAAACTTAAGGAAATTTCTTACATCCACGCCGAGGGCTACGCCGCTGGCGAGCTGAAGCACGGCCCCATCGCGCTGATCGACGAAAGCGTGCCGGTCGTCGTGGTGGCACCGGAGGACGAACTGTTCGAGAAAACGGTTTCGAACCTTCAGGAGGTCGCGGCGCGGGGCGGGCAGGTCATCCTGATTTCGGATGCCGATCCGGGCAAGGCCGGATGTAAACTTGCCGGGCATATCCCGATGCCAAAGGTTGACCCATTTGTCGCGCCAATGATCTATGCTGTTCCTACTCAGCTCATCGCCTATCAGACGGCGGTGCTGATGGGGACCGACGTTGACCAACCCAGGAATCTGGCGAAGTCAGTTACGGTGGAGTAGCCCAAAGCCGGCGCATTGGGGGTGGGGGCCCTTAATTCGCCTCGTTCCGCTGGTTCAATTATCAGCGCGAAGGGAGGGTTACGCCACTTCAGAACGTGACCATTGGGGAAGGTACGGGAGATGACGCAATTCCAAGTGCTCGCGCGCCGTGCGGCGCTCGCTGCTACTGTGGCGTGCGTATTTGCAAGCACCCTTGCGGTTTGGCCGTCTATCGGCGAGGCGCGTAAGGCAAAAGCAGCGAGCGGGCCTGCAGGTCCGTCGGCGCAAGGTCCGCAGGCTGGAGCGGGTGGCGATGCCGCTCAGAAGGCTGCCGAGACCGAAGCGGCCAAAAAAGCCTATGATGCCGGCCTCAAGGCTTATGCCGCCGGGAAATTCAAGCCGTCGATCGAACAGCTATCGGTGGCGATTAAATCCGGCAAGCTGTCGTCGCCGGAATTGGCCAAGGCAATGTTCACACGCGGCCGGGCCTACAAAAAGGACAATCAAGCAGGTCTGGCGATTTCCGATCTCACAAGCGCGATCTGGCTGAAAAACGGATTGAGCCCCGATGAGCAGAAGTCGGCGATGGTCGAGCGGTCAGAGGCCTACAGCATGGCCGGCCTTTCGGATACTGGCAGCCGACCCGACCAGCGCGTTATCGGCACACCTGCCGTCGCTTCAGCACCGGCGTCGAATGTGACTGCGAATGCAGCGCCAGGACCGAACGCCGGTTCCGCAGGGCTGTCGGCCGCGGCCGTCGCCGAGGCCGCCAATGCCCAGAAGGCAGCCGCCAATACGGACGCGGCGTCGGCTGAGAGCACGCCTTCGCCCGTCAATGGCGAAACGACACTTCAGTCTGCTGCTGCTGGCAGTGTCGCCGGGACCCCGGCAAAGCCTGCGTCATCGGGCATTGCGGGCTTCTTCGGCTGGGGACAGTCGTCCACGCCGCAGCCACAACCGGAGCCCGCGCCTGTCGCAGCAGCGCCAAGCACAGGATCGTCATTCACTCAGACGGTCACCGCCATTCCGGGGAATGTGTCCGGTTTCTTCTCAAACATGTTCAGCGGCGGCGGCTCGTCTGCGCCGGCGCCCGCAGCACCGCCACCGGCTGGCGTGACGACGGCATCGACCGTTGCGGTTGCGCCCGAGACATCAAGCTGGAGCAGTGCGACGACTGTTGCAAACCATGGCCAACATGATGTGATCCGCGCCGAGAAGGCGTCCTATTCGCGAGAAGCGCAACCTGCTGCGCCTGTCGTGACGAAGGGCAAGTTCAAGATCCATATCGCAGCGCTGCGCTCGAAGGCTCAGGCCGATGCGTTGGCTCAGAAGCTCATGGCGGAGCACGGTGCGGAGCTTGGCAATCATCGGCCGGTCGTCGATTCCGCAGTGATTGGCAGCATGGGCACCTTCTATCGGGTCCGTATCGGCGGCTACGCTTCGCAAGCCGAGCCGCGAAGCCTCTGCAACAAACTCAGAAGCAGTGGCCTTGACTGTCTGGTCGTGACAAACTGAGGGATGCCCGTCCCTCCGTCGGGTCTGATGCTCGAGTAGGAGAGAATGGTTCCTCCCCCGGTTGATCCTGAGCACGATGTCCGTCGCGTGATGGGCGTTACGCCGTCCGACGCGCAATTGACAGCGGGCCTCAAGCGCCTTGCGAGCGACAGCGGAAAAACAGGCTGGCGGCTCGGCTCGCGTTTTCGCAACGCGTTTTTGACGGGCCTCGTCATCGTCGGCCCCGTCACCATTACGCTTTGGCTGATGTGGGGCGTGATCCATTGGATCGACGCCTGGATCAAGCCGCTCTTGCCGACCTGGTTCAATCCCGACACCTATTTGCCGTTTCCGGTTCCAGGCTTCGGGCTGGTCATCGCGGTTTTCGGTTTAACGCTGATAGGCGCGCTCGCTGCAAACCTTCTCGGCCGTGCGCTGGTGTCTTCCGGCGAACTGATGATGTCGCGCACGCCGATCGTCCGTAACGTTTACGGCGCGCTTAAGCAGATCTTTGAGAGCGTGATCTCGACAACGGGCCCAAGCCAGAGCTTTCAGAAGGTGGGGATGATCGAATTCCCCTCGAAAGAGATCTGGAGCCTCGTGTTCGTGACGGGAGAGACGACCGGCGAAATCAAGGACGTGCAACCCGGCGGTGAGGGCGATCTGTTGACCGTCTTCATGCCGACCGGCATCGTGCCGCCGACCGGATTCATCTGCTTCGTGCCGCGTTCGAATGTGGTGTTCCTGAATATGACAGTCGAGGAAGCAGCCAAGATCATTCTGTCGGGCGGTATCGTCATGCCGAATACCGAGCAGGAAAAGCTCAAGCTTCTTGCTGAGGCTGCCGCGAAGAAAAAATCGCGCTTCCGGCGCAGCGGCGACAAGCCGGCAGCGTAATCTAGAGGCAAACAATAATAAGTATCGATGTCCGATATTGATGGCCCGTCGCCGACATGACCAAACCCACGCTTTCGCCGCATGCGTTTGTGCTCGCCGTACATGACCTCAACGGTTCGACTACCTATTTCATTGACGCGCTCGGTTTCGAGAAGGACTGGAACGACGGCGACAACTGGCAGGCGCTTGTTCGGGGCGGCGTGAGGGTGATGCTCGGCCGTTGTCCGGATGCGCTCGCTCCATCGGAACTTGGCGACCATAGCTATTTCGGCTTCTTTGCGACTGATGATGTGGACGCCCTGCACGCGGAATTTAAAGCTCGCGGCGCGCTTATTCTTTCCGGTCCTGCCGACAAACCGTGGGGCTGGCGGGAAATGGGCGTCGCAACTCCCGAGGGACACCGGATGATGTTCGCGCAGGCGATCTAAGCCGCGCGAAACAGACGGACGGCTTCGTCGCATTCGAAGAGATAGAGCAGCGTACGCAGCGCTTGCCCGCGCGGTGAGACGAGGTTGGGATCTTTTTCGAGTATTAGCACCGCGTCGTCGCGTGCCGCTTCGAGGAGGGCATCGCGTCCCGGAACATCTGCGATGCGGAACCCCGGGTCACCGCTTTGGCGCGCACCGAGAATTTCGCCGCCGCCGCGCAGCTCCAAATCCTTCTCCGCGATTTTGAAGCCGTCTTCGGTTTCTTCCATCATCTTGAGGCGTGCTTCGGCGGTCTCGCCGAGCGGCGATTTATAAAGCAGCATGCAGAAGGATTCCCGCGCACCGCGGCCGACGCGTCCGCGCAACTGGTGCAGCTGGGCGAGGCCGAAGCGCTCGGCATGCTCGATCACCATGATGTTGGCATTCGGCACGTTAACGCCGACCTCGATAACGGTAGTTGCGACGAGAATTTTGAGCCGGTTCGCGGCGAACGCGGCCATCGTCTCGTCTTTCTCCTTCCCGCTCATGCCGCCGTGGAGCAAACCCACCGTGTCGCCGAAGAGTTGGCGGAGATAGGCATAGCGTTCTTCCGCTGCGGCGAGATCGGTCAGCTCGGAGCTTTCGATCAGCGGGCAGACCCAATAGACCTGTGCGCCTTCCTCAAGCTGTACGCGGATGCGGTCGATCAGGCGTTCGAGCAGTTCGAGCGGCGCGGCCTTGGTGACGACGGGTTTGCGTCCGGCAGGCTTTTCGGTGAGCTTCGAGACGTCGAGGTCGCCGTAATGGGTCATCAACAGTGTGCGCGGAATGGGCGTGGCGGTCATGACGAGGACGTTGGTGTCGCCATTTGTGCCTTTCGACTGCAAAGCCATGCGCTGGTGCACGCCGAAGCGATGCTGTTCGTCGATGACGGCAACCGCGAGATCCTTAAAGATCACATCGGATTGAAACAGCGCGTGCGTGCCGACGAGAATGTCAATCTCGCCCGATGCCAAGCGCGAGATGACGGCGTCGCGGGCTTTTCCCTTCTCGCGGCCAGTGAGAAGCGCAAGGCGCAGCCCGGCGGCGTCAGCGAGCGGCGCGATGGTATCGATGTGCTGACGGGCGAGAACTTCGGTCGGCGCCATCATCGCGGCCTGGGCGCCCGCTTCCACCGCGACCGCCATCGTCATCAGCGCGACAACGGTTTTGCCGGAGCCGACGTCACCCTGCAGCAGACGCAGCATGCGGTGGGAAGCTGCGAGGTCGGCCGAAATTTCTTCAAGCGCGTTCTTCTGTGACCCGGTCAGCGAGAAGGGAAGCGCGGCGGCGATCTTGGCGCGGATTTCGCCGTTGCCCGACAACCGGCGTCCGCGCTCGGTCTTGAGGTTGCGACGGACCAGCGCGAAGGCGAGCTGCCCGGCCAGAAGCTCGTCGAAGGCGAGGCGCTGCCATGGCGCAGCACCGCTCGAAACGTCCTGCGCGTCGTCGGGGCGATGAACGTAAGAAATCGCGTCCTTGAAATTCGGCCAGTCGCGGGCCTTCAGCCAGTGAGCCTCTTGCCATTCGGGAAATTCGGGGACGCGATCGACGGCCTGACGTGCGGCTTTCAACGCGATCTTTCCGGAGAGGCCAGCGGTGAGCGGATAGACAGGCTCCAGCATCGGCATCTCGTCACGCGCTTCCGGCGAGACGATATAATCCGGGTGGGACATTTGGAGGTTGTCGCCGTAGCGCTCGATGCGGCCGGAGACGAAACGGATTTCGCCGACGGGGAGCTGACGCTCGATGAACTTGTGTTCGGCATGGAAAAACACCAGATCGATACGGCCGGTGTCGTCCTCGCAGGTGACTTTATAGGGCGCCTTGGTGTTTCCCCGTGGCGAGGGTTTATGCTTCAGTACGCGGAGTTCCAGGGTGACGATGGTGCCGGGGATGGCCTCGGTCAGGCGCGGCTGGCTGCGGCGGTCGATAACGCCGGTCGGCATATGCCAGAGCACGTCGATGACGCGAGGCTCCGAGATGCCGGGAGGCAGCGCCAGGCACTTTTTCAGCAGTAGGATCAGGCGAGGGCCGATGCCGCCGAGCGTTTGTGCCGATGCGAAAAGCGGGTTCAGGAGGGCTGGTCGCATCGTCGAAAGGGGCCTGCGGTTGTTCAAATTCGCGGCCGCGCCCTAAGGTCGCGGCAATAAGCATCGTCCGCCGCGCTAGGCGAGCCAAGCTGCGGGCGCTATACGAGCCCTTCGCGAATGACGCACCGTGACGGCCAGCCGGCACTCCGTCAAGCTGCCGGCAGCGCTTTATACCATTGCCATGCAACCTGAGCTGCATATGACCGACGAACTTGAAACGCGCAGGCGGCGGGCGTCTTACCGCGCGCATCACCGCGGCACGAAGGAAATGGACGTTCTTGTCGGACGTTATGCCGATGACCGGCTGCCGGGCTATTCTGGCGAGGAGATCGCGCGCTTCGAGCGGTTCCTGACCATCCCCGATCCGGCGCTGCAGCAATGGATTTTTTCGGGCGAGGGTTTTGCCGGCATCGAGTTCGAAGATCTTGTGAATGACATTCGCGCCTTTCATGGCCTCAGCGCCACGGCGAGCTAAGACGAGTTGATGACGACAGACGTTCAAAATTCACGCGCAATCTTTTCAGGCGTTCCGGAAGGCTTCGACGGCCGCGTCATTGCGGACGTGACGAAGGCTGCGCGCTCAGGCGATCTGCCGGGCATTCATCTGCATGTCGCTCGCGACGACCGGCGGCTCGACGAATTGCAGGCGGCGGTAGCGTTCTTTGCGCCCGATGTTTCGGTCGTGCCGTTCCCGTCGTGGGATACGGTGCCGTACGACCGCACCAGCCCCAATCCGGAGATTGTATCGAAGCGGATCACGGCGCTTGGCAAGCTCGCGGTCGGCGGACGCAAAAAGCCGACGCTGGTGCTGACGACGGTCAATTCGATTTTGCAGCGCGTGCCGCCACGCAGTTTCATCCGCGGGGCGGTGAAGACTATTGCGCCAGGGCAGCGGCTCGATCCGGCTGACCTGATCCGGCGACTGGAGTCCTACGGCTACGATCGCTCCAGTACAGTGATGGAGCCCGGCGAATATGCGCAACGCGGCGGTATCGTCGATCTTTATCCGCCGGGACGCAGCTTGCCGATCCGCCTCGATTTCTTCGGCGACCAGTTGGAGTCCGTCAAGGCGTTCGATCCGGAGACGCAGCGCTCGCAGAAGCCGGTGCCGAAGTTCTCGCTGATGCCGGTCAGCGAAGTGGCATTCGGCGAGGCGGCGAAGGCGCTGTTCCGCACGCGCTACGTCGCGCTGTTCGGCGGCAACACGGGCGACGATCCGCTTTACGAGGCGGTCAGCAGCGGACGGCGCTATGTCGGCCAGGAGCACTGGCTGCCGCTGTTTCATCCCAACCTGGAGACGCTGTTCGACTATCTGCCGGGTGTGGGTATCAGCTTCGATCATATGTCGGATGAAGCCATCCAGCGCCGCTTCGAGCAGATCCGCGAACATTACGAGGCGCGTGTCGACTCGCTTGAAGGTCAGCGCTTTGGCGCACCGCCTTATAAGCCGGTGCCGCCGGATCAGATGTTCCTCGACGGCAAGGCCTGGAAAGCGGCGCTTGATGCGCGGACCGTTTCGCGCCTGACGCCGTTCGACGATCCGGGTACGACGAACGTGTACCAGATGCACGGCAAGCGCGGGCGCACCTTTGCCGCCGAGCGCGCCAATCCGGATGCGAATGTGTTCGATGCGGCCGTCGGGCATATCCGGCGCATTCAGGGCGACAATCGGCGCGTTATTCTTGCGTGCTGGACGCCTGGTGCGCGCGAGCGGCTCATCACGCTGCTTGAAGACCATGGGCTGAAGGACGCCGTGAAGGTCGATGACTTCGCGGGCGTGCAGGCGATGCGTCCGAAGGAGACGGCGTTCGCCGTGTTCGGCATCGAGGAAGGTTTCGAGACGCCGGACTTCGCGGTCATCGCGGAGCAGGACATTCTGGGCGACCGCCTCGTGCGCCAGCGCCGCCGCGCGAAAAAGGCTGCCGACGTTCTCACCGAGGCGACGAGCCTTTCGGTCGGCGATCTTGTCGTGCACAGCGATCACGGTATCGGCCGCTTCCACGGACTGCAGACGATCACCGCGCTTGGCGCGCCGCACGATTGTCTCGAGCTGCATTATGCCGGCGGCGATAAGCTGTTCCTGCCGGTCGAAAACATCGAGCTATTGTCGCGCTACGGTTCGGACGAGGGCGATGCACAGCTCGATCGCCTCGGCGGGGTCGGCTGGCAGACGCGCAAGGCCAAGCTCAAAAAGCGCCTGCGCGAGATCGCCAACGAGCTGATCAAGATCGCGGCAATGCGGGCGATGCGGGAAGCGCCCGTGCTTATTCCGCCGACCGGCGCTTACGATGAATTCGTTGCGCGCTTTCCTTACGAGGAGACGGAAGACCAGGCGGCGAGCATCGACGCCGTTCTTGCCGACATGGCGTCGGGCAAGCCGATGGACCGCCTTGTCTGCGGTGACGTCGGTTTCGGTAAGACGGAAGTCGCCATTCGCGCGGCGTTTACGGCTGCGATGAACGGTTTGCAGGTTGCGGTCGTGGTGCCGACGACCCTGCTAGCGCGACAGCACTTCCGCACATTTGCGCAGCGCTTCCAGGGCTTGCCCGTGACGATCGCGCAGGCGTCCCGCATGGTCAGTGCGAAGGATCTCGCCGAGGTGAAGGCGGGACTGAAGTCGGGCAACGTCGACATCGTCGTCGGCACGCACGCGCTGCTTGGTAAGGGCATCGACTTCGCACGGCTCGGACTACTCATCATCGACGAGGAGCAGCACTTCGGCGTCAATCACAAGGAACGCCTGAAGAAGATGCGCGAGGATGTGCACGTGCTGACGCTGTCGGCGACGCCGATCCCGCGCACGCTGCAACTTGCACTGACGGGCGTGCGCGAACTTTCGCTCATCACCACACCGCCGGTCGATCGCCTCGCGGTGCGCACGTTTATTTCGCCATTCGATCCGGTGATTTTGAAGGAAGCGCTCAGACGCGAACGCTTCCGTGGCGGCCAAACGTACTACGTCGCGCCGCGCATTTCTGATCTCGACGACATCGCGGAATTCCTGCGCGAAGCCGTGCCCGATCTCGCGTTCGCGCGCGCCACGGGGCAGATGTCACCGACCGAACTCGAAGACGTGATGACGGCGTTCTACGAGGGCAAGTACGACATTCTTCTTTCGACGGCGATCGTCGAGTCCGGTCTCGACGTGCCGAATGCGAATACGCTGATCGTGCATCGCGCCGACATGTTTGGTCTTGCGCAGCTTTATCAGTTGCGCGGACGTGTCGGCCGTTCGAAGACGCGTGCTTACGCGTACATCACGACGCCACCCGATAAAAAGCTGACCGAGGGCGCGGAGAAGCGGCTGAAGGTTCTGCAATCGCTCGATACGCTTGGTGCGGGCTTCTCGCTGGCGTCGCACGATCTCGATATTCGCGGCGCAGGCAACCTGCTCGGCGAAGAACAGTCGGGTCATATTCGCGAGGTCGGCTTCGAGCTTTATCAGTCAATGCTCGAAGAGGCGGTCGCGGCGATGAAGGGCGGCGATCTCGAAGCGGACGACAAGTGGAGCCCGGAGATCCAGCTCGGTACGTCGATCATGATTCCGGAAAGCTACGTCACGGATCTACAACTTCGCCTCGGTCTCTATCGGCGTTTGTCGAGTTTCGAAAAGCGCTCCGAGATCGATGCGTTCGCAGCGGAATTGGTCGATCGCTTCGGTCCGCTGCCGGACGAAGTTGGCCATCTGCTCGACGTCATGGAGATCAAAGGCCTGTGCCGCACGGCGGGCATTGCGAAGGTCGATGCGGGTCCCAAGGGCGCCGTCATCACGCTTTACAAGGGGCGGTTTGCGAACCCCGAAGGACTCATCTCGCTCGTGCAGAATTCGCGCGGGCTTCTCAAGGTGCAGCCTGATCAGCGGCTCGTCTATCGCTCGGATTGGGACTTGCCAGAGCTGCGTCTCAAGGGCGTGCGTGCGCTGGTGCAGCAGTTCGCCGACCTCGCCGCGAAAACCAAAAAGGCGGCTTAGGTTTTTGTCTTCGACACCGTCATGCCGGTCTTTGCCGGGATGACGGTTATTTCGACTGAAGCAGCGGTGCGAGCGCCTTGCGCTGCACCTTGCCGTTGGCGGTGCGGGGGAGCTTGTCGACGAAGACGATTTCTTTCGGCACCTTGTAGGCAGCGAGGCGTTCGGAGGCGAAGGCTTTGACGGTGTCGGCGTCGATCTTCGCTGCATCGTTGCCGACGACGAACGCGCCGATGATCGACACATCGCTCCGTATGCGGATTTCTGAGCACGCGACTTCGGCCACGCCAGGGCACGCTGCGAGCGCCGCTTCGATTTCGAGCGGCGAGACGCGATAACCGCCTGCGTTCATCAGTTCGTTGGCGCGGCCGAGATGCGTGACGTAGCCATCGGCGTCGATGGAACCGAGATCGCCGCCAACGAACCACTCGCCGCGTATGACTTCAGTTTCCTCGTCTGGGCGGTTCCAATAGCCGAGCATCAGGCCGGGATCGGAGCGATGAACGGCTATCAGGCCTTCGGCGCTAGTCGGCAACGGTTGATTGCCGCCTTCTGCGGGAAGGATCGCGATGCGACGGCCCGCCTGCGGTTTGCCTACGGTACCGGAGCGATAGGGCACGTCTGGACCTGTCGAGATGTACGTCGAGATCTCGCTCATACCGAGGGCTTCGTAGAGCGGCAGGCCAGTGGTTGCGGTCCATTCCTCGATCAAACCGGGCGGCGGCGTTTCGCCCGCCGTCAATCCGTGGCGGAGCCGGCCGAGCGTGCCGCGGTCGGGGCGCGCGTATTTCAGAATTTGGCGATAGACTCCTGGAACCGCGGCGAACAGCGTCGCGCCGGTTGAGGCGATGAGCGCTGGCCAAAGCTCAGGCGCCTTATCGCCGGTACAGACAATGGCGGTTGCGCCGTTCGCCCACGGGTCGGTCAGGCCGACGCCAAGCGTGAACGTCCAGTTGAAGGCACCTGCGTGCAGCATGCGGTCATCAGGCGTGATGCCATACCAGCCCTGATACATCGGGCGGCGGCCGAGAGCGGAGCGCTGTGCGTGCAGCACGCCCTTGGGTTTCGACGTCGTGCCGGAGGTGTAGATCAGGAATGCGGGATCGTCGGTGGCGGTCGGTGTGTAGTCGGCGCGCGTCGGTCCGCGCATCAGTAAAGCGACGTCAGCGGATGTCAGGACGATCGCGCCAAGCATGATGTCATCGGTGAGCGGCGACGATGTTGCGATCGCCGCGGCGCCGCTGTCTTCGAGAAGCGATTTCAGTTCCGTTGCGGTCAACTGATCGGACAAGGGAAGGGCGATGAAACCCCCGGCCATCGCGGCAAAGAACAGCAATGCGGATTGGCTCGAATTGCCGAGCCGAATGGCGATGCGGTCGCCGCGCTTGAGACCGCGTGCGGTCAAACCGGCCGCGAGATGCAGGATTGCTTCCTCGATCTGGCCGAACGTCCAGCTTTCCATTGGGCGTTCGGGCGACGCCGTGTCGTAGACGAGGAGCGCTGTTTTATCCGGCGTCGCGCGCGCCGCGCGGCCGATGGCGTAATCCGCCATGTTGAAGAGACGATCACTCACCGTCGTCATTTCGTGGCAGACCACCAAGTACTGATCCAATTGCCATATGTATCGACCGAATAGCCAAACACCGGCGTCTTTTCCGGATGCTTGAGGCGCGACCAATAGGGCGCCCACAGCTTCGGCGTGTAGAACAGCGGCACGACGTAATCGCCCGACAGCAGCACGCGATCGAGCGCGCGCACAGACGAGATGAAATCGGGCTCGGTCTTCGCCGCCAGCATCGCGTCGATCATCGCGTCGGCCGCCGGGTTGCTCACGCCCGCGTAGTTGAACGAGCCCTTCGCGTTCACCGTTTTCGCCGACCAGCGAAACAGCTGCTCGTTGCCGGGTGACAGCGACGACGCCCAAGTGTTCGGGATCATGTCGTAGTCGAACTCGGTGAGCCGCGCCTGATACTGAGCGCTGTCGACGACACGCACGCGCGCCTGAATTCCGAGCGGCGCGAGGCTGCGCGCATAGCTCAGCAACAACGCTTCCTGGGCATTGCTGTTGGCGAGAATTTCGAAAGAAAGAGGCTGGCCAGTCTTGCCGTTGATCATGCGACCGTCTTTCAGAACCATGCCCGCCTTTTTCAAAAGCGCGAACGCGGCGCGTTGGGTGGGGCGATCCTGCCCGCTGCCGTCGGTCTGGGGAAAGCGATAGGTTCCGGCCATAATTTCGGGGCGCACGGCGTCGGGATATGGCGCAAGCAGCTTCTGCTCGTAGGCGTCGGCGGGATGGCCGGTCGATGCCAGATACGAGCGCTCGAAGTAGCTTTCGGTGCGCTTATAGAGACCGTTGTAAAGCGTGCGGTTGCACCATTCGAAATCAAAAAGCATCATCAAAGCGTGCCGGACCATAGGATCGGCAAAGATGGGGCGGCGGGTGTTGAAGACGAGGGCTGTCATGCCTGCCGGTAAGCCGATGTCGAACTCGGCTTTGATGATACGCCCGTCGCGGACGGCGGGGATATTATAGCCCGTGGCCCAGCGGCCGGGGTCTTCTTCCAGGCGCAGGTCGATGTTCCCCGCCTTGAAGGCTTCGAACATGGATGAGGCGTCGCGGTAGTAATCGAAGCGGATCTCGTCGAAATTGAACCGGCCGCGATTAACGGCCAGATCCTTGCCCCAATAGTCCGGGTTGCGCTGGTAGATGATCGAGCGTCCGGCGTCGATTTTCGACACCGTGTAGGGGCCGGAGCCGACGAGCGGCGTCATCGAGGCAGCTTCGAATTTCTCCGGCGTGGTCGCGTGGGCGGCGAAGACCGGCATCAGGCCGAGGATGAATGGCAATTCTCGGTCGCTGGCGTCTTCGAATGTGAAGCGAACGCTGCGGTCGCCGATCTTTTCGGCTTTCGTGACCTTGGCGAAATAGGTCCGGTGATTGGGGCGGCCTTTGTCCTTCAAGAGCTGAAACGAGTTGAGGACATCTTCGGCGGTGACCGGCTGGCCGTCGGAAAATCGCGCGGCTGGGTTAATGGCGAACGTCACGGATTTGTGGTCGTCGGCGATGTCGATCGTCTCGGCGAGCAGGCCATAGAGGGTGAAGGGCTCATCGAGGCTGCGCGCCATCAGACCTTCGATGACAAATTCCCGAATGCCGGATGCGGGCGTGCCGCCGACGATCAGCGGGTTGACGTTTTCATAGGAGCCGAGGACGCCGAGCGTCAGCTTGCCGCCTTTCGGCGCGTTCGGATTTACGTAGGGGAATGCCGTGAAATTGTCCGAAAAGAGCGGTTTTCCGTGCAGTGCAACGGCGCGAACCGGAGCGGCCTCAGCGCTCCAGCCAAGCGTGACCGTGAGCAGCAGTGCGAGAGAGAATTTCCCAAATGACATTCCAGGCACCAGAAAGCCGTCCACGTGTTTGGTAAAGCGGGATAATTCCCGGCATTCAAGATGCCCATCGAATAAGCCGTGGGCATGTTCTAGCGGCGGTTTCGACCTGCTGTCCAGCTTGTCGCAGTTGCAGAGCGGCCACGTTTGAGAAGGCTGCGGAAAAGCCCCCAATAGGGGCTCGATCCGGTCACGGGATTGCCGTATTCGGAGCCTTACTCGGCTCAGGAACGGCAAGAGGTATATGCCGGGTCTGCGCGAGCTTGCAATGTCGAGCAAACGGCGCGGCGACTTTGAGGGGACGAACCGGCGGGGCTGGTTCAAAACAAGCGAGGATTTTTACGTTGATGGCAAACGCAGTATTGCGCACGGGCGGTAGGGCGCTCGTTTCAGCCGTTGCTATGTTGGCGGTAATCGCTGCTGCGTCCGCCGGCGCTCAGGCCGCGGACGCCAAAAAGGCGCCGGCGCCTGCGAAGACCGCCGCTGCTAAACCCCAAAGCGCATGGGTCAAGCTTTGCGAGAAGGCGCCTGTCGTCACGAAGGGGCCCGACGGCAAGGACGTCAAGACCGAGAAGTCGCTCTGCCTCACGCATCATGAGCGTCTCGACGGCAATACCGGCATGGTTCTGGTTTCGGCGGCGATCCGCACCGTCGAGGGCTCGCCCAAGAAGTCGCTGATGATCATGGTGCCGCTCGGCATGGCCATCCCGCCGGGCATTCGCGCTGCCGTTTACACGAAGGCCCAGTGGGCCGCTGCCTCGAAGGGCGAGAAGATCGACGAGAAGCAGTTGAAGCCTATCGAACTGCGTTATGCGCTTTGCCATCCGGCGGGCTGCACGGCCGAGACGGAAGCGACGCCTGAGATTTTGAAGGAAATGTCGACGGGCGGCGGCATCATGGTTCTGGCCATGAACGCTGCGGCGCAGCCGATCGGCTTCCCGGTTCCGCTCGACGGCTACAACGAAGCCGCTGCAGGTCCTCCGGTCGACAACAAGAAATACGCCGAAGCTCGCAGCCAGCTGATGGCGCAAATCCGCCAGCGTCAGCAGCAGGCGGCCGAGAAGTGGAAGGCCAACGAGATGAAGAATCTGCCGCTCGATGGTCCGGGCGCGCCTCCGATCGAGAAGGCGCCGACGACGACGAGCTCGACGAAGAAGTAATCGTCGGACCAGCGTTACTCTAAATCGAAACCGCCCCGATCCTTTCGGGGCGGTTTTTTGTTGCGTGGGTACGGGATGCTGTCCGGGCAGGCAGAGGTTGGCTCTCTCGGACTGATCCGAGGGCGCTCTCTCCTTGGCGAGAAGGGGCAGGGTGAGGGAGGGCTTGAGCCTTCGGAGCTTCTTATGCTGGATTCCCGATCGGCTTCGCAGGCTCGTCCGATCGAGAATGACGATGTTACGAAGACGGCGTCAGGTGAGAGGGGTCAGTTATTCGCTTCGGGGCGAAGCCGATAGCCGCCGTTGCCGTCGATGATGAAATGATCTTCGATGTCGGGATGGCGCAGCGGCTGCTGCGTATCGTCGAGCAGCAGGTTCTGCTCGGACACGTAGGCGAGGTAGGTCGTCTCGGCGTTCTCGGCAAAGAGGTGATAGTAGGGCTGGTCCTTGTGAGGGCGGACCTCTTCAGGGATCGACAGCCACCACTCTTCGGTGTTCGCAAACTCCGGATCGATGTCGAAGATCAGTCCGCGGAACGGATAAAGCCGATGGCGGACGACCTGACCGATCGCGAACTTTGCATGCTTAATGTCACTCATGGCGTAAATGTGTGGCGGTTGCGGCCCATGCGCAAGCCCATATCCACGCCCTAGAGGTCGCCATAAAGTGCCGCGCGCTCGGCGTCTTTCGAGGCCACGATCTTGGCCAGATCGACGATGACCTTGGCCTGTTTCCAGGTGGCGTCGTCCTGCATTTTGCCGTCGAGCATGACGGCGCCGGTGCCGTCCGGCATGGCGTCGAGGATGCGCTTGGCGAATTTTACCTCGGCCGGATCGGGAGAGAACACGCGTTTCGCGATTTCGATCTGGGTGGGGTGCAGCGTCCAGGCGCCTAGGCAACCCTGGAGAAAAGCATTCCGGAACTGGGCTTCGCAGGCGGCGAGGTCCGAGAAATCGCCGAACGGGCCGTAGAACGGCTTCAGGCCGTAGGCGAGGCAGGCGTCGACCATCTTGCCGACCGTGTAGTGCCAAAGATCCTGCTGGTAGAAGGCGCGCGGCGCGGACGGATTGTCCTTCTGGGCATCGGCCAGCACGCCGTAATCGGGGTGACCGCCGCCGACGCGGGTCGTCTTCATGCCGCGGGAGGCGGCGAGGTCGGCCGGGCCGAGGCTCATGCCGTGCATGCGCGGCGAGGCTGCGGCGATGGCTTCGACGTTGTTGACGCCTTCAGCGGTTTCGAGAATGGCGTGGATCAGGATCGGCTTTTTGACGCCGTGCTTGGCTTCGAGCTGGGCTAGAAGCTGGTCGAGGTAGTGGATGTCCCACGGGCCTTCGACCTTCGGAAGCATGATGACGTCGAGCTTGTTGCCGACGGCGGCGACGATCTCGGTGACGTCGTCGAGAACCCAAGGCGAATTCAGGCAGTTGATGCGGGTCCAGACGCCGGTTGCGCCGAAGTCGTTGTCGCGGACCATCTCGATGAAGCCTTTGCGGGCGTTCTCTTTCTGGTCCATCGGTACGGCGTCTTCGAGGTTGCCGAGTACGACATCAACCTGGGACGCCAGGTCCTTGATTTTGGAGCGGATTTTCTCGTTATGCGGCGGCACGAAATGGATCATGCGCTCGAGCTTCACAGGCAGCGTGCGATAGGGCTCCGGCGCGCCAATGGCGAGGGGCGAAAAGTGCTTGGCGGGCGTGCGCGTCGAAGCCATCGGCAGCTATCCTGTTCAAACGTTTGGAGGATCGTGCATCCTTTAGGGGACGTGCGGCGGCTGTCAACTCTTTGAAGGCGCCTTGCGACTCCTCTGCGGGGAGCCGGAAGCAAGGCGCGCCACACACGCTCGCCGCCGCGTGCTTGTCGCACCGGCGGGAAAATCGGAGACGGAGCGCGCCGGCACCTGGTGCCGTTCTCGTTCGGAAGAATGAAACAGCGCCTTGGCGCGCTCCGCAGCTGGGATTCTGATCGACCGGTCCGGCATGGGAGGTTCCTTACTCCTCCGACGGTTGGTACCGTATTCGCGCGGATCACCGGACGGTTCGCTCCGTTCGGGCCTCGGGCCGTTACCCCCTTGTGCCGCAAACGTTCGACCAGCCACTCACCCCCAATCTCCAAACGGTCTCGAGACTGTCCGTCGTATCTTCGAGGCGAGGTGGGGTCAGTATGCGGCCTGCGGCACGAGCGGGGATAAGTTTTTAGATCAAAGCCCGTCGATTACCAGTCGTTGCTTGTTCTTGTCTCCCGTTCTATTGCCCTAAATCAATCCGCATACGTATCGCCACTGGTTCAATGCCGCCCTCAGTTTAGGTAACCGGGGAGTTGGCTATGACGACGAGACGCGAGTTCATCGAGGCCGTTCCTGCTATTGGAGCGGCATTTGCGATCGGATCGAATTTCGTGCTGGAGGCAACGTCGTCGTGGGCCGAAGAGGCTGCTCCGGTGCCTGGACATTTCCATCCCAAGGGCAAAGCGCCATCGAAATTTACGAAGGCAATTCTGGAGCAATCGAAAAGCGCGCTGCCATTTGCCGACAAACGTGATTTCGACGAGCTGGCGAAGGGCTTTATCGCGCCGATGCCAGATCTCAAGATCATGGCCGACGCCGGGCACACAGCGTGGGACATGGAGCGATTTCAGTTTTTAAACGAGGATCGCGCATTCGATAGTGTCCATCCGTCGTTGCTGCGCCAGTCCCGATTGAACAACAACTATGGCCTCTATGAGGTTGTGCCGGGCATCTATCAGGTTCGGGGTGTCGACCTGTCCGACATCACATTCGTACGCGGCAAAACCGGTTGGATCGTGTTTGATCCGCTCGTCTCGGCTGAACCCGTTCGCGCGGCATGGCGGCTCTTTCAGAAGCATGTGGGGAATGGATTGCCGGTAACAGCCGTCATCTATTCGCACACGCACGGCGACCATTGGGGCGGTGTCCGCGGGATCGTGGATGAGGCGGATGTGCGCTCGGGCAAGGTCGCGTTGATTGCGCCAATCGACTTCATGGATTTCACGATCTCGGAGAACGTCTATGCCGGGAACGCGATGAACCGGCGACTTTTTTATCAATACGGACTGCTGCTTCCCGCTAGTCCCTACGGCTATGTCGGGCAGGGTCTCGGACAGGGTGTCTCTGCCGGAGCGACTGGGCTCATCGCGCCTAACCGCTATGTCTCGGAGCCAATCGAGGAGTTCGAGGTCGACGGCGTTCGGATGATTTTCCAAAGCACGCCGAATACCGAAGCCCCTCGCGAGATGAACACTTACATCCCGGAGTTGAAGGCGCTTTGGATGGCGGAAAATGTCGTCGCGTCGCTACACAACATCTATACGCTTCGCGGCGCGCAGGTGCGCGATCCGTTGCGCTGGTCGAAATACATCAACGAGTCGCTCTACCTGTTTGGGCTGGAAGCAGAGGTTATGTTCGCCTCGCATCACTGGCCGCGATGGGGCAACCATCGCGTGCAGGAAGTGCTGCGCGATCAGCGCGATCTTTATGCGCACATGAACAACCAAGTGCTGCATTTCGCCAACCAGGGCGTAACGATCAACCAGATCCATAACGTCTACGCGTTGCCGAAAAGCATTCTGCAAAAGTGGCATTGCCGCGGATATCACGGCTCGGCGGAGAATAATGCGCGCGGCGTGATTCAGAGGTATCTGGGTTACTGGGACTGTAACCCGGCGAGTTTGATACCGCTGTCGCCGGAAGAGTCTGCGCCGCTTTATGTCGAGATGATGGGCGGTTCGTCGAGGATCATCGACAAGGGCCGCGAGCTTTACGATGCCGGTCGATATCTTCTCGCGTCGGAAATCGTGAACAAACTGGTGCAGGCCGAGCCGGGTAACGGCGCTGCCAAGGACCTGCTGGCGGATATTTTCGAGCAACTCGGATATCAGCAGGAAAATCCCGGGCTGCGGAACAGTTTCCTCGCGGCTGCTTATGAGTTGCGCTCCGGAATCCCCCAAGGCGAGACTGCCAACACCAGCTCTCCTGACGTCATTCGCGCGATGTCGACTGAGCTGTTCTTGAACTTCCTCGGGATCCGTATGGATAGCCGCAAGGCCGAAGGTCTAAGCTTCACAATGAATTTGATCACGCCTGACAACGGCGAAAGGTTTGTCGTAGAATTGGCAAATGCCACGCTGACCAATATCGAGGGTCACCAAGCGGCGAAGGCCGATCTGACGCTCAAGATCAACAGAGCCGATCTTGAACTCACGATGATGGGTGTGAAGTCGCTTGATGAGCAGATTGCGGAAGGCAAGGCGACGTTCGAAGGCGATATTGCAATTCTCGGCAAGTTAGCTGCAACTATGGTTGACTTCGATCCGCGCTTTGAAATCATGCCCGGCACAAAAGCTCGAACTGCGTCGGTCGCACATGCCGAGCCATACCAGGCCGTACCGGAGAAAATCGTCGCGGAGTAGCTGTTGGCGTCAATATCCGGTCTGACCTGTCCCGCCGAAACAGTTCGCCCGTCGCTCGCGTACTTCACGAGGGAACAGGAGCGACCGTGTGACTATTCAAATCTATGAGGGCAGCCGAGCTGAATTGCTGCCGCTTTTTCGGCTTGCCGACGAGTCCGACAGCCAGATCGAAAGCTACTACCAATTGGGGACAGTCTTTGCGGCGTATAACGGCACGTCGGTTGCCGGTTTGGCGCTTGTCTTCGATGATGTGGGGTATACCGAACTGGTGAGCCTCGCGGTTCGCGCCGAATTTCAACGGCAGGGTTTCGGCACGCGCTTGATCGAAGCCGTGGTTTATCATTGTTGTGCGAATAAGATTGGCCGCCTGATTGTCGGCACGGGCGCGTGGGAAACCGACAACATCAATTTCTATGTTCGTCGCGGTTTCCGGATAATCAACGTCAACCGGAGCTTCTTCAGTCCAGAAAAAGGTTATGCTGACGGCCGGCGCGATCAGGTGCAGCTGGAAATGTCGATTTAGCTGCAACGAGAGAGTGCCGCATCATGCCCGAAGGTGCGCCGATGATCGACGTCACAAACCAGCCGCCGCCGCTCGAAAATTACAATCTGTTGTCGAGCGACACGGTGCTTGGCGAGGCTTTGGCGCGCGAGAACGCAGGCTGGGCGGCCGCGCGTCTCGCGATGCTCGGGCGGCAACTCGGAACGCCGGAGATGATCGCGGCAGGCGCGGACGCCAACCGCCACGTGCCCGAACTCAAGATCTACGACCGCTATGGTCATCGTCTCGATGAGGTCGACTTTCATCAGAGTTGGCACAAGCTCTTGGGGCTGGCGCTGGAGGCCGGGCTGCACACAGCGCCGTGGGCCGAGCCGCGGAAAGGTGCGCATGTCGCGCGGGCGGCGGGTTGTTTCATGCTGGCGCAGATCGAAAGCGGGGTCTACTGCCCGGTGTCGATGACGTATGCGTCAGTCGCGACGCTGAAACACGCGCCCGCCATCGCAGACGAATGGCTGCCGAGAATTTACTCGCGAACATACGATCCGAATTTCCGGCCCGTCGCGCAAAAGACCGGGGCGCTGATCGGCATGGCGATGACGGAGAACCAGGGCGGCTCGGATTTGCGCGCCAACGTCACGCGCGCGGAGTTCTATCGCAGCATCGGGGAACGTCGCTTCTACAAGCTAAGCGGACATAAGTGGTTCATGTCGGCGCCGATGTGCGATGCGTTCCTCGTGCTGGCGCAAACGGCTGCTGGTCCGACGTGCTTTCTCGTGCCGCGCTGGACCCCCGATGGCGTGCGTAATGCGATCCACATTCGTCGGCTGAAAGATAAACTCGGCAATCGTTCGAACGCGTCGAGCGAAGTGGAGTTCGACGGTGCTCACGGCGAGCTTTTGGGAGAGGAAGGGCGGGGCATTCCGACCATCATCGAGATGGGCAATTATACGCGGCTCGACTGCGCTATCGGAACGTCGGGTCTGATGCGGCAGGGACTGGCGCAGGCGATCCACCACGCGCAGCATCGGCGGGCGTTTCAGAAGTTTCTCGTCGATCAGCCGTTGATGGCGAACGTGCTGGCCGATCTTGCGATCGAGTCCGAGGCTGCGACAGTGCTGACGATGCGGCTTGCGCGCGCCTACGACCAAGACGACGAAGCGTCGCTTGCCTATCGGCGCATCGTGACGCCCGCCGCGAAATTCTGGATCTGCAAGCGTGGTCCGGCGTTCGCGGCTGAGGCGATGGAAGTGCTCGGCGGCAATGGTTACGTCGAGGCGTTCAATCTGGCGCGCATCTATCGCGAGATGCCGCTCAATTCGATCTGGGAAGGTTCGGGCAACATCATGTGCCTGGATGTGCTGCGGGCGTTGTCGCGGTCGAAGACGGCGATGGACATGCTGGAGGGTGAACTGCGCGAAGCTGCGAAGACCGATTGCAGGCTGGCGGCGTTCGTTACAAAGCTTCAGGAGAGCGCAGGGCGCCTCGATGAAGCGCAGGCGCGGGTGTTCGTTCGCAGTCTGGTGCTGGCCTTGCAGGCAGCGCTGCTGATCCGGCACGCGCCGAGCGAAATCGCAGAGACGTTCTGCGCGACGCGTCTTGCCGGCGAGGCAGGCGGCGCGTTCGGATTATTACCGGCGGGAACCGACACCAGGGCCATCATCGAACGCGCGGCCCCGGTGTTGAATTAAGGCATCCGGTCAGCCTTTCGGGTCGGGCGTGGTTGATGCATCCGCCGACGCCGAAGGATTTGCGGCAGGACCTGCCGTCTCTGCAACCTGCGGCAGTTCCTTGGCGAGGGCTGCCAGGATGGCATCGACCGGAATGCCGAGCGACTTCGCGATCTGCTGAACGTGCTCATCACCGAGCGCGGTCTTGATCTGCTCCGGCGTGATCGGCAGGCTGTCCTTGTTCTTGTCGAACCACGACTGCACCTGATCGCCGAAACCGGCGCTTTGCAATTTCGAAAGGATCGTCTGCAGGCCTTCGTTGCCGAGAACGCCCTTGATGAGATCGGGAAGGGCTGCTTGCTCGGCTTGTCCAACGAGATTGCCGACAACTCCCTTCAGCGCGTCGCTCCAGGTCATGCATTGCCCTTTCTGTTGATAATTTTTGCCGATGGCGACTGCAAATTCTACGTGCATTAGCGGGGGCGAGCGCACGCGTTTCGTGCAGGAAACCAAACTCACAGTATACCAAAATTGTGCGACATTGCCGTAAATGCTGTCTAGGAAAAACGACCTATTAACGAATGGCATAGGAGGGTTTCGGCGGCCGGCGATTCACCATATCGCCACATGATGATCAAAGTTCGTGGCTACCTCGCACTCATGATCGTGAAAACCTCAATCGCCCCCCTGAGATATCGCAGCCTGCGTCTCGGCTGCGTGAGCCTCGCCGCCCTCGTTGTCGCCACCGCCGCCGCCCGTGCCGACGACTGTACGGACGTGACGACGACGACGGCGCTCACGACGTTTCAGCCGTGCGAAGGCTACAGTGTGGAGCTTGACCTCAGCACGCAGCCATCGGACTTGCCGCAGCCGAAGAAGCCGGCGCCGAAGTCGGATGGCATTCCTTGGATTGCGACCGACACCAACGACATTCCCGCGACGTTCAGCACGACGGATACCGGCGTTTCGGTGCGGACCAGCCTTGGCACCTTGCGCGACTACAACAAGCGCAGCGCGTCCGTGACGCTGGAGCAGCCCGCATTCGGCGAGACCATCAAACCCGACTTCGCAATGCCGTCGGCGCCCGTCGAACGTAAGACTCCGCTCGACGTTTGGACCAACGTCGATCTCAACGGCTACAACGGGTCGCCCGATCAGTCGACGCGGACGGGGCTGGGCGCCGACTATAATTTCAACAAGGCGGCGAAGGTCGGCGTCTCGATCGAGCGCGGCGATACGCGTAATTACGGCACGCCGGGCGTCGTCGCGGATCAGAAGGCTTCTGCCTACGTGACTTTGCAAGCGACGCCGCTGTTGAGTTTCGACGCGCGCACGCAATGGCAAACCGGGAATGCCGAATTCGCAGAGTCGACGGGCGCTGACGAACGCAGCTCTTTCATCCTAGCGCCGAAGATCAATCACGATTTCAAGCTCGACGATGGCTCGAAGCTTTCGCCCTATCTCAGCTATCAGCGCGAGTTCGATCTCTCGACGTCGCACAAGGACGGCATCGACACCTCGTTCGATGCGACGCAATCGGTCGGCGCGGGTGTCACCTACACGGATTCAAGCGCGTACTCGCTGAGCGTTTCGGCCGGGGTCGATAATTTCGGCGTTGCTGATGAAGCGCAGAGCGTATCGAGCAAGTTGCAGTTGAACGTGCCGCTCAACAAATAGCGGAGCGTATTTGGCTCAATCCCTTGGCGTCGTGCTTGGATGCCGTTTCCACATCCGCATTGCTTCACCATAGATCCTCGGCATAAGGTCGAGGATGGTGGTGGGTCGAGTTCGCTTGGACGCGAAATCGCGCTCTTACAGCGGCGCCTTGAAGACGAAGAAGGCTCCGAGTGCGATGAACGCAAAGCCGACGGCGTGATTGATGGTGAGGGTTTCACCAAGATACGTGACGGAAAAGATCGAGAAAACCGTCAGCGTGATAACCTCCTGCATGGTCTTCAGTTCGGCGGGATTATAGACCGCGCTGCCGTAGCGGTTGGCGGGAACAGCCAAGCAGTATTCGAAGAATGCGATGCCCCAGCTCACAATGATGACAAGCCACAGCGGCTTGTTCGTGAATTTAAGGTGACCGTACCAAGCGAAGGTCATGAAGACGTTCGACATCGTCAGCAGGACGATGGGCAGAAGCGATTGAGGGATCATTGGTTGTCCGTTATGGGGCGCGTTGCAGAATTCACGTTCGAGGCTTTTTGTTCCCTCGAAATTTACCGCCTACGACGGATCACCAAAAAACGGAACCGGAAATAATCCGCACGCGTTCACGCCTCAGTTGCACGTGACGAGGTGAATGGATGTCTCGCAGCATTCAGGAAACGGTTCCGAAGCTCCTTAAAACGCTTTGGGAACTCGAGAAGGACTTACGCAGCGCTGCTCAAAACAGTGTTGTGCTGCGCCGGGACGAAGCCAAACGACATTTGGCGGACGCGCGGCGCAATCTCGATGCGGTTCTCAGCCTCGCGCAAAATGCTCGTGCAGACGAACCGGCGCGAAACGACGAACCGCACCGCGACGTTCCGGACGAGCCGCTTCCCACACCATCGATCAAGCATTGAGGAGAAAAGAATGGCACGCGATCTCATCCTTTGGTTCGCCGGCGTTCCGCTGGTCGTCATCATCGGTCTGCATCTGTTCGGCTTCCTACACTAAGCCCCGAGCGAGCCTGAACGCACAAACCCAGAGCGCACGCTCTGGGTTTTGTTTTGCGTTGTTTGCAGCTCACGACCCATCAGCTTGTGCTTGAATCGTCGACAGCTTCGTCTTTCGCCAGCATGACCGCGACGTGCCGGTTCAGAGCATCCGATGCAAGCGTCGGGAGAAGGGCCGGGCCAATCGGTCCCTTCGAGGCGTCGTAGACCGTTCGCATCTCGCCGTTGCCGTTCCATACGATCAGCGCAAATCCAGCGACGTCGTTGCCGACGGCTTCGATGGCCGCTTCGCATTTCGCTAGAAGTTCGGCGCGTGCCAGCTCGGCAACACGCTCGGCGCGCAGCAGTCTTTCAGCATCGAGATCGACGAGATCGGTCATGGTTTGCATCCATCAAGCCTATTCTCCTGTGCTAACGCGCTGACGGGGGAAGCGGTTCTTTTAGGCCCCTTTTTGCCGGAAAAGCAGCCATGCGTTTGAGGGCTTGACTAGAATATTGGGTCAGGCATTCTCCTTGGGCCGCGAAACGGAGGCACCGGGCTCGGCCCGGTAGATTGTGAAGGTGTCGGCCGGACGACATCGTATACAATCGAGGTCGTCATGCATTCCGGTACCATTCCCGGCGGTGTGCACGCGAACGCGTGGACCGCATCTCCTTCTCCCGACTGTCTTTCTTCCGAACAAACCTATTCAGGGACGCACACGTTCCTGAGGTCGCCGCGCGTGAAGCAGGCGAAGGCGGGTGATTTCGCGGTCCTCGGTGTGCCGCTCGATATCGCGACGTCGAACCGGCCCGGCGCACGGTTGGGGCCGGATGCGGTTCGGTGCGCATCGGCGCAACTTGCCGAGCTCAAGGCCTATCCAGGTGGCTTCAATCCACTGAGCTATGTGAATGTTGTCGATCTCGGCGACGCTTGGCTCGATTACGGCTTTCCGCAAACAATCCCGGCTGCCATCGAAGATGCGGCGACCAAGGTGGTCGAAACGGGCGCATTCTTGTGCTCGCTGGGTGGCGATCATTTCATCAGCTATCCGCTGCTGAAAGCGCACGCGAAGGTGCACGGCCAGCTGACGCTCATCCATTTCGATGCGCACACCGATACGTGGACGCCGCGAGTCGGCAAAGACGGCAGCGTCGAACTTAATCACGGCACGATGTTCGCTCAGGCGATCGACGACGGGCTGATCGATCCGGTAAAGTCGAGCCAGATCGGCATCCGGACATGGGTGGACGATCCGAAAGGCATGAACATTTTCGACAACATGGTCGTCGCCGATAAAGGCGCATCGGCCGTCGCATCGATGGTGAAGGCACTTGCCGGTGACAGTCCTTGCTACCTCACGGTCGATATCGATTGTCTCGATCCGGCTTTCGCGCCGGGAACGGGCACGCCGGTGACGGGCGGGCTGATGCCGCGGGAGCTGCTCGCCATGTTACGGCAACTCGATGGTTTGAAGATCGTCGGCTGCGATGTCGTCGAGGTGGCTCCGTCGTACGATCAAGGCGGTGTCACGGCGTTGGCGGCCGCAACGGTCGTCTATGAGCAGGCGTGCCGGGTCGCGCGGCAAAACGGGGCCGTCGCGGCCTCATATCCGGTTCCGCGCGTCGGAAACGCTCCCGACTGACATTGGCATCGTTTGCATACGGATGACCCGTTTCGCCGGGAACAGCGGGAGGCTGCTGCCTGCCGCTATGTCTCCTCGTCACGAGAGCCGTGGTGGCTCTCTTTCAGCGACGAGAAGGAGGTTTCCCATGGCGTCTTGGACCTGTGTGCTGCGGACCGGCACCCGTTCGGCAGGCGTCTCGATCATAGCGCTGGCTACGGCCACACTGCTTGCGAGCAACGCCAATGCCGTCAGTCTTCGTGTGCAGATCGCGTGTGCAACCGACTATTATGCGCATTGCAGCGCCTATAGCCCGAACAGTCCGCAGGTGCGGTCGTGCATGCGGGCCGTCGGTGCCGGGCTTTCGAAGCGATGTGTCGATGCGCTGGTTGCCGCAGGCGAAGTGTCGGCCAAAGAGGTCGCTCATCGGCGCGGCATCTCCGAGACGGCGGCGCGGTAAAATTTTCCGGTATCTCAAAGGCGTTTTGGGCGCGCTCGGCGGCGGACGATGCGCGTGTGCGAACGGGTGGCAATGAAATTTTAACCATGGCGACGAAATGATTAAGCCACTGTTCAATTCGCACTCTGGGAAGTCATGTCGTTGCTTGCCGTCTCGCGTGAACCGGCGTTCGCGTCGCCAGTAGTCCCTCCTTTCCTTGTCTCGCTGCCGCCCATCAGGGTGCAGCCTCGAAAATCAAAACTGCTGAGCGTGCCGCTCGAAGAATTGCGGCCGACGCAAATGGCGGTCGGCATGCGGGCGGTCGCCGCCAAGCGCGAGAAAGTGGAGCGGCGGGCGCGCAACAACCGCAAGCTCCGCCGCTTTCTGGAAGACCGGCCGATCCCGGCCGTCCGCGGGCCGAACGACGATCTCTTCATTATCGATCATCATCATTTGAGTCTGGCGCTGCTCAAAAGCGACGTCGAAGAGGCGTTCGTGACGGTGGTCGGCGATCTCTCGCATCTGCCGCGCAAGAGATTTTTGCAGAAGATGGCCGGGCTAGGATTGCTGCACGCTTACGACGGGCATGGCCGCGCGGTCGCTCCGACGAAACTGCCCGAGCGGCTCGACGACATGCGGTGCGATCCGTACCGGGATCTGGCGTGGTCGGTGAGAGGGGCGGGCGGCTTTGCCAAGACGGGCAAGCCCTATGCCGAATTCCGATGGGCGGATTTCTTCCGCACGCGCATCCCGCGTTCGACGGTCCGGCGCGATTTTAACTATGCACACGACCGGGCCATGTGGCTTGCCCGGTCGCGAGAGGCGGCAAGAATGCCGGGTTACATCGGCCGCTGAAGCGGCCGGCGCTGCAGATCAGTGGCGCGGTGCGTTGAAGCTGAACTCGAACTCGTCGTTCATGTTCTGCATGTTCTGAGCCGCTTGGCGCCAGTCGGCTCCGGCTGCCATGCCCGGCGGCGGTTCGATCTCTCCCTGGACCTGATGATGATGGTCCTGCTGATCGATGGCCTGAACAGGCTGAGCGGTTCCGCGCACCGGCAGCGCGCAAAGACGGGAAGCAAGTTCCTGGAGTTCGCCGAGGATCGCTTCGCGGCGAAGCTCATGCTGCAGTGAGACGTTGCGGACGTCGCGCAGCAACTGCTCGTCGACGCGGCGTAGCGCATCGGACAGCGTGCGGACGAAGTCCTGCTCGGTGCGGGCATTCTCGGCGAGGCGGCTCAACATTTCTTCGACGTTTTTGGATAGGTCCGTCATCGGTTTCTCCTCGCAGGGTTGTTGAGCCTTAGTAGACCAAACCGCTTGATTCGCATGGCTAAAAAATGTTGCAGATATACTCAGCGAATGATCTATGCACAGCTTGAGTCGTCGGCATGCAGACTTTCGTCGTGGTTCGTTTGGGTATCGGCGAGCAAATTAAAAGCGCCCCGCACGAGATGCGGAGCGCTATTTTTTTCGGGAAGATCAAGCCGTCGCGGATCGCGCGTTAACACCGCCGCGTAAGGACGATGGATCTGGCTTCAGCCGGTGACGTCATCACCGACAAGATAAGAGCGAGTCGCGACTGGCGATCGATTACGACCGCGTCAGCGTCAAGCCTGCAACACCCGCTGAGAGATTGAGACCCGTCTGTCCTTCGACGCTGACCGGCTGGAGTACGACGGACTGATTCGAGCCGCCGACGAGAGCGTTGGCACTCGCGCCGATCCCGACGGCCGCGCCCGCCGTGACGCCGCCGTAGCTTCCTTCAAGAGCGTCGCCCGGCATGGCGTTCGTGCCGCCGAGAACTGTCCAGACGAGCGTGCTGGCGCCGGTGAAGCCGATGTCGACGCCGACCTGGGTGATCGTCGCGTGATAGGGGAACACGCGTCCGCTGACCGCCGTCGTGAATTCGCAGTTCATGCTCTCTTTCGAACCGAAGATGAGGCCCACGCCGCCATGGCCGTGGCAGGTCAACGTGCCGAGCGCCACCTTCGGGTCAGCTGATGCGGGCGAAACCGTTGCGAGCGCTGCTGCGAGGAGCGCGGCGCTGCCTGCCAACAGGCGCAAACGGATGGGCGAAAGGGTCATTGTCGTCTCTCCTGACATCGCTCGATCGTTCGCAGCCACTATTGGCCACGGACGACGCAGATAAGAAAACTCAAAACGGTCGGATATTTCGAGCCCCGTACTGACACTGTGAGGTAGCTTCCTAAAGGCACCCTACAGTGGCTGCAACTGATGTGGTGCAGACGTACCTCGGATGGAAGCGGACGCCAATTGATGCTTATCAATTAGACGGATGACGTCTCGGATAATTGACTTTTTATGCGCCGTTCAATCTTGAGCGAGTCGGGCGCCTACTGCGGTTCCAGCATCTCTTTCAATTCCTTGGTGCGCCGCAGCGTCTTGTCGGTCATGCAGCCGAGAATCGCGGAGGTCGCACCGGTGCCGTTCGTCCAGACCTGCGCCATGACATCCTTGCAGTCGGCATCGCGGTAGGCGACCCAGGCGCGCTGTGCGCCCCGCAGCGCCTCTTCGAAACTTTTGGCGTCGTAGGGCTTCTCAAGGTTGCGGGCGCGGGTGACCTTCAACGCCGAAGCGTAAGCAGCGTTCAGGGCCTTGTCGGCGGCTTGATATTCTTTGTCGGCGCAGAAATTGATTTCGACGGTCGATTCCGCTTTGGCGCAATCGATCGGTTCGTCGGCTGTGGCGGGTGCGGCGAACGCGAGCGATGAAACTCCGACGATCATGCAAAGCGTTCTGACGTCGAGATGCGGCATGGGGCGAACTCCGGGCGGCTGCGGTTTCAAGCCGATGTGTTAGACGGAGCGGCGCCCTATCGGAAGGCTGTCGGAGCGAAGATTTCGGCAGCATGGCGAATGAAACGTTTTCTCTGCAATTGCCGTCTTTTACCGTAACCCCCACATTGTCTGGGGATGAGAGATCCGATGCGTGCCGAAGCTTACAGCTATCGCGACGATGCGGCTGTGCCGCCGTTCGACGACACGCGTCCGATCGTGATTTTCGATGGGCTCTGCGTGCTGTGCTCGGGCGGCGTGCACTGGATGCTTGAGCGCGATCCTAAGGGCGAGACCCGCTTCGCCGTCATTCAGGATCCGTTGCCGCAATCGCTTTATCGGCATTACGGCCTCGACGCGGCGGCATTCGATACGTTCATGGTTCTCAGGGACGGTTTGCCCTATACGCGATGGGCCGGTGTTCTCGCGGCGGCGCGGACGCTGCCGCAACCGTGGCGGTTCCTCGGTTTTGCCGGGCGCGTTGTTCCTGATGCCATCGGCGACCGGATCTATGATTGGGTCCAGCGCAACAGACTGAAGTGGTTCGGGGAGCGGCAGGCATGCCGACGTCCGACGCCGAGCGAGATGTCTCGCTTTCTCGTCGGACCATGAAGGTCTTTCAAACGTTTAAGCAGTGGAGGCATCGATGAGCTGGCTGACCCATAACGATCCGATTCCGGGCGACCGGCAATCTTGCGACGCGGTGGAGCAAGTGATCGTGCCGCGGGCACGAGATCTCGGCGGCTTCTCGGTGCGTCGCGCTTTGCCTTCGGCGCAGCGGCAGATGGTCGGGCCGTTCATCTTCTTCGATCAGATGGGACCGGCGCAGTTCATTGCAGGGAAGGGGATCGACGTCAGGCCGCATCCGCACATCGGGTTGGCGACCGTGACGTATCTGTTCGACGGTGAGATCACGCATCGCGACAGCCTTGGATCGGCGTTGTCCATTCGGCCCGGCGAGGTCAATCTGATGACGGCGGGGCGCGGCATCGTTCATTCCGAACGTACGGGGCCTGAGGCGCGCGCCGTTGGGCAAGACCTGTTCGGAATCCAGTCGTGGATGGCGCTGCCCAAATCGCACGAAGAGACGGCGCCGAGCTTCGTGCATCTCGACGTCGGCGCATTGCCCCGGCTGGAAGGCGATGGCAAGCGCGTGCGCCTCATCATGGGCAGTCTTTACGGCGAGACGTCGCCTGCCGAGTTTCCGCACGCAACGTTCTATGCGGAAGCAATGCTGGCGCCGGGCGCAGTTCTGCCGCTCGATCCCGATTACGACGAGCGTGCCGTTTATATCGCGTCGGGCCGCATTGATATTGCCGGGCAGTCGTTCGATGCCGGACAGCTTCTGGTCTTCAAGCCGGGCGACCGGATTTCCATTCTTGCGGAGTCGAATGCACGACTCATGCTGCTCGGCGGCGAGCCGATGGATGGGCCACGGCACATATGGTGGAATTTCGTGTCGTCATCGCAGGACCGCATCGAGGCGGCGAAAGACGAGTGGCGGCAAGGCCGTTTCGACACTGTCCCAGGCGACGCGGAGGAATTTATTCCGCTGCCGGACGACCGCTAACCCGATTCTCATCTTAAAGTTCCGCGCTTGGCGATTTTTTTCGATTAAAGCAGCGTGTTAGCTGCGGTTCACTTGCGGGTCGCAAATCCGGCGGCAGTGACGCTCATATTTCATCCTGAGTTGGTGCTCCGTGGTGGGTGCGGATCACTCCGCTGGTCAGTTCACAGATCCGCATTTGGGTGGGCGGTGTGAATGGACAAGCGAACTCGTGAAGCAACAATCTCGGGAGACCAAAATGCGAAACTTGTTCCTAGCCGTCGCCCTGGCGTTGGGCCTCGGCTTCGCGGCGACGGGCGCTCAGGCTGCAGCGGTCGGCGGCAACGTCGCCGCAATCGACGCGGTCGCTAAGAGCGGCAATAGTGCGGTCGAGAAGACGTACTACCGGCGCGGATATTATGGCCGCCATCGCTACTGGCGTCGTGGCTATTACGGCCACCGTCCATACTGGCGGCGCCGTTACTACGGGCGGCCGTACTACTACGGATATCGTCCGTATCGCCGTCACTGGCGCCACGGTTACTACAATCGCTGGTAATCGAACCTAGACAGCGAACTCTCTCAGGGGGACGGGACGAGCTTAGCCTCGTCCCCTGTAGGGCGCGACGCCTTGATCGGGCAGCCAGATGTCCGCCGGCGCCGCGCCTGTTTGCCAGAAGACGTCAATCGGAATGCCGCCGCGCGGATACCAGTAGCCGCCGATGCGCAGATATTTCGGCTTAATGAGCGCGGCGATGCGCTTGCCGATCGCAACCGTGCAGTCCTCGTGAAACGCGCCGTGATTGCGGAATGCTGCGAGGTAAAGCTTCAGCGACTTGCTTTCGAGCAGCCACTTTCCCGGCACGTAGTCGATGACGAGATGGGCGAAGTCGGGCTGGCCGGTCACCGGACAAAGCGAGGTAAATTCCGGCGCCGTGAAGCGAGCGACATAATCCGTATCGGTGTGCGGATTGGCAACGCGCTCAAGCTCGGCTTTCTCAGGGCTTTCGGGAATGCCGACCTGTTTACCGAGCTGCGTGACGTCCGGCTTCGATGCCGCCATGGCGCGTTACTCCGCAGCCAGACGCGTTTCGGGCGCGGGCCCACGGTAAATGCAACCCTCGTTGCAGCTATCGCGGTGAACTTCGACCTGGGCCAAACCGGGGATGCGGTTGGCGAGGCGGTTCCAGATCCACATGGCGATGCGTTCGAGCGTCGGGGCTTCGAGGCCGTCGATGTCGTTCAGCATACGGTGGTCGAGCGCGTCTTCGGTGTCGGCAAGCGCGGCGGCAAGCTCATCGAAATGAAAGATGTAGCCCGTTTTTGGTCCGGGTTCGCCGTCGATGACAATGCGCGCACGGAAAGAATGGCCATGCACGCGCGAATTCGGCGAGCCTGGCGGTGCCGACGGCAGAAAATGGGCCGCCTCGAACCGGAATTCCTTATAGATCTGCATGGCGCTCAAATAGGGGATTTTCCCGGCGTCCGCCACCCCCGGTAGCAGGCCAAATCCGCGCCAAACGGGCGCGGAAAGCCCGAACGTTAAGGGATTCCGAGCAATTTGTGGGTCTGCACCGACAGCCGCCAGGCCGGATTGGCCTTGCAGTAGGCGATAGCGGCTTGGGTATTTGCAACTTGATCGGGTCCGTCCATCGGCTGGAGGAAACGCTGCTCGAAAGCGAGATCGAGGTATCCGGCCGGATCAATGCCCGTTTGCGGAAAGACGAGCTTCAACTCGTGGCCGTGACGCTGTTTAAGCTCAGATCCCGCTTTCGGCGAGACGCAGATCCAGTCGATGGTATCGAGCGCGGGGAGCGTGCCGTTCGTCTCCATGGCGATGCGGAAGCCTTCGGCGTGGAGTGCATCCACGAGGTCCTGATCGACCTGCAGCATCGGCTCGCCGCCGGTCAGAACAACGAACTTCGGCGCATCCGTTGCGGGCATCGCGGCGTCGCGGCAGGCGCGGGCGAGGGCTTCGGCCGTGTCGAAGCGTCCGCCGCCTGGGCCATCCGTACCGACAAAATCGGTATCGCAGAATTGGCAGGTGGCTTTGGCGCGGTCCTGCTCGCGGCCGCTCCAGAGATTGCAGCCGGCAAACCGGCAAAACACCGCAGGCGTCCCGGCGTTCGCGCCCTCGCCTTGTAGCGTATAGAAGATCTCTTTGACGGCATACATGCCGGATACCTACGGCGCCGGGGGCGCCAGTCAAGTGCGACTTATCCAAGTCTCAGAGGGGGCAATGGTGACCGAGCAGCGCACCTATCGCTATTTCGACCTGGTGATGGTCGCCTTCGTCGTCGTCCTTATATGCTCGAACTTGATCGGGCCGGCCAAGGCCGCGACCTTGACGCTTCCGGTGATCGGGCCGGTAACGTTCGGGGCGGGCGTGCTGTTCTTTCCGATCTCCTACATCTTCGGCGACGTGCTGACGGAAGTTTATGGTTACGCGCGGGCTAGGCGTGTGATCTGGGCGGGTTTCGCGGCCCTCATTTTTGCGGCAATCATGGCGGCCGTGATCGTCGCGCTGCCACCCGCACCTGGGTGGCCGAACCAGCACATCTACGAAGTCGCCTTCGGCAATACGTGGCGGATCGCGGGCGCTTCGATGATCGCGTATTTCTGCGGCGAGTTCGTCAATTCCTACGTGCTCGCGAAGATGAAGGTGCGCAGCGAAGGGCGGCACATGAGCTGGCGCTTCGTGGCGTCGACGATTGCGGGCGAGGCGGTCGATTCCTCGCTGTTCTATCCGTTAGCGTTCTACAACTCCGGGATCATGCCGAACGATCTCGTGCTGACGTTGATGATCTCGCAGTTTGTCGTGAAGACGCTGGTCGAGATCGTGTTCCTGCCGATTACGGTGCGCGTGGTCGCCGCGTTGAAGCGGGCGGAGAACGAGGACTATTTCGACCGCAACACGGATTTCAATCCGTTCAAACTGGACGCGTAAGGGAGCTTACCGTTGACTGATGAAGGCATTTCCGCGCCGGACACCCACGCCGTCATCGACGTCGAGACGATGGCGTCGATGAGCGGGCTGCAATACCTCGAAGCGATGATGCGGGGCGATGTTCCGCGTATGCCGATCGAGACGACGCTCGGGTTTCAGATGGTCGAGGCGGAAGAGGGGCGGACGGTGTTCGAGTCCGAGCCGCAGGTGGCGCATTACAACGCCATCGCGACAGTGCATGCGGGTTATACGGCGACGTTGCTCGATTCCTGCATGGCGTGCGCCGTGCTTTCGACGCTGCCGAAAGGCACCGGCTTCACGACAATGGAGTTCAAGATTTCGCTGCTGCGGCCGATGACGAAGGATACGGGCCCCGTGCGCGCGGAAGGCCTCATCATGAGCCGTGGACGCCGCGCCGCGACGGCTGAGGGACGGTTGACGGACAAGCGCGGCAAGCTCATCGCGCATGCAACGACGACGTGCCTGGTCTTTAATTTTTGATGTTTGTCATCCTCGGATTTAGATCGGAGATGACCTGTTCTAGATTTGCGCCGTCTCTTCAATATCGTCATGCCGGCGGAGGCTGGCACCCAGACAACGATCGACATTTGCGGTGCTGCAGTTTGACTGGATCCCGGCCTGCGCCGGGATGACGTTGTTCTGCCTCGATATAAGGCCGGATCACTCTAGCGCTTCGGCGATCGCCTGAAGCTCGGCTTCAGGCGAGGGGAAATCTTCGTAGGAATGCCCCGAGCCGCGATACCAGTAGCGGCTGTTGAAATCGTCGCCTTCGATCTTGTGCAGAATGGCGTGCAGCCAGCGATGCATCGGATCGCGCTCGTCGCGTTGGGCGATCTGGTGGGCGCCGTCCCAATCGCCTGCGATGGCGAGATCGACCGCGCGTTTCAGGTCTGCTGAGACTGCCATTCGATCCAGCCTTTCGCGCGCAGCTCGCACGCCGGGCAGATGCCGCAGCCGTACCCCCAGTCATGACGGTTGGTGCGGTCGCCCATGTAGCAGGTGTGCGTATCCTCGATGATGATCTTGATGAGATCGTCGCCGCCGAGTTCGGACGCCATCGCCCAAGTACCGGCTTTGTCGATGAACATCAGCGGCGTTTCGATGGTCATTGGGGTTGCAAGGCCGAGCGAGATCGCCTGCGCGAGCGTCTGGATCGTTTCGTTGCGGCAGTCGGGATAACCGGAGAAATCGGTTTCGCACATGCCGCCGACGAGGGTGGTGATGCCGCGCCGGTAGGCCAGTGCCGCAGCGTAGGTGAGGAACAAGAGATTGCGCCCCGGCACGAACGTCGTCGGCAGGCCGGTCGCCGCGAACGTGATCTCTGTTTCGCGTGTCAACGCCGTGTCACTGATGCTCTGTAAGGCAGGAAGATCGAGCACCGCGTCAGGCCCGAGCCGCGCGCCGACCTTTCCCAACTTCGCGAGCTTGTCGCGAACGACGTCGCGCTGGGCAAGCTCGACGCTGTGGCGCTGGCCGTATTTGAACCCAATCGTTTCGACGCGGTCGTAATGCGCGAGCGCCCAGGCGAGGCAGACGGTCGAATCCTGGCCGCCTGAGAACAATACGAGCGCGGATGTTTCAGGTGTCATCATGGGGGTACGATCAGAGGCTCTTGCCGTCATACAGCGTCGGTTTCAGGGACGCCGCGTCGATACCATCAAGGCAGCGGACGTTGACAGCGACCATCGTCGCGCCGCTCGGTGTGGTGCCGTAGGAATAGGAGCCGATGCCGCATTCCGGGCAGAAGGTGTGGTGGATCACCTTCTTGTTGAACTGGTACTCGGCCTGCGCGTCTTTGTCCGATAAAAGGGAAAAAGCGCTCTCCGGCACGAAGCCCATGATGGCGCCGCGCTTCTGGCAGAAGGAGCAATTGCAGATTTTCAGGCTTTCGAGGGCCAGCTCCGCCTCAAAACGGACGCGGCCGCAGTGGCAACCTCCGGTCCACTTCTTCGTTTCCGACATTGGTATACCTTGGTTCTCGGGTAAATGTCCTTTCGGGTAGGCGTTCGACTGCCCGCAGGGACTTTGCCTTATTAGCGATTGCGGCTAAAACCCGCCCGAACCTGTCACACCCGTCGTCTCTCGACAAGCCAACCAGAAAATATCGGAAACGCTCATGACCGCCATCGTTGACATCATTGCCCGCGAAATTCTCGACAGCCGTGGCAATCCGACAGTCGAAGTGGATGTGGTGCTGGAAGACGGCTCGGAGGGACGCGCGGCGGTGCCATCGGGCGCTTCGACCGGCGCGCACGAAGCCATCGAACTGCGCGACGGGGACAAGGCGCGCTATCAGGGCAAGGGTGTGCAGAAGGCGGTCGATGCGGTCAACGGCGAGATTTTCGATGCGCTGTCGGGTATGGACGCGGAAGACCAGCGCGGTATCGACGCGGCACTGATCCAGCTCGACGGTACGGATAACAAAAGCCGTCTCGGCGCCAACGCGATCCTCGGCGTTTCGCTGGCCGTCGCCAAGGCAGCGTCGATTGCGAACAACCTGGCGCTCTATCGCTATGTCGGCGGCGTCAATGCGCACATCCTGCCGGTGCCGATGATGAACATCATCAACGGCGGCGCGCATGCCGATAACCCGATCGACATTCAGGAATTCATGATCATGCCGGTGGTGGCGGAGACCTGCGCCGATGCGATCCGGATGGGTTCGGAAATTTTTCAGACGCTGAAGAAGAACCTGCATGACGCCGGCCTCAGCACTTCGGTTGGCGATGAAGGCGGGTTCGCGCCAAACCTCAAAAGCGCCGACGAGGCGCTCGGCTACATCATGAAGGCGATCGAGAAGGCAGGATACAAGCCGGGCGACGACGTGATGCTGGCGCTCGATTGCGCCTCGACCGAATACTTCAAGAATGGCAAGTACGAGCTTGCCGGCGAGGGCAAATCGCTGGACAGCGCGGCGAACGCCAAATACCTCGAAGATCTCGTCAACCGTTTCCCGATTATCTCGATAGAAGACGGTATGGCAGAAGACGATTGGGCCGGGTGGAAGATCCTGACCGATCTTCTTGGCAATCGCGTGCAGCTCGTGGGCGACGATCTCTTCGTGACGAACACGAAACGGCTTGCGGACGGCATCGCGAAGGGGACGGCCAACTCGATCCTCGTGAAGGTCAATCAGATCGGCTCGCTCTCCGAAACGCTCGATGCGGTCAGTATGGCGCAGCGCGCCGGATATACTGCCGTCATGTCGCACCGCTCCGGCGAGACCGAAGATTCGACGATTGCGGATCTCGCGGTCGCGACGAATTGCGGTCAGATCAAGACAGGATCGCTGTCGCGCTCGGATCGTTTGGCAAAGTACAACCAGCTCATTCGCATCGAAGAAGAGCTTGGCGATGTCGCCGTTTATGCTGGACGATCAGTAATTAAACGTGCCTCAGCATAAACTTTAAGGGCCGTTTTTTTCGAACATTACGGAACCGAGGTCGTTTTTCACCGACTTTCCGTCACTTTCGCTTGCGATCTTCTATGCTGATCTGATGTCGGAACGTTTTGCCCCTCGCGAGCGTTTCTGCCGCGAGTAAGAGGGTGGGTTAGTAATGCGACAATCGAGAGTATTGGCTCAGCAGGTGATTGCTCGCCCGCGACGGGTCGAGAATTTCCGGCGTAAATCGTGGACGCCACGAACAGTTCGCAGGTCGGTGCCGGTCGAGATTTCGGAACCGACTGTTGCGAGCAACTATATTCCGGGCGAGTTCGAAGAGCCGCAATCGCCACTCTTCGTGGCGGTGAAGCGTACCATCTGCCTGACCTGGGACGTCGCGATATTAACAGTGCTGTCGCCGTTCTTCGCAATCTGGTTTCTCTATCGTGGCGCGAAGCGATTGACGGATGCGAGGCCGCAAAAAGGCTGACGCCTACGTCTTCATGCAAGCCATTTGTTAAAGCCCCGCGTCGGGGCTTTTTCTTTGTTGGAACTGTCGCGCTGTCAGGTCGTTTGCCTCGCAAAGGAGAGCTGCGACATGAAACATTTAACAGCGATAGCCCTAACTCTGATCGCCGCTCCTGCTGCATCAGCGTTGGCACAGGACAGCACGCTGCCGGAAAGCATGCGCATCCAACAAAGCGTGACGCAGCAGAACGCCAGCGATCAGAACATGCCCGCCAACCGCGGAAGCTCGCAGCCGACGACGGAAGCGCCGGGCAGCGCGGCTGGACCGGTTGAACGGCATCGGCTCGATCCGGCGGCGCCCAGTCCGCAACGACTGCAGATTGAAGATGGCACCAGCGCCTCGGTGCGCAATCCTGATGCGGACGCGTTGCATCCGGGGCCGTCTGGATCGTCTTACAACACGATCATGCGCGGGGCACCTTCCACCAGCGGCACGAGCACCGGGACGTCCGGCATCGGATCATCGCCGGGAACGGGCGCGTCAAGTGGCTCGGGTGCAAGTGGGAGCGTCGGTGGTGCGGGCGGCAGCGCAGGCGGCGGAGCTTCGTCGGGCGGCGGCCACTAGTCCATTTGCGAAGGATAATCATGGCAACGCAAGCAAAGTCAGAACCTGAGCGTACGGCGCAACAAGGCCGCGACATTCAGGATGAGGTCGATCTCCTGGATGCCAAGGAAGCCGGGCGGGAGAAAAAGAAAAAATCAAAGCCGGTCATGCAGGCGGGGGCGCGCGAATACCCTTCGCATTTTCCGGCGCAGCATCAGGAAAAGTCCGGCGATGAAGCCGCGCTTCAACTTGCGCCGATGTATGATGCGCCGGGATATCAAGGTTCGGCGAAGCTCAAGGATCGCGTCGCATTAATCACGGGCGGGGATTCCGGCATCGGCCGGGCTGTCGCGGTGCTATTTGCGCGCGAAGGCGCCGATGTCGCGATCTGTTACCTGGAATCGCGCAACGATGCGCTCGACACAAAGGAAGCCGTCGAGAAGGAAGGACGACGCTGCCTGCTGATCGAAGGCGATGTGTCGGATTCCAAATTTTGCGAAGATGCCGTCGCGCAAACTGTGAAGACGCTCGGCAAGCTAGACGTGCTTGTCAACAACGCGGCTTTCCAGGAGCACACGTCGGATATTCTCGACCTCAGCGACGAGCATTTCGATCGGACACTCAAGACAAATCTCTACGGCTATTTCTACATGGCGCGGGCTGCCGTTCCACATATGGCTTCTGGTTCTGCGATCATCATGACGGGATCGGTGACCGGCATCGAAGGCAGCAAAGAGTTGCTGGATTATTCGATGACCAAGGGCGGCATTCATGCGTTTACGCGTTCGCTGTCGTCTCAACTCATAGAGCGCGGCATTCGCGTCAATGCCATCGCGCCGGGGCCGGTGTGGACGCCGCTCAACCCTGCCGATCGTCCGGCCGAGGATGTTGCCAAGTTCGGAACGTCGGCGGCGATGGGACGCGCGGCACAACCGGAAGAGATCGCGCCCGCGTTCGTATTCATGGCAGCGCCCTGCTGCTCAAGCTACATCACGGGCGAAATACTTCCCGTCATCGGCGGTTATGGCGCTTAACGCAATCGCGCTTACTGCCGATGTTTCTTATGGCTCGGTGTTGCCGGAGTCGGCGTCGGGGCCGGCATGTTTTTGAGCACCAGATCGATATCGATCGGTTTGCAGCCGCCGGTACGCAGCATCTCGTTCACGGTATCGGCGTCGCGACGCAAATTAGCGATTTGCGCGTAACTGTCGGGATCGACGTGCGCGTTCGAGCTGAACAAGCTGAAAACGGTGTTGGTCGGTCGTGCTGCCTGAGAGGCCTGTAGGGCGCGAATTTTTATGAGCTGGTCGTTGACGAATTTTGTCGGCTCGGCGCAGGGATCGCTGTTGGCCGTGGAAAGGCTTTTCGGCTTTTTGTGTTTGGCCCAGGCGTCTGTGGGCGGCGAGAGCCATCCTGACAGCACGGCAGCGATGACACCTGCAATCGCAAACCTGGCAGCCGATCTTAATCTCATCTCAATAGCTCGCAGCGGGATCGTTCGCACGACAGCAATGATGCGCGAAATATGCCATGAGTGGGACGCGCAGATAACAAACTTCCAGTTTTATGACATGCGCGCCCGCGGTGTCCGTTTGTTATGATCGATTTGATTCTGCGGTGCCGCTCGAAGGGGCGTCGCGCTCCGAACGGCGACTGGCAATGTTATCGTAAAGGCTGTCTTTGATGAGCATGCTCGGATGGATCCATCGGCGCGGACGCAAACCGGATGCGGAGGTAACGCCAACCCCGGTGCAGACGCCCGTCAACAAGCGGCCGAAGATCGATCCTGAAGTCGCCAGAGAGCGGGCGCGCAAAAATAGCCCGTGGCGGTACGACGACGGCCCGTCACGCCGTCCGGTCGGCGGCAAATAGGCCCGTTTACCTTTCCGGCCCGCACGTTGTGGCATTGCCGCGCTGGCATTTGCTCGATGTGGAACGTAGTGTCTGTCCCGGGGAGCTGGGGGCGTTCCGGTATGCTCGTGCGTGGTCTCGTCGGGCTTCTATACAACACTTTGACGTCCTGGCTGGTGGGCCGGGGAGTGTGGCGATGAGCGTTACGATTGCGATCGCCAATCCGAAAGGCGGCGTCGGCAAGACGCTGACGACGATGATGCTGGCCGATGGGCTGGCGCTATCCTACGGCGCTCGCGTGCTCGTGCTCGACATGGATCCGCAGGCCGGGGCGACAAAGGCGCTGCTCGGCATCGACGCGGAGCAGGAACTACGCGAGAGGCGGATCGGCCTCGGCGCCATGCTTCAAGCCTTTGCGCGCGGACGCGATATCCGTCTTGCTTCGCATCGGGTTGCGGCGAGCGATCTCATCGAGCTTCAGGACCGGGAAAAAGGTTTTATCGATATCGTACCGTCGAACCATGAGCTGCTGGGCGATATGGCCGACTTCGAACGTTCGGCGCACCGGAAACGGCGGCGCGACCGCCTCGATGTGCAGCTTGCTAAGGCTCTGCGAGCAGAGCTGAATAAATTCGATGACGAATACGATGCCGTTCTGGTCGATTGTCCCGCGGGGCCAGGACCGCTCGCGCTGGCGGGCATCCGGCTGGCGCATCATATCCTGGCGCCGACGAGCCTTGAGACGAATGCTTATTCGACGCTAACGGATTTCCTGAAGTTCATTCTCGCCGACGATCTCGATCTTGCGGCGCAGGTCATGGTGCATCCGCTGATTACGCAGTATCAGGCGACGAATTCTCTACAACGCGAGATGCTCCAGCACATCAAAGAAGGGCTGGCACATCTCAACGCGATCTCCCGACCGGTGCCTTATACGGCGGCTCTACAGAACGCTGCCGCGCATCCGGGGATGGGCAACCTGCGGACGGCGCGGCAGAAATACGGCAACGCATTGGCGGATGTCGTGGCGCTGACGAAGGCGGTTGTCGAGCGCGTGAGCGCAAATAGCTGATAGTCGGATACTGAGTGGATCAGCGACCATTTGGGGATGCCGGAGCCCGATGCGCGCGCTATAAGTCCGGCTATTGGAGCCAAGGTCGGATCGCCCTTCGGCTTTGGGTTTTGATAAGTGAGGGGACCAATCATGCTGATCCGTTTCCTGGGATACCTGCTGATTTCGCTAGCGGCAGTCACGACGCCGGCTCTGGCGCAGCTCAAACCCGGTGACAAGGCGCCTATGTTCAAGGCGCAGGCGTCACTCGGAGGCAAGCAATTCACGTTCTCCCTGCCCGAGGCGCTCAAGAAAGGGCCCGTCGTCGTCTATTTCTATCCGAAGGCCTTCACGTCGGGCTGCACCGAGGAGGCGCACGATTTCGCTGAGGCGATGGGGCAGTTCCATGCTCTGGGAGCTTCGGTGATCGGGATCAGCAACGACGATATCGCGACGCTCAACAAGTTTTCGACGTCGGAGTGCCGCAGCAAATTTCCGGTGGCGGCCGACAGTGGCCAGCGGATCATGACCGCTTACGACTCGGTGATGATGGGCTTCATGCCCTATGCCAGCCGCACATCCTATGTGGTGACGCCGGACGGGCGGATTTCCTACGAGTACACCGCGCTCGATCCGTCGGAGCACGTGAAGAATACGCTGGCGGCGGTCAAAGCCTGGAAGACGAAGCACCACAGCTAAACGCGATCGCACTCGGCGACGCAGAAGGTGCTTCGGGAGGGGCTGGCTGCCGGGCGGCGGTCAGCCGTAAGGGCCTTCCAGGGCGCCCAATTCTTCGAGCTTGGAACGGATCGCGACCACGAGTTCCTCGGGATGCGCGCGGCCGTTCAGCTCGATCTCGGCATTCAGCGGCGGCTCGTAAGGTGCTGAGACGCCAGTGAACTGCGGAATGAGGCCCTGTCGCGCCTTCTTATAGAGCCCCTTGGCGTCCCGCTGCTCGCAGACGGTGAGGGGCGTGTTGACGAAGACCTCAAGGAATTCGCCGTTATCGAAGATCTTTCGAGCCGTTTCCCGGTGAGAAAGGAGCGGCGAGATCAGCGACACAATGACGATCAGTCCGGCATCGACCATCAACTTGGCGACTTCGGCGATACGGCGGACATTTTCGGCGCGTCCCGCTTCGGTGAAGTCGAGGTCGCTGCAGAGGCCGGTACGGCAGCGGTCGCCGTCAAGCACGAACGTGTGCTGGCCGGAGGCATGCAAGGTCTGGTCGAGAAGATTGGCAATCGTCGTTTTGCCTGCGCCCGAAAGCCCGGTGAACCACAGGCAACAGGCTTTCTGCCCCTTGGCGTCGGCCCGATCGTCTTTGCAGATGGCTGTATCCTGCCAAAGCAGGTTCAAAGCGCGATCTCCGCGCAAACTTTCCATGCCGATTTTTCTCATGGCTCCCCCCGGAGGTCACGGCCCAGGTTTCTGGGCGACCGCACGCCTCCAAGATAATCGTCATTGGTCCGCTATGCCGAAAGATATAGGCTTTTTTGCACATCTATATCTTGCTCAGGAATAAGGTCGTCGAAGCGGTGCGGGGAGGCAACAAAAATCGCGCCCGGAGATACCGACGGCGACCATCTGACAGACTTTGGCGCGCCTCGCTCTACCAGCGGCGGCGTGGCGGATGCGGCGGCCGCGGGGGAGGCTGCCAATACGGCTGCGGCATGAACGCGACCTGCGGTCCCCACTGAGGGAACAGTCCGAAGTAGGGCATCGGGTACGGCGGCGCGTAGTAGATGCCGCTTTCCTCGTAAACGTAATTATAGGGGCGGGCGAGCAGGACCGGCGGCGGAATTGGCGTAACGAAAGCTTCTTCCGGCGGGGCTTCCTCGCCGCCGAAGTCTGCAGCGCACGCCAGTGCGGGCATAAAAAAGATGAAGGCGGCCGCGAGGGTCGGCAGAATTTTCATGGCTTGCAAGCGCTCGGTCCGAATGTGGCTCACTACGATCTTTGGTCGGAATGGCGCGAGCGCTGTTCGCTGCTTCAACGAAGCGCGCGGCCGTACAACTTGGAATCGCGATAGTCGTGAGCATTTTCGGGGACGGCGTGTAACGAACAGTTAAGACGGCGAAAAATCTTTTTTCCGGCTTGTGTGTGCAGGCCGCGTGCGGAAATCTTCCGCGGATTATGCGTCCCTACGCAGCCTGTCAGTCGAGCTTGCGCGATTTTGCAAGGAGCTCCATCGTCTTTGGGTCGGGCCCACTGCAAAACGTGAATAGTGCTCGCGCGTAAATGCTTTCGTGCCCAGTGACGGCAGCGAAGAGTGTCATCGAGGAATGGAATTTCAGATTGTCCGGATTGCCGAGAATCTGGAGGAGCGAATCGTATCGGTGTTCGAGGATCAGCGCCGTCATTTGTGCGAGGCGCGGACCGAGCATCGGGTGGCAGACATAGGCGAGTGCTTCTTCGTAACTGCCGATGCCATACTTCTCCGACATGGCGCTGGAGCCTAATCCGCGCATCTGCGGAAACGTGTACCACATCCAATGGGATTGCTTCTTGCCGGCCGTCAGTTCGCTGACGACGCGCTCATAGGTGTGCGCCTGAGCACTGACGAAGCGTTCGAGGTCGAATGGATCGTGAAGGTCTTGCATGTTCTCACCGCAGAAGCCGGCCGACGCCGTGCGCACAGGATTTAGCGTCGTTACGACAATCCTGAGGCGGCAGCAGCGGACGGTCCGGAAGTGTCAGATCGACAAAAGAGAAGCTGAAAGCGAACGTGAAAATAGGCGTCAGCACTGCGCTTAGAAGGCGAAGCCTGTTGTTCGCAGTTGCGAGATCATCGGCTTTTCATTGGTCATCGTCTGCTCCGGAAAATGGAATGCTGAAAAGTCATTAAAGCCCCGCTCTTATAGGTGGTGCTCCGTATTCGCACAAATATTTCCCGGCCTTCTTTCCAAAGGAAGTTTCAGGTGAAGGCTGCGGCGCTCGATGAATCTGTCGCCTGCGGATCGGTGTGAGATTTCGCTAGAATTTTGGGGCTCTTCGTCAAGGGGCCCGAGAGCAAAGGTGCCATCGCGGAGCGCCTATTGTGGATGTCCCGTGCTTGCGTATGGTCGCGCGCGAACAAAAAGGGATACCGGTATGGCGCGCACTGATGTCTTGCAGGCTTCTTCTCCCAGAATTGCCAGAGCCATCATCTGTGCATTTTGCACCGGCCTCATCGGCATCGGGCTCGCGCGCTTCGCCTATACGCCGCTGCTGCCCGCCCTCGTCGATGCGCACTGGTTTGCGCCGGCGGATGCCGCCTATCTCGGCGCGGCCAATCTCGCGGGATATCTCGCAGGCGCTGTGCTCGGGAGGCCCATTTCCGCACGCCTTTCGGGCGTCGCGGTGTTGCGCGCCATGATGGTCCTGGCAACGGCTGCCTTTTTCGCGTGCGCGTCGCCGCAAGGCTTTCTCTGGTTTTTCGTATGGCGTTTTGCTGCGGGCTTTGCGGGCGGAGCGATGATGGTTCTCGCCGCTCCGATGGTGCTTGCGCACGTTCCGCCTGCGCGGCGCGGATTGGCGGGCGGGCTGATCTTCATGGGGATCGGCGCTGGCATTGCGGCGTCGGGAACGGTCATTCCTTTCCTGTTGCAATTCGGCGTGCAGGCCGCATGGATCGGCCTTGGAATACTGTCGTTGGTGCTGACGGCTATTGCCTGGCGCGGCTGGCCGGACGGACCGGGTCATGTGCTGACGGCCCCGTCGGGCCACGTCCATCCGCCGCGCCTGGGTGCACTCCGCGCGCTTTATGTCGAGTATGGGCTCAATGCGGGCGGGTGGGTGCCGCACATGATTTTTCTCGTCGATTTCGTGGCGCGCGGGTTAGGGCAAGGTGTGAAAGTCGGTGCGGAGTTCTGGGTCGCCTTCGGCCTGAGCGCGACGGCCGGTCCTATTCTGGCCGGGCACATCGCGGACCGTATCGGATTTAGATCGGCGTTGCGCTTGGCGTTCAGCTTGCAGATCTTCGCAATCGGTTTGCTCGTGTTCGACGTGACCAGCACGCCCTGGCTGTTTCTGTCGAGCGTCATCATTGGTGCGTTCGTGACCGGAACCGTGCCGCTGGTTCTCGGGCGCATTCACGAGCTTCTGCCGCATCATCCGGCCGAGCAGAAGGCGGCCTGGAGTGTTGCGACCGTGGCGTTTGCACTGTGCCAGGCTGCAGCCGCTTACGGATTTTCATTTATCTTCGCACATAGCGGCGGCGATTATCACATTCTGTTTGTTATCGGCATGATTGCGATGTCACTGGCGCTCGTCATCGACGTCGGCGGGACTTTCCGGGAAAAAGCGATGCGCTAGGCTGCAAGGGCTCGCGTATCGCCCGCAAGACGTTGGCCGAAAAATACTCCCGTTCATATTCGGCGCACTACGTTTGCCTGCCAATAACTGCTTTGGGAAAGCCATCGGGCCGCTTAGCTTCCCCTCGCGGACATGTCCGGCCGTCGGGAGTTGCAACGATGCATACGATCGTGACAGCGCTGCTCTGGTTTTCCGCCGTCGGGTGCGCCGTGATGGGCGGCGTTTACTTCGCGTTTTCAGCATTCATCATGGCGGCGTTAGGCCGGATCGACCATGCGGCGGCGATTGCTGCGATGAATGCCATCAACACAGACATTTTAAAATCGCTGTTCATGCCGCTGTTCTTCGGCACTTCGGTCGCCAGTTTGGCGTTGGCAGTTCTGGCGTTATGGCATTGGGGAAACGAGGGCGCCGCTCCGATGTTCGCCGGCGGCGTGATCTATGTCGTCGGCATGTTCATTGTTACAATTGTCTTCAATGTGCCGTTAAACGACGCTTTGGCTGCAGCAGATCCGATGACGGCATCGTCAGGGGGCGTTTGGAAGCGGTACGTGTCCGATTGGACGATATGGAATCACGTCCGCACCGCTGCCTCGATTGCAGCGAGCACGCTGTTCATTTTCGCCTTAATGGCTTGGAATGCGCGTTCCCTCTGATACCGTCGGCTTTTTAAGCGTTATTTTCACAATATTCCGACTACGGATTAGCCGAGAACTATCGGCGATATTCTAACGTTTTCTCAATTCCGGTGGCTTAGGGTAACTTTCGCGAATGCTGTATCAATTTTTCAATCGTGACGCGGTGGGTCACTGATTTGATGCGCGATAGCGATATTCCGACGCGCAGTATCGATTTTCTCCTGTCACGACGCGCCGACAACGGTGGCCTCGCCGAGATTTCGCATTTCGATTGGCCGTCGTCAGGGCTGCCGCCGTTTCAGGACTGGCCCGCGGCATTGAGCATGGCCGCGCGGCTTGTGGCGCACGCGTCCGTACCCATGGCATTGATGGTCGGACGGGAAGGTCACCTCGTGCCGAATGCGGCGGCGACCGTGCTATTCAGTGAATTTACACGTGGTGATTTCCTCGGCCGGTCGGTCGAAGAGGTTGTCGGGGAAGGGGCGAAATTCTACGCCGATGTTCTATCGCGCGTGTTCACCGGCGAAAGCTGCAGCTTCCATGATCAGCCGATGCGTCTCGTACGCAACGGCCAATGGGCGACGCGCTGGTTCAATCTGCATTTCACGCCGGTCGCCGATGCGCAGGGACAGGTGCTGGGTGTGCTTGCAATCGCGTCGGAGGTTACAAGCCATGTTCAGTGCGCGCGCAACCTTCGGGAGTCGGAGCAGCGGCTGAAGCTTGCGCTCGAATCATCCGGAATGGTCGGCGTCTGGGACTTCGACGTCAAAACGAACATCAGCACGGCCGACGCCAACGTGGCGCGGATGTATGGATTGTCGGCAGCAGGCTGTGTGCGCGGTGTTGACGATGGGCATTTTATACGCGCGATCCATGCCTCCGATCGTGCGCGCGTAGAAGAGACGCTGCGTACTGCCATCGAGACGCGAACGTCTTATCGCTGCAAATATCGCGTCCTGCCGCAGGGCGGAGCGCTGCGCTGGGTCATTACGTCGGCAAAGCCTGTCTACGACGAGCGCGGCGACCTCGTGCGCATGTCGGGCGTCGTCGTCGATGTGACCGATCAGATGGAAACGGCGTCGGCGTTAGCGCAGAGCCGCTTTCAATTTGAAACATTAACGGAAGCGTTGCCGCAAATCGTATGGAGCTGCGATGCGCAGGGCCAGTACGATTATTTTTCGGCGCGGTGGAGCGAATTCACAGGGATACTCTCGCATGAAATCAGCGAAGATACCTGGAAGATGCTGGTCTATCCGCCGCATTGGGATATGGTCCGCAAGGCATGGAGGGATGCGGTTGCGACCGGTACGCCTTACGATGTCGACTATCGGTTCCGTCATCATTCCGGAGAGTATCGCTGGCTTCGCGTCATGGCCTTGCCGATACGCGACGACGAGGGAAACATTACGCGATGGTTCGGCACGAGCACCGACATCCATGACTCGTACCTCGCGGCGGAGGAACGCGCCCGGCTCACAAAAGAGCTGGAGCGCATGGCGACGGAGGATCAGCTTACCGAGCTGTTGACCCGGCGAGCTTTCATCAATAGCGCCTCTGCCGCGATAGCGCAGGCCTCAGCACACGCCGCACCCGTCAGCCTGCTGATGATGGATCTCGATCACTTCAAGTCGATTAACGACGAGTATGGCCATCCGTGTGGCGACCAGGTGCTGGCCGTCGCGGCGAAGCGGATCAAGGCCTGCGTCAAGAAACAGGATCTCGTCGGCCGATTGGGTGGCGAGGAATTTGCCATTCTGCTCAGCGGTTGCGGGGCGCGTGAGGCGAAGGCCGTAGCAGACAGAATTTGCCGAGCGCTCGAGGCGAGGCCGATCGCAATGGAGAACGGTCTCAGCGTTGCCGTGACAGTTAGTGTGGGAGCGACGACGCGATCGGCGCTGGACGACGATTTGGCGTCGCTGCTTCTCGTTGCCGACAAGGCGCTCTATCAGGCGAAAGCGGCGGGTCGTAATCGCTCGGTCTTCCAGGAGAGCCTAGCCGACCAAGCCTAATCGGCGCTAATGCGATCCTCCTTTCAGGAATAAATACGAAAAAACAGTACGTTATACGGGCTTCGTGCTGCGCGAAGCCGCGATCCCCCCGCGACCAAAAAGTTGTCCATTATGACTTTTAGGGTAGCTCTCTCGGTGTGACTTGCCGATAAGGTGATCTAAGCTGCTCAGTCTATCCGACGTCGAGCTGTTACGGGGGGAAGTCTGGCATGCCGGAGCCGTTGCTCATCCATATTCACGTGCCGAAATGCGCAGGCACGACGGTTGAAAAGCATTTGGCATACGAGCTGGGCCATTCGGGCGTGTGGTTTGCGCCGAAGCGGACGCGGCAATTTCCGCTCGGTTGGTTCGGTCGAAAATACAACGACAAGCCGCCGGCGCCGCTCGACCAGATCAAAGCCTTATCCGGGCATTTCATCGGCCGCTCGATCGAGGAGCAGTTCAAGGACCGCAAAATCGTTCGCTCGATCATTCTTCGCGAGCCGGAAAGCCTGATGCTGTCCTACTACAATTATCGCATGATCCGGTACATCCAGCAGGGACTGCGGCCCTATGGGTTCTCGCTGTTTTTGCGGGCAACGCGCCAGAACTTCATTTCGCATTTCCTCTTGGACCGCTGGCTCGAACTTCCGTGGCTGGATCTGGTGCGACTGTCGGATCAGCAGAAGATGTGTCTGCTCGACGAAGCGCTGGCGTCTGTCGATCATATTGCTCCGATCAGCGAGGCAGACGACCTAATTCGCAAAATCTCGGCCGAACTCGGTATCTCGCCGGTGGCTAAACGGCAAAACACGACCGAAGATGGAAAAGCAAAGGCCGGTTGGACGATGGTGCGCCATGGCGATCTGTCGGACGCCGAACGCGCCGAGCTGAAATCGCGTACACAGCTTGATCGTTATCTGTGGCGACGGTGGGTGCTGAAAGAAGACGTCAGAGTTGCTCCCGATCTGCAAAGTCAATTCAGGCGCTCGGAGTTTCTGAGACCCCGCTATCAATGCGAGCGGCGCCTTGCCCGTTTGTTCGGGTAAGAGAAGAAGAAATGCTTGATACGCTCGAACGCATTGCCATCGAGGCCGGCACACTCATTGCCCAAATTCGGCAAGGTGGCGCGAACGTTATGACCAAGTCCGACGGCAGTCCGGTGACGGATGCCGATCAGGCGGCTGAAGATCTGATCGTGCGCGCGCTGCAGAGGATCGCGCCGGATATTCCGATCATCGCGGAAGAATCTGCCGCTTCTTGCGTTGCAGACCATTCAACAAGTCGCGCGCTGTTTTTTGTCGATCCGCTCGATGGGACAAAAGAATTCATTTGCGGCAGGCCGGACTATACAGTCAACATCTGCCTCGTCGAAAACCGAAAGCCGAAACTCGGCGTCGTCTTCGCGCCGGCGCGGGGCGAGTTGTTTAGCAGTGACGGCTTGGCATCTTACCGGTCCGCAATTTTGCAAGATGCTTCGATTGGTGAGCGCTCGCAAATTCGCGCATCATGCGGAGATGGCCGCCTGACCGCCGTCGCGAGTGCTTCGCACGGAAATCTGGAAACGGAAGATTTTCTGCAGAAGCTCCCGATCGATCGCAAGGTCTCGGTTGGCTCGTCTTTGAAGTTCTGTCTCGTGGCGATGGCGGACGCTCATATCTATCCGCGTTTCGGTCGGACGATGCAGTGGGACACCGCAGCGGGTGACGCGGTTTTGCGCGGCGCCGGTGGTTGCACGCTGACGTCGGACGGCAGGGAACTCGAATACGGCGTGCCATGCGCGGCGGACGGCTCTTACGACAATCCGCATTTCATCTCGTACGGCGGCGATGCGGACACCCTGCGGGCGCTGCTGCAGAATCGCGGCGGTGTGATCGACGCGTAGCATCGCCCCGAGCGCTCACCTCCCCGGCGGATGAGGCATCGGCTCGGCCGGATCGTCAATCGGAATTGGAGACGGCTCAGGCGGCTTGTTCGGCTCAGGTGGCAGCGGCGGTAACTCACCGGGCTCTTGCGTCGGGAAAGGGATGGTCGGGGGATCGTTGCCGTTTTCCATATCGGATAAAGGCGTCCGGCTGAGAATTCGTTCCCCCGTCCCTTCAACGTTCGACCTAATGCCCGTTTGCCGGAGCAGTGTTTGCAGAAATACGATCCAATTCGCCCATCGCATCGTCCGGCAATTGCAACTCTGCTGCCGCCAGATTTTCGCGAAGGTGCGCCAGCGATGACGTACCGGGGATCAGCAGGATATTCGATGCCCGCTGGAGCAGCCATGCGAGTGCGACCTGCATAGGCGTTGCGCCTAGACGGGCGGCAACTGCCGACAATTCCGACGACTGCAACGGTGTGAAGCCGCCGAGCGGGAAAAAGGGCACGTAGGCCACGTCTTCAGCGCCGAGTTGGTCGATCAGGGCGTCGTCGTCACGGTGCGCAAGATTGTAAAGGTTCTGGACGCAGACGATGTCACAAATCTTACGACTGTCTTCGACTTGCTTGCGCGTGACATTGCTGAGGCCAATGTGGCGGATCAGTCCCTTTCGCTGAAGGTCGGCAAGCGTAGAGACTTGTTCTTCGATCGTGCCCTCCGCAGGATTATGCACGTCCAGCATGCTGCGGAAGTTGACGACATCAAGCACATCGACGCCCAGATTGCGCAGATTGTCGTGCACGGCTTGGGTCAGCTCTTTTGGTGAGAGCGCCGGAATCCACGAGGCATCGTCACCGCGGCGGGCGGCAACTTTCGTCACGATCACCATGTCGTCCGGGTACGGGTGCAGCGCTTCGCGGATCAGTTCATTGACGACGTGCGGGCCGTAAAAATCGCTGGTGTCGATGTGGTTCACGCCGGACGCAACGGCCTCGCGCAAAACGGCGATGGCTTGGGCACGGTCTTTTGGCGGACCGAAAACGCCGGGTCCGGCCAGCTGCATGGCACCGTAGCCGAGGCGCGTGACGGTGCGGTCGCCGAGTTTGAAGGTGTCGGAAGCGTCGAGGGTGGTCATGGGCGTCTCCTTATTCGTGCTGCGCGGAGATATAGCGGTTGTTTAGCATGCGATAATCGACCACAATCCGGACAAGCTGTGCGGATTTTCGAACAATGGCCGTTGACCTTGGTGATTTGAACGCGTTCGTTGCTGTGGCGCGGGCCGGTGGCTTCCGGGATGGCGCCCGGGCGAGCGGTGCGAGCCCTTCTGGCCTGAGCGACGCGGTGCGTCGGCTGGAAGCGCAGCTTGGTGTCCGGCTTCTCAACCGGACAACCCGGAGCGTGGTGCCGACGGATGCCGGCCGCAGCTTGTTGGAACGGCTTACGCCTGCTCTCAATGAGGTCGAAGCCGCGCTCGATGTCGTCAATGTTTTCCGCGACCGGCCTGCGGGCACGCTGCGTCTCAACGTGCCGGTCAGCGCGGCGCGGCTCGTGCTGCCGACGATCATTCCGCCTTTTCTGTCGGCCTATCCCGAAATCAAATTCGAAATCATTGCCGAAGACACCTTCGTCGACGTGGTGCGAGCGGGATGCGACGCCGGTATTCGCTATGACGAACGGCTGGAGCAGGACATGATCGCCGTGCCGATCGGCCCTCGCGTGCAGCGTTTCGCGACGGCTGCATCGCCTGCGTATCTCGATCGCCACGGCAGACCTTCACATCCGCGGGACCTGCTCAATCATGCGTGTCTGCGAGGGCGGTTCGCGAGTGGCTCCATGCCGCCGTGGGAATACGAGCGCGACGGCGAGATCGTGAGCGTTGACACAACCGGACCTATGATCGTGCAGGCGGGCGGCATGGTCGACTTGGCAGTGGACGTCGCCGTAGCTGGTTCGGGCGTCATCTATCTGTTCGAAGATTGGCTGCGGCCGTATCTCGACAGCGGCGCGCTGGAGCCCATCCTCGAACCGTGGTGGCAAGCGTTTTCCGGGCCCTTTCTGTATTATCCAGGGAGGCGGCTGGTGCCCGCGCCATTGCGGGCGTTCGTCGATTTCATCAAAGCCAATTAGCTGCAAATGCTCGGCTCGGTCATTCTTTCGACCCAGTTTTGGTATTACAGATCGCTTCGCGGGATTTCGAAATACCTTGCGCCGGCAATCATTGCCGTGCGTTTGCGAGCGCATCCGGAGCCCCGCCATGCCTTTCCGCTCACCCGTTTCCGTTTCCGACCCACAACTTGTCGACCTCGAATACGATCCGGGCCAAACGCTATGGCGAAGCACGGAGCCTGATCGCGGCACGGCGCTGCTACAGATTTTCGACGGCGAATTCAGGACGGCGCTTCGGCAAATGCACCGGCACGTCATTCTGCGTAACGCGCTGCGCCGTCCGCAGAACCTGGCGCAGATCCTGCTCTTCATTGGGGTTGGCGGCGGCTTCGCGGAAGTTCTGCCCGTTGACGATATTCTTGCGGACGTCGTGAAGGAAGCGGCAGCGGGCGACGGCGATCTTATGATCCTGTGCCACTGGAACGTCGATCGCGACGATAGGCCGGTTTTTCCGCATCAACCGGGGCGACTGATGGAGGTGCGGCGTATCCTGAAGCTCGAAAGTCTGCGTCAGCAATCGTCGAATTTGGTGGCGTGGGTCGACGACTGCGTGGCCGAAGCCGACCAGAAGGGCGGAACGTGGCTCAAGCGACGGGCGGATGACATCGGCCAGCGTCCGACGAAACGGCTGGCAGCCTTTTAGCTTGCAAAGCTGATATTGCGGCGGCCGGTCAGACCGTTTCCGTCTCGCGATTGGTAGTCAACTTCGGCATGAGGCGGACGTAGACGAGTTCGCTCAAAAGTTCGATCAGCGTCTGGGTCACGATGATCGCCGGAAGGACCGGCACCGCGCCGGGAATGGCAAGTCCGAGCGGCAGGATGACGAGCGAATTGCGCGTCGCGGCGCTGAATGCGACGGCGCGTCCTGCCGGCGCCTGAAGCTGAAGCAGGCGTGCGATGCGCCATCCGATGAGCGGGGCGAGGATCGCGAAGGCGATATAGATAGGGACGACACTCAGAGCTTTGCCGATGGCAGGTGCGAGCTGGGGCACGACCGCCGCCACGACAATAAAGAGAACGATGGCGGTGGCCGGAACCGGCAGAAGTCCGAAGATAGAGGACAGGCGCGCGGCGGCAGCGTTGCGCGCGGCCCAGTACTGGAGGAGAGCTGCAAACGCCAGCGGAATGGCGATAAGCCAGATGAAGGCATGCACGAACGGTCCGGCATGGACGAGGTCTGCCACGCGCGCTCCGAGAAATAACTGGAGGAAGATGGGCAGCAGCAGCATCTGCACGATGAGCAGGATGGGCGTGGCGGCAAGCAGCAGGCGGGCGTCGGCGCGGCCGAGGTGAGAGAACGTGACGACGTAGTCGATGCAGGGACTGAGCAGTACCAGCAGTGCTCCGAGCCTAATCATCGGATCATCGGGAAGGATCTGCACGAGAAGCGCGACGAGCAGCGGCATCGCGACGAAATTCGTGAGGAGTAGCCCGGCAAGAAACCGGCGGTGCGCGAAGGCCAGGCCAAGATCGGCCAACGGGACCTGTAGCAAGGTGAGGAATAGCATCGCGGCGAGTGCTGGATTGATGCTGTCTTCCAGAACATCCGTCCCGCCGACGGTTAGAGCGAGCACTGCGGCCAACGCGACGGCGGCGAAATAGATCGAGACCTGCCGGCTTTCCAGGATCTCGCGGAGTTCAGCCAAAACTATTTCCCCACTTCACTCCAGGCCCGAATGAACCCCGTTCGCAAGTTCGATCGTGCCCACATTGCCACGCGTCATACGATCAGAGAACGTGGTCGATCGCCCCAAAAGACGGAGCTGCGGGGCGACACTCATGCTTCGGAAAAAGCGCAGTTTGAAGCGTTTAGGGGAAGAGCGTTTATTGACAACGTCTTGGAGGTGGCCGCGGCGGTGCGGTCTCTAGGAATGCGCACTCGCCCGGAACGGGTTAGATGTCAGCGCGTACCAATGCGTTGGTGTCGCAGCGAGAAACCGGCAAAATAACTGCGTCCATCATTCCCTGTTGCGGCCGGTTGCCACCGGGCGCGTGCATTCATTCAACGCGCGGCGGGCAAAAGAGTTCAGTTCACCGCTGAATAAGCATTGTCTGCGGGCGGGGAACAGGAGGGAAGGCAGCAACGTTAAAGCGCGACGCTTCCTCTAACGTCCGATACGTCATCCGATGCCGTTACTCGCAGATTCAATACGAAGTTTGTCTGCCACGCTCGTAACGGCGGCCCTTATTATTGCGGCGCTGGTTTTGGGCCGGGATATCCTGGTGCCTCTCGCGCTCGCAGGCATATCCTGCTTCGTGCTGGTGCCCATTGTCGTTTTTCTCAAGAAACGTGGTGTCCCTCAAGGCTTTGCCGAAGGCACCGTTCTGCTGGTCGTGGTTGTGTGCATGACGGCAGCCTCGATCGGCTTGAGTTCGCAACTTCTCTCGCTCGCGGCCGATCTGCCCCAGTACCGCACGAATGTGCTGGAGAAAGTCAGAAGCATCGTTGGTTCATCCGTGCCGAGCGGTCTTGTTGGCCGTGCCATTGACGCGGTCGAGACGTATCAGCGAATGATCAATAACGAACTTCAGTTCGGCGTCACGTCGTTCCCTGAGAACCAACCGCCCGCCGAGAATGCTTCGATTAAGGAAGGCGGCAAGGTCCAGATCGTTAAGGGTGACGACGAAAGCACGGCCCTCTACGGACTTCGCATTCTCGCAGAGCCGCTGACGCAAGCGGCCTTGACGTTCCTGTTCACGCTTTTTCTGCTGATGCAGTTCCGCGACCTGCGAGACAGGATTGTGCGCATTTTCGGCGTCGAGCACATGACTGAGACGACCGCAGCGATGTCGGATGCCGGCGATAGGCTCATCGCGCTCTTCACCGGCCAGGTCATACTCAACGCCTCATTCGGAACGTTTGTCGGCCTGTCTTTATTGGCGCTCGGCGTCCCGAACGCGCCGCTGTGGGGCGTGGTGGCGTTCGTGATGCGGTTCGTTCCGTTTGTCGGCTCATATATCGCGGCCATTCCGCCGATATTGTTGGCCGCGGCCGTCGACCCAGGCTGGACGAAAGCTCTTCTGACGCTCGCGATATTTGCTATCGGCGAACCTATCATGGGGCAGGTTCTGGAACCGTTGGTTCTCGGCCGGCGAGCTGGCCTATCTCCCTTTGCGATGATTTTGGCAACGAGCTTTTGGACGCTCACCTGGGGTCCCATCGGGCTCGTTCTAGCCGCACCAATCACGCTCATTCTTGTGGTGTTGGGCAAATACGTGCCCGACCTTGAATTCATAACGGTTCTGCTCGGCGATGAGCCGGCGTTATCCGAACAGCAGAACCTTTATCATCGGCTCCTGTCGAGCGACGTATTTGCGGCCACTGAACAAATCGCCGAAGCTGAAGAAAAGGCCCCTTACGCGGAAGTTTTAGACAAGCTCGTCTTTCCGGCGCTGGCATTAAGCGCCCGGGATCGGCGGCGCGGTCGTCTGGACAAGGAAGCGTTGGCGGAACTCTCGAGCACGATTGGCGCCATCGCGGAAAAGTCCAAGCCGGAAAAGCCCGATAAAGATCCCGTTATGGTGCTCGTCCCAGTGCGGGGAGAATTCGACGAGCTTGCGACCCGCTTTGCAGTCTCGGCGATTAATCAGGATCACACGGGCCTAGCGTGTGCCATGAATGAAGCTTCGGGTCTGACGGCTTTGGCCTTTCTGGCGGATATCGGTTACGCCGACTTGCAGAAGATCGTGCTTGTGACGGTCACAGGGCTTGCCGAAGGCGGAATACGGATACTCGTCGATCGTGCCCGCTCTCTATTCCCAGGCGTCGAGGTCGTTCTGCTCGACGTCTCGTCAAGGCAGCTCTCTCTGCCTTCATCACGCGACCGTTTCGTCGCTCCCGAGATATTTACCTCGTTTGCGCGGTTTACGAATTCATTGGAACATTCTCTCTCAAACTCTTCGAACACCGAGCCGCAGATCAATCGGGAAGTCGCTCCGGTTTCACATTAACCGCATGCGGACGGATTGGCTTTCGCCATACGGAACCGTCGCGGATTTTCAGGCGTTACAGTGCGCTATCAATTGATAAGGAGGCGCAAAATGGGCGCACTGAAAGGTAAAATTGATACTGCTGTCGGCAAGGCGAAGGAGAAGGTCGGCTATGCCGTCGGCTCCGATAAGCTTCAGGCTGAGGGCGCGGCTCAGGCCGTGAAAGGTAAAGTCGAGACCGCCGTATCCGACAAGGTCAATAAGGTACGCGATGCCGTCGATAAGGCAACCGACAAGCTGTAAGGCGATAAAGGGTCAGGGGGATCGTTATCAAATCCCCCTCGATCCAAATTGTGCGCGACCACGTTTTCCAATTGCTAATGCGGTAGGGGAATTACGCTTATCTCAGCCGTCCCGTTTGTGTTCACACAGCTGATTTGTGCGCGCTTCGTTTGCACGACAACGGTCCCTTCCTCGTCCTCGCCATCCTCTATGCTTGCTCTATCCCAGCACTTTTGTAGCGACGACGAGAAATCATCGCTGCCGAGATCGAGCGAAGTCCCGATGTCGGCTAGCAGCGCGCTATAGGCAGCAAGGTCTCCACCGTGCCACTCCGCATCGAATGACAACACCTTATTTCCGCAGGAGACCGTTATCCGTGCGGGTGGAGCTGCACTCTCTAGGTAGAACGCATCGAAATTATCCGTGACGTGCGTTCGTTGTTTCAAAGTCAGGCCTTTTATTTGCGACTGTACGTTGGAGAGACGATCCCCGCAGGTATCGGCAAGGACCTCCGATGTCGCTCCGGCCAACCAAAGCGTCGAGAGAAAAAGCATTCTGCAAAGATCGGCGAACATGTGAAGCTCCATCGCAATCCAATCTCTTTGTTATGAGCTTCACTCCGCTCTGTAACGAGGACAAAAGATCATGGCTTCCCGACAGCCCGGCGGTTTGGAATATTTCCGCAAATTTCGGTTGCCGTGAGCAACTTTGATCTCCCTTCGGCGTTGCAGTGCCGATTGTGTACGCAATGTTTGCGGGTTAGAAGGAACAATTCCTTTGAAATTATTTGAATGCCAGAATTGTGGGCAGGTTCTTTTTTTTGAGAACACGCATTGTGAGCGCTGCCACCTTCAGGTCGGATATCTTCCGCCCCAGGAGACCATGAGCGCCGTAAAGCCCAACGGAAGCACGTGGATCGCACTGGCCGACAATCAGAACCAATATCGATACTGTGCCAATTGGGAGCTTCATGCGTGCAATTGGCTGGTCAACGCCTCTTCCGCAACACCTTACTGTTCGGCCTGCGAGCATAACCGAACGGTTCCCGATCTGTCCGACCCGATCAATGTTCCACGTTGGCATCGTATCGAAGAAGCAAAGCGTCGCTTGATGTACACGCTGCTAAGGCTTCGCCTGCCGGTGCCGACGACAGCGAGTGGCGATCCCGAGCCCTTGCTTTTTGATTTCCTAGCTTCGGCTCCACAAGCCAAAGTTCTGACGGGCCACGACAATGGCATCATCACGATTTCGCTTCTGGAGGCGGACGATGCCGAACGTGAGAAGCTGCGCACACATCTTCATGAGCCTTATCGGACGCTGCTCGGGCATTTCCGTCACGAAGTCGGTCATTATTATTGGGATCGGTTGGTCAGGGATGCCGGAAAGATCGAGGCATTTCGTGAAGTTTTCGGCGACGAAACGCTCGATTACGACGCCGCTCTGCAGGCGCACTATCAAAACGGTGCGCCTGCGAATTGGCGGGAAAATTTTGTCAGCGCCTACGCGACCATGCACCCGTGGGAAGATTTCGCTGAAACCTGGGCGCACTACCTGCACATAATCGATACGCTCGAAATGGCGCATACGTTCAATTTGCGGATTTCGCCGCGACTGGCGGCTACAGAAGGCTTGAGCGCAACAGCGGATCGCGATCCTTATGCCATCGCCGATATGGAAACACTCATGAGCGAATGGATACCCGTTACGTTCGCCGTCAACAGCCTCAATCGCAGCATGGGCCAACCGGATCTCTATCCATTTGTGCTCTCGCCAGCCATCATAGGCAAACTCGCATTCATCCACCGCCTCGTCAAAGACAGGGGAGCGGAAACCGAGCGCAAGAGCGATGCGGAGGCGGCGTCGCCGCGGCCTGGAATTCTTCGGCGGATCTTCGTCAAGAATTGATGGGCGCGGCGATTGTGTCTCCGCACCGTCGATCTAGATGTCCGTTCAAGCTCCCGATCCCGATATCGCCGAGCAGAGAAAGTGTGATCCGATAGTCTCTGGCTCTGCGAGTGCGTGCTGCAGAGCCAGAGAATTTAGAGCATCAGTCGTCGTAGCCAGTCAGGACTTCGCCGGTCGCGGGGTTGGCGTGACCTTCGATGCGCACGCCTTCGGCATTCGTCGCATCGAACTCGTAAACGCCGTCGTCGGCTTCGATCTTCGTCACCTGATAGCCCTGAGACTTCAGCTTCTGGATCACTTCGGAGACGGAGAGCCACTTATCGGCCGGCACGTTGAGCCGATACTTGTGGTCGTCGGCCTGCGCGGATGCTGCAAGACCGAAGATGATCACTGCAACGGGAAGAACAAGGTTGCGGGCCTTCTGCATTGTAAAAACTCCTGTGTTTTGCCAAACCGTTGTCGGTCGAGCGTGACCTTGCCCGAGGCGCGCTGACGCCGGTCTGATGGCATCTGTCAGGAGTTTGTCAGCTCCGATCCTGCACGATGCTCACGTCATGGAACCCGTCATGAAGCGCCTTATCGTCCTATCTCTGACCGCATTCACGCTGTTGTCCGCCGGTACGCTCACTGCGATTGCCGACGATGACGACGAGCGCGATCATGAGATTGCCCGCAAAGCGTTGAGCGAGGGCCGCATTCGTCCGTTGACGGACATCATGGACGAATTGAAGGCACAGTTTCCGGGCCAAATCATCGGTGTCGAGCTGGAGGTCAAAAAAACAGGAGCTTTCGTTTATGAGTTCAAGATCCTGACGCCTCAGGGCAAGCTGAAAGAGGTCAACGTCGACGCGGCGACGGCAAAGATCCTGACGATTGAGGATGACGATTGATGCGCATTCTCATCGTCGAGGACGAACCCAAAATTGCAAAAAGCCTCGCAACGGCCTTGACCGCTGCGAACTACAGCGTCGATGCCGTTCACGACGGCGAGGATGCCTGGTTCCGTGGTGACACAGAGAATTACGACCTCGTGATATTGGATCTCGGTCTGCCAAAAATCGACGGGCTTTCCGTGCTCAAGCGCTGGCGCGCAGCGGGCCGAATGATGCCTGTTCTGGTTTTGACGGCGCGTGGTGCATGGATGGAGCGGGTCGAAGGCATTGATGCCGGTGCGGACGACTATCTCGTCAAACCATTCCAGATCGAGGAATTGATCGCCCGCGTTCGCGCGCTCATTCGCCGTTCGGTGGGGCAGGGGTCGGCGCTACTAACGGCAGGCAAGCTTTCCGTCGATACCCGGCAGATGCGCGTTCTTATCGACGGTGCGTCGGTGGCGGTATCCCCGCTGGAATACCGGTTAATTTCCTACCTTATCCATCACAAGGGACGCGTCATTCCTCCGGCGGAACTGATCGAACATCTTTACGGCGACGACGACGCGCGAGATGCCAACGCGCTCGAAGCCGTGGTGACGCGACTGCGCAAAAAGCTCGGCCAGGATTTGATCGAGACCCGGCGCGGCTTCGGCTACACCGTCGTGGAAGTGCCGGCATGAGCGTGGGTTCACTTCGCCTCAGATTGCTTGCTGCGGGTGTCCTGTCGATCTTGCTCGCGCTTGGCATCGCCGCTTTCGGTCTGACGGAATTGTTCAAGCGCCACGTTGAGCGCCGCGTCGATGCGGAGCTGACCATTTACTTGAACCAGCTCGCAGCGGGGCTAACGCGCAAGCCGTCCGGTGAATTGGCGCTGGCGCATCGCCCGTCTGACCCACGGTTCGAGGAGCCGTTGTCAGGGCTTTATTGGCAGATCGAAGGAGGATCGCCGACGGACGATCTGCGATCGCGATCGTTGTGGGATACGGTTCTGTCGCTTCCGCCCGAAACCAATGTCGCCGATGTTTCTCGCAGGTACGAGATTGTTGGCCCGCAGAACGCGCGGCTCTATCTGCTGCAACGATACATCGAGCTGCCTGACAATATCGGAGGCTCGAAAGTTCGGATCGCGGTTGCTGTGGACTCTCGGGAAGTCGGCCAATCGGTGCGAAGTTTTGCGTCTGAGCTAGCGCCGTTTCTGCTGATCATCGGTGCGCTACTGGTCGCGGCTTCCTGGGTGCAAGTCAGCGTCGGTCTGCGTCCGCTGTCGACGATACGTGGCAGGCTTTCGAGCATTCGCTCGGGCAAGCAACAGCGGCTTGGCGGTGCGTTTCCGAAAGAGGTAAGGCCGCTCGCCGAGGAAATCGACGCGCTGCTCGACGAGCGGGAGAAGGCGATCGAGAAAGCGCGAGGGCGCGCCGCGGACCTGGCGCATGGACTAAAGACGCCGCTGCAGGTTTTGAATGGAGAAGTGACGCGGCTCGAAGAGAAAGGCGAGACGAGAATCGCGTCGGATATTTCCTATCTCGTCAATCTCATGCGCCGCCACATCGATCGCGAGATTGCGCGTGCGCGCATTTCCTACGCCAACAGCAATGCGTCGACGAACGTCAGGACGTCAGCAGAACAAATCATACGTGTCGTCGAGAAGACACCACGCGGGCAGTCCTTGAGCTGGACTATTGATGCGCCGCCCGATCTGGAGGCGCGCATCGATGCCGTCGATCTGGCTGAGTCGCTTGGGAACTTGCTCGACAACGCCGCGCGCCATGCCAAGGAAAAGGTTTCTGTGAAGGCGCGCGCCGAAATGCAGAGTATCTCGATTTCTATCATCGACGACGGTCCGGGCATTGAAAAGGAACATCAGGCGGCGATGCTGATTCGCGGACAGAGACTCGATACGCACGTTGGGGGTGCCGGTCTCGGATTGGCGATCGTCACCGACATCGTCGAGGCATGGGGGGGAAGCCTAACGATCGAGAACGGCACGGTCGGCCTCATTGCTACGCTGCGTCTTCCTGCTGCCACGAACGATTCGGACGCCTGAGGGGTTCGGACTCCGCCGCTGCAAAGCTCGGCCAAAGAAATTCGCGCGGAGATTGCTTCAGCACGGCTAAACTCGCCCTCGGCCGGTGGACTGATCAGCAAAGCCACGCTGGCTGGCTCCAGTCTTACAATTCTGTGGCTTTGATGCCGCAAAATCACTGCGAAGCATTGTGCTTCCTCGGCACACGAAAGATGCCGTGGAGGCTCATCCCATGCATACCAAAGACTTTGCGAGCGCGCTTCGGGCTTTCGCCGCGATTGCCGACTTTGATCGCTCGTACGAACTGCATCGACTGGCAGCCGTACTGGATCGCGGTCGTGACGAGACCATCGCCGCTCGCGTCAAGCGCATGTCTCCATCCGAGCAGTATCCGGGGCGTCTCAAGGAAACGCTCGACACTATTGCCGTCGGACTTCACGCCAGCGGCGCCGTTAAGGCGAGTTCGTCCGTTCGCGAGCTGTTAAAAATCTTTACAGGTCGGCCCGGCGCTTCAGTCGACGATTTTTGTACGTCGATCTGCCTTCCGCCTGCGCCGCAAGGCGTGGGCGCGCGCCGCTTCAAAAGCCAAAATGCGGCGCTAGCAAACGATATCTGCTCGGAGCTTGCGCCTTACATCGATGATGCCGAAGTCTTCCGGATTCGCCTCGATGCGTTGATTGCTGCAAGGCCAGCAGGGATCGCGACCTGGACTCTCGTCGCCAATCGACTGGTCGGCAATAATCGCACGTACCGGGATCGCAAATCGGCGGTTAGGGCGATTTTCAATTACATCGAAGCGAGGTCTCTGATCGCGCCTCTGGCACGTGGGCTGGAACTGGCGGGTTCGCAATGACGTCATCTGCAGGTCACGCCGGGTGGCGTTCTGACGAAATCGACGACCTATGAGCTTTGCTGCAATGGGTAACGCTCAAGATCAAATGTCCAAAGTCTCGCAAGTTACGCTCGCCTTCTGGATCATGAAAATCCTGGCGACGACGCTGGGCGAAACGGCTGGCGACTTCCTCTCGATGTCGCTTGGACTTGGCTATTATGTGGGCCTCGCGGTTACCTTTGCGATCCTCGTCGCGTTGCTCTTCCTGCAGGTCAGGAGCGAGATCTACCGTCCTCTGCTCTTTTGGTTCACGATCATTGCCACGACGACGGCCGGCACTGAAATCTCCGACTTCATGGACCGCTCGCTCGACCTTGGATATCTCGCCGGATCCGTGATCCTGGCGACAGCCTTGGCGTTGACTTTGGCAATTTGGCGCCTTCGCGAAGGGACGCTTCGGGTCTTCCCCATTCGCGGGCGCGACGTCGAAATCATGTTCTGGGCCGCGGTCCTGTTCTCCAACAGTCTCGGCACGGCGTTCGGCGATTATCTCGTCGATGATGCGGGTCTGAGTTTCATCCAGGGCGCGCTGGTGACGGCCGGTATTATCGGAGCTGTCGCCCTGCTTCATTATTTCTCTCGTATCAACGATGTCATCCTGTTCTGGATCGCCTTCGTTTTTACGCGTCCCTTCGGCGCGACATTTGGCGATTTCCTGACGAAACCCGTCGGCGACGGCGGCTTGAGCTTGCCGCGTGGGCAGGCGTCGCTGGTGACGTTCGGGCTGCTGCTGGCCATTCTTTATCTGTCTCTCGACCGACGCCGGCCGCACGTTTCAAAGCGCGGGTGAAAGGTCGCCTTTTACTTACAGTTCTGAGACGTTCCTGCCGTAAAGGCTGCATGGAGTTTTGCCCAATGTGTACCCGCGAATATGGGGGGAGTATTCAGATTGCCGTTGGACAATGCAGAGGTGTGGAAGTCAAATCAGGCGTCCGCTGCGGATGTGGCATGTGCGCCGGCCAAAGCGATGCTTTTCGGCGCCGTTGCGTTCGGCATCTGCTTGATGATTTTCTATCTTGCGTATCCTCGCTTCGATCTCTCGGTGAGCCGAGCCCTCTACGTGCAGCCCCATCGCTTCATTGGCAGCGAATCCCTGTTCTTTGGCAGTCTTCGTAAGGGATTTTCGACGTTGTTCTGTGCAGTCTGCGTGCTCGCCGGTGTCGGCTGCGTCGTCTCTCTGATCAGCATGCGCAAACGCTGGCTCAGTCTTTCCGCCAGTCAATGGCTATACCTTGCGGTATGCCTTTTGATAGGGCCGCTTACGATCGCGAACCTCGGCTTCAAGGATCATTGGGGGCGGCCGCGACCTAATCATGTCATGGAATTCGGCGGATCGAAGATCTATGCGCCGCCATTGAAACCATCGGATCAATGTAGCCGGAACTGCTCGTTCTTTTCAGGGGAGGCCTCGTCGATCTACATCATTTGCTTTGCCGCCGTTTTTCTGTTCCCCGCCGATGCTGCATTTTGGACGCTGAGCGGCATCGTTCTGGGAACGCTCGCGGGGTTCGTGCGCATGACCGAGGGCGGACATTTCCTGTCCGACGTCGCGTTTGCCGGCGTATTTATGGCGCTAACGGCATCGGCCATTCATATGTTATTTGCGGTCGTCGGTGGTCGATACTCAGACTGAAGAAGAAAACCATATCTCGACCAACAAGCCGGGTTCATTGTCGGCGAGCGTAATGCGCGCTCCATGCAAGTCGGCAATCGCCGCCACGAGGCTAAGGCCCAATCCATTGCCTGCCGTGGTCCGGCTCTTTTCCAGCCGATACAATCTGCGAAAGACGTTTTCGCGCTCTTCAGCGGGAATTCCTGGTCCAGTATCGCGAATGCGCACGACGGGACAGCCGCCGACGTTCGTGACTTCGACGCTGATGTCGGCCGGCTCTTGGCAATGGACGATCGCGTTCTCAATGAGATTGAGGAAGAGCTGGTTCAGAAGGCGGTGGTCGGCGTGCACAATAAAAGCGCCCTCAGCCGCGATGAGAGGATGCAGGCGGTGACCTCGCTCCTCCGCGACCGCCTCCAACGCATCGACGATGTTGGTTAGCATGGGTTTGAGATCGACATCGGCAAATCTGTTTTTGCGGGCACCGGCTTCGATCTCCGAAATGCGCATTAGGGCATCGAAGGTTTCAGCGATGTTGTCGATCTCTGCGATCGAAGCGTCGGCCGCTTCCCGATAGGCCTCGATGCTATCGCCGCCTGAGCGCACGTGCTCCAGCCTTTGGCGCATGCGGCTGATCGGCGTGCGGAGATCGTGCGCGATATCGACGGAGAGTTGGCGCAAATTTTCGAAGAGACGTTGCAGGCGGTCGAGGGCGGCATTGATGAGCGCCGCAACGTGATCGATGTCGTCCGACGCGGATACTCGCGGCACTCTGCGGTCAAGCGCACCGCTTGCCACGGCATTCAAAACTTCCTCCATTTGCCCGATGCGTCGTTGCGCCCGGCTGCCGAGGAACCAGCCTCCGATAATCGCGCAAATCACCGAAAGACCGATGCCCCACATCAGGCCGTTGAGCTGCAGTCTCTGCGCATCGCGGATGTCTCCATTGCCGTCGCCGACAAACAGATAACCGCCATTGATCGTCGTCCATCGCCCAATCACCGCATCGCTTGCCCTGTGCGGAGACCAGTCGCCGAGAAGATTCAAGTTGTTCCAAGGAATGCTCCGCCAGCCCTCGAACCGTTGGAGAGACGCTACGTTACCAGCGATGCGTTTTCCCGAGCTGTCCGTCAGGAGATAAATATCTTCATCGGACTTCGCGACACGGGCATGGCTTTCGATCATTGCCGCGAGTTCTTGAAAGCCGTCGCTTTCTTTCCCTTGGACGTCGATCAGCGTTTTACGAACCTCGTCGATGTGCGCACGCAGATGCGCCGTCAATTGCGTGCTGAGGGAATAATAGAGCGCGGAGAAAATTACAGAGTTGACCAACGTAATGATCACAACGACCAGGGCGGCCAACCGAAAGGCGGTGCCGCGGGTTAGCCTATGCCGCATCAATGATGTATCCCAATCCTCTCACTGTACGGATCAAAGGCGGATCTCCGGGGCGTTCGATCTTCAATCGAAGGCGACTGACGTTGGTCTGGACGATAGAAGTCTTCGTGTCGCGTTCCAATCCCCACATCTCTTCCAGCAGCATGGATCGCGTGACGACGCGCCCGCGATTGCGAAGGAAAATTTCAAGCAGCTTGAACTCGCGCGGTTGCAAATGAATCTCATCGTTTCCTCGCCGGATTTGCCGCCGAATGAGGTTCACTTCCAAGGTGCCGATCCGGAAGGTGGCGTCCTGCTTGGGACCGGGAGGACGGCGGCCCAAGGCTGTAATGCGCGCAAGCAGCTCGCCGAGCGCGAAAGGCTTCACAAGGTAGTCGTCAGCGCCGCTTTCCAAGCCTTCGATGCGATCCTCGATGCCTCCCACTGCAGTGAGCAGAATGATGCCGGACAGCACGTCGGCGCGCCGAAGGCTTTGCACGAGGTGCAGTCCGTCGAGGCCCGGCAACATCCTGTCGACGACAAGAACATCGAAGGTTTCAACCATCGCCGCCTTGAGGCCCTCGGCGCCGTTGATGGCAACTACGACGTCGTGTCCTTGGCCAATCAGGCTCTCACGAACGATCCTCACCGTTTCCTGATCGTCTTCGACGAGAAGTATGCGCATTAGATCGACGTCGTTGTTGTCATCATAGCCACGAGAGCCCCAAACCTTGGACCTCTGAGGGCAGCGTGACGCAATTGCGGTAGGAAAGTCACGATTTTGTATGCTTTCGGGAAAGGCCCCCAACAGGGCGCCGCTTGCTATCATTTTTACCCCGCCAGAAAATCTAGCGGCTATCGCCGCCACGCCTAGTTTAGCGAGCGATTTCCCGACGGACGTCGAGCCCAGCGCCTGCATTTGCTTGATGCGAGGCGTCAATTAACACCAAAGACCGATATGGTTTTCGCGGGGCGGAGAACGATCAGTATAGCGCCTTTTTAAGGGGCGTGCGATGGTGTTGGGCTCGTTAAGCATTCAGCGCTGAGATGATTTTGACGGGACAAAATCATGAACCAGTTCATGCATCTAGCGGCCGTTTTAGCCTCCAACTCGGGATGGCATGTCGCCAAGATGGGGGATATCGAGCTCGCCATCCGCGGCTCGGTCGTGCGGAAAACGCCGCCCATTTCTGCATTCATTCCTATGGCCGTACTAATCGCCTCAAGGCTGAATAGAGATCTTCATATCGAAGGTGCAATCAGTTCGACGCTTTTGGCAAAGCTGTCCTGCGAGCTATCGCCCTTTGTTGAACGGTATTTTGGCGGCCACCGCGTAGCGATTACAGCAGACAAGATCAGTTCTGAGATCGACGTACGACCTGGAAAGTCGGCGCTGATGTTCAGTGCGGGCATCGACTCCTTTTACAGTCTTCATCTGCTGAGGAATATTGGCATAACGCCCGATGCATTCCTTAACGTCCACGCAGGTGCTCATGACGATAATTTGGAAACCTGGAATGTTCGGCTGAACAACGTCAATGCTGTTGCGACCGCCTTGGGCATTCCTCTTTTAACCATCGAAACCAACTTCCATCGCGCATATAAAGAAGCCCATGTTCGGTGCCACACTTTTAGAAACATTTCTGCCGCCATCGCCGCGTCAGAAGTGAGCACAATATACTACTCAGCGGCGCACGAGGTTACGGATCTATCCTTTGATGCGGCGAAGCGATACGGACTTGATTTTATCGACCCCGCGATCATCCGCTCATTTCTTCCGACCGGCTTGGATACAATCTATCTAGGTTGGGATGCAAATAGGATAAAGCGGACGGCGGAAGTATCGAAAATGCCGCTCGCGTTCGAGCACTTGGACGTTTGTACAAATCAAAAATACCAAGCAAATAGAGGTCCGTGCGATCCTATAAACTGCGGCAAATGCACGAAATGCATCCGGACGCTCATCGCTCTGGAATTGAGTGGGGGCCTGGATAACTTCGGCAAGGCATTCGACATCGTCTGGTGGCGTAAATCGAAATTGGAAGCCGCTGAAAGGCTGTCCGCTTCACCTCATCCGATCGACATCAATGCCGTGGAAGTTGCAAAATCAGCGAAGATTTTTTGATGTTTTGCTTCTTTAATTTAGCGCTGAGGATGTTTTCCGAAATGTTGTCGGAATAACGCGCGCCGCCGTCGCCATACCGCGCCTTCCCAGTCTGCATCTATACGTCTTGAGTCACTTGCCGCCTATGGGCCGGTGTCACCAGCATCAAGAGAACGCCAGCAATCAGAATGAGAATGCTGGCGAATTGGAATGTGGCGCTGAACGGAATGTCCTGCTCTTTCAGCCAGCCCCCCACGTAAGTCATGAAGCCGCCGGCAGTCGTGCCAACAAAATTGAGTAGGCCATAGGCCATCGCCCGGCAACGCGGGTCCACGACCGTGCAGGTCGCGGGCATCAGATTGGCGTCCAGAAAACCTTGGGACATACCCGTAATCAGCACGCATGCTAGAATTACGGGGATGGACTGCGCAGCGCCGAGCACGAAAAGAAAAGGTGACGCGATCAAGAAGCCGAACGCAGGGACAAGAGCCCGCGCCCGCAAATTCCGCACCGCCCACCAGTCCGAGAGACTGCTCGCAATTAGCATTCCGGCGAATGCCGCGCCGTTGAAGGTCATTGGCCCGTAAACAGGCGCCAATGCCGAACTCACGCCCAGTTCAACGCGAAAGAACTCGGTCAGCCAATTGCGAACGGGCCAATAGGCGGCGCCGTTGAGCAGGTTCATCAAGAGCAGCAGGCGAAACCCTTGAGCCGACAGGAGGAACCAAAGTGAAGCTCCTTCGGGAAACGAAGGAGATGCATCTTCTTGAGAGTGGGGATAGGCCTCTTCCGTCTTCTGCGGAAACAGGATCAAAAGGACGAGGGCATAAGCGACGCCGAGCGCTCCCATGGCGAGAAAAACGGTGCGCCAGCCGAAAATTTCGGCCGTGACTCCACCAAGGCCGCCGAGAATAGAGCCTACATAGACGCCGCTGAGATGCAATCCGGTGGCGCGGCTGCGTGTAGGCCCCCGGTGGAATTCGACGATGAGCGAAACGGCGGCCGGCATGTAGAAGGCTTCGCTGATGCCGAGCGTTGCTCTTGTCAGCAGCATTCCCTCGAATGAGGTGACTACGCCACTTAGAAACGTCGCCGCCGACCAGATGAGGAGGCTGGCCATCACGATGGGTCGCTTCCCAACGCGGTCAGCCACATATCCGGCAATTGGCGAACAGATACCGTAGATCCATAAAAACATGGAAGACAGCAGACCGAATTTCTCATCGCCGATTTTGAGGTCAGCTTTGATTATTCCAGGCATCGCGACGACAAGCTGCCGGTCGAGATAATTCAGCAGACAGACGACCCACAGCAAGCCGACAATTGTCCACGCCGCTTGGCTCGTCCGAAGTGTCATGCCCCCACCCAGTGTTTAAACCGTTGTTCCCTCAGTCCTCTGGAACGCGCCGCCAGCTTGGCGATTTACGGAATAGGGCAGGCAGCTGGCGGAGGGGGTGGGATTCGAACCCACGGTGGACTTGCGCCCACGCCGGTTTTCAAGACCGGTGCCTTAAACCACTCGGCCACCCCTCCAAGACCCACTGCGGGGAGGCTTCCTGAGAGGCGGCCTCGATGCGCATTGTCCGGATCGCCCCTCCTAGCGGGTTCCGGCGCCGGCCTCAAGCCCCGCGCTTAACCTGATCCTAAGCAGCGTTTGTCATCATTCCAGCAAGCTTCGGCCATTCTCGCCGTGTGTAGTTGCGGTCAGGGTGCGCTTGGGCGGGCGTAGCGTATCGAGTTGGGTTTGCGTACATGGACAGGGGCCTTTACGGGAGGCTTGCCTGCCGGCTGATGCTGGCAGTCAGTGCCGCGGCGCTTTTGAGCGCCTGTTCGAGCAGCCCGTCGCCGCAATCCCTAACCGGCGTCAATCGCTCCACCTTCACGGAAGACGAATACGGCGTCAGCAGCAGTCCGCGGGTTGCGTCGGGTCGTGTTGCGAAGGGCGGTGGCAAGTTCAAACTTGGTTCGCCCTACAAGGTGGCGGGCAAATGGTACGTTCCCCGCGATAATCCGAATTACGACGAATACGGCGTAGCCTCTTGGTATGGCGCTGATTTCCACGGTCGCCGGACCGCGAACGGTGAGGTGTTCGACGCCAACGCGCTGACTGCGGCCCATCCGACGCTGCCGCTGCCGTGCTATGCTTATGTGACTAATATCGACAACGGCCGGACGGTGCTGGTGCGCGTCAACGACCGCGGGCCGTATGTCAACGATCGCCTGATCGACATGTCGTATGCGGCAGCCAAGCAACTTGGTTTTGTCGGCAAGGGGCGTGCACGCGTCCGCGTGCGGTATGCCGGATTGGCGCCGCTCAATGGCGACGACAGCCGAGAACGGCAATTCCTGGCGCAGCAGAACAACCAGCCGTATCAGGGCCAGCCTTCGCCCGCGCGCGAATATGCGGCGGCCGAGACGAATGCCTCCGACTTGCCTGCAGATGCATCCGATCGGTGGGACCCAAACAGCTATCGCGCGGCGCTCGCGGGCAAGCCCGTGCCGCCAGCACCTGCACCGGCCCAGAGATCGCGGCGCCAGTTGGTGCAGACGGCGAGTATCGGCGAGCCTGATTTTACGCAGCGCATGTCTTTGACGGCCGCGCCCCAGCGTCAGCCGGAACCTGAGCCCGAGCCATTCGACGCCCCGCAGCCGTTTGCGCCGGCGCAGACGTCGGCCGAAAACGGCGACGCCTATCTGCCCGTATCGGCGTACGACGAGCCTGCGAGTAGCGGCTATTCCGAACGCGCGTATGTGCAAGTCGGCATTTTCCGAGATCGCTCCAATGCCGAGAGACTTAGGCGTGAACTTGGCGCTTTGGGTCCGGTGGAAGTAGCGCCTCTACAAGCCAGCAACGGGATGCAAGTCTATCGCGTCCGCGTTGGGCCTTTCTCGCAGGGCGAGGCGTCGCGCGCCCAGAGCCGCATTGCGACATATGGTGTCGCGAATACCGCGATCGTGATGGATTAAGCGGCTCGTTGCACAATTTGCGTTAACCCGGCGTTGACCATGTCTCAATGCAGTCGGATACTTCGGTTTCCATCAGTCGGGTCGTCTAGCCAGGCGGCATCACACGGAAACGATTCGAGCGATGTGGAAGACGCGGAGCATTTGGCTCGTCATTGTTGCGATCGCAGGGCTGCTTGCGGTCGTGTTGCAAAATGCGGAAGCCGCTGAGACGGGGTTTGCGACCAAGGCACCGCATGCCATGCTGATGGACGCGGAAACGGGCGCCATCCTCTATCAGCACAACGCCGACGAGCTTTTCCCGCCAGCGAGCATGAGCAAGCTGATGACGCTGGAGGTGCTTTTCCGCGCCATCAAGGAAGGCCGCGTTAAAAAGACCGACGAATACAAGATGAGCGTCAACGCCTGGCGCAACGGCGGCGCGCCGTCGGGTACGTCGGCGATGATGGTACCGGTCAATACGACGGTGACGGTAGATGAGCTTATTCAGGGGGTCGCGGTTCAGTCGGGCAACGATGCCGCCATGTGCATCGCCGAGAACATGGCGGGAACCGAAGGCGCGTTCGCGCGGATGATGAACGAGGAGGCGCGGCGGATCGGCCTCAAAAAATCAACGTTCGGCAATTCGACGGGGCTGCCTGATCCCCACCAGCTGATGACGGCGCGGGAGCTTGCCATTCTGGCGCGGTACGTCATCCGTGAATATCCGGACTTCTACCCGGTTTTCAGCCAGAAGGAATTTCGCTACCGCCAGCATCGCTTCATCAATCGCAATCCGCTGCTGTTCTTGAACATCGGTGCCGATGGCATGAAGACCGGGCATATAGCGGCTGCCGGCTATGGCCTGGTCGGTTCGGCCGTTCAGGACGGCAAGCGGCTTATCGTCGTCGTCAGCGGCCTAGAGAAAGCGGATCAGCGAAAGGACGAGGCTGCGAAGCTTCTGACGTGGGGCTTTCAGTCGTTCAGCGCGGTCAAACTTTTCAACGCGGGCGAAATCGTCGGGCAAGCGCGCGTCTGGGGCGGGAAGACTTGGTATGTGCCGCTCGCCGCCAAGGGCGACGTGATGTTTACGATGCCTAAATATCCGGCAAATCAGCGGATCTCGGCGGAAATCGTCTATAAGGCGCCCTTGAAGCCGCCGGTGAAGAAAGGCGATCAGGTCGCGACGCTGCGTATTTCGAGTTCAAGCAGCGCATCGGCCGAAGTGCCGCTCTATGCTACGGAGGACGTTTCGAACGGCGGGATCGTCCGCCAGGGCGTCGACTCCCTTGTGCTAATGGCCTTGCGCCGGCTGGCACTCTAGATTACGCCCGCCGAAAAGCAGAGGCGAGCCATGAAGCGCGGAAAATTCATCACCTTCGAAGGCGGCGAGGCCACCGGAAAATCGACCCAGTCGAAGCGCCTGGCCGAACGGCTGGAACGCGCCGGTATTCCCGTCATCGTAACACGCGAACCGGGTGGCACGCCGGTCGGCGAAGACGTGCGCGCCCTTATCATGAAGGATCGTCCAACCGATCCGGTGACAGAGCTTCTGCTTTTCGCCGCGGCGCGAGCCGAGCATATGACGTCGGTGATCCGCCCAGCGCTCTATGACGGCACGTGGGTGATCTCGGATCGCTTCATCGATTCAACGCGCGTCTACCAAGGCAAGCTCTATGGTCTGGAGCGCGCCTTTATCGAACAACTGGAAAAGTTCATCGTGGCGCCGGACTACCCGGACTTGACGTTGATCCTTGACCTGCCTGCGAGCGCGGGGATCGAGCGGGCGGAGCTGCGCGGCACGCTTTCGCGTTACGATGCCGAGCGCATCGAAACGCATGAGACGTTGCGGGAGGGCTTCCTCGAAATCGCCGAGCAGGAACCGCAGCGCTGCGTGCTGATCGACGGCCATCTACCGGTGGCGAGCGTCGAGACGGCCGTGTGGCAGGCGGTCACCGCGCATCTGCTCGCTGAGGCCGATTGATGGCGCGTGCGCCATTGGGGGCTGACATCGAGGCGTTGCCGGAAGCGGATCGGCTCGATGATTTTCCGCACCCGCGGGAGACGCGGGCTCTCTATGGCCAGGACGCCGCACAAGAGGTGTTCGCAGAAGCGCTCGCCAGCGGCCGCATGCACCATGCGTGGTTGCTGGCGGGGCCGGCCGGCATCGGCAAAGCGACGCTGGCTTATCACGTCGCGCGTGCGGCGCTCGCCGAACCCGACGAGCGCGATATGTTTGGGCAAGGTCTCACGATCGAACCGGACTCGCGGACGGACCGGCTGGTGCGCGCGCTTTCACATCCGGCACTGTTTGTCATCCGGCGCCCCTACGACACGAAGACGAAGCGTTTCCCGCAGACCATACCGATCGACGAGGTGCGCAAGCTCAAAGGCTTCCTGTCGCTCAGCTCGGGCGACCAAGGCCGGCGGGTCGTCATCGTCGACAGTGCCGACGAGCTCAATCAGAACGCGGCCAACGCGCTTTTGAAGTCGCTCGAAGAGCCGCCAGGGCGAACGGTCTTCCTGCTCATCACATCGGCGCCGGGACGGTTGCTCGCAACGATCCGGTCGCGGTGCCGCGTCATTGCCATGCCGCCGTTGTTAGACAGCGATCTTAAGCGGGCCGCCGCGCAGGCATTGACCGCGGCCGAGATGGCTCTCCCCGAAGAGCAGGATTGGGACAAGCTGCTGCCGCTGGCCGGGGGGAGCGTTGGACGGGCACTCATCCTGCTTGGGGGCGGAGGGCTCGGCCTGCAGGCGCGTATCGATCAGGTTCTCGGGAGCCTACCGAGGCTCGACCTCAGGGTCGTTCACGGCCTTGCGGATGAGCTACAACCCATAGCCCAGGACCGGAAATTCCAGCTCTTCATGGACCTTTTCCAGGCGAGCCTGGGACGCCTGATCTCAGCGGCGGCGACGGGCGAGGGGGCACTGCGCGACGTGGAGCTGGCGGCCCGGCTGATAGGGCCTCAGCGCCTTGCGACTTTTGCCGAGCTATGGGAAACACTGGCCCGCGACAAGGCTGACACCGTTACGCTCAACCTTGACCGCAAATCGCTCATCCTCGGAAGTTTCGCGCGCCTCGAGGCAGCGAGCCGCGGCTGAGCAGGGTGCGCATGCGCGCCGCGTCTGGCACTGCAGAAAGAACCTAAAGTGGCGGAAAAATATTACATCACGACGCCGATCTTCTATCCGAACGGCAAACCCCATATCGGTCACGCCTATACCGTGATCGCGAGCGACACGCTCGCCAGGTTCGCGCGTCTCGATGGCCGCGACGTGTTCTTCCTGTCCGGCACCGACGAGCACGGTCTCAAAATGCAGCAGACCGCCGAGAAGGAAGGTATTACGCCTCTCGCGCTGGCCGATCGCAACTCGGCGATCTTCCGCTCGATGTACGAAGCTCTCGGCGCTTCGAACGATGACTTCATCCGCACGACGGAGCCGCGTCACTACAAAGCCTGCCAGGCGATCTGGGAAAAGATGGCAGCCAACGGTGACATCTACCTCGGTCGATACGGCGGTTGGTATTCGGTTCGCCAGGAAGCCTATTTCGACGAGAAGGAAACGACGGTCGGCGAAGACGGCGTACGTCGCGAACCGCTCGGCTCGCCCGTCGAATGGAACGAGGAGGAAAGCTACTTCTTCCGTCTCTCGGCCTATCAGGACAAACTGCTCGCACTCTACGAGAGCAATCCGGAATTCGTCGGCCCGCCAGAGCGACTGAACGAAGTTGCGAGCTTTGTGAGATCCGGCCTCAAGGATCTGTCCGTTTCGCGCTCGACGTTCAACTGGGGCGTACCGGTGCCGGGCGACGAGAAGCACGTGATGTACGTGTGGGTCGACGCTTTGACGAACTACATTACCGCCGCGGGCTATCCCGATACCGGCGCCGAGAGGTGGAAGTACTGGCCTGCCGACGTCCACATGATCGGTAAGGACATCGTTCGCTTCCATGCCGTTTATTGGCCGGCGTTTTTGATGTCGGCGGGCATCGAGCTGCCCAGGCGGGTTTTCGCGCACGGTTTTTTGTTCAACCGCGGCGAGAAGATGTCGAAATCTGTCGGCAACGTCGTCGATCCGTTCGAGTTGGTTGAAACGTTCGGCCGCGATGCCGTGCGCTATTTCTTCCTGCGCGAAGTGATGTTCGGTCAGGATGGCAGCTATTCATCCGAGGTCATCGTCAATCGGATCAACGCCGATCTCGCGAACAACCTCGGCAACCTGGCGCAGCGGTCGCTGTCGATGATCTTCAAGAATTGCGATGGAGCTATTCCGCAGCCGGGCGCACTCAGCGAAGCCGATGAAGCGATCCTCGCTGCGACAGACGGGCTCTACGTCACCGTACGCGCTGAGATGCAACGGCAGGGCATCACCAAATATCTCGATGCGCTCTGGGCGGTCATCGCGGATGCCAACCGTTACTTCGCCGCCGAAGAACCGTGGGCAAAGAAGAAAACAGATCCCGCGCGGATGGCGACGATCCTGTACGTCACGGCCGAATGCGTGCGCCAGTTTGCAATCCTCATTCAGCCGGTAATGCCCGAAAGTGCGGCGAAACTGCTCGATCTGCTGGCAGTTGCGCCGGAGGATCGCATGTTCGCAAGTCTCGGGGCCACAGGACGCCTGAAGCCGGGGACGAAAACCCCTGAACCACAAGGCGTTTTCCCCCGCTACGTCGCGCCGGAGGAAAGCAAGGCGTGAGCGGACAACGCGCCGCACGGCGCGGCGCGGCCTGTAGAGGGTAAAACGACCTGATGCTTGTCGATCATCATTGCCATCTCGATTTTCCCGACTTCGCGCCGGAGCTTGATGATGTCGTCGCGCGGGCGCGCGCGGCAGGCGTCGGCACGCTCGTCACGATCTCGACGCGGATCCGCGAGTTCGACAAGCTGAAGGCGATTACCGAGCGCTTCGAGGATGTGTACTGCTCGGTCGGCACGCATCCCAACAATGCGCACGAAGAGCTCGACATTCCGCTCGAACGTATCATCGCGCTTTCAAAGCACCCGAAGGTCGTTGCGATCGGGGAAGCCGGTCTTGACTATCATTACGATACCTCGACACCGGCCGCGCAGGCGGAAGGTTTTCGCCGGCATATCGCGGCGGCGCGCGAGACGGGTTTGCCGCTCGAAATTCACACGCGCGATGCCGACGAGGATACGCTCGCCATTCTCGAAGACGAGACGGCAAAGGGTGCATTTCCGGCCGTCCTCCATTGCTACACCGGCGGGCGCAAGCTCGCGATGCGCGCGCTGGAGCTTGGGCTTTACGTATCTTTCACGGGCGTGATTACCTTCAAAAACTCGGAGGGCTTGCGCGAGATCGTGCGCGACGTGCCGCTCGACCGATTGCTTGTCGAAACGGACGCGCCGTTCCTCGCGCCCATTCCGTTCCGGGGAAAGCGCAACGAGCCGGCTTATGTCGTGCGCACAGCGGCGGCGCTGGCCGATGTGAAAGGCGTCACGCCTGACGAGATTGCTGCCGCTACGACGGCGAATTTCTTCCGGCTCTACAGCAAGGCAAAGCCGCCGAAATCTCTTTCGTCCACGGATGGCGGGTCTGCCGCAGCATGAACTACAGATGCACGATATTGGGTTGCGGCTCTTCCGGTGGCGTGCCGCGCATTGGCATGAACTGGGGGGCATGCGATCCTGAGAATCCGAAGAACCGGCGTCTGCGCTGCTCGGCGCTGATCGAACGCACCGGGTCGGGCGGGCGGACGTCGGTTCTCATCGACACCTCCCCGGATTTTCGCGAGCAGATTTTGTCGACGCGTCTCACCGCGCTCGACGGCGTGCTCTATACGCACGATCACGCCGACCACACGCACGGCATCGACGATCTGCGCATGGTCGCCTTTTCGATGAAGCGGCGCGTCGAGGTCTATTTCAACAAGGCGACGGGCGACAGCTTGAAGTCGCGCTTTTCGTATTGCTTCGAGACGCCGCCCGGATCGGCGTACATGCCGATGCTCAACGGTCATGAGATCGACGGCGTAACACCGGTCGCAATTGCGGGCGGCGGCGGCACGATCACGGCACGGCCGATCCAGCAGCATCACGGTTCGATCCTGTCGCTCGGGTACCGGGTTTCCAATCTCGCGTATTCGCCGGACATCAATGACATTCCGGCGGAGTCCATTCCGCTGCTTGAAGGCCTCGACGTCTGGATCGTCGATGCGTTGCGTCACGGCGTGCACGAAAGCCATTTCAGCGTGAAGCAGGCACTGATGTGGGCTGAGCGTCTGAAGCCGAAGCGCACAATACTGACGCATATGACCAGCGAACTCGATTACGCGACGCTGGCGCGCGAATTGCCTGCGGGCGTGGAGCCGGCTTACGACGGCATGATGATTTCGTTTACCTGAGGAAGGGCGGCGCGAACGCCGCCTGACGTCATCGCCAAAGGCCGTAATCGTCCCATTTCGCTTCGGGGATCAGACCACCCAGCTTATACGTGAATGTTTTCGCTCGCATCTGGTCAGGCGTGACCGTGCAGGTGAAATCGAGAAAATACCAGCGGTTGTTGGCGCGCACTGCGCCGCCTTTTGCGGTGACGACGTTGTCCTTGAATATCGCCGGCTTCTGAATGGTCGTCGTGACGCGGTCGATGCCTTTCAAATGGCTTCCTTTGCGGACGGCGTCGATGCCGCGAAGATTGCAGACCTGATGCGCACGTTCTTCCGGCTGAAGCTCCTTGAGCACGCGGTCCATCGAAGCATCCGCCAATGCCGTTTGCGTGCTGCCCGCAAACGTAAGCAACAATACAAGACTTCTCTTCGAGAGCATTCCCCTGACTTCCCCTTTGAATTCCCCATCAGTCCGGAACGACCGGAAGCGGCCCCCCGACCGCGATCGTCAAAACGCGCGTTGATGTGACCGTAATGAGGCGACATCCGTCACTACAGACCTCGCCTGCAATGCGCGACGCAGATTCCATCGATGGTTCGGGAGTCTAGGGACGGCAGCTGTCGAAAAAGTAAATATGGCGCTCGCTAGGCTAATGGCTCGCGCCATTCGCGGAAGTTTATGATCCCGCCGTTTCTTTCGCACTGCGGCGATGCAAGTTCGAGAAAGAGGGGAACGAGATCTTCAGGAGCGGGAAGCGTCTCAGGATCTTCGCCCGGAAATGCCTTGGCACGCATCTGTGTGCGCGTGGCACCAGGATTGATCAGATTGGCTTTAACGCACGTGCTCTGGAGTTCGGCGGCCCAGGTTTTGACGAGCGCTTCCAGACCGGCCTTCGACGCGGAATAGGCGCCCCAGTAAGCGTATTTGCCGCTGGCGGCGCCCGACGTCACGAACACAGCCCGGCCGGCGTCGGAACGCTTCAGCAGCGGATCGAGCGTGCGGATCAGACGCCAGTTGGCGTTGAGGTTGATATCGATGGTGGAGAGAAAGCCTTCGTCGGTCGTGTGGCCGAGCGGGGAGAGCGGGCCGAGGATACCGGCGTTGGCGATCAGAATATCGAGGCGCTCCCAGCGCTGATAGATTGTCGGCCCGAGCTGATCGACCCGGTCGCCTTTTTTGAGGTCGAGCTGAAGAAGGGTCGCGGCGCCGCCAAGTGCCCGGATCTCATCGTCAACCGCTTCGAGCCCGCCGAGCGATCGCGCTGCCAGGATGACGTGAGCTCCGGATTTCGCGAGGCCGAGAGCAACGGCGCGGCCGATACCGCGGGACGCGCCAGTGACGAGCGCAATGCGCCCTGAGAGGGGAGTGTCCGTCATGTGTCACTCTTCAAAAGCAACGGACGGACAGGCCGCCCTCATCAGCCGACTTCGGCGAGAAGGGATAGCTGCCTCGGAATGGCTTCGCCACCGTAATCGGTGAGATTGGTCGGGTAATCGCCGGTGAAGCAGTGATCGGTGAACTGCGGCGCACGGTTGTCGCGGCCTTCAAGACCGATGGCGCGATAGATGCCGTCAACCGACAGGAAGGCAAGGCTGTCGGCTTCCATGAAGTCGCGCATTTCGTCGAGCGACATGTTGGCGGCGAGCAGGTCTTTCTTGCTCGGCGTGTCGATGCCGTAGAAATCCGGATGCGTAATCGGTGGCGAAGAAATGCGCATGTGGACTTCGGCTGCGCCCGCGTCGCGGATGAGCTGGACGATTTTCTTCGACGTGGTGCCGCGCACGACGCTGTCGTCGATCAGGACGACGCGGTTGCCGCGAATGACGCCGGAATTCGCCGAGTGCTTGAGCTTGACGCCGAGCTGACGGATGCGCTGCTCGGGCTCGATGAAGGTTCGGCCGACGTAGTGATTGCGGATGATGCCGAGTTCGAACGGGATGCCGCTCTGCTGGCTGAAACCGATAGCAGCCGGCACGCCGGAATCCGGGATCGGCACGATGACGTCGGCGGCGGGCGCGGATTCGCGCGCCAGTTCGATGCCCATGCGCTTACGGATATCATAAACGGTCTGGCCGCCGACGATGGAATCCGGACGCGCGAAGTAGATGTATTCGAAGATGCATGGACGCGCCGGGCGCATCGGGAAGGGGCGGTGGCTTTCGAGCCCTTCGTCAGTGATGACGACGACTTCGCCGTTATCCACTTCGCGCAGGAACTCTGCGCCGACCATGTCGAGCGCGCAGGTTTCAGAAGCCAGCACATAAGAGGTGCCGAGGCGGCCGATGACCAGCGGACGGATGCCGACCGGATCACGGACGCCGATCATCATGTCGTTGGTCATGCAGACGAGGGCGTAAGAGCCTTCGACCTGGCGAACGGCATCGACAAGGCGCTCGACGATGCGGCGCTTCTTGGAGCGCGAGAGAAGGTGAAGAATGACTTCCGTGTCGGAGGTCGACTGACAGATGGCGCCGGATGAGATCAGTTCGCGCCGGAGCGTCAGAGCATTGGTGAGGTTGCCGTTGTGGGCGACTGCGAAGCCGCCGGTATCGATGTCGGCAAAAAGCGGCTGGACATTGCGGATGAGGGGATCGCCGGTTGTCGAGTAGCGATCGTGGCCGATGGCCATACGGCCTTTGAGGCGGGCGAGAACTTCCGGTTTCGAGAAGTTGTCGCCGACGAGGCCCATGCGGCGCTCGGAGTGGAAGTTGCGGCCATCATAAGAGACGATGCCGGCTGCTTCCTGGCCGCGATGCTGCAGGGCATGTAGACCCAGTGCTGTGATCGCCGCCGCATCGGGATGATCGAAGATACCGAAGACGCCACATTCTTCGCGTAGGCGATCATCGCCATAGCGCGTGAACGTGAGGCCATCGATTTTCGTCGTCGCGCCGCCTTGCTGTGCCATAAGGCACCTCCCGCGATTGAGCCGCCCTGCTCTGCCCGATACGCCGGGTAACTAAATTCCGAACGTGCCGTCGCCGCTGACGCTACCCGCGTCACGCGAGCGTCATATAGTACCGTTGGCCATTGATGACCAGCGCGACTGAACGACCCTTTTGCTCAAGAAAGCCTTGCTGCCCAGGCTGTTCGTTTGGCGAAGCCGGTGGCGGCGTCGCGGACGGTTGCGGAATGACCTGCAGCAGGACATTGCGGATCGACTCCCCCGTCGCCTTCACGTAGGGCCTAAAAAATGCATCCCGAACAAGAGGATGCTGCTTTTCTTTCTCAGGCGAAATGAAGGCCTCATAGGCCATGTAGGGTATGACGAAGAGAAGAAAGCCGCGCAGGACCCCGAAGATGAAGCCGAGAACCCGGTCAATCATGCCGACCTGACTATCCAGAATTGCATCGGAGATGCGCGCGGTAATCAGGTGCACGATGATGAGGACGATGAGGGCGACAGCGACTGCCACGCCGACCGTCGCTATTTGCGGTGGCAGGCCGGTCTGGGTTGCGAGATCGGCCGTCATCTCCTTCTTGGTGGCGAAGATCCAGTAGCCGACGCCAGCAGCGGAAATCCAGGAGACGATCGACAGCAGCTCGCGCGCGAAGCCCCGGTACATCGCAAGAAGACCGGATATGAACGAGACGGCGATCAGCGCCAGGTCTAGGTAAGTGAACGGGCCGACCATGGCCGTATCCCCTCTTTGGTCGCGTGCTCCCCGAGCATGAGACTCGCCCCAAGAATCAGTCGCATGACGCCGTAGCGTCTGCAAGCGACTTGAGGTGTGCGATGCGGGAAAGCGACAGCTTCATGCCCTGGACATCGACGTCGCCGTTTTCCGGCAGAACCGCCTGTCCAAATCCAAGTTTTGAGGCCTCTTTCAGGCGCGGTGTCATCATGGCGGCGGCGCGGACGGCCCCCGACAGCGAGACCTCGCCGAAATAGACGGCGTCGCGCGGCAAGGCAATGCCGGAGATGGATGACAAAAGCGCCGCGGCGGCAGCGAGGTCGGCGGCCGGTTCGGTAATCTTCAGCCCGCCAGCGACGTTTAGGTAAACGTCATGGTTGGCGAACGAAACACCGCAGCGGGCATCGAGTACGGCGAGCAGCATGGCGAGACGGTTCGAGTCCCAGCCTACGACGGCGCGGCGCGGGGTGCCGAAGCCCGACGGCGCAACGAGCGCCTGGATCTCGACGAGCAGCGGGCGCGTGCCTTCGACGCCTGCGAAGATCGCCGAGCCGGGGCTGCGGCTGTCGCGATCGCCGAGGAACAGCTCTGACGGATTGGCAACTTCCTGTAAGCCGCCGGTGACCATTTCGAACACGCCGATCTCGTCCGACGGCCCAAAGCGATTCTTCACGGCGCGCAGAATGCGATAGGGCATGCCGCGATCGCCTTCGAAATACAACACGGTGTCGACCATGTGCTCGATGACTTTCGGTCCGGCGATCTGGCCGTCCTTGGTCACGTGGCCGACGAGCAGCATGGCCGCTCCCGCCATCTTGCCGTAGCGGATCAGCGACAGCGCTGCGGCTCGGACCTGGCTGACGGTGCCAGGCGCAGCATCGAGCGTATCGGCCCAGAGCGTCTGGATGGAATCGATGATGATGAGATCCGGTGCCTTGCCGTCACCGAGCGTCGCCAGGATGTTCGACAGGTTCGTCTCGGAGGCAAGCGCGACCGGTGCATCGGCCAGTCCGAGGCGGTTCGCACGCAGGCGGACCTGAGCGATGGCTTCTTCGCCGGAAAAATAGAACGCGCGTCCGCCGCTGCGGGCGAGGTGCGCTGCGACCTGAAGCAGAAGCGTCGATTTGCCGATGCCGGGTTCGCCGCCGATGAGAATGGCCGAGCCCGGAACGATGCCGCCGCCCGTCACGCGATCAAGCTCGGCGATGCCGCTGGAAAAGCGCGGCGCTTCTTCAGCTTCGCCCTTCAGCGTTTCGAGCTTGATGACGCGACCTTTGCTCTGGCGCGTGACGCCTGCGCCGGGTGGGGGGCCTGCGTCCGTCTCTTCGACGAGCGTGTTCCATTCACCGCAGGCGGTGCACTTTCCCGCCCAGCGCGACGCAGTCGCTCCGCAATTCTGGCAGACGTAAAGGGAGCGCGAGGGCTTTGCCATGGCGCCTACGGATTCTCATCAAGATAGAGGCGCGTGAAGCGGTTGCCGAGGCGTGTCAGGATTTCGTAGCCGATGGTCCCGGCTGCGAATCCGGCGTCCTCGATCGTCAGACCTTCAGCAATGAGTTTCGCGAATTCGCCGGGCATGGCGGCACCTTCAGGCAGATCGGTGACGTCGACGGTGATGAGGTCCATCGAGATGCGGCCGACGATCGGCGCCAAGTGGCCGCTGATGAGGACGTGTCCGCCGGGACGGCCATCGGGCGCACTGGCGTTGCGCGGAACGCCATCGGCATATCCGGCGGCAATCGTGGCGATACGGCTTGGGCGTTTGGCGCGCCACGTCGCAGAGTAGCCAACCGTTTCGCCAGGGGCGACGTCCGCGACGGCGAGAATGCGCGCTGCAACGGTAACGGCGGCGTGTACCGGCGCTGGGGCGATTTGCGATGCCTGTCCGCCGTAGAGCGCGTAGCCGGGCCGGACCAGATCGAAATGATAGGACGGTCCGAGCATCAATCCATCGGAAGCAGCGAGGCTTCGCGCCACGCCGGGAAACAGCGCCGATAGCGTCTCGAACGTCAGCAGTTGCTCGCGGTTTTTCGGATCGCGCGGATTGTCGGCCGAGGCGAGGTGGCTCATCACCAGGTCGAGTTCGATGCCCGCCATCATCGACGGTTCGGCGACGAGGCGGCGAACGTCGCGCACGGGAAGCCCGAGGCGATGCAGGCCGGTGTCGATGTGAAACGCTGCGGGAAGCCGTTCGCCGCGCGCCCGGCACAGCGCCGACCAGGCGACGACGTCATCGAGCGTCGATAGCACCGGCTTCACGGCGAAATGCGCGAACGCGGCGGCGGTGTTTCCGACCAGACCGTCGAGCGCGTAGATGTCGGCATCCGGCGCGATACGGCGTGCCGTTTCGGCTTCGCCCGGAGTCGCAATGAAAAAAGCGGTGCAGCCTGCCCGCGCAAGCGTGGCGATGACGCGTTCAGCGCCAAGCCCATACGCGTCGGCTTTGACGACGGCAGCGCAACGTGCGGGCGCGACCTTATCGGCCAGTGCCCGCCAGTTCGCAGCGATGCATCCGAGGTCAACGGTGATCGTTCCCGTCGCCCTTGCTACGCTCTCGGGCATTCGCGCATTGACCGTCATCTCACGTTCCCACCCCGGCTGCGATCCGGGCCCCTCTAGTGCTGGGGCAGCATATAGTCTCGGGCCAGATTGCCAAAGCGCGTGAATTGTCCTTCGAAGGACAACTCGACCGTGCCGACAGGACCGTGACGCTGCTTGCCGATGATGACCTCGGCCTTGCCGGAGGCTGCGCTCATCTTCGTCATCCAATCGGCAAATTCGGGCGTTCCTTCGGCGGGCTTCGTGCGCTCGATGTAATATTCCTCGCGGTACACGAACATGACGACGTCGGCGTCCTGCTCGATGGAGCCCGATTCGCGAAGGTCGGAGAGCTGCGGGCGTTTGTCTTCGCGCTGTTCGACCTGACGGGACAGCTGCGACAGCGCGATGATCGGAACCGCCAGTTCCTTGGCGAGTGCCTTGAGGCCGGTGGTGATCTCGGTGATTTCCTGCACGCGGTTGGCGCTGCTGCTCGCTTTTGAGCCGGCGAGCAGCTGAAGGTAGTCGACGACGAGCAGATCGAGGCCGTGCTGGCGCTTGAGCTTTCGCGCGCGAGATGAAAGCTGCGCGATAGTGATGCCGCCGGTCTGGTCGATGAAGAGCGGAATGCGCGACATCTCGGTCGCAACTTCCGAGAGCTTGCGGAACTCGGCCTCGTCGATCATGCCGCGGCGGATTTTTTCCGACGACACCTCGGCCTGCTCGGCGAGAATACGGGTGGCCAACTGCTCGGACGACATTTCGAGCGAGAAGAAGCCGACGATGCCGCCATCGACTGTGTGCATCGTGCCGTCGGACTGACGTTCACCACGATAGGCCTTGGCGACGTTATAGGCGATGTTTGTTGCGAGCGCCGTCTTACCCATCGACGGACGACCGGCCAGGATGATCAAGTCGGAACGCTGCAGACCGCCGAGCTTGTTGTCGAGATCGGAGAGACCGGTCGATGCGCCCGACAAATGCCCCGCACGCTGGAACGCGCTGTTTGCCATTTCGATGGCGGTGGTCAGCGCAGATTTGAAGGTCTCGAAGCCCTTGCCGTACTTGTTCTGCTCGGCGAGCGAGTAGAGACGGCCTTCGGCTTCTTCGATCTGGGCGCGCGGCGCATGATCGACGGCGCTGTCGTAAGCCGTGTTGACCATGTCTTCGCCGATGATAATCAGCGAGCGGCGGGTCGCGAGATCGTAGATCGTGCGGCCGTATTCGGCGGCGTTGATGATGGTGGTGGCGTTCGCTGCGAGACGGCCGAGATACTGCGGAACGGTCAGGTTCGAGTCGATCGGTTCGACGTTTTCGAAGAACGTCTTCACCGTGATCGGCGTCGCGGTCTTGCCGGCATGGATAAGGGTGCCGAGCGTCTCGAAGATGCGGGCATGCAGCGGATCGAAGAAATGGTCGGGCGACAGGAAGCCGGAGACGCGATCGAGCGCCTCGTTGTTGACGAGGATCGCACCGAGAAGCGCCTGCTCGGCTTCAATGTTATGCGGCGGCTGACGGAAGGTCAGCGGCTCATTGGCCGAGACAACCTGTTTGAGCTTCTCGGTGGGGAGGACTGCGGGATCTGCCATGCGCCGGAAGCTAACCGATTCCAGGTCGCGACCGGGAGATTGTGCTCATGCAACCTGTGAAGCATCCCCGCTATCAACACGCTCCCGACAGGGCGCTGTAGAAGTGCTTGGCCGTGTTAAACTCGCAACGGCCAAGCAGTCCACAGGAGCGTGAAATCCTCAGGCCGATTCTTCGGCTTCGTCCTGCGGCGCGGCGCCTTCTTCGAACGCTGCGTCCGGATTGAAGGTCTCGAGTTCGAGGGCCTCTTCCTTGACGACGGCAACGTCTTCGCCGCGGGCCTGCTTGTCGGCTTCGTCCTGCGAGCGGGCGATGTTAAGCGAGATCGAGCAGATGACTTCCGGATGCAGCTGGACGGTCGCGGGCGTGACGCCCAGCGTCTTGATCGGCTTGTCGAGGATGATCTGGTTGCGGTCGACGGTGAAGCCGCCTTCGGTGATGACGGCTGCGATGTCGCGCGTCGAGACGGAGCCATAAAGCTGGCCGGTATCGCCGGCGGCGCGAATCAGAACGAAGGACTGGCCGTTGAGCTTGGCGGCGACGGCTTCGGCGTCGGCCTTGTGGGCGAGGTTGTCAGCTTCGAGCTGAGCGCGGCGACCCTCGAACACCTTCTTGTTGTCTTCCGTGGCGCGCAGCGCCTTCTTCTGCGGCAGCAGGTAATTGCGGGCGTAGCCATCCTTGACGTTGACGATGTCGCCCATCTGACCGAGACGTCCAATACGTTGAAGAAGAATAACTTGCATGTGTTTCATAGCTCCTGGTTTGAATTGGGGAATGCGATTTCAGTTCGGCGCTTCCGGCGGCTTTCGTGCCGACCGGTAGCGGAAGACGGTTTCGGCGAGTCCCGTGATGGCGAGCAGCAAGCCGAGGTGAGGGATGAAAAGGACTCCGATATAGAGGGCCGTCAGGATGAACGTTCGCCACTGCGAGCCGCGCGTCAGCGAATGGATGAGCGCCAAGCCAACAAGCGCAAACGCCAGCGTGAAGGGCGCCGCAAAACCGGCGGCGAACAATCCTGGCATGCCGCCGACGAAGCTCAGTCCGATGGCGATCAAAAGTGCGAACGTCGCTCCCGGCGGCAGGGCGAATGCCGCAAAATCGGGCCAGGGCCGCTGCAGCCGTCCGGATGCCAGCGTGATGCGGCCTGCGAGCCAAAGATTGATGAGGATCGTTCCCATCGCGAGAATGCCCAGCGCCCAAGGCAGAGAGTAAAGCGTCGAGCGGGTGATCTCGTCGATTTCAGGCGCGCCGATTTCGGGAGCGCCGGGAATTTGCGACAGCTCCGTCTTGACGAAGCTCTCGACGACGGTGCGGAGCAACTTCGTCAACGTATCGACGTCCCCGCCCATCAGCATCAGCGCCAGGATCGTGAAGCAACCGGCGAAAATGGCGGCGGCGATGGTGATGCGGCCGACGGGATACCATTCGCGCTCGCCGTCGTTCTCGCGGCTCAGCAGCGCGAGGCGCGTGCAGATGACGGCCGGCAGCGCGGTGCTGATGGCATAGACTTCGGCGGCGAGGGGGTTGGCCATAAGCAGCACGCAGGTCGTCGCGGTGATGGCGGCAATCGACGCGGCGATCGGGCCGAGACCAAGCCCGGTCAGATAAAGCGAGAGCGGCGTCAGCAGAAAGAGGACGATGCGGAGCAAGAACGCGCCCGTCGTCGCCGATGCGAATACGACTGCGGAAATCAGGCCCGCTGCAAGGGCAAGTATGAAAGCGTTCGTCGGCATCTTCTTTTGCTGTCCCGCATCGGAGCGGTTAGAGCCAGATCCGGTCGCCCGTCCTGACCCAACTTCTTGGTTTGCGTCTTCCGACTCGCATTCTGCGAGCCGGCCGGAAGACGCGGAGATTTTCTTTGCGCCTCCCGACTCCGCTTCGCGGAGCCGGCCGGGAGGCGCGGTGGTTTGGTTTGCGTCTTCCTACTCTGCTTCGCGAAGCTGGGCGGGAGACGCGTTTGATGTTGCTCCAGGTGAGCGGCGCAACGCGCCGGCCCACCCAGATGCAGTTTACTTGATCACGTACGGCAGCAAGCCGAGGAAGCGGGCGCGCTTGATGGCGCGGGCCAACTCACGCTGTTTCTTCGCCGAGACGGCCGTGATGCGGCTCGGCACGATCTTGCCGCGCTCGGAGATGTAACGGCCGAGGGTGCGGACGTCCTTGTAGTCGATCTTCGGTGCGCCAGCGCCCGAGAACGGGCAGGTTTTGCGGCGACGCTGGAAGGGTCGGCGTGCGCCACCGCCAGTGGAAGCGATCTCAGCCATGGATTAGCCCTCCGAGCCGGTGTTGGACTGACGCGGGCCACGGGGGGCCTCGCCTTCACGCGGGGGACGCGGGCCGCGCGGGCCATCGCCGTCACGCGGGGGACGCGAACGGAACGTCGAGCCGCCTTCGCGACCGCCGCCGAAGCCGCCACGGTCACCGCGCGGCGGGCCGCCACGGCCGCCGCCGAAGCCACGGTCGCCACGATCACCACGTTCCTCGCGGTCCTGCTTGCGCATCTGGACGCTCGGCTCGGTCTCAAGCTCTTCGACGCGCACCGTCATGAAGCGGATGACGTCGGTGTGGAGGCCCATGCGGCGCTCCATTTCGGTCACGGCTGCCGGCGGCGCTTCAATGTTGAAGAAGGCGTAGTGCGCCTTGCGGTTCTTCTTGATCTTGAAGGCGAGGTTCTTGAGACCCCAGTATTCCTGCTTCGTGATTTTGCCCTGGCCTTCTTCGACGACGCCCTGGAATTCTTTCATCAGAGCTTCGACTTGGGCCTGGGTCACGTCCTGGCGCGCCAGGAAGGTATGCTCGTAAAGCGGCATACGATTGGCCTTTCGGTTCGAGTTATAACGTCTTGCGACGTCTTGATTTTTCCGTCGGCGCAAAGCCCCAAAAGACCCGAGAAAGGCCGATCTGGCACCAAATAGGAGAAGACACTGGGGGACGGCGCTCGAAAGCCCCTCTCAGATGCGATGGTTAAGACGCCAGCGCAGCCCGAGCCCCCGTTCAGCCTCCTGCCGAACGGAAAGGCGGCCTTATACAGCATTTTCAGGCCGGGGCAAGTCAGGACAGACGCCGCCCTGCCCGGACAGGAAAACGAGGCCAGCGCCGTTCTTCCATGCCGTGCGCCCCCCAACAATGTGTCGTCCATGCAACTTTGAAATTTGACAGTCGACAATCATTGACGGTCACGGCGCAAACACGGGAATCATGCCCTAAAGGGGATTGCCGGGATCGATCCGGCGCGTCGAGGGAGACCAACGACATGAAGTATGCAGCTTACACTGAAGAGACGATCTGGGCTGTCGCGGACGATGAAGAGACGGCCCGGGAAGAGGGCGAAGAGAACATGGCCGAAAACGGCGTGACCGATACGTCGGCACTCAAGGTCGCGCCGATCGACGACAACCTCGTCGAAGCGCTTGAGGAAGCCGAAGAATCCGGCGCCGATGTGCTGTTCGATCTGATCGACGGCGAACTTTGCGAAGTTGAGACGGTCGAAGGCTAACTGTTTAGCAGGCGTCTCGCGGCAGGCCACGTCTCCCGTCGCCGGAGCGAACGACGCCTTCTGGATCTATTTTCGGCGTTTTTTCGATTGCGCATTTGAGCGTCGCGGCTTCGCGACGCTTTTTTGCGGCGGCTCGTCCTGGCAGTAAGCCATTGGCAATCTGCCACATTCGTCGAGCTTGCCCGGCGGCTTCCGCCGGCCCATGTCATCTTCAATGACAACCAGCCGAGGCAGATTTGATGGATGATATTCGCGAAACGCCGCAAGGAGGCGCGACGCCAACCGAGGCCCGGCCGATCGACCCAGGCGTCACGATCGGACACGTCCATCTGAAGGTAGCGGATCTCCAGCGTGCGCTGGACTTCTACTGCGGCGTTCTCGGCTTCACGCTGATGCAGCGTTTCGGCAGCCAGGCGGCCTTCATTTCGGCTGGCGGCTATCACCATCACATCGGCCTCAACACCTGGGAAAGCCGGGGAGGGACGCCGCCGCCTCCGGGCACGACGGGGCTTTACCATCTCGCTGTGCTCTATCCGACACGGGTAGCGCTGGCCGATGCCTTGCGGCGACTGATGGCGGCCCGAGTCGAACTGACTGGGGCAGCCGACCACGGAGTCAGCGACGCGCTCTACCTCAACGACCCGGACGGCAATGGCGTGGAACTCTACTGGGACCGGCCGGAGGCCGAATGGCCGCGCGACGCCGACGGCAATATCGCCATGTTCACGAAGGCCTTGGATCTGAGAGCTCTTTTGCGGGAACCGGCGCCCAACGCGTAACGGCTGGCCGCGGGCAACGGGCTGGCGCGGCGGTTGGCGGAGCGCAGCGTCTCTTGACACCGGATGGGCGGGCGTGGACTAAGGCCGCCCAATATCTGCGTGCACGCAGGTCATTCCCAATTCCAGCCCAGGGAGCACTTTCTCCACGATGGCACGCGCTTTCGTTTTTCCAGGTCAAGGTAGCCAGGACGTCGGTATGGGCAAGGCGCTTGCCGATGCCTTTCCCGTTGCTCGCGCCGTATTCGAAGAAGTCGATGATGCGCTGGGCGAAAAGCTATCGGCGCTGATCTGGGAAGGCCCGAAAGAAACGCTGACGCTGACGCAGAATGCTCAGCCCGCGCTCATGGCGGTATCGATGGCCGTCATGCGCGTGCTCGAAAAAGAGAAGGGCGTATCGCTCGCAAGCAGCGCGAAATTCGTCGCCGGGCATTCGCTCGGAGAGTATTCGGCGCTCGCCGCGGCCGGTGCATTTTCTTTGTCGGACGCAGCGCGCCTCTTGAGGCTGCGGGGACAGGCCATGCAGAAGGCTGTTCCGGTCGGCGTCGGCGCGATGGCAGCGCTGCTCGGCGTCGGCATCGACGTGGCGGAGAAAGTCGCTGCCGAAGCTGCCCAGGGCGACGTTTGTCAGATCGCGAACGACAACGAGCCGACGCAGGTCGTGCTGTCCGGGCACAAGACGGCGCTCGATCGCGTGCCCGAAATTGGCAAGAAATTCGGTGTTCGGCGCGCGGTACCGTTGCCCGTGTCCGCTCCCTTCCATTGCGCGCTGATGCAGCCCGCCGCCGACGCGATGGCGGAAGCGCTCGCGTCCGTGACTGTCAACAAACCTGTTGTTCCAGTCGTCGCAAACGTGCTGGCGCAGCCGATTTCCGATCCGGACGAGATCAAGAAGCGGCTCGTCGAGCAGGTGACAGGCACGGTCCGCTGGCGCGAATGCGTGGCGTTCATGGCGGCTGACGGCGTCACGGATTTCTATGAGATCGGCGCGGGCAAGGTCCTCGCAGGCCTCGTTAAGCGCACGGCTCCCAGCGTCAACGCTTCGAGCCTCGGCACCCCTTCCGATATCGATGCGGCGCTCGCCGCACTCACTTCATAAGGAGATTTGAATGTTTGACCTGACCGGCAAGACCGCCCTCGTCACGGGCGCGACGGGCGGACTTGGTGCCGAGATCGCACGTGTGTTCCACAAGGCTGGCGCGACCGTTGCAATCTCGGGCCGCAAAGTCGAAGCACTCGATGCGCTCGCGAAAGAGCTCGGCGACCGCGTGCATGTGCTGCCGTGCGATCTCGCGGACCGCGCAGCCGTCGCGAAGTTGATCGACGATGCCGTGAAGGCTCTTGGCGGTCGTCTCGACATTCTCGTCAATAATGCCGGTCTCACCAAGGACAACCTGTTCATGGTGATGAAGGACGATCAGTGGGATGACGTCATCGCGGTCAACCTGACGTCGACGTTCATGCTGTGCCGGGCCGCATCGCGCCACATGATGCGCTCGAAGACAGGATACGGGCGGATCATCAATATTGCGTCTGTTTCCGGCGTTTTCGGCAATCCGGGGCAGGGCAACTACGCGGCCTCGAAGGCCGGTATGATCGGCATGACCAAATCGCTCGCGCGCGAGGTCGCTTCGCGTGGAATTACGGCGAACTGCATCGCGCCGGGCTTCATCAAGACCAACATGACGGACGTGCTGACGGATAAGCAGAAGGGCGAGATCGCCCAGATGATCCCGGCGCAGCGCTTCGGCGATCCGGTGGACGTGGCTGCCGGGTGCCTCTATCTGGCTTCCAACGAAGGCGGGTACATCACCGGCCAGACGCTGCACATCAACGGCGGCATGGCGATGGTGTAATCAACTCCAGCCTATGATGGTAAACGCCGAGAATGCTTGATTTATCGGCGACTTTACGATTGAAGGTTCGGCTGTCGTCGGCTGCGTCACCACGTGCTTTGCAATGCTGGTGAAGTGTGTTAACGACACCACGGTTTTGAAACGTGAAAAACACGTTATCGGGACGGCACGAAGAGCTGGGGACAACTCGGCGAAGTGCTTCGTGGGGACGGTGCCTAAGCGGAAGACTCACGCTAGGGCGACTAAGGAAAAAGACTTTTATAACGGGGCGAACCCCTATCCGAACAGGCTACACTTCCCGTAAGTTGATATCCTGTCATGCGGTTTATAGCGGGTTCTGCAGGGCGAACAGGCGGGCCAGAAAAGGCCGCCAAAAATTAGAAAGACACGAGGATTAACGATGAGCGATGTCGCAGAGCGCGTGAAGAAAATTGTCGTAGAGCATCTTGGGGTCGAGGCCGACAAGGTCACCGACAATGCCAGCTTCATCGACGACCTTGGCGCAGATAGCTTGGATACCGTTGAACTCGTGATGGCGTTCGAAGAGGAATTCGGCTGCGAAATTCCGGACGATGCCGCCGAGCACATTCTGACGGTCGGCGATGCCGTCAAGTTTCTCGAGAAGAACGCGAGCGCGGCTTAAGCAGCCCTCGCACTTTTCAAATTTGTCCCCGGCGTAATTGCGCCTTCTGGGCAGAATTTAATGGGGGCTGGGTCACCAACCGGCCCCCTTTACGTGCCCAGTGTGGATCTCAAACAGCAACAGCGAACAAGAACAACATCGATGCGCCGTGTCGTTATTACAGGAATGGGTCTCGTCACTCCGGTCGGTTCAGGCGTCGAAGCGTCGTGGACCAATCTGCTTGCTGGGCAAAGCGGCGCTCGGCGAGTCGAGGAATTCGAAGTTTCCGATATTACCTGCCAGATCGCGAACTTCGTGCCGCGCGGCGCGCAGACCGAAGGCAAGTTCAATCCTGACGATTGGATGGAGCCGAAGGAACAGCGCAAGGTCGATGACTTTATCGTTTATGCCGTTGCGGCTGCCGATCAGGCGATCACGGATTCGGGCCTGAAGTTCCAGACGGCGGAAGCGCAGGAACGCGCAGGCGTGCTGATCGGCTCGGGCATTGGCGGCCTTTCGGGCATCGCCGATACGTCGATCCTTTTGAAGGAGAAGGGGCCACGGCGCGTTTCGCCGTTCTTCATTCCAGGCCGTCTTATCAACCTCGCGGGCGGCTACGTCTCGATCAAGCATCATCTCAAAGGTCCCAACAACGCCGTCGTCACCGCGTGTGCGACTGGCACGCACGCTATCGGCGATGCGGCGCGGATCATCGCGCTCGACGATGCCGACGTAATGATTGCGGGCGGCACGGAAAGCCCGATCTGCCGCATTGCGCTTGCGGGCTTCGCGGCCTGCCGGGCGCTGTCGACCGGATTCAACGACAACCCGACGAAAGCCTCGCGGCCTTATGACAAGGATCGCGACGGGTTCGTGATGGGCGAGGGCGCGGGCGTCGTCGTGCTCGAAAGCTACGAGCATGCGAAGGCACGCGGCGCGAAGATTTACGCCGAGATCATCGGCTATGGCATGTCGTCGGATGCTTACCACATCACGGCACCGGCCGAGGATGGCGACGGCGCCTACCGCTGCATGAAGGCCGCTTTGAAGCGCGCCGGCGTCGATCCGAGCGAGATTGATTACGTCAACGCGCACGGCACCTCGACGCCAATGGGCGACGAGATCGAGCTCAAAGCTGTCGAACGTCTGTTCGGCAACAGCAGCGGCAAGCTTGCGATGTCCTCGACGAAGTCGGCGACGGGGCATTTGCTCGGTGCAGCCGGTGCGATCGAGGCGATTTTCTCGGCGCTCGCCATCCGCGACAATATCGTTCCGCCGACGCTCAATCTCGACAACCCATCGGTCGAAACTGCGATCGACCTTGTGCCGCACAAGGCACAGAAGCGTGATATCAATATCGCGCTGTCGAATTCGTTCGGCTTCGGCGGCACGAACGCTTCGCTGGTTCTGCGCCGGGTGGCTTAAAACCGCGTTCTAATACGCGTTTTCGCCACATTTTACGGTGAGCGTCCGGCGCGGGTGGGGGATGGAGCGCTGGGATTTGAGGCAATGACCTCGTGCACCGCGCTCCTTCAATGACGGTGCTCGCGGTAACATGAGTCAAAATCGGAAGCGTTCGGACGGAATTAGAACGTCACGAACAGCCGGGGCGCGAAGTCCTGCAGAACGGCTGGAGCCAGGTCGTGCACCGAGCCGTCCGCGCGGCGTTCAAGCGCGCGAGCCATCGCGGGCGCTCGGCGGTATCGTGCGGGCCATCAGCAGCGTGCTGACCGTCGCCCTCGTGCTCATGGTGCTCATCGGCGGCACTTCGTTCCTCATTTTCCATCAATTCGAAAGCCCTGGTCCGCTGCCGCAGGAGCGCACGGTTATCATTCCCAAGGGCGAGGGGCGCATTGCGATCGCCGAACGGCTGGAGCGCGAAGGCGTTATCACGAACCGCTGGACGTTCGTCGGCGGCTATCTGCTTCAAGGGTTTCTCGGCGGCCACAAGGGCGGCGAGCTGAAAGCCGGCGAATACCAAATCAAAGAACACGCCTCGATGCGGGACGTGATCGATACGCTCGCGGAGGGCAAGTCGATCCTCTACAAGACGACGATGCCTGAAGGGCTGACGAGCGAGCAGATCGTCGAACGCCTGAAAGCCGAGCCGAACCTCAGCGGTGAGATCTCGAGCGTGCCGCCGGAAGGGACGCTGCTTCCCGATACCTATTATTTCTCGAAGGGTGCCTCGCGGAACGAGATTCTCGACCGCATGCGGGTCGGCATGGAGAAGGCGTTGGGGCAGCTCTGGGATGAGCGCGATCCCGATCTTCCCGTGCGATCGACGGATGAACTCGTGACGTTCGCGTCGATCGTCGAAAAAGAAACGGGGCGCGCCGATGAGCGCGACCGGGTCGCCGCCGTTTTCTATAATCGTCTGCGCAAGGGCATGCGGTTGCAGTCGGATCCGACAATCATCTATGGCATTGTCGGCGGCCAGGGCGCGCTCGGCCGCGGCATCACCAAGGCGGATATCGAGACCAAGTCGCCCTACAACACATACCAGATCAACGGACTGCCGCCGGGGCCGATTTGTAATCCCGGGAAATCGGCGCTTCTTGCTGCGCTGCATCCAGCGAAAACGGGCGATCTTTATTTCGTTGCCGACGGCACGGGCGGTCACACGTTCTCGGAGACCCTCAAAGAACACAACAACGCCGTCCAGAAATGGCGGCAGGTCGAAAAGCAAAAAGCTCAGAACGCAGCCGATCAGGACGACGATGCTGCGCCGATCCCAACTGCCAAAACCGCAAAAACCAGCACGTCCAAAGGGCAGAAATCGGCGAAGGCAACGACGCCGGCCTCAGGGGCGAGCGACGGCGATGGCGACGACTCTTCGCCGTCAGATACAGCTAACGACGCCTCGGGCATGCCGCTTCCTGTCCGCAAACCGAAGCGACAGTAACCTTCAGCCGGACGAGCCATCAGATATAGTTGGCGGATGCGATCCGAGCCGTTAAGTTGCGGCCCGCGTAAACCCACCCGTCGGCGAGACATTCCCCTATGACCATATCCAGCATGACGGGATTTGCCCGCGTCGACGGCATGACCGATGGCCTCGCCTGGACGTGGGAGGCTCGCAGCGTCAACGGCCGCGGGCTTGATGTCCGCTTGCGCTTGCCGCCGGGCTATGAAGTTCTGGAGCTGCCGGCGCGCGAAGCTGTCGCCAAGCGGCTGGCGCGCGGGAATGTCTCGATTTCGCTGAGCCTCGAAAAGCAGCAGACGAACGGCTCGGTCCGCTTGAACGAAGCGGTGCTTCAGGATGTTATCAAGGCCGCCGAGCGCGTGACGGCGCTGTCGGGGGCATCGGCGCCCGATGCGGCCCAGCTGATGATGATCAAAGGCGTTCTGGAAGCGGCCGACCAGATGGCTGAAGCCAGCGACGTACGTGCGGCGCGGGAGAGAGCGCTCCTGAAGAGCCTGGAGGCTGCGCTCGACAAACTGGCTGAAGCACGGCGCGCCGAGGGCACGCGCTTGCACGACATTGTCATTGAGCAGCTTATTCAGATCGAACGGCTGGGGTCCGATGTGCGCGCCTCACCGTCGCGCACACCGGAGGCTATCGTCGCGCGTCTCAAGGATGCGATTACCCGCCTGTTCGATACGACGGCGCCGCTCGATGTGGAACGACTGCATCAGGAAGCCATGCTGCTCGCAACGCGCGCCGATGTGGAGGAGGAACTGCAGCGGCTTTCGGCGCATGTGTCGGGTGCGCGGGAAATTCTGGCGGAAAACGGCGCGGTTGGCCGCAAGCTCGATTTCCTGGCGCAGGAATTTAATCGCGAAGCCAATACGCTGTGCTCGAAAGCCAATGCGGTCGACGTCACCCGGCTGGGCCTACAACTCAAAACGATTATCGACCAGTTCCGCGAACAAGTGCAAAACGTCGAATAACATGAGCAAGAACGCGGAAGAGAAACCTAGTGGCGCTGCCGAGCCGCACATCGCGCGCCGGGGACTGCTTTACATCGTCTCGTCGCCGTCAGGCGCGGGCAAGACAACGCTGGCGCGGCGGGTGCTGGAGGCCGACGCCAACGTCGAGATGTCGGTTTCAGTGACGACGCGAGCGCCGCGGCCCGGCGAGCAAAACGGCGTCGACTATCACTTTGTGGACCACGCTGCTTTCGAGCGGATGAAAGAGCGCGACGAACTGCTCGAATGGGCGCGGGTGTTCGACAACTATTACGGCACGCCGCGGGCGCCGGTCGAAGCCGCCATTCGCAGCGGCAAGGACGTGCTGTTCGACATCGACTGGCAGGGCGCGCAGCAGCTTTCCGAGAAGATGCCGGGCGATGTTGTGCGCGTCTTCGTTCTTCCCCCGTCGGGCCATGTGCTCGAAGAGCGGCTGAAGACGCGGGCACAGGATCCGCCGGACATCGTTGCGAAGCGCATGGCGGCAGCATCGTCCGAGATCAGTCACTGGCCGGAATACGACTACGTGATTGTGAATGCGCACGTTGAAACGAGCGTGGCGTCGGCACTCGCAATCCTAACCGCCGAGCGGCTGAAACGAGGGCGGCTGCTGGGGCTCTCGGAATTCGTGCGGACCTTGCAGGTGGCGCTCTAAGCCGTCGAAGCTTCGCTTTCGTCGAGCACCAGAGCCAATCGCGCGAAATCCGCAACCGACAGCTCTTCGGCGCGGCGTTCGGGCGCCAATTGCGCGCGCTGCAGAAGCAATTCAGGAAACGCGGTGATCTGTTTTAGGCTCGAACGCAGCATCTTGCGGCGCTGTCCGAAGGCGGCCGCGGTGACGCGTGCCAGCGTTTTCACGCGGCAGGCGGGCTGTGGCGATGCGATGGGGCGAAATTCGACAATGGCGGAGGAAACTTTCGGCGGGGGCGTGAAGGCTTCGGGCGGGAGGTTCATCACAATCCGAGCTTCCGTGCGCCACTGCGCCAGCACCGAAAGGCGGCCGTAGGCTTTTGACTTCGGTTGCGCAACGATGCGCTCGGCGACTTCGCGTTGGAACATCAGCACCATGCGGTCGTACCACGGCGGCCAAGGTTCCGTTTCCAGCCAGTTCACGAGCAGCAGCGAGGCGACGCCGTAAGGCAGGTTGGCGACGATCGACGCAGACGGGGCATCGCCGAGCAACTGCCGCCAATCGACGTCCAGCGCGTCGGCAGGATGGACATCGAGGCGGCCTGGATAGCTCGCCGAGACCTCGGCGAGCGCGGGCAGACAGCGGTCGTCACGCTCAATGGCGATAACGTGCTTTGCACCTTCCATCAGAAGAGCGCGCGTCAGTCCGCCGGGGCCGGGACCAATCTCTACAACTGTTCGTTCGCTCAGGTCGCCGGCGAGGCGCGCGATCTTGCGGGTGAGGTTGAGATCGAGCAGGAAGTTCTGGCCGAGTGACTTCTTGGCGTTGAGACCATAGCGCTCGATGACAGTGCGTAGGGGCGGGAGGTCATCTGGCCCATTGGCAGCGCTCATGGTGTTGCCGCAGCGCGGCGGCGGGCGCTCATGTCGGCTGCGAGCTTCAGCGCAGCCTTGAGGCTCGACGCGGAGGCGACGCCTTTTCCCGCAATCGAAAACGCCGTGCCGTGGTCGGGCGAGGTGCGCACGAAAGGCAATCCGAGCGTAACGTTGACTCCCTCGTCGAAGGCGAGCGTCTTGATCGGGATGAGGCCCTGATCATGATACATCGCGAGCGCCGCATCGTAGGTCTTGCGGGCGGCCTCGTGAAACATGGTGTCGGCGGCAGTGGGACCGGTCGCGTCGATGCCCTCGGCGCGCAGTCGCTCGACGGCAGGGCGGACGATGTCGCGATCTTCCGTGCCCAGGGTGCCGTCTTCGCCCGCATGCGGATTGAGGCCGGCGAGGGCAAGGTGTGGTTTCTCGATGCCGAAGTCGCGCTGCAAGGCGGCGTGGACGATGCGCGCCGTGCTGACGATCTTATCGGTCGTGAGAAGAGAAGGAACGTCCTTCAAAGGCACGTGGATCGTCACAGGCACGACGCGAAGCAAGGGCGCGGCGATCATCATCACGGGTTCGGCGCGCTCGGACGGCCAGAACTCGTTTGCGAGCGCGCCGAGAAATTCGGTATGGCCGGGATGCTCGAAGCCTGCTTCGTAGAGAACCGACTTGGCGATCGGGTTGGTGACGACGGCTGCGGCGCGACCTGCTGCAACGTCAGCCACCGCCCGGCGGATCGCCTGGATCGTCGCTTCGCCGTTGGCGACGTCGGGGCTGCCTGCGATGGCAGGCGCCGACAGCGGAACCGGAACGACGGGCAGGGCATCGGGGAAGACCAGCGCAGCCGCACCGGCATTCGCAACCGGCATGATTGCGGTTTCCGGATCGAGCGCGGAGGCGCGGGCCAGTGTGCGCATCAGCTCGATATCGGCATAGATCGCAAAAGGCGGAATCGCGTCGGCGGAACGGTCCTGCCAAGCGCGCAGTGCCAGTTCGGGACCGATACCGGCAGGATCGCCCATCGTCAGGGCAAGGGGAGGCATGGGGATAGGGGGCAGCTTGTGTAAATCCGAGTGAGGGCGCCTGGCCCTCTATTTGGAGCCGACGTCGATACGGTACTCGATGTGGGCGTCCTCACGCAAATCCTTGAGATAGCGCTTGGCCATCAGTTCGAACTCTTTCTGCTTCAGCTCGCCTTCGGCCTGGTTGCGCTGGACCTCAGACGCCTTGACGGCATCGCGACCGCAGACGACCCATAGCTCGATGGCGCCGTTGTTCACGGCGGGCGGCAGCATTTCGCCGTTGGCGGCGTTAAGGAGCAGCGTGCGGGTCGGTTCAGGTATGGTCGCGGGCCGCTGCTTGCCTAGGTTTTCGAAGCGGGCGCCGGTGACGCCCATTGCCGCCTGCGCCGTCGACTGGCAGCCGGTGAATTTCTGCCGGATCTTGTCGGCGTCCTGGATGCGCGCCGCGATGCCGTGCTCTTCGATCTTAGCCGGCATGGCGATGCGGATGCGCTGAAGCTGCAACTCGATATCGTCGTTGGCGGATGTGGCCGAGGCGACGAGCTTATCGACGTCCCGGTTCGACACGTTGATCAAAGGCGCGAATTTTTTCTTCACGACCTCGTTCCAAGATAGCGTCGCACGGATGCGGGTCTTGATGGGTTCGAGGCTGCCGCCAATCTGCTTCTGAAACTGCTCGATCGTCATCTTGTTGCGTTCGGCGATGCTCTTGACGATCATGTCGATCTGAGAGTCCTCGATCGTCACACTTTGGCGTTTTGCTTCCTGCGTCTTGAGGCGGTCGTCGATCAATTCTTCCAGAGCTTGCTTTTTCATCGCCGGCAGGGCTGATGCGCGGGCGCTTTCGAAGGCCCGGCGCTGCAGGCTCATGCCGTATTCCTTCTTGCGTTGCTCGAAGATGGCGATGATCTGCTCACGCGATTTGCCTTGGTTGTCGCGCGCCGTCTGCTGCAGGATTTCCTTCAGATGCTCCGACGTTCTCGGGTCCTTGATGATGGCTTGGAAGTTGGCTTTCGCCTGGGTCTGAATATTCGTGCCGCTGAGCATCATGGCGCGCTGGTCGACTTCATAACCGGTGATCGGCTCGTCGTTGACGAGGGCGACGATCGAGCGCTGCTCAGCCGTGGGCGGGCCGGACATGTCGCGGCTCGCCGTAGCAGCGCTGCCGGGATCGATGGATTTCTTGCCGTGCCGTTTCTGGCCCTTGCCGGTGTCGGGCAAGGTATCGCCGATCGACGGCTTCTGCGCTGCCGCAGGGGTGCCGTCGCCGGTGACGGCGACCGTTCCGTTCTGAGCCGCGGCCGAGATCGAAAAGGCGATGCAGGCGGCAGCGGCCAGCGCACAGCGCCTGATGTTTCCGGATCCGAGGGTTCCGGACAATCCTGCAGTCATGCTCCGTCTCAGCGGCATGCGTTAACGACACCCTGTAGCGTTCGATTCGGCCACGTGGAGCATAGCCCGGCCCCACCTGTTCAACCGGCCTTATCCACATCAAGAGTGGCCAAAATCCGGTTTTCGCGCTGTTTTCGAACTCAAGGTTCAGGACCAGCGCGAACAGGGATCAGTTGGTGCGCTGGTCGCCACCCAGATTGAAGTCGGTTCCCGTCGAGGTCGCGAAGTCACCGAGGTGCTTGAACTCGAAGCGCAGCATGATCGTCTGATCAGGCTCGATCGATTCATCCGAGTAGTTCGACTGGATGTAGGACGCGGTCAGGGCGAAGCAGTCGTCGACATACTTCAAGTTGACACTGTCATAGCGGAAGTTGCCTTCCTGGAGGTTGTAGCGAGACGATCCGCCGATGCTCCAGCGGTTGGTGAGCTGCAGGGTGGCTGCCGCCAAGACTTCTTCTTCACGCGAGAGCGTGGCGATGGTGTAGGGGTTCTCGGGATCGGTGAACAGCGCGTCGGCATCGTAGGAGTAGCCAGCCTGGACCGATAACGGACCCCAGCTCGTGATCATGGACGAGTCCATCCGCTTCAAAGCGAACGTCGATTGGTCAAACCGGCTCTGTGAGATGATGCGGAAGTTGCTCAGCGGCGCGATGTAAGCGCCGATCACGTAGTCCGAGCGATCGGTCTCGAGGCCATTATAGGGATTGAAGACGTAGTTGCCGTCGGCGTTGCGGCCGGGGTTGAGATAAATGTTGTCGCCCGACAGATGATAGCTCTGACCGGCGAGGAAGCGGGCATAGCCGCCGTCATTGGACTGGAACGTGTACTGCAGACCGGCATTGACGCGCGTGCCCGTCTCGATGCGGTCATAGCCCGAGAATTTCGAGGTCGAGAACAGGTTGGTGTCGTCAAACACGAGGCTCTGCGCGTCTTCGTCGGGTAGACGGCGCTGCGGAATGCTCTCCTGGTGCGCCACGATCTGGCCGATCGGCTCGATGATGTGCGTGCCGGCGGCGTTCGTCGCGGCCCAGGGATAAGACACGGTCATGCCGCCGTCGACGATACCGCGCGTGACGGTGTCGGAGAAGACCTGGGACGACTCGACTGCGGTACCGGCTTGGTTCAGCACAACGCTTTGAGGGTTCGTCGCGTTGTCATACTGATAGACGTCGCCGCGGATATCCGCGAATGGCGTGTAGCTGATGCCGATGGCGTCCGTCAGGCGGCGTCGCCATTTGAGTTCGCTGACGATGCGGTTGACGTTCTCATCTGTCTGGCGGCCGGTCATTGGATCGACGAGGGCGCCATCCGCGCGCGTGAAGCTCAGGATATTGGTGTTCCACCTGAGCTCACCGCCGACCACGGGGTCCTTGAAGACATAATTGTAGTCGATGATCGGGTGCGTGTAGCTCTCGGTCTGCTGCGTGTCATTCGTGAGCAGGCCGCCGAACTGATAAAGCTTGGCGCTGAAGTAATTGCGGTCGGACTGGCCGGTCAAATAGATCTGGTTGACGCGGTCAGTGACGAGGATGCTGTCAAGCTTATAGAAGCGGCGGAACTGGTCGTCGCTTTCCACGATCGCGTCCCAGCCGAACTTCCACCAGCTCGACAACGAGAACTGACCATGCGTCTCGACGCTGCCGCGCAGGCCATCGAGATCTTTGTTGTCGGCCGGCGCGCCTGGGAGATCGCGATAATTTTGGTCGATGCCCGCGAGACGAACATTGAACTGGCCGTTGGCCAGCCGTTGCCGCCACTCAGCCTTCATCATCAAGCCCTGATCGCTGAAATAGATTGGCTCGAGCGTCGCGTCGTAGTTCGGCGCCAGGTTGAAGAAATAAGGGATGCCGGTGATGTAGCCGAGCGTCGAGGAGTGGCCGTAGTCAGGTGTCAGGAAACCCGATTTCCGCTTCACGGTCGGATCCGGGCTCTGGAAGTAGGGCAGGTAAAAGATCGGCTGGCCGTAGATCTCGAAGTAGGCGTCCTGGTAGGTGAGCGTTGCGGCCGACTGATCGTGGATGATGCGCGTCGCGCTGATACACCAGAGCGGCGGAGTGCCACCGTCGCTTTGGCACGGCGTGAAGCGGCCGTTGTGGAACTCCGTGATGTTGCCTTCGCGCCGGGTCGCGCGGTCAGCGGAGATGTGCGATTTGTCCTTCGACGTGATCGAAAGCGCAGACACGAAGCCGTCACGGAAGTCGTCGGTCAGGGTGTAGCGGTCAGCGTGGACGATGTTGCCCTGAGGCTCTTTCAGCGTAACGTTGCCGATGGCCGTCAGCGTGCCGGCGCTTTGATCGTAAACGACTTCGTCGGCGGTCAGGATGTAGTTGTTATAGAAAATCTCGACGTTGCCGCGTGAAATGACGCGGTCGCCGGACTTGTCGTAGATCAGCTGATCGCCCTGCAGACGCATCGGCTGAGCGCGGTCGAGATTGGTGTTGATCTTGCCAAAAATCGCACTCGGCGAGTTGGCCGCGCCGAACGATGAATTGGCGGATGATTTCTTTTTGCTACCACCCAGCGTGCCGCCGGGATCGGTGACCTGGGCGTCGTAGGTTTGAGCGCCCGCACGTGGGGCGAATTCGGTGGTTGCGCTGACGAGCGTCAGGACGCACAGAAGCGCACGAGCGATCCCGCCCACCTTCCGGTGGCGAGAACCCTCGCGTGACGACCCGCAACCCTCATGCGGTGTCCGCGCTTCACGCATCACTCAGCCATCCTCCTGGTGCAACAGCACCGTAGTCGAGATGATCAGAATAAGGATCACAGGCACCCACGCAGCAACCCACGCCGGCGCAAGCCCCGCGATCCCAATTTGTCTCGCAATTTCCGAGAACAAGAAGAAACTAACCCCACCGATCATCCCTGTCGTAACCATAGTCTGGATGCCACCAGAGCGGAATGACCGCAATGACACAGTGGCCGCCAAAAGGACCATCGCCATGCACAGGAGCGGACGAACCAGTAGCGACTGATACTGAACGCGCAGTCGCTCCGTCGAAAGTCCAGCTTTATCAGCAGCTTCTATGAGTTCTGGCAGGTCCCAGAACGAGACCGAAAAAACGGTGCCGAGGGCCTCTTGTACACGGTCCGGCGTCAGGTAAGTGGATACAAGGTACGATTTGAATTTTTCGGGCTGCTGGCCGAGGCGTGAAACCCATGCATCCTTGAGGTCCCAGTAGCCGTCTTTGAGCTCGGCTTCGCTGGCGTCGACACGCTCTGAGAAGTGCCCCTGACGATCATAAGCGAGGATCATCACGCCCGTCAGCGTCAGGCCTCGGTTCGACGCCGCCGCGGCGCCGAGAACCGATTCTCCATCGACGCCATCCTGTCGGATCCACGAGCCACCGCCTTGGGCACGTAATAGGTTGTTGTCGTTGCCGAACGCTTTGGCAAACACCTTTTCGGACTTGGCGCGGCCTTTGGCGGCCAGCGGGTTGTAGACCGTAACGCCCAGCACGCCGACGACGAGGCCGACGATCAGTCCGGGCACCAGAAATTGCCAGACGGACATGCCGCCCGCGCGCATGACGGCGAGTTCGCTTTTGCGATTGAGGTGGAGGAGGGCGGCCAGCGCGCCGACGAGCACGGCGAACCCGAGCAGGAACTCGACATAGGCTCCGAGACGCAGCATGGCGATCAGGACGAGCGTGTGTGCCGGGACGTTGCCGAACTTGCTCGATTGGCGGAGCAACTCGACAAAGTCGATCATGAAGATGAGCATTGCACAGACCGCGAGCGTCGAGGTGATCGCGACCAAAAACATCTTGGCAATGTAACGCCAGAGTATGAACGAGTTCCTCATGACGCGAATTTCCGGCGCGGCATGACAAGGCGAATGATGTTGGCCCAGATGGCCGCGCCGGTATCAAGGAACAGTCCAACGATGCGGGATGGACGGCGTTGCCGATCGGCGCGCTTGATGATGAGCAGAGACAGGATGATTGCTGAAATCGGCGTCCCGTAGAGGAAAAACAGCATCGTCGGATTGCGCGCGACGGCGCTGTTCAACGCCAAGCCTGCCATCCGGCATGCCGCGCCGAGCAAGAAGGTGAGAACGAGGCTTTGCATTCGGCTCGAACGGGTTGAGCGCGCCTGGCCGACAAAAGCAATGATCAGGAACGCGAATGCGATCGGGTAAAGCGGACTGACGAGACGCTCGTTGATCTCGGCGCGGAACTGTCCGGCTTGGTTTTTATAGAGCTTGCTGTCCGGGTCGGGATGCACCAGCTCATTCCAATAGCGCTCACGCGGCTTCAGCTCGCCCGAGCCATCACTCTGGGGCTCGAACTGATCGAGATCGACGATGTATTTGTCAAAGGCGATGATCTGCGGCGGGCCTTCGGCATCGGAGCGGCGAATGATGTGGCCGGTCGTCATGACGAGGTAGGCGGTGCCGTCCTGCTTCACGATGGTGCCGTGCTCGGCGAGGTAGGTCTGCGATTGCGCCTTGTTGCGCGTGTCGTTCATGACCAGACCCAAAAGCTCGCCGTCTGCGGACCGGTCGCGGATATGAAACATCAAATCTTGCTCGGGGCTTGAAAAGCGGCCGGGCTGAATGACTTGTGTCAGTAGATCGCTGCGCACCTGGACCATGTACTCGCGCAGCAAGCGCATGCTCCACGGCTGCGCGAAGTGGCTGACCAGGGCCAAGAAAATGCTGACGAGGAATGCCAGGAGGAGGAGGGGGCGGGCCACCGTCCATACCGTCGAACCGGCAGCAGAAAGGACGATCAGCTCGCTGTCGGTGTTCAGCCGGTTGAGGGTCTGAAGGGCGCCGATCAGCAGCGAGAACGGCGCGATGATCGCCATGAGGTTCGGTACCGCGAGAGACGTGACGCGGACGAGCATCCAGGTGTCCTGACCCTGGCTGGTCACGACGTTGAACTGGCGCAGAGCCAGCGCGATCCAAACGATACCGGTCAAAGATATGAGAATGAGCAGGAACGAACTCGCCGCCTGCCTGAACACATATCTTGAGAAAATTCGCATGCCTTAGCCGTCCCCGCTTCCGTCACCCGACAGAAGCTCCCCCCGCTGTCACCGCCGGCTTCCGCAGTGATCCCTTCCGGCTCCCATACCACAGTGGCAGAATTTCGGCTGTTCAGAGTTGTCCCGCCGTGCGATATATTACAAAAAACCTACTTGCATCGCAGATAGTTAGGCCGTTTGAGGGCCTTAGCCGGAATTGCCTGCACAACGGCTTGCTTGCCACGCCTTTGCGAACGACTAAGTTGTGCGCGGCCATGCTGCCCCGTCCCGCCCGCCTTGACCAGGCCCGCGAGTCGTCCCGTGGATCGGCGTCCGCGTCCAGCCCCTGCTTTTCTCATCCCGAATCGGGATCTCATCTTAACTTGGAGTCGTCTTGAAAATGTCCGATCGCTTCGAAATTGCCTTTGCGCCTCTCAGTGCCGAACCGGAGACGGTGACCGTCGTATTCGCGGGCGATGGACTGGTGCTCGGCACGCGGGCGCGCGAGTTTGATACGAAGTCCGCAAGCGCGATCAGCAAGGCTGCGGCAGCTGCCGACTTCAAAGGCAAATACAAGTCGTCGATCGAAATTCTGGCGCCCGCAAAGCTCGGAATTGACCGGCTTATTCTCACCGGCCTCGGCAAGGCCGGTGCGCTGACCGAGCAGCAGGCCATCGATCTTGGCGGCGCGGTGCTGGCAGCCATCCAGGCGCGCAAGGGCAACACGGCATGTGTGATCGTCGACGTCGAAGGGACCGAGACGCTGTCGGCGGATGAGATCGCGGCGCTCATTGCCCAGGGCGCCATGCTGCGCCACTACAACTTCAAAAAGTACATGACGAAGAAGTCCGGCGATGAGAATGCGGACAAGGATGGGCTGAAGAAGCTCGTCATCCAGGTGCCGCATCCGGACAAGGCGAAAGCTGCCTTCCAACCGCTCAAGGCCGTCGCCAACGGCGTCAACCTGGCGCGCGATCTCGTCAACGAGCCGGCCAACATCCTTGGTCCTGTCGAACTCGCAGAGAAAACGAAAGCGCTCGAAAAGCTCGGTGTCGACGTCGAAATTCTCGATGTGAAAGACATGGAGAAGCTCGGCATGGGCTCGCTGCTGTCGGTCGGCCAAGGTAGCGTGCGGCCGTCGCGGCTTGCCGTCATGGTGTGGAACGGCGCCAAGGGATCGAAGAAGCAGAAGCCGATCTGCTTCGTGGGCAAGGGCGTTGTGTTCGACACAGGAGGCATCTCGATCAAGCCCGCAGCCGGCATGGAAGACATGAAGGGCGACATGGGTGGCGCAGCAGCCGTGATCGGGACGATGCACGCGCTCGCCGAACGTAAGGCCAACGTCAATGCCGTCGGTCTCGTCGGCTGCGTGGAGAACATGCCGTCCGGCAACGCGACCCGTCCGGGCGATATCGTCACCTCGATGTCGGGCCAGACGATCGAAGTCATCAATACGGACGCCGAAGGCCGCCTCGTGCTCGCCGACGTGCTCTGGTACGCGCAGGAGCAATTCAAGCCGAAGCTCGTCATCGACCTCGCGACGCTGACGGGCGCGATCATGGTTGCGCTCGGCAAGGAGTATGCGGGTCTGTTCTCCAATGAGGACAAGCTCGCCGATGAGCTCCTGGCGGCGTCGCGCGCGACCGGCGAGAAGCTGTGGCGGATGCCGCTCGATAAAGCCTTCGACAAGGCGATGGATTCGAAAAACGCCGATATGAAGAATGCGGGCGGCCGCTGGGCCGGTGCTGCAACGGCCGCGGCCTTCCTGCAGCGCTTCATCCAGAAGGATACGCCCTGGAGCCACATCGACCTTGCCGGCACGGCGATGGACGGCAGCCGTAACGACATCAACCAGAGTTGGGGCGCTGGCTGGGGCGTGCGGCTGCTCAACGCGTTCGTCGCGGAGCATCACGAAAAGGGCGAGAAGTAATTTCAGCGGCCGAGCCAATTCGGTTCATCTGAGTTGGCTCGGCACTTTGTATCATTTTGAAACACATACCTCTCCTGTGCTTTGTTTCCATAATACATATTATGCGAAATTGATGCGGAATGCTGGAATGGTCGATTGCTGGCCGCGGCTCGATTTCAATCGGCGCTGAGAATTGTCGACTTCCGATACCAGAACGGAAATGGCGCTCCGATGATGAGCATGACGAACGCCAGGATTGCGTTGCGCAGCGGACGCCTTTCAAAAGCGGTGCTCTCAATCGAGGTGTAACCCGGCACAGTTTCGCCGCTCGCAATGAGGCGCTGGGCATCGGCAAGGTCATCCTCGCTGACGAGGAAAGATACGCCGCCGTAGAGGATCGCGAACTGCGGTGCTTGGCAAACGATGTCCTTCCCTGCAAGGACGAAGCGAATGCCGTGGGCATCGAGCAAGCTCTCGATGACAATCGCCTCCGGCAGCATCAGCGTGGTATGCGCGATCCGAAGCGGCATCGTTGTCTCTCGCGGCTAAGGTTCCCTTCGTTCGAGCGTTCGAATGCCTTCGGCGATCAAGACCGCATAAAGCGCCAGCACGAAGCCCGAGAGCATGTTGACTGACACGACGGCGCCGATGGCTTGCGCCAGAGACGGATCAAACACCCAGGACAGCATTCTGACGACGATATCGTCGAAGCTCTGTTTCAAGAGGAACAGGAACTCGCTCGCCTGCTCCATGGTCGGCTTCGCTGGCAGATCGAACGTGGCGCGCGTTGCGAGTTCGGTGATGCCCGGCGCGGGAATGAACGTCAGCCCCGCGGAGAAGACCAGCCCGAGCGGCGCGGCGAGACGGAAGTAGCCCCAACGCAGCGGCCGGGCCTTCAGGCGGTCCATCAAGAAGCGGACGACCTGGACGCCGAGAAAGAGTGAAACGGCGAAGATGATCGCGACGAGTTTCAGGCGCTCCTGATCGGTGCCAAGAAACGTCAGCAGGCCGACGACGCCCGCCAGGATCGCCTTGGTGACGGACTCGATGACGCCGACCGCGACGATGAAGATGATCGAGCGGCCCGGCGTGCGGTCGAAGTAAAACGGGAACTCATACTTGAGGCGCGCGATTTCGAGCGCGGCACCGACGGCCAAGGCAATCAGCGCCGTTCCGGCCGCAAAGATCAAGGGCGCGGTGAAGCCTGCCCAAGCGACGGCGCAGATCGCCGCCAGCTCCAGCACCATTGTCAGGCCATTGAAGAGAATGTGCATGGCCGTCCCTCATCCCCGTACAAAGACTAGCAGACACCGTGGCCTCAGCAAGCTCCGGCGGCGAAGTCTGTGCCCCTCGTCTTCTGGTCGCAGACGGCGTCGGTAGCCCGATGGCGTGTGGTCGATTAGTGTCCGGCCCGACCACATAGAGGACGGACATGGCGAACACCATGAAACCTTCGCGCGATATTGCGCGGCTTATCGAGATCATGGCGGCGCTGCGGACGCCCGTCACAGGCTGCCCCTGGGATCTCGAACAGACGTTCGAGACGATTGCGCCCTACACGATCGAGGAAGCCTACGAAGTTGCAGACGCCATCGACCGACGCGACCTTGCCGACCTCAAGGATGAGCTTGGCGATCTCCTGCTTCAGGTTGTCTATCATTCCCGGCTCGCGGAAGAGCAAGGCGCGTTTGCTTTCGGCGATGTCGTCGAGGCCGTGACGAAGAAGATGATCCGGCGGCACCCGCACGTCTTCGGCGACGGCAGCGCGCGCGATCCGTCTGCCGTCAAAGCGACGTGGGATCAGCTCAAAGCGGAGGAACGCGCCGAGAAAGCTGCCGAGCGAGCGCGTCTCTCTGGCGGCAATACAACCTCTGCGGACGGACCCGTTACGCTGGCCGACGTCCCCCCTACCCTCCCTGCTTTGACGCGCGCAACCAAGTTGCAGCACAAAGCCGCGAAGGTCGGCTTCGACTGGCCGAACCTGCTGCCGGTGTTCGACAAGCTGAAGGAAGAGATTCAGGAATTTGAAGAGGTCGCCCTTCCCCACGATCCTCGCGGGGAGTCTTTATTGGCGCCCGGCGACTCTCCTCCGGAGAGCCGGCCGCCGGGCGCAGCGCCTTCCGGCCGGCTCGCGGAACGCGAGTCGGAAGGCGCGATCAAAGAAGAGTTTGGAGATATTCTTTTCGTGATGGCGAACATCGCGCGGCATCTCGATATCAATCCGGAGGATGCGTTGCGCGGGGCGAACCGGAAATTCATTCGCCGTTTCGCCCACATCGAAAAGGTGCTGGCGGAACGCGGCAAGACGCCGTCGCAATCGACACTCGAGGAGATGGACACGCTCTGGGACGAAGCGAAGGCGTTGGAGAAAAGCTAACGTCCGTTTGACGCGCGGATGTGTTGCGCGATGTGTTCGGGGCGGAAACCCAGACCCAAGACACGAGCAGTAAAGCGTGACAGAAACGGAAACGTCTCCACGAGCCGGACAAACCCCGGCGGTTTGAGCGGTCCTGTTGCTTTGAGGGCTTTCGAAATCACGCTGTTCTGAATGGCAAGCTGCAGGCGTTGGGTTGCGACCGTCGGAAATGTCCGGCGCGATTGGATCACCCGCAAGTCGCTCATCTGCAGATCGCCTTCTTTCAAAGGCTGCCACAGCCTGTTGGCGGCGGCGACTGCATCCTGAACCGCGAGATTGACGCCGACGCCGCCAATCGGGCTCATGGCGTGCGCGGCATCGCCGATGCAGAGGAAGCCAGGCTTTGACCACGTCTTCAGGCGATCGACGGCAACCGTCAGCAGCTTGACGTGATCCCAATCCGGAATGTCGTTCGCACGCGCCGGGTCGAATGGAAGAAGTGCGCCAACCGATTTACGAAACGCTTCAAGACCGGCGGCTCGTGTCGCCGCGTCGCCGCCTTTCGGAATGATATATGCGCACTGCCAATAGTCGCCGCGCGGGATCATAATGAAGATGTGCCCTCCCTCGAAGCGCCCTGCCACGTCCGCCGCGTCGGTCGGAAGCCGCGGCAGGCGAAACCACATCACATCCATCGGCGCGCCAAAGTTTTCCGGCACAAACCCAGCGGCTGCACGCAGCGTGCTGTTACGGCCGTCAGCGGCGATGACGAGATCGGCTTTGATCGTGAGCGGACCGGAGGGCGAATTCGCCGTGACGCCCGTAACGCGGTCGCCGTCGTAGATGAGGCCAGTCGCCTCCGTGCTCATCTTCAGATCGAAGCCCGGATAAGCCCGGCCCTTTTCGGCGAGGAAGTTCAGAAAATCCCATTGCGGCATCAACGCTATGAATTTCGTCGTGATCGGCAGGTGGCTGAAGTCCGCCATCTCGACGCGCGTATCGCCGAACTGCATGGAAAGGCGCTGCACTTCCTGGTGCGGAAGCTTGAGGAATTCGTCGAGCCAGCCCAGCTCTTCCATCATGCGCAACGTCGAGGGATGGATCGTATCGCCGCGGAAATCGCGGAAGAAATCGGCGTGCTTTTCGAGAACGCAGACCTTCACTCCGGCACGCGCCAGGAGTACCCCGAGCATCATGCCCGCCGGGCCGCCGCCCGTCACGCAACAGGTCACGCGCTGATCCATGAGGATCGAGCTTATACGGATATTCCGTTCTTGCGAAGCTGCCCGATCACGCGATTTTTCTTTTCGCTCGGAATTCGGAGACGAAGTTCAAGACTGCCATCTTTGCGGGCTTCGCGAGCAAGCACGTCTGTCGTCTCATGCAGCCAATTGAGCAACGCCCCGGCGCTTCCGGGAACGATGACGTCGATGATCTCATCGGAAGCGCCAAGGTGCGTGTCGATGGTTTCGAGCAGCGGCGCCATCCCCTCCCCTGTCTCGGCCGAGACGAGGACCGGCGGGCGGGCATTGCGTTGGACTTCGTGTTGTAGCTCGGAGCGGCGATCGCTCGAAAGCAGATCGATTTTGTTCCAGACTTCGAGGATGTTGCTTTCGATCGGCAGCGTGTCGATGCCAAGCTCGGACAGCACCTTTTCGACATCCTGCGCCTGCGCTTCCGTTTCCTCATGCGCAATGTCGCGAACGTGGAGAATGAGATCGGCTTCGACAACCTCTTCTAGCGTGGCGCGAAACGCGGCGACGAGCATGGTCGGCAAATCGGAGATGAAGCCGACGGTATCCGATAGGATGATGCGGCGCGCGCTCGGCAGCTTCACTTCGCGCATGGTCGGATCGAGCGTCGCGAATACCTGATCCATCGCAACGACGCCGGCGCCGGTGATCTTATTGAAGAGCGTCGACTTGCCCGCGTTCGTGTAGCCGACGATGGCGACGATTGGATACGGCACCTTGCGCCGTCCCTTGCGATGCAGGTCGCGGGTTTTGACGACATCGGCGAGGTCCTTCTTGATCGCATCGATGCGATCCTGAAGCATGCGGCGGTCGAGTTCGATCTGAGCTTCACCGGGGCCGCCGAGAAAGCCGCCGCCGCCGCGCTGACGCTCCAAGTGCGTCCAGGCGCGGACCAGACGGCCCTTCTGATACGTCAGATGCGCAAGCTCAACCTGAAGCACGCCTTCACGCGTCCGCGCACGCTCGCCGAAAATCTCGAGAATAAGACCGGTGCGGTCGAGAACTTTGGCGTTCCACGCCTTCTCGAGATTGCGCTGCTGCACCGGGGTGATGTTGTAGTCGACGACGACGAGGCCGATTTCAAGCTCGGCGACGCGGCCTTTGATTTCTTCGACTTTGCCTGAGCCCAGAAGCGTAGACGGACGCGGCTCGGCGATCGGCACGATGGCCGAATCGATGATGTCGAGGTCGATCGCCTTCGCGAGGCCGACGGCTTCCGCCAATCGATTTTCAGGGCTGTGGATTTGCGCGTCGGCATTCGCACCCCCGCGCACTTTCAGCGGACGCTTCAGCGCGGGCACGACGACAAGCGTTCGCGTTCTCGGTGCCCGCGTTTCTTCTGAGGCTTTTCGACGTTTGCGCTTTCCCTCGCCCTCGCGCCGTTCGTCTTTGCCGTTTTCAGGGCGCGCGATCAACCGGCTCCGCTCTCATCCTGATCGTTGAGATTGACCGGACCGCCCGGCATGATCGTCGAGATCGCGTGCTTGTAGACAAGCTGGGAATGGCCGTCGCGGCGGAGCAGGACGCAGAAATTGTCGAACCAGCTCACGATGCCTTGGAGTTTCACGCCATTGATGAGGAAGATCGTCAGGGGCGTTTTATTCTTGCGGACATAATTTAAAAATGTGTCCTGCAGGTTCTGAGGTTTTTCGGCCGCCATTGTTGTTGTCCGTTTTTATCTCGACGTCTTGATAGGCGTCTTGTCTGAAACGTGGGGCGCTGTCACGTTTGGAAAGCAACGAAGCGCCGCAACGGTTTCGATTTCACCGGGGGTGCGATGACGATCGAAGCGACGGCACTCTACATCCATTGATGCTTCGCACAATGCGGCAACGTTCGCACTACCCCTCTGAAATTTCAGCAACATGATGAAATCTCAAGCGTAGCTGGCGCGCCAGTGGGCCCGGACGGCCGTCGGCTACTGGACTGCCGTCAATATTGACCACCGGCATGACGATATTCGTAGCGGACGTCACAAACGCTTCCCGGGCGCGCAAGGCTTCCTCTTTCCCGAAGGCGCGTTCTTCGATTTTCAATCCCTCAGCCTTGGCGACGTCCATGACGGTAGCGCGGGTGACGCCGGGAAGAATATGGGGGCCGAGCGGGCGCGTAATCAGCGCTCCATCAGACGATACGATCCAGGCGTTACTTGACGCGCCCTCTGTCACATTTCCTTCGGCATCGACGAACCAGGCTTCCTTGGCCCCGTTTCTGCGCGCCTCATCCTTGGCGAGAACGGCGGGAAGCAACATCACGGTCTTGATATCGCAGCGGCCCCAGCGATTGTCTGGAATGGTTTTAACGGCGATCCCCGTCTTGGCGAGCTCGGCCGACCAGCCCTTGCGTTGGGCGCGCGCCAGAATGACGAGGGTCGGAGCAGTTCCGGCCGACGGCAGGGCAAAATCCCTCGGGCCGGCGCCGCGTGTCACCTGCATATAGACGATGCCGTCGCGGATGCGGTTACGGCGGATTACCTGTCCGATCACTTGCATCAGAGCAGCGTCCGACATTGGCGGTGCGATGCGAAGCTCCCGCAGAGACCGGGCCAGTCGGGCGAGATGGCGGGTTGCATCAACCAGATGGCCATCGAGCACCTCGATGACCTCATAGATGGAATCGGCAAATTGAAAGCCGCGGTCCTCGGTGTGGACTGCGGCTTCCGCATAGCGCTGGTAGGCGCCATTGACGTAGACGATGCGGGTCAAGCGCGGCTCCTAGGAGGCGGAACGCAGATCGCCGCTTCGCTGCTCGGACGAGACGCCCAGCGCCCGAAGCTTGCGGTGAAGTGCAGAACGCTCCATGCCGACGAACTCCGCAGTGCGGGAAATATTCCCGCCGAAACGGTTAATCTGCGCCAGCAGGTATTCGCGCTCGAAGATTTCACGGGCTTCGCGCAACGGCAGCGACATCAGATGCTCGGCCCCGCCGTTGACGGGCAGCGGCACGTTCGAACCGATTTCTTCAGGCAGCATGTCGGCCGTGATCGCCGCGCCCGCTTCGCCGCCTGCAAGGATCAGCAGGCGCTCGACGTTATTGCGCAACTCGCGGACGTTGCCCGGCCAGTCGTGCGCCTGCAGCACCGCGATAGCGTCTTCGCCGATACGGCGCGGCGCGAGGCCCGATGTCTGCGCCACCTGCCCGATGAAGTACTGGATCAGTTCGGGAATATCTTCCCGCCGCTCCGCGAGGCTCGGCACGCGAAGCGTCACGACGTTGAGACGATGATAGAGATCTTCGCGGAAGCGGCCTTCGCGAATGTCCTGCTCCAAATCGCGCGAGGTCGACGAGATGATGCGGACATCGACCGACACCTTCTGAGAGCCACCGAGGCGCAGAAACTTCTGCTCGACGAGCACACGCAAGATCTTGCCCTGCGTTTCCATCGGCATGTCCGCGACTTCGTCGATGTAGAGTGTGCCGGTGTGGGCTTCTTCGAGCGCGCCGACCTTGCGTGGGCCACCGGTGCGGTCCTCGGTTCCAAACAGCTCCTCCTCGACGCGATCTGGCACCATGGCGGCTGCGTTCAGCACGACGAACGGGCCGTCGGCGCGGAGCGACTTCTGGTGCAGAACGCGGGCCGCGAGTTCCTTGCCGGAGCCCGACGCGCCGCGCAGCATGATGCGACTGTTCGTCGGCCCGGCCTTGTCGATGTTGTTCTTGAGCTGATTGATCGCGGGCGACTTGCCGATCATCTCGGCCGAGACGACCGAGCGCTCTTTCAGCTCTTTCACTTCGCGCTTCAACTGCGAGGCCTCGAGAGCGCGCAAAGCCACAAGCACGAGGCGGTCGGACTTGAACGGCTTCTCGATGTAGTCGTACGCGCCGCGCTTGATCGCGGTCACGGCCGTTTCGATGTTGCCGTGTCCGGAGATGATGACGACGGGAAGGTCGGGATACGTCCGCTTCATCACCGTCAGAACCTCGAGGCCGTCAAGGCGGCTGCCCTGCAGCCAGATATCGAGGATGACCAGATGCGGCTTGCGGTCTTCGATGGCGCGCAGGGCCTCGTCGCTGTCGCGCGCAAGGCGTGTGCGATGGCCCTCGTCCTGCAGGATGCCCGCGACCAGATCCCGGATATCGGCCTCGTCATCGACGATCAAAATATCAGCTGACATTGCTGCGCTCCTGGGGGGTTAAAGCGTTTCATATCATGCTCCGCCAACGGCATGTGCTGGAGAGCGCATGGGCTCGGCTGAAGTCACTTCAGAAGGTTTGGTTTTCAGAGGCAATGTTAGACGGACCAAGGCACCGCGCGTGCGCGTCTCGGTCAAGGGTGCATCCTCAAGTGCTAGCGTGCCGCCGTGCTGTTCGACGACCTTTTGCACGATTGCGAGACCGAGGCCAGTCCCCTTCGCACGCGTCGTAACATACGGTTCGAGAAGCTTGGCGCGGTTTTGCTTTGGTAGGCCGATGCCGTTGTCGATAACCTCGATCGCTACACGATCCGCCGACGGAACAAGCCGAACCTCGATACTGCCCTTGTAATTCGCGGGGCGGCCTTGGGCTTCGCCATAGGACTCGATTGCTTCCGCACCGTTCTTGATGAGATTGGTGACGGCCTGCGAAATGAGCCGCAGATCGAAGCGCGTGGTGACGGGGCCCTCGGGAAGCTCCAGCTTGAAGTCGATATCCTTGTTGCCTTCGCGGAAGAGCACGGCGGGCTCCTGTACGGCGAGGCGCAAATCCTGGTCGGCCATGACGGGTTGCGGCATGCGCGCGAACGACGCGAACTCGTCGACCATGCTTTTGATCTGACCGGTCTGGCGTTCGATCGTCTGCGTCAGCGTTTCGAACAGGTCGCGGTTGTCGTCGATCTGCGTCCCGAACTTGCGGCGCAGGCGTTCGGCTGCAAGTTGTATCGGCGTGAGCGGGTTCTTGATCTCGTGCGCAATGCGGCGCGCGACATCGGCCCACGCACTCGTCCGCTGTGCCTGCACAAGCTCGGAGATATCGTCGAACGTCACGACAGAGCCGACGTCGCCCTCATCTTCTTCCCGCTCGTGGGTAATGCGGACAGCGAACGTGCGCTCCTCATCGCCGATCTGCTTCTTGATTTCGTGCTGACCTTTATTTTTCAACCCTTGCTCGTCGACAGGGGCGAGGACGGGTGCGAATTCAGGAACGACGTCGGTCAGAAGTTTGCCGACGGATTCGACGCTTTGCGTTCCGAGCAGGCGCTCGGCGGCGCGGCTCAGAAGCGTGATGCGATCGTTGCTGTCGAGGCCGATGACGCCGGCTGAAACGCCCGACAGCACCGCCTGGATGAAATTCCGCCGCTCGGTGAGCTGCGCGTTGGTCGTGACAAGCGCGTCCTGCTGGGTTTTCAACTCGCGCGTCATCAGGTTGAAGGTGTGCGAGAGACGGCGAAGGTCCCCCTCCCCGCGCTTCTCAGGCAGCTCGATTTCGAGATTGCCGCGCGAGACCTCCTGGGCGCCGGCGATCAGCCTGCGGATCGGAGCGACGAAGCGGCCTGCGAACCACATGCCAACCCAGATCGCCGCCAGTAGCGACGTCAACGAGATCATGAAATAGATCAGCCCGTGCGCGACTTTGAGACCGCTCTTGGCTTGGCGCAGGCGGGAATATTCGTAGACGTTCTGCTCGGTACTTTTGAGATGTTGGATCACCTTCGGGCTGACACCGCGGGCGACGTAGAGATAGCGCCCGGGCATCGAGTCGATCTTGGCGATGGCCGAGATCCGATAATCGCTCGACGGTCGCGAGAGTGCCACCTGACCGGCTTCCGCCTGCTGGATGGCCGATGGCGGTGGCACGACATACGGCAGCTTCGGGTCGTCGAGCGCGAGCACGATCGGCACGCCGTCGGAATCGATGACGTAGGCCGACGTCAGATCGCGCAGGCCGGCCTGACCGATGAGGAATTTCTGGAAGGCGTCAGGGTCGTCCTTAAGGGTTGCGGCCTCGCCGTTGATGTCACGGACCATGTTGACGATGTCGGTCCGGATGATCTGGCTGTGCTCGTCGACGTAGGCGCGGGCGACGTCATAAGAGTTTTCGACGATGGCGCTGGTGCGGCCCGAGAACCAGCCGTCGAGCGAACGAGAGAACGTTGTCGTGGCGGCGACGGCAAGCAGCACCGCGGGCAATGCGGCGATCAAACTGAAGAGCGCCACGATGCGGGTGTGCAAGCGGGCGCCGGGTATCCTCTGCTTCCACGCGCGCCTGAGCCCGAGAGCCTGCCACGCGATGGTGCCGAACATCGTCAGGATCAGAACGGCGTTGATGGCGAGCGCACCCCAGACGTATTCGTTGCGGGGAGCAATCGCCGTCAGCCCGGTCAAAATCATGTAGCTGACGAGCGCGGACGTCAGCGACAGCAGGACGACGCCCAATCCAAACCAAAACGCACGGTCGGACGGATTGAGTGGGGTCGTCCCCTCATCCATGAGCGCAGCCATAGCCTCGCGGTCGCCCATAGCGTCGGGATCGCGCACGGCATCGCGATCGCCGCGAGCGATCGTGTCAGCTTTGCCATTGCTGTTGCCGGCGCTCATCAGATTACGACCAAGTCTGCTATCGCTATGAATTCGTTTTCTAATTTTCGTTCGGTAGAATTCGTTCGCGACGTTGCCCAACGCTGTGCGTCGCCTGCTGGCGCGCATGAAGCGGCGATCCCGCATCACGTCGGGAGAAACAACAACGTAACTGTGACATTTTCGCGACGGGTGTGGCGCAGTTCAAGCGCCAAATTTTCCGTTACCGGCTGCCTGTGGATAACTTCGACGCCGTTTCCGGCCGAGGACGTCAGCCCTCGACCGTGCGGAATACCCTGATGTTGAGGTCGCGAATGCGGGCGCGGAGCGTGTTCCGGTTGAGCCCAAGAAGCTCGGCGGCCCGGATCTGATTGCCGCGCGTCGCCGCCAGCGCGGCACTTAGCAGCGGCTTCTCGACGTCGCGGATGACGCGATCGTAGAGGCCCGGCGGCGGCAGGTCGTTGCCGAAGGACGAGAAGTAGCGCGACAGGTAGCGCTCGACCGCCTCGCCGAGGTCGCCGCTCTCCGGCTGGCCACCGATGGGCGGCGCAACGGCAGAGCCTGCAAGCTCCTGCTCGACGATCTGTGCTGTCAGCGTGTCCTGCGTATAGAGCGCGACGAGACGACGGACGACGTTTTCAAGCTCGCGAACGTTGCCGGGCCACGGATGGGCCTTCAGGCGTTCGATGGCCGCGCTCTCGATCGACTTCTGGCCGAGGCCTTCGCGGGCGGCCTGGCGCAGAAAGTGGCGGACAAGATCGCCGACGTCTTCCAGGCGCTCGCGCAGCGGTGGCAGACGGATCGGCACCACGTTCAGGCGATAGAACAGGTCTTCGCGGAAGAGGCCCTGCTGGATCTGCGTTTTGAGATCGCGGTGGGTCGCGGCGATGATGCGGACGTTGGTCTTGATCGGCGTGCGGCCGCCGACCGTCGTATATTCGCCCTGCTGCAGAACGCGCAGAAGACGCGTCTGAGCTTCAAGCGGCATGTCACCGATCTCGTCGAGGAAGAGCGTGCCGCCTTCCGCCTGCTCGAAGCGGCCGGGCGTGCGCGTCTGAGCGCCGGTAAAGGCGCCCTTCTCGTGACCGAACAGTTCGCTCTCGATCAACTCGCGCGGGATTGCCGCCATGTTGATCGCAACGAACGGACCATGCCGGCGCTTGCCGTAGTCGTGCAGTACGCGGGCGACGAGTTCCTTGCCCGTACCGCTCTCGCCGTTGATCATGACCGTCAGATCGCTCTGCGTCAGGCGGGCGAGAACGCGGTAGATGTCTTGCATCGGCAGCGAACGACCGATCAGAGGCAGCTCGTCGGATTCGCGCTCGGTCGCCGTCGTCTGGCGTTTGCGGCCCGGTTCCGACAGCGCCCGCGAGACGACAGCAACGACCTCGTTCAGATCGAACGGCTTGGGCAGATATTCGAATGCCCCCTTCTCCGCCGCAGTCAGCGCCGTCATCAGCGTGTTTTGCGCGCTCATGACGATGATGGGCAGATCCGGACGCAATTTTTTCATGCGCGGGATCAGGTCGAACGCATTTTCATCGGGCATCACGACGTCAGTGATGACAACATCGCCCTCGCCCTGACTCACCCAACGCCAGAGCGTCGCCGCGTTCCCCGTTGCGCGGGGGGCGAAGCCGGCGCGCGCCAGTGCCTGGTTCAACACCGTGCGAATGGCGGTATCGTCGTCGGCGATCAGTATGGTGCCTCTGGCCATCAAGTCTCTCTCGTGGTCGGCACGGCCGCGGGACGTGTACGCTGCATCGGAAGCAGCACGCGGAATACCGTGCGTTTTGGTTCGCTTTCACATTCGATGATACCGCCGTGATCGGCGATGATCTTCGCGACAAGGGCGAGGCCCAGTCCGCTGCCGGATGCCTTCGTCGTGACGAACGGATCGAAGAGATGCGGCTTCAGGTGCTCAGGGATGCCGCAGCCGTTGTCTTCGATCTGGATCATCAACGGCAGGCTGACGCGCGTATCGGAGCCCGGAAGCGACAGTCTTACGCCCGGTCGAAACGCCGTCGTCAGGATGATGCGACCGCCATCTGTCTTTTCGCCAATAGCTTCGGCGGCGTTCTTCAGAAGATTAAGGAAGACCTGAACGAGCTTGTCGCGATTGCCAAGGACAAAGGGCAGCGACGGATCGTAGTCTTCGACATAACGAACGTTGCGGCCGAAGCCATGCTCGGCGATGCGGCGCACATGGTTGAGAACATCATGGATGTTGACGGCATCCTTGCTGATCGGACGCTCGTCGCCGAACACTTCCATGCGATCGACGAGATTGCGAATGCGATCGGTCTCGGAACAGATGAGCTGCGTCAAAGCGCGGTCCTCATCGGACAGTCCCGGCTCCAGCAGCTGCGCCGCGCCGCGAATGCCGGACAGCGGGTTCTTGATTTCGTGCGCCAGCACGCCGGCCATGCCGGAAACGGAGCGGGCCGCTGCGCGATGCGTCAACTGCCGCTCGATCATTTGCGCCATCGAGCGCTGCTGCAGCATGAGGAACATGTTGCGCGGCTCTTCAGGGAGCGGGCCGCCGTAGATGTCGACGAGCTTAGCGCCCGAGAAGCGCGGTGTCGCGACTTCGATACCGTATTCGTTCACGGTTGCGCCGGTCGCCTGCACCTGCTCGATAAGACCGAGCAGCGGACAGCCGAACGCGACGATCTCCGAAATCCGGCTGCGCGTGAGCGTGGTCGCGCTCATCGAGAAGAAGGATTCCGCTGCCGAGTTCGCAAACACGATCGACTGATCGTTGGCGATGACGAGGATCGGGTGCGGAAGCGCACTCAAGAGATCTTCGCAATCGACGATCGGTCCCGGTGGTGGCGCCGCGGAGGCGCGTTCGGATTGGCGTATCGACGCCGACTTGCTGCTCATGCCGCGAGAGACTCCGTACCAGAGTAAAAGGCTTTAAGGCCATCAATCACGCGCTGCGGTTCAAGCATCACACAAAGCTTTCCCCGCCAGGATTTGACGACTGCGTCGCTGGCCCCACTCGACGCCAGATACCAACCGATGTGCTTGCGCGCGTTGCGCAGGCCCAGTTCCCTGCCGTAATGACCGAGCATCATTTCGAAATGCTCGATCGCAATATCGCGCTGTTCGTTGAGCACCGGATCGCCAGGGTCGCGGCCCGATGCGAGAGACTTGGCGATCCGTCCCGGCATCCACGGCGCGCCGTAAGCGCCGCGTCCGACCATCACACCCTTTGCGCCGGAAGCTTCCAGCGCCGCGCGAGCGTGGTCGGGCGAGAGAATGTCGCCGTTGACTAGGACGGGAAGCGAGGTGGCGTCGACGACGGCGCGCACCGCGCGCCAATCGGCAGCGCCGGTGAAGAACTGGCAGCGTGTGCGCCCGTGCACGGTAATGAGCTTGATGCCTTCGGCCTCGGCGCGGCGCGCAAGCTCGCCAGCGTTGCGGGTCTTGTCGTCCCAGCCGAGGCGCATTTTCAACGTCACCGGCACCCTGACGGCATTGACGACGGAGCGAATGAGCGACTGGGCATGATCGAGATTGCGCATCAGCGCGGAGCCGGACAGCTTGCCTGTCACTTCGCGCGCCGGGCAGCCCATATTGATGTCGATCATGTGGGCGCCTTTGGCTTCGGCGATCTTCGCGCCTTCGGCCATCCAATGTTCGTCGCGTCCGGCGAGCTGAATGACGAACGGCGTTAAATCACGACCTTCGACCCGCCGCAGCACGTCGCGGCGCGCCTTCGCCAGTTCCTCGCTCGCAACCATTTCAGATACGACCAGCGTCGCTCCAAGGCGGTGAGCAAGGCGGCGAAACGGTAAATCAGTTACTCCGGACATGGGCGCCAGCACTGCAGGTGGCGCGCCGTTTACGATGTTTTCCAGCATACGGTCCTAGAGAGACGGCCCCATCGACTGCCTATTCATTGAGCAGAACGATCGTCTGCCGTGAGTTTGGGCAGACTAGGCAAGGAGGAATGATTTCGCAAGGGCGAACAATACATTTACAATTTGCCCATTTGACGCGGTCTCACCCTGTTCGGCTATGAAATTGGGCATAGCACGTCCGCCGTCAACGTCGCGGTTGCAAGGCGAGTGTTGCGAAAGTGCTCGCCAACAGGCAGGGAGTTGCAGCCTGACTTTCGGGCAGCATCCTGTTCTTGGGGGAGGTTTGTGTTGCGCATCGCCGCTTTAATCGTCGCGGCCGGACGGGGAACGCGCGCGGCCAACCAGGGCGCGGGTCCGAAACAATATGCTCAGATCGGCGGCAAATCCGTGCTCGAGCGGGCGATAGCCATCTTCGCGGGCCACGCCGAGATCGACGAGGTCAAAGCTGTCATTCACGCGGACGACCGCGAGTTGTATCAGCTTGCGCTCTCCGCTGGCGGTTGGGCGAAGCTTTCCGCGCCCGCGATCGGCGGGCCGACGCGTCAGGCTTCGGTCCTTCGGGGTCTTGAAGCTCTCGCCTCCTCGTCGCCGCCCGACCTCGTCCTGATTCACGACGCAGCGCGGCCGTTCGTTTCAGGCAAGACGATTTCGAATGTCATTGGCGCCCTCGGCGAACGGCCAGGCGCGCTAGCAGCTCTTGCCGTCACCGATACCTTGAAGCGCGCGGCCGACGGTATTGTGACCGACACAATCGCGCGCGATGGTCTCTGGCGGGCACAGACGCCGCAGGGATTTCACTTAGAACCGATCCTGATCGCTCACCGCAAAGCGGCCGAGCAAGGCATCGACACATTCACCGACGACGCGGCAATTGCGGAATGGGCCGGGCTCGACGTAGCTATCGTCGAAGACCTAAGCAGCAACATCAAAATCACGACAGCAGAGGATCTCGACGTGGCGGACCGGCAATTGACGAGCGCATTGGAACCGCGGATCGGGAGCGGCTTTGACGTGCATCGCTTTTGCGAGGGCGATCACGTCTGGCTCGGCGGTATCAAGATCCCGCATACACACAAGCTCGAAGGCCATTCGGACGCCGACGTCGTATTGCACGCATTGACCGACGCTTTGCTCGGCGCCATCGGCGACGGCGATATCGGTCAGCACTTCCCGCCGTCCGATCCGAAGTGGAAAGGCGCGGCATCGAAGCTCTTTCTTGAAGACGCTGTTCGGCGCGTGCGCGATCTTGGCGGCCGGGTGGGCAATGTCGATATTACGGTGCTCGCCGAAGCGCCGCGCGTCGGTCCGCATCGCCCGGCCATGCAAGAGCTGATCGGTGGCGTGCTCGGACTTCCCGCACATCGCATCGGCATCAAAGCAACGACGACGGAGCAGATGGGCTTCACCGGGCGACGCGAAGGCATCGCCGCCATGGCGACAGCGATGGTCTTCTTACCCGCGGAGATAACATGAGCGACAAGCCGCAGCAGTCTTCATCAGACATCGCGACGAACACCGCGCTGCGGTTGACGGTCCGAAACGTGGCTGTCTTGAACCTCACCTATTTCGGTATCGAGTTTGCGGTCGCGCTGGCGATTGGCTCGGTCGCGTTGTTTGCCGACAGCGTCGATTTTCTCGAAGACGGCGCGGTCAACCTGCTGATCCTCGCCGGGCTCGGGTTCACGATGGCGCAACGGGCCAAGCTCGGAATGGTTCTGGCTGTCATTATCCTGGTGCCGGGCCTCGCGACGCTCTGGACAGCGTGGCAGAATTTTTCAAGCGGCTTGGTGCCGGAGGCTATACCGATCACGGTGACGGGCATCGGCGCGCTCATTGTCAACTCAATATGCGCGTGGATGCTGGCGCCGTTCCGGGCCGCCGGCGGCAGTCTGACGCGCGCTGCGTTCCTGTCGGCGCGCAACGACGTGGCGGCCAACATTGCGATTATTGCGGCAGGCCTGCTGACGAGCGTCACACACTCGCACTGGCCCGATCTGATCGTCGGCCTCGGCATTGCCGCGATCAATGCTGGTGCAGCGCACGAAGTCTATGAAGCGGCTCGTGAAGAGCACGCGCAGTCACGCTCCTGACAGCGGTAGATATCCACAAGCGCAGGTGCGTCGAGTTGCAGCTGCGCACATGGGCAACACCACAGCCTCAGATGCTGCTTTGCAACGGCTTTCGCCATTGACCCTCAAGGCAGAATCGCGGCATCAAATGAACACGTGGTTGTATTGCCACGATCCACACGAGAGTGCCCATACGGGAGCCGATATGAACATCATGCCCCAAAATCTCGACCGCCAGCACGTCGACGCAGCCATCAGCACTATTGCCGAGGCTCAAGCCGAGATGTGCTTAGCGACCCGTGTTCGTCAGCTCTCGCGTATCGTCACGAGGGTCTACGATGATGCCTTGCGCCCACTTGGCATCACCGCAAGCCAATACACGCTGCTTGCCCAGCTCGCGTCTCGTGACGGCATCACCGCCGTCGAGATCGGCCACGAACTCGACATCGAGAAGTCGACACTGTCCCGCAACTTGAAGCGCCTGCTCGCGCTTGGCCACATCGTCATGGATCCGCCCGCCGGACGGCGGGGACGCGGTCTGCACCTTACGCCCAAAGGTCAGGCTGTTCTGAAGGATGCCTATCCGATCTGGCAGGATGCCCAGAAGCGTACTGTCGGTGCCATGGGGACTGACAGCAGGTCTGTACTCGACAGTCTGCTTTCGCATGCCGAGGTACTCGCGGCGGCCTGATCAGCTGGGCCGTTTGCACATTCTCCTCTCTCTAGTTAGCCTTTAGGGGGGCGCTTCATCGGAAGCGCTCCCTATTTTCTTTTTTGGAATAAGTGACGAGGCCTCCAGTGTTCCCGGCAGACGTCCTCACCAGCGCCAAGCATCTCATCGACACCCTTCGCGATCAGAATCGAACGCTGACGACGGCCGAGAGCTGCACGGGCGGGCTCGTGGCTGCGGCCATCACCGCCGTTCCCGGCTCCTCCGATGTCTTCTACGGCGGGTTCGTGACCTATTCGAACGACGCCAAGGAACACATGATCGGCGTCGATGCCGAACTCATCAAGCACCACGGCGCGGTCAGCGAGGCCGTCGCACACGCGATGGCAGAGTGCGCGGTCAGCACGACCGGCGCCGATCTCGCGGTTTCGATTACGGGCATCGCCGGTCCCGGTGGAGGAAGCCCGCACAAGCCGGTCGGGCTGGTTTACATCGCCGTCGCGTCGGTATTTGATGCTCCGCGCGTGGAACGGCACATGTTCGGCGAAGCCGGCCGCGACGAAGTACGCTTAGCCAGCCTCAGGGCGGCATTGAGACTGCTCGAAGAGGCGGCCAAATGATCGGATGTCTGGGTTTGCGCAACCGATCCATCGGCGCGATCGCCGTGGCTATGTTCGGTGCCTTGCTCGGAACAACGTCTGTCTTCTCACCGGTTTCGGCGGCCGATCTTTCGGCACGGGATATTTCGATCCTGCTGTTCCGCGCCGCACCCGGTAGCCACCCAGCGCTCAACAACCGCAATCTGATGCGGCTCGATCTGGCATCTCTCGATTTCAAGAAAGCCGACCTTCGGCAGGCCAATCTGTTCGGCACGGACCTGACCGGCGCCAATCTCTCCGGCGTCGATCTGAGCGGCGCGCGGCTCGACCGGGCGGTTATCATCGGTGCACGCTTCGACGGCGCCACTCTCGATGATGCGTCCCTCATGCGGCCGGCGACGACGTCAACGCTCGTGCCTATCCCGCGGGAGGCGCCAAGCCTGAAGGGCGCTTCGCTCAAACGCGTGAAGTTCTTTGGCGATTTTTCGGGGTCCGATTTTTCCGGCGCCGATCTGACGGATTCGGTCTGCGCGCCGATCAACAGGACCGGTTTCATCGAACATCTCTGGCGCTCGGTTTTCGTCAGCGCGAACCTCTCTGGCGCAATCCTGACGCGAGCCAACATGGACCGCTCTCAGTTGAGCTTCGCCGTGCTCAAAGGCGCGATCCTGCACGCTACCCAGTTGCGAGGGGCCGATCTTTCCGGCGCCGATCTCAGCGGCGCTGACCTCAGCGGAGCGGACCTGACGGACGCGGACCTGACCGATGCCAACATCACCGGCGCCGATCTGTCCGGCACACGGCTTCACGGCGCAATCGGGCTCGAAAGCCTCAAGGGGCTGTCGCTCGCCAGAAACTCGGACAAGATCATTCGCTAGATGCGATCTTCGCGGCTGCGTTGCCGTAGATCTTGGCAGCCCGTTCCTCGAATGCCTGCGTGAAGCGGCGGAAAGCCTGATCGAACATCGAGCCCATCAGCACGCCGAGCAGCTTCGAGCGGAACTCATAATCGATGAAGAAATCGACCGCCGAGCCCGTTGCGTCGTCGATAAAGCGCCAGCGATTGTCAAGGTGTTTGAAGGGACCGTCGAGATAGCTGACGTCGATGCGCAGCTCTGCCGGGTTGGTTACGACGCGCGTGGTAAAGTTCTCGGCGATTGATTTATAGCCGACGCTCATGCGCGCCGTCAGTTCCTCCCCCTCCCCTTGCGGGCGGCGTGAGAGGACGGTCAAGCCGGTGCAGAGCGGCAGGAATTCGGGATATTTCTCGATGTCGGCGACGAGCGCATACATTTGCGCGGCCGAGAAGCGTACGTGGCGCTGGGATGAAAAAGACGGCATGACGGCGCTTATGGCACACGATCAGATAAGATGAAAATGCGCATGACGTCATAGCTGCGCGAGGCGCTTCCCGCCCCGTCGCAGCAGTCGGCGATCGCTTAAGCGATCAGCCGGGCCAGAAGGACGACGATGATAGCGCCGATGGCCGCAGTAATGATCTCGGTGACGAGGGCGTTCCCGATGCCGAGATTGATACCGAGCGCCTTGAACAGATAGCCGCCGACGAACGCGCCAATGATGCCGGTGATCAAATACCGGATCAGGCCATCACCGCCGACCACGAGCGAGGCTAGGAAGCCGGCAACGATGCCGATCAGGGCAAAGACGATCAAATCGCGGGTTTGGCTGTCCATCCGGCTCTCCGACGACATTTCCAGTGCCAGCGCAAGCGATCATCAACTGACCGGCTTGCGACGTGATGCTTTAGACGTGGCAGCGCGCGCCTAAATATTGATTGAGCAGGTCATTGTACTTGTCAACGTTGGCACGCTGGCCGGCGCTGAGCTTGCCGCCGTTGCTCGCGCGTTCCACCTGCGCAGGCACGCCCTGAGAGTCCAGGCGATTGAGTTCGTTACGGATGGATCCGCACGACTGACCCGGTGGCAGCGGTCGCGCACCCGGATCGCCGTTTCCTCCGGCCGCGCCTCCGCAACCTTGGAGCGCCCCCGTCAGGACGGTCACAAGAACAACCGCTAGACTACCCCGCATTTATCCGTCTCGCTCGCGTAAGTTCTTTGAAAGTGAGAAGGAGCCCCTGCCCCCGCAATGGTCGCAAAGACCACAGCTCGATAGCCTTCGCAATCCCCCGTGGCGTTCCTGTGGCGGCGCAGCAGCACTCACCAATTTGAAAATAGCCTCCGGGGATACACTCTGCGCCAGCGCAGGCCCCGTTTTCCGGAGCCCGCCGCGGGCGCTGCGTGATCATCGGCTTTCAGGCAGACTTATTTATTTGCCGCTGCCGTCTGCTGCGTGGGTGCTTGCGCCGCAGCCTGGTTCGGGACTGACGGGCCGCACCGGGTCTGAAATTGCTCGTAGGCTTTGTTGAGTTCAGCCTGCTTCTGCAGCGCCGTGCGCTTGACCGAGACCTTGCTCGTCTTGCCGTCTGCCGCCTGCTCGAGCCGATTGATGGTGCCGTCAGCTTTCAGCGTGTTGATCTGGCTTGCCAGCGAGACGCACACAGGGTCCGTCTTCGCGGCGGTCTGCTGGGGTGTGATCGAGCCCGTCGAGAGATCAAAGCCCCCGTTCGCGCAGCCGCCGACCAACGCTGTTGCAACGACGATCATTCCGACTTTGCCAAATGATACCGCAGTCATCGACCCACCCCCAGAAGTTGCACGCCGGCAACTTAACGCGCACGTCTCGTTTGCTTAGCGGCTGGGCGGAAGTGTGCGCAAGCTGGGTGAGGCCGGTCATCCCCTAGCGAAACTCTGCCGGCAGACCGAAGGTGTGGACATCGGCGCTCTGGCGCAACTCAGCAACACTCGATCCACGTCGAACCGAGAGGGAGTGGTATCGCTTGGTGGAATGCGTCAGTGCGTGACGCGGCGGCGCATCTTGCCGTAGCTCGCAAGCTCGCTCTGCGGGAACGAGGCGTTGAAGCCTTTGCGGAGGGCTTCGATGGAGTGTTCCTCACCGAGTTCTCCGCTCAGCGACGCCGCATGAGCGATGTGATGGCCGATCTGCGCAAGGACGCGCCCCCACTCTTCCAACTGGGGACCGAAGGCCTCGCCGTTGAGAGCCACCGCCAAGGCTCCGTCGGCGACCCAGGCCCGAATCAATTCGACCGCCTGTTCGGCTTCGGGAACCCCGTCGGGCACATCCAGCTCAAGGAGCGGATCCGAATCGTTAAAGTCAGACATCGTCGACGGACTCCTTGATTACGATCGCGTCGGCAAATTTAGCCACCACACACGTCACGGCTGACTATCGCTATTACTCACACTTGTGAGCCACAACGATATTGCAAGTTAGTAGTGAACTACGGTCTTTATCGGGCGACAACTATTTTGTCGTCGGGGCGGACGTAACCGAGCACGTCACGCGCGGTCTCTTCGACGATATCGGCGTTCGGAATTTCCGGCGACAACAACGCGACGTCGTGGCGAAGCCGCGTCCGGACTGTTTCGAGACCCTTGATTTCGAAGTCCAGCAGTGCGGAGCGATCTTTCAGCTCGGCGCGCGCCTCAAGGCCGTGCTGGCCGTAGCGAATATGATACGAAAAATAGGCCGTGAGCCCGACGCATGGGAGCGTCACCGAAAGCTGTTTGAGGAGCCAGATGGCTCCGCGGCGGCGCGGTGGACTCGCGTAATGCACGCGCATTTCCCTGAGTGAGAACGGATCTCGTTTTTATAGAGAGATGCCGATTAAGGCAGGGTAAACCGCTGGGCGAGTGTCGCACTCCGCCGGCCGGACAGCCCGCCGAATCGAGGCGCTGCAGGCGCTCGTCGCGAATTGTCAGAAGCGGTGCTTCACAGTGCCATGGATCATCAGATCCCGCTTCTCGTCGTCATCGGGCGAGTTGGGAAAGTCGGGGGTCGAGCGGTTGTTTTCTTCCTCGACGGCGCCGTAAAGGAGATCGAGGCCAAAGTCCATTTTCGGAAGCGTGCCGATCTTACCGAGGCCGGGAATGCGGATTTCGGTGCCCGTGTCGGCTTTGGCGGGTGCAGAGTCTTCCTGCTCCTGCGCCTTGGGTGCATCAGGCACAGGGACGCCACCGGGGATTGCGCCCCGCTGTTCCTCCATGGCGATCACATTAGTGCTGTGCACGGCGGCAAGAGCCGCAAGCACCAAGAGCACCAGTCCTAGCCTTTTCACAAATACCCCGCGATGCCTCGCAAGCATGCACATGAGCTACTGATGCGCGGTAGATAGCAGAAACTCAATGGCAATATCCCAGGTTGTCTGGCTTCCCATCGTTTCTCGGCAATCCTGTTGTAAGGTCGCCATATCGCCTGTTTGTCACAGGTCGAGGGGAAATTCCGGTAATGTATTTAAGCATTTCCTAGAAGAACAAAAAGGGGCCGCCCGAAGGCAGCCCCAAGCATCTGTTCGCAAACGGGAGAGAGCGATCAGAACCGGATCAAGCCACCCATGATGACCGAGTCGAAAGCATCGAGGTCAACATTGGTATTGGCTGCGTTGGTAATGTCGCCGTCGGCGTGACGGTACATGACGTAGAGGTCCATCGCGGCAGGTTCGATGTTCTGAACAACACCAGCACCGACAAAGTTCAGGCTGGTCGACTGCAGGTGAGAACCGTCGAACGAAGCCGACATCTTGCTGCCGCCGTCATCGTGACGGTATTCGCCGAAGATCGTCGTCTTGCCGAGCGGGATCCACTTCTGCTCGATACCGCCTTGAATGAAGTACATGGTACTCTTGTTCTCAGCGGCTGGATCGAAGTTGCGGATGTTGTCATCGACGTTCTGAGCGTAGCCGCCGTAGACATAGAGACCCGTCGGGACGTGCTGGATGGTGGCCGCGGTGCCGAAGATTTCGCAGTGGGTGCCTTGAGCGAACGGCGAACTCGAACCTTTGTCGGCGCAGCCGATGTTTTCGTCGGAGTTTTCGCCGTAGCCGGCCTTGGCGAGGACCTGGAAATCACCCCACTTGTTCGTGTAGTTCAGCGACATGCCCCAATCATCGTCTTCGCCCCATGAGGCCGTCAGCGTGAAGCCGGCGATCGTCGGCGAGTCGTAACGAACGACGTTGCGGCGGCCATCCTGACCAACCGTGCCGTTGTCGACGCCCTGCAGAATGTTGTTCCAGCCGAGGCCGTTGACGAAAGCGCCGTTGCTACGGAGCTTAAAGGAGCCCTGGTATACAGCGGCGGCCTGCGCGTCCGAGAAGTTACGCGTATTCACGCCATCGGCGTCGTCGAGCGTGTGGTAGAGAGCCGTGCCGTCCTGGCCGACCGTGACCTTGCCGAGGTCTTTGCTCTTGATGAACCAGCTGCTCTTACGAACCGTGACGGAGTTGTTGCCGCTGCCGTCAGGATTGCTCTGGTCCCATGTATTCGAGCTGCCGCCCGTGATGCCGAGTTCCAGCGTGTAACCAGCCGACCAGCCCGGAATGATCTGAGCTTCGCCGACAAAGCGGACGCGCGACTGTTCAAGCTTGTTCGTGCCGACGTAGGAGTTGCTCTCGGTGCCGTCGTTCCAGTACATGACGGCTTCGTTGACCCAGCCCGAAACCGTTAGCGAAACTTTACGGTTACCTTTGCGAGCGGTCGTGGCTTCGAGTTCGGCCACACGTTCTTCAAGATCGGCGCAGCAGTCGCCACCCAAGTCGGCGGCAGCGGCCGGCGTGATGCCTGCGGCGACGAACCCGAAGGCCGCCAGCAAAGCCCAACGGCTGCTTGATAATTTGAATACCGAATTCATCGGTGCCCCTCTATTTTTACAGACCCCAGATAATTGACGGCACGCAATCCCCTAGCGCGCCGGGCGTTTTCGCCAGTTTTGCCTACAGTGCGTCTAAGCCATGTGGACAACTTAAGTGTCTGCTAACCGGTCAGTTTAACAGTTGCGTGACAGTTGGCCGTCACAAACGTTGCTTTGCTGCAACATCTGGCCCTTTGCACCGTTTCTGTGCTTCAATAACCACACTTTTGGGACCTAAAGCATGGCTGGAAAAGACATTTTTGACATTGCTGTCATCGGAGCGGGCCCTGCTGGACTTGTCGCAGGCGCAGCATGTGCGATATCCGGCCTCCGTACGGTGGTTATCGGGCCACCATCCAACCCGCTCGACCGGCGGACATCGGCCCTATTTGGCGGATCTGTCGAGCTTCTGAAAAAGCTCGATATTTGGGCGCGGCTGCAGGCTCATTCCGAGCCTATCACCGGCATCCGGATTGTAGATGGAAGCAAGAACCTCCTGCGGGCGCCGGAGGTGCTTTTCGAGGCGCGCGAGGCCGGATTTGAAGCCTTTGGCTACAACATCCCCAACGTGCCGCTGACGGAGGCGCTGGAGGCGGTCTGCCAAGGGTCGACAACGCGCCTTCCAGTAGCCGTCAGCCGGATCGACATCGGTGCTGAGAACGTCACGCTGACGTATGGCGATGACGCGACTGTCACGGCGCGGTTGGTCGTCGCCGCCGACGGCCGCCGGTCGGCAGCCCGCACAGCGGCGGGCATTGGCGTTGCGTCATGGACGTACCCGCAATCTGCAATTGTAGCGATATTCCATCACCAGCGTGACCATCACGGCATCTCAACCGAGTTGCATCGACCTGTCGGCCCTCTCACGGTCGTGCCAGGGCCGGGCAAAACCTCGAACCTCGTCTGGATCGAGGAACCGGAAGAAGCGAAGCGCTTGCTGGCGCTTGATGATTCGGCATTTGAGCACGAACTGGGACAGGCGCTTAAAGGGCTGCTGGGCTCCATCTCCGGCTTGACGCCAAGACAAGCTTTTCCGCTTTCCGGCCAGAGCGCACGGATACTGGCGAAAAACCGGGTCGTGGTCGCGGGCGAAGCCGCCCATGTCATTCCGCCGATCGGCGCCCAGGGCCTCAACCTCAGCTGCCGAGACGCGGCAACTCTCGCCGAAATTGCGGGAGAGGCTAAAACCCAGGGCGAGGATATCGGCAGCGACGCCGCGCTCAGCCGGTACGACAGTGCGCGGAAAGCTGACATCGGAACCCGGATCTTCGCGATCGACCTGTTGAATCGCTCGCTGCTAAGCAGCCACATTCCGGGCGTGAACCTTGCCCGTGGGCTCGGCCTCTTTGCGCTGGCGTCAAGTTCAACCCTACGAACCCAGGTGATGCGCGAAGGCATCCTCCCGTCCGCTTCGCGGCCCGCTCTGATGAGCGGCGGGGAAATATGACCGCCGAGGCTTGACGGCCAGCGGAGCGCAGGGGCATCTCGCTCCGGCATTCGCCATCAGGATAAGGAACCGGGAACTGTCCTCGACGGAAATTTCGCCACTGCGCGATCTACAGTTCAGGCTGGAATACGGCCTGCTTCGCTTCATCGTCGGCATTGTCCGCTCGGTGCCGCTCGACACGGCGACGCATATTTCGGCGTGGTGTTGGCGGCGGCTGGCGCCGAAGATCAATCCAAAACGGCACAAGCGCGCCCTCGATAATCTGAAGATCGCCTTTCCCGAAAAGTCGGACGAAGAGCGACTGACGATCGCCCTGCGTCACTGGGAAAATCTCGGCCGCGTCATGGCCGAGACGATGCGGATCGACCAGATCATCGCCGAACCGTCGCGCCTGACGATCAAGAACCCTGATGTTTTCAATCGCTATGCGAGCAAGCTCGGGCCGATCGTCGGCGCATCGCTGCACATGGGCAACTGGGAGCTGGCGATTTGGCCACTGACGCTCGCAGGCGCCAATCCGGCATGCGTCTATCGCTCCGTAAACAATCCTTATATCGACCGCTACATCCGCTATCAGCGGCGCGACCTCTATCCGGGCGGACTATTCGGCCGCGGCAAAGTCGAAGGCGATCACGGCGAGAGCCAGAAGACGGCGCGCGTGATCATGGATTACGTCCGCAACGGCGGGCGGCTCGGGGTCGTGTGCGATCTTTGGGACCGGACCGGTCTGCCGGTTCCCTTCTTCGGACACGACGCCCGGACCGTCACCATTCCGGCGATGATCGCCCGGCGCGTCGGCGCGCGCATCTGGATGTCGCGCTGCATGCGCGTCGGCAACGACAGCCGCTTCGAGATCGAGCTGAAAGAGCTGCGCATTCCGCGCACGTCCAATCATGGCGAAGACGTCAAATGGGCAACCGCCGAGATGACGCGCCAGTTCGAGGAATGGGTGCGCGAACTGCCTGAGCAATGGATGTGGTCCAACCGCCGCTGGAATTAACCGCGCTGGCTCACCACGGCTTTTTCGGAACTGCATGGGCGACGAGAGCGTTTTTTGAGGTTGTGCCTCAACGGAGCGCGGAATGAACGACGCCCTGACGCCATTACGCCTCTTTGTCGTTGCCATGGGGCTTCTGCTGCCAACGCTCGCCTTGATTCCGCTGGGCAGTCTTTGGCTTTGGCAGCACGGCTATCTTATTCACTGGGCCGTTGCCACGCTCATCTGCACGGCCCTAGCCTTCGTATTCGAGCGGCGAACGCTGGGTCGGCCGCCGGCCCGCACCGCGGACGTTTCTGAGTTTCAAGAGGTGTTGCCGCCTGAGACTGCGGATGTCGCCTCGGATCTTCGTAGTGACGCAATGTCGGCGGTAGAAGTGTTTGCGAACGACTCTAACTCGCGAACAATCTCGACCTGGAACGACCTTCTGAATACCGGCCTAGAGACGGTCGAGATCGTTGCTAAGGTTTATCACCCAGCCGACAAAGACCCTATGCTGCACTTTACGGTGCCGGAAGCGTTGACTCTCGTCGAACAGGTGAGCGCAAGGTTGCGGCCTGTGTTCGAGGGAACAATCCCGCTCGGCAATCGACTGACAGTGGCGCAGTTCGCGCAGGTCTATCGCTGGCGCGGAATTTATGACGTTGCCGGGCGCGCCTGGTCGGTGTGGCGCGTGGCGCGCATGGTCAATCCGGCGACAGCCGCAACATATGAAATGCGCGAGCGTTTATCGAAATCGCTGTTTCAATGGCTGAAGGGCACGATCTCCGGGCGGCTCGTGCGCGCCTATATTCACGAAGTCGGCGCGGCGGCGATTGATCTTTACAGCGGAGAGTTGCGAAAAGAAGCTCAAGCACGAAAAGCGGATCTGCGGTCGCAGCCGATCGCCCCGCGCAAATAAATCCGCCGAGCGATCGCTTTTAAATCGGTCTCTCGGCGGATGAATTGCTTAGCTGTCGGTTGTTTGACGACGGTGTTCGTCGTTACGACTTCCACAACGCGCCGATGACAAAACCGACTGCTGCAGCCGCCAACAACGTCGTCACAGGCTGTTCCTTGACCGACTTGTCGATTGCACCCTTCACGTTGCCGGCGACTTCGCTGGCTTGCTGCTTGGCCTGACCGGCCATTTCCTGAGCACGATCGGACGCGTCATCGTAAGCTTGTTTCGCTTTGCTCTTTAGATCTTCAACGCTGCCTGATCCGTACTGAGATGCGGATGACGTAGCCATTTGGGGGTACTCCGTTTGTTGCAACATCGACCGTGCAACGCGAACGGAGAGCGGATGGTTTCATGGCAATTCGGTGAGCAATGTCCGAACGCTGTATTCCAACTAAGCTGGCGCTTTGCCCGAATAGTGAGTGGCCAGGATGGCGGGTTCCGCGGCCATGACGTTTGAGCAACCGCGTCATCGCATCGCCATTCGGACATAAGTCAGAATGGCGATGCGAATTATTCCGTTACCGCATATCCGGCGGAACGGCTTCCTTTGCCAACGCCGCTAGCGCCTCATCGAGGCCAAGCACGGTCTGATCTTGCGAACCGAGGCGGCGTACGGAAACCTTCTTCTCTTCCGCCTCGCGTTTGCCGACGACGAGGATGACCGGAACCTTGGTCAGCGAGTGTTCGCGGACTTTCAGGTTGATCTTCTCATTGCGAAGGTCCGTTTCGACGCGCAGGCCCAGCGCCTTCGCCTTCTCTGCGACTTCGACCGCGTAATCGTTCGCGTCCGAGACGATCGGCGCGACGACGACCTGCAGCGGCGCGAGCCACAGCGGGAAGTGTCCGGCGAAGTTCTCGATCAGGATACCGGTGAAACGTTCGAGTGAACCGAAGATCGCGCGGTGGATCATCACCGGCGTTTTCTTCTCCGACTTCTCGTCGATATAGAACGCGCCGAGGCGGCCCGCGAGGTTGAAGTCGACCTGCGTGGTGCCACACTGCCAGTCGCGGCCGATGGCGTCACGCAGCACGTATTCGAGCTTCGGTCCGTAGAACGCGCCCTCGCCGGGCTGGATCTCTGTCTTGATCTGATCGTTCGAGCGGCGCTTCACTTCATCTAGCACGTCGCTCAGCGCCTTCTCGGCTTTATCCCAAAGCTCATCGGAGCCGACGCGTTTGTCGGGGCGCAGCGACAGCTTAATGACGATGTTCTCGAAGCCGAAGTCCTTGTAGATCGAGAGCAGCAGATCGTTGATCTTGAGGCATTCCTCCATGATCTGATGCTCAGTCAGGAAGATGTGCGCGTCGTCCTGCGTGAAGTGGCGCACGCGCAGCATGCCGTGCAACGCGCCAGACGGCTCGTAGCGATGTACCTTGCCGAACTCGGCGATGCGCAACGGCAGATCGCGATAGCTCTTCAGACCGTTCTTGTAGATCTGTACGTGGCCGGGACAGTTCATCGGCTTGCAGCAGAACACGCGCTCATCGGGAAGCACGGTCGTAAACATGTTCTCGCCGTAGTTCTCCCAGTGCCCCGAAAGCTCCCAGAAGTGCTTCTCCATCATGTCCGGAGTGTTGACCTCGGTATAGCCTGCGCGCGCCTGCTGACGACGCATGTAGGCGATCAAGGTCTGGAACAAGGTCCAGCCTTTCGGATGCCAGAAGACGGAGCCCGGCGCTTCTTCCTGGAAGTGGAAGAGATCCATCTCGCGGCCGAGCTTGCGGTGATCGCGCTTCTCGGCTTCTTCGAGCTGATGCAGATAGGCCTTCAGTTCATCCTCGGTCGCGAACGCGGTGCCGTAGATGCGCTGAAGGACCGGCTTGGTTGAATCGCCACGCCAATAGGCACCAGCGAACTTCATCAGCTTGAATGCCTTGCCGACTTGGCCCGTCGAGGTCATATGCGGGCCGCGGCAGAGATCGAGCCACTCGCCCTGCTTGTAGATCTTGACGTCCTGGTCTTCCGGGATCGCGTCGACAAGCTCGACCTTGAAGTACTCGCCCTTGTCCTTGAAGAACTCCTTCGCCTTGTTGCGCGACCAGACTTCCTTCGTAAAAGGCGCGTTCTTGGCGATGATCTCGCCCATGCGCTTTTCGATCTTCGGAATGTCTTCCGGCTCGAACGGCTGCTGCTTGGCGAAGTCGTAATAGAAGCCGTTGTCGATCACCGGGCCGATGGTCACCTGAGTGCCGGGCCAGATCGACTGCACGGCTTCAGCGAGAACGTGCGCGGCGTCGTGCCGGATCAGCTCCAAGGCTGCCGGATCGGTGCGCGAGACGAAGTTGATCGACGCATCCTGATTGATCGGATCGGCAAGGTCGGCCAGCGCGCCATTGAGCTGCATGGCGACGGTACGTTTCGCGAGGGAAGGAGAGATCGACTTGGCGATTTCGAGGCCCGTGGTGCCCGCTGCTACCTGGCGCTGTTTGCCGTCGGGGAACGTAATGGTGACGTCTGTCATCGTGGCCTCCTTTGCTCACTCGCCGCATACGGACGCGGCGTAAGACGATTTTCGATTGCGCTAATGGGGTGTGGGCGCGTCCAAGTCAAGCTGCTGCGGCATGATCGAAAGCGAAGTCTACCGCCAGCGACCATAGCGCCAGGGCTGGAAGGTGTGTTTGACGTCGCGGATGTCCGGCACGGGGTCGACACCGTGGGTGCCACCCGGTCCGCAGCGGACGAACCGCGACAGCGTCAGCCAGAAGCCGCGCCAGGCGCCGTTCAGCTCGATCGCCTGCAGCCCGTATTCCGAGCATGTCGGCCAATGGCGGCACTGGCCGCCAACCAGCCATTTGAAGGTGTAGCGGTAGATGTGGATCGGCGCTTTCAGCAGCGTTTTGGCAAGCCTCGAACTCATGCCCGAAGCAGAGCGCATTTCCACAGCGCTATGCAAGTGCGACGCTCTGATGGCCCGCGCCTCGCCTTACGGCGTCGGGGTTGCAGGAGCCGCGGGGGCCGGTGCGGTAGGCGTCGCCGGTTGGGCAGCAGCCTTGGCGGTCTCAAGATCCTTCTGAAGCGTTGCGATCTGACCCTTAAGGCTGTCGATCTCGCCGCGAAGCGCAGCGGCTGCGGATTCGGCGTCGGCTTTCGCCTTATTTGCGGCTTCCAGTTCGGCCTTGACCTTGTTCGTCGCGTCGTCGGCCGTGGCGAGCTTGGCTTTCATTTCCTCGGCGGCGCCCTGGAGCTTGGCCTTCAGGTCGTCATTTTCCTTGGTCACAGCCGTGACCTTGTTGTCGAGTTCGGAAACCTTGCCCATTGCCGTTGAAACGTCAGCCTTGCTTTCGTCGGCCTGGCGCTGGGCATCGCTGACGGCGGCCTTCAGGCGGTCGATCTCGTCCTGCGACGACTTTCTGACATCGGCGGCGTCGTCGACAGCCTTTTGCAGCGAGGCGACCTCACCCTGCAGTGCCGACACTTGAGCCTCAGCCGACGTCTTCTGTTGCCAGCCATAGATCGCCACCAACGCCAGGATCGCGATAACGATCCATTTCAGTGCGCTGGTCGATGAGGCAGCACCCTCTGCGCGCGCGCCACTATCGTTATCCTGCGCTGACATCTGGATCTCCCGTTGTGCTCTAAGGTCTATTTTTTCCAGCCGTTGCACGCCAGCCCATGCTTGGAGACGCGCCGGTTTCTTTCTTCGTTTTTGTGACTAACGAACCGACCGTTCGATGCGTCTTCTACTCCCAGTTTTTCTCAAACCGAAAGCCCTTCCAGCAAGCCGAGGGAAGAAAGATTCCGCCGAGTTGTCGAAATGGCTCGCCGCATCGATCCGGGGTGCAGTCGCAGAATATACAGCACGCCGGCTCGCGTCCGTCGATTGGGCGTACGGGCGTCGGTCAGAAATTTAGAGGAAAAATTGCGGTCAAGGTTAGCGTTCTGCCTGGACGTCGGCGCTCGCTCGCACCTCGGCGTCCTCGAGCGCCTTTTCGACCGCATCGAACACAAGAAGTGTTGATGCATGTCGGGCCTTGTAGTTGCGGACCGGCTCAAGAACGGCGAGATCAGCCCAGCGCCCGGCGGGAGGCGGACCACCCTCCTTCAACATTGCGCGCATTTCCCGGCCGATGCGGCGAAGCTCATCGGGCGTCGAGCCGACGATCTCCCGCCCCATGACCGAAGCCGAGGCCTGACCCAGCAGGCAAGCCTTCACCGACTGGCCGAACTCGCTCACATGCCCGTCTTCGAGCTTGACGTCGACCGTCACGGTCGAGCCGCAGAGCTTGGAGTGTCCCGTGGCGCTGCCGTCAGGATCGGTCAGGCGATCGGTATGGGAGATCCCGCCCGCGAGTTCCAGGATGCGCGTGTTGTAGATCTCATCGAGATTGGCCATGGCGATCTTCGCGTCTTCCGGTTCTCAGGATCCGTCTTTCGGATCTTTAGGCCGCGACCGGCCCTCGTCCAAACGTTCCGGTCGCCGTATATAAGCCGAGCCGGTATCGAATGCGAGATGCGGCCGTTCGCCAGCTGCGTCAGTGGGCCGTCGAGCGAAAAACGGACTTTCCCTATGTGGCGTCGCGGTCATCACATATGCGCTTTTCGCTCAGGTGCATTGTGATGACGAGATGGCGCCGGAGAACTAAAGCGGCATGACCGAGACGATAGAGACGACCCATTCATTCAAGCCGAAGTTCAGCGCCGAAGGGCTCATTCCGGCGGTCGTAACCGATCACCGGTCGGGCGACGTGCTAATGTTCGCCTACATGAATCAGATGGCTCTCAATGAGACCATTGCCAGCGGCATTGCACATTTCTGGAGTCGCTCGCGCGGCAAGCTGTGGAAGAAGGGCGAGGAAAGCGGCAACCTTCTCAAAGTCATAGAGCTGCGGACGGATTGCGATCAGGACGTCGTCTGGGTTTCCGCCGAGGTGCAGGGCGATGGGGTTGCCTGCCATACGGGCGAGCGGTCGTGTTTCTACCGGCGCGTCGTAAAGCCGGATGGCACAGACGCCGCCGCTCTGGAGTTCGCCCCCCTCCCCGCACCAAAAACTCCGACCGCCTGAACCTGACGCTCTCATCACGTATCGGCTGTCCGGCATCCCGTTTGCCATGCTCGCGTTCATAACTTGCTTACCTCTTGGTAGCGGGACCTTAATCGGCTGGCGATAACGTCGCAGCGGATGTGCCGGCAAAAACCATCGCCGGCAGAGGGTGCGTATCGGGAGTGCCAATCATGCTTGGCAGGACGAGCGTGAGGATCGGATTAGCACTGGGTGGAGGCGCCGCGCGCGGATGGGCGCACATCGGCGTTTTGAAGGCTCTCGAACGCCATGGCATCCGGCCCGACGTCATTGCCGGAACGTCGATCGGCGCCGTCGTCGGCGGCTGTTATGCTGCGGGCCATCTCGATCAACTGGAGCGCTGGGCGCGCGAGCTGACGCCGAAGCGCATCTTCGGATATCTGGATTTCAATTTCGCCGGCACGGGCCTCATCAGTGGGCAGCGGCTGTGCAGCCGGCTCGAGCAGCAGCTGGGCGACCGCAACATCGAAGATCTCGATACGCGCTTCACTGCGGTCGCGACCGAGATCGGCACCGGGCATGAGCACTGGCTATCCCGCGGACGGCTGGTCGACGCGGTGCGCGCCTCTTATGCGCTGCCGGGCGTGTTCAAGCCGGTGAAGGTCAACGGACGCTGGCTGTTCGATGGCGCGCTCGTCAACCCGATCCCCGTTTCCGTCTGCCGGGCGCTGGGCGCGCGCTACGTCATCGCCGTCAATCTGAATTTCGACATCCTGGGCCGCGGCAGCGTCATCTCCTCACCCGAAGCGATGTTCTCGGAGGCTGACGAAGAATTGCGGAACGCCGCGGCAGCCGAAACGGCCGGCAAGAAAGGCGTCCGCGGGCTCCTGCAACGGCAGATCCTCGGCAAAGGCGACGGCGCACCGGGAATTTCGACCGTCATGGTCGATGCGCTCAATATCGTACAGGACCGGATCGCGCGTTCGCGTCTCGCAGGCGATCCGCCCGACGCGATGCTGTCGCCGCGATTGCAGGAGGTCGGACTATTCGATTTCCATCGCGCGGAAGAAGCCATTGAACTCGGCATGCAGGCCGTCGAACGTCAACTCGACGACCTGATGCGCGAGATCGAGGTCTGCGAACCAAAGCGGACGCGTACGGAGGACAAGCGCGTCGCCATCCAGCAGGACCTTCAGCCCGTCGCCAAGTAATCGCGCATGGCGGTGACTTCGAGCTGGACCTCAGCGATATGATGTTTGACGACGTCGCCGATCGAGATGATGCCGACGAGCTCGCCGTCTTCGATCACAGGCACATGGCGGAAACGGCCTTTCGTCATCGTCTCCATGACGCCGTCGATCGTGCAGTCGCGCGTGCATGAGATGACGTCGCGCGTCATGCCGTCGTTCGCGGTCATGGCGAGCGCCTTCGGCCCGTGCTCGGCGATGAGGCGAATGAGGTCGCGTTCCGAGATGATGCCGGCGAGTTTGTTGTTCTCGAGGATGACGATCGCGCCGATCTTGCGGCTCGCCAGACGTAGCGCGATTTCCTGAAGGGTGTCGGTGGGCGACGCGGTCATGACGCTTCTGCCCTTGGACTTCAATATCTGTCCGATAATCATAAAATCAGCCTCCGTTTGCGGAACGCTGTTCCGAACTGGAAACGTGGTCGCGCGCTTGCGCGTCACTTAGAGGCCCGCAAGCTAGCGCGGTCTCCCGCCGGCATTCCGCTGCGTTTCACACCCAATAAGATCCGCTCTGACGGCGGATTAATGCAGGAAGGCTGAGGCAATTCTTACAGGATTGCAAGCTTTCATTCGAGATCTGCAGCAGGCGGTAAATCATTTTGCATCGCGGGATTATCTGAACGGTCAAATAAACCAAATGCAAAAAGTCCGAACAGATAGCCGCCGATATGCGCCTCCCACGCGATCGCACCGGCCTCGCCCATTTTTCCGAAGCCGATGATCGCCAGAAGATTGATGGCGACGAATACGATCGACGACAGAACGATGCGACTGTCTCGCAGCGCTCCCATGATCGTCACGGCTGGAATGGCCGACGGGTTGTGACGCAACAGATAGCCCTCGCCGCGATCGAGAGCGTTAAAGAGAAACCGCATCACGCCGCCCATCATCGCCGACACAGCACCCGACGCACCAATGACCGGCGCTGCCAATCCCGGATTGAAAAGTAGAAACAACAATGCACCACAGATGCCGCCGCAGACCGAAAAAACAATGAACCGCAAACCGCCGAGACGGGCGCACAGCACAGAGCCGAAGGCCAACAGCCAAAGGCCGTTGAAAGCGATGTGCGTGATGTCGGCGTGCACGAGCATGTGCGTCACGAATGACGTCACCTCGGCGACGCTGCCTCCGGGGATCTGATCGGCGAAGCCTGAGTACCGCGCCGGAATGAATGCGAGCGCCAGCACCCACCACGAATATTGCTCGGGCGGCAGCATGGACAGCGCGACGTGCACCGCAATCAACACGGCTAGGATGCCGAGCACGGCGCCCGGCACGTTAAACATTGGTTCTCGGTTCACGACTTCGTCCCACTTTGAGGCGATCCAGTCCGCAGCGACTGAACGGCCGTTGTTACCGGTTCACGCAAAAGCGGGCAACTGGACAGGCGAAACGCGTTTTTCGCGGCTTCGACGTGCGCTGGCATGAACGATGCTCATTCGACTGCCAGGGAGCCTGCGCGCTCCGAAATGGAACGGCGGAGGTCTGGGATGTCCGCCACCCAACGAAAATTCAGGGTCGTAACGCGTGAGCATGCAAGAAGCCGTCAGTCAGTCGCTCTATTCATATTGGGACGCTCTCCGGGGCAATCGCCCGGCGCCGAAGCGTTTCGAGATCGAGCCATCGCGCATCGCGAATAATCTTCCCGATACGTTCATTCTGGAGCGCGTCAACTATACCAATGCGCGTTTCCGGCTCGCGGGCACACGGATCACCGATGCGCTCGGCATGGAGCTGCGCGGCAGGAACCTGTTCGAGATGTTCGATATCGGCGATCGGCGGACTTTGCAGAACCAGATGGAGCTGATCGCGTCGCGCTGCGCGGTCGGTCTGTTCCATATGTCCGCCGAAAGCGCCGACGGGAAGTCGACGACATTCGAGGTGCTGATCCTGCCGCTGACGCACACGAGTGATACGGTCGAACGCTTTCTCGGCTCTGTCGCCTCTCGAGAGAAGCCGGAATGGCTCGGCTCCGTGCCGCTGACAAGGCGGAAGCTCGTTCATCACGAGATCGTCTGGCCGAGCCGCGCCGCCCCTGAGGACGAGAGCGACTTTCAATATCAGGCACCCATCCTCCACACCCGGCGGGAAGCACGCATCGTGCGCTCGGCGCGGCGGCAGTTCCGCGTCTTCGACGGTGGGCTCAGCCTTTCCGGCGACGACCGGTAATCTTCTTTCAATACATAATCTTCCCTTGCCCGCACCCGTCGAATTTGGTGCGCCGATTAGAACTTCATTAAGGACCCCACCCGCATAGTTCATGCGGGTGGTTTTCGCTCATTTCGCAATGTTCGAGAGCGCGCCCGGCAGCAATTTCTGACGGCGGTTCAAAGGTCGGCCATGGCCGTGCATACGAGCATCATCCGTGACGTCCTGCATCCGACCGATGCCATCTTGGCTGGCGACATGCGCAAACATCGCCGTGTTCCGCTTTCGCTTAGCGGCCGCTTCATGCGCGCAGACCGCAGCGAATACACCTGCCAATTGAAAAACGTTTCCGTCGGCGGTGCAGCCGTTACGACCGCGCATCTACCTGAAGTCGGTGAGCGCGTGGTCGTCTACTTCGATCATCTGGGCGGATTTGAGGGTGTCGTCGCAAGAATTACGTCGGATGGTTTCGCATTCGTTTTCAAAGTCACGGAGCACAAGCGCGAAAAGCTCGCCGCGCAGATTACGTGGCTCATCAATAAGGATGATTTTCCCGGGGCTGCCGGTCGTAGCCATGAACGTGTCGGAACTCGCGGGCGTCGTACGACGTTGAGGGTCGAAGACGGGGTCGTTATCGACGTGGAATTGCTCGATCTTTCAGCATCCGGGGCTTCGATTGCCACGCCAGCGCGGCCGCCTATCGGCAGCTTCGTGGTTGCCGGAAAGACCCGGGCGATCGTCCGGCGTCACCACGAGCATGGAATTGGTTTGCAGTTTCTGTCGCTGCTGTCGCCGGAGGCGATGCGCGACAGGTTTCCTTGACGTTTTTGCGTTGGTTGTGTGATGCCGCAAATTGCTCGCCGAGTTGCCAAAATCGTTAAGTTAAATTTTTATACGAATTTAGCTCGAATGCTGCGGTGGGCATTCATGCTAAAACCAGCTGTGTCGCGTACTGTATCGTACCGTGTTCGAGGGCGTTTCATGAAGTACGGTAGCGTAGCCATCTCGGTGGCAGTGTGGTTGTGTGGTGCGGCGTTGCCGGCGGCGGCGCAGCAGGTCGCGGTTATCAGTCCCGCGGTGCGTGCACCAGAGTTCATGCGGATTTATGGCAGCTCGCAGCCCCCTTATGGGTTTGTGGCCTTCTGCGAGCGGATGCCTCAGGAATGCGTTGTCACCTCTTCCGACGACGCCCGGTTCCGGGCGACGCCGCAGGCGTTGAGCGAGCTCGACGAGATCAACCGTTCGGTCAACCATGAGATCGAACCGGCGACGGATCAGGAAGTCTACGGCGTCACCGAATACTGGACGATCCCGAAGACGCGCGGCGACTGCGAGGATTATGCGCTCCTGAAGCGCCATCGCCTGATCGCCAGCGGCTGGCCGTCCGGCACCTTGCTCATGACAGTCGTGCGTGACGAGAAGAACGAAGGCCATGCCGTGCTGACCGCGCGGACGACGCAGGGCGACTTCATTCTCGACAACAAGATCGACGTCGTACGGCTCTGGAACCAGACGCCCTATCACTACGTGATGCGGCAATCGTACCTCAACCCGAAGGTCTGGGTGTCGCTCGATCCGAACGATGCGGTCACGCCGCCGGCGCTGTCGGGCGTGCAGTCCGTCGATCCGTCAATGTTCGACGGCACGCCGGATTTCCCCTGAGGTAATCCCCTTCAAAATCATCAGAAACACTTACAGGCCCGGCCCCAGCCGTCCCCCGACCCAAACCGGACCTGTTCAGCGGGCCGCGCGCTTCCCCAGACGCCGGTCCGCATTTTTTTGTGCGATTGTCCGGGCTCAGTTCTGAAGCGTCAGGCCTTCAGCGTAGCGGCGCCAATTTTTGACATAACGGCGGGCGGCGCCGCCGAAACGCGCGACTTCCTCGTCGGTCAACTCGCGGACGATTTTGCCTGGCGATCCCATCACGAGCGAGCGTGGCGGAATTTCCTTGCCCTCGGCGATCAGCGTCTTGGCGCCGATCACACACTCCTCGCCGATCTTAGCGCCGTTCATGATGATGCTGCCGATGCCGATGAGGCTGCCGCGGCCGATTGTGCAGCCATGCAGCATCGCCATGTGGCCGACCGTGCAGTCCTCGCCGATCGTCAGCGGAAAGCCCGGATCGGTATGCAGCACGGAGCCGTCCTGCACGTTCGAGCGCGCGCCGACGGTGATCAGCTCGTTATCGCCGCGCAGAACCGCGCCGAACCAGACGCTCGACTCTTCCTCGAGCTTGACCTTGCCAAGTAGGACGGCGTTTGGCGCGACCCAGAACGAGCCGATTGGAGGCGTTACGACACCTTGGCCATCGAGCGTGTAAAGCGGCATTGGACGGTTCGGCCTCAGACGCCTTCCAGATCCATGTCCAGGATCGCCATCTGGAACTGGTAGGACGTCTCGCCCTCCTCGACCTCGCGGTACAGCGTGGCGATGAACTCGCCGTTGACGAAGACCTCAGCCATGTCGTCTTTCTTTGGCTGCGCCTTCACTTCAAGCGATGCGGCTCCAAGCGTTTTACGCAAGTAAGCCTGCAGGCGAGCGAGCTCTTCCTTTTTCAATGTCTTGTCTCCTGAATGATCTTTTTATTAAAGTCCGCCGAAATCATCAACCCAGCCTTGCTCCATCGAGCGGGCCGGTTCGGCACAGCCTGCGCTGCCGACAATTTTGGCGGGCACGCCGGCAACGGTCACGTTCGGCGGAACCTCAGAGAGGACAACCGACCCGGCGGCGACGCGTGAGCAATGCCCGACCTTGATGTTGCCGAGCACCTTGGCGCCGGCGCCGATCAAGACGTTGTCGCCGATCTTAGGATGGCGGTCTCCCGTCTCCTTGCCGCTGCCGCCGAGCGTGACGGCATGCAGGAACGAGCAGTTGTCGCCGACCACCGCCGTCTCGCCGACGACGAAGCCAGTGGCGTGATCGAGCATGATGCCCTTGCCGAAGCGCGCCGCGGGGTGAATGTCCACGCCGAACATGCGCGACGACTGGCTTTGCAGGTAAAGGGCAAAGTCGCGACGACGGCTTTTCCAGAGTGCGTGCGCAAAGCGATGCGTCACCAGCGCGTGGAAGCCTTTGAAATAGAGAAGCGGGTCGAGATAGCGCGTGCATGCCGGGTCGCGGTCATAGACAGCCTGGAGATCGGCACGGAAGATCGTGCCAAGCTCGGGTTGCTCGGCCAGCACGCTCAGAAACGTCTGCGAAATGAGACCGGCGTCTACGTCCGTGTGGTTCAGCCGCTGCGCCAGGCGATGGCACACCGCGTCCTCCAGAGCCTGATGGCTGAGCACGGTCGCAAAGATGAAGCTGCCGAGCGCGGGCTCGGCTTTCATCGCGGCCTCGGCCTCGGTGCGGATCTGCGCCCAAATTGGGTCGACGACTTGGACCTTTGAGATCGCTGTTTTGGTATTCGACACGGGCAGCCTCTGGCTCGAAATCAGGTCCGTTAGCAATATGTTACCGCAGGCGATTAGCGTCCACACCGACGGCGGTCAATCGACCTCGCCGTAAAACTTATACACTTTCCGGCCGCCGCGTGCATCTGCCGCCGCGGAGGCCGTTTGCGACGCCTGCAAATGCCAATTAAATGGCCGCAAAGATCGAAAGGATACCCCGTTTATGGCAGATGCGGCCGAAGTCGCCAACCCGACATTGCGATACGCCAAGGACGGCGCGATCGCCTGGATCACGGCCGACAATCCGGCACGGATGAACGCCCTGACGGCTGCGATGTGGAAATCCATTCCTGATGCGGTGGGGGCGGCCGTCGACGATCCGGAGGTGCGCGTCATTATCGTGCGCGGCGCGGGCGATAAGGCCTTCTCGGCCGGCGCGGATATTTCGGAGTTCGAAACCTCACGCACCGGGGATGCCGCCAGGATTTACGACACATTGAACGACGACGCCTTCAACGCGCTGGTCGGATGCCCGAAGCCGACCATTGCAATGATCCATGGCTTTTGTCTTGGCGGCGGTCTCGGTCTCGCGCTCTGCTGCGACATGCGCATTGCCGACGATGCAAGCCAGTTCGCCATTCCGGCAGCCAAGCTCGGCATCGGCTATAATGCGCGCTGGGTGCGGCCCATTCTGGCGGCCGTACCGGCAGCGCGCGCCAAGGAGCTGCTGTTTACCGGACGGCGCTTCCGTTCGGCCGATGCGGAGGCTATGGGGCTTATCTCGCAACTCGTGCCGAAGGCGGAGCTGGAGACGACGGTGAAAGCATTGGCCGCGGAGATCGCCGCAAACGCACCGCTGTCGGTCGCCGCGGCGAAGAAAGTGATCGACGAGATCTCGCGCCATCCGGAGCATCCCGACATGGCAACTCTCGACGCCGCTATCGCCGCATGTTTTGCAAGTGAAGACTACGCCGAGGGACGCCGCGCTTTTCTTGAAAAGCGCAAACCCCAGTTCAAGGGCAAATGACTTTGACAATGTGCATCAGACTGTCGGCTCTCATCGTTGCGTCGCTCACCGTTTCCGCACATGCGACGGCGGCCTTCGCGCGCGACGATGTCTTGCAACACGCGTGCTATTCGCCGGCGCTGCTCGCAGGCGTGCCGGGCGAGGAGAAAGTCTCGCGCGGCGTCCACACCTACGATGCGCCGATCAAGATCGCCGGTTTCACTCAAGCTGCGCCGGTCCCCGAAGCCCTGCGCGGATCGATCCGGCGCGTCGACGTTCCGAAGGGCGAAAAAGTCATCGCACTGACGTTCGACCTGTGTGAGCAGCGCGGCGAGATTGCAGGCTACGACGGCCGCATTTTCGATTATCTGCGCGAACAGGGCGTAAAAGCCACCTTTTTTGCTGGCGGAAAATGGATGGTCTCCCATCGCGCGCGCACCGAACAGCTGATGACCGATCCGTTGTTCGAGGTCGGCAATCATACTGAAACACACGCGAACCTCCGGCTGCTAAACGAAGCGGCCATCCGCCAGCAGGTGCTCGCGCCGCAGAAAGCCTATGAGGATGCGCGCGCTGATCTCGCCTCGAAACAATGCGTGGCGGCGTCTCCCGAGGACATGCGCAGCATCCCCGCGCAGCCGACGCTCTTCCGCTTCCCCTACGGCACGTGCAATCCCGCCTCGCTCAAGGCTGTGAACGACGCCGGGATGCTCGCCATTCAGTGGGACGTCGCGACAGGCGATCCCGATCCGCATGAATCGGCCGAGCGTATCGCGGCGGCGATGGTGAACGAAGCGAAACCCGGATCGATCGTCGTCAACCACGCGAACGGGCGTGGATGGCATACGGCAGATGCTTTGCGCATCGCGATCCCGAAGCTCAAAGCCAAGGGCTACAAGTTCGTAACCGTCAGCGAACTGATGACGATGGGCAAGCCGGTCATCAAATCGGAGTGCTATGATCGCAAGCCCGGCGACGTCAATCGCTACGACTTCCTGTGGGCACTGAAAAAGCCGCTGAACGCCAGCCCGAAGACCGGGGCGAAAGTCGCCTACACGCCGCTCGCAGCGAAGAAAGCCGTGGCCAAAAAGAATACCAAGCCGGTTGCTCGCGCGGCAGGGCAATCAGTGAATTGACATGACAGCTACTATCGCGTTTCGGCCAATGACATCGGAGAGCGCCGAGCTGCTTGGCGCACCTCTCGCCGCTATTAATCCCTGGGCGCATTATCGCTATACGCCCGAGGCCCTCACGACGTTTTTGCGCGATGACGACCACGACGCGCCCCGCCTCGAAATTCTTGTCGACGGCACCCTTGCCGGAGGCTTCAGTATTCGCCGAACGTGGTTGCGCGGGCCGTACCTTCAGTTTCTCGGCATCCTTCCGCCGTTTCAAAATAGCGGCGTGGGCAATGCCGTGCTGTCATGGTTCGAAGCGGAGGGAAATAGACTGCAGGCTCGGAACATCTGGGTCAGCGCTTCCGACTTCAACGTCCGAGCCATCGCCTTTTACGAACGGTTCGGGTTCGTCCGCGTCGCGACGCTCGAAGGGCTCGTCGCGGAAGGTACCAACGAAGTTCTTTTGAGAAAACGGCTAATAATCGGTTGATCCGAAGCCGTTGTTACGTTGCATAGACTGCGAGTCGAACGGCATTCCGAAAGCCCCGCAGCGCGCTTCGCATCAGACGTCCGGCAGGATGCAAGCAAAATATTTTGGGATTATTTTTGTGCGTTGCATTGGCGTAGGCGCCGACGTGTAAGCGTCATTCTTCGATCACAATTGGTTACCGCGTTCGGCGCCGCTTCGCTAAAAACGGCGATTTTAGCTGCATTTTCGTTAACTCCCAAATCGCAGGCGGGAACCGCTTTTGCTTCCGGCGGTTTGCGTTCGGAGCGATGCAACAGCAGTGACAGTTTCGCGACGGTCAAACGCTCTGCGGCGCAAAATGCTTTTTTCTTGTCAGCGACGTGGACTGCTCGGTAGCGTCCGGCCTGCGCTTCGAAGAGGGAAGCGAGGCGAATTCAGAAGCATCTCGACCTCGGAGGTGTGACATGAGTCTGCAAGGCGGTCTTAACGTTCTTGCCGTAGGAATGTCGTTTGGATTCGTGATTTTGGTCGTGCTCGGGACCTTTTGAGAGCGACCGTCTGGAGGAAATGCCTGAAACAGTAATCCCACGCACGATGCTCCAAGGAGCCAACGAGACGGGGGACTATTTCTGGGATGTCTGGCGCGAGCCAAACGACCATACGGCGCGGGTACACACCGCGCCGATTTTTTTGACGAACGCAACGTCCATGCTAATCAGGCGGCGGCGTTGACAGAACCTGTTCTTTCGTAGTTCAGGACCGGCGCCAGCCAGCGCTCCGCCTCTTCGACCGTCCAGCCTTTACGCGCGGCATAGTCTTCGACCTGGTCGCGCTCGACCTTGCCGACGCCGAAGTAATGGCTTTCCGGATTTGCGAAGTAGAGGCCGGAAACGGACGCGCCCGGCCACATCGCGTAGCTTTCCGTCAGCGTGATACCGGTTTGCTTTTCGACGTCCATCAGCGTCCAAAGCGTTGCCTTCTCGGTGTGATCAGGCTGCGCCGGATAGCCAGGTGCCGGGCGGATACCTTGGTATTTTTCAAGGATCAGATCGTCGTTCGAGAGCGTTTCGCTCTTGGCGTAGCCCCACAACTCGCGGCGCACCTTCGCGTGCATCGCTTCGGCAAATGCTTCGGCAAGGCGATCGCACAAGGCCTTCGCCATGATGCGCGTGTAATCGTCGGTCTTCTTAACGTGGCGCTCGATCGCTTCTTCCTCGCCAAGTCCTGCGGTGACGGCAAAGCCACCGATATAATCGGCGAGCCCCGTCTCTCTCGGCGCGATGAAGTCGGACAGCGCGGTGTGCGCACGATTGCGCGAAGGATCGCGCGCGATCTGCTGGCGGAGCGTATAGAGCGTCGCCATCTGCGCAGCGCGCGTATCATCCTGGTAGAGCGCGATGTCGTCGCCGATGCTGTTCGCAGGCCAGAAGCCGACGACGGCGGACGCCTTCACCCATTTCTCGGCGACGATGCGCTTCAGTAACGCCTGCGCATCATCGAAGAGTTTCTTCGCTTCAGAGCCGACTTTGTTGTCGGTCAGGATCTGCGGATAGCGGCCTGCAAGCTCCCACGTCTGGAAGAAGGGCGTCCAGTCGATATAGGGCACGAGCGACGCGAGCGGATAATCGGCGAACGTGCGTGCGCCAAGGAAGCTCGGCTGTACAGGCTTGTACGCGCTCCAGTCGATCTTGAACTTGTTATCGCGCGCCGCTTTCAGCGTGATGCGTTGCTTCCTCGCTTCGTTCGCAAGGTGCGCTTCGCGAACCTTGGCGTATTCCGACTTGATGTTCTGGACGAACGGCGTCTTCTCCGTGTCCGACAACAGGTTCGAGACGACACCGACGGCGCGGCTGGCGTCAAGCACGTAGACGGCCTGCCCGCGGTGATAGTTCGGATTGATCTTGACGGCCGTGTGCACCTTGCTCGTCGTCGCGCCGCCGATCAGCAGCGGCACGGAAAAGCCTTCGCGTTCCATCTCGGCGGCGACGAAGCACATCTCGTCGAGGGACGGCGTGATGAGACCGGAAAGGCCGATCATGTCGACCTTCTCTTTCTTTGCCGTCTCGAGAATTTTCGCGGCCGGCACCATAACGCCGAGGTCGATGACCTCATAGTTGTTACACTGAAGAACAACGCCGACGATGTTCTTGCCGATGTCGTGGACGTCGCCCTTCACCGTCGCCATCAGGATCTTCCCGGCGGCGGGCTTGGCTTCAAGGCCGGAAGCTTTCTTCTCGGCTTCCAGGAATGGCTGCAGATAGGCGACGGCCTGTTTCATCACGCGCGCGGACTTCACCACCTGCGGCAGGAACATTTTGCCGGCGCCGAAGAGATCGCCGACAACGTTCATGCCCGCCATCAACGGGCCTTCGATAACGTGCAACGGCTTGTCGGCTTTCGCGCGAGCTTCTTCCGTGTCGATCTCGATAAAGTCTGTGATGCCATGCACGAGCGCGTGCGTGAGGCGCGCTTCGACCGGCGCCTCGCGCCAGGACAAGTCTTTCTCTTTCGCCTTCGCGCCCGAACCATCGCCTTTGAACTTCGGCGCGGCTTCGAGCAAGCGATCGGTTGCGTCCGGACGTTTGTTGAGGATCACGTCCTCGCAAAGCTCGCGCAGCTCGGCGGGAATATCGTCGTAAACCGTCAGCTGACCGGCGTTGACGATGCCCATGTCCATCCCGGCTTGAATGGCATAGTAGAGAAACACAGAGTGCATCGCCTGGCGCACCGGCTCGTTGCCGCGGAAGGCGAACGACAAGTTCGAGACGCCGCCCGAAATGTGGGTCAGTGGCATCTTCTCTTTGATCTGGCGCGCTGCTTCAATGAAGGCAATGCCGTAACCGTTGTGCTCTTCGATGCCGGTTGCGACGGCGAAGATGTTCGGATCGAAGATGATGTCTTCCGCCGGGAACCCAACTTTCTCGGTCAAAATTTTGTAGGCGCGTTCGCAAATCGAAACCTTGCGCTCGATGGTGTCGGCCTGTCCGGCTTCATCAAACGCCATGACGACGACGGCCGCGCCGTAGCGCAGGACCTTGCGCGCATGCTCCAAGAACGGCCCCTCACCTTCCTTCAGCGAGATCGAATTGACGATCGGCTTGCCCTGCACACACTTCAGGCCTGCTTCGATGACGCTCCATTTCGAGCTGTCGATCATTATCGGTACGCGGCTGATGTCGGGCTCGGAGGCGATAAGGTTGAGGAACGTCTCCATCGCTTTTTCGGAATCGAGCAGGCCTTCGTCCATGTTGACGTCGATAACCTGCGCGCCTGCCTCGACCTGTTGGCGCGCAACGGCGAGTGCGCCAGCATAGTCGTTCTGCTCGATCAGCTTGCGAAACTTCGCGGAGCCCGTGACGTTTGTGCGCTCACCGACGTTGATGAACGATTGCGCGGCGTTGGCTGTGGTCATCAGTCGAATTCCATTTTGAATTGGCAGAAGATAAATGTGCTAACGGCTTTCATGCGAATGCCAGCCAACCCTTGATGGCAAGTCCGCGGAAGATCGGCGTCAGGCGCTTGAAACCGGCGCTCACAAGCAGCTCCTCTTCGCGCTGCTCAGACACGACCGAAACTTTCTTGAAGTTCTCGGCATTGCTCGCAGCAACTTCGGCTGATATGCCGTTGCGAATGGCATGGCGCTTCCAGATGCGGCGAAGCAGCTCGGTTTGGTCATCGTCGGCAACACCCACGCCGTCAACGACGGTAAACGGCGCGCCCGGCTTCAGCCGCTTATAAATGGCCTCGAAGAAGGCCATTTTCGCGCCGTCGTCCGGAACAAAATGGGCGGTCAATATGCACGTCGCAGCGTCGAAGTTTTTTTCTGCGAGATTGTCGATGGTCGTCGCATGCACCTTACTGCGCAGACCGACGGGCGTTCGGCCAAGACGCTTGTGCGCCAATTCGACCATCGGCTCATAGGTATCGACGCCGACGAACGACCAATCCGGATTGTTCAGTCCAAGGCGCAAAATTTCTTCGCCCCCACCCGCGCCGACGACCAAGATTTTGGCCGGCCCTTGCGGAATGAGCTCAAGAAGCGCGGATTCGACAATCGCGAAGATGGCTTGCCGACCGGGAATGAATTGCTCGGCCAGCTTCGCGTAGTCATCGAGATCGGGCAGCTTCTGATCTTCGAATTTCAATGCTGTCATTGCATCATCCATGAACGAACGGTTCGAGGCCGGAGAGCCGAAGGCGCGGTTCGGTCTTTGTGATCGTGCGCGGCTTGTAGCCTTTCGCGTGGCTCGCGATGTGGGCGATGTGATCGGGCGTCGAGCCGCAGCAGCCGCCGACGACGTTAATCAAGCCATCCGCCAGCCATGGCTCGATCTTGCAGGCCATGTCGTGCGGGTTCTCGTCATATTCGCCCATGGCGTTGGGAAGACCTGCATTCGGATAGGCCGAGATGCGAACGTCGGCGACATGCGAAAGCTCAGCGATGTAGGGACGCATCAGCTCCGCGCCGAGCGCGCAGTTGAGTCCGATCGAAAATGGCCTCAGATGCCGCATCGAATACCAGAAAGCTTCCGCCGTCTGCCCGGAGAGCGTACGGCCCGAGCGGTCGGTGATCGTTCCTGAAATCATGACCGGAAGTTCGAGATCTTTTTCCTCGAAAACTTCGAGCGTCGCGAAACCGGCAGCTTTCGCGTTCAAGGTGTCGAAGATCGTCTCGATCAGGATGATGTCCGCCCCGCCGTCGATCAGCCCCCGCACCTGCTCTTTATAAGCATCGCGCAACTCATCGAAGTTGACATTGCGGAAGCCCGGATTGTTGACGTCCGGCGAGATCGACGCGGTGCGGTTGGTCGGGCCGACGGCGCCTGCAACAAAGCGCGGCTTGTCCGGCGTCTTCTTTGTCCACTCGTCCGCCGCGCGGCGCGCGATCTTCGCGGCCTCGACGTTGATCTCGTAGGCCAGGTCTTCCATGTGATAGTCGGCCAGCGAGATACGCTGCGCGTTGAACGTATTCGTCTCGATGATATCGGCGTTGGCGCGCAGATACTTGCCGTGGATCTCTTCGATGATCTCCGGCTGGGTCAACACGAGCAGATCGTTGTTGCCCTTGATGTCCTTCGAATGATCCTGGAAGCGCTCGCCGCGATAGTGGTTTTCGCCGAGCTTATACTGCTGGATCATCGTGCCCATGGCGCCGTCGATGATGAGGATGCGTTCGCTCGCAGCCTTTTCCAGCGCGGCCCAACTTGGTTTCCGTCTCATGTCACGCCTCGACTTTCCGAATGTGATTACGCCGCGTTGGCGTTGGCCGCTCTCGCCGCGCGAAGGCCAAGAAGATGGCAGATCGCGTAGACGAGGTCGGCACGGTTCAACGTATAGAAGTGGAATTTCTTGATGCCCTCGTCGACGAGGTCCATCACCTGCTCGGTCGCGACGGCGGCGGCGACGAGATGCGACGTCGCGCTGTCGTCTTCGAGGCCTTCGAAGCGGCGCGCGAGCCATGACGGGACCGTCGCCCCTGCGCGTTTGGCAAAGCCTGCGACCTGCTTGAAGTTGTGGATCGGAACGATCCCAGGCGAGATCGGTACCCAGATGCCTGCCGCGCGCGCCCGTTCGAGATAACGCAGGAAATACGCATTGTCGAAGCCGAACTGCGTGATGATGCGATCGGCGCCGGCATCGACCTTGGCCTTGAGATTATCGAGATCGGCTTCGATCGATTGACTTTCCGGATGCTTCTCCGGATAGCCCGCGACCGAGATTTCAAAATCCGCGATGCGCTTCAACCCCGCAACAAGATCGGCCGCATTCTGATAGCCGTCTGGATGCGGCTCATACTTCGTGCCCGCGCCATGAACCGGATCGCCACGCAGGGCGACGATGTGGCGGACACCTTCGCTCCAATACTGGCGCGCGACGGCATCGACCTCGTCCTTCGTCGCGTCAACACAGGTAAGATGCGCGGCAGGCTTCAGGTCCGTTTCCTTGAGGATGCGCGTGACGGTGGAGTGCGTGCGTTCACGCGTCGAACCGCCGGCGCCGTACGTCACCGAAACAAATTCGGGATGCAGCGGCGCAAGGCGCGAGATCGCAGACCACAGCGTCTCTTCCATCTTCTCCGTCTTCGGCGGAAAGAATTCGAAGCTGACGACGATGTCGCCCGAGCCGAGCAGCTTGCTCTTGCGTTCGCTATTTTGTGCCATCAGCGTGCTCCCTCGCGCACGTCTTCGACGGGTGCGCTTATCTTTGTAATCGGCATTTGCGTGACCGGACGTTCGGCAAGCCAGACCGTGACGGTCAGCATGTCGTCGCGGCCATCGGCTTTGGGTGTCAGGTCCTCGACGGATTTCGGCGCGAGGCCGGCATCTTTCAGCCAGCCTGCTACTTGCTCGTGCGTAAAGCCGAGGCGTTCGTGAGCCTCGCGCGTGCGCAAGAATTCGAGCTCATGCGGTGCGAAGTCGACGATCAGCAGTTTGCCGCCCGGCGTCAGCACGCGCGCCGCCTCGCGAATGGCGAGCGCCGGATCGGACAGAAAGTGCAGCACCTGATGCATGACGACGGCGTCGGCCTGTGCATCCGCCAGTGCCAGCGAATAGATATCGCCGTGGCGAACCTGCGCCTTGCCGCAGCCCTTGGCGTTGAGGTTGGCGCGCGCGTAGGTCAACATGGTTTGATTGACATCCAGACCCAGGCCGCGCTCGAAACGATCGGCGAAGAGTTCGAGCGTGCGTCCGGTGCCGGTGCCGAGATCGACGAAGAAATCGAAAGTCCCGTCGCCTAGCGCCCGGCGCATCGCGGCTTCGACGTCATTTTCCGCGACGTGAAGCGTGCGGATGCGGTCCCAGTCGGCGGCATGTTCTTCGAAGAAGCTCTGCGCGACCGACTCGCGTTCGCGCTTCAAGGTCTCGGCGCGCTCGCGGTCACGGCGGACGGATGCTTCCGAGGGATCAACATCGGCCACGAGGCGCAGCGCCAAACGGCCGCCGGGCTGACGATCCGAAATATGAAAGTAGACCCAGCTGCCGTCGCGGAAGCGCTCGATCAGGCCCGCCTCGCATAGCAGCTTCAAGTGGCGGCTGATGCGCGGCTGGCTTTGCCCGAGGATCAGGGTCAGATCCTTGACGTTCAGTTCGCCGCCAGCAAGCAGCAGGAGAATGCGCAGGCGCGTCGGCTCGGCGGCCGCCTTCAGCGCCGCCACCAAGTCAGCCGTTCGCATTTCCTCTGAGCTGGACATGCGCGGGAAGATATAAAGATATGTTTATATGTCAAGGGGCGTTTGGCGGTCGCGAAAACAGTACGGTGCTTAACCGCCTTTTAGAGAAATTTACCATAAGGTCGCCGACAGTGCTCGCGCGGGGGTTGAGTTGCGTCATGCAGCGTCGTGGTTTTGAAGTCATTGAAGTCTCAGGCGATCCCGGTTGCCTTCCGATCACGATCCGGCAGACCAATTCGAAAATGGCGAAACTTCCCGGCCTCTTGCTGATGACTGCGCTGGCGGGCTTGATCGTGCTGCCCCAGCTCGGGTTTGCGGTTTACGCACTTACCTCCGCGGATGTGCGCCGCGCCCTGGTTTCGAACCCGGTTGTGGCCATCGAGTTGGCGCTGGCGCTGGTCTTCTGGGTCGGCCTGATCATTTGGCCGCTGCGCAACATATTGATCGCGTTGATTTCCAGCCGTCTGGTCGATATCCGCGAAGGAAGCGTGAAGGTCATCGACCGGACGCCGTTTTCGACGACGCTCTGGGATATGCCGTTGGCGAGTTTCGAGGGTGTCGCGCTGCACACGCGGACGTCGCTGTCGGGCGTTCACCAGGAAGCTGTATTGGTGCACCCGAACAAAAATCGCAGCATCATTCTGATGGCGGCAGATCGAATCGGTGGAACGGAATTCGATAGGCTTTGTCTGGCGTTGAGCCTTCCCGTCGTGTCGGCGGGGCGGCTCTACGATCTCGGCGATAAGCCTCGCGAACGACAAAATGCTGTGGCCGCATAGCCATCCAGCATTGTTTTGACGTGATTGTTGCCTCTGTAGCGTGACGAGAGGCTTGTTTCGATAGGGCGACAGTAGCAGAATCGGCCAAGAGCCCCTGCTACTTCGCGATGGTTTTGGGGACGACGAATGCGAGGGTTTGACATGGGGTGGGCAATTTCACAGCGAATTCGCTCCGCCAGTTGGCTGGCTGTTTTGTTTGCCTGTTTTGCAGGCGTTTCCGCGACCGGTGCTCGCGCCGAGTCGCCCGCCGTTTATATGCAGCGTGTTCAGAATGAGCTCATGTACGCGCAGCGTCAGGGCGGCATTTCCGCTTACGCCAACGTGCTGCGCCGACACATGGATGTTCCGAACATCGGCCTGACGGCGCTCGGCCCGCACGCGCGGACGCTGCCGAAGGCCGATCGGCCCGCCTACTACAACGGCATGATCAACTTCATCGCGAAGTACGCCGCCACGCAGGGCCCGAAATACATCGTCACCAGCGCCGTCGTCACCGGACAGGGTCCGGGCGATGCGGGCGGCACGAACGTCGACAGCCACATCACACTGTCCGACGGCTCGGGCTACGATATTCGCTGGCTCGTGATGAAGACCAAAGAGGGCTACAAGGTTCGTGACGCGCAGGTTGTCGGCTTTTGGATGACGACCTTCCTGGATGACCTCTTCCAGAATTACATCACCGAGAATGGCAATAATCCGCGGGCACTCGTCCTGGCGCTGAGCCGCTAAGACGATACCGTTCCATTCGGGCAGCTTTGGCATCTGACATTGCGCCAATTGCCCGGAAGTGTGCCTTTCAGGCGTCGCTCTTCGGGCGACGCCTGTTCTTTATCGACATCGGCGCTGTTCGCCCCATTTACGTCCAGCTTTGCATCGACAAAGCGCCGCACCCTTGCATCGCCGCCGAGCATAGGGGAGCAAAAAGCCCGCATACGTTCTATATGAAACGCGGGTTACGTTTTGGTGGTGGGGATGGAATTGGGGTCCAGGGTTATGACGTTTTCGAAATTGCGTTTGGCGCCGGGAATGGCTCTCGTCGTCTCGATGTCTTGTTTTTGCGTGTCTCAAACGCAGCCGGTCTGGAGCCAGGAACAGGAACAGCAGGCTCCCGCCGAGGGCGAGCAGCAGCCAGCGCCCGAGCAGACCGCTCCGGCAGACGACGGTGCCGCAGCGCAGCCCAGCGGCGACGGCGCAGAACCATCAGCCGCGCCGTCGGAGCAAGCTCCTGCGGATAGCGGGACGGAAGCGCCGCCTGCCGACAGCGGCGCAACAGAGGCGCCGGCTCAGCCAGAGCAACCAACGGCAACCGAAGGCGCGCCTGCAGAAGGCGGTGCTGCAATCAACGCCAGTCAAATTCAGATCGGCGCGGCAGTGTTCGGCTCAGATGGCGCCAAGATCGGCGAAGTCAACGGCGTGAAGTCCGACGACAGCGGCAAGGTGCAGGAAATTCTCGTTACCGATGGCATGCCCGCGGGCATCAACGCCAAAGTCTTCGAAGTTCCGGCCGATAAGATCACGAGCGTCGCGGACGGCGTGAAGCTGTCGCTGACCTCGGAGGAAGCCAAGCAGCTTCCGATCATCGACAACAGCAACGGGTGAAGCTTTTGAGTGTGGCTTCCGACTCTCCTTCGTCGAGCCGGCCGGAAGCCACATTTCCCCTCTGCCCTATCGCTCGAACCGCTTGAACTTGATGCGGTGCGGTTCGACGGCCTGGTCGCCAAGGCGGCGCTTCTTGTCTTCTTCGTAGTCGGCGAAGTTGCCTTCGAACCATTCGACGTGGCTATCGCCTTCGAAGGCGAGGATGTGCGTGGCGAGGCGGTCGAGGAAGAAGCGGTCATGCGAGATCACCACGGCGCAGCCGGGGAAATCTTCGAGTGCCGCTTCGAGCGCGCCGAGCGTCTCGGTGTCGAGGTCGTTTGTCGGCTCGTCGAGCAGCAGCAGGTTGCCGCCCTCTTTCAGGAGCTTCGCGAGATGCACGCGGTTGCGTTCGCCGCCTGACAGCATGCCGACCTTCTTCTGCTGGTCGGCACCCTTAAAGTTGAACCAGCCGCAGTAGGCACGGCTTGGAACTTCTTTCTTGCCACCGAGCAGCATCTGGTCGAGGCCGCCTGATATCTCCTCCCAGACGGTCTTTTTGTCGTCGAGATGGGCGCGCGACTGGTCGACGTAAGCGATCTTGACGGTGTCGCCGAGGCGGATCGTGCCGCTGTCGGGCTGTTCTGCCCCCGTCAGCATCTTGAACAGAGTCGTCTTACCAGCGCCGTTCGGACCGATCACGCCGACGATGCCGCCGGGCGGCAGCTTGAACGAGAGACCATCGATCAGCAGGCGATCGCCGAAGCCCTTCGTCAGGCCGTCGGCTTCGATCACAACGCCGCCAAGCCGCGGGCCGGTCGCGATCTGGATCGAGGCGCGGCCGTTCTCCTCGCGGCCGGCTTCGTCAGCCAGCTTCTCATAAGCTGTGATACGGGCCTTCGACTTGGCCTGGCGGGCCTTCGGCGACGAGCGGATCCATTCCAACTCGCGGGATAGCGCCTTCTGCTTGCTTTCTTCCTGAGCCTTCTCGGTCGCTTCGCGCTTGGCTTTCTGTTCGAGCCAGCCTGAGTAGTTGCCCTTCCACGGCACGCCCTGCCCGCGGTCAAGTTCGAGCGTCCATTCGGTGATGTTGTCGAGGAAGTAGCGGTCATGGGTGACGAGGATCACGCAGCCCGCGTATTCCTTCAGGTAGCGTTCGAGCCAGGCGACGCTTTCGGCGTCGAGATGGTTGGTCGGCTCGTCGAGAAGCAGAATATCGGGCTTCGACAGCAGGAGCTTCGTCAGCGCAACGCGACGTTTTTCGCCGCCCGACAGCTTCGTGACGTCGGCGTCGCCCGGCGGCGAACGCAAAGCATCGAGTGCCTGTTCGACCTGGGCGTCGAGGTCCCAGAGATCCTGGGCGTCGATCTGGTCCTGAAGCGCCGTCATCTCGTCGGCAGTCTCTTCGGAATAGTTCGCCGCGATCTCGTTGTAGCGATCGAGGATTGCCTTTTTCTCCGCGACGCCTTCCATGGCATTGCCGAGCACATCCTTTTCGGGATCGAGTTCCGGCTCCTGCGGCAGATAGCCGACCTTGATGCCGTCGGCGGCCCAGGCTTCGCCCGTGAAATCGTCGATCCGGCCCGCCATGATCTTCAGCAGCGTCGATTTACCAGCGCCGTTGAGGCCGACGACGCCAATTTTGGCGCCCGGCAGGAACGACAGCGAAATGTCCTTCAGCACCTGCTTCCCGCCCGGATAGGTCTTGGAAAGCTTATGCATGTGATAAACGTACTGATGTGCAGCCATGAACGGCGCCTCTATGACCTTAAGTTCGAGGGATTTAATCGGCCTTCTAGCCGATTGCGGCGGCTTGCTCAATTGTATCATTGAGCCCGTGCGCGACGTGCCGCGGCCGGGTACCCCGGATATATAGGAACGCGTTTCCAAAAGAGGACAGGGATGGCGGATCAGATCCCCGAAAACGGTAAAGTGCCCGAAAATGGCAAGGCATCGAAGCCAAAAATCGTCTGCTCCTTGACGGGCAAGGAATATTCGCGCGGCGCCGTGGTCAGTATTGCGACGGTTATGCCCTCGCTGGTCGAGCGCATACGTAAAGATTACCCCGATCTGAAAGACGATGCGTTCGTTTCGCGCAAGGAACTTGATCGCTATCGCACGCTCTATGTGACGGAACTCCTTCGGGATGAATCTGGCGATGTCAGCGAGATCGAGAAGCAAGTTGCAGAAAGTCTTGCAACGCATGAAACGCTTGCCGAGAACGTCGAAGAAGAATTTTCGGCCAAGCGTTCTGTGGGCGAGATCTTATCGGACGGCTTGGCTCAGTTCGGCGGCAGCTGGACGTTTCTCATCGTGTTTGCCGCGTTCCTCGGCATATGGATGCTTTACAATTCCTATCGCGCCGGAGCCGCGTTCGACCCTTACCCCTATATTCTGCTGAATCTCATTCTTTCAACGATCGCAGCCGTTCAGGCCCCGATCATCATGATGAGCCAGCGGCGACAAGAAGAGAAAGACCGGCTACGCTCGCTGAACGACTACCGCGTCAATCTCAAAGCCGAGCTGGAAATTCGCCACCTGCATGAAAAAATGGATCATCTGATCAATAAGCAATGGCAGCGGCTGGCAGAGATTCAGTCGTTGCAGCTCGACAAATTGGCGGAGCGCAGGAAGTAGCGGGCTCTTTGGTTTGGGCCTGGCGACTGACGGTCCGCGGGCCCGCCTCCTGCATGGCTTTTTTGGGTGCAGGCGACTGCCCTACGGGGAGCCGGCCGCCAGCAAACTTTCGATTTTGTGCTGGCGACTCCCCTCCGGGGAGCCGACCGCCAGCACATTGTCACCAAGCCGGGTTCTTCACGCCGGTGAAGAAGTAGACGCCGAGGCCGATCGTAAAAACAAGCCAGCCCCACAGGACGTGCTCGATATAGACGGCCCAGAACGAGCGCGTGCGTTCGTAGCGCCACGCGAGCAGCAATCCGACGACGAACGTTCCGCCGACGGCGATCCAGTTGCGGAACAGGATATGGCCGAAGCCGAACGCCAATGCGTTCGCGAGAATGAGCGTCCAGCGTGAGTTGAACAGCACGCCGTAGCGGTGAAAGAAGAAGACGCGATAGGCGAACTCCTGCGCTAAGACCGACGTGAACGGATAAAGCACCATGATCTTCAGCCAAAGGCCTGGGCGCTCGGCGGCAAGGGAGAACAACCTGTCAGGCATGATCGCTGCGACAAGCCCGGCCACAACGAGACTTCCAATTGCGAAGATCAGGAAGATCGAAAGAAGCGTGGCGCGATCGGGCCAGCGTGCCAGTTCCTGTTTCAGGCTGTAGCTTTTGTCGAAATAGAGAAACGCGACGAAACCGGCTAGCACGGGCGGGAGCGCATAGAACAGCGGCACACGGTAATCGAACACGGCGATGCGCATCAGCAGCGGTAGGCCGATGTAGATGAGCCCGAATTCCAGCCACAGCTGCAATCGACGCGCGTCGGAGAGCGGCGGAATGGCGGCGCCATCATCGATAGTTCCGGCCTCTGTTATCCCGCCGGTGGCTCCGATGACGTCTTTTGTTGAGAAAGAGGCTGTCATCCAAACTCCCGCGCTGAACGGCTTAGGATCGGGTGGCGTTGACGAGCCCCGGCAGCATCGCGGCGCGCTTCTGCCAGCGCCTGCGAATTTCGTCGGCGATCGTGTCAGCGGAGTGAAGCGGCTTGTAGCTCCACGGCGATAATGGCCCGCCGGAAGCTGGCAGCGGCCGGGTCGCTCCGTAAGCCGCAAGGGCTACATGGAAACGGTCGAACTTCGGACTGCCGCCCGTTGGTGAGAACAGGAAGATCGGGCGGCCGGTGGCGGCGGCCTCGCAGATCATGCTGACGCTGTCGGCGGTGATGACGAAAACATCCGCTTGCGCGAGGAAGTCCGGATAAGGGTTGGGACCGTCCCCGTTCCAGAAGATGGCGGGCTTACCGGCGATGGTCTCTTGAAGGCGCTTGGCCAAGCGTTCCGGCGTCCGCCGCGAGGTGGTCAGCATCAAACCGGCGCCGTTGTCGATAAGCGCACCGAGGGAAGCCACGAGGCGCTCTTCGTCAGCGTCCGTATAATGGTAATCGCCGTTCGGACCGCCGATGAGGCAGGCAATCCGCGGCGTCGGCAGCGCGGCGATCGCGGCCGGGATATTGGCCCTCAGCGCTTCGAGCCGAGCCGGAGAAAAGCGGTGCGGCGAGGTCAGCGTCGTGACGACGTTCGGACCGCGGCGGCTGTCATGCTGCGGCACCCAGATGAGATCGGCGCTACTCGGACCGGTCTTTGGGTCCATCAGGATGACGGTGTATGTCTGCAGCCCGGCGTGACGCCGCAGCGCGCGGATGTAGGGAATGGTCGTCCGGCCCGTTGCAAACGCGAACGCTGGCCACGGCGGACCGAGCGGGCCGCCACTCGCGCCCATTTGCTCCCCGGCCGGAAGCGGTCCCCACGGAGCCGCCAGCTTGTATATGCCCGAAAGGTTGCTGCGCTTGACGATGGCGTTCAGACCGAGCGCTTCGACGACGCCCTGACACTGAGCTTCGTGGCCAGCCTTGCCGTCCGAAAAAATCCACGCGGATCGGCCGGTAAACACCGGGGGATCGCTATCGGCTTGGATCGGGTCAGACACGACTGCCATTCCCGCTCATCGACATCGCGCTTATGCCGGAACGGCATTTAAAGAAATTTGCGAAACTTTGCGCGCTGGGGACCATTCCTGATATTACTCTAACGTTTCCTGCGACGGCGCGGTCCATGGCATTAGAACTCGACGAAACAGACTGGCGAATTTTGCGAGAGCTGCAAGCCGACGGCCGCATCACCAACATTGCGCTTGCCAATCGCATCGGTCTTTCAGCTCCGCCCTGCCTGCGCCGCGTCCGGGCGCTCGAAGAAGCAGGGCTTATCACACGTTATACCGCGTTGGTGGACGAAGTGAGGCTCGGATACGGGCTGACGGCCTTCGCCATGGTCCGACTTCACAATCAGGCTGAAGCGGACCTTCATGCCTTTGAGAACCGCATTCTCGGCTGGCCCCTCGTCCGTGAAGCCTACATGCTGTCCGGCGAGAGCGACTTTATACTGAAATGCATCGCGCGCGATCTGCAGCGGTTCCAGAACTTCGTGCTGGAAGAATTGACGGCTGCGCCGAATGTCGCAAGCGTCAAGACATACCTGACGATCCGGCGTGCCAAGCGCGAACCCGGCGTTCCGATCAGCGTCGCGGGGCCTGAGGGGACGTAACCGGGCGCGGCGTATTTTGGAGGGTTGATGCGGACCTTTTCTGAATGGACGTCTTGGACGGCAAAAGCTGTCCTGCTTTCGATAATTCCAAGCACCTCAGTTGCCGTCGCAGCGACGTCTGACGAACTGTTCAATACTTATTTCGGCAATGTGCTCGGCGGACTCCCCTGCTTCGCCCAAACGTTCGACGATAGGACGCTGAACGCTGATCCGCAGCAGCGCGTGCGCAAGATCGAGATAGATCTTGCCAAGACGAACTCCGACGGCACGCCGAATACGCCGGATCGCTTCACGCTCGGGTTCGCCGTCATGCTGGCGTCGGGATCAGACTGGTTCGGCCAGCGAGCAAACTGTCAAACCAACGACGACGATTTCGAATGCTATCTCGAAAGCGACGGCGGCATTTTCCGGCTCAGCCCTCAGAAAACCGGTCTGAAACTCGTGACCGGCGACGACGGCATTTCGGTTGATGATGGCGATTCCGAAGTCGAGCTGTCCGGCAAGGACGGCATCGACAAGACGTTCGACCTTGTGCCGTCAAAAGAGGAATGCCAGGACGCCGCGGCGTTTTTCGAAGGCGGCAACGACTAGCCGCCCTCGAACGTCTGCTTAGCTTCAGGCAGGCGGGCTTGAGCCCCACTTCACCTGCAGGATCTCAAACGTGCGGACGCCCTTCGGCGTGGTGACGTCGACGCTTTCGCCCTTCGACTTGCCGATCAGCGCGCGGGCGATGGGCGAGGAGATGGAAATCTTGCGGTCGCGCAGATTGGCTTCAGTGTCGCCGACGATCATGTAGCTGACCTTCTCGCCGGAATCCTCGTCTTCCAGTGTCACGGTCGCACCGAACTTGACGGTATCACCCGACAGCTTGGTGACGTCGATAATCTCTGCACGGTTGATCTTATCTTCGATCTCGGCGACGCGAGCTTCGTTCAGTCCCTGCTGCTCCTTGGCGGCGTGGTATTCCGCGTTTTCGGAAAGATCGCCATGTGCGCGGGCTTCCGAAATGGCCGCAATGATACGCGGGCGCTCGACGGCTTTCAGCCGCTGCAATTCCTCCTCAAGGCTCTTGTAGCCCTCAAGCGTCATCGGCACCCGTTCCATCATCTTCTCCAACGTCTTCAACGTCTCAATCAATTGCGGGGATGGCCCCGACACACGCTAACAGTAAGCTTGGCAATTAGGAAAGCAATGAAGGGGCAGCCGATCTCGGGTGCCCCGTCTGGTCGGCAAACGGCTTAGCGATGCGCGAAAGCCTGCAACGGAGCCACGTCCAGGGTGTCCGATGCCAGTGCTTTGATAGCCCGTGTAACCGCTACCGCCCCCGCCAATGTTGTATAGTAGGGGATGTGGTGAAGCAAGGCCGTGCGCCGGATGTCCTTGCTATCGCTCAGAGCTTTCGAACCCTCGGTTGTATTAAAAACGAGGTTGATATCGCCATTTTTGATGGCGTCCACGATGTGGGGACGGCCTTCCAGAACCTTGTTGATGGCATCACACTGGATGCCGTTCGCTTCCAGGAAGCGCTTGGTTCCGCGGGTCGCGACGACCTTGAAGCCCATGGCGGCCAGCTCCCGGACCGGGGCCACGACGCGGGATTTATCGCTTTCTTTGACCGAGACGAACACCGTGCCCTTGGACGGGAGTTTCTGCCCGGCGCCGAGCTGGCTCTTGCCGAAGGCCATCGCGAAGTCGTGGTCGATGCCCATGACTTCGCCTGTCGAGCGCATCTCGGGTCCCAAAATAGGATCCACACCGAGGAAACGCGCGAACGGGAAGACCGCCTCTTTGACCGCAATGTGCGTGTAGGTCGGTTTCGCGAGGTTGAAATCTGCGAGCGGTTTGCTAGCCATGACTTCGGCCGCGATCGAGGCGATCGGCAGGCCGATGACTTTCGCAACGAACGGCACCGTGCGAGACGCGCGCGGATTCACCTCGAGAATAAAGACCTGTTCGTCCTTGATGGCGAACTGCACGTTCATCAGACCCACAACGCGGAGCGCCAGAGCGAGCTCGCGGGCTTGGCGTTCAAGCTCGGCGACGATGGTCGTCGAGAGCGAGTGCGGCGGCAGCGAGCAGGCGCTGTCGCCCGAGTGAATGCCCGCTTCCTCGATATGCTCCATGATACCGGCGACGAACGTATCCTTGCCGTCCGACAAGCAGTCGACGTCGACTTCGACAGCGTCGGTCAGATAGCTGTCGATCAGCAACGGGCGCTTTTCGGAAACGACGAGTTCGGACGGCCTGTCGAGCGTTGCGGAGAGGCGCGCGACGTAACGGTCGACTTCGGCGCCGTCGTGCACGATCTCCATCGCGCGGCCGCCGAGCACGTAGGACGGACGGATGACGACGGGATAGCCGATTTCTTCGGCAATGCCGCGGGCGGCTTCCGGCGTCTTGGCGATGCCGCTCTTGGGCTGCTTGAGGTTGAGCTTATCGATCAGCGCTTTGAACCGGTCGCGGTCTTCGGCGAGATCGATGGCGTCGGGCGACGTGCCGAGGATCGGAACGCCTGCCTCTTCCAGCGCGCTGGCAAGCTTCAGCGGCGTCTGGCCGCCGAACTGCACGATGACGCCCTTTAGAGAGCCCTTTTGGCTTTCGACGCGGATGATTTCGAGCACGTCTTCGGCGGTCAGCGGTTCGAAGAACAGCCGGTCGGACGTGTCGTAGTCGGTCGAAACGGTCTCGGGGTTGCAGTTGACCATGATTGTTTCGAAGCCAGCGGCCGTCAGCGCGAAGCAGGCGTGGCAGCAGCAGTAGTCGAACTCGATACCTTGGCCGATGCGGTTCGGGCCTCCGCCAAGGATGACGACTTTATCCTTTGCGCTCGGATCGGCTTCGCAGACGGGATCGCCGCTGAGGCCGGTTTCGTAGGTCGAATACATATAGGCCGTGGGCGACGCAAATTCGGCAGCACACGTATCAATGCGTTTGAATACGGGCGTGACGCCCAGATCTTTGCGCAGCTTGCGGACATCGGTCTCGCTGACCTTTCCGAGCTTCGCCAAGCGCGCATCGGAGAAGCCTTGCGCCTTCAGCGCACGCAGCTGCGGCGCGGTCTTCGGCAGGCCGTGCGCGATGATGCGCGCTTCGGTGTCGGTGATCGCCTTGATCTGGCTGAGGAACCACGGGTCGATTTTGCAATACTGATGGATCTCGTCGAGCGAGAAGCCTTCGCGGAAGGCCTGCGCGACTTTCAGAATGCGATCGGAGGTGGGGCGCGAGACGGCGGCGCGGACAACGTTCTTGTCGTCGCCCTGCCCCAGGCCTTCGAGCTGGATGTCGTCGAAGCCGGTCAGGCCCGTTTCCATCGAACGCAGCGCTTTCTGCATGCTCTCGGCGAACGTCCGGCCGATGGCCATCGCTTCGCCGACCGACTTCATCGACGTGGTCAGCGTCGTGTCGGCACCGAGGAATTTCTCGAACGCGAAGCGGGGAATTTTCGTGACGACGTAATCAATCGTCGGCTCGAACGACGCGGGCGTGGCGCCGCCGGTGATCTCGTTCTGAATTTCGTCGAGCGTGTAGCCGACGGCGAGCTTCGCCGCGACCTTCGCGATCGGGAAGCCCGTCGCCTTCGAAGCCAACGCGGACGAGCGCGACACGCGCGGGTTCATCTCGATGACGATCAGACGGCCGTCGGCCGGATTGACCGCGAACTGAACGTTCGAGCCGCCCGTCTCAACACCGATCTCGCGCAGGACGGCAATCGAGGCGTCGCGCATGATCTGATATTCTTTATCCGTCAGCGTCAGTGCCGGTGCGACGGTGATGCTGTCGCCGGTGTGCACGCCCATCGGGTCGATGTTTTCGATCGAGCAGATGATGATGCAGTTGTCCGCCTTGTCGCGGACGACTTCCATCTCGTACTCTTTCCAGCCGATGACGCTTTCCTCGACGAGGACCTGGGACGTCGGCGAGGCATCAAGGCCGCGGTCGATAATCTCGAAATATTCTTCGCGATTGTAGGCGATGCCGCCGCCCGTACCGCCGAGCGTGAACGACGGACGGATGATCGCCGGCAGGCCGACGTGCTCAATGGCCGACGCCGCCTCGTCGCGGTTATGCACTAGGCGCGAGCGCGGCGTTTCGAGCCCGATCTCTTCCATCGCCTCGCGGAATAGCTTGCGGTCCTCGGCCTTGTCGATGGCCTCGGCCTTGGCACCGATCAACTCGACGCCATAACGATGCAGAATGCCTTGCTTGTGCAGCGCCAGCGCGGTGTTGAGCGCGGTCTGGCCACCCATCGTCGGCAAGATGGCGTCGGGCTTTTCCTTGGCGATGATCTTGGCCACGACTTCGGGCGTGATCGGCTCGATGTAGGTTGCATCAGCGAGGTCCGGATCGGTCATGATGGTCGCCGGATTGGAGTTGACCAAGATGATCCGATAGCCCTCGTCGCGCAGCGCCTTGCAGGCCTGCGTGCCGGAATAGTCGAACTCGCACGCCTGGCCGATGACGATCGGGCCTGCGCCGATGATAAGAATGGATTTGATGTCAGTGCGTTTTGGCATGCGGCGCAAAAATTTGGCCGAGGCTCGCGTGGTGACGCGGTCGGCTCAGGGGTGGATGGAACGACGGGCTAAGGGGGCCTTATAGGCAAAGCATCGTGCCGGGGGAACCCCCGAAAATACCGCGCTGCGACGTTCTTCGCCTCAAAAGCAATTTAAGCTGTTTTTACTTTGTCATATTCCGTCCGTTCGCCGGGCAGGAACACGGTCAAAAGTCCGAGCAATGGCAGGTACGAGCAAATCTCGTAGACGTAGCCGACCCCTTTGGCGTCAGCGACAAGGCCAAGCACCGCTGCGGCGATGCCTGCGATACCGAACGCCGCGCCAAAGAAAATGCCGGAGATCATGCCGACTCGCCCGGGGATAAGCTCCTGCGCGAACACCACGATGGCCGGAAAAGCCGACGACATGATCAGGCCGATGACGATCGACAGAATCACGGTCCAGGTGAGATCCGCGTAGGGCAGCGCCAGAGAAAACGGCAGCGATCCCAGGATAGAGAACCACATCACCATCTTCGGGCCGAAGCGGTCGCCAAACACGCCGCCGAGGATCGTGCCGACGGCGGACGCTCCCAGAAACGCGAATAGCATGAGCTGTGACGTCTGCACGGAGACGCCGAACTGATGGATGGCATAGAAGGTGTAGAAGCTCGCAAAGCTCGCGGTGTAGATATTCTTGGAGAACATCAGTGCAGCGAGCACCGCCAGCGCGACGGCCGTGCGGCCGCGGGAATGAATGAGGCCAGGGCCGAGCGATGCGCCCTTGCGCTTCGGCGCGGCGCTTGATGCCCATTCGCCGACCTTCCACAAAATCACCATGGCGACCAGCGCGATGGCTGCGAACCAGGCGATGCTCGGCTGTCCGCGCGGGACGACGATGAATGCCGCCGCCAAGGGGCCGATCGCGGTGCCGAAGTTGCCGCCGAGCTGAAACAGCGACTGAGCGAAGCCGTGGCGTCCGCCCGATGCGAGCCGGGCGATGCGCGAGGACTCGGGATGGAAAATCGCCGAGCCGACACCCACCAGCGCAGCGCCGATCAGCAAACCGAGGTAGCTGGTTGTGAAAGCGAGCAATATGAGACCCGCAAACGTCGAGCCCATGCCGACGCTGGTCGAATAGGGAACCGGGCGTTTGTCCGTGAAATGACCAATGAACGGCTGCAGCAGCGAGGCTGTGATCTGGAACGCCATCGTGAGCAGGCCGATCTGCCAGAAATCAAGCCGGTAGGTGGCTTTCAGCATCGGATAAATGGCGACGAGCAGCGACTGCATCACGTCGTTGAGCATATGACTGAAGCTCACGGCGAGCAGGACAGCGAGAGAGGCGCTGGCGACCGGCGCGCGAAGCGCGGCGCGGGATGAATCGATGACGGTCATGGGAATCTCCGGACGGGCTTCTAACGCCGGAGCACGCGAAACACATCGCGCACGCCGGCATGGCAGCCATCCGGCCACGCATGGGCGTGCACATCGTTCTGAAAAGCGCGGAAAATACCGCTACTTGCCTTCAGCAGGCGCCGGTGTCGCAGGCTCTGGTGCCTTGTCCGGCAAAGCATCCTTCGGCGGCTCGATTTTCATGTCGATCGGGAACGAATAGGTCGTCTTGAAGATCGGCTTGTCTTCGTGGCCCGGCGCAAGCAGCGCATTGCTTGCCGGCAGACCCGTCAGCGCGTCGACGTAGAACATACGGAAGGCTTGGTTCTGCGGCGAGCTTGAACCTTTCTCCGGCTCGCTTTCGAGCTTGTAGGAGAGCACATCGCGGCCGTCGATCTGCGCCCGGCCTTTGCAGGAGTAATCGCCGACGTCGGTCTGCTGTCTGACGACGGTGTCGTCCATCTGCTCGCGAAGCTGCGCTGCAATCTGTTGCGGCACCGGCCGCCAGCCGCTTCCTTGGTCCGCCCAGGCATGGTCACCAACCAGGATGAGTTGCGTGGTCTTGTTGGTGAGCTTGTCGGTCACTGTCTGGCGCATCCGGTCAGGCAGGACGTAATCGACCTGCATCGACGTCGGACCGTTCTCCGTGATCATCTGGGTGTCCATACGGAACCACGATGATTTGCGCAGCTTCTGGAGCGCGGCCGAAACTTCGTCGCGACATGGATTGGCGTTCGGCTTTGCAGGCGCCGTCGGCGGGACTTGCGCCGCCGCGTCACCCGCGAAAACGGCAACTAAAATAAGAGCTAATGCACTGCGGCGCATGGAAATATCCCAAACGAAGCCGGATAAGCGGCGTTAACGGAGCTTTTGCACCGGCGCGTTTTGAGGCGCAACGATGTTGATGTCGGTCGGATATGAATATTTGACCTCGCGCAGCGGCTTGGCGTTTTCGGCCAGGGTGGCGATGACATTATAAGCCGGCAGCCCGGTCTTTGGATCGACGTAGATCGTGCGCGTCATGATCTTCGCGCGATCCGTTTGCGGATGCGTCTTGTCCTCGAAGCGGTAGCCGACAAGGTCCTGGTTCTCGTACTTCACCGTGCCGATGCAGTCGTAACCTTCGAGCTTGCTCGGCCGCGCCAAAGCTTCCGCCACTTCGGCGACGATCGACTGGGTGAACTGCGGCTGCAGTTCCTCGAAGCTGCCACCCGAACCCGAGAATGCCCGGTTGTCGACCAGCATCGTCTGTTGCTCACCCGGCATGGCAGGCGACGTCACGGTCTGGAGCATCCGCAGCGGCGGCATGTAGTCGATCCGCATGTGGGCCTCGCCCTCGGCGGTTTCCTGCGAAAATTCGACCCGGAAAGCTTTCAACGATAGCTGCTTCCTGATGGCGGTAAGAACATCAGCCGAGCAATCCGTTCCGGCGGCGGCTGCCGGGGTCGCAACCGCGAGTGCCGCGACGGCGACAAAGAAAAGGCGCATCAAATTCCTCCCAGATTTTTTCCCTGGGTTATAAGCAAATTTGCCGCAGACGCGACCTTAAAGTTCAGCAAGGTTGATGAGTGTGCGCCATAAAAATGAGCAGCGGCGCGTTCCGGCTATTTCTTGCGCATTTTCTCGCACGGATCGCCGCGCTCGGCCGGTTGTGTGAAGACGATGAAGTCCGCTGCCGGCAGGCCATCGGGATCGCGCGGCACATACGTCTCTGGATCGGTGTTGTCCGTCTCGACCTCGACGAACATCACCGACACGACTTTCTTCTCCGGTGTCCGCTTGCGGATATACCACGGCACGGCGCGATCAGTCCGGGCGTGACCCGTTCCGGCAATCAGAATGGCGGAGCCGTGCTGCTGCGAAGCTTTCAAGACAGCATCGGCCAGATGCGCGTCGCGATACCGCTGCGCGAACGCCATGCCGTCGAACGCTTCCTTCGGCAACGCGCCGCAATGGGCGTCCTCGATTTCCTTAATGGACGCGGCGTCGAACTTCGCACCCAGCGGGATGTCCAGCGCAAGGCGCTTGCTAGCGTCGGCCGGGAGCACCCCTGCCCCGTCTTTCGCCGCCTTCATGATTTCGGCGCGCGACACGTCGCCTGCATAGAACGGTCGCTTGGCGGCGATCACGGTTTCGAACAGCGGATCGTAGAGGTCCGGCCAGTTCGACTTCTGCCAGGCGACGGCGAGCTTGAAGTCGGCGACGGTTACTTTCTCGCCGCTGCGCTGCTTGGCGGTAAATTTGTCAATGCCGGGTTGCTGATCGTCACGAAGCTGCTCGAATACGATCGCGGTTTCGTTCGAAGGCTCCGACAGCGCAAACTCACGAATGGCTGCCGCCTGCAAGAGATGATGGGTGGCGTTGTCATGCATCTCACCGAGGATCAGGATGCCACCGGCCGAGAGCGCAGCCGTCACGGCCGCCTCGAGACGTTGCCATTGATCGTCCGGACACGGCGTTTTGGGATCTTCTGCCTCCGGCCGGGCGGTGGCGTAGATTTGCCCGCAGAGCGGATGGGCGCATGATTTCGATGTCTGCGCGATCTCTTTCAAAAAGGGACCGCGCTTGGCTGACGAACAGGCGTTCGCATCGGCGGCCCAGCCGATCAACAGCAGGGTCGCAGCGATAATACGATGGACGAGGTGCATTACTTTCCCAGGAAACGCGACCCTCAGCGCTCGCGGCTCGTCGGTAGCCCCTTCTGCTCGCGCATCATGTTGACGAAGCGCGTGAAGAGATAATGGCTGTCCTGCGGTCCGGGCGATGCCTCGGGATGGTGTTGGACGGAGAACACGGGACGGCCTTCGAGGGCCAAGCCGCAGTTCGAACCGTCAAACAGAGAAATGTGCGTTTCAATGACACCATCGGGCAGGCTGTCGCGATCGACGGCGAAGCCGTGGTTCATCGACACGATCTCGACCTTGTTGGTCGTGAAGTCCTTAACGGGGTGGTTGGCACCGTGATGGCCCTGATGCATCTTCTTCGTCGTCGCGCCCAGCGCGAGGCCCAGCATCTGGTGTCCCAGGCAGATGCCAAACACCGGCTTGCCGCTGTCGACGAGCTTCTTGATTTCCGGCACGGCATATTCGCCCGTCGCCGCAGGATCGCCAGGACCATTCGACAGAAAGACGCCGTCAGGATTGCGCGCCAGGATGTCCTCGGCCTTTTCCTTCGCAGGAACAACGGTGACCTTGCAGCCGGCAGATGCGAGGCAGCGCAGAATGTTCCGCTTCAAACCATAGTCGACGGCGACGACGTGGAACTCGGGGTTTTCGTTGCGCGGGTAACCCTTGTTCCAGACCCAACGCTGCTCATCCCAGGAATAGCTCTGGCCACTCGTCACTTCCGGGACGAGGTCGAGCCCCAATAGACCGTGCCAGGACTTGGCCTCAGCCTTCAGCGCTTCGATATCGAACTTGCCGTCGGGATGATGCGCGATGACGCCGTTCGGCATGCCGCGCTCACGGATGCGTGCGGTCAAAGCGCGGGTATCGACACCAGCGATGGCGACGATGCCGCGGGTCTTCAGCCAGGCATCGAGATTTTCAGCGGCGCGATAGTTCGACGGGTCGGTGATATCGGCACGCAGGATGCAGCCGCGGACGCCCGAGCGCGATGCCAGGTTCGATGTCTCGGTATCTTCCGGATTGGCGCCGACGTTACCGATGTGGGGAAAGGTGAAGGTGATGATCTGACCGGCGTAGCTCGGATCGGTCAGAATTTCCTGGTAGCCGGTGATGGCCGTATTAAAGCAGACCTCGCCGACGGCCGTCCCCGTAGCACCAAGGCCGCGTCCGGCGATGACGGTTCCGTCATCAAGCACAAGGCGTGCGGTTAGAGGCACTTCTGTCCAGGGTTCAGGTGCGGTCATCTGTCGTCCATTCAAGGAATTGCAAGCGCGGGTCGCTCGTCGCGGCGGAACCTAGGGGAACGGCTTTACAACGTCAATTCCGGACACGGCAAGAAAGTCCGTGCTTTGTTAAAGGCTTGCCCCAGCCTGCGCGCAGACCGTAAACCAGCCCTTCGACCTCAAGGAGACCTACCCATGCGCGCGAAGATCAACGCAGACATCAAAACGGCAATGAAAGCCGGCGAAAAACAGAAGGTGGGCACCCTCAGGCTCATCAACGCGGCCATTCAATCCGCTGAAATCGAAGCGAAGAAAGACCTCGACGACGCGGCGATCCTTGCGGTCATGACCAAGATGGTGAAGCAGCGGCGGGATTCAATCGCTCAGTATACGAGCGGTGGCCGTCCGGAGCTGGCTGCGACAGAGCAGGCCGAGATCGACATTATTGAAGCGTACCTGCCGAAGCAGATGGACGATGCTGCCGTCACGGCGGCCATTGCCGAGGCCATCAAGGAAACAGGTGCGGCGTCGCCCAAGGATATGGGCAAGGTGATGGGCGCGCTCAAAGCCAAGTACGCCGGGCAAATGGATTTTCAGAAGGCCAGCGCGGCAGTCAAGGCGGCGCTAGGCTGATCGCCGGCTAGATATCCTGTCATCCTCGGGCCAAGCTCGAGGATGACACCTGCGACGGGAATGCCTAATGCGTAGGCACTGTGGAAAGCGGGTATGGCTTTACGCAACAAGGCGTTGAATAGCCGGGCTTCCGAGCGAATCACCTATTGATCGGTTCACTGCGGGCCTTCGCAAGAAGGTGCGGCGCAGTCCGTCGCTCTCCTGAGGCCTTATTACGCGCATGCGCTTCAGCCCAAACTTTCTGGATGAGATCCGGTCCCGGCTGTCGGTCAGCCAGGTGGTCGGCCGGAAAGTTGCGTTGAAGAAGGCGGGCCGGGAATTCCGCGGGCTGTCGCCGTTCAAGGCTGAGAAAAGCCCGTCGTTCTTCGTCAACGACCAGAAGGGTTTCTATCACTGCTTCGCGTCGGGCGAGCATGGCGACATCTTCACCTTCGTGATGAAGACGGAGGGGCTGGAATTTCCCGAAGCTGTCGAGCGGCTCGCGGCGGAAGCGGGCGTGCCGATGCCAAAGCAGCCCGAGCGCAACCTCGAGCAGGAAGATCAACGCGAACGCCTTTACCGGCTGCTCGAAGCGTCAGCGGAATTCTTCGAAACTTCTCTGCGTGCGGGTTCCGGCGGCGAAGCGCGACGCTATCTCGAAAAGCGCGGACTGGCTGCCGAGACGATCCAAAGCTTCCGGCTCGGCTTCGCTCCAAATTCGCGGACGGCGCTGAGTGCATTTCTCAAAGGCAAAGGCTTTTCCGCCGCCGACATGGCGACGGCCGGAATGTTGATCGCCGGGGCCGATATTCCTGAGCCTTATGACCGGTTCCGCAACCGGGTCATGTTCCCGATCCTCGATCTCAAAGGGCGCGTCATCGCGTTCGGCGGCCGGGCGCTCGATAAGGACGCACCGGCCAAGTACCTTAATTCGCCCGAGACGCCCCTTTTTCATAAAGGGCATATCCTGTTCAACGCCGCCCGCGCCCGGTCGGCAGGGCACGACAAGAACCGTGTCATCGTCGTTGAAGGCTATATGGACGTCGTGACGCTCAGCGAGGCCGGTTTCGGCGAAAGCGTTGCACCGCTTGGAACGGCGCTGACGGAAGATCAGTTGAAGCTTCTGTGGCGTATTGCACCAGAACCGATCCTTTGCTTCGATGGCGACAGCGCCGGGCAGAAGGCGGCCAACCGTGCCGTCGAGGTGGCCCTGCCCTGGGTCAAGCCCGGACACAGTGTGGCTTTTGCCTTTCTGCCGAACGGTCTCGATCCGGACGATCTGATCCGCCAGCAGGGCGCGGCCGCCATGTCGGAGGTTTTGGAAAAAACACGACCGCTGATCGACGTGCTGTGGGAGCGGGAGCTTAACGCCCAGCCGACAACCACGCCCGAACAACGGGCGGCGCTGGAAGCGCGGCTTGGTGCACTGACCAACTCCATCCAGGATGCGGCAGTCCGCAACCATTACGCGCGGGAGCTTCGCGACAGGTTGTATCAGCTTGGGCGTCAACGCTCGCCAATGCGCAGCGCCGCGGTTTCGGCGGGACGCTTTGACGGCGGCAAGGGCCAAGGGTCCTATGCGCGGCCTGTGGTGGCGCCCGACTGGCGCCAGCGTGACCGCACGCGGCTCGGGGGTGCATCCAGCGAGCGGCGCTTTGCTAGCCGCCGTGACGTGGTCAGCACCCTGCCCCTTGCCAGCCCTGAACTCACTAGCCATTTTCAGAGCATATCTCCGCGCGAAGCTCTGATCATGAAAACCCTTCTTAACCATCCGTGGTTGATTGATGAGTATTCCGAGGCGATTGCGGCGATCGAGTTTGCCGCGCCAGCGCTTTCGGTGCTTCGCGACGAAATTTTAGGGGTTCATGCACGCCAAAATTCACTTGACAGCGCAACTTTACGCACCCAATTGAGCAAATCGGGGGTTGCAAAGGTGGTGGACCTCGTCGCGCAAACGATTACGCACGCCAGCGACCGTTTTGCCGAGCCCGATGCCTCCGCCGCCGATGTCGAAGCCGCCTGGCACCATATTCTGGCGTTGCATCAGCGACAGGCTGCGCTCGGCGTTGCGCTGAAAGCAGCTGAGGAGGCTTGGTATCGGGATTGCACAGAAGAGGCCGAGATGCGCCTTCTCGACATCAAACGCCAGATCGCCCGCGAGGCGGCGATGGATCAAATGGACGAAGAGTTCGAGCAACCCGACGACGACGCTTCTGAGGTAAAGCGCGCTGGATAGGCGCGTATTTCGCATTCCGGCTTCGGCGCGCTGCGGCAGGCAGCAGTTCGGAGCCTAAATCAGAATTGAGCCGTTTCCGTGCGGAAGCGGCGCAGACGACAAGGAACGAAAATGGCACGCGCCCAGCAGGCAGTCCAGAAGACAGAAGACAAAGATCAGGCCGCCGATGCACCAGAACGCGACAGCCCCCTCCTCGATCTTTCCGACCAGGCGGTCAAGCGTCTTCTAAAATCGGCGAAGGCTAAGGGCTACGTTACGCTCGATCAGCTCAACTCGGTGTTGCCGTCGGAGGAAGTTTCGTCCGACCAGATCGAGGATCTCTACGCCACCCTCTCCGACATGGGCATCACTGTCGTCGAGAACGAGGAAGGCGAAGAGAAGGAAGAAGGCGGCGAGGACCTCGTTGACGAGGAAGAAGGCCGTTCGCTCGTCACCCAAAGCTCCTCCGCGCTGACTAAGTCCGAAGGCAAAGCCGAACCGGCAGAGCGTACCGATGATCCGGTTCGTATGTATCTGCGCGAGATGGGCTCGGTCGAGCTGTTGTCGCGCGAAGGCGAAATCGCCATCGCGAAGCGCATCGAGGCAGGCCGCGAAGCGATGATCGCCGGTCTTTGCGAAAGCCCGCTGACGTTCCAGGCCATCATCATCTGGCGCGACGAACTCAACGACGGCAAGATTTTGCTTCGCGACATTATCGATCTCGAAGCAACCTACGAAGGGCCGGAAGCCAAAGAAGTGCCGGCGATGTCCGGCGAAGGCGAGGAATCCGAGGGCGAGCAGGAATCGCAGTCGGGCGAAAGCGATGACGAGGACGAGTTCGAGAACGCCATGTCGCTCGCGGCGATGGAAGCCGAACTCAAGCCGAAGGTTCTCGAAACCTTCGATCAGATCGCAGGCACCTATAAAAAGCTGCGCAAGCAGCAGGACAAAAAGCTCGAACAACAGCTCGTCGGCGAGCAGGGTTCGCGCCAGCAGCAGAAAGCTTACGAGAAGCTTCGCGACGAGATCATCGTCGACGTGAAGTCACTGTCGCTCAACAACAACCGTATCGAAAGCCTCGTCGAGCAGCTTTACGCGATCAACAAACGCCTCATCGGTCTCGAAGGCCGCTTGATGCGTCTCGCCGACAGCTACGGCGTGCCGCGCCAGCACTTCATCGACGAATATTACGGCAATGAACTCGACCAGACGTGGCTCGACCGCGTCGCCAACAATGGCAAGAAGTGGGGCCAGTTCGTCAAAGTGGAACGCGCCCAGGTCGAACAGATCCGCGCCGAGATCCATCAGCTCGCAACCGAAACGGGTCTGGAAATTCCGGAATACCGCCGCATCGTGAAAGCGGTGCAGAAGGGCGAGCGCGAGGCCCGTCAGGCCAAGAAGGAAATGGTCGAAGCCAATCTTCGCCTCGTCATTTCGATTGCAAAGAAATACACCAACCGCGGTCTGCAATTCCTCGATCTCATCCAGGAAGGCAACATCGGTCTGATGAAGGCGGTCGATAAGTTCGAATACCGCCGCGGCTACAAATTCTCGACCTACGCGACGTGGTGGATCCGGCAGGCGATCACGCGTTCGATCGCCGACCAGGCGCGCACGATCCGTATTCCGGTGCACATGATCGAGACGATCAACAAGATCGTCCGCACCTCGCGCCAGATGCTGCATGAAATCGGCCGCGAGCCGACGCCGGAAGAGCTGGCCGAAAAGCTCGCCATGCCGCTCGAAAAAGTGCGCAAGGTTCTCAAGATCGCGAAGGAGCCGATCTCGCTCGAAACGCCGATCGGCGACGAGGAAGATTCACATCTCGGCGACTTCATCGAGGACCGCAACGCGGTGCTGCCGATCGAGGCGGCGATCCAGTCGAACCTGCGCGATACGACAACGCGCGTGCTCGCCTCTCTCACGCCGCGCGAAGAACGCGTGCTGCGCATGCGCTTCGGCATCGGCATGAACACGGACCATACGCTCGAAGAAGTCGGCCAGCAGTTCTCGGTCACGCGCGAACGTATTCGCCAGATCGAAGCCAAGGCGCTGCGGAAGCTGAAACATCCGAGCCGGTCGCGGAAGCTCAGGAGCTTCCTGGATAACTGATCCAGAACTTCAAAGGGCCGCGAAAGCGGCCCTTTTCTGTTTCAGCGCATAGTCTCCGCGGACGAACTGGAACACTGTCCCGCGTTCGAATTTTTTTCCCATTGCTGCCAATGCTGAACCATGTTCGCTATTAGCAAAAACAGAGGTCTTGCCCCTCCCTCAAGTCGCCGTCATTGTTATTGAGACTGAACAGCCGGGAAAATCGGCTGCGGCGAGGTCAAAAAACCTCAGCTTTTCCCGGATTTGAGCGTTACGGCAGCCCCATAAGAATTGGAGGAAACCGTGTCCCAAGTTCAGGAGAATGCCGGCGGCATCCGAAGCGAAAATTGCCAAGCGATCACCCCCCATCTCGTCTGCGCGGGGGCGGCTGACGCGATCGACTTCTACAAAAAGGCATTCGGCGCCGAAGAAGAAATGCGGCTGGCGGGTGCCAACGGGAAGCTGATGCATGCTGCCGTTCGCGTCGGCAACGCCCGCTTCATGCTGGTCGACGAGTTGCCGGAATGGGGTTCATCTTCGCCGATCACGCTCGGCGGCAGCCCGGTCACGATCCACCTCTATGTCGCCGATGTCGACGCATTCGTCGAGCGCGCCGTGAAGGCCGGTGCGATCCTGCGCATGCCGGTCGAAGACATGTTCTGGGGCGACCGCTACGGCATCATCGAAGACCCGTTCGGGCACAAATGGTCGGTCGCCACGCATAAACGCGATATGAGCGAACGCGAGATCGAAGAGGCGATGAAGAAGTTCATGCCGTCTTCCGACTGCACGTCTTGAGCTGATCGCACTACTCGATCTTGGTGATCTCGGCCTCTCCCGCGCCGGCCGCAACGGTGTCGCCGACGGCTTTTTCCATCAGCGCCTGGGCGAGCGGCGAGACGTAAGAGATCCTGCCCTTCGAGGGGTCGGATTCGTCCTCGCCGACAATGCGGAATTTCTGCACACGGCCGTCGTCGCGCTCGAGCGTGACAGTCGAGCCGAACGAGACGACCGAGGCGCTCGCCGGCGCGGCCTGGACTTCGGCCGTCGTCAGCCGCTGGTTCCAATAGCGCAGATCGCGTGACGTCCGTTGGATGGCGTCACGATCTCCAGCGCGCTGCCCCTCGGCCAACTCTTCCTGAAGGCGTTCGACCTCGGCCTGGATCAGCGCTAAGCCTTCCGGGGTGACGAGGTTGCGATGCTCGGAGACGAGCTTCTCGGGAAGCTCTTCGACGGCGTCGGATTCTCTGACAAATGCTCTGCTCATCGAACCAATATAAGCATTTTCCGAGGCCGGTACCAGAATGCGGCAATACCAGCAAACATTGACCCTTAGCACCAGCGGACAGGGGCTGTCCGAGTTTACGCTCGACGTGGTGCAGATCGTTAGCGATGCGGAGATCGAGGTGGGACTGGCGCATATTTTCTGCCGCCATACTTCGGCGTCGCTGCTGATCCAAGAGAACGCCGATCCGGACGTGCAGCGCGATCTCGTAGCCTTCTTCAAGCGCCTCGTACCGGACGGCGATCCGCACTTCGTTCACCGTTCGGAAGGCGCCGACGACATGCCGGCGCATGTCAAGAGTGCGCTGACGCAGACGACGCTGACGATCCCGATCGCCAACGGGCGGCTGATGCTCGGGACGTGGCAAGGCATTTACCTTTTTGAGCATCGCGCGCATCCGCACGACCGACATGTCATCGTGCATGTGATCGGCGATTAACGTCTGCGCTTTGGCATCAGCCTAAAACATCTCTAGCTTAGCGTTGCCGAGACTGCCCCCTCCGCTTCCTCCAAAGGAGTGCCGCGATGCGCCTGCCTCTAATCCCGCTGGATACGCTGACGCCCGAGCAGAAAACGCTCTATGCCGACATGAAGAACGGCATCCAGAACAACTTTAAAGGTTTCACCGCGATCAACGAGACCGGCCAGCTTATCGGCCCATGGAACCCGTGGCTGCGCTTTCCGCAGTTCGGCAGCGCGGTGTGGGAGTATACCAAGGCGATGTCAGCATCGCCGAAGCTACCGCGGCAGGTGCGCGAGATCGCCATTCTCGTCACCGGCACGAAGTTTCACGCGGCGTATGAACTCTACGCGCATGTGCTTATCGCGGAACTGCGCGGGCTTCCCGACGAAAAAATCACGACCATCATTGCCGGGAACCGGCCGAGCGATCTGACGGAAGAGGAAGCTGTCGCCTATGATCTGGCGTCGAGCCTCGTGACGGGGAGCACGCTTCCGGCGTTGACATATAACCGCGCCGTCGGCGCGTTCGGTGAGGATGGAGCGGCGGAATTCATTTATCTCGTCGGGCTTTATTGTGCAGTCTCGGTTATCCTCAACGGCTTCGATGTGCCGTTGCCGGATGACGGAACCGCGGATTGAGCGTACTCAATCCAATCGGTAATTGAAGCTCACAGACACGCGCTCGGCTTTGGCGTGGTTGACCGGTACTTCATGGCGAAGCCAGCTTTCCCAGAGCAGCAGCGTACCCGGCGCGGGCGCGACTGAGACGAACGTCCTGTTCTTGTCCTTCGCCGAGGGCTTCTTCGGCGGGGCGGCCATCAGCATCGCCAGCCGTGGGTCTTCGTATTTGATGGCGCTCGCGTCCTTCGGCACCGCGAGATAGAGCGTGCCGCTGATGACCGAATGCGGGTGAATGTGCGCCGTGTGATAGCCGCCGGGCTTCAGGATGTTGATCCAGAGGCTGTCGAGTACGAGGCGGCGGCCGTCGAGGTCAAATTCCAGCGTCCGGCCAAAGGCCGCGACCTGGCGATCCAGCACCGCGACGAGATCGGCAAAGGCCGGATGCCGATCGGGGAGGTCGTTAAGCGAGGCATAGGATGTATATCCAGGATAATCATTGGCTTTCGACCATCCCTGCCCCGCCCGATCGGCGGCAGCGATTTCGTGGGCGGCATCCAGAAGCTCGGCCATGAGCGCGGATGTCGCGCCGCGCTGAAGCTCCTCACGGTAAACGTGGGTAACGAAAAGCTCTTGAATGCGCGCCATGGCCTCTTTCCGGCTTCGAGATGGTAGGTGAAATGTCGCGTTTACCGCAGCATCCTTGCGCATGGAAGGCCGGGACCCGACCTGCTAAGACCCCCGGCAGATCGAATCGAAAAGCCTACCGGAGAAAGACCGATGTCCGAAACGTCCGCTGAATCTGCAGCCCGCGTCGCAACCGCCGCCCTCATCCGCGACTATTACGAGGCCTTCAACCGCGGCGACACCGACGCGATGCTCGAATTTCTGACCGACGACGTCATTCACGACGTCAACCAGGGCGAGCGCCGTCAGGGCATCGAGAAGTTCCGGGCCTTCAATGCGCGCATGACGCACAACTACAAGGAAGAGCTGAAAGACATCGTCGTCATGGTCTCGAAGGACGGCTTGCGCGCTTCGGCCGAATTCAACGTGCACGGCGTTTACAAGAATACGGAAGAAGGTCTGCCCGACGCAGTCGGCCAGAAGTATGTTCTCCCGGCCGGCACGTTCTTCGCCATCCGCGACGGCAAGATTGCGCGCGTCACCACCTATTACAATCTGACCGACTGGATCGCACAGGTCGCAGGCTAAGGATTAGAGAGCGAATGGCCGCTGACGAAAAGAAGAAGCTCGAGGTCAAATCGGTGACAGGAGCGGATATCCTTCCGGTCCTGCCCGATCTCAGCCGCCTGCGCATGATCGTATTTCGGGACTGGCCTTATCTCTACGAAGGCACGCTCGAATACGAGCAGAAGTATCTTGAAAAGTTCGCCAAGGCGAAGGGCGCGGTCGTCGTCTGCGCCTATGACGGAGATCAGATGGTGGGCGCTTCGACCGGCGCGCCGATGATCGAGCATGCCGACGAGTTCGGCGAGCCGTTCAAGAAAGCGGGCTACGACATCTCCAAGATCTTCTATTGCGGCGAGAGCGTGCTGCTCAAAAGCCATCGCGGCCACGGCCTCGGCCATGCATTCTTCGACGGACGCGAGGCGCAGGCGAAGAAGCTCGGCGGCTTTGAATACTCGTCGTTCTGCCGCGTCGTTCGGCCTGATGACCATCCGTTGAAACCGGCGGATTACGCCCCACTTGATCCGTTCTGGAGAAAGCGCGGCTATGAACCGGTCGACGGCATCGTCGCCACCTACGACTGGCAGGATATCGACCAGACCGCCGAAACGACCCACGACATGCAATTCTGGATGAAGAAACTCTGATGACCAAGAAGACACTCAAAGTTGCAAGCTCTCAGTACCCGATCGGCCAGCCGAAGACGCTTGCCGAATGGGAAGAGAAGATTGCGCTTTGGGTGAAGAATGGCGCAGCGACGGGCGCAGCGCTTCTGGTCTTTCCGGAGTACGCGGCGATCGAGCAGGCGGCGTGCTTCGGTCCGGAGGTCTATAGCGACCTGCAGGCGACGCTTGCCAAGGTTGCCGAGATCAAGGACGCGCGCGTTCAGTTTCACGTCGATCTCGCGAAGAAGTACAAGGTGCATATCCTCGTCGGCTCGGGACCTGAGAAGACCGCAGACGGATTGTTCGTCAACTCGGCGCAGCTCGTCACGCCAAAGGGTTCGGTCGGCGTGCAGGAAAAGCTCGTCATGACGCCGTTCGAAAAGAACTGGGGCGTGACGGCGGGCAAGACGGTGCGCGTGTTCGAGACATCGATTGGCACGTTCGGCATCGCGATCTGCTACGATAGCGAATTCCCGCTGATCTCTCGCGCGATGGCGGAAGCTGGCGCGCAAGTGTTGCTTGTGCCGTCATGCACGGAGCGCGTCTCGGGTTATCACCGGGTGCGCACCGGCTCGATGGCGCGTGCACTCGAAAACACCATTGCGGCCGTGCAGAGCCCAACCGTCGGCGATGCGCCGTGGTCTCCGGCTGTCGACTTCAATGCCGGTGCGGCGGGTATTTACGTGCCGTCCGAGCACGGCATCTCAGACACGGGCGTACTCGCGCAAGGCACGCTCAACGCGGCCGAGTGGGTCGTCGCCGAGATCGACATAGCGCGGCTTACGCATTTGCGCGTTTCGGCCGAGATGCACAATTTCGGCGATTGGCCGGTGCAGCCCGGCGCTCCGACGCCGAAAGTCGACGTCGACGTCGTAAAGTTGATTTAGTTTCGGCTTCCGACTCCTTTCCGAGGAGCGGGCCGGAAGCCGATTTCTTACTTCAATGCCCAGGTGATCGTCACGCGCGCTTCGAGCGTGCTGGTACCGGCTTCGATGGGCACCGAGGACGCGGTAGCTTTTGCGAGCCGCGGCGCATACATCACCGGGCCGTTCGACGACGTCTCTTCCGAAATCTGGATCACGTCGCCGACTTCGGCACCCGCAGCCGCGGCGAGCAGCTTGGCACGGCGCAGCGCGTTGGCGACGGCTTCCTTGCGCGCGTCGTCCTTCAGAGCATCTTCTTTCGACACCTCGAAGGCGAGGCCCTGAATCTGGTTGGCGCCTGCGCTCACGACATTGTCGAGGATCTCGCCGAGCTGATCGAGCTTGCGAACCAGAACGATCACCTGATTGCTGACGCGATAGCCGCGCACCTTCGGCGGCTGGCCCTCTTTATAGTCCATCACCGGCTCGACGTTGAACGATGCCGTCTGAATATCTTTCGGGTCGATGCCTTTGCCTTTCAGCTCGTCGATGATCTTCGTCATCGTCTCGCTGTTCTTCGTTAACGCGTCACGCGCGGTCTCGGCTTCCGTCGAAACGCCGGACGTGATGCGCGCACGATCAGGCTCTGCCTCGGCCGTGCCCGTCGCCGAGACGGTAATTGTCCGTTCCAATGGTCTATCCTCCGCGCGCGCCATGGCGGGCGAGAACGTCAGCAGCGCTGCTACGCCGCCAATTGCGAGAGCCGAAACAATATCTCGAGGACGCAAAGCGCTAAGCATGGGTGTCTCCGCCAGTTTTTCCCCGCTGGCTATAGTCGCTTCGAGGACAAATGAGGGCGAAATACTGTCGTTCGGATGAATGACACGTCGCGGGCCGTTGCAAAGCGGGGCTCGCCGCCTTGCGACGCCCGGATCTCCTGCTATAGCATTTGCAGCTATTGGGGCCGGACCGGGCGGCGTCATGGCTTCCCAAGGATACCGAGACGGTCAGAATGGTCGATACGAAGCCGCGCGCAGACAGTGACAGCAGAAACCATGGAAACGATATTCGCCAATCGTTCGGTGCGGATTTCGTGGTCATTGGTTTTTTCACGCCGAATTACGAACCGGCGGCGGCTGCATTCTCGAAAAATCTTATCCAGCATCGCATCTCGCACCATCTCTACGCGCGCCCTGTTCTCGGCGACAGTTGGTATTCGCAGACGCGACAGAAGCCGACGGTCATGGCAGATGCACGCCGCGACTATCCGGACCGGCCGCTAATTTTCATGGACGTCGATTGCACCGTGCGCGGCGACATTAGCGGCATCCTGCAATCGCCCGGCGATCTTGCCATGCGGACAAAGGGCACGGCGCTTGGCACAACGCGGCGCGCCTTGAAGCCGACGACGCGCGTGCTGCTGCTTCGCCCCACGGCCGGCGCAGATGCGTTCATTGCCGCCTGGGAGGCCGGAACCCAGTACGCAGGCAAGGGAGACTCCGCGGAAGCAATCCTGATCGAGGTGATGGGCGACAGCCCCGAACGCTATGCCATCGGCACGCTCCCGCTCAAGTATGCCGGAATTGAGTTGCATGACGCGCCGGCCGACGCCGTCGTCGTGCACGACAGCATTCACGATCAGACGCGTCCGGCCTGGACATTGCGGCGGGGGTTGCAGCGTTATTTCCGGGCGGGGCGGAACGCGGCTTACAGGATCGCGACGGGGCAGACGTACGATGAGCGCTACGGCAAACGGGGCGCCAGGAACCGGACGAAATAGCTTTGCTAGCGGTTGCCGGGCGGCGACAGAATGCCTGACACAAAATCGTCGTTGTGGCTGTCCGCCCGGCAAACATCTGGTATGAGAAGCACCGCGTGGGCCCGTAGCTCAATGGTTAGAGCTGACGGCTCATAACCGTCTGGTTCCAGGTTCGAGTCCTGGCGGGCCCACCACATTTTTTGCGCAGCCGCCATACCAACCCTGTGCGCCATGATTCCGGTTCGAGGTTTCTCCTCTCACCTCCCCTATTACGCGTCTGCTGAATTTCCCTCCTGATCCATCTGTCAGCGCCCCATCGACGGAGCGCGCGGATGATCGCACGGCTCCGTCGTTTAACTGGTGGAGAGCTGACGTCGTGCGTCAGTAGTCGACGACGCCGTCCAAAGCGTAGTGCTTGATGGTCTTGCGGTTCTTGATCAGCTCATCGATCGACGGCTCGCTCTTCAGGGCGCGTTCGATCGCCAGCTTCATAGCCTTGTAGTTCGTATTGTAGAGATCTTTCTTGTCGAGTTCGGCGTGGTCGGCGCAGCGCGGGTCCAGCCAGATCGTCACGACGATGCAGATCTCATCGACGATCGCCTTCGGAATAATTCCCTCAGCGACGCTATCGACGACGGCATCAGCGATCGCGGCCTGCACGACACCGCCGAGCAGTTCGACATACTCGCCGGAGGCGATCGTCACCTTCGTCGTCATCATGGTGGCCGGACGCGCCATCTGGTTGAGATCGCGTATTGCGAAAAACCGGGTGTGGCCGACGCTCTGACCCATCATGCTGGCGAATGCATGCCCCACTGGGCCGTTGACCGAACCGATCAGCACCTCGGGCATAGCATCAGTGTACTGACCCGGAGCTGCGAGTACAGTCGCCTCACCGGCCTTGAAAATAATATCGCTCATGCATTCCTCTCTTGATGGTTCCGTTTCAGCCTGCGATCGGTGGACTGGATCAGCCTCAAACGATGCGCCCGGTCACCGCTTTCTTAGCTTGCAACCAACCGGCCGCCACGAAGAAAATCGAACAATAGAGTTGCGCCGCACCGACACCTAATGGTGTCACGCTCAGTACAGCGCGGGCGGCAATGCTGTACTGCTGTCTGAGCTGCCGTGGTTTCAATTGGTCTGCACGGCTGGCGATTAATCTGATCGTTAATTTAAAACAATCATCACTTCGAATTGGCATACGGCGAAATAATCGCCGATCTTTCTGACAGCGCAGGTTCATCTCCCACGGTTGGTGCTCACTCCAATGGCCATTTTTGGACTTTTCGACATGCCTCGTTCCAGCATTGCAGTTTTGGGCCTCGTAGGCGCGGCGGTGCTCATCGCTCTATCGACATCGCAGGTGTGCCGCGCTGACAGCGCGGCGCCTGCGCCAGCCAAGGACCATCAAACGCCTTGGGTCGTACCGGACATCGACAAGCTGCCGGATAATGATTGGGGCCGCACCGTGCGTCACGGTCGCGATCTCATCGCCAAAACATCCTCGCTAATCGGCCCCGAAGTCAAAGATCCGGCGCACCGTTTCGCCGGCAACAACCTCAATTGCCAAAGCTGCCATATCAATGCCGGCACGAAGCAGTTCGGATTGGCGCTGGTCGGCGTTTATGCCGATTTTCCGAATTATCGAAAGCGGTCGGGCAGCGTCGGCTCGATGGAAGATCGCATTCAAGGCTGCATGCAGCGCAGCATGAACGGCAAAGCTCTTCCCGAGGACGGCCCGGAAATGATCGCGATGCTCTCCTATCTGAGGTTTTTGTCAGATGGCATTCCGGTTGGCGCAAAAACGTTCGGGCGCGGCACCGGCGCTATGCCCGAACTCAATCGCGCCGCCGATCCCGTCCGCGGCAAGACGATATACGCGAACATGTGCGCCGCTTGTCACGGCGCCGACGGCCTGGGTCAGCGCGTCGGCAAAGTCGGCGATGCAAAGGGCTATATCTTCCCGCCGCTTTGGGGGCCTGACAGCTACAACGACGGCGCCGGCATGGACAGGCTGATCGACGCCGCCAACTTCATTCACAACAACATGCCAGCGGGTACGACGTGGAAAAATCCAACGCTGAAGCCTGAGGATGCGTGGGACGTCGCCGCCTACATCGACACGCAACCTCGGCCGCAAAAAGCGCATCTCAGTCGCGATTTTCCGAACCGGCTGCAAAAGCCCATCGACACGCCCTATGGGCCTTATGCGGACGATCTGCCGGAGAGCGAGCACAAGCTTGGGCCGTTCGGGCCGATCATCGACGCCGACAAAAAGCTCAAGGACGACGCGAAGCACTAGCTTCCCCCAGCCCTTCGGCGCGTTCGCGCTCCGAGTGGCCTCACATGAAGACCCGGAGTTGAAAATGACCATGACCGGCAGACGACAGGCGTTACAGGCATTCGGCCTGGCGCTAGCTGCGGCCTCAGTCGGAGGCCTCACACGCGAAGCCGACGCCGCTGCACCCAATGACAATCCAGCGGGCGCGTCGGCTCTCGCAGACCTCACCGACAGGCTCGCCAAGGCTCCGCGCCGCCGTGACTTCAAAACCGTGCCGATGATCCTCGATCATTCCGATCAATGGGATGACGAGGCTCTGAAGGAAGTCCTCGCCTACAAGCCCATCACCAAGCAGGCCTGGGACGTGACGGACATCGCAGGCCCTTGGCTCAATGTGATGCGCAATTCCATCAATGCGCAGGTCTGGTCATTCAAGCATCCGGATTTTCTGGTCGTTTCGGCAACGCACGGCTCGGCGCATTACGCGCTCTACGATCAGGAGATGTGGGACAAATATCAGTTTGCGAAGATCGTCGGCAAAGGCTTCGAGAAGAACACGCTGATCCTCGATAAGCCCGCAGCGTCCGCCAATTCTGCCGACTATGAAAGCCCGACGGGCGTGTTCTCCCCGCTGAACAACTCGATCCCGGCCCTGCAAAGGCGCGGCGCCGTTTTCATGTCGTGCCACAACGCCATCTGGGAGCAGGCGACCAAGCTGCACGAAAAAGGCGTTAATCCCGACAAGCTTGAAGTCGATGCGCTCGCGGCCGAGCTAACGAACCATCTGATCCCCGGCGTGGTTCTGATTCCCGGCGCCGTCGCGACACTTCCTGAACTGCAGCAAGCGGGGTTCCACTATGCGCGCTAATTCCATCATTAAAGCGGTTTTCGGCGCAGGCATCGCCGGAGCAGTGGCTCTGGGTGCAATGTCAGCACAGAGCGCCGAGCAAAACGCACCGAATATTTTCCCGCCTTGGCAGCACGGCTTCAACAACGACGCGACCGACCGCGGCTTCGAATTCACCGTACCGCAGGTCGATAACCTTGCTGATTTCCACGGCAGCGTCACCGATCCCAAGCTGGTGCTCTACGTCGGCGGCAACTACTTCTTCGCCATGGCGCCACTGGTGCATCAGTTCGAGCAAGCGCATCCGGAATTCAAAGGCCGGATCTATTGGGAGACGCTGCCGCCGGGCCTTCTCGTGCATCAAATCAAGGCGCACGGCGTCGTCACCTCGGGAAACATGACGTGGACTGCAAAACCGGACGCGTATTTTGCCGGACTTGTTGCCGTCAAGCGGCTCGTCGATGACGGCACGCTGGCGGGACCTCCGGTTCCTTACGTCAAGAACACGCTGACGATCATGGTCCCCAAGGACAATCCTGGACACGTCTCTGGGCTTGCGGATCTCGGCCGGGCCGGCCTGCGCATTGCGATGCCGAACCCGGAATTCGAGGGCGTGGCGCGGCAGATCAAGGCGTCGCTGAAAAAAGCTGGCGGCGCGGCGCTCGAAAAGGAAGTCTACGAAACGAAGGTCGCCAATGGTGGCACAATTTTAACGCACATCCATCACCGGCAGACGCCACTGTTCCTGATGCAGGGTCACGTCGATGCCGGCGTGACGTGGCTGTCGGAAGCGATGTTCCAGGAGCAAGTCGGAAACCCGATTACGAACGTCGTCATTCCAACGGATCAGAACACAACTGCGACTTACGCCGGAGCGATGGTCAAGGGCGTCGCCCACCCAGAAGCGGCCAAGATGTGGCTCGACTTTATCCGCTCACCTTCAGCACTGAAGATTTTTGAAAAGTACGGCTTCACGCCCGCTTGAGCGGAGGCATTGAGCGTCAGGACATTGAAGGCAGCGCGCTTAAAACCGCGCACTGCCTTTGACGCTGATGCTGCTGAGGCTCGTATCTTCGGCGTAATGGCCGTCGTACTGCAGGCTCAGCGTTGCGCCGTGCATATTGATGAGATCAACGCCAGCGCTCACATCCGCAAAGAGCGTATCGAGCTTGGTGGCCGTCGTGAAGCCAGCAACGTCTGGCGCGTCGGCAAAATTGGTGTTGAGAAGAAACTGATCCGTGTCCTGCCACGTCAAACCGGCCCTTACGAACGGACGGATCGTTACGAAATTGTGGACGTTCTTCTCGCTGCCGAATTCGATGCCCGGCGACACGCTGACGACCGTATCGCTTTTTCCAGCAACCGCCAGCGCCGCTCCGCCGCCGTCATTTTCCGTGAAGCCATCGAGCGAGACATTGGTGATCGCTGCATCGACCAGCGGCTTCACATAATAGTTGTCGTGTTGGAAGGAATAGCCGGCGTGCAACTGGCCCGACACGTAGTTGATATCGTTTTTGGAATGCGCCGCGCTGCTGAAGTCACCGAACAGCATGGTACGGTCGGTGTCGTAAGTGCTCCAGCCGCCAGTGACGCCCGCTGCAAACAGCCACTGGCCAGGATTGTATTTGATGATGCCGCCGACGTTGGCGCGGTCGCCTTCGCTCGTTGCGACACCGCTCGAAAGGGAAACGCTATCGTAGCCGGCAGCGAAACCGAGCCGCCAATCCGGCGCGAGGGCAATCTGGCCGCCTGCGGAGAACGAGCCCGTCGTCGCGTGCGCGCCAATGTCTTCGGATGTGCGGTCGAAATCGGAGAAGCGCGCACGGGCACGAACCCACAGACACTGGCCTTCGCGCGCGATCGACACGCCCTGCTGCCCGGCGACCTTGCAGCTCATCAGATCGTTGGCGAACTGCTGGCTCCCGTAAAGTGTTTCAACAAGGCCGTAGTTGTAGATCTCAGGCGACAATTGATTGAGTGCGCCGGCCAGTTCTTTTTGGTCGGATGCGCCCGCCAGCGCATTGGTGACCGTCGTCAGAGCACCGGCGTCCATGGCCGCATTGATCGACGAGGCCATAGCGGTCTGATTACGATTGAGAGATGCGAAAGACAGTGCATTCGGTCCGAGGTAAATCAGGCTTACATCGTCGATGCCGAATTCGGGAAAAGTCGCGCCGGAGACGAATTCCGAATCGAACAGCACCTGGGCAGAACCAGCATTCAGTTTCACTACGGACGATGCACTTTCCATCGCCGTGTTCGTGATGTCCGATTTTGTAAAGACAGTGATACCCGCGACCTTGGCCGTCAGCGCCCAGGTTTGTCCCGCGGTCGCCGCATAGAAAAACTGGAACTGATATTTTCCGCTTTTGGCGATTGAAACATCCTGCGTAAGCACACTGCTATTGTCGAACGGGTTGGCGAAATAGCTACCGCTGTGAGGTGTCAAAGACGTGATACCGGCGGTCCAAATGTCGACTGCTCCACTGGCGACGTGCCACGGCGGCTGAATGGAGGCCGTCGGTGCATTTGCTTCGAAGCTCGGATCCTGAATGAGGTTCTGAGCACACGCAGTGGTTGCTGGCATCGCCAGCGCAAGGAATGGAGCCACAACGGCAGCGGGGCGCAACAGTGATCGCGTAAGACGCGGCAGCCGAGAGAAAAAGCCGCTATTGGTCCAGTCTACCATCTGCGTATTCATTCCGATTTCGTATCCAACCGTCCGGGGGCATCGACGCGCGGGCGCTTCTGACATACGTTCAATTGGCCGATTCGCGGCTTTGCTCTAGAGCTCCTTGCGGCTTACTGTGGATTGTTGATTTTTTGATGTAAGTTTGTCACTCAAGCCTCAGGAACCTCTAAAAAATATAGTCCGCACACTTCTCGTTTGATGCGTGCATTCCGTTCGGAGAACTCAGAAACGTTCACCAAGTCTCGAACCTCTCGGCACGGCCAAAGGCAGCTTCTGCTTCAAGACAATCCGCTTTAGGGAGACGGCGCCCGCCGCCTGATGGACACGCAATCCTCGCAGATCCAGCCGCAAACGCTTTGGCGCCATCCGCCCTTGCAATACTTCCTGTGGGGGCGCGGTTTTTCGAAATTCGCTTCGCAGATATTGACGGTTGCAGTCGGCTGGCAGGTCTATGACCTGACGAGCAGCGCGTTCGACCTCGGCATGGTCGGCCTCGTGCAGTTTCTGCCGACGGCCATTCTGGTGTTCGTGGCCGGGCACGCTTCCGATCGGTATGACCGCAAGCGCGTCATCCAGCTTTGCCAGATCGTTGAGGCAGCAGCGGCGGTTTTTCTGGCGTGGGGCAGCTATGAAGGCTGGATCACGGTGCCGCAGATCTTTCTGGCCGTTGCGGTGTTCGGCGTCGCTGGCGCGTTCGAAAGCCCTGCGACCGCGGCGTTGCTTCCGGGCGTTGCGCCGGAAGGCTTACTGCAGAAGGCGACGGCGCTTTCGACCGGTGTTTTTCAGTTCGCGGCGATCAGCGGACCCGCAATCGGCGGCCTCGCGTATGGCATTTCGCCTGCCGTGCCTTACGTCATCATGACCGTGTTCTGGATTGTTGCGTCAGTGCTTAATGGCGCCATTGTACTCGACCGGCCGGTCGCGCCGCGCGAATCGCCGACCGCCGGCGCGCTGTTTGCGGGTGCGCATTTCGTCAGAAACAATCCGGCGATCCTTGGCACGATCTCGCTTGATCTCTTCGCGGTGTTACTGGGCGGCGCGTCGGCATTGCTGCCGATTTATGCGCGCGACATCCTGCACACCGGACCTTGGGGTCTCGGCATGCTGCGCGGTGCGCAAGCCATCGGCGCTTTGATCATGACCGGCATTCTGGCGCGCCATGCGATTACAAAGCACGTCGGCATGCGCATGTTCCAAGCTGTGATCGTGTTCAGGATCGCGACTGTCGTGTTCGCGCTTTCGAAGGAGGTCTGGCTATCGGTTCTCGCCCTCGCCGTGATGGGTGCAGCCGATACGATCAGCGTCGTCATTCGCGTGTCGCTGGTGCAGCTGGCAACGCCCGACGATATGCGCGGGCGCGTCGGCGCGGTGAACTTCCTGTTCATCAACGCCTCGAACCAGCTCGGTGAATTCGAGAGCGGAATGACGGCGGCTTTGCTCGGCGCCGTCCCCGCGGCCGTTCTCGGCGGGCTCGGTACGATTGCGGTGGCGCTGATCTGGATGAAGCTCTTTCCCGTGCTGCGCAACCTGCAGCGTCTGGAATGACGGACAATCAGTTTTCGAGACAATCACGCGTGATCTGGTCGATGGTGCGAATACCCGCGAGCGCCATCGTGACATCGAGTTCCTTGGCGATGAGATCAATGGCTTTGGTCACACCTGTTTCGCCTGCCGCGCAAAGCCCGTAAAGATAGCTGCGGCCTAGCCAACATGCGCGAGCACCAAGCGCGAGGGCGCGGAACACGTCCTGGCCGGAGCGAATGCCGCCATCGAAATGCACTTCCACGTCGTCGCCGACGGCATCGACGATGCGCGGCAACATCGAGATCGACGAGGCCGCGCCATCGAGCTGGCGGCCACCGTGGTTGGAAACGACGATCGCCGACGCACCGCTTTTGACGGCCATCCGCGCATCGTCGGCGTCCATGATGCTTTTGATGATGAGCTTGCCGGGCCATTGCTCACGAATCCAGGCGACGTCGTTCCACGACAGCGCCTGGTCGAACTGGCTGTTGATCCAGTCCATATAGGAGAGAAGATTTTCGGTGCCGGGAATGCGCCCGGCGACGTTGCCGAAGGTCTTGCGCTTGCCCATCAGCACGTTCGCGATCCAGGCAGGTTTCGACGCGATGCGACCAATCGTTTTGAGCTTGATGCGAGGCGGAACGGTCATGCCGCTGCGCACGTCGCGATGACGTTGGCCGAGCACCTGAAGGTCGACCGTCAAAACCAATGCGCTACAATTCGCCTTACGCGCACGCGCAATGAGATCGGCCACGAAGCCGCGATCCTTCATGAAGTAGAGCTGAAACCAGAACGGCTTCGAGACGGCTTCGGCCACGTCTTCAATGGAGCAGATCGAGAGCGTGCTCAGGGTGTAGGGAATACCGGCCTTCTCGGCGGCGCGTGCCGCAGCGATCTCGCCGTCACGATAGGCCATACCGCTGAGACCAACCGGCCCCAACACAAGCGGCAAAGGCTGCGTCTCACCCAGCACCGTCTGGATTTGATTGCGATTGGCGGCGCCTGCCAAGACGCGCTGGCGGATCTTGATGTTCTGAAGATCGCGAAGATTGGCGGCGAGCGTCGTTTCGGAATACGAGCCCGACTCGTAATAGCCCATGAAATCGCTTGGAACGCGCCGGTGCGCCAAACACCGGAGATCGTCGATGCAAGCTACCGATTTAAGGGCCGCGGAGCCTGATCGAAGCACGTCAGCAACTCACTACCAGCATCAAATCAGCATTCGGCTTCGCTGACGGAGATGACAACGCCGGAATGCACCGATTTAAGCTGACGGACATCATCAAGCGCTTCCGCCCAGACGTTGCAGGGTCCGGCCAAACGGATTTCACCCCGTGTGCGCGACAGTGGCGTTGGACCGAAGCCGATGGAAATTGCGTCGCCTTCCGGCCAAAAAACAATGTCACCGGCTTTGACGGTGACACGGGCATCAGGCTCGGCTGCTGAACTGACCGGAGCGTCGAAATAGATTTCACCGCCCCAAGTCCGCGCCGCAGACTCGATGGGCAGTGCGGCCCATATCCGTTCGGCCGTAGGCGTGTCGAGCAGCCTTGCGCGAATGGCAACACTCCCGGCCCGGATCACGATCTTTCGCATACCGCACAAATCCCGATCAGCACGTCGCGACCGGGATGAGAATGCGGCCGCAATGGGGAAGTCTCTCATCGAGAACCGCAGTCAGCAAGCCTTTTACGGGTCTCGAACGCGAACAAAATGTCCTGCGCGCTCGAAAATCGCGCAGGATTTGCCGTTTGCGCGGCGCAATGTGTTTATTGCGACTGCGAAAGACGGCCGCGCCTGGCGTCATTTGGCAACGGCCGAATTGCAATGCGATCACTTCGGCGCAGGTCCGAACACCAGCGAGGTATTCAAGCCGCCGAACGCGAGCGAGTTCGACATCGTATAGCCGAGCTTCATTTCGCGGCCGACGTTCGGGATATAGTCGAGATCGCAGCCTTCGCCGGGCTCATCGAGACCAATAGTCGGCGGCGCCCAGTTTTCGCGCATCGCCATGATCGTCGCGACGGCTTCGATACCGCCGCCCGCACCGAGCGGATGGCCGTGCATCGACTTCGTCGACGAAATGGCGAGCTTGTAGGCGTAATCGCCGAAGACGTTCTTGATCGCCTTCGTCTCGTTGAGATCGTTGTCGGCGGTCGCCGTGCCGTGCGCGTTCAGATAGTCAATCTGCTCGGGCGTGATGCCGGCATCTGCAAGCGCATCCTTCATGGCGACGCTCGGGCCTTCGACCGTCGGCTTCACCATGTCCTGGCTATCGGACGCCATGCCATAGCCGCAGAGTTCGGCGAGGATCGTCGCGCCGCGGGCCTGGGCATGTTCGAGGCTTTCGAGCACGAGAACGCCCGCGCCATCGGCAAGAACGGTACCGTTACGCTTCTTCGCGAACGGGAAGCAGCCTTCGGGGGAGAGCACGTGCAGCGCCTGCCAGGCTTTCATCGTGCCGTAGTTGATGACGGATTCAGACGCTCCGACGAGAGCGACGTCGACCATGCCGTCACGAATGTAATCTCGGCCGATGCCGATCGCGTGCGTCGCTGTCGAGCAGGCCGAGCAGGTTGCGAATGTCGGGCCTTTGACGCCGAATTCGATGCCGACGTGGGCCGCAGCCGACGAACCGATGATACGCAAAAGCGTGAGCGGATGCGTGGCGCGCTTGTTGTGAATGAAGAGATCGCGATAGGCGGTCTCAAACGTCGTCAGACCGCCGGCGCCCGAGCCGATGATGCACGCCGAGCGATACGGATCGGCGATCGGCATTTCCAGGCCCGCCATCTTTATCGCTTCGTCCGCGGCAGCGGCAGCGAACCAGGAGTAGCGGTCAGCGAGGGTGATGATCCGGTCGCGCTTGAAGTGCTTCAGGCGCTGCTTGGGATCGAATCCTTTGATCTGAGCGGCGATCAGAATTTTGAGATCGTCGACTGGAAAGCCTTCCAGTTCACTGACACCCGATTTGCCGGCCTTAATACCAGCCCAGAAATCGGGAACGTTCTGCCCGATCGGAGTTACGACTCCGAGACCCGTGACGACGACACGGCGTCCCGGCTTACTATTCGACATCATCAATCTTTCTTGCCTAGCGAATGCGCGGAAACCCCCGGTAGGGGGTTCCGGCCTTCACATATTTAATTTCGACAGAAGATCGCTCGCGGCCATTAAGCCTTGGCTGCGGAAGCCTGCTTTTCGGCAATCAACGACTTCACGCGATCAACGACTGAGCCGACAGTCTTGAACGCTTCGACTTCTTCATTGGCGTTGTATGGGATCTCAATCCCGAAGCCATCTTCAATGTCGAAAACGATCATAGCAAGATCAAGTGACTCGATCTTGAGATCTGTAAGCTGGGTGTCGAGCGAGATATCGTCGCGCGGCTCCTTCATATGCTTCTTGAGGATTTCAATAACCTTAGTCGCGACTTCGTCCATCGGCCTCTCCCACCCTCGCAATCCCTGCGACGGGCCAGTTTTGCTTGGCATCTACTAAATCAAGAGCCCTTGATCAGCAAGCGGGGGGGTCACTTATCCTTAAACAACCGCGAAGTCTAGGTACGGACCGTCGCGCTTGCCCCCTCGTCGCCGACCTCGACCGCTCGCTGCCTCATCGACAGGTGTTTACATGAGCGATCAAGCGCTAGCGTTGGCCGCCGAAAATTGTCTAATATTCGCGCGTCCCTTGCTGGTTACTGCACGGTTTAAGACATCTTCAGCGAAGGTCAACGCGATCCGGATAAAATAAAATCGAGTGACCGGACAGACCATGACAGCAGAAGCCACCTCACCTGTGTCCCAGATGTCGCCCCGGTGGGTCGATCATTACCCGGCAGGCATCGATTGGCGCATGCCAATCCCCAAGGGGACCGTGCCCGGACTGCTGGACGAGGCCGCCGCCCGCTACCCCCAAAACCCCGCCATCGGCTTTCTGGGCCGCTCCACGTCCTATTCGGATCTAGCGGCCGAGGTCGACCGTGTGGCTGCCGGCTTGCAACGGATCGGAGTAAAACGGGGCACCAAAGTCGGGCTTTTTCTGCCGAATACCCCGACTTTTATTGTGTATTATTTTGGGATACTCAAAGCGGGTGGAACCGTCGTCAACTTCAATCCTCTTTATACTGTCGAAGAGCTGACGTTCCAGGCCAGGGACAGCGAAACGGAGATCATGGTTACCCATGATCTGGCCCTGCTGTTCACCAAGATCGAGGCTTTGCTGCAGGCCAGCGTCATTTCGCGCGCCATCGTCGTGCCGTTCGCCAGCGTGCTTTCGCCGCTGAAATCTGTGCTGTTCCGGATTTTCAAGCGCAAGGACATCGCCAACGTCGCCCGCTCGCCCAGCGCTTCGCGAGTGGTCGATGGCCTCGAACTAGCCGCGACGCGATTCCCGTTGTCGCCCGTTGCCATCGACCCCGACAACGATATCGCCGTTCTGCAATACACCGGCGGCACGACCGGCACGCCCAAGGGTGCCATGCTCACGCACGCAAATATCGTTGCGAACACCAAGCAGGTCGTGGCCTGGGGCACGGTTCTGAAGCCCGGCGAGGAGTGCGTGCTGGGCGCCCTGCCGCTGTTTCACGTGTTCGCCATGACGGTCGTCATGACGGTCGGTGTCGAGCTGGCAGCCAAAATCGTGCTCATTCCCCGCTTCCAGCTGATCGAGACGCTGAAGCTGATCAACAGCGAAAAGCCGACGATGATGCCGGTCGTGCCTACAATTCTGACGGCGATGCTCAATTTCGAGCACATCAAGTCGTACAATCTTTCGTCGCTCAAATTCTGCCTTTCCGGCGGGGCGCCGCTGCCGCTCGAGACGAAACTCAAATTCGAGGCGATGGCAGCCGGATCGACGAAGGTCGTGGAAGGCTACGGGCTTTCCGAGACGTCTCCGGTCTTGACAGCCAATCCGCTCGACGGTGAGCCGGTTTCGGGCTCTATCGGCATGCCGCTTCCAGGGACCATGATTTCGCTGCGAAGTCTGGATGACCCGACGAAGGAGGTTGCGCAGGGCGAGCGCGGGGAACTTTGCGCCAAAGGGCCGCAGGTCATGAAGGGCTACTGGAAGCGCCCGGAGGAAACCGCGAAGCAGTTCGTCGGCGACTTTTTGCGAACCGGCGACGTCGCGGTGATGGACGAGAACGGCTATTTCGCCATCGTCGACCGCATCAAGGATCTCATCATCTGCTCGGGCTTCAACGTTTATCCGCGGCGCGTGGAGGAGGCGATTTATGCGCATCCGGCGGTCGAGGAAGTGACCGTCATCGGTATTCCCGACCCTTACCGCGGCGAAGCGCCGAAGGCGTTCGTCAAATTGAAGGCCGGCATGACGGCGACGGCACCGGAGATGCTCGAATTCCTGAAAGCCAAAATCTCGAAGATCGAAATGCCAGCGGCTATTGAGTTCCGCGACAGCCTGCCGAAGACCTTGATCGGCAAGCTGTCCAAGAAAGAGTTGACCGCCGAGGAAGCCCAGCGCGGCAAATCGGCATGACGGTCAAAACCGCTCCGCTCGCGCGCACCGAAGCGCTCCAACGCGAGAATCCGCGGGAGGCCACGGCCTATTCGATTTCGGCGCTGGCGAAGGAATTCGGGATCACAACGCGCACCATCCGCTTTTACGAGAGCCGCGGCTTGATCTCGCCGCAGCGGATCGGCACGACGCGGAAATATTCCAAGCGCGACCGGGCGCGGCTTATTCTTATCCTGCGCGGTCGAAACCTCGGGTTCACCGTCGAAGACGTCAGCGAATATCTGTCGCTTTACGATTCCGATCCGGGGCAATTAGCGCAGACGCGGCTGCTGCTCGACAAGGTGACGGACGCGATCGACGATCTTGAGACGAAACGGCGCGACATCGAGCGGTCGCTGGCCGATCTCAACGAAATCCGCGCGCGTTGCGATGCACATCTGAAAGCGCGCGAGCGTTAGATTCTCGTTGTCGCGTATGGCCTGCTTTAGGCCGAGGATCCATTTCGATGCTCGTGCGGATGCCCGATGGATCCACGGGACGAGCCCGACGACGACAGTTATTGCAAATCCATCGAGCTTGCGGCGCTAGCGATAAAGGTCCGCGCGGGTTGGCGGTAGCATGGGCGTGCGTTTTGCCGACTTCGACGCGAGCGTCTGGAACAGCCGCAGCGTGCCGCGCGAGAACGCGAGGCTGACGCCTGCGAGATATGCGACCCAGATGCGATACTTCTCCTCACCCACGTACTGAATCGCCTGGTCCTTGTTTTCCGTCAGGCGCTCGCACCACAGCTGGCACGTGCGCGCGTAATGCAGCCGCCAGCCTTCGACGTCGTGCACTTCGAAGCCCGCGCGCTCCATGGCGGAGATCGAGTGGCCGATGTCGTCCAGTTCGCCGCCGGGAAAGATGTATTTGGCGATGGCCTTCTTCTCCGGCCGCATGCGGCCTTTGAAAAAACCCGGCTTGTGCTTCGGCGCACGGCGCGAAATGGCGTGATTGAGGAACAGGCCGTCGTCGCTCAAAAGCGAGCGCACCTTCTGCATATACGTCGGGATGTTCTTAAGTCCGATATGCTCGTACATGCCGATGGAGGCGATCTTGTCGAACTTGCCGGTCAGTTTCGAATAGTCCGACAGTTCGAACGTCACGCGGTCGGCGATGCCGAGACGCTTGGCCTTCTCACGTGCGAACGCAAGCTGCTCTTCCGAGAGCGTCACGCCATGTGCGGTGACGCCGAAGTTCTGCACGGCATGACACAGCAGGCCACCCCAGCCCGCGCCGATGTCGAGCATTCGGTCGCCGGGCTTCAGACGCAGCTTCCGGCAGATCATCTCCAGCTTGTCGTGCTGGGCCTGTGCGATGTCGTTCGACCAATCCGTGTAGTAGGCACACGAGTAGACCATCTCGGGATCGAGAAAGAGCGCGTAGAAATCGTTCGACAGGTCGTAGTGAAACTGAATGTAGGCCTTGTTGTCGGCGGTCTGGCGGTTCTTGCCGGTGATCTCGCCCTCAAAGCCGTGTGCGTCCCGTGCTTCCGATGGTTTCGCGAACAGGAACGGCGAGAGTTTCAGTGCGAGACTCGCGATCTCGCCCGGCTTCAGCTTCACGCCCTTGCGGCCGTCCTGTAGGCCCTTGCCGAAATCGACGAGCGTGCCGCCGGAGAAGTCGATGCCCTTCTCGACGTATTGGCGAATGATGGAATCGAGCGACGGGCGGCGCAGGATCGCACCGATCACGCCGGGGTCGCGGATCGAGATTTCGAAGTTCGATTGCGGCGCTTTGCTGAGCGGCAGGCGCGTGCCGTCCCATAGCCGCACCCAGCCATCGACGTCCAAACGCTCCGCCAGACTGCGGACAAGCGTGCGCGCGGCTTCGAGTTGCTTATCGTCTTTCGCGCCCATTCGTCCCTTCCCTCGCGATCGGTGGCCGCGAGGGACATAGCGCATCGGAGGCCGAGAGTCTTCCCGTCAGGGCCTCAGGCGGCCTGGGCTTCGATAGTCATTGGGGATTCCATGATTGCCGTCACGCCCATACCACCAGCCGTGCAGACCGAAATGAGCCCGCGTCCGCCTTTCGTTGACAGGAGTTTGGCCATATTCGCGACGATCCGAGCGCCCGTCGCGGCGAACGGATGGCCAAACGCGAGCGATGAGCCTTTGACGTTGAGCTTCGTCCGGTCGATCGAGCCGAGCGGTGTGTCCTTGCCCATATGCTTCTTGCAGTAAGCCGGGTCTTCCCAGGCTTTCAGCGTGCACAGCACCTGCGCGGCAAACGCTTCGTGGATTTCATAGAAATCGAAATCCTGTAGCGTGAGGCCCGCACGGTCGAGCATCTTGGAGACGGCGATGGTCGGCGCCATCAGCAGGCCGTCGCCGCCGACGAAATTGTTGCCGATATGCTGACCGTAGGTGATGTAGGCTTGGATCGGAAGATTGCGCGCTTTCGCCCATTCTTCGGACGCGAGCAGAACGCTAGCCGCGCCGTCGGTCAGCGGCGTCGAGTTGCCGGCCGTCAGCGTGCCACGATCCGATTTCTCGAAAGCGTTTTTCAGCGATGCGAGTTTTTCGAGTGTGATGTCAGGGCGCAGGTTATTGTCGCGATAGACGCCCGCGAAGGGAATGACGAGGTCATCCATGTAGCCTTCGTCGTAGGCGGCGGCGCCCTTCCGGTGGCTTTCGAACGCGAGCTGATCCTGGTCGGCGCGCGGGATATGCCATTCCTGCGCCATCAGTTCGCAATGCTGCCCCATCGACAACCCCGTGCGGGGCTCGGACACGGCGGGCGGCTGCGGCGCGAGTTCTGCGGGCGACAGGCCCTTGAAGGCCTTCACCTTGTCCATCGCCGATTTGCCCTGCTGGGCGGCGATCAGACGCTTGGAAAATTTCTTCGTGAAGACGATCGGCGCGTCCGACGTCGTGTCGGAACCGACGGAGATCGCGCTTTCGATTTCGCCCGTTGCGATCTTGGCCGCAGACATCAGCGCCGATTGCAGTGACGTTCCGCAGGCCTGAATCAGCGTGACGCCCGGCGTCGAAGGGGCGAGCTTGGTCGAAAGAACGGCTTCGCGCGCGAGATTGAAATCCTTCGAGTGCGTGACGACCGCGCCGCCGACGACTTCGTCGACGTGCTGGCCCTTGAGGCCATAGCGATCGACGAGCCCATTCAACGCACCTGCCATCATGTCGAGGTTCGACTGGTCGGCGTAAAAGGTGTTCGAACGGCAGAACGGAATGCGAGTACCGCCGATCACCGCAACGCGCCGAAGTTCTCTTGCCATCTCATTTCTCCAGTATCCCCCTCGCGCGTAGGAACGGGGAGAGGGAATAAAAAATTACTCAGCAGCGGCGGCTTGCGTCGCGGGCGACGGGCTTTTTGCGGCGAGGTTTTTCTTGTAGTGCAGCGGGCCGCCGCGGAAGGGAGCGAAGCCGGTGCCGAAGATCATGCCGGCATCGACGAGGTCGGCGGTTTCAACAACGCCCTCATCCAGCGACTTCTGCGCTTCGTCGATCATCGGTGCGACGAGTTCGCGGCCTAACGCATCAAGCTCGGCTTTGGTGTATTTCTTGTCGGATTTGACGGGTTTGCCGTCCTTCCAGACGTAGAAGCCCTCGCCCGTTTTTTTGCCGAGCCGACCGGACGCCACAAGGCGATCGAGACGCGAGCCTTCGCTCGACTGGCCGAGAATTTTCGCGACATGGGCGCAGATATCGAGACCGACGTTATCGGCCAATTCAATCGGTCCCATCGGCATGCCGAAGATGCGCGCTGCCTCGTCGATCTTCTCCTTGTCTTCGCCCTGCTCCAATCGCGTCATCGCGGCGAACATGTACGGCGTCAGCACCTTGTTGACGAGGAAGCCCGGCACGTCTTTCGTTATCAGCGGGAACTTGTCGATGGATGTGACGAAGGCTGCGCCCTTCTTCACTTCATCGTCGCGCGTATTCGTTCCGCGCACGACTTCGACCAGCGGCATCTGCGCGACGGGCGAGAAGAAGTGCAGGCCGATGAGGCGGCCGGGATCTTTCAGCGGTGCAGCGATGTCTTCGAGCTTCAGCGACGACGTATTCGTCGCGAGCACAGCGCCGGGCTTGATCCTGGTTTCGAGATCGGCAAACAGCTTCTGCTTGATGTCGAGCCGCTCGACGATCGCTTCGATGATCACATCGGCGTGGGCGACGCCCTTGCCTTCCGGATCGGCAATAAGGCGAGCCTTGGCCGCGTCGCGCGTCGCCTTGGTCTTGAACTTCTTGGCGAACAGTTTGCCCTGAGCCTTGATGCCCTTTTCGAGCTGCTCAGGCGAAATGTCCTGCAGCGTCACTTCCATGCCGGAGGCTACGCAGACGCCTGCAATGTCGGCGCCCATGGTGCCTGCTCCGATGACGTGCACGCGGCTCGGACGCCACTTCAGCCCGCGCGGGGCCTGGCCTTTCAGAAGTTCGGTCAGGCGGAAGACACGGCGAAGGTTTTTCGATGTGTCCGACATCATCAGCGGCGCGAAGGCTTTCGTTTCCTCGCGCTTCATGGTCTGGAGGTCGCCGCCGTATTTTTCGAACAGGTCGATCAGGCGGAACGGCGCGGGATAGTGATCCTCGCGGACTTTCTTTGCCGTCTCCTGACGCATCTTGCCTGCGAGGAAGCCGCGCGCCGGCCATTTCGCCAGCAGCGCCTTCGCTGCGCCCGCCGATTTCGACTTGCGATTTTGCAGCACCGCCTTGCGCGCCGCCCAATGCAATTCGCCGGGGCTGCCGACGAGCTGATCGAGGAAGCCCTGCGCCTTTGCTACAGTCGCGCGGATCATGCCGCCCGTCAGCATCGCCTGCATCGCGGCCATCGGGCCGGCTTGCTTGATCGACCGCGCCGTGCCGTTGAAGCCGGGGAAGATGCCGAGCTTCACTTCAGGGAAGCCGACGCGAGTTGCATCATCGCGGGTGGCGATGCGGTAGTGGCAGGCGAGGATCAGTTCCAGGCCGCCGCCGACGCAGACACCGTGGATCGCGGCGACAACTGGGACAGGCAGCTTCTCGATGCGCTCAAAGAGTTCGTTCACCGGCTTCAACGCCGAGATCACGTCCTGCTCGCTGGTGAAGGTTTCGAACTCGCGGATGTCGGCGCCGACGACGAAGCCGCGATCCTTGCCCGACATGATGACGAGGCCGCGGATTTTCTTGGACGCGACATCGGCTTCAGCTCGCGTGATGATCGTCGCCAGTTCTTCGATCGGACGGCGACCGAGCGAATTCATGCTCTCGCCTTCGCGATCGAATATGGCCCAGGCAATGTCCTCGCCGTCGACCCAGTAACGCCAGTCCTTGAGATCGAGAATGCTCGGCTCAGCCGCAAATTCCGTCATCGTTTGTCACCTCAACACAAATAGGATGCGGTAGTGGTCATTCCGCTGCCAAGCTCTCGGCGCCACGAACGTTGTGGCCGAGCGTCACGTAATTCGGTTTTACTTCCGCCGGATCGAAATGGTCGACCGCGATGACACGCGCGACAAGCCGTTCGACCTCGCGAAGCTGTTCGGCTTCCGCCTCGGTAATCACAGCCTTGGCGACCGCTTCGGCAAACCAGTCGTTGCCATGATAGCGGCGCACGACGCCGTCGCGGATGGCCTTTTCGAGCTTTTTCTCGATGGGCTCGGCGGCGATCACCTTTTCCAGGGTCACTTCCAGGATACCGGTCGGGTCGTTGACGTCCTTCGAGACGTAGATATCGCGCGTCAGGCGGTCGCGAACTTCGCCCAGCTGCAAGGCGTGGCGCGCAACCCGATGCCCCAGCGTATCGGAGGCGGGTTTACGACGGCGGCCGAGTGGGAAGACGACAGCGCGCATCAGCGGCCGCGCCCAGCGAACCGGGAAATTGTCGATGACGCCGCTCATGGCTTCCTGGAAGCGATGGAGCGCATTTTCGGCGGCCAGCTGGACGATCAACTCGTCACCCTCGGGGCGACCATCATCTTCGTAGCGCTTCAAAGTGGCCGACAGCAGGTAAAGCTCGGAGAGCGCGTCGGCCATGCGGCCGGTGATCTTCTGCTTGATCTTCAGACCGCCGCCCAGAAGCGCGACCGTCAGATCCGCGACGAAGGCATAGGAGCGGCTGGCGCGGCCAAGCTGGCGATACCAGTCGGACATGCGCAGCGCGTGATCCGGCGCCTTCACGAAAGCGCCGCCGGTGACGTTGTGCACGAACGCGCCTGTCGCGTTCGATAGCGAAAAGGCGATGTGATTGTTGAAGGCGTTTTCGAAATCGTCGAGCCCGCGCTTCTTGTCGGGGTTCTGGGCCGCCTGCACTTCCTTATAGAGATAGGGATGCGAGCGCAGCGCACCTTGCGCAAAGGTGATGAGCGTACGCGTGAGAATGTTCGCGCCTTCGACGGTGATGCCGACCGGAACCATCTGATACGCCGATTGCAGATAGTTCGCGGGGCCGTCGCAGATGCCGCGGCCACCGTGAATATCCATCGCGTCGTTGACGGCGCGGCGGAGCTTCTCCGTCGTCTGGTATTTCATCATCGCGGAGATGACCGACGGCTTCTCGCCGCGTGAGACCATCGCAGCGGTCATCGCGCGACCGGCTTCGTTGACATAGGCCGTCTCGATCATACGGACGAGCGCTTCCTCGATGCCCTCCATGCGCGAGACCGGCAGGCCGAACTGCTTGCGGATGCGGGCATAAGCCGACGTCACACGCAGCATCATCTTGGCGCCGGCCGTCCCGGACGACGGCAGCGAAATCGCGCGGCCGGCGGAAAGGCATTCCATCAGCATGCGCCAGCCGTTGCCGGCCATCTTGTCGCCACCGATGACCCAATCCATCGGGATGAAAACATCGTTGCCCCAGTTGGGGCCGTTCGGAAAGGCGGCGCCGGACGGCAGATGGCGGCGGCCGATGTTAATGCCCGGATGATCGGCCGGAATCAGCGCCAGCGTGATGCCGACGTCCTCGCCCTTGCCAAGCAGGTTGTCTTTATCGAACAGACGGAACGCCAGACCGACAAGCGTCGCCTTCGGGCCGAGCGTGATGTAGCGCTTGTCCCACGAGAGGCTGATGCCGAGCGTATCCTGGCCTTTGTAGCTGCCGCGCGTGACGTAACCCACATCGCGCATCGTAGCGGCATCGGAGCCGGACGTCGGGCCGGTCAGCGAGAAGCACGGCACTTCCTCACCCTTGGCGAGGCGCGGCAGGTAATAGTGCTTCTGCTCGTCGGTACCGTATTTCTCGATGAGTTCGCCCGGCCCAAGAGAGTTCGGCACCATGACGATCGTGACGACGTCGGGCGAACGCGAGGCGATCTTGCCGAGGATCAGCGATTGCGCCTGCGCAGAGAATCCGAGGCCGCCGTGCTCCTTCGAGATCAGCATGCCGAGGAAGCCGTTCCTCTTGACGAAATCCCAGATCTCGTCCGGCACATCGTGCAGCGTATGGCGCACCTGCCAGTCGTCGATCATACGGCAGAGGTCTTCGGTCGGGCCGTCGAGGAAGGCGCGCTCTTCGGGCGTCAGTTCGATCGGCGGCACAGATTTGAGCTTGTCCCAGTCGGGGGTGCCGGAAAAAAGTTCGGCGTCGAAGCCGACGGTTCCTGCTTCGAGGGCCTGTGCTTCGGTGTCGGAGACGCGCGGCAGAATTTTTCGGATCTGGGCGAAGACCGGCGCGATGATGAGGCTCCGGCGCACAGCCGGGATCGACAGCACGGCCAGCGCCACGAACGGCAGCCACGCGGTCCAGGAGACGAGACCAATATGGCCGTCCGTCGCGAGCAGCGTCCAGGCGCCGACGGCGGCCGCCCAGCCCCAGAGGGGCGCTCGTACCATTCCCAGCGCCAAAACAGCGGCAAAAGCCACCAGGATCAGAACAATGGGTGCCATTTCCGTGCCTCCCGAACAGGGCTGCCGCTAGGCGATCAGTCTCAGCGCGCCCTATCATCCGTTGACGTATACGTCAACTTGGGTCGCCCGCCGCCAGATGTCCAGGGCGAAGGCTTCCAGGGTCTATTCTGAGCCTAATTAATCACGTTTGTACGGCAGTCGCTAATCTTGCAGATACATAGGCCGTCCCTTCGGCCCGGCCAGATGCTGCGCGATAAAGCTTAAGGATTGCGGAAGTTGGGAAGCGTCACCTGCTGGGACGGTTCATCGAACAGGTCTTCGATGATGGTTTGATACCAGTCGGCGCTTTCCTCGTTCACTTGGCGGCGAAGCTCGGCGCTGTCGTCCGGCTTCGAGATGAAGCCGTCCTTGATCTCCAGGTATGCTCTTCCGTCTTTGGTTGCAGGCACATAGTCGCCGCCGATCTTGGCGCTGTTGTCGGGCGCGAGCATCGACCAGCAGGTGTTGCGGAAACGGCCGGCCGTTCTCGGCTTGCCTTGCAGATCGGCGATTATGTCGTTTGAGACGACGCCCGCCTGGCTAACGGCCGAATAGGCCGATTTCGGCATCTCGTTCGCAATTGCGGCATCGCCGAGCACGTAGACGTCTTTTGCCTTGGTCGACGTGAAATTCTCCGGATTGACCGGGCACCAGTCGCCCTCGGTCAAGCTGGCGCTCGCAGCGATGGCGCCTGCCTTCTGCGGCGGGATGATGTTGGCGAGCGCGGCGCGTTCAGTCCGCCCGGCTTTCGTGGTGACGACGCCTGTCTTCGCATCGACTTTGATGACCGAGAAATCGTCAATCTCGTTGGTCAGATTGATCTCGACGATGTCCTTGTAATACTCGTTGAAGGCTTCCTCGAACACGGCTTGCTTGGAATAGGTTTTCTTGGCATCGAAAAGCACGAGCCGAGCCTTCGGCTTCTTCGTCTTCAGGAAATGCGCGATCATGCAGGCGCGCTCGTAGGGGCCCGGCGGACAGCGATACGGGTTCTGCGGTACGGCCATGACGACGAGGCCGCCGTCAGGCAGCGCGAGCAGCTTTTCCTTCAGAAGCCACGTCTGCGGGCCGCCCTGCCACGCGTGGGGCATGATTTTCGCGGCTTCCGGCGAATAGCCTTCGATGGCATCCCATTTGAAATCGATGCCCGGTGCAACGACGAGGCGGTCATACGTCAGCGTCGGCCCCTTGGCGAGCGTCACCTTTTTCGCCGTCGTGTCGATGCCCGTCGCGGTGTCGGTCAGAACCGTGATGCCGCGCTTTTTCACGCCCTCATAATCGTGCGTGATAGATTTGAAAGTGCGGAAGCCGCCGAGATACAGGTTCGAATAAAAGCAGGTTGTATATTTTACCTTGGGCTCGATCAGCGTGATGTCGAGCGTAGCGTCGGCCGACTTGAGGCGATTGGCGACGGCCGCGCCGCCGGGTCCACCACCGATGACGACGATCTTCGCAGGGCCAGCGGCCAATGCCGGACGCGGCAGCTCGGTCAAGGCGGCAACACCGACGCCCGCCGCCAATGCATTGAATTCACGGCGCGTGATCCCGGTCATTCCCCGCCCCCAGATTTGGCCTGATGCTGGTGCGCCGACATGCGCCCTCTTTTCGTTCTTAACGGCCATTTTGACCGAGATTTGCCACGGGCAGCGGGGCATGTCAGGAAAATAAATCGTAAGGTTAGGCGTCCGGCGAACCCCATTCCTATATATCGAACAGCAATCAAGGCGATTTGAGGCAGGCTGGCTTGCGTGACCGGATCGACATTGCCGTCTTAAGCCGCCGGACGTTCGTCATCGCCGGAGCGGTGGCAGCTGGTCTGGCGCCGTTCATCGCGCGCGCGAATGCCGTTACCAGCGCGTCAGACACATTCGTGCCGAGCCAGGACTTCAAGGACGATTTCGCGCGCATCGTTGGCAATGCGAAGCCAATCGACGGCAAGATCAGCGTCGATCTTCCCGAGACGGCGGACAACGGCAATTTCGTGCCGATTACCATTGCCGTTGATAGCCCGATGACGGAGGCAGACCACGTCAAAGCCATTCATATTCTTTCGACCGCGAACCCGCATGCGCATGTCGCCACGTTCCATCTGTCGCCGGTGAATGCCGTCGCGCGTGTGCAGAGCCGCATGCGGCTAGCGAAGACGCAGGACGTGATCGTGCTGGCTGAGCTTTCCGGCGGCGACATGCTGGTGTCGACGACCCGCGTAAAAGTGCTTATCGGCGGCTGCGGGATTTAGGGAGCGATCGGATGGCTGCCACAGGTCCCCGCATCAAGCTGCCCGATACGATCAAGGCGGGTGACGTCATCGAGGTGAAGACGCTCATTCGCCATGTCATGGAAACGGGCAACCGCCACGACAAAAACGGCAAATCAATCCCGCGCGATATCATCAACACGTTCATTGCGAAATTCGACGGCCAACAGGTTTTCCGCGCCGAGTTCGGGCCGGGCATTTCGGCGAACCCTTATCTCGCATTTCAGTTGCGCATTTCAGGCCCCGGCACGATCGAGATCGCCTGGATCGACGATGACGGCGTGACTGTTGCTGCGACAGCCCCGGTGATGATTTCTTGATTGGTGCCGGGCGGCTCCCTTCCGGGGAGCCGGCCGCCGGGCAGGAACTCTTTCGTCATGCCGACGAAGGTCGGCACCCAGTCAAGCCTCCCCATCCGGCATGCTGCGGTTTGTCTGGATCCCGGCCTTCGCCGGGATGACGGTGTTTTTTTACTCACCCGTCATCTGATGAAACACCTTGTGTGTTCGGGCGTGTTTAGAAGGCGAAATAACGAAAGTCGTTCAATTCTTTTTTGCGATGCCCTGTCGGAATGGACGGCAGCCGTTCGTCTTGAAGTGGACGGCGACCGAAAAAAGGCCTTCAGTCGGGGCCACAAAGCGGATCGCCGGACAACGAGAACGGGAGGCGACATGACGAGCGTTCGATTGCTGGTTGGTACGCGGAAAGGGGCATTCGTTCTGACGGCCGATGGCGCGCGCAAAAATTGGGACGTCAGCGGGCCACATTTCGCGGGCTGGGAAATCTACCATCTCAAAGGCTCGCCTGCCGATCCGAACCGCATCTATGCATCGCAATCGAGCGGCTGGTTCGGACAGCAAATCCAGCGATCCGACGACGGCGGCAAGACATGGGAAGCCGTCGATAATTCGTTCGCCTACGACGGCGTTCCCGGCACGCACCAATGGTATGACGGGACACCGCATCCGTGGGAGTTCAAGCGGGTCTGGCACATCGAGCCGTCACTCGCAGATCCCGATACGGTCTATGCGGGCGTGGAAGATGCGGCGCTGTTTCAGTCGAAGGACGGCGGCAAATCGTGGGCGGAGCTTTCCGGCCTGCGCGGCCACGGCTCGGGTCCGCATTGGCAGCCCGGTGCGGGCGGCATGTGCCTGCATACCATTCTGCTCGACCCGAAAGATCCGCAGCGCATGTTCATCGCCATCTCGGCGGCCGGCGCGTTTCGAACAGACGACGGCGGCGCAACGTGGCGGCCGATCAATCGAGGCTTGAAATCGGAATTCATGCCCGATCCGACAGCGGAAGTCGGGCATTGCGTCCATCGCCTGGCAATGCATCCGACGCGGCCCGAGGTGCTTTACATGCAGAAGCATTGGGACGTGATGCGCTCGGACGATGCGGGCAACTCGTGGCACGAGGTCAGTGGCAATCTGCCAACCGATTTCGGCTTCGTCATCGATGTTCACGCGCACGAACCCGAGACGATCTACGTGGTCCCCATCAAGAGCGACGCTGAGCATTTTCCAATAGATGGCCAGCTCCAGGTGTGGAGGAGCAGAACGGGCGGCAACGATTGGGAAGCGCTGACCAACGGCCTGCCGCAGTCCAACTGCTATGTGAACGTTCTTCGCGATGCGATGTGCGTCGATACGCTGGACTCGTGCGGCGTGTATTTCGGAACGACTGGCGGACAAGTTTACGGTTCGGCCGACGCCGGCGATACGTGGAGCACGATCGTTCGCGATCTGCCGGCTGTGCTTTCCGTCGAGGTGCAAACGCTGACATGATCCGTGTCGTCTTACCGTCGCATCTGAAGAAGCACGCCAGCATCAACGGCGAGGTGGTCGTTGAAGTCGATGCGCCGGTTACGCAGCGGGCACTGCTTGATGCGCTGGAGAAAACGTATCCTGTGCTGCGGGGAACGATACGGGATCAGGGCACTCAGAAGCGGCGCCCGTTTCTGCGGTTTTTCGCATGCCAGCGGGATCTTTCGCACGATGCTCCGGATGCGCCATTGCCCGACGACGTCGTGCGGGGAGCGCAACCGTTTCTCATCGTCGGCGCGATTGCGGGAGGTTGAATTTTTGTGGTAACCGGCGACTCCCCTGCGGGAAGCCGGCCGCCAGGCACGGGGCACGGGCATGTTGCGTCGTTCTTGCCCGACCGCCGTCAAACGTCGCGACCTCGACACATTCGCGCGGCATGGCGTGGGGTTCGCAGATGAATTAGGGTTCCCCCATGCGCAGAGCACTCCGTATCGTCGTCATCACTTTCGTGGCGTTCGTTATTTTCTTCGGTCAGCGCTGGTATAGTTACGTGACGAACAAGACGAGCCCGTACGATGAGACGGGCATTCAGATCAACAGCGCGCTCCCCGCGCCGCTCCGTAAATGGGGTTGCGATAAGCTGCACGCGAACTTTCCCAACGCACTGCCGCCCGCGGGATGCCAGGCGGAAGACGGCAAGAGCTGGATGTAGGCTTGCAGCGCGCGCTTTAGCTGACCGGCAATACCAAAACATCGCGCCTCGTTTGACTCCTCCCCGCTCAAAGACAAACATACTGTCTTTTCGTTGAATCGCGTCTCGGATTGCGAATCTTAAGCGCCTTGCGATCCCGGCCGCCAACCCGAGGCCGCACGTCATGGCTCCTCCGCGCCCGTCTAAAACCCATATCGGCAAGCACAAACTTCACCCCGAAACCTTGATGCTTGGGTATGGCTACGATCCGCTTCTGTCGGAAGGCGCGGTCAAGCCGCCGGTGTTCCTGACCTCGACGTTCGTGTTCAAATCGGCGGAAGAAGGCCGCGATTTCTTTCATTACGTTGCGGGCCGAAAGCAGCCGCCAAAAGGGACGTCGGCGGGCCTCGTCTATTCGCGCTTCAACCATCCCAACAGCGAGATCGTGGAGGAACGTCTCGCGGTCTACGAGGAAGCGGACGCGTGCATCTTGTTCTCGTCGGGCATGTCCGCCATCTCGACGACGGTGCTGGCCTTTGCGCGGCCTGGCGACGTCATCGTCCACTCGCAGCCGCTTTATGGCGGCACAGAAACGCTTCTGTCGCGGACGCTTGAACCTTTAGGCATTCGTGCGGTCGGCTTTGCCAATGGCGTGGATGAAGCAAGCGTGCGCGCGGCCGTTGCACTTGCGCAAACGAAGGGGCGCATTGCGCTCTTCCTGATCGAAACGCCGTCAAATCCGCTGAATACGCTGGTCGATATCGCGCTCGTCAAGCGCATTGCGGAGGAAACGTCAAAGCAGCAAGGGCATCGCGCCATTCTCATTTGCGACAACACGCTCCTAGGACCACTATTTCAAAAACCCTTGGCGCTCGGAGCGGACTTGTCGATCTACTCTCTGACGAAGTACGTCGGTGGCCATTCCGATCTCATTGCCGGCGCCGTTCTTGGCGGCACGGAACTGACCCGCCCCGTAAAACTTTTGCGCGGCGCGATCGGAACGCAACTCGATCCGCATTCCTGCTGGATGCTTGGCCGTTCGCTCGAAACGCTGGAACTTCGCATGGAGCGTGCCAACAGAAATGCGACGGCCGTCGCTAAGTTTCTACGCGATCATCCGGCGGTTACCAAAGTCCACTATCTGGCTTTCCTCGAACCCCGAACGAAGCAGCATCGCGTCTTCAAAACACAATGCAAAGCCGCAGGCTCGACATTCTCATTCGACATTGCCGGCGGCGAGCGCCAAGCCTTTCAGTTTTTGAACCGGCTGGAAATTTTCAAGCTCGCGGTTAGCTTGGGTGGCACGGAATCGCTGGCATGCCATCCCGCTTCGACGACGCACTCCGGCGTCCCGGCCGACGTTCGCGCAGCCATCGGCGTCTCTGAAGGAACGATCCGGCTTTCAATCGGGATTGAGCATCCTGACGACCTAGTTGCCGATCTCACGCAAGCGCTTTCGGCAGTCTAGGTGACAGCGCTTGCAGCGAAGGCGGTCATCCTGCAACGGCGTTGTCGCGCAGGAGCTTGTAGTTGATGCTATCGAGCAGTGCTTCGAAGCTGGCGTCGATGATGTTGGGCGAGACGCCGACGGTGGTCCAGCGCTCACCGGTTTCCATGTCGAGGCTTTCGACGAGAACGCGCGTGACGGACGCGGTACCGCCATCGCGCGTCTGCGTGAGGATGCGAACCTTGTAATCGACAAGCTCGACATTCTCGATGTGCTTCTGATAGCGACCGAGGTCGTTGCGCAACGCCTTATCGAGGGCGTTCACCGGACCATTCCCCTCGCCGACCGACACCAGCGCCGCGTCGTCACCCGCAATCGAAACGGTGACCACAGCCTGTGAAACTGTGCCGTTGCCGTTGCGGGCTCTGGAGCGCTCTTCCTTGCGCTCGACCGTTACGCGGAAATTATCGACCGAGAAATAGCGAGGCACGGTCGCGAGCGCGCGCCGGGCCAGAAGCTCGAACGAGGCTTCGGCGGCTTCGTATGAATAGCCTTGATCCTCGCGCGCCTTCACCTCGTCCAGCAGCGCCTGCACGCGCGTGTCGTCCTTATCGGAGGGCAGGCCGAGGCGTTCGAGCGCCGACGTCAGCGACGAGCGCCCGCCTTGCTTCGAGACGAGGATGCGCCGTTCGTTGCCGACGCTCTCGGGCGGAACGTGCTCATAGGTCTCTGGCGCTTTCAGAAGCGCCGACGCGTGAATGCCGGCCTTGGTCGCGAAGGCGCTTTCGCCGACATACGGCGCGTGGCGGTTCGGCGCTTCGTTCAAAAGCTCGTCGAGAACGCGGCTCGCATGCGTCAGCGTGCGCAGCTTCTCCGGCGTGACGCCGGTTTCGAAGTATTCCGCGAACTCGCTTTTCAAGAGCAGCGTCGGAATGATGGACGTCAAGTTGGCATTGCCGCAGCGCTCGCCGAGGCCGTTCAACGTGCCCTGGATCTGACGGCAGCCTGCGCGGACCGCCATCAGCGTGTTAGCGACGGCATTTTCGGTGTCGTTATGCGTATGGATGCCGAGGTGCGATCCCGGCACGTGCTTGGCGACATCGGCGACGATGCGCTCAACCTCATGCGGGAGCGTGCCGCCGTTGGTATCGCACAGCACCACCCAGCGCGCACCGGCATCGTAGGCGGTTTTGGCGACGGAGATGGCGTAGTCGCGGTTTGACTTGTAGCCGTCGAAGAAATGCTCGCAGTCGATCATGGCTTCGCGCTGCGTCTCGACGACGGCGCGCACCGATTGATCAACGGCTTCGAGATTTTCCTCGTTCGTGATGCCGAGCGCGACGCGAACCTGATAGTCCGACGATTTGGCGACGAGGCAGATGCTGTCGGCTGCCGACTGCAAGACTGCCTGGAAGCCAGGATCGTTCGAGACCGACCGCCCTGCCCGCTTCGTCATGCCGAACGCGGTGAAGCGCGCCGAATTAAAATTCGGACGTGACGTGAACAGGTCCGTATCGGTCGTGTTGGCGCCTGGATAGCCGCCTTCGATATAATCGATGCCGAGGTCGTCGAGCACGCGCATCAGCCGGCGCTTGTCTTCGAGCGAGAAGTCGACGCCCGTCGTCTGCGCGCCGTCACGCAGCGTCGTATCGAAAAGATAAAGGCGTTCCTTGCTCATGACGGTTCGGTCGTTTTCTTCGGTTGGCTCTCGGCGAGCCGCTTTATCATGGTCGTGTTGGAAAGCCACTGGTCGTCGCGCGGAACAGAATTGCGCTGCGTCGCGACGTAGCCACGGCTTTCGAAGAAGGGCACGGCCGTGTCGCTTGCGTCGACCGTGACAGCCTCGGCGCCCCTGGCGCCTGCGATCTTCTCCAGCGCATCGGCCAGCGCGGTGCCAACCCCCTCGCCTGCGTAGTCGGGATGCACGTAGAGCATGTCGATGGTTTTATTGTCCTTAAGGGACCCGAAACCCAGATATTCACCGTCGAGTTGGACGACAAGTGTCAAGGCCGCCGCCAAGCGGGCGCGGAATTCGGCGGCATCTTCGGCGCTGGCGGCCCAAGCGAGCCTCTGATCTTCGTCATAGTCATCGACCGTCAGCTCGTCGATGGACTGGGCGAAAAGATCGCGCAGTGCCATCGCATCGGCGGGCAGGAAGGGGCGGAGCGGGTATTCGTTGGACATGGCTGCGTCTGAGGGTAAACGTCTGGGCTAAATAAACCGGCGCGGACCGGCGTTAACCGGCCTTCTCTGGTGTCGCCAGGGCTTATGGGATGCTGCGATGGGCCTAACCCCATGCGGGGGCCGATGCAAGCCCCCTGTTGACCTCCTTCCGTGCCATATTTTTCGCTCTTCCGCCGAGCCATTACCCTCGGAATAACCAAAAATCGCCGCCGTAATTCCTTTGACGTTGTCGAGTGCCTGCCCGAAACTGTCGGTACGGACTAACCGTGCACACAGCGGGCCTTTGAATAGACCGACGAATGTCGCTGAACTTCGCAACGGCAAAAGCCATCATTGATGAGGCGCACCGCGCCTGGAGCGCCGGCGATATCGAGGGTGTCCTCCGCACCTATGCCGATGATCTATGGTTTCAGCGCAATGCAGTCGACAGCACCTCTCCCCCTCTGGTCATCCAGGGCAAGGACGCCATGGGCGTTTTCCTAAGAGACATCAACGCAAAGGCCACCGGCATGGCGGTGGTTGAAGCTTTTCAATTTCACGCCGGTATAGGACGTTCGCGCGTCTCCTATTTCCTGAAAGATAGAGAAACGGGACAAAGTCATTCTGGCACATATCGTCAGATCGTGATGTTTCGCGGCATGCAGATCTCGCGGTTGGAGCAGTTTCATGACGCTGCCCGCCTCACGGCATTTTTCCGGCTGATTGACGGAGTGCCGCATCACGAAGGCCGCTCGTAGGCCTAGGTCGTCACCCGAAAAGCACACAGGCTTTAGGATTCAACCGCCGGCCGAACGGATCAAAGACTTTACCCGCTCGGCGTCTTCGGGCGTTGCGGGGTTGTATACGATCATTCCAAGATCAGGGCGGCAATCGACGGCAAATGCCGAATATTCGAAACTGACGGTGCCGAGAACCGGATGCCGGAGCTTCTTCATTCCGCCCCCGTAGTTGCGCACATCGTTGTCGCGCCATAGCCGTGCGAAATCCGGGCTCGACTGGCAAAGCTCATCGACCAGTGCACTCACGCGCGCAGTCGCGCCTATCCGCGCCACGTCCGCCCTGAAAACGCCCACGATGAACCGCGCGACGCTCTCCCAATCGTACTGCACCGAGCGAACTTGAGGATCGCTAAAGACGACGCGCAAGAGGTTGCGCTTCTCCGGCGGGAGCTTGCCATAGTCGGTCAGGACGGTTGCGAACGCGCGGTTCCAGGCGACGACATCCCACATCGCGTTCTTGATCATCGCGGGACTGATCTCGAAAGCGTCGACCACGCGCTGCAGACGCGGTGTGATGCTTTCATCTTCCTTGATATGCACCTCCGGCGGGCGACCGAGGCCCAGAATGAACAGATGCTCGCGCTCGGCGTCCGTCAGCATCAGCGCACGTGCGATACGGTCGAGCACGTCGGCAGATGGCGCACCGCCGCGCCCCTGCTCTAGCCACGTGTACCAAGTGGCGCTGACGTTGGCGCGCTGTGCCACCTCCTCGCGCCTGAGTCCTGGCGTGCGCCTGCGCACGAGCGGCAAGCCGAACGATGCGGGATCGAGCTTCGTCCGGCGATCTCGCAGGTAAGCGCCGAGCGCGCTTTCTTTGGTGTCCGACAGGCTCATCGTATTAGTAATTATACCCGTATAAACTCACGTCTTTACCGGCATCGACGCTAGCACAAGATAGCCTCCGACGTAACTAAGGAGGATGTCATGCGTGTTTTTGTGACCGGCGCCACGGGCTTCGTCGGATCTGCCGTCGTCAAAGAATTGCTCGGAGCCGGACATCAGGTGCTGGGCTTGGCGCGCTCAGATGATGCGGCGGCGGCGCTAGCTGCTGCGGGTGGCGATGTGCACCGTGGCGACCTGCAAGATCTCGATAGTCTTAAAGTCGGCGCTCGCGAGACCGATGGGACAATCCACTGCGCATTCATCCATGATTTCGCGAAATTCGCGGAGAACGGACAGATCGACAAGCGCGCCATCGAAGCGATGGGGGATGCACTCGAAGGCACGAATAAGCCTTTCATCGTCACATCGGGAACGGGGTTGATCGCTCCTGGCGTGGTCGTCACCGAAGACATGAGGCGTGAGGCCGGCCTTCACATACCGCGCGTCTCTGAACAGGCAGGACTGGCTTACGCGCCGCGCGGCGCACGGGCGATGGCGATACGCCTTCCCCAAGTGCATGGCGCCAAAGGAAAGGCCGGTTTGATTTCTTATCTCGTTGAAAGCGCGCGCCAGAAAGGCGTGGCTGCTTTATGTCGGCGACGGGAGCCAACGGTGGTCAGCGGCGCACGTCTTGGATGTGGCCCGCGTCTATAAGCTCGCGTTGGAGAAAGGGACGGCGGACAGCATATATCACGCCGTCAGCGAGGAAGGCGTGCCTATGCTTAATGTCATGGAGATCGTCGCTCGCGCCGTAGGCGTGCCTCTGCTGTCGATCAAGAAAGAAGAAGCCGGCGAATATTTCGGCCCGCTCGCGATGTTCGCCGGTCTCGACATGCCGGCATCCAGTGCTCTGACGCAGCAGCGGCTTGGGTGGACGCCCAAAGAGATCGGGCTCATCGCCGACATTGGGCAGCCGGGGTATTTCGCGGGTTGAGGTGATTTGTCTTTGTCGTCGGGCGTGTCTTCCGTACGCCCGACGGCCGCTCAGCGGGTCCCGTCCAGGGAGCCCATTCGCCCTTATATTCAGCGACTATCGCGCGCCGAATTCGGAGCGACCGTTCGGCTCACCTTCAATCAAGCGCCGCGGGCTTCGAACGGCGCTAACAGCCGTTGTTTCGTTACCTGGAGAGCCTGTTTCAACTTCCGCCGAGTGTTGCGAAGCCGTCTTTTCCGGTACGCCCGAGCCCCCCCGACTGCATGCGAGGTGCCATCCTCAGACGTTCTTTCCGCCATGCGCGTGATCGTAGCGACCAAAGCCTGGATGACCTCGGCCTCTTGCAGGGCCGTGACGCTATTTGGCTCGGGGTCGGCGGGATTGTCCTGCGGAAACCATTTGCGTGACAGCCGACCGTCGAAATATCGCCTGTTGAGTTCTTGCGTGACCTCGCTGAACCGCGCTTTGATCGCGTTGGATTCGTGCTTGCTCAGCAGGCGCCCGAGCGGCTCACCTTCGGGGATAAATTCCGTGACCAAAACTCGAATGCATTGCGCCCGCCGCCAACCGTCCGCGCACTCGCTGAACTTCGGCAGGGCTTCATTAAGGTGGCGAAGAACTTCAAGGCGTTGCAAATCGAGTGAGATATTCCGGTCGTCATCGAGCAGCGGATCTGTGATCTCCACGCCGAGTTGCTCGCAGAAATCCCGCCGAATATCGCCATCTGCCATTTGCGTCCTGTCATACTCTCGCACGATCAAGTTGCTTCTGCCGAAAGCTTCCGCCCATAAATCGAGTGTCTGCAAATGGTTGAAGAAACGAGCCTGAGGCAAAATCTGGTCGGCGCTGAACCTGTGATGACTCCCGTTCCGAATGCTCTCGGACCACGACGCCAAAGCCAGCTCCGACGGCTCACGTGCGTAAAAAACAATCTTGATGTCGTCCGTCGGCAGCGCGTCGCGCAGCTTTTGAAGTTGCTGCAGCCGCGTGATGCGCGATGAGAAATGCTCGCACGACAGAATAAGATTGCCGTTCGCCGCGCGTGCGCTTTGCGCTAGATGCGCCAGCACCGACGGTAGCATGGGTTGGCGTTTGGCAGAGACGAACTCGACCTCGCCGTCGATGAGAGCGCCGGCAACGGGAAAATGCGCATCGTGCTCGAAGCAGATGTCATTCGACGCACAAGGGTAAAAGAAGCCCGCTTGCTTTAGAAGCGCGGCATTCCGTGTCAAAAAACGCTGCAGTGTCGTGGAACCGGTCTTCTCTCCACCGATATGCAAAATTGCGCGTTTGATCATGGGGCCCCCCCAACCATTCCAGGCTGAGGCAGCGAGAGAGCTATGTCAAATGGCCTATATCTGCCATCCACATTTGGTGGGCAGCCTATATCAAACGTGCATTATCCGCCTGAGGTTATTGACAGTCATTGATAGCCGACGTCGATGATTCGATTCGGGTGCAGTCACCTAGCGAGCAACTTCCCAGGTGGTTTCGATCTCCCCGGTGTCCTTGTTTTTCGCGTCTTTCAGCGTGATGCCCATGCGAGCGAGTTCATCGCGGATACGGTCCGATTCCTTGAAGTCCTTACGCTTGCGGGCTTCGAGGCGCGCTACGATTAGCGGCTCGATGGTCGCCGCAACAGCCTGAGCGCTTTCTGCCGCGCGTGCGTCGGCGGCCTTCAATGAGGAGCCGTCGAAGCCCAAGAGTCCTAGCGCGGCGCCGAGCCCCTTCACATCTTTGGCGGCCGCAAGCCCGTGCAGTTCTGCAATGGCCTTCGGCGTGTTGAGATCGTCTTCGAGCGCTTCGAGAACGGCGGGCGGAATCACATTGCGATTGTTGGTATCGATGACCTCGAGTGCAAACCAAGCAGTGAGAATTTTCTGGCTCTCTCCCAGGCCTTTCTTCGTCCAGTCGATCGGCTGGCGATAGTGCGTGCGCAGCATATTGAGCCGCAGCACTTCGCCCGGCCAACCGTCATTCAACAGCTCGCGGATGGTGATGAAGTTGCCGAGGCTCTTCGACATCTTCTCGCCTTCGACCTGCAGAAAGCCGTTGTGCATCCAGACATTCGCCATTACCGGCGTGCCGTGCGCGCAGCGCGACTGCGCGATTTCGTTTTCGTGGTGTGGGAACGTCAAATCGATGCCGCCGCCGTGAATGTCGAACACAGGGCCGAGCAACGCGCCGGACATCGCCGAGCACTCGATGTGCCAGCCGGGACGGCCCGGCGTTTTGATACCGGCGGGCGACGGCCATGCCGGTTCGCCAGGCTTTGACGGCTTCCACAGCACGAAGTCCATCGGCCCCTTCTTATAGGGCGCGACCTCGACGCGGGCGCCGGCCTCCATCTCGTCGAGCGAACGGTTCGAGAGGCGGCCGTAGTCCGGCATCGAGGCGACATCGAACAGGACGTGATCTTCGGCGACGTAGGCGTGGCCGTTCTTCACCAGCGTCTCGATGATCGAGACCATGTCCTCGCCGCCTTCGGGACGGCGGATGTATTCGGTCGCGCGCGGTTCGTACGTCGGCGGCAAAACGCCGAGTGCGTCGATATCCTTGTGAAACTGATCTTCCGTTGCCTGCGTGACTTTGCGGATCGCATCGTTCAGCGGCAGATCAGGGTAATCGCGCGCGGCGCGAGCGTTGATCTTGTCGTCGACGTCGGTGATGTTGCGGACGTAAGTCACGTGGCCCGCCCCGAAAATATAGCGGAGCAGCCGGAACAGCAGGTCGAACACGATGACCGGGCGGGCATTGCCGATGTGGGCGTAGTCGTAGACCGTTGGGCCGCAGACGTACATACGGACATTATTCGGATCGATCGGCTCGAACGCGGCCTTCTGCCGGGTCAATGTGTTGTAAAGTTTCAGCGCCAAAGCCGGACCTCGTCCATCGTCATTCATGATTTCCGCAGTATGCCATAGCTGCACGGCACGGGGATAAGTCTGCCGCCGGGCCTTATCCGCTCCTTTCCACATCCGTCAAGCTGCTGAAACCGCTTGTAAAACGTGGAATGTCTCAATTGCTCCCAATTGACCCGCTAGCAAATCGCTGCTTAGGGTCCGGAATGCGTGATTTTTGAGCGCCTTCGAGCGTTGCGCGCGCATACCGTCTAGGGGACGTTGGGAGCAGGCGTGAGCCAAGGAAGTCCAATCAACACGACCGTTCGCCGGCTGGCGCTTGCACTTGCCGCCGCGGCAATTGCCTTGCTTTTCGTCTCGGAAGTAGCCTCGGCCCAGAGCTGGTGGCCGTTCGGCGGCGGCGGCGGTGACGACCGGCAGGACGGCGGCGACCGTCCGCCCGTACCGCAGGAGCCTGTCTACCGGGAACCTCCGCCCGCCCCCATGCCTCCGCCGCAAGGGCAGCCTCCTGCCGCTTATCCGTCCGCTCCGCCGCAACCCGGCTATCCGGCCGCCCCGCCCCAGGCCGGCGTTCCCGTGCAGCCCAGCGCGCCGCCGCAATCTTCGGCATCGAGCTATCGCAACCCGATCTGTCTGCAGCTTGAGCAGCGGCTTGTGCAGGAGAACAAGAAAAACGGCCAGTCGCAGGCCGATCTGCCTCGCATCGAAGGCGAAATTCGCCAGCTCGAAACCACCGTCGACCAGACGCAAGCGCGGCTCGATCGCGGCTGCTACGAATACTTTCTGTTCACGAAGTCGCTGAAGAACATCCCGCAGTGTAAGGACCTTGCCCGGCAGGTCGACAATTCGAAGCGGCGGCTCTCCGATCTCGATGCGCAGCGGCAAGATATCCTCGGCTCGTCTGGCCGGTCGTATCAGGACGACATCATCCGCGAGCTTGCGCGCAATAACTGCGGCGCAAATTACTCTGCAATGGCCCGGCGCGAAGACGGCAACACCGGCGGCATGTGGGAAGATGAAGAGTCAAGCGGCGGCAATACCTGGAACCCGCGCGCTGCAAACGGCGCGCAAACGTATCGCACGCTGTGCGTTCGCCTGTGCGACGGCTTCTATTTTCCGGTGAGCTTCTCGACGCTGCCCAGCCATTTCGATCATGACGCGGACGTCTGCTCGTCGCACTGCGCGGCGCCGTCGGAGTTGTTCTATTATCCCAATCCCGGCGGGACCGTCGAACAAGCGGTCGCGATGAAAGATCAGGAACCGTACACGAAGCTCAAGTTCGCGTTCCGGTATCGCAAGGAATACGTCAACGGCTGCTCGTGCAAGGCGGCCGACTATACCCCCGCCGATGGCGACAAGAGGGTTGAAGGCGCCCTACAGACGCTTCAAGGACAGCACCGGGCTGATGCGGCTACGTCGCAACAGCCGATGACAACGGGGGCCGCCGCCGTTCAGAGCGAAACGCTCCCGGATGCGGGCGGACAACCGCAGGCGCAGCCGCAAACCGCTCCGTCCATCGGCGCCGGCGGCTGGCAGACCGAAGCCCAGCCGCAGCAGTAACTTTCGTCATCCTCGGCCGAGCACGGCGCAACCGTGTCGAGAGCCGGGGATGATGATGGCAATCCGCTAAGCTCTCTTACCTTCCAGGCGGGCAAGGACGCGGTCGCGGCCCATCAGCGGCAGCAGGAATTTTAACTCGGGTCCGGCTTCACGTGCCGTCAACGCCAGCCGCAGCGGGTGAAAGAGCGCTTTGCCCTTCGCGCCGGTTTGAGCTTTGATCGCGCCGGTCCATTCCGACCAAGTCGCTTCGCTCCACGGCTCAGGCGGCAGCAGCGACGCGCCCGCGACGGTCACTTTCGAATCTTCAATGACCGGATCGATGTCTCCCGCCACAACCGTCCACCAGTCCTGCGTATCAGCAAAAAGTTCGAGGTTGCCGCGCACGGCATTCCAGAAGTCTTCGCGGCCCTCGATGCCGAGCGCGCGCAAGCGATCCGCAACATCAGCGTAGTCGAGCATGTGCAGCAGCTTGCTGTTGAGCGTCTTCAGTTCGGCGACGTCGAAGCGTCCTGGCGCGGTCGAGATTTTTGCGAAGTCAAGTTTGGCGGCCAGCTCATCGCGCGACTTGAATGGCTCGATCGCATCAGAGGTGCCGACGAGCGCGGCGTGACAGAGCACCGCCATCGGCTCCAGCCCATCGTCGCGGAAGCTCTGCACGGACAGCGCGCCGAGACGTTTCGACAGCGCCTGTCCATCCGCGCCGACAAGCAGCGAGTGATGGCCGAACTCGGGCGGCGTTGCGCCCATAGCTTCGAAGATCGCCATCTGCACGCCAGTGTTCGTGACATGATCCTCACCGCGCACGATGTGCGTGATGCCGAAGGCAACATCATCTACGACGCTGGTAAATGTGTAGAGATATGTGCCGTCCTCGCGGATCAGAACCGGATCGGACAGGGAGCCCAGATCGACGGTCTGATCGCCGCGGATCAAGTCGTTCCACGACACGAGCGTGGGCTGCGGCGCGAGACCGCGCTCCTCTTCCGTGTTCGGAAGTCGGAAGCGCCAATGCGGTTTGTCGCCACGACCGATGCGGGTTGCGATTTCGTCGTCGGAAAGCTTGAGCGCGGCACGGTCGTAGATCGGCGGCTTGTGCATCGCGAGCTGGCGCTTGCGGCGGCGGTCCAATTCTTCTTCCGTTTCGAAGCATGGATAGAGCGCGCCACTGGCTTTCAGAGCTTCAGCTGCTTCGTCGTACAGGCCCGTGCGATCCTGCTGCCGCGCGAACTCGTCCCAGGTGAGACCGAGCCACTTCAGGTCATCGCAGATGGCGTCCGCGTATTCCTGTGTCGAGCGCACGGTGTCGGTATCGTCGAGCCGGAGCAGAAATGTGCCGCCGTACTTTCTGGCGAGAAGCCAATTGAGCACCGCCGTCCGGATGTTGCCGATATGGATGCGGCCCGTGGGGCTCGGAGCAAAGCGGACGCGTGGTTTCATGAAAAGCTCGATTGATGATCGGATTTGCGCGCAACCTAGCGTGCGCACCGTCGAACGCAAGTTCTGTTCGTCGTCCTCGTAAGGCGGCGGCGAGGCGCTTGATTCTTGCCGTCATCCCGGCGCAGGCCGGGATCCAGACAATTTCGACATTGAGCATGCTGAAGATTGTCTGGGTGCCGACCTCCGTCGGCATGACGGAGCGATGGTTTGGCGTCAGGCGCCTTTGGCAACTATCGGAGGTTTTGGGACTGGAGGCGCTTTTTGGTCCGCCTGCATCACATCCTCGCGAAATTTGTTTGTGATCGGATAACGGCGGTCGCGGCCGAAGTTACGCGAGGAGATCTTGACGCCGGGCGCGGCTTGGCGGCGCTTGTACTCGGCTAGATACAGCAGCCGCTCGATCTTCTTCACTGTCTCGACCGAATGGCCGCGCGCGACGACGTCTGCGAGCGGCATTTCCTTTTCGACGAGGCAATTCAGAATGTCGTCCAGCTCCGCATAGGGCGGCAGCGAATCCTGATCGGTCTGGTTGGCGCGAAGCTCCGCCGTCGGCGCTTTCGTCAAGATGCGCTCTGGGATGACGATGCCCGCCGGTCCTTTCGCTTCTTCCGGCACGTGTGCGTTGCGCCAGTGCGCCAACTCGTACACCTCCGTCTTGTAGAGGTCCTTGATCGGATTGAAGCCGCCGTTCATGTCGCCGTAGAGCGTCGCGTAGCCGACGGACATTTCGCTCTTGTTGCCGGTGGTCACGACCATCCCGCCAAACTTGTTCGACACCGCCATCAGGATCGTGCCGCGCACGCGGCTTTGCAGATTTTCTTCGGTGATGTCGGCGTTGGTCCCTGTGAAGAGATCCTTCAGGCTCCAGGTCAAGCCGGCGACGGTGGGCTCGATCGAAACTTTATCGTAGCGAATGCCGAGCGCGTTGGCGCAGGCGGCGGCGTCTTCGAGACTATCGTCGGAGGTGTACTTCGACGGCAGCATCACGGCGTGAACGCGCTCCGGTCCAAGCGCATCGACGGCCATCGCCGCGACGAGCGCGGAGTCGATGCCGCCAGACAAACCGAGCACGACGCTCGGAAAGCCGTTCTTCTCGACATAATCTTTGAGACCCAGAACGCAGGCGTGGTAAGCGGCGGCTTTGCCTTCGGTGAGCCTCGCGACCTTATCCTTCCGGCAGACCCAGCCCGACGGCGTGCGGGTCCATTCCGTTACGGACACGTCTTCGCGCCAAGCCGGAAGCTGCACGGCGAGACTGCGGTCGGCATTCAACACGAACGACGCGCCATCAAACACCAGCTCATCTTGGCCGCCGACCTGATTGAGATAGACGAGCGGCAGGTTGCTTTCGGTGACGCGCGCGACGGCGACATTCATGCGGGCGTCGGGCTTCGGCCAATCGAACGGCGAGCCGTTCGGCGAAACGAGAATTTCTGCGCCCGTCTCGGTCAGCGTCTCGACGACTTCGGTGCTCCAGATGTCTTCGCAGATGGGCACGCCGATGCGTACGCCGCGGACATTCAGCGGACCGGGTTGTGGTCCCGGTGCGAACACGCGCTTTTCGTCGAAGACGCCGTAATTGGGCAGATCGACCTTAAGCGTCGTCGCCTGGATGCGGCCGCCATCGAGCAGCGCGACGGCGTTATGCACCTTTCGGCCTTCGGTCCAGATCGTTCCAATCAGGATCGCGGGCCCATCGGCGCAGGCGGCTGCCAGCCATTCGAGCTTAGCTTTCGTCGCCTGCTGGAAGGCGGGTTTGAGAACGAGGTCTTCCGGTGGGTAGCCGTTGAGAAACAGCTCCGAGAAGACGACGACGTCCGCGCCCAGTTCCTTGGCGCGGGCGTGGGCGCGGGCGGCGCGTTCAGCGTTGCCTTGCAGATCCCCGACGACGGGGTCGAGCTGAGCGAGGGCGATCTTGAGCGAAGCGGGTGATGTCATGCCCGCTATTTAGGGCGCGGCGCGACCGAGGTCCAGAACCGCGAAGCCGCTGGCTTAATCGCCGTCGTCACCACAGGGGACCGGGAACTCCACGTCGGGGTCCCAGCACATGCCACCGCCCTCTTGGACGACGCTGAGCGTCGCCGGGCGGCGCTCGGTCGCAATGGCTGCGGCCACAGACGTCCAAACCGCCAGCGCGGCGAAGATGTGCAATCCCATGTGAGTAGGCCCTCGACATGAAAACAGCGGCCCTGCCAAGCGGGGCCGCTGTTCAGCATACACACAAACGTCACGAACAAAAGGCCCCGCCGTTAGGCGATGAGCGACTTCGGCTCCAGGTGCGTGTCCGCGTTCCGCTCTTTCTTCAATTGCTCTGCAACGAGGAAAGCCAGCTCCAAGGCCTGGTCGGCATTGAGGCGCGGGTCGCAATGGGTGTGATAGCGGTCCGACAAATCCTGCTCGGAAATCGCCGTCGCGCCACCGGTGCATTCGGTCACGTTCTGGCCGGTCATCTCGACGTGGATGCCGCCCGCGTGCGTGCCTTCCGCGCGATGGACCTCGAAGAACGACAGGCTCTCCTTCAGGATGCGGTCGAACGGCCGCGTCTTGTAGCCGGTGACAGCCGAGATCGTGTTGCCGTGCATCGGATCGCACGACCAGACGACCGAGCGGCCCGCCTTCTTCACGGCGCGGATCAGCTTAGGCAGGTGTGTTTCGACCTTGTCGTAGCCGAAGCGGCAAATCAACGTCAGGCGGCCCGGTTCGTCCTTCGGGTTCAGAAGGTCGATCAGGCGCAGCAGGCCGTCCGCATCCATCGACGGGCCGCATTTGAGGCCGATCGGGTTTTTGATGCCGCGACAGTATTCAACGTGGGCGTGATCGGGCTGGCGCGTGCGATCGCCGATCCAGATCATGTGGCCGCTCGTGGCGTACCAGTCGCCGCTGGTCGAATCCTTGCGCGTCAATGCCTCTTCGTAGCCTAGAAGCAGCGCCTCATGGCTGGTGTAGAAGCTCGTCGTGCGCAGCTGCGAGGTGTTGTCGGACGTGATCCCGCAGGCGCGCATGAACTGCAGCGTTTCGGCGATGCGATCCGCCAGCTCCTGATAACGGTGGCCCTGCGGGCTGTCCTTGACGAAGCCCATGTTCCACTGGTGCACGCGTTCGAGATCGGCATAACCGCCGGTCGCGAAGGCGCGGATCAGGTTCAGCGTCGCCGCCGACTGACGATAGGCTTCGAGCTGGCGCTGCGGATCGGGGATGCGCGCTTCGGCCGTGAACTCGGTGCCGTTGATGATGTCGCCGCGATAGCTCGGCAGCTCTTGGCCGTTCTTCTTCTCGGTCGGCGAGGAGCGCGGCTTGGCGAACTGCCCGGCGATGCGGCCGACTTTCGTCACTGGCTCACCGCCGGCGTACGTCAGCACGACGGCCATCTGCAGGAAGACGCGGAAGAAGTCGCGGATGTTGTCGGCGCGATGCTCAACGAAGCTCTCGGCGCAGTCGCCGCCCTGAAGCAGGAAACCACGGCCACCGGCAATCGCAGCAAGCTGCTTCTTCAGCTCACGGGCTTCACCGGCAAAAACGAGCGGCGGGAAGGACGCCAGACGGGCTTCCACGTCGGCGAGGGCCTGGGCGTCCGGGTATTCCGGAACCTGCATGATGGGCTTGCCGCGCCAGGTATCTGGCGACCATTTTTCGGCTTGGGCGTTGGACGCCATCGTCAACTCCTAAAAAGCAGCTATCGGGCCCCGCCCGGAGGCGGTGCCTTCCTCTGCTCTGTGGCATAATATCTCGGGGCGCTTATAGGTGATATCGCCGCCCCGCGCCAGCCCGTCCCGGGTGGCGTTCCTTGCGATTAAAGCCCGGCTCCCATGCCGCCATCGACGGCCAGTTCCGATCCCGTGCAATATAGGCTGTCGTCGGAGGCAAAAAAGACCGCCGCGCCCGTCATGTCCTCCGGGCGGCCGAGGCGGCCCATGGGGGTCTTGTCGATCAGGGCCTGCTTGACGGGCGGCAACTTCAGCAGGCGGTCGGTGATGGCGGTTTCGACGTAGCCAGGGGCGATTGCATTCACGCGGATGTTGAACGGCGCGTATTCGACCGCCAGCCCCTTCGTCAGCGCCGTGACGGCGCCCTTGGTGGCGGTATAGGCCGCAAGCGGACGCAGTCCTCGGCTCGCCATGATCGAGGAAATGTTGATGAGAGACGCCGACTTCGACTTTCGAAGCAGCGGCAGCGCATCACGCGAAATTCTGAGGATGGCGTCGAGATTGACCTCGCGCAGCTTGGTCCAATCGGAATCGGAAAGCTGGCGGACTTCGCCACGAACGAGGATGCCGGCATTGTTGACGACAACATCGACGTAACCGTGGGCGCTCTCGATGTTGCGGAACAGCGCCGTGATGTCCTGGCCTTTCGAGACGTCGACGGCCATCGCCGTCGCGGCGCCGCCATTGCCCTTGATATCGCGAACGGTTTGCTCGGCGGTCTCGCCGTTGATGTCGGTCACCCAGACGTGCGCTCCTTCGGCAGCGAAGCGATGCGCGATCGCCGCGCCGATGCCGCCGCCGGAACCCGTTACCATTGCGATCTTTCCGCTGAGCCGCGCCATGTGAACCTCACGTCGTCGATTGGGGGGCCGAACCCATACGGCGGTGCACTCTCCCGATCAAGCCGCCGCTTCGCCAGGGGCCATCCATTTCTCGCGCAAAGTCACAAGTTCTTCTGCGGCCGATGGATGCAAGGCCATGGTTTGATCGAAATCGGATTTTTTTGCGCCCAGGCGCACGGCGATGGCGGCCGTCTGCACGATCTCGGCTGCGTCTGGTCCAAGAATATGCACGCCGACGACACGATCCGTCTCAGACTGTACGACGAGCTTCATGAGTGTGCGCTCATCGCGGCCGCCGAGGATCGCCTTCATCGTGCGGAAGCTGCCTTTGTAAACATGCACGTCGCCGTACTGGTTTTTCGCTTCCTGCTCGGTGAAACCGACGGTACCGATCTCAGGCGTTGTAAAGACCGCGGTGGGGATCGTCGTATAATCGACGAGCGTCGGCTTGTTGCCGAAGACGCTATCGGCGAAGGCCTGGCCTTCGCGAATGGCCACGGGCGTGAGATTTACGCGATTGGTGACGTCGCCGACGGCATAGATCGACGGCACCGTCGTCTGTGAATGATTGTCGACGACGATTGCGTTCTCGGGGTCCATCTGGACACCGATGGCTTCTAGGCCCAGTCCGCGTGCGTTCGGCGAACGGCCAATCGCGAACAGGATCTGGTCGGCTTCGAGCGTCTCGCCGCCCGTGATCGTGCCGACGAGCCCCGACGCCGTTTTTTCAATCTTGGTGAAGACCTTTTCGTTGATGATGCGGATGCCGCGCGCTTTCATCGTCTCGACGAGGCCGTCACGCAGATCGTCGTCGAACCCGCGCAGGATTTTCTCGCCGCGATAGATCAGCGTGACGTCAGAGCCGAGCCCGTGAAAAATCGATGCGAACTCGGTCGCGATATAGCCGCCGCCGGCGATGACGATACGGCGCGGAAACTCCTTCAAGTTGAAGACTTCGTTCGAGGTGATGACGTGCTCGATGCCGGGAAGCTTGCGATCGACGTTGGGGTGGCCGCCCGTCGCGATCAATATCGTCTTTGCCGTGATCGTCCGGCCGGAGGCTGACAGGCGCACCTCGTTGGGCGACAGGCACATCGCACGTTCGGGAAAAACCTCTACCTTGTATTTGTCGAGCGTCGTGCGGTACGCGGCTTCGAGACGCGAAATTTCCTTGTCCTTGGCGGCGATCAGCGACGGCCAGTCGAATGTCCTCTCAGGCAGCGTCCAGCCGAAGCCTGCCGCGTCCTTGAATTCGTCGCTAAAGCGGCTGGCATAGACGAGCAGCTTTTTTGGAACACACCCGCGGATCACGCAGGTGCCCCCGATGCGGAATTCCTCGGCAATCGCAACGCGTGCGCCGTGGCTCGACGCAATGCGGGCGGCTCTCACGCCGCCCGAACCTGCGCCAATGACGAAAAGGTCGTATTCGAAATCTGACATCGCTTGGCTATGCAGGCTTACTTCTGATCGGTGGGGATGGGCGGCGTCTGCCCGGCTTTGATTTCGTCGGCGATCTTGGCGCTGTATTTCATACCGATCTCCGCGCCCTTCTTCATCAGTTCAGGCGTCTTGGCGATAAACTTTGCACCCGGCCCCGAACGATAGAAGTCGGCGACCGTTTTCATCTCTTCAGCCGTAAACGTCTCGGCGTAGAGATTGGCAAAGTCGGTGATCATCTGGTCTTTATATTCGAGCAGCTTTTTCATGCTCGAGTCGAATTGCGCCGAGAGCTTTTTGCCGGCTTCGGAATTGTCGGCGTTGGCGCCTTTGGCGAAGCCGCGCGACATGGCTTCGACCATGCCGTCCATCTGTTTCGTGACGCCGGTGACTTCAAGCAGATCGCGGGCGGCGGCGACGCGGGCGGGATCGGGTGGCGTTGCGGGCGAGTCTTCAGCCAGCGCCGCGGTCGAACAACAGACGAGAAACAGTGCAATTATTCGCAGCCAGCGGCCCATTTTTATTCATCCTCTTCGAAATCGATTTCAATTGCCGAAATGACTTCTACACCCATTGGTCCGGCAATGATGCCGACATCGGCAATGCCAAGGAAAAGACCGTTCTCGACGACGCCGGGAACGAGCTTTAAAGCGTCGTCCAGCGCTTCGGGATCGTCAATCGAACCGAACGCGCAATCGAGAATATGGTTGCCATTGTCGGTTACGAATGCCTTGCCATCCGTACCACGGCGCAACTTGATCTCACCGTCGAGCCCCAGATCGTCGGCAAGCTTGGCGATCAGACTTACAGTCGCCGCCAGTCCGAACGGCACGACCTCGACCGGCAGAGGAAACTTGCCGAGTACCTCGACGAGCTTGCTGTTGTCGGCAATGATGATGACTTGGTTCGAAGCCACCGCGACGATCTTTTCTCGGAGGAGGGCGCCGCCGCCGCCCTTGATGAGGCGCAGGTCTTCGTCGAGTTCGTCGGCGCCATCGACGGTGAGGTCGAGCGCCGGTGTCTCATCAAGCGTCGTCAACGGAATATCGAGCGCTGCCGCCTGGGCGCGCGTCGCTTCCGACGTCGGAACGCAAACGACCTTCAGGCCGCTTCTGACGCGTGCCCCCAACAGCTCGACGAACTTCGCAGCCGTCGAGCCGGTGCCCAGACCGAGCTTCATGCCGTCTTCAACATAGCCGAGCGCCTGCTCGGCCGCCTGCCTCTTCCAATCGTCAGTGCTCATCTTGCCCCCAAAGACCAAAATCGGCTGCTGCTCGCCGGACCGTGCGCCTTGTCTAGGCTGGCGGTGCGGCGCTTTCAAGCCGCGCAAATCTACCAGACATTCGTGACGCCGTGACAGAGCGGACCGAGACGACTACGGTCCAGCGTCGACGGTGGCGTGCGGAATGCGCGCCGCCGACGCCAACCAATGAAAATACGAGGAGATTTCATGCAGGGTTGGACGATCGTCTTCGATCTGGACGGCACCTTGATCGACACGGCGCCGGATCTGGCCGAAGCGACGAATCACGTGCTCTCGACGCTCGGCCTTGAGCGGATCAACGAAATGGAAATTCGCCCGTTCGTCGGCCACGGCGCGCTGGCGATGATCGACGGCGCGGTGAAGGCGCACGGGCGAAAACTTCCCGAACGCGAACTGCACGATCTATTCGAGGTTTTCCTGACCTATTATTCGGCCCACATTGCAGATCGCAGTGTCCCCTACCCGCACATCGTCGCAGCGCTCGACGGGCTGAAAGCCGAAGGCGCGACGCTCGCGGTCTGTACCAACAAGATGGAAGCGCAGGCGCGCGCCGTTCTCGAAGCGCTGCAACTGGACGGCTATTTCTCGGCTTTGACCGGGCGCGACAGTCTCGGCGCCTACAAGCCTGATCCTCGGCATCTGACCGGCACAATCGCATTGGCGGGCGGACAACCGGGCAAGAGCATCATGATCGGCGATAGCGAAACCGACATCCGGACGGCGAGGGCTGCGCAGGTGCCGGTCGTGGCGGTGAGCTTCGGCTACAGCATCGATCCGGTGCTGTCGTTCGGGCCTGACGTTGTCATCAACGATTACCGCGAGCTGCGCGGGGCGATCGGCAAGCTCGCGGGGATGCCGGTCAGTTCATAACGGCTAGTAGGTAAGAACGCGGCAATCGTCCGACATGATCTCTTCGATGAAATGCGCGGCGCCAATGACGCCGCTGCATTCGGCGATCAGATCGTCCTTGCGCATGGCGCAGCTATCGAGGCCGGTTGAGAAGCAATGGAAGCGGACGCCTGATGCGTGTGCTTCCTTGATGAAGTCGTAGACCGACCGGCACTCGGCCGCCTTGACGTGTACGGCTTCGGCCACGCCGTTGCGCAGAACTTCGGCGGCGCCGCCCGTGCAGACGACCTCGACCTGATAGCCCATCGACGCTGCGACGGAGGCTTGAAATATCGGCGGGCAGATCGACTCGTCACTGTGCGGACTGGCGTTGGCCAATACGATGATAAGCTTGCGCGTCACGGCTGGCGTCCTGCTCGGAGTCACTTGCGCCGAGACTAGGCTGCGACCGGCGTCGGCCGCAACCGTTAACGCGTGTTCAAGCCATCAAACGTCGTGACCGCTAATATAACGGCGGTAAACGAGGATCGTGGCCGGCAGGAACACGAGGTCGGCGACCAGCGACGCAATCAGCGTCACGCCGCAGACGAGGCCGAACAGCCGAAGCGACGGCAGGTCGGAGAAGATCGTCACGCCGAGGCCGAAGGCCAGCACGATCGTCGTCAGGATGATGGCCGGGCCGACCAGAACGCGCGCGCGACGAATGGCAAGCTCGGGCGGGACGCCGGGCTGCTCCTCCATGCGCAATCGGTTCAGGAAGTGGATCAGCGCATCGACGCCCAGTCCGAAGACCACGATCAGCGCAACGACAGATGAGAATTCCAAGCCGCCGCCCATGAAGTAGAGCATCGCTCCAGCCGTTACGACAGGGAACAGACCAGGCAGCAAGCTGATGAACCCGACGAACACCGAACGGAAGGCAAGCGCCAGCAATACGGCCGCAACGAGCACGCAGAGCGGAATGCTTTCGTCGAGCTGCGAGATCATCCGGTAGCTGTTGCGCGCCGCGAGCGCGGGCAAGCCCGTCACCGAGATCTGATATTCAGGATACGCCTTGCGGATCGGATCGAGCGCCTTATCGACCGAATGGACCAGCGGTAGAATCTTGCTGGCGTCAACGTCCGGCAGGCGGCCCGTCACGAGTACGGCTTTCTCGTCCTTGGCGATGAAGCGGCGGACGAGGTGCTCCGGCAGAAGGCCGACGTATTTCTTGATCGTCTCGACGTTGTCCTGGCCACTTTCGCGCAGCCAGCGACGCAGGCTCTCGAGCGACCAGACGTTGCCGAGGCCCGCGGCTTTTTCAAGGGCCGCGTGGGTCTCTTCGATCACTTTCAGCGTCTTGGGATCGTAGAGGCTGGCACCGTTCTTCCACTGGATCATGACGTGGAACGGATTGGCGCCAGTGAGCTTGGAATCGATGCGGCCGGTCGCGGCAATCGCCTGCTCGCGGTCAGGCACCTGATCGGCGAGGCGATAGCGCGGCTCTAGCGCGAGATGCAGCGAGGCAAAGTAGGCAAACAGCGCAAAGGCGATGGCCGTGTAGACGACCGAATGCTTGACGACGCGATCGACAATGCCGCCGACGAAAATGCCGAGCGCGTCCATCAGTCCATCGGCGGGCGTGTGGTCCTTGGCGAGCGTCTTCTCGTTGCGCACGAACAGCAGCGCCAGGATCGGCAGCACGACGATGACGGCGCAGAACGAGATGCAGACTGCCATGGCGCCTGCTTCGCCGAACGTGCGGATGAGGCCCGATTCCGAGAACAACAATGCCAGGAACGACAGCAACGCCGCGCCGTGCGCTAGCACGCACGCGGGACCGACAACGAGGATCGCAAAGCGGACAGCCTGAAGCTTGGTGTCGCCTTCGCGCAGCCGGATGCGGAAGGCCGACACCATCTGCATACTGTCGGCAAAGCCCATCACCATGATGAGCGGCGTCATGACGTTCAGGAACAGATTGAGCTTGAACCCGAGCCAGCCGAGCAGACCCAGCGACCAGGCCACAGCAATGACCGGCGGCAGCGCGGCAACGAGCATCAGCGATATGCGGCGGAAGAAGATCGCTGCAATCGCTGCGCCGAAGAGAAGGCCGAGGCCGTTATAGACGATCTGATCACGCTCGACAGCGTTGCGGATCTCAAGCTGCATGACCGGCGCGCCGGCGAGCTTCACCGACAGCCCGACCGGATTGAGATCTTCCTTCGCCGTGTTTTCGATCTCGCCGATGACGACTTTCGCGGATTTCTCTTCAACGACCTTGCGATCGAGCGCCAGCACCATCAGCGCGAGCTGACCATCGTTCGACAGAAACTTGCCTTTGACGATGTCGTTGGTTTTCAGGGCATCGACGATCTTACCGAACTCGACCGGATCGTCGGGCAGGTCGTCGGGCACGATCGGCGGGGGATATCCGCTCGCGTCGGGTTTGCCGCGCGCGGACAGCATCGACACGATGCCGCTGACGCCGTCAATGAGTTGCAGATCGGCGGCGGCATTACCGAAGGCCGTCAGCCCTTCTTTCGTCAGCAGCCTCTTGCCTTCGACGACGACCAGAACGTCGTATTCGCTCGATGGGAAGCGCTTGTCGATCTCTTCGTAGATCTTGAATTCGGGGGTGTTGGTGCGGAACAGCTCCGACAGGCTGTCGTCGACCCTGAGGCGCGAAATGCCGGCCGCCGCAGCAGCCGTTAGAATGAGGACGATGATTGCCGATATGATCGGCGCCCTGATGCCCAATAGGCCAATCTTATTCAGGCCCAAAGAAATCAGGTTCGGGCGTTCCGGCTCCGCTGACTGCAAAAAATGTCCTCCCCAACGACTTCGATTTGAGAAGTCGCCACCAGCGCCCCCCGGCGTCGTTTGTCTTTGCCGGGTGACATGGCACTATGACGGTGTTCGGCGCAAGGTCCACTTGGCCTCACGTCCCAAGGGAAATGCCCGAATTTCAAGGGTGCGGTGCGATACTTGGCAACTTTGACGAGAGAGGCGCGGCGCGCCCACGCAGCGAATCACGGCGGTACGCCGAGTTTCTCTTGCAACGGGGCAGCAGTGTATGGGAGAGCGTCGGTGCCAACGACACATAGCAAGAACAGTGCTTCAATCTTGAGGTTTTAGATGCCCGAGACGTTTCCGTTTCAACGCCTTGTTGCGGCCCTACTCGCGGCTTTCGCATTGTCGTTGGTCATGGTGTCGGAGGCCGTAGCGAAGACCGCGACGGTCGGTCCCGTGTCGGTCGAAGTGGCGGACGACTTCAAGGATGTATCGAGCCAACCTCCGGCGATCCACCAGGATGCTTCCGGCATTACAATCGAAGCTTCGCCATTACCGTCCGAAGCGCTACATGAATTCAAAGGACCGGCGTTTCTCGACTACCTGAAAAGTCTCGGCTTCACGGATCCGGCCTACGTCGACGGCGGCCTAAAGCGGACTGGCGAATATACGTTCGTCACGGCCGAGGCGAAGGGCGCACAAGGCCCCGAGTCACGGTTCCTGCTCGTTATCGGCGGCGAAGGTCGGGCCGCTATCGTGACTGCCTATGCACCCAAGATCGCATTGGCCGATGGTCACGCCAGCCGCGCTACGATCGAGGCTATCCTCGCCAGCGCCACGGTGACGCCTGCACCAGCCGCCAAGCCGTGATGTGCCGTCCGCGGCTTTCCGGCCCAGATCGCGGCCCGTTTGCGGCTTGACAGCGCGATCCGCCGCCTCGCATAAGGGCCGTTCCCAAATCGGGCGGTTAGCTCAGCGGTAGAGCACACGCTTCACACGCGTGGGGTCATAGGTTCAATCCCTATACCGCCCACCATCACCCTGAAATCGTTGAATTTCTTCCGCTTGGCGCGGTGCCCCCTGACTTGCGCAAAGTTGTAGGCAAGGCCGCCCGGTCAAAGTATCTCGGTGGAAGGAACGTGAATTACCGAAAGCGCTTATCTATTGTCACTTCGGAGTGATCGGTGCGCCGCCCGGTCCAGGCGTCCCAAACACGGTCACACTGTCGATGGCCTTGCGCTGCAGCCGCGTCCAATCAGCGAGTTGTCCGCAAAGCGAGGGGCGCGGAGACGGGGCGTCCTTTGCACAGCGGAGCGAGACGAAATTCTGCAAGCCCATTGCAAGCTGCAGGGAATAATCGCTCGAATAGAGCTGAGTATCACTGAAGACCGCGCCGCCCGGGACGTTCCCGAAGTACATCATGCGAAGGCCCTGCGCCGTTTCGGGATGCTTTTCTGCGTCGAGCCCGAGGACAGCTCCATTAGGCGCAAATTCCGCGAGGATAGGCACCATCGGAAAGCCGGCTGTCTGATGGCAGCCCATGCACGAACTTTTCGGATTATCGACCGGGCCAGCGAGACGACCGCCGAAGCCCAGATGATTGAAGCTCAGCGGCGCAGTTGCCAGATCCTTGACGGCTTGACGATTGATCCACTGTTCGGTGAGTGGTTCATAATTGCACGGTCCGTTCGGCCCTTTGCACGTTTCGGCGTAGGTGACCTTAGGATTGTTGCCCCACTGCAGGCCGAGCGGCGTCATGCGGGTCCAAGGTGTTTCGCCTTTGGCGTTCCCGTCATAGCCATAAGTTCCAAGCAACCAGCCCGTAGGGCTGCGCTCGTCGCGCACTTGCAGGTCGATCTGAATAAGGCGCACCTTGCCAATACGACGCTCGTACCGTGACAACGGCCCTTCGTTGCGAAAGCGCGGGCTTTTGTTGACGAAGATATCGGCATCCCACTCCAGTGCGCCTTTCACCGTCGGCAATTCTGCTTCGGTCACTGTCGAAAACAGAAGTTTGATGACAAACGCGCCATCCGGCATGCTGTTCAAACCTGTCGGATCAGGATTGAGCGCGCCGGGCTTAGGATCGTCAGGATCGCAATAGACTTGGCCTAATGCGAATGCGTATCGATCGTTGACGTAAGCCTGAGCCCACGTGTCGACAAACTCAAGCTGCCGTTCACCGAAGGTGTTGCCGGCAGAGTCGAATTCATGAGTTAATCCGTGCACGAATTCGCGGCCGTCGGTCCCCGGCCAGTCGGAAGCGACTTCGGTGTTCCAATCCATCCACGGCGAGCCGTACCATTTACGGATTTGATTGTCTTCGACGTAGAAGTCGGCCGCGACGTTGCCTTCCAGGCCGTAGTCCAGGAGCGCGCGCAGATAGGCCTCTGGATCTACCGGACCGCCATCTTTAAACGGAATTTTTAGCCAGGGATATTCTTCCTTCGCCGGAAGCTCCGAGGGATAATCTTGGCTGAGCTTGTAAACGCGACCCTTGTAGCTCGACGGAGGATCGCCGCCGTTGCCCTGAAGGTAATAGTCCTTGAACGTGCCGCGACGACAATTCTTCTGCGCGAGCGAATTGCGCAGCGAGTCGCTGGTCGCAGAAGCAGGCGTGACCAACACTCCCTCGCTCGCGCACGTCAATGCGACCATGGCGGTTATTGCCGACAAACGAGCGAGCATTTGCATTACCAAAACAATCCTTGTGCGATTCAATGCGTGCGCTGATCATTAGGCGGCGCGGCTGCGAATCGTAATGGATGTTTTTCTAAAATGTACTCCAAGCCGTCAGGTAGCTTGGGAACGGGGTTAGAAAAGCGTAAAGGCTAGGCCTGCCGCACGCGGGATACATGTTCATCTCTCGACCGCGCTTGCGCGCGTCATCGAGGCGCTGCTGCCTGCCACGCTTTGATCGCGTCGATCGGGTGGATCAGCATGATGATGTTAAGAACCAGATTGTCCCTGATGGCGTAGGCCATAAGCGCTTCGCTGGCGATGCCCAGCAAGACGGTCACCGCAACCGGCAAGCGGGCGGCAATGGCGAAACCGATGGCCATGGCCGCGATGTCGGACATGGAGTTGACGATGCTGTCGCCATAATAATCGAATGAAAATGTCGCTGTTCGATAGCGATCGATGATGAAGGATGAGTTTTCCAAAACCTCCCAAAGCGATTCAACAGCAACTGCCGCAAGGAATCGTTGCGGTATGCTCCAGCGCGGCACGACAAGCCACAGCACAAAATAGAAAAGATAGCCGTGGACAATGTGCGTGAAGGTATACCAATCGGCCAGGTGTTGCGAATTCTCCGAGCTTTGGACTGCCCCGTGCCAAAGCTTGATCGTGCCGCACGTGCAAATCGGCACACGGCCCATGGCGTATTCAGCGACCGCTGCGCCAAGCACAATCAGAAGAGCAAAACCATATAGTGGTGGCGCCGACACGCGCGTAGAGCTTCCAAAGGCCATCCGCGATCCTCCCCACCCCAATTGCGCTTAGCGCTCCTCTTGGCCTTCGTCTACGCCCAGGCATGACGAAAGCGGTCTTCGTCAACTAGCGGGCGTGCTCCGCTACACGTCGCGATCACTGACGAATTTGCAGTCGACCTCTGCTAATGGGATGAAGCCACTCGATGTCTGCGGTTGCGAAGCGGTAGCGGATCATTTGACATCGCTTTAGACGTGGCTCTCGTTGATGCGCGAGACAATGTCGCTGAGCCGCGAAAGAAAGAGCTGCAAAACCGGCGAGCGGTTGGCCTTGTTGTAGCCGACCACGAGATCGATCATTTCGCCTTCGCCTTCGATCGGACGGCTGGTCACGGATGACCAGGTCAAGAAGTCCTTCGCATATCTTGGTAGTAGCGTTACCGCCCGAGTGGACGCCACCAACGACATCGCCATCCTAAGATTGTCGATCTTCTGTTCGCTTTTGATGGATAGCCCGTGCTTGGCGAAGAAATCGTCCATCACTTGGCGAACACCGGCGGTCGATTGAGCTAGATCAAATTATTACTGCTCAGTGTAAATACAATCACCTTTGCCTGAGATCCCTCGCTCGGGCCAAGATGCTCCGCTCCCCCCGTGCGAGCATCCGAGCGGCGCCAAGTGAGCCTCCCCCGGTCTTCACAAACCTTGGCGCCGCTCGAACTCCTTCAGCATTTTCGATGCGAATACCCGCTGGTCCGCCGATCGCCTACGAGCAGACTGATCCGCCTCTTCCGCCAGGGGCAAAAAGCAGACCGTCAGAACGTGATTCAAATAGGCCCAGTACGCACGAACGTACTTTGAAAAACAACGTATACGAACGAATTCGCATCGTGACGTTGACTCTCCTCGATGCTCGCGAGACGAAAAGAAATTGAAAAAAGCGTCTTTCCAGATGGGAGACACGCCATGAAAGCTGTTCTCGGAACCGTTGGCCTTACATTTGTTTTTGGCATCTCGCCAGCTTCGTCACAGCAGATTACCGGCACACCCGGTTCACCCAACACCACCACGACAATAGATGGAAGGCAGCTGCCGCCAGCGCCCCCCAAATTTGGCGGGGTCATCAATGAGACCGCCCCTGACTCCAAGCCGTGGTGGCCGCCGCGAGTTGTGCCTCCCAAGGGCGCACCGAACGTGCTTCTGATAATGACCGATGACTCGGGGTATGGAGTTCCGAGCACATTCGGCGGTGTGATACCTACGCCGTCTCTCGATCGCATCGCCAAATCGGGTTTGCGCTACACACAATTCCACTCGACCGCCCTCTGCTCTCCGTCACGTGCGGCGCTGATTACCGGTCGCAATCACCACTCCGTCGGGTTCGGTCAGATTGGTGAGATGGCGACTGGCTATCCAGGTTACGATTCCATCATCGGACCCGAGAACGCGACCATCGGCCGGATATTGTCAGACAACGGCTACGCGACATCGTGGTTCGGTAAAAATCACAACACGCCCTCATTCCAGTACAGCGTGGCCGGCCCATTCGACCAATGGCCGAGCGGCATGGGCTTCCAGTATTTCTACGGTTTCATGGGGGGCGAGTCCGATCAGTGGACTCCTTACCTCTTCCGCGATCACACTCCTGTTTATCCATGGCTCGACAAGCCTGGATACAACTTCGTCCGCGACATGGCGGATGATGCCATTCGGCACATCAAGGAGCTGAATGCCTCTGCTCCGGAAAAGCCGTTCTTCGTTTATTACGTCCCTGGCGCAACTCATGACCCGCATCAGCCGACCAAGGAGTGGATCGACAAGATCAGCGCCATGCACCTCTTCGACAATGGTTGGGAACATTTGCGCGAGCAGATCTTTGCGAACCAGAAGCGGCTTGGCGTAGTCCCGGCGAACACACAGTTGACCCCGTGGCCGGACGAGTTGCCGAAGTGGGACTCGCTCTCGGAGATCCAGAAGAAGATCGTGATCCGTGAGGCCGACGTCTTTGCCGCCTACACAGCCTATAGCGACCATGAGATTGGCCGCGTGATACAGGCGGTCCAAGATATCGGCAAACTCGATAACACGCTGATCATCTACATCAACGGCGATAACGGCACGAGCGCCGAGGGCACTATGATGGGCACGCCCAACTGGATGACCGCGGCTAATGGCGTGCTGAAGTTGCCGGAACTTGAATACCTCCGCTATTACGAGTCGTGGGGATCGGACGAAACGTATCCGCATATGGCTGTCCCGTGGGCGTGGGCATTCGATACGCCATTCAAATGGGTCAAGCAAATCGCATCGCATTTCGGAGGCACGCGCCAGGGAATGGCTATTTCCTGGCCGGGCCACATCACAGATGTTGGCGGCATCCGCACGCAGTTCCATCATATGATTGATATTGTGCCGACCATCCTTGACGCAGCCGGAATCCAACCGCCCGAGATGGTCGACGGCATCAAGCAGAAGCCGATCGAAGGTGTCAGCGTGGCCTACACCTTTGATAAGGCGAATGCGAATACGAAGTCGAAGCGGGATACCCAGTACTTCGAAATGTTTGCCAACCGCGGCATTTATCACGACGGCTGGTATGCCTGCACGACGCCACCGACCCCGCCGTGGCTCCTTGGGACGAAACCACTGCCACCGGTCGAGCAATACAAATGGGAACTGTACAATGTTGCTGATGACTTCTCGCAGGCTAACGATCTTGCCGCGAAGGAGCCGGAGAAACTCCAGGAGCTGCAAGCGCTGTTTCTCACCGAAGCGAAGAAATACCAGGTTCTGCCGCTCGACAACTCGGTGTTGCCGCGGCTGCTGACGCCGCGTCCGAGTGCGACCGCTGGCCGATCCATCTTCACATATGAAGGAGAAAACGTAGGCATCCCGGTCGGTAATGCGCCGAGCCTTCTGAATCGCGATTATACGATCACTGCTGACGTGACTATTCTCGAAGGTGGTTCCGACGGCATGATCACGACGATGGGCGGTCGCTTTGGTGGCTATGGGCTCTACCTGCTCAATGGCAAGCCGGTCTTCGTCTACAACATGCTCAACTTGAAGCGCTATCGCTGGGAAGGCGGAATCGGAGCCGAGGACTGGTTAGCGGGATCCCCACTCGCACCCGGCAAGCACACGATCGTGTTCGATTTCAAATACGACGGTCCCGGTCTCGGCAAGGGTGGAACAGGTGTGCTCTCCGTCGATAGCAGGGAACTGTCGAAGCAGAAGGTCGAACACACAATTCCGTTCTTGATGGCGCTCGATGAGTCACTAGACATCGGTATGGACACCCGCACGCCAGTTGATAGCAGCTACAAACTTCCTTTCCGGTTTACCGGCAGAATTGACAAGCTGACCTACAAAATTGGACCGGAGCAGTTGTCCCAAGAGGACCACAAGACGATGGAAGAGGAAAATGCGAAGGCGAAGGATTAGGGTCCCTCCCCGATCTTTGCCGCTGTCGGCGTAGGTATGAGGAGTTGGGGGCGTTAAGCCCCTCGATCGAGCGCAAAAGCCGTTCTTGCGCTAGAAATGCAGCGTTGTGCCGACGACAGGGCCCTGTTGAAGCACATTGTATTCATATCTCGATGTCCCAGAGCCCTGCGAGTAGTCAACCGAAAGGGCTCTGTATCCGACGTAGCCGTCAAGCACATGACCATCGAGAATGCACATCTGCCAATTGTAAGTCGCAAGCACCTGCCAAGAGAAATCACTGCCCACGCCGAAGCCACCGAAATCCGCACGAACGTCGAGTTCCTCTCCGGGGCCGATCTTGTTCCGAAGACGCGCTCCGACGAACGGATCAACCCAGTTGACCGAACCTGATTTTGCAAACCAACGGCCATTTTCAAACTCGAGGCCGGCAACATTCAGGGTCGTCACGGAATCGGCGGAAACCACGCTGTCCTGATGCCAATAGCGAGCGCCGGCCAACACGTCGAATACGGAGGTTCCCATAAGCACAGGATTGCGACCCTGCCAAATCTCATAAGCGCCGCCGGCCTCGACCGTCACTTGCGTGTAATCAGCTGAGATATGGCCTGAGAACGTGGCGTGCTCCCCGTCCTTCGCGAAACCTTTCGAACCGCTGAAGCTCGCATAAACGATATCGTTGAAGAGTCCGACCGGGCCGCGGCGAGCTTCGGCATAGCTCATCCACGCTGGTAGTGTAGACCAGTCCAAATGCCCCAACAGATCGCTCGGGTCGACACTGACGTCGAACGACCGCCCTTTGATCACCGTATTACCTGATAGCCAAGGAATCCAGCCGTAGGTCGTGAAGATGACGGACCAATTTCCGTCCTCAGTTGTCGGCGAAGATCCATGCGATAGCTCCGCACCACCAGCCGAAACAGCCGATCCAACGACAGTGCAGGAAGCAATAATTAGTACCGCGGCTTTGAGGCGATGTTTCATCTGGAAGCCCTCATGAAGAGCGTGGTCCCGCGACTCGAATTTAGCACCAGTTTCCTTTGTTGGCCGTGACCGTGGGACAACATAAATCCGTCGACTGCTTATTTTGTTTTGAACCGGATTTATGATCTGAAGATGCAGTTATTGTGCGCTTCCTTGGGGTCGAGCTAACCTTCGGGAGGCAAACGAAAGTCTCGAAAATGAGCCGGATCACAGCAGTTCCAGAGCTCGTCACGGCAATCATCCTATCTCGGCGGCCTGATGCACTGAAACTCATTGCGGATCTGGTCTGCGGCTGCAGCGCTCATCGAATTTGGGCGCGTGCGGACGGTATTGGGATCGGTTAATGGGCACGCAGGTAGGCTATGCGCTCACATATCGACTGCAATCGGCAATCCCAAACGTGCTCGCGGTGAAAACGTCTTAGACCACGGCCGTCAACACCGCTTTGAGCAATTCTGCGCAGTGCTGCGACCTGAGTCCTGAAAATAACTCGGCCTATATCGTCGAAAGATCGCGCACGATTGGCGAAGGCCCATGCACGGATGAGGCGAGCACGGACTTGATTTGCGGGAATATTCGCCTGCTGAAGAATTTGCTCGGCATTCTCCATCCATGGTTGAAGATCAGGGTCGTTATCGACGACATCGGCCAAAGCCGCTTCCGCGACATCTGGAGCGGCAACCACCTGCCCAGGTTCCTGTTCTTGAAAATCGATGTCTCCAAAGCGACGAACGCGTTGGCTAACGTTTCACGAGCGCGGTCGAAAGGTCCCAGACGGCGCGCCTAAAAGAGCAGCAAAGACAAAACAACGAGCGGCCAAGAAAGAGAATTTGCGCCTGCAAATAGACGGCTGAAAAAATCTACAATGGCATCGATCGATTGCATCGACCTCTCCGCGCAACTCTACCGACACCTCAGCAGTCGCGCGTAAGGAGCGGAACAACAACACGGGGATTTCAACAGTCAAACTTGAGACGAGGTGGCGCTGGAGAACAGCAATTCAATCTCTTTTCCAAATTGGTTCAATTGGACCAATGCGTTGGATTTATAGGTCCGGACTATCGATCTTTGGTTCATGGCCGGAGCGACGCCGCAGGGTGTGACCGTTCCGGGAGATGAACGAATGAAGGAATAGTCTCATGGCTTTCGCATCCCTGTTGAACGATCGCTTTCCTCGCCAAGCTGAGATTTGGCTCCCTCAAAGGCCCCGCCCGTTCACCGCCTCGCATGTGCCGACGGCCGAAGCCGTGCCGAGCTATGACCTCTCCGTGCATCCGGCACCTGTCGTCATCGGCCTCGCCTCCTGCGCCTGGTTCCTGGTTTTGAGCTGGACGTGTTTTGGCGCGTTCGACCTCCGCACCGGTCTGGCTGTTGTCATCGTGACGATCATCTCGGCGATGTATCTCGGCGGTATTACTCTCGGCGCCTATAATTCCAACAGCGCCGCGAACGACCGCGCAGCCGGGCAGCGTCGCAGCTTCCGCCAGTTTCTCCACGGCCGAGTCGACATCGCGACGGGCCTCGTGAGCGGACGCGAGGCCATGCTTCAGATCGCGCTCCTTCCGGTCAGTCTGGCTGTCGGTGCAACAGCTATGGCGCTGATTTGGCTGACGATCCGATAGCCTTCCATCCCAAGGACGCGGGCCTCATCGTATGGTGGCCCGCCCTTCCCCCAATACTCGCCTCGCCGGAAAATCAGCATCCGGCATTTGTGTTTGCTGCCGAACACCGTTAATCGCCGACTTAATCCGCGGGCCGAATTTTTGGCCTGCAAGCGAAATTCGGCCATGAAGCGCAGGCAAGCGTCGGTCGGGGCACGAGGGAGACACAAAATGTTCATCAGACACCTTAGCGTGGCGCTTGTCGCGTGGTTCGCGCTCGTCGCGGCGTCGCCGGCAAGCCACGCAGAATCGGGACCAGAGATCGACGCCGGTGTGCATGAGACCATGCAGCGATTTTTCCGCCAAGTCGGCGGCGCGCGCGAGCTAGCGCACAAGGCTGTCGGTATTTTGGTGTTTCCGTCCGTCGTGAAGGCGGGCTTCGGCATCGGCGGAGAATATGGCGAAGGCGCGCTGCTGATCGGCGGGCGCACCGCCGGTTATTACAATACCGTTTCGGGCTCGTTCGGCTTTCAGATCGGTGTGCAGGCGCGATCGGTCATCATCGCGTTCATGACACCCGAGGCGCTGCGCCAGTTTCGCAAAACCGCGGGATGGAAGGTCGGCGCAGACGCTTCAGTGGCAATCATCACGGTCGGCGTCGGCGGATCAATCGACACCAACAAGATCACGAGCCCGGTCGTCGGCTTCATCCTCGACCCCAAGGGGCTCATGTATAATTTGACGCTCGAAGGGTCGAAGATCTCGCGCATATCGCGCTAACGCAATTTATCTCGCGTCGCCTCGGCCGCTTTCTAAAGCCGCCGAGGCGCATTCCGCGTGCAAGCGGTAAGGTTCAACAAGACGTTACCGCGGACGCTCGCGTAACGGATTGCGCACGGCAGACGTAGGCATTGGAGTGTGTGGAAGCACACGACCAATCCCCCCGGAGACGTCCATGGCAATCCAGTTCAAATCTCTTTTGCGGTCCGACCGCATTTTCTTTTCAATCGTCACCGTTGCGGCTGTCGTCTTTGTTCTGAGTACGGTCGGCGGCGTAGGCGTCGATGCGGAGGAAGGCACGCGCGTGCCGCCGCCCGCCATCGATGAGCCCGCGCCTCAAAGCGCGCATCTTGAAACGGCTGTGCTGGCAGGCGGCTGCTTCTGGGGCGTTCAGGGCGTGTTCCAGCACGTTGCCGGCGTGAAAAACGCGGTCTCCGGATATACCGGCGGCGACGCGCAGGATGCGCACTATCAGATCGTCGGCACGGGCGCGACGGGTCATGCGGAATCCGTGCAAGTGACGTTCGATCCGCAGAAAATCAGCTACGGTAAGCTGCTGCAGATCTATTTCTCGGTGGCGCACGATCCGACCGAACTCAACCGTCAAGGGCCGGATTCAGGCACGCAGTATCGCTCGACGATTTTTCCGATGACGGCGGAACAGGCGAATGTCGCGAAGGCTTACATCGCACAGCTGGACAAGGCGCATATCTTCCCGGACAAGATCGCCACGACGGTGGAGCCCGGCCGCACGTTCTTTCCGGCCGAGAACTATCATCAGAATTTTCTGACGCTGAATCCAAACTATCCGTACATCGTAATCAACGACCTGCCGAAGGTCGCCAATCTGAAGCGGCTGTTCCCGGAGAACTATCGGGCCGAGCCGAAGTTGGTCGCGCTCGCGAAGGCGTCGAACTAAGGTCACGCGATTGCGTAAGAGGCTCAGACTTTGATCTGAGCCTCAATCGCAGCTTTATCTACGACCGACCAGACGTGCTGGATCTTCGCGTTCTGAAATTCGTAGATAACGTTCTCGGTGAACGACACCCTCCGGCCATTGACGGTGAGCCCGAGAAAACTGCCTTTTGGCGTGCAATCAAAGCCCAGACGGCTTGCAACAAAGGGCGGTTCGCAAACCATCAGCAGAATGTGAAATCGGAGGTCGGGAATTTCCGAGACGTCGCGCTCCAGCATTTCTCGATAGCCGGAAAGTCTCAGCGGCTTGCCGTTGCGCGTGACGTCGTCGGCAACGAATGCAGTTAGCCGGTCCCAGTCCCGATTATTCAGGCACGCAATGTACTCGCGGTAGATATCCGCGATGTTGTCGCTTTCCATGCCTAACCGACTATCAGGCGTTGCGCGCGATCGGTTCGAGATCTTCCGTGTAGATCGAATACATCGGCTCATCCTGCAGGATGACGTCGATGTATTCGCCGTATCCATTAAAGCGCGTGCCCATGGCGCGGGCATAGGCGCCGAGATTACCGATCTCGATGTAATCACCTTCGCGAACCGAAGCGGGCAGCATGAACGGCCCCTTCATGTGGTCGATGGAATCGCACGTCGGTCCCCAGAACTCGAACGGCTCCAGCGGCTCGTTCGGATCGAGGCCCGGACGAATGAGGCGAACCGGGAAAACGAAGCCCAGATGCGCGCTGTCGAAGAGCGCACCATAAGAACCGTCGTTGATGAAAAGCTGGTTGCCCGGTTTGCGCAGATCGACTTTCACGATCAGGCTTTCGGCTTCGGCGACGAGCGCTCGGCCGGGCTCGCAGATCAAGCGGCAATCCTCGGTCACGGGCATCTTCGCCATCGACGCTTTAATGACTTCGATGAAGTCGGACAGCCGCGCGGGCACGCTATCGGTGTAGCGTGACGGGAAACCGCCGCCGATATCGATCGCGTCGACCACGACGCCAGCCTTAACGATGTGCTTCTTCACTTCCTCGAACGCCATCGCGTAGGCGTCGGGCGTCGTCGTCTGCGAGCCGACATGGAAGGTGATACCGAGTTCGTCGGCGACCTGGCGCGCCTTGACGAGCAGGCGCTGCGCCTTCTGGCCGGAGATACCGAACTTGTGCTCCAGCGGCACGCGGCTGTTCTTGGCCGGAACCGAGACGCGCACGAACAGCTCAAGGTCTTTCGCCCCGTCCGTCTCTTCGATGATCTTCTGCAGCTCGTCTTCAGTGTCGAGCGCGAAGCATTTGATATCGTAATCGAAGTAGGCGCGGCGAATGGCGTAGCGCGACTTCACCGGATGCATGAAGTGCAGGCGCACGCCGGGGATCGTTGCGGCGTCCTCAAGCTCGGCGACAGAGGCGACGTCGAACTGCTTGATACCCGCACCGTAAAGCGCGCCGAGAAGAAAGACGGAGCTGTTCGCCTTGTAAGCGTAAGCGACCTCGCCCGGAAAGTTGTTGATGAACCACCGAGCGGCACGGCCCGCAGCGTGGGGACGCGCGGCGAAGACCGGAAGATCCGGCTTCATCTCGGTCACCATTTCAAGGGCGGTGGCAAACTTCTCCATCGCGAAAGAACCTCCTGAGGAAGCGCTATCCGGTTTCGCGCGCGGCAGCCGAGCGATGTCGGCTCTGGACACAATGTTGAAGGGGTGCATTTAGGTACCTCGGCTCCCTCTGTAAAGCCTTTCCGAACCCAAACGCTTTTTAGGGTTGTCGGATTCTCTCCCGAACGCGAGTGGCGGGATGCGATTGGCCTACGGAGCGATGCGTTTCGGCACCTACCGTTTGCGACAGTTTTATGAAGCGCCTTGTTTTCAGGCATTTGGCGCCGCGTTCGAGACGTCAGCGAAGGCCGAGGATGAGGACTGCGCGGCCGTCGCGTAGTGGCCGATCCGTCACGATGTCGGGCCGCGGTGGCTCGATGCGCTCGCCCTGAGCTTCGCGGCGGCTGATGGCGCCAGCCCGGGCGATACGGGCGCGCTCGGCCTTTTCCGGGTTGGCGCGCATCTCCCAGTCGGTGACGAGCGTGTCGCGAATGAAGTTTTCCCAGTTACCGAGTACCGTGAAGCGCTGATGCACGAAGTCGTGCTCAATGCCGACCGGCGGCGTAGCGCTGGTCGAGCAGCGACCTAGAATCGTCTCGCTGCCCGCTGCTTTATAGCGAAGCTGGAACGGTGCATCGGCCGGTGGGACGCTCACTGGCTTTCCGGCCTTGATCAGATTGTCGTGCTGGAAATCGCTCGGAAACAGCACGGTCCCAACGCCCTCGGCATCGACGCTGATGATTGTCAGGTAGCAGTCGTTGTCAGCTTCGGCCTTGATCGTCACGAGGTCTCCGGGAACCGGGCGTGGCTTATCGAGCCACATGCTGAGCCCAATGTCTGTCTTTACTTCGCGCAGAAACCCCGCGGATGCCGTCTGCTTCGGCTTGTCTATGCCTTTGAGCAGCGAAAACAGTCGTTCGAGCTGCGCGCGCGACAGCACGCCGTGCAGAAGGCGGCGGGCGAGCGGCGCGGCTTGGCCTTTGGCGTTTGAAAGCTCTTTCAGGAAGTCTGTGCGCTCGAGGCCCGTCTCGGACAGCGCAACCTCAAAATCGGCGCCTTCGCGATAGCGGCGAGCAAGACCCGAAACCATCTCTTCGCCGTGAATTTGAAGGTTGAGATCGACGCCGACCGATTTGGCGGCGGCGCGGAAGCGATCCGTGCCGCCAAGCATCAGGAGCATGTTTTCGCTGTCCGTGCCAAACAACGGCAGCGCCGTGCGGCGATCGGCTGGCATCGGTGCGGATGAGATATCGACCGGACCAGCAGGCCTGAAATCATCCTTGGCTTTGACCAATCCTTCGGTATGGCACGCAAAGCAATCGGTGCCGGCCGTCGTTGTCGGCTCAACGGCGTTGGCCTCATCGCCCGCGTATGGCTTCTCAATGCCCGGCAGCACCCGATCGATGCGGTTGCCCGACGCATCGTAGAGCGCGAACGCATAAAAGCCGTTGGGTAGCGCGAACAGCGCGCGGACTTCATCCGCCTTGAAGGGAGCCGCGGCGCTGGTTGCGGATTTGGGGCCCAATGGGTGATCGAAAACGTTCTGGTCGCTGGTACTGGTTGCAAAGTCGTAGACCAGCCACAGTCCCGCATGATCGCCGGGGTGGCGTTCGATCAAACGATTGCCGCGCGTCACTGCGCTCTCGCGAACGGCAATGCGGCGGACGGATCCAGCACGAATATCGTCGTCGATCTTCGCACCGTTCATGGCGGCAAGAGAGGATAGTTTCTGCGGGATGCCGAGAAGACTGTAATAAAGCGGCGTTTCGCCTGCGGCAGCGGCAAGCCAATCGCCGTTGACGATGACCGCTTTCGTCTGCGCGGTTTTTAAAATGTCCGGCGCGACGGCGTGAACGAGTGCAGGCGGATAGGCGTCTTGGATCATCGCCCAGCGCGCCGCGTCCCAGCCGAAATCTGGAAGCCGGAACGACAGCACCGTTCCAGCGGCATCGAGCGGCGTCAGCTTCATGGGTTCGGGCGCCCAGGAGAGCGCGTTCATCAGTTTGTTCAGCGCGGCCGCATATGCCGCCATTTCGTCCGGTGTCGCGCACGCGTTGTAGAGGTGGGCGAGAGAAATGAAGCGGACGTCCTTGCCCTGCTCGCGTTCCAGACGCTGGGCGTCCCGCATCAGCTTGTCGAGGTCGGTAAGGCTGATCGGCCGTCGCGACGGACACGTTTGAGCGGTATCGGGAAGATCCTTCACCCAGCGACGAAGGGCGAGAATGTCGTCCGGCTGCGGTTCCACCGCCGCGTTGGCGCCGATAAAAACATCGAGTGGGGCGTGACGCGTTTCCAGAACGTCGTACAGACGCGAAGCGTCGGGGAAACCGGGCTTCACCAAAATGGAATCGCGCGCCAGATCGTCGATATCGAGAATATTCGCGAGGCCGCCTGACGCCAGCGGGCGTTCAAGCTTGCCCGTCTGATGGCAGCGCGCGCAGTAGGTATCGAGGATGCTATAGGCCTTCGCCGCGAGCGGCTCTTCGGGGCGCGACGGCACGGCAGACGATGCGGACGACGAGGCTGGCGCCGACGCGGCTTGCGGGTCCGCCGCAACGGCACCGAGCGCGCCGAAACAGGCGAAAGTCAGCAGGCCTACCAACAGCCGCGCATAAAACATCACGTCTTCGAATTGCACGTCGTCTCTCGTGTTTCGTCTTCCAGGCCCAAGACCGTCTCTGGCCGCTGTATCTTCGCGCATCCCTAAAGCGGAGGCGCGGCTGTAACGTGGCGACCGGCGGTCCGTCTCCCAATCTATTGGAATGCCAAATCGGAGCGCGGGTTTACGCCTTGTTTACAGGCGTAAACAGTTCGTTAATTCGATCGTATAGTGATTAGTCATCGCAAGACTTCAAAATCGACCGCCTCGTAAAAGTCGGTTACAAGAAGCTTACTTCAATAGATTGAAGGCGGGCTTGTGCGATGGATCTCAAGGCAGCCAGTGATCAAAACTCCACGGTCGATCGTTTAACGCGTGCCGGTATGGCGATTTGTTTTCTGGCAAGCTGCGGACTTCTGATTGGCGCGCTCATTTTCAATAAGCTTCAAGACGATACCAAGTTGAAATTTCCGCTCCCCGTCCAGTTCACTTCGAGGTAGCCGCAATATTTTCGATGCCTCGTCAATTTCGATCCGACTCTTCCCCGATCCAACGATCCACTTAGGGCCCTCCGCAAAAGCCGAGGGCCCATCTTTTTGCGCGTTGTTTTCTGACGGTCAGGGCGCTCCGGCGCCGGTCGAACTCTTCACCATCACCGAATAGCCCGCCTCTTTGAGGCCCGTCACGACCAGATCGAGATGGGCGCGATCGCGCGTTTCGATGACAAGGTGAAGCTCGGTGCCTTTCGCCGGAACGTCAGTGAAGACGCGCTGATGATAAACCTCGACGACGTTGGCGCCAACACCACCGATCACGCCCGCGACTTTGGCAAGCTGGCCGGGCCGGTCGGGAAGGTCGATGGCAAGGCGTGACAGGCGGCCGTCACGGGCAAGCTCGCGCGTCAGAACGCTGGCCAGCAGCCGCGTGTCGATGTTGCCGCCGCAGAGAACCAGACCGATCTTGCGGCCCTTATAAAGCCTATTCGCGCCGATCAGCGCGGCGAGCCCGGCGGCGCCTGCGCCCTCGACGACCGTCTTCTCGATCGTGATCAGTAGTGACACGGCGCGTTCGAGATCGGCTTCTGAGACGAGCAGAATGTCGTCGACCAGGGCTTCGACAATCTCTTGCGTCAGGCTGCCCGGCGTCTTGACGGCGATGCCTTCCGCGAGGGTATCGCCGCCGACGGGCAACGAGGCATGTTTCACGGCGTTGAGCATTGAGGGGTAGAGCTGCGCCTCGACGCCGATGATCTTGATCTTTGGATTGATCGCCTTCGCGGCGACAGCCATGCCCGAGATCAATCCGCCGCCGCCGATCGGCACGATCAGCACATCGAGATCTGGCGCGACCGCCAGCATCTCGACCGCAACCGTTCCCTGCCCCGCAATCACGGCCGGATCATTGAACGGATGAACGAAGGCCATGCCGCGTTCGGCCCCATAGGCGACGGCGAAGGCGTAGGATTCTTCCAGCGTCTGACCTTCGAGAATGACTTCGGCCCCATGGCTGCGGGTGTTCTCGACCTTGATGGTGGGCGTCGAAGCCGGCATCACGATTGTCGCCGGGATGCCGAGACGGTGGGCGTGATAGGCCACACCCTGGGCGTGATTTCCGGCCGACATGGCGATCACGCCATTTTGCCGCTCGACGTCCGACAGCGACAGGAGCTTGTTTAAGGCCCCCCTCTCCTTGTAGGACGCGGTGAACTGCAAGTTCTCGAACTTCAGCCAGATTTCGGCGTTGAGAAGGGTGCTGAGGGTTCGGCTTGGCTCGAAGCGCGTCGGAACGACGGCCCCGCGGATCGCCTCTGCCGCGCGGACCACATCGCCATAGGTTACGGATAGGGGCCGGGAATCAAGTTTCGCCAAATTTGTCATTATCGTCCGGGGGGTTTAATGGAAGGTCTTTCCTTAGCATATTGCTCGGCAGCGCGGCGCTACCAGCTTTTGGCCCGTTGCCATTCAGCATTTGCTCAGGCCCGTGCATCTACCGGCGATAACTTCCACCGATTCGCCGTCCGGAGAACGTAAATGGCCCGTCTGCCCCTGAAGTCGATTGCCGCGGTGGCGGCCCTGCTTGTGGGCTTTGCCCTGCCTGCAAGTGCGCAGACGTTCGAATACACGCCCTACAGGGGTGTCAACAATACCGGCGGCCAGCCGACCGACCCGCCGCCGGACAGCTACACGCCGAACCATCAGAGTTCGCCTCCCGGCGTCGGAGGTGCGGCGGCGCCTCCCTACCAAGCTGGCGAATCTGATGCCTATCAGAGCAGCGGCAATGCACCCGCGCCTACCGGTGACGCCTATTCGTCTCCGCGGGGCCACTACTCACCCTCCCAAGACGTCTTTTCGCCTGCCCAGAACGGTGGTGGATCGCCTTCACCGTCAGTTCAACCGCCGCGCGGCGTGGGCGGACCGCCGATTCAAGATGTCGGCACCATGCCGCGGATCGAAGTCCAAGCCTCGGCCCCCGACGACGGTGTGCCCTTGAGCGTTCGGCAGGATGATGCCCGTCGGGCTGCAATCCAGGGCTGGCGCAGCAAGGTTGCCGACCGTTATGGCCCGGAATTCTCCGAGTGGCGTTCTGCTGTGGGAAAGAACGTCGATTGCCACAAGGACCGGCGCAACGGCGTCATCTGCATCGCGAGCGCCCAGCCGGTGCGCGGATTTGACCGCAGTAACCCGTGGGCCGCTCAGAATCGCCGCTACTAGCGGTCTCTTCGCAATATCAGTCGCGCAGACGCCGGGACAATGGCAGTTGATCCCGGCGTTGCTTTTTGTCATCAGCCGCCGTGGTCGGGTGAGACGCACGGCGACGTGGAACAGGAACGGACAAATGGCGAAGGTGGCTTGGCTCGGTCTCGGCGTCATGGGCTATCCCATGGCGGGGCATCTGAAGACGCGCGGCGGCCATGATGTCGTCGTCTACAATCGGACTGCCGCCAAAGCCCAGAAATGGCAGCAGCAGTTCGGCGGCACAGTCGCTGCGACACCAGCCGAAGCCGCGCGTGGCTGCGAGGTGGTGTTTGCGTGCGTCGGCAATGACGACGACCTGCGCAGCGTCACGACCGGCCCAGACGGTGCTTTTCAGTCCATGAGCGCGGGCACGATTTTCGTCGATCACACGACGGCGTCGGCCAAGGTCGCGCGGGAGCTGTCGGCGGCCGCACAGTCCGGCGGCTTCGCATTTCTCGACTGTCCCGTTTCGGGCGGCCAGGCGGGCGCCGAAAACGGCGTGCTGACCGTCATGGCTGGCGGCGACAAAACCGCATTCGAGAAGGCTGAGCCGCTGATCACCTGTTTCGCGCGCGCGGTCCGGCTCATGGGACCTTCCGGATCAGGGCAGCTTGCCAAGATGTGCAACCAGATCGCGATCGCAGGACTCGTCCAGGGGCTGGCGGAATCGATCCATTTCGCCGAGTGCGCCGGGCTGGATGTGACGGCGCTGATCGAGACGATCTCTAAGGGCGCGGCGCAATCGTGGCAGATGGACAACCGTTGGAAGACCATGCACGAGCGCAAATTCGACTTCGGTTTCGCCGTAGACTGGATGCGTAAGGATCTCGCCATCTGTTTCGATGAAGCAGAATCGAACGGCGCCGATCTGGCGGTGGCGAAAATCGTCGACGGTTTCTATGCGGACGTTCAGGCCCACGGCGGGAGCCGCTGGGATACATCGAGTCTGATCGCGCGCCTCAAACCCAAAACGTCGGACTGACGGCTAGGCTCTTACGCTTCGGCGCGCTCACTCTTTCCCGAACGCTCGGTGATCGCGAACTGCAGCGGAAGGGCTGTCGTGTATTTGATCTGCTCCATCGCGAAGGCCGACGACACCTTGGCGATATCGACGCGCGAGATCAGCTTTTTGTAGAAGGCATCGTAGGCCGCGATGTCGGGCACCGCGACGCGAAGCAGATAGTCGATCTCGCCGGACATGCGATAGAACTCGACGACCTCGGGAAATTCCGCGACGGCAGAGTGAAATTTTTCCAGCCAGTTGAGCGAGTGCTTGTCTGTCTTGATCGAGACGAACACCATGACGCCGGCGTTCACCTGTTGCGCATCGAGAATGGCGACCCGGCGCTGGATGACGCCCGACTCTTCGAGCTTCTGCACACGCCGCCAGCAGGGCGTCGTCGAGAGGCCGACTTCCTTGCCGATGTCAGCAACGGGGCGCGTGCAATCCTGCTGCAGAATGCGCAGGATTTTAACGTCCATTTCGTCGAGCATCGGCACCGCCCTGGCCAGGAGAACAACATTTTACGCTTTCGCGTCGCTTTTTGAGATTATTATTCTGTATATGCCGTGTGTCAACGTGGTGATTGGTAATATTTTCCACATATCGACCGATGAGCGTCAAGCTTTTGCGCTCGGCCGGGCTGAAACCTCTCCGTGCCAACGCGTGACGTTGGCAAACGCATCTGGTCTGCCGAGGCGCGCGGGCCGCATGAAATCGACGGCGACGAGCGCCGTGATATCGGCGATCGTATAATCGTCTCCGGCGATAAAGCGGCTGTCGGCAAGGCGGGCATCGAGGCGGCCAAGTTCGAATGCAACTTTCTCTTTATTGGCCTCCCCCCACTCCGCGACCTGGGGCACTTCGAGATGGGCCATTTTCGGATGAAGGTGGCGAAAAACGCTGAACACAGCGCTCGACAAACCTAGCTCGACGCGCCGGGTCCACATCTCGACTTCGGCCTTGCCGATGGCACCCACGCCGAACAGCGGCGGCTCAGGCTTTATCTCCTCGAAATAACGGCAGATTGCGATGGTCTCAGAAATCGTCCGCCCGTCATCGAAAACCAGAACCGGAACGCGATGCCAGGGATTGAGCTTAGCAAAGTCGCCGCTTTTGAGGTCTTCGGTCATCATATCGCGCTCCTCGCGTGGAACAACGATGCCCTTCTCGGCGAGGAATATATTTACGCGTCTCGGGCTCGGAGCGGCGTGTGTCTCGATGATGTGCATGGTTCACCTGTCATCCCCGGAGGCGTGCTCGCGACGCCAATCGCGCGGCTCTTCAAAAGCTCCGACCCAAAGTCCTCTTCGCTCGGCACGCGCGACGGCCTGCTCGTCCCAGTACGCGCCATAGGCGACCGCCATGCCGGAGGCGATCATTTGTGCATTGAGATCGCGACCGCCGGCCGTGCAGCGACCCAGCATTCGGCCGTAGACGTCGCGTTCTTCGATGGCGCAGGTGACCTCATCATCGCCAATGGCGCGGACCAGTTCGTCCCGCGCCGCCGCCCCGCAATCCCAGCGCGTGCCGTTTTTCTCGCAGCCTTGCCGCCATTCTGGTGCGTCTATGCCTTTGAGGCGCACCTCTTCTTTGCCGACCCATAGGCTGTCGCCGTCGATAGGATCTCCATAGCCGGTGACCGTTGGCGGAAAGGGATCGGCCGCGTCGGCACGGTGCCACCGCGTATTCCAGTGCCGGGGCGCACCAACGATAACTGCGGCAAACAAAGTTAAAACCAGCGCAAGCTTAATAAAGGATGCCCAGTTTCGCCGTCTCCAGCGTCGCCAACGCCCCATTTGCGGCTTCCTTCGCTCTGGTTGTGTAGCCTCCTTTTTCGACCGGCGAAGGAGACCTTTAAGGCTTGCTTTAACGAATTGCCGCCAATTTACGAACTGCGCCCGGCATGAGCACGCGCAAATTCATGGAATGGGAATAACGGCTCGCGGGATGGACGACAACGTTCAGAGTGTCGAAGCAACGGCTGTCGACGCAGCGCCCTCTATGCGGCAGACCCAATCTCGGAATGACCTCAGGTCTTTCCGGGAAAAGCTCACGCATGGCACCGTCAATAAGCCGGAATTCGAATACGAACTGCTTACGATGTTTGCGCGTAACGAGACCAGCGCGCCCTTCGCCATGCCGGCGTTGTGCTTCATCTTCTACATCACTTCGATGTTCTGGGCGTCCTTCACGGAGGCGACGACCTGGATCGCGATCGTGTCGATCTCGCGCGTCTATATGCTCGATCAGTGCCGGCGGCTGCTCTCCATTCCGCGCACCGAGGTGAATGTCGGACAGTGGCGCCGTCATTTCGTCCGCATCGAACTCGTCAACGGCTTTGCGCTCGCGGCGTTCGCGCTGATCGGCATGTCGATCCATGGTGGCGGCGGGCACCACCTTATGTCGCCCGCGACGTTCTCATCGCATGTGTTTATTTTCGCGACGCTGATGGTCGTGCTGGCGATCCGTATGACGTTTGCATCAACGCTACCACAACTCTTTCTCGCGGGCACCGTGCCGATGACGGTTGCGGTTGCGGCGCGTCTCTTCTCCCTTGGCGATCCGTTCTATTTTGCCCTCGGTTCGATGGCGATCGGCATCCACGTCTTTTTCGTCTATCTGGCGCGCGGGCTGCACTCGACGGCGCTGGCGATGGTCGAATACCGGGCGGAAAAGGACGGCTTGATCTCGGAACTCGAAGAAGCCACCGCCATCTCGGACGAAGCCCGGCGCCGCGCCGAAGCCGCGAACAAGGCGAAGTCCCGCTTCCTTGCCACGATGAGCCACGAGCTTCGCACGCCGCTGAATGCCATCATGGGCTTTTCGGAAGTCATGGAGCGCGAACTGCTCGGCCCCATCGGCAACGACGTCTATCGGGATTACGCTCACAACATCTACAAGAGCGGCGACCACTTGCTCTGCATCATCAACGAAATTCTCGACCTCTCGCGGATCGAGGCCGGGCGCTACGATCTAAGCGAAGAACCGATCCGCCTGACCGATATTGCCGAGGATTGTCAGCGACTGGTGAAGATCAAGGCCGATTCAAAAGCGCTGATGATCGTCGAAGATTTCACCCCGGACGTATCGCAGGTGTGGGCCGACCCGCGCGCGATGCGCCAGATTTGCCTCAATCTGCTGTCGAACGCGCTGAAGTTTACGCCGAAGGGCGGCCGCATCACGCTGATCGTCGGAAATACCCAGGATGGGGGCCAGTTCCTGACGGTGGCCGACACCGGACCCGGCATTCCGAAGAACGAGATCCCGCGCGTCCTGCAGGCATTCGGCCAGGGCTCGCTTGCGCACGAAACCGCCGAAGGCGGCACCGGCCTCGGGCTTTCCATCGTGCAGAACCTGATCCATCTGCATGGCGGCACGTTCGACTTGCAGTCAGAGTTGCGCAAGGGCACCGAAGTGACCGTAACGATACCGCCTCAGCGCGTTCTCAATCCGCTATCGCCGCTGCAGCCAGTGGGACAGGAACGTCACCGCGATACCGGCGCGCCGCGGCAGCCGCGGCAACCGCGGATGCGCCCATCGTCTTCATCGTTCGGTTCCGATGCACCGATGCGGGTGGCCGGAGAGGCGCGCTAATCACCATCTTCTCACTCAACAAGGCCGGGGCATGCTGATCTTTCTGCTTTTCGTCGTGGTCGTCGGGCTCGCCGGAGTGCTGGGCGCGTCGATGCTTGGCGGGTTCAATTTCGATGCGATTCCGAACCTCCCGGTTGCAGCGTCCGTCATCGGCATTCTGCTGGCGCTCTACATCGCCACGCTTCTGAGCCATCGCGGCGAACGGCGGCTCGCCGTCTGGCCGACGCTGGCGGCTTGCATCGCGGGTGGGGTGCTCGTCATGGGTGCTTTCAACAAGGACGTGGCGTTCTCGCTTGCCGATGTCATGACCTTTGCGCGACACGCAAACGACAGCGCGTTACCGACGCCGCGGGATGCTTCGGCGTCCGTCCTGCTTCGTCGTGCAGACGACGGCGGCTTTCTGGCCAATTCGGAGATCAACGGCGCGGCGCTGACGGCACGCATCGATACCGGCGCGGCGACCGTCATCCTCAAGCAATCGGATGCCGAAAAGGCCGGCATCGATATCGGCACCCTCGCCTACGATACCCCGCTCAGGACCGCCAACGGCACGAGCTATCTGGCGCCGGTGCGTCTCAAATCCGTCCGCATCGGGCCGCTCGTCATGAATGATGTCGAGGGCCTGGTGGCGAAGGCTGGAACTCTTAACGAAACCCTTCTCGGTTCCAGTTTTTTAAGACGTCTCGGGTCATATCAAGTGGCAGGCAATTTCGCGACGCTTCGGCAATAGCTGGGCCCGAAGTCAAGGGTTCGCGGCGCTGTTGAAAGGGCAATGGAAATGTCGTCGGCCACGGCCAGTCTTTTCGCGTCCTTCGCCATCGCGGCTGTTGGCGCGGTTGGACTTGCCTATACCCTGACACATCCTGGCATCGTCGCCGGTATCATGGACCGGCTACATCCGGCACCTATGGTTGCCGATCAGACAGATACGGCACCCTCCCCCGCTTTGGATGTACCAGTCGTTGCCTCGCATGCTTCCAACTCGGTGACGCTGCCTGCTGGTCAATATGGCCACTTTCTGACGGAGGCCGAAATCAACGGCCGGGAAATCGGCGTGATGGTGGATACGGGCGCGTCTCTCGTTGCATTGACCTATGACGATGCCGCCAGAGCCGGAATTTTCGTGAAACCGTCGGATTTCACACATACGGCTCAAACAGCGAACGGCATTGCACGTGTCGCGCCAGTCACGATTTCACGCATCGAAATCGGCGATATCACTGTGCGAAACGTCAAAGGCGTGGTGTCGGAACGAGGTGCTTCCGAACGCACGCTTCTGGGCATGTCGTTTTTGGGGCGGCTGTCGCGCGTCGAGATGCGCGGTGACAAACTCGAGCTTGAAGAGTGACTATTCCACTATTCCGCCCAGAACATTGCTGATAGAGCGGCCGTCGGAACCACGCGCATGCCAAAGCGCGTTAAGGTCCCCGAATGAACCACGTTCGAGGAGAACCTCATGCTACCGAAGCCACGCGCTGACCTGAAGCCCAACACCGCCGACTTCGAGCGCCTTCCGCTCGTCAAGCCGACCGGCTTCCGCGAATACGACGCGCGCTGGCTCTACCCGCAGGAAATCAACCTGATGGGCCTCAATGCCGTCGGGCTCGGCATGGCGACGCTGTTTGCGCGCCGAGGCGTGCCGAAACGCATCGTCGTCGGCCACGACTACCGCTCGTACTCCGCCGCGGTGAAGCAGGCGCTGATGACCGGCCTGCTCGCCGGCGGATGCGAGGTGCATGACATCGGCCTCGCGCTGTCGCCGATGGCCTACTTCGCGCAGTTCGAACTCGACGTCGAAGGCGTCGCAATGGTGACGGCAAGCCATAACGATAATGGCTGGACCGGCATCAAGATGGGATTGTCGCGGCCGCTGACGTTCGGACCCGACGATATGTCCGAATTGAAGTCGATCGTTCTCAACGGTGAGTTCGAAGCCAAGACCGGCGGGCGCTATATCTTCGTTTCCGATCTTGCCGAGCGCTATATCAAGGCGCTGACCAATCGCCCGAAGCTGAAGCGCCGCTTGAAGGTCGTCGCGGCTTGCGGCAACGGCACTGCGGGCGCCTTTGCACCGCAAGTGCTGGAAGCGATCGGCTGCGAAGTCGTGCCCCTCAACACCGATCTCGACTACACCTTCCCGAACCACAATCCGAACCCCGAAGACATGAAGATGCTTCATGCGGTCTCTGCAAAGGTTCTCGAAACCGGCGCGGATGTCGGCTTGGCCTTCGACGGCGACGGCGACCGTTGCGGTGTTGTTGCCAACGACGGCCATGAAATCTTCGCGGACAAGGTCGGCGTGATGCTGGCGCGCGATATTTCGGCGATCCACAAGAAGGCAAAGTTTGTTGTCGACGTAAAGTCGACGGGCCTGTTCACGACCGATCCCGTGCTGATCGCTAACGGGGCGACGACGAGCTATTGGAAGACCGGCCACAGCTACATCAAGCGCTATAATTTCGAACACAAGACACTGGTCGGGTTCGAAAAGTCGGGCCACTTCTTCTTCAATGAGCCGCTTGGCCGTGGCTACGACGATGGCCTCGTTTCAGCGATCGCCGTTTGCGACATGCTCGATCGTAGTCCTGGAAAAACGGTTGCCGATCTGCGCGACGCGCTTCCTAAGACCTACGGCTCGCCGACGATGTCGCCGCATTGCGACGACGAGAAAAAGTACGGCGTCGTTGATCGGATCACCGAGCACTATACGAAGCAGAAAGAGAGCGGAGGCACGATTGCAGGCCAGGCGATCCGCGATCTCATCACCGTCAACGGCGTGCGCGTGATGCTGGAAGACGGGACGTGGGGCCTTGTCCGCGCATCATCGAATAAGCCGGAGTTGGTCGTTGTGGTCGAAAGCCCGACGTCGGAAGCTAACATGAAGGCGATCTTCAAGGACATCGACCAGCAGCTTTCGCGCTTTCCCGAAGTCGGCGAATACAATCAGAAGATAGCTGTTTAAGCGTAGCGCGCCCCGGCCGCCGGTGCGTGCATTCGCCATACATTTGCGCTGGCGGTCGGCTTCCCGCAGGGAGTCGCCAGCGCCAATCAAAAAAGCGTCCAGAGGAAACGCGAGACGACGGTCGTCAGGAAGACTGCGAACGCGAGTTCCAGTGCGCGCTTCGAGATGCCGTGCGCGAGCCTCACGCCATAGGGCGCGGCAAAGACCGCGAGCGGCGCGATCAGCAATGCGCCGAGGCTGACGTAGCCGAGCGAGAGCGGCGGTAATCCCTGCTCGCCCCAGCCTGAGATGATGTAGCCGGCGATTCCCGGAACCGCGATCACAGTACCGATGCCAGTTGCGGTTCCAACGGCTCTCAGTAACGGCATGCCATGCAGCGTGAACAGCGGCACCGTGAACGTCGCGCCGCCGATGCCCATCAGCGTCGATACCAAGCCAATCAGGAAGGCAGCGATTTCCAGCCACGGGCGACGTGGGAGCGTGTCGGCGATCTTCCAGTCGTCGCGGCCGAGATACATTTTGACGGCCAGCGCTGAGCCGAAAACCACCCATATCCAGCGCAAAACTTCGCTGCTGGCGTAGTACGCGACGACGATACCAACGCTGACCCCGAAAAAAATCCATGGCCCCATGCGCTTGACGATGCCGGTATCGACTGTACCTCTGGCCCGATATTCGGCAAACGAGCGAAATACGGTCGGCGCGATGACGCCGAGCGTCGTGCCGAGCGTGATGTGCATGCGGATGTCTTCGGAAACGCCTGCCGCGCCGAAGACTTCATAGAGGACCGGGACGAGAACGCCACCGCCGCCGATGCCGAGAAGGCCCGACAAAAATCCGGCGAGCAGCCCCGCACCGGCAAGCAGCGCCAGCAATTCAATCAGATGATGTGTCGGGACTGTTGAGAATGCCATGCGGTCGGTTCAGGCTGCATCGGGACGGTCTTGCCGTCCGAAGCCGTGCTCTGCGAGCGCGATCGCCTCGCTCAGCACCTCTGCGGTGGCGGAAGCGCTGGTTGCGCTCTCGCTCAACAGGCGGCGGAACGCGCGGCCACGCGGCTGACCGTGATAGATACCCAAAATGTGACGCGTGACGTTCGATAACCGGCCGCCCTTGGCGACGTGACGTTCGACATAGGGAAGCAGATCTGTCAATGCCTCGCCTCGCGTCGGCGGTGCGGATGCGTCGGCGAAGATGGCCCGATCGACATCCGCAAGAATATACGGGTTTTGATAAGCGGCGCGGCCGAGCATGACGCCATCGACGTGTTCGAGATGCGTCTCAGCATCGGCGATGGTTTCGATGCCGCCATTGATGATAATGGTGAGATCAGGCCGTCGCACCTTCAGCCGATACACGCGCTGATAATCGAGCGGGGGCACCTCGCGATTTTCCTTCGGCGAGAGGCCTTTCAACCAAGCCTTGCGAGCATGGACAACAAACGAGGTGCAACCGGTATCAGCGACAACGTCGATGAAGCGCGTCAGATCGGCCTCGGCATCTTGATCGTCGATGCCGATGCGGCACTTGACGGTGACGGGGACAGGCTGGCTTTCGCGCATGGCGGAGACGCACGCGGCGACAAGCTCGGGCTCTGCCATCAGGCACGCACCGAAGCGACCTTCCTGGACGCGATCCGAAGGACAGCCGACGTTGAGGTTGATCTCGTCGTATCCAAGCTCCGCACCGATCCGCGCGGCGGTCGCAAGCTTCGCCGGGTCGGAGCCGCCAAGTTGCAGAGCGATCGGGTGTTCCTCGGCGGAAAATCCGAGCAATCGTTCGCGGTCGCCGTGAATGACGGCATCAGCGGTGACCATCTCGGTGTAAAGCAGCGCACGCTTCGTCAGACGGCGGTGGAAGACGCGGCAATGCCGGTCAGTCCAATCCATCATGGGGGCCACGCAGAATCTGTGACTTATGCACTTCATATTGCTATATTTTTACGTCTAATTCCGTCCAACGTTTTATTGGAGACACCCGAAATTCACAAGGGCGGTCGGCTATCTAAATTCTGGAAGCAGTTGCAGAAATCGTATTCGGACCTACCCGCGGCAGTGTTCACGATTTGCTGAGACCATGCTTCAGATGTCGATCTTCGGCGATCTCGATATCCTCATCGACTTGGATGCTTAGCTAACGCTCGGAGCGTTCGATCTGGTGCCCCCAGCAGCAGCTTCACAGCACGAAGGTTTCCTGGTCGGAAAAAATCAGGTCCGGCTTCGTTCGGCGCAAAGAATGTGTACTTCGCGAGGCTCGCAGCCCTCTAGGCGCCCCTGGTATTGGCGCATAGTGCAGAGGGCTGAACATCTCTAAACGAGATTTGGACGTTTCGTCAGCTGATACGCGAAGGGCCATTAGGGGCGATTCAGGAATAGTACTCGAGCATCAGCCGAACTCGCCCATCTATCATCACACCTATTAGCAGAATGCGCCCGGCGGATGCACGTCAGCGGAGCGATTACTCTTGCTCCATTGAAACCGCCGTGGGTAGAGCCGGTTGACAACGGACTTCCGACACAGCTCAACTAAAAGACGCTCTGAAAACGGATTTTATGACGTTGCCTCTTTAGTCTCTCCAACAACTGAGACCAGATCGCATGCAAACAGAGACGCCGGTCCTCTCGAAGAGCTCGACCTTCGCGCGCGGCAGAAACGGCCGCTTGAATTCAGCGATGGTCTACGCAACGGCACTGCTAATGGCCGTGCTGATCATCGGAATTTTGAGCTTTGCGCTGCCTTATAACTCGGTCGCGGCGGCGTTGGTGCTCGATCATCACAAGGGCAGCATCTTTCCCTACCCCTTCACCATTCAAAACATGACGTATCTCATCTTCGCCGCCGGTCTCGCCGACCTCTACATCCGCTGGCGGTCCGCCAGCGCCGAGAGTGCGTTCCTGAGCTGCGGTTTCTTGCCCGAAGACGATTCATCCGTGTTGCAGGTCAGCGACCTCGGCCCGATCCGCCGCAAGGTGTCGAAACTCTACGACGGCGACAACGGCTTCCTTCCCTACCTGATAGACATCACGACAACGCAACTGCAGGCTAGCCACTCGGTCGACCAGGCGGTTTCGATCATGCAGAGCAGCCTCGACTTACTCACGCATCGCGTCGACCTGCGCTATCAGAATGTCCGCTATATCGCTTGGTTGATCCCGACTATCGGCTTCATCGGCACGATTGTCGGCATCGCGGTCGCGCTGGAGTTCATCGACCCGAGAAAGATCGACATCGGCCGTGTGACCGGCGGCCTTGCGGTCTCGTTTTACACGACGCTCGTCGCGCTCCTGGTCAGTACAGTATTGGTCTTCTTCCAGCACGCCGTCCAGAAGATGGAAGAAAGCGCGCTGAACGATGCCGCACAATACTGTCTGAAGAATCTCATCAACCGTATCTACGTACCGCGCACATGATGAGACCAACGCGGACGGGACAGGCGCGATGAGACGGATACGGCGCGACACGGCAGGTGGCAGCGAGATCGCCATGATGGCGGTGATCACCAAAGCCATGGGCGCGTTCCTCGTGCTCATGATTGTGCTGATGCCCTATTATACTAGCGACCCGGTGGCCCAGCGCACGGCAGATGAAGCCACTGAACAGGTAGACCAAGCCAAAAAGAAGCTTCAGGAGGCTCAAGACAAGCTGAAGAAGGGGCGGCTCACCGATGAGGAGATCGACGCCCTTCTGGATGAGCTTGATGAGGCAACGCGGCAGCTCGAAGAGGCTCTGCTCAACATCCACCAATTGAAGATCCAGGTCGATCAGCTCACGTCGCAGGTGAAGCGACTTGAAGAGCTGTTGGTTGCGCAGGAGAAGGAGATCACCGCTTTGAAGGTGGAGATCGCCAAGCTGCTCGCCGAGATCGAGCTGCTGAAGCGCAACCAGAAACCCGAGGCCGTCTACTGGAACATCGTGCGTCTCGATTGGCGCGGATGCACGGCGCCTTCACTCAATCTCTACATTACTAGCAACTTGCCACGCAAGAACGGGTCTGTGAATCCGCCGCCCGACCGTACCGCGCAAAAACCATTCTTCGAGACCGATAAGGTGCAAACGGAGGTAACAAACCGGACCAGCGCTGGCCCCTCAGGACAACCAACCTCCGGGACCATCACTTACATGATCAATGAGCTCAACGTCGACGAGCTGCTAACGGTTTATGTGAAGTTGCTGAACCCTCTCCCCGGCGGCGATATGGTCTGCGACCTCACGGCCTCCTGGTCGGCCCGTCTCGACGGCGATACGAAGCCGACGACCTTTGTCAGCGGCAAGGTTTCAGACCGTGAACCCTACGCATTGCTCGTCCGCCTTAAGAGTGGCGAACGTGGTTCGCTCGCACCTGTCGACGTATCCGCTGCCGAGCTTGAGGATTTCCAAAAAACGATTGCGGCATCCCATTGCGAGAAGATGACGTGTGGCCTTGACGATCCGGGCGCCAAGGATGCTTTCGCGCAAGCGATCGTTGATCGGTTTTCAGGCGCCGTGACCTCGACGATCGTCGCCGCGAGAGATGTAAGGACATCCGGGACCGATTTCGCTTCACCCGGCAATACGATGCTCAAAGACTTGGGCCAGAAATACGCAGACAAACAGATATCATTCTCCGACATCTCGAAATGGATCAGGCTGCTGTCTGCAAGCATTTCTCCTGGGACCCGTACTGCAACAGCCGATGAGCGTGCGTCTTATATCGACAGTCTGCGCGCCGCTGCCGCCCCCGACAGCGTGATCGATTTCGCTCAGTTTCTGACGATCTCAGCCCATTTCGACGCGACCGCCGCCCGCCGCGCGCTGGAAAAGGCCGGCATTAAACTCGCTAACCGGCCAGAAGATGAGAAGGCGGCCCAACTTCTCCTGGACGAAGCGAAAGCCGGTGGCTGCGACCCCGCATCGGCGCTTCAGGTCAGCCGTCTCGTTGCCGAACGACGCATGCCCGTAGACGCCGCGAAGGCGCTGATCAAACTTCTGATTGATCACCAATCCAGCACCCCGCGTGATTTCTTTGAAACGAACCCCGTCCCTAGCGCAATCGTCCAGGAGCAGCTTCTGCAAACGATCCGCCCAAACAATCCGCTGTTCCAAATGCTTGATCCGTCCGGTGGTCGAGTTCCCCCGGATCTGTCGTTGCCACTCGTTTCGCAGATCAAACGGCAGTAGCGGCAACAATTTACGTCAAAAAGCTGACACGCCGGGCAACAAATTCGCCAGGAAAATACGGATCTTTAGGTCGCCAGGGTCTTCGCTCGAAGACGTTGTAAAATCTGGCTAGATCTGCTGTGCTGCAGCTTTTGCTGCTGCAATATTGCGTGGACGTAGTCAGTTTTTGTTTGGAATAAAAAATGAGCACACGGCTCGTTCGCTGCGTCGAAGGTCACATCTACGACGCCGATGCCCACAGTCAGTGCCCATCCTGCGCGTCGACAGCAGATGCGGCGCCCGCATCCACACAGCTAGCTGCCGATGGTGCCTACGTGGCGGCGAGTTCGCTGCCGGCGGGTCGGAAGTTGCGCCTACTGATCTTCAGCACCGGAATCGTTGCCGCCTTAGCGTCGGCTTGGGCAGCGGGCCTCTTGCCCGACCCTTTTCCGCCCGCGCCAGACCCGGAACCGCAGGTCAAGCCGGTCCAGAACGAGAAGGCGCCGGCAACGCCTGAACCGCCGTCTCCTCCTCCATCCAAGCCCGCGCCGGAGCCGTTGCCCACTCCGACGCCGACCCCTGCAGTACCAACGTCTACTCCGGAGCCGTCACCCAATCCAACTCCAACTCAAACTCCGGCGGCACCGCCGCCTACTCCGGAGCCGTCAGCCAAACCAGAGCCAGAGCCCGCGCCAGCCGCGCCGACGCCCTCCCCCGCACCGAGCCCGCAACCAACTCCTTCAAATTCGTCCCCTAGCTCTTCTGAACTCCAGAGCACGTACGATCAGGGCGAGGCCCTTTTCTACAAGGGTGAGTATCGTGCAGCTCTCCCGGTCTTCGACAAGCTTGTCGAAATGTCTCAATCCGCCGACAATAAATCGAAGGCCTTAGCCTATTACATGCGCGCGAGGACAAGCGTGCAAATCGCAAACGAGGAAGGAGACACGTGCAAGGCGATGCTTCCGCGACCTCCGTCTTGCTCCACGGCGACAAAGTACGAACCGGCATCAAAGGACCTTGCTCAATCCTTGGAGCTTGATCCCGATCAAGCGGATGCGAACTTTCTGACCGGGTTTATCGCCGAAAAGACGGGAGACAAGCGCAAAGCTATTGACTTCTACACTTATGCGCTGCGTGCGAACCGCGATTATGGCCCGGCCTATAACAATCGCGGGACGATCTATTTCGATCTTCGCCAGCTCGACCTCGCAATGGCCGACTATAACGAAGCAATCCGCGTTGATCCGCAGAATGCTTGGACCTGGGCGAACCGGGGGGTACTTTTCACCTATTTCCGTAACAGGAAGCAAGCGATTTCCGATCTAAACCGAGCCTTGGACATCGACCCGAATTTTGCATATGCCCGCGATAATCTACGCAGATTGGGAGTGCGCCGCTGACGGATAAACTGCGCCGCTTGCTGTGCAATGCTAGAAAACTTGAAAGGTCGAGCCGTGCGTATTCCCTTTATGGCAATAGCTAGCGTCCTCTTCCTCAGCACACCACAGGCCGCGGCAGAAGAAGATTATCCGGCGGACGGCAAGATCGGCGTCAAGTACGGCCCTTGGGCTATCAGGCCAGAGAACGGATGCAGCGTCGCACGCAATATCGTCGATGCCGACAACTGGACATATTACTCGTTCTGGGTCGAGCCGCTGGTTGTCGAGGTAATGGCCCGCGGCGGCCATATGGTCGGCGGAACGCTAGCCGTTGAGGGCGGAGTGACGAAAAAGTTCATCTGCTACGCCGCCGGCGAGCGTTGCACTGTGGACCGAACTGACCTGAACACCGGTCTGCGCACGGGCTCGTTCGCCGTTCTGGAACTCGACCTCACCGAAGGCAGGAAGGCCGGGCCCTTCAACATCCCGCTCGATGATCTGTCCGCGCTCCTCTTCCTGGGGTGCGGCAACCAAGGTTACAATGCCCTAGCCCTTCCCAAGCCTCCGCCACCCGACCGCAAATATCTAAACCCTGAGCCCGAGGTCAACCCGCAGCCGAAGCCATAGCGAGGGGCGGACGTCGGCCGGATCCACCATATGACTGTTTAAATTTTCGAGATGACTGGTAGCTATGATTGGAGATGGACCAAGCGTCATTGTTCCACTCGACAATCGCATCCTCTACTTCGGCCGCGATCGTGAGCGGTTCCGCTTTCTCTCGCATTTCCATTCAAGCCCCATTGTGATTGACGGCGAAGCCTGGCCCACGGTGGAGCATTATTATCAGGCGCAGAAGTCGGCCAATCCGCAATACAAGGCGGCTATCCGCGCAGCCGTTCATCCCGGATTGGCCAAACGCCTTGCGGCACCGCCTACTTCGCCTCGCCGGGTTTCGCAGAGCTCATGGTTCCGCAAGCACGGCGAGCAACCCCGCGCCGACTGGCACGAGGTGAAACTCGACATTATGCGTCGTGCCGACTACGCCAAGTTTGTGCAGAACGGGGGCTTGGGGATCCTATTACTCGCGACAGGGAACGCCGAATTGGTTGAAGACTGCCCAAGCGAGCCGTTCTGGGGCATCGGCCCTGACGGCACTGGTCTCAACTGGGCCGGGCGCGTTCTGATGGAAGTGCGCGACGGCCTGCGCGTCGGACCATCGTCGACACCTTCATAACTGGTTCGGACACAATAGGGAATCATTGGATTCAAAAACTGCGGATAACATTCCGCATCCGGATCAATCGGTGGCGGTGCCGGCCGCTTCAAAAAGCGATGTCTACCTTTTGGGGAGAAAACCGGACATCAAGGCGGCGGTGGACCTGCAGCAGCGATATGGGCCGCTTCATGCCAAGCTCCGACCCACAATCTTCCCAAAAATATTATCGAATAGCTCGAATGCCCGTTTTTCGATTTCGTAGGCGTGGTCGTCCGCGTAGTTCAACGCCTTCGCGAGAGATATCTGGTCCTCTTCGGGCATTGAACGCCGATAGGCGCCCCAGTCTTTGAGAACCGCGTTTGAAACTTCGGGATGAAATTGGACGCCCACGGCATTGCCATATTCGAACGCTTGCACGGTCTCGTTATCTCTCGCTAGAACTTTTATCTCGCCCGGCAACGTAATGAAATCTCCATGCCAACGAAGCCAGGGCCCCTGCCACACCGGCGTGCTGGCAAAGGCATTTTCCATCCAGCCACGGTATCTATGCCCAATCGGTTTGACCGTGCCACCCAAGGCGGTCGCGAGGAGTTGCGCGCCAAAGCAGATCCCGAGGACGGGAATGGCATTGTCGATGAGACGCTTCATCAAGGCGCGCTCGCGTGCAATCCATTGGATATGAGTCTCATAGACGCCGCGGCGCGATCCGAGAAAGACGACGACATCGTCTGCGATGTCAGCGAGGTCGGTTGTCACGATATCTTTTGGTGAGAGCGTGCGCCGACACGTCCAACCTTTTGAAGCTATGAATTTCTCGACGAGACCGGCGCTGCCATACGCGCTGTTTTGAATGACGGTAACCCTCATCTTCGACCGGCAGCCTAATTAAAATGCAAGATTTCTAGCGATCAACGCCGCAGCTTCGCGGCGTCGAAACGCTCGCTGCGAATGTGGAGGTCGAAAATATCCGGGCGATAGTAGTGTCCAGTCACGTCGAAAAGCTGTCGGTTCTCGTAGACTTCTTTCACGTCGATGGTGTGCGAAATCAATCCTTCGACGCCAGGAGATGGAGGTATGACAACCGTACCGTCCGGCGCCACAAGTGAAGAGCCGCCGTTGAAAATCACGTCGTGACCATCCGCGATAAGTTGCGATTTGAATGGGAAATCATCGGGAATATCGCTCATGGAGAGTAGTCCGTGGACGCTCAGCGACCAGACGCGGCCTTCGCGCGCTGTAGCAGAAACGATGCCTTCGGCAACAACCGCGTTGCCGGGCCATAGACTGATATGCAGCTCCTCGCCGCCGCAGTACAGAGCGAAGCGCGCCATCGGCATCCAGTTTTCCCAGCAACAAAGGCCGCCGACCTGAACTCCCGAGATGCGGTGCGTGCGGAGTTCATGTGCGTCTCCAGCACCCCAGCACAAGCGCTCATCGTGAGTAGGCATGAGCTTGCGATGTACGCCCAACAGCCCTTGATTGCGATCGACCTTCAACAACGCACAGTACAGCGTGCCTCGACCAATACCATTGCCGCGCTCGTTAAAACCGAGAAAGACGGACACGCGATAGTCGCGCGCCGCTTCCACGATTTCTTTCACCTCTTCGGAATCGGCTTCCATCGACTCATCGAGAAAGCGCGCATACGCTTCGCTCTGCTTCGGGTCGCCGAACGCGGCGGCATCCGTCCGACATAACCAAAACGGATATCCGCTGACGAACGCTTCAGGGAAGGCCAGCAGATCGATCCGTTCGGCAGCGGCGAGCTTTATTGTGTCGATGACTTTTGCGACGGTCGCGCGTTTGTCGAGCCAAACGGGCCTGATCTGAGCAGCGGCGATCTTCAAAGCATTCTCCTGATACCCTAAGCGTTGAATGATTAAGCCGCTCTAGTACATCTCGAAGTACTCTTTCTGCTCCCAGTCTGTAACCGCGGCCAGGAAGCGGGCGACTTCATACTCTTTAAGCATGATCATATAGTTCCAGAATTTTTCGCCGACTGCGTCCCTAATGACGGCGCTGTTGCGAAAGCCTTCCACAGCATCCATGAGGCTGCGTGGTAGAAGCGGCGCGTCGGCAAGATAAGCAGCAGCAGCCGGTTTGCCTGGATCCTTTTGCGTGTCGACACCATCGAGTCCGGCGATAAGCTGCGAGGCGATATAGAGGTAGGGGTTCGCCGTCGGCTCGCCGACGCGGTTTTCAACACGAGAGGCGGGGTCGTTTGGCCGTCCGATGACGCGGATCATCGCGCCTCGATTTTCAAGTGCCCAGCCCGCCTTGAACGGCGCGAAACCATCAGGGCGCTGACGTTTGTAGCCGTTGATCGTCGGCGTGGTCATGAGAGAGGTTGCCGCCGCATTTTGCAGCAAGCCGCCAACGTAATTCATGCCGTATGCTGAAAGCGGGCCCTCTGTGCCTTCGGCCATGAACATATTGGTTTTGTCGGCGATGCGCCGGATGGACTGATGCATATGCCAACCGCTGGGAAAAACATTTGGCACCTGCGGATTTGCCATGAACGTCGCGTGATAGCCGTTGCGGCGGCAGATCTGCTTCACGGCCGAACGAAAGAGCAGAGCGTTGTCGGCAGCGTTCATGGCAGTCATCGGACTAAAAGTTATCTCGCATTGACCGGGCCCCCACTCGTCTTCGACGGTTGCGAGCGGTAGGCCGAGCGCTTCGAGATTGGACTGCAGCAAACGAAGAACCGGGTCGATTTCGTCTCCGCGATTTTCTGTCAGATACTGGTAGCCGTGGGAGATCATCGACACCTTCGGCGGCTCCGGCGGATAGCCGCTTTCTTCAGGCCGGAGGCTCGGGTCTTCGAGCTTGAAAACGTAAAATTCGAACTCAAGACCGACAACCATCTCAAGGCCTTTTTCCTCGAGACGCTCAAGCTGGCTGCGCAGAACTTGGCGCGTCGACAGCGGACACGGAGTGCCGTTCGAAAGATAAGCGTCGCTTAGGATCCAGCCGGTGTCCGGCGCCCACGGCAGAACATGAAATGTCGACGGGTCAGGCACGAGCACACCGTCGGGAAGCCCGATCATCTCGGGAACGTTCAGTTTATTGGAATCGCCGAACGGCGCGACGATAGGATGGTTCGTCGTATCGAAGATCGCCGTGACGAGTTGAAAATCTTTGCCGCTTTTCAGGTTTGAGCGAAATTCCGCGGCCGTCACCGTCTTGCCGCGCACGATGCCGTGCTGGTCACCCCAGCCGATGCGGATGTACTTGATGTTTTCGCGTTCGATCCTGGCGATCAGATCGGCGGCCATGAGTTTTTGCTCTTCGCTCCAGAGGCCGTGGTCTTCAATGAAATGAGGCTGCTTGGCCGACATCATGCTGTCCTTAGTTTGGAGTTCGAGATTATTGCGTGCGGTGGCCGGCGCCGCGCGCCGAAACCACCAGTTGCGTAAGTTCATCGCTGTTTTGCCGCGTGTTCGGCAGAGGCGAGCATCCCGTCGGGCACGCCCTGATAGATGAGCCGGCCGATCTTTTCGAACTTTATTGGGTTGGTCGCCTTGATGAAGAATGCCCCCGCGAGGCCTACTGCAAAGATCGCAATGTCGAGCGGGATGATCCATTCCGCGAACGCAAAGCCGCCACCAAGGAACTCCATGTTTGTTGCGCAAAGATAGAGCGCAAACGCTTGCGAGAGAAACGCCAACGTCGGCGCGATAAACGTCGACCAACGGCCTGCCTCAGACGGGTGATTTTTCTTGAAGTAGACAATCACCGCAAGCGACACGATGGCCTGAGCGGCGAGCACGAGGATCGTCCCCATCAGCGCCATGAGGGAGAACAACCCGGCGTAGGCATCGGTCTTCGGGTCATCGGAACCGATGAAGACGGCGAATGCAGCGATGACGAGGATCGCAATCACCGATTGGACGACGGACGCGACATACGGCGTTTTATGAACGACGTGGGTCCGCGCTAATGCCTTCGGAAACACGCCCTCGCGACCCAACGCATAGAGATACCGGGCAGCAGTGTTATGAAAAGCCATGCCGCAGGCGAACGAACTCGTCAGAACGAGATAGCTCATAATTGATGTCACCCACGGCCCGAGTAGCTTCGTGGCTGGGTCGAAAAAGAACGTCGCAGAGTTGTTCTGCGCGGCGTCGATCAAAGAATGGAAGTCGGGATAGGATGAGACCACGGCCCAAGTGGTGATCGTGTAGAACACCCCTAGGCAGATGACGGACACGTAAAGCGAAATGGGCACGATCTTTTTCGGATTGACCGACTCTTCGGCATAGTTCGGAGCCATTTCGAAGCCGACCCAGGACCAGAAAGCGAAGAACAATCCGATACCAGCGGCGCCGCCCAGCAGTTTGCCGTCGGGTTCGAAACCTTGAAAGGCGCCGATGGGATTGAGCGCCGATAACGATACCGTCGCGCCGTGACCAGCATGCGCAAAGATGCCGAGGTCGAAGAACAGAAGAATGAGAACTTCTGCGACTAACGCAACGCCGAGGAGTGCAGCAGATAATTGAACCTCGAAATACGTCAGCACCGAAATCAGAACCACCATGCCGACCGCGAGAGGCGCCCACGGCACATTGATACCGAAGAGCTCAGTGAGCTTAAGGTTCAGGAAATACGCGAGGCCGCCAGCAAGCGCGGGTTCGAAGATCGCGTATGCGGCGACGGCACAGAATCCAAAGGCCATGCCGAGTTCACGTCCGAGACCGTGACTGATGAAGGAATAGAATCCGCCGACTGCCGATACTTTCGAGGCCATTGCTGCGTAGCCGACGGAAAACAGCAGAAGGATCGCCGTCGCAACTAGGAACGCCGCGGGCGCGCCGTATCCGTTGCCGTTACCGACGACAATCGGAATGTTCAAAAGGCTGGCCGTCATTGGGGCGGCTCCCGTCAGCGTCAGAAAGAGAACGCCGACGAGCCCAACGGCCTTTGGTTTCAAAAGATGAAGGTCTTCTTGTTTGGTGACGTCAAACGTCGACCGGTCGGCAACTTTCGCGGCGGCCGTGCTACCATCTACAGACGGATACATGCGCTTTCCCCTGCTTCAGCTTGGGGCGTCCCGTCGAGCCCCTTCCGTCAACGCCATTGCAAGCGGTGTACCAAATAGAACAGATTATGCAATATGTGTGTTGTTTAGTTCCATAAATAACAGAGATATGTACCAAATTTTCCAAATCGGTTATCGACGTTAAGATCAGTTATGGGCGCGCGAATCTCTCTTAGGAGCCAGCGCGTGCACGAAATTTCACCGATTTGGAGCGGGAATGCTGTACTATTTGGCACGAACCCGGCTTGGCTCAGAGGCAATGGACGACCTGGAGCGCTATTAATGACCGGCCTGCCTCACACCACTGTCGCGGAAATGATCCGCCGGCGGTTAGACCAACTGACGCCAACGGAGCGCAAAGCCGCTCTTATTCTGTTGGGCAACTATCCGGTTCCCGGGCTGCAGACGGTGGCGCAGTTCGCCAAGCAAGCAGATGTGAGCAATCCCACCGTTCTGCGCTTGATTGCTAAGCTCGGGTTCGGCGCGTACGCGGATTTTCAGCAACGTCTACGCGACGAGTTGGAAGCGCGTCTCCGATCACCGCTGACAAAAGACGTCCTCTCGGCCGACGCGCGAGATTTGGCGGAGGTTCCTCCATTTGCCAAGTACTGGGAATCCGTATCGAGCGCGATGGCCGCATCGATGCACCTGATACGGCCTTCGGAATTTGACGGTGCCATTGCCTTGCTCGCACAAGAAGCTCGACCGGTGACGATCCTGGGCGGTCGTCTCACATCAAGCCTTGCGCTGCAGGCGTATCTTCACTTGCGCGAATTGCGCTCGAACGTGACCATCATTGACAGCCAGACGGCGACCTGGGCGGAGCATCTCCTGGGAGTGACATCGTCGGACACATACCTGCTGTTTGACATTCGTCGCTACCAGGATGACGTCGTGCGCATGGGAAAGGAAGCGGCTGCTCGCGGAGCGAAGATTATCCTGTTCACGGATGAGTGGTTGTCGCCGTTATCTGCCGTCGCCGAGCACGTCTTCGCGTTGCGGATCGCGGTCAATTCCAATTGGGATTCTTTTGCTCCGATCTCGGTTCTGATCGAGGCGATGATCGCGCGCCTCAGCGCGCTGCGTTGGCCCGAGGTGAAGGCGCGCATGGAAGAGCTAGAGGCGATCCGCCGAAAACTCGATGCCGGATAGCGCAGCCGTACATCGATCAATGCCGTCTCGGCATCCTTCTCTACTGTCGACCAGCCGACCTCCGCTAAGGATACGGACATGGCCGGGTACCGCTTTCAATCCGTCGGCGCGTTGAGCCTCTCCTACCGATTAGTCCGAAGGACCGCGTACATTTTCGTATGCGTACCTTCCGAGGGATAGCCCACGCGCGCCACCTCATTGCACTGGAAATCTATGTGCTTGATATTGCAGAGAAACCTGACAGTGCGGTAGCGCCGAATGCGCGCCATCAAAACATTGGTCACGGGGGCCTTGTACCCGCTTTGCGCGCCGATTGGAGGGGGAATTTGTGTCGCCGTCGACGCTGGCGCCGATGCATAGCGCGATCGACCACCCGCGCAAACTTCCTTTGCAACGCCAATCCAAACACTCTTAATAACGTCGGGTTTGTGCGATCGACCGGGCTGTAGCAGCGCATGGTGAGACGAGTAATTCGGCTTTTGCAACGCGTGGCCATTCTTGGCCTCGGCGCTTTGAGCATCTGGCTGATCGTCGACGTCTTCAAGTTCGTCGATCACCGGTTGCCACCGATCCTGGCGCTGAGCGTGGCCTACGCAATTGGCGCCTATCTCATCCTTCCGAATGCAGTCAGGATGGGCCTTAAAATCCAGCGGGCGCGACATGTACCAAGCTTCACGATCACCGGCGATGGCCTTCCGGGCGATCCGATCAACGTGGCGCTGGCCGGGACATTCCAACAGCTGCGCGATGCCTTCGCGGCAGCCGGTTGGGTTGAAGCTGATCGTCTGACGCTGGAAAGCTCGTGGCGCATGGTGAAGGCCTTCGTTCTCAACGAACCGTATCCGACGGCGCCTTTCAGCACGCTGTACTTATTCGGACGCGGGCAAGATATCGGCTTTCAAAAGGCGATCGATAACAGTCCGCGCAAACGTCATCACATCCGCTTTTGGGCGCAAGGGCTCGACTATGCGCAGGCGAACGCCAATACGCTCGACTTTTGGCTCAATACCGATCGTCCCGGCGAAGAGGAGCGCGTTCTTTGGATCGGCGCCGGTACACGCGACACGGGATTTTCCCTTACGCGGCTGACCTTCCAAATCACGCACGCGACGGACCCCGATACCGACATAGAACGCGAATTCATCGTCAGCGAATTGACCCGCTGCGGCGCCATCGCGGGCGCAAGGCTCTATCGCGCCGGCGATCAGGTGAAGACCGGACGCGTCAACCACTATGTGACGGACGGTGACGTCGCCATTGCGGAAATCGCGATTGCAGCACGGCGGCCTAAAAACACGATTTAATCAGGTGACGAACGAACTTCGCTAGTCCTCTTACGCCCCAACCGATAGCCGGGACGACTATTCTGGTGGTGCGTCCCCGCCTTTCGCTGAGCGTCCCGTCGTCGAATAAAGAGGCAATGTGCCGACGTTGAATGATCTGGCATCGTAATCGCGCAATTCCATAGCGAACGTCACCTCGGCTGGACCGCGATGGAAAAACTTGTCGAGCGGACCGAAATCGTTCACTTCGGCTTTGTCGAGAACCAAGCGGAATTTGTAGACGCCGAGATCGCGAATGAGCTGGTCCGGCTTCTCTTTCGCGCCATCGGTGAAGAAAAGGACGGTCTCAGTCTTGCTCGCCTTGCCCGGCAATGGAATGGGCGCGAACGCATCGAATGCCAGCGAACGGGCTTTTTCCATGGACCAGCGGCCAAAATTGGCAGCGTAGAAATGCTTGGTTTCATTGGTTTTGGTGTTGGTTGCTTCCAACTCCATCGACATGACGGTTCCGGTCCGGCCGCCGTCGTTCAGGAGCGTGACGGGAACTTCGATGACTTCGAAGTTGCTGTTGTTGTACGGCGCGCTGAATTGAATGACCGGCGGCACGAAAATCTTGATATCCGGCGCTTTCAGCGAGCTGTCCCAAAGGCTGTAACCCGAGAATGCGAGTGCCAGCGCCGATATCGCTGCGGAAAATGACCGGCTGCTGATGCCGGAAGAATTTCCACTTTCCCGCTGCGAACCTTCACCCTCGATTTCATGCTGCTCTTTCGTCATTCCCTACGTTCCAACGCTTATGCGGGCGGCATAGCAATCAGCCTTGCCCTAGCGCGTCAAGAACTGAGCGCCGATGGCACGCAGCTTCCGGAAGCAGTGTGCTCGCGGCGAAACGCGGAGAGGCTTTTTTGCCTTCATTCATAAAGCTGGCATTGATATTTTGAGCGCTTTGCCTGCGTCGCCGTTCTTTCTTGTCATCAAACCCTTGACACAACCGCACTCGCAACCGCGCTCTGGATGCACGATGTTTCGCGGTGTGGGACTGCTTCCGGGTGGGACCGATCTCAGCAATTGGAATTATCGAAAGGAAACAATCCATGTCCGACAAAAGACTTTCAGCGTTGATTGTCGGCGCGTCGCGCGGCCTGGGCCTCGCCCTCGCCGAGGAATATCTGCGACGCGGCTGGCACGTGGTTGCGACCGTGCGCGGCCAGACGAAAACAGCGCTTCACGATCTGCAAGCGAGACACGCCGGATCGCTCGAAATCGAAACGGTCGATATCGTGGCGCAAGATCAAGTTGCGGCGTTGCGTGATCGGCTGGCGGGGAGAACGTTCGACCTGCTGTTCGTCAACGCGGGTGTTGCTAACGATCCGGATGAAACGATCGGCAATGTTTCGACGGACGAGTTTATTCGCGTGATGGTCACCAACGCCCTCAGCCCGATGCGTGTGATCGAGGCACTCGATGGGCTCGTCTCGCCGTCCGGCACCATCGGCGTCATGTCGTCGGGCCTCGGCAGCGTGGCCGATAACGAGCACGGCGGCTGGGAGGTGTATCGCGGCAGCAAGGCGGCGCTCAATACATTCATGCGCAGCTACGCGGCCAGGCAACGGGGCAGCCGCCGCTCTCTCGTTATCATTGCGCCGGGCTGGGTCCGCACCGACATGGGCGGCCCACACGCGACGCTCGGTATCGAGGAAAGCATTCCGCGCGTCGTCGACACTATATCCGCTCAGTCGGGAACGCCGGGCCTGAAATATCTCGACTATATGGGCCGCGCCGTGCGGTGGTGACGCGCGAGGCCTCGTTCAGCTAGGGCGAGGCTTTCACAGCCGAACCGACGACGGCCGCGACGGCCTTGGAGTCGCCCGGCGTCGGCTCGCGATCGGCGGGCTCTTCAGTGGTGCCGGGTGCGTTCTCGATGGCATCCAGCCACTCGGCCGTCCGCGCGAAATCCGGATCGGCGCGAAAGCGTGCGCTCGCCACGAAGCCATCCGAACGGCTGATGGCCTGAGCGATCAGCTTGCGAAATTCGGGCACGTCGAAATAGGACGCGTGCACCAGTTCTTTCCAGGTGAAATACGTGCTGATAGCGGTATCGGCTGTATGCGGCGGTACGGCGAACCGGATTTGCCCGATCGCGTGGCGAAACTTAGCGATCGTCAAACTTGCGGCGGCATTGGAGTAAGTGGTGACGAGATCGGCGACCGCCGCAGGAAGGCGCGGCTGAGATTTTTCGACCCACGTCGGCCGGTCCAGGGCACCGATAGCAACCTCGCCGTCTGTGTCGTTGCCGTAAGCGGCGCGCTTTACTTCCGAGTTCGTGATGCCATTCAGGATTTTCGCCAATCCCGCGCTGACCACTGTCGCGATGCCTTGAATCACGACCATAAGAACGAGAGCCAAAATGCCAAGAATGGCTGGAACGATAATCGCGGGCACGAAGATCGTACCAAACCAGCGCAGCCGTGGGTCTCGCAGATCTGTCGTTCCCAGCGCCCAAGATAATTCGTCGGTGACGACGTGCAGCAGAAGGCCGCTGTTTGTCGCGATATCTTCGCCGTTTCCGCAGAGCGTTTCGCAGGGCTGCCCGTTCTTCTCGAAGAAGCGTTTCTTGAAGCGCATTCCCCGTTCGATAGCGTCAAGATTGGGGTATTTCTGCTCAAGTTCGTTGCGTTTCTGGCGATATTGCTGCCACGCAGCCTTCGGATCCGACGGCTTTGGGACCACCGCACCGCTCTCGGTCTTCACGGCCTCGCCTTCGCCGCGCCAAGCGGCCATCAGCTGGCTGCGAAGATCCTTCAACGCCGCCTCCGCTTCGGGTGAAGCGTTGGCGTCGTAAATCTCGGTTTTCATCCAGTTCGCGATTCCAACCATCTTGGCCGGCGACAGCAGAATGGCAAAATATATGATCGGCAGTGCAATGACGGACAGGAGCGTGATCGACGAGACGGCAAACGATTTATCAAAAAAATCGAGTTTGGCGTCGGGCAGCAGCGAGAGCCCTTGGATCGCTTCGTCATCGGGATGAGACAGCGGCAACCATCGCGGGGCGAAATTTATGCGGGCACGGCTCGTCGTTCGTTTTCGGTAGCTGAGCAGACTGCGGCGGTCCAGCCAGTGCAGGACGACATAAAAGACCAAGGCCGGTAAGCTTGCAAGAACGCCCGTAAAGATTGATACGCGAGGAAAGACTCCGCCGAACAAGGTTCGTCCGCCGTCGAACTGTGTTGCGATCAGATACACGAGATACATGATCAGCAGCATCATCGAGGCGACGAAGATCACCTTCCGCATCAAGCTCAAACGGGTAAGCAACCAAAGCTCTTTCCGAAGCTTCAGGAATGGCGTGCCGACAGTGATCCAGCGCTTAAGGTTGGCGAGCGGACGGCGGCGGGCGGCGTTGTTCAGCAATGCGTCGGAGACGATGGAGCCGCCGTGGCTATGGCCAACGATGCAGTAGGGCTCGCTCTTGGTTTCGAGGTCGCGCATGACTTTCGTCAGCCGGTCGCCAGCCTCGCGGCGTTCGACTTCGCTGTTGTCGCCGGCCCAAGAGAATGGAACGAAATTCAGTTCACCGTCCCGCGCCTCGACGCAGGCGCGCATGTCCTTTTCGAACGTGCTACCCGCTTCCCACCACTGCAATTCCGGCATAGGACCGCCGTTCGGATCAGCCGATGTCGGCGCCGCAAACGTTCCGTGCACGGCAATGATCGTCGCCAAAGCCCCCTCCCCTGGTCGCCGCACGTGTCGCGCAGGCCTATGGGCGGATGATGGCGCATCCGACAGAAAGTATCATTCCACGGATGCGATTTGGCGCGCGAAGTCCAGGCCGTGTTGCAGCGAATCCCCTGTCATTTTTTACGTGCAGACGCGAATGGAATGGCTGATGTCTGCGAACAATTCGACCTTCGGCGAAATCCGACGCGCAATGTGAACCTTGTGCGTCAGGCACGTGTGGCATGCCAGCACGCGCGTTTTAGATGCGGGTTTGTTCTCTCGCTCAGAACAATCTGTGCACGTTCACGTTCACCTAAATTTTCCGCAATCTCCCTCACATCCGACTTTCAAGCCCTGATGAGTAGAGAAAACCGAGGCCGACTACTGTTTTCTCCACTGAGCATTTGCGTGCTGATCAATCGCACGCTTTCTTATGGAGGGACACTTCGACAATGAGCCAGCAGCCTGCAGCCCATCTTCAGCGCTCGGTTATTCATCTTCTTCGGCGCGTCGATCAGTGCGCAACGCAGCTTTATTCTACGGAAACGGCCGACAACGACCTGACCCTTCGCCAGCTTGCCATCCTTACGGCGATCTCCCGTCAGGAAAACCTGAGCCAGACCGATCTCGTCACGATTACGGGCATCGACCGTTCTACGGTCGCAGGAATCGTAAGCCGTCTTATCCGCAAGGGCCTACTTGAGCGCAAACGCTCGCCGCTCGACGGTCGCGCCTACTGCGTCCGCCTTTCCAAGCGCGGCGCAAAAGCGATTGCGGGCGCTGACCGCCTCTACTCGCGCGTCGAAAAGAAATTGCTGGCCGGCGTCCCTGCTGCAGAGGCGAGCCAATTTGTCTCGACTCTAAAGTCGATCCTGTCCGCACACGACGAAACGGCAGCGTCTGCATAAAGAATAACCCATCATAACTGCCGACGCCGCCGATAGTTCCATCCGTAGAATTATCGGCGGTTCCTCTCTCTTTGCGTTTGACGTTCCTCCCTCGGCCCGTATCATCTGAGAGCGGGCAGGGATAAAAAAATGTTGCGCATTCTTGAGGATTCCACTCAGTCAGCCGGGGACGAGCTGACAGAATGGTCCATTTCCACATCAGATGTTCATCCGCGCGATCGGTTCGAATACTGGTTCGAGACTAGCCGCAAGGTACTTGGGCCTTTCGAGACGCGGCCAGACCATCCAACACGTTTCGAAGGCGACCTGCGGCATCTGCGGCTGCCCGGCATGGCAATTTCGATTTTTCGCTGCAATGGAATGACGGCGTGGCGCACCAAGCGCCAGGCGGCCCAGCTTGCCGATGTCGTGCACATTGCAGTGCAGCTCGGCGGCAGTGTCCGAATTACACAAGACGGCCGCGAGGCCGAGCTCAAGAATGGCGATCTCTGCATTGTCGATGCTGGGCGTCTCGGCACGTTCGTTCAATCCGCTGATGCTTACTGCCTCGTGATTGAAGTCTCGCGTCGCGATTGCGAAGTGCGACTCGGTCCGCTGGCGCGATGGACCGCGCGGCGGGTCGATGGACGGCACGGCGGCGGCGCACTGGCTTCGACGTTTGCCCAATTGCTGCCCGACCAGCTTTCCTATCTGAGCGCGTCCTCGCAATCGCAGGTCAAGCTGCAGCTGCTTGATCTCGTCGCACTCGCGCTGAAGGATTCCGAAGGTGACGATTTCGTTCATTCATCGGCACGTCTCGCCTCCCTCCTTCGGCTCAAATCCGTCGTCGATGACAACCTATCGAATTGCAGTGCAACATGCGAAGACCTGGCCAACGCTGCCGGCATTTCGGTCCGCTACGCCAATCAATTGCTTGATGCCGAGCAAACATCCCTTCAACGCCTATTATTCAGCAAAAGGATCGAAAAGTGCCAGGCTGCGCTTGCTGACCCGGCGCAAGCGCATCGCCAGATCAGCGACATCGCCTATTCGTGGGGGTTCGGCGACGTCTCGCATTTCGGACGGCTCTTTAAAGCCCTGGTTGGAATGACGCCACGAGATTTCAAAAAGCGTCAGCTCGCCCACGTTGACCGAATTTGAAGAAATCCCGGTCATAATCGGCGTCGGCGGAACTTCACGCCTTTATTAGCGTTTCGAAAGGCCCTCTCGTTCAAAGGGGCTGAGATTTTGCCTTTGCGCGCGGCTGAGGCCATCTGTCGTCAAATTTTGGGGCTATCGAACTTAAGCATTCAAAGCGCATCGGACCCCTCGGGAGCTTCAGCGAATAGGATCCGTCTTGAGCAGGCAACAGGAATTGTTAGCTCTGGCCTTGGCGTTCCGTTCCAAGGCTGCCGTCAAGGCAGATGAACTTGCGGTTCGCTCATCTGTTCTGCTCACGCGCATCGTCTTCTTCGGCCTGCTGCTGCTGCCCTTCTTTGAACCCAACAGCTTCTCCATCGTTCGCGCCGGACGGCTGAGTTCGCCGCCCGCACTTGAGTTGCATGCGCGAGTCGATGTTCCGCCGATTATTCCCTCATCACCGAAGGCGCCAACGCTTCAAGCCGACAGCCCACCTGCCGACAAAAAGGCCGACGCGGCGCCGACGGACAAAGCGGCAGATGCGGCCGGACCGAATTTGCCGGCGTCATCGAATGCGGGCCAGACAGTTCCGACGCTACCCGCCCAGAGCGAGGCTTCGGCGAAACCGGTCCCGCCAGGCAAACAGAGCGCGCCCGAATGGACCGAGGCCGAGATCGCATCGGCGAAGCAGGATTGTACGCGGCTGCTCGGCAAAATAACCGTCGTCAGCGAAGAATTGCCGCCGGTCCGCGAAGGTATTTGCGGCGCGCCGGCTCCGTATCTTCTGAAGGCGGTCGGCGAGAGCAAGGTCAGAATTGAGCCCGCAGCAACGCTCAACTGCCAGATGATCGCAGGGCTCAACTCGTGGGTCACCGACAAGCTCGAGCCCGCCGCGAAAAAAACCTTCGGTTCATCGATCGTGCGCGTCATTGCGGGGTCTTACTCGTGCCGCAACCGCTACGGGCTTGCGCGTGCGCCGATCAGCGAGCACGCCCTGATGAATGCCATCGACGTCTCGGCCTTCGTTCTAGCGGACGGCAAGGTCATCCGCATTTCGAAAGACTGGGGTCCGACGGAGGAAGAATTAAAACGGGCGCAAAAGGCGAGCGATGCCGCAGCGCCCGCCGAGAAAGCCAAGTTCCAGGTTGCCGCTTCCAAGCTCGGCGCGCACGACATCGCCAAGAAGAGCGATGAGAAAGACAAGAGCGACGCGAAATCCAAAGCCGACCCGAAAGCGAAGGCGAAATCTCCGGAAGAGCTAAAGGCGGAGCAGGAAAAGCAGGCCGTGTCGGCCTTCCTGCACCAAGCGCACGACGGCGCCTGCGATATTTTCGATACCGTGCTCGGGCCTGACACGAACGAAGCTCACCGCGATCACCTTCACCTCGACATGAAGGAACGCAAGCGGCATCTGACACTGTGCGAATAGACGCGCTGCTTCAGCTTAGCTCTATTCCGCTGGAATCTTGATCGGAGATGGCGCGATCTGCGCCACCTCATTCTCGATCACGGTGAAAGGACGTGGCGCGTCACCCGCGCGCTTGATGTCTAGCATCATTTCGAACGATCTTTCGAGATTGCGGGTGTATCGTGCGGGATCGAAAAGCGGTGTGCTTTCTCTATTCGCCGCGAGCTTCTGACGGATCGCGCCAATCTTCGTTTTGTTCTGAGCCAATTCCAGCGCCAGGTCGCTGTAATCGGCAAGATTGGTCGTAATCAGCTCGGGCAACTCTATTGCCGACAGCAGACTGGCGGCGACGCGGCCCGCAAACGTGTCGCCGAGACACGTCAGGACCGGCAAACCGGCCCACAGTGCGTCTGTCGTCGTCGTATGGGCGTTACAGGGCAGCGCATCAAGGAAAAGATCGGCAAAGCGATGGCGTGCGAGATGCTCGGCGATTGGCATGCGCTTGGCAAAAACGAGCCGGGTTGGATCGACGCCCCTCGCCTCGGCCTCGCGGCGCAAATTCTCTGCGCACGTCGTATTCGGCACGAGCAGCCATAGCACCGATCCCGGCACCTTTTGCAGCAACGGCATCCAGACGTCGAACATCGTCGCGTTGAGTTTGTAGCTGTTGTTAAAGGAGCAGAACACGAACGCGTCGTCCGGCAATCCGAAGTCGGCGCGCGACATCGGCGCTTCGGAGATTAGGCGCTGTCGATCATTCGGCTGATAACTGTGCGGCAGATGGACGATCTGTTCCGTGTAGAATTCCTGAGCATCCATCGGCGCGACCATCGCGTCGGCGATGAGGTAGTCGATGAACTCGGCGCCCATTGTGCCTGGATAGCCCAGATAGTTCACCTGGATCGGAGCCGCGCGATAGGCAAAAATCTCGCTGCGCGCATCTCGCGTATATCCTTTGAGATCGACAAGGATGTCGATGGCGTCATCATGGATCGACTGCGCCACGTCACGATTGCGCATCGTCCCGATTTTCTTCAGATGCTCGAACGACCGCAACAAGCGCTGGCGTGTGGCACTGTTGTCTTCGGGACTGTGGCAATAGCCAAAGATCTCGAAGCGGCTGCGATCGATCCACTCCAGCACCTCGGCGAAAAGCATCGCGGTTGCGTGCTCGAAGAAATCGCAGGAGACAAATCCGACGCGGATGCGCTCCCCGGCCCCGAGGCGGCTGCGATAAGAGGTAAACCGCGAAGACGGCGGAACGTCGAATGTTCTGGTGTAGCTCTGTGCTGCCTTGAGTTGATCGCTCGGCTTTGCGCGCAATGCAATCAGCTGGAATGGCGCAATGCTTACGTTTCTCGTCCGGAAGATTTCGAGGCAGACGCGCTCTTCTTCATCCACGCCATCCCAATCGCAAATCAATCGCCGCAGATTGATGTATTCGAAGCGATTGACGATCTCGTCGGGCGCGCATTCAAGGCATTTCTGGAAGGCTGCGCGCGCCTCGTCGTAATTTTCGCGCTGCTTCTGGACGATAGCGAGGTTGTAGTATGCATACGCGAGCATCGGATTGAGTTTTATCGCGTGCTCCAGCGCCTGAACGGCGCCAGCGTGCATGTTCATGCCGCTGAGAAGCATGCCGACACAAGCATACCCCTCTGCCCGATTGGGGTCGATCGCGAGACCCGCTTGATAACTCGCCAAGGCATCTTGGCGGTATCCCAGTCCTTCGTACGACAGCGCCAGATTGAAATGATAATCGGCAACAGCGGGGTTGGCGACGATTGCACGACGGCCGAGATCAGCCGCCTCCTCAAAGCGCCGATTTTCGCGCAGGTACGTGGCCAAGTGGTCGAACGTCCTGGCGCGCTCCTCGTTAGAATCTGATTGGGCCTCGATTTCGGCGATGCGTGTCCCAGTCAAGCCGAGCATCGTCGACAGACGCAGATCGAGAGTTTTCGCCTCATTGAGTTCCGGGTCCAGCGTCAACGCTCGATTGCAATAGGCCGCCGCGGATTCGAGGTCGTTCGATTTGAAGTGAAGTTCACCGAGGCGCGCGAGGACGAGCGGCTGGTTCGGTTTTAAGTTGAGAGCGTTGAGGTAGGCCGTCATGGCCTCGGCGTCGTTGTTGGCAACGCGCAAGAGATTGCCGAGAATAGCGTGACCATTCGCGTTCCCCGGCTGCAGAGCCAGACACTCGCGGCAAGCCTCAATGGCTTCTTTCGAACGGCTCAGCTCGCCAAGGATGATTGCCAGGTTGAGCCACGCCTCGTGATAGTCGGGCTTGGCGGTGACGCTTTGGCGAATGAAATCGACCGCGCCTTCCAGATCGCGGCGCCGGAAGGCGATCAGGCCGAGATGGTGGAGGCTCGGCGGATGCTCAGGAACGAGCGAGAGCACACGACGATGAGCGATCTCCGATTCGTCGAGACGGCCCGCTTTCAAGGATTGCACTGCGTCGTGATAATGCCGGGCGACGTCGGCATTTTGACCGGACTGCGGTGCCGCTCGCGAAACTGCATCTGCGCGCCGCCGCTCTCTTCTATTCATCGTCGCTGCCCGGTCCTCTCAGCCGCATAAAAACGCCGGAGTCGAGTTTGACTCCGGCGTCATGTGCGAGGCTTGCACCAGTGAGGAACCGGCCGAGATTTTTATTCCGCCGGATGCGCGGGCGATTCGCTCTGCTCCGGCCGGCTGCGGCGCAAACTAGAGAGCCAACGACAGACGACGTAAAACACCGGCGTGAAGATCAAGCCGAAGAACGTCACGCCGATCATGCCCGAAAACACCGCCGTGCCGAGAGCCTGACGAAGCTCGGCGCCGGCGCCGACTGCCCAGACCAGCGGAACGACGCCGAGAATGAAGGCGAGCGACGTCATGATGATCGGCCTCATTCTGAGTCGTGCGGCTTCCGTTGCCGCCTCAAAGCGGTTTCGGCCCTGACCTTCAAGTTGCTCAGCAAACTCTACGATTAGAATCGCGTTCTTTGCCGCCAAACCTATGAGCACGATGAAGCCGACCTGGGTGAGGATGTTGTTGTCCATACCGCGGATGACGACGCCGGAGATCGACGCGATCAAGCTCATCGGCACGATCAAGATGACCGCAAGCGGCAGCGTCAGGCTTTCAAACTGCGCGGCCAGCACAAGGAACACGAACGCGACGCCGAGCGCGAAAGCGAACACCGCCGTATTGCCGGCGCGGATCTGCTGGAAGGCGAGATCGGTCCATTCGTAGCTAAAGCCGGGCGGCAGTGTTTCATCAGCCATCTTCTCCATGATGCTGATCGCCTGGCCCTGCGAATAGCCGGGCGCCGCCGAACCATCGAGTTCGGCAGCCGGATAGAGGTTGTAGCGCGGAACACGCGACGGACCGGAAATGTCACTCACAGTCACGAACGACCCAAGCGGAACCGTATCGCCGTTGTTGTTTCGGACACGGATATTTAGCGCATCCTGCGGGGTCAGGCGGAAGGCGCCATCAGCCTGCGCAGTGACACGGAACGTGCGTCCCAGGATGTTGAAGTCGTTGACGTAGAGCGATCCCAGATAGGTTTGCAACGCCGAGAAGACGTCCGGAATATTGATGCCGAGCATCTCAGCCTTGACGCGGTCGATGTTGAGAAAGAGCTGCGGCGTTGCCGTCTCAAACAGCGAGAAGACCTGCCGGACGCCTTGCGTCTGGGCTGCTTTGGCCATCATCGCATTGACGGCCTGCTGCAATGCCTGCGAGCCCGCGCCGCTGCGATCTTCGACCATCATACGGAAGCCGCCAGCGTTGCCGAGACCGCGAACAGGTGGCGGCGCAACGACCAGAACGAGACCTTCCTGAATCGCCGAGAACTTTTTCAGCAGTTCGGTGCGGATATTCGCCGCCGACATTTTGGGATCTTTGGCGCGCTCGGCGAAGTCTTTCAGCACCACGAAGACGGCACCGGTGTTCGACGCGTTGACGCGTGTCGCACCGGAAAAGCCGACGAGGCTGACGCAATGGGCGACGCCGGGAATCTTCAGCGCCATGTCGACGATCCGCCGGTTCACCGCGTCGGTACGCTCGAGCGATGCGGCCGGAGGAAGCTGGACAACGGTAATCAGGTAGCCCCCGTCCTGATCGGGAATGAAGCCGACCGGCGTCTTGCGGAACTCGTTCAGGCCAAACGCGATAAGACCCGCATAGATGACGAGCATGATCACCGCGAAACGAACGGCGCGGCTAGCGAGCCAGCCGTACCCGTGCGAGAGCCTCTCGAAGCTCCAGTTGAACGCATTGAAGAACGCTCGGATCGGCCACGTGATGATGCTGTGGCGTTCGTGCTCGGCGTGCGGCTTCAACAGGAGAGCGCAAAGCGCGGGCGACAGTGTCAACGACACGATCAACGAGATGACGGTCGCGCCCGCGATCGTCAGCGCGAACTGCCGATAGAACTGGCCAGAGATGCCTGTGATGAACGCCGACGGCACGAAGACAGCGCTCAGCACCAGGGCGATGGCGATCAACGCGGTGCCGACTTCTTCCATCGTCCGATATGCGGCTTCGCGTGGACTGAGCCCGTTCGACATGTTGCGTTCGACGTTCTCGACGACGACGATCGCGTCGTCGACGACGATACCAATGGCGAGCACGAGACCGAACAGCGACAGGTTGTTCAGCGAGAAGCCAAACAGCGCCATGAGGAAGAACGTGCCGACAAGGGATACGGGGATCGCCACGATCGGTATGATCGCCGCGCGCCACGTCTGCAGGAACAGCACGACCACGATCACGACGAGCACGATGGCTTCGAGGATCGTATGAACGACGGCATCGACCGACTGCTGAATAAAGTCGGTCGGGTTATAGACGATCGTATACTTGAGGCCCGGCGGGAAATTCTTTGAAATTTCCTCCATCTCGTCTTTGATCTTCTTCGCCGTCTCGATGGCGTTCGAGCCGGGCAGCTGGAAGATGCCAAGACCGACAGCGGCCTGCTTATCGAGATAGGAATTGATGCCGTAATCGAGACCCGCAAGCTCGACCCGCGCGACATCCTTCACGCGGACAACCGAATTCGATGTCTGCTTGACAACAATGTTTCCGAACTCTTTCGGATCCACCAATCGGCCTAACGTCTGCACCGTAATCTGAAAGGCGCCAGGATTTGGCAAAGGTGGCTGATTGAGAACGCCCGCCGCGACCTGAACGTTCTGTCCGCGAAGCGCCGTGACGACGTCGTCGGCGGTCAAGCTTAGCGACTGCAGCCTGTCGGGATCGAGCCAGACGCGCATCGAATAATCGCGGCCGCCAAAGACCGTGACTGAACCCACACCCTGAATACGGCTCAACTGGTCGATGACGTTGACGTTGGCGTAGTTCGAGATGAAGAGCGTATCGCGGGAGTTGTCGGGCGACAACAAATGCACGACCATCATGAGATCGGGCGACGCTTTCGCGACCGTCACACCAATGTTTCGCACGTCGGCCGGCAGTCGGGGAAGCGCGATCTGCACGCGGTTCTGGACCTGAACCTGCGCGATGTCGAGGTTGGTGCCGATATCAAACGTGATCGAAATCGAGAAGCGGCCGTCATTCGTCGAGTTCGACGAAATGTACAGCATGTGCTCGACACCGTTGATCTGCTGCTCGAGCGGCGTTGCGACCGTCGCCGCGACGATACTCGCGCTGGCACCCGGATATTGCCCCGTCACGTTGACGACGGGCGGTGCAATTTCCGGATACTGTGCGATCGGCAAACGGCTGACGGACACCGCGCCGATGATCACAAAAACGATCGAAACGACGGCCGCAAAGATGGGCCGATCGATGAAGAAGTGCGAAAGACGCATGGAACGGTCCGTTCTCTAGTTGGTCCGGACCATTTGGTCCTTCGGGTTCGAAGCGTCTGCCGTCGCCTGTTGGGGCGTCACCTTCGAACCGGGCCGCACGCGCATCAATCCGTTGACGATGATCGTGTCGTCGGCGGTCAGTCCGGCCGTAATGACACGCAAGCCATCAATCACCGGACCGAGGGTCACGTATTTGGGCTTCGCGACGTTGTCCTTGTCGACGGCCAACACAAACTTGCGAACCTGCTCGGTGCCGATGGCATCGTCGGGAACGAGGAGCGCCTCTTCGGGCGGATGGGAAGCGATGCGGATGCGACCGAACATGCCTGGCGTCAGGCGGCCATCGGCATTCTTGAATACGGCGCGGCCGCGGATCGTGCCGGACGACGGGTTGATGGCGTTGTCGACGAAGTCGATGTGGCCGTGATGCACGAAATCCTTGTCGTTGATCAGCTTCAAGTCAGCATCGAGGCTCAAGCCGCGATCGACGCTGTCGGCGCGCTTGACCGAGGCTGCATCGAGATAGCGGAGGTAAGACGCCTCATCCATCGTGAATTCGAAACGGATCGGATCGACGGAGACGATGGTCGCGAGCAAGGTCGTGTTGCCGCTCGTACCGCCGGTGACGAGGTTGCCGATGGAAACACGACGATCGCCGATGCGGCCGGAGATCGGCGCAGTCAGCTCGGTGAACTCAAGATCCAGCGACGCTTGACGTGTCGAGGCTTCCGCCGCCGTCACATTGGCCTGCGCGACGCGTTCGGCCTGCACCCGCTGATCGAGCGTCTGCTGCGTGATGACGGTCCCGACGGGCAGATTTTTGCCGCGTTCGAGATCGGCCTCGGCGAACGCCAAGTTGGCTTTTCCTTGCGCGATGGACGCCTGGGCCTGATCGAGCGCCGCCTGGAAGGGCCGACGGTCAATCGTGAAGAGCGGATCGCCGACTTTGACCATCTGGCCGTCGGTGAAATGGATCTTGTCGAGATAACCGGAGACACGAGCGCGCACCTCGACATAATCGAGCGCGACGAAGCGGCCGACGTATTCGTCATAGTCGGTCACGACCTTTTTGACCGGCTTGGCGACGGTGACCTGCGGCGGCGGCGGAGGCGCCGTCTGAGCGACGGACTTCTCCTCGCTGCACCCCGACATGGCTGCGGAAAGAAAGAGCAGAGCCGCGACGATGGGAGCGGATCTTTGGAACACGCTGTCTTTCTCCATCACGAAATTTTGCGTCAATGCATCAGCCGAGCGCTTCGGTTAACTCGTGGCATTGAACGTCAGATTCTACGGCGTCACGCACACGGGCGGGCTCGCCGATATCATTTACTCGGACCCCACCCTATGGAGCGCAAGCGCTGAACAACCGAATGACAGGTCCAGGGAGTCATGATAGCGAGTCCCCGACGCAGTTACCGATCGGTAACACAGCTAACGACGGCTAACTTTTTCGTCAAGAGGGCGATGGGAACCACCCTGGACAAGGACGTGCGCAATTTCAGCGAGTTGCGCTCTGAAATCAGCGCGATCCTGGCCGGGAAGCCGCCGCGCGAGCGAATTTTGCTTGCGGCACGTGAGCTTTTCTATCGGTTCGGCGTGCACATCGTCGGCGTCGAAGCCATCGCCGAGACCGCCCTTACGAACAAAATGACGCTTTACCGGCACTTTCGTTCGAAGGACGACCTCATCGTCGCTTACGTCGAGCAGCTGGCGGGAGAAAATGTCGAAATCCTGGACCGCCTGCTGGGCGAAGGCCTTGGTACGCCCGAACAAAAGCTCACCGCTTGGATCGATCATGTCGAAGATGTTCTATCCAATAAGAGTGAGCGTGGGTGTGCGCTCGCGAACGCCGCAGTGGAGCTCGATCCCGGACATCCGGCACGCGGGGTGATCGAAGCCTACAAGCGGCGGAAGCATGACCGGCTCGTCGAAGTCTTCCGCGCTGCACGCTATCGGGAGCCGGAAAGGCTCGCAGACGAAGTCTTCCTGCTGTTCGAAGGGGCTCGCATCAGCCTGCAGTGCGGCGGCGCCGGACCGGCGTCACGTCTCGTTGCCATGCTGCGCAGCCTTCTCGCCGCCAGCCCCCGCGATGCTGCAAAATAATCGCCGAACGCCGACGGCATGCTCATGCACTAGGCGCCGTGCTCAAGTGATTAGCAGAGCTCCGCGCAAACACCGCGATAAAATCACGTATTTTCGACGAATATGAACTGGCACAGCTTGTGCAGCGCAGCGATGCATAACGCCTCTAGGGTTCCGGCTTTTCCAAGCGTCAGGTCCGAGAGAGGCTCTCCCGCCTCGCGAGCAGCGCGGCGGAGCCACGGCGGGATAAAAGCCCGGGAGACCTACACCGCGAGTTGCTTCGGCTCTCGAACGGACAGGCCTCCCTCTGTGCGCATTTTCCGCGCGTATTCGAGGATCCCCGCCCGCTTCCTGAACCGGCGCCCTTGCGGTCTGATTTGAGTGACCAGCACAAGGACAGGGGTCAGCAATGCGCTATTCCGTCACGACAATTCTGAAAGCTGTGATTGGCGCCGCGGCCGTGATGGGGTTTGCCCTATCGCCGGCCAACGCCGCCGAGAAAAAAGACTTCAAGGTCGCCTGGTCGATTTATGTCGGCTGGATGCCGTGGGGATACGCGGCCGATTCCGGCATCGTGAAGAAGTGGGCCGACAAGTACGGCATCAACATCGAAGTGAAGCAGTTCAACGACTACGTTGAATCGATCAACCAATACACGGCCGGCTCTTTCGATGCCGTGACCGTTACGAACATGGACGCTCTTTCTATTCCGGCAGCAGGCGGCGTCGATACGACGGCCGTGATCGTGGGTGACTTCTCGAACGGCAACGACGCGATCATCCTGAAGAACAAGGACAAGCTCGCCGACATCAAGGGACAGAACGTCAATCTCGTGGAGTTCTCGGTTTCGCATTATCTGCTGGCCCGAGCACTGCCGACCGTCGGGCTCGCCGAAAAGGATCTGAAGGTCGTCAACACGTCCGACGCCGATATGGCAGCAGCTTACAAGACGCCCGACGTGACAGCGGTCGTGACCTGGAAGCCGATCGTCTCGACGATCCTGGAATCGCCTGACGCGCACAAGGTGTTCGACAGCTCGCAGATCCCCGGCGAGATCATCGACCTGATGGTCGTGAACACAAACGTCCTGAAGGACAATCCGAAATTCGCGAAGGCGCTCGTCGGCATCTGGTACGAGACGCTGGCAGCGATGAAGGACGGAACCACGGCGAAGGAAGCGATGGCAAAAGCTTCTGGCACCGATCTCAAGGGCTTCGATGAGCAGCTTGCGACGACGATGCTCTTCTCCGCGCCGAAGGACGCCGTGGCCTTCACGACGGGCGAGCAACTCAAGAAGACGACGGAACTCGTCTCGAACTTCCTGTTCGAGAAGGCGCTGCTCGGCAAGGACGCGAAGTCGGCCGGCGCGATCGGCGTCGAATTTCCCGACAAGACCGTCTTCGGCGACAAGGGGAACGTGAAGTTCCGCTACGACGCGTCGTTCATGAAAGAAGCGGAAGACGGCAAGCTCTAGGCTCGCACACGTCTCATCCCACAATAATCGCAGGAAGGCGGATGCATGCGCGCCATAAACTATCGTCCTGACAGAACGTGGCGGCTTGCGCTTGCCCTCCTGCCATTCGCACTTCTAATTCTGGCCTACATGATCGGGTCAGGCATCCGACTGGCGGAAAACCCGAACGACAAGCTGCTGCCGAGCTTCTCGAAAATGGGCCAGGCCATCGACGACTATGCACTGAAGCCCGACGCGCGCACCGGCGACTATCTTTTATGGGAAGACACGACCGCGAGTTTGACGCGGCTCGTTACGGGTCTTGCGATCTCAACGATCATAGCGCTGGTTCTGGGCATCGTGCTCGGCTTACTGCCGGTCGCAGGCGCAACGTTCGGGCCGGTCATTGCCGTCTTATCTATGGTGCCGCCGCTCGCCTTGTTACCTATTCTTTTTATCATCATGGGCCTCGGCGAAGCTTCGAAGATTACACTTATTGTCGTCGGCACGTCGCTGAAGCTGATCCGCGACATCGCTTTGCGCGTCGAAGACATTCCACGCGAGCAGCTGATCAAAGCGCAGACGCTCGGCGCATCGAGCATGCAGATCGCGCTGCGTGTGATCCTGCCGCAGACACTGCCGCGTCTCCTCGACTCCGTGCGCTTCGAGATCGGACCAGCGTGGTTGTTCCTGATCGCGGCCGAAGCCATCGCGGCAGATGCCGGCCTTGGTTATCGCATCTTCCTCGTGCGCCGCTATCTCTCGATGGATGTGATCCTGCCGTATGTCGCGTGGATCACCTTCCTCGCCTTCCTGATGGATCTTGGTTTGCGCATCCTGCAACGGAAGGCTTTCCCGTGGTTTGCTCAAGCGAGGGCTCAATGAGCGCAATTGTCTTCGATAAGGTCTGGAAGGAATACGGCGATCACGTCGTTCTGGAACAGATCGATCTCAGAATTGCGCCGCGTGCCTTCGTGGCGCTCGTCGGTCCGTCGGGCTGCGGCAAGACCACGTTTCTGCGCATGCTGCTCGGAGAAGAGAAGCCGACGCGCGGAAAAATCACGGTCGCCGGTCAACCTCTGAAGCCCGAGCCTGACGCAGATCGTGGTGTCGTGTTTCAGCGCTATTCGGTGTTCCCGCACCTGACAGTGCTCGGCAATGTCGTCATCGGGCGGGAATTTGAGAAAAGCGGCGGCCTCGGCCGACTGTTCGGTCCGAAGCGCAGACAGGCTGAGGAAGAGGCTCGCGAGTTGCTCAAGGCGGTCGGGCTTTCGGGAAACGAGAAGAAATATCCGTCGGCGTTATCGGGCGGCATGCAGCAACGCTTGGCGCTCGCGCAGGCGCTGATGCGGCGGCCGAAGATCCTGCTGCTCGACGAGCCGTTCGGAGCGCTCGACCCCGGCATTCGCGCCGACATCCACGTTCTGATGCGCCGCATCTGGAATGAATCGGAACTGACCGTCGTGATGGTCACGCACGATTTGCGCGAGGCCTTCGCGCTCGGCACGCGCATCATCGCCTTCGAACGTACGCGTGATCGTCCCGAAGAAGCCGAGCGCTATGGCGCGCGCCTGTCGGCCGACATCACGCCGGGCATGAACGGCGTCGTGTTGCCCCAGGGCGCGACCATCACCAAGGACATCGATATTTGGCCGCCGAAAATCGCGGGGTCGCCCGCCATTCCGGCGGATGGCGGGCATTCGGAGTCGCGTTCGTAAGACGACATGCCTCCGCCAGGGACGACCCTGGCGGCTATGACCAACCCGGGACGGCCCGGACCGGCACGCAAAGAGTGGAGTGCTCTTGCGTTGGGAGTCTACGATGGGAAACCTGATCTACACCGATACGCTACCGGGCGGTAAGCACTGGTCGCTGCTTATGCGGCGCAATATGCGACTGCGGCTGACGGACGTCGAAGGCGGCGCCAATATCGGCATGCTGTTCTACAATCCGCAAAACCTTCTGGAGCGCTACAACGCGCCCGATACGCTCAAATGTCAGCACACGTTCAAGCTGACGACAGGTCATTGCCTCTACTCCGACATGGGGCGCATCTTTTGCTCGATCGTCGGTGACACGTTTGGCTGGCACGACACTGTCTCGGGCAACACGACGAAGGCCACCGTCACGCGCAAGTGGGGTGAGAAGAGCTATCAGGCCGCGCGCAACGACTGGCAGCAGAATGGCCACGACAGCTTCCTCGTCGAAGGTGCGAAATACGGCCTGACGCGGCGCGATCTCGCGGCGAACGTCAACTGGTTCAGCAAGGTCGTCGTCGCGGATAGTGGAGCGATGTCGCTCGATTCCGCTGCGGCGAAGGCCGGTTCGCAGGTCGAGTTGCGTTTCGAGATGGAAACGCTGGTGCTGTTCCACACCTGCCCACATCCGTTCAATTCCGCCAACAGCTATCCGCGCAAAGCCGTCGGATTCGAAATTTTCGAAGGGCCGCCAGCTGCCGATGACGACCCAGCGCGCCTCTCGCGCCCCGAGAACGGCCGCGGTTTTGAGAACAACCGGATCTTTCTCGCCGGCTGCTGCGAGGAGGCACACTGATGATTAAAGAAAGCACATTCCGCGATGCCGACGCGATCTATCGGCGTGTCGTTCCGGCTGGCGACTACTGGATGCACGTCGTCCGTGAGGGTGAGACGTTTCGCATTCTCGATCTCGACGGCAACCAAGCCGCCGATACGCTGTTTTTCAATGCCGACAATCCCGGCGAGCGTTATTCGGCGTCGGACACGATCCGTGAGCAGGGCAACATCTATCTGACGGCGGGAACGGTTCTGCTGTCGGACCTCTGCCGGCCGATGCTGACGATCACGGCCGATACCGTCGGCCGTCATGATACACTCGGCGGGGCGTGCGCGACCGAGAGCAACACGGTCCGCTATGCGCTCGAAAAGAAATCGATGCATGCTTGCCGCGACAGCTACATGCTGGCGATTGCGGAGAACGAGCAGTACGGACTTTCGAAGCGCGACATCAGCCACAACATCAACTTCTTCATGAACGTTCCCGTGACGCCCGACGGCGGCCTGACGTTCGAGGACGGGCTGTCGGCGCCCGGCAAGTATGTCGAGATGACGGCGCACATGAACGTCATCGTGCTGATCTCGAACTGCCCGCAGCTCAACAATCCGTGCAACGCCTACAATCCGACGCCGATTGAAGTGCTCGTCTGGGCGAAGGGGGCGTAACGCAGATGTTTCGCAAAGTTCTGATCGCCAATCGCGGCGCGATTGCCTGCCGGATCATCCGGACGCTCGACCGGATGGGCATCGCGAGTGTCGCCGTCTATTCGGAAGCGGATCGTCATTCTATGCACGTCATGCAAGCGGGAGAGGCCGTCGCCATCGGCCCCTCGCCTGCGGCCGAAAGCTATCTGAAGTATGACGTCATTCTTGATGCTGCGAAGAAGACGGGCGCCGAGGCCATCCATCCGGGTTACGGCTTCTTGTCGGAAAATCCCGATTTTGCGGAAGCCTGCGAAAAAGCCGGCATCGCATTCATCGGCCCTAAGGCGCGGCACATGCGCGCCTTCGGCCTGAAGCACAAAGCGCGCGAGCTGGCACTCGAAGCTAACGTACCGCTGGCGCCGGGCTCAGGGCTTATTCGCGATGTCGAGCATGCGAAAAGCGAAGCCCAGCACATTGGCTATCCGGTGATGATCAAGAGCACGGCGGGCGGCGGTGGCATCGGCTTGCAGCTCGTCTCATCCGCCGACGAGATTGCGCCGATGTTCGAGCGTGTCGAGCGTCTTGCCCGTAACAACTTCAAGGACGCTGGCATCTTCCTGGAGAAGTATGTGTCGCGCGGGCGGCACATCGAAGTACAGATCTTCGGCGACGGCAAGGGTAACGTCGTCTCGCTCGGCGAGCGCGATTGCTCGGCACAACGGCGCAATCAGAAAGTCATCGAAGAGACGCCTGCTCCCAATCTGCCGGAGGCAACGCGCACGGCGCTTTGGGACACGGCGCGGCGTCTGTGCCAGTCGGTGAATTACGAAAGCGCGGGAACGGTCGAATATCTCTACGACGCTGAGACAAACGAATTCTATTTTCTAGAAGTCAACACGCGGCTTCAGGTCGAGCATGGCGTGACGGAGGAAGTCTTCGGCGTCGATCTCGTCGAGTGGATGGTGCGGCAAGCGGCGAACGAGTTGCAGCTTCCGGCGCAAGCGACGCTTTCTCCAAAAGGTGCGTCGATTCAGGTTCGCCTTTATGCCGAAGATCCTGGCCGCGATTTTCGTCCGAGTTCGGGCCGTCTGACGGAGGTCACCTGGCCACCTCAGACACGCATCGAAACGTGGGTACAGAGCGGATCAGAAGTCTCTCCGTTTTACGATCCGATGATCGCCAAGATCATCGTCAATGGCGCATCGCGCGAAGAAGCGCTATCTCGATTGCAGACTTCGCTCGATGCGACGCGCATCGGCGGGCTTGAAACCAACCTCGATTATCTGCGTCAGCTGTCGCGCTCGGAGGTGTTCGGCACCGGTCAGATGCTGACGCGCACGCTGCAGACGTTCGTTTATGAAGCGGAGACGATCGAGGTTCTCTCTCCCGGCACTCAGACGACGATCCAGGATTGGCCGGGACGCGTCGGCTATTGGGCCGTTGGCGTACCGCCTTCGGGGCCGATGGATCCGCTGTCGCATCGGCTCATCAATCGCCTGCTCGGCAACGAAGAGAGCGCAGCGACGATCGAGACCACGCTTTCCGGCCCGACGCTGCGCTTCAATACCGATACGACTGTTTGCCTGGGGGGCGCTGAGCTTGCCGCAGCGCTCGATGGCGAGCCGGTGGCTTATTGGCAGCCGTTCGCCGTCAAGGCCGGGCAAGTTCTGAAAGTCGGCGGCGTTAAAGGTCCTGGCGTACGCGCGTACATCGGCGTTCGCGGCGGCATCGATGTTCCGAGCTATCTCGGCAGCAAATCGACATTCACGCTCGGCAAATTCGGTGGCCACGGCGGCCGCGTGCTGATGACCGGGGACGTGCTTCATGTCGGCACGGAGGCGAGCCAACCGCCGGTGCCCGGCCTTTCTGCCGACCTCATGCCGCCGCTGACGCATACCTGGGAGATCGGCGTTCTCTATGGGCCGCACGGCGCGCCAGACTTCTTCGCGCCGGAGTACATCGACACGTTTTTCTCGGCAGATTGGGAAGTCCATTACAATTCGAATCCGACCGGCATTCGCCTGATCGGACCGAAGCCCGTGTGGGCGCGGACCGACGGCGGCGAAGCGGGACTGCATCCAAGCAACATTCACGACAATGCCTACGCCATCGGTGCGGTCGACTTTACGGGCGACATGCCGGTGATCCTCGGCCCCGACGGTCCGTCACTCGGCGGTTTCGTCTGTCCAGTGACGATCGTGCAGGCGGAACTTTGGAAGATGGGGCAATTGCGCCCTGGCGATAAAGTCCGCTTCGTGCGGTTGACGCCCGCAGCCGCGGCGGCTCGACTGGGAAAGCAAGCAGCGGAAGTCGCGTCGCTGAAGTCCATTGCAGCACCCTCGTTTCCGAACGGCAAGTGGGGCGCCGGCGATTGCGTGATCGGTAGCCGTGAAGCGTCGGGCGACAGCCCGCGCGTCGTCTATCGCCGTGCCGGCGACGCCTACATGCTCGTTGAATACGGGCCGATCATTCTCGACTTCGCGCTGCGGTTCCGCGCGCACGCTCTGATGACGGCGCTCGAACGGCGCAAGCTTGCCGGCATTCTCGATCTGACTCCCGGCATCCGTTCGCTGCAGATCCATTACGACGGTACGACGTTGCCGCTGGAAGATTTGCTGGCGGAGCTCTCGGCCATCGAAGATACGCTTGGCGATCTGAGTGATGTCGAGGTGCCGTCGCGCATCGTTCATCTGCCGCTGTCTTGGAATGACCCGGCGGTGCAGAAGACAATCGACAAGTACATGCAGGGCGTTCGGCCGGATGCGCCGTGGTGCCCGTCGAACATCGAGTTCATCCGGCGGATCAACGGCCTCGATTCCATCGAAGATGTTCTTCGCATCGTCTTCGACGCGACGTATGTCGTGCTCGGCCTTGGCGATGTCTATCTTGGCGCGCCGGTGGCGACGCCGTTCGATCCGCGCCATCGCCTCGTGACCACGAAGTACAATCCGGCCCGGACGTGGACGCCGGACAACGTTGTCGGCATCGGCGGCGCGTACATGTGCATCTACGGCATGGAGGGACCGGGCGGCTATCAGCTCTTCGGGCGGACGTGCCAAGTCTGGAATACCTACCGGACTACGAAGGCTTTCGAGGCCGGTTCGCCGTGGCTGTTGCGCTTCTTCGACCAGATCCGGTTTTATCCAGTTTCCGGCGAAGAGCTTCTGGCCTTCCGCGACGGGTTTCTCGAAGGTCAAGTGGACGTCAAAATTGAACCTTCGACGTTCAGCCTGAAGGACTATCAGGCGTTCGCCGCCGAAAACGCCGAGACGATTGCGGCATTCAAAGCGCGGCAGCAGGCGGCTTTCGAAGCGGAGCGGGCGCGCTGGCAACAGAGCGACCAGGAAGGGGCGGCTAGCTCGGCCGACACCTTCGAGGACCATGACGCCGATGCCGCGTTGCCGCCGGGGGCGACTGCGGTAGAAAGTCCTGTGCCGGGGAGTGTCTGGAAAGTCCTTGTCGAACCGGGTACCGCGGTTTCCGAAGGCGAGACATTGATTATCGTCGAGTCGATGAAGATGGAAATGGCCGTTCCTGCGCCGACCAGCGGCGTCGTTCATGAGGTTCGATGTGCCGAAGGTCGGCCGGTTTCGCTCGGACAGACACTCGTCATCTTGAAAGAATTGCAGGCGGAGGCGACGGCGTGACTTTATCGCTCGATATCGGCAATCTGACCGCGCTCTATGAAGCGAAGAAGATTACGCCGGAAGCCGTCATCGACGAGATTTACGCGCGCATTCAGGCCAAAGGCGTGCGGGCCGACTGGATCACGCTGGTCGACAAGGAAGCGGCAAAGGATCGAGCGCGGCGCATCACGCAAGGACCGCTCTACGGCATCCCGTTCGCCGTCAAGGACAACATCGACGTCGCCGGACTTCCGACAACGTGCGCCTGCCCTGCCTTTGCGTACACACCGGAGCGATCGGCGACCGTCGTCCAGAGGCTCGAAGCCGCCGGTGCGATTTTGATCGGCAAGACCAATCTCGATCAGTTCGCGACGGGCCTCAACGGAACGCGCTCGCCCTATGGCATCCCGGCGAGCGTGTTCGACCCGGAATATATTTCCGGAGGATCGAGTTCGGGCTCGGCCGTCGTCGTTGCCGGCGGTCTCGTGTCGTTCTCGCTCGGCACGGACACGGCCGGATCGGGACGTGTGCCGGCTGCCTTCAACAACATTGTCGGACTGAAGCCGACGAAAGGCCTGATCTCGACGCGTGGCGTCGTGCCAGCATGCAAAAGCCAGGACGTGGTTTCGATCTTCGCCCTGACAGTTGCGGACGCTGCCAGGGTTGCCGAGACCGCCATTGGGTTCGACAAGGACGATTGCTTCTCGCGCGCCGATGCGCCGCCGTTCACGGTCGAGAGTGTCGGGCGACCTTTGAAGGTCGGCGTACCGAATTCGCCCCTTTCGTTCTTCGAGGACAGCGAATACCGCCGGCTCTATCTCTATACGATCGATCGTCTCGCGGGCCTGGGCGTCGAAATCACGCCCTTCAACTACACGCCATTTCGCGACACGGCGGCGATGCTCTATGACGGACCCTGGGTCGCGGAACGCTTGTTCGCCACCGAAGATCTGCCCGAACACGATCTTAATCCGGTGGTCGCCGATATTGTTCGCGGCGGCAAAGCCAAGACCGCGCTGCAAACCTTCGAGAGCATGTATCGCCTCGCCGAGCTTCGTCGCGCTGCGGACGCCGAATGGAAGCGCATGGACGTCATGGTCCTGCCGACGGCCGGCACGACGTACAAGATCGCCGACATGCTGGCTGATCCGGTCCGGCTCAATTCGAACCTCGGGGCCTATACGAACTTCGTCAATCTTCTTGATCTTTCGGCGCTCGCGGTTCCGGCCGGATTCCGCGAGGACGGCATTCCGTTCGGCGTGACCCTCATCGGCCGGGCGTTTGCCGACGGCAAGCTCGCGACGATCGGCGATGCCGTGCACCGGGCACTGCTCGATGCCAAGCTCGGCGCCACCGACGCAGCATTGGGCGATACGATGCGGGTCGCGGTTCGTCCGGCCAAGAAAAAGACCGTGCAGGTCGCCGTCGTCGGCGCGCATCTCAGTGGGCAGCCGCTCAACAGCCAGCTGACAGAGCGCGACGCCATCTTCCGCGAGACATCGCGAACTGCTGCCGGTTATCGGCTCTATTCCTTGCCGGGGACAACACCGCCTAAGCCGGGACTCGTTTATGAAGGCACCGGGCCGGGCGCGATCGAGGTCGAGATCTGGGAAATGGATGACGCCGCCTTCGGATCGTTTGTGGCGTTGATCCCGGCGCCGCTCGGCATCGGAACGCTGGTGCTCGAAGACGGGCGGCGCGTCAAAGGCTTCCTGTGCGAGAGCCACGCCACTGTCGGCGCCGAGGACATTACGAATTTCGGCGGCTGGCGCGCATGGCTTAACCGGACGGCCGTCGCTTGACGCGGCCTCCTCTCGATCTAATTAGTAACGAATGGAGGCAGTTAGGCGTAGTCTTAATAGAGGATGCGCCGTACTTTCGCGAAAAAGATGGCCCGGTCTTCCGGGTTGATGTAGTATTTCATTCCGAATTCGGCATTCAGTGCGCATGAAAGACCGCCAAAAGGCGGCAAGCGAGGAAACGATGCGGAAAACTGCAAGCGGACTTTTGGGATCCGCTATTTTGATCGCCGCGATGAGCGTCAGCGCTCTCGCCGCCGATGATGGAAGCCCCACTGTTAGCAACCCAGGCGCATGGACAGACATTCGCAAGGATGCTTTCGGCTCGCGCGAAATTCTGGATGGTGCAGGAAAAATTACGCTTGAGGCTCCCAAGCGCGCCGAGGATGCGGCGACCGTCCCCATTACCGTACGCATGCCGGCGCCGTTCGCCGCTGACGTAAAGTCGCTGACCCTAGTCATCGATCAGAATCCGTCTCCGGTCGTTGCGACGTTCAACTATGGCGACGCGGCGGGAACAGGTGAGCGTATGCTCGCGACGCGTGTGCGCATCGACCAATACTCGGACGTTCGCGCTATCGCGGAAACGACCGACAACAAACTCTATATGACGACCGTCTTCGTGAAGGCATCAGGCGGCTGCTCGGCACCCGCGAGCAAGGACCCCGAAGAGGCCGCCAAGGAGATGGGTAAGATGCGCGTCAAGACGGCGGCCGGCAAAGAGGACGGCAGCGAGGTCGCGCAGGTGATGCTCAAGCATCCCAATACGTCCGGCATGGCAATGGATCAGATCACGCATGCGTATCCGCCGGCGCGCTTCATCGACAAGCTGTCGGTGACGACAGGCGGCAAGCTGATCTTTTCGATGGAAGGCGGCATTTCTATCAGCGAAGACCCGAACTTCCGCTTCACATACCAAGGCAACCCGGCGGACAAGATGGACGTCAAAGCCGAGGATTCGGAAGGCACGCAGTTCAGCGGTCATTCAACGCCCAGCCAGTCCTGACGCTCACGACCCGCGAGACGGCCGCGTGGCCGGAAAGCTCACAGAAACTGATTTGAAGCCTGTTGCGGGCGGTGGTCTTCTAGATCGCCGCCTTTTGCTCAAAGGCGGCATCGTTCTGGCTTCGGCGCAAGCAGCGGGTTCACTGTCGGCCGCCGAGACGAAGAATGCAGCGCCGCTCGATCCTGCCGATCCGCCATGGTTGCACCATACCGGCGGACCGTTCACAACGTATGGCCTGCCTTCGAGATACGAAAAGTATGTCATTCGCAATATCGGCGGCAATCGCACGCCCGCGGGCGATGGCGTTTCGTGGACGCCGCTGGAGGATCTCGCCGGCATCGTGACGCCGAGCGGGCTGCATTTCGAACGCCACCATGACGGCGTTCCAGATATCGACCCGGCGCTGCATCGGCTCGTCATTCACGGCCTTGTCGGTAAGCCGCTGGAATTCACGGTCGAGGATCTCCTGCGCTATCCGATGCAGTCGCGCTTTCTCTTCATCGAATGCGGCGGCAACAGCAACGCCGGTTGGCACTCGGAACCGATCCAACGCCCGGTGGGTGCATTTCACGGCCTCGTTTCATGCTCGGAATGGACCGGCGTGCCATTGTCGATCTTACTTGATGAAGCGGGCGTCGACGCGACCGCGTCGTGGGTGATCGCGGAAGGCGCGGACGCCGGATTGTTGAATGTCAGCCTGCCGCTGTCGAAGCTTGCCGCCGATGCCATGCTCGGCCTTTACCAGAACGGCGAGCGGCTGCGCCCGGAGAACGGTTATCCGCTACGCCTGATCGTGCCGGGTTGGGAAGGCATTACGAACGTTAAATGGCTGCGGCGGTTGCACGTCACGGATCAACCGGCAATGACGCGCAATGAAACGGCGAAATACACGGAACTGCTGCCATCCGGCAAAGCGCGGATGTTTACGTTCGTCATGGACGCGAAGTCGCTCATCACGTCACCATCGCCGGGGCAGAAGATGTATGGCCCGAACATTTATGAAATTCGAGGGTTAGCCTGGAGCGGTCGCGGCAGAATAGCGAAAGTCGAGGTTTCCGCCGACGGCGGCAAGACGTGGGCTGAGGCGCATCTGCAAGAGCCGGTCATGGCGCATTGCTTCACGCGCTTTCGCGCTCCCTGGGCGTGGGACGGCAAGCCCTCGATCCTCAAGAGCCGCGCAACGGATGAGACGGGCTACGTTCAGCCGGAGCGCGATGTCCTGGTAAAGGAGCGCGGGCGAGAAGGATATTTTCACTACAATGCGATCGTCAGCTGGGCTGTCGACGAGGATGGCGAGATCACGCATGTCTATGCTTAGACATATCGTCATCGTGCTCGCCGCCGCAGCGCCGTTCAATGCGGTGGGCGCGGCGGACGCCAGTAAAGTTGCAGCGCCGCATCTCGGCAAGACCATGACGGCCGCCGAAGCCGCCGCGTGGAATCGGACGATTTTCCCCGACGGACGTGGACTTCCACCGGGGCATGGAACGGCCAAGGAAGGCCGGGTGCTTTATGCCGAAAAGTGCGCCCGATGCCATGGCGCGCACGGCGAAGGCGCGACCGCCGAGGATCTTATCGGCGATCCGACGCCACCGACGCGCGATGATCCAAACAAAACTATCGGCGCTTATTGGCCGTTCGCGACGACGATCTTCGATTTCATTTCGCGCAGCATGCCGCCAGCAGCGCCGGGTTCCCTCTCCGCCGACGAAACGTATGCGATCACCGCTTATCTGCTGGCAGCAAACAAGGTCATCGGCGAAAGCCAAGTGATCAATGCGGAGACGCTTCCGAAAGTCGAAATGCCGAACCGAAATGGCTTCATCTGGATCGACGTCAAGAAAAAGAAATGAGCATGGCGCTCACGGCAAGGCCGTGTCGTAGCTGAAACGGGTAGCGACCCAGTCGAGCGCTTCGCCGAGTTGCGGCCTGATCGATTTCAGATAGGCAATGCGGTTGGGATCGCTTCTGTATTTGTTCAGTGATCTGGTATCGATGCCGCGCAATCCGTGCATTGCGGATTCAGCCTTGCCGGACGGCTTGAAGACTGAGGCAAGCTCGCTGGCTGGCGTTCCGACTTCGAGTCCGAGTTCATCGGCAAGCTTTTTCTGAACACCCGCTGCGTCGGTCGCCAAGTCTTCGTAACGGACGACGCAGAAGTTTTGTCTGTCATCGTTGAGTGCTGCCCGCAGCGCCGACATTTCGCCGAGCCATCGTGCGACGTCGATATGATAAACGTGCGTGCTCGTTGGATTGTGGCTCGTCAGAACATCGAAGGGATGCCGGATTGCGTAGGCAATTTTGATGCGCGCAGGGATCTGCGATAGGCGTTCAAACGAGACGTTGTTGCGCTTCAGAACGAGCGTCCGTCCGGTCGTCGTCAGCTGTGCGAAGAGTTCGACCGGAACTTCCTTGGCAACGACGCAAGTGTCCTTGAACGTCGACATGAGCCCCGTTAACAACCAGGTACCGGAGCGGCCGCACCCCATTACGAAGACACGATCTATCGGGCGATGTTCGTCGATCCGATCAAGGCGGGCGTCGAGAGCGCCTTTCCCAGCAAATGCCGCCACATCCTTCTTCTTCACACGAAAACTCAACGGCTGAAGGCGTGCTTCACCCGATGTATGGAACCGCATTGCGCCAAAGTACATCAATCCCCATGCGATGAGCGGATTGCTCCACGCGACCATCAGTCCTCCGATGATTTGCTGCCCGTCAGAGACTTGATCGAAATGTCAGAAACGAGGCGATCATCAGGCGACGCGCGGTCCCGCCCACCGCGACAGAATACCAATTTCGCTCCCGAGATCAGCAAGATAGCCTATGCCTCACGGATAGCTGTTCGCTGCGCTCGCATGCCGTAAGCCAATCCAACACGGTATGTCAGTGGAGCAGGATGACCCGATGGGGGTAATTACGCTTCGCGGCGCCTTGAAAAGCCTGTCGAAGGTCAAGGGTGCTGCAGCCGGCAAGTATACGGACCTCGTGCTTGACGGGAACGCCATCGCACGGGGCGAATACAAACAGCATCTCGGCGGGGGAAGCGAAGGATGGGATGCGCGCGGGCGCTTCCAGCTTGAGCTACTTCGGGCGGGTGGCTTGCAGACGTCTTCCAATCTGCTCGACATTGGCTGTGGTCCGCTGCGCGCCGGCGTCCATTTCATTCGCTATCTCAATGCCGGGCATTACTACGGCTTCGATTACAATCTGTCGTTCGTCGAGGCCGCCCGCCGCCTGATTGCCGAGCACGGGCTTGAAGAAAAGCGGCCGACGGTCGTCGCGCTGGCGAATTTCGAGCTGAAGGGCATCGACCGGATGTTCGACCACGCTATCGCGTTCTCGGTGCTCAATCATTGCAACGAAGCGCAGCGGAGCTTGTTCTTCGCCAACATCGGGCGGTGCCTGGCGCCAGCCGCCAAACTTTTCATTTCGCATGCCAATTGGCTCAAGGAGGAGGATCTTGCTCCGGCCCGGCTTGTGATCCTGCGCCGCTTCGAGGCGGCCGACCTCAATCTTGGACAGTACGGGTGGCCGCCGGAGGAACAGCGTTCGGTCTGCCCCATCTACGAGCTTGGGCGGCTTCCGGATTAAGGAACGGGCTTCCACAGCCAGTGGTGGCCCGCGATCCGGACTGCGGTAAACGGCTTAGCAAGAAACTGTCATAATTCTCTTTTTGCAGGAATTGTATCGACTTCGACGTCGTTGTCGGCGGCAAACGACGGAACGTATTGAATTAATTGTGCGCCTGCCCTATTTCCGGCCCCCAGCGCGACTTTACGCGCTACGCAAGCCGGTATGACCGGCCTTTCAACTTTGGGAGCGGTCGTTGGACAACGTACTCATCATCGGGGCAGGCGCTGCGGGCTCGGTCGTCGCGAAGAAATGCGCGATGAACCGCGACGTCTTCAAGAAGATCCATCTCGCGTCTCGCCGTCTCGAAAGCTGCAAGAAGGTCCAGGCCGAGTGCAAGACGCCGATCGAGATCTATCAGCTCGACGCGGACATCGTCGCGGATACGGTCAAGCTCCTGAACGAGATCAAGCCCGATCTCGTCATCAACATGGCGCTGCCCTACCAGGATCTGGCGATCATGGACGCCTGCCTCGAAGCAGGCGTCAATTACATGGACACGGCCAACTACGAGCCGCGTGAGGAAGCCAAGTTCACGTACAAATACCAGTGGCCGTATCATGAAAAGTTCAAAGAGAAGGGCCTGATGGCCGTGCTCGGCTGCGGCTTCGATCCCGGCGTCACGAACGTTTTCTGCGCCTATGCGCAGGAGAACCTGTTCGACGAGATTCACACGATCGACATCATCGACTGCAACGCTGGCAGCCACGGCAAAGCGTTCGCGACGAACTTCAACCCTGAGATCAATCTTCGGGAAGTGACGCAGCGCGGCAAGTATTGGAAAGACGGCGAGTGGATCGAAATCGATCCGCTGTCGATCTCGACCATGATCGATTATCCGGAAGTCGGGCCGGTCAAATCCTACCTCATCTATCACGAGGAGGAAGAAAGCCTGGTGGAGAACATCAAGGGCCTGAAGCAAATCCGGTTCTGGATGACGTTCTCGGATAATTACATCAAGCACCTCGAAGTGCTCCAGAACGTCGGCATGACGCGCATCGATCCTGTCGACTACAAAGGCACGCCCGTCGTCCCGATGGAGTTTCTGAAGTCGGTGCTGCCGGCCCCTTCCTCGCTGGCCGAAAATTATACCGGCAAGACGTCGATCGGCGTCGTCCTCAAAGGCGAGAAGAAGGGCAAGAAGAAGCGCTACATGATCTGGAACGTCTGCGATCATGCCGAGACGAACAAAGAAGTCGGCGCACAGGCCGTGTCCTACACGACCGGCGTGCCGGCCGTCACCGGCGCGATCATGATGTTTAAGGGCATCTGGAAAGGCCAAGGCGTATTCAACGTCGAACAGCTGCCGCCCGAACCGTTCCTTGATGAACTCGCCGAGCAGGGCCTGCCCTGGCACGCCAAGGAAATCGACAAATCCGACCAGAAGAAGCTGTTCGCGGTCGAGACCTGATGAGCGAAGCCGAGATCCTTTCGATCAGAAACGAATTGACCGGCATTGTCGTGTCGGTCTTTTCGGTGAGTTTCGGAATGATCTCGGCTTACATCGCCGGGTTGTGGCTCTTTCTTCGCGAGGCGCCCATTTCGCTGCGGCTTCTGGCGTTCACGATGCTCACGTTCGGCTTGGCATTCATGGGCGCGCTGACGTGGGGCTTGAACGACCTTCTGGTCGGCACCGAACGCGCGTGGTCGAAGCTCGCGACACATGCCAGCGAGATCACCGGGTTCGGTAATGCTCAGCCGCCTTGGCTGCATGGCCTGACGCTCTACGAAGCGGCAGTCCTTCTTGGCGGCGTGGCATTCGGGGCCATATACGTGTCGCTTGCGTATCTTACCTTCATCTACAAGTGGCCCGGCACGACCGCCGGACCTGTTCGCGTGGCGCCGTAAAGCGCCCTTTTTCTGTTTGATCGGTGGCTCGACGTGTCCGACCTTTCCAAATTGAACCTGCAGTCTTTCGACTGGGCGCAGTCCATCGCGACGCCGTCCTATGTGCTCGACGTGGCGGCGTTGAAGCGCAATCTGGCGCGGGCCGCAGAGGTCAAGCGTGAGGCGGGCTGCAAGATCCTGCTGGCGACGAAAGCGTTTGCGCTGCCGGCCGCCTTTCCGATCATGCGCGAGGTGCTGGATGGCACGACAGCAAGTGGCGAGTACGAGGCGCGCCTTGGTCACGACGAGTTCGGCAAGGAAGTGCACGTCTACTCCCCGGCCTACGCGCCAGGCGAGGTTGCGCGCCTGACGAAGCTCGCCCAGCACATCTATTTCAACTCGCCGCAGCAGATCATCGACAATCTCGCCGTGATCCGCGAGGTGCCGGGTCTCAAAATCGGCATCCGCATCAATCCGGGCTATTCGAACGCCACGCTTGGCGGTGCGCTTTACGATCCGTGCGCGCCCTTCTCGCGGTTCGGTGCGACGCGCGACATGCTCGACAGCGTGTCGTGGGACGACGTCGACATCCTGCATACGCATTCGCTGTGCGAGTCGGGCCACGAGGGATCGGTCGGGCTCATCGAGCACGTCGCGCGGGCGTTTGGCGACTATGTCCGGCGCGTGAAGGTCGTGAACTTTGGCGGCGGCCACTTCATCAACAAGCCCGGCTACGACATTTCGAAGCTGATCGCCGCAATCAAGGCATTCAAAACAGAGTTCAACGTGGACGTTGTTCTGGAGCCTGGCGCCGGTCTCGTCGTTGATACGGGATACCTTGTCGGCTCCGTTCTGGGGCTACACCACAATGGCAAGGACATCGCTATTCTGGATGCTTCTGCCTCGACGCATATGCCGGATGTTCTAGAGGTGCCTTATACGCCACATGTTATTGGCGCGGCGGAACCCGGCCGAAAACCGCACGGTTATATCCTGGGCGGCAAGACATGCATGACCGGAGACATCATCGGCGAGTACTCATTCGACGCGCCGTTGAAAGTGGGTGATCGCATCATCTTTACCGATATGATGCAATATTCTTTCGTGAAGAATAACACGTTCAACGGCGTGCCATTGCCCGATCTCGCAGTTCTCAACGAGGACGGAACAATTCATGTTCTGCGGTCGTTTGGTTACGATGATTTCCGGCACCGATTAGGATAGAAGCTTTGCGGTTGTCGGTCGGCGGAACGGTTGGAACTTTCCCCGAAAGCGCCTATGACGTTCGCAGCGGGGTGCCATGAAAGCAGAAAATCCCAAACCAGTCCTTCTCGCGGATTACCGCCCTCCGGAATTTCTGATCGACACCGTCCATCTTGACATAGCGCTCGCGCCGACGAAAACGCGCGTCGCCTCGAAGCTCGAGATCCGGCGTAATCCTGCTTCGGCGACGACCGGCAAGGTGCCCCTGAAGCTCGACGGCGAACTGTTGACGCTCGAGAGCATCACGTTGGACGGCAAGAAGCTGAAGCCGTCCTCCTATCGCGTCGGCGACGCCAGCCTGACGGTCCTCTCGCCGCCGAAAGTGCCCTTCACGCTCGAAATCGTGACGACGATCAATCCCAAGGCCAACACGGCGCTGCAGGGTATCTATCTCTCGCGCGGGGTCTACTGCTCGCAGTGCGAGGCTCAGGGCTTCCGACGCATCACATATTTTCTCGACCGACCGGATGTGCTCTCCAAATACACCGTACGGCTCGAAGCCGATGTGGCGACGGCGCCGGTTCTGCTCGCCAACGGCAATCCGGTTGAGCGCGGCACGCTGCTCGGCGGGGAGCGCCACTATGCCGTCTGGGACGATCCGCATCCCAAGCCGTCCTATCTTTTTGCCGTCGTCGGCGGCGATCTGTCGTCCATAGCGTCAACGTTCAAGACCCAGTCCGGCCGCGAGGTCGACCTTCGCATTTATGTCGAGCATGGGAAGGAAGAGCGGGCACACTGGGCGATGGAATCGTTGAAGCGCGCCATGCGGTGGGACGAAAAACGCTTTGGTCGCGAATACGATCTCGACGTGTTCAACATCGTCGCCGTCTCCGACTTCAATATGGGGGCGATGGAGAACAAAGGCCTCAACATCTTCAACGACCGGCTCATTCTGGCGTCGCCCGAGACGGCGACCGACGCGAACTATGAATCGATCGAGAGCGTCGTTGCGCACGAATATTTCCATAACTGGACCGGAAACCGCATCACCTGCCGCGACTGGTTTCAGCTTTGCCTGAAAGAAGGCCTGACAGTCTTCCGCGACCAGGAATTCTCAGCCGATCAGCGCAGTGCTACCGTGCAGCGCATCGCCGACGTGCGGCAACTGAAGGCGCTGCAGTTTCCGGAAGACCAAGGCCCCCTCGCCCATCCGGTGCGCCCTGAAAGCTACGTCGAGATCAACAATTTCTATACGCCGACCGTTTACGAGAAAGGCGCGGAAGTCGTCCGCATGATCGAGACGACGCTCGGGCCTGAGAAATTTCGCGCCGGGATGGATCTCTATTTCGAGCGTCACGACGGCCAGGCCGTCACCATCGAGGATTTCATCGCCTGCTTCGCGGACGTGAGCGGGCAGGATTTCTCGCAGTTCCATCGCTGGTATTCGCAGGCAGGCACACCGGAACTGGTCTGCAACCTGACCTACGACAAGCGGAAGAAGTCGGCGGAGCTGACGGTTCATCAGGTTTTGAAGCCGTCGCCCGGCAAAGCCAAGAAGCAGCCCTACTTCATTCCGATCAGCATGGCGCTGCTTGGCGAGAACGGCAAAGAGATGGATCTCGACGTCGAGGGCGGCGTCAAGATCCGCGACGGCGTCATGGCCGTCACCGAACGCGCGACGACGTTCACGTTCAAGGGCGTCGGTTCGCGGCCGGTGCCGTCGCTGCTCAGGGGCTTCTCTGCGCCCGTCGTGATCAACATGCCGCTCACCGATCAGGACCTGGCGTTTCTGATGCACCATGACAGCGACCTCTTCAATCGCTGGCAGGCGAGCAACGCCTACGCGACGCGGAGCATCCTGGCTCTGCTCGACGCGAAACGGCCGAAATCGCTCGCCGCATCGAAGGCCGCGAAACTCACCGACGCATTGGGCTATGCGCTGCGCGACTCCGGTCTCGACGATGCGTACAAGGCCGAGCTTCTGAAGTTGCCGTCGGTTGCCGACGTTGCGCGTGAGAAGGCGACGAAGGTCGACCACGCGGCGATCTTCGGCGAGCACCGTGCATTCGCCCGCACGATCGGCGAGAGGCTGGCGAGCGATCTCGAAACGATCTACGCAGGCGCATCGCGCGAGAAGAAATTCTCACCCGATGCCAAGAACGCCGGCCGGCGCGCCCTGCGTAATGCCGCCCTGACGCTGCTGACAACGCGCGAGACCGAGGAAGACTTCGCGCGGCTCGAAGCGCACTATCGCAAAGCCACGAACATGACGGATGCATGCCATGCGATGTTTCTCATCGCGGGCGTGAATGCTCCTGGCCGCGAAAGCGTCCTCAACAATTTCTTCGAGCGCTGGAAAGACGATCATCTCGTCATCGACATGTGGTTTGCCGCGCAGGCGCAGTCCCCGCGAGAGCAAACGCTCGATGAAGTGAAGGCGCTCTGCCAGCATCCGCTCTTCAAGATCACGACGCCGAATAAGGTGCGCGCGCTCATCGGTACGTTCGCTTCAAGCAATCCGCTGCAATTCAACCGTCCCGATGGCGCGGGCTATGAATTCCTGGCGGACAAGGTGCTCGAAATCGACCCGCTCAATCCGCAGGTCGCCGCACGCATGCTGGCTGCGTTCCGCAGCTATCGGGCGCTTGAGACCAAGCGAAAGAACCTCGCCAAAGCGTCGCTGAAAAGGGTGGCCTCGGCGCCGCGGCTGTCGCGCGATTGCTTGGAAATGGTCACGCGGATGCTCGACGACTAAACGGTTTCTGGAGCATTTCGGCCACAGCCCGCGATCCTTTTGCTCGGGCCGTCGAAAGAGCGACAAAATTGATTCTCTCGCGATTTTTTCTCCCTCGACGGTGAGTCGCAAATCGGCGAAGCTCAAATCATGCTCGGAGACATGATCGTCTTCGGCCTTGTGGGGCGGGGCACTTAGATCAAAATTCAGCAGGGGAATTTGAGGATGGCTCGGACTTGGTCCGTTCCTCAACGGGGAAGTATTGCCGCGTTCGGCGGCTTTGGATCACATCACACCGGCGCACTCTACGCAGCCGCCGCAAGCCGGACTTTTCCAAACCGCGGTCTCTTTCTGGTTCTCGCCGCCGTGCTGACGGCAGCCGGCGCCATCATTCCCCAGCTCAGCCCCGATATGCTTTCGACCGTATTCTTCGTGGCTGGCGCAGGGCTTGCCGCCCTGGTCGTGATGCTGCCGTGGCAGCCGCTTGCGCGGGATGGCGCGGACGCCACGCAGAAGCGCAGCGAGCTGGACCACCGCTCGGCCTTCAACACCGATACCGGGCGCCAAATGCGCTTCCCGGAGCTTCTAGGCACGCCCGCGGCGCAACCGGGCCTGGATCGCGCGGCCTGGGCCAGGCTGACGGCCCATATGAGCCATGAGCTCAGGACGCCGCTTAACGCCGTGCTCGGCTTTTCGGAGCTGATGACGAACGAAGTTTTCGGGCCTCTCGGGTCGAGCTACAGCGGCTACGCCCGCGATATTCATACGAGTGGTCGCATCCTGCTGAAGTCGGCGGAAGACGCGCTGGCGATCACGGCGCTGCTGACGGCTCCTGAGCGCAAGCGGGCTCGCGAGACGAGCAAGATTCGAGCGATCGTCGACGACGCTTGCGCCTTTGCCGCCCCCGATCTTGCGGCACAATCTATTGCCATCGCGATTGACGTCAAAGGCGATGCCGAGATCGTCGGCGACCATCAGGCGACGCGCCAGATGCTCATCAACCTCATTGCAGAAGCCACCCGTCGTGCGGCTCCGGGCTCTGAGTTGCGGATTGAAACGAAGGTCGCCAGCGAAGCTGTATATCTCTCACTGACGCTGATCGGCGGCATCGACGTGCAGCCGGAAGACGGCTTCGGAATTATCCTGGCGCGCACATTCTGCGAGCTGTCAGGTGCCGAGCTGACGAGTTCAGTTGCGGAAAATGGCGAGTGGACAACAAGCGTGCGCCTTCAGCGCGCGGTTCAGCCTGACCTTTTCGCCATGGCGGCCTGAAGAAAGCATAACGGCGGCGTCCACATGGTCGCCGCCGTTATTGTTATTTTGCCCTGTCGTCGTCTGGCCGTGGCGGTCCAGGCGGTTTCAGCATCGATGCGTGACGCTTCGCTCGCCATTCCTGCAGAAGCTTGCGCTCGTCTGGCGTCAACTCGGCTGCGGTACTCGCGACGCTCGTATAGATCGCGCCTTTGAAAGCATTCTCGGCCGTCCGAAGCTGCATGAGTGCTGCCAAAAATTTATCTTTGTCGAATGGCTCGGCCGTCAGCATGGCGTTGGCATCGGTCCATGTCTTGCGCACGTTGTCGCGCAAACCTTTCATGGACGCGCGCGCCTCGATCACCTTTTGCCGGATCATGGTTTGCTTATCGGCAGGCAACTGTTTGACGAAACCAAGGAACCCTTCGTCCCTCTTTCGCTCCTCTTCGTGATGATGCCAAACGGCGGTCGCAAACAAGCCGATGAACAGCAGGTTCAAGGCCAACGACGCAATAAAGCCCGGATAAAGCCAGCGCGGCCGATCCGCTGCCGGTCGCGATTGATCGACGTTGACCGTCACAGCAGATCCCCGTCTACAAAACTGTCACCATCGTCCGTAAAGGCAATCTGCCGGCTGAGGGTGGACGAAGAGCCATCTTCACCGAGAAGCGCATCGGCGGTCGACGTGAAGACCTTCATTTGACCGGCGAATACGCCAAGGACGAGGGATGCAGCGAGAGCCGTCGCAGCCAAGCCATGGTGACGGCGAAGCGTGGGCCACGCCGGCCGAACAGCTGCCGCTGGCGAACGCTCCTGGCTCGTGACGAGCCGGGGCTGACGTTCCGCTGCCGCCGCGATGCGGTCGCTCAACTTAGAGAGGCGCGTCGCATCATATTGCGGAGCCTTGTCCAGCAGCCGATCGAAAGCCTCGGCATCCTTCAGCATTTTGTGGGCGTCGGGATTGCCCGCAATTAAGCCCGATAGCGTAAGACGCAAGGGTGCAGGCCATCGCGTACGGTCTGCTCCGTACGTATCGAGCGCCGCCTCCAGTCTATCGAGCCCCACAGGGCCTAAACTATTGCGTGACATTGTCTGCAGTCTCCCGCACTTCAGAGTTCGCTATCATTTCGCAGCGACTCCCATTCCGATTTCAATTCCGTCTTCAGTTGCCGTCTCGCCCGACTGAGCAGAGATTCGATAGCTTCGTCCGACACTCCCATGACCTGACCGATCTCGATCTGGCTCAGCCCCTCGAAATGAAAGAGCGTGAGCGCAAGGCGCTGCCGGTCCGGCAGTTTCTGCATCGCCGCTTCAACCCGGCGCTGCGTATCCTGACTTTCGAGGCCGGCGAGCTGTTTTGCGGGCTCGGGAACCTCGGGTAATTCTTCAACCACCGACACGCGCCCCTGACCGCGCACGCGGTCGAGGCACAAATTCGAGACCACGCGACGCAGCCACGGCCTAATGCCGGCCGGGCCAATTTCCAGCGTTCCGCTCGAACGCCACAGTCGCAAGAAAGCTTCCTGCGCCAAGTCTTCCGCCTCCGCATCGTCCCGCAGCATTCGGCGCGCCACGGAAACGATGCTTCCGAGATGGCGGGCCATCAGCAGGCGAAAGGCGTCGCCGTCGCCGCGACCCACCGCGGCAACGAGCATCGCCTCATCGGCTCGGCTTTCGGCCGCCGGTCGCGGTGCGGCCGGAGTGCCATCCGTCCTCGTTGCCGCCACTAATCCCCTCGACATCCTATTCGCCTGCCTTGCGCTCCAACGCCTCGGATGCTGCCGCCCGAAAGACGGCTTTCCGTGTCGGTTATCGCAAGAACGTCTCAGCCTGCCACAATCCGTCGCCGGGCCGTAAAAACCCTAGACGATCAGCCGATTGAAGGCCTCCGCTACGTCTGCAAGCGTTTGTTTCAACTTTATTTCCAAGTCTTCAAAAGAGGTTGTATCTCCTGATCGGGCCAGGAGCAATTTCAGGCCTTTCGGCGCCGATGCGGGGTCGAAAGGCCCCTCGATGGTCAATCGGAGCACCTGCGTCAGATCGTGCAGCAATTGACCGGCATGTGCCAGCAGCAGGTAGTCATCGTTATGGATAACACCCTCGGATGCGGCCGCAGCCAGGGCTGCGAGCGTCGTCTGATTGAGGACTGCCGGATGCTTGGCGGCATGCACCAGTTGTAAATACTGAACGATGAACTCCAGATCGACGAGTCCCCCGCGAACCTGCTTCAGATCCCAGATATCCGAGGTCGCTTTCTCGGCTTCGACGCGGCGGCGCATGTCGAGGACGTCCGCGGCGATCTTGGCGCGGTCGCGTTTGGCCGTCAGGACCTTGCGAATCTCGGCTTCGACACGTCCGGACAACTCGCGTGAGCCGGCGATGATGCGGGCCCGCGTCATGGCCATATGCTCCCACGTCCAGGCTTCGCTGGCCTGGTAGTTCGTGAAGCTCGAAAGCCGCGTCGCGACAGGCCCTTTCTGACCTGAAGGGCGAAGGCGCATATCGACCTCGTAAAGTGCCCCTTCCGCCGTCCGTGCCGAGATGGCGGTGATGAGGCGTTGCGTCAGGCGCGTGTAGTAATGCGGCGGCGCGAGCGGCTTTGTCCCGTCCGATTGTTCGGCCGCCGGATCAAAATCGTAGATCAAGATGAGATCGACGTCGGACGCCGCCGTCATTTCGCGGCCACCGAGCTTGCCCATGGCGATGACAGCAGCAGCCCCGCCCGGCACACGGCCGTGGTCCTGCTCCATCTCGCGCGTGACCTCGCCCAGCAGGGCCGCGATCAGGCGCTCCGCGATCGTTGCGTAAGCGACGCCTGCTTCGGTCGCCGATATGCTGCCGGCAAGAATTCTGACGCCGACCAGAAAGGCCTGCTCGCTGCCGATCCGCCGGGCGGTATCGAGGATCTCCTGCATCGGATCGCCGTCGCTTGTCGCGCGGGCAGCGGCGAAGGCTTTTACGACGACGTCGTCGATGGCAGCGCCATTGAAATCGCCGCCCAGAACCTGCGGATCGAGCACGGCATCCAGTAGCCGCCGGCGATGCGACAGGATGTGAGCCAAGCGCGGCGCGGAGCCCATGATGTCGGCGAACAGCCGGATCAACCCTGGCTGAGCCTTCAGCAACGAGAAAAGCTGCACGCCAGAGGGAAGCTCTGCGAGAAAACGGTCGAAGCTCGCAATCGCCCCGTCAGGATCGACCGTATCGGCAAGCGCTTCGATCAGCAGCGGCTGGACTTCCGTCAGGCGTTCGCGTGCACGTGGCGACCTGACGACCGGCGCGCGGCCGTGGTGCCAGCCTCGCACGATGGCCAGAACCTGTGTCGGCTGCGAATATCCAAGGCGCTTCAACTCTTCCAGCGTGCGCGGATCGTCCTTGGCTCCGGCGAAGACAAGATTGGCACCGGCAGGCGACGACGGCTGCGGCGGTTCCTCGAACAGACCGTCGTAGTGCTTCTCGACGGTTTCCAGCACTGGCAGCAAAGCAGCGGAAAGCTCCGCCACATCGGCATATCCCGCGAAATGCGCAAAAGACTCAAGCGCTGCAGGCTCTCCCGGAACTTCGTGGCTTTGCTCATCGGCGACCATCTGCACGCGGTGCTCCAGACGGCGGAGATAGCGATAGGCATCATCAAGATCGGCGCGAACGTCAGCCTTCACCCAGCCGCGCCGTTCAAGCGCTGCCAGTGCGTCCAGCGTGCTGCTGACGCGCAAATCGGGCTGGCGGCCCCCTGCGATCAATTGCTGTGTTTGCGCAAAAAATTCGATTTCGCGAATGCCGCCGCGGCCGAGCTTCAAGTTCTGTCCGGCGACCGAGATCGGCCCGATCGCCTTATGCGCGTGGATCTGGCGCTTCATGGCGTGGATATCGGCGATCGCCGCGAAATCGAGATACTTGCGCCAGACGAAGGGCGACAGCTCGGAGAGGAATTCGGCACCGGCTTCGAGGTCTCCGGCAATCGGCCGGGCCTTGATCATCGCGGCGCGCTCCCAATTCTGGCCGACGGTCTCGTAGTAGCCATGGGCCGCAACGGTCGAGAGTGCGATTTGCGTCGCCCCGGCGTCGGGCCGAAGGCGCAGGTCCGTGCGGAAGACATATCCATCCGGTGTGCGCTCATCGAGCAGCAGCACGAGATCGCGCGTCAACCGGACGAAGAACGATTGCACGTCGCCGTCGCCCACGAGCCGCGCCTTGTCGCGATCGAAGAAGACCGTCAGATCGACGTCGCTTGAGTAGTTGAGTTCGAAGGCACCGAGCTTGCCCATGGCCAGCACGAAGTAGCCGGAGTCGCGTTCGGGACTTTCCGCTTCGAGCGGCTGCCACTGCCCGCGCGCCGACGCCAAGCGAAACAGAAAGCGGACAGCTGTCCCGACAGCGGTGTCGGCGCAGTCCGACAGCGTCCGGGTGACCGTCATCACCGGCCAGACGCCTGCAAGATCGGCCAGTGCCGTCAGCAGCGCGACCTCTGACTTGTAGATGCGAAGCGCGCGTTTGGCGGAGCCTAGGTCCGAGGCCGCCTGCATTGCCGCGACGAGTTCGTCGGTAAGGCTTTGAAAGCGCGCGGCCGGAGGCTCGGACAAAATACGTGCGAGGCGCGCCAGATCACGGTTCGCGAGCGTCGTCAGATACGGCGAACCTTCGAAGACGCCCGTCAGCAGATTTTCGACATCGGAATTGAGAAGAAGTTCCGCGAGTTGCGGGCAGGCTGCCGCGGCTTCCGCCTTCAGGGATTGGAAGCGTTCGGCGCCGCGACCGTCAGCGGGGCTCTTCGGCGATTCGGATATACGTTCGGCGAAGCTTGGGGGAAGAGACTGATCCATCCCCTCATTGTGCCGCAAGCCCGGGTGCCGCGTCACCCTCCTGATCGGGCACTGCAACGAGGCACCTTTGCGACAGGAGAAGGACGACCTTCAGGCCCGGTTGGTTATCCTCAAGCCGGATTTCGCCATGATGGAGGCGGGCGACCGCCGCAACGAGGCTAAGCCCTAAGCCCGTGCCCGGCTTGGTGCGGCTCGCTTCCAGCCGAACGAAGCGTTTCAGCACGCGCTCGCGGTCGATTTCGTCGATGCCGGGGCCATGATCGCCGACCGAGATCACGGGCCGGCCCTCAAGGCGATAGGCGCGCACGGTGATGGCGCTTCCAGGCTCGCCGCCACGGGAATACTTGATGGCGTTGTCGATGAGATTGGCGATGGCCTGTCCGATCAGTTGCCGGTTACCGCGGACGAACACATTCTGCTCGACGTCGATCGTCAGATTGAAGCCTGCCTCTTCGGCGGCGGGAGCGTAAAGTTCACTGACGTCGGCAACGAAATGTCCCAGATCGAACGTTTCGGTGCTGTCTTCGAGCGGACCGGCTTCCAGCCGTGCGATCAACAACAGCGCGTTGAAGGTCTTGATGAGGTCATCAGCCTTTTCGATCGTGCGTTCAAGGCCCTCGCGATAGGCCTCTTCGCCACGCGGATCGCGAAGAGCGGCTTCGGCGGCGTTGCGCATGCGATTAAGCGGCGTTTTGAGATCGTGGGCGATGTTGTCTGAGACTTCGCGCAGACCATTCATCAGGCCCTCGATGCGTTCCAGCATCTCGTTGAGATTGTTTGCAAGCGCGTCGAGTTCGCCTCCCCGGCCCGTCGTCGGAATGCGCCGCGAGAGATCGCCTTCCATGATCTGGCGGCTTGCGGCCGTGATCTGATCCATGCGGTTGACGATGAGGCGACTGACAGCCAGTCCGCCCAGAAGTCCGATGATCGAAAGGGCGCCGAAGCCGAGCAGAAAGACAAAGCGGATCGAATTCGCGAATGCGCGCTGATCTTCGACATCGCGGCCGATGAGGAGGTGGAGATTAGGGCCGAGATCGACAGGAATGGCCACGGCGAGATGCGACGGCCCTTCGTCGTCCGTCGGCTGGTAATTGAATACACCGCCAGGACTATCGGCTTCCAGCTCCGGCGGAATGCGATTGAGATTGCCGGCGATCTTCGCCCCAGTGCTGTCAGCGAGATAATAGAGCCCCGTCCCTTGCGGCCGCGACAACGCCGTGACGGTCTCGACCAGTTTCATCTGGCCGCCAACCTTCAACTCGGAAGACAAGATGCGGGACTCGGCCGACAGGGTCGCTAGGACTTGATCGGTAAAGAGCTTGTTCGTCTGCCAGAACAGGAAGCCGACAACGATTGCCGCAGCGAACAAAAAGAACGCTACGGCCAACGCGCTCAATCCGAAGGTTGTCGTCGATGCCGCTTTTGCGACGCGATCAAACCGGGCCGTCACGAATGGTGTATCCTGCGCCCCTGACCGTGTGCAGCAGCGGCTTGTCGAAGTTCTTGTCGATCTTCGCCCGAAGCCGCGAAACATGGACATCGATCACGTTGGTTTGCGGATCGAAGTGATAGTCCCAGACGTGCTCCAGGAGCATGGTGCGGGTCACGACCTGCCCGGCGTGCTGCATCAGATATTCAAGCAGGCGGTACTCGCGCGGCTGCAGCAGGATGTGTTCGCCGCCGCGCGTTACGCGATGGGAAAGCCGGTCGAGCACGAGGTCACCGACGGAATAGCGGGTTTGCTGCTCTTCCGGCGCCGTCCGACGCCCGAGAATCTCGACGCGGGCCAGAAGCTCGGAATAAGCGTAGGGCTTCGTCAGATAGTCGTCACCGCCCGCACGCAGGCCCTTCACCCGGTCATCGACCTCGCCAAGCGCCGACAGAATAAGCACAGGGGTTCGATTGCCCTCCGTTCGAAGGGACTTGATCAGCGAAAGGCCATCGAGCAGCGGCAACATCCGGTCGACGATCAATACGTCATAGGCGCCGTCGGTCGCCATCGATAGGCCCGCTTCGCCATCATGAGCCAGATCAGCCGTATGACCGTTCTCTTTCAGGGATTTCTGCAGGAAAAGCGCGGTTTCTTTATCGTCTTCTATTACCAGCACGCGCATGGTTTGTGTCCGACCTTCGTCTTCTCTCCGCTCACTGTTTAACCGGATGTCCCCCAAACGTCGAGGCAGCCCCGCCGTTTGGTTGACGGAGCTGCTCGAGTTCGTCATAGCGCGCTACCTCAACCTTTTTTGGTCAACTGAACAGCGACAAAGCGCTTTTGGTCGGCCGATTTGACGTGCAGGAGAACCGCGGTGCGCTTCAGGTCCTGCGCCTTCTTGATGCCGGAGATGACGTCGTCGGGAGAGGACACAGCCTGGCCAGAGACCTCAAGAATGACATCGCCCGGCTTCAGGCCTTTCTCCGCCGCATCCGACGTCGGATCGACTTCAGCAATGGCAACGCCCTGCGTATCCTTGCCTTGAGCATCCTTGCCGGTACGTGCCGGCATCAACGTGATGCCGAGCTGGCTCAGGTCGACCGACTTAGCGTCGTCGTCGTTGCTGTTGCCGTTGTTGTCGTCATTGTTGTCGCCATTCATCGCCGCTTCGGCGTTCTTCGGGAACAGGCCGAGCTTCACCTTGATCGTCTCTTCGGCATTGTTGCGCCACACCTTAACGTCGACGTTCGAGTTCGGCGCCAGTTCGGCGATCTTGCGAGCAAGGTCGCGGCTGTCGGCGATCTTCTCGCCGTTAACCTGCAGGATCGCGTCCTGAGTTTTGATGCCGGATTTCGAAGCCGGGCCGTTCGGCGTCACTTCGCTGACGAACGCGCCGTGCGCCTCGGAAAGTCCGATGCTGGCGGCAGTGTCTTCGTCGACGTTCTGGATCTTGACGCCGAGCCAGCCGCGGCTCACCGAGCCGTCGGCCTTCAACTGCTTGACGACTTCGGCGACCGTGTTCGCAGGAACAGCGAAGGCGATGCCGACGTTGCCGCCCGAGGGAGAGAAGATCGCTGTGTTAACACCGATAACGTCGCCATCGAGGTTGACGGTCGGGCCGCCCGAGTTACCGCGGTTCACAGCGGCGTCGATCTGCAGGTAATCATAGGGGCCGGAGCCGATATCGCGTGCGAGCGCCGACACGATACCTGCGGTGACCGTGCCGCCCAGACCGAACGGATTGCCGACAGCCAACGCCCAATCGCCGACGCGCGGCGGCTTGGTGGAAAGCTTTATCGTCGGGAAGGTCTTCTTGCTTTCGATCTTGATGAGCGCGATGTCGGTGCGCGGGTCGGTGCCGATCAGCTTCGCATCATACTTCGTCTCGTCGTTGTCGAAGCTCACCTGGATCTTGGTGGCGCCGTCGATGACGTGATTGTTCGTGACGACGTAACCATCCGGCGTGATGACGAAGCCGGAGCCCTGGCCCTGGACGATCTTCGGGCGAGCTTCCTGGCCGAATTCCTTCGGCAGGTTCTTGAAGAAGTCATGCAGCGGATGATCGGGCGGCAGATCGGGAAGCGAAAAATTCTTCTTGTCCTTATCGCCCTTCTCGTTCGAAGCAAGCTTCGAGGCGCCGCCGTCGTTGATGACGGAAACGGAAACGACCGCCGGCTTCACCTTGTCGACGATGTCGGCAAAGGAGAGCGGCGCGCGGCCGAATGGCGTTTGAATTGTCTGGGCGCCGGACTCGGCGCGCACAGGGTGAGACGGCACCGCCAGTCCAAATCCCACCGCTGTAACAGCCAGCATCGCGACCGATGCCGGGGCAAACTTTGAAGTCAATTTTGAAGAAAACGTCGTCGACAAGCGGTGCGGAAATCGCATCCCAGGGTCTCCAGCTGAAAGGCAGGCTTCGCGAGCCTTACTATGACGCCTAGCGGAACCGGGGTTACGGCAGCATGTCAGGGACGTTAACTGTTGGTAATCTAACGCCTCGCCGGGGCGCAAAACGGCTTACGGATCCTTGGCCGCAAGGATCTCATTAAGCTTGGCTTTTTCCTGTTCCGTCAACGGCGTGCCGGTGGTCGGAGCGGCCGGCCGGGTGGCGCGGATCATCAACACGATGCCGGCAAGGAGGACGAAGATCGGCGTTAGCCATAGAAGCAGGGTCGATAGCTCGAACCGGGGTTTCAGCAGGACGAATTCGCCGTAACGCGCGACGATATAGTCGAGCACTTGCTGATCGCTGTCATGCGCCATGATCCGCTCGCGCACGAGGCGGCGTAGGTCTCCTGCCAACGGCGCGTCGCTGTCGTCGATGGACTGGTTCTGACAGACGAGACAGCGCAGTTCGGCCGAGATGTTGCGCGCGCGCTTTTCCAGCGCCGGATCAGAGAGCATTTCGCCCGGCTGAACGGCGAACGCCGCGGGAGCTGCAGCAAGTGCCGCCCAAATTGCCAGCGCCAGAATTGCCAAGGGCCGCCGCACGCTCATCACTCCGCCGGAACCGCAACGATGGGGCGCGGACGCGACGGAGCGCCGACACGCAGTCGCCGGTCGGACAGCGAGATGCCGCCGCCCAGGAACATGAACAGCGCACCGAGCCAGATGAACCGGACGAGCGGGTTGAAGTAGGCGCGCACGGCGTAACCGCCGCCCGGCTGGCCATCACCGATGACGACGTAAAGGTCGCCACGCCACGCCGCATGAATGCCGGCTTCCGTCGTTGGCTGCGGCGGCGCATCGTAGAGGCGCTTCGCTGGCTGGAGCGTCGCGATGGTCTCGCCGTTACGCTTGACGTTAAAGTCGGCGATGTCCTCGGTGTAGTTCGGGCCGCGGCCGCGTTCGACCTTGGTGAATGTCAGCTCATATCCATCAACCATGACCTTGTCGCCCGGCTTCATCGCCAGGATGTGCTCTTCGCGGTAGGCGCTGGTCGCGACGATGCCGACCATCAGCATGCCGATGCCGAAGTGCGCGAACAGCGTGCCGTAGGCCGAGCGCGGCAGGTTTGATGCGCGACGCATGACTTCATCGCGCCCAGCGGAACCGAGCTTCACGCGGTTTGCCCATTCGACGATGGCGCCGACCATCACGTAGACACCCAGCGCAATGCCGAACGGCGCGAGCCAAGGCCCGCGATGCTCGACGGCAAAGACGGCGACAATCGTGACGAGCGCCGCGAGGAAGGCAAAGGCCAAGCGCTGCATGGCGCCGAGCAGATCGCCGCGCTTCCAGGCGAGCATCGGTCCGAACGGCAGCGCGATCAGCAGCGGGATCATCAGCGGGCCGAACGTCATGTTGAAGAACGGCGGCCCAACCGAGATCTTCTCGCCCGTCAGGCCTTCGAGCGCCATCGGATACAGTGTACCGACGAGCACCGTCGCCGTCGCCGTGACGAGCAGCAGATTGTTCAGAACGAGCGAGCCTTCGCGGCTGATCGGCTGGAAAAGACCGCCAGCCTGCATATCCTTTGCACGCAAGGCGAAGAGCGCAAGGCCGCCGCCGGTGAAGAACACCAGAATGGCGAGGATGAAGACGCCGCGCGCCGGATCAACGGCGAACGAATGCACGGACGTCAGCACGCCGGAACGGACGATGAAGGTGCCCATAAGCGACAGCGAGAACGTCAGGATCGCAAGCAGCACCGTCCAGATCTTGAGCGCTTCGCGCTTTTCCATCACGAGCGCGGAATGGAGCAGCGCCGTTCCGGCGAGCCACGGCATGAAGGAAGCGTTTTCGACAGGGTCCCAGAACCACCAGCCGCCCCAGCCGAGTTCATAATAGGCCCACCAGGACCCCATTGAGATGCCGATCGTCAGGAACATCCAGGCGGCGAGCGTCCACGGACGCACCCAGCGCGCCCAGGCAGCGTCGATGCGGCCCTCAATCAGAGCGGCGATTGCAAATGAGAATGCGATCGAGAAGCCGACGTAACCCGTGTAGAGGAACGGCGGGTGGAACGCGAGCGCCGGGTCTTGCAGGATCGGGTTCAGGCCGTTGCCGTCCGACGGCGCCGGATCGAGACGAACGAACGGGTTCGACGTCAGCAGCGAGAAGAGCAGGAACGCGACGGCGATCGACGCCTGTACGGAGAGAACGCGGGCCTTCAACGTCGGCGGCAGATTGTTGCCGAACAGCGCGACGGCCGCGCCGAACAGCGCCAGGATCAGCACCCAGAGCAGCATCGAACCTTCGTGATTGCCCCAGACGCCCGCCATTTTGTAGATCAGCGGCTTCGTCGAATGCGAATTCTCGGCAACGTTCAGCACGGAAAAGTCGGACGTCACGTAAGCGTGCATCAGAGCGAAGAACGCGACCGCGATCAGCAAGAGCTGCGATATGGCGGCGGGTTCGGCAACGCGCATCATGCGCTCGTCTTTGATTGCCGCGCCGAAGGCCGGAATGATGACCTGCACGACGGCAACCAGCAGTGCGAGAATGAGAGCGAAATGTCCGAGTTCGACGATCACGGCATTATCCTTCTAAGGCATCTCTGCCTTCATCTGATCGGGGTGAGCGCTGGCGCCGAGTTTCACGCCTTTTGCTTCTAGCGCCTTCGCGACATCGCGTGGCATGTAATTTTCATCATGCTTGGCCAGCACCGTGTCGGCCTTGAAGCCGCCGTGGCCGTCGAGGACGCCTTCAGTCACGACACCCTGTCCTTCCCGGAACAGGTCCGGCAGGACGCCCGTGAATGTCACCGGGATATCCTTCAGCGTATCTGTGACCTTGAATTTGATCGTCGTGCCCTGGCCGCGAATGACGGAGCCCTTCTCGACGAGGCCACCAAGGCGAATGCGCTGTCCGGGCGGAACGTGCTTTTCGACGATATCGCTCGGCGTATGAAAAAAGACGATGCTGTCTTTCAGAGCGAAGAGCACGAGGATCAGCGCAATCGCGAGTGTCGCGACGCCGCCTCCGATCAATACTCCGCGCTTTTGCTTGCGTGTCATGAGAACCCTGAGCGGATCTTACGTTGCCATCAACTTCCGAGGCCTAGCTGACGGGCCAGATCTTCGACCTGGGCCAGTCCTCCTTGATTGCCCTTTAGAGAAACGCGGGCATCGTTTAGCGCTTTCACGGCGTCGTCATGACGCCCGAGAACCTGATACGCGCGGATGAGCTTGACCCATCCGTTTGCGTCGCTGCCATCCGTCTTAAGTCGTGCCGCGAGATTATCGACCATTTGCGTGATGAAGGCCTGGCGGTCCTCGGGCTTCATATTCATAACGGCGCCGGCTTCGGGACCGGACGGCATGCCGGACGCCGCCGCGGGCGCTTTCACGGCGCTCTTATCGTTTGCGAAAGCAGCGGCGCTCTGCGGATCGAGCTTAGCTAGGCGCTCCACCAGAACCGGACGCCACGGAGCATCGGGAGGCGCTTTCGAGATCAGATCTTTATAGTCAGCCGCGGCTTCGGTTAGATGACCGTCCTGCTCCTTCGCAAGCGCTAGCCAGATTTTCGGTTCTGTGGCGTTCGGATTGAGCACGAGAATGCGCTGCAGCGCTTTGCGCGCATCGTCGGGCACGATGCCGTTTTCCATCCGGATCCGAGCGTTCGCAAACCCTTGCAAGCGCTTCGGGTCTTCGCCGATCAATCGGACGGCTTTCTGATAGGCATCAGCAGCGTCAGCGTAACGGCCCATCGCATAGTAAACGGGGGCAATGACATCCCAGCCCCTGCCGTCTTCGGGATGCTCGCGAAGACGCTGCTCGACCTTGGCGATCAGATCGTTCGGAGTACTGGTCGCATTGGCTTCGGCCAACCGTTCGCTGAGCGGCTGAGCCGGCATGCCGGGTTTGCCATAGTCGAGATAAAGCGCGAGGCTGACGACCGGCAAGGCGATGCACGTCAGAATCGAGACGGGAACGATAAATCGATTGCGCATTGCCGCCTCAGCGGCCGTCGTGGATTTGGGGTTGTCCTGCGTCACGCGCAGCAGGCGGCGTGCGATCTCGGCACGGGCGCTTTCAGCTTCGGCGGCGCCGAGGGTGCCGCGCGCCTCGTCGGCCGTGATTTCTTTGAGCTGATCCTTGTAGACCGCAACATCGGCGTCAGCGGTAGCGCCGGCCGGCTCGGCGGGGCGCATCAGCGGCCTTACGATGGCCAGCGTGACGCCCGCCACGAGTACAGCCACTAAAATCCAAAAAACCATCGCCGCGCGATCCTCGAGCTTTTGTGGAGGGAATAGGATCGCGCGCCGGTCCAGGCAAGCAGTCAAAGCTCGCGGCAGCCCATCTGTCGCGGACCGGTTAAATTATGGAAATGTTTCCCGTGTTTTGCTGCAGTGCGTCAGCCCACAGACTGCCACTGACCGTCAGCACTCCGGCAGGCGGTTCCCCGCATCTGCTTCGGCTTGCCGTCGATGTAGACCGTATGGGTGTAATCGCGGCAGTCGGCAACACCACGTTTGTAGGGGCGGCTCGGCACGATTTCGCCATAGTTACCGGTGTCGGGATCACGCCATTCGCGCGATACGCCCGATTGGCCACGCTCAAGCGCGTCGTATTCGGCTTCCTGGGCATAGCGCCTATCGCGTTCATCCAGGCTTTTGCCGATCTGGCTGCCGACAATGCCACCAACGACGGCGCCGGCGATCGTAGTTGCGACTTTACCGTCGCCCTTGCCTACGGAATTGCCGAGAAGGCCGCCGGTGATGCTGCCTATGACGAGACCGGTATTTGTATTATCGACCCCGCCGTTGCCGTTGCTGCAGCCCCCCAGCATGGCGATCGTCGCCAGCAGCGGCAGCGAAAAGCGCGCGATGCGCATGGTAAACCCCATTATCGGTTCATCCCCTCGCGCCGCTTTTCCCCATCGGCGCATAGTCCCTGGACTTGGCTAGACCGATATTGTGCCTTCGACAAGGCGGAAATCCACCACAATTCGGGCAAATCCCCACCGCAGTTCGATGCTGCGCCGCCACATGTGCGCCAATTGAACTTTAGGCGGCAGGAAGATCGAGAACAGCTTTCAAACCGCCGTGCTCGGATGCGTCGAGGCGCAGTTTTCCGCGATATGATGAGGCCAGATCGCTGACGATGGACAATCCAAGGCCCGAGCCGGGCTTCGTCTCATCGAGACGTAAACCGCGTTTGCCGATTTTCGCGCGCTGTTCTGCAGATAATCCCGGTCCATCGTCTTCGACCGTGATTCGAAGTTTCCGGCGCATCGTGGTGTCTTGGCTATTGACGGTCGCGGCAAGGTAGACGCGCGTCTTTCCCCACTTGCACGCATTATCCAGCAGATTGCCCAGCATCTCTTCCAGGTCTTGCTTCTCGCCCTGGAATTTGGCGCCTGGCTGAACTGCAAAGTCGATCGATATGCCTTTGTCCTGGTGAATCCGTTCGAGGGCGCGGATCAACGGACCGGCGGTTGTGTCGACCGGCGTGACGCGGCCGATAGTGTTCGTCCGCGCAGCGATGCGCGCGCGGTCGAGATAATGGCTGATCTGATCGCGCATCAAGCGCGCTTGCTCGGCGACCTTGCTGCCAAACTGGCTGTCGTCTTCATGCGCTTCGTTGGTGATGACCGCGAGCGGAGTCTTGAGCGCGTGTGCCAGATTGCCGACCTGGGTGCGCGCGCGATCGATGATGTCCTGGTTGGATTCGATCAGCGCGTTGAGCTCGACTTGCAGCGGTTCGATCTCGGCAGGAAGGTTGCCTTCGAGACGCTCGGCTTGACCCGAGCGAATACTTGCCAGACTTTTCTCGACACGGCGCAGCGGCAATAAGCCGAAGCGGACCTGAAAAACCGTCGCGGCCAATAGGCCCAATCCGACAAGCGCCAGCGCGCTCGTCAGACGCGTTCGAAACTTGGCGACAGTCGCCTCGAACCAGTCCATCGGACCCGCAACGATGATCGAATACTTCGTCTTATCGGGATCGTGACCGGGAGAGTCGATGAATTCTAGAATGCGGATCGTCGTGCCGGTCGGGCCGGGTACGTTCATCCAGCGCGTGCCGGTATCGTCGGTGGGGAATTTGCGATCATAGGGAGACGGCAGCACGGCAGTCGCAAGCGAGGGCGATACGAGCGTTCGCCCCGGCGCGCCGTCGATTGGCCGGATCTGCCAATACCAGCCGGATTGCGTGACTTCGAAAAGCGGCTCGTAGAGGTTCGGCGGAATGACGGGCTGGTCGCCCATCGTGCTCATGCTATCGATGGTGATCTGCGTCAGAAGCTTTTTCAGCTGAGCGTCAAAGCTCAGCTGCACATCTTCGCGGTAAAGCGCGTAAATGATGTAGCCGGCCAGCGGCAGCGCCAGAAGTGTCCACGCTGCCGAGGTCGCAAAGAGGCGCAGCGCAAGTGAATTAAGCCTCATCCGGTCCTTGGCTCATGCGGTATCCAAGACCGCGGACCGTCTGGATAACATCGCCTGGAATCTTCTTCCGCAAACGGCCGATAAATACTTCGATCGTGTTCGAATCGCGATCAAAATCCTGATCGTAGAGATGCTCCACCAGCTCGGTGCGCGAGACGACGCGGCCGTTATGGTGCATCAGATAAGCCAATAAGCGGAATTCGTGCGACGTCAACTTGACCGGATTGCCTTCGCAGGTCACGCGCGCCGACTTGGTGTCGAGCCGGATCGGACCGCACTCGATCTCGGATTTGGCATGACCGGAAGCACGGCGCACCTGAGCGCGGACGCGGGCCAGAAGCTCTTCCATGTGGAAGGGTTTTGCCAGATAATCGTCGGCGCCGGCGTCCATGCCGGCCACCTTGTCGCTCCAGCGGTCTCGTGCGGTCAGGATGATGACCGGCATCTTGCGGTCGCTGCGGCGCCACTGCTCCAGCACGGAAATGCCGTCGATCTTCGGCAGGCCGATATCGAGAATGACAATATCGTAAGGTTCGGTATCGCCGAGGAAATAGCCCTCTTCGCCGTCAGCGGCTGTGTCTACGGCGAAGCCGGCGTCCGATAGCGCTGAGGAAAGCTGACGGTTCAGATCTTTGTCGTCCTCGACCACAAGTGCACGCACGGGCGTATCCCTCCCCTCCTACGGAATGCCGCGGATTACAGAACGCGCTGGCCGCGCCTTCCATCCGCAACAACGAACCGGCTAGCGGCTCTTGGCATTCATAACGGCCGTCTTCAACTGTCCCGTCGGACTTCTGATGACAAGGCGATAAAAATATCCTTCGTCTGACCGGCACAGCGTCGTCTTGACGAGTACGCCCACTCCGTCGGCCGCCAGCGACCGGGAAACCTCCTCTACCGTTATCAGATTTTGCCGGCGTACGATTTGTCCGGCCATACCCCAGTCGGTCATGCAGTCGAGAGCGCAGGCGGTACTCCACGGCAGCAAGACTGCCGCAGCCCCGAACGCCGCCGCTTTTCCCAAACCGACCATACGTCTCTTCCGGAAAAATCAGACCAGTTAAGATTAGCCTGTTGAATGGCCGATGAATACTGGAGTTCGTCCTCCCCTCCCAATTTGCAATTAACTTTTGCGGATGCTGAGGACGGAAGATGCCGTAAACCGGCCATAAATAGCGAGCGCAGTGCCGACGAGACCGGTAACGGCCTGGGCCGCCGTTATGGCTTGGTCGCCGAAAGTCTGAATAACATCGGCCGGCAGCGAGACGCCGATTGCGGGGGCCAAAAGCGGCAGCACGGTCGCCGCCGCCGTGATCACAGTTCCCCAGAGGGTCTTTGATTGCGCCCACCATTTGGCGCTGTCGTCGGTCGTGACCATGGTCGATGTGTCGCTCATTGTCGTCTCTCCTTTTGCGTTTTGTGCGGGCTCCATCAGTCCGCGGATGATGCCGTCAGTGGCTGCCCACGATTTGCCGAGGGCCAACGTTGCATCGACGCGTTTCAGCCAACCGCGGCCGAACCGCCAGAAGTGCGGCAGAGCGCGATAGCGGGCGCGGCGGATGTCGGCGTAGACTTCGATGAGATCGACAACGTTGCGCGCTCCGATGGCGCCAAGCGTCTGGGGACCGATCTCACCGTCGACCGTTACGCCGACGGACTGCTGCAGCATGCGGATCGCGGTGCCGACGCCGTGATTGACCGCAGCATCGAAATGCATGAGCGCCAGCGGCGGGGTGAACGCGCTGCAATCGGCGGGGTCGAAATAGCGGCGCCGATAAATGGTGGCGACGGTTGCGTCGGGAATGGATTTCAGTTCTGCGATCAACCGGTCGCGCGACGTGGCATCGAGCGTCTGACCTTTGAAACCCGCATAGACTTCGAGTGTGATGCCCTTGTTCGTCGGGCCGCCGGGATCGTAGGCGTCGTCGGAAAATCCTCCTTCCATTTCGAGGACGTGAGCGAGCGCCTTGGCGAAGATGCTGCCGTCTGCCGTTGGAATTTCGCTTTCGTCTTGCGGCCAACGCAACCCGAGCAGACGCGATTTCTCGAAACTCGCAACCGTCACGGCATCGCTTTGATTACCGCCGAGGAGATAGAGCTTGCCCGCCGCCTCGCCGATGACGAAGCCGATGTGCCCGGCAGTCGGGTCATCGCCGCGCGAGAAAACAGCGATGGCACCGAGCCGCGCATCGTCGAGCGCCGTGCCCCACTCGAGATATGAGCGCGCGAGCAGTGAGCCCGTGTTGAAAACGCCAGCGCGCTCCAGCATGGCACCGGCGAACGCCGCGCACCATGGCGTCGTTTCCGTTTTGACGTCATCGTCACCAGCGTCGCGGAAATAGCGCAGGATCTCCGGCGCGTTCGCATCGCCGGGAATTTCACGCACGCCAAGTTCGGCCCACGCAGCCGCAAGCCACGCCGGTTGATCCATTATCGTTCCTCGAAATTTCCTCGACGACGCTTACAGAATCTCCGTCATGCCAACGGAGGTCGGCACCCAGACAAGCCTCTGCAGAGCAATCGTGGATGGTTGTCTGGATCCCGGCCTGCGCCGGGATGACGATCTGATGATTTACGGCTCTGCCTAAACGACGGCAGAGCGCGCCGCACCGCGGCCGAAGAGGACGTTGGTCTGATAGATTTTGACGACAACGCTTGATTGAACGCTGCCGAAGTCGGTGATCTGATCGGATGCGGTGTAGATGATGTTTGGCGTCGAAGCCGTCAGTGTGCGTTTCACTGTGATGCCGTCGAGAATATCGATCTCGTAGGTTTCGCTCTCCTCGCCGAGCGGCACTTCGGGCAGTTCCCAGTTGTCGCCACCCGTCCGTGAGCGCCGGATCCACGACAAACGAATGTCGCCTGAAACGCGCGTGCCTTTGACATGCACGGGCGACAAGGGCCGCAATCCCAACCCTTGATACATAAATGGTACGGTGACGTAGGACGCGTCACCGATGTTGCGATTGCCTGGACCGTAACGCCAATTGAGCGTCAGCTTGCGCTCGCTTTCCTGCAGCGGAACGCGCGCCACCGCACCGTCGAGCAGTACGAACTGCGCTCCGCTCGCGAGCGCTTCCGTCATCGCGCTTTCGGTGCCGAACTGCCCTCGCAGCAAACCGCTCAAGCGATAGGTTTGCGCATCGACCAACTCCGCGATCTGGAATTGAATGATCTCCCAATCGCCGTCGGCGTTACGAAGTACCCCAAGGTTAGCGCCTGCGAGCATCGCGATGAGATCGACGGACGATAGCGCGCCGTTCGTCAGACGGACACGAAACGATGCGCTGCGATCGATGCGGCCCTCGGGCCCCGGTGGAACATCGTCGAGCGTCAAGCCGAGCGTTGCCGCCGCCGTCGCCACTGCTTTCAACTGGTAACCCGTTTCCTGTGGCGACGCGAACAAAGCCACGCTCTCGGGCCACGGCTTCTGCATCGTCGCTGCGTAACCCGACGAGGCATCGAAGCTCGCGTTCCACTGCGGCAAGTCCATCAGCGCGACTGCGGGCGGGCCGATCTGCACAAGCGGCGGCGGCGTTGCCGTGCGCGCCGGAACGTCGATCTGATCGTAAATGCTCGGATCGATGCTCAACGCCTGAATATCGCGGATGCCGTGCTCAGAGACATCGGTCAATCGTAACAAACGGATCCGACCGCCGATGTCAGCTGAAACAATGTCGCCGGGTTCCAGTGCGAGCGTAGACGGTGGCAGTTTGAACGTTGCGGATTCGCGCGTCGCCCAGGTTTCGTAGAGCCAGCTTTCGGCAATTGACGTCGCGAGCCCATCGTCAAGAACGATCGGCAAATCGGCTTCCGCCACGCGACCGCTCGCGCCTGTCAATCGCCGCGCTTCTGCGACGGCTTGCGGATAGACGATGGCATTCTGCATGAAGCCTTCGCGGGCGAAGGCGGCGTAGTCGCGCGGCGCCCACACGGGCTCGCCGAGAGTGTGATAGGCGATGAGGGGACCCACGGAGGAACCCTTGTTGTTCGTGTCTGGAGCTGAGCTTTTGATGGTGCCCGGCGACTCGCGTTCCGCGAGCCGGCCGCCGGGCACGGAAGTTTTAATTGTGCCAGGCGACTCCCCTGCGGGGAGCCGGCCGCCGGGCACGGCCTTGTTGGACGACCCTCGCGCATCATCGATCGCACGCGGCGGCCGGATTGCGGAACGCGAGTCGCCGCGTGCCAACAATGCCTCCGGCAGCCAGCGCGACAGCGCCTCCGTGATCAGCGACATGACCTGTCCTTTGGAATTCGAATTCGACGCATGTCATCCTCGGCTTCATGCCGAGGATCCATTTCGCACCTGCGCGATCGCCCAATGGATCCTCGGGGCGAGCCCGAGGATGACAACTGAACGAAACGATGCGCTCTCGCTGCCAGTGTCGTTCTCTGCTGCCGTCATCCCGGCGGAGGCCGGGATCCAGCCATCCCGCGATACAGCAGATGTGGATCGTTGACTGGGTGCCGACCCCGGCCTTCGCGGGGGCAGGCTCTTCGTCGGCATGACGGTGGTGGTGCTAAAGCATCCGCACTGAGGGCTTCATCGTGTCGCTCAACAGCAAATCGGTAATCGCCCAGACGAGCGCGTCGGCGCGGTCTGGGCTGCGGCCGCGCATCGTGCCGTCGGCGCCGAAGGAACACATCTGATCTTCGAGCGCATCGAAGCGTCCGACGTGCACCACGCGGCCTTCCGCGTAGAGCGCCGCGACCGGCTCGGCGCGAACCCATTTTCCCCGCGTGGCGCGAACCTTCACGACGGGGAAATTCTCTCGAAACCGCTGCAAGACCGAGATCACGAGATCGCCACCCTGGTTGACTTCCGCCACCATGCGGTCGGCTTCGTAATCATCGAACGCGCCCAGCGCCGCGTTCGCCCAGATCTCAGGTGTTCGGCCTTGGATCGTGCGATCGGCGAGAACGTAAGCGCGCTTATCGACGCCCAATCCCGCAACGATAATTCCGCACGCGTCCGATGACGCCGTCGCGGTGACCGGCGGATCGAGCGCGACGACGATGCGCTGCATTTCTGGTGCCGCCTCGACGCGCGCTTCCTCGATCCAATGCCGCCGCCATAAACCATCGCTGGCGTCCTCGACAATCTCTCCGAGTAATTCCTGGCGACCGATCGCCGAGCCCGCATAGCGCCGCGTCATCTCCGCGAGGAACGACGGCGCGAGGTTCGTCGTATTGTCGGCGGTGGCTAGATTGACAGTCACGGTCGTCTCGTCAGCGATGATCTGTTTCAGCAACTTGGTATTGCGCGGCGTCGTCGTCACACAGACGCGCGGCGCATCGCCGAGACGGAGTGCGAACTGCAGCATGTCCCAGGCCCTCTCAGCGCCGCGCCACTTCGCAAGCTCATCGCACCACGCGGCCGTGAACTGCGGACCGCGCAGCGCTTCGGCTTCGTCGGCCGAGAACAATTCGGCGATTGCGCCCGACGGCCATGTCAGACGCCGCTTCGACGGTTCGAACTCCGGCCGCTCATGCGCGGGGTGGATCGCGAGCAGACCGGACTGGCCTTCGATCATCACGTTGCGGACGTCGGCCAAGGTCTTTCCAACCAGCGCTATTCTTATTTGTTGTGCTCGGCGACTCGCGTTCCGCGAGCCGGCCGCCGAGCACGGGCTTGTGGGATCGTTCTTCGAACTCGCGTTCCGAGAGGCCGCGGACGCAGCTGCTTCGCCGCCGCAAGCAAGACTCCTCACCCACTCGGCGCCTGCTCGCGTTTTTCCCGAACCACGGCCGCCGAGGAGCAGCCACACGCGCCAGGCTTTATTGATTGCACCCGGCGACTCCCCTGCGGGTAGCCGGCCGCCGGGTGAGCTCGATGTTTCGCGAGCCTCGTCCAACAAGTCCGGCGCTTCCGGCCGGCTCTGCGGAGCAGAGTCGCAGGGCGCCATCAAAGAGGGCGCAAGCTGATCGTCTCGCGCCCAGATTTCCCAGTCGTGGGCGATGAATTCCAATTCGGCGCGGGTCAGCTCATTCAGATCGTCGGCTAGGCGCCCGCTTGCGATTGAGGCGCTCAAGACGTTCCGCAATTTCGCGGCGTAGGTCTTCCGCATGCGCGAGCGCCTCCTTGGTCCTTGCTCCGCCTGCTCCCGTCGTTTTCCGTTTCGTCATCTCGCGTTGCATCTCAACGGCTTTCTCCAATGCGTTGACCATCTGCGACAGAGCCCGCGATGCGCGCTCGCGATCCTGGGACGTCAGCCCCTTCTGCTTTTCGAGTTTCGTCAGCTCGCCGTCGATCGTGTTGTAGACGCGCTGAACGAGAGATTTCTTAGTAGGCGCCTTGCGACTCCCCTGCGGGGAGCCGGCCGCAAGGCGCGGGGCTGTGTCATCTTCCGTCGGAGTGGCGGGACGTTCGGTCGTCTTTTTGGGTTTCGAGATCTTCAGCGGTTTCGTTTCCGCGGCATCGGCAACGGCCGCCTTCTTCATCGCGACGTCGCTCGAAGCCGTCCGCCGAGCAGCTGGAATTTTTTGCGCCGAGCGGCTCTCCGCGATCGAGCGGACTGCTCGACGCGCGGAGGTCGCAGCGCGCGGGCTTGCTGCCATGCGCCGGAGACCTTTTCGAATTTTCAGGGAACTGCGATGTGCACGTGGCAGGGCCGAAGCCTGCTCTCACACTTTCCGCGTTATACAGAAATGATGCCTGAGAAGCGTCGCGCTGTCAATCGACAAAATCATATAAGACGTTGAAAACAAATACTAATATTCAGAAATTAAAATCAACCGGACAGTATAATCCGCACGGGTAGAGCGGGGATAAGTTTGGCGAAATTTTTATAAAGCGTTAGACGCAACGAATTTTAAGCCGCGAGCATTTCGGCAGCGTCGGCGCGGATGCGCTTCACCATCGAAGCGAGGCCGTTGGAGCGTTGCGGCGTCAAATGTTCTTTGAGGCCCAAGCTCGCGAAAATGCCTTCGGCGTCGGTCTTCAGAATTTCATCGAGCGTTTTGCCGTCGTAGATGATGAACAGCAGCGCAACGAGCCCCTGCACGATGTGGGCGTCGCTCATGCCTTGCATTTCAAGCTTATCGCCGGCGCTTGGCTTTCCCGCGTCACCGATCCGCCGCGTCGCCAGCCAGACCTGACTGGCGCAGCCGCGCACCTTGTTCGCCTCGGTCCGAAGCTCTTCCGGGAAAGGCTGCAGCGCCCTGCCAAGCTCGATGACATAGCGATAACGGTCCTCCCAATCGTCGAGGAGCGCGAAATCGGCGCGGATGTCGTCAAGCGTCATGGAGAAATCCCGGCTTCGATCCCGACCACGTCGGACCGTTTCCCTACACATAGGGGGCCGGACAGGGAAAGGGCAAGGGCGACAGCCGGAGTGCAGGCGGCGCGGTGCGCCGCTTAGCCGTCAAATACCGTTGCGGTTCGCGGATTTGCCGCGCCAGTCGGGCTGTTTGTCGAGCGGCGTCAGAGTGCCGCTGTCGCGTTCCAGGACGGCCGGAGCGAGGCGGCCACCGGTCTTGGTATCGTCGAGCTTCAGGCTCGCCGTGTTCATGCCGTCGCCGGCGTAATGCTCTTTCGCCATCTCATAGGCGAGCTGAGCGCCGAACTGCGCCTTGGCAACGAACTGGGTCCACAGCTCGGCGCTCTTGGTGCATACGGTGGCGTTGCGGTCGCAGAAGGTGACGACCCATTCAGCTGTCGCTCCGGCGCGCTCATACAGATGCTGCTGCTGTTCCTTGTCGGAAGGAAGCAGCGCGATGCCGATTGCGGCGACAGTGGCTAGACGTAACAAACCCATAACACAAACCTTCGCGTCTGACGGCCAGGACACGCCCGGCACGGGAAGCGGATTGGACGAGGGCTTTTCCCCTCACCCTCATCGATACCAGCTCCGCATCAAGGTTAAGCTAGCCTGCGCCGCACAATTTGAACCGCATTTGCTTCGAATGCGGGCGGCGGTTTTAACGAGTCTGAAACCGCTTTAAGCGACAGTTAAGGAGGTCTTAACGGCTGGCCCCGATAATCGTTCTCGGGGGAACGAGGGAACGTAGGCACATGACCGAGAGGGACCGAAAGCTTGCAGCCATCGTGTCGCTGCTGGCGACTACGAGCGTAGCGCTGAATATGCTCGTTTTCCAGAATACCGGCGCCAAGACGAACAACGGCATCGAAACCGGCGGCATCACCACCGACCGTACGGCGTGGGTCGACGGTCCCGGCATCATTCTAGGACCGACGGACCCTGGCCCCGGCGCGCCGACGCAGTCTGCAGACGGCGTTCTGCCGCCCGCCCCGCTCAGCACCAGCGACGACGCAGCTCGCGCCGAGATCACGAAGGGCGTGCAGCGCGAGCTGAACAACATCAACTACGAGCCAGGCCCGGCCGACGGCATTCTGGGTCTCGTGACCCGCGCCGCCATCTTCGCCTACGAATATGACAACGGCCTCGTCCTGACGAGCGAGCCGAGCGATCAGTTGCTGAGCCAGTTGATCCTCGGGTCGTCATCGTTGTCGCAAAGCTCGGCGCGTCCCGGCAAGACGATGACGCCCGATGCCGAGAGCCTCGTGCGGACCGTCAAGCAGCAGCTCGCGGGCCTCGGCTATCAGACCGGCGTGCCCGGTCCGGCGCTGACGCCGGAACTCGCGCGCGCCATCCGCGAATTCGAGACGGATCAGAAGCTGAAAATCACGGGCCGCATTTCGGGGCCGATGGAAAGCCGCCTGCTCCGCCTGAAAAGCGAGCCCAAGGCGCGGCGTGACGCCATCGCCAAAGCTTCAAGCCGCTAGAGCCCGCCCGCGATCTTTTGCTAACGTGGCCGCATGCGTCTTAAATCTGAAATCTGGGTCAAAGCCTATTTGCGTCGCTGTCAGTACAACGGCGCGATGGGTGTGATCGCGCGCCATGGTGACGACGACGCCGGGGCGATTTTCATCAAGGTGGTGCGGGCCGACGGCTCCGCTGCCGTCTTCTCGCCAGCGCCAGCGGGCCTCGACGATGCCGACTTCGACCGCCGGTGGGTGCCACGCTTCAAAAGCGAGTTCGTGCCCGAAGCCGAGGCCGAAGCCATGCTCAATCGCGAGGCCGGGTTCGACAGCGACATCTGGGTTGTCGAGATCGAAGACCGCGAGGGCCGCAACTTCCTCGGCGATGAATTGATGAAATAGCCACAGCGCGCCGCGCGCAGAATGGCACGGACATTTCCGCCGTTTACAAGCTCTTAACTTCTCGACGACTGTAATTCATCTGATGCGATGATTCTGGCGGCCGCAGCGCATACTCGCCACATTGGTATCGTGATTTAAGTCCCGTGGCGGGAGCCTTCATGGCGGGGAAGTGCCGCACGATGCGAGCGATGCTCGCGTCTTGGGGGGATTGTCCATGGCGACAATACTGGAATTCAAGTCCGCGCCGAGGCCCACGGCAGCATCGATGCTGTCAGTGTGCGGGGCGGTAGCATCTGCAGAAATCGTTCTGTTTCCCGGTGTCCGGTACGAGCGGGATATCTACGAGCGGACCGGCCAAGAGGATGCGGACGACCAACGCAAAGCGCAGCGTCACCGCAACGAGCCAGAACTCGAAAGCTGATGCACGCGCGTCCGGCTTTTGCGCGGGGATTGCTGTCGTGGATGGCTTCCTGCGCGATCGTGATGTGGGTAAAGCCGGTCCGCGGTTTCATCGCGCAGAGGCTAGAAGTGAAATCGATCCTCCGGCATGACGCCGAGAATGACGGGCGGCGTGTACGCCCCCGCCCTCCACTGTCACGGCCGCTGAGTGGCCGTCTATGACAAACTCATGCGCCGCCGAGTTTGCAGGCGGCTTTGGCGAGCACCGCGAGTTCGTCGGCGCGGTAGGGTTCACCTTTGTCGGGAGCACGAACGACGACGAGGCCCTTCGCGGCGGCAATCGTCTGCTGCGGGTCGATGTTCGCAGGGTTCGTCACCGGTAATCCCTGAAAGCGATCCTCTGACGAAATGATAGACAGGTCGATCGTCGTCTCGCGATCCGCAGATGCAGCGGCGAAGTAGAGGTTCGTGCCGTCGGGCGCATAGACGCCGATCGTCCAGCCGAGATCGGGCAACAGGGCTTTCACGCGCATCGTGCCGTTCTTCGTTTCGAACGGACAGAATGCATAGCGCGCGTCAGGTGCCAGGAACGGCAGCGGTTGCCGCCGGGGCGCAATGGCGTCCGCAATCGTCATCTTGTTCTTGGGATAGGCATGGGCGAGCCGCGTATAGGCGGAGGCGCGTGTGTCGTTGACAGCGAGGAACGTCATGACGAGATGCACGATCCCGGCGACGAGGAAGAAGATGATGAGCAATCGCCAATCGAAGCTGCGCAACAACCTCATGAGCAGCCCTCGCGCTTGATGATCGGCAAATCTTTATTGCGTTCGGCGCGTTCTTCCGATGACAGGCCGGTCGCGGGATCGAGCACCGTGAACACCAGCACGAGACGGCCCGCGCCGCTTGTCGGCAGCCAGTTGCCGGGACGCGCGTCACGTCCGAGCGTGACGACGAAGGAGCCGTTCGGATTGGGGGCGATGGTGTCGGCGGTAAACTCGTAGCGATCGGCATCGTTTGCGATAAGATTGCCGCGCGTGTCGAACACGCCGATGCTCCACCAGAGCCCGTGCATGTTCGCGCCGGTGACGACGTAATTGCACGACGAGTGCAGCCGCGCGCCTTCTGAATCCGTTCGCGCTTCGAACACACCTGCGCTGTCGGACGAGATCCGAAGCTTGCCGGTCGAGATCATGTGCGCCTTGGTGTAGGGATCGGCGCTTTCTCGGCCGATGCGCGGCCATTGCTGCCATGGTCCATACGTCGCGACAGACAGCGGTGAGCCCCGCGCAATCATATAGCGGCTTGACCATAGACCGGCGCCGATCGCGAGCATGACAACGAGCACGACCGTCACGGCACGTACGATAATGCCGACGATCGCGCGCAAGACGCTCAGTCTCGATGGGGCAGCCGCAGGTTCAAGTCCGATCGATGCCACGTTCGTTTTGCTTTCCTATCGCATCCGCCGTCAGGGCACTGCTGTGGCCGGGTTCCTCGCGCCGGAGCCGCTAGCTGCAATTGGTGGCGACAGACCATCCGGCGAGGTACCGAACAAGGTCGCGCGCCGATCCGGCTTGGTCGCGGGCTGCGGCATGTCTTTTGGATCGACCGGAAGCGGCAAATGCGAAGCGCCGCCGCTGCCCGGTGCGGGCGCCGGTCCCTCGTCGTTTGCCTTGCGCAGCGCCGATGTCAGGACCTTCAAGACCTCGCGTGTCTTTGGCGGCATTATGCTCTGCGGCTTGGACGCGTCGGTCTGTGCAGGTTCCAATCCGGCGGCCACCTGCTGTGCTCTGAGTTCGGCGAGCCGTTGCTGTTCTTCGACCTGCCGCGGATGCGGTGCGAGGCCGGGGATCGTCGGAATGTTCATGTCGGTGTGCGCCACCGTCATGACATCATGCCAGAGCGGCGCCGCCTGATGTCCGCCGGTTACGCCAGTGCGCATCGGCCGGTTATCGTCATTGCCGATCCATACGCCAGCCACGTACTTGCCGGTGAAGCCCATGAACCACGCATCTTTCGGTCCAGTGGACGTGCCGGTCTTGCCAGCGACGTTGGTGAAATCAAGATTGGCCATGCCGCCCGTGCCCTGGGTCACGACGCGGTTGAGCATGACGTTCATCTCTTCTGCAACGTGCCGCGAGATCACCTGCGGCGCCGGAGGCTCGTCGCGCTCGCGCGAATAGAGAAGATCACCCTTCGATGTCGTGATGTCGAGAATGCCATAGGGCTTGGCGAGCTTGCCGCCGTTGGCGAACGTCGCAAAGCCGCCTGTATGCTCAAGCACGGTCAGGCCACCGTCCCCCAGCGCCATCGAGCAGGTCTTCTTGACGCCTTCGATGCCGAGCCGCTTGGTCATTTCGACAACCTTGTCGCGGCCGACGACGAACGACAACTCAGTTGCAACGGTGTTGAGTGAGCGAGCCAGCGCACTCCACAGCGGGATGCGTGCGCCCGATCCACCACCGCCGCCGTAGTTCGACGGCGACCAGTTTCCGCACGACCGCGAGGCATCACGCACAATCGTATCCGGCGTGAAACCATTCTCCATGGCCGTTGCGTAGACATAGACCTTGAACGACGATCCCGGCTGGCGTTTCGCGTGCGTCGCGCGGTTGAACTGGCTCTCACCGTAATCGGGGCCACCGATGAGAGCGCGGACCTTTCCGTCGGTTTCCATCACGACGATGGCGCCGGAGTCAAAGCGGTCGGCCTTGCCGTCCTTGCGGAGTGCCGCGTTGAGCGCTTCCTGTGCCTGACGTTGCAGCGTGGGATCGACCGTCGTCCGCGCCGTCAGTACGTATTGGTTCTTGCCTTCGGCGAGGCGTTGCACTTCCTCATAAGCCCAATCGAGGAACCAGTCCGGACTGCTCGTCGCCCGTGCCTCGACGATTTTGGCCGGGTTCATGCGCGCGGCGTGCACCTGCCCTGCCGTGTAGTATCCAGCCTCGACGAGATTATCGAGCACCTGATTGGTTCGTGCCCGCGACGCCGCCAGATCGACCAACGGCGAATATTTCGTCGGCGCCTTGAAGAGGCCGGCCAGCACCGCAGCTTCGGCCATGTTGATGTCGCGGACGGACTTGCCGAAATAGTACTGCGAGGCGGCTTCGACACCGAAGGTGCCGCCGCCCAGATAGGCGCGGTCGAAATAGAGTTTCAGGATCTGCTTCTTCGAGTACCGGCTTTCGAGCAGGAACGACAAAAACAGCTCTTTGATCTTGCGTTGGACGGATCGTTCTGACGACAGGAACAGGTTTTTTGCGAGCTGCTGCGTCAAGGTCGAGCCGCCTTGCACCACCTCGTTTGCCTGCACGTTGGTGACCAACGCGCGCAGCGTGCCCAAGACGTCGATGCCGTAATGCTCAAAGAAGCGCCGGTCTTCGGTTGCGAGCGTCGCCTTGATGAGCACATCCGGTATTTCGCTGAGCGGCACGGAGTCGTTGTGCAGGATGCCGCGGCGACCGATCTCATTGCCATTGACGTCGAGGAACGTCACGGCATAGCGCCCAGTCGAAAACTTGCTTTCGTCGAACTCCTGGAAGGCGGGCAGCGCCAAGCCATAAAGCACGACGAAGCCGCCAAACAGCATCGTCAGGCTTTCGGACGCAAATTCGTTCAGCAGCCGCCGCCAGCCGACAAGCTGAAAGCGCGCGAAAAAGCTCGAGCCAGCGTTCCAATAGTCCTTGATGCGCGACCAGGCATCCCCGAGCGACGAATTGAGCTTCGAATCAATGGCGAGCCAATCGATAAAGCGATCCCGTCCGCCCTGCTTGTGAAACCAGTCGTTCAAGAAGCGCCATCCCTTGCCGGCGTCGATCGTATCAAGTCGCTCTTGTCACGCGCGAGACGCGGGCTTAAGCCCTTTACTGCAAGAATTTTATTTGCAACAGCAATTGCGACGCATCCGCCGGACGCGCCGCAAAGCGAGTTTGCCGACGTTAGACGTCGCAAGTCGACAAAATTGTGGTTATCCCGGCTCAAGCCAGAAGGGAAGAGCAAGACCTGATGTTGGACGGCAACGATCCACCGTTCTGGCGCACAAAAACGCTCGAAGAGATGAGTCGCGACGAGTGGGAGGCGCTGTGCGACGGCTGCGGGCGCTGTTGTCTCGTCAAGCTCGAAGACGAAGACACGGCGCAGATTTATCTGACGCGGCTCGCCTGCAGCATGCTCGACGTCCGCACTTGCCGCTGCAAGGACTACCCCAACCGCTTCGAGAAAATGCCGGACTGCCTGGCCATCGACATTCCGCGTGCGCGCGAGCTGTCGTGGCTGCCGAAGTCGTGCGCTTACCGAATCGTCGGTGAGGGTGGCGACCTGCCGTGGTGGCATCCGCTGGTCTCCGGCACGGACGAGACGGTGCATCAGGCGGGGATCTCGGTCCGCAGTTTCGCCATGAGCGAGCGGCGCGTGAAGCAGGAAAACTACTGGAAGTACATCATTCCCGATCTACCGGACGAAGCGGCGGAGCCGCCTCGCTCAGGTAAGGGCCGGAAGGCGGGCAAATCCGCGAAGTAAGCGAGCACGACGTCATCCCTCGGGCTCGGCCGGAGGATAGAGTTTGCTAGTCGGCTCCGCATGGCAAATGGAGACATCTAACCACCGTCATCCCGGCGGAGGCCGGGATCCAGCCAGGCACCAAACATTCGTTGCGATGATGCTTGCCTGGGTGCCGACCTCCGTCGGCATGACGATGGCGAGGGAGCGCGCGCAAGATATCGACATGATGCCCTTGGGCTTGTTCCGAGGAGGCAGGTTCACCGAGGATCGATCTCAGGGCGGTAGTCGCTCGCGCCCCAGTGGCGGACGCGGACGGGACGATCGGCGTGGGCAGTGGTCGGTGGCGGCAGCATTCCGTAATGGCGCGCCAACTGACGAAGTGCAATCTGCAGGATGATCTTGCCCGAGCGTTGCGGCCAGCCGCTTGCCTTCTCGCTGGCTTCAAGACCTTTCAAGTGACAGCAGACATCGATCAGAACTCCGGCGAGATCAGGACCGACGGCCGCCAGCGCGCGCTTCACACGCTCCTTCGCCGCGACAACGGCATCGCGGATGTCGGGACCGATGTCCGGCGCGCCCTTGCCGCCACCGCCGCCTGAAAGCAGAAGCGACCAGTTTGCGGTCGTGCGCGGCGTCATTTGAGCGAACCAGAAGTCCGCGCGGAGCTTTTCGCCAGCGTCGAATTCGGCGTCGGTCAGCATCGGCTGTCCGTCCTTATCCTTGCGCCGAGCAAGCCAGGCCAGCGGACTTTCGGCAAGGTTGCGCGTCGGCGTAGCACTTCCCTCTTGCGCGTTGACTGCGTTGCGGCGCGTGTTTCCTACAGCCATTGATGTTCCTCGATCTCCTCGCGGGGACTGATCCGATTGGTGGTTACGTCGCGCTGGACGAGCGTCGGCAACGCCCAGCCCAAAACATCCAGCGCGCGATCGAAATTCGGATCGTCGCGGCGGCACTCGACTTTAAGGCAGGCATGCGCGACGGTGGTGCGATCGCGGCCGAACATCGTGCCGACTTCCGTCAGCGACATGCGGCAGCAAACATGCGCGAGGTACATCGCGACCTGACGCGCCTCGGCGATGTCTCGAACGCCGCGTGTGCCACTCCAGAGGAGGTCTGCATCAACGCCGAAGACGTTGGAAATCGCAAGGTCGATTGCAACGCGCGTCTGGCGGTGGCGCAGGTCGTCCGCCGTTTGGCGATCGGCCACAAGACGCTGTCGCGTCTTCAGGGCCGACAAAAGCGAGGCCCGTGTCATCCCTTCTTCCCATGGTCTGACAGTCGTACGGACGTTAACGCCCGTCGCGGATGAGTGAACATGTCTGGCCATTCGTCTCGGTTGTGTCATCGCCGAGCAGAATACGGGCGCCCGATACAGCGGGGATAAGTTTTTTTCGAGCGCTTACGTTCACCTTATCGGCGGCGACACTTGGGAAAGTTATCCCCGCGTTCGTCGGCGGCCTCACAGTCGCCAGTCATGCACAACTGCGTATCAAATCGACACAAGACGACGTCCGGCGATGCGGGGCGCTCCGTCTTTCGCAAGCCAGAGTCCAACTACGCGCCGGATGCTTTGCAACTTTTGCCCGTTTGGCCGAAGGAAATTGGCGATCGCACGGATCAGGGTCGGCGAAAAATTATCGCCATCATCGAACGGGAATTGCGGAAAGAGCGCCGCCGCGGCATTGCCGGAGACCGCGCCTACGATCTGACGCGGCACTCCCGCCTCGCCAGATTGTTAAAGCAAGAACGCGCTGAACTGCGGGCTATATCTATGCAGCGGGATGGTAATAAGGCGGCGATTTTTTGATAAGCGTCTCGACAGCATCTTTAACTTCTAACCAGTCAAGTCTGTCGCCTATGCGTGTGCCCATGGTCGAACTCGCGTCGGCATTCTCTGTCGACCACAATTGAGGACGTCTTCCACCACCTCGGAAATATTCGATTACATGTTCGTTCAAATCTCTCATTGTCTTTATGTCGAGTTCGAACCTCTTAACCTCATTGAAAATTTGAGTATCGATAAAATTTAAATCAGTGGCCCAATTGATGTATGACATCAATCGATGCGCTACGATTAAAAAGATATGGCGTTCGCTTTCAAAATCTCGACGGACGCCAATAAAATTGCCGGCAGCGAAACTTCGCTGAAATTTAGAGAGTTCGGCAGCATGTCTGACGGTGGCATGAGCCCACGTATGAATTCCCTCTAACGCCATATATTTTTGTTCTTCGAGATTCATGAACAGATCTGCCCAATGAACCACCGCGCTGATCGAGTTCAAAATGCGACCGCTCAACTGATCGCTGCCTTCAACAATGCAGCGATGATCGACCCCACCAACTACCAGCTCTGCTCTTTATTCCCATTCTCGTGGCTGCAAGCCCGGCGACCGGTCACCGGAACGTCACAGAAAATAATTGGCCCGTACGCAACCCAATCGACTACGAAAAAATCTTTATTCCACTAGAGGCGATGGCGACCGTATGCATATTATCTTTCGCGACGGGTGCCGAGGCCCATTTTCTTCGCAAGTTGCGAGCGGGCGTTGGCGTAATTCGGCGCGACCATCGGATAGTCGGGCGGCAGCCCCCACTTCTCGCGGTATTCTTCCGGCGACAAGTTGTAGTGCGTCCGCAAATGCCGCTTCAGCGATTTGAACTTCTTGCCGTCTTCGAGACAGATGATGAAGTCCGGCATGACGGACTTCTTGACGGCGATCTTCGGTTTTGACTCTTCGCGGTCCTGCGGCACCGTCCGCCCGGCGGCGCGGCTCAACGCGGCGTGCGTTTCGGCGATCAGGTTCGGAAGCTCGGTCGAGGCGATCGAATTGTTGCTGACGTACGCTGCGACTATCGTCGCCGTGATCGTCACAAGCTCAGGCTGGGCAGAACTGTCCATGTGCTCATCTTCCGCTTCCTCTGCCGGTCGAAAAACCTGCCCGGACCGCCCGTCCATGTCGACACCCCGCCGTTTTCCGATTTAATCGACGAAGTCCGCCGGAAACCCCAGTAACGCGAATGCAGCCGACGAGATCAACTGGAATTCACTTGCGAAAGCTTTGACTACAGGTCGCATTCATTGTCAATCGCGGTGCAGAATTAGATTACGACATTACTAATTCTTGATGTGGGAGCATCTGCATTTGATCATTACTCGGTGACTGGAGCCGCGTTGACGTGCGCCCGCGGGCGGCCGAGAACCATCCCCCCGATCTTCACTCAAGCATCGAAAGGTTTGTAGCCCGATGACTGGTCCGACGACTGGCAGCTCCGACACGACCGCCCTTGCCGAAGAGACGGCGCCGCCCTCCCCGCCGGTGGCGCACCGTCTGCCTGTTGTCTCGACCTATCATGGCGTTACCCTTACCGACGATTACGCGTGGATCCGGGCCGACAACTGGCAGGAAGTGATGCGGCAGCCGCAGGAGTTGGCTGGGCACATCCGCGATCATCTCGACGCCGAGAACGCCTACACCAAGGCGATGATGGCGCACACCGAGCCTCTACAGGAGACGCTGTTCAAAGAAATGAAGGCCCGTCTCAAGGAAGACGACAGCCATGTGCCGCAACCGGACGGGCCGTTCGAATACTTCCCGCGTTTCGTCAAAGGCGGCCAGTATGCGCAGCTTTGCCGGATTCCGCGCGGCGGCTCGCAAGGCGATGCGCAGGTCCTGCTCGACGGCAATGCGGAAGCCGAAGGCAAGAGCTATTGGGACCTCGGCGCAACGGCGCACACGAACGATCACAAGCTGCTCGCCTACGCGACCGACGACAAGGGCTCGGAGCTCTACACGATCCGCATCCGCGACCTGGCGACGGGCCAAAATCTCGCCGACGAAATTCCGGATTCCCACGGCAGCCTCGAATGGTCGAGCGATGGGCGCACGCTTTTCTACATCAAGGTCGACGAGCATCAGCGACCGCTGTTCGTCTACAGCCACGTACTGGGCACACCGGTTTCCGAAGACAAGCTCGTCTATGAGGAAAAGGATTCAGGCTTCTTCGTCGGACTGTCGTCAACGCAGTCGCAGAAATTCATCCTCATCGACATTCACGATCACGATACGAGCGAAGTGCATCTGATCGACGCCGACAATCCCGCGGCCGGTCCGAGGATGGTGACCCCGCGCCGTGTCGGGCACCAGTACAGCGTCGAGCATCACGGCAAGAACCTCATCATCGCGACGAACTCTAACGATGCGGAAGATTTCCGCGTGGTGATTGTGCCCGTTGCCGCGCCCGAAGAAGCCAACTGGCGCGAGATCGTCCCGCACAAACCTGGGCGATTGATCCTCGACGTCAGCGTGTTCCAGAATTTCGTGACGCGGCTCGAACGTGAGGAAAGCCTGCCGCGTATCGTCGTGACGCCGATCAAGGCGGGCGGCAGCGCCGACGGTTTCTTCGATCTCAGCGGCGAGCACAGCATTGCGTTCGCTGAAGAGGCTTATGCGCTCGGCATGAGTTCAGGGTATGAATTCGACACCACGCGCATCCGCTTCACCTATTCGTCGCTGACGACGCCTGCGGAAACCTATGACTACGATATGGCCACGCGCGAACGCACGCTGCGCAAACGCCAGGAAATTCCGAGCGGACATAATCCAGCCGACTACGTGACGCGCCGCCTGCTCGCGCCTGCAAAGGACGGCGCGCTCGTTCCGGTCACGCTGCTCTACAAAAAGACGACGCCGCTCGATGGTTCGGCACCGCTGTTCCTTTACGGTTATGGCGCCTATGGCATCGCAATGCCGGCTGCGTTCTCGACGGCGCGACTGTCGCTCGTCGATCGCGGTTTTATTTTCGCCATCGCTCACATTCGCGGCGGCAAGGATAAGGGCTATCGCTGGTACACCGACGGCAAGCTCAAGAAGAAAAAGAATACGTTCACCGACTTCATCGCGGCGGGCGAGCATCTCGTGTCGGAAGGCTTCACGACGCGCGGGCGGATCGTCGCCAACGGCGGCTCTGCTGGCGGCATGCTGATGGGCGCGATCGCCAACATGGCGCCCGACCTTTTCCTTGCGATCATAGCGGACGTGCCGTTCGTCGATGTCTTGAATACGATGCTCGACAAGGATTTGCCGCTGACGCCGCCGGAATGGCCGGAGTGGGGAAATCCACTGACGAGCAAGGACGACTTTGACTACATCCGCAGTTATTCGCCTTACGATAATGTCGAAGCGAAGGACTATCCACACATCCTCGCACTCGCAGGTCTAACCGATCCGCGCGTGACGTATTGGGAGCCGGCGAAGTGGATCGCCAAGATGCGGGCGCTCAACACGAGCGCCAATCTCGTGCTGTTGAAGACGAACATGGGCGCAGGGCATGGCGGCGCGTCGGGCCGCTTCGACGGTCTGAAGGATACGGCCTTCAACTTCTCGTTCGCGCTGGAGGTCGCGGGACTCGGAGCGTAAGTCAGCGGATGGGCTGTATCGCCCCAATGAAGAAACGAAAGGGGGCGATCATGCACTACGTTCTTTTTTACGATTACGTTCACGACTACCTGGAACGCCGTGGAGCCCTCCGCAACGAACATCTGGTCCTGGCTAGAGCGGCCGTCGAGCGGGGTGAACTGCTTCTCGGCGGCGCGTTTGCCGGTCCTGCGGATGGCGGTATGCTGCTCTTCTCGGGAAGTTCGCCTGCCGTAGCGGAGAATTTTGCCAAAGCCGACCCGTACGTCACCAAAGGCCTCGTCACACGATGGCGGGTGCGGGAATGGACGACGGTCGTCGGGAAAGATGCAGCCCAGCCGGTTGAGCCTGTCACATCGGACTGATTTTCGTTCCTCGCACTTTCACGTTGGCATCAGCACGGGTCTCTCGACAAAATTGCGGGAGCCGCTAAGGTCCGCTTGCTGATCATATTGCTGCAATTAAGATTGACGTTCCTTCCATGCGTACAGGCCGGAGCATCGTCCGGCCGATCTGGAGGCTGGTGCATGTTGCGTATTTCGACGGCTAATTCCTCAAAGACAAAGCTACTTAGCGCGTTCGCGATGATCGCGGTGCTACTTGCCGCCGCCGGCAGCTATGTCCGCGCTGCGCCTGATAAGTATAGCCTGAAAGTTCCCGGCGGCCTCGCCTTCGCCGACTTCAAAGGCTACGAAGACTGGCAAACCGTGGCCGTCAGCCAGACGGAAAGCGCGATGGCGGTCATCCTCGCCAATCCGATAATGATCGAAGCCTACCGGTCAGGTATTCCCGAAAACGGCAAGCCGTTCCCGGAAGGGTCGAAGATCGCGAAGATCCATTGGAAGCCGGTGCCGAGCAAGGACTCGCCTGGTCCTGCGACGGTACCGGGCAAACTGCAAAACGTCGACTTCATCGAGAAGGACAGTAAGCGCTTCGCCGACAGCGGCGGTTGGGGCTACGCGGCGTTCAACTACGATCCGGCCACCGATACTTTCTCGCCCGCGACGGCTTCCGACACGCCGCCCCAAGAGAACGACGCCAAGTGCGGATTCACCTGCCATACGATCGTGCAGGCGAAGGATTATATTTTTACAGCGTATCCGAAGAGATAGAGCTGTGTCGCCTCTTACTTGAGGCTGGGGTCATTGATTGGCCGGACCGCGGAGCTTTTCTCCGCTGATGTCTCTCGCCAAAGTAGCGTGTCGAAAGCGGGGGGATATCCGGCCGCGCGATATTCGTCCTCCGGAACCTCTGTTTCCTGCCCATCGGGGAACTTAATCCTGACGCTGTCCTGCGTCGTGAGACATTTCCAACCGTTGTGAATTCTGAAAAGACCATGCGTTTCCATTTGATGCTCCTCCAAAGAGCACATTCGCTTGCGATGCAGCATTTGACGGGTGTCAGCCGTTCGCAGCCTCGCTCACCGCGGAGATATGAGGCTGCGATCATAGGGAAACGAGATCCCTGCCGATCCCACCAAATAAGAAAAGCATAAATGCCGAACCCGTCCGTAAGAGGAATTCGCTCGAATGCTATGGGCTTGTTTGTCAGCGTTTGCACATAAAAAAGCCCGCGAAGCGCGGGTCTTTCTCAATGATGCGTCGCTCCAGAAGACAGTCGTTTCACTCAACGACGGCAAGTCCTTTTGCCTTGTCCGCGTTGCGGGCCTGCTTAAGGTTCTTGATGCCGTTGACGTTGGCGGACGTGAAATCGGCGTCCAAGAGATTAGCGCCTTTTACGTCCGCTCCATCGAAATTCGATCCGCCGAGTTCGGCGTCATCCAAGTTGGCGTCCGTCATATCCGCGCCTTTCAGCGAAGAAAATTCGATCAGCACGCGACGCATGTTCGCGCCGCGGAACGACGCGCCGTCGAGCGTTGAATTGCGGAATGTGCCGCGCATCAGTCCCATCGACTGATTGGCCTCGTTTGGCGCCAAGTTGGCTTTATCGAAGTTCGCGTTCTGCAAATTCGCTTTACTGAAATCTGCCGCGACGTTAGCGCCGGAAAAATCCGCGCCTTGCAGGTTTGCGCCTTGGAGCTGGGTTTGAAATAGGCTTGCGCCTCGTACCTGCGCGCCGCTCCAATTAGAGTTCAACGACCAAGCAGAATCGAGGTTCACGCCGTCGAGATTTGAGTTCGAGAGGTTGGTGCGCATCAGGCGAGCGGCCTGCAGATTCACGCGGCGCAAATCCATCTTCGACAAATCCAGTCCGTTCAGCGCCTTTCCCGAGAGGTCGAGCTTTTCCCCTGCTTTCAGCTTAGCGAGAGCAGCACTGATGTCCGCTCGGCTCATCTCGGCCTTCGTATAGGCGTCGGAGCTGAAATCGACCATGTCGGTCATGCTTTGCGCGGCAACTGCGGGGCCGCCTAAAATCAAGAAACTTAGGACTGCCAATGCTCTCTTCATGTCAGTTCTCCAGGATCTGCATTTCGCAAGAAAGCCGAATATGGCACCGGCGTATGTGACCAAAGTCACGCTGATTAGATTGGGACGAGCGAACCGAATGTTAATGATGGGCTGCCGGATCCTGAGCAAGTAATCGGTGCGTTTGCTCCCCCCAAAACAAAAAGGCCCGCCGAAGCGGGCCTTTCGTTTCTAGGAGGCAGCGCTTAGGCTGCGACCGTGCCGAAGGTCAGCGATTTCGTAACCTCCTCGAGTGCCGTGTCGGATTTTAGTGCGATACCGATGTACCGGACTCGTCCGGCTACCTTCTCCTTTTTCACGCCAAGCTCGGCGAATTCACGTGCAAAGCTCGGAAGTGCTGCAGGCTCCTTGTTCTTAGAGTCACACCAAGAGCAATAGTCTTCATAGAGTTCAGTAGCCGTTACACTTGATCCATCACGGACCTCGACATTCTCCTTGTAGAAACGTTCGGTGTTGTTCTCGGGGACGAGGCGCGCAACCGGTGCCACGACCTTGCTTTCGACAACCGTCGGCTCTGCCTGATGCACTTCTGCGGGCGGAGCTTCGATTGCGCGCGCCGGGGCAACGGGTGTTTCGAGAGCGATCTCGAGCGACCGGTTGTCGTTGGCGCCAGAACGCGGCTTTTTCGTTTGCACGGTCACCGGTGTGAGCACCGGAACCGCCACCGCTGCCGCAGCGGTGCTTACTTCCGTCAGCGCCTTCGGCGAGACGGGCTTAGGCTGGCGATCATAAAGTCGCCACTGGCTGAATGCGACGTACATGCCGAATCCAGACCCGATCTCGAGCAGCAGGGCGACGAACAACGTCAACGCCATCTGCACGTTCTCGATCTTCACGTCCGGGAAGAACGCGTTCGCAAGCTCGGTCAAAACCTTCGCTTGGGGGTCGGCTTCCGACAGCGCAGGCGTACCTGCGGTCGCATCGATCTTCGACTTGAGCTCGGCAATATGAGCGTCGGCCTTCTTGGCCGAGGCCGCTGATGCAAGCTCGGCTTCAAGAGACGTCACCTGCTGACAGAGCTGGCGCCGCATGTTGGTCGTGACTTCTGTACAGCCTTTCGACCACTTCCATGCCTTGTCGAGCTTCAGCCCATCGATCTCGCTCTGCACCGTTTCATACGGACGATGCTGAGGGATCCAGGCAGCTTGCTCTTCCGCGCGCTTCAGCTCGGTCCTCAAGTCCTGATAGACTTGAGCTTCCTGAGCGCGTTCCCCGGTCGAATCGAAGCGGTTCAACGCCGCGTGACCGAGTGCGGAGGTCATGGAATAGGTCGTTACGACCGTCCAGACCAAGGCGGACGCTGCCGCTTGCGACCAAATTCGATTGCGTACTGCGGCAAAGAAGAAAAACGGTACAAGAGCCTTCATGCAGTCGGCAGCAGCGGATGCTGCTCCGTAGATTTGGCCGTCGAGCTCGGTTCGTCCGAGACTGAAGCCAAAACGCCAGTTCATCGCAGCGGAAACGGCGAGCAATACGCCTGCTGCGAGAACCCCCAACACGCCTAAAACGTGTCTCATCGTGGTTGCCCTCTCCTGTGAAGGCCGGTCGGTAATTGAAAAAGACCGGCCACGTCGTTGTGGTCCCAGCGACCGAGGGTGCCGCCGACCATGCTCCGGTACGCGAACGAGCAAGATTGCGAATGATCTCCGTTCGTTCGGCTGTGAGCTCCGATGTCATCCCCATGACAAATCGGCAGCCGAGCGACGCGAAAACCGCACAATCAAGCAAACCAGAGCCGCCACATTCGAAGCCCGACTGGAGGATTCCGCCACGATTTCGCCGCAAGAAATCAGAGTGGAAAACTTTGTCGTCCGGTTCGGACCGAAAGTGGAAAACTTACGCGAATTAAACTCCCCTCTCTTTCAGCCGTAGCTGAGTCGGGAGGCGATGTGAATCCGAAACGATAGAAGAATCAGAATTGTAGGAGCACGTGCCGACTATGACGCGGGCGTCATATGACAGTGTCCACGAGCTCACGGCAGCGGTTGAAAAGTCCCGGTTATCAAGAGGTTTTGCACCGGCCGCGCAAGTTTCGCACAAGCCTCCGATTGTGGCGGGCGTGTGCCGGATATCGTTCTTGGCATGGTGAGTACATGGCGGCCCCATGTCGCGCCCGTCACAAGGTATGACGCATTGTGCGTTTACCAAGCGCCCGGACTTGAGGCATTCTCATCTCGTGTTGGTCTTGCACATTGGAATGTGCAGCGTCGTCGATTTTCATGGGCGAGGCTGACTATTCATCGTTCCGGCCCGATCGTTTTCGACCGCGTGACTGATGTTCAGTGAGGTTGGTGGAGTCGCGTCATGTCACGCCCCGGTGCACTGCTGCTGATCACCGCCGGTATCGTGCTCGGAAGCCTGTACCTCTTTCCGTTCTCAGATCCTTCCGACGACCTCGCCGCCGTCACGCGCATTTCCGTCGCGCCCGACCGTACCTATCGGGAGCGAGACATCATCCCGACGTTTGCGCCCACGTCTCCGTCGTTGCGCAAACCGGTTGCCGCCAATGCGAACGAGGTCGCGACGGTCGTGCTTCCGAAGCCCAGCACCTGGACGACGGTCGTGGCGGCCGGACGTTCGGTCGTGTCGCCGGTGCGATCCTCGGGCTCGTCAGACCCTGCGACCCGCACTCAGCTGGCACGCGACCTGCAGACCGAATTGCAGCGCGTCGGCTGCTATCGCGGCACAATCAACGGCAGCTGGACACAATCGACACGGCGAGCCATGGCTGCATTCCTGGATCGCGCCAACGCCGTGCTGCCGTACAATCAGCCTGACTACGTGTTGCTTGCACTGGTACAGAGCCATCAGGACGTGATGTGCTCCGCCGACTGCCCCTCCGGACAGATCATGCAGGGGGACGGCCGTTGCTTACCCGCTGCGGTCATCGCGCAGGCCGAGAGACGGCAGAAGCGACAGGATGGACGCTGGCTGACGATCACGCGTCTTGCCGACGGACGCGCTGGCGAGCGCGCTGTGGCGTCAAAGCCGACCGAGCGCGAGGTGCTGCCTTGGCAGAGAAATCAGGTCGTCACCGATCCGCTGCCGCAGGTCGCCATTGCTCCGCGGCCTGATCCCTTGCCTGGGCGCATGTCGATCGGTGGGCCTCTTCCGCCAGAGGTGATGGTGCCTTCGACCTCCGTCGTCACCGGTGCGCTGCCGGCTGCTACCGTGACACCCAATGGGTCAGCGAAGCTTGCCGCTCTGCAATATGAGCCGGACGACGACAGTGTTTCCGAAGACGCCGATGCGGCTGACGCTCTCCCGGTAACGCGCGACGCCGACATCGCGCCCGCACACAAGGTGAAGAAATCACGCCGCGCCGAGAGCGAGAAACGGCGGCGATATAATTCCTATGCTTACTCAGGCAAGCGCCGCCATGGCGATCCGCGTCCGGGCACGACACGCTTCAATCTCATGCAGTCGCTCGGCGGCGTATATTGACGGTCTTAAATCTCGGTGCCGTCTCTGACCCACCTCAGGTATGCGTCGCTCCCGCCCGTGACGGGAACGACGAGCACCGCGGGCGTCTCGTAGGGATGGTTGGCAACGATGTGCGCAACAGCGCGTTCGGCACCCTCGGCTGCGAGCTTGACGACCATGACAGCTTCTTCCGCCGTCTCGGTGGTGCCCTTCCAAACATAGACGGACGTCATCGACGGCAGGACGTTAACGCAGCCGGCCAGTCGCCGCTCGACCAGATCCTTGCCCAAAGCCAGGGCTGCGGCGCGATCCGGGAACGTCGCGTAAATCATCACGACGCCATCGGCTGGCATCGGGCGGCACTCTCCGCTATCCCGCACTGTACGATCTAGATGGGGGGGCTTGTCGTTTGACGGCACTTGAGCGAGCTTCCCTGCCTTGGTCCGCGGCCTTACAACCGCGACAGCATTTACCTGAAGGGCCTTGATGGCGAAAGAAAAGCACAAATTCGAGCGCATCGCCTTCGTCGCGAGCGAAGTGCCCGAAGCGATCGAAGCCCAGGCGGCCCTGATCAAGCGCTACGGCGAAACCGACCCTGCCGAAGCCGATGTCATCGTGGCGCTCGGCGGCGACGGCTTCATGTTGCAGACGCTCCACCGCTTCATCAACGACAAGATCCCGATCTACGGCATGAACCGCGGCTCGGTTGGCTTCCTGATGAACGACTACCGGGAAGAGGATCTGCTTGAGCGGCTGTCCGCGGCCGAGACGAGCCGCATCCATCCGCTGGCGATGATCGCGACGGACGCCAACGGCAAAGCGCACAAGAGCCTCGCGATCAATGAGATCTCGCTATTCCGGCAGCGCTATCAGGCCGCCAAGTTGCAGGTCGCCATCGACGACAAGATGCGGCTCGAAGAGCTGATCTGCGACGGCATCCTGGTTTCGACGCCTGCGGGTTCGACGGCCTATAACCTTTCGGCGCACGGTCCCATTCTGCCGATCAAATCTCAATTGCTGGCCGTGACACCGATCAGTCCCTTTCGCCCGCGGCGCTGGCGCGGGGCGATCGTGCCGAGCAAGGTGCGCATCACGATCTCTGTTCTGGAGCACGAGAAGCGGCCAGTCAGCGCCGTGGCCGACCATTTCGAGACGCGCAACGTCATCAAGGTCGACATCGAGCAGGCGCGCGCGATCGAACTCTACATGATGTTCGACCGCGAACACGGCCTGGAAGAACGCGTTCTGGCGGAGCAGTTCAGGTATTAGGCATCAAGCCTGTGTCGCGAAAAATTCGGTGAGTTTTTCGAAGCGCTTATTTGCCAAGTCCATTCCGGTGAGTGCGTTTCCCGCAGCGTCTTTTTCGTCGGTGGGAAGATCCTCTCCATTCCAGCCCAAGGATGAGAGATCGAAGCCATTGGCGACCATCGAACCACCCGAGTTATAAATGCGCGCCACTTCAACGCCATGCCATTTGATGGTGTATGCGACAGGCAGGGAATTCCCCATCGCATCCGTGAAGCCGCCCTCATCGGTCAAGGGCTCGACAACCGAGCCCGACGCCGTAGTCAGAGGCGCCGCGTCTGGCTTGTAGGTGAGATCCTCATCGCTGCCGTCATTCTCGTCGAGCTTTGTCGCAAAGAGATCGTGGAAGGGATCCGAACTGCCAGCCGCGCCATCCGTTTGGTCGGACGCTCCGTCATTCTCGCCTTTTGCTTTTTTGAGAAGCTGCAAGGCCGTGGTGTGGGTGCTGGAAAAGCCGACAATTGAAAGCATGGCGGACCTTCGGTGACCATTTCGGTCAACGAACCTGCACTTATACAGCTTAAGAGTTCATTAAGTATGTTTCGGGCCGGGCTGAAACTAACTGGCCCTCCAGCAGGTGCTTGAGGCACGCGCGGAGGGCCATGATGTGGTCTGAAGTGCCGTTTCCCGATTTCCCGGCCGGCGGTGCTGATCCCGCGGCTCCCCGAATCGAGTTTGCCAACACGTATGCCGAGAGCTTGGCAGGGCATGGTTAATGCTGGCTTAATGCCGCGGTACTGATACCGCTCAGATTCAAGGTCAGGCCGGCCAATGCTTGACGATGGCTTCGAGCTTGGGGCGCTCGCGTTCCTCGGGCTTCTCCATCGGCGTGCCGACATAGATGAAACCAGCGATTTTCTCGTGCTCCGACAGGCCGAAGGCTTCGCGGACCGTGGGGCTGTAGGCGATCCACTCGCTGAGCCAGGAGGTGCCGAAGCCCAGCGCATTGGCCGCCAAGCAAAGATTGAAGCAAAGCGCACCGACCGACAGCACCTGCTCCCACTCCGGCGCACCGGGACGCGGCTTCACCGATGAAATGACCGCTATGACCATGGGCGAGCGCATGAATCTGGCCCGCTCCATGTCGAGACGGACATGCGACGGCGGCTCGCGCTCTTCCTTTTCGCAGGCCTTGGCGAAGATTTCCCCAGCCGACGCGCGCGCATCGCCCTCAAAAACGATGAAACGCCAGGGCGAAAGCTTTTTATGATCAGGAACGCGTGTCCCGACCGTCAGAATCTTGTTGAGTTCTTCGGCCGTTGGGGCGGGTGCGGCGAGCCGGTCGGGCTTGACCGAACGTCTTGCCGCAAGAAATTCAAAAAATGCGGTATTCATGGGTTGTTCCGTACCTTTGCGTGCCCGTCTCGCTATACGAGGCGTCGAGCTGTTACAAGCCACCCGTTACAGTCAGAGTCGGGATAAGGATCGAAGCGCTAAGGTGGTGGGGGAATGATGCGGCTGAAAATATCGAGGATCGTCGCACCGCTCGTGGCGGTTGCCGTGCTTGCCGCCGTCGGCCTCGCGGCGCGACCCGCTCTGAGTGCCGATGCGCCGACGGCCATGCTGATCGTCGACGGATCGGGCTCGATGTGGGGCCGGCTGGCGCCCGCCAACCGGCCGAAGATCGACGTCGTGCGTGACAAGCTCGGCGCGCTTCTGGCCGAGCCCTCGTCCACCCGCGTCGGCCTCATCTCGTTCGGACATCGCCGCCGCGGTGATTGCAGCGACGTGGAGATGATCGCGGGTCCGGACAGCCCGCGTCAGAGCGTTCTCGATCCGCTCTCGAAGCTTAGCCCGAGAGGGCCAGGCCCGGTGACGGCGGCGTTGCGCATGGCGGCGGACGCTATTGGTACCTCACGGCCGGCGCAGATCGTTATCGTCGGCGACAATGCCGATAACTGCCGCCAGGATTCCTGCGCAGCCGCGCGCGCCATCGCCAAGTCGTCACCCGGTGTCGTCATTCAGGTGATCGGCATCGGACTTTCCGCGAACGAACGCCCGCGCATGGCGTGCATGGCAGAGGCGACGGGCGGCCGCTTCTACGACATCGCAGATTCGAACGGACTCGATGCCGCCATCGACGAAGCCGTGAAGCTCGCGGTTCTGTCGCCGTCCGACGTTGCGGTCGCGGCAGGCAAACCGGTGGCGCCGAAAGCACCGCCGCCGCCCGCCGGAGCATCGCTACGCGCCTCTGCGGCATTGGCTGAGGGCCGCCCCCTCATCACGGCACCGGTGACGTGGAGGATCTACAAAGCCGGGGGCGCGAAAGTGCTCGGCCAGGGCGTCGGCAAAGACATTTCAGCCAAACTGTCGGCTGGCGATTACGACATCGAAGCCGAGCTTGGCGGCGTCAAAGCCCGGCACACGATCACGATTGCCGACGGCGAAGCGCAGAGCATCATCGTCCCGCTCGACGCTGCGCATCTCGTTGCGCGCGCTGTGGGCAGCAAGAGTGGCCCGCCCTCGCCCACCGCGACCTTGAGCGTGTCGTCGAACGGCCAGCCTGTTGCCTTGAAGCGTGGCGATACGGTCGATCTCTATCTGCAGCCTGCCGAATATGGCGTGACGGCCGTCGATGGCGCGGCGCGTTCATCGCAGACGATCAATCTCGCTGCGGGAGACGACAAACGGCTCGATGTCGCGCTCTCGACTGGACGCCTCGACCTGTCGGCAACCGGCGCGAACGGCGGGGCGATCCAAGACGTGCTCTACACGGTCGAGACCGACGATCCGGAAAGTCCTGACGGACGTCGCGAAGTGGCGCGGTCGCGCAGCCCGCAGGCGACCTTCGTGCTTCCCGAGGGCACCTACTACATCGGCGCCAATGCCGGCAACGGCCTCACCAGCAAACGCGTCGCCATCGGCGCCGGGCAGACGGTCACGGAGACGCTTGCGATTGCTCTCGTGCCGGTCAAGATCACGGCGCTCGTTGCAGGTGTACCGGCTAAGCCCGACGACAACATTTTCTATCGTGTCGACCGCATCGACGGCGACCGCGTCAGCATTGCACGCGCCATCGGCCCGGCGCTTGACCTCAGTTTATCTCCGGGGCGCTACCGGATCAGCGCTTCGCTTGCGACCGCACACCTGTCGGCCTCTCAGGAAGTGACGCTCGACGCAGGCAAGCCTGCAAAAGCCGTGATCGATATCGCGTCGGGACAGGTCAACTTCGTGCCGACAGCCGCCGCAGTACCCGCGTTCGGCGATTTGACCTGGGAAGTCGCCGATGAAAACGGCATGCCTATCTGGCGCGCGACCGGCACCGAAGCGACTGCGATCCTGGCGCCGGGAAGATATACCGTGCGCTTCGACGCGCGTAACAGTCATGGACAGGCTGCGTTCGAGGTCCGAGCGGGCCAGAGCCAGAAGCTTGAGATTGGACCCGGATGACCGAAGCGTTGCGTAGACTAAACCCATTATCGCTGCGCCAGCGGTTGCGCGCCGTCGCTGTGCTTATGCTGGCGGCAATGGCGTTGTCGTTCGTTGCGGCGACGGCATCGTTCGCGCAGGAGCCCGTTCCGGACGGCCCAGCGCCTGCGCCCTGGGGGCCGGTCGGCGGCAAACGGCAAAACACAACGACGGTTGAGCGCGGCAAGACGAAAGGCGGCGTCCGGCTCGTTGCGTTGCTGACGGGCGACGGCCAGCAGATCGAGCAAGGTCTCATCTGGCGGGTTTTTCGGACCGTGCCGCGGTCGACCAAGTCGAAACTCGTGTTGGAATCCCGCGAGGCGAGCCCCCTCGTGAAACTTCCACCCGGCGAATACACCGTCAACGCCGCCTTCGGGCGGGCGAACCTGACACGAAAGATCGTCATCAAGCCGGACGGGCCGCCGTTCGAGCCGTTCGTGCTGAATGCGGGCGGACTTCGCGTCGCGGCGATGATCGGCGGCAAGCCAGCGCCACCCGGCGCGGTCTCGTATTCAATCTACACCGATGATCGCGACGAGTTCGAAGGCAACTCTGCGGTTATCACCGGCGCCAAGCCGAACCTGATCATTCGCCTCAATTCCGGCATCTACCGGATTGTCTCGATTTACGGCGACGCCAACGCCAAGATCGAGGCGGACGTGACCGTCGAAGCGGGCAAGCTGACGGAGACGACAGTAACGCACACGGGCGGCAAGGCGACGTTCAAGCTCGTCACGCGGGCGGGAGGCGAAGCGGTGCCCGACACGCGTTGGACGATCCAGACGACGGAAGGCGATACTGTGAAAGAGAGCGTCGGCGCACTGCCGACGCATGTGCTGGCGCCTGGGAAATACCTAGTGACAGCGTCGTCGGGCGGCCGTCTCTACCAGAACTCGTTCGAGATCAAGGACGGCGACAACATCAGCGTCGAAGTGCTGATGGCCAGCGCGACCGACGACAACAGCAATCGGGTGTCGAGCGGCGCGACGACGATCGCTCCAACAATCGCGCCAACGTCCGGCGGCATGCCGATGGATTTCAGAAATCCGTAAGGACCCAGTCGGTCGGACAGCCGTTATCGCGCATGCGCTTTTCGATTAGTGCATGTTGCGCGGCATCACCGCCTTCGAGGCAGGCTGTGCGCGCCAACTGCCATTGCTCGCAGGCGCTCGTGAGATCGCCCGCTTCTTGCGCTGCTTCACCCAGCGCCAGGCGCGCTGCAGCATGAGCCGAATGGGGGCCGTGAAGCGCGCCATTCCCGGCGGCCGAGCGAAGCGCTTCCATCCGTGCACTCTGATCGCCTGCGCGGGCGTAAGTGGCGGCGAGATCGAGATAAAGTCCGGCAAGCGCCGTCTTTTCGCCGTGGGCAGCCGCACTGTCGATTTTCGCTGCAATCGTCTCAGTGGTTTCGAGTGGCTTCTGCAAAGGCGGTGCTGCGGCTTCCGGCGACGGCTGCGCAACGGCGTGGAAAGGCTCGATGAGGCGATCCGGAGGCAAAGCGCCGCGGCGATAACGCCGGGATGACCGCCACAGGTAGAGGAGCATCAGGATGACGGCGACCGGGATCGCAAAGACGATCAGTTCGAGCAACATGTGATACGTCGCTGGGATTCCCATCACCCTCCCCCATCGTCACGCCTGCGGCTGCAATTCCCCCTGCGGCGAAACTATCAGCGGAACGGCGCCGAGTACATGAGACCGCCCTTGCTCCACAAGTTGTTGAGGCCGCGATCGAGTTTCAGCGATGAGCTTTGGCCGAGCGTGCGTTCAAAGATCTCGCCATAGTTGCCGACGTCGTGAACGACCTGATAGGCCCAGTCGCGCGGCAATCCGAGCGGCGCGCCTAGATCGGCATCGAGACCCAGGAAGCGCCGGACCTCGTGCGAGGGCGAAGCCTTCATGGTGTCGACGTTGCTGCTGGAAATATTCATTTCTTCCGCGGCAACGAGTGCCATCATCACCCAGCGGACGACGGCGAACCAGCCATCATCACCAAGCCGCACGGCCGGGCCGTACGGTTCCTTCGTAATCAATTCCGGCAGCAGCATCTGATCGGCGCCGCTGGCCAAGCGGCTCTTTTCGAAGGCGAGCAATGTCATGTCGCCGGTCAGCACCGTACAGCCGCCGTCGGAATAGGTTTTGACCAGATCCTCCCAGCGATCGGACTGTATGAGTTGGTAACGCATCTTCCGGCTGCCGAAGTAATCGGAGATTGCGGTCTCATCACTCGTTCCGGCCAGAACGCAGATCGAAGCGCCAGACAGCTCAAGAACGCTGGCGATCGAGTGATTGCGTGGAATGATGAAGCCCTGGCCATCGTAATAGAGCGTACCCACGAAGCGCGCACCGAGTTCTGTATCGCGCGTCAGCGTCCATGCCGTCGCGCCGAGAAGAACGTCAACCTCATCATCCTGCAATGATTTGAAGCGATCGCTGGCGTTGAGGCTCAGGAGCTTCACTGCGTCACGGTCGCCAAAGATGGCGGCGGCGAGCGCTGAACAGAATTCGACGTCCATGCCGCTCCAGGCACCGCGCGGGCTCACCTCGCTGAAGCCGGGTGCATGGTCCTGGACACCGCAGACGACTTTGCCACGGGCTTTGATTGCGTCAAGAATACTGATCGGTGCGCTCTCGGCCTCGGAAGCCACCCCCAGCGCGACCACGAACAGCGCGATTGCTGCCGCCAAGACCCGCACAACGATGCTCATCTGCACTCTTCCGGCCAATGCTTCACTCGGGTCTCATCATTCCATACACGGAGCAGACAAAAGCGACGGGAGCGCCCATCGGTCCTAGTGCGCAGCCAGACATCTCGCGTCAGCGCGCAATGGTCAAGGCCTTGACCGGCAACCAAACTTGCGTCACGACGGCCGAACCCGCCCGGAGAGCTTTAGAATGACTGTAAAGAAGGAAGGTTCCGAGCGCGGAGAGCGTCCCGAGACCGACGTCGTGCACCTGGGGCGAAAGCCGTTCGAACAGCACGGCTTCGTCAATACGCCTGTTTATCGGGGATCGACGGTTCTTTATCCGACGCTCGACGCCCTTCGCGCCTATTCGCAGCCCTACACCTACGGCCGCCGCGCCACGCCGACGACGCGCGCACTCGAAGAGGCGATCACGCAGCTGGAAGGCGGCACCGCGACGATCTTGACGTCGTCAGGCCTCGGCGCGATCTCGACGGCGATTTTGGCATTCGCCGAGGCGGGCGATCACGTCCTGATCCTCGACAGCGTCTATCAGCCGGCCCGCACGTTCGCCGACAAAATGCTGACGCGGCTCGGCGTGGAGGTCAGCTATTACGATCCGCTGATCGGCGCGGACATCGCGAAGCTGTTCCGCCCGAATACGCGCCTCGTCATGGTCGAAGCGCCGGGATCGCAGACGTTCGAGATGCAGGACATTCCAGCGATTGCGGCGGCGGCTCACGCCAAGAACATCTGGGTGCTGGCCGATAACACCTGGGCGACGCCGCTCTTCTGCAAGCCTCTGGCGCTCGGCGCGGACGTGTCCATCCAGGCGGCGACCAAGTACATCGTGGGGCATGCCGATGCGATGCTCGGCACTGTCACGGCCAATGCGCGAGCCGCAAAGTTCATCGACGACGCAAAAGAGCGGCTCGGCACCTGTCCCGGCTCGGAAGAAACGTACCTCGGCTTGCGCGGGCTGAGAACGCTCGCGGTGCGGCTCCAGCAGCATCAGCGCTCAGGCATTGCGGTCGCGGAATGGCTGGCGGCGCGGCCCGAGGTTGACCGTGTTCTCCATCCGGCTTTGCCGAACGATCCGGGCCACGCGATCTGGAAACGCGACTTTACCGGCGCCTGCGGTTTGTTCTCGATCGTTCTCAAGCCCGTGCCACAGAAAGCGCTGGCGGCGTTGCTTGACGGATTGAAGCTGTTCGGGATGGGATATTCCTGGGGCGGATACGAAAGCCTCGTCGTGCCGTTCGACCCGACATCCTACCGCACGGCGACGCGCTGGCAGGGTCCGGGGCCGGCACTGCGATTCCACATCGGTCTCGAAGCGGTCGAGGATCTCATTGCTGACCTTGCCGCTGGATTCGAACGGATGAAGAGCGCCTAATGATGGCGCTCTTTTCCATTTAGAAGCCAAGCACCTGGCGAATGATATCGCCGACGCCGCCATCGTACTTGCGATAGCTGCTGCCGCTATTTGTCAGGCCCATCGGCGGGGTGAGACTGTCGCTGCTGCGAGTGAAGCGCACCGCTTTCAAAGCCGCGGTATCGAGCGGCGGCGCCGTCGCGACGTCGATTGCGTCCCACTTGCCCGCAAGCGCCTGCTCGATGCGCTTTTGATGGCCGTACCAATCGTCGTAGTAGTGGGCCTTGCCGCCATCATCGACCCAGACCGTGAAATAGCCGACGTGGACGGGAATCGGCCGTTCGAGCTTGATCTCGTTGTCCATCGGTCCGCGACGGACGAGCTGTTTCACGTTGGGCGCGGCGTCGCCCCTATCGATCTCCAGGATGGTCTGGGCGAAGACCTGCGGATTGCGTACACGCATGCAGCCGTGGCTGTAGAGCCTGACGGGCTTGTCGAAGAGATATTTCGACGGCGTGTCGTGCAGGTAGACCGAGTGCTTATTCGGAAAGAGCAGCTTCACGACGCCGAGCGCGTTGTCGTCGCCTGCGGGCTGATAGAAGTTGTAGGCACTCAAGTTGGCTTTCGCCCAGTTGACCTTGGTGCTGTCGATGCGGCGGCCGTTGCGCATGACGACATAGCCCTGACTTTCGATGGAGCGGCCTGACAGCAGCATCGAGAGCTTGATCGAATCCGGGATGTTCCAGCGCGGATTGAGGACGATTGTCGTCATATCCTTGGAGAAGATCGGGGTCTCCTTGTCGGCGGTGCCGACGACGACGCGATCGCTGAACAGCGTCTTACCATTTTCTGTCAGTGCAATTGAGAATGAGGGCACGTTGACCAGGATGTGCGTATCGCCGAGAGAGCGCGGCATCCAGCGCCACTCTTCCATATTGGCAATGACGGCTTCGATCTTGTCGGCTGTCGACTTCGTATCGTCACCAGCCAGCGCCGCGCGTGTCGCAGGACCTACGAAACCGTCAGCGGCAAGGCCGTTCTGTTCCTGAAATTGCTTGATCGCCGTTTCGAGCGCATCGTTGAACAGCGAAGCATCCTCGCCTGACGTTGCAATCGCAAAGCGCTGCTTCAATATTGCGACGTCGGGCGAGCGAACGCCATTCGCGAGCATTGCGCCGCGCTTCGGAATTTGCGGCACGACCGGCTTGCTTTCATGCTCGCCGCGCAGGCTGGCGAGCAGAGCTTTCAGCTTGAGGAACTGATCCTGCTGGGGCTGGAAACCGCGCAGCACTGCATCAGGGTCGGGCTTGTCAGCAATCTGTGCCAGAACGCCGGAGGCTGGCGTAATGACCGGCTTGCGATCGAGATAATAGGAAAGCTGCTTTTCGGGTTCCGGAATGCGTGCGCCTTCGGCCTGATGGGCGTAGCGCAGAATTGCACCGGTAATTGCAATGTCGGCTGCAGCGAGTTCTTCGGGCGACGATTGTCCGTCACCGAGCATTTTCGTAGCGGCAGCGACGTTGAAATCGGAGGCGTCGAGACCCCATTCGCCAGCGCGGCCCAATTCGGCGATCACGCGATCAGCGGCGTTCGTCAGTCCCTTATCATCGACCCACAGCGGTCGGCATTGCCGACTTTGATAGAATGTGGCGACGTCGGCGCGGTCGCTTGTATCGAAGGCCAGCGTGGTCGAAAGCTTGGTGCAAAGCGCCGCCGGGACACCGGTCAGGGGAGCTGGCGTTTCCGCGGGCGGTGTCGAAATGGCTTGCGCGGCTTCGATGTTCGGAACGTTGGGGGGCGGCGCGGCATCTTCGGCAACAGCGAGCCCAGGGATCGGCACGACGGCAAGGGCGCCGCATATCATGAACGGCCTTACGAGCGACCCGATGAGCGACCGGGCGCTCCAGGACTTGGATAGAACGTGAGGGCCGCGGGGGGACAAGATCATGGTACGCACTCGCTACATTTCGGTGGTGACCGTGGGCAAAGCTAACCTAAGCAAGCTTCGCTCGGCTTCCAGCATAAGATTTTAAATCGTGCTCCAAGGTTAAATGTTAATAACGGGCACCGTTGCAATTTCCTTCGCAACAGATGCCAACGTGTGGCGATCCCGGCAGGGCTCGAACCTGCAACCTTCGGAGTCGAATTCCGACGCTCTATCCATTGAGCCACGGGACCAGATGTGACGCCTGTATGCGACGACTGCATGAAACCAACAATCGCCGCTTTCTGAAGTCAGTGTCTTCGCAACGCGAACGGTGCGATTCCATCTGAATGATTGCATATTCCAGACGGTTGATAAACGCGATCATGAGTGGAACCGGCGATCAACGTTCGCGTTAGCGAAGAAAGCGGGGATGTTGGCTTTTTTCGTCAGGGGGACACTGTCGAGATATGACTTTCATCGAGCAAGCCTGCCATCGGCAGGCCGTTGAGCTTTGGAGAAACCGGCCGAATCTGCACGACTGGCGTCTGCGCATCTTTTCGCAAATTTTGCGGTATTGCGAGATTTCCGGCGAGCGCCCGACCACATCCGCATCCATCGTATTGCTCCGAGGCATGGCAGCGGTGGGGGCAGATGCCTACCGCAAGAATGCTCCAGCATTATCGGAGCTGCGGCATTCGCTGGCGTCCGAACCGCAGATGCTCGTGCGCAAACTGACTGAGTTCTATGCCAAAGCCGAAGACGAGCTTCGTCTCCATCGCGAGATTGTGGCGCGGATGCTGCCGGAACGCGGGCGTTAGTGGCTATCTCGTTACCTTCTTTTCGAGCCAACGGGACGCGGAACCATCCGCGTCCGGGGTCCGTTTCCGGACTGCAAACGGCAACAAGAAAAGGAGAGAAACGCGATGAAAGGCTTCAAAGTCGGCGCCGCTGCATTGGCCCTCGTGGCAGCCGGCTCGCTCAGCGCGATGGCTGCGGACTATAGTTCCGGCGTCAGACCCGAGGTGCCGGGCAGCAAGCCAACAACGGTGACGCCTGCTCCCGCCAACGAAGGCGCGAGCACGGGCGAATCCGGCGCGACGAGCCCGGCAGGCATCCCGGCGGATCCGACAACGAACGAAAATGTTCAGCCCGGCCCTTCGACGGGAACACCGAATGACCCTGCGGCAGGGTCGAACCCAGGCGCGCGCGTCCCAAGCTCGCCGCAGGGAACGGGAAGCTCCAGCCCGTAACTCGATCTTCAAAATCGGCATAAAAAATAATGAAGGCTCCGGATGCATTCCGGAGCCTTCTGCTTGGACGCTGTCTCTCTATCGAGGCGCGTTCAATCTACGCATGCCTGATAGCGCCGCCACCAGTACGGGCTACCCGTGCGCACGGCACGGCGATACAGCCAGCCGCAATCGTCGCCGGCGTCATAATAGTAATCGTCATAATAGCCGTAACCGTAATATGGCCAGCCGCCATAGGCATAAATCGGATAGCCGCGCCAACGGCGTCCGTGCCGCCAATACTTGCCGCCGCCACGCCAGCGATTTGCGTTGGCGTATCCGTATCTCCTGCCGGGGCGAAAGGCACGGCCGCCGTTCGGAACGCGCGCGAAATTGCGCGGACCGCGATACACTTGCCCTCGAAAAGCCCGCGGCCCGTTAAAGCCCGGTCCGCCACGGAACGAGCGCGCTGCAAAGCCGCCGCCACCCATGCGGCCGCCGCCGAAGTGTCCTCCGCCACCACGGAAGCCGCCACCTCCACCGTGGAAGCCACCGCCGCCATGGAAGCCGCCACCTCCGCTTCGCGCCTCGGCAGTCACACTGCCGAGCGCCAGGAGCAAAGCAGCTCCCAGCGCCGCGATCATCTTGAGGTTCATACTAAAAACTCCTTAGGTCTCTCGGATGGATGCCCTCACGACATCCTTAGCGACTAAACTTCCGGGTAAATGTCGCAGTTCCGGAAGGGAACTCTTTGAGCTGGCGCAAACGCGAGGTCGTTCGTTGCAAGGAAATGAAATTGCCCCCCGGCCGAAATGTTGTGGAACAAGGCGTGTCCGGTCGCCGTTGGATAGCCAGACGGATGCACCAGCGTACGTCAGGCGCCTGTCAAACGGCGCCCGGGCCGCTCGGGAGCCTTGCGCTCCCAGCGGCTTTGCTTTGATCTACGTCTAGCGCGCAGGCATCGCCGAGCCTTACATTTGTCGCGCAAGCCCTGGTCCGGATGCAGTCGAATGGCGAAGAGAAAGCTTTCCGAATACCGCGCCAAGCGTGATTTCACCAAAACGGCGGAACCCAGCGGCACGGCGGCGGTCCGTCCGGCGCAGCATTTGCGTTTCGTCATTCAGAAACACGACGCGACACGGCTGCATTATGACTTCCGGCTGGAACTCGACGGCGTGTTCAAATCGTGGGCCGTGACGCGCGGTCCCTCCGTCGATCCGAAAGATAAGCGCCTTGCCGTCGAGGTCGAAGATCATCCGCTCGACTACGGCGATTTCGAAGGCACCATTCCCAAAGGTCAATATGGCGGCGGCACCGTGATGCTGTGGGACCGCGGTTTCTGGGCGCCCGTCGGAGACAAGAGCCCAGAACAACAACTGCGCGACGGCGAATTGAAATTCGTGCTCGCAGGCGAGAAGCTCAAAGGCAGCTGGGTACTCGTCAAAATGAAGAACGATCGCTACGGCGGCGGAAAACGCAATAACTGGTTGCTCATCAAGCATAAGGACGAAGGCGCGCACGCGGGTGACGCCGACAAGATCCTGTCGCAGGATCGCTCCGTCGCCTCGAAGCGGACGATGACGCAGATCGCGGCGGGCGAAGGCCGTGGACCCGAACCTTTCATTCTTCGCGGGCGACGCGCCAAGCGGCCCGATGCGGTCTGGCATTCGAACGCATCGTCCGATGACGACGAGCCTGAGCCTGCCACTCGAAAGAAACCGCTGAAACGGACGCCCGTTCGCAAGATGCGCAAGACAGGAACCAAGTCGCAATCGGATGCGCCGTCAGGCGCCGACAAAGTGCTCGGCATTGCGATCTCTCATCCGGAGAAAGAGCTTTGGCCCGGCGGCACAGGCGAGGCCGTCAGCAAGATCGATCTTGCGCATTATCTAGAAACGGTCGGTGAGTGGATGCTGCCGCACATCAAAGGCCGGCCCTGCTCCGTCATTCGCGCTCCCGACGGCATCGACGGGCAGAGCTTCTTTCAGCGTCACGCCATGCGCGGGATGTCGCCGGAAATCGACCTCGTGAAAATCTCCGGCGATCGAGAGCCTTATATCGAAGTCAATTCGGTGGAAGGCCTGATCGCGCTCGGCCAAATCGCAGCGCTGGAATTTCATCCGTGGAACTGCGCTCCGTTCGAGCCCGATGTTCCGGGGCGGCTCGTGTTCGATCTCGATCCGGCGCCGGATGTCGATTTCGGCCGCGTTGTCGTTGCGGCCAACGAACTGCGCGAGCGGCTCGAAGATGTCGGTCTTGTCGCATTCTGCAAGACCACTGGCGGCAAGGGAATTCACGTCGTAACGCCCCTGAAGACGCGCGGCGGCGCGGGCGTGGGATGGGATGAAGCTAAAGCGTTCGCGGGCGCCCTGTGCCAACAGATGGCCAAGGATAGCCCCGATGCCTATCTCATCAAGATGACCAAGAAGCTGCGCAAGGGCCGCATTTTTCTGGATTACCTGCGCAATGATCGCATGGCGACTGCCGTTGCACCATTGTCTCCGCGTGCGCGGCCGGGGGCGACCGTGTCGATGCCGCTGACGTGGGCGCAAGTGAAACAGGGCCTCGATCCCAAGCGCTTCACCGTGCACAGCGTGCCCGCGCTCCTCAAAAAATCATCCGCATGGAAGGACTATTGCGACAGCGAGCGGCCACTGAAGACCGCGATCAAGAAGCTTCTGGGATCGTGAGCTTGTGCGAAAAGCAGCGCCGGTAAAACGCCCGCGATCGGTCCCGTTGAAGGCTTCGGCATTGAAATCGGGGGGCGGTCTTGTTTCTCCATCCAAAATCGAGGGTGCCGTTAAATCGGCTATGCCGTCATTCGTTGAGCCTTGCCTAGCGACGCTCGTCGCAAAGCCGCCTATTGGCGAGGAATGGGTGCACGAGATCAAGTTCGACGGCTATCGCATTCAAGCCCGCATCGACCGTAACGACGTTCGCTTGCTGACACGCAACGGGCTCGACTGGACCGATCGTTTCGGCGGCCTTGCAAAGACGCTCGCCGAATTTCATCGCGGAAATGCTATCATCGACGGCGAGCTTGTCGTCGAAGACGCGACTGGTCATTCGAGCTTTTCGGCGCTCGCCGCCGCGCTGAAAAGCGGGCGCAGTGAAAAGTTCGTGCTGCACTGCTTCGATCTTCTCTATCTCGATGGCCTCAATCTCATCGGCGCGACGCTGCAAGATCGCAAACGTCTGCTTGAGAAGCTCTTCGTCCGCCGAGCGAAGACCGGGCCGATCCGATACAGCGGGCATCTCGCCGTGGACGGTGCACGCATGCTTTCAGATGCTTGCAGTCTCGGCCTCGAAGGCATCATTTCGAAGCGGATCGACAGGCCCTATCGCTCGGGCCGTCACGACGACTGGCTGAAATCGAAATGTATTCAGGTCGATGAGTTCGTGATCGTCGGCTATCTCGTCTCGAGCGCCGGGCCGAACGCCGTCGGCGCGCTGGTCGTCGGCTATTACGACAAGAAGCGATTGATCTATGCCGGACGGGTTGGCACCGGGTACACGCATCGCACCGCGTCCGACCTGATGCGCAAGCTGAGGCCGCTTCGTGTCGATGCGCCTCCGGTCCAGGGACCGCTGACAAATCTGCAGCGCAGAGACGTCGTCTGGGTCCATCCCGATCTTGTGGCGCAGATCGAGTATCGCGCCTGGACGGGCGATGGGTTGCTGAGACACGCGGCGTTCAAAGGCTTGCGAGAAGACAAGCCCGCAAAAGACGTTCGCCGTCCCGTCACCAAGGTGATCGAGACCTAGATATCTTAGGTGAAGGGGAAGAACATCGTCTGAGCCAAGTGCGGCGTCAGGAACATCCACATCCAAAGCGCAAAGAACGGGTGCATTTCGAGCCTCCTGAATTTGCTGTTGCAATCAGGCGAGATCGCGACCCGTCTCACATTTTACGAGAAACCGCTGTGGACCTTCAAAGTCCGCTCAGCGAGCCGGAGCAATTCGCAGTGTTCGTGAAAGGTATCACGAGTCTGCGACATTTTGGACCAAAAATCAGCGGCCGCGCGACTTCCGCTTTTGTGCTTTCGGCGGAGCCCGCTTGACGGGCTCGCGCTTCTGTCGCGCGGCTGCCGTTTTGGTGCGTGTGTTCGTGGGCTTGGCTTTCGACTTTCCTGTCGAGCGACGTAGCGCTTCCATGAAGTCGATGACCGTGCCGCCCGAAGGCTCGTCGCCGCCGCCTGCGACTTCCGTCGACAGGCCGCCCTCGACCTTTTCCTTCACAAGGGCGCGCAATGCTTCGGAATAATGATTTTTGAAATCCGACGGTTCGAACTTTCGCGTCCGCTCGTCGATGAGCTGCTTCGCCATGTTGACCAACTCGGGTCGCAGCTTGCCCGTGCCGATGTCGGAGAAGATCTCGTCAGCATCGCGGATCTCGTTGGCATAGCGGAGCGTCTCAAGCATCAAGCCATTGCCGCAAGGCTTCATCGCCACGAGATTTTCGCGGCCGCGGATCGTCAGCTGCCCGACACCATATTTTTCGGTAGCGCGCAGCGCGTCGCGAATGATGCGATAGCCCTCTTCCGCCACGTCGCCGTCGGGAAGAACATAATAAGGATTGTCAAAATAGAGCGGGTCGATGGAGCAGGCATCGACAAATTCTGTCAACTCGACCGTGTGGCGGGTGTTGAGCTTCAGCTTGTCGAGCTCGTCAGGCTCGAACAGGACGTAGTTGCCGTCGTCGAGCTCATAGCCTTGGACGATGTCGGCCTGCGGCACGACACGTCCCCCCTCGCCCGCGACCTTCTGATAACGGATGCGCTGCTTCGTCTTGCGGTCGACCTGATGGAGCGCGATCTTGTCTTCCGAAGCGGTGGCGCTAACGAGACGAATGGGAATGGTAACGAGCGCGAGGCGCAAATGTCCCTTCCAGAAGGACCGTGCCGTTGCCATGGCTCAACTCCTCAAGAACGCGATACTGACAGCCATATAGCACGCCACCGGCGTCGCGGCTAAGGGCCCAAACGGCGAACGCACGTTAACAAGACCCGGTTCCGGGCATTTTGAGTTCTGTCAAACTTGCTTAAATTCGAATTGCCGTTGCCGCGCTCCCCATCCAGCGAACCTGATGCGCTCGCCCCCGCCGGCATTTTCTGAGCGACATTTAGGCGGCGTGAACGTGCTGCAAAAATCTCAAGATTTGATCTAGCCCAACTTTTTTAGACGGTTGCTGTTTAGCGTCGGGCGGGCTTGGAAGCTTTCGATGAGGCGGCTCATGCCCAAGATAAATGGCCCGGTATCGTGAAATGGATTCGAACGTAGCCAACGGTTGTTGACATGTCGCCTCAACTGAATGGAACGGTGATTGCGGTCCGTGGAGCCGTCGCCTTTGCTTCAAAGACCGGACGGAAGCTTTGAGGCCATCATCGTCTTGCGATCGAACTTGCGGCCATCGACGATAAATGTTCCGTCGCCGACGGCATGGATCATCCGCTTTTCTTTTCGTTGCGGATTGAGGTAAGCGGCGACGGCCTCCAGCACGACGATATTGTGCGGCGAGACGAAGTCGACGACTTTGCATTCGATGTTGGCGAGGCATTCCTCGATCAGCGGCGCCTGGACGGACTTTCCAGCGCGCGCCGTCAGCTTGAACTTCGCGAATTTGTCGACATCGCTGCCGGAACATGTGCCGATGCCCACGACCCGGTCCAGCATGTCGATCGTGGGAACGGCAATGACGCATTCCCGCGTGTTTTGCAGGGCCGAGAAGGAATAGTTCCAGGCGCCTGTCGTGATCGCAAATACGGGAGTGAAGTCCATGACCATCGTCCACGAGATGGTCATGACGTTGTTTTTCTCCGCATCGCGCGTGGTGACAAGCACGACGGGCCCCGGCTCGATCAGCGTAAAAGCCCTGCTCAACTTCATCTCGTGCATCGCCCGGCCCCTTACACCGTCGAAAGAAGTCGCACGGGCGACTTTTCTGGAACAAAGGATTTTGCTTATTAAACTTGATTTTCCGCGCGCCGCGCAGCTTCCGGCATCGGCGAGTTCGATAAATTGCTTCAGAAAGCCCAATCAAAGGCGCCGACCCGAAGCCTCGTGTCGGTCGACGACGTCGGCATGGACGGCGCGAAACTCATTACTGGAGAAACACTGTATATCGACGGCGGATATCACATCATCGATTGAAGCCACCTAACAAGGGTTTGCATTTTTGCCGACCCGATCCCAGGTGATCGATACCGAGAACTCATTCGTTTGACGGCAGTCAATGCGCACAACCGACCGTCCGAAATACTGAACGCCGATACTTAAAAAGGGAGAAAAAGAATGACCCATAAAGTGCTTTGTGCCGTAGACGAGACCGACCATTCCAAAAATGCAGTGGCTCAAGCAGCAGAACTAGCCAAGGCCACCGGCTCCGAACTCACGCTACTGGCCGTCAATTTGCCTGTTGGAGCTGAAGGTCGAGGCGCTCCGACGATTTACGCTTGGGAAGATGGCGACGCCGCGCGCGTGCTCAACTCGGCAACTGAGCTCGCGCGGAAGGCAGGCGTCTCCGATCCGAAAGCTGTTTCCGTTAAAAGCCGCGATGCCGCGCGGGCAATTGTTATTTATGCGGAAGACCACGGCGTCGACCACATCGTCGTGGGAACGGGCGGCAAAGGCGCTATCGCGCGCTTCATGCTCGGCTCGGTTTCGAGCGATGTCGTGGCTCGCGCTCACTGTCCAGTGACGATCGCAAGATAGTAGCACAGCAGCAGCGATGTCCCTCAAGGCTTCGCTGCTCTTTTATTGCATCAAAGTGATTTTGAGATCGACGCCGTCGATAATGCGTAAATTTGGATATCTGCGCATGAAAACGATAAAAAATAAAAATGCATACGTGCTGTTGATTGTTGCTGCGGCGTTGATCGGCTGGCTGTCTCTTGGACAGCCGGTCCAACGCGCGTACGCTCAGGACGCGCCGCCGGAACCGAACGCGGACATTGGTGAGTCCCAAACCGATCAGTCACAATCCAGTGGGTCTCAAGCAGATCAGACGCAGACCATCAGCAAAGAGCAGCTCGAGCAGCTTGTCGCGCCGATCGCGCTTTATCCCGATCCCCTGCTCACGCAGGTCTTGATGGCATCGACATATCCTCTCGAAGTCGTGGAGGCAGCCCGCTGGTCGCAAGCCAATCCGAAACTGAAAGGAAAAGCGCTCGAGAACGCCATGCAAAAGCGGTCATGGGACGCGAGCGTCAAATCGTTGACGGAGTTCCCGAGTGTGCTGGCGATGATGAACGAAAAGCTTGATTGGACCCAGCAACTCGGCAATGCGTTTCTCGCGCAGCAACAGGATGTTCTCAGTGCCGTCCAGAGTTTGCGGCAACGGGCTGACGACGCCGGAAAGCTGAAGTCGACGAAGCAACAAACGGTAGCGCGCGATACAAGCGGATCGCAAAATTACATCACGATAGAGCCGACGGAGCCGGACCTCGTCTATGTCCCTGCCTACGATCCGAACGTGGTCTATGGCACTTGGCCTTATCCCGATTATCCACCGTACTATTGGTATCCACCCGGATATATCGCTGGTCCGGGAATATGGTGGGGAAGCGGCATTCTAGCTGGCGCCGTTCTGTGGGGTATCGCGAACTGGCCGAGGTCGGAGCTTTGGATCAACACGAACCGATACAATCGCTGGAATCGAACCAACATAACGAACGGCAGATGGCAGCATAACGTCGTCCATCGAAGGGGCGTACCTTACGCGAACCGTCGTCTCAACGACCAGTTCCGCCGGCCTTATCAAGGCAATTTCTCGGCCTCTCGCGAGCAGTTCCGAGGACGAGCCGATGCGGGCCGCGCAGCACTGGCAGGCGCCGCGGGTGGTGCGCTGGCAGGACAAGCCCTCAAAAATCGGCCTGCACAGCGCCCGGCGGGAGCCGATCGTCAAGCCCGTCCGAGGCCAACAGCCTTTGATCGCCCGGCCGCCGGGCAAAATGTTCGCCGTTCCAGCGCACGCGGCAGAGCAAGCCGGACCGCCTCGTTCAACCGCGGCGGCTTCCGTGGCGGGAACTTCAGGGGCGGAGGCGGTTTCCGAGGAGGCGGAGGTGGCTTCCGGGGAGGCGGAGGACGCGGCGGCGGGCGGCGATCTGATATCAGAGTGAAGCACGACGTCGTTTTGCTCGGCCGACTTTCGAATGGCATCGGCTTCTATCGCTTTGCATACAACGGCGACACGAAGCTCTATGTCGGCGTCATCGCCCAAGAAGCGAGAAAAGTTGCTCCGCGCACTGTTGCTCGCGATCCGCAAGGATACCTGACCGTCAATTACGACCGGCTCGGCGTTCCATTCGAAACGTACCAAAGCTGGCTCGCGTCGGGCGGCAAAATTCCCCAACTTGATCCGCGTTAGGCCGGGAGGATCCGGACATGCTTGCGTTGCGCGACCTCAAGAAATTCATGATGTTCCTTTGTGCTGTTCCGTTGCTGCTGACCGGGCCGCATGCCACAGCATTCGGAGCCGAACTGAAGACATTTGCTACGCCGGAGGACGCTGCCAAGGCGCTTGTCGAGGCAGCGAAGTCTGACGATGAAAAAGCGCTTCTGGCGATACTTGGGCCGTCGCTCAAACAGTGGATCGAATCCGGGGACCCCGTTGCAGATCGCGCGGCCAAAGGCAAATTCGTGAAGGATTACGAACAGAAGCAATCCATAGATACCGACGAAAAAGACAAGGCGGTGCTGATCATCGGCGAGGATGATTTCCCCTTCCCGATCCCGATCGTCAAAAAAGGCGACGAGTGGGCATTCGATCCCGAGCAGGGCAAACAAGAAATCATCGACCGCCGCGTCGGCACAAACGAACTCGACACCATTCAGACACTGCTCGCGATCGCGGACGCGCAGAACGATTACGTCGAACTTAATCCGCAGGGCAAAGGCGCACCCACCTACGCGCGGCGCTTCATCAGCTCACCCGATAAGCATGACGGCCTCTATTGGCCGCCCGGCAGTGGGTCGCAGTCGGAAAGTCCATTAGGACCGTTCGTAGCCGACGCCGTGACGGCCGGTTATAAGCCATCGTCCGAGGGCGGAGACACGTCGCAAAATCCCTATCACGGCTACTACTTCCGCATGCTGACGGCCCAAGGCGCACACGCTCCTGGCGGAGCCTACTCCTATCTCGTAAACGGCAGAATGATCGGTGGCTTCGCCGTCATCGCGTGGCCGGCAAAATACGGCGCGTCGGGCTACAAGACGTTTATGATCAATCAGGACCAGACGGTTTATGAATCCGATCTCGGCCCGGATACCGCCGCGGAAGTTCAGGGCATCCGCACGTTTGATCCCGACGAAGATTGGAAAAAGGTCAGCACGAATTAGGCCCAAGCTGCACCGGAGTTGCGGAGCATTGCACAGCGAAGGAATGACTGAGAGGCACGAGGCAATCGAATGGCCACCAGCTTCGTCAAACGGCTCGCCGTAATGGTGCTCGGCGCTATCCTCGTCGTATTAGCCGTAGTCATGTGGGCGTATGCGACCAACGCCATGACTTCATTGGTCGAACATTTTTGGTGCAAATTGGCGGGGCCGGAGGTTTGTCGAACCCGCGGTTACCAGCATTTTATCATCTGGATGGTTCTTGGAATTTTCAATCTTGTCGTATTGGGTTTCCTCAACGATCGGGCTCGTGCTCGACCGCATGGCTAGCATGTCGAGTTGGTCAATTAGAATGCAATAGCGCCCGACGCTTGCCTCAGCTACGCATTTAACTTCTGCTTTGATCGAGTTAACGGACAACGCCAGCAAAGCGCGTCCGCTATTAGACCACGCCAAGCCATCTTCCGCTTTCTCGGCATCACAACAGTATCGATATGGCCGCCTTGTCCAAATAGCAGAAATTGGGCACTATCGTTTCGTGTGGGCTCAGCTCGACGCAGAGCATGTCCGCTTATTCGACCAATTCGATCTCGCTTGGTCTCCACGTCTTGGCGAAAAATGGCTCAAGCGGACTGTAAAGGCGCAGGATCGTGAACCAGCCCTTCCCTGGCGTAGTTTGAATCCAGTTGCCGCGACTGACGTCTTTGGGTTGAGCCGGACTGAAATAGACCGTGGTTGAGCCGTCCGCATCCGGTTCAGCGGCTGGAGACGGGTAGCTCTGGCTGCCGGCGCGCGGATAGCGCTGCGGCGTTTCGAGCATCGATCTGGTCATCGTGTCGTATACCGTAAGTGACCAGAAATTTTTCTCTGGGATGCCCTTAGGCAAGGTCACCTTGTAAGTTTTAGATCCATCGAAGTGGTTCTTGTTCGCATCCGACATCGCCAGCAAATATTGTGAGCCAATGCCCGGCAAGCGCATCGCCATCGCCGGTGTGATGCCAGTGACGCCGTAGAAGAAGTTCGTGCGCGCATCCATCGTACGATAGCCCGTCGGTGGGAACGGCTTGACCCCTTCGCGCGTGATCATCGGGATCGGTGTCTCGAACTCATATCCTGTCTCGAACAGATAGTTCGACCAGGACGAATTCGGATAATAGAACCAGCGCGGGTCCCGAGGATTCAAGAACAGCGTGCGCGACGTGGCATTCGCAAGTGCCAACGCATCGGTCATGATCTTCTTCATCCGCGCGTCGGGCGCGAACGGCTTACCCTTGACGATGCCGAGGGCTGCAATCGGACCCATGAGTTCCGCGTCAAGCGACGTTGCAGGTTCTTTCTGCACGACGTCGTTGAGTCTCTCGTAAAATGTCCAGTCGTTCGGCGGAATGGTGTTTATCACCTTGCCGCTGCCTTCGTGAAACACCGTCGGCGGGGGCTCAGTCACCCGACCCAGCTTGGCCTCGCCAGCCAGGAAGGACGCAATGGGAGTGCCGACACCACCTGGCTCGTAGGGATAGACCTTGGTGAACTTACGGATACTTTCGACAACGGGCTTGGGATCACTGTGGTTTTCCAGAAACGACCGGCCAAACCAGACGATGGTGTTGGTGCGGGCGCGCGCAATGAAATAGGCGCCGTCCGGGAGCTGCCCCTTGTAGTCGGGCGGCACGATCAGATACTTCCCGCCCTCTCCGCGATCGGGCCCGGGCACGCCGAGGTCAATGACCCAGCGGAACCAAGCGTCCTGAACTGCACCTAAGAATTGCGGTGGCGTTTCCACCACTACGGGCCCGTTGCTGAGATCGAGCGAGCCCATGACATAGATCGTGTCAGCATTGGCCGTGAGGAAAAGCGATTTTGAATCCATCAGGTTGGAGAAGACGAGCACCTCGTTATCCTTGACTCCAATCTCATGCATGCCTCTCCGCAATGCATCGATGCTGACCCCCCGCATGTTATCCATGAATGCGCGGTACGCGTAAGTAAGGTCAAGGTTGTCATAGAGTTTTTGCGAGGTGGCTTTGTCCGGCACACCGTCTTTGAATTCCAGGGTGCCAATCGAGGTCTCGAGCTTGTCCGGGGTCACCAGCGAAGGCGGCAGGTCTGAGGCCGACGCAACGCCACCAACAAAATTTGTTATTGCGAGTGACATAAGAAGAGCGCCGCATTTGCCGAATGTCGTTTTCATAGTTCGCTCTCGATTTTCAGGAAATTTTGAGTCCGGTCTGTGGGACGTGCATGCCATTTGATCCAGAGTTTGGCACTTGGACAGTCAGAAACGTGATTCGGGAATTGGTGATTTAGGGGCAATACGAATATAATGTAACATCACGGTGAGTCCGCCACTATCCAGAACCTGCAAAATAAGAGCGCTGAGATCAGTAAATGCGCGCTAACGTAAACAGGCTCGAACTCGTTGGCGTTCAAGACAATTGCTACGACGATTTCGATTTAATGGCTCAGGATGCCCGAGAGTGGGACATCCACTATGAGCAGATTGGAGCCGGCGCCTTTTCCGGACGGATGACGCAAGTCATTCTCACGTCGCTTCAACTCGGCAGAGTGCGATGGTCTCCGGGTATACTAGACCAGGGCACGGCCCCCATAGGGAATTGGGTTGTGGCGCTACCGGTCGCAGCCGAAGGCTCGCTGCACATCCGGGGCCGACCGGCCAGCGCCAGCGAGCCACTATTTGTTCCCGCTGGCGAAGATATTGCGTTCGCGGCGAATGGCCGGACGGACCTGATGGTTGTCGCGATTGACACGACACAAATCGAGCACTGGATGCGAATGCGCCGCGGAACTGACGGTATCGATCGGCAGACTCTCCAATCTTGGCCGATCAGTGAGCACGAAGTCTCGCAACGCACACTACTCTTGAATGAGACGCTAAATTTACTCTTGAATCAGGGGCCCAGTGCTCGCCAGGACGTTCTCAACGCAGCACATTCGATGGTGCTCGACACGGTGCTTGCTATCGTGCCCTCATTCGAGGTTGTTGAGCCGCTGCATCGCCGCGCCAAAGTTTCGGTGGCCATGCGCACACTTCTTAAGGAGAACCTCGAAGGCCATATGACAGTCGCCGATCTCTGCGCGAGAATGGCGGTCCGTGAACGCACGCTTTATCTGGCTTGCCAAGAGGCATTCGGCAAACCTCCCAAACGATTGTTACATGAAATGCGCTTGAACGCGGTCAAGCGACAGCTCTCCCAGCCTTCCGAACAAACCGATGTGACTTCGGTCGCGTTGCGATTCGGATTCTTGCATCTGGGTCGCTTCGCAGTCGATTACCGTAATCAATTCGGCGAGCGTCCGTCACAGACACTCGCACGGGCGCGAGGAGAACGTCTCGTCTTGCGCCGCTAACATCCAAGACAGACTAGCCACCTTCTTGTTGGGCCGCAGGAGTCGATGACGATAGCTTGGCGGCCATGTATTGCCCGCCTACGATTTTTTCAGAAGTGTAGCGTAGAGCCAATGACGGGGCCCTGCTGAAGGACATCGTATTCGTATCTCGATGTCCCGGAACCCTGCGAGTAGTCGACCGACAGCGCGCGGTACCCGACATAGCCATCGAGGACATGGCCATAGAGCGTACATATCTGCCAGTTATACGTCGCCAGGACCTGCCAGGAAAAATCGCTTCCGACTCCAAATCCTCCAAAATCAGCGCGAACAACAAGCTCCTCGTGAGGGCCGAGTTGGTTTCTCACGCGCAGGCCGACAAACGGATCCACCCAATCAACCGATCCCGATTTCGCGACCCACCGGTTATTTTCGAGTACGAGCCCCGCAAGGTTGCCGGAGGTGACAGTACTGGCTGAAATCGCAGCGTCTTGATGCCAATAGCGAGCACCGGCCAAGACATCCAATGCCGTTGTGCCGGAAAGCACGGGGTTGCGATCGGCCCAAATTTCATACGCGCCGCCTGCCTCAACGGTTACTTGCGTATAGTCAGCTGAAACATTTCCTGAAAAGTCTAAGTTTCGCCGGTCCGCGTCGAAGCCCCGCGAACCGCTGAGGCTTGCATAAACGACGTCATTGAATAGCCCGATAGGTCCTTTGCGCGCTTCAGCATAGCTCATCCATGCCGGTAGCGTGGACCAATCGAGATGTCCGAAGACATCGCTGGGATCGACGTTCACGTCGAAACTCCGCCCTTTGACAACGGAGTTTCCACTCATCCATGGGATCCAGCCATAGCTCGTGAAGACAAACGACCAGCCGTCGGCGCTTTGGACGGATGCTGCGCGCGCTGCTGTTCCTTGCCCGAGATCCGCGCCGAAACCGGTGTCGGTATATCCGAATGCGCCGCAGAAAAGCGCGACAACAACGGAGGTCATGCGATTGGTGGATAAATCCATTTGTCAGACCGCCTCACGAAGCCGGGACCATGATTCGAAATCTATCATTCCACGGTGTGAAACGCCGTCACCGATCTGCTACATTCTACGTATGCAAATTAAAGTCTCGACCGAGCGAGATTGAGCTTTTCCGTCGGATCAATGCGAAACGCATTGCGCGCTGGATGACAATCTTCTCGGGCTATTTCGTATTTCTATTTTGCAGAATTTGGATAGTGCAGAACGACAAGCACACTCGCAGTCAAAGTTCGCGGGCGCATGAAGTCATCGAATTCGATCTTTTAACGTCATTTCGCAACGCGGAGACGAATGTATTTGACGCTGCATCATTTCCCCGAGAACGTGATCGCCAAGGCGGCGGATGGGGCTGGTCACCACGTGTTCGAGGGAGATCGAACATGTATGGTGTCGTTTTGGTTGCCGAAAGCATGCGCCCGCGCGATGGGCCGTCCGCCGCGTGACGGTACTCTTAAGCACCTTTTGGTTTTCGGGAATGCGCGCTGTCTTCGCTTCACTCAGCTTTGTTCGCCGTTGCCCCTTCATTAAATTTCTCATCGAAAACCATGGCGAGTGCTGACGAACTGTTAGGGCAGTTTCACGAGTTCCAGCGTGGGTATCAACGATCTCATCGCGGCGTCGCCATTCTGGGCCTAAAGAACGGACAACCGGTTTCTCGAGACCGAAGGCGGAAGTTAGCTTATCCGAGAGACAGTCGCGTCAACGGCAAAAGAAAGTCCACCAAATGTTTAGGCATCGCGCCACATCCAAAATAGCTGCAGTTGCTATTGTAACGATCCTTCTCGGTGCCTCGGCGCAAGCCGTACAGGCCTGCACGGGCATTCGTCTCATTGCGGAAGACGGCACCGTCGTTCACGCCCGGACTTTAGAATTCGCTACCGATATTCACTCCGAACTCATAATGGTCCCGCGCGGGTATGCGCGGATTGGCACCACTCCAGACGGAAAAGAAGGACTGAAGTGGACGACAAAGTACGCAAGTGTCGGAATGAACGGCGTCGGACTTCCGATCTTGTTCGATGGACTTAACGAAAAGGGCCTAGCTGCCGGAATGTTCTACTTTCCAACCTCCGCCGGATACATGCCCTACACTTCGGGCGACGCGGGCAAGACCATTGCGCAGTGGGAAGTCGCATCGTGGATTCTGGAGAACTTCGCCACCGTCGAAGAGGTTAAAGCCAACATTGCTAGCGTAGTCGTCCCAGCCGTTGTGTTCGCTGGATGGGGCTTCGCGCCCGAGGCCCACTACATCGTGCATGATGCTGCAGGCAAGAGCATCGTCATCGAGTATGTGGGCGGCAAGCTCAACGTCTACGATAATCCACTGGGTGTGATTACCAACTCGCCAGCGTTTGACTGGCATATGACAAACCTTCGCAACTTCGTGAATTACTCGATGACGAACGCGCCGCCCGTGCATCTAGGCGCCCTCACACTGCTACCGACGGGCCAGGGCTCCGGCATGGCGGGCCTTCCGGGAGACTTCACGCCACCGTCGCGCTTTGTTCGAGCGGTCGCCTTCAGTCAGTCGGTCTTTCCGTCAAAGACCGGGCGCGCTGCCATTCTGCAAGCCTTCCACATCCTAAACCAATTCGACATACCAAAAGGTGCCGCCCGCGAGCAGAAAGACGAGCATGGAAATATCCCTGCCGACTATACCTTGTGGACCTCGGCCAGCGATCTCAAGACAAAGCAGTACTTTTTCCGCACCCACGAGAACAGCCAGATCCGCATGGTCGATCTGATGAAGATGGACATCGACGGCAAGGGCATCGTCAAAATCTCGATCTCGGGCGACGAGGTCATAAAATCGCTAACGCCATGAACGAACGCGACGGTAACATGCGTTTAAGAACTCTGCTTCTGTTGTCAGGCATTGGATTTCTGACCGTTACAACGCCGATTAGTGCGAGGATATCTTCAGCAGCGATCCTGCATATGCTGGACACGGACAACGATGCTACCGTTGATCTTGCCGAAGCTAGGCAAGCCGGGGCTGCGGTGTTCGACCGACTCGATTCCGACAAAGATGGCACTTTGAATATCGACGAACTGAGTGGCCGTCTTACCAAAGAAGAAATCGAGGCAGGCAACCCAGGCCACAAAGACAATCTAACCAGAGATCAGTACTTGGCGATCGTGGATCTGCGATTCAAAGGCGTCGATTCAAGTCACGATCAAAAACTCGACATTCAAGAACTTTCGTCTCCATCTGGAGAAAGCTTGGTCAAGCTCATCGTCTATCGCATTCTTATCTAGGTCTGCGAATTCTTGCCTTGGGCATGTGCGGCAATGCCTTAGACGCCCGACCGCCTTCAACTGATCTTATGCCCCATTCGCCAGATGTCTGTTCTTGGAGGCATTGCTGACGCGATGTCTGCTCATCAGGAGACCATGCGCTTTCGACAATAAGACTTCCGCTTTCTCGACATTCCGGTCGTAGTTCGAAGGGTCATGCTGCCGCTGGTCAAGTCAGCTTCTGGGATATAGATTCCCCCACTGGGAGTGGTCCTAAACGACCTGTGGCCGGCACGAAAAAGCCTCAAAAATCGGGGCGAAGCGGACATTTGGCTTCGGAAATCACCAACCATTCCAAGGCCGCTCGCGCTAGGTGGCCTCGCGCGTTGAGATCGCAGCGTAGATCTTACGCTTTTTGACGACGGCCACGGTCAAATCGTACATCGATTGCAAGTTCATCCAGAACTCAGCCGACCCACCGAAATACTGCGCCAGCCGGATCGCCGTGTCCGCCGTCATGCCGCGTCGCTTCGCGATGATCTCTGTCAGGCGATTGGCCGGCACGCCAATCTCCTTCGCAAGCGCCCGCGCGCTCATGTCGAGCGGCTTCAGGAACTCTTCGTCCAGCATCTCGCCTGGGTGCGTTGTGACCCGTTTCATGTCGAGCAGACTTGGCGCGGGATAAGTCGTCTTCGTCATGGCTTCGTCCTCAGCGATAATCCGTGATCTCAACTTCGTTCGGGCCAGCATCCGTCCATTTGAAGCAGACCCGCCATCGAATGTGCATGCGGATCGAGTGCTGCCCCTCTCTGTCACCCGTGAGCAGTTCCAGTCGATTGCCGGGAGGAACGCCCATGTCGGCCAGATGCTTCGCCGCTGCAAGCTGACCGAGCGTGCGTTCAGCGATGGCGCTGACCTTCTGCCAGCCTTTTCTGGTTTTGCCCGTCCGATAAGCGGAAGTGATTCAGACGATCTTCCGAGGTAGGCTATGCGCTTGGAAGCGCCTTCCCCGGTCGCACCCTGTTCGCACCGCAGGAATTTTTTGACCGAAGGGCGATCCGGACAACTTATTGAAATCATTGGCGATCCCGGCAGGACTTGAACCTGCGACCCTCTGCTTAGAAGGCAGATGCTCTATCCAACTGAGCTACGGGACCGTGCGCGGCTGTTCTATAACCGCAATTGGCGGCGGGGTGGAAGACTTCTTATTGGTCGATGGTCGTTCCGTGCGCCGCCGTCGCTGGGATGGCTGCTCACAGCGGAAATTCAGGCCGCGGGCGCTTCCGGCGCTGGCATCCGTCTGGTCTTGTGACCCGCCTCGCCCCAGATCCGATAGATTTTCAGGAAGCGGTACCAAGCCTGAATTGAAGCGTACCGGAGACCGGTAAAGCCGCCCATGCAGTGACGGCGAACAATGTAGTACTTGAAGAAATTCATCGGCAGCTCCGTAAACAACCGAAGCGAGACCGATCCAGTTGTAGTCACATCGGAGTTCTCGACGAGAAGCCAAGTGCGGTCATTCAACTTGCGCTTCATGTCAGGGAACGAGCGCATCGAATAATGATGCATCGGCGCCCGCAATTGGCCGACCGGGTAGTCGTCAGTCACGACGGCATCGTGAATGTTGGATTGGCGAAAGCGCACGAAGCGGCGATCGTAAAGACGCACGTACCAATGATCGCGCGCGAACAGACGAGGCTTGGAGGCCGACGGATAGACCATTTGCAGCGGCATGCCGTACGCCACGAATTTCGGATCGTCGCCGGTGAAGACGTCAAGGATCTCACGCTCCAATGCAGGCGTGACGACCTCGTCGGCATCGACATTGAAAACCCAATCGTTGCGGCACTGCTCCTCGGCAAAGCGTTTTTGACCGCCAAAGCCAAGCCAACGCTGCGTGATCACGCGGGCGCCCTCCGCAAGCGCAACGCTGACGGTGTCATCGGTGCTCTCGCTGTCGACGACAACAACCTCGTCCACCCACGGCCGGACCGAGCGAATGGTGCGGCCAATCCGGTCGGCTTCGTTTTTCGAAATGATAAAACAGGAAACCGGAGCCCTGCGCATGCTGTTGTATTTGGTCACTGGGGAAGCAATCCGACTGGCGTTTTAAAGACTGCCATTTTTCACTTCAGGGCCGCGACGCTGGCATTCGTGATGCGTCGGGTGCCGTGAGCGCAAGCGGCGACCTTGACCCTAAATCATGATTATTTTCGGACGAAGGATTTTCTTATTTTTCAAAAATGTGCATGCCTGGCTCGCAGATGCTGCGGCTGCAGCCGCGCCTGTCAGCCAGTCCCAGCCGAGGTACTGCAATCGCTGCTTCAATGTTTAACGGGCAGGGCCGCCCGTTGTCTCCCCCGAGTGACGAGCGGCCCGCGGTGTAGTGGTGAGTTCCCTTCGCTACGCTCGTTTCACGAGCCGCAAGACAAAGAGCAGAATGATAGCGCCGATGGCGGCTGCGATGATCTCGCCGAGAACGCCGCCACCCAGCCGGAGACCGAGAAACGGAAACAACCAACCGGCAATAACCGCGCCGATAATTCCGACGACGATATCACCGAGCAATCCGAATCCGCCGCCACTCATGATCTGCCCTGCCAGCCAACCGGCCGCGGCGCCGATCAAGAGCCAGATAATCAATGCCATTAAGGTGGGATCCATTTTTTCTCTCCCGTTCAGCACGCGCACGAATCGAAATGAGAATTATGATCTGCGTCAAAACGACTGCTGGCAAGTTCGACCTGCGATTGCGCAGACGCGCGGAGGCGATTCGCGTCACATCCAGGTGAAGCATCGACATAGGAAGGTACGCCGTCGCGGCGCGCGTCCGCGGCGGCATTCGGATTGTGAGGCCTCGCCCAGGACCATCTGGAGGCGTAGCGTCAAAACTTCAGCTTCATGCCGCCATAGTACGCGCGCGGTGCGCCGGCGTAGATCGAGCCGGATATAGCGGCCAGATCGTCTGCTCCCGCCCCCACACGATCGGTGATGTTATTTGCCGAAGCGATATAGGTTTCGTTGAACACGTTCTGGACTTCGAAGTAGGCCATCAGCGACTTGATCGGACCACCGCTGAGACCTTTGTTGTAGTGAACGTTGAGATTTACCAAGTCGTACCCAGGTGCCTTCAAGAGGTTGGCGTTCTCCATGAAGAAGCTGTCGTGCCATTCGTATTCGGCATACGCACCGACGCCTTTGAATGCGCCGGCCGGCACATCGTAACTCAGGCGCGTTGACACCTCGTTCGGTGCGACGCCGGGAATTTTATTACCGTCGCGGCTGACGGCCGCCGTCGCGCCGGAAAGGCGCTCGGCATAGTCGGTATAGATCTGGTCGTCGAACGTATACGACGCCGTCAGCTTGAAGCCATGCCCCAGCGCGATGTTCGCTGACGCTTCTATGCCGCGATGTTCCGAAGCCGGTGCGTTAAATGAGAAGTTGGGCAGTCCTGGCCCCGGCGACTGAGAAACAAGTTCATTCCTGAAGAATTCGTAGAAGCCCGTGACGCTGAGCGCAACGCCCGGTGCCGGCGTCCAGTCTGCGCCGACATCGAAGCCAACGTTGGTCTGCGATTTCAGCTCTGTGTTGTTGCCTGGCAGTCCTTCGGGCGTGACGAAGAGGTTCGAAAACTGCGGTGTGCCGTAGCCTGTTCCGACGCGTGCCCGCCATTGCCATTCGCGGGTTGGCGTGTAGACGACGCCCAATTCGGGCGCGACGTTCGTCAAGTCGCGATCGGCTGAAACGAAGTTCGTTTTCTTGATCGTTCCGTCAGTATTGTAGACGTAGCCAATCTGAGAACCATCGAGCGATGTTCGTTCCACGGTTGCGCCCGCGACAACGGAAAAATCATCTGTCAGCTTCACTTCCTGGCGGGCACGCGCGCCGACGTTCATCGTCGAACCTGTCTGCTCCGATTGCAACAGGCCGCGCTGTGCGCCGCCACCCGGCGCGATGTTGAACGTTTTGCCATCGACGGGCAGGTAGTTCCAGAACGCTCCGAGGTAGCCCAGCGTGGGCAGGCCGGCGGCGGTCGAACGGTGCGTCACGCCGGAAATGACGTTGTAGGAGAGATAATCGCCGACGGCGCTCGTCGTACCGGTCGGCTGGTTGATGTTGCGATCGTCGACCACAACTTGCGTCTGTAACGCCGTTGCCGCATCGAAAGCATGGTCCCAGCGGAAGCCGCCAATCGTGCGGCGGTCATCCCGTCCGGCGCCTGCCTGCTCGGCGGTTTGCGGGACACCAGAACTGGTATTGCCGGTCGCGGAGAACTTATTCGTTGCGCAGCCGTCGGCGGCTGTCGCCGCCGTTTGGCAGCCCTTCTGAAACGGGTTCTGATTGAACTGCTGCAACGACGTGCGAAACGGCAATTCCGTGTCCACGTTGTTGTTGATGAATTTGAAGGTGAACTTGTCGGTCGAGGACGGTTGATATGTCATCAACGCATTGACGGTCTGAGTATTGAAGCCGCTGTAACCGAAGTAGCCGTCGCCGCGAACGTCGCTGGTAAAGACGGAGGCTTCCCAGTTGTCACCCTTCTTGCCGCCGATAACGTAATTGTTGAGGTAATTGAAGCTGCCAACGTCCAGGCCGTATTCGACGCCGTCGATCACGCCGCCCGGATAGGTTCGAAAATTGATGGCGCCTCCGGTCGCGTAGTTACCGAAGAGGGCCGACGACGGGCCGCGCCAGACATCGACACCTGCGTAGGCGTGCGGATCGATGAGGTCGCTGCGGGAAAGGCCATCCGGCTGCGTAACCGGAAATCCGTCATCGAGGACAACGATATTGCGTATCCCGAAACCATTTCTGGCGTTCGATCCGCGGATGGAAATACCCATGTCTCGGGGACCGTTGCCCTGCTTCAGCGAAACGCCAGGAACGTCGTCAAGAATATCGTCGACGGAGAACACGGGTGTGTCCTCGTAATACTTCATGCTTACCGAGGTCGCAGTTTGAGCACCTGCGCCGGAGGCTCCCGGCACAGCGGCCACATTGGCTGAGGGTGTGCCCGGATTGCCGATGAATGGGCTTGCACCTGAGCCAGCCTGCAATGTTCCGGCGAATTGGTCGGTCGACGTCGGCGCGGCCGCAGGCAAAGGTTGAGGTGCTTTCGCGGTCACCTTCTGTTGGGCGATGCGCTTTGGTTTTGGCTTCTCAGCTGCTTGCTGCACTTTTTGCGATTTAGGTTGCTCGATGTTGACGTCGGGAAGCTGGACGGACGACGCCGGATTCGCATCCTGAGCGTGTGCGCATGGCGCTGCGGCAAAGCATGACAGCACCGTCGACGCGGCTGCCATGCCAATGCGTATCGGAGCCGCGCTGGTGCGAGGCTTGAAGATTTGCATAACGAAAATTCCACTCTGATATCAGACTTACGAACGCGCATACGCAGGCGGTCGAGATACCGCAGCGACGCAACTCGACAAAAAAATCGGAAGAACTCAGATCAGAGTGGTTGGGGGTCCGCGCGCGGATTGCGCGCCAGGCTTTGGCGTCGTTCGGAATATTTGCGCCGTGATTGAATACGTGACCGCTGCATAGCGGACCGTATGCGCGAGGATTTGCGGCGCGTCGTGATCGGCCGCTACGGCGCCTGCAGCCGCGTACGGGCAGGCATTCTTGTTGTCCGGTGAGGTCTTGGCTGGACGGGGCACGCCCTTCTCATCCAGGACCCAGTTTTGCGGTCCATGCCCGGTACAAATGACGATCTGGGGCATGCCTTCAGCGTCCGGTGAAGCGGCAAGCATAAAGCCCACAGGCAAAAGACTGCGCACCGCGAACGCAAGGCCGATCAGAAAATTCAAGTAGCGGCGCATCAGCGTTCGCGTTTCCTGCAGATGAAACGAGGCCCTTTATCTCGAGGCTACTGGTGCATCAAGGGCATCGCAACACTTTCGCGCGTTCGCGGGCATAACGCCATCCCTGCGTAACCGATGGGTCACGCCGCCGATCGCAATTTGCCTCCGGATGGCGCGCTTGCCGCGTGAAACCGGCGAACGGCGAGGAAGCCGAGAGCGATAAAGATTGCGAGCGTCAGCCCCTGTGCAGCAACGAACGGCGTTTCAGACTGCGTCGGCGCGACGGCGTGAAGGGCTGGGACTTTCTGAAAAAGCTGTACGATGAGAACGAAGACGTTGAGATAGAGTGCGCCCGACGCTGTCACGACGTAAATCCATCGCCAGGAGCCGGACAGCCGCGCGACATACAGGGCGTAGAGGGCGGCGGCCAGCACGACCAGTGAGATGATGCCGACGATATGCGACGGCAGCAGCTTGGAGAATGGAAAGGCAAATCCGGTCACGCTCGTCAAAACGGTCGTCACGAGAAAAACGGCGGTCAAGGTGGGCATTTCAGCGTCGGCAACGAAGCCTAAGAATACGATTAGGCCCGTGGCAATGCCAATCAAGCTCAATACGACGTGCACGAATGTAAGCGAATCCATTCCCAGGATCATATCGACGCCCCCTTGCTGCTGACGTGACCTCTTTCTTCATCGCACCTCAGCTAAGGTACCACGAGGCACGGGAGCATGACAGCGATTGGATTGTCATCATCATGAGCGACGGCGTCCGCCCCGCCCCCCGATCGAGTGCCTGAATTATTGGCATGTCTCATCGCTGGCGAGCACAGCGGGGGCTTAACGACGGGCCATGTTCGTGGCACTGTTCCTCCCACGGACTGCCGCAGCGGAAGTCGACATGCAAGACCGTGTGCCCGTGGGCCAAAACGACATGCACGGCTATACGGTGGCCTATGAACGGGAAGAAATTCAATTTCCGGTCTATGTCGTCGGGCTAATCGGTGTCGTCCTAGCGACGCTCGGTATCGTCCATGGCATCAGCGTGCTGTTTGCGCTGGCGCTCATCATGCTGGGATATGCCTATTATAATTTTCCGCTCCTCGAAACGGGCAGGCCGCGGATCGGCGCCAGCCAATACGGCATCTTCGCCGAGGGCCTCGGCATCATCGCCTGGCGCTCGATCAAACAACTCGATCTGGTCTCGCTCAATCTCAGAGGAGCGGAGGTCAACGAACTGCATATCATTCTCGAGGAACCGCTGAACCGCGCGCTGCTAGCCGACTGGCGCAAGCGGCCTTATTACCGTTTCCTGATGCGGTTGCCCTGGGCCATGCCAGCGCCCAACCACATCCGCATTCCACTGGAAGTCTTTGATCGACCCGCCGATGAAATTATGCGCAACTTCACCCGCATGATGGGATTTTTCCGTCGCTGAGTTAGGGCCTGGGCGCGCCCGACGCCATTTCGCCTCAATGAGCGGGCGCTATCCTCCCGGCTGGGTGATGTGCTAATGGGCCGGCTGGGGGAACCGCGACCATGCTTCGAGAAGAAGTCGTCCTTGTAGATAGCGAGGACAATCCAACAGGTATCGCTGAAAAGCTCGATGCGCACCGGCAGGGCAGCCTGCACAGGGCGTTTTCGGTGATGATTTGGGACCGGAAAGGCCGCCTGCTATTGCAGCGGCGCCAGATCGACAAATATCATTCGGGTGGTCTGTGGACGAACACGTGCTGCGGCCATCCTCGTCCCGGCGAAACGTCGTCGGAAGCCGCTGCGCGGCGCCTCAACGAAGAAATGCGGATCATCTGCCCGCTGACGGCAATCGGAACCTTTACGTACCGGGCGGAACTCGACGCAGGCCTCGTCGAACATGAGTTCGTCCATGTCTTTCGCGGGATCTACGACGGCGTCATCGCTCCGGACCCGATCGAATGCGATGGCTATAGCTGGTCGACCCCCGATGCGATTCGAGAGCAGATCGCGGCGGTCCCGCAGTGTTTCAGCGCCTGGTTCCGGAAATACGTCGAAGCCGACTGGCCGATTTCGCCGCCGGGCTGACGCCACCGCTCCTGCTACTCAGGCATGACGGGCTACGTTTCGGCACGGCAGCTTTAGCACTCTGCCCAAAAACTTTCCTACTGCCCAACCGACGAGCAAGCGCCTCAAGGCTTCGCAAGTTCCGTGTTCCCATTTTATTGCGTCGGCCTACTGGCACATTCCTTGCGATAAATATTTGTGCCCTCTGAGAACGCAGCCGATTGCGCCTGCCGATCGAGTGGCAGTCGACGATCGTGACCTATTTCGGGGGAATATATAATGCATTCAAGAATTCGGGCGTCGTTGAGAGCGTCGGCTCTCGGCGCCGCAGCGCTCTTTGCGTCTTCAGTGGCCGCTCTCGCACAGGCTGCCGCCCCGCCGCCGGCCATCAACTCGGGCGACACCGCATGGATGCTGACGTCGTCCGTATTGGTGCTGGCAATGCTCGTTCCCGGCCTCGCGCTCTTCTACGGCGGCATGGTTCGCAAGAAAAACGCCCTCGCCATTCTGATGCAGTGCACGTTCGCAGCCGGTATCCTTTCGGTGATCTGGTGCGTCGTCGGCTATTCGCTGGCCTTCACGGAAGGCAACGCGTTCTTCGGCGGTTTTTCGAAGGTCATGCTCGCTGGCATTGCGCCGGATACTCCGGCTCCGGCAGCACCGACCATCCCGGAATTTCTCTTCATCATGTTCCAGGGCACGTTTGCGATCATCACGCCAGTCATCGCCTTGGGCGGTCCGGCTGACCGCATGAAGTTCTCGGCCGCGATGATTTTCGTGTCGCTCTGGCTGCTCTTTGCTTACGTGCCGATTGCCCACATGGTCTGGGGACCGGGCGGCTATCTCGGCGGCGCCGGGGTCCTCGACTTCGCGGGCGGCACCGTTGTCCACATCAACTCGGCCATCGCGGGCCTCGTCGCGGCGATCGTGATCGGAAAGCGCAAGGGCTACGGCACCGTTCAGATGGCGCCGCATAACCTGGCGCTGACGATGGTCGGCGGCTCGCTGCTGTGGGTCGGCTGGTTCGGCTTCAACGTCGGCTCGGTGCTGAGCGCCGGCGCTTCGACCGGCATCACGATGATCAACACGCATCTCGCAACGGCCGCCGCGCTCGTGTCGTGGACGCTGCTCGAATGGATCGTCAAAGGCAAACCGAGCCTGCTTGGCGCCATTTCCGGCGCCATCGCCGGCCTCGTAGCGATCACGCCGGCTTGCGGCTTCGTCTCGGTCAACGGCGCTTTCATCATCGGTCTAGCGGCGGGCGTCGTCTGCTACTGGGGCGTGACCGGCTTCAAGCATATGTTTGGATATGACGATGCCCTCGACGTTTGGGGCGTTCACGGCCTTGGCGGCATCCTCGGCGCGATCCTGACCGGCGTCTATGCCGTGCAGTCGGTCGGCGGCGCGGGCAAATCGGGGCTGCTCGACGGCAATCCCGGTCAGATGATGCTGCAGGTCGAGGGCGTTGCCATGACGCTGGTCTGGTCCGGCGTCGTCAGCCTCATCATTCTTCTCCTCATCAAGTACACGATTGGCTTGAGGGTGAGCGAAGCCGAAGAGGCCGAAGGGCTCGATCTCGCTCTCCATGGGGAGACCTTCCACGACTGAGGTTGGCAGTGCTCCCTGACTTGCCTCAGACGAGGGCGCCGGAACCCCACGTTCCGGCGCCCATTTCATTTGATGGGAACCAATCGCCCGTTGGCGCGTGATGGATTAAACTCGCCTTTTATCTGCGCGTTGAGCCCGCCATGCCGAAGGAAGCTTCCAAACCATCTGTGCGCAAGCGCGCTTCGCCGAGTCCCTCGACGGGCGATCTCTTCGCGCCTTCGGTCGGGAACGAGCCTCGCACTCTCGCCGAACTCAACGAAGAGATGGCGGCCGCTGGCCCAATGGTCGAGGGTGGAACGCGTGCCGTCTTCGGCGAAGGGCCGATTGGAGCAGCGCTTGCGTTCGTCGGTGAACAGCCGGGCGACCAGGAAGATCTCGAAGGCCATCCGTTCGTCGGACCGGCTGGCAAGCTGCTCGATAAAGCACTTCGTGAAGCCGGAATAGATCGCGCGCAATCTTACGTCACGAATGCGGTAAAGCACTTCAAGTTTCAGCAACGCGGCAAGCGACGTCTTCACGAAAAGCCAACGATGGGAGAAGTGAAGCACTATCGCTGGTGGCTGATGAAGGAGTTGGACTTCGTCCACCCGCATCTCGTCGTAGCGCTTGGCGGGACTGCCGCTTATGCGCTGGCCGGTGCGCCCGTGGTTATCGGGCGCTCACGCGGACCGGCAGAGTTCGGGACGAGGGCTGGCTTCATCACCGTGCATCCGTCGTCGATCCTGCGCATTCGGGATCGCCATGAGAAAGAGACGGCCTACGCCGATTTCGTGCATGATTTGAAAAGCGCGCGGAAGCTTGCCGCCCGGCATGCCTGATGAATGTACGCTGTCTACTGGCGCACCGCGTATTTCATCTTTGTAGCGACAGTCTCGGCCTCTTCCAGTAGCGCTTCGCCAAGGCCAAACGCTTGTTCGGCCGTCAGGCCGTAGGCAGGGTCGTCCTCGAAGCGCAACATCACGACCGGTTCGTGCCGACCGTGACCGACAGCAAAATTATCCGGGATTTTGGTCAGTGCGGTGCTCGGTTGCGGTGCGTTAGCAATGAGCGATGCAAGAGCCGCGACCGCATCGGTACTAAGTGAAATCGTCTGACAGTCCCCGGCCGCATTGCACAGCGAGATTTCCAGCCGTCCGTTGGCGCGATCTTGCTCTGAACGCGTGAGAATTTCGGCGTAAAACGTTTCGGTCATGCCTGATGCCCCCGACGCAGAATCGTCTCTGGTGCCATTCTAGACGCCGAAACCAAAAAGAAAGGCCCAAAATTTGGGCCTTTCCATTACAAGACTGCTAATATCGGCGTCACAGCGAATCCGACCAGCGATCGAGTTCCTGCTTGGCTTGGTCCTTTGCATAGCCATAGCGCTTCTGGAGAATGCCTTCGAGTTGCTCGCGATTGCCGTTCACCTGGGCAAGATCATCGTCGGTCAATTGTCCCCACTTCTCTTTGACCTTGCCACTGAACTGCTTCCAGTTACCTTCGATACGATCCCAATTCATAACTAACCTCCTGTCGTTGTGCGCCTTCAACGCCTCTCGGAATTGAGAGGTTCCGCAATCGCCTGCGTTCAAAAATAAAAAGCCTCGGCTTCGCTTGAGGCAAAAACCGAGGCTTTTTACGGCTCCGCTCGACGAAGCCCACGCGCCGGGAGGGTGGACCGGCACAGGATCGAACTCCAACGACTATCGAGGATCCGCGGAGCGGTGTTTGTGAAGACAGATAGTCTCTGGGCTCGCGATACCGAGCGTAAAACGCCAGATATCGTTTTTATTACCTGCGGCCCGGGGGAAAGTTGCAGCGCCAGCCGATCTTCGCATCGATCCTTTCGCCAGCTCGTTGGAAATAAGCCAAATTCTTCCGCGAAGGTGGAACAAAAGCCGGCGATTGCGCGTCCTTCGAACGGCGGAGGATCGGCCAAGAGAAACGCTCACATAGCGTAGAATATGTTCAGGGAGGGTTTAGCGATGGCGGCGGACGGCAATCATCCTCTGCCCGCATTTGGCAGCACCCATCCTTCGAGGCTGCTCCGCAAGCTGGTCGACCACATGAAGGGCGGCGCACTTTTGCATGCGCTTCGCTTGCGGCGCGGTTTCTTTCGCGACACGTCTGCAAACCTGCGTTCCGACGAGCCGGATGCGAACATGATGAAAGCTAGCGAATATCTGGAAATCTGCGTGGAAAATGCGCTGGACGCTTATACCGTCGAAGACGCGCTTTATTGGCACAATGAGATCATCACTGAGCTCTCAATCGAGCTCAACCTCATTCATGCGCGGCGATGGCCGCAAACCGTGAAGTCCAACATGATGGCGGCGCTGGAAGACAGATTAAATCAACATGCGGAGGCGGTGGCGCGGCTTGCTGCCGTTCTTGAGAGCAACGAAACTTTCAAGTGGCAGCCATAACGCGCGACGACCGCCCCGCGTTGTGCGCACGTTAGGCGTTGCGCTCTTTTTTGGCGATCTTCTCAGTCCGCTTCTTCAAGTTTTCCAGCTTGCGCTGACGGGCAATAATGCGTCGGCGACGATTGTCTGACATCGTTGGCATCGTTTTTCCTTCCATTCAAATGAGATGATTTCCGGCGCGACATCCGCCGCGGCCGGGATCAGTGCGGGTGTCCTATCAGAGCGACTGGCGCTCGTCACCGAATTCCTAACGGCGGTGCCGTTTTCGATATTCCGGGCCGAGATCAATCGAATTTCAGGCAAATGATTGGAAACACTTTTCGCGTATTCTTCTCGTGTTGGATTTGAATGCAGGAGAAGGAACGATCGCGATGGGCAAGTTCGCACAAGTTACCTGTTCCTTACACGACGACTGGGTGGTCGAGTTCAAGGATCGCGCCGCGCCGCGTCTCAGAAAACTCTTCACTTCAGAACGGAATTTCACGGCTCTGCCCGACATCATCGCTGAGCCGCTGAAACGCTTGGCTCTGGTTGAGCAGGAGCGCCGCTGAGCCATTAAAAAAAAGAACACCCTGGCCGGGGGGAAGCCAGGGTGTGCGGGTTTGGCCACGGCTTGAGGGACGGCACCTGGGGGGAAGGTGCGGGCCGTGGTACCAGGATTACGCTCCCATGCCGCCGATCGTTCCTGCGACATTCCGGCACGACACGGGTGCGACGGGATCTCGGCCCTCTCCTGCCGCCTGTCATCGTCTAAACGACGAAACTCTCCCCTCCCCCTGGCGTTACGCTGCAAAGCAGCAATTGGCCCAGCGGGAGATTTATGCTCCAAGCCGTTACTTCTTTTTATTTCGGTGCGATGCCGGATTGGCTCTTGCCGGTGGGATTGGCGCTCGGTGCGATCGCCGTCGCTATCGTCTTGCATAGCGCACTGGTCGCCACGATGCGCCGCTGGATCGGCGTCAATCACCCTTACCTGCGGTCGGTTTTCACCAACACGAAGGGCGCGACGAGGCTTGCGCTTATCATCATTATCGTTTCGCTTGCCGTTCCCGTGGCGCCGCTCAGCGACAGTGTCCAGTCCTTTTTCAGCAGGGCGCTCGGCCTTGCTTTCATCATCCTCGCAGGCTGGGTCGCCTTGATCGCAACGAAGATCGCTGCGGACTTCTATCTGCGCAGGTTCGACGTGCTGGCTGACGACAACCTGCTTGCCCGCAAGCATTACACGCAGGTTCGCATACTCCAGCGCGCGGCCGAGACGCTCATCGTCATCGTAACGGTCGGCGCCGCATTGATGACGTTCGAAGCGGTTCGGCAATACGGCATCAGCCTCTTTGCCTCCGCCGGCGTTGCCGGTCTCGTCGTTGCGCTTGCGGCGCGTCCGGTTTTCGCCAACCTCATCGCCGGCGTCCAGATCGCCATGACGCAACCAATCCGCGTCTATGATGCGGTTGTCGTCGAAGGTGAATGGGGATGGATCGAAGAGATCACGTCGGCCTTCGTCGTCATCAAGCTTTGGGATTGGCGGCGCCTGGTGGTGCCGCTCTCGTATTTCATCGAGAAACCCTTTCAAAACTGGACGCGCGAGAATGCATCGATCATCGGGACGGTTCTCGTGCACGCCGATTACACCGTGCCGGTCGATCGCGTGCGCGACAAACTGAAGGAGATAGCCAAGGCGTCGCCGCTCTGGGACGGGCAGGTCGTCAATCTGCAGGTGACGGACGCGACGGAAGGAACGGTCGAACTCCGAGCGCTCGTCAGCGCACGCACTTCGCCTGCGGCGTGGGACCTTCGATGCGAAGTTCGAGAGAAGCTGATTGCGTTTCTGCAGGAGGAACTGCCGGGCTCGCTGCCGCGCGTACGTGCCAGCATGTCCGATGGCGCCGTTCGCCGTCGGCGTATTTCTGAGGCTAACGTCGAGCATGCGAGTTGAATGCACCGACGCGCTGCATTCGCGCCGTGTTCGGATTTTACAGGGAAGCAGATTCCGTCACGATGGCAGCCTTCTGGAACAGCGGAAGGCGAAGCAGCCTGCTGCTTTCAACCTCTGCCATCTTTTTCAATTGCAACCGCTTCTCATCGAGGAACGTCGGTCCGAAATCCGGATTGCACATGATGATGGCTGTACCGTTATCGATGATGTCAGCCAGCTTGATGAGCTTGGCATTCCAGGGCGCGCGGGAAAGGCGCCACGCCGCCTCCAAAGCGCGCGCATCGCGGCTTCCCTGCTCCGTATCGGTCAGCCAAAAGACGAGTTCGGCGACGACCATCCCGAACTTCTCGATCAACTCTTCGAGCGTCGTATCGGTTTTCTCCAGCGTATCGTGCAGGAACGCCGCTGCGATCACTTCCGGCGCAGTGTATCCGTGCTCTCTCAAGATCGACGCAACGCCGTCCAAATGTGAGATATAGGGCTTGCCGTCATGCCTGCGCACTTGCCCTTCGTGCTTGGCGAGAGCGAAATCCCTGACGTCTTGAATGGTTGCGACTACGGTCATCAAACGCCCGCTCTCTCTTGGGAAAGCCCACGCAGCCAAGGCCGAAGAAAATCACGAGACGTAGACGCGCGCGGGCCTAAAACGGTTTCCCATGCGTGACGATGTGCCGTACACGGACGCCCGGGCGCTATTCACCGTTCAATGCATGCTGAAAAGCTGCTGACCTGGCCTCAACCGGCAAAAAGCCGGGTGTTGATCAACGCCGGAGGCGGAGCGTTCAAATAACTCTCAATCATTGGGATATGTGGTTCTATCGCCGCCCGACCGCTCGCGATCATTTCATCAGCGCGGTGGAAGTCGAGAACGCCGATGTCGGCCAGGTTCGGCGCAACAAGTAGATCGGGCGGATCGCCCATCAGCCGCGCGCGAGAGATCCGATCATGGAAAATGCTGAAGGAGTTCAGAATAACCGAGGTGATTCCCGGCGCACCGTCGCTGCGCCCGAACAACTGACGGTGCAGAAGCTGGAACGCGCCGCGGCCGTTCCAGCGCGTGATGGGCGCCTCATCGACGATGACCTCCTCTGAAACCTCGTCATCGTCGTCGCCAATCGAAATGCCCCCGCGTCCAAACTCCGTCGTCAGGTTGACTCCGATGACGACGCGCGCGCCCAGTGCGCGGCACACCGAGACCGGAATCGGGTTGACGAGACAGCCGTCGACCAACCAACGGCCATTGATGTTGACCGGCTTCACGATGCCCGGAATAGCCGACGAAGCACGAACCGCGTCGATCACGTTGCCGCGACGCAACCACACTTCCTGCCCGGACGACAGATCGGTCGCGATTGCAGCGAAGCGCGTGGGCAGGTCTTCGATTTTGTATCCGCGCAAATGATCGTCGAAGCGGTCGAACAGGCGTTGCCCCGCGATAAGGCCCGAACCGGAAACGCTCAGATCGAGAAAGCTGAACACGCGCCGACGGGTAAGGCTTCGGGCAAATTCCTCCAGCGTATCGAGGCGTCCTGACGCATAGTGACCGCCGACAATGGCGCCGATCGATGTGCCGACGACGATTTCGGGCTCCAGCCCAGCCTCGGCCAAGCCTCGCAAAATACCGATATGCGCCCAACCCCGTGCGGCTCCACCGCCCAAGGCCAGCGCGAATTTCTGCTTCGACATGGGAAACCACCTCTCGCCGTGACCCGTAACGGCCATTGTCACAACGCACGTAGGTCCTACTTTGTTCGATATGGACAAGGCGCGCAATCATACTCGCGGATTATCGCAAATGGACGATATCGGGTCCTGAGCGGGTTTATTGGGCGCTCTTTGCACTCCCTTCGTAGCTCTTCGGCCATTAAATTATAGTCATGCTGCGTCTTTGCGATGGCAGAATACCCGCGGTTTCGACCCGACGTCATTGGGGTGCTCCGACGTAGCCGAGAGCCGTCGCCAGCGCACAGGCCGCATTTTTTCGCGGTGCAGCTCGCCCGCTCGATCAATCGAGCCGACCGTCCTCGCGAAGCTCGTACAGAAATTGCCGAAGATGGAAGCACTCGTCTTTGATCGTCTTAAGAGCGAGCTTCGCCTCGAACGACCTGCCCTCCGCCCGGGCGGTATCGAGACGCGCCGCCTCACCGCGAATGAGATTCAAGCCGTGAACGATCCGTTCCGCCGCTTTGTCCTTTTCCATCACGCACCCCGCTTTGCACGTTTGCGGGTGTTGTCGAAGCGGAATGCGGCGGTCGGGTGACGACTGCGTAACGTTCTATTTCATGATGTTAACCGAATAATCCGCAGCGGCGCTTCGTTCAAACAGCGCAAAAATGCCTGTCGAAGGCAAACCCCGAGCATCGAGGTGCGCAAGAAGTTTGCTCCGTTCTGCGCGCTTGCTTCGTCGCGCGTCCAAAACACCAGGAACAGCATTCCAACGTACACGTTACGAATGCAAACACGGAAAAAAAAGATTGGATGGGCACGTGCGAGATATCGATGACTGGATGTTTCATTTCGAGCGTCAGGTGGCGGTGCGATTGAGAGATTTGTTCTCAAATGATGCCCAAGAGCTACCCGACGCTCTAACGCAGCGGCTTAAACGGTTGGCTGAGGTCGACCATAAGGATGAGCCAACCGGTAATAGGCCAAAGCCTTCCGGGTGACAGGGCTCACCGTCAGATCGCGAGTTCCGCGCCGCGTTCCGCCCAATAGAGATCGGCCAGCCGATCCAGGAGGACATCGGGAAGCGGCTTTTCGGCGACCTCAAAATGCAGATAATCATTCGCCGGCACGAGGCGAATATCATAATTTGCGAGACGCGTACGAGGCTGTGTCGTTGCTGGCGCGGTATCCAGCGACAGACCTAAATTGCCGCCTTCCCACATCGATGATTGCCATGCGCGCAGCATGGCGACCGACCAAATCCAAACTGCCATTGCGGGATGCATCATCGTTCTCCTGCGAAGATCAATGATAAGAACGCGCCGCCATGCGGTTGAGTTTCGCTCTGCGACAGAGCGCCCGAACTCTCTTCACGGCTGCGCGATCAGACTTCTGTAGAGCCTGGTTTTATCTCCGCGGCTCCAGCTCCCAATAGCCAGGCGCACCATAGGCTTCATGCAGGCGCGTCTCCGTCTCGCGATTGCGCAGCGAAAGCGGATCGAGATCGGGGGACGACTGAAGCTGCTCTTCGGTAATGCCCGTCACATAGCCATCGAGATCCGAGTCCCATTTTAGCGCGGTCCATGGAATGACGTATTGGCTTTTTCCGAGCCCGAGAAATCCGCCGAAGCTCAATACCGCATAGCGTACCTTTCCCGACATGGTGTCGACGATGAGGTCATCGACAGCGCCGATCTCGGCATGGCTGCCGTCGTAGACAGACGTACCGGGCACTTCGGTGGTGTTGAGAAATCTGTTTTCGGCTTGCATGGTCGACATCCTTTCCGTTTCGACAGCCGCACTGCCGTGGAACGCCACGTGCAGGCCACGGTTCCGCCGCCCCAGGATGTGCGCGATCGTGCGAAGCTTACGAATTTCTGCGCCGAGCAAATTCTTGCTGAAGATGCTCGATCTCTTCATCAGTACAATGCTCAAGGTCGATCAGCCGATTGCGCGCCTTCTGCGTGCTACGAATGAGTTCGTCGAGCTTGAGTTGTATGGCTTTGCCGTCCCTGTTCTGGCTGTGTTGAATGAGAAATACGGCCAGGAACGTCACCAACGTCGTTCCGGTATTTATGATCAGCTGCCAAGTATCGGAATAATGAAAAAGCGGGCCGGTGGCAGCCCAAACAATTACGGATAACGTCGCAACGACGAAGGCCGACGCCGACCCGATAAGAAGTGCCGACCAACCGGCGAACTCCGTGAACCAGCATAGCAGTTTTTTCTTCCACGACTGCTGTTGCTCGCATCCGGTAGACTTCGACATATCGCCGATGACTTGAGGGCTAACATCGCTCATTTTTGCGCAGACCACTCGAAAGCAGCGCGCCTCTTGCTTGGGTCAAAGCACGCCGCTGCTGTTCTTTGAGCCGAGAACGCGCTAGTTGCTTTTGCGGTTCCGTGTCACGCGCCTGTCGCGTCGCGTACGCATTTCTTGGTGAAGCTCGTCTCGGCTGCACCGTGAAGTTTTTTGCCTTTCGCGTCAGCGCTGCACTTCGTATTCGCGTCTTTCGTGCATTTCGTCATGAAACTTTTCAGCGCGGCACCGGCGAGCTTCTTTTCTTTCGCGGTCGCACTGCATGTCGCATCGGCCATCGCGGCGCTGCACAGTCCAAGGCTGATCAAAGCTGCAAGAACAATTTTCATCGCGTCTACTCTCCATTTTTCGACTTTCGCGAAGGGCGGTTACCGCCTTCGTTTGTAGACGAATGATATGCCAACATTCTCTTCGAAGATTGCCAATTCGCGATCGACGAGCTTACCGAAAAGTAAAGGGACGCCGTATGATCCGTACGCGGCATTATTTGGGTTGGACGCTTTGATCGCCTCCCGGCTCGCCCGGCGGGATGATGACCGGCATTTTATCGCCGGTTCTCGCCGGGGGTGCCTGATGAATTTCAGGATCAATGCCGTGGGGCGGCTTGATCACGCCGTCATTCCTATCGAGCTTCTTACTCAGCGGGACATCGCCGGATTGCTTTGCCGGGCCGCCCGGTTTTTGAGAGTCCGGTTTTTGAGACGGCGTGGGCTCCGTCGTTTGCGCCTCCGCAGCGGTCACAGTTGCTGCGAAACAGCAAATCGAAATGGCACCAAACAACCATCGCCCTGCCTGCACCATCGAGAAACTTTCCATATAGCCACCTCTTCCTGAGAGATGAGGCAACGGCCCGCGCTCATGGGGAGTTCCCGGCGTGTCCTCAAGACACCCGTCCAGAAGCGCTTGCGTTCACGTTGATGGAACCGAAACCACCGCAGTTGGTAAAGCCGGGGCTACGGCACGCACGATCCCTCAGTGCGACTGCCCCAGAAGGCCGTAGCGGAATGGAGCACCCCGATTGGCAGGGATCGGGGTGCGTCCAGACTTATGGAGATTTGCTCAAGCTGCGCTCGAACCCGAACTCGACGGACGGGCCGCATTGCGCGACGCGTGGCCATTCGATTTTTTCATGAGAGTGTTCAGTTGGCTAAACAGAGACGGCCCTTCCACTTGGTCGTCCATATAGCCTTCTTCACGCAACTTGCGCTTGATGTCCGCGACCGAGGCACAACGGCCCGAGCTTGCCAGCTCGAATGCGCGCTCCAATTGCGAAATGCGACTATCCACTGCGGTGCTCCTTGGCTTGGGTATCCTACTTTCGTTAGACCTTCTTGTCGTTTTGAGCATGAGCCACAGCGAATGCAGGCTGCGCGACACCGTGGCGTCCCGCTGACCGCATTTTTTCGCTCGCCTAATCACTGGCTTGGCCGCTATGTGCGTTCGCCGCACCTCGTGATCAGTACGCTCATGCCTGTCATAGGCCATGCGCAAAATGGTTCGAGGCGCGTTCGAGTTCCGACAACATCGCGGAATTGTTTAACATGAGCCGTCACAAGTCCCCCCCGAGCGCACTGCGCATCCTCGTTGCCTGTAGCCCGACCTATCGCAATCGGCGCGCCATTATGGAGGCGCTCGGGTCGATCTTCATCGACACGATCGAGCAGCAGCGGGAGTATTATTATTACGCCTGTCCGGCGATCGCGGAGATCTTGGACGACGGGATGTTCAACCGCTCTGTCTTTCACGAATTGACGCCTGGCGCCGGCGCCGAAGAGGCAAAAGCCAAGGCGCTGAAATTCGCCTATATCGTTGTCGGCGGAGACGATGCGTTTGCCACCAAGATCGTTTCCGACATCGGAGGTCCTGACACGATGCTGGTGCGTCTGACGTAACTCAAAGGACGCGTATGCCGGCCCACTGGATCTAATCCCAGAACGCACAATATTTCAGGCAAGGCGTTTTCGAGAGCGAGGAAGAGACAATGGACAAGCGGAAGCAGCAAGTCGTTGAGCCGGAAGAATTCGATCCGGACGAGCCCTCGCCGGTGCCCGTGCAAATGCCCGGCGAGCCTTTGGGAGCACCATCCTATCCGGGCGACGATGACGATTCTGACGATGAACGGGAAGACGAGAACGAGGCAGTCCCCGACGAGGACGAGGAAGACTAGTCAACCTTCGCGCGCCCACGTGTCGGTTTGTGCGATAGCTGAAAGACAACGCCGAGCGCACTCCGCGCTCGGCGTTTTTTTTGCAATGTCAATTGATGGAGTGGTAGGTCTGCAGACCACTCTCGTCGATCAGGCCTTTGACGGCGATGATCGCGCCTGACATCTGCTGACGCGTGGGATAGCGCGCAGGTGGCTCCGACGTAAAGACGGACGGAATATTGCGCACAGAGAGCATGCGGCAGAAGCCGATCGTCTGCGGATCCTGCGAATACGGCAGAACTACAGCGTCTATATTTTTTGCATCGAGAAGACGCTCTGCGAATGCGAGGCTTTCGACGACGTGTGCTTTCGCACCCGCAGCAATAAACGACTGCCGCAGTCCAAACGCTGCTTCGCCATTTGGGTCGACGATCAAAATAGAAAGGTCTTGAAGTGACGTCATAGTGGGTACCTTGCGGCGCGATACGGTCGCGCTTTCCGCTTGGAGCCAAGCCTTTACGGCCGAGCAGTCCCAGGATGACAGCAACGCAGCGGGGCAACGCAGCTGACAATATTTTGAATAAGCCCCGGTGCCGAGCATGTAGGCAGTTGCACGGAGTTCATGCAAGCGGAAGTTCGCTCGTCACGCGGACATTCGTCATTGCATCGCACCACTCCGCGAAGTGAAAAAATTCCCGAAAATTGCGTCTAAATCGATGCCGAAGCCAACACCGATGCGATCAATCCGTGCTTCATGCAAAGGTAGACGAGCTCGATATCGGACTGGACGCCGAGCTTCGATTTGATCGTGTAGTGATGATTTGCAATCGTCTTCGGACTGAGGTTGAAGGCGTTCGCGATCTCATCCGTCGCCTTGGCATCGAGGATCATGCGTAGGATCTCGAACTCGCGGGGCGTCAAGGCGTCGATCGGCGAGACGTCATCCATCACGCGGCTCTCGGCAATGATGCGATTGATCTCATCGCACAGCGCCGGCTTACCCGCGTAAACGCTGCGGATCGCATTGATCAGCACATCCGGCGCGCTGCTCTTGGTGATGTAGCCCCGCGCACCGGCCCGGAATGTCTGCTGCGCGTAAGTTGCATCGGCATGCATCGTGAACATCAAAACGCGGGCATGCGGATCGAGCTGGCGGATCTGGCGTACGAGATCGATACCACCACGACCCGGCATAGAGATATCGGCGATGACCACGTCCGGTTTCGCGGCCTTGAAGGCTGCATATCCGGACGAAGCATCGCTGGCTTCGGCAACAACTTCCATGCCGTCATGCTTTTCGATCAGGCGCCGATAGCCTTCGCGGACCACGGCGTGGTCATCGACCAGCAGCACACGGATATTTCTCATGCGGCGCTCCCATGCACGTGCGACGGGAACTGCACATGTAGCCCAAAGCCTCCCTGCTCGAGCGGCCCGGCATCCAGCGATCCGCTCAACGCGAGCACGCGTTCGCGCATGCCGATCAATCCCGATCCGGCAAACGTTTTTTGTTTGGCGTCGGGCATCGGCCCGATACCGTCGTCTGTCACCGCCAGTTCTATTTTCTCGCCAGCCACATTGCGAAACTGGTTGAGCGTTACCTTGACGTTTTGCGCATTGGCGTGTTTGGCAGCGTTGTTCAAGGCTTCTTGGATAATCCGATATACGTGCGCTCTGGTCTCGGAATTGAGTTCTTCAACGTCTCCACTCGTCTCAATGGTATAGCGCGTCCGGCCTTTCGCCTCCGTGTTATAAGCGGCCACAAGGCCTTCTAGGCTCGGAAGCAATCCGAGATCGTCGATTTCCTGCGGACGAAGATACGTCAAGGTTTTGCGCAGAGAGGTCATCAGGCTCGATGCCATGTCCTCCAACGCCCTCGCCTCGCCTTCGAGCTTCGTCGCGTCGTGTTGCACCGCAATTCTGAGACAGGCGGCAAGGGCATTTAGCGCGCTGAGCTTCTGCGCGATTTCATCATGAAGCTCGCGCGCTATGTGGCGACGCTGCTGTTCCTGAGCGTCGACCAGGCGGCGCGCAAGCTCGGCACGCTCCGACGACGCGCGCTTGAGATCGGCGACGAGCGCATTGAAGACTTCGCTGATGCGATTGATTTCGACGACACGGAAGGATGGCAACTGGCTGGAGAGATCGCCCTTCGCCAAGCGATTGATGCGGTCTAGGATTACCGTCGTCGGGCGCAGTGCGCGATCGATCACGTAGTACGTGACGATACAAAGCAGCGAGACGAGCAAAGCCGAGAAGCCGAATACCGGCGCAATGGTGTGCCACGTCTCGCCGGCAATCGCGGCAGGATTGAAGGTTGCGACCACGCTGCCCGCAACTTTGTTGCGATATGAAACCGGACGAGATACCCGCATCTCGCCGCCGGCGAAAGATCTGTACGCGTCGATGAACCATTGCGGCGACGGGTTCGAAACCGTGTCGACGCCGGCACAGCTCGTTCTCCATTCCGACCCGTCCTGCTTCAATAGCTGCACGCACTGTCCCGGCTGAAGTGCGTAGCTGGTGACCAAGTCCCAATCGGGAAATCTCTTCGGAATGTCGAGCATCGTGTCGATCCGAAGGAGCTGTAGATTGAGCTGGCGGCTGACGGATTGCGCCAGCTCTTCATTCTGGTGCTTTGCGATGCTTGCCACGCGATAGATAGCGATGAGCGATCCGGCGAAAAGACAGGCTATGGCGACCAGCGTGATCCGGCGAACGAGCAGCCACTTCAGCGTCATTGCACACTCCAGCGATAGCAGTCTCAAGCTGCGCACAATCTATCGGGGCGCCGACAGCGCGTGAAGCGCCGACTTGCTTCGTCGGGAAATTTGCCCGGCGGCCGCTGGGCTTTTCGCCGTAGTCGGCGCTGGCTTGCTAGCCGATGTTCCGTTCAGGACGCTGCATTGCGCCCAGATATCATCGCGAAACAACGGAGGAACGTCGTGTCCGGCAACACATTCGATGACAGCAATATTGCTTGGCGGCAGCTTGAGGGTTTCGATGACCTCTGGTTCTACGTCTACAATGTCGACCGCAAAAACGGCATCGTCGACGCCATTTTCAAGTTCGGTGCGCAGTCGAGAATAATGCTTCACCAGCACAAGGTGCCCTACATTACGCTGGTGCTGCAGGGAGAGCTGAGGTTCTACAAACCGAACGGCGACATGAAAGAAATCCGCCCCGTCGGCAGTTATGTCGTCGGCGTCGCCAATGGCGATCCGCATCTCGAAGGCGGCGGCGAGGACGACGTGATCGTGTTCTTCAGCTTCCGAAACGCCGAGGACGTTCTGTTCGTCTTTCTCGACGACCAACTGCAGCCGGTTCTGCCATTCGGCGTGGGCGATTTCGAAGAACAGCTCAAGGCCCAGGGACCCGCGAAATGGCAGAAAGCAGCATAACGCTGCTGGTGTCCGCTTAAGGGGACAAATGCGTACCCGCTCCGGATGTCCGGCCTACATGCCGGCGCCGAGGCGGGCGGCGTTGCAAAACGACGCGCTTGTCGTCTCGGCGTGCGGCTGGCGCCAATGGATGATAAGGGTCATGTTGGGTGCGCTCCGGCGCATGAAGCGGCTTCCCGTCCACTTGTTACGACCGAAGCGGCGCCATGTCCTTCAATGCAAGAATCCCAGCCATGACAAACTCATCCGATTATACCCCGCCGAAAATCTGGACTTGGGACGCGCCAAGCGGTGGGCAATTCGCCAACATCAATCGTCCGATCGCCGGAGCGACGCACGACAAGGAGCTTCCGATCGGACGGCATCCGCTGCAGCTTTATTCGCTCGCGACGCCGAATGGCCAGAAGGTCACGATCATGCTCGAAGAGCTGCTTGCGCTCGGCCATAAAGGCGCTGAGTACGATGCCTGGCTGATCCGCATCGACAAGGGCGATCAGTTCGGCAGCGGCTTCGTCGAGGTCAATCCAAACTCGAAAATTCCAGCTCTCATGGACCGCAGTGGGCCTAAGCCGCGGCGTGTCTTCGAGTCGGGCGCCATTCTTCTTTATCTTGCGGAAAAGTTCGGCGAGCTGCTGCCTCCCGATCCAGATGCGCGCGCAGAAGCGCTGAACTGGCTGTTCTGGCAGATGGGTAGCGCACCCTATCTCGGCGGCGGCCTCGGTCACTTCTACAGCTATGCGCCGATCAAGATCGAATATGCGATCAATCGTTTCGCGATGGAGACCAAGCGACAGCTCGACGTCCTGGAGCGCCATCTCGCGGCGCATGCCTTCATGGCAGGGCACGACTACTCAATAGCAGATATCGCGATCTGGCCATGGTACGGCAATCTTGTCCGCGGTGATCTCTACGGTGCGGCCGAGTTCCTGCAGGTTCAGGACTACACCAACGTCAACCGCTGGGCGAACACCATCGCGGAACGTCCTGCCGTCAAACGCGGCCGCATGGTCAATCGCATTTCCGGGCCGCTCAATCAGCAATTGCGCGAGCGCCACGACGCCAGCGATTTCGAGACGAAAACGCAAGATAAAGTGGAGGCGTAAACGGGCGTACTCCGCGCCCGGAAGGTCTTACGCTTTAGCAGCCGCGGCTTGCCATGCACTGGCCATAGCCCGGCTCGCTCACTCCAAACTGACCGAAGCAGCTGTGACGGACGTCGCGACAGTGGATCTCATAGTCGCTGCGCGGCGGAATGCCGGAATTGTTGCCGTTGTCGATCGCCGACCAGGGTACATCGACGAAGACGCCGGAGTTCTGGCTCCAGGGGTTCTGCCCGCCGCCACCTGGGCCACCCGGGCGACGGCCGTCCATCTCGCCGGCCGCTGCCGCTCCGGCAAACATCGTGCAGGCAACCGCTACGATCCCGAGCCATTTCATGGCAATCTCCGCCTTTCCGCATTCATCGCTGCGAATGTGCCTGACGAAGCTTGCCGGAGGGTGTCTTGGCACGACTATTTTGTGGGGCGGTTAGCGGCCTGCGAAGGTGCGCTTCAGAAAGAGACAGCCTGGCTGGGAGGTCGAAAGGCACCGCATCAGAACTACGCAGCTTCGGTTACGAGAATTTATGAGAACGGAATCTCGTTTTCCGATCATTGACTTGATAGCGCGTGGCGGACGCTGCGGGTGCCGTCGGGGAACCTCCGTCCGTAGACGGCATTACCCCTCAATGAGCGAAAAAATTCGAGTTTGCGTAGGTCCTTCGGCCCGTTGCCGCGCAACTTTGCGGAGCCGGTGCATTGGGTCGAAATTTTTGCCGAACGATCGGCGGAAGATCTGAAACGCATCTTGCAGGACGACATGGATTGGACGACCTCCATTCCGATCCTGGAGCGATTGAACCGCCTTTATGAGATCGAGGAAGCGCGACGCCGTCCCTGCGATCCGCAAGATGATCGGCATGCGTCCTATCGCCTAGCGTCCTGAAGGTATTGCCCCGGAACAAACGATCGCCGGGAGGCGTTGGCGTTGCAAATCGTTTTGGTTTCGGGAGGAACGGCATGGCCAGTTCAGAGACTTCGGAAAACGTCAGATCAGCTTCACACGATTTAACCGATAAGGCGGTGGACGCTGGTATGCGCGCCATGGATTCGCTCGAACGGACGGCGGCCAATCTGCAGGATACGGGCGAGCGGCTGGCGTCGAAGGGTGCAGAGCTTGGCGATGGTATGCAGAAAGTCGCGAAAAATTTTTCGACCGCAGTCGATAAATCCGTCGCGGAGCAACCGTTGACGACGCTCGGCATGGCCGTCGCTGCAGGTTTCATTCTTGGCGCCATTTGGAAAGCCTAAGCTCGGAGGGCGCCCATGTTTGCAAGCCTGTTCGAGAGAGCTGAGGCCAGCGTTGACAATGCGATTGCCGATCTTGGCAATCGGATTTTGATTACCATTCCGTTTATCGTCGCGCTTGGCTTTGGCGCGGCGAGCTTGTCGATTTACGTCAATCGGACCTACGGTGCGGAAATCGGCAATCTCATCGTTGCTGCAGCTTTCGTTGTTCTGGGCGGCATCATTGCGATTGTCGTCAAACTCCGCAGCTCGTCCCCGCTTATGGACGAGGAGCCGGAGGCGGCAGCAAGCGAAGAGCCGGTCGACGCCACCAAATCGTTTTTCGATAACGAGCAGCTGATAGGCATCGTGTCGACGGCCGCACCTATCCTGCTTCCCGCGTTACTCAGGACCGCAACAAAGAATTGGCCGCTGGTTCTGGCGGTCGCGGCCGGGCTTTATGTCTTTAGTTTTTCCGACGACGGCGACAAGTCCCAGGCTCAACAGCAGCCGCACACCTCGTGATCTTTTAACCAGAGAGAGTGATTTCAAGATGACGTATGCACACGACACGCCGGATGAAAATGCGAACGACGAAACTGCAAACACGGAAGACGGCGGTCTGAACAAACCGGCTGTCGCGCTTATCGCGGCCGGGGCGATCGGATTCGCTGTCGGCGCGGTAATCTGGCAATACCGGCGCACGCATCCGCAGAAGTTTGCGTCTTTCGATCGGGCCGTGGATATGGCGCGCTCGGGCGCTGTCGATACCGTCCAGAAATTACGCGCTCGTCTGCGCGAGGAAGGCTACTCGCCAGCGCAGATCGAGGGGCGTGCGAAGAGATATATTTCGGAACTCATCGATGCCGCGCAGCGGCGCTTCTAAACAATCACATGGATTACTCAGGCCGGGAGCTTTTTACCCGGCCTTTTTCCGATAGCGTCCGAAAGGTGATCGACCATCGCGCCTCAGGCAGCGCATCGATGCTGTGTTCCCACTCATGCCGGGCCTCCCCGGACAGCAAATAGATCGAACGCGGCGCAAGCGGAACGGTTGTCCGCCTGAAACCTTTTTCGAGCCGCTGCCGAAAACGCATCGGCGCAGGCGATCCAAGCGAAATCCCGATGACCTCCCCGAAGACCGGACGATCGCGGTGCCAACCGATCCCCGCGCCGGCGTCGTAACGGATCAGAAGCGCCTGTTCCAGGCGGCTGGCGGACAGCCCGGCGAACTGCGCGGCGCGTTCGCGTACCGGCGTGAGAAATGCTGGCAGTGGCCGCGTGGGGCCGAACCTCCCCGTTTCGAAATCGTAGGTCCAGCCGAACGTCGCCGTGAGGCGCTTGCCGGTCCACTGCTGAAAGCGAAATGGCGCGAGGTCTTCGGCATCGATGTGGCGAATGAGATCGCTCTCATCATCCTCGGACAGAAAGTCGTCGCGATAGCGAAGTCCCGGCAAGGTGAGCGGACCAAACAAATCAGGCTGAGGAACGCGGTCGGAGGGCATTACCCGCAGTTGGGTACTCGCGCGCAAATATGCAATCCGCCGCTCACCAACCGCTCATTTAAGAAACATCCGGCCCGGGCAGAAAGGGAACACCCCGGCGCGGGGGGAGCCGGGGTGTTCTGGGGTCGGCCACGATGTAGGAAATTGGCGCGGGGGAACGCCAGCACCGTGGCATGAGCAACGACGCTCTCAGGGCTCCCGGGTTCCGAGAACCAAGCAAATTTTTTGGACTATTTCCCGGTGGCAACGCGCCAGCGGAGCGCGGCAATTCCAAAAAGGACACCCCGGACGAGCGAGGGCTGCTGCCGGGGTGTAGATCTCACCAAAATTTGCCAATGATGGGAGACGGTATGCAACGTCCGCTTGTGAGCGATTCGAGGCAAGCCGGAGGCGGAATTTATCAACAGCATACAGAAGGTGCGCATCAAGACGATGGCTGGACAACATCGCCCCCAGCTCCGACTTTGCATGGCGTCAGGGGCGCCAACTCAGCTGCCGGTTGGATTCGATGATGTCTGTCAGCCGATCAACGACGTCCCGATGATAACTGGCGCAGGCGGTAATGTCGTCGATCGCCGCCTTTTTCGTGGTCTCGTTCTGGTCGCTCATTCTGACGATCATCGCTTCGATCGCGAGAAGATCGACGAGTTCGCTGTGATAACGAACCGCGCTTTCGACAGTATAGGCATCAACCGCACGCTCATAGGTTATGCGAATGGCCCGCTGCGTCAGCTCGTATCCCATGGGATGTAATGCCATGAATGACCCCCATCATCGAAGCAGATACGCGCGAGCGGGGAATTTGTTTCGCAACGCGGAACAATTTTTTGATTATGCAGCGGACGCACAACCAACCGTTGCCGCATCACCAAATATGGCTGCGATGAGCCTATCGGCTTTACGTTCGCCGTGGTCTGCGGCAAAGAACAGGCGCTGCACCATGGTGGGAATGGAGAGTTCGATTTCGCGCTCTGCTGCTTCGCGCACGGCGCGATCCAAGACGGCATAAAAACGCGACAACTCTTCGGCCGAATATCCGTGTGTCCTCATCGGGAACATCCCTCGAAGCAGGCAGCCCCCTGCCCACGCCGGTAGAGAACGTAGTGACCGAAACGGCGGTTCCCAGTACCCGTGGTGCTATATTTTTCGAATTCACACCACGAACTGCATGTTTTCTTAAGGAAATAGGCGTCGGCTGCGCGTCAGTTGATCATTCCGACGACGGCTGCGCTCATCATCGTCGCGAGCGTGCCGGAAAGTACGGAGCGCGGTCCGAGCGAAATGATGTCATTTTTCCTCTCGGGCGCCATCGTCGTCATGCCACCGACAAGAATTCCGAGGCTGCCAAAATTGGCGAAGCCGCAAAGCGCATAGGTCATCATCAGGCGCGTGCGCGGGCTCAAAGCGTCGGCCGGCAACTTCGAGAGGTTGAGATAAGCGACGAATTCGTTCAGCACGGTCTTCGTGCCCATCAGTAGAGATGCCGTCGAAAGGTCCGCGACGGGGATGCCGATCAGCCAGAGCAGCGGCCAGAAGGCATAGGCAAACAACTGCTGCAACGTAAGTGGCGTGCCGGAATACGGCAGTAGGCCAAGCGCAAGGTTTACAAGGCTGACGAGAGCGACAAGCACGATAAGCATGGCGATGATCGTCGCGACGATGCTGATACCATCGATCGTTCCGCGGACGATCGCTTCCATCGTGCTGTGCGGCGGATCCGACAGCGAAAGCTCGCTCGCTTCCTTTGGGTCCGGAACGAAGGGGACCATCAATGCCGCGATGGCGAGAGCCGCCGGCGTGCTGATGATTGAGGCAATCAGAATCTGACCGAGCGAGTCCGGGATGACGGAGCCCAGCAATGCCGCGTAGATGACCATCATGGTCCCGGCAATGCCGGCCATGCCGCAGCTCATCAGCGCGAAAAGCTCACCGCGCGACATCGTCTTGAGGTAGGGCCGTACGAGCAGCGGGGCTTCCACCATGCCGACGAAAATATGCACCGCTCCGCCAAGCGCGAGTGCGCCGCCAATCCCGAGGGTTCGGCGCAAAGCGAATGCGAGCGCGCCGACGATACGCTGCAGAATGCCCCAATACAGCAGCACCGACGCGATGGCGCTAATCACGAGAACAAGTGGAAAAGCGCGAAATGCCAGCACAAAGCTCGCTTCCGGATGCGCTTCAACGAAAGGCGTGGCGCCGCCGCCGAGATAGCCGAAAACCAATGCCGTTCCCGTGTCGGTCGCTTGCTGAAGCGCCGTGACGCCATCATTCAGCAGCAGGAATGCTTTCGTTGCCGGCGGGAATTTGGTGAAAAGGAATGCCAAAGCGATCTGCAAGGCGACCCCGGCGATGACAACACGCAGCGGCACGCGCCAACGGTTCTCGCTGAAAATCCATGCGATCAGCAACAGGCCCGCGAGCCCGCAAACGCCGTGCAGCACGTTCATTTCGGCACTTCCCCCTCATGCCCATCCTGCTAGGCAATTTAGCGGGGCGCGGGAGCGGCGTCCCGCGTTGCTTTGGCGCTGCGATCGTGTTGGCTGCCGGCTGACGGACTATGGAGAATTGCGTTAGATCGAGCGGACGACGCGCCGACGAAGAGCCTGCGGCTCATCCGACCACGCTCCGCGGCTCCCATGCAATGATCGAAATGGGGAAGTGGAACCGGATGCCGGTCGTGCTGTGCCAGGCTGCAACGCCAATATGATCCCTGCCGGACGCGATGTCCGCATCGAACATCGTGGTAAGCGCAGGCATATCGGATGCTTCTGCCAGTGTGTCGAGCTGGGCTTCGAGACGGTAAGCATCGACGATGACTTCGCCAAGCCCAGCCTCCCTGCCGATTTCACGGAGTTGCTCCAGGGTCAACGCACTTGCGTGAGAGGGATCACGCAGCCGCTCCATTTCGTCGTAGGCAAACTGCGTTTCTGGTGAAGGCGTCGCGTCGATGACAATGATGCGTCCGTTGGGACGGCATACGCGCTTCATTTCCGCGAGCGCGGCAGCAGGTTCGGGCATGTGATGAAAGCTGTAACGCGTCGTCACTCGATCAAAGCTGCCTGTCTCGAAGGGCAGTGCAGCCGCATCACCGATATGCCATTCGAGATTTTGCAGCCCGGCCTTCATCTGCCGCGCCCGCGCCTGCTCGATCATGGCGGCCGTTATGTCGATGCCCGTCACGGTGCGCACATGGGGTGCCAAGGCGCAGGCAAGAATGCCCGGGCCGCAAGCGACGTCGAGAACATCCAATTTCGGCTTCAACTCACAAGCCTCAAGCGTACGCGTCATCGCTCCGCTCTCGGCGTGAATAGGAAGTTCAGAAAACGGTTTCGCCCAGCGGGTGAACTGGTCGACGATGCGCTGGTTATGGGTATCGGTGCTCATATCATCCTCTCTGTTCGAACAGAATGATAGCCACGAGCGATCGGACCGGCTAACGATCACCGGCCAGATAAGAGCGAAAATCGGCCATGCAGACTCTCAATGCCCTTGAAACCCGAAACGCCCTTCACGCTTACGGCCTCGACAGACCGTCCGGCGTCGGCTTTGCTTTCGTCGATGCGGCGCGCGACGTTCTCTACGATTGGCACGCACACGACTACCATCAATTAATCTACGCGACGGGCGGGCCCGCGCAGATTGAGACGAGACGCGGGCGTCATATCCTTCCGCAAGGCCGCGCGGCATGGATTCCCGCGGAAACCCTGCATCGCTCCCTGGTTACGGGTGGCGTTGCCTCCCTGTATTTTTCGCCGGATGCCATCGAAGACGAGACGCGGCATGTGCGAATTTTGATCGGGAGCCGCTTGATGCAGGGAATGATCTTGCATGCGGTTCGTTGGCCGCTCGGCGCCAGCAAGAGCGATCCGCTGGCTGACAGCTTCTTACGCACGTTAGCGCTTCTGTGCGGTGAATGGCTGGAAAGCGAACTTCCGTTGTTCTTGCCCGGCGCTCAACATCCATCTATCCGCCGCGCCATGGACTATGCCTTGGCTGATCTCAGCGCTGTTTCGCTATCGAAGGCCATAGCAATCGCAGCGCAGTCGGAACGCACTTTTCGTCGATCGTTCGCGCGAGAAACCGGCATGACTTGGCAAGCTTGGCTTGCGCAGGCGCGAATTCAGATGGCCATGGGATTTTTGATTCGCGGAAGACGGGTGAGCGATGTGGCGATCGAAGTCGGTTATTCGTCGCTGAGCGCTTTTGCAAAGGCGTTTGGGCAAATCGCTGGCGAAGGGCCTGCTCAGTTCCGCCAACGTCACCTTGAGAAGGCCGATTAAGTTCGCTCTCCGACGCAGAAGAAGGAACCTCGGCAACGCCTCACAGGCCGGCGGCATGGAGGTTTTGTTCCGCATTGGTCGAGCGGAGCACTACGGACTGCCGGATGGGTGGCAAATGCGGCACGCTTTCCAATTTTCTTTCCGTATAACCCGGCATGCGGCAGGCCGGTTCTGTTACCGCGGACAAAGCTCATCTAGTTTCGTGAACGGGATAAACTAATTTTTTGGAGGGGCAAATGCGTTCTTTGAAACTCGGCTTGGCCGCCGCGGTGGCGTTCTGCGCACTTTCGGCAACGGCCCAGGCTGGTAATTGCGTCAAGGTCGGAGCGGTCGGCGAAGCTATGACTCACGATATCGCCTACCTCTTCTCGACGCACGGCCTTGCAAACGTCATCTATGGGCAGGGCCGCGTGGGCAAGGGCCCGGTCCACACGAAATGCGATGATGGCTCTGGTATGACGACGTGTCATTCCTCGCAGATCGCATGCAAAGTGACGACACCCAAAGCCTGCTTAGGCGCTTGGCTGTGCTCCCCGCTGTGACGCCGCTGCTTAAATAGCGCGGGCATTGGAAGACGGAGCCGATCTGTTTTAGGGATGCTTCGCCGACTGGGTCGAAAGATGGTTGCAGGCCAGCGATGACTTTCATCGCGTTTGGCCTCGCTGTTTTCGACCCAGGGCGACGCCGATTCCAGATGACTGCGTCGCGCTCAACTTTCTTGCCGCGTCGACCGAGGTAAAAGAACGTCAGCCTCGGGTCCGTTTATGGCGCTCGATGAAAATTATGTTCGCATCGCCTATAACATGGCCGTGATGCGCGAGCCGGAAACCCATCATCAACGCGATAGTCCTGACGTGCCGCATGGCAAGCTGTTCGTTATCTAGCTCCCCTACCGCCGGGCCAGCACGAATCGGGCTCCATCGGGACCGCGCGCATGGTCGATCAAGAATACGCGCTGGATCGTGCGAGACCTGCCGGCACGGTCGGATTGAGGTACAGACTGTAGGGACGCACCAATAGCGGAGCTGAAATTCAGCTATGAGAAAAACGCGTTAGTTCGTCAGTGCGGCGAGCACCGCCTCCGCCAGAATCCTCTATCCGATGCAGTCCGATCCGATCCAAAAAGGCTCAAAAAAGCCAGCAAATACGGACCGTTTCAGCTCCTACGACGTGTGCGGGGGACGGACAGGTTTCGATACATCGTGCAGCATTAGTGATTCCGGTGGTTCTTCAGCATGATGTACGCGACGCCCGCATTGCCCAGATTGAAGTCTGTTTTTCGGCGGAACTGAAAGATTCCCGCCAACTTGCACTCGTTACCTCGTTGGTCAACAGTCCTCTAGCTCTCGCGATTTTCGCTGCGGAATCGGCATTGCTTAGTCTTTTCGTGAAGTCGGCGACGGCTATTGCTCAGCTGCTCAAGGCTCAAGCTAAAGACCCTTCCCCTCGAATATGCCGAGGTGCACCGTCCACGCCATGATGCCAATGGCAATCGCACCGCCCACTAATGCTATAGAGAGGACGAGCGGCCACGGCCCTTTGCGCCGATCGCGATTTTGGTTTTCGCTTGTCATTGTTCCTTGCGCACGCCCTTATACTTCGTCGCGGCCGGCGCTTTCTTCTGACTCATGAATTCGCCGGTTTCTTTGCTCCGCTTCGTCCACGTCTTCGCCTTGGATTTTGGTTGCGATCTGCGAGCGCTTCCGCACAGCACCCTTCCGGGCGCTATCCCCCGTCGGCTTGTTGACAGCCATTTTGATCTCCTTTGCCTGAGCAACGTCTCGGGACCGAGCAACGTTCCACCAGCATGGATTATCCGCACGCCATCAATCATCGCGGATCAGCAAGCAACTAATCTGCGTTCGCAGTGTTTGCGGGATTATGAGAGTGACCGCGCTACATGCGTTGATTTTTGTATTCGTCGGCGGCTTTGCGCTTGTCGCATTGAGCTATAACACGTGGGCAGACAATGACCCGGAGAATGCGACCGGCCAAAGTTCGGCGGCGCAAGGAAGCGGTCAACCTCATCCCGCCGATCCGGCAGAGGGAAACAAGCCATTGTTGCCCGGCGACCAGCCCGCCAAGCAGGGCACGGACCCGAGCAGTCAGATCCACAACGTCGATCCAAGAGATTTGGAAGGCAAAAAGCACAAAAACTAGTCCTCCGCCCATAGCCCGCGGCAGTAGTCACTTCGGTTGTGACCACCGGCAGGCGAGTCATTCGCATGTCAATCTGGTGACCCGGCTTGAACCGCAGCTCGGCCTTTTGGAGCTCGTAATTCCGCGTTATGGGCCTACCCATTCGAGATCGCTCGACCTGCACAGCGGACATGCCACGTTCTTGAGAGAGAGTTGGCGTCGATCGACATCGTGCGCGTTGCTGTAGGGCGCCGCCTTCCCTTCGACGGAACGACGGCGGCGCCGGGTGCAGCGGATGCGACGGGACAGCAAAATCGGATGCTCATCAATATCGAGCCCTGCTTCTCGATCCAGAGCAGAGTATCGACATAGCGTTGACGATCACAGCCACGATGATGCTTTTAAGCGTCTATTGGTTCACTGCAGCCTCTTCTCTTGCTGCCTTTCCATTCCCCGCATCGATTGTTGGAACCGGCGTCTCCCAGCGAAAAACGTCCCCCGACCGTTGCCAGGCACAGGTGGTCGCCAACGATACCGATGCTGGAAGAGCGTTTGACAGAGCGTTTCGGCACGATGAAAGCGGGGCGCGCGAGACGCGAAGCGACCTCCATTCACCGAGGTGCCTGCGAGATAGACCTCAGTTTAACTGGAACAATCCAACGGCGGGAATCTTTTGCAAGCACAAAGCAAGGAGATGCCCGATGAAAAAACTTTCTCTCAACGTTCTCGCAGCCGCTGGCTTACTGATGGCTAGTGCGGCAACGCTCCCAGCATTCGCAGCCGACAACATGCAGACGGCAGATGAATTCCGTACCAGCAAGCTCGTTGGCGCTAAGGTCTACAACAATGCCAACGAGAACATCGGCAGCATCGAGGACATTGTTCTGAAACCTGACGGCACGATGGACGAAGTCGTGCTGAGCGTTGGAGGCTTTCTTGGTATCGGCGACAAGTATGTGGGCGTGCCGTTCAGTTCACTGAAAGTCGGTCGAGACGGCGACAGCGAGAAAATCACGACTGACGCCACGAAGGATTCGTTGAAAGCGTTGCCGGATTACAAGTTCTACAAATCGTGAACCTAGGCCGCGCTAATGCCTGCAACCACGTTGAAGAGCCGGATCGCTTCCGGCCTTCACCTTCAGGAAGGAGGGTCATGCAAACGCCCGATGAAACGCTGACATTGATCTCCGCCGGCAAGGTGCAGGGAACTCCTGTGCTCGACGCCGACGGGAAGACAATGGGCGAGATCTACGACGTGATGCTGGAGAAGCGTACCGGCAAAATCGCCTACGCCGTGATGTCCTTCGGTGGTGTGCTTGGTCTCGGAAAGAAATACCATCCCGTGCCATGGCTAGCCTTGAAATACGTTCCTGACGCCGGCGGCTATGTCGTCGGCATTCCCAGGGAGGATTTGGAGAATGGACCCTCTTTCCTCGATGAAGCCGGACCTTGGGACAAGGAAACAAGGGACAAAATCGAGGGCTATTATGGTGGGTGGCTGAAACCGGCGTGAGCAGCATGAGCAGGCGACGGAGAAGATCGAATGGCCTGCTGCACGACGCTCGGGAGGGTATTTGGGCGAGCGAAATTAAGACGCCAGAAACCATAATAGAAGAATTGTTTGGGAAGGACGTTGAAACGAGCCGGATCGTGGCGAGTTCTCTTTTAAAGCCTGCATTGAAAGGCCGCAAAAGGTTCTCACAACATGGGCCAATCTAGACCGTATACAAAGCTTTCGGACGTCTTCCCAAACAGGCATGCCCTCGCAGATTCGTCCGACCGTGCGCTTGCATGCTTCGAACAAGCACTGACAGCCATTGACGCAATGAACAATGAGCAGCGCGAGGAGATTATGAAGACCCTCACGACTTGGCTCATGACGGACAAATTCGGCTCGCATGCCCGAGGCGCCATTTATGGGTTCCAACGGTATGCGATTGCCGACTGCCTTTTTGAGAATCCGACTTGGGAGCCGCCTGCCGGCGGTCGATTTCTCGGGATATAGCGGCTGTTCTGAGACGTGGCTGTGCCGCTAGGATTGAAAGTTCAACGGAAGCGATACAGTAATTTCTGTACCTGGCGACAATCGATTGATGATCACTTGTGCTCCCAGCTGGTGCGCAAATGCGTTGATCATTCGCATCCCGAGGCTCTTGCCGTTTTGAAAATCGAAGTCGGATGGCAGGCCGGTGCCTTCATCTCGTACAGTCAGCATCACCGTCTCGGCGCCAGTGCGCGCCAAGCGCACCCAGACTTTGCCACCGGTCCTTTCGTGGTATGCGTACTTGGCTGCGTTCGTGATGAGTTCGGTCACGATAAGCGCGGTTGATATCGCACGATCTGTCGTCATGATGATCCCGCGTTCTGACTCGACTTGGACGTCAAGCTGCGACACGCCAGCGTCGACATCCTTGCAAATCTGCTCGACGTAGACGCCAAGATCCAAACTTTCGATATCATCGCTCTGATAGAGACGCTCATGGGCACGCGCCACGGCGTTGACGCGCGCGGAGGCTTCGGCGAGGCGCTCGGCAATTTTCGGATCGTCGTCTTCTCGCGCTTGCAGCCGCAGCATGCTGCTGACAAGAGCCAAGCTATTTTTAACGCGATGATTGATCTCTTTGATTAGAATTTCTTGGCGATCAATTGCAGCTTTCAGCGATCTTTCGTAACGCTCCCGCTCAATCGCCATGCCGAGGACATTGGCGGCACCCTGAAGAAACGCGAGGTCGTGCTCGACAAAATCATCATCCGACTGGCTGTCGACCTCAAGAACGCCAAAAGGTTTGCCATCGCCCTGCAAAATGACATTCATGGCACGTTTTACGCCGTGCGCCGCCAAAATTTCCGGGGTCCGAAAGCGTTCTTCGTTCTCTAGGTGATTTGAGATGACCGCCTTGCCTGTGCGTAATGCAAAACCGGCCGGCGATTCGGTATCAGCGCCGACCGTCGCCACGCCAACGATGCCAGGCTCCCACCCGACTCCTGCGCGAATCAGGAAACGGTTTTCGGAGGGCAGATATTCCAAGACCTTACAGAAGTCGGCGCGCAAGCCTTGCGCGGTCAGACGCGTCGCTTCCGTCAACAGCACATCGAGGGTCGCGCCTTGCATGGCGCTTACGCCGAGTTCCGCAAGCAGCTCCTGCTGGCGAATGCGCTGCAGAAGCGCTCGCAAAGTAATATCGGGCGGCCGCTCCTCAGGGCGAGGCTCAATGACTGGCGGTGCGTCGTCATTCTCCGACATCGTTAAATTCCAACCGTGAAGGTACGCGTCAGTTGGAACTTAGCCCAGGATTACATTTATCGAAAGCGAGACATAACGACAGCCGAGTTAGGCCGAAAGACCGACTTTCTTGGGTCCGGCGCGCCTCGACGGCCTTAGTCTTCGATCCGGGGACGTCTGTTCACGCCTGCCAATCCGCTAACGTCGACATCCAAATCGATGAGTTGGTCCCATCGCTTTTCGAATTCCACCCGACATAATTCCTTTAGCCGCAAAAGCATTTCGTTCGCCGGATCGCTTTTGAGCTCATCGGTGTACTTAGCAAACCAAGCTTTGGCGTTGTCGGCTTCCTCCAACAAGGTTTTGATTTGTGCGGCTCTATCCATGCTCCGGGTCTGCCTGTTCAGCGCTCAGACACGGCGCCAGAAGATAATCGTCAGCAGGGCGCCAGCGATGGCGCAGAGATACAGCAGCAGGCTCGGCAACAGTTCGAGAATGACACCGATATGAAAGCCCATGAACGACCCTGCGATGCCCACGAGTGCATAGGTGGCGTCGCCAATTCCTGTCGCTTCCGCGACCCGGCGCCCGAGCCAACTCCGGCTGCCGCGATTCATGAAAATTCCGACGACGATACCGATGAGGACGAGTAAAATAAACGTCATGATGGCCGTCGTGAGGATGGGCATGCGGGATCTCCATTGCTGGCGATCCCCAAACGCGCGAGCCGTAAAAAAGTTCAAGAGATAAGCGGCAACCTAGACTGAGTACGAGAGCGCAGATAGCGCCCTGCATGCTGTTGCACAGAACGCCGTCAGAAACGGTAAAATAGGGCAAAGTCTTTTTAGCATGGCGGCCCCCACGATAGCAGCGCAAAGACTAGTGTTGTGGGCCCTTTCCGAGAGGAATTGAGCGCAATAAAAAGGCAAACGGAAAGGCAATGAAGCAAACCACGGCCATTACCCAGAATGTGTCGATATACGACAGTAACGTTGCTTGCTTCATGATGACCTGGCCGACAAGAGCTTCAGCGCGGTGCATAGCATCCGTCGCCGAAGATCCGCTGCTTTGCAGGAATATTGTCGCTTGGCGCAGCGACTCCTGAAAATGGATGTTCGACGGGATAGCATTTTCGACAAGCCTACTTTGGTGGAACTGTTGGCGTTGCTGCAACGACGTCTGCACCATGGCCAAGCCTATACTGCCACCTAGATTGCGCGCGATGTTGATCAGGCCGGCGGCTTGATTGGTGTCGCCGCCTTTGAGGCCGGCATAAGAGGCCGTCGTAATTGGAATAAAGAGGAACGGTAGGCCGGCCGCCGTAAACATGCGAGTCCAGACCGCGTAGAAGAACGAAAGATCTGGGCTAAGGCCTGTTAGAGTCCACATTGAAAAACCGATGATGGCGAGCCCGAGCGCGATCAGATATTTCGGCTGCACTTTTCCCGTCAAATAGCCTGCAATGGGCATCATCATCATTGTAACGAAGCCGCCAGGAGATAAGGATAGGCCAGCTAACGTCGCATCGTAGCCAAATTCGTTTTGAACGAGCTGAGGCAGGAGCTGGATAGAGCTGAAAAGCACGCCGCCCGTTACGAGCATCATGATGAAGCACATTCCAAATTGGCGTGTGCCAAGCAAGCGCACTTTAACGAGCGGATATTTTCGGGACAGTTCCCACGGAACGAACACCGCGAATGCTGCTGCCGACAAGCATGCAAACACGATGATAAATGTCGACTCGAACCAGTCGCTGCGTTGCCCTTCGTCGAGAACGACCTCCAGCGCGCCGAGACACAGCGCTACCAGCAAGAATCCCACTAAATCGAAATTCCAAAGGCTGCGTTTGGGGTCGTTTTTCGTTTTCTCTTTTTTATCCGCATCGACAAAAGTGCCGACGAGGAACAGAGACAGAAGGCCCATCGGGATATTGATAAAGAAGATCCAGTGCCACGTGGAATAATCCGTGATTGCTCCACCAATTGTCGGTCCTACCGTCGGGGCCACGACGACAGCGAGACCATAGACTGCAAATGCGCTGCCGCGCTTTTCCGCCGGGAACGCGTCCGCAAGAATTGACTGTTCGCTCGGCGCTAAGCCGCCTCCACCGAGACCCTGGAGAACGCGAAAGAAAATTAGCGATTGTAGACTCCAAGCTATGCCACAAAGAAAAGATGCGAAGGTGAATAGCGCGACGCAGAACATGTAGAACTTCTTGCGCCCAACCATCGATGACAGCCAAGCACTTGCTGGCAGGATCACCGCGTTCGCGATCAGGTAACTCGTCAGAACCCAGGTCGCTTCGTCGTAAGAGGCACCGACGCTTCCGGCAATATGGCGCAATGCGACGTTTGCAATGCTGACATCCAAAACTTCCATGAATGTCGCGATCGACACAATGAATGCGATCAGCCATGGATTGATCTTTCGCGGCCCTCCAGCTTTGGCGTCGTTGCTCATCGGACCTTCACTTCGGGGACAACGGACATTCCAGGTCCAAGAGTTACGTCGGAGGGAGGGTTGTCGATTTCGATTTTCACGGGAACGCGTTGCACAACTTTAACGTAGTTGCCCGTCGCATTCTCCGCCGGAAGCAGACTGAATGCGGTGCCCGATCCTGCTTGGATGCTGTCGACGTGTCCTTCGAATTCGCGGTTCGGATAAGCATCTATTTCGATAGAGACCGGTTGTCCTGGCCGCATATCCGTTATCTGTGTTTCCTTGAAATTCGCGGTTACCCAAATGTGCGACGGAACAAACATCATCAGGTTTTGTCCGACCTGAACGTACTGCCCTTTTGCGGCTGTCAGCTGGACGATCTTGCCGGACTGTGCGGAAGTCACATGTGTGTACGAGAGATTGAGCTCGGCGAGCGCTTCGTCTGCCTTGGCGGCTTCCACGTTAGCCTCAGCGCTCACTTTCTGGGCGAGTAGCGCCGTCAACTGCTTCTTGGCGGCTTCGACGCTCGCCATGGCTCGCGCCGATGTTGCCTGTGCCTGTTGCAGTTGAGATCGGGTCTGCTGCGCTCGTTCGACTGTGCCAACCGCGGATTTGACGAGCGCCTGAGCGCGATCGTTTTCCTGCTTTGCAAAGACGAGCGCGGCATCTGCTTCCTTCTTCTGTTGTTCAGCGGCCGTGACTTGGGCTTTCTGCGCGTCTATTTGCGCGTCTTCGTTGCCGACGGTTGCCACGGCCTGCGAAACGCGCGCTTTGGCTTGAGCGAGCGACGCCTCATAATCGCGGGGATCGATTTGCACCAACAGATCGCCGGCAGATACACGTTGATTGTCCGTTACCTTTACGGCATCGATATATCCGGCAACCTTCGAGCTTACGGCAAATTGCCGAGCGTCGATAAAAGCATCGTCGGTCCATTCGTAGTGGCGCGCGTTAAGCCACCAAACAAGAACACCGACGGCAGCAGCAGCAAGTATTGTAACGATCGCTGCCGTAATCCAAAGATGCGCACGGATGATTTCGCCGAAATGGACCGGCGCCTCGTCTTGCTCTTCGTGTTCTCTATCATCGGTCGCAGTGGGCTCTGTGGGTGAACGCTGGTCCATATGAGCGGTCTGGCGGCTTTGACTTCTGCTGAATGCCATACGACGTTCAATACATTATGGTTCCTCCTGACATTGCATCCCGAGTCTTTGGTCCAGCCGCTGAGCTAAATCGCGCTGACATAGAAGAAACTTCGCCCCGTCATTGAACGAATCCCATTTCCACCGAGTTACTGGCGAATACGGAGCCATGAATGAGCCCGCCGGGAAAGGGTGAGATCCATGTCGAAGTCGACCGGTTTCGAAATGTCTCGTCGAAACGTGCTCGCGGGCAGCGCGGCGTCAGCGGCGGCAGTAAAGGTGTCAGGCGTCGCAACTCCGTCTGAAGCCAAAGCGGAGCAAATTTTGAATATTTCAGTTCGATTTGCAGTCAATGGAAAGAAACACGAACTCTCGATTGACCCGCGCACGACACTCCTCGATGCGCTGCGCGAACACCTCTATCTGACAGGCGCAAAAAAAGGCTGCGACCATGGCCAATGCGGTGCCTGCACCGTTCTGGTAGACGGCGTGCGAATAAATTCATGCCTCAGTCTCGCCGTCATGCACGATGGCGACGAGATAACGACAATCGAGGGCTTGGGAACGCCGGATAAGCTCCATCCGATGCAAGCTGCCTTCATCAAGCATGACGGATATCAATGCGGTTATTGTACGCCTGGCCAAATATGCTCGGCAGTTGCGGTTTTGGACGAGATCAAGCGGGGCATTCCGAGCCACGCTCAAGAAAACCCGATTGATCAGCCCCGCGCCACAAATATCGAAATGCGGGAGCGGATGAGCGGAAATATTTGCCGGTGCGGCGCCTATTCCAACATTGCTGTAGCTATGGCCGAGATCGCCGGAGATCGCGAATGAAGGCTTTCTCATACGAACGCGCAAAAGATCCTATATCTGCGGCGCAAGCGGTCGCCGGCCGGACTGGCGCGAAGTTTATCGCCGGCGGCACGAACCTCCTTGACTTGATGAAGCTTGAAATTGAGGCACCAACCCACCTCGTAGATGTTCAAGATCTAGGTTTCGACAAGATCGAGGTTACCGGCGACGGAGGACTGCGGATCGGTGCGCTCGTGACAAACACTGATCTTGCTGCGGATGCGCGCGTTAGACGGGACTATCAGGTGCTTACCCGCGCAATCGTAGCGGGCGCGTCGGGGCAGCTACGAAACAAAGCTTCGACCGCCGGCAATTTGCTCCAGCGCACGCGATGTCCATATTTCTATGATACGAATATGGCGTGCAACAAGCGCAGTCCCGGATCGGGCTGCGCCGCAATTGTCGGCTACTCTCGTCAACTCGGAATTATAGGCGTAAGCGGATCATGCATAGCTACTTTTCCAGGTGATATGCCGGTAGCGATGCGGCTGCTCGACGCCGTCGTGGAAACTATAGACTCCCGCGGTCAGCAGCGTTCCATTCCAATCGCAGACTTTCATCGCTTATGGGGAGATACTCCCCACGTTGAAACGACGCTGCGCCCTGACGAGTTGATAATTGCCGTCACGCTGCCGCCGCCGCTTGGCGGCAAGCACTTCTATGAAAAAGTCCGCGACCGCGCTTCTTATGCCTTCGCACTCGTCTCGGTCGCAGCCGTCATTCAATCGGATGGGAGCGGCCGCGTCGCGTTCGGCGGCGTTGCGCCTAAGCCGTGGCGCGTCGAAGCAGCCGAGTCCCTTCTTCCACACGGCGCAGAAGCAGTTACCTCGCGTGCATTTCAAGGTGCGACGCCAACGAAAGATAACTCTTTCAAGCTGACGTTAGCGACGAGAGCGCTCGCATCCGTCATCGAGCAGTCGAAGGGCTAAACCAATGAGATTCGACAAGCCGGCGGGCGCGAATCCGATCGATAAAATGCTGGTGGTAGGCCGCGCTCGCGAACGCATCGAAGGGCCGCTGAAGACGACCGGTAGGGCCCCGTACGCCTACGAGCACCATGAGCTTTCAGGTCTGGCTTACGGCTTTATCCTTGGATCCGCGATCGCCAAGGGGCGTATTCACTCAATGGACCTCGCGCAGGCGAAGGCATCTCCTGGAGTGGTCGCAATCGTCACCGCGCAAGACGCGGGCAACCTCGGAAAAGGAAAACACAATACTGCGAAACTGCTTGGAGGGCCCGAGATAGATCATTACCATCAAGCGATTGCTATCGTGGTGGCTGAAACATTCGAACAGGCCAGAGCAGCCGCATCGCTTATTCGCGTCGATTACGATCGTTCTCACGGCCGGTTCAATCTCGCGGAGCGCTGGAAGAATGCACCTTTCGCCGGCGATCCGAATAGCGGTTCGCCCGCGAGGGAAGAGCGCGTCGGTCATTTCGAGCAGGCATTTGCGGATGCACCCGTCAAGCTCGACGAGACTTATGTCACGCCAGATCAAAGCCACATGATGATGGAGCCCTTCGCATCCATTGCTGCGTGGAGCGGCGACGAACTTACAGTTTGGACATCTAATCAGATGATCGACTGGGGCCGCACGGATCTCGCGACGACCCTCAACATACCCAAAAATAAGGTCCGTTTGATCTCGCCGTACGTCGGCGGGGGATTCGGCGGGAAACTGTTTCTCCGTTCAGACGCGCTGATGGCTGCGCTTGGCGCTTTGGCTGCGAAGCGACCTGTCAAAGTGGCTATGCCCCGCCCATTAATGCCAAATAATTCGACCCATCGACCAGCGACGATTCAGCATATCCGAATCGGCGCGGATCATAGCGGCGCTATCTTGGCGATCGCGCATGAGAGCGGCTCGGGCGATCAACCGGACGGGCATCCAGAGACGGCTGTCAACCAAACTAAACTTCTTTATGCCGGCGCAAACCGATTGACGTCGATGCGGCTTGCCGTGCTCGACCTGCCGGAGGGCAACGCGATGCGCGCGCCGGGCGAAGCTCCAGGTCTAATGGCGTTGGAAATCGCCATCGACGAAATGGCAGAAAAGCTGGGGATGGATCCCATAACTTTTCGCGAAAAGAATGATACCCAAGTCGATCCCGAAAAACCTGAGCGCCGATTTTCTGATCGGCAATTGGTGCGATGTATGCGCGAAGGCGCCGATCGGTTTGGTTGGTCGAAGCGAAATTCTTCGCCCGCTCAAGTACGGGAAGGGAGATGGCTAATTGGGATCGGCATGGCCGCCGCATTTCGGAATCATCTAAATATGCCTTCCGCAGCACGCGTGCGGCTAAGTTCAAGTGGTGAGATCATCGTTGAAACCGATATGACTGATATCGGCACTGGCAGCTATACGATCATCGCGCAGACCGCCGCAGAGATGATGGGCGTCAATTTGGATGATGTCGTCGTGAAGCTTGGCGACTCAGCCTTTCCAGTCTCAGCTGGATCGGGCGGCCAGTTCGGCGCGGCGAACGCCACATCCGGCGTGTATGCGGCGTGCATAAAACTAAGAGAAGCCATTGCTCAACGTCTGGGCTTCAACTCCGCCGACGCCGAATTCGCGAACGGGAATGTGAGAAGCGGCAATCGCACATCAAGCCTCAAGGACGCCGCAGCGTCGGGTGAACTTGTAGGTGAGGATAAAATCGAATTCGGGGATCTGGCAAAGACTTACCAGTTGTCCACATTCGGCGCGCACTTCGTCGAGGTGCGTGTCGATGCGTTCACCGGCGTCGTGCGGGTTAATCGGATGCTCGCGGTCTGCTCTTCCGGCCGTATTTTAAATCCTAAGTCGGCGCGTAGCCAAGTCATCGGCGCGATGACCATGGGCGTCGGCGGTGCGTTGATGGAAGAGCTCGCAATCGACAAGAAGTATGGCTTCTTCGTCAATCACGACCTTGCCAGCTATGAAGTACCTGTTCATTTGGACATACCTCACCAGGACGTCGTGTTTCTCGATGAGATCGATGACAAGGCAAATCCAATGAAGGCAAAGGGCGTTGGCGAACTTGGTCTTTGTGGCGTCGGCGCCGCGGTCGCCAATGCCGTCTACAATGCCACTGGTGTGCGCGTTCGCGATTATCCGATCACTCTTGAAAAGCATTTGGAGCGGCTGCCAGCGGTGACGTAGTTCGGCGAGCTATGGCCGATCTATGTGCCTAGCTATTCGGACAGACTTCGGCTTTTCTCTGCGAAGCGTTGCATGATCAGCGGCGACCTATACCAAATGTCTGGAACGTTGCTTCGGCTTACAGCGTTCCTTTATGACGCCGCATCCGACATCTGCTCTCCGCGTGCGATAAAGGCATATTCACATGGCATCCGTTAGCCCCCGCAAGGGAATGCCTGACGTGACTGTTGATAGGCAATCCTTCGATGAGAGATTTCGCCAAGCTTTTAACGACCCTTTGTTTGGCGGGCTGGACGCCGAGATCGCTGCGATAACTCATATTGCCTGGGAGGCTTATAGCAAAAAGAGGAAGGCCCCTCGGACTCAGAAAGCCGGAAGCGATTTTTCAGATCCCGATTACGACGTCGCGACCGAGTGGCTCAACACACGAGGCTCAATTGCCGAAGCGCAAAAGCGACACGAGGACAGACGCCTTCCCTCTCGCATACTTTTGATAAACGGCTCGCCGCGGAGTGAGCACACATGTCCGGGTGAAATGTCGAAAACGTTTCGCTTAGTTGAGACCGCGAAAGTCGCTGTTGAGAATAATAAAGACTTCGTCGCCGATGTCCTGGATCTCAGTCGGCTGACGTCGGAGTATGGTCGCCAGATCTATCCCTGCAAAGCCTGTTTCTCAACATCGCCGGCCCTCTGTCATTGGCCATGTTCCTGTTACCCGAACCATGGGCTTGGCCAGATCAACGATTGGATGAATGAGATCTATCCGCTATGGGTCGCCGCACACGGCATAATGATCGTCACTCCATGTCACTGGTATCAAGCACCAACGACGCTAAAGTCGATGATTGATCGATTGGTCTGCGCCGACGGAGGAAATACCGATCCCACCTTAACACACGGGAAGAATGCCGAAGAAGCGAAGCACATCGAACTAGGCGGTTGGTCTTACCCAAAGCATCTCGCTGGACGCGCATTTTCAATCATCGTCCACGGAGATTCAGAGGGCGCGGACGTTGTTCGCAGATCCTTACATGATTGGTTGAGCGATATGCAGCTCCGGCCTGCCGGGACACTCGCCGCGATTGACCGATACATCGGATACTATCGACCCTATGCGACGAGCCACGAAGACTTGGATGGCGACACGGCGATCTTCGAAGAAACTCGCAATGCCACCTATACGCTCTTGGACGCCGTGAAGCGCTATCGCTCCGGCGAAATGGAGCCTGGCGCACGACTGCAGGATCCCAGACCGAAGTAGGAATTGCGGCGTGGTACGAGTTCAAGGAAAGCCCTCACACGGGAAGACAGGGTCGGCCAGTCGCAGCAAGAATTGGCCGCCTCTGCTTGCTCCCATGGAAGCTCGTCTTGTTGAAGATATTCCCAAAGGAAGCGAGTGGCAGTACGAACCCAAATGGGACGGATTTCGATGTCTTGCGTACAAGCGGGCGGAAGAAGTCGAGCTTATCGGGAAATCAGGAAAGTCATTGCGGCGATACTTTCCCGAAATAGTCGAAGCTCTCTCCCGCGCGCATAAACCACAGACGTTCGTCATCGATGGCGAACTCATAATCGAGATCGACGGCCGCTTGTCGTTCGACGCTTTGCAAATGCGGCTCCATCCTGCTCAAAGCCGCATTTTGCAATTGTCCCAAAAGACACCAGCACGCCTCGTCGCGTTCGACATACTTTTCGCTGCCGGAAAATGGATCACCGAGCAGCCGTTCAGCGAGAGGCGCGAAGCACTCGAGAAATTCGCGGACAATTTACACTCTCCGTTGGTTTCTCTGACCGAAGCCACGCATAGGATTGCAACCGCGAGAGCATGGCTGCAGAGCGGCCGCACCGACACGGATGGGATTGTCGCCAAACGTCTAGATATTGATTACCGTTTCGGCGAGCGAGCCATGCTTAAGATAAAACGCATGCGCACCGCCGATTGTGTGGTGGGCGGGTTTCGATACGCGCAAGGGGGCAAAACCCTAGGATCACTCCTATTAGGTCTCTACGACGATGAAGGCCTGTTGCATCATGTGGGTTTCACGTCATCCGTCCCTATAGCTGATCGGCCCGAGCTTACAAAGCAACTGCTGAAACTGTGCGCACCGGAAAGTTTTACCGGCGACGCGCCGGGCCGCCCGAGTCGCTGGGCAACGCAACGATCCGCTAAATGGCAGCCGGTCCGGCCTTTGCTCGTTGCCGAAGTGCGCTACGACCATGTCACGGGGAATAGGTTTCGTCATGGCACGAAATTTCTCCGCTGGCGGCCGGACAAGAGGCCTCAACAGTGCAGGTTCGATCAAATTAGCCCGAATAGCCGCGCATAGTTTCGCGGGATACTCGGAACGGAATCTTCGTGGGCTTGTTGGGCAATTGCATTCACGGCATGACGGAGAATTCGGCCTTCTCCGCTTTTTGGAGGCGCGTATGGCTACCTCGAGTAAGAAGTCGTCAAAACCCCATTCTCCGAAAGCACCTTTCAATCTCCTTACGCCATCCAATCCCACGAGTTCGCTTGAGACAAAAAGGGGGAACGGCGGCGAAGTGCACCAACAAACTGCCGACGCCGACGTATTTCTGACGACGCAGCAAGGCATTCCTGTCGCGGATGACCAAAACTCACTAAAGACGGGCGACCGCGGCGCGACGCTCCTTGAAGATTTCCATTTTCGTGAGAAGATTTTCCATTTCGATCACGAGCGGATTCCCGAGCGTGTCGTCCACGCTCGCGGATACGGCGCACACGGCTATTTCGAACTCACGAAATCTCTTTCCGATGTGACTCGGGCGGATATCTTCCAGCGCGTCGGCGAAAAAACCGAAGCCTTCGTCCGCTTTTCGACAGTTGCCGGTAGCAAAGGGTCGTTCGATCTCGCTCGCGATGTGCGCGGCTTTGCCGTCAAGCTCTATACAAAGCAAGGCAACTGGGACATTGTCGGCAATAATATTCCCGTCTTCTTCATTCAAGACGCCATCAAGTTCCCCGACGTGATCCACGCCGTTAAGCCCGAACCCGATCGAGGCTTTCCGCAAGCGCAATCGGCGCACGATACGTTCTGGGATTTCATCTCACTGACGCCCGAGAGCATGCACATGATCATGTGGGTCATGTCGGATCGGGCAATTCCACGTTCATTCCGATTCATGGAGGGCTTTGGCGTTCATACGTTCCGCTTTCTCAATGAGAAGGGAAAGTCAACGTTCGTCAAATTTCATTGGAAGCCGAAGCTGGGATTGCAATCGGTAATGTGGAACGAGGCTGTCAAAATCAACGGAGCTGATCCCGACTTTCATCGCCGCGATCTCTGGGACGCAATCACGATGGGAAATTTTCCGGAATGGGAATTCGGTGTTCAGCTCTTTGACCAGAAATTCGCGGACAAATTCGATTTCGACGTGCTCGACGCGACAAAGCTGATCCCGGAAGAGATCCTGCCGGTGCAAATCGTGGGTCGGCTGGTGCTGGATCGGGTGGTCGATAACTTCTTCGCCGAGACTGAACAGGTCGCATTCTGCACCCAGAACATTCCGCCGGGAATAGACTTCAGCAATGATCCTTTGCTCCAGGGACGAAATTTTTCATATCTCGATACGCAGTTGAAACGGTTGGGAAGTCCTAACTTTACGCATATTCCGGTGAATGCCCCACGCTGCCCGTTCGCACACTTCCAACAGGATGGACACATGGCGATGCATAATCCGAAGGGGCGCGCCAATTATGAACCCAACAGTTGGGGTGACGAAGGCGGTCCGAGGGAAACGCCGTCCCTTGGGTTCCGCAGCTTTGCTGAGCCCATCGACGGAACGAAACAGCGGATCCGACCCGAAAGCTTCGCCGATCATTACAGCCAGGCACGCATGTTCTATCGCAGTCAAACGCCTCCCGAACAGAAACACATCGCCGATGCGCTCGTGTTCGAATTGAGCAAGGTCGAGCATCCCCACATTCGAGAGCGGATGGTCGCGCATCTCCTCACCCTTGATGAATCTCTCGGAAAGACTGTTGGAAATGGACTCGGCATCAGGCTTCCGAAGCCTGCCGCACCGGCAAAAAAGCCCATCGATGTGGGAACGTCGAATGCCCTCAGCATTGTTGGCCGCAATCTAGGAACGTTCGAAGGGCGAAAGCTCGGCATCTTCGCGACATCCGGCGCTGACGTCAAAACATTCAAGGCCCTCGTAAGCGCCGTCGAAAAAGCCGGTGGCGTTTGCGAACTCGTCGCGCCGAAGATCTCCGGCATCGCGCTGTCCGACGGGACGGAAGTCGCCGCCAAGCAGAAGATCGATGGCGGTCCTTCAGTTCTATTCGACGCCGTCGCCATTCTCGCAAGCGAAGAAGGTATCAATCTGTTGCTGAACGATGCGCCTAGCCAGGATTTCGTTCGCGACGCCTACGCACACTGTAAGTTTATCGCCTTTAACGCCGAAGCAAAACGCCTACTCGAAAAATGCGGCGTTACCGACAACGATCTTGACGACGGTTGCATCGAGCTAAGCTCGACGAATGCGATCGCAAATTTCGTGAAAGCTTGCGGAAATCTGCGGGTTTGGGACCGCGAAGCGAAGGTCGATCTAGATGCTTGACGTGTGCAGACCTAAAGTTCATCGAGATGTACGTTTTGCAACAGGTTTGCTTGAACCATTGCAACCGCTGCGGCGAGGCCCACGAAGAGCGTAATTCTCAATCCCGCATTGTGCCCACCCGCTTCGCGATCAAGGCCGATGAGATCGGCTGCCGCCATGGTCAGCATCAAGCGAAGCACAATATCTGTCCAAGTGAGAGAGGGGCATTCGGCATACCCTAAGCTTAAAGGCGATTTGTCATCACCAAGCGACTCGTTGGAGTTTGCCGTTTCAATCAAACGAGTGGCCAAATGCCGTATTCGTCCAAGTCAATTTTTTAAGGGGCGTATCGCGTTTCATTCAGTCATATCAGTTTTGCGAACCGTTTCTAGCGAACGAGCAGCAGATACATTCGGACCAAAATCACGGCGAAATGGGCTGCGAAAATTCCCACCACAACTAAGAACGTGCGGTAGGTTCACGCGGCTGCTCAAAATCGGCCGCGCCCGCGTCGCCTTTTTCAGATATTCTATCACAACTTCGCGAGCAACTTGCGTCGGCCTACTGCATCTCGTGATCCAAAGTGTTCTATTTTTCATGGCCGTGGCGAACCATACGGCCTTCCAAACTCACCCGCGCTTCGATCGTTTACGTTCATATCTGAATTGTTTGGGGCACTAATCGTGCGTCAACGGGTAGTACCATAATGCTGCAATATCGATGGCACTTTTCGCTTGGAGCTATCGACCCCTCGCAAGCCGGTCAAGGCATTTTATTGTAGCCCTTGGGTTGACCGGTGGTGCCATATCTGTGGCGCAGTTTGCGGTAGCGACGCTGAAAGCTTCCCGATGTCAGTAACGCGCGGCGAGCGGCGGAATCGCCTGCTCAGTACGCTGTCGGCCGATGACAGAGCTCTGATCGAACCTTTGCTGGAGCGTATTGCTCTTCCCTTCCGATATCGTCTTCAGGCGGAGAATCGAACCGTCGAATATGTCTACTTTCCTGATTCCGGCATCGCCTCAGTGGTAGCGATTGCGAAGGGTGCCAGATTGCAGTCGGAGGTCGGTCTTATCGGCCGCGAGGGGATGACCGGGACCGCGACAGTCCTCGGCTCTCATCGGGCTCCTTTCGATATTTTCATGCAAGTCGAGGGAAGCGGCTGGCGCATGGCAACTGAAGACGTTCACCTCATCGCGACGAAGAGTCCAACGATTCAAAACCTGTTCTTGAAATCGGCGTATCTTTTCATGATACAGGTTGCCCACACAGCGCTAGCGAACGCGCACGGTCAGTTGGAAGAACGGTTAGCACGGTGGCTTCTCATGGCGTGCGATCGCAGTGATGGCGACGAAATGGTTCTCACTCACGAATTCTTGGCTCTCATGTTGGGCGTCCGCAGAGCCGGCGTAACGACTGCCCTGCAACATCTAACCGCGCGAGGCCTCATCGAAACGGCGCGGGGCTCAGTCACGATCAGAGATAGAGAAGGCCTGGAGGAGAGTGCTGCTGGACTATACGGTGTGCCAGAAGCGGAATTCGAACGGCTGTTTCATTATTCGCCTTAGCGCACGTCGCTTCAAATAATTGTTCCATGCATGTGCGGCTCCGTACGGACTTCGCGCCGATGGAGCATAAATTCTTTTGGTAAAGATATTTCTGCCACCGGGTGACCGGGTATGAGCGCGTAAGGAGTTGCAGATGGCCGAAGCCTACAATGATCGAGAGCTTGCTGCCCTCCAAGAGGTATATGATAAAATCATAAAAGATTTGTACGGAGATTGCCTTCCAAATCGTCAGATTTGCGAAAGCATTGCAAGTGGCGTTCTCCACATGGCGCGTAGGGGAGAAACGGACTGGCAGCAGCTGGTCACGTATACAGGTTCAAAAACCCATTACATGCTCCAGGAACGAAACCTCTTACAGGTCGAGTAGACGTTCGCAGAGACATTCAATCTTACGCTGCGTGTAATCGAGCACCTTGGTACGCTATCGTGCATTTCTGCCTCTGGCAAATTGACAATCATTTCAACTAAATATCTTTTCTGCGCGGTTCACATTGAGGGATTGCTTCATGCGCGCGCGCCGAATTCTACAAACTGGAGCATTCAATCCAGATGATCTCCAGAGGTTGCAAAACGCCTTCGACGCTGCCTGGGAGGCGTTGGCGCCATCGGTCGCCCATTCGGACTATGAGCGATCTCGTGAACTTTTGGCGACCGTCGTGGTATCGGCCGGAAATGTATCGGGGCTAGATACGGGAGAGCTTTCGGCGGTGGCGCTCAAGACGTTCCACGCCATTCGCGCCGGCACTCAAACACTTTTGTAGGAGGATCGACGATCCAACGACGGCGGCTAGATAGAGCCGTAACCGAGAATGGATTGAGAATTGGCGCTGCGTCGTCCCCTGCCCCTAAGCCGAAGAAACGAAATTCGTCCGCCTGAGGACGAGCAGCGGACATGTACGCGTCTCAGTGAACGGCTTGAGGCGATGCGACAACAGATGTCCGCTTTCTCTGGCTCGCGGCACAGCGGCAAAATGGAAATAGAAGTCGGGTAGCGGGTACGACAGGAGGAATGTCTCTGGCGTGAAGGCTAACTTCGGCAGGGCCCCCGCTCGACCAGGCAGCTCCGTCCGTATGTGATTCCCAACGACGCCTTAGCCCGCTGGGCTGCGTAGAAAACGATGCTGCCTACTAGACTAAGGGAACGCCACTGCGCATGTCCCGCCAACACGGCCCGGTCCAGAAGATAGTAGCTTTAAATTTGGTTTTCCGGTTCTTCTGCCAATCGAAAACCACAACGGTATTGCGATAAGCAGAAAATAGCTGGTTTCATCTCCCTCATTGCCATTGTAAGATGAATACAGAATACATCTTATGGCAATGAGGCAAGTTCAAGCTTCAGCCTCGGAGACTTCCATGCGATTGACTCTAATGTCGGACTATGCGCTCCGAGTGCTTATGTATTTGGGTGCACAGACCGAGCGCCTGTCTACGATTTCTGAAATCTCTCAGTCTTACGGCATTTCCGAAAATCATCTGATGAAGGTAGTGAATCGGCTTAGTCAGTTGGGGTTTGTAGAAGCCATTCGCGGTCGTGGCGGAGGTCTTCGCCTCGGCAAACCAGCTGCTGAAATTGGCATAGGCGAAGTGTTACGCCTAACCGAAGAGGACTTCGAGATCGTCGAATGCTTCGGCTCCGAAAATGCCTGTCGCATCACCGGCGCCTGTCGGCTGAAACACGTACTGCGACGCGCTTTGACAGCCTATTTCACCGAGCTGGATTCTTGGACGCTGGCGGACCTCGTGAGCAACCGTAAGGCCTTGCGTGCGATTTTTGATAGCGCGCCGAATTTGAGTTCACGAAACGGAGCTGGATAATGCTCAGACCGACTGACCGAGCGGCTTAGGTTGCGTCACCCGATCATTGGGCACCGATGGCATTCGCCACTGAAGGGCGGCTTGCGGCAGCGATATCTGAAGCAGGTGCACTTGGACTGATTGGAGGCGGGCATGGCGATGCCGATTGGCGCGAGCGCGAATTCGATGTCGTAGGAGATCGGCCTTGGGCTGCGGCTCATAACGTGGTCCTTGCGCAGACAGCCGGCTATCCCTGGACGTAGCTCTGGCCCATGACCCCAAAGCGATATTCTTATCGGTCGGCGATCCCGCACCTTTTGACACGCAAAGACGCGCTCCAAGCGCTCGATTGTGGCGCCGATACTATTGAGGCGGAAGGTTCCGAGGCAGGGCCGGGCATGGACAAATGCGTGGCACGTTAGCTCTCATTCCAGAAATCGCCGTTCCTAACGAGCACCGTCCTCTGACGAAGCACAAATTATAGAGCGACGCTGAGACAGTTTAACATCGTGCTCCCCTTGACCTAAAAGATGCATCATAAATACATGTTTTCACCGTGACACTGCGCAAGATCTATTGCCAAGCATCAAAGGGAAGCATCATGCTAAGTTCGAAGACCATCGAAATCGTCAAGGCCACTGCGCCTGTTCTTCAAGAGCACGGCAATACATTGACCCGACATTTCTACAACCGAATGTTCAGTCACAATCCCGAAGTGCTCCCCTATTTCAATCGCACGAACCAAATGGCGGGCAAGCAGCAGGCAGCCTTGGCGTCCGCAATTTGCGCCTATGCAGCCAACATCGATAATCTCGGAGCACTCAAGGAAGCAGTTGAACTTATCGCTCAGAAGCATGCATCGTTGCAGATCAAGGCCGAGCATTATCCGATCGTCGGCGAAAACCTTTTGGCGTCCATCCGCGAAGTTCTTGGAAGCGCTGCGACCGATGAAATCGTCGCAGCGTGGGGCGAGTCTTACGGATTTCTGGCCGATATTCTGATTAATCGCGAGGCCCAAATATATCGCCAAGCCGCGTCGGTTCCCGGTGGCTGGGAGGGCTTTCGCCGCTTTATCGTATCCAAAAAACAGCAGGAAAGCAGCGTCGTCACATCCTTCTATCTGACCCCGGAAGACAAAGGGCCGTTGCCGTCCTTCAAGCCAGGTCAATACATCACCATCCGCGTCCCAACCGGCGATGGTTTAACGACCATGCGCCAGTATAGTCTCTCTGCGAAACCCAATCAGGATTGGCTGCGCATTAGCGTCAAACGCGAAGACGGCGTCGCGGGCACCACGCCGGCTGGTTATGTCTCGAATTTATTGCACAATTCTTTGACAGACGGCTCGGTTCTGGACGTCGCTCCGCCGTGCGGAGAATTTTTCCTCGATCACGACCTGACGGATGACCGTCCGCTGGTTCTGATCGCTGGCGGCATCGGAATCACACCGCTCATGAGCATGCTGCAAAGCTCGCTGGACATCTCTCCGAAACGTGAGGTTGCCCTTATTCACGGGTGCCAGAACGAAGATGTGCAGGCCTTCAAATCCACGGTCGAGGATCTCACGGCGCAGCACGCCAATTTAAGCGCCCACTTCCGCTACGTCGATCCGCAGCAACCACTCGGTAGCAATGGGATTGGCGCCAGCAAAGGTTTCATAGATGCACCGCTGCTTGAAACCATGATCGGGGATCGCGACGCGGACTATTACTACTGCGGTCCGCCAGCCTTTCTTGCGAACATGCATCGTCTGCTGAGCAGGAGGAATGTCCCGCACGAGCAGCAACATTTTGAATTCTTTGGACCCAAGGAGGATCTTGCGAGTTTCGCTCGAGGATAAAGCATCTCCTGGACGGAAACACGCTGGCCACTCCGGTGCAATAATATCGCAATGCGATCTATGCTTTCGGCACGGCAACCGCTAAAAGAAAGCCGCGTCCGCCTTCTCGTCCTAGAGGGTGGGCGTGTTCGATGGCCCGGGTGTGCTCTCTCGCGCATCCGGGTATTTCTTTCGATACGTCGTCATTCTCCACCGCTAGCGTAAAATTGCTTGAGAAGTTTGCGAAGCGTCGGTTGGATATTTTTGACTTCCTCAATGTGGATGGCTGAAAGCGCCCGCAACCGCTCTTCTCCGTCCTTCGTCACATGAACCTGTATTCGTCTGCCATCTTCCGGATCGGTCATGCGAACGACGAGACCCAGCGCGACCAGCCGGTCGATGAGTTCGACCGCGGTATGGTGGCGGACGAGCAGACGTTCCGCGATCTGACTGATGCTCAACCAATCCGTGTCGGGCGCGCCTTTGATCGCAAGCAGTGCCTGATGTTGTTGTGGCGTGAGCCCCGCCTTGGATGCCGCCTCCTCGCTAAAAGCGAGAAATTTCCGAAGTGCGTAGCGAAATTCGGCGAGAGCTTCGTAGTCGGCCTTTTTTACAGACGCGTTTCTAGCCTTTACCGGCCGTTTGCGAGATGCGCCCCGTTTCCTATGACTTTCGTCCACGAACTACGCCCCTCCCCTCAACATCTATTGCCCCGCGTGAGCAGAATAGGGGCCCTGGGAAAATGGTCAACCGCGCATGAGTGACGCGCTTCGCGCCTTAACAGCCACGCGCTTTCGGTTGCATATATATCGTATTGCGATATTTATCCGCGCCGGAAAGAATTCGAACCTTTGTTTGAGAAGGCGTCATGAGGCTTATAGAAATCGATCGTTCTCGCGGTGATTTTACAGCCAATCCGCGAGTCTTGTGGATTGCAGCAATCGCTGTCGTGGTCGCGACCATCAGTGTGGGTGCGGGAGTTGGGCTGCTCGCCCTTATTCGCCTTTGCACGAACATCGCGTATTTCGGCGAGTGGTCGTTTGCCGCGCGGACGATTGGCGAGTTGCATCTAGGCTTCATCTCGATATTCATTCCGGTCGCAGGAGCCCTGCTCATCGGCCTGATGGCGCGCTACGGAAGCGAGAAAATCCGTGGCCATGGCATACCTGAGGCCCTTGAGGCGATCCTTCTCGGGCGATCGCGGCTCAGTCCGAAAGTCGCAATCCTAAAGCCTATTTCATCGGCGATCTCGATCGGAACGGGCGGCCCGTTCGGCGCCGAAGGTCCGATTATCATGACCGGGGGCGCACTCGGTTCGATTATCGCGCAAATGCTTCCTGTCAGCGATGCAGAGAGAAAAACGCTTCTCGTCGCCGGCGCGGCGGCGGGAATGACGACAGTCTTTGGAACGCCTATCGCTGCCGTCATGCTGGCAGTGGAGCTGCTTTTATTCGAGTGGGCGCCGCGCAGCTTCATCCCTGTCGCTGTGGCGGCGACCGTTTCGGCAGTCGAACGCTCTTATTTGCATATGCCGTCGCCGCTATTTCCATTCTCGGGGGACGTGCAGATATCGCTAATGGGGCTTATAACTTGGGTCGCGGTCGGGGCGATTGCCGGCCTTCTCTCAGGCGTTCTCACAAAACTTGTCTACACGACGGAGGACTTGTTCTCTAAGCTGCCTATCCACTGGATGTGGTGGCCCATGATCGGCGGCATCTGCGTCGGCATAGGGGGACTTATCGATCCAAGGGCGCTGAGCGTCGGCTACGACAATATCGATCACCTGCTCAAAGGCGATCTGAGCACGATGAGCGCGCTTTCGTTGCTGCTTGTGAAAATGACAATATGGGGCATAGCGCTTGGATCGGGCACATCCGGTGGTGTGCTCGCGCCGCTGCTCATTATCGGTGGGGCCATGGGCATGGCTTTGACGGCCATCCTGCCGATAGCGAGCGCCGGTTTCTGGCCATTGCTTGCGATGGCCGCGACGATGGGCGGAACGATGCGCATTCCATTGACCGCAACGTTCTTTGCCGTTGAGGTCACTGGTGCAATCGACTGCTTCTTGCCGGTCCTAGCGGCGTGCACGGCCGCTTATACCGTCGCGATTTTGATGATGCGGCGTTCTATTTTGACGGAGCGTCTGGCACGGCGCGGGCACCATATCTTATGCGAATATCATGTGCAGACGTTTGCCCTGACCCGCGTCGAAGACGTCATGACAAGAAGCGTGCAGACAGTTCCAGCGTCGATGACGCTGCGCGACGCTGCGAGCTTTCTCATAGATCCAGATACGATCCATCCGACATTTCCGGTGGTCGACGAAGATCGGCGTGTCCTTGGCGTACTCGATCCGCCAAGCGTGATGAAGTGGCGGCGGAAGCGCCACCCGAGGACTGCTCAGCTTCACAACCTTCTGCAGGCAGAAAAACCGGTCATTGCACATCCAGACGAGCATCTGGAGGCAGTTGCCGAACGCATGAATTCCGCCAATGTCGCTCACGTTCCGGTCGTTAACAGAAATACTGGCCGGTTGGTCGGCTACCTTTGCTGGAAAGACATAGTCAGCGTCCAGGCCGGTCCATCTAAAGAAGAGCCAAGAAGGGCGTTTTTCAGATTGAGAAGACACCAGCGCTGACGACCACAACGAGCATGTGCGGACCTATACGGATCGGTTTTCCTCAGGTGTTTGTTCCAACGTTGGCTGCGTGTCCTTACTTGCAGTCTACGCCACTCCCACGTCCACGCAGCGGCTAGCAGTAGGATGTCTGTCCGGCCAACTAACATGGCAACCGGCCACTCAGTGGGGCGGGTCAGTCACCTGACAATAGCGCTGCGTCTTTTGTGGCCCTTCTGCAACAGCAATCACCGCTCTACACCCTTCTCCTACTTTCGGAGGAGCCTTCATAGGCTGGTAGGCCGAATCATCGCAAATTTCATGCGGTTACATATGTTCAGCAAGGAATTTTTTCCATGGCGTTGGTTTCCGTGGCGTCGCTGTTTGCGCCTGTTTTTGGGCGACGTGTTTTCGACGCGCGGACCTGCCGCCTGACGCTTGCCTCGGCGGCTCTCGTGGTGGCGTTCGCGGGTCCAGCCGAGGCTCAAACCTGGACCGGCGCCACCAGTAACGACTGGACGGTTGGCTCGAACTGGAGCGCCGGTACGGCGCCTGCCGGCGGAGCCGTCAGCATCGGCCCAGCTGGCATTGTGGTCCTCGGCATACAGGGTGGGGCGACCGGCACAGCCGGTTCCGTGACAATCGATGCTAATAGTGCCAATCCTACGAGCAGTCTTACCGTTCAAAACGGTGCCACGCTGACAAGTACCGGCACAGCTGCCATCCGCAACGGCGCCACTGTGACCGTAACGGGAGCCGGCTCCCAGTGGACTGCCAACGGCGCGATCAGCCTCTCCGGCGCCACCGGCTTCCCCGAGTTGCTCAACATCGAGAACGGCGGAACCGTCGTCACGACGAGCAGCTTGACCGTGAACGGCGCCAACGCAGCGGCGACGGTGAGCGGAACGGGCTCGCGGCTGCAAACCGGAAATCTCTTCGTCGGCGATACCGCGTCGGGCAGCCTGACCATTCAAAACGGCGGCACGGTCATGAGCCTCGGAAGTTTCCGGATCGGCGGCGGCAGCGGCACAGGCACGGTGACGGTGACCGGTGCGGGATCGCAATGGACGGCCACCGGCCTCGCGCTCAGCGTCGGCGGTACCGGACGGGGAATACTGAACGTCGAGAATGGGGCCACCGTCACCGCCAGCGGCGGGGTATCGCTCGGCAACGCCGGCGGCGTCGGCACGCTCAACGTCAGCAATGCCACGATTGCATCGCAGAGCCTGAACGTGGGCGCGGGCTCCCAGGTCAACTTCGACAACGCCACCTACCGCGCGACACGAAGCAGCGGCGTGTGGATCGGCACCGGCGCCGGCACGCTCAACATCGCGGCGGGCGGGCTGACGCTCGACAGCGTCGGCTTCACGGTGTCCGCCTTGCGCGAACTCAGCGGCGCCGGCGCATTGACGAAGACAGGGACCGGCATCGTCAACCTGACGACGAGCAATTCCTATACTGGCCGGACGGTGATCGATCAGGGCACGCTGGCGCTGCGCGCCAACGGCTCGATCGCGGCGTCGAGCGGCGTGACCGCCAACGGCACCTTCGATATTTCACCGCTGACGGCAGCCGGCACCGACATTCAGAGCCTGAGCGGCAGCGGTGTCGTCACAATGGGCGCCAAGAATCTGACGATCACCAACGCCAGCGACACGTTCGCCGGCACATTCAACGGCACCGGCGTGCTGTCGGTTGCGGGCGGCAAGGAAATCCTGAGCGGCGACAACTCGGCCTTTGGCGGATCGACGCTCGTTCAGGGCGGCACGCTGGCGGTCAACGGCATTCTCGCCGGCACCATGAATGTGCAGGCGGCCGGCCGGCTGCAAGGCATCGGCACGGTCGGCGACACGATCAATGCCGGCATCATCGCGCCGGGCAATTCCATCGGCACGCTGACCGTTGCCGGCAATTACACCGGCACGGGCGGCACGCTGCAGATCGAATCCGTGCTCGGCGGCGATGCCTCGCCGACAGATCTATTGCGGGTTCAGGGAAACACGTCTGGCACAACATCGCTCCGCGTCATTAACGTTGGCGGTGGCGGCGCGCAGACGGTCGCCGGCATTGAAGTCGTGGACGTCGGCGGCACGTCGGCCGGAAATTTTGCGCTGGCCGGAGACTATGTCCTTCACGGCGCGCAAGCCGTGATCGGCGGCGCCTATGCCTACACGCTGCAAAAGAACGGCATCAACACGCCGAATGACGGGGACTGGTATCTGCGCTCGGCTCTTATCAATCCGCCACCGACGGCGCCTGCGGGGCCGCTCTACGCCGCGACGGTGCCGATGTATGAAGTCTACTCCCAGGTTCTTCTTGGCTTGAACGGCCTTCCGACGCTGCAGCAGCGCGTCGGCAACCGCTATTGGGACGGCGCCGCGCATTCGGATTCCGATTCGCAATCGGCATCCGGAATTTGGGCGCGCGTCGAAGGTCGGCATTCAGAGTACGACGCCGATCACTCGACCACAGGCTCAAGCTACGATGCCGATGAGTTCAAACTGCAATCGGGTCTCGACGGTCTAATGGTCGACAACGCGTTTGGGCGGTTGGTCGGCGGCGTGAATTTTCAATACGGAACGTCGTCGGCTGATGTGCGCTCCTTCTACGGCGACGGTCACATCCACGCCGAGGGTTACGGATTCGGCGGAACGTTGACGTGGTACGATCGCAGCGGCTTCTACGTTGACGGTCAAGCGCGGGCGACCTGGTTCAACAACGATCTGCGATCCGATCTCGTCGGGGCGCTTCAAGATGGCAACGGCGCTTTCGGCTACGCCTTCAGCCTGGAAGCGGGCCAGCGCGTGCCCATGAGCGCTGCGTGGGCTCTGATTCCGCAGGCGCAGCTCACTTATTCGAATGTAAGCTTCGACAGCTTCACCGATCCGTTCGGCGCGCGGGTTTCGTCAAATGACGGCGACAGCCTCGATGGTCGGCTTGGGCTGGCGCTTGAAAATGGAACGGCATGGCGCGATGCCTCCGGCGCGATCTCGCGTTCAAGCCTCTACGGCATCGCCAACCTCTATTATGAGTTTCTCAACGGCACGGGTGCGACCGTTTCCGGGACTGACATCAGCACAGAAGGCGAGCGCCTCTGGGGCGGTCTGGGCGTGGGCGGAACCTATAGCTGGGCCGACGACAAGTATTCGGTCTACGGCGAAGTCTTGGCGAACACGAGCCTCGAAAGCTTCGGCGACAGCAACGACTACAGCGCGACCGGCGGCATCAGGATGAAGTGGTAGAGACGGACGGTGTGCGACCCGATGAGAGGTCGCTTGAAACTCCCATTTTCGCCGTGGGACAAATCGGCAAAAAATATAAATGAAATCAATGCGAGAAAACTGACTGGCGCTCCCTACGGGAGTGGTTATGCGCTTTAATTTCAATGACTTACTGACGAGTGGGACAGGAATTTCGCCCATAGTATTTCAATACGTTGTGCCAGCAGGTATCCCACCAAAATTTGGTCTTGGCTTTCAGCCGCGCCAAGTCTGTTCAGCAGAGGAAACTGACGAGCGCGATTTACCGCACATGAAAGAAACATCCCAATAGCAGACATCCAGTCCTAATGCGGAGCCACATTTCAACGCGCATCAGGTGATATCCGATTACAGATTAGGAGCAGATGTCAGAAACACGAGAGCGGCGTTTTTTCATGACCCGGAACGGTCATCGCCCGCTCAATCGCCGCTCATCTCCTGGAATACGTCGTGAAAATATAATCCTTTGACTGCGCCAACGCGTGGCACGCAACTCCGCACTTGGCGTCGTGTCCCTGCGGGGCCGGGTCTTTATAGGTCCCGGGTGTAAAGGTGTCGGACGCGGTATCATAGTTGAACGCGGCATATCCCCACCCGCCGCTGTCCGGGTCCGTAAACCGCTTGCTGTCCTTCACGATGAAATCGACGTTGGCCTGCTCCCCCCGGCAACTCCGTCGATGGATCAGGCGCATCATCGCTCTTCACCGGCTTGTAATGGACTTTGGCGATCTTCGAGCCTTCAGGGAAAGGCTTGCCGTTGCCGGGAATGCCGGAACGATAGGCCTCGATCATCACGGGATTGGCGAGGATGAGAGCGAAGGCGTGATCGGTCTTGCTGATCGAAACAGCCTGCCAGTTCTCGTATCCCTTGAACTCGGAGAACGAGAGGCCGCCGGGCACCCGCACGGTGTACTTGTCCTGCGCGGAGATGGCTGCTCCACCCAAGGCGGCGCAAACCGCCGGAACAATCGCCATCATCCAGTATAAATTTCGTCTCATCGCTACTCCTCCTGATTACGGATCGGGTTCACTTCGCGAGTTGCCGTCCAAATCCGAGAGCGCGTTCCCGGCTATGGAACGTCATGGAACACGGCACGCCTGATGGAACACGTTTATCGAGGCGGGCCGTCGTCGACTTCCAAAACGAGTTCCAATTCGATCGGTACGCCGAGCGGTAAGCTCGCGACACCAAGGACGATACGGGGCGAAAGTTTTTCTGTTCCAAAGATCGCCTCCAGCAACTCGGACGCACCATCGGCGACTTTGGCGTGCTCCCTGAAATCGCCCTCGGTGGCGATATACACGCCAAGCTTCGCGATCGCCGCAACACAGTCGAGGGATCCGAGGAGAGCCTTCGCCGCCGACAGTCCATTCAGGGTGGCGGTCGCGGCGGCCTTGCGGCCGTCTTCCAAAGTGAGCTCTCCGCCAATTCGCCCGACGAATTGGGGCTCACGTTCGACAACCGGCAGCATCCCGCTGAAGAACACGAGGTTACCGGTCCGAACCGCTTCGACGTAAGCGCCCAAGGGCGTCGGCGGTGACGGCAGCACGATCCCGAGCTCACTCAGCCGCTGTTCCGCGCCGGCCGGCGCCGTGCCGAGCGTTACCATTTGCCGAGATGTGCGCCGCCGTCGACGTGGAGCACCTCCCCGGTTACGTGTGGAGCTTCGGTCAGGAAAACAACCGCGTCTGCGATCTCCCGAGCAGTCGAGATCGCGCCCATCGGCGACAGGGTCTTCAGGAAGTCCTTGGGATTGTCCTTATGCAGGGGCGTGTCGACGATCCCCGGCGCGACGGTGTTAACGCGGATTCCGTCCTTGGCGTATTCCATGGCAAGGCTCCGAGAGGCCGCATCGATCCCACCTTTGGTGATCATGGACACCGAGGCATTAAAGCCCGCGATAGGATGATCGACAAGGGAGGTCGTTATACTGACGACGCTGCCGCCCCTTTTTTGCGCCAGCATCTGCCGGATCGCGAGCTGAGTGAGACGGATAAAGCCGTCGACATTTGTCGATGAGACTTTCCGGAAGTCCTCGTCCGTGTAATCGAGGAACGGCTTGGCGACGAATATGCCGGCGTTGTTAACAACGGCGTCGATGGAGCCAAATCTATGGATCGCTGTTTCGGCAACGTTCTTTGCGGTCGCGGCATCGCCAATATCGCCGTCGACGAGGGCAACGCGATCCGATGCCTTGATCTCCGAGGATTGGCTGACGCGGCGCGACGTTGCGACCACGTTATAGCCACGTTCGACAAAGGCGTTGACGACGGCTGCGCCGATGCCCTGGGAGGCGCCGGTGACGAGGACTGTTTTGCGCTGTTCCATTTCGATCTCCTGATGTTGGTGCGCGACCGTTTCTCTATTAGCCGCGTCCTCAATATCGATCGATCTGCATTCCCGATTAGATAGAAATATATGGAGACTATTTTCCATTTATGCAAAAATGAGCGCATGCCTGATTTGAACGACATCGCCGTGTTCGTGAAGGTCGCGCAGCTCGGAAGCTTCAGTCGGGCTTCGCGGGCGCTCGGCATGCCGGTTTCGACGGTGAGCCGGAAGGTGGCGTCGCTCGAGGATCAGCTCGGTGTCACCCTAATGCAGCGGACGACGCGCAAGTTAAGCCTCACGGCCCAGGGCCGGTCCTACTTCGATCAGTGCAGCGAGCCGCTCAGCCGTCTGTTGGACGCTGAGAGCGCGTTGACCCAGACGCAGAAAAAGCCGGAGGGCGCGCTCAAGGTTTCCGTCCCGGTCATCCTGGGTCAGGAGCCGTTCTACGAGTTCGTGTCCGCATTTCTGAAGAAGTACCCGTGCATCCAGGTCGATCTCTTCATCACCAATCTGTTTGTCGATCTCATCACAGACAATATCGATGTCGCCATCCGGTTCGGCGAGCTTGCGGATTCAAGCATCATCGCGAAGCGGATTGGGAGGAGCGTCCGCTACCTCGTCGCGTCGCCTGACTATCTAAAGGGCCGAGCCATACCCTCGAAGCCTGAAGACCTCGCCGCTCATCAATGCATTCTCCTCAACGGCCGCAACAACGAGACAGAGTGGCATATTGTAAGTGGCCGCAAGTCCGTGAAGCTGCGCGTCACGGGACCGGTGTCGAGCCGGGATTTTCAGAGCGTCAGCGCATTTACGTACAAGGGGCACGGCATCGGTTTTCTGCCGTCCAACTATTGCGACGAGAAGATCAGGACACGTGAGCTCGTTCGAATCCTGCCGGAGTGGTCATCGACTGAGATCTTTGTTCACGCTGTCTATCCGACGCGGCGCTTCATTCCCTCCAAGCTTCAAGTATTTCTTGACGAGCTGAAAGCCTGGAAGAGCCCGTTGTGGCTGCCATTGGCTTGACCGCTTCTGGCCCAAAGCGGAAGAAGAGACTTCGTCCCCTCTTCGCGTAGGTGCGGTCGTACCGCCGGATCGAGAGTGAGAGGCGAAGTGGAGTCAGCTCGAGGACTGCTTTCTCTGCATTACAGTCATCGGTCCGCGGCAGCGGTTGCTGAGGTCGGCTTCTGGGATGAGGTGGACATACTCGGCTGATGATGATCGCGCGATCGCTTATATCGGCTTTTGTAGAATGCGGACATCAATGCTCGACGCATGGGAGATTATCTAGAGGTTTACGCATGTCTCGGCGAACTCATTTGATCGTCGTTCGTCGAATGCTGAGCGGTCGAATGACACTCCCGCGTTAGAGGTGGGACAAAATCGTCGAAAAATATCAATGAAATCAATTCTTAAAAACTGACTGGCGCTCCCTACGGGAGTCGAACCCGTCTTTTCAGATTGAAAATCTGACGTCCTAACCGATAGACGAAGGGAGCGTCCGTCGGCAACAAGGGGCACCGTATAAGCGGCTTTGGGCGTCTTTGGCAAGCCGCCGTCGCCCCTATTTCCTGCGACAGGATGGGCCACCTCGAAAAGCGGCGCAAATTCCTACTGGCGGCGGGGATCGGCAGCGTCTTCGATCTGCATTTCAATGCGTTCGCGGCCGCCCCAGGTGTCCTTGCGCAGGTGGCCTGCGACATGGAGGGGCATCCCGCTTGCCGACAGCAGAAGGTCGCCCAGCGGCTGGCCTACGGCGCGGAATGCGACGCCGTCGACGCGCGAACCGTCGCCGCCTTCGAGAATGACGCGCACATGCGCGTCGGCGATGATCTTGCCGAATTTCACGCGGTGCGCGGGAAGCGCAAAGCGCGCCTCGGCGTTGCCCTGACCGAAGGGGCTGACGCGTTCGATCAGGTCCATCAAATCGGACGTAGCGCCCGACGCGACGAGCGACGCGTCGATATCGAGATGCGCGACGTCGCCCATACCTTTTGCTGCCGCGCCGAGGTGGCTTTGCAGAAAGGCTTCGAGCGGCGCAAGGCTGTCGCGGCTGACCGTCAGACCGGCCGCCATGGCGTGTCCACCGCCCTTCGCCAGATGGCCTGCGGTCACAGCGGCACGCACGGCAGCGCCGAGATCAATGCCGGGAACCGAGCGTAGCGAGCCGGTGCCCATCGCAGTTGCATCCCAGGCTATGACGCAGGCCGGACGGCGAAAGCGTTCGACCAGACGGCTCGCGACAAGTCCAACCACGCCCTTGTGCCAGGCATCAGAACCGACAACAAGGATCGCGCGATCGGGGTTATCCGTCACCTGCCGGTCGGCGATCGCCATCGCCTCTTCGAGCACGGCCGTCTCGATATCCTTGCGTTCCTTGTTGAGCCGATGGAGCGTTTCGGCGATGCGTTGCGCTTCCGTTGGATCGGACGACGAGAGCAGCGTCGCGCCAAGTGCGGCATTGCCGATGCGTCCGCCGGCGTTGATGCGCGGTCCGAGGATGAATCCCAAGTGGTAGGGCGTCGGCGCGACGGAGAGACCGGCGGCGTCGGAAAGCGCGGTCAAGCCGACGTTCTCGCGCGCCCGCATGACCGCGAGGCCCTTTTTCACATACGCGCGATTGAGGCCGACGAGCGGCACCACGTCGGCGACGGTCGCCAGCGCGACCATATCGAGAAGCGCCAGCAGATCGGGCTCGCGTGCCCCGCTGTAATGGCCGTGGCGGCGGAGTTCGCGCGTTGTCGCGACGAGAACGAGAAAGACGACACCCGCGGCGCAGAGCATCCCCTGCCCTGAAATGTCGTCCTGACGGTTCGGATTGACCAGCGCCGTCACGTCCGGAAGACGCTCATCAGCCTGGTGGTGGTCGATGACGACGACATCGGCGCCGAGTTTGCGCGCGGCGGCGAGCGGCTCATAGCTGGTCGTGCCGCAGTCGACCGTGACGATGAGCTTTGCACCTTCGTTGACGAGGCCTTCAATAGCGGCGACGTTCGGACCATAGCCTTCGAACAATCGGTCCGGAATGTAGATGCGCGCAGGCGTATCGTGATACTCGAGGAAGCGTTTCATCAGCGCCGAGGAACAGGCGCCGTCGACGTCGTAATCCCCGAAGATCGCCACGTTCTGCTTGCTCTGCACGGCGTCGGCAAGGCGCGCGGCGGCTTTGTCCATGTCGCGCAGCGTGCTCGGATCGGGCATCAGCGCTTTCAGCGTCGGATCGAGAAACGTCGGTACCGCGTCCAAGCCGACGCCGCGCGCGGCGAGTACGCGTCCGATCAAATCGGGCAAGCCGTGGCGCTGGCTGATCGCGGTCGCGATTTGCTTCTGATGCTCAGGAAGACGCTCACGCCACGCAAAACCGCGGGCGCTTTTGGTCACTCCGAGAAACGAACGCTCGGCCGTGCCGGCGTCCTGTTCAACTGCCGCGAGATTTGGGCGCAATCGTTTCCCCGCCGTTTCGTGTGATCGGCCTCAATCGCTTCAGGTTGTAGGTCGATTCGGGCCGTGACGCGGCATCCGCTCGCGTTGTCTCCACAAGGAGATAGGAGTCCAGCGAGCGGATGGCCTGCGAGATCAGACGAAACGCGAGCCGACGTTGCGCACGCGCGACTTGATGCGGCGAACGGTGCCCGTCTTCGAGCGCATGACGACGGTTTCCGTTTCCGCGAAGTCGCCGCGAATGTGCACGCCCTTCAGCAACGAACCGTCAGTGACGCCGGTTGCGGAAAAGACGACGTCGGCGGAAGCCATATCTTCGAGACAGAACTTCCGCTTGATGTCGGAAATGCCCATCTTCTCGGCGCGAATGCGCTCTTCGTCTTTCATCGGCATCAGACGGCCCTGGATCTGGCCACCGATGCAGCGGAGCGCTGCCGCCGCGAGGACGCCTTCCGGCGCGCCGCCCGACCCCATGTAAATGTCGATGCCGGTTTCCTTCGGGTCCGTCGTCCAGATGACGCCCGCGATGTCGCCGTCCGGAATGAGCTGCACGCCTGCACCGGCTTCGCGCACGGCGCGGATCAGGTCGGCGTGGCGTGGACGGTCGAGAATGCAAGCCATGATCTCATGGATCGGCACGCCTTTCGCCTTGGCAAGGGCGTTGAGATTGTCAGCAGGCGTTGCATCGAGATCGACGACGCCATTCGGGTAACCCGGACCAACGGCAATCTTGTTCATGTACATGTCAGGGGCATGCAGCAGGCCGCCCTTCTCTGAAATCGCGAGAACGGCGAGCGCGTTCGGCATGGCCTTGGCGCAGATCGTCGTGCCTTCGAGCGGATCGACGGCGATATCGACTTCGGGCCCTTCACCGGTGCCGACCTTCTCACCGATGTACAGCATCGGCGCTTCGTCCATCTCGCCTTCGCCGATGACGACCGTGCCGCGGATTTCGACGCGGCCAAGCTCACGGCGCATGGCGTCAACGGCAGCTTTGTCGGCAGCTTTCTCGTTGCCGCGTCCGACCAGATGAGCGGCGGCAATGGCGGCAGCTTCCGTCACGCGCGCCAGTTCGAGCACCAAAATTCGATCGAGACCCGGCCCGTGCGTGCCGTTTGCTTGTTCAGCCCTGCTCATGATCCATGTCCTTCCGCGGTGCCCAAGGTTTCGTTCAAAGCTCTTCGATGCGTATCATTTGCGGGCGCTCGGTGACGATGCCATCTTTCTCGATGGTTTCGAGCGCCTTACGCACGGCCTGTTCTGTGGTTTCGTGCGTGATGATGATAACCGGCTGGTCCTTGTTCGTCGGCGCGCGGCCCCCGATACGCGGCGCGTGCAGCGTCTGCGGCCGGTGCTGGACGATGCTTTCGAGCGAAATCTGCTGGTCGCCCATGCTTTTCGCGACAGCGGCCATGGCGCCGGGCTTATCGTAAAGCGCCAGGCGCACGTAATAAGAGCCGTAATGCTGGTCGAGCTTGGCGCGCTTGTGCGCCTTGAGCTTGGCGGTCGGGGTCACGAACGGCGGAACGATCAGGCCGCGCGCAATATCGAGAATATCGCCCGCGACGGCCGATGCGGTCGGCTTGGCACCGGCGCCCGGTCCGACGAGGAGAATGTTGCCGGAGAAATCGCCGTCGATCGCGACGGCGTTCGTCACACCGGAAACTTCGGCGATGGCGGAATCCTTATAGACCAGTGCTGGCGAGACGCGTGCCTCGATGCCGGTCTCCGTTTCCGTCGCGACGCCCAGCAGCTTGATGCGATAGCCGAGGCTGTCGCTGGCTTCGATGTCGGCCTGGGTGATCGATTGAATGCCTTCGACGTGGATCTGCTCGAAGGCGACGCGGGTGCCGAAGGCGAGGCTCGTCAGCAGCGCAAGCTTATGCGCGGCATCGAAGCCACCAATGTCGAATGTCGGATCGGCTTCGGCGTAGCCCAGTTCCTGCGCTTCCTTCAGCACGTCGTCGAAGGCGCGGTTCTCCGACTGCATCTTGGAGAGGATGTAATTGCAGGTGCCGTTCAGAATGCCGTAAACGCGCTTGACGCGGTTGGCGCCCAGCGCTTCGCGCAGCGTCTTGATAACCGGAATGCCGCCCGCGACGGCGGCCTCGAAGTTCAGCGCGACGCCATTTTTCTCGGCTAAGCGTGCCAATTCGACACCGTGCTTTGCGAGCAGCGCCTTGTTGGCGGTGACGACGTGCTTCTTGGCATTGAGCGCTGCCTCAACGGCAGCCTTGGCAATACCGTCCTCGCCGCCGATCAACTCGACGAACACAGCGTTCGACGGGTGCACAGCAAGCGCGACCGGATCATCGAACCATTCGACATTATCGACGGCGATGCCGCGTTCTTTCTTGCGGTTGCGGGCTGAAATGCCGGTGACGCGGATCTCGCGACCGACAATGTTTGCGAAATGCGGACCGTTCGCCTGCAGCAGGCCAAGCAAACCGCCGCCAACCGTGCCTAGTCCGGCAATACCAAGGGTGAGAGGTTCCATGCTGTCGATTATCGGATTGCGGACTGCTGTGGGCGGGAAATATCCGCCGGCGTTTCTGCCGGCTCGGAGAAAAGCTTCTTGATCGAACGGGCAGCCTGGCGAATGCGCTGCTCGTTTTCGACCAGCGCGATGCGAATAAAGCCTTCGCCGTATTCGCCGAAGCCGACCCCCGGCGAGACGGCGACGTCGGCCTTCTCGATCAACATCTTGGCGAACTCGACGGAGCCCATGTGCCGATACCGCTCCGGCACAGGCGCCCAGGCGAACATCGTTGCGGGCGGCGGCGGCACGGGAAACCCTGCTTTTGCGAAGCTATCAACGAGTACGTCGCGGCGGCTCTTATACATGGCGCGGATTTCGTCGACGCAATCCTGCGGGCCGTTGAGTGCTGCTGCGGCGGCGACCTGGATCGGCGTGAAGGCACCATAGTCGAGATAGGATTTCACGCGCGCAAGCGCACCGATCAGCCTTTCGTTGCCGACAGCAAAGCCCATCCGCCAGCCCGGCATGTTGTAGGTCTTCGACAGCGACGTGAATTCAACGGTGATGTCCTTCGCGCCGGGAACCTGCAGCACTGACGGCGGCGGGTTGTCATCGTAATAAAGCTCGGCATAGGCGATGTCGGACAGAATGATGATGTCGAGCTTCTTCGCCAGCGCCACGGCTTCCTTGTAGAAGTCGAGGCTGACCGTCATGGCCGTCGGGTTCGACGGATACGACATGACGACGGCGAGCGGCTTCGGAATCGAGTGTTTTACCGCGTGTTCCATCGCGCGCAGAAAATCCTCGCCGTTCGATGCCGGCAGATGGCGGATAGCGGCGCCCGCGATGATGAAACCGAACGAGTGGATCGGATAGGTCGGGTTCGGCACGAGCACGATGTCGCCGGGTGCAGCAATCGCCTGGGCAATGTTGGCGAAGCCTTCCTTCGAGCCGAGCGTTGCAACGATCTCGGTCTCGGGGTCGAGCTTCACGCCGAAGCGACGCTCGTAATAAGCAGCCTGAGCCTTGCGCAGTCCCGGAATGCCCTTCGAGGCCGAATAGCGATGCGTCCGCGGCTTGTTGATAGTCTCGATGAGCTTATCGACGATATGCTTCGGCGTCGGCATATCGGGATTGCCCATGCCGAGGTCGATAATATCCGCGCCGCGCGCTCGGGCAGCCGCCTTCAAACGGTTGACTTCCGCGAAAACGTACGGTGGCAGGCGCTTGATGCGGTGAAACTCTTCGCTCAAAGATCTTTATCCCTCGGCACCGCAGCAATCGCGGCGAAATTCATATGGCGGCTGCGAAGCTGATCAACGGTCGTTTAACCAAAGCCCAGGCTCGCGATAATGCTTGGCCGCACGCCTCTTTACGCTTGCGGCCCATGGTCCGTCCAGTACCGCGGCGCGAGGTAGCACCGAACGGGGCGAAAGGGCACGGTTTCGCATTATTTTCGCACTGCGGGAGCAAACGTGACGCGGTCATGATGGCGCCATCACCACCTACCTACTGCGAAGGGCCAACATGACCGATTCGCACTTGCTTCGACTCCCCTCTTAACGGCACTGTCATCGAGGGTTTTGGCGAACTCGCGTACCGTGCCAACGGATAAAAAACCTTAGAAAGCTTCTTAAGCCGCCATGCCGCAAGACAGCCACGAATTGCCGCCGTTTTTCTCGGCCTACCGCATTCCGGATCCGGAGGCGTTCGCTACAAACCTGTTGAAAGCGTTCGAGCAGGGCAGCACGGCGCTTGCTCAGCTTGCGGAGCGTCCCGACGCCAAGATGGGTCCCTATTCGCCCGCGAGCGAATTTTCGGCCGCGACCGAGACATTGACCGCGTTGGTCCGGAAATGGCTATCCGACCCAGTTAAGCTGTCCGAGGCACAGGCCGAATTCTTCCGGCAGTTCGCGGCGCTCTGGAACAACGTCCTGACCCGTATGCTGAACAAGGACGTGCCGCCGCTCATTGCACCGGTTGCCGGGGATCACAGGTTTAAGGACCCCGAGTGGGATCACAACCCGTTCTTCGATTTCTGCAAACAGGCTTATCTCCTGGCGTGCAAATGGGCTGAGGATCAGTTGGCCTCGACGCCGGACCTCGATGCGGTCGAACGGCATCGCGCCGAGTTCTATCTGAAACAGCTCACCAGCGCCTATTCGCCGACGAACTTCCCAGTGACGAACCCGGAGGTCTTGCGCGAGACGCTGGCTTCGAACGCCGAGAACCTGCTGAAGGGCGCCAATCTGCTGGCGGAGGATATGAAGCGTTCCGGCGATCTGATGAAGATCAGCCAGACTGACGCGAACGCCTTTGAGCTTGGCCGTAACCTGGCAACAACGGGCGGCAAGGTCGTTTTCCAGAACGAACTGCTGCAGCTCATTCAATACAGTCCGACGACGGAGAAAGTCCGCGAGCGGCCGCTGGTCATGGTCCCGCCGTGGATCAACAAATACTACATTCTCGACCTGACGGCTTCGAAGAGCCTGATCAAGTATGTCGTCGACCAGGGTTTCACCGTTTTCATCGTCTCGTGGGTCAATCCGGACGAAAAGCTCGCCGACAAGACCTTCGAGGACTACGTGCTGGAAGGCATCCTCGAAGCGGTGCGGGCCGTGCAGAAGGAAACGGGGCTCGATAAGATCAACGTGCTCGGCTACTGCGTTGGCGGAACGGCGCTCGCGACCGGCCTCGCCTATCTCGCCCAGCGCGGCGAAGAGCCGTTCCAATGCTGCACGTTGCTGACGACACAAGTCGACTTTTCGCTCGCCGGCGATCTGTTGCTGTTCACCGACGACCTGCAGCTTGAGAGTCTCGATGCGCTGATGTCGGAGCGCGGCTTCCTCGACGGCTCGCGCATGGCGAACGTCTTCAATATGATGCGGCCGCGCGATCTCATCTGGCCATATGTCGTCAACAATTACCTGCTTGGGAAGAAGCCGTTCCCGTTCGACCTGCTCTACTGGAACCAGGATTCGACGCGCATGGCGGCGGCCAATCACAAGTTCTATCTGCGCGAGTTCTATAACGAGAACCGGCTGGCACGGGGCGACATGACGCTCGGTGGCGTTCATCTCGACCTGAAGAAAATTACGCTGCCGATCTTCTCGGTGGCGACGCGCGAGGATCACATCGCGCCAGCGCCGTCGGTGTTCCGCGGCATTCAGATGTTCGGCGGCCCGGTCGAGTTCGTGCTTGCCGGATCGGGACACATCGCGGGCGTGGTCAATCCGCCGAATAAGGTCAAATATCAGTATTGGACCGACGGCACGGCAATGACGAACATCGCCGATTGGCAGGCGTCCGCCGTCGAGCATCCAGGCTCGTGGTGGCCGTACTGGATCGAATGGCTGTCGCAGCAGTCGGGCGGTTGGGTGCCGGCGCGCGTTCCCGGCAGCACGCTCGGCGTGATCGAGGACGCCCCCGGCGCTTACGTTAAAGCGCATTAGGGCCGTCCCAGCCTACAACGGCAGGGCTGGCGATCGCCCCTCTCCACACAATGGAGAGGGGAAAAGGCTCACGCCAACTCGAACTCGCCCTCATAATCGACCGGCCAGAGAACCGTGAAATCCTCGCCATCGAGGGAGCGGAACGCGACGGCGTTGATATCGAGCTCGTCGGAAGCGTCTTCCACGATCGGCTCGATCTTCTCCCAGACCTTCGTCGCGTTCTTTGCCAGCAGCACGAGATTGATCACGCCCTCACCGGGCTCGTGACCGTCCACTTCGGCCGACGTCGAGCTGCCGAGCGCTTCGATCAGGCGATCTTCCAGCGCGATGACCTTGTCGAGCGTATCGTCGTCGTCGCCCTGAAATTGAAGAACAAGCTGGTGGTTCATAGTCCCTTCCCGTTGACGTCTAGACAGCAGCGAGCGCCTGTTCGAGATCGCCGATGATGTCCTCTATGTCTTCGATGCCGATCGATAGCCTGACGACATCCGGCCCCGCCCCCGCAGCCCGTCGCTCATCGTCCCGGAGCTGCCGGTGCGTCGTCGATGCGGGATGGATGACAAGGCTTCGCGTGTCGCCAATGTTGGCGAGAAGGCTGAAGAGCTTCAAGCCCGAAACGAGCTTCACGCCCGCTTCATATCCGCCTTTGAGCCCGAACGTGAAGACGGCACCTGCACCTTTTGGACAAATCTTTTTCTGCAGCGCGTGGCAGGGGCTCGACGGCAGCCCGGCATAGCTAACCCAGGCGATTTTCTGCTGCCTTTCGAGCCATTCGGCGACAGCGAGCGCGTTGTCGGCCTGCCGTTGCATGCGGAGCGGCAGGGTCTCGGAACCCGTCAACAGCAGGAAGGCGTTGAACGGCGAGATTGCGGGCCCGAGGTCGCGCAACCCCAGAACGCGCGCCGCGATGGCAAACGCCATCGGCCCGAAGGCCTCGGCAATCTTCAGGCCGTTGTAGGAGGGATTCGGATCGACCAGAGATTTGTAATGGTGGCGGCTTCCGAGCCAGTCGAAGGTGCCGCAATCGACGATGGCGCCGCCGATCGAGTTGCCGTGGCCGCCAATAAATTTCGTCAGGCTGTGTACGACGATGTCGGCGCCGAAATCCTTCGGACGGCAGAGGTAGGGCGTCGCCAGCGTATTATCGACAATAAACGGTACGCCCGCATCTTTCGCGACGGCTGCAATGGCTGGGAGATCGACGACGATGCCGCCGGGGTTGGCGATGCTTTCGCAGAATATCGCACGCGTTTTCGGCGTGACGGCGCGGGCAAACGATTGCGGGTCCGTTGCATCCGCCCAGATGACGTTCCAATCGAACTTCTTGAACGAATGATTGAACTGGTTGACCGAGCCGCCGTAGAGCTGCCGCCCGGCAATAAACTCGTCGCCCGGCTCAAGCAGCGTATGGAACGCCAGAAACTGCGCGGCATGACCGGAGGCAAGCGCCAGCGCGGCTGAGCCATCTTCGAGCGCGGCGAGGCGCCCTTCGAGCACCGCCTGTGTCGGGTTCGTTATGCGCGTATAGATGTTGCCGAACGCCTCCAGCCCGAAAAGGGCGGCGGCATGGTCGACATCATTAAAGACGTAAGACGTCGTCTGATAAATCGGCGTGGCACGCGCGCCGGTCGTGGGATCCGGCGCTGCTCCGGCGTGCACGGCTGCCGTCGCGAACTTGACGTTCGATGATGTCGACATTGTTGGCGTTCCCCTGAGGCCTTTTGGACCACAGGGAGCCGAGGTGGAACCGGCCTGTCAACTGGCCGGCTCGTTATAAGTTTTCCTAGAGGTCGGCGGAGCGTCCGGCCATGCCGCAGTGCCACTTCTGGATAACCCAGTTGGGGTGGTCACCAATCCACTTCGCCATCTCGATCTGACCGTTGGTCATGCACTGGCTGGCGCTGACGCTCTGACCTTCGAAATTCAGCGTGACGTCTTTGCAACGGCTCGGCTGGTCGATCAGGCAGACAGCGACGACGAGTTCGATCATGGGGCCTCCAGGTTTGAAGCGGTAATCGCTCGCGGGAGCGATTGCGGTGTGCCCTGGACGGTTCCTCTGGTCGTTTTTTATTTGTTTTTGGACTGATCGAGCCAAGTATGCGGGAAATATTCCCGTGCACAAGAACAAGGCTGTCGCACTTCCTGCCTAATCTGTGGTCAGGAATATTTGCCGCGGCTCCTGTTGCGGATTGGCCCTCATGTCGCCTTCAAAGCGTATCGAATTTGCCACGGTTTGGCCTTGCCACTCCCTTCCTCGCGGCAGATAAGCAGCGCGGATGCCACATCCGATTCGATTTCCACCAAAAGCGCGCATGGTCGTCTTGTGCGGATGGGGGTGTCGGGGCGATGTGATCGGGTGAGTCGCAGAGGCAAGTTTCTAAGGCGGCAGATCAGCATATGACTACTCAAAGTGTCGAGCGGGCCGAAGGCGCGGCGTGGGACGATGCGCGCGCATCCGGAACTCTTACCGTCGGTTGGTTTGTGCGCCGTTCGGCGCTCTGGATGGGCATCATGTTCGTTGCCCTTGTCCTGGCATGCACCCTTTACGGCGTGGCGAGCCAAGTCGGCGCGGACGGCGCCCGCATCCCGAGAGCGCCCTCGCCGGAATTCAAGGTTTAGATTTCCGGTCATTACGGATAATCCGGATTTGAACTATCGGCGGAGCGCATTCGCCCCGGCACCGAACGAGGGCCTGTCTGGAGCCGGCTGGTTCCTCCGCAATGGACCTTTGCTGCGCGATTGCGATGCGCCGCGGTATGCGAATTCCCGTCATGCAGGCACAGCGGCGTCCCATCTCTGGGCACCCACTTCAGGTTAAGTTGCCTACAAAACGCAGCGCCTTGCGCGCATAACTGGCACCCGCCCGGTCAGAAAAGGCGTATTTTGCTCGGCTATGCTTCTACAATTTTGCCTGACATTCACTATTGATGCTGCGTAGTGATCTCCAGCACCTTGAATTTGGAGTCTTCATCCTCCTATCATCAGTAATCGCTGGAGCCCTGAGGGACGCGTCTGAATGACGGAGCAGCAAAAGAAGTTTCCAGAATTCTACGTGACGGCGCCGCAGCCGTGCCCCTACTTACCAGGCAAGCTCGAACGCAAGCTTTTCACGCACCTGACGCACGACAAGCCGCCTGAGCTTGTCGATCGCCTTTTGACCACCGGCTTTCGACGCAGCCAGAATATCGCCTACGTGCCTTATTGCGAGGGCTGCCAAGCCTGCGTCTCCGTCCGCGTGCTCGCTGACCAGTTCGAGCCCGACCGCTCGATGCGACGAGCATGGAAAAGGAATTCACGTCTCGTCGCCCAGCGTACGGCACCGACGCCGACCATGGAGCAGTTCCGGCTGTTTCGCGCCTACATCGACGCGCGCCACAGCGACGGCGGCATGGCTGACATGACGATGCTCGACTATCGCATGATGGTCGAAGATACGGTCATCGAGACGTTCCTTACCGAATATCGCGAAAAGCCTGAGGGGGCCGAAGATCTCGACTTCGATACCTGGCCGCTCAAAGCAGTTGCACTGTGCGACCGGCTGAGCGACGGCATTTCGATGGTCTACAGCTTCTATGATCCTGACGATGCCGATGCGGGCCTTGGAACGTACATGATCCTCGAACACATCGCCTTCGCGCGCCGGATCGGACTGCCTTACGTCTATCTCGGCTATTGGATCGAGGGTTCGCGGAAGATGGCGTACAAGACGCGCTTCAAGCCGCAGGAACGTCTTGGACCCGACCGCTGGGAACGCGCGCCTGACGACGAAGACATTCCGCAGTAGTTGCGCCTGCCACACCTCGGATGCCAATGGAGCGTGTCCTGAGCTTTATGCAGAGGGATGACAGATAAGTCCTGAACTCGATCAATTCGCGAGTTCGGCGTCGAGCTTCTGGAACATGTAGACCCACTTCGCCGATAGCGTATCGACGAGCTTTTTCATGTGCTCGCGCAGATCCTGCATGCGTGCACAATCAGGCGTGTCGGCCTCGGCCCCCTGCTGGCCCATCATGGCGATCTCGGACAGCAATTCGTTGGTCGTCTGGTCATAGACGACGGTCTTATCGTCCCTTACGAACGGTTTTGCCTTTTCCATGAACTCGTCATGGCTCCAGTGCCGCTTGTCTTTCAGCGCCCGCAGTTTTTCCTGGAAAGGCGGGCGGTTCTTCAAATTAAGGTCGCGCAGGCTGCCGGCCGCCTCTTCGACGACCGCTTCAAAGTCTTCCTTCGAGCAACCCGTCGTCGCCTCCACGGCGCATGCGGCCGACCCGGCACACGCTATCGCCAGCAACGAGAACCCGGCCCTGGACGCCGTCCGTTTCAGATACCCACCCATAGCAGGCAGTCGTAGCTTCGCGCAGCGAATGCCACAAGGTCCGGCAGTCAACAGGTGTGACTAAAATCGGGGACCGAACGAATTTGACCGCGGGAAGCCCTTGGGCGCCACCTTGCCTGCTTGCGCGCGCTCGCCGACCCATTCCTTCAGTTCGCTCCACGACAGCGAAAATTCGCGGCCGGCGCTGTCGAGCCAGGTCAAGCCGTTGGACCTTTTGAACACGCGCGCATCCGACAGTGCGCCGTCCTTGATCCGCTGCAGGATGACGCCCTTGCCGCGGGTCATTTCGTTGACCTCGTCGAGTTTGAAAACGAGCATCTTGCGGTTCTCGCCGATGGTCGCGACGTAGTCGCCATCAACCGGCACGCAAACGCGGGCTTCCTCGGGCTCGCTGACGTTCAGGACCTGCTTACCCTTGCGTGTTGCGGCGATAACCTCGGCTTCCGGCACGATGAAGCCGTAAGCGCCGGTCGAAGCCACGAGCAGCTTGCGTGAGGGGTCATGGACGAAAAGCTCAGCGATATCGTGGTTTTCTTCAAGATCGATCATAAGGCGGAGCGGCTCGCCGTGACCGCGCCCGCCCGGCAGCGAGCCCGCTTCGAGCGTGAAAAATTTGCCGTTCGTCGCGAAAAGCACGAGCTTGTCGGTCGTGAACGCCTTCAAGGCGCGTTTCAAGCCGTCGCCCTGCTTGAAGTCGAGCTTCGACAGGTCGTCCTGATGGCCCTTCAGCGCGCGCACCCAGCCCTTCTCAGACATGATGACGGTGATCGGCTCTTTCTCGACGAGCGCCGCATCGAGATCGATGTCGATATCGGGCATGTCGGCGAATGACGAGCGGCGGCGGCCGAGCGGCGTCTTCTTGGAATACTTTTCGCGCGTTTCCTTGACTTCTTCAGAGACGCGCTCCCATTGCAGCTCTTCCGACTTCAGAAGCTGCTTCAATTCGCGGCGTTCTTTCGAAAGCTTGTCGTGCTCAGCCTTGATCTCGACTTCTTCGAGCCTCGACAGCGAGCGCAAGCGCAGGTTCAGGATCGCTTCGGCCTGGACGTCGCTCAAGTTGAATTTCGACATCAACTTGGCTTTAGGATCGTCCTCGCGGCGGATGATCCGGATCACCTCGTCGATGTTGAGGTAGGCGATCAGGTAGCCGTCGAGCACTTCAAGGCGATGCTCGATCTTTTTCAGGCGGTACGTTGAGCGCCGAACCAGAACCTCGATGCGATGCTCTAGCCATTGCCAGAGCACGTCGCGCAGATCGAGCACATTCGGGATCTGGCCGCCCGATAGCACGTTCATGTTTAGGCTGACGCGCACTTCAAGCTCGGTCGCGCGGAACAGACTCTCCATCAGCAGAATAGGATCAACCGTGCGGCTCTTGGGTTCGAGCACAAGGCGAATCTCTTCGGCACTTTCATCGCGGACGTCGCCTAAGAGCTGAAGCTTTTTCTCGCTCATCAGGTCGGCGATCTTCTCGATCAGCTTCGCCTTCTGCACGCCGTAGGGAATTTCGGTGACGACGATCTGATAGCCGCCGCGCCCGGTCTCTTCCTTGTCCCAGCGCGCGCGCAAGCGAAAGCCGCCGCGGCCAGTCTTATAGGCTTCGAGGATCTGGGCGCGCGGCTCGACGATCACGCCGCCGGTCGGAAAGTCAGGACCGGGAACCAACTCGACAAGCTTCTCGATCGTGGCGTTCGGATGCTTGATGAGATGCAGAAGCGCGGCACACAATTCATCGACATTGTGCGGCGGGATGTTCGTCGCCATGCCGACGGCGATGCCCGACGATCCATTCGCCAACAAATTGGGAAAAGCGGCCGGCAGCACGACTGGCTCTTCGACGCGGCCGTCGTAGTTGGGACGGAAATCGACCGTCTCCTCGTCGATGCCTTCGAGGATCAGCGCAGCAATCTCGGTCATGCGCGCTTCGGTGTAACGCTCAGCAGCCGGATTATCGCCGTCGATGTTGCCGAAGTTGCCCTGGCCATCGACCAGCGGATAGCGCACCGCGAAATCCTGCGCCAAACGCGCAAGAGCGTCGTAGATCGCCTGGTTGCCGTGCGGGTGATAGTCGCCCATCACCTCGCCGACGATCTTGGCGCATTTGATGAAGCCGCCCTCGGGATTGAGCCTAAGCTCGCGCATAGCATAAAGAATGCGCCGATGAACGGGTTTCAGGCCGTCGCGCACGTCCGGCAGCGCACGGTGCATGATGGTCGAAAGGGCGTAGGCCAGATAGCGCTCTTCGAGAGCAGCTCTGAGCTCGACGGGCTCAATGGGGCCATCGCCCGGAAGAATCGGTTTGTCACTCATGGCGCATCCCTCTACAGCGCTGCCGAGGCGCGCTCAAGCCTAGGGCAGCGCTGCGGACGGCCAGAGTTGCAGGGACGCGCCATTTGGGCGCAATGCGGCACAAGTCCCCGAGGCGAGCGGCGCGACACAAAATCCACAGTCCGTTGGGCTCCTTGATCGGACGGGATGGCATCCGCATGTGAGGGCCGCTATTCCTCTTAGAACCAGGGGATCAGATGGCCAGAATGGATGAACGATGGCGGCGCTCGTGCCAGACCTGCCTCAGGTTGAAAAACACATCGTCGAAATGACGAACGAAGTGCGTCGAGAAAAAAATCTGCCGGCGCTTAAGGTCAATGCCATGCTAGCCAAGGCTGCGCGCGCGTTTGCGCAGAAGGTGGCAACGAGCGGCAGGTTTTCACACACCGCAGACGGCCGGACGCCCGCCCAGCGCGCTGAGAGCGTCGGTTACAAACATTGCGATATCGCCGAAAACCTCGCGATGGACCAGAACATCGGCGGCTTCGATACTGGCGAGCTTGCCTTGCAAGCCATTGCGGGCTGGATGAACTCGCCGCCGCATCGCGCCAACATTCTTCGCGCCAGCGTATCCGAAATCGGCGTCGGCGTTGCGCGCGCTCCAGGCGCCAAGCCGAAGTTCATATCGGTCGAACTGTTCGGCCAGCCTGCTTCGAAAATCTTGACATTCCAGATCAAGAATTTCGCAAAGGTGGAACTCAGCTATTCCTACGGAAGCAAGACCTATGACCTGAAGCCTGGAGTTTCCGTCGTTCACTCATCGTGCTCGCAACAGCAGCTCGTTATTACCAAGCCCGGCGGGGTCTTTTCTTCGGCAACGGAAATCGCGAAGGTAACGGCGGAAAACAAAAAACTATACACACTCAAGCCGAATGCCTCGGGCGAGCCGAAGCTGGAAATTGCCACCCGTTCAGCAGAACCATGAGTAGTCTGAACATTGATCCGTGAAGAAACTTTTCCGGCCGCATCGCGTTACAATAAGATTCGGCTAAAAAACGAAAAAGGAGGGATGCCTATGCAAACCCGCCAACTTCTCATCTTCATTGCGCTTAGCCTGATCGCTGCGGGTGTCGTCATCGGTGCGGTGACGACCTATAGGCGTTCACACACAGAAGTGCTTGTCGATACGCCGGCGGCGAAAGTCGAAACCAATAAGCCGGGCGATCAGACGACGATCGATGCGCCTTATACGCATATCGAAAAGGGCAACGAAGGCACGAAGATCGAAGCTCCGGGCGTAAAGATCGAAGTGCCGCCAAAGCAGCCGCAGAATTGATCTCCAGATCGAGTTGTGATGCTCGGGGCAGTCACGCGTGACTGTGCCGAGCATCCGCTTTTCATCTGCGCAATGGCTCCTCGGCATGACGCGTCGAGGAGGCCGGCCGCGGTCAGCCGATGGTTCTAAGAATGCCACCTTCAACCCGGAGCGCCGCGCCGTTGGTGGCGGAGGCTTCTTTGGACGCCGCGTACACAACCATGTTGGCGACTTCTTCAACGCTCGCGAACCGCTGAATGAGTGAGGTCGGGCGGTGTTCTTTCACGAAAGTGGCGGCCATCTCGTCCGTGCTCTTGCCTGCAGCTTCGGCCATCGACTTCAAGAAGTCATCGACACCTTCGGAAAGCGTCGGCCCCGGCAAGACGGAATTGACGGTGACGTTGGTTCCGGCCGTCAGTTGAGCGACGCCCTGGGCAATCGAGAGCTGCGCGGTCTTGGTGAACCCATAATGGATCATCTCGACGGGAATGTTCACCGCTGACTCCGACGAGATGAAGATCACTCGGCCCCAGTTGCGCTCAAGCATACCCTTCAGGTAGCCGCGGGTCAGGCGCACGCCGGACATCACGTTCGTCTCGAAGAAGCGCATCCAATCGGCGTCCGGAATATCGAAGAAGGGCTTCGGCTCGAAGATGCCGGCATTGTTGATCAGGATATCGACCGACGGCACCGCCTTGATCAAGGCATCGCAGCCTGCTGCGGTAGCGACGTCGGCAGCGACACCCGTGACAGCCGCAGCGTTGCATGCCTTGTGCACGGCGGCGATGCCCTTATCGACCGTCTCCTGCTTGCGGCCATTGATCACCACTTTGGCGCCGGCCTGAGCCAAACTTTTCGCGATGGCCAGTCCGATACCGGCCGTCGAGCCAGTTACGAGGGCGGTCTTGTCGGTCAAATCGATTTTCATGGGCCGGTTCCGGTTTGGAGGGTTGATGTGCCTTAGATCGGATTTTCCGAACAATATGCAAGAGTAATGTTTTCGTCGCGCCTCTCTTGGCCTGGATCAATGGCAATCGGAGCGCGCGGACCTAATTGCTACGTTGCGACGGCGGGAGAGTTCCGCCCGGTCGCGAACTCCCGCCGGCTCGGTCCCAACAGGTCGTCGCATGCGGTTCCAACAATTCGTATTGCTCCGGAAAGCAAGCAGCAACATTCCGGCCGTCAGAACGAGCTACAGTCTGTGCGACGCGTCGCAGTTCTTCGTTTGCGGCGCGGACGACGGGAGGGCGAATGGCACTCGAAATCGAACGAAAATTTCTGATCCATGACGCCTCCTGGAGAGAGGCGGTGACGGGTTCTGAACGCATTCTGCAGGGCTATTTCGCGCGCACGCCGCTGCTCCGAGCCCGCATTCGCATCTACGGTGACAAGGGCTACATCACGCTCAAGAGCGAACCGGGCATGCTGGTCCGGCATGAATACGAATATGAGATTCCGAAAGCCGACGCTGTCGAGATGATCAAGCAGTTCAGCGTCGAGCCGATCATCAGCAAGATGCGCTATGATGTGCCCTATGGCGGCGTCGTATGGAGTGTCGACGTCTTCGAAGGCGCGAACAAAGGGCTGGTGCTCGCCGAAGCCGAACTCAAAAGTCCGGACCAGGCGCTGGCATTGCCGCAGTGGGCCGGGCGCGAAGTGACGAACGATCGCCGCTACGGCAATTCCAACCTCGCGCGCTATCCGTTCATCACTTGGGACAAGAACGGCAATCCGCCGCCGGAGAAAGACGACGATGCATAGGCGCTGCGATGCCTTTGGCCCCGCACACGTGGCATTGCGTCAATGCCAGCCATTATAAGGGTCCCAGCCATCGTCGTCGGCTTGCCGTTCCGACTGACGATTGATGATGTGCGGCGATTGCGGGCTCGTTTTCTGCGCAGCCGCAGAGGTCTTCACCGACGTCCGCTCAGCCGGCTTCGACCGCGACTTCTCTGCGGCAGCCACGCGGCCGCTCAGTGAGCGCACGATCGTCACCTCGGTTCCCACATGCACGAGAGACGCAAGATGCAGCACGTTGGCGTTCATCATCCGGAAGCAACCTGACGACATCGCCTTGCCGATCGACTTCGGCTCGTTGGTGCCGTGGATGCGATACAGCGTGTTACCGAGATAGATTGCCTTGGCGCCGAGCGGATTGCCGATACCGCCGAGCATGCGCACGGGAAGTCCCGGCTGGCGCTGGCGCATTTCTGCGGGCGGATACCAATCCGGCCAATCAGCAATGCGGGACACTTTTTCCTTACCGGTCCAGGCAAAACCCTGACGGCCGACGCCGATCGAATAGGCGTAAGCCGTGTGCGTGTTGAGCACGTAGTAGAGTTTGCGCGCGCTGGTATCGATGACGATGGAGCCCGGCGCGTACGGCGCGTTGAAGGCCACCTTCGGCGGCGCCACAGGACGGATATAAGGGCGCGATCCGCCGCTGACGCCCTGCGACCTGCTCAGCCGCTCTTCTTCTTCGCGAGAGGGCGCTGCGTCCCACGCGCCATCATCGTCGCGATCGTATCCATATTTATCATAGCCGTCGCTGCCGTAGACCCGCCGCCCCGGATAGGGCGCGTAATAGCCGCCGTCGCGGTTGCCGTTGTAGCGGGGATCGTAGCGGCGCGGGTCGCTGTCGGGATCGCCGTAGCGATTATCGGCGCGCGGGCCGTCTTGCTGATCGAAGTAGCGATCGTCATCCTGCGGTTCGTCGTAGCCATACTGGGAATAGCCCTGCACGGGTGCGCCGCGTGGGTCATTCCATTGTTGCCACTGCTGGGCTGAGGCCAGGGTCGACGAACCGGCTAACGCCGACACGCCGACGATCGACAGAATGATTGCTTTCATTGAATCCCGCGCATTCTTTGATTTACCCGTAGGGCAGTCATGGCTGAACAGATCGGAACGCCATTTCCGTCGTTCAATATGTGATGCCTGAAGTCGTCATCGGCGTGGCAAATCAATGGCATCGACGCATGGGCGGTATTTCAAATTGTAACGAAGAAACGCTCAATATTGATAAAAGCCGATTTTCCTTGTCCGACGAAGTTCAGCGCGAAGAGCGGGCCAACACATCCATTAATTCTGCCACCTTACGGCGCTGCTCGGCCGAGTTGCCGCTGGCGATTGCGTGCTCGACGCAATGTGCGACGTGATCTTTCAGAACTTCCTCTTCGAGACGGCGAAGGGCGGCGCGAACGGCCGAGATCTGCGTGACGACGTCGATGCAATACCGGTCATCCTCGACCATCTTGGCGATGCCACGCACCTGCCCCTCGATCCGGCTCAGGCGTTTCAAGCACGCGGTTTTTGTCTGTTTCTGCATGCCTTGACGTATACCCTATGGGGGTATATCTGTCAAACGATACCCTAGGCGGGTACGCGGACTCAAGGATGCGGAATGATGGCGGCAGGTAAACCGACCGACGGACACGATCACAGTGGCCAGAACGGGCATAGCTGCTGCTCGCATCAGACCGCGAAAGACGGCGCGACTGCTGAGGCGCACGATCACGCCCATCATGATCATTCGGGTCATAGTCACGGCGTGGCCGCGCACATGGCGAAGGATCCCGTGTGCGGCATGAGCGTCGATCCCGCTACGGCGAAGCACCGCGCCGAGCATGGGGGACAGTCTTATTATTTCTGCTCTGCCGGTTGCCGGACGAAGTTTCTCGCCGAGCCTGCGAAATATCTGAAACCCGCCGAAGCGCGCTCTGAGAACGTCCCCGCCGGCACGATTTACACCTGCCCGATGCATCCGCAGATCCGCCAGGTCGGGCCGGGCTTTTGTCCGATCTGCGGCATGGCGCTCGAACCCGAGATCGTATCGGCCGAGGCTCAGCCGAATCCTGAGCTTGAAGACATGACGCGGCGTCTGTGGATTGGCCTTGCGCTGGCGCTGCCAGTGTTCGTGCTCGAAATGGGCGGACACATCTTCGATCTGCACCACCTCATCAGCCCAACGGTTTCGAATTGGGTGCAGCTCGTGCTCGCCACGCCCGTCGTGCTGTGGGCGGGCTTTCCGTTCTTTGAGCGCGGCTGGAAATCGATCCAGACTGGCAACCTCAACATGTTCACACTGATCGCGCTCGGAACGGGCGTGGCGTGGGTCTACAGCATTGTCGCGACGCTGGCGCCGAGCTTGTTTCCAGAAAGCCTACGCGGCATGGATGGCGCAGCGCCCGTCTATTTCGAAGCGGCTGCAGTCATCACGGTGCTGGTTCTCGTGGGTCAGGTACTTGAGCTTCGCGCGCGTGACCAGACGAGCAGCGCCATCCGGTCGCTGCTCAATCTCGCGCCGAAAACCGCGCAGCGCATCAAGGCCGACAATTCCGAAGAAGAAGTGCAAGTTGAGACCGTCGTCGTCGGCGACAAACTGCGCGTGCGTCCCGGTGAAAGCATACCGGTCGACAGCGAAGTCATCGATGGCAAAAGCAACGTCGATGAATCGATGGTGACCGGCGAGTCCATGCCCGTCAGCAAAACGGCTGGTGCGAAGGTGATCGGCGGCACGATCAACGGCTCGGGCGCGCTCGTCATTCGCGCCGAAAAGGTCGGCCGCGATACGATGCTGGCGCGCATCGTCCAGATGGTGGCGGATGCACAGCGCAGCCGCGCGCCGATCCAGCGATTGGCCGATCAGGTTGCAAGCTGGTTCGTGCCGCTGGTCTTAGGCGTCGCAGTATTGGCGTTCATCGCGTGGATGGCGTTCGGTCCAGAGCCGCGGTTTTCATACGCTCTCATCGCAGCGGTCTCAGTGCTGATTATCGCATGCCCCTGCGCGCTTGGTCTTGCAACGCCAATGTCGATCATGGTCGGCGTCGGACGCGGTGCGCGCGCGGGCGTTCTGATCAAGAACGCCGAAGCGCTGGAGCGGATGGAAAAGATCGACACGCTCGTCGTCGACAAGACCGGCACGCTGACTGAAGGCAAGCCGAAGGTTACCTCGATCCGCACCACGTCCGGTGTTGACGAAGCCGAGCTTTTGAAGCTCGCAGCAAGTCTTGAACAGGCGAGCGAACACCCGCTCGGTGCGGCCGTCGTCGCTGCCGCACGCGAACGCAATATCGCGCTTTCGCCGGTCAGCGACTTTGTAGCACCGTCGGGCAAGGGCGTCAGCGGCACCATCGACGGCCGCGCCGTCGTTATCGGCAACAGGAAGATCATCGACGAAGCGGGCATCTCGACGTCGTCACTCGATGCAGACGCGGAAAAGCTGCGCGCCGACGGTGCGACCGCGGTCTACGTCGCGGTCGATGGGCAGGCAGCGGGTATCATTGCGGTCGCCGATCCCATCAAGGCGACGACGGCATCGGCGCTTAAAAAACTCAAAGCCAGCGGTATTCATGTCGTCATGCTGACGGGCGACAATACCACGACGGCGAAGGCTGTCGCCGGCAAGCTCGGCATCGACGACGTCAAGGCGGATGTGCTGCCGGAAGACAAGGCGCGCATCGTCAACGAATACAACGGTCGCGGCCACGCCGTTGCGATGGCGGGCGACGGCGTCAACGACGCCCCTGCTCTCGCCGCCGCCGACGTCGGCATCGCGATGGGAACGGGCACCGACGTCGCGATCGAAAGCGCGGGCGTTACGCTGCTCAAAGGCGACCTTGGAGGCATCGCGAAAGCGCGTCGGCTGTCCGAAGCCACGATGTCGAACATCCGGCAAAACCTGTTCTTCGCTTTCATCTATAACGCCGCGGGCGTACCGATTGCGGCAGGCGTGCTCTATCCGGTCTTTGGTTTGCTGCTATCGCCCGTCATCGCGGCTGCAGCGATGGCGATGTCATCCGTCAGCGTGATCGGAAATGCGCTGCGTTTGCGGGCCATTGATATAGAGTAGGCTCAGCGGGAAAAGATTCGGGGGATCGAGAGAATGCTCAGCCTCAGCGCGTTTCTTTTGGGGCTTGGCCGCGTGCTGCTCGGCGGATTTTTTGTCTACGCGGGCGTGCATCACTTCTTCATCATGCCGCCGCTGACCGCCATGGTCGCTGCGCGCGGCATCCCCTACCCTCGCCTCGTCCTAATCGTCGGCTCTCTCTTCCAGATTGTTGCCGGCGCGCTTTTCGTTCTCAATATCTTCACGGCCGCCGCTGCGTTCGGCTTGATCGTGTTCACGATCGCCGCTTCGGTCATGCTGCTCAACTTCTGGAACATGGATGAACCGATGCGGCAGACCGCCAAGACCGCATGGCAAACGAACGCCGCCATTGTCGGCGGATTATTGATCGCTGCGGCTTACGCCGTCTGATTATTTACACCTTACGTTGTTGCTTTGGCATCGAGCATTGCGGGCGCACTCTCCGGTTTCTTTAGCGACAGAATGAGCAGCGACGCGGCGAGGCACGCAATTCCCGCTGCAAAGAACGCCGGCAGATAGGTCGCGAACTCGGTGCGCGTGAGCCCTGCTCCATATGCCGCCGTCGCTGCGCCGATCTGATGGCCGGCGAAGATCCAACCGAAGATGACGTTGGTTTTTTCAGGCCCAAAATAACGCGTCGTCAGCTTGACCGTGGGCGGCACGGTCGCGATCCAATCGAGGCCGTAGAACATCGCGAAAAGCGACAGACCATAAAATGTGAAGTCGGTGTACGGCAGATAAAGCAGCGATAGCCCGCGCAGGCCGTAGTACCAGAAGAGCAGCCAGCGGTTGTCGAAACGATCCGATAGCCAGCCCGAGCCGATGGTGCCAAAGAAATCGAAGACGCCCATCATCGCGAGCACGCTGGCCGCCGCGACGGATGCGAGGCCGTAATCGCCGCACAGCGCGATGAAATGCGTCTGGATCAGGCCGGTCGTGCTCACGCCACAGATGAAGAACGTGCCGAACAGCACCCAGAATGCTCCGCTGGTGGAGACCTCCTTCAGCACCAACAACGGCGTCAGCAACAGCGCAGCAAAATTCTCAGTATGCGGCGGCGTGGGAACGATGTCCTTCGCGCCGTAAGGTGGCAGGCCGACATCGGCGGGACGGTCGCGCATCAGGAGCCAGACGACGATGGCAGCAACGGCGATCACCGCGCAGATGAACGCGACGGAGAGACGCCATCCGTAAAGCGCCGTGAGCTTGGCGAGCAGCGGCAGAAAGACCAGCTGGCCGGTTGCCGTGCTGGCAGACAGCATGCCCATCACCAGGCCGCGCCGCTCGGAGAACCAGCGTGTCGCGACCGTGGCGCCGAGCACCATCGCCGTCAGTCCCGTTCCAAATCCGACGCCGACGCCCCACAGCAGAACGAGTTGCCAGAGGCTGGTCATCGCCAACGACGCGGCGAGCACGGCGGCAACGATGACGAGCGCCGTCAGCACCATGCGGCGAATGCCGAAGCGGTTCATGAACGCGGCCGCGAACGGCCCCATCAGCCCAAAAAGGATGAAACGGATGGCCAACGCCGATGAGATCTCCGACGTCTTCCAGCCGAATTCTTTTTCGAGCGGGACGATAAAAACGCCCGGCGCGCCCACGGCCCCTGCCGTCACGAGCATAGTGAGGAATGCCGCGGCGGCAACGGCCCAGCCGTAGTGGATGTTTTTACGCGCCATCGTTGCGGCGAGCGCCGAAGAGATCATGAAGGCCCCAAACCGTATCCGCGTTTAACCCATGCCGAGGGTTTTATATTATGTTCATAATGAAAATCCAGTGCAACGCCGCCGCGCACAGAAGCGAGCGTTCCGGGAGCAGGATTTCATTAAGGAAATCATTAACTTCAACCTGCGCAAATGCGCCTCCTTGCGGCCTCATGCATCGGCATTCTACCACTGGCATGGACTGCGGGGATAAGTTGGCCGTCACCAGAATTGCATGACAGTCCTGAGGCGAAAGCAATCGACGATGATACGCCAGCGGCTTCTGTTTCTCGGACTGCTGATCTGGGCGCTCGCGATGATCCTGCCGGATTTCGCGCGCGTGGTTCGCCCTCTCGGATCGTTCGGTTTTTATGCCGACAGTGACGGGCTGATCTATGACGTTGCCGGTCCGTTCAATGCCCTCGAGAACTCCCCCGCCTGGAAAGCCGGTGTGCGCGAGGGCGACAGGCTCGATTTTTCGAAAATGCGATGTATTCCATACGATCGCGACGTGTGTGCCGCGACGATCTCAGCGGTCGGCGGCAACGAATATGTCCTTCCTGGCGTACAGGCGACGTTCGAGCTGCTGCCCAATGGCGCGGAACCGGCACGTCAGGTGCACTTGATGGCGCTGCCCCGGCCCTCAAACTGGCTCGTGCGCTTCGTGCTGATGCTCGAGCAAATCGCCGGCATCGCGGTCATCCTCGGCGCCGGGTGGCTGGTGTGGACGAAGCCCGGTCCTATGAGCTGGGGCTTTTTCCTGTACGCCATCTGGTTCAATCCCGGCCAAGCCTACGAATTCTATGCCCACTTGCAGCGCTGGCCGATCGTGCTGATGGCGCAGAACGCTCTGGGTTGCATTGCTCAGGCTGCGGGATACGTCGGCCTGCTGATCTTCGTGATGCGAGCGCCGACCGATACGCTGCAGCCGCAATGGGCGCGCGCGGAACGCCTGATGCCATGGCTCGGCGCCGTTATTGCCGTGGCGCTCATGGCGTCCTACGGCAGCTCGTTCGGATTCCATACTGAATTGCTCAGTCGCGTCACAATCTTGTTCGGTATCCTCGTCAGTGCGGCGGCCGTTGCGATCCTGCTGATGCGGCGGCAGACGCTGTCGCCCAAGGACAACCAGCGCCTGCGGTGGGTGATGTGGGGATGCCTGATCGGACTTCCGGCGTTTGTCATCGCCGATCTCAACGAATACACGACGCTGCTGACCGACTGGGACGGGCTGTTTCTGCCGGAAGATGTCGCCGGGCTGCTATATCTTACCAACGGCGTGCTTTGCCTGTTCGTGGTCGAAGCCGTGCGGCGGCAACGCGTCGTCAACGTTGCGATACCGCTCAGGCGCGTGACCGTGCTTGCGCTCATTACGAGTTTGCCGGCTCTCCTCTTGCACGAGCAGGCCGAGCATCTGCATGAGCTTGTCGAGCTTCCGAGCTGGACGTGGCTTCTCGTCGGCGCGATCATTCTGTTTGTCATCGGACGGCTGCACGAATGGGCCGTCGAGCTCGCCGACGATTTTTTCAATCGCTCGCTCGATCGGGCCGGGGAGATTCTCGACGAAGCCATATTGGAGGCCAAAACCGGAGACGAGATCGACCGAATTTTATCCAGCCGCGCCAGCAATATTCTCAGGCTGTCATCAGCGGTGACGTTCCGCCGGACCGAAAGCGGTTTTCGCCGCTACGAAAACGGCACAGGCTGGACCGGCGATATCTCGGATCTTCGTCTCAACGATGACAATCTCGGCGCGCTGCTGAAGGGCGAGCCGTGCGTCATCAACGAGGCGGTGGCAAAGGACGCGTCATTTCCTGGCGATCTCGATATGCCGATCCTGGCGATTCCGGCGACGAGCCGCGTGCATTGTTATGCCATCACGTTCTATGGCCCGCACGAGTCCGGCACGGCGATCGACGGCAACGAACGACGGATGCTGCAGAACCTCGGGCGACACGCGGCCGACGCCTACGCCCGCATCGAGAACGACGAGTTACGCAAAACCATCACGGATCTTAGATATCAAGTCGAGATGCGCGGCGCCCTGGCTTAGAGGGCGCGCACCTTCGCGCGCTCTTGATACGTTGCGACAGGCTGCCTGCCATCTCAACGAGCGCTTAATGCCATCGGAAGTTTGTATTGGAAGCTTCTTCGTCGCGTCGCCATGTTTAAGCACAGTGTAGCCGGCGAAATGAGGAGCATGTCATGGAACAGATCGCTATCGGCAAGTCCGGCGTCACGACGTCTCGGGTGGGTCTTGGAACCTGGGCCATCGGCGGATGGATGTGGGGCGGCAGCGAAGAACGCGAGTCCATCGCGACAATCCAATCGGCCGTCGAGCGCGGCATTACGCTGATCGACACAGCGCCGGTCTATGGTTTCGGCCAGTCTGAAGAGATCGTCGGCAAAGCGCTCGCAGTAGGCGGACTGCGCGACAAAGTACAGATCGCAACGAAAGTCGGGCTGGCGTGGAAGGACGGCAAGGTCTATCGGGATTCTTCGCCGTCACGCATTCGTCAGGAAATCGAGGACTCGCTGCGCCGACTACGAACGGACGTCATCGACCTTTATCAAGTCCACTGGCCCGATCTCGACACACCATTCGAAGAGACGGCGCGCACGCTGGAAGATTTGCGGCGGTCCGGAAAAATCCGCGCGATCGGAGTCAGCAATTATTCGCCGGCGCAGATGGAGAAGTTTCGCCGTGCGGCGGCGCTCGATGCGGTGCAGCCGCCCTACAATCTGTTCGAGCGAGAGATCGAGGCCGACGTTCTTCCTTATGCCGAAAGAGCCGGACTTACGGTGCTCAGCTATGGCGCGTTATGCCGAGGGCTGCTCAGCGGGCGCATGACCGCCGCGACGACGTTTAGCGGCGATGATCTGCGTAAAGCCGATCCGAAGTTCCAGGCCCCGCGCTTCGCACAATACCTTGCTGCAATCGAAAAGCTGCAAGCTCTGGCGCAGAACCGCTTCGGCAAATCCGTGCTCGCGCTTGCTGTCCGATGGGTCCTTGACCAGGGGCCCACGATTGCGCTGTGGGGCGCGCGCCATCCCGGTCAGCTCGATCCGGTGGCCGAAGTCGATGGCTGGCATATCGACGACGGCAGCAAGCGTGAAATAAATTCGATTTTGGAAGCCTGCATCAGCGATCCGGTTTCTCCTGAGTTCATGGCACCGCCGGAAAAGCGGCCACAATTCGCGCAGGCCCGGTCAAGCTGAGATGGCGGCGTGCCGCAATTTTCACTCGGTCGACGAGATATGTGAGGAAGTATGAAAGTCGGATTCATCGGGCTCGGTCATATGGGCTCGGCCGTCGCAGCAAACCTGCTCAAGGCAGGATACGATGTCACTGTCTACAATCGCACCCGGGCGAAAGCCGAAGCGCTTGCGTCGCAGGGCGCCAAGGTCGCAAGCACGCCGGGCGAAGCAGCGACGGGTGATGCCGTCTTCACGATGCTGGCGGACGACACCGCCGTTGCGAGCGTTGTTTTCGACGACGGCGGCATTCTCGCGAGCATGAACCCCAAGGCCGTTCATATCTCGCTCAGCACCATCAGCACGGCCCTTTCGAAGCGGCTGGTGGAGGCGCATGCGAATACCGGGCAGCGTTACGTCGCAGCGCCCGTGCTCGGCCGTCCTGATGCGGCAGCGGCCGCGAAGCTCTTTATCGTTGCGGCGGGCGCGGCTGACGCTGTGAAAGCCGTAACGCCTTTGTTTGATGTTATCGGACAACGAACATTCGTCGTCTCGGAGCAGGCCGACGCCGCCAACGTCGTCAAGCTCAGCTGTAATTTTCTTATTGCGACCGTCATTGAATCGCTCGGCGAAACGATGGCGCTCACGAGCAAGGCCGGCATCGACAAACACCACTTTCTCGACATCCTCACCTCGACGCTGTTCGGCGCGCCGATCTACAAGACTTACGGCAATCTAATTGCGGACGAAAAATTCAAGCCTGCTGGGTTTGCAGCGCCCCTCGGGCTGAAAGATGTTCGGCTGGCGCTGGCCGCCGGCGAGGAACTGCGCGTACCGTTGCCCATCGCCAGCCTGCTGCGCGACCGCTTTCTAACCCTGCTTGCCAATGGCGGCGATGATTTAGACTGGTCGGCCGTCGGCAGCCTAGCGGCGAAAGATGCAGGCGTCGCCTGAGTTCCCCACCTTCGCGCATGTCTCCCGCGCCTTTTCAAGCTTACACTGAAGGTCGCAAAACGATAGCATCGTCAGCATGGGCTGGAACCAAATGGTATCCGTGCCTATTTCGAAATTTCGAATGCGTTATCGAATTTCGGAGCCGGACATGAGCACGTCTATCGCAACGTCGCACACGGCCACGTTACACAAGGGTCTGCCGCCTGGTCCGAAAGGTACCTTGATCGGCGGCAATCTCTCGCAGATCGGGTCGCGACGCGTCGATTTCTTTCTAATGCTAGCGCAGACGTATGGTCCTGTTGCGAGCTTCCGCGCCGGACGATGGCGACTTTTTCTCGTCAGCGATCCCGAGCTCATCCAGCAGGTGCTGGTGACGGACGCGCGTTCCTACATCAAGCATTTCGGCGCGCGGACGTTCAAGCCAGTCCTAGGCAACGGCCTCGTTACGAGCGAGGGCGATTTCTGGCTGACGCAACGCCGCCTGTTGCAACCTGCTTTCCTCAAAACGCAGGTGCTGTCCTATGCTCCGGTCATGGCGGAATTGACAGAAGCTATGCTCGCGAAGTGGGTGCCAGGAACATCTGTTGACATCGCATTCGAGTTCAGCGCACTGACGAGCGCCATCGCACTGAAGACGCTGTTCGGCCTCGACGATCACGGCGATCGCGTGCGCGTTGATGAAAGTCTGCGGCTGACGTTCGAGCTTCTGACGCATCGTCTCGACTCGTTGTTTCAAGTGCCGCTCGTTTTTCCGACGCCGGCCAATTTGCGCCTCAAGCGGGCGATCGCAGACGTCAACGCCGTTATTGACGGTTTTATTACTCAGAAGCAGGCGGCGTCTCCCGGCAACGATCTGCTGTCCACGATGATTGCAGCACAGCGCGAAGACGGCACGCAAATGACGGCGCAACAGCTGCGCGACGAAGCGATGACGCTCTATCTCGCGGGCCATGAAACGACGGCACTCACCTTGACGTGGAGCTGGTATCTGCTGTCGCAACATCCCGACGTCGAACAAAAGCTCGTCGCCGAATGGCAGCGTGTTCTCGGCGGACGCGCGGCGCGTGCGAGCGATCTATCGGCGCTGACGTATACGGCAGCTGTCATCAACGAGGCGATGCGGCTTTATCCCCCCGTCTATGTCATCGGGCGCGAGGCGACGACAGATCTCGAACTCGGCGGTTATCGCGTCAAGAAAGGCTATACGATTTTGATGAGCCAGTGGGTCAACCATCGCGACCCGAAGTATTTTCCTGAGCCCGAGCGCTTTCTTCCCGAGCGATGGCTCGATGGCCTCGCATCGCGTCTGCCGAAGTTTGCCTACTATCCGTTCGGTGGCGGCCAGCGGCTTTGCATCGGCGTGCACTTCGCATTGATGGAAGCGGCCATCGTGCTCGCGACCGTGGGACAACAATTCAAGTTCACGCTCGCCCCCGACGCGGTGATCGACATCATGCCTCAAATCACGATGCCACCGAAGTACGGCATGCCCGCCACGTTGACACGTCGTTGATTTTTGGCTCCTACGAGGCCGTCGCGAGGTCCTCTTCCGGTCGTCGCCAGAATGCAAATCTGCGCTTGCGTACGGGCTCGCCAGCGGTCGCAAGCGAGCTAATCAAATCGGCGGCGCCGCGAACCACACGGCGGTTGTTCCAGTATCCGGTGTGAGCATGATAGGCGACCATCGGTTGCGACAGATAACCGAGCCCGCGGAGAAGCATGCCTTCCGATGCAACCTCAATATCGTCAAGCAGCGGCTCGTTCGCATAAGCTTCGTTGAGCGGCTTCAGTGGATAGCCGAGCAGATCGTTGCGGCTATAGAAGTTGAGCCATCGTGTGCGCGCTCGCATATCGGCATCGAGACCCCTACCGGGAAAAGCTGGCGGCGTGTTCGGATCGCGGGACGTCGTGATCGGCAGAATGCGGCTCGGCCCAAACGTGAAAGTGAAGAGCGGCATGTTCGAGCCCATCATCACCAAGCCTGCCAGCGTATCGAGGCGGCGAAAGGGCGAGCCGTTCTTCAAGTAAGCGGCGAATTCTCGGATATCATCGCCCTCTGGTGCGAGGCGCGCATCGTCCCAGTTCTTGATCGTATTTACGTCCCAGATGAACGAAGAGACGATATGGCAGCCGAGCGAATGGCCGATGAAAATCAGCGGCCGGTTCGGCTGGCCGTCGCCGTCGAGCGTTTCGAGAACGGCGCGAATGTCGGACTGAATTTCGTAGTAGCAGGAATTGCGGAAGCTCTTTGTCTTCTGATAGGCGGCTGCGTCACCGAGGCCCTGGACGACCAAACTGCGATACGGCGTTACGGGAAAAAGGCGGCTCTTTGCAACTTCATCGAGATATTCTTTCTGGCGCTGGCGCACGCGCTCCGCCCAGAAGACCGACCGAAACGTCGCGACGTCGCGGACGCGCTTGGGCAGGCAGGCCTCGATTGCGGACTGCATGCCTGCGTGATAACCCGGCGCAAACGTATGAATACCGTGCACGAACACGATCGCGACTGGCTGCGCCATGCTCCTCCCCCGCATTCTTCAATGTATAAATAGACTTCGTTCCAACTGCTATCGTTCGGGCTTGCGGCGTTTGCATGGCGTGCGTGCAACGCTGCGCCGTTTCGCACGTTGGCCGTTCTATGACGTTTTAATCCGAAGCCACATCAGGACCGCATGACATGGATGCAAAAATCGCCGCGATTACGGGAGGCGGACAAGGCATCGGACGTGGCATCGCGTATGCTTTCGCGGCGGCGGGCTATGCTGTTTCCATCGCCGATCCGGCCGCGGACGCAGGCGAAGAGGCCGTCGAATACATCAGCAAGCTCGGCGGGCGCGCGCTGTACGAGCGCGCAGACACGTCGCGCGAGGAAGACGTGAGCCGCTGGATCGCACGGACCATCAAAACGTTCGGCTGTCCGGAGGTGCTCGTTAACAACGCCGGGATCAATGCCAATCAGCCATTCCTCGAATTGCGGATCAAGGATTTCGATCATGTGCAGGCGGTCAACGTCCGTGGTGCGGTGCTCTGCACGCAAGCCGTCGCGCGTGAACTCGTCAAGGCAAAGCGGGGCGGTGCAATCATCAATATCGCCTCGACGCGCGCCTTCATGTCGGAGGCTAACACCGAAGCCTACACGGCATCAAAAGGCGCGATCATCGCATTGACGCACGGCATGGCGATCAGCCTCGGCGGCTATGGCATTCGCGTCAACGCGATCAGCCCCGGCTGGATCGAGACCGGCGACTGGCAATATTCAGGACGCGCAAAAATCCCGCATCATTCGGATACCGACAAGGCGCAGCATCCTGTCGGCCGCGTCGGCGTACCGGATGACATTGCCAAGGCATGTCTGTTTCTCGCAAACGATGCGGGCTTCATGACCGGCCAAAACATCATCATCGACGGCGGCATGAGCGTGAAGATGATTTATGTCTAGCTTGCGGTCGTCGCGCTGACGCAATCGCGGCTTATGCCGCTTGGCGCTCAATTGGCTCAAGGATATATCCCCGTGACAAGCGCAATCATCGAGAACGTCTCGGATACGGCATTCTGGGTCGCTCACTATCGCGGCATAGAAAGCAAGCGCGCGGATGCTCTCTTTCATGATCCCCTCGCGGCAGTGCTGGCAGGAGATCGCGGGCGGACCATCGCCGAAGCCATGCCGCGCCCTTTTCTGACGGAATGGGTCATTGCTGTACGCACTCGCATCATCGACGAGTTCATTCATGGTGCGGTCGACAACGGCGTCGATACGGTTTTGAACCTCGGGGCGGGCCTAGATACGCGCCCTTATCGGATGGATCTGCCGCCGACGCTGAATTGGATCGAAGCCGATTATCCGGCGATGATCGACTACAAGAAAAGCTTGCTCGCGCAAGAAAAGCCGCGCTTCGGTCTGTCACGCGTGACATGCGATCTCGCGAACGATGCGGAACGCAAGTCCGTGCTTTCAGAGGTCAATGCGAAATCTCGGAAATTCTTGGTCCTGACCGAGGGCGTCGTTCCATATCTGACAATGGATGCTGCCGGAGCTCTGGCCGATGATCTCCATGCGCTCGATCATGCGGCCTACTGGATCGTCGATTATCTTTCGCCTCAGCTTCTCAAGTTCCGCGAGGGCATGATGTCGGGCAAAATGCAGAACGCGCCGTTTTTATTTCGCCCCACCGACTGGTTTGGTTTCTTCGACCAACATGGTTGGCACCGCGAGGAAATTCGCTATTTCGGCGAGGAAGGCGATCGGCTGGGTCGCAAAATACGGATGCCCTTCCTAGCAATCGTCGCGACCGTCGCGCGTGCCCTGTTGTCATCTGCGGAACGACAGAACTTTAAGAACGCGGCCGGCTACGCTCTGATGGTGCCGAAGTGAATTGGAACCAGCCCCCAACGCTTCCGAGCGCCGGGGGCTGCTCAACGGCGACAGAAAACCTACACACCGCGTCGCAACACACCGGCCACGAGGCCGATGATCACGAACACGACGGCCACCATCAGCAAGAGATGCGCGCCAGACATCGCCGTTCCGGCTACGCCGCCGAAGCCGAGAAACGCCGCAATAAGCGCGACGACCAAGAAGACGATCGCGTAATAAATCAGGCTGCCACCCATTGTGGTCCTCCATGCTCAAATGTCTGCAAAGCGAACGCACGCCGGCGTTTTTAAGTTCCTTTTTGCTTAGGCCCGGCTTCTGATTGCGCCCGGCGACACGGGTTCCACGAGCCGGCCCCCCTCGCCTGTCATCTCAGCAGACGCAAAGCGGAGAGCACGGCCCCAGCGCGGCCATGCTCCCAGTTTCGCCGCCAATGCGGGGCCGGAATAACAGAGCCGTTCACGGCTCGCCGGGAGCGATGTCGTTCGACATTTTTGCCCCGTTCGTTAAAGATTAACGCCGGGGATGCGGCCGGGCGGCAAAGATGGCTTGGCCAGCCTAACACTCGGAGCTAGCCTAAGAACTGTCGTGAACGTCTTAATTGGCCCGTCGATTGCCATGCCTGTCGTTCTATCCATCATCGGCCAAAAAGGCGGCGTGGGGAAAAGCACGCTGGCGCGAGCGATTGCTGTCGTCGCGGCGCAAGGCAACCTACGGGTCAAGCTGCTCGATCTCGATATCGGGCAACAGACATCCGTGCGCTGGTCGACGACGCGCGCAACGAGCCGTACGCTTCGGACCATCGACGCGGAGGCTTTTTCATCGGTCGCCGATGCGCTCAAGGATACGTCGGACGTCGATCTCATCGTTATCGATACACCCGGCCATCTCTCGCCCGAGACGTTCGAAATTGCGCGCGCGTCGGATCTCATCGTCCTGCCGACGGGCACGAGTTCGGACGATCTCCATCCAACAACGCTGCTGCTCTATGAACTGGAGCAGAGGGGGCTATCGAAAGATCGGCTGTGTGTTGCCCTTTGCCGGATCCTGGACGCAAAAGAAGAACGCTGGGCGCGGCATTACCTTGAAACGACCGGCTATAAGCCGCTCATTGGCTCGCTACCAGAGCGCCTCGGTTATCGGCGTGCGCACAATCGCGGCCGGGCGATCACTGAAACCTCGGAAGCCTCGCTCAATGAACGCGCCAATGAATTGATGGCCAGTGTGCTGAGGAAAATTCTTCAGCACGTTCGTTCCGCCAACGGCGTTTATTCGGCGCATTGATAATATCATTCAAAACGGCGCGAGCATAAGGCGACGCCGCCCTCCAGCTGCGGTTCATGTTCTTTACAAATCTACAAGCTGCGTCCGCGCGGGAAACCATTACCTCTCGATCCCGTTTGAAGACCGTCCTATCGACAAACGAGAGGTAAGTCTCATGAAATTCGTCACAACCGCTGCACTGCTTGGGGCCGGCATGCTTGCTCTGACCGCGACCACGGCTTCGGCGGCAATTGTCTGCAACAGGGAGGGCGATTGCTGGCACGTGCGCGGGCACTACAAGTACGAACCGGGCCTGCATTTGCGCGTGTTCCCCGATTCATGGAAGTGGGGCGACCACGATCACTATCGTTGGCGCGAGCATGAAGGCCGCGGCTACTGGCGCGGCGGCGTGTGGATTAATCTCTAATTAGTTTTGTGCCCGGCGACACGCGTTCCGCGCGCCGGCCGCCGGGCACATTGCTTGATGCTTCGTTCTTTGCAGAATTTTTGAAACGCCAGACGACACGCGTTGCGCGCGCCGGGCATTTTCGTTTTACCGCTTCCGACTGTGCTGCGCGCAGCCCGCCGGAAGCGGCGAAACCATCACAACGGAATGTTGTCGTGCTTCTTCCAGGGATTTTCGAGCGTCTTGTTGCGCAGCATGTTGAGCGCGCGGCAAAGGCGCTTGCGGGTCGCTGAGGGCGTGATGACCTCGTCGATGTAGCCACGCTCGGCCGCGACGAATGGATTGGCGAACCGCTTCTTGTATTCGTCGATGCGCGCCTGAATCTTCGCCGGGTCCGATAGTTCGGAACGGTAAAGAATTTCGGCAGCACCCTTCGCCCCCATGACGGCGATTTCGGCTGTCGGCCACGCATAGTTGACGTCGCCGCGGATATGCTTGGAACTCATCACGTCGTAGGCGCCGCCGTACGCTTTGCGCGTGATGACGGTCACCTTCGGAACGGTTGCTTCGGCGTAAGCGAAGAGCAGTTTCGCGCCGTGCTTGATGAGGCCGCCGTACTCCTGCGCGGTGCCCGGCAGGAAGCCCGGGACGTCAACGAACGTGACGAGCGGAATGTCGAAGCAATCGCAGAAGCGGACGAAGCGGGCAGCCTTGCGAGAAGCATCGCTGTCGAGCACGCCTGCCAGCACCATCGGCTGGTTGGCGATGATGCCGACGGTCGAGCCTTCCATGCGCGCGAAGCCGGTCACGATGTTCTTCGCAAACGCTTCCTGGATTTCGAAGAAGTCCGCCTCGTCCACGACCTTCAGGATCAGTTCCTTGATGTCGTAGGGCTTGTTCGGATTGTCGGGGATTAGCGTGTCGAGCGAATGGTCGATGCGATCGGGGCTGTCGTGCGTCGGGATGAGCGGCACGCCCGCCTGGTTGCTCGACGGCAGGAAGTCCATCAGGCGACGCATCTGCAGCAGCGCCTCGAGATCGTTCTCGTAGGCCTTGTCGGCGATTGAGGACTTCGTGGTGTGGACCTTGGCACCGCCCAACTCTTCCGCGGTCACGGTTTCGTTCGTCACGGTCTTCACGACGTCGGGGCCAGTCACGAACATGTAGCTCGTGTCCTTCACCATGAAGATGAAGTCGGTCATGGCAGGCGAGTAGACGTCGCCGCCCGCGCACGGTCCCATAATGACGGAAATCTGCGGGATAACGCCGGACGCCAGCACGTTGCGCTGGAATACTTCGCCGTAGCCGCCGAGCGCGTCGACGCCTTCCTGAATGCGTGCGCCGCCGGCATCGAAAACGCCGATGATCGGGGCGCGGTTTTTCAGCGCCATATCCTGGATCTTGGTGATCTTCTTGGCGTGTGTCTCGGACAGCGAACCGCCCATCACCGTGAAGTCTTTCGCGAAGACGTAGACGACGCGGCCGTTGATAGTGCCCCAGCCAGTGACGACGCCGTCGCCCGGCACCTTCGTCTTTTCCATGCCGAAGTCGGTGCAGCGGTGCTCGACGTACATGTCGAATTCTTCAAACGAGCCATCGTCCATCAGAAGTTCGATGCGCTCGCGGGCGGTCAGCTTGCCCTTGGCATGCTGCGCGTCAATCCGGGCGCGGCCGCCGCCGAGACGGGCATTGTCGCGGCGCTTCTCAAGCTCATCGATAATGTCTTTCATGGAACCCCTTGCCTGGCTCGGGCCGAATGTGCCGAAAGGGCTCTCTAGCATGGCTCCGATGCAGCGCAAACGGTGAGTTGTCGCGATGCCGGAGCCAAGCCCCGTACCTAGGCAAATGCCCGGAAACTCAGGCGCTTTTTGCGGCGGGCTCGGCTGCCGGCGCGGCCAGCCGGGCGGACAAATCAGCCGCCTTGACCTCGACAAAGCCGGCGCCGCGAACTGGCTCAATCAGAACGGGATGATTTTGGGCTGCGGCCCAGGGCAGCGTCGTTGCGATGAAATTCGCGATCGGCTCAACGATGACGCGCTTGCCCGCGATCTTTTTCATGTGGGCTTCGGCGTCGGGCCGGTGCGAAAAAACGTGCAGCTTGTCGGCCGAGCGCGGCTTCTGCGTGCCGGGCGTCAGCATCGGGCCCTCGGCATTGCCGACAAGGTAAATTTCGCGCTTCTCACGGGCGGCGGCGGCATAAAGCGGGATCGCCTCGGTCTTGAGGCGGATCAGAAGATCGCGCGGGTCGATCTCGGCTTCGATCGGATCGGAAACCCAGTCGGTGCCGACGAAACCCTTGGCGGTCGCGATGCCAGGCAGAATATCAGTTGCAAATACTTCCAGAGAGATATCCTGCAACTCGCGGTTTCCCGCCAGTGCCTCGGCCCAGCGCCCTGCCTCGATCGGGCTCGACCAGAAAAGCTGAACCGTTCGCCCTGCGACCTTCTGCGAGGGCACGGAAGCGTTTTCCTCATCGGCAAGCGTGAGCACACGCCCTTCGGCCACCGCCCGGCGCACGAAGCGGTCGCGTTGCGCTAGCTCTGGAATGCGCGGCGCGTTGAGCATTGGTCACCGACCCCGAATCATTCCTGCAAGTGTTCTTGAAACGCGACGCGAGGACAAGGAGGTCTCGGGTAAAGATAATCCTTCGTGTTAAATTCGGTTCTTTCTTCTGTGTTTTCGATGCGACGTCTGCGCCTCAATTGTCCATGGCTTCGACATTTGCCAGCACTCGACGCAACAGGCCCATCAGCGTCTCGACCTCTTGCGCGGTTAGCCCCTCCATCGCTTCCTTGTTGCCTTGAAGGAGGATCTCGCGCCCCTGAGGCAGCTTCGCCAAAGCTTTTTCGGTAAGCGAAATCATGCTGCTGCGGCGATCGGTTAGATCCGGTTCCCGGTGCACGAGGCCATCGCGTTCCATGCGATTGATAAGCTGCGCCATGCTCGGCTGCTCAACTTTTACCAAACGCGCCAGTTCGATTTGCGACATTCGATTGCCGTCTTTGAGAGCGCTAAGCACGGGCAGATGCGCGGAGGCAAAGCCCAGCGCGCGGAGACGCGTGTCGCCGACCCGCGCCAAGCCGCGCGCAATTCGACTGAAATAATGACCGGGCGTCTCCATCGGCTTCCACTTACCGCTTGCCATTACATAGGGTCCTATGTTTATAACATAGGACCCTATGTAATCGGAGGCGATGGAAATGGCAATCGGTTCACGGATCGCAATTATTGGCGGCGGCCCCGGCGGATTGATGCTCGCCCGGCTACTGGAACTCCGCGGGGTGATTGCGACAGTGTTTGAACGCGACGCTCACGCCGGCGAGCGTCCGCAAGGCGGCTCTCTCGACCTTCATGCCGAGTCCGGCCAGCGCGCCATGCGTTGCGCCGGGTTAGAGGCGGAATTTCGTGCTGCAGCCCGACCGGAAGACCAGGGTGATCGTTTGTACGACGAACACGGAACGCTCCTGTTCGACTACGACGGCCTTGGCGACGACCGGCCCGAAATCGACCGCACAGAACTTCGCCGCATCCTGCTCGGCTCCCTTTCCACAACGGAGATGCGTTGGGGCTGCAGGATCACGGGTGTCCGCCCCACAGAGAATGGCGGTTACGATGTGATAAGCGACGGAATCAGCGAACACTTCGACATCGTCGTCGGCGCCGATGGCGCTTGGTCTCGCGTCCGTCCCCTGCTCTCCGACGCCACGCCTTTTTACGAGGGCGTCACCTTTATCGAACTCGGCTTCGATGCGAGCCGCCACCCGTCCGTCGATACCCTTGTTGGGAGGGGCAAAATGTTTGCGGTCGGCAACAACCGCGCGCTGATCGCCCAGCGCAACGGTCACGGGCATATCCGCGGCTACGCCGGTATTCGCATCCCGGAAGCTGAGGCTCAGAACTTGGCAAAAAGATCGACCGCCGAGATGCGCGCAATCGTCCGGGAGGCGTTCGACGGTTGGGCTCCGATGTTGACCCGGTTGATCGAAGACGGACAGATCATCGGCGTCCGCCAGTTGTATGCGCTGCCTGTTGGCCACCATTGGATCAGCAGACCTGGGCTCACAATGCTGGGCGATGCTGCGCACCTGATGTCGCCGTTCGCGGGCGAAGGCGTAAATCTCGCGCTCGCCGATGCCGTCGATCTTGCGGATGCGCTGACAGCGGAAAACGGCTGGTCGGCCGTTGCGCGTTATGAAACGGAGATGGTCGCGCGGGCGACGCCGGCCGCGGAAGAAGCATCAACCGGCTTGAACGGTGTTTTTTCGTCGACCGGCATTTCTGATGTCCTGGCGCATTTTAAGGAACGCATTGAGGCACGTATCCCAGCGCAGTAGGTTCCGTACATCGGCCGGGACGATGCAGAAATCCGGGGGCGGCCACCTAAAAGGCGACCTTGATTTGCCCCGTCCGTGCCCATAGCATAACGCTTCCCAACAACTTGGAGTGGCTTGGACGCACATCCGTCGGCCGCGAACATCGTGACCGAAGCCCTCATCGTTCTGGCCCTTGTTCTTCTCAACGGCCTTTTTGCACTTTCCGAACTTGCGATTGTTTCGGCACGCCGGCCGCGATTGAAAGCCATGGCGGCATCGGGCCGTTCCGGCGCGAACAGCGCGCTGGCACTCTCGGCGCAGCCCGGCCGCTTCCTGTCGGCCGTCCAGATCGGCATCACACTGATCGGCACGATCAACGGCGCCTATTCGGGCGAGACGTTCGGCGAGGACGCTTCCCTCTATCTGCAAAGCCTCGGCTTCAGCCGACAGATTGCCGACCCGGCCGGCTTCGGTATCGTCGTCGCGGTCATCACGTATCTTTCGGTCATTATCGGCGAATTGGTGCCGAAGACGCTGGCGCTGCGCAACGCCGAGGCGATCGCCTGTTTCGTTGCACCGATCATGACGGGTTTTGCGAAGATCGCGGCGCCCATCGTCTGGCTTCTCGATACCTCGACGAACCTCGTGTTCCGTCTTCTCGGACTGTCGCAGGAAAGCGAGAGCAAGGTCACAGATGAAGAGATCAAGACGCTTATCGCGGAAGCCGAGACGGCGGGCGTACTGGAGACGGGCGAAGGCGAATTGATTTCGGGCGTGATGCGTCTGGCAGATCGCGCCGTCGTCGGCATCATGACGCCGCGCACCGACGTCGTCTGGATCGACATCACTGCGTCGGACGAAGCGATCAAGGAACGGCTGATCTCTACGCCGCATTCGCGTCTGCCTGTCGGTGAAGGCTCGACCGACAAGCTGATCGGCGTGGTGCAAACGCGCGAGCTGCTGTCGAACCTCCTCTCGGGCAACAACTTCGATCTGAAGTCCTTCGTTCGCAAGGCGCCGATGATCCCCGAGACAGCGGCGGCACTCGACGTGCTGTCGGTGCTGCGAGACGCGGAAGTGCCGATGGCGCTCATCCACGACGAATACGGCGACTTCGAAGGCCTCGTCACGCCCGCCGATATTCTCGAGGCGATTGCGGGCGTTTTCAAATCCGATGCCGAGGGCCTTGAGCCCTATGCGGTCGAGCGCGACGACGGGTCGTGGCTGTTTTCCGGCGGTATGCCGGTCGACGAAATGGCCGACAAGATCGGCATCGTGCTGCCGGAGAACCGCTCCTATGAAACGGTCGCCGGATTCGTGCTTGCCGGATTGCAGCATTTGCCGAAGACGGGCGAGCACGTCGATATCAGCGGCTGGCGGTTCGAGGTCGTCGATCTCGATGCGCGCCGTATCGACAAGGTGCTCGCAAGCCGTCTGGTGCCGTTGCGGCGCAGACTTCCTACGTAGCTTTTCTGCACAAAGTCAGAAACCGCACGGCAGCGTCGAACTCGGCCCGGCGGCCACGGCGGCGTGCGAGGGCTTCGGAATCCTCACCCCAAAGCGAGATCTGATAATCTTCATCAACGTGCGCGGCTTTCCAGGCGGCGTCCGGGCTCAGCCACTCGCGGTCGATGGCGAGCGCAATCAGCGCAGAGCCGGTCAGCGTCGTAATGACGTGCAGGCCCGATAGCCGCATAGCGTTGTGCGGCTCCAATGCTTGCTCATAAGCGACGATCGCAGCGGTTGGCTGGGCGACGTGCACAATTCCGAATACGACGCGAAATTCGGCGTTGAGCGTCTCGTTCGCCCACGCGACGATCGGATCCCAATGCTCGGCCTGCAATTCGACGAGTTTTTCTGGTGTCGCTGCGCGATAGCAGATGAGATCGGTTCCGGCATAAGCGGCGATATCATCGGCAACGGCATCAAGCGTATCGGCGACGGCATCGATGGCCGTGTTGGCGAAACGCGTCAACGGCATATGCGCAGGGTTGATATGCTCGGCCTGGGCGCGCCATTCCTCGGCGATGGCTTCTGCGAGTTCGTGCGTCGGCAAGGCGAGCGCACGCTTCTTCGGCGTTTTGATCGGGCGACCATCGAGCAGGACGCTAAAAGGTGCCGTGTCGCTGACACTCACCTCCTTGTAGAAGCGGCGCGGCAGTGGTTTGGCGAGGCTATCGCTCAGGACTTTGCCCGGCCCCCCGGATGGCCGCGGCGCCGCAGGCCCAGCGCCGGATTTGCCTTTTCCGTTCTCGTCGTTCATGCGGCGCTGCTTTCAAGTGCGAGGACATCGTCGATGGCTTTGGGCAGATCTTCGAAACGTTCGACGATAATATGAGCGCCGGCGTTGTTTAGTTCCGCCACCGTGTGATAGCCCCAGGCGACGCCAATTGCCGCCACGCCAGCCGTCCGTGCCATCGCCATATCATACGTCGTGTCGCCGATCATGACCGTAATTTCGGGCGTTGCGTCGGTTTCCAGAATGGCACGCTGAAGCATCGAGGGATGCGGCTTGGACGGATGATCGTCGGCAGTCTGGATGGTTGCGAAACTTCCGTGCCAGCCTTCGCGATCGAACAGGCGGTCGATGCCGCGACGGGACTTGCCCGTCGCGATGCCGAGAAGGTGGTCGTCACGCGCGGCAAGATTGGCGATCGTTTCCTTGGCTTGCGGAAACAGGATCTCAGTTTCGGCCGGATCGTGCTTCAGCTCCCGGAACGCCATCTTGTAGCGTTCGGCGAGCGCAGCGCGCGTCGCCTTGTCAACATCGGGGGCCAGCACTGCAAACGCCTCAGGGAGCGAAAGCCCGACGACCGAGAGCGTTGCCTCCCGCGTCGGCGGGGTCATCTCGAGCGTGGTGAAGGCATGCACCATCGACAGCACGATGCCCGCCTGGCTGTCGACGATCGTGCCGTCGCAATCAAAAACAACGAGTTTCATGGGGGCGTTTTAGCATGGGGATTTTTGGTTTGCACCCGGTGCCCCCCCTTACGGGGAGCCGGCCGCCGAGCGCGGATTAGGCGGCCGGCCGGCCGAGGCGATGCTGGAGCCAGAGCAACAGGAAGCCGAAAAGCGGGATGAGGAAGTCCAGATAGAAAATCACGCCGGCGTTGCCGGGCGCAAAATTGTGCTGCGTCACGATCTGGTAAATGTGGCCGAAGCCCGCGCCGAGCGCGAATAATGCCGGTCCGACGATGGCCGCGAGACGAAGGTCGAAGCTTCGGAACGCCGCCAGAAACCCGACGACTGAAAAGCCGAGGCTCGCCGTGCCCACTTCGAACTGAAACGGACTATCGGCCCAGCCGATGAACTGAGCCGCCATTTGTCCGAAGAAGGAATGCATCACGAAGTTGTAGAAGAAGCAGACGCCGATAGCCCAGAACACGTGCCACGAAATCAACTTCTCGACGACCACGGCCGCTGTCACGGGTTTGGGAGCACGCATAATCGCGGCGAGCGAAAACAGAAGTCCGACAACGAGAAACGTGAGCGTGAAATTCGAAAGAACGAACCTGATGATTTCCGCGATCATGACGGCGCCCTATGGGAAAAGCTCGAATTTTCTAACGATTGAAATAGAGGAACTTGAAGCAAAAAGCCCGACGAGAGAGGTGCGTTCCTTCCGGCCGCAGGCATCGGCAAGCGTTAGAGATTGGGGAAGTGCTCAACATGCGTCTCGGCGGTACGTCCGAAGTATACTACTCGGCGACCCGAAAACGAAACGATGTAGCCGGCGCAACCAGCGGCTTTCACCTTTCGGCAGAATCCTTTGTAAGTGTATCCGGGAGCCCCGCTCTGCGCTTCGTGGATCGCCGTCTTCACCGTCTCGCCGAGAAACTCGGGTGCTACCGTCTCTTCGTCGGGGAGCAATGAGAGTTCGATGCTATCTCCGTCGGGAAGATAATAAGCGCATACCTTGCGCCTATAATCGACGCTATATCCCTCAAAGCCCGCTGCGATCAGCGTTCCGACAATCGTCGGAAAGTCCATGCTCGCATCGTACGCCGCCGCAAGGGATGCTATGGCAGTGGCTGTCTGTTTCTCCTTCATCCTTGCTCCCGGGTTGTCGGTGTCATTCCGATTAATTGACGGGGATATCATTCAGGCTGTGGCGCTTAACGATTTTCTCTAAGGTTCGCCTCAGCGCTGACTGCTCTTCTGAGCTCAGCACGCCGAAAAACTGTTGATCGTTGACGTCCGCGAGCTTGGCCAGCCGAGGAACAAGGCCCCGACCCTTTCCGGAAAGCTTGAGCGTATGTGCCCGCCCGTCATCGAGATTTTCCTTCCTCTCGATCAGCTGTTTGGCCAGCAATCTGTCGGAGAGCTTGCTGATCGCTCCCCGCGTCATACCCATTCTCGTCGCGAGCTTGCTGGGAACAAGCTCGTCGACGTCGAAAAGCACCCGCAGGACGACCCACTCCGCAACTGTTACGTCTTCTGCCACCAGCCTGCGCGCAAAGGTGGTCGAGACGTTATTGGAGACCAACCTCAGCCAATAGCCGAGGTGATCGGTTAGGTCGGATACGGGAATCTTTCGAGACATCGTTGCCCAATATGATTTACAAGGAAACCATATTATGGATAAAGTTTCCTTGTCAACTATACTGACGTAGCCGTTGCGAACGTATCAACCGCGTTCCGCCCAGACACGAATTGATTGAGCCTATGCTGCAGCCCCAAAACGGTCGGCTGGCGCGCCGCTTTCTACTCGAACTTTTCTTCGTCGAAACCCAGAAGTTCCCACGTGCGCCGCATGTGATCGGGCAACGGCGCGGTAACGTCGATGGTTTTTCCGCCTTTCGGATGCGGAATGACGAGACGGCGTGCGTGCAAGTGCAGCTTCTTATCGATGTTTTCGGCGGGCATGTGAACGTCGCCCTCGTACTTGTTGTCGCCGACGATCGGATGGCCGATGAGATGCATGTGCGCGCGCAATTGATGCTGGCGGCCGGTCACCGGCTTCAGCGAAACCCATGCCGTCTTATGCGCGGCGCGGTCTACAACCGAATAATGGGTCGTCGCGTGCATCGCGACTTCCTGCTCGCCGGGCTTCGCCTTGCGCACGCGATCCCCATCAGGGCCTGACGCTTTGACGAGGGCGGCTTCGACCTTGCCCTGCGGCGGCTTCGGAACGCCCTTGACGAGCGCCCAATAGGTTTTCGCAGCGGAGCGCGTCTGGAACGTTCGGCCGAGCTTCGCTGCCGCCTCGCGCGTTTTCGCAACGAGCAGCACGCCGGTCGTGTCGCGGTCGAGGCGATGGACGAGGCGCGGACGCTCGCCGCCAAAGCGATCAGCCATGCCTTCGAGCATGCCGTCGATGTGTTTCTTCGTACCGGTGCCGCCCTGGACCGCGAGGCCGAACGGCTTATTTAGAACGAGAACGTAGTCGTCCTCGAACAGGATCATCTTTTCGATGGTATCGCGGTCGCCCTTTGAGACGCCGGGAGGGGCCTGCAGTCCCGGCCCCGACTTTTTGGGCTGACGAACGATCGCAGGAACGCGGATTTCTGCGCCGACATTGAGACGGTCGTTCGCCTGCGCGCGCTTGGAATCGACGCGGACCTGACCGGAACGCAGAAGCTTCTGGAGATAGGTGTAGCCGACCTCCGGGAAATGCACGCGAAACCAGCGGTCGAGGCGCATATCGGCCTCGCCGTGCGCGACGCGCAGCGTTTCGACTTTTGAAGGCGTGTCGGTCATAGAAGCGTCCAACGTCGTGCAGCCCCAGAACATTCCGGTGGCAAGCTAAGTGCGAAGATCATACGAGGAATCCTTAGCGGAGAATTCCGTATAGCGCCGATCCGGGCGGCTAGGAAGGGCGGTAAGATAAACGGCCGCTAAACGGCGGCCCCAGAAAGATGGCCGATGGCCGAGGTTATCGCCATTGCCAGCGCGCCCCAGAAGGTTACCCGCACAACGGCACGCCCAATATTCGCTCCGCCGGCCTGGGCGCCGATGGCGCCGAGAGCCGCGAGGCAGACCAGAGAGGCGGCGGTGACGAACCAGGTCACGCGGCCTTCCGGCGAGAAAAGCGCCACCAGGACAGGAACTGCCGCCCCGACCGCGAAAGACGCGGCCGATGCCATCGCAGCCGTGATGGGGCGTGCCGTCGTCAACTCGGAAATGCCAAGTTCCTCTCGGGCATGGACCCCAAGCGCATCACGCGCCATCAGTTGCTGCGCAACTTGACGCGCGAGCGATGGCTCAACGCCGCGGGCAACATAGATGTCTGTGAGTTCCTGAAGCTCGAAATCCGGTTGCTCGACGAGTTCTTTGCGCTCTCGGGCAAGGTCGGCATTTTCTGCGTCCCGTTGGGAGCTGACTGACACGTATTCACCGGCAGCCATTGAAAGCGCACCGGCGACGAGGCCGGCGACGCCCGCAATGAGAATAGATTGCTGCGAGGAATCGGCCGAAGCGACACCAGCGATCAAGCTTGCCGTCGAGACAATGCCGTCGTTGGCGCCCAGGACGGCGGCCCGAAGCCAGCCAACGCGTTCTACAACGTGCTGCTCGGTCGTCGCCATGTTTCTCTCTTACCTGCTAACGTTATGAGCGTGCATGAGGCCCGCACCAACCGGGAAGATACGATGCTTCGGGGCTTTTGGCGAACTGAAGTGCCTGCGTCAGCGCAGATTCGGGATCGGCTTTGGCGATCTTGGCATCGACACGGCGGCGGAGTGCATCGGCCCAAAGAAATTCACTGAATGGCGTTGCATCCTTCGCGTAGCCACCCGCAAAGCGAAGTTCTCCCGCGAGGCTGCGATAGGGATCGTCCGCCAGTTCGGCTATCGACTTAGGAAGTTCCGTGCGCGTCTGGCGCTCGCCGTCGGTGTCGAACGGATGCATCCAGCCGCGATTGTCCATGAAGCGCCAGAACTCTTCTTTGTCGAGCGCACGAAGGTCGGCGACCGGCGAAATCAAAACCTGCTCCACGCCTTCGTCATGCAGTGCACGGCCTAGATGATGATGATCTATGACGTAGTAGCGGTTCTTCGGGCCGCGGACGACAGGGATCATGTGGCGGCCGAGGAATGTGCCCGTCTTTGTCGGCGCGAGTTTCTTCCATTCGGCGCGTTTGCGCTCGACCTCGCGCATGCCGACCGTCATCTGCGTCGGTCGCAGATCGGCAATGGCGATCGAATGCAGCAGCGGCTGCGGCGATCGCGGGTTTGGTTCTATCGATTGTTCGGCCATCTGACGATCCTCGGAGGTCGGCATTCTAACGTCGCAACAGTCGTAGCGGATTTCGAACCGTTCGCGGACTTACCAAACTGTAAATGGCGGGGAGGCCTATCTGCTACTCCGTTCGGCGCGGAGTTTGGCCCAATAATCGAGGCGTTTCTTGATTTCGCGTTCGAAGCCGCGCTCGGGCGGGTCGTAGTATTGCGGGCGCTTCCGGAATTCCTCGGGGAAATAATTCTGCCCTGAGAACGCATCCGGCTGATCGTGATCGTAGAGGTAGTCGGAGCCATAGCCCTCCTCCTCCATCAGCTTGGTCGGCGCGTTTAGGATCGTCTTCGGCGGCGACAGCGAACCATGCTCTTTCGCAGCACGCATCGCCGCTTTGTAGGCGACGTAGTTGGCATTCGATTTCGGCGCCGTCGCGACGTAGATGACGGCTTCGGCCAATGCAAGTTCGCCTTCCGGCGAACCCAGGAAATCGTAGGCATCCTTCGCCGCGTTGGCGACGACGAGCGCTTGCGGATCGGCGAGACCGATGTCTTCGACCGCCATCCGCACGATGCGACGCGCAAGGAACAAACGATCCTCACCGCCGTCAAGCATCCGGCAGAAGTAATAGAGCGCAGCGTCTGGGTCGGAACCGCGCACAGCCTTATGCAGCGCAGAGATCAGGTTGTAATGACCTTCGCGCGACTTGTCGTAGAGCGGCGCGCGGCGCTGCACGAGCTTGACGAGGGCTTCGCGCGTCAACGGTTTGCCCTTCGCTGGAACGGCAGCAAACACGTCTTCGACGAGGTTCAAGATCGAGCGGCCGTCGCCATCGGCCATGCCTTTCAACGCGTCTCGGGCGTCATCATCGAGCGGCAGCGGCCGGCCGACCTCCTTCTCAGCGCGTTCCAGGATCGTTTCAAGGTTTTCGTCCGTCAGACGATTGAGAACCAGCACGCTCGCGCGCGAAAGGACAGCGGCGTTGAGTTCGAACGACGGGTTCTCGGTCGTGGCGCCGACGAGCGTGATCGTGCCGTCTTCCATGTAGGGCAGGAAACTGTCCTGCTGCGAACGGTTGAAGCGATGTATCTCATCAATGAAGAGCAGCGTGCCCTTGCCCTGCTCGCGCATGATCTTGGCACGGTCGAACGCTTTGCGCAGCTCGGCGACGCCGGAGAAGATGGCCGAGAGTTGCTCGAACACAAGGTTCGTTTCGCCTGCGAGCAAGCGCGCGATCGTTGTTTTGCCGGAGCCGGGCGGCCCCCAGAAAATAAGGCTCGGCACGCGGCCACTCTTCAGCATCCGCGTCAGCGTGCCTTCGGGTCCGACGATATGTTCCTGGCCGACGACTTCCGACAGCGTCTTGGGGCGCAGCCTATCGGCGAGCGGCCGGGGTGCGCTCTTTTCCAGTCCGGCGGCTTCGAAGAGATTGGTCATACGCGCCTTATATAAGGCCGCGCGGCTGGCGTCCAAAGGCTCTTTTGGTGGCGCTTGGCGACACGCGTCCCGCGCGCCGGCCGAGTACTTTATTTGCGCCGAGCGACTCCGCTCCGCGGAGCCGGCCGCCGGGCGCGGACATTCGCTTCACCCTTTGTCATGCCGACGAAGGTCGGCACCCAACGGCTGTCGCGACTTGTCTGGATCCCGGCCTGCGCCGGGATGATGGCAGTTGGAGATGGGTGTCCGATTTTAGCTAATCGTTCCGTACAGCGACGTTGACCGTTTGTGGCGTGCCGGAGGTGGCGCCGGAGACGTCGCTGACTTCGACGTCGAAACGGGCCTGTGCCGCGTCCGAGCCATCGTGCGTGAAATAGACCATGCCGCGTTCGAGGTCAGCCTGCGAGAACGTCGCCACGGCCTGCGCAGGATCGTTGGACAGGACGACGGAACCGCCCGACGCATTCGAGATATGGAACGTCAGATTTTCGGGCCGGTCGTCGGGATCGAGGGCGTTGAGGTCGGCCGTGGTGATGCGCACCGAGCGGCCTTTCGTGACGGTCAGGTCGAGATCGCCGCCAAGGGTGGGCGGGATGTTACGGACGTGGGCCGTGAGTTCGCCGCCCTCTTCCATCGACAAGCGGCCGTACTTGATCTTGCCAGCGGCTTGGCCGGTGCTCTTGATCTGAATGAGCTGCTGGACGCGGACGTCGCCCTGGATGGTGCCGCGGATTTCTGCGGTATCGGAATTGATGGCGCCGAAGAGCCTGCCGCCCTCTTGCACGATGACCTCGGAGGCCGTGACGCCACCTTCGACGTAGCCCCAGATTTCGACGCGCTGGCCGCTTTTGACCTCGCCCTTCAGGACGGCGTCCTCGCCGATGATCAACACGCCACGGTTCTCGGACATCGGCTCACTCCGTTACGCCTACTGGGCGCGACCGCGTAGGTCGCGAGCGTAACCTCGGCCATGATTTTGTCAGCTTCTCGACAGTTGCGCGGTAATCGAGGTTAACACCCAGGGCTGCGATCCCTAACCCGGCACCTGAAGCTGGAGGACGCGGTTGCCGCGCTTGACGGAGATCTGCCAGAGCTGCTGGCGCGTTTCGAGTGCTTGGTCGGCCTCGTCGACGTTGGCGATCTTCTTCTTCCCGATGGCAACGATGACATCGCCCGGCTGGAAGCCGAACTGCTGGGCCAGCGAGCCGTCGCGCACGGACGTCACGACGACGCCGTCCGTCTGGTCGAGATTGTACTCATCGGCGACGGACGGCAGGATGTTGGAAATGCGCGCACCATCGAGCGGGTGATTGCCCGAGAGATTCTTGGCGTCGCCCTTGCCAGGCTTCGGCGCAGCGACGAGCGGCATCTCTATATCGACCGGCTTTTTGTTGCGAATGACGGTCAGCTTCGCCGTGCGGCCGATGCCTTTCGTCATCAAACGATAATAGACGGCACGCGCATCGACGACCTCAACGCCATCGACATGCGTAATTACGTCTCCGGCCTGAAGGCCGGCGTCTGCGCCCGGCCCTTTATCGTAAAGTCGGGTGACGACGGCACCCGAAACGCGATCGAGGCCGAGGCCTTCGGCGAAGTCCCGCGTCATGGCTTCGATCTTAGCGCCGAGCCACGGCTTTTCGACCTTCCGGCCCTTCTCCGCACTTTCGGCGTAGACGCGAACCAGGTTCGACGGAATGGCAAAGCCGATACCTACAGAACCGCCGGACTGCGAATAGATCATCGTGTTGATGCCGACGAGGCGGCCGGACATATCGACCAGCGCGCCGCCGGAGTTACCGGGATTGATGGCCGCGTCGGTCTGGATGAAGACTTGGCTGTCCGATTGACCGATCTCCGAACGCGACAAGGCCGAGACGATGCCGCTCGTTACTGTCTGGCCGACGCCGAAGGGGTTGCCGATGGCGAGCACGAGATCGCCGACTTCGAGCGAATCTGAATCATCGAACTGCAGATAGGGGAAATTACCGTCGCCGCCTTCGATCTTGAGCACGGCGATGTCGGCCTTGTCGTCCTGCGCGATGACCTTGGCGTCGAATTCGCGCTTATCGGCAAGCGCCACGCGGATGGCGGCGTCGCTGCCGCCCTTGATGACGTGCGTGTTCGTGACAACGAGGCCCTCGCGATTGACGATGACGCCGGAGCCCAGCGAACTCAACACGCGCTCCGACGGACGGCCGAAAGCGTCGCCGAAGAAATGGCGGAAGAAGGGATCGTTGGCGAAGGGTGAGTCGAACGTGCGAACGCGGCTGCGGACATAGACGTTGACGACCGCAGGCGCGGCCTTCTTCACGATCGGCGCGTAGGAATACTGGATAGCCTCGCGCGAGGGCGGCGGCATCTTCTCTTGGGCGGACGCCGTTTCCGCCGGACTGAAGATCTTCGGTGTGACGGCCGCACCAGCGACGATGGCAGCACAGACGAGGATCCATTTCTTCATTGTCATCGATCAGCTCTTCGCGATGGGTCTTGCAAGACCGCCCCATAGTTGATGCTCGACCGTCTCCGGCGAGACGAATCCGATCGCAGAGATAAGGTCTGGGGTACGGTCAGATCAACCTAAGGTCTCGTAATGATCGAACCGCGGCGACGACGGCGTCGTCGGCGTTACGGAGCGTAAGGCCCAGTTCTGCCTTCACTTTGGCGTTGGTGTAGTCTTTCTTTTCGCCGAGCTCAGGCAGAACGGTCCGCAACTTCCTGTCGAATATGGCAGCTATTCGCACGGCAAAGTCGGGAAGCTCGAATTTCGGCACCTTGGACGCGATATCCGGCAGTTCGCGCGCCATGATGCGGCCCAGCTCATAAAGGCTCAAGCGCCCCTCGCCGACCAGATAGCGGCTGCCGCCGACGCCGGGACGTACTGCCGCTTCCGCGTGCGCTGCGGCGACGTCGCGCACATCCGTCACGGGAAAGCTTATGCTCGGAGCTGCCGGATAGGTCCCTTTCGCCATGATACGATAAAGCTCGTGCGAGGTCGAAAGATCGGCATCGACGGCCGGGCCTTGCACGAAACTCGGATTGATGGCGACCAGCTCGGGGGCACCGGGTGTCGACTCGACGAAGTCCCACGCGGCCTTTTCGGCGATGGTTTTCGATTTGACGTAGGGCGTCAGATCGGGGCGCGTTTCATCGCTGTAATCCTGCTCGGAATAGATGTGCCCCGCCGACACGCCACTGGGGTAGAAGATCGCGACGGTGGATGACGTCAGCACCACGCGCGTGACGGCAGCTTTCGTCGCGGAGCGGAGAACGCGCAGCGTGCCATCGAGCGCGGGCAAGATCACGTCATCGGGATCGTCCGGCTGCGAAATCGGAAACGGCGAAGCCGTATGAACGACGGCATCGGCGCCCGCGATGGCGTCGTCCCAGCCGGCGTCGCTGGTCAGATCGGCGACCGCAAACGACAGCTTCGAAGCATCAGCACCGAGGCGCGTCACCGCCGCGCGAACGCCATCCGCCTTACCCATGTTTCTCAGCGTGCCGCGAACATTGTGTCCACGACGCAGAAACTCGGCAATCGTATACTTGGCGACAAGACCGGTTGCGCCGGTCACGACGACCTGAGAATCCGAAGGCATGTGACGCACCAACCGTTTCAAAGGCGGCACGCGCCTCGCGCACCGAATAGAGACGATAGTCGGGCAGAAAGCGTCCAGATGGCAACGTCAGATCGACGATAAAATGCAGTCTGCGGGGCTCGCGTCACACACGTGTAATGCAGATGAGCGACAACCTCGGCGAAAGAGCTGGAGGGGGCATCGCAATTTCTCGATGTGCTGAGCCTGCAGGATTTAATCCCGCTCCTACGCACGCTTACACATCATATCGCCCCCAAAGCAAAACCCCGGCGCAGCTCTCAGCGCCGGGGTTTTTGATTTTGGCTGCCAGTCTAACGAGCGCATCAACGCCATAGCTTAAAAGCCACAAACGCAAATGGCCGGGCTTGCCCGGCCATAGCAAATTCGTGCTGGTCGCCTCAAGCGCGAGTTAGCTCTGGGCCTGCTCGGCAAGCATGGCTTCGTGGCGGGCCTTGTCCTCGGCGCCCTTCACGCTCTCGTCGCGATCGACGAGTTCGATGACGGCGCGGGGCGAGTTATCGCCGTAGCGGAAACCGGCTTTCAGCACGCGCGTGTAGCCGCCGTTGCGGTCCTTGTAGCGTGCAGCGAGCACGTCGAAGAGCTTCTTGACCATGTCTTCGTCGCGGAGACGCGCGATCGCGAGGCGGCGCGAGTTCAAGTCACCGCGCTTTGCGAGCGTGATGTACTTATCGACGACGCGCTTCAGGTCTTTCGCCTTCGGCAGCGTGGTGACGATCTGTTCGTGTTTGATGAGGGCAGCCGCCATGTTCGAGAACATTGCCTGGCGGTGACCAACGTGGCGGCCAAAACGGCGGCCGAGTTTCTTGTGTCGCATCGTATCTTCATCCTTACATTGTGAAAGCAACCGTCAGCGGATTGCTGTCCGGTCTGAGCGCGGGAGTTTCTGTGGCCTCACCTTCGCTCATAGGACCCGGTGCTCTCTGAGCTATCCGGGTATTCGGCCGGCCCACGAACCGCGGGCCAGCCGGAATTCTTAGTACTGGTCTTCGAAACGCTTCGCCAGCTCGTCGATGTTGTCCGGCGGCCAGTTCGGAACTTCCATGCCGAGATGGAGACCCATCGTGGCGAGGACTTCCTTGATCTCGTTGAGCGACTTGCGGCCGAAGTTCGGCGTGCGCAGCATCTCGGCTTCCGTCTTCTGGATCAGGTCGCCGATGTAGACGATGTTGTCGTTCTTCAGGCAGTTCGCAGAGCGGACCGAAAGCTCGAGTTCGTCGACCTTCTTGAGAAGCGCGGCGTTGAAGGCGAGCTCCGGATGGCGCTGCTCTTCCTGGGCCTTCTTCGGCTCTTCGAAGTTGATGAAGACCGCGAGCTGGTCCTGCAGGATGCGTGCGGCAAGCGCGACGGCATCTTCCGGGCGGACCGAGCCGTCGGTTTCGACGACCATCGTCAGCTTATCGTAGTCGAGGATCTGGCCTTCGCGGGTGTTCTCAACCTTGTAGGAGACCTTCTTGACCGGCGAATAGAGGCTGTCGACCGGGATCAGGCCGATCGGCGCATCTTCCGGACGGTTGCGGTCAGACGCGACGTAGCCCTTGCCGATGTCGGCCGTGAACTCCATGCGGATCGCGGCGCCCTGGTCGAGGTGGCAGATCACGTGGTCGGGGTTCAGGACTTCAACTTCGGACGACATTTCGATGTCACCGGCGGTGACGGGGCCAGCGCCTTCCTTCTTGAGCACCATGCGCTTCACGCCTTCCGAATGGATGCGGAGCGCAATTTCCTTGATGTTCAAGATGATGTTCGTCACGTCTTCGCGGACGCCGGGGACCGACGAGAACTCATGCAGCACGCCGTCAATCTGCACGGTCTTGATGGCGGCGCCCTGAAGCGACGAAAGCAGCACGCGGCGGAGCGCGTTGCCGAGCGTCATGCCGAAGCCGCGCTCAAGCGGCTCAGCGACGACCGTCGCGATGCGCGAACGATCGCGGCCGGTCTGAATTTCAAGCTTCGACGGCTTGATCAGGTCTTGCCAGTTCTTCTGGAGAACGTTCACGAGATACCTCGTTTAGTTTGGCGCGGACGGGGGAGCGGGCCGCGGAATCTCTTGAGCAGTGCATGCATCGCCGCGCGCCGGACGAGCGGCGCGCTGGCAGAATTTCGTATTAGACGCGACGGCGCTTGCGCGGACGGCAGCCGTTGTGCGGGATCGGCGTCACGTCGCGGATCGAGGTGATCTGGAAGCCAACAGCCTGAAGCGCGCGGAGTGCCGATTCACGACCCGAGCCCGGACCGCAGACTTCGACTTCGAGCACCTTCATGCCGTGCTCCTGGGCCTTCTTGCCGGCATCTTCGGCAGCGATCTGAGCAGCGTAGGGCGTCGACTTGCGCGAGCCCTTGAAGCCCTTCGTGCCCGAAGACGACCAGGCGATCGTGTTGCCCTGCGCGTCGGTGATCGTGATCATGGTGTTGTTGAACGACGCGTTGACGTGCGCGACGCCCGACGTGATGTTCTTCTTCTCGCGCTTTTTGACTTTGCCGCGCGCTGCTGCTTCCTTGGCCATTACCGTCGTTGCTCCATGCCTCAACCGATGAGGCTAAAAACGTTGCGCGCGCCGGAGATCTTAAAAACCAGACCGGCGCGCAGAAATTTGCGGTGACGAACTACCTCGTCGCCTTCTTCTTACCGGCGATCGGAACAGCCTTGCCCTTGCGGGTGCGGGCGTTCGTGTGCGTGCGCTGACCGCGAACGGGGAGGCCCTTGCGGTGACGAAGACCGCGGTAGCAACCGAGGTCCATCAGGCGCTTGATGTTGGTCTGAACTTCGCGGCGAAGATCGCCTTCGACCGTGTAATCGCGATCGATGGTTTCACGGATCTGCAGGACCTCAGCGTCGGTCAGCTGATTGACGCGGCGCTCCGGCGGGATGCTGCACTTCTCGCAAATCTCTTTCGAGAATTTGGGGCCAATGCCATGAATATAACGCAGCGCGATTTCAACGCGCTTGCCTGTCGGAATGTTGACGCCTGCGATGCGGGCCACTTCAGTCTCCTGCCTTTAATCTCGTGTCGAATTAACGATGCCGTCTTCGATATTTCTCAAGTGCCAAAAGGCGCAACGACCGCAGAACCGGGGGTTCAAGCCCTGGTCGGATCAAGTTGAGCCCTAGAAGAAAGTTGCGTGTTCTACCTCGGGTCTTCCCTTCCGTCAATGCGTGCTTTTTTCTTTGTCAAGCATCCTGGAATTGATTCAACAATGCACCAATCTGGCGGCTTACGTCGGCGATCGGCGCCATGCCGTCGATCGACTTCAGCAGCTTGTGAGCATAATAGTAACCAATGAGCGGCGCCGTTTCGCGGTAGTAAGCGATCAGGCGCGTTTTCAGGGCCTCGGCGTTGTCGTCGGCGCGGACTGTGCCACCTGCCGCGAGCGTTTCGCGAGCGCGGGTCTCGATCCGCTCCACGAGCTTGGTGTCGTCGACCTTCAGCTCGATCACGCAATCGATATGGCGGTTTTTCGACTTCAGCAGATCGTCCAGCGCGTCGGCCTGGGGCAGCGTGCGCGGAAAACCATCCAGAATGAAGCCCTTGGCGCAGTCCGGCTCGGAAATGCGGTCGGCGATGATGCCGATCACGATCTCGTCGCTGACGAGGCCGCCTTCCGCCATGATCTTCTTAGCCTTGAGGCCGACCGGCGTTCCGGCTTTCACGGCTGCGCGGAGCATATCGCCGGTGGAAAGCTGAGGCAGTCCGAGCTTCTCGGAAATGATCTGCGACTGCGTCCCTTTGCCCGCTCCTGGCGGGCCCAACAGCATCAGGATCATCGGCGCGTCCCGCGAAGCTTGGCCTTCTTGATGAGGCCTTCGTATTGCTGGGCGATCAGGTGGCTTTGGACCTGAGCGACGGTATCCATCGTGACGCTGACGGCGATCAGCAGCGAGGTGCCACCGAAGTAGAGCGGGATGCCGGCGTAGGACGTCAGGATCTCAGGGAGAACGCAGACTGCTGCAAGATAGAGTGCGCCGACGACGGTGATGCGGGTCAGAACGTAGTCGATATACTCGGCGGTCTTATCGCCAGGGCGGATACCGGGCAGGAAGCCGCCGTACTTGCGCAGGTTGTCGGCCGTTTCCTTCGGGTTGATCACAACCGCGGTATAGAAGAACGCGAAGAACAGGATCAGCAGCGCGTACACAAGCATGTGGAGCGGCTGGCCTGAACCGAGCGCGGCGACCGCCTCGTTGAGCCATTCCGGCCCCTGCCCTGCCGTAAACTGGGCAACCGTGATCGGCAGCAACAGCAGCGACGAGGCGAAGATCGGCGGAATGACGCCCGACGAGTTGAGCTTCAGCGGCAAGTGCGACGCCTCGCCCTGGAACATCTTATTGCCGACCTGTCGCTTCGGATACTGGACGAGCAGACGCCGCTGGGCGCGCTCGAAGAAGACGATGGCCGCGACGACCGCCAGAGCGAGCGCCAGGAAGAACACGAGAATGCCGGGCGAGATCGAGCCGGTACGCGACAGCTCGAAAAGTTGTACCAGCGCGCCGGGAAGGCCCGCGACGATACCGGCGAAGATGATCAGCGACGTGCCGTTACCAACGCCGCGCTGCGTGATTTGCTCACCGAGCCACATCAGGAACACGGTGCCGCCGACCAGTGTGATAACGGTCGTGGCGCGGAAGAACAGGCCGGGATCCATGACGACAGCGCCGGCGGCGTTGCGCGAGCCTTCGAGGCCGACGGCGATGCCGTAAGCCTGGAGCGCGGCGAGCACGACCGTCAGGTAGCGCGTATATTGGTTGATCTGCTTGCGGCCCGCCTCACCCTCTTTCTTGAGGGCTTCGAGCTTCGGCGAAATCGAGCTCATCAACTGCATGATGATCGACGCCGAGATGTACGGCATGATGTTCAACGAGAAAATGGCGAGACGCTGAAGCGCACCGCCCGAGAACATGTTGAACATGCCAAGAATGCCGCCCGCCTGAGACTTGAAGGTCTCGGCGAATGCGGCCGGATTGATGCCCGGCAGCGGAATGAACGTGCCCAGGCGGAAGACGATCAGCGCACCAAGCGTGAACCACAGGCGCCGCTTCAAATCCTCCGCCTTTGCGAAGGCGCTGAAATTCAGGTTCGAAGCAAGCTGCTCGGCAGCGGAAACCATTGGTCTCTTCTCCTAACCGTTGTGGCGATGGCCGACAGGCCCAACCACAACTTGGGTCCGGAACGCGCCGTTTCCAGTGCCTTCCAGCCTCGAACGCTCGGCCGGGACCAGTCCCCCGCTCCGGCCGGGCGCGCGATTAATCTTCCGATTTCGCGGCGCCGGGCTTCTTGCCCTGAGCAGCCTTCTTGGCCTCTGACTTCTTCCGCTTTTCTTCGTCAGCGGCGATGACCTTCGGCTCGATCAGCGTGATCGTGCCACCGGCTTTCTCGATCGCTTCCTTCGCCTTGGCGGAAGCATGGTTGACCGTGATCGAGATCTTGGCCTTGATCTCGCCATCGCCCAGAAGGCGCAGGCCGTGCTTCGGGCGGCGAACGATGCCGGCCTCGATCAGCGTCGCAAGGTCAACCGGCTTCGAGCCGTCGAGACGCTTGTCTTCGATGGCCTGCTGCAGCGAGCCGACGTTGATCTCGTTGAAATCCTGCGGACGCCACTTGTTGAAGCCACGCTTCGGCAGACGACGATGCAACGGCATCTGGCCGCCTTCGAAGCCGCCGATCGCGACGCCGGTACGGGCCGTCTGGCCCTTGCCGCCGCGGCCACCCATCTTGCCGAGGCCCGAACCGATACCACGGCCGATGCGGACGCGCGTTTTCTTGGCGCCGGGGTTGTCTTTAATGCCATTGAGCCGCATGGGACCCAGATCCTTCTTTGCTTGCGCTCGGCGACTCCCGTTCCGGGAGCAGGCCGCCGAGCGTGGTTATTTCCCTTCTTCGACCTGGACGAGATGCTGAACTTTTTTCAGCATGCCGCGGACGGCCGGGGTATCTTCGAGCGTCGAGGTGCGACCGAGCTTGTTCAGCCCGAGGCCGATCAGCGTCTCAGCCTGCCGCTCGGGGCGCCGATTGGGGCTGCGCACCTGCTTCAGCGTGATCGTTTTCTTCGACATGTCGTAACCTCAAAATCCCATAGCAAAGCGGCACGGCACAACCGGCCGCTTTCGTTGTTCTCTATCAGACGTCGGCGCCGGCTTCGGCAATCGACGAGCCGTCGCGACGGCGCGATACGATATCGGAAACCTTTTTGTTGCGACGTGCTGCGACGCCGCGCGGGTTTTCCTGGGCCTTCAGCGCGTCGAACGTGGCGCGAACGACGTTGTAAGGGTTCGTCGAGCCCATTGACTTCGCGACGATGTCGTGAACGCCGACCATCTCGAAGACGGCGCGCATTGCACCACCGGCGATGATACCCGTACCGGCCGGAGCCGAGCGCAAGATCACCTTACCCGAGCCGTGACGGCCGACGCTATCGTGATGAAGCGTGCGAGCGTCGCGCAGCGGCACGCGAAGAAGGTTGCGCTTGGCGCCTTCCGTTGCCTTGCGGATCGCTTCGGGCACTTCACGCGCCTTGCCGTGGCCGAAACCGACGCGGCCCTTCAGGTCGCCGACGACGACCAGCGCAGCGAAGCCGAAGCGCTTACCGCCCTTGACGACCTTCGCAACGCGATTGATGTGCACGAGCTTATCGGAAAACTCGCTATCGCGTTCCTCGCGGTCTCTGCCACGCTCTCTCTGGGGTCCACGTGCCACGATCTAGTTCCTCTCGAGTATCTCTTAAAACTTCAGACCGCCTTCACGGGCGGCATCGGCGAGCGCCTTGACGCGCCCATGAAACAGGAAGCTGCCGCGATCGAAAACGACCTCGGTGACGCCAGCCTTGACAGCGCGTTCTGCAACGAGCTTGCCGATGGCTGCAGCGGCCGCCTTGTCGGCGCCGGTCTTCAGCGTACCCTTGACGTCCTTCTCGAGCGTCGAGGCAGCGGCGAGCGTTACGCCCTTCACGTCGTCGATCACCTGAGCGTAGATGTTCTCCGACGAGCGGTGAACAGAGAGCCGGGGGCGGCCGTTGGAGGCTGCCTTGACGGCACGGCGAACGCGCGCACGGCGGTTCGCAAGTTTTTGGTTCATATTGGCCATCGGTGCCGATCCTACTTCTTCTTACCTTCCTTGCGGAGGATGTATTCGCCCTTATAACGCACACCCTTGCCCTGGTAAGGCTCAGGTTTGCGGGAGGCGCGGATGACGGATGCCACCTGGCCGACCGCCTGCTTGTCGATGCCGGAAACGTTGACCAGTTCCTGCTTGGCGCCGCCAACCTTGACCTCGACACCGGCCGGAATCTTCAGCACGACGTCGTGGCTGTAGCCGACCGAAAGGGTCAGCGTATCCTTGCCCTTCATGGACGCCTTGAAGCCCACGCCATGGATTTCGAGATCCTGGCTGTAGCCGTCCGTCACGCCCTTGATGAGGTTCGCGATCTGAGTGCGCGACATGCCCCACTTCGAGCGTGCAAGTTTGGTGTCTTCGAGAAGGCTGACGTCGATGCCTTCGTCCGTTCTCTGAACCTTCAAAGCGTCGGGAACAACAAAGGCGAGCTCGCCCTTGGGTCCCTTCATCTTGACGGTCTGACCGGTGATCGTCGCCGTTACGTTCGACGGGACCGGAACGGGTTTCTTACCGATGCGCGACATGGCTTCTTCAAACCTTGTTTCGCCGAGGCCAAAGCCCCAGCCTTAGAAAATACTGCAGATGACTTCGCCGCCGACATTGGCTTCGCGCGCCTTCGTGTCCGACATGACGCCCTTCGGCGTGGACAGAATGGCGACGCCGAGGCCGTTGGCGACCGTCGGGATGCCCTTCACGGGCGAATAAACGCGGCGGCCCGGCTTCGAGATACGCTCGATCTCACGGATGGCCGGCTGGCCATTGTAATACTTGAGCTCGATCTCGAACTGAGGGAGTTCGCCCTTCATTTCGACGCGGCTATAGCCACGGATGTAGCCTTCCTCAGCGAGAACGTCGAGGACGCGCGCGCGGAGGTTCGAGGCCGGGGTCGCAACCTTCGGACGGCGACGCATCTGGGCGTTCCGGATGCGAGTGAGCATATCGCCGATGGGATCATTCACGGACATTGATGCTTCCTCTTACCAGCTCGACTTGACCATGCCCGGGATGCGGCCCTGGCTCGCCAGCTCGCGGAGCTGGTTGCGGCACATCTTGAGCTTGCGGTAGTTGCCGCGCGGGCGGCCGGTGATCTCGCAGCGATTGCGGATGCGCACCTTCGAGCCGTTACGGGGCATCTCGGCCAGCTTCAAGCGGGCAGCGAAACGCTCTTCCGGCGTCTTGGTCTTGTCCTTAGCGAGCAGCTTCAGGCGCTTACGCTTCGGGGCTTGCTCCGCCACCATCTTGCGGCGGCGGTTGTTCTTTTCGATCGAACTGACTTTTGCCATTTCTTCTCCTCCAAAGGCCTTTCGGCTTTGAGTGCCGAGGTCCTCTAGCTACGGAACGGGAAGTTGAAGCCCTTGAGCAATTCACGGGCTTCGTCATCGGTCTTGGCCGACGTGCAAACGATCACGTCGAGGCCCAAAACGTTGTCGACCTTGTCGTAGTCGATTTCGGGGAACACGAGGTGCTCCTTCAGGCCGGTCGCGTAGTTGCCACGGCCATCGAAGCTCTTCGGGTTCAGACCACGGAAGTCCTTCACGCGCGGCAGCGCGATGGTGACGAACCGGTCGAGGAATTCGTACATGCGGTCGCCGCGGAGCGTTACCTTGGCGCCGATCGCCATGCCTTCGCGCAGTTTGTACGTTGCGATGGCCTTGCGGGCGCGGGTAACGACCGGTTTCTGACCGGCGATGAGCGCGAGATCGGAAGCCGCGACGTCAACTTTCTTGCGATCGTTGACGGCTTCGCCAACGCCCATGTTGATGACGACTTTTTCGATCTTCGGAATCTGCATCACGTTGGCGTAGCCGAACTTCTCTTTGAGAGCGTTGCGGACGACCTTCTCGTAATGCGATTTCATGCGCGGCTTGTAATCGGCCGGACGCGGCGCAGCAGGTGCACGCGGCTCGGACGAAGCGGCCTTCTTGCTGGCCTTCGCCTTCTTGTCACCGCCCTGGGCAGCGCCGCCCTGCGGCTTCACTGATTTTTTTTCTTCCTTAGCCATGGCTTAGTTCTTCTCCGGGATCTGCTCGCCCGAGCGCTTCGCAACGCGGACCTTCTTGCCATCGGCGAGGACTTTGAAGCCAACGCGGGTCGGCTTGCCGTCCTTGGGATCCTCGAGCGCGATGTTCGAGAGGTCGATCGGACCTTCCTTGGAAATAATGCCGCCTTCCTGGGTCGCCGACTGGCGCTGATGACGGCGCACCATGTTGACGCCACGCACGAGGGCACGGTGTTCTTTCGGGCGAACCTCGATCACCTCACCGCGCTTGCCTTTGTCGCGGCCGGCGAGGACGACGACGTTGTCGCCCTTCTTGATTTTAAAAGCCGACATCAGAGGACCTCCGGCGCAAGCGATACGATCTTCATGTGGTTCTTGGCGCGAAGCTCACGCGTCACGGGTCCGAAGATGCGGGTGCCGACGGGTTCGCCGTTGGCATTGACCAGCACAGCGGCGTTGCGATCGAAGCGGATCAGCGAACCGTCGGCGCGGCGGATACCCTTCGCGACGCGGACGATGACAGCCTTCATCACCTGGCCCTTCTTGACGCGACCCTTCGGGATCGCCTCCTTGACGGAGACGACGATGGTATCACCCACTGTCGCGTACTTGCGCTTCGAGCCGCCCAGCACCTTGATGCACTGGACGCGGCGCGCGCCAGAATTGTCGGCGACGTCGAGATTGCTCTCCATCTGGATCATCGCGTCATTCCTTCTCTCATGGCTTCGAGAGGCATACTCTCCAAGCCCATCTCATCATTTTCCCAACCGGCTCGCGGGGTCTTGGGGCAATTCCCAACTCTCCGACGGCCTGAAAGGCGCTCTACGTAAGCGTTCGATCGCTTAGCGAAGCGAGGCTTATGCCTCAATTCGCGACGGCAATCCAACGTTTGTTCTTGGAGATCGGCCGGGTCTCTTGAATTTCGACCTGGTCGCCTACCTTGAACGAATTCGATTCATCGTGAGCGTGGTACTTCTTCGTACGACGCACGGTCTTCTTCAGCAGCGGATGGGTGTAGCGACGCTCAACCTGAACGACGATGGTCTTGTCGTTCTTGTCGGATACCACGACACCCTGCAGCACGCGCTTCGGCATAATCTCGTTCTCCCTTACGCGCCTTTTTTGACGCTGCCACCGCGCCGGGCAACGGCTGCGGTCTTGACGCGCGCGATGTCACGGCGGACCGTCCGGATGCGCGCGGTGTTCTCGAGCTGGCCCGAGGCCTTCTGAAAGCGCAGGTTGAACTGCTCCTTCTTCAGCTTCGCCAGCTGGTCGTCGAGCTGATCGATCGACATGCCCTTAAATTCGTCGGCCATGACTGTTCCTCAACTCCTATTCAATTCGCGTAATGACGCGGCATTTGATCGGCAGCTTCGCAGCACCGAGCGCCAGCGCTTCTTTAGCGACCTGGGGATTCAAACCGCCAAGCTCGAAAATGATGCGGCCCGGCTTCACGCGCGCCACCCAAAGCTCGGGCGAACCCTTACCGGAGCCCATGCGGACTTCGGCAGGCTTCTTCGACACCGGCACGTCCGGGAAGATGCGCAGCCACATGCGGCCGGCACGCTTCGTGTGACGAGCAATAGCGCGGCGCGCAGCTTCGATCTGCCGAGCGGTGAGACGCTCGGGCTCCATGGCCTTGAGGCCCACTTCGCCGTAAGCGAGCGTGGTGCCCGACTTAGCGACGCCGTGGATGCGGCCCTTGAATTGCTTGCGGAACTTGGTCCGTTTCGGTTGCAGCATTGTGTGCCTCTGAATTCCTTACGCTTCGGGCGCCGACGGAGTAGCGTCGGAAGCGGCCGGTGCGTTGCCGCCACCCGCGCCACCACGGCCACCACCGCCGCCGCGTCCACCGCGGCCCGGACGACGATCACGACGATCCTGACGGTCGCCATCGTCACGACGCGGACGCGGAGCGCCGCTCTCTTGCATTTCCGTGAGCTTCTTGTCGGAGGCCATCGGATCGTGCTCGATGATCTCGCCCTTGAAGACCCACACCTTGATGCCGATGATGCCGTAAGCGGTGCGTGCAACGCCGTAGCCGAAATCGATGTCGGCGCGAAGCGTGTGCAGCGGCACGCGGCCTTCGCGATACCATTCGGTGCGGGCGATTTCAGCGCCACCTAAGCGGCCGGCGACGTTGATACGGATGCCGACGGCGCCGAGACGGAGAGCCGACTGAACAGCGCGCTTCATCGCGCGGCGGAACGCAACGCGGCGCTCAAGCTGCTGAGCGATGCCTTCGGCGATCAGCGTGGCGTCGATTTCTGGCTTGCGGATCTCGAGGATGTTCAGGTGAACTTCCGAGCTCGTCAGCTTCGCAAGATCGGCGCGCAGACGCTCGATCTTCTCGCCCTTCTTGCCAATCAGGATGCCGGGACGCGCCGTCATGACGGTGACGCGGCACTTCTTGTGCGGACGCTCGATGACGACCTTCGAGATGCCGGCTTCGCGCTGCTCTTTCATGATGTGGGCGCGGATGGCGCGGTCTTCATGAAGCAGCCTGCCGTATTCACCGCGAGCGGCGAACCAGCGGCTGTCCCAGGTCCGGTTGATGCCAACGCGAAGGCCGACGGGATTGACTTTCTGACCCATATTACTTGGCCTCCTTGGCCGCAGCCTTCGGCGCGGACTTCTTTGCGGCTTTCTTCTTCTCGGCCTTTTCCTCTTCGACCTGGCGGACGACGACGGTGAGCTGCGAGAACGGCTTCAGGATCGCGGCGCCGCGGCCACGGCCACGAGCGTGGAAACGCTTCATGACGAGGTTCTTGCCGACGTAGGCTTCAGCAACGATCAGATCGTTGACGTCGAGCGCGTGGTTGTTCTCGGCGTTCGCAACGGCGCTCATCACGCACTTGCGGACGTCGCCCGCGATGCGTTTCTCGCTGAATTCAAGCTCAGCGAGCGCCTGATCGACCTTCTTGCCACGGATCAGGCCCGCGACGAGGTTCAGCTTCTGCGGAGAAATGCGCAGCGATTTGACAACCGCTTGAGCCTCGGTGTCAGCGAGGCGGCGCTGATGACTTGGCTTGCCCATTATTTCTTCACCGCTTTCTTGTCGCCGCCGTGGCCGTGGAAAATACGGGTCGGAGCGAATTCACCGAACTTGTGGCCGATCATGTCTTCCGTCACAGCGACGGGGATGTGCTTCTGGCCGTTGTGCACGCCGAAGGTCAGGCCGACGAACTGGGGAAGGATCGTGGAGCGACGGCTCCAGATCTTGATCACCTCATTGCGGCCGGACGAACGCGACTTCTCCGCCTTCTTGAGGAGGTAGCCGTCGACGAACGGACCTTTCCATACTGAACGTGTCAAAGTCGAATCTCCTTCAGAGCGCCGCTACTACTTCTTCTTCGCCTTCTGGCGCGAGCGGACGATATATTTCGTGGTCGTCTTGTTCTTGCGTGTCTTGAAGCCCTTGGTCGGCTTGCCCCACGGCGTTGCCCAGTGCTTACCGCCCTTCGTACGACCACCGTTGGGGTGATCGACCGGGTTCATAGCAATCGAGCGAACGGTCGGACGACGGCCGAGCAGACGAGTGCGACCCGCCTTGCCAACGACTGTGTTCATGTGATCGGGGTTCGAAACCGCACCGACAGTCGCCATGCATTCGGCGCTGACCTTGCGGGTTTCACCCGAGTTGAGCTTCAGAACGGCGTAGCCCGAGTCGCGGCCGACGAGCTGAACGAATGAGCCTGCCGAACGTGCGACCTGACCCCCCTTGCCAGGCTTCATCTCGACGTTGTGAACGATCGTGCCGATCGGCATGGCCGACAGCGGCATGGCGTTGCCGGGCTTCACGTCAACCTTCGGACCCGAGACGACCGTGTCGCCGACGCCCAGACGCTGCGGCGCCAGGATGTAAGCCTGCGTGCCGTCCTCGTACTTGATGAGGGCGATGAACGCGGTGCGGTTCGGATCGTATTCCAGGCGCTCGACACTGGCCGGCGCGTCGAACTTCCGGCGACGGAAGTCGATCTTGCGGTAGGCCTGCTTTGCGCCGCCGCCGATGTGGCGCGACGTGATGCGGCCGTCGCTGTTGCGACCACCGGTCTTCGTCTTGCCCTCAACGAGCGTCTTGAGCGGCTTGCCCTTCCAGAGCGTCGAACGGTCGACCTGAATGAGGTGACGACGACCGGGCGACGTTGGGTTGTATGTTCTAAGCGCCATGACTTATCCTCAGAGCCCCGTCGTCACGTCGATGGAATGACCATCTTCGAGCGTCACGACCGCCCTTTTCGTATCGCTCAAGACGGCCTTGATGCCCTTGAACGTTCTTTGCTTGCCCTTGCGGACGATCGTGTTGACGGCCTTCACCTTGACCTTGAACAGACCTTCGACCGCCGACTTGATCTCGGTCTTCGTCGCGTCAGGCTTGACCTTGAAGATCACCTGGTTGGCCTCGGAGGCGAGCGTCGCCTTTTCCGTGATGACCGGCGCAACGATGACGTCGTATGCGGAGCGTTTGATCGTCATTTGAAGCGCTCCTCCAGCGCGGCGACGGCGGCCCGGGTCAGCACCAGCTTCTTACGACGGAGAATGTCGTAGACGTTGATGCCCTGAATCGGGAGCACGTCGATGTTCGGGATGTTGCGAGCAGCGCGCGTGAAATTCACTTCGAGCTCGGCACCATCAATGATCAGCGCATTCTCAAGCGACAGCTTGGCGAACTGCGCCTTCAGCGCGGTCGTCTTGCCCTCGGCAGAGGTCGCCTTGTCGATCACGACGATCTCGCCGGCTTTCGCCTTCGAGGAGAGCGCGTGACGGAGCGCCAGAGCGCGCACCTTCTTCGGCAGCTCAATGGCATGCGAGCGGGGCTTCGGTCCGAACGCCTTGCCGCCGCCGCGGAACTGCGGAGCCGACTTGTCGCCGTGACGAGCACCGCCGGTGCCCTTCTGCTTGTACATCTTCTTGCCCGTGACCGCGACTTCCGAGCGGTCCTGAGCATGATGCGTGCCGGCCATCCGCTTTAGCGTCTGATAGCGCACCATGCGGTGGATGAGGTCGTTGCGGACCTCAAGACCGAAAATGTCGTCGGCAAGCTCGATGTCGCCGGACTTACCGGCATCGAGGCTGGTAACTTCGGCTTTCATCACGCGCCTTCCTTCTTCGCTTCGCCACGCGCCTTGAATGCTCCAGGCTTCGGAACATCAGCGTGCGCAGCTTTCTTCACGGCGTCGCGAACGACAACCCAGCCACCCTTGGAACCGGGGACAGCACCGCGAACCATCACGAGGCCGCGTTCCTTGTCGATCTTGGCAACAACGAGGTTCTGCGTCGTGACGCGCTCGTCGCCCAAGTGGCCGGCCATCTTCTTACCTTTGAAGACCTTACCAGGATCCTGGCGCTGACCGGTCGAACCGTGAGCACGGTGCGTGACCGAGACGCCGTGGGTGGCGCGCAGACCGCCGAAGTTCCAGCGCTTCATGGCGCCCTGGAAACCTTTACCCTGGGTGGTGCCCGTCACGTCGACGAACTGGCCCGGAACGAAGTGGTCTGCGGTGATTTCCGCGCCAACATCGATGAGGTTCTCAGGACTGACACGAAACTCTGCGATCTTCCGCTTCGGTTCGACTTCGGCCTTCGCAAAGGTGCCGCGCTCGGACTTCGTCAGACGCGAGGGCTTCCTCGTGCCGCCGCCGACCTGGATGGCGGTATAGCCGTTCTTCTCCTCGGTGCGGTGCGAGAGAACCTGGAGGTTCTCAAGACGCAGCACCGTGACGGGGATGTGTTCGCCCGCGTCGGTGAAGATCCGGGTCATACCGATCTTCTGTGCTATCACTCCGGAACGCATTTGCATTCCTTCCTATCGTTAGGGCCATTCGCGTTACCGCCAGAGGGCCCGGAAGTTCTTGTTTAGAGCTTGATCTCGACGTCGACGCCTGCGGCGAGGTCGAGTTTCATCAATGCGTCGACCGTCTGCGGCGTCGGATCGACGATGTCGAGCAAACGCTTGTGGGTCCGCATCTCGAATTGCTCGCGGCTCTTCTTGTCGATGTGTGGCGAACGGTTGACCGTAAAGCGTTCGATGCGCGTCGGCAGCGGGATGGGACCGCGAACTTCAGCACCGGTACGCTTCGCCGTGTTCACGATCTCGCGGGTCGATGCATCGAGAATACGATGATCGAACGCCTTGAGCCGGATGCGGATGTTTTGGCCGTGCATGGCTTTGTGCTTTCACTTCTCGCAAAAAGATTTGGGGAAGCGCGCTATTCAGAACGCTTCCCCGGAAATGCCTTCTACTCGATAATTTTCGTAACAACGCCCGCGCCGACCGTACGGCCGCCTTCGCGGATAGCGAAACGAACTTTCTCTTCCATGGCGATCGGCTGAACGAGCTCGACTTCGACCGAGACGTTGTCGCCCGGCATAACCATTTCCGTACCTTCGGCGAGCTTAACAGTGCCCGTCACGTCGGTCGTGCGGAAGTAGAACTGCGGACGATAGTTCGTGAAGAACGGCGTGTGACGGCCACCCTCTTCCTTGTTGAGGATGTAGGCCTCAGCAGCGAACTTCTTGTGCGGCTTCACAGAGCCCGGCTTGCAGAGAACCTGGCCGCGCTCGACAGCTTCCTTGTCGATACCGCGCAGGAGGCAGCCGACGTTGTCGCCAGCTTCACCCGAGTCGAGCAGCTTGCGGAACATTTCGACGCCGGTGACAACCGACTTCTGCGTGTCGCGAAGACCGACGATTTCGACTTCTTCGCCAACCTTAATGGTGCCACGCTCGATACGGCCCGTGACGACGGTGCCGCGACCCGAGATCGAGAACACGTCTTCGATCGGCATCAGGAACGGCTGATCCTTCGGGCGCTCCGGGATCGGGATGTACTCGTCCATGGCTTCGTACAGCTTGATGATCGCTTCGTCAGCGAGCGGGCCCTTCTCACCGTTGAGGGCCTTGACGGCTGCACCGCGGATGACCGGCGTGTCGTCGCCCGGGAAGTTGTACTTCGAGAGAAGTTCACGAACTTCCATTTCGACGAGGTCGAGGAGCTCTTCGTCTTCGACGATGTCGCACTTGTTCAAGAAGACGACGATCTTCGGCACGCCGACCTGGCGAGCGAGAAGGATGTGCTCACGCGTCTGCGGCATCGGGCCGTCAACGGCCGACACAACGAGGATCGCGCCGTCCATCTGGGCTGCACCGGTGATCATGTTCTTGACGTAGTCGGCGTGGCCGGGGCAGTCGACGTGCGCATAGTGACGGTTCGGGGTCGCGTATTCAACGTGCGACGTGGCGATCGTCAGAATCTTCGTCGGGTCGCGACGGCCCTGGCTTTCAGAAGCCTTGGCAACTTCGTCATAGGCGATCGAAGTCGCCGTCCAGCCGCGGTCGGCCGAAACTTTCGTCAAGGCTGCGGTCAGCGTTGTCTTGCCGTGGTCGACGTGTCCGATCGTACCGACGTTGCAATGCGGCTTGTTCCGCTCGAATTTTGCCTTCGCCATCGTTGGCTCTCCTTAGTCCTACTATCAGGTCCCGACTCTTGCGATCCGGGAATTTCAGGCTTCATTTTTTAGAACCCAGCGGACGGATACTCTCGCCGGCCAGGTTCAACTTCTTAGGCGTACTTGGCCTTGACCTCATCCGCCACGTTGCGCGGCACGTCCGCATAGTGTGCGAACTGCATCGAGTACTGCGCACGACCCGTCGACATCGAACGCAGCGTATTGATGTAACCGAACATGTTCGCGAGCGGGACAAACGCACGGATGACCGTCGCGTTGCCGCGCATCTCCTGAGTACGGATCTGCCCGCGCCGCGAGTTGATGTCGCCGATGATGCCGCCGACGAATTCGCCCGGCGACACAACCTCGACGTCCATGACCGGCTCGAGGATCTTAACGCCGGCCTTCTCGCAGCCTTCCTTCATGGCCGCACGCGTCGCGATTTCGAAGGCGATCGCGGACGAGTCCACTTCGTGGAAGGCGCCGTCATAAAGGTTGACCTTCATGTCGACCATCGGGAAGCCGATGAGCATGCCGTTGTCCCAGACCGACTTCACGCCCTTTTCAACGCCGGGGATGTATTCCTTCGGAACCGTACCGCCGACGATCGAGGTCGTGAACTCGTTGCCCTTGCCGACTTCGTTCGGCTCGAGCTTGAGCTTGACGCGAGCAAACTGACCCGTACCGCCGGTCTGCTTCTTGTGCGTGTAGTCGATGTCTGCCGGGCGCGCGAGCGTTTCGCGATAGGCGACCTGCGGAGCGCCCGTCGTGGCTTCGACGCCGTAGGTCCGCTTCAGGATGTCGACTTTAATGTCGAGATGAAGCTCGCCCATGCCCTTGAGGATCGTCTCGCCCGACTCGGGGTGAACCGAGACGCGGAACGAGGGATCTTCCAGCGACAGCGTGTTGAGCGCGATCGCCATCTTTTCCTGGTCGGCCTTCGTCTTCGGCTCGACCTTCATCTCGATGACGGGCTCCGGGAAGTCCATCTTTTCGAGAATGACCGGCTTCTGCGGATCGCAAAGCGTTTCGCCCGTGCGCGTGTCCTTCAGGCCCTGCAGAGCGACGATGTCGCCAGCATAGGCTTCTTTGATTTCTTCACGATCCGCGGCGTGCATCAGGTACATGCGGCCGGCGCGCTCTTTCTTATCGCGCGTCGTGTTCGCAAGCGCCATGCCCTGCTCGAGCTTGCCCGAGTAGATGCGGCAGAACGTGATCGAGCCGACATGCTCGAAGCTCATGATCTTGAAGGCGATCATGGCCAGTGGTTCGGTGTCCGACGGCTTGCGGAGCAGCTCGTCACCGGTCTTGGGATCAATGCCTTTGTAGGCTTCGCGATCGAGCGGCGACGGCAGATAGTCGACGACCGCGTCGAGCAGCGGCTGAACGCCTTTGTTCTTGAAGGCCGAGCCACAGAACATCGGGTAGAAGGCGCCCTTGACGGTCGCCTTGCGAATGAGCTTGCGCAGCGTGTCCTCGTCCGGCTCTTTGCCTTCGAGGAATGCCTCGAGTGCCGCGTCGTCCATTTCGACGGCAGCTTCGATCATGGCGGCGCGATATTCGTTCGCCTTGTCGACGAGGTCGGCCGGGATTTCGCCCTCGACCATCTTCGCGTCCTTGCCGTCACCGTCCCAAGTGATGGCCTTCATCTTAACGAGATCGATGACACCCTGGAAATTCGACTCAGCACCGATCGGAATCTGCATCGGAACCGGACGTGCACCAAGCTTCGCCTTGATGTCGTCGACGCACATGTAGAAGTCGGCGCCGATCTTATCCATCTTGTTGGCGAAGATGATGCGCGGAACGTTGTACTTGTCGCCTTGACGCCAGACGGTTTCCGTCTGCGGCTCGACGCCCTGGTTCGAGTCAAGAACGCAAACAGCGCCGTCGAGCACGCGCAGCGAACGCTCGACTTCGATCGTGAAGTCGACGTGGCCTGGGGTGTCGATGATATTCAGGCGGCGCTTCTTGCCGTCACGGCCGGTCCAGAAACAGGTCGTCGCGGCCGACGTGATCGTGATGCCGCGCTCAGCTTCCTGATCCATAAAGTCCATCGTCGCGGCGCCGTCATGAACTTCGCCGATCTTATAGGACCTGCCGGTGTAGTAGAGGATTCGCTCGGTCGTGGTCGTCTTGCCAGCATCAATGTGAGCCATGATGCCGAAGTTGCGATAATCCTCGATCGGGTATTGCCGGGCCATGTCTGCCTCGAAATCCTTGTAACTTGTCCTACCAGCGGTAGTGCGAGAAGGCGCGGTTGGCTTCAGCCATCTTGTGCGTGTCTTCGCGCTTTTTAACTGCAGTGCCACGATTGTTCGCGGCGTCGAGCAATTCGCCCGAGAGCTTGTCAATCAGCGTCGACTCGTTGCGAGCGCGAGCGGCGGAGATCAACCAGCGGATCGCCAGAGCCTGACGGCGCTCGTTACGAACTTCGACCGGAACCTGATACGTGGCACCGCCGACGCGACGCGAACGAACCTCAACCGACGGCATGACGTTGTCGAGCGCCTGACGGAAAAGATCGATCGGGTTCGCCTTACCCCGCTGTTCCATCTTTTCGAACGCGCCATAGACCATGCGTTCTGCAACCGACTTCTTGCCGTGCTCCATCACCGCGTTCATGAACTTGGTGACGACGACGTCGTTGAACTTCGGATCCGGGATCACTTCCCGCTTTTGCGCCGCGTGACGACGAGACATCCTGACAGGCCCTTCGCTTCGAATTCTCTTTAAATCTTACAGGCCGACACCGCCGGCCCGGACGAGACCGATTACTTCGGCCGTTTCGCACCGTACTTCGAACGCCGCTGACGACGCGCCGAGACGCCCTGCGTATCAAGCACACCACGGATGATGTGATAGCGGACGCCGGGAAGGTCCTTCACGCGGCCGCCGCGGATCAGCACCACGGAGTGCTCCTGAAGGTTATGACCTTCGCCCGGGATGTAGCCGATCACCTCGTAGCCGTTGGTCAGCCGGATCTTGGCGACCTTACGCAGAGCGGAGTTCGGCTTCTTCGGGGTCGTCGTGTAGACGCGCGTGCAGACACCACGCTTCTGCGGGCACGCTTCCATGTGGCGCGACTTCTCGCGGTAGACTGGCTTTACCCGGGGCTTCCGGATCAACTGTTGTATCGTCGGCATTCGCCCAATCCTGACTTCGGGACACATTCCCGACAGCGGAAATGCGCCAAGCAAACCTGCCAGGTGCGCGAAGTTCGCCCCTAGCAAGAAAAAACCAGAGGATCGTGCCGCCCTTTGGGGTGACAGATCATGGCCCGTCGATATGCTCTGCTTTATGAACGGGAGCGTTTAGGAGCAAAATAGGCGCTTAAAGCGCCGAGCGACCTACCACCAACCCGTGAGAGTGGGCGGAGCTATATACACACCCGCCATATTGGTCAACAGGCGCGCCGCAGGGTTGCGAAATTATTTTCGCCGAATTCGCCGTCATAAGGCAAACCGAACCTGCGACCTGTTGTCGGCTCGGGCGCGCAGAACGCTTTAAAAACGACGGAAAACCAAATTTTTGGGTGGGCACCGCACTTAAATGGGAATCGCTGAAAATTTTTAAAGAGAACTCGCGTCGTCCAGGCTGCATTGCGCCGGTCGGCAGCCCTCTCCCGAGGAAATTTCGAGGTGTCATCCGCGGCTTCAGGCCGAGGACCCATTGCGCCGCCCCTACAGATAAGAAATGGCCCGTCGAGACAAGGGCGAGGAGACGGTTCTCAACAAATGAAAACGGCCGCCCCAGAGAGGCGGCCGTTGGCATTAGAATGCTCTTAAGAAGCGAGCGGAGATTACTCCGCTGCTTCCTCTGCCGGGCGACGGCGACGGCGTCCAGCCGGGCCTGAGGCGCCATCAGGCGACGGCAGGTTCGAAGTCTTCGCCTTTTCCTTGGCGATGAGATCGTCACGCTGCATCGCGACCTTGCGGAGCTGACGCAGCATGCCGCCCGTACCGGCCGGAATGAGACGGCCGACGATGACGTTCTCCTTGAGACCTTCGAGCGTGTCGGACTTGCCGTTGACGGCAGCATCCGTGAGCACGCGCGTTGTCTCTTGGAAGGACGCCGCCGAGATGAAGGAGCGCGTCTGCAGCGAAGCCTTGGTGATACCGAGCAAAACCGGGTTCGCGGACGCCGCACGCTTGCCGGCCTTCTGAGCGGCTGCGTTGATTTCCTCGAACTCGATCCGATCGAGTTGCTCACCCTTGATGAGTTCGGTCTCGCCGGCGTCGGTGACTTCAACCTTCTGCAGCATCTGACGAACGATGACTTCGATGTGCTTGTCGTTGATCGTCACGCCCTGCAGTCGATAGACGTCCTGGATCTCGTTGATCAGGTAGTTCGCGAGTTCCTCGACGCCCTTGATCGCCAGGATGTCGTGCGGCGCCGGGTTGCCGTCGTACACGAAATCGCCACGCTCAACGCGATCGCCAGGCTGAACAGCAAGGCTCTTGCCACGCGGGATCAGGTATTCGACCGGCTCGGCCGACTCATCGTCCGGCTTGATCGTGATGCGCTGCTTGTTCTTGTAGTCCTTGCCGAACTCAACCGTACCCGAGATGTCCGCGAGGATCGCGTGATCCTTCGGACGGCGAGCTTCGAAGAGTTCCGCGACGCGCGGCAGACCGCCGGTGATGTCACCGGACTTCGCCGACGCCGTCGGAATACGAGCAAGAACGTCGCCCGCCTTCACTTCCGTGCCGCGATCGACCGACAGAACGGCTTCAACCGACAACAGGTAGCGAGCGTCACCGCCGCGCGCGACCTTGATCGGCTTGCCCTTCGAGTCCTTGATCACGATGGCAGGCTTCAGCTCGGAGCCCTTCGGAGACGTGCGCCAGTCGATGATGACCCGGTTCGACGTACCCTTCATTTCGTCGGTTTGTTCGCGGACCGACGAGCCTTCGATCAAGTCTTCGAAGTCGACGAAGCCGTCGGCTTCCGACAGGATCGGACGGGTGTAGGGATCCCACTGCGCGATCTTGGTGCCGCGCTTCACGGTATCGCCTTCATCGACAAAGATGCGCGAGCCGTAGCTGATCTTGTGGGTCGCGAGTTCCTTGCCCGTCTGGTCGACGATGATGACCGACATGATGCGGCTCGTCGCGACGTTCTGGCCCTTCGAGTCCTTGGCGATCGCACGATTCTTCAGCTTCACGGTGCCGTTGAAGTTCGACTCGATGAAGGACGAGTCGACCAAGTTGGCCGTGCCGCCGATGTGGAACGTACGCATCGTCAGCTGCGTGCCCGGCTCACCGATCGACTGTGCTGCGATGACGCCGACAGCTTCACCGATGTTGACCGGCGTACCGCGAGCGAGGTCGCGGCCGTAGCATTTGGCGCACACGCCGTTGACCGTCTCGCAGGTCAGCACCGAACGGATACGAACTTCCTGAAGCTCGGCCTTGCCGATGAGATCGGCGTGCTTTTCTTCGATCAGTTCGCCGTTGGCGACGATGATCTCGCCCGTCGTCGGGTGCTTGATGTCTTCGGCTGCCGTGCGGCCCAGCGAACGCGCCGCGAGCGACACGATCACCTGACCGGCATCGACGACTGCCTGCACGTTAATGCCGGCATCGGTTCCGCAATCGACCTCGGAGATGATGGCGTCCTGCGCGACGTCGACGAGACGACGCGTGAGGTAGCCCGAGTTCGCCGTCTTCAAGGCGGTGTCTGCAAGACCCTTACGGGCACCGTGGGTTGAGTTGAAGTACTCGAGAACCGACAGGCCTTCCTTGAAGTTCGAGATGATCGGCGTCTCAATGATTTCGCCCGAAGGCTTCGTCATGAGGCCGCGCATACCGGCGAGCTGCTTCATCTGCGCCGGCGAACCGCGCGCGCCCGAGTGGCTCATCATGTAGACCGAGTTAATCGGACGTTCGCGTCCGGTCGTAGCGTCCTTCTGAACCGCCGAAATGCGGTCCATCATTTCCTTGGCGATCTGATCGGTGCAGCGCGACCAAGCGTCGACGACCTTATTGTACTTCTCGAGCTGCGTGATCAGGCCGTCCTGATACTGCTGTTCGAAGTCGCGGACCTCGACGTTGGTCTTCTCGACGATCTTCTCCTTCGTCTCCGGGATGAGCATGTCGTCCTTACCGAACGAGATTCCAGCCTTGAAGGCGTGGTGGAAGCCGAGCGCCATGATCCGGTCGCAGAAGATGACCGTCTCTTTCTGACCGCAGTTACGGTAGACCAAATCGATCAGACCGGAGATGTTCTTCTTCGTCAGAAGCTGGTTCGCCATCGAGAACTTCATGCCCGGCATCTTCGGCAGATGCTGTGCGAGAAGCAGACGGCCGGGGGTCGTCTCGTGGATCTCCGAGACTTCCTCGCCCTCATCATTGATCGCGTTATAGCGGCCTTTGATCTTGGCGTGCAGCGTGACGGACTTCGATTCAAGGGCGTGAAGCACCTCGTTGATCGAGCCCAACATCATGCCTTCGCCGGGTTCGCCGTCGCGCATCATCGACAGATAGTAGAGACCCAACACGATGTCCTGCGACGGCACGATGATCGGCTGGCCGCTCGCGGGATGCAGGATGTTGTTCGTCGACATCATCAGGACGCGCGCTTCGAGCTGCGCTTCGAGCGACAGCGGAACGTGCACGGCCATCTGGTCGCCGTCGAAGTCTGCGTTGAAGGCAGCGCAAACCAGCGGGTGAAGCTGGATCGCCTTACCCTCGATGAGTTGTGGCTCGAACGCCTGAATGCCGAGACGGTGAAGCGTCGGGGCGCGGTTCAGCATCACCGGATGCTCGCGAATGACCTCGTCGAGGACGTCCCAAACCTCGGGCTTTTCCTTTTCGACGAGCTTCTTCGCCTGCTTTACGGTCGCGGCTTGGCCGAGCGTCTGGAGGCGCGCGTAGATGAAGGGCTTGAACAGCTCAAGCGCCATCTTCTTCGGCAGGCCGCACTGGTGCAGCTTGAGTTCCGGACCGACGACGATGACCGAACGGCCGGAGTAGTCGACGCGCTTGCCGAGCAGGTTCTGACGGAAGCGGCCCTGCTTGCCCTTCAGCATGTCGGCGAGCGACTTCAGCGGACGCTTGTTGGCGCCGGTGATGACGCGGCCGCGACGGCCGTTGTCGAACAGAGCGTCGACGGCCTCCTGCAGCATGCGCTTTTCGTTGCGAATGATGATATCCGGCGCGCGCAGCTCCATCAGCCGCTTCAGGCGGTTGTTACGGTTGATGACGCGGCGATAGAGATCGTTCAGGTCCGACGTCGCAAAGCGGCCGCCATCGAGCGGAACAAGCGGACGCAGTTCCGGCGGGATGACCGGAACTTGCGTCAGGATCATCCACTCCGGACGGTTGCCCGATTCCATGAAGGCTTCGATCACCTTCAGGCGCTTGCCGAGCTTCTTCGGCTTCAGTTCGGTCGTCGCCTCGGCGATCTCCTGGCGAAGGTCCTGCGCGATCTTCGGCAGGTCCATGCCCGAGAGCAGCTCGCGGATCGCTTCCGCGCCGATACCGGCGGTGAAGGTGTCTGCGCCGTACTCGTCGATCGCCTGGTTGTACTGCTCTTCGGTCAGCAGCTGACGCTCAGCGAACGGGGTCGTGCCCGGCTCGATGACGATATAGTTCTCGAAATAAAGAACGCGCTCGAGATCCTTCAGCGCCATGTCCATCAGCAAGCCGATGCGCGAAGGCAGCGACTTCAGGAACCAGATGTGCGCGACCGGAGCTGCAAGCTCGATGTGGCCCATGCGCTCACGGCGAACCTTTGCGAGCGTCACTTCCACGCCGCACTTTTCGCAAATCAGGCCCTTGTACTTCATGCGCTTGTACTTGCCGCACAAGCATTCGTAGTCCTTGATCGGTCCGAAGATGCGCGCACAGAATAGGCCGTCGCGCTCCGGCTTGAAGGTACGATAGTTGATCGTCTCGGGCTTTTTGATCTCGCCGTAGGACCAGGACAGGATGTCCTCGGGCGAGGCGATCGAGATCCGGATCTGATCGAAGACCGGAGCGGGAGCCTGCGATTTAAAGATGTTGGTAATTTCGTTCATCGGCTGTCTCCTCATGGGCGCGGCTGGGGTGACCGTGCCCGTGGAATTTAGTGGTCGTGTTTTGCCGATCTCCGCCCTTCCCGGGGGGCGGAGATCGTCTTCGCTGTTCGTTATTCAGCCGCTGGCGGAAGCTGCGCCTGGGGTTCCTCTGGCGTCTCCGGCTGATCGTTCTCTGCTTCGATCTGCGGCAGCTCGCTGTTGACGAGCTCGACGTTGAGACCCAGCGCGCGCATTTCCTTGACGAGCACGTTGAAGCTTTCGGGCACGCCGGCTTCGAAGGCATCGTCGCCACGGACGATCGCCTCGTAGACCTTGGTGCGGCCGGCGACGTCGTCCGACTTCACGGTCAGCATTTCCTGCAGCGTGTAGGCGGCGCCGTAAGCTTCCAGAGCCCAGACCTCCATTTCGCCGAAGCGCTGGCCGCCGAACTGCGCCTTACCGCCCAGCGGCTGCTGGGTGACGAGCGAGTACGGACCGATCGAGCGGGCGTGGATCTTGTCGTCGACAAGGTGGTGCAGCTTCAGAACATACTTGTAGCCGACGGTGACCTTGCGATCGAACGGCTCGCCCGTGCGGCCGTCGAACAGCGTCACCTGACCTGACGTATCGAAACCTGCGAGCTGCAGCATTTCGACGATGTCTTTCTCACGCGCGCCGTCGAACACCGGCGTTGCGATCGGAACGCCCGTCCGCAGGTTCTGAGCGACGCCGACAAGCTCATCGTCTTTCAGCGACGACTTGATGACCTCCTGACCGTAAACGCGCTCCATCTGTTCGCGGAGAGCCTGCGCCTGGCCGCTCTCGTGGAACTGATGCAATGCGTCGTCGATCATGCGGCCAAGACCGCGGCACGCCCAGCCAAGATGCGTTTCGAGGATCTGTCCGACGTTCATGCGGCTCGGCACGCCGAGCGGGTTCAGAACGACGTCGACCGGCGTGCCGTCTTCGAGGAACGGCATGTCTTCCGACGGAACGATCATCGACACGACACCCTTGTTGCCGTGACGGCCGGCCATCTTGTCGCCCGGCTGGATCTTGCGCTTCACCGCGACGAAGACCTTGACCATCTTCATCACGCCCGGCGGCAGCTCGTCACCGCGCTGCAGCTTGTCGACCTTGTCGGCAAAACGCAGACCGAGGCCCTTCTTGGCGTCTTCGTACTGCTTCTGGATGGCTTCGACTTCGGCCTGCGCCTTCTCATTGGCAAGACCGATTTCCCACCACTGGCTGCGCGGGATATCGTCGAGGATCACGTTGTCGATGATCGTACCCTTGCGGGCGTTCTTCGGACCCTTCGCGACTTCCTTGCCCATCAGCGCGTCTTTCAGACGGGCGTAGACGTTGCGGTCGAGGATCTGAAGCTCGTCGTCGCGGTCTTTTGCGAGACGCTCGATCTCTTCTCGCTCGATCGCCATCGCACGCTCGTCTTTCTCGACGCCGTGACGATTGAAGACGCGGACTTCGACGATCGTGCCGGCGACGCCCGGCGGCAGACGCAGCGAGGTATCGCGAACGTCGGACGCCTTTTCACCGAAGATGGCGCGCAGAAGCTTTTCTTCCGGCGTCATCGGGCTTTCGCCCTTCGGCGTGATCTTGCCGACCAGAATGTCACCCGGATGGACTTCGGCGCCGATGTAGACGATGCCGGCTTCGTCGAGGTTCTTCAGCGCTTCTTCCGAGACGTTCGGAATATCGCGCGTGATTTCCTCAGGTCCGAGCTTCGTATCGCGAGCCATGACCTCGAATTCCTCGATGTGGATCGAGGTGAACACGTCTTCGGAGACGACGCGCTCGTTCATCAGGATCGAGTCTTCGAAGTTGTAGCCCATCCACGGCATGAACGCGACGAGCACGTTCTTGCCGAGCGCCAACTCGCCGAGTTCGGTCGAGGGACCGTCAGCGATGATGTCGCCTGCCTTGACGTGATCGCCGACGTTGATCAGCGGCCGCTGGTTGATACAGGTGTTCTGGTTCGAACGCTGGAACTTGCGCAAACGATAGATGTCGACGCCCGGCTTCGAAGGATCTTGCTCTTCCGTTGCGCGGATAACGATACGGGTTGCATCGACCTGGTCGACGATGCCCGTACGGCGTGCCGCGATGGCAGCGCCCGAGTCCTGCGCCACGCGCTCTTCCATGCCGGTGCCGACCAGCGGCGCTTCCGCCTTGATCAGCGGCACGGCCTGACGCTGCATGTTCGAGCCCATGAGCGCGCGGTTGGCGTCGTCGTTCTCAAGGAACGGGATGAGCGCGGCCGCGACCGACACGAGCTGCTTCGGCGACACATCGATGTAATCGACCTTGTCGGTCGGAACGAGCATCACGTCGCCCTGGTAGCGAACGGTGACGAGGTCTTCCGTCATCTTGCCCTTGGCATCGATGGCAGCGTTCGCCTGCGCAACGTGATGGCGCATCTCTTCCATGGCGGAAAGGTACGCAACCTCGTCGGTGACGCGGCCGTTGATGACCTTGCGGTACGGGCTTTCGATGAAGCCGTATTTGTTCACGCGCGCGAACGTCGCGAGCGAGTTGATCAGACCGATGTTCGGGCCTTCCGGCGTCTCAATCGGGCAGATACGGCCATAGTGCGTCGGATGGACGTCGCGGACTTCGAAGCCCGCGCGCTCACGCGTCAGACCACCAGGTCCAAGCGCCGAGAGACGGCGCTTGTGGGTGATTTCCGACAGCGGGTTCGTCTGGTCCATGAACTGCGAGAGCTGCGACGAGCCGAAGAACTCGCGCACCGCGGCCGCTGCCGGCTTGGCGTTGATCAGGTCCTGCGGCATCACCGTGTCGATATCGACCGACGACATGCGCTCCTTGATGGCGCGCTCCATGCGGAGCAGACCGACGCGATACTGGTTCTCCATCAGCTCGCCGACGGAGCGAACGCGACGGTTGCCCAAGTGGTCGATGTCGTCGATCTCGCCCTTGCCGTCGCGCAGATCGACAAGCGTCTTCACGACCGCGAGGATGTCCTCACGACGCAGCACGCGCATCGTATCGGGCGCATCGAGTTCGAGGCGCATGTTCATCTTCACGCGGCCGACGGCCGAGAGATCGAAACGCTCCGGATCGAAGAACAGGCCGTGGAACAGCGCGGTCGCCGCTTCGATGGTCGGCGGCTCGCCCGGGCGCATGACCCGGTAGATGTCCATCAGCGCTTCCTGCTGATTGGCGTTCTTGTCGATGTTGAGCGTGTTGCGGATGAACGCGCCGGTGTTGACGTAGTCGATGTCGAGGATGTGGAATTCCTTGACCTTCTGCTCCTTGAGCTCGGCCAACAGATTCTCATCAAGCTCGTCACCGGCTTCGGCGAAGATCTTGCCCGTCTCCATATCGACGATGTCTTCGGCGATGAAGCGGCCTGCGAGGTCCTCGGCGGAGATCAGGATTTCCTTGACGCCGCTTTCGGCGATCTCGCGCGAACGGCGTGCCGTGATCTTCTCGCTGGCGCGCGCAATCACTTCGCCGGTCTTAGCGTCGGCGATGTCGGACTGCGGAGTAACACCGCGGAACTTCTCGGGCAGGAACGGCATTTTCCAGCCGCGCTTCGATTCTTTGATCGAGATGTGCTTGTAGAAGTGCGCGAGGATCTCTTCGTCGTCGAGGCCCAAGGCATAGAGCATCGTCGTCACCGGCAGCTTGCGGCGACGGTCGATACGGACATAGACAATGTCTTTCGCGTCGAACTCGAAGTCGAGCCAGGAACCGCGATACGGAATGATGCGAGCTGCGAACAACAGCTTGCCCGACGAGTGCGTCTTACCGCGATCGTGGTCGAAGAAGACGCCCGGCGAGCGGTGCATCTGCGAGACGATGACGCGCTCGGTGCCGTTGATGATGAAGGTGCCGTTTGACGTCATGAGCGGCATGTCGCCCATGTAGACGTCCTGCTCCTTGACGTCCTTGATCGACTTCGAGCCCGTCTCTTCGTTCACATCGAACACGATCAGGCGCAGCTTGACCTTGAGCGGCGCTGCGAACGTCATGTCGCGCTGCATACACTCGTCGACGTCGAACTTCGGCGGCTCAAATTCGTAGCTGACGAATTCGAGCGTGGATTTGCCGGCGAAATCGGAGATCGGGAAAACGCCCTTGAACACCGACTGCAAGCCGAAATCGTCCGGCCTGCCGCCCGGGGGTTCTTTGACCATCAAGAAGTCATCGTAAGACGCTTTCTGAACCTCGATGAGGTTCGGCATCTCCGCGACTTCTCCGATAGAACCAAATTGCTTCCGGAGGCGTTTGCGGCTGGTGAGGGTTTGAGCCATATCGGTCCCTTCGTGCTCTCGTATGCGGGTAGTCCCGCGATCCAAATGCGACGCGCTCAGGGTCCCTGGAGAACTGGGGACCTCTTGAAACGGTTCACCGGAGGGTCCTTTTTCGAGGTTCAAGAACCCCAGGACCCTCCGGAAAACCGTTTTGTTTGCTCTGGTGACTCGCGTACTGCGAGCCGGCCGCCATGAGCGGGTATTTATTCGCACCGGCCTGGTGCGGTATGCACAGCTCAGCACCGGCCGGGAGCGACCCGACCGGTGCTGATCGTCAATTACTTCACTTCGACGACTGCGCCCTGATCCTCAAGCTGCTTCTTGAGCTTCTGGGCTTCGTCCTTCGAAACGCCTTCCTTCACGGTCTTGCCGCCGGCCTCGACGAGGTCCTTGGCTTCCTTCAGGCCGAGACCCGTGATGGCGCGAACTTCCTTGATGACGTTGATCTTCTTGTCGCCACCCGACTTCAGGATAACGGTGAACTCCGTCTGCTCTTCAGCCGGAGCAGCGGCAGCGCCGCCAGCAGCGGGAGCAGCAACGGCGACGGCAGCAGCAGCCGAGACGCCCCACTTCTCTTCCAGCATCTTGGCGAGCTCAGCGGCTTCGAGCACGGTGAGTGCCGACAAGTCTTCAACGATTTTCTCGATCTTAGACATATATAGTGTCCTTCCGGTTTGAACCTAGTGGTTGAATTGCAGCACCCCCTTTGGGCCGTGCTGCGTAGCTTTTCGAGGGCTCAAAGCCCCACAACTTCCGAGGGTTAGGCTGCTGCCTCTTCCTTCGATGCCTTGGCCTGGATGACGCGGGCAAGCTTGGCACCGGGCTCCTTGACGGTCCGGGCGATTTTCGTCGCCGGGGCGTTCAGGAGGCCAATGAGCTTGGCGCGGAGTTCATCAAGCGACGGCAGTTCGGCAAGGGCTTGCACGCCTTTCGCGTCAAGGATGGTCTTGCCCATCGCGCCGCCGAGGATCACGAGCTTGTCGTTACCTTTGGCGTACGTGACGGTCGCCTTCGCCGCTGCGATCGGATCTTGCGAGAAGGCCAGAATGGTCGGCCCCGTCAAAATCTCCGAAAGCTTCTCGGCGTCGGTATCCTTGAGTGCGAGCTGCGCCAGCTTGTTCTTGGCCACCTTCACAGAGCCGCCGGCTTCTTTAACGCGCCTGCGGAACTCTGCGGATTGAGCGGCCACCATGCCGGTGTTGTGGGCGACGACCACCACACCCGTGCTTTTCAGCGTGGTGTGAAGGCTGTCGATGAGCTCACGTTTCGCGGCTCTATCCACGTCTCGTCTCCTTGCTGCGAAGCTTCATTTGCGAAGCCTCGCGGGTTGCACCTTTGCCGCCGTCTCCGGTGAGGGATCAGGCGACGTTAGTCTGTCCTCGTTCCCGTGGACCGCGAGTAGCGGCACGGTGCTGACCCAGAAGGTTCAAACCGGACTTTTTGGCTTATCGCCTCAAATCCGATCCACTTCTGTCTCATGCAGGCTCTCCCGCGGAGGAGAGACTTAGGCGTCACCGGCAAGCCGGATCGGCACCCACAATCTCGGACAGCTCCGGACCGAAGCGAAACCGCCCCGGCCCAGGGTTTTCCGGGTTGCCCCGGAATTCTTCAAACTTAGGCGGCCGGTCCCGGCGCGACCGAAGCGGTGTCGAGCTTCAGGCCCGGACCCATCGTCGAGGACAGCGATACCTTCTTGAGGTACGTGCCCTTGGAACCCGTCGGCTTCGCCTTCACGACCGCGTCGACGAACGCCTTGATGTTCTGGACCAAGGCTTCTTCGGTAAAGCTCGCCTTGCCGACGCCAGCGTGCACGATGCCCGCCTTCTCGACGCGGAACTCAACCGAGCCGCCCTTGGCGCCTTTCACGGCGCTGGTGACGTCCATGGTCACGGTGCCGACACGCGGGTTCGGCATCAGGCCGCGCGGACCCAAGACCTTACCGAGACGTCCGACGAGACCCATCATGTCCGGCGTCGCGATGCAGCGATCGAAGTTGATCGTGCCCTTCGAGACGATTTCGACGAGGTCTTCCGCACCGACGACGTCCGCTCCGGCAGCCTTCGCTTCATCGGCCTTGGCGCCACGAGCGAACACGGCAACGCGCGCCGTGCGGCCCGAGCCGTTCGGCAGGTTGCACACGCCACGGACCATCTGATCGGCGTGCTTGGGATCGACGCCGAGGTTGACGGCAACTTCGATCGTCTCATCGAACTTCGCCTTGGCGCGTTCCTTGATGATCTTCACGGCTTCGTCGACGCCATAGGCTTTACCCGCGGGAAGGCCCTGCTTGACGACAAGCATCCGCTTGCCACCGGCGTCGCGCGTTTCTTTGATCTTTTCAGCGCTGATTTGAGCTTTTGCCATCGGACTACTCCACCACCTTGAGGCCCATCGAACGTGCGCTGCCCGCAAGCGTGCGAGCGGCGGCGTCGATATCGTCGGTGTTCATGTCCTTGAGCTTGCCCTTAGCAATCTCTTTCAGCTGCGCAATCGTGACCTGACCGGCAACAATGCGACCCGGCTCTTTCGAACCCTGACCGCCCTTGCCCGTCGGACGCAGGCCAGCGGCCTTCTTGATGAGGTACGTCGCCGGCGGCTGACGCATCTCGAACGTGAACGAACGGTCGGAGTAGACCGTGATCTTCACGGGAATCGGTGTACCCTGTTCCAGGTCCTTCGTTTTTGCATTGAAGGACTTGCAGAATTCCATGATATTCACGCCGCGCTGACCAAGCGCGGGACCGATCGGCGGCGACGGATTGGCCGCCCCAGCCGGTACCTGCAAGTTGATAAAGCCGTCAATTTTCTTCGCCATAGTTCCCCTTCACTGTTAGAGCCCGCACCCAAACGGCACGATGCTCAGGGTTAGCGGTTCAACGGGCGAGCCTCCCAAAGTGGAAAGCCTGCCCTCCCGCACATCGACCGCATCCGAACCAAAATCCCGATGCGGGCTCCGGCGGCGAACCGCCGGAATTCTCGTCTTGCCCTAGGCGCTGCTGAGCACCGTCAGGCTGCGATCTTTTCGACCTGTGTAAATTCGAGTTCGACCGGCGTCGGCCGCCCGAAGATCGACACGGCGACCTTCACACGTGAGCGCTCCTCGTCGACTTCTTCGACGATGCCGGTGAACGAAGCGAACGGGCCGTCTGCGACCTTGACGTTCTCTCCGACCTCGAATGTGATCGTCGGCTTCGGCCGCTCAACGCCTTCCTTCACCTGGTTCAGGATGCGCATTGCCTCAGCTTCCGGGATCGGCATCGGCTTGTTGTCCGCACCGAGGAAGCCCGTGACCTTCGGCGTGTTCTTGATCATCACGAACGCCGCGTCGGTCATCTTCATTTTGACGAGCACGTAGCCCGGCAAAAACTTCCGCTCGGTCGGGATCTTGCGGCCGCGCTTGATCTCGACGACTTCTTCCGTCGGAACGACGATCTCTTCGAAGAGACCTTCAAGGCCGCCCGCTTTCGCGCGCTCGCGGATCGCGTCCGCCACCTTGCGTTCGAAATTCGTGTATGCGTGCACGATGTACCAGCGCGTACCGGCAACCGTTGCTTTTTCTTCGCGTTCTTGCGCGACAACCATTCTCAAAGGCCCTCTGGCGCGTCACTTAAACCAATCATGCGAGCCGAAATCAGGTGCCCACCCCTAAGACCAAACGCACGATGTGGCTCAGCGCCTGATCAACAAGCAAAAAGAAAACAGAGGCGAGCGCGACCATGATGAGCACCATCAAAGTCGTGATCCACACCTCTTTCCATGTCGGCCAAGTTACCTTCGCGACTTCCTGCCGAACCTCTTGCATAAAGGTTATGGGATTGAACTTCGCCATCAAAACTGCTTTCTGCGCGCATAAGCGACAACATGCCGCACCCGACCTCGGTGTTTTCCGGGGCCGGTCGGCAGATCAAACTCCACGAGGCTGGCAGGGGCGGAGGGTCTCGAACCCCCGACCTTCGGTTTTGGAGACCGACGCTCTACCAATTGAGCTACACCCCTAGTACTGACGCAGGCAAGAGCCAGCCGTCGAGCAGCCTCTTTCGGGGCGTGCACCCTTAACCGAAGTTTGAGGGCTTGTCAGCCCCGCTCGCGCCTTTTTTCTATCGGCTACCGTCGGGGCCGCTCCAGGGGCCGCCGATTTGGGTTGTTCCCTTCCCCTGCCCATCCACCGGCTCGATGACGACGGCCGATCCGTAGGCCAGGACCTCAGTCACTGCGGCGGCAATTTCGTTGGCGTCGTAGCGCATCGCGACGACAGCGTTGGCGCCCATGCTCTGGGCGTGCTCGACGAGAAGGTCGAAGGCTTCTTGGCGCGCATGCTCGGCGAGCTTGGTGTAAACCGAGATGTTGCCGCCAAAAAAGATCTGAATCGCCGCGCCCAGATTGCCGACGACGCTGCGCGAGCGCACCGTCAAGCCACGAACCAGCCCGAGGTGACGGACAATGCGGTAGCCTTGAATCTCGTTCGTCGTCACGACCAGCATGGTGCTTCCTCTCCTTCGGCCCGTCTTCCGTGCGGATTTCCCGCAGGCGGCGCCACCCTAACGCGACTCTCGGCGAGTGACGACAGAGGGAAACAGCATTTGGGCGGATCTTTCCGTAAAGATCAGATGCGGCGCACTCTACGGAGACGGCGGGAATGAACTTGCCTGCCCAATGTGCCGCTTTTAACTGACGCTCAACCTTGGCTATCAGAGAGCCGAGCAACACGCGGACACAGGCGCCGTATCATTCATTGAGATCTGATTTGCCGACATCATCGCTTAGCGACACGTCCAAGGTCCCTCCCGTCTTGGCGCACGCCGGTCCGCTATTGAGCCGTTACGACGTCATCTTTTGCGATGTCTGGGGCGTGGTTCACAACGGCGTCACGGCGTTCGAGGGTGCGTGCCGCGCGCTTGAGAAATTTCGCGCCGGCGGCGGCACCGTCATTCTGGTGTCGAATGCGCCGGTTCCTAAGAAGCGTGTGGCGGACATGCTCGATTCCCGGCATGTTCCCAGAAGCGCCTGGGACGACATCGTGTCGTCGGGCGATATTGCGCTTCATCACCTGGAGGAGAAGAAGTTCCAGCAGCTTTTCTGCATCGGCCCGCAGGATCGCGATCAGGCGCTTTTCTCCGCGCTTCGAGCCCGCTCGGTCGAGCTGGAGGATGCCGAAGCGATCATTTGCACGGGACTCAACGACGACCGGCGAGAGACGCCGGAAGATTACCAGGGCACCCTCGAACGTGCGCTTGCAAAAGACTTACCGTTCGTATGCGCCAATCCGGACTTGATCGTCGATGTCGGTGGCACCCTGCTCTATTGTGCAGGCGCCATCGCCGACCTCTACGAGAAGATGGGCGGCGTCGTTTATTGGGCGGGCAAGCCTTATCTCAGCGCGTACGAGACGGCGCATCGCAAGGCCGAGGGGCTTCGCGACAAAAACGTCGAGAAAGACAAGATCCTCGTCATCGGCGACGCCATCCGCACCGATATCAAAGGCGCGCAGAACTATGGCTGCGACGCCCTTTTCATCGCGTCGGGCATTCACCGCCACGAGACGGTCGACGGCATCAACCTGTCGGCGACGAAGCTTGCCGATCTGTTCACGGACGACGCGCCGCCCGCCATTGGCGCAATGCTCGAACTCACCTTGTAAGAGCAGCCGGCGTTACTTGATCGGCTTGGTCGAGACTTCGGTCGGCACCTCGGACTTTGGCCGTTTCGGCGACGGGCCATCCGAGAAGCTGTTGAAGACCACGTCAGGCGACGTCGTGTTGTGCTGCGACGGTGTCAGGCGCCCGATCCAGATGTCGGTTGCGCGGGCGTGATCGAACTTCATGATGTTGTCTTCGCGCCAGCCTTTGGCACCTTGCTCGCGCACTGCGATGCGCGCGGTGTCGTTGTTGAATTCCGTGACGTACATCGAGCGCAGCATCGCGAACGGCCCGCCGCTGACACCATGATCGAATGCGACGTCGAGCGCTAAGCGGTTGCTGTCGACGCTCGCGATGCGAACCGTGGCGCTGCCCCCTTTTTCGAATGACAAGTCGAACTGGCGCTTTTGCGGCTCAAAGACAGCTTCCTTGATTTTCACCAGCGGCCGCCCGTCTTTTTCGATCGGACCAACGAGAAACGACGAGCCATAGGCGGTGATGCTCATGTTACGCGGCGTCATCGGACGCGGACGCCAGTAGCCATCCTGCGGATAGAGCACGAGGACCTCATCGGCACGCCCCTTCTTGATGACCCACACCTGCAGCAGATGGATATTCTTATAGACCTTCTTGCCGACCCGCACGGTCGCGGTCGATGGGCGCCAGAACGAGGGATAGGTATAGCCTACCAGCCACAAGTTCGGTTCGCCGACGAGGGTGATTTTTTTTGGTTTTTCCGCAGACTTGTAGATGGGATCGCTGGACATATCGCAAGCCGTCCAGTCGGGCTCGATGTTGCTGCGCATGGATGACGAGAGATAGACCGGGTGCGCGGCCTCGATACGGAACGAACGAACGTCGGGATTGGAGAATGCGACCGCAACGTTGTCCTTCTCGGCGCAAAGCACAGGCTCGCTTTGGTTCTCGACATCGACGGCCAAGCCATCGAGTGACGCTGCTTGCACCGATAAGAAAGGTACAACGAGCGAGATCAACATCAGGCCAAGCAAGCGGACGTACGATGGCATTCAATTCTCCGATTTCAGGTCACGCGTTCATTATGGCGCGAGCATCGCATAAACGTCGCCCGAATTCGCATCGTGCGGCAGATTGCTCAGGTATTCGGCAATTTCGGCGTCCGTGAGCCATCGATCGAACGTGAGATTCTGGGTTTCGCCGAGTGACCAGTTGTAGCGATAGTCGCCAAGTCCCGAAAGGCGATCGAAGCATGCCATCGCGACACTGCGGGCAATCGTTGTGAATTCGAACGACAGCGCCTTCACCGGCTGCGAAAGTCCGCGCAATGCTGCATCTTCGAAACCTTCAACATCAATCTTGATAAACGCAGGAAGGCCGTAACGCGCGATGAGACCATCAAGCGTCACCATTTCGATCAGCAGATGCGCGTCCCAGACTTGGCCTTCCCAGCCGCGCGCGCCTTCGGCCTGATGCACGAAGTCTTCCGACAAGGTCGAAACGGTCGGGTTCGCGGTGTTGACGAACAGCTCGTGCATGCCGGCATCGGCTCCGACGGCGCGATCAACGATCTCGACGAGCGGATCTCGGCCATGCAGATGATTGAGCGCAGAATACAGCAGCGGCTGCGGTTCGACCGCAATGACGCGAGCACCGAGACGTCGAAACGACGAGACCCGATCACCGACGTGGGCGCCGATATCGAATACGAGTGCGCCCGGCTCGATGAAGCGGCGATAGAGATCGTCCATGGCCTCGCGCGGCGCATCGGGACCGAGATAGACCCGCAGCGATCGCATGACGCCCTGCAACGCTTGCGAGACCATTCCGCTACCGTCCAGCCTCAAGGGCGCGTATCTCGGCGGGCGGCGCGAAATCTTCGGGAATGCCTGCGATACCGTGGCGGCGGAAAAAGCGGCCGACCGCCGGGCTCGCCGTGAAAAACGCAAACGGAATGGCGAGCAGATATCCTGCCGTCAGTGGCAGGCTCCAGAGCAGCAGTCGCGGAGAAATAACGGCCAGTGCCAGATAGAGCGAAATGCCGAACACGAGCTGCGGCCATAGCGCCTCTATGGCTGTGCGCCACGAAAGCCCCGTGCCGTCGCGCTGTTGTCCATTCCAAGCGATCGATTTCCCCGACACGAGCGCGATCATAAACATTGAGGTGCGAATTGTCGTGACGGAACCGAGAATGAGCGAAAACAAAATTTCGCCGACCGCGCTCAGCGAAAAACGGGCGCTCCCGCCGAAGCGGCGAACCTCTCCCGGCGTCATGATCGCATCGGCAATTCCTGCAAGTTTCGGCGCGAGGTGCATGACAATCAGCATGACATAAAGCATTTCGACGACATGCCACGGGAAGTCGGCGACATTTTGTGCGTTTAAGACCATAAGGGGCAAAAGGGCGGCGAACAGTGTCCAGGCCGGAACGCCGAGAAACATCAGGATTGCCCAGAGAAGCTGGAAACGGCTCACCGGCTTCAGTCCGGGCAGGCCGATCAGCCGAACATACTGCAGATTGCCCTGGCACCAGCGGTTATCGCGCTGCATGAACTCGATGAGATCGGGCGGATTATCTTCATAGGAGCCGGCTTCGACCGGCAGCACACGCACTTCGTAGCCCGCGCGACGCATCAGAACAGCTTCGACCTGATCGTGCGAGAGGATCTGTTTGCCGCCGAGCAGACCGTCCAGGGCGCAGTGCTCGACATAAGGCTTGATGCGCACAAGCGCGTTGTGTCCCCAGAACGGTCCGCAGTCGCCGACCCACCAGGCTTGGCCCATCGTGTAGGTGCGCATGCCGAGCCGCATGCCGAACTGGAAGATGCGCGCAAACGCCGATGATGACGGCGTGCCGACGACGAGGCTTTGCAGGATGCCCAGACGGGGATGCGCTTGCATGATACGGACGAGATCGACGATGGTTTCGCCGGTCATCAGGCTGTCGGCGTCGAGCGCCAGCATCAGCTCATAGTCGGAGCCCCAGCGCGCGGCGAAGTCGCGGACGTTCCCGGCTTTGAAGCCTGTGTTTTCGGTGCGGCGGCGGTAAATGATCCTGTCGCGATCCGCGTCGGCAGCGCGCCATTCGGCGATCAGACGTTCCTCTTCAGCCGCGATGTCGGCGCGGTTGGTGTCGCTCAGAATGAAATACGAAAAGCGCGCGGCATCGGATGTGCGATCGAGGCTGGCCTTGACGATCTTCAGTCGGAGAAGCGCCCGAGCCGGGTCCTCGTTGCGGACCGTCATCAAAACGGCGGTGTTAACCGTGATCGGCGGCGGTTCGCTGATGGATGTCCAAAATGCCGCTTCACCGTTAGATTTCGTCCGCTTTTGCGCTCTGCTCCCATGAAGCTGCCACAGGCCGATGACAGCGTTCCAGAAGCCGAGAATCGGCCATGGAACACCGAGTGCCACGCATATGACCATGATCGCCGACGTCAGCGTCCAGCCTCCGTGGGCAAGAGCGTGTGCCGCGACGAGCACGATGAGGAGCCAGGTTGCAGTGTTCAATGTGAAAGCGGTGCAACGCCGCCGGGCCAGCGTCGCTCTTGCATCGATACCCGCCGGGGTCGTAAGGCTCTCGCACTCGACTATTGCCACAGCATCAGCCTTCGACATCCCGTCGCGCTCGGCACCGATCGTCATTACGGACCCAATCCTTCGCAATGAATGACCCGCAGAGCACCTTCGAGCCCAACGCCCAGCCGACCCGCCGCAGCCAAGGCCAGATCGTGGTTGCGCGCGCTCTCTGGTACGTCAAGCCGGGCGTGGCCGAAATCCGGACCGAACGCCTAGCTCCGCCGCCTCCTGGCCATGTGCGGATTGCCGCCGAGTATTCCGCGATCAGTCGCGGCACCGAACGCCTCGTCGCTCTCGGTCAAGTGCCGGAAAGCGAATGGTCTCGCATGCGCGCGCCGTTGCAGGCTGGAGCATTCTCATTTCCGGTCAAATACGGCTATTCGGCGACGGGCGTCGTTACAGCGGGCGCCGATACGCTCATCGGCCGTCGCGCCTTCGTGTTGCATCCGCATCAAGATTATTTTCAAGCACCGGAGACGATGCTGGCGCTGCTTCCCGAGGTCGTGCCGTCGCGCCGGGGCGTGCTTGCCGCCAATATAGAAACGGCACTCAACGCCCACTGGGACGCGGGCACGACGCTTGGCGACCGCGTGCTCGTCGTCGGGGCAGGCATCGTCGGTCTGCTGACGGCCTATCTCGCCCGGCGGATTGCGGGCACGGAGGTCGCTATCCTAGACGTCAATCCGGCACGGGCACGACTTGCCGAAGCGCTCGGCATCCGGTTCGTTTCACCATCGGACGCGCCAACGGATAATCGCATCGTCTTTCATGCGAGTGCGACCAGCGCCGGACTAGAGGCGGCGCTGAACGCCTGCGCATTCGAAGGTATGGTCGTTGAGATGAGCTGGTATGGATCGGAACCCGTGACGGTGAGGCTTGGCGGCGCGTTTCACAGCCGGCGCTTGCAAATCGTATCGTCTCAGGTCGGGCACGTCGCACCGAGCCACCGCGGAATACTGAAGCACGCCGACCGCCTTGCGCGCGCCATTGACCTCTTGGATGACGCCCGTCTCGACGCGCTCGTTTCGGAAGAGGTGCATTTCGACGATTTGCCATCGGTGTTGCCGCGGATCTGGTCGTCATCCGACTTGCCGCCGGTCATTCGCTATTAATCTCATCAGGTGAAGAAGCTCAGATGTTCTCCGTCGAAGTCCGCAACCGTATTATGATCGCCCACTCGCTGCCGGATCCGTTTTTCGGACCGGCGCAAAACATGCACGGCGCAACCTTCGTGGTCGATGTCGCGTTCTTCCGCGAGGCGCTGACGGCGCAGAACGTCGTCGTCGATATCGGCGCGGCGCTTGACGTCCTGGGGCAAACGTTGAAGCCCCTCGCCTACCAGAACCTCGACACCCTGCCGCAGTTCAAAGGTGTGCTGACGACGACCGAATTCCTTTGCAAATATATCTTCGACCAGATGGCGGCGGCGGCGCTGTCCGGCGCGCTTGGTGACGACGGAAAGACGCTTGCGCGGGTCCGTGTCACGCTGTCTGAAACGGATCTGGCGCGCGCGAGCTACGAGGGACCGATCGGTGGCTGAAGCGGTATTCGCCATTCCAGGAGACTTGAAAACGGCGACGGGAGGCTACGCCTACGATCGCCGTGTGATGGAATTGCTTCCGGCGTTCGGCGTTCCGGTTTCGGTCTTGGCGCTGCCCGCGTCGTTTCCCAATCCTACCGAAAGCGATCTGGAGGACGCGCGGCAGGCGCTTGCAGGATTGCCCGCAAATTCCGTGCTCGTCGTCGATGGCTTGGCGTTCGGCGCCTTCACCAACGACGTGCTCGATGCCATCAAGGGCCGCGTCGTCGGCCTCGTGCATCATCCGCTGTTTCTTGAAACGGGCCTGCCGCATGCGCGCAAAGTCGAATTGAAAGACAGCGAAGAACAAGCGCTAAGGCGCGCCAGCCACATCATCGTGACGAGCCGCGCGACGAAGCGGATCGTAACCGAGCACATGGGTATCTCGTCGGAGAAAATCACCGTCGCGCAGCCCGGAACCGATCCGGCGCAGCGGGCAACCGGAACCGGCGCGCCGCTGCAGATCCTCGCGGTCGGCGCTGTGATGCCGCGCAAAGGCTATGATCTTCTCGTCGAAGCCTTGGCGCCGCTGGCCGACATCGATTGGCGGCTGACGATTGCGGGCGCGCTCGACCGTCATCCGCAAGCTGTCGAATCGGTGCAAGAGGCCATTCGCAAGCACGGGCTCGAAGATCGCGTTACGCTTGCGGGCAAGGTCGTGCCGGCCACGCTCGACCGCTTTTACGAGAGCGCAGATCTGTTCGTCTCGGCGTCTCTTTTCGAAGGATATGGCATGGTGCTGGCGGAAGCCATGGCGCGTGGACTGCCCATCGTGCTCGCAGCAGGCGGTGCTGCGGCCGACACAGCGGGCGAAGCCGCCGCACTGCATGTCGAAGCTGGCAACGTGCCGGAACTGACAGCAGCGCTGCAACGTGCGTTGACGGACAAAAAACTCCGCGACCGGCTCGCTGATGCTGCCTGGGAAGCGGGCCGGACGCTTCCGACCTGGCACGAAACGGCTCGCCGGATCGCTGCCGTTATTCTGGGACTTCGACCGTGAGTGACTTTTCCGCCGAATGGCTCGACCTGCGCGAAGCGGCCGATAGGCGCGCACGTAATCCGCAAGTCGCAAACGCCGTGTCCGCTCGCTTTGCGTTGCGCGACGAACTGAACGTCCTCGACCTTGGTTCGGGCACAGGCGCCAATCTTCGCGCGACGGCGCACCTTTTGCCATCGCGGCAAACGTGGACGCTTGTCGATCGCGACGCGGCATTGCTCGATGCTGCGCGCACGAAACTCACGCGTTGGGCCGACGCGCACACGACCGACGGCGACGCGCTGGAGCTAGAGAAAAGCGGACGCAAAATTCGCGTCATTTTCAAATCGGCGGATCTGGCACACGATACGCAAGCGTTGATCGCGGAGGGTGTTCAGCTCGTCACGGCGTCGGCGTTTTTCGACCTGACGTCCGAGAGCTATATCCGCGAACTTGCGAAAGCCGTCGTCAGCGCTAAAGCGGCGTTCTACGCGACGCTCGTCTATAACGGCTTGCAGAAGTGGACACCGCATCGGCCGGCCGACAATCAAATGACGGCGGCGTTTCAGCGTCACCAGATGGGCGACAAAGGCTTCGGCTCTGCAGCCGGTCCTCTCGCTGGTTCGCATCTCGTCGATCAATTTCGCATCAACGGCTATCTGGCGCTGTCCGGTGAGAGCCCATGGCGGCTCGATCGCGCCGATCGCATGCTGATCGAAGAACTGGTGCGCGGCCACGCGGTCGCCGTGACGGAAGACGGCGGCGTCGATGAGAAAACCATCGTGACGTGGGTGAACGTGCCGCGCAGCGCAGCGTTCGTGGGGCATACCGACGTCTTCGCGGCGCCTCAGTAAGCGCGTCCTTTATCAGGCGACCCGCTTGGGGATCATCCGCTCGACCACCCGATCCCTGCGGACAAAATAGTGATAGACGGCGGCGATGATGTGCAGCGTGACGAAGCCGATGATCAGGAATGCGCCCAGTTCGTGCCACTCGAAGATTTCCTTCGAGAGGTCATCATTCTTCACTGTCAGCATCGGCAGTCGAAAATTGAAGATATCGAGAAAGTCGCCGTATGAGATCGCCAGATAGCCGAGAACGGGAACCGCGATCAGCAGCGCGTACAGCGCCCAGTGCACGAGATGGCTGATGCCGGTCAATGCGGGTGGCACGGTCGGGTCGGAGCGCGGTGCGCCCTGTGTCAGCCGGTAGAGCAGCCGCAGCACGACGAGCGTCAGCACAATCAATCCGAGCAACTTATGTGAGCTATAAAGATAGCCGGTCAGCGCATCCCACACGCCTTTGACCGGTTCGCCCTTTTCGTTGACCGACGGCATCTCATTGCCGCGGTACGACATGTAGAAGCCGAGGGGCAATTGAATGAAAATCAATAGCGCGATCAGCCAATGAAAGGCGCGCGCCGTCGGCGTGTAGGTCGGGAGAGCATATTTCGGATCTTGGGCCATGCCGCTATCCTCTCCGTTGATGCCTCAAATCACAATCAAACAGCACGTCGCCGCCGTCAAGAACATGCACCGTCGTTTCTGGCCGCAACGCATCGCCGAGCCGATCGACGGGCAACAGCGAAAGTCCTTGAATACCTGAACCCAATATCATTGGCGCGACAAGGATATGAAGACGATCAACCATATTTGCATCGATGAAATTCGAAACCGTCGCGGCGCCGCCTTCCACCAAAATTTTCCTGAAGCCGCGCGCAAAAAGCGCCGCGACGATGGCGGACGGCGCCAGGCGTCCCTCGGTTGAGGCAACGACCAGCAGTTCGGCGCCTTCTGGAACGACGCGTTCATGATCGCCGATAACGAGGCATGGCTCGTCGCCGACGGCAAGACAACGGGCCGATGCCGGGAGGCGTCCGCGCGGATCAATGATGACGCGGACGGGTTGCGGACCCTCGACGCGGCGGACGGTGAGTTGCGGATCGTCGGCGATCACCGTTCCTACGCCGACGACGACGGCATCGACGTGGGCGCGAAGGCGATGCAGGTGATCGAGGGCCGCCGGGCCGTTGATCCAGCGTGACTCGCCATGTGTCGTCGCAATGCGCCCGTCGAGGGATTGTCCGAGCTGGGCGACGATGAACGGACGTTCAGGCGATGCGCTCAAAATGGCGTCGAACATCCCTGTCTCATGGTTTTTAGCGGATGTCATAGGGTCTTAGCGTGCTATAAGGCGCAAAACCGAGCGCAAGGAGCATTGGAGCCGAAGAGCCGACCGCCAATTGAGCCGTCTACGGTTGATTTGCATGCAGCGCAATTCACCTGTGTTACCGGCGTTCGCCATGCCCTCTCCATTATCCTCTCATAGCATCCCGACATGACGACGAAACCGCTTGGCCTGATCGCAATCTACACGCGCTCGCTCGCCCTGCTCGCATCCGAGAAATATCTGGCGATGGGTCTTGCGGCCGCCGGCGTCGTCATCGCCGTCACGCAACTTGCCGAGCCCATTCTGTTCGGGCGCGTCGTCGATGCCCTGAGCAAAGGTGAAAGCGCCTTCGTCTATATCGGACTTTGGGCGCTGCTGGGACTGTTCGGCATTATCGCCGGCGTCATCGTCGGTATCAATGCCGACCGGCTGGCGCACCGGCAGAAGCTCGCGCATCTGGCGAGCGTTTTCGAAAAGACAATCTCTTTGCCGCAAAGCGCACACGCGGCCCGCGGCTCGGGCGCAACGATCCGAACAATTTTGTCGGGAATGAGCGCGTTGTTCTGGTTGTGGCTCGGCGTCATGCGCGAGCAATTGGCGACCGTGTTCGGCATTATCCTTCTGGTGCCGACAGCGTTCGCCATGGACGTCCGGATGGCGACGATCCTGGTGGCGCTCGCCGGCGCCTACACGTTGATGCACGTCTTCGTCGTCAAGCGGACCGCAGTCGGGCAGGCCGCGGTCGAAGATCATGAGACGGCGCTGTCGAGCCGCGTGGTCGATGTCGTCGGCAACGTCACTGTGGTGCAGAGCTACGGACGGCTGAAAGCCGAAGCCGATGCGCTGCGCGGACTCGCGAACGATCTTTTGTCGGCTCAGTACCCGGTGCTGACGTGGTGGGGCGTGTTGACCGTGATGCAGCGTTCGGCGGCAACGCTGACGATGGTTGTCATCTTTACGGCGGGCGCCATTCTCGTCGGACGCGGCGAGCTGACGGTCGGGCAGATCGTCAGCTTCGTGGCTTTTGCGACGCTGCTGATCTCGAAGCTCGATCAGCTTTCGGGCTTTGCCGTGCGCATAGATCAGCAAGCACCGACGATCACGGCTCTGTTCGATTTGATGGATGAAGTCGGCGCGGTCGGCGACGCGCCCGGCGCAAAGCCGCTTGCGGCCGTCGAAGGCGCCGTCGCGTTCGATCACGTCAACTTCCGCTATGACGGCAGCCCGCAGGGCATCACTGACTTGTCCTTCGCAGCGAAGGCCGGCGAAACGGTTGCGTTTGTCGGACCGACGGGATCGGGCAAGTCGACGACGATTGGCTTGCTCCAACGTTTCCTGAAACCCAGCTCGGGACGGGTATTGATTGATGGGCAGGACATTGCGGGCGTGACGCTCGCATCGCTGCGCAGCAATATCGCGGTCGTGTTTCAGGATGCGGGACTTTTCAATCGTTCGATCGGCGAGAACATCCGCATCGGCAAACCGGGCGCAACAGACGCCGAGGTCGAGCACGCGAGTCGTCTGGCCGAAGCGCACGACTTCATCATGCGCAAACCGGGCGGATACGATTTCGTCATTGGGGAGCGCGGGCTGGCGCTGTCGGGGGGCGAACGGCAACGCATCGCCATCGCGCGGGCCATTCTGAAGGACGCGCCGATCCTTATTCTCGATGAAGCGACGAGCGCACTCGATTCCGAGACAGAGGCGAAGATCAAGCGAGCGCTCGATACGTTGCGCGCCGGGCGTACGACATTCGTCATTGCGCATCGCTTGTCGACCGTTGCTGACGCTGATCAGATTTTTGTCTTGGACCAGGGGAAAGTCGTCGAGCACGGCCAGTTCACCGAGCTTGCGGAACGCGGCGGGCTTTTCTCGCGGCTCGTCGCCGAAGGCGGCTTCACGGTGCCGAAGACGACGGAGAAGCCGCGAGAACCGGCGGCGTGATGGTCCGGTGCGGAAGCATGGCCCTGTCCCACGGGAGAGGAAAAAGCGTCAGAGCTTGTGGGCCATACGGGCGCGCTTGGTGTCGAGGTAGCGCTGATTGAACTTGTTCGGCGCGGCGACGAGCGGCAGACGCTCGGCGATGCGGATGCCGTGCTGCTTGAGAGCCTGCTCCTTGGCCGGGTTGTTCGACAGCAGCTTGATCTCCGGCATGCCGAGGTCGCGCAGGACACGCGCCGTCAAACCATAATCGCGGCTATCGATCGGAGCACCGACTTCGATGTTGGCCTCAACGGTATCGAAGCCCTGATCCTGCAGCGCGTAAGCCTGGATCTTCTTGAATAGGCCAATCCCCCGACCCTCGTGATAGGGTACATAGATGATGGCGCCGTAGGGCACCTCACTGACGATCTTCAGCGCGGCCTGGAGTTGCTGATAGCAGTCGCAGCGGAGCGAATGGAAGATATCGCCCGTAACGCAGCCGGAGTGGACGCGGACCACGGGAACGGGCGCTGAGCCGTTAACGGCCGTCGGGTCGCGATGGATGAGGGCCAGGACCTGCTCTTCTTCGCTATCGCCCTGATAGGCGTGCGCTTCGAGCATCAACTCCTTGCCCTGAAAGTCGATGGGAAGAATGGTCTCGACCGACCAATCGGCTGGCAGTTTCACGGACGTCAAGGCACCCGACTTCATCTTTATATCGCTCCGGGATCTCAGAAGGCATATGCCCCATTTGCGAGGCGAACGCAAAGTCTCCTACCTCGGCGGCCTTTTGAATGTTCCGCAGGGAACAGCGAGGTAGGCACGAAATCCGCTAACGCGATGAAATGGGCATAGCCTTGCGGAAGATTTAGGACGTCAGGATGACGCGGGGAGGGCTTCGGACCGAATTGGAATAAGCTTTATATCCAGGGCATAGCCCATCACCCAACCAAAGAATGTCGAATTATCGGCGCATCAGGCGGCTGAATTCGATTTTCGGACAGCGGTCCATGACGACGGTCAGACCGGCGGCGCGGGCTTCGGCTGCGGCATCTTCATTAATGACGCCGAGTTGCATCCAAATCACGCTCACGCCCAGACGGTCCTTCTCGGCGATCACCTCACGGACGATCGCCGGAACGGCGTCGGAGTTGCGGAAAATATCGACGACGTCGGCAGGCGGAGGAACGACGGCCAGCGTCGCATGGACCAATTGGTCGTGAATGGTCTTACCGGCAATGCCGGGATTGACGGGTTTCGCTGTGTAGCCTTTGGCGATCAGAAACCGCATCACGTCGTAGCTCGCCCGCTCGGGTTTCTGAGATGCTCCGACTACTGCAAATGTTTTGACGCGCGCAAGGATGGCGCGGATTTCGGCGTCGTCCAAACGGTCAATGGACAAGATCACTTGTCCTTCCATTCGGGGTGGCGCTTTTCGATGAAGGCGCAGATCCCCTCACCGGCGTCGGCCGTCAGCATATTGTTGACCATCACCTCGCTGGCATAGGCATAAGCGTCGTCGAGCGGCATCTCCGCTTGGCGATAGAACGCCGCTTTGCCGATGGCGACGGTCGCCTTCGATTTGGCTGCGATGATGCGCGCCATGCTCAGCGCTTCGTCCATGACTTTGTCCGGCGCCACGACGCGATTGACGAGGCCGAAGCTCAGTGCGTCCGCCGCGGACAAGGCTTCGCCGAGCAGCAGCATTTCCATCGCGCGCTTGCGCGGGATGTTGCGGGAGAGCGCGACCATTGGCGTCGAGCAGAAAAGGCCAATATTCACGCCGGGCGTGGCGAAGTCGGCCGTCTCGGCAGCGACGGCGAGATCGCAGGTTGCGACGAGTTGACAGCCGGCGGCGGTGGCGCGCCCCTCGACCGCGGCGATAACCGGTTTCGGACAGGCGACGATGGCGCGCATCATCGCCGAGCATGCGGTCATAGTTTCGCGGAAAAACGCCTCGCCGCCATCGGAATCGACGCGGTGCGCGGTCATTTCTTTCAGATCGTGGCCGGATGAATAGACCTTGCCACTTGCTGCAAGAATAATGACGGCGACGCTCAGATCGGCGCCAAAACGCTCGACGGTATCGTGCAGTTCGCGAATGACAGCGCGGGAAAGCGCGTTACGCGCCGCAGGCCGGTTGAGCGTCAGCCGTACAATGCCGGGCTCAACGGTCTCGGCGAGGACCAGCGGGGCAGCTACGGGCGAAAGATCCTGCATTCGGGCACTCCGTGCGTGACGCCCGTCAACGAGCGTTTCGCTACTGTAACGCCTTCTCGATCTCGGCGCGATGCGCTTTCACGATCTCGACGTTCTCCTTGTACTGGAGGCGCGGCGTCGTGCCGATCGCTTCATTCAACTCGTCAAGAAGCTGCTTCTTGTCGGCGTCTGGGATCGTCGTGTCCTTCTCGACTTCCTCGCGCTCTTTCTTCAGCGCATCAACCGGATCGACGAAGTTGCCGGTGCCGGTGTCCAGTCCGGCCATGACGATCGAGATGTTCGCGGCGACGTCATCCAGTTCGGCGAAGGTTTTGAAGCCGTGCTTCTTGGCGATGCCTTCGAGTTCTGACTGGAGTGCTGGATCGGGCTTGTCACCCGCCGCCTGGATTTTGCTGGCGATCGCCGCGAGGTCGGCCTGCGCGGCGATGAAGCGCGTCACTTGATCGTCGGTCAGCTTGATCTGCTTCACATCGTCGGGAGCAGGCGCGTCCGAGCCGCTGGCATTGCCCTGCGCGGCCGGAGGATTGGTCGGTGCGGCGACATCTTCGGCGTTCGCCAGTGTCACGCTGGCAGCGAGAGCGAGCCCCCCGATGATCGTGCGCAGCGCCGCCTTGGCCAGAAAGACCGACATCGTGTTCCTCCAGTACACTTTCCGCATCACGCGGACCTGTTGCCCCGCGACCTCTTACGCCCACTCGGACGATAACGAGAAAGCTTCCGCCGTTCCGCTTTCAGATTTCGGTCCCGGTGTGGCGCGCGAAGATCAGTGTGGGATTTAATCCATGCTCCCTGCACCGCCCATGAACAAGGCTTGCACGGCGGGGAGGCATGGCCCCGGCGTGAGGCGGTATTTTAATACCGCAATGTGGTTTTATTTTACCGTATACATTATCTATTTGATTTTGCTATATAATATTTGAAACAAGAAATTGTTCTTGCCAAGGATCGGCATTTCTGCGTATTCACGCGGCTTCTCGGAACGCCACGCGACCAGCCGTCTGGGCGCGGAGCCATCCGCCAAGGAGCTTCAATATAATGTCTACCTATGTCGCCAAGCCGGCCACGGTGGAGAAGAAGTGGGTCCTCATCGACGCCGAAGGGCTCGTTGTCGGCCGCCTCGCCGCTCTCATCGCGACGCGCCTCAAGGGCAAGCACAAACCGATCTACACGCCGCACGTCGATTGCGGTGACAACATCGTCGTCATCAACGCCGAGAAGGTCGTATTCACCGGCGCCAAGCGCGAAGACAAAGTCTACTACAAGCACACCGGCTATCCGGGCGGCATCAAGGAACGGACGCCGAAGCAGATTCTCGACAGCAAGCATCCGGAACGGATCATCGAGAAGGCCGTCGAGCGCATGCTCGCCCGCGGACCTCTTCATCGCCAGATCATGCGCAACCTTCGCGTCTACAAGGGCACCGCGCATCCGCATGAAGCGCAGAACCCGGAAAAGCTCGATATCGCGAAGCTCAACCGCAAGAACGTGAGGGTCTAATATCCATGGTTACCGAAACAAAGACCCTCGCCGATCTCGCGGCCGTCAAGGGCTCGGAGCCCGAAGCGGCGCCGGTGCGCACGCAGAAGCTCGACAAGCTCGGCCGCGCTTACGCAACGGGTAAGCGCAAGAACGCCGTCGCTCGCGTCTGGCTGAAGCCGGGCAAGGGCACGATCACGGTCAACGAGAAAGACTATAAGGCCTACTTCGCGCGTCCGGTTCTGCAGATGCTTCTGCAGCAGCCGCTCGATCTGGCGAACCGCGCCACGCAGTATGACATCCGTATTTCCGTCGCTGGCGGCGGTCTCTCGGGTCAGGCCGGCGCCGTGCGTCACGGTATCTCCAAGGCTCTCACCTATTATGAGCCGGAGTTGCGCGGTGTGCTGAAGAAGCAGGGCTTCCTCACGCGTGACAGCCGCGTTGTCGAACGCAAGAAGTACGGCAAGGTGAAAGCTCGTAAGTCGTTCCAGTTCTCGAAGCGCTAATCAAACAGCGATCACCTGGGACGAAAGCACAGCCCGCCACCTTGGCGGGCTGTTTGCTTTTCTGGCGCGGAAGGGTTGTCGCAGAGGCGCCGTGATGCCACATAGCCACTGGCTTTCGGCCGTTGTGGCACAGGCTTAAGGACCGGGGGGTTCGGAGAGAGAATGGACGCAGTATTAAACGGCATTCATGACCTATGGACGGTTTTTGTAACGGACATCGGCTTACTGCTCTCACCGGACTGGTGGCGGACCCACGCCGTGCCGCTGTTCAACATCCTGATGATCGATCTGACGCTCGCGGGCGACAACGCCATCGTGGTCGGCATGGCAGCGTCCCGCGTCGAGAAATCGATGCGCACGAAGGTCATCTTTTGGGGCATTCTCGGCGCCGTGATCCTGAGGATCATCTTCTCAGGCGTTGCGCAACAGATGCTTCAAGTCATCGGCCTCACACTGGCAGGCGGCATTCTGCTGCTGTTCGTCTGCTGGAAAATGTACAGGCAGATCGTCCAAGCCGACACGCATTCCATTCACGAGGTCGAAGAGAACCTAGCCTCCGGCGCCCCGCACCCGAACCCGGTGTCGTTCTGGGGCGCGCTTTGGACGATCATCCTTGCCGACCTTTCGATGTCACTCGACAATGTGCTGGCGGTCGCGGGCGCAGCCGGTGAATCAACCCTTGTCCTGATTATCGGTTTGGCAATCGCCATCATTCTAATGGCAGTGGCCTCGACTTACATCGCCAAGCTACTGGCGCGCTATCCTTGGATCGCCTGGGTCGGCCTTGCCATCATTCTTTATGTTGCACTCGATATGATCTATCGCGACAGCCACCGGATCGCCTGTGCCAACTATGGCATCGGCTGCTCGGAAACGATCTGGGAAGGCATCAAGCATCGCATCGGGATGTGGTTAGGATGACGACCGCAACACAAACGAAGCTCGCGCGGGTTTTCATTGATGGCGAGGCCGGAACGACCGGCCTCGAAATCCGCGAGCGGCTGGCTGGCGTCGCCGGTATCGACGTTAAAAGCATCGATCCGGCCAAGCGGAAGGATCGCGCCGCGCGGGCAGACATGCTGCGCGACGTCGATCTCGTCGTACTGTGCCTGCCGGACGATGCCGCGCGAGAGACCGTGGCGCTGGCCGATGAGCTTGGCGCGCAGGCTCCAAAGATCGTTGACGCCTCGACGGCGCATCGCGTCGCGGAAGGCTGGGCTTACGGTTTCGCCGAACTGACGCCGGGCCACGCCGACGTCATCCGGAGGGCGACGCGCGTCGCCAATCCCGGCTGCTATCCGACGGGCGGGATCGCGCTGCTGCGACCGCTGGTCGATGCGGGCATCATCGAGCCGGACTATCCGATCACCGTCAATGCAGTATCGGGGTATTCGGGCGGCGGACGGACGATGATTGAAGCCTATGAGGCTGGGACGGCGCCGTCGTTCGAGCTTTACGGGCTCGGCCTGGAACACAAGCACGTGCCCGAGCTGCAGATGTATTCGGGGCTATCGCGGCGGCCGATTTTCGTGCCGAGCGTCGGCAACTTCCGGCAAGGCATGCTCGTGTCCGTGCCCTTGCATCTCGACACGCTGCCTGGCAAGCCGTGCCTGCGCGATATCGAGCTCGTGCTGGAAGAGCACTATCGCGGGAGTGCCTACGTGAGCGTTATCGCCGAGCCATCGGCGCAGATGAACCGCCTGGAAGCCGAAGCACTGAACGGAACGGACAAGCTTGAGCTGTACGTGTTCGGAAATGCTGCGCTGAATCAGGCGGTGCTCGTCGCGCGGCTCGACAATCTCGGCAAGGGCGCAGCCGGCGCGGCCGTTCAGAACATTAAACTGATGCTCGGCCTGTAAGCGGCATTCGCATTTTCGTTCGGACAGCTCCTCACCCCTCCCCGTCAAGGGGAAGGAGCTTGAGCGAGCGAACGTCAGGCCGATGCGCGACCGCGGGCGGCGAAGTAATCGCGCGGAACGATCCCAGCGCGGCGCGTTGCGTGCAAATGCACGACAGCCAGAATGAAAACGATCGCGCCGCCTGCCTGATGCGACAGGGCCAGGTCGAGACGCATGTGCAGCAGCAGCGTCGTAATGCCGAGCGCAATCTGGAAGACGACCGCGGCGCCGAGCCATTGCGACGTCAGGCGGATGCGATCATCGACCGGCGTGCGCGTCGTCAGCCAAATCTGGAAAAAAGCCAATGCGGCGACGAGATAGGCCACCATGCGGTGATTGAACTGCGAGGCGGCATGGCCTTCGAAGAAGGTCAGATACGCAGGCTTGATCCAATAGTCGCTTGGAATGAACTGACCATCCATCGACGGCCACGTGTTGTAGATGTATCCGGCCCTGAGCCCCGCCACGAAGGCGCCGAGCATGACCTGAATAAGAACCGTGGCAACGATGATGGCGGCCATACGCTTGATCAACGGCGTCGCCACCTCGCCCGTGATGCGCTCCTCGCGCGGCCATTCTTCGAGCGCCGCCCAAACGAGCAGACCGAGGATCATAAACGCCGTCACCAGATGCAGCGCGAGCCGGTACTGGCTTACTTCAATGCGCTCGCTCAAACCGGAGCTGACCATGTACCAACCAATGAAGCCCTGAAGTCCGCCCAGAGCGAGGATGCCGAGAAACTTCTTTCCCGTGCCGCGCTTCAGTTTGCCGGTCCACCAGAAGTACAGAAACGGAATGGCGAACACGAAGCCGATGGCGCGGCCGAGCAGCCGGTGGCTCCATTCCCAATAGTAAATGAATTTGAACTGATCGAGGGACATGCCATCATGAATGGCCGTGTACTGTGGGATCTGTTTGTACTTGTCGAACGCCGCCATCCAGTCGGCTTCGTTCAGCGGCGGGATCGCGCCGAGGATCGGTTGCCATTCGGTGATCGAAAGCCCGCTTTCCGTCAGTCGCGTGGCGCCCCCGACGACGACCATCGCCAGCACCAGCGCGGCCACGAACCAAAGCCAGAGCGAAACGGAGCGCCGACCGGCGTCTTTACCGTTTTGGGCCGTCGTGCCGCGATTATCCGAAAGTTGCATCGTGCTCATCGGCGGGGCATATCCTCAAGCCGTTTAATCGGGGTGTGATACTCTTTCATTGAGGCGGAGCAATGCGCCCATGCGGCGCGGGCTTCAACGCGGGCGATTGTCGAGCTATGACGCAGCGCAAAAGAAAGCTTCTCGGCACGGTAGCTCTACTTTTGCTCGTGGGCATCTATGCAGTTCTGGCGGTCGCAGTCGCGGTTGTCCTGCAGGTTCGCAACGTCAGTAAATTTGCGGAGCTTGCCTATTACGCCGTCGCCGGACTGCTGTGGACGCTCCCGGCCGCGTGGCTCATCAGTTGGATGCAACGTCCCGACCGCTGAAACAGAGAACGCGGCTAGGCGTGCTGAACGGCTAACTCACGCGCGCGCGTCGCACGGGCAATGCGCTGCGCCATGGCCGAAGCGGGCGGCTCGGGACGCCGATAATGCAAGATATCGATATCGGTGACGTCAAAACTCAGGAAGGTCGTTGCGTCGCTCGGCGATGACGTGTCGTCGCCATTCGGCTCGACCGTAATCCCGGCATCGAAACGGCCTTCGATACATTCGAACAATGCACGCGCTTCGTTGTGACGTCCTGTCACGACGATATGGTCATAAACCTCGTCCAAGGCATCGAGCGCCAAGTTCAGCAGGTCGGCATCCAGCTTGCGGCCGCCGTACGGAAGCGCAACGCCACTAGCAATCACTTGAGCGCGACTGCCAGGCAGCCGATGGATGATGTCGTCGAAGGTTGCGCGGCCCTGCAACAGATCGTTCCAGCCTACGCTAGCCTCGACCCCGGCTGCCTTTGCAAATCCCTTTCCGCTCGGGCTCCAATCGATCAGGATTGTTTGCGCACCGCAGCCAGCGAGAACTTTCGCCAACTCCAGCGCTTGCTCGTAGGGAATGACGTCCTCGCTCTCCGACGTGATGAGTGTGCGGTGTCCGCCTCCCGACGGCCGCTGCGCCTTGAGGCGGAGGGCGAGCTTTTCGATTTCAGTAAAGGCGGTGGATTGATCGTGCGTCATGGCGGATGGCACAGCGGCGATGTCATCCGGCTCGGCGGGCAGTTCAACCGGCTCTGATATATTCTCAGCCAGTATGGGCTCGTCCGCGATCTCGGGCTTGGTCTCCAGAAGCGGTTCTGGCTTCGGCGCGGGCGCATCCGCGTGCGAGGCTGATGGTTTTTCAGGTTGCCGCTTCGGCAGTCCACGCAGCGCGGTCGTCACGACGATCCACGCGACGGCAAACAACGCAAAGGCCGCGCCTGCCACGACCGAAAGCTCGATCTTCTTCGGGTAGGCGGGCACGGCGTTCGGCACGGCCTTCGATAGGATATGCGCGACCGGCGGTGCCGCCGCTTTGCTCTTGGGCGCATCCGGTGCGCGATAGAAACCCATCTGCACGCTTTTGGCCTCTTGCGCGAGCATCGCTGCATATTTGTCGGCGATGGCATTCGCGATTTTGGCAGCGCGCACAGGATCAAGCGACGTCGCGCGAATGACGATGGCGTGACGATCATTCGTGCCGTGGATGTCGAGGCTGTCGCGCAGAGCCGTGACGACCCGCGTCAATTCGTTGGCACCGCCGCCGTCGTTGTCCAATCCGACCGCGCGCCGCGCGGCATGAAGCAGATCGACCGGCCCCAGCGCGCCGTTGAACTCGGGCTGCTTGGCGAGCGCGAGCTCATCAGCGATGGGGCGCAATAAGAAAGACGATTCCAGAGCGCCGATGTAGGTGCTGATCGCTGCCTGATCCATCGCAGTCGATGACGTGGCGCCTTCCGGCTCGATGGCGATTACGGTTTCGCTTTCATACCGCGGCGCGATCAGCGAGAGCACCGCATATGTCACTGCACTGACAAATACGCTCAACAGGAGGAGCAGCATAGCCTTCTGCTTCAGCGCTTCCGTTATTGTCGGCGCTTGACGGGGTTCAGGCAACGCAGACACACGCGACGGCATTACTTTCAGGGCTCAGTCCGGGGTTTCGGCAATGCCCCGAGTAAGCGTCTGGCGAAGTTAGCAAGTGCTTAATGGAAATGAAAAGATTGGAGACAATTGCGCGCGCCCGCCAAATTCACAGGGCGCATCATCGAAGCGTCGCGATAGCAAAACCGGGTAAAGACGCGCGGCTTGCGACTGGAAATTTTTCCCGCAAATTAGGGAATAATTCCCGGCAAGACGCCATTGCGCTTCTTGTGAGCAGCGAATTGCATATCCGAAAAAGCGCGGATTTCCCGTTCCTGCGCGCATATCGTCTGTAAATGTTGCATTTCGCGACGGCTCGTTTGCGGTTCGCGATGGTCGATCATCTCCAATAGGCGTATGCGATTGAAGTTGGCGGCGTAGGAACGAAAATACGGCGTCATGGAATGGTACGCTCCGGCATTCGAATTCGTTTACAAACGATGAAATGCAGGTTCTTTGCCATTCACCGACCGAAGCTTTGGCAACTTTGCTTGACGCACACATCGGCGTGGGCCAAGAAGTTACAATGTTACAATTGTTTGCATTGCTTTACGAATGCCCTTGAGACGCCGACTTCTCGCGCTCGTCGCGCTCGTCCTCGCGCTTTGCCTTATCGGTGGCGGCGTGCTGACGTACCTATATGGGCTGCGCAAGATCGATCTTGAAATGTCGTCGGCCATGGAAGTCGCGGGCAGCGCCGTCGGCGATGCGCTGACGTCCGTCGTGCCAGGACCCGACGCGAACACGCAGGTTCGCAGGATCATCTCCTCGTTCGACGGCGATCGGCACATCGTTGCTCGCCTCGTCAATCCGACCGGCAAGATTGCGAGCGTGTCACGTCTCGAAAAGCCGTTTGATCCTCCCCCAAGTTGGCTGTTCGGGCTTCTTGCCGGCGAGCAGCGAGCGCGGACGTTCGATCTTCCCAAAGGGGTCCAAGATCTCGGTACGATTCGAATACAGGCTGATCCGCACAATGAAGTCAGCGAGGTCTGGGAAGATCTGAAGCTCAAATTCCTGATCATCGCGAGCTTCTGCGCCGTCGTGCTGACGCTGATCTACGCCACGCTCGGGCGGGCGCTCCGACCGTTGGAACAGCTTTCATCTGCGCTCGACCGCGTCGGAAAAGGCGACTACACGGCCCACGTCGCCGAAGCCGGTCCCGAAGACCTAAAACTGATCTATCAGGCTTTCAACCGCATGGCCGACCAGTTGCAAGCGTCCGAGCATGATAACCACCGCCTCAACGAGCAACTTTCGACCGTACAGGAAGAAGAGCGTTCCGAGATCGCCCGCGATCTCCATGACGAGATTGGCCCGTTTCTTTTCGCCGCCGACGTCGATGCGCAGGCGATCCCTCTCCTCGCCTCGCGCAATGCGTCCGATGAGGTCGTCGAACGAAGCAAGGCCATTCGCCAGTCGGTCCAGCACATGCAGGTGCATTTGCGCGCTATTCTGAGCCGCCTCAGGCCGGCGCTGCTGATCGATCAGGGGCTGGTGATCGCGGTCGAGCAGCTGGTCGCGTTCTGGAAGGCGCGACGACCCAACATCAACTTCACGATGGACATTGAGGACGCGCGTTTTCCAATCGGCATCGAGGAGGTCGCTTTTCGGATTTTGCAGGAGGGCACGAGCAATGCCGTGCGGCATGGGCAGCCTTCCGCTATCGGACTTACGGCGCGGCGCGTCGATGGCGCATTGCGGATCGTCGTATCGGACGACGGCTCGGGAATTACGGTGAATGGAACGAGAGGATTTGGTCTTGCAGGAATGCGAGAGCGCGTGGCGTCGCTTGACGGCCGTCTCCGCATTGCCGATCGCGAAGGGGGGAAAGGCGTGTTGTTGATTGTCGAGATTCCACTGCCGCTGGCGCGAAATAAGAATGATGGCCAGCAAAACATGACCACGAGTGCAGCATGAAAATTCTTATTGTCGATGACCATGGTGTGGTGCGCGAAGGGCTGAGAAAGCTGTTCGTGGCACATTTCGAAGCGGACGTTTTGGAAACGTCCGGCATTGATGAGGCCCTCACCGTCTACCGGCAAGAGCGGCCGGACGTCGTGGTGCTCGATCTCAATCTCGAAGGCGCCGGCGGCCTTGAAGTTCTCAGGCAAATTCTCGCCGCTGACGGCAACGCGCGGGTCGTCGTCTTCAGTATGCACCACGAGCCGATCTATGCCGTTCGCGCACTGCGCGGCGGAGCGCGGGGTTACGTCAGCAAAAGCGCGCCGGTCGAAGAACTGATCGCGGCGATCCGCAAGGTGCGCGCCGGCGAGCAGTACATCGACAGAGATCTCGCGTCGCGCATTGCGGTCAGCCAGATTTCGTCGGACGATCCGCTGCAGTCGCTGTCGATCCGCGAGGTCGAGATTCTTCGGATGCTCGGACAGGGCAAGAGCATGACGGCGATCTCCGAAAGTCTCGGGATCGCTTACAAGACCGTCGCCAACATCTGCACGCAGATGAAGGTGAAGCTCGGCGTCGACCGGACCGCAGACCTCATCCGTCTCGCGATCGAAACGCTGAAGGCATGATCGCTCGACGAGCGAGGAAAAGAAAAAAGGCGCCGATTGCGCGGCGCCTTTTTAACCGTTTCGCGTGACGCTTATTTCTTGTCGTCGTCATCGTCAGGCTTGGTGCCCGCCGTTTTCTTGATGTTGTCGAGACCAGCCTTGAAGATGCCATCGATCACGTCGCGGGATTCCTTGTCGGTCTTACCGTCCGCGGGATCGAATACGGCGGACCAAGCGAAATTGATTTCATCCTCGTCGTCGTCATCCGGCGTCAGAGCAAACTGCGCCTGATAATTTTTGACCGGCAGCGGGCTTTCGAGAATTTCATAGCGGTAGAAGTTCGGCTTCACGTCGAGCAGCTTTTCCTTGATCGTGCCGCCGCCCTTTAGCGTCAGGATGCGGACCTTGGCGTCGCCCTCGGTGGTCTCCTCGCATTTCGCGATAGCCGGATGCCAATCCTGGATCGCGCACCATCCTCCGTACTTGGCCCAGAGACGATCGCGCTCTTCTTTCATCTTTGCCGGGTCGACCTTGAGCTCCAGCTTTTTGCCGACGGCAATGCTGGCCGCGTTGGCGGCGGTGACGGCGCCAAGCGTTCCCACGAGCAGTCCGGCAATCAGTCCGGCGAAGACAGGACCCTGTGCCAATTTCATTGCGCTTCACTCCCAAGTTTTTTTGTCAGTCCCAACGCTCATACGAAAAAGCCGGGACACCCGGCTTCACAAGCGCGTTACTTTATTACTATGGGAAAAAGTCTGGCCGGAAGGGCTCGGGCTGCCTGGATTGTATACCCAGACTCGGAGCGCCGGCTTTAGATATCAGGCGGCGGCAGTCCGAGGATGGGCCTTGGTGTCGAAAAACAGCGCCTGGCTGATGATCGCCATGACGGTGTCGCGCTGAAACGGCTTTGAAATGAGGAAGGTCGGCTCCGGGCGTTCGCCGGTCAGGACCTTTTCGGGATAGGCCGTGATGAAGATGATCGGAACCTCGTCTTCGGCAACGATCTCCTTCGCTGCTTCAAGACCGCTGCTGCCATCGGCAAGCTTAACATCGGCAAGGATGAGCCCCGGCTTGTTGCGTTTCACAGCCGCGAGCGCTTCGTTTTTCGTGGTTGCCACTTCCTGCACGGAATGGCCGAGGCTGGTGACGATGGTTTCAAGGTCCATCGCGATCAGCAGTTCGTCCTCGATGATGAGAACGTTGGTCGCGACCTGATGAGCAATTTCCTGGCCGGCAACTTCAAGAAGCTTCTCGACGTCGGGTTCCGTGACTTCGAGAATGGCGGCCGTCTCGGCCGAGGTGAAGCCTTCAACCGCAACCAGCAGGAACGCTTGCCGGGGCAGCGAGCTGATCGAGTTTATTTTCCGCTGGGCCGCGACAAGCGCGCTGGTCACTTCGTCGCCGCCGTTCGAATCGAGCCGGACCGAATTCCAGACCTTCAGGAACAGGTGATAGAGCGCCATGCGCGGCGGCATGTTCGTCGGGAAGTCCGACGGCGTTGAAACCAGACTTTCGAGAAGCGTCGCAACGTAGGCGTCGCCCGTCTGCTGCGCGCCGGTCAAGGTCCGTGCGAACCGCCGTAAATAAGGCAAGTGCACGCGTATTGTCTGCGCAATCGACATAGCTTTGGACCTCCCAAGCCAAGCGGATGAGTAAACTCATCCTTGGCGAGCGGCAATACCGCCCGCGCAACCTCCGCGATGGCCAATCTCTACCGGAACAACAACGAACCTGTGGAAGAGATGGTTCCCACCCGGAACAAAATCTCTTGTGCCACGTTCGGCAGACGAGCCCCCCTGCTGACAATGTTACAGGAGTTTGTCTCAATCGGGGCCGGTCGCAATCTTCAACAGGGCTCAAGATCACGTCATGCAGCATCGCCTCGACGCACCCGAGGATTGCAAGAGAACGGACGGCGACTTTCCGGAACCGGAAGGTCAGCCAGAACCCGAGGCCGCAAAAGGCCCTCTTCCGCAGCTTCCCGGATTTGCCGCGCAGCTCATCGGTCAGCGCATGCGGGCGATGTATGACACCATCGCCCAGGAGCCCGTCCCCGACGACCTCCTCGAACTTGTCCGCAAGCTCGAGGCCAAGGAGCAGCAGAAGTGACGGAAACTAAGAGTTTCGGGGACGCGCTGATCGAGGCGATCCCAAATCTTAGGGCCTTTGCACATTCGCTGAGCGGCGATGCGCAGCTGTCGAACGATCTTGTCCAGGAAACCTTGCTTAAAGCCTGGACGCACAAAGACTCCTTCGTGCCGGATTCGAACCTCAAGGCGTGGCTGTTCACTATCCTCCGCAACACCTATTTCACGTACTATCGGAAATCCCAGCGTGAAGAGCTCGATGAGGATCATGCGGCGATGAATGCCAGCGTGCCGCCACCGCAGCTTACCCATCTTGAATTCGACGACATGCAGAAAGCGCTGATGCGGCTCTCGCCCGACCATCGCGAGGCTCTGCTGCTCATTACCGCGGAAGGCTTCTCGTACGAGGATGCGGCCCGCGTATGCGGCTGCGCGGTCGGGACGATGAAAAGCCGCGTCAACCGCGCCCGCAATCGGCTTCTTGAGGAAATGACCGGTCAGCTCCCAGGCGAAGCTGTGCCGGACGATGAAGACGCCGTCAAAAGCTCGTCAGGCCGATAGCGCGTTTGCGTCAGCCAATCTTTGGCCACCTTGTTCGTTCTGCTTGCTGCGGCAGTTTCTTCACGGTCTCGGCAGACCGGCGGTTCGATGACCGCGTCTCAGCCGATCATGCTTATTACCGAACCGGTCATCATAAACGGCGGGAACGGCCGAGAGCGCCTGCAGGGCAATGGAACAAACTGCCGGGTTCGAGCGTTCTTCGGGGTTAAAACGCGACGCGAGGGGAGTTTTGAATGTCGGAGCAGATCAGCGCCGTTGAATCCGAGCGCTACCCTTCGGGTTCGGGCGGTGTGCTCGTCGAAATGCTCCAAACACTTCAGGCGGTTAAGGAGGGCGATTTCAGTGTCCGCATGCGCGGCGACTGGGACGGCCTAGCCGGCAAGATCGCCGACACCGTCAACGACATTATTATTACAAACCAGCGCATGGCCAATCAGCTTCAGCATTTGGGCCATGCGGTCGGCCGCGAAGGTTTGACCAACCAGCGCGTGCGGCTCGGCCTGGCGCTCGGCGCCTGGGGGGAGATGGAACAGTCCATCAACGGCCTCGTCGACGACCTGTTGCAGCCGACGACCGAGGTGACGCGCACGATCGAAGCCGTCGCGCAGGGCAACCTGTTGCAACCGATGCGGCTGGACGTCGATGGTCGTCCGCTCAAGGGCGAGTTCCTGCGGTCGGCGACAATCGTCAATACGATGATCAAGCAGTTGTCGATTTTCACCTCGGAAGTGACGCGCGTCGCCCGGGAGGTCGGCATCGAGGGCAAGCTCGGCGGCCAAGCCCAGATCGGCGAAGTGACCGGCGTCTGGAAGGACCTGACCGAGAGCGTCAACTTGATGGCCTCGAACCTGACGGCTCAGGTTCGCAACATCGCTGAAGTGACGATTGCCGTCGCCAACGGCGACCTGTCGAAGAAGATCACCGTCGACGTGCGCGGCGAGATCCTGCAGCTCAAGGAAGCCATCAATACGATGGTGGAACAGCTGCGATCGTTCGCTGCCGAAGTGACGCGCGTCGCCCGCGAAGTCGGCACCGAGGGTCGCCTCGGCGGTCAGGCCGTTGTGCCGGGCGTCGGCGGAACCTGGAAGGACTTGACCGATAACGTCAACCTGTTGGCCGCCAACCTCACGACGCAGGTTCGCAACATCGCCGAAGTGACGACGGCCGTGGCGCGCGGTGACCTTTCGCGAAAGATCACCGTCGACGTCAAAGGCGAAATTCTGGAATTGAAAAACACCATCAACACGATGGTGGACCAGCTCAATGCTTTTGCCTCCGAAGTGACGCGCGTGGCCCGCGAAGTCGGGACCGAGGGTCGCCTCGGCGGCCAAGCTGCGGTGCCGGGCGTCGCTGGTACGTGGAAAGACCTCACCGACAACGTCAACTCGATGGCGGGCAACCTCACCGGCCAGGTGCGTAATATCGCCGAAGTCGCCACCGCCATTGCGCGCGGCGACCTTTCGAAGAAAGTGACGGTCAACGTCTCGGGCGAAATTCTGCAGTTGAAAGAGACCATCAACACGATGGTCGATCAGCTCAACGGCTTCGCCGGCGAGGTGACGCGCGTGGCGCGCGAGGTCGGCACCGAAGGCAAGCTTGGCGGCCAGGCGCAGGTGTCGGGTGTTGCGGGTACGTGGAAAGACTTGACCGACAGCGTCAACTCGATGGCGTCGAACCTCACGACACAGGTGCGTAACATCGCCGAGGTTTCGGGCGCCATCGCGCGTGGTGACTTGTCGAAGAAAATCGACGTCGACGTCAAAGGCGAAATTCTCGATCTCAAGACGACGATCAACACGATGGTCGATCAGCTCAACGCTTTCGCTTCCGAAGTGACGCGTGTCGCCCGCGAAGTCGGCACCGAGGGCAAGCTCGGCGGTCAGGCCGCGGTGCCGGGCGTCGCCGGTACGTGGAAGGACCTCACCGACAACGTCAACTCGATGGCGGGCAACCTGACCGGTCAGGTGCGCAACATCGCCGAAGTGACGACGGCCGTGGCGCGCGGTGACCTTTCGCGAAAGATCACCGTCGACGTCAAAGGCGAAATTCTGGAATTGAAAAACACCATCAACACGATGGTGGACCAGCTCAATGCTTTCGCCTCCGAAGTGACGCGCGTCGCCCGCGAAGTCGGCACCGAAGGCAAGCTTGGCGGTCAGGCGCAGGTGTCGGGCGTCGCCGGTACTTGGAAGGACCTCACCGACAACGTGAACTTCATGGCCGGCAACTTGACGGCCCAGGTTCGTAACATCGCCGAAGTTGCGACCGCCATCGCGAGCGGTGACCTGTCTAAGAAGATCACCGTCGACGTGCGCGGCGAAATTCTGCTGCTGAAAGAAACGCTCAACACGATGGTCGAGCAGCTACGGTCGTTCGCTGCCGAAGTGACGCGCGTGGCCCGCGAGGTCGGTACCGAGGGCCGCCTCGGCGGTCAGGCCGTTGTGCCGGGCGTCGGCGGCACATGGAAAGACTTGACCGATAACGTCAACCTGCTCGCCGCCAACCTCACGACGCAGGTTCGAAACATCGCCGAAGTGACGACCGCTGTGGCGCGCGGCGACCTTTCGCGAAAAATTACGGTCGACGTCAAAGGCGAAATTCTCGATCTCAAGACGACGATCAACACGATGGTCGACCAGCTCAATGCCTTCGCTTCCGAAGTGACGCGCGTCGCTCGCGAAGTCGGCACTGAAGGCCGGCTCGGCGGTCAGGCGACCGTGCCGGGCGTCGCCGGTACGTGGAAGGACTTGACCGACACCGTGAACGTCATGGCTGCGAACCTTACCGAACAGGTGCGCGGCATCGTGAAGGTCGTGACCGCGGTTGCGAACGGCGACCTGAAACCGAAACTCACGGTGAAGTCGAAAGGCGAAGTGGCAGCACTCGCCGAAACGATCAACGACATGACCGAAACGCTGGCGTTGTTCGCCGATCAGGTCACGACGGTGGCGCGCGAAGTCGGCGTCGAAGGGCGTCTTGGCGGTCAGGCCAACGTGCCGGGCACCGCAGGCACGTGGAAAGATTTGACCGGCAACGTCAACCTGCTGGCCGCCAACCTCACGACACAGGTGCGCGCCATTGCCGAAGTGACGACGGCCGTCGCACGCGGCGACCTTTCGCGCACGATTCAGGTCGAAGCGCGCGGCGAAGTCGCGGAACTGAAAGACTACATCAACACGATGATCGGCAACCTGCGTCTCACGACGCAGCTCAACACCGAACAGGACTGGCTCAAGACGAACCTCGCGCGCTTCACCAGCATGCTTCAGGGGCAGCGCGATGTGATGACAGTGTCGCAGAAACTGCTGTCGGAACTCGTGCCGCTGATCAACGCGCATCAGGGTGTTATCTATCAGTACGATGCGACCAACAGCGAGTTGAAGCTGCTTGCGAGCTACGCCGATGATACGCAAGCGCCCTACCCCGAACGGCTCGGTCTTGGCTCAAGCCTCGTCGGGCAATGTGCCGTCGAAAAGCAGCGCCGCGTGCTGACCGACATTCCGCAACCGACGACGAATATCGATTCCGTCGTGTTCAAAGCGCCGCCGCGCAGCGTCATCGTGCATCCGATCACGTTCGAGGACCGCCTGAAGGCCGTCATATCGCTCAGCTCGCTGCAGAACTTTGAGCCTGCGCAGCTGACATTCCTTGAACAGCTTTCGGTGTCCATCGGCGTCGTCTTGAACAGTATCGAAGCGACGATGCAGACGGAAAGCCTGCTGATGCAGTCGCAACAGCTCGCTGGCGAGTTGCAGGATCAGCAGCGCGCGATGCAGAAGACTAACGAAGAGTTGGCGCAGAAGGCGCAACAGCTCGCCGAGCGCAACGTCGAAGTCGAACGCAAGAACGAGGAAATCGATCAGGCGCGGCGCGCGGTCGAAGAAAAGGCCGCCGAGCTTGCGCTGACGTCACGCTACAAGTCCGAATTCCTCGCCAACATGTCTCATGAGCTGAGAACGCCCCTCAACAGCATCCTCATCCTCGGGCAGCAGCTCAGCGATAACCCGGACAAGAACCTGACGGAGAAGCAGGTCGAGTTCGCGCGCACGATTCACGGCGCAGGGACCGACCTGCTGAACCTCATCAGCGATATTCTCGATTTGTCGAAGATCGAATCCGGCACCGTTTCGGTCGATGCGGAAGAGGTCGCGTTCGGCGGTCTTATCGAAGCCGTGGCGCGGCCTTTCCGCCACGAAGCCGAGCGGCGCGGTCTCGATTTCCAAGTTACGTTTGATGCTGATCTCGGTAAGACGATTTTCACGGACTCCAAGCGTCTGCAGCAGGTTCTGAAGAACCTGCTTTCGAATGCCTTCAAGTTCACGCGTGACGGGTTCGTGCGGCTGGCCGTCAAACCAGCCAACGGCAACAAGTGGAATTCCGAGCATCCCATTCTATCGACGGCTCCGACCATCGTTGCATTCGAGGTTCAGGACTCTGGTATCGGCATTCCATCCGACAAACAGAAGCTTATTTTCGAGGCCTTCCAGCAGGCCGACGCGAGCACCAGCCGCAAGTACGGCGGTACGGGTCTCGGCCTCGCGATTAGCCGCGAGCTGGCTCACCTTCTCGGCGGTGAAATTCAATTGTCGAGCGAACCCGGTGTCGGGAGCATCTTCACGCTCTACGTGCCGCTGCGCTACGCCTCGCTTGCGAGTGATGTCCGGACGAAGTCTGAAGCGAATATGACATCGCCCGTCGCGTTGCCGCATCCGGGGTTGTTGCCATCCACGATCGAGGATGACCGCGACAGTATCGTTGCCGGCGATCAGGTTCTGTTGATCGTCGAGGATGATCCGAATTTCGCTCGCATACTTCTCGACTCGGCGCACGACACCGGTTTCAAAGGCATTGTCTGCCAACGCGGCGTCGACGCTATGACGCTGGCAACGGATTACAATCCGACTGCGATTTCTCTCGATATTCACCTGCCGGATATTTTGGGTTGGTCGGTGCTCAGCCAGTTGAAGCACAATCCGCTCACCCGGCATATTCCGGTGCAAGTTCTGACACTCGACGACGATCGCCATCATGGCCTGGCGCGCGGCGCGTATTCGTTCCTGACGAAACCTTTGCAGGCGGACCAATTGAAATCGGCGCTGCGCAAGATCGGGGCGTTTTCTGCGACCGCCACCAAGAGATTGCTGATCGTCGAGGATGATCCGGCGGAACGTCTCAGCATTTCGACGCTTCTCAAAGAAAGCGACGTCGAGATTTTGACGGCGGAAGACGGCAAATCGGCGATCGACACGCTCCGGCTGGAGAATGTCGACTGCGTGGTCTTGGATCTCAAATTGCCCGACATGTCGGGCTTCGAGATCCTGGAGCACATGAGCCGGCAAGAAACGATGCGCGATATTCCGGTCATCGTGTTTACAGGGCGCGAATTGTCGAGCGACGAAAACCTGCAGATCCGGCAATATGCGCGCACCGTCGTGGTGAAGGGCGTCGAGTCGCCTGAGCGTCTACTGGACGAGACGGCGCTCTTCCTGCATCGCGTCGTCACGGAGTTGCCGGCGGAGAAGCGAGAATTGCTGTCGCGCCTGCACGACACCGACGACTATCTGGTCGGGCGCAAAGTGCTGCTCGTCGATGACGATGCGCGTAACATCTTCGCTCTGAGCAGCCTGCTCGAACGGCGCGGCATGGAAGTGCTGACGGCGACGACCGGCCTCGAAGCCATCGAGACGCTCAGCACGACGGATGTTTCAATCGTTCTGATGGACATCATGATGCCCGAAATGGACGGATATCAGACTATGCAGAAGATCCGCAGCAGCGAGAAAAACCAGCGTCTGCCCATCATCGCGCTGACGGCCAAGGCGATGAAGGGCGACCGCGAGAAGTGCCTTGAGGCGGGTGCTTCGGATTACCTTGCAAAGCCCGTGGATACTGAGCAACTTTTGTCGGCGTTGAGAATGTGGCTGCATCGTTGACGAGGACACTAATGCCTGCGGAAAACGCACCTATCGAACCCGTCAACATCCTGCTGGTCGACGATCAGCCGGGAAAGCTTTTGACGTATGAAGCCATTCTCGACGGGCTCGACGCGACGCTCATTAAAGCAACGACTGCCGAGGAAGCACTGACGGCGCTCCTCAAGACGGACATCGCCGTCATCCTGATGGACGTGTGCATGCCCGATCTCGATGGCTTCGAGCTTGCCGCGATGATCCGCGACCATCCACGCCACGAAAAGACGGCGGTGATCTTTATCTCGGCAGTGCGGCTTGAGACGGACGATCTTCTGAAAGGCTATCGAACCGGTGCCGTCGATTACGTGTCCGTGCCGGTCGTGCCGGAAATCCTGAAGGCAAAGGTGCAGATTTTCGTCGAGCTTTATCGCAAGACACGGCAGCTTGATGCCCTTAATGCGGAGCTCGAAGAACGCGTCAAGCAACGCGCCGAACAGCTTGAGGCGTCACACGCGGCACTGCAAGAAAGCTCCGAGCGGCTGCGCCTCGCGAGCGAGGCCGCGAAACTTGCCACGTTCGAATACGATGCCACAACGCAGATGCTGCGCTGGTCGGCGAACACTTCAGACGTGCTACATCGCGATGTTCCCGAACAGCAAAGCTTTGAAGACTTCATGTCGGTCGTGCACGATGACGACCGCGAGATGGTCAGAAACTATGTCCGCACGGCCAACTATGCCGACAGCATTGCGGAACTCGAATATCGCGTGACGAGTGCACGCGGCATTTCGTGGATTCTCGCACGCGGACGCGCAATCAACATCGGCGAAACACAGCGCGTGCTCGGAACGGTACTCGACATTACAGAACGCAAATCGGCCGAGAGCCATCAGCAGCTTCTGATGGCCGAGCTTGACCATCGCGTTAAAAACATCCTCGCGAATGTTGCGGCAATTGCCCGGCTTTCAAGCGCCAATGCGGTTTCGGTTGCGTCGTTTGCGTCCGCGCTCGACGGGCGCATTCATGCGATGTCGTCGGCGCACGATCTGTTGCGCCAGAGCAGCTGGACGGGCGTCGACCTACACGAACTCGTGCAGGGCGCACTCGCTCCGTTCCGTTCTCGCAGCACGAACGACATCATCGTCGACGGCGACCGCATTCGCCTGACGTCCAAGTTCGGGCAGTCGATGGCTCTCGTCCTGCACGAACTCGTCACCAACGCCGTCAAGCATGGCGCGCTCTCGACAGCAGGTGGCAAGGTCAACGTTGGATGGTCGCGCATCACGACGCCGGAAGGCGATAAGATCGCGTTCTCGTGGCAGGAGCGCGGAGGACCTCATTGCAGCAAGCCGGCGCGCAATGGTTTCGGCCTTGCGGTGATCCGCAGCGCTGCATCGGAATGCGGCGGCACGGCTGAGATGACTTTCTCGCCCGAAGGATTCCAATTCGATTTCCAAGGCGAGCTTTCGTCACGCACACAACTCGTCGGCACGCGCCATATCGCGATCGTGCCAAAGGCGCGCACGCCTCTTCCCGCTGCAAACATCCCGGCTCCGAGGAGCTGCCGCATTCTTCTGGTCGAGGATGAAGCCTTGATTGCCATGCAGTTGAAGCTTGATCTCGAAACGGAAGGGCATACGGTCGTCGGGCCATATGCGCAGCTTTCGGAAGGCTTGCGTGCAGCGACGGAAACCAATTTCGATATTGCGCTGCTCGACATCAACCTCGGCGCCGATAACAGCGCGCCGATTGCCGAGATTCTCGATCGGCGGATGATCCCGTTCGCCTTTACGACCGGCTACAACGACCTCGTGTTCCTGCCGCCGCGCTTGCGGGAATATCCACATCTGAAGAAGCCGTACAATCCGGGCGACGTAACGGATCTCATCAAGATGCTCGCCTTTCGCGCCGATGAGCAACACGCCGCCAGCACCTCCAATCAGGTCGCGTGAAGGATAATTTCAGCCGATACGATGGGCGTTCACGCGCATTCACGCGACCTGCGGCCATGCGACATTGTGCGGTGCGGGAAACCCGCGCTAGTTTCCAGACGTTGTTTTCGTTTTCAAAGCCTGTCTCGCGGGGAATTCGATGACTGCCAGTTCCTATCGTTCTTCACTCGATGTCGCGGCTATCGGCAACGGCCGTGTCGCGGCGCTGATCGACAAAGGCGCGCGCATCGTCTGGTGGTGTTTTCCGCGGCTCGACGGCGATCCGATTTTCTGCCGTCTGCTTGCGGGCGACGAGGAGAAAGGTTTTTGCGACGTCGTGCTCGAAGGCCAGGTGTCGGCAACGTCGAGCTACATTCGCAATACCTGCATCCTCGAAACAATACTCATTTCGGACAGCGGCGCAGCTGTCAAAGTGACGGACTTCGCGCCGCGTTTCTGGCGGTTCGACCGCTCGTTTCATCCGACGCAACTCATGCGCCGCATCGAACCGCTGCGCGGCTTGCCACGCATTTCTGTTCGCGTTCGGCCGACGCACAGCTATGGGCAGGTCGCAGCCAGCGCTTCGCACGGCTCGAACCACGTCCGATATACATGCGGATCGAATGCCATTAGAGTCACGACGGACATTCCCATTTCCTATGTCGTGCATGAGACGCCGTTCGCCCTGACGCATCCGATGACGCTCGTTATCGGTTCCGATGAGCCGATCGACAGCTCGATGGATGCTTTGTCTCGCGAATTCCTGGAGCGCACGCGCGACTTCTGGGTGGCGTGGGTGCGCGGCCTCGCCGTCAGCTACGAATGGCAGCCGGAAATCATTCGCGCCGCGATCCTGCTCAAACTCTGCACGTTCGAAGAGACCGGCGCGATAACCGCTGCGCTTACGACATCCATTCCAGAGGCCCCTAACACGCCGCGCACCTGGGACTACCGGTTCTGCTGGCTTCGCGACGCCTATTTCGTCATTCGTGCGCTGAACCGCCTCGGCGCGACGCAATCAATGGAGAATTACCTCGACTACATCACGACCATTGTCGCGGACGGCAAAGGCCCGCTGAAACCCCTCTACGGCATCGTACACAACGATATTGCCGCCGAACGGATCGCACCGGATCTCAATGGTTATCAAGGCATGGGGCCTGTTCGGCTCGGCAACCTCGCGTCGGACCAGCTGCAGCATGACGCCTATGGCAGTGTGATCTTAGGCGCTACGCAAATGTTCATAGATCAGCGATTGCCCCGGATGGGCGACGCCAGCATGTTTCGCGAGCTTGAGGCGCTCGGCGAACAGGCGCGCTTGCTCTATCTCGAACCGGATGCCGGCATCTGGGAATATCGCGGGCGCCAACGCATCCATACGCATTCCGCCACCATGTGCTGGGTCGCATGCGATCGGCTGGCGCGCATTGCAAAGATCCTCGGCCTCGGCGACCGGATGGCGTACTGGGCGGAAGCCGCCGAGAAAATCCGCGCGGAAATTCTCGCGCGTGCCTGGAGCGACAAGCGCCAATCGTTCACGGGAGCGTTCGATCATCAGGAGCTTGACGCGAGCGTTCTGCTGCTGCCCGATCTGGGCTTTCTGCCGCCCGACGATCCGCGCTTCGTCAAGACGTGCAACACCATCGGCCGCGAGCTGATGCGCAACGGGCTGATGCTACGCTATGCGGCCGAAGACGATTTCGGATTACCGGAATCGGCGTTTCTCGCCTGTCAGTTCTGGTACATCGATGCGCTCGCCTCGATCGGCCGCGCCGATGAAGCGCGTGAGCTGTTCGGTGAAATTCTAAGTCACCGGAATTCTTTCGGAATGCTCAGCGAAGATCTACATCCCTCGACGGGGGAGCTTTGGGGCAATCTTCCGCAGACGTATTCTATGGCCGGGCTGATCAATTCCGGCATGACGCTCTCCCGGAAGTGGGAAGACGCATGGACCGGATCAGCGGCGGCGCATCACGATGACGCCGAAAGCAGCAACAAACAGAGCCGAAGCGAGCGAGATATCGTTTCCGCCGTTACACGCAGCAACGGCGGCGGAGCGTTCGACGTCAACGGATAAGACGTTCCGCAGACGCTTCAATGCAGAGATGAAGCACGGCCGCGCGTGCGCCGCGTCGTGGCCTGTTTCAAAACGGCGACGAGCCGGCACTGGACGCCATCTTCGTTGAACTGTCTTTCGACTTGTGCGGTCGGAAAGCCGCTGTCGATCAACGTCGTTCCGAGCCCTCGCCGTTCGGGAGCGCTGACGGGGGGGCCGCCGCGCTCACTCCAGAAAAGTTCGAACTGGCTGTCGTCATTGTCGAGGCGGGTGAGCGTCCAGGTCACGGTGACCCGGCCGCGATCGTTCGACCAGGCCCCGTATTTGATGGCGTTGGTGCCCAATTCGTGCAGCGTCAAAGCAAGCGCGCTGGCGACGTCACTCGGCACGATCGTTTCCGGCCCGCGCATGACGAAACGCGCTGAGCCCGGCGGCACCAGAGGTTTCATGGTTTCGGAGATCAGCTCGCTCAATGGCGCGCCGATGAAGTTGCGCGTCGCGACGAGATCCATGGCGTTACCCATCGCCGAAAGTCGACCTCCAAGCGCGGCGGCAAACTGATCGATATCGCGCGTGTAGCGGGCTGATTGGCTCACAAGTCCAGCGATGACGGCGAATGTATTTTTCAGGCGGTGGCGTAGTTCGACATTGAGTTGTTCAAGTTGCATTTCACCCAGAGCACTGTCCTGCAGCAGTGCTTCATTGCGCGAGCGCTCGTTCAGCAGACCTTCGACCTTGCGGTTCAAGATGTGAACCACGGCGACGATCAAAACCGAAAGGATCGAAAAGCTTACAAGCGCGACGACGGTCGCATTGGTTATCGGTAGCCAGCCTGGACCGGGCAGATAGAAATACCATCCTGCGAAGAAGGAAGCGACAACCACCAGCAACCCGGGTCCCGTTCCGGCGATGAGTGACGCCAGCAGAACCGCGATGAAGAACGTGAGAAACGGCGTATTGTCCTGCAGCCATTGGGACAGCGCCAGTCGCGCTAGCGCCGCGACTGCAAAAATTGCCAACCCCAACGGATATGCATACTGCGGCTTACGTCGTAGCCGCGGAAAAACTCGCTCGATCAGGTTGTCGACGAGTTGAACCATTCGTTGCACGAACGGCCCGCGCCTCCATTTTGCATTCCACGCCAGTGACGCAGCAAAGGCGCCCCAGCCCCCCAAAGATTACACAGGCTTTTCGGTAGCATGAATTGCCGATGAACGCGAGAGTTCGGGACGTTGCCGAGACCGATACGGACGTCGCAGCACAGGCTCGCTGTGGGCATTTTGCAGTGCCAAAAGAACGTATCAAGAACAAATAAACGGGCGATAAACAAATCCGGGAACCTGTCGCAATTTCGCGGGTTTATACTTCGTGGTGCTGCGCGAGGGGCCGGTATCAGATCAGTTTCTCGCGCGCGTGGAAGGAGGTCTCTTGGCCAGACTCGTCATGGTCTCTAACCGCGTCATCGACTTCAACGCTGCCCAACAGGCAGGCGGTGTCGGTGTCGCGATCTACAATACCCTCGAACGCCAAAGCGGCTTTTGGTTTGGATGGGACGGTCAAATCGAAGAGACCGATCAACCCGAGCCCAAGTCTATTACTGTCGGTGGACATACCACGGTGACAGAGCCGCTCACGGCAGCCGATTACAACGACTACTATCTCGGTTATTCAAATTCGGTTCTTTGGCCGGTCTTTCATAACCGCCTCGACCTCGCGCAATTCGAAGCCGGATATTACGCGCGCTATGTCGAAGTGAATGCGCGGTTTGCGCGCCATCTGGCGCCCCTGCTTAAGCCCGACGACGTTATCTGGATACACGACTATCACTTGGTGCCGATGGCGCGAGAGCTGCGCAAGCTCGGCGTCGAAAATCCAATCGGTTTCTTTCTGCATATCCCGATCGGTCCGGCGCAGTCGCTACTTGCGATCCCGGAGAACAAAGAGATTGCGCGGGCGCTCGGCGCCTATGATCTCATTGGGTTGCAGACGCAGTCAGATGTCCGCAACCTGATCGATTTCTTGCAGCGGAGCGTCTATGGCAGGCTGTTGCCTTCCGGGCGTATCCGCGTCGATGACACCGAACTCGACATCGGCTGTTTTCCTGTCGGTATCGACCCGAAAGATTTTGCATTCGGGCCGGGCGAGGAGGAAGCCTTGGCGGCGAACGAGGCTGGCGATATCCATCGCATCATCGGCATCGACCGGCTCGACTACACGAAGGGACTGCCACAAAAATTCAAAGCCTACGGCAAATTTCTCGAAGACTTTCCCGAGTATCGCCGGAGCGTCGTGCTTTCGCAGTTTGCGCCGCCGACACGCGAGAGTGTCGAAGCGTATGCAGACATCAAGGCCGAGCTTGAATCGCTCGCCGGTTCTATCAACGGGCGCTACGGCGAACTCGATTGGGTGCCGATCAACTACATTCACCGCACGATCCCGCGCAGCGAATTGCGTGATATCTACCGAACGTCGCGCATCGGTCTCGTTACGCCGCTAATGGATGGCATGAACCTCGTCGCGAAGGAATATATCGCGTCGCAGAACCCCGTCGATCCGGGCGTGCTTATCCTGTCTAAGTTTGCGGGCGCCGCTGAGCAACTCTCGGACGCTGTGCTCGTTAATCCCTATGACCTGAACGATATCTCTCAGGGCATCAAGACTGCACTGGAGATGTCTCCCGCCGAACGGCGGCAGCGTTACCAGAAGCTGATGAAAACGGTCTGCAAGAGCGATGCGGACGCGTGGGGCAGCAGCTATTTCTCGGCGCTGCTTAAAGCGGGTCAGCGTCGTATCGCACGGTCGCCGAAATCGCCACCCGAAATGGGAAAGGCGCTCGAGCGCTTGCAACGCGCAACTAAAAAAAACACCACTGACAGCCGGCTCTCGGCAAATGTGGGGACATGATGAATGTTACGGTAGATAAAATCAGCATTCGGAAGTCGGATGAGATCATCAAAAGCCCAAATATTCTGTGCGTCGATATCGGCGGCACGCTGATCAAGGCCGCGACCGTCAACGAGAACGGCACGTTGATCTCGGACTTCATCACGACACAGACGCCAAAGCCGTCGACACCGGAAACGATCGTCGATCTCATCGTCGACGTCGTAAAATCGCTTCCGGCTTTTGGGCGTGTTTCCGTGGGGTTTCCCGGTGTCGTCGGGCGACATCACGTCAAGACCGCGCCTAATCTCGGAACGCCGCATTGGAGCGAGTTCGATCTCGAACTGACGCTCACTCAGAGGCTCAATGCACCGGTGCGCGTGCTCAACGATGCCATCGTCTACGGCCTTGGCGTCGCCAAGGGGCCAGGCCGCGAATGCGTCCTGACGTTCGGCACGGGCATGGGATGTGCGCTGTTCGTCAACGGCTCGGCCTTCTTCGGGCTGGAGCTTGGACAGCATCACGCGCGCGACGATATCAACTACGATCGCTACATCGGACACACGGCCTATCTTGAACTCGGCCTCGAAGCTTGGAATGAGCGTGCCAAGTATGTCTTGAGTTCCGTGCAGGGCCTGACGAACGTTGACCGGCTTTACATCGGCGGCGGAAACTCGCGGCGCCTGACGTTCGATCTTCCGCCCTGGGCTAGCGTGGTGCCGCCTTCCACCGGCATTTCGGGCGGCGCGCGGTTGTGGCGTCCGGAGATGGATCAATGGTTCCGACAGACAAGCGATCTGATGGGAGCCGCTTCGGAACAGCGATGAACGTCCTCACCATTGGCGGCGCAATGGTTGATACGATCGTCACGATCGCAAGTGACAAGATCGAACAGATCAAGATGCGCAACGCCGAGAGTTCATTTCTGTTGCTCGAAGAGGGCCAGAAAACCGAAGTCGAGGAGATCGCGTCGAGCGGCGGCGGCGGCGCGCTGAACTCTGCGGTGGCCGCGGCGCGGCTCGGCCATAACACATCCATCATCGCAAAAGTCGGCCATGACGACAAAGCCGATATCGTGCGCAGCCTGCTGCGCGCAGAAGGCGTGGACATCACGTGGCTAGCCGCCGACAAGAGTGAGCCAACGGGCTCATCCGTCATCATCTCATCGCATGATCGCAACGCTGCCGTCTTTACCTACCGCGGCGCCAACACGCGTTTGCGACCGGAGGATTTTCCTGCCGAAGCGTTCGCCGGACGTCAGCTCGTGTACGTGGCCAATCTCAGCAATGAGTCGGCAGATTGCTATCCGCTGGTCGTGGAACACGCGAAAAGCGCCGGGGCGCGGCTTGCGGTCAATCCCGGCATCCGTCAGCTTACGGCGCGCTTCGACGATTTCTGGCAAAGCCTCAAACATATCGACATTCTGTGCGTGAACCGCGCCGAAGCGCAGACGCTGATGCCACGACTGCTGCAATCGTTCGGAGACGGCGGAGCTCCGCTGATCGTCGGCAATGACGATCCGCTGCCGCCGCTGGCCAAGCGTGGCCTGCGTAACGGCGGATACGAGATGACGCTTGCCAAGTTTCTGAGCGCGCTGATCGAACTCGGCGTCGGCGCCGTCGTGCTGACGGACGGTGCGAACGGTGCGTTCATCGCCAGAGGGCAAGATCTTCATTACCGCACGGCGCAGCATGTCGTCGCAGCGGCAACAACAGGGGCCGGCGACGCGTTCTCGGCCACGTTCGCATGTTATCTAGCAGACACGAACGATGCCGTACGGGCGCTCAGCGCAGCTTCGATCAATGCCGCGAGCGTCGTGCAGCATATTGATACACAGACGGGGCTTTTATCCCGGCCGGTGTTAGAGCGAGAACTGGCGCACGAAAGCGAAGCTGCGCTTCTCAGTTTCCCGATCTAGGAAGGACATTCGGAATGCAGCATTTGAGGGTCGAGCAAACCGATACGGGTATTTCGCCGCGCGAGCGCGCTGCGGCACTGCGTGCGAACGTCGAGAAGCTTGTTTCGTCCGAGGAACCGGTTGCGATCTTTCTCGATATCGACGGCACACTGCTCGATGTCGCCCTGACGCCATCAACAGTGCATGTCCCGCCCATTTTGCCGGATCTCATCAGCTCACTGTCCCAGCGCCTTGCAGGCGCCGTTGCGATCATCACAGGACGGCCGCTGATGGAAGCCGATCGCCTGCTCAGTCCCTCGAAGTTCATTGGTGCGGGCGTTCACGGTGGACAGATGCGACTTGCGGCTGACGGCGAGATCGAAGCGTTGACGCCGAGCTTCGATCCCGGACTGCAGGCTGCGATCAAGAAGATCGTGCATGAATTGCCTGGCGTCGTCTTCGAAGACAAAGGCAGCGGCATCGCCCTGCACTACCGGCTGGTTCCCGACATGCAACAGCCGTTGACCGATCTTCTCGAAGCGCTGCTTCCGCTCTATCCCAACCAATTCAAGATCTGCGGTGGGCGGAAGGTCGTTGAAATCCTGCCGGTCGGCTTCTCGAAGGGACTGGCGCTGCGCCGAATTGCGTCTCTCCCGCAGTTTGCGAACAAGACGCCGGTGATGCTAGGCGACGATATTTCAGATGTCGATGCATTCCAGGCGGCGGAGGATTTGAGCGGCTTCGGTCTGAAAGTCGCGGGCGAGAATTTCTCGAAGGACGAAGCCTCGTTTCAGGGGCCTGCCGACGTCCTGAACTGGCTACAGATGCTCGCGGGAACGGGACGCTGACCGCTGCTGTGCGCTTTGGCAGACGGGACTAGGCCCGTTCAGCATATATTTCGCCCGCAGGCGGTGTTTTTGGGTACAATCCAAAATCCGTTCGAGGAGATGCCATTGCCCCCTGAACATCCGCGCGTGCTTCGAGGCCGGTGTTCCCATTGCACGGCACGGTCGCTGCCGAGGCGCTCTTTTCGCATCGTGCGCGCCACATATGGACAATCTTGACTTGTCGGTATGTGCCTTGAATCCAAGCGTATCTCAGACCCTTGAAGCCGCCGGTGAAATGTCGGCGGACGATGTAATACTTGAAAAAATTGATGGGCATTTCCAACAGAAGCCGCGCGAACAACATCACCGGAGAGGAATTCTGCGCGTGCTTTGCCGAGAGTAGCATACGCTCCCCCAGCTTCTGCTTCAGGTCATCATAGCTCCGATAGGAATAATGATAGACCGAATGCCGAAGGCTGCCGACGGCATGGCCGCCCATCACGACAGTGTCATGGACATGCGAATTGCGAAAGCGGACGACTTGGCGATCGTATAGCCGGACGTACCAATGGTCGCGCGCCCAACGCCTCGGCCGCTGATCGCCGGGATAAACGAGGTCTAGAGCCATGGCGTATGCAATTTGTGCCGGATGCCCTGCCGAGAACATGCCGATGATCTCGTCGCGAAGCTCGGGCGTCACCACCTCGTCAGCGTCGAGGTTCAGAACCCAATCATTTCTGCATTGATCTTCGGCGAAGCGCTTTTGCGGCCCGAACCCGAGCCACGGTTGCGTAATGACGCGGCATCCTTCAGCTAAAGCCAGGGCCGTCGTATTGTCGCGGCTTTCGCTATCTACGACGACGACTTCGTCGACCCAAGATTTGACGGAACGAATTGTGCGAACAATGCGATCAGACTCGTCCTTAGAAATAATGAAGCATGAAATTGGCAGTCGGCTCATGCAGGATGCCTTTCAATGCGTCTAATATCAAAAAAAATATAAAGTATATCCGTATCTCCTAGCCGCGTTCCTTGTCAGGGGCCACTAATCGATTTTAAGACAACAAGACATTTTGGTTACAGCGTCGCCACAGAACCACAGACGCGATGATGCAGGAACCGCGCGCCGCGGATAACTCCTTGACTCAGGTTGTCCACGCTTTTTCCACCCGCAAACCTAAAAATTTCTGCATCTGCCTGCTTCCTGCCACGAAGGGCGGCTGGACCGCGGCCTCAGGGCGTCAACCGCGGCGTTTTTTTTGCGTCGGACCGTATTTTCGCTTGCACGTGTAACGGCGACGGACACGGATTCGCGTGCTGCGGATCGCCCACGCCTCTCTGCCCGGCGCCTTCGCCTGTGGGGGACGCCTTGTCGCGTGTGGCCTCGCCTCGTGCGCCCCGCGGGAAACTTGACGACAGCAGTATAGTTTTGTTTATGCTTTTTCGCACTCGCGGCAGAGTGAGGGACCAGAGAAGGTCATCCTGACAAAATGACGTTACGCAGTATTTTCGGAACACACCACATTTGGCGATTGGTTGCGGTCGTTCTTTGCATCTCCGGCACGGTGTCGTTCAGCGTCATGCCCGCGACGGCGCAGGACGTCGGGGCGCCAGCCGCACAAGATGTCGGGGCTACAGCGCCCGCTCTTCCCGCCCCGGTCATGACGGCGCCCGCCCCAGCCGAAACGCCCGCTCCCGCGACTGCGGTCACCGAAAGCACGCCTGCCGGGGCTGATAACGCTGCATCGTCACCGGCTTCGCCATCGACCGAGGCGACGAGCGCTGCGTCTGCGCTATCGGAGACGGAACCGAATGCGGAAGACGCATCGCCGAAAAAAGCGGACCTTCCGCACGACCTGTCACCGTGGAAAATGTTCCTTGCCGCCGACAGCGTCGTAAAGGGCGTCATGATCTTTCTGATCCTCGCGTCCGTCACGACGTGGACCGTCTGGCTGGCGAAATCCCTCGAGCTTGCGGCTGCGAAGCGGCGACTGGTCTCGGCGTTTTCACGCATCAACGCAACGGCGAGCTTGGCCGAAGCCGCGCAACGCCTCGGCGACAGCAAACGTTCGCGCTCCAAACGCTGCATCGTGTCGTCGTTCATCAATCTTGCGATCACAGAGCTGCGTCTTTCGGCCGATATCGCGGACAAGAACGGCATCAAGGAACGGGTGCAGTCGCGGCTCGACGGATTGTCGGCGGCGGCAGGGCGGCACATCAACCGCGGCACGGGCGTGCTCGCGACCATTGGATCGACAGCGCCGTTCATCGGTCTTTTTGGCACCGTCTGGGGGATCATGAACAGCTTCATCGGCATCTCGGAGACACAGACGACGAACCTCGCGATCGTCGCTCCGGGTATTGCCGAAGCGCTGCTCGCAACTGCGACAGGCCTGATCGCGGCCATCCCGGCGGTGATCACCTACAATCATTTCTCGCGTCAGATCTCGCGGTACAAAGCGTTGATCGGCGAAGCCTCAGCTGAAGTGATGCGGCTTGTCTCGCGTGATCTCGATCGCGGCATGAAGCCCATACTCGCGCAGCAGGCGGCGGAATAATCAGGGCGGCGGCGATGGCTGGAAGACTGGACGACGGCGGCGACGATCTCGTCGAGAACCACGAGATCAACGTGACGCCGTTCATCGACGTGATGCTCGTGCTGCTCATCATCTTCATGGTGGCGGCGCCGCTGTCGACAGTTGACGTTCCGGTCGATCTGCCGGTCGCGAAGGCCAAGCCGCAGCCGCGCCAGAAGAAGCCCATCTTCCTCACGATCAAGGCCGACCTCTCGCTGGCGCTCGGCAACGGCCCGATCAGCCGCCGCGATATCGGGCCATCGCTCGATGCGGCGACCGGCTCCGACCGTCAGCAGCGAGTCTTTCTGCGCGCCGACAAAACGGTGCCCTACGGTGAGATGATGAAAGTCATGAACCAGCTGCGCACCGCCGGTTACGTCAAGATCGCGATGGTTGGGCTGGAAGATATGTCGGGCGGCGCGGCGTCCCCTTCTGCATCGGGTAACTCCGTTTCGACCAACCAACAATGACATGCTGACGACGCTCGACATCCTTGAACCAGCGTGGCACGGCCGGTTCCGGTGGACGATCGCTGCGATCGTCGTCGTGGCGCTGCATGTCGGCGGAACGCTTGCCATGTTGCATTCGCCGCCGGTCGAAGACGATGCCGACCCCGAGGGCGCGATGATGATGGAACTCGCGGCTGTGGCGGTTGCGTTGCCCGAGCGATCAGAAAATCTGGCGATCGGTGCACCCTCGGAAGATTCCGTCGCGACGCCCGCTACCGAGGAAGTCAAGGAGGAGCAGCCCAAGGAAGATCTGCCGCAACTGGAAGAAGCGCCGCTCGTCGAAAATCCTGAAGTCGTGCTGGAGAAGGTCAAGCCGGAGGAAGTCAAAGAGAAGCCCCAAGACAAACCGGTGCAGGAAGCGCAGCCGGAGATGCTTGCTTCGCTCGCTGCCGCGCCGCCACCGATCGACGTCAAGGAAATTGGCCCGAAGGCAACCGCACCCAATCAAGGGATGTCGCGCAAGCCGAACGCCGCGGAGTTGACGTGGCAGAAGGCGCTCTACATGCACATCAGCAAATTCAAGCGCTATCCCGATCAGGCCCGCAGCCAACGTGTCGAAGGCGTCGCGACCGTCATTTTCTCGATCGATGGCGGTGGCAACGTTTCAAACGTGCGCATTTATAAAGGTTCGGGCTCGTCGATCCTCGATGACGCAGCAGTCAGCATGCTTCGGGCTGCCGCGCCGTTGCCGGCGCCCCCAAAAATGGCAGAAGCTTCGCAGCCATCGGGGAATACCGCTCGCACGATCGCGCTTCCCATAAAATTCAACGTCCGCTGATCGACGTTACAGGTCTTCCGGCCGCTGAATTGCACCGTTCCGCATTCTGAACCGCATACAAAATGTGGCGTTATCGGAACGATCTAAGACCTTCGTCAATCGTGCGTATTTTAATTCTTGACCGAAGGAGTAAAGTACCATTGTTTACAAATTCGTAAGGAACCAGATGGGGGACCGGGGAAACTCTTCTGACTTCCAGTTTTTTGCGTTTGGGAATGGGGGAATGCAATGGAAGTTTTTTGGGAGGCAAGATCGCCCGACGACGAACTGTCATATGGTTCAGGCGACGCCACCAAATTGGGAGCACTAACGCTCGGCTTCGCAACGATGGTTCTCGCGAGCGGCGGGGCGGCAGCGCAACAAGCTCCGGCGGAGGAACAGGCGGTCCTGCCGCCGCTTGAAGTTACGGCGAAGAAGAAAGCGGTAGCAAAGAAAAAGACCGTTCAAAAAAAAACCGCGCCTGTCGCGGCAGCGCCCGTCGCTCCGCAGCCGACAGAAGCGCAGCAGGTTCAGCAGGCCACTGACGCACTCACCCCGAGCACCGGCAATACGCTACAGGCAGGCACAGGCATCGGCCGCCTCCCCGGCAGCGTTCAGGACACGCCGCAGGTCGTGAACGTCATTCCAGAGAAGCAATTGCGCGAGCAGAATCCGACTACTGTCGAGCAAGCGTTGCGGGCCGTTCCCGGCATCACCGTTGCCATCGGCGAAGGTGGCGGCGGCATGAACGGCGACCAGTTCCGCATCCGCGGCTTCGAGGCCAAAGGCGATCTCTATGTCGACGGATTGCGCGACTTCGGCGTCTATGTGCGCGATAGCTTCGCAACCGAAGAAATCGACGTCATCAAGGGTTCGTCTTCGGAAACGTTCGGTGCGGGAACAACGGGCGGTGTCGTCAACCTTCGTCAGAAGACGGCTCACCTCGGCGATGCCACAAGCATCGAATTCAGCATCGGCACCGATAACTTTTATCGTGGCGTCCTCGACGTCAATAAACAGATCAACAACACGACGGCGGCACGCGCCGTCGGCATGTACCACAGCCAGGATTTTGCGGATCGCGACCACATCGAAAGCGAACGCTGGGGCTTCCTGGGGTCGCTCGCCTTCGGTCTCAACACCGATACGACGTGGACGCTCAACTACCTGCATCAGGAAGGTGATCGCACACCGGACTTCGGCGTGCCGATGGTCTTACGGCCGGGAGCGACCACGGGCGGCCTTCCCGTAACTGAGCTTGGGGTCGATCGCTCGAATTTCTACGGCATTGCTTCGGACCACGACAACACGAAAGTCGATATGGTCACGTCGCATTTCCGCAAGGACGTTTCGAGCGCTATCACGTTCTATAACGATACGCGATTGGCGTTCTACGACCGAGATTTTGCGACGACCGTTCCGGGCTGCTCTTCGGGTCCTGTCGGCACGACGACGTGTGCGTCACAGTTCTTCGCCGGTCTTGATCCGAACGTCTCCAACGGTGGCGGCAACCCGACGATCATTCAGAATTCGTGGGGCATCCAGAACGTCGCGAGCGGCGTGGCGAAATTCAGAGCCTTCGGCCTGAAGCACGAAAGCGTCGCGGGTATAGACGTATTCTATCAAGAGGACGATCGCCCCGGATATTCGCAGTTCGGGAGACCGTCGGGAACTGCCGGCGCGAGTGCGGGTGCGCCGATCCGCGACCCGGACTCGTTCTTCTATCAGTACTACCCGGTCAAACGTAATCCGGTGAACGATCGGTCGAGCGACGGCACGGAACTCGGCTTGTTTGCCAGCGATCGCGTCTGGCTGACGAACCAACTTTCTATTCTCGGCGGTGCCCGCTGGACGACTTTCGATTATAACTTCCAGCAGCCCAACGCTGCGCCGCCGCTCGATGCGTCCTCGACCGGCAACTACTGGAGCCCGAAAGCGAGTGTCATCTGGGAGCCGACGAAGTCTCAGACGTACTATTTCTCGTGGTCTAAATCAGCATCACCGGTCGGGCAGTTCGTCACTAACGCGACGAACCCGATCACGCTCACCGTCCCTCAGAACGCAGTAGAAGAAAACGAAACCTATGAAGTCGGCGCGAAATGGAGCCTTCTCAATAATCGCCTTGGCCTAACGGCAGCGCTCTTCCAAGTCGAGAAGAACGGCGTCGTCACTCCCGATCCGGATACGGGTGACCTGATCCAGACGGGCGAGTCCCAGCGCGTTCGCGGCTTCGAAGTCGGCCTCGCAGGCCAGTTGACGAAAGCATGGACGGCAAACGTCGGCTACACGTACCTCGACAGCGAGGTGACGGGCTCAACGACACCTGCAAACATCGGCAACAAAATCGGCGGCGTTCCCGCAAGCTCGGTCAGTCTCTGGTCAACCTACAATCTGTCGGAAGAGCTTATCCAAGGTCCGGGAAAGTGGACCATCGGAAGTGGCTTCATCTACCAGAGCCAGATGTTCAGCATCTCGGGTTCCAACACCAACGCGTACGTCGTCCCGTACACGTTCAGTCTCGATGCGATGCTGTCGTATGAGCTCGACGGGTGGCGGTTCGCCGTCAACGGCTACAACCTGACAGACCGTGTGAACTACGACCAATCGTTCGGCAGCCGCGCCACGCCATCGGCCGGCACGAGCGCCGTGTTCACGATCGGCAAGAAGTTCTGAGGTCCACGGCGATCTCAGCGAACGTAACCTGCAGGAGGGCGCCCAACGCCCTCCTGCACACCATTTTATGAGTTACCGATGCTTGTTCAAATTCCTGACGTACTTAAGCCGGAAGAGGTCGCGGCCGTCCGAAACATTCTCGAACAGTCGGCCTGGGTGGACGGCAAAGAGACGGCAGGCGAGCAGGCCGCCAGTGCCAAGCATAATCTGCAAATCCGCGAAGGCTCTAAAGCGGCCATGGAGGCAGGCGATATCATCCTGCGTGCACTCGGTCGCAATCCGACGTTCAATTCCGCAGCGCTGCCATTGCGCGTGCTGCCGCCGCTGTTCAACCGCTATGACGCGGGCATGAAATTCCACGCGCACGTCGACGGTGCGATCCGAGCCATTCCAGGCGCCGGAATGCGCATGCGCGCCGACGTCTCGACGACGCTGTTCCTGAGCCCACCTGAAGACTACGACGGCGGCGAACTGGTCATCGTCGACACGTATGGCTCGCACACCGTGAAGCTTCCCGCCGGACATGCCATCGTCTATCCGTCGACGAGCCTGCACAGCGTGACCGAGATCACGCGCGGCAGCCGCTGGGCATCGTTCTTCTGGACCCAATCGATGATCAAGGACGACGGGCGGCGCGCGTTGCTGTTCGATCTCGACGCTGCGATCCGAGACGTTCGCTCCGTCCTTCCCGACGATCAGCCGGGCGTGTTGGGGCTGAGCAGCCACTACCACAATCTGTTGCGGCACTGGGCTGAACTGTGATGCAACACGATTTAATAGACGAGGATTTCGAGCTGTCGATCCCCGAGCCAGGCGCACGGTATCAGCCGCTCTACATCCGCGAAACGGAAGAGGGCTTCGCGCTTCGCCTCACGCGCGATCCGGAAACGGCGGCTCGACATGTGCGCTCCGAAGCCGTGAACGGGTCGGTGAAGGCGCAGGTCGCCTGGGGTTATATGCTGCTCGACGGGCATGGCGTCGAACGCGACCCCGATGCGGCGCTACGCTGGTTCAGGATTGCTGCCCACAGCGGCGATGCCGATGCACTCAACATGGTCGGCCGCTGCTATGAGTGCGGCTGGGCTGTTGCTGCCGATCCGGACGAAGCCATTCGCTGGTTTCGTCTCGCGGCCGATAAAGGACACGCCTGGGCGCAGTACAATCTCGGCAAGCTCCTGGCGCGTGGTCACGGCGGCAATCGCGATCCGCGCGTCGCCCTATCGTTGCTCGTTAGCGCAGCGCGGCGCGGCGTTCCCAAGGCCATGAACATGCTGGGCCGATTTCGCGAAGACGGCGTGATCGGCGCGCCGAAGCCGCAAGCGGCAGCGCGATGGTTTGCGCGTGCCGCCCAGCGCGGATGTTTCCGCGGCCAGTTCCATCATGCACGATATCTCGTCGCATTCGGGCGCATCGACGAAGCCGAAAAATCGTTTCGCGCGTCATTGGCGCAGGCGCCTGATAAATACCGCCGCGATGCTCTCGCCATGCTGCGCAACCACCCAATTGAGAAGATCCGCCGGATTGCTCTCGATACGCCCCCAACGGTGCGGGAGCCGCGAGCGTGAATATCAACGTGCCAGATGCTCAGATGCGGCGCGCGGAACGCTCCAACCGACGTGCGGAATGGATGCGACAGCTGCGGCAATGGCACTGGATCAGCGGTGCGGTGAGCCTCGTCACGATGCTGCTTTTCGCGGTGACGGGCATTACGCTCAATCATGCGGCGAGCATCGAAGCCAAGCCGTCGGTCACGACGGCGAAGGCAACGCTTGATCAATCGAGCCTGAAGCCGCTGGAAAGCGCTCCGACAAAGGGACGGTCGCCATTTCCTGCTGCAACCGCGGCGGGGATCGCAGCCGCAACCGGCGTGGATGTCGACGGCCGCGATGTCGAATGGTCGGACGACGAGGCCTATGTGACGCTGCCCCGTCCGGGTGGCGATGCGTGGATCTCGATCGACCGCGAAACCGGCGAACTCACTTACGAGAAGACCGATCGCGGCTGGATCGCCTATCTCAACGACCTGCACAAAGGGCGCAACGTCGGCGCCGCATGGGGCATCTTCATCGACGTCTTTGCGCTGTGCTGCGTCGCATTCTGCGTGACGGGTCTCCTGCTCCTGCAAATGTACGCACGCGGACGACCGAGCACATGGCCGGTCGTCGGGTTGGGCGTGGTCATCCCGATCCTGATTGCGATTTTGCTCATCCACTGACACACAAGGCAACAAAAAGAATGCGAACTCTCTTTTTGACCGTTGGGCTTACCGGTCTTGCCGCAACGCCGGCGCTCGCCGCAGATCTCGAAATTTCGGTCGAGGTCCCTCACCTCGATGTTGCCGAGTACCACAAGCCGTACGTGGCGGTGTGGCTTGAAGGTCCGGACCGGCACGTCGCGGCCAACCTCGCCGTCTGGTACGACATCGCCAACAAGCGCAACGAAGGCGAAAAGTGGCTTAAAGACCTCCGCCAATGGTGGCGTCGCGCCGGCCGCGAGTTGAAGCTCCCGGCCGATGGACTGACCAGCGCAACGCGCGCGCCAGGCACGCACTCAATCAGCATCGACGACGACAAGAACAAAATCTTGAGCGGGCTTGCTCCGGGCCAATACCAGCTTGTCGTCGAAGCAGCGCGCGAAGTCGGCGGGCGTGAGGTGGTGAAGATCCCTGTGCAGTGGCCGCTGCAAAAAGGGGCGACGATCAGCGGCAAAGGCGAGCACGAACTCGGAACCGTCACTATCAGCACGAAACCATGATGCAATCTGGGATACCGCGAACCATGAAACGTCTCGTATACGCCGCAGCGGCGTTCGCATTTCTTATTCCGGCAGCGGCTGACGCCCATCGGGCATGGTTGCGGCCGTCGGCAACCGTTTTGTCCACCAAAGATACGTTCGTCACCGTGGACGCTGCGGTCTCGAACGATCTGTTTTATTTTGAATTCCGTCCTCTTCCCCTCGACGGCCTGCAGATCACGGCGCCGGATGGATCGACAATCGCGCCTGAAAATGCGAACTCCGGCAAGCTTCGCAGTACCTTCGACATTCCACTGAAAGCGCCCGGCACCTATCGCATCGCGCTCGTCGACGACCGGCTGATGGCGCAGTATACCGATAATGGCGAGAAGAAGCGCTGGCGCGGCAAGGTCGAAAACCTGAAGGAAATCCCGGCCTCGGCGAGCGATGTTGTCGTGATCCAATCGCAGCGCCGCATGGAAACGTTTGTGACGGCGGGCAAGACCGACGAGACCGCTCTGAAGCCTGCGGGCAAGGGCCTCGAAATGCAACCGATCACGCACCCGAATGATCTCGTGGCCAACGACGAAGCGAGCTTCAAGCTTCTGCTCGACGGCAAGCCTGCAGCAGATACGAAGATCGAGATCGTGCCTGGCGGCGTGCGCTATCGCAATCAGCCGGGCGATTTCTCGGTGACGACAGACAAGGACGGCGTGTTCAAGGTCAAGTGGCCTGAAGCCGGCCTATACTGGATGGAAGCGAGCGTCACCGACGACAAGCCCAGCGTCAAGGAAGCGAGCAAGCGCCGTTCGACATATGCAGCAACGCTTGAGGTGCTTCCGGAATGACGGCCGCGGCGCGGCGGGTCTTGATCCCGCGCCGAACGCCGATACCCGCGACGCTCGCAGCGCTGCGCACATTGTCGGTGTGCCAGATCGGCGGCGAAACAATGGGAACGACGTGGAGCGCCAAGATGGCGCTCCCGCGCAACGCCAACGTCGATGCCCTTCGATGCGGGATCGAACGCGTGCTGGCGCAGGTGATCGCCGAGATGAGCCCGTGGGAGCCAGCGTCGGACCTTTCGCGTTTCAATGCTGCGCCCGCCGGAACGTGGCATCCTTTGGCTGACGGGTTCTTCAAGGTGCTTTCCAGCGCGCTCTCCTGTGCGGAGCGAACGGGCGGCGCATATGATCCGACGGTCGGCGCGATTGTCGATCTGTGGGGCTTCGGTCCGTTTCACATTGCGCCCGGCTTGCCGGACGGGGCGGCGCTCGATGCAGCGCGTACAGCGTCCGGTTGGCGCAGCGCAATGCTCGATAAGGAAAACCGGCGCGTGTTTCAGCCCGGCGGCTTGCGGCTCGATCTCTGCGCCATCGCCAAGGGCTACGCCGTTGATGAGGTCGTCTCGGTGCTGCGCGTCGCGGGCGTCAGCAATCTCCTCGTTGAGATCGGAGGAGAACTCAGAGGCGAAGGACTAAAACCGGACGGGTCGCCCTGGTGGGTGGAATTCGAACGGCCGCGCCACACACAGGCGGCTGATAGGACCTGCCCCGAGACCGTGCTTGCGCTCGCAGGGCTTTCCGTTGCGACCAGCGGCGACGAGCAACGATATTTCGAGCACGGCGGCCGCCGCTATGCCCACACGGTCGATCCGCGGACCGGATTCCCGACCGCCCACGACCTGATCTCGGTCACCGTCGTCTCGGACGACTGCATGACGGCGGACGTGCTGGCAACGGCGCTTACTGTGCTGGGACCTGAGGAAGGGCCAGCATTCGCAGCGGCAAATGGGTTCGCGGCCCGGTTCGTGTCCTTCGACGGCCGTGCCCTAACGGAACGCATCACGCCTGCCTTGGCGCAGATGTTGTACTGACGCGATGTTTTGAAAGAAATGGTCGGAGCGAGAGGATTTGAACCTCCGACCCCCAGTCCCCCAGACTGGTGCGCTAACCAGGCTGCGCTACGCTCCGATTTGGAAAATCTTGACGGCCGCCGCAACTCAAAATTGCATGGGAAGACCGTCCCGGTCTGCCGGTTGGGTACCCGGAACGCATCCGCACGTCAAGGACGGATGCGGTGTCCTCCCCCGCCGCGTCGGTCGGCCGCTCATTGTTTTGCGACTCTCCTGCGGTAAGGCGGCATGCTTTAACGTCGATACTCGGGCAGGCGCTGCAGCAGGTCGATGATGGGGTAGTCGACCCAGGCGTGGGTCACGAGATCGCGGTGACGGCCCCCGCCGCCGGGAACCACTGCAACGCCGCCGGACGCCAACCGCGTGTTGATCTGACCGCTGACATCAACGTCGTGCGCAGCCAGGATGTCTTCGAGCTGGGCATTCTGATTGCGCGTCGAGCTGAGATAAACGCTCACGAAAAACGCCGACGGGTCGGCTTCGATCCAATGTGCGAACTTGTCGAGATCGCCATAAAGGGAGTCGAGCAGCACCACGCCGCGCACGCGTTTTTTCAAACCGCCCTTCTCGATGGCCGACGCCGCCGCGACGTAGCCGCCGCTGTAGGCGACGACGATGATCGGCATGCTGGCGAATGTGCGCAGCGATCTGCGGTCGCCGAACATGCGCGCCAGATGTTGACCCGCTTCGCCGATAAAGCGGCCGAAAGCGCCGGGTTGCCAGAATTTCCCCGCGCTTGAATCGCGCGCATCGACGGCAAGCTGCGGCGCGACCAGAACGACGTTGGCGTTCGATGCTGTAATCTGCGCCGGGACCTTCTGGCGCGCGAGGACGTCGCGCTGCAGCGTCGCGCCGTGGCCGTGAAAGAAAACCAGCATCAGCGCCGGGCGGCGGATATCGAATCCTTTCGGAATGTGCAGCAGCACCCGATTGTCGTCATACGTTTGATCTTCCCAGTACAGGCGCCCTGAATTGGTGCGATGGCCCAAACGGCCGTTCTCGTTGACGTTGAGAAACGGCACGTTCGTGCCCGGCAGCATGCCGTGATAGGGGAACGGTGCAGTATCGAAATGTACGAGAGCGGTCTTGTCGATTTTCGTTGGCCGGCTGCGCGACTGCACCAGCGTCTTCGATGGAACGATGGGGCGCGGCTTTCCTTGGCTGGCGTCGGCCGAGGCGAGGCCAAGCGTCCAGGCGGCGCCTGCACTAAGCGTGCGTGCGAGGAATTGCCTGCGTCCGTTATTCATTGCCGCCGGCGCGATGCCATAGCGCCCCCGCATTCGATACGGCCATCATTCGAATCGCATTTACCCTCTGACAGAATAGTGGGCGGAGCGCGCCGCAAAAACGAATGTGTCGCTCTAAAGTCCAAAATTGTTCAATTCGTGAGGCAAATGTCGACCAATGCGGCAACCATAATTTGGCAATTGCCATAATCGTGCTCGAAAAACGTTCCGCACGCGCCTCTTAGATGTATTTTGGCAACTCGGATTTAACATGTTTTTGCGGCAGTTGTTGGAACGTTACCGAGTCAATACTGTCCGCAAGCTGGCCTTGGTTAAGCCCCAATCATGACAACTGCCGCATCCATCAGCGCACCGTCTTCCGTAACATCCGGACTCGATGTCCGCGCGGTTTCGACGGTCACCGCCACCGCGCTCGCCGTTGCTGATATGATCGGCATCGGTGTCTTTACCAGTCTCGGATTTCAGGTCGCGACCATTCCGTCGGCCTTCTCGGTGCTGATGCTCTGGGTCGTCGGCGGAATTGCGGCGCTCTGCGGTGCGCTGGCTTATGCCGAATTGGCGGCCGCATTTCCGCGATCGGGTGGGGAATACAATTTCCTGTCGCGCATTTATCATCCCGCCGTCGGGTTTCTGGCGGGCTGGATTTCGGCGACGCTCGGTTTTTCGGCGCCTATCGCGCTCGCGGCTATGGCTTTCGGCGTGTATTTTAAGGGGATCATTCCCAGTGCACCCCCTCTCCTTCTGGGGCTTGCCGTCGTTTGGGCGGTGACGCTCATCCATTTGAGCGGCATCAAGCATTCGAGCAAATTCCAAAATATTTCGACGATCATCAAAGGCACGCTAATCATCGCGTTGATCGTCGCGGGACTTGCCTATGGCGTGCCGCAGCCGATCTCGTTTGCGCCCTCAGCGGCGGACTTCAATTACATCGCCAGCGCGCCATTCGCCGTCAGCCTTGTATTCGTGATGTACGCCTACTCGGGCTGGAATGCTGCGACCTATATCGCAGGCGAAATTCGAGAGCCTGCCGTCAGCCTGCCACGCTCGATCATTGCCGCGACCGTCATCGTCATCAGCTGCTACGTCGCGCTCAATGCCGTCTTTCTGTACACGACGCCGATCTCAGTAATGGCGGGCCAGATCGACGTTGCGATGATCGCGGGCAAGCACATCTTCGGTCAGCTCGGCGGAATGATCGTCGGCGCGCTCATTTGTATCGGGCTCATTTCCTCGATCAGCGCCATGGTCTGGATCGGGCCACGCGTCACGATGGCGATGGGCAAGGATCACGCGCTATTCCGCGCCTTGGCTCTCACCAGCAAGAACGGCGTTCCGACGTATGCAATCCTGCTACAGCTCGCGATCGTCAGCGTGCTTTTGATGACGCAGAGTTTCGAGGCTGTGCTTGATACGATTCAGTTCAGCCTGACGCTCTGCTCATTCCTCGCCGTGGTTGGCGTCATCATCCTGCGCTGGAAAGAACCCAATCTACCGCGGCCGTATAAGACGTGGGGTTACCCTCTCACGCCGTTTATCTTCCTCGGCGTAACTGCCTTCATGATGTATCACCTCATCGTAGAGCGTCCTCTGCAGTCTCTGGCTGGTCTCGTCATTATGATGACGGGTTTAGCCGTGTATGCTTATGCGCAGCGGCGCCCGATGCTCGGTCAGGATCTCGATAGGACCCAACATGGCTAGAATGCGCGTGACCGCAGCGATCGCCTTCGCGGCGCTCGCGGTTTCGATTTTGTCGATTCCCGCACGTGCCGAACCTCGCGCAAGCCTGGACGACACCGCCAAGTTCATTGCGGGCATGCAGCCGTCCGACGGTTCGCCGCTCAAGGCCTACACAAACGATGGCTTTTGGAAGCAGTACGCGGCGGGCTTCAACCAAGCTTGGGACGGTCTGGAAAAGCGTCAACTGAGCAAAATTCGGATGCTCGTGTCGCGCAATTTCAAAAATCCGCAGCCGACGCTGTTCTATTTCTTCAGCGGCGCCGACTATCTCTACGCAGACGCTTTCTTTCCGTCGGCCAAGACTTACGTGATGGCAGGGTTGGAGCCGCCGGGACAAATTCCGGACTTGCGGAAATATTCGCGCGGCGAGATGGCTGGCGCGCTTCGTGAGCTTCGTGCGTCGCTTTCTTCATTGCTGAGCTACAGCTTCTTCCGCACGCGCTCCATGCGGATCGACTTTGGCAGCGCCAAGCTCAACGGCACGACGCCCGTGCTGATGACGTTCCTCGCCCGCTCCGGCAAAACGATCTACGACGCCGAGCTGTTTGATTTGGCGAGCGATGGGACGTTGCACTCCGTCGATGAGAAGATTGCGAAACCTACGGGCCGCGGCGTCAAGATCACCTTCGGAGATGCCAGCGTCGGCGCCAAGCGCACGCTCTACTATTTCAGCACCGATCTTTCGGATGGCGGCTTGAAGTCGAGCGGCTTCCTGACGTTCTGCGACACGCTCGGCAAGGGTGACAGCTTCGTCAAGAGCGCGTCCTATCTCATGCACGAGGACAACTTCTCCACCGTGCGCACATACTTGCTGGAGCATAGCGTGTCGCTGCTGGAAGACGATTCCGGCATTCCAATCCGTTATTTCGCCAAGGGCTGGCAGCTTCACCCCTATGGGCGGTACGCAGGGCCGATCAGCCTCTTCGCCGGAAAGTATCAGGCGCGTCTGAATGAGGTTTTTGCGAAGGACAAGACAACTCGGATCGACTTCAGCCTTGGGTATCGGTGGCGGCCGGCGGAGTCGAATGTCCTGCTCGCCGTCAAGGACGAGACTGCGGTGGCGTTCAACGAGACGATACCGCCGGTCGTCAAGACCAGCGCGTCGGGAAATTCGAGGTTGAAGGCGGAAACGGCGGCCGACAGGCCTGCGAAGCGCCGCTATCGCTACCGGAAGCAGAAATCGGTCGACAACTCCTTCTTTCCGATGCTCTTCGGGCCGTAAACGCGGCTGCATTCCATAAACCCAGCGAACTGAGACCGCGGCTGATCGCGTTTAGCCGCGCAGGAATGCGTCAAGCGTCGTATGCGGAAATACCTCGACGGCGAGTGTTTCGGGAAGGCATTCGGCTGCGACGACGCCGACATGCTGCGCATCAATCGTGAGATCTCGAACCGCCACGCGCCGCGCGGTGTCCGTTTCCCTCACCTCTTCGCCGCCAACGACTCCTTCCTGCGTCAGCAAACGGCCGATGCCGATGCCCAATGCCTTAGCCACAGCTTCGAGCCGGACCCACGCCGCGATAACGCCCGCATCGTTGGCCGCCGAAAGGTGGGGCTGAGCTGCGAAACGTCCAGCGGCCGCGACGATGCGGTGACGGCGATCGGGCGACATCTTTAGCGGCCGGGCGCGTCTTTCCAGATCGACTCCGAGGGGCATGCTCGCCGACACCGCGATAAGCGCGGCGCTGCCAGTGTGAGAGATGCTGAAGTGCGCCAATCTTCCAGGTAGAACCGGTCGGCCGCCCGGCTCGATTTCAAACGGAATTTGCCGCAGCCCAGGGCCGACGATACGTTCAAGCGCGATGCGCGTTGCGATGCGCGAGGCACGCCAATGACGACGTGCCTCGATATTCTTCATCGCTTCTGCGCGCTCGACATCAGCGGGCGACAACCGGGGCGTCCGCTCCTCCTCGACTTCGAGGCCAGCAGCCGCGCTGTCGAGATCGACGAAGAATATCCGGATATCGGGGGGTGCTTCGCGCACTCCTGAGATCGGAGCTAGTTTGGCAGGAGATTTAGGTTCGCCCTGCACGCGATTTCTTCACATCGTCGGGTGCGGCGACAGGATTGATAGGCTGTCCGCGAAGAATAGCACAGGCGATTTCAAGCTCGCGGATTGCGCTTTGAATCTGGCTTTTCGTAATGGCAGCAAGATCAACCGGCGCTTTCGTCTGCGGCTCGATCGCCACGACGGACGGCGCAGGCTTCGCGATCGGCTTGCGGCCGCGCTTGCGGCCTGTCGCAACGGTCGTAGGTGCTGGCTGAGGTGCAGCGACTCGATGGGCTGCAGCCTTTACCTGATCGACGCCATGCTCGCGCAGAATTTTCTGCACGCCGCGAATTGTATAACCTTCCGCATGGAGGAGCGCACGGATGCCGCGCAGCAGCTCCATATCCTCCGGCCGGTAATAACGACGACCGCCGCCACGCTTCATCGGGCGAATCTGCGGAAAGCGTCCTTCCCAGAAGCGCAGCACGTGCTTTGGTATCTGGAGCTCGTCGGCCACTTCTCCGATCGTGCGAAATGCTTCCGCCGACTTGTTCATGGCTCGCCCCCTCGCGTTCCCAACAACCCCTTGCAATTGAACGCTTAGTTTCGCGCACTTGCAACAGCGGTGTTAGCGACTCGCGTGGCCTTTGTTGATCCTATCCTTCATAATATTGGACGGACGGAACACGAGCACACGGCGCGGCGTAATCGGTACTTCCTCGCCCGTCTTGGGATTGCGGCCGACACGCTCGCCTTTCTGACGAATGCCGAACGAGCCGAACGACGACAGTTTTACTGCGTCGCCACCCGCCAAGCTGCCGGAAATTTCCTCGAGCACCCGCTCGACGAGATCCTGGCTCTCGTTGCGCGGCAAACCAACTTTTTCCACGACGGCTTCCGCGAGATCAGCCCGCGTCAATGTCTTGCCCACCATCCCAATTCCTCCCAGCCGAACATCACTTTGAAAATGATCTCGAAACATCATTTCGGCCGGGGATGGTAGCGGCGGTTCGCCGCGGGGTCAACTGGGTACGCTGCAACAAGCGTCTGATAAAGAACGATATTCTACGCTGCAGCGCACCAAAACGGGCGTTACCAGCGGGCCAGGACGGCGCCCCAAGTAAATCCTCCGCCCATCGCTTCCATCAGGATCAGGCTGCCTTCCTTGATGCGATGAGCCTCAAAAGCATCGTTCAGAGCGAGCGGAATGGAGGCGGCCGATGTGTTGCCGTGCTTATCGAGCGTCATGACGATTTTTTCGGGCGCGACGTTCAGCTTTTTGGCGATGCCATCCAGGATGCGCTTGTTCGCCTGATGCGGGATGAAGAGATCAATTTCATCGGGCGTATAGCCGGTTTGAACGAGCGTCTCCTCGATGACGCCCGAGATCTTCTGAACGGCGTGGCGGAAGACCTCGCGGCCGTTCATACGCAGATGACCGACGGTCTTGGTCGAGCCGGGGCCGCCGTCGACATACAGCAGTTCTTCAAAACGGCCATCGGAGCGAATGAGCGTCGAGATGATGCCGCGGTCGTCGCGCATGCCACGCTGCGGCTGCGCTTCGAGCACGACCGCACCGGCGCCATCGCCGAATAGAACGCAGGTGGAGCGATCGGACCAATCGAGAATACGCGAGAACGTCTCGGCGCCGATGACGAGAGCGCGCTTGGATTGCCCGGCTTTCAGGAAATTGTCGGCGATGGTAAGCGCATAGACAAAGCCGGAGCAGACGGCCTGCACGTCGAATGCGGCGCCCTTCGTGACGCCGAGCATCGTCTGGATTTTCACCGCCGTGGCGGGGAACGTGCGGTCGGGCGTCGACGTCGCGCAGACGATGAGATCAATTTCGACAGGGTCGATCCCTGCACGGATCAACGCCTGCTTCGCAGCAGCTGCGCCGAGTTCGGATGTCAGCTCTTTTTCGTCGGCGATGTGGCGTTCGACAATTCCAGAGCGCTCGCGGATCCACGCGTCGCTTGTATCGACGATTTTCGCGAGATCATCATTCGTCACTACGCGCTTAGGAAGGTGTGCGCCGACGCCGCGAATGACAGAGCGGAGAATTGCCAAATCTATGCCTTTCCAAGCAAACTTCCGGTCGTGTCGCGGGGCACAGGTGCCGCGCTGCTGACAGCCGCCGCCGAAAGCCTATGGTGAAAACCGTCAATGTCGGCCGTGAGGCGCGCGATCAGGCCGGAATCGGCCATCTCGTACGCAAGATCGACGGCGCTCGCAAATCCAAAGGCATCGGTGCCGCCGTGGCTCTTCACCGCAATACCGTTCAAGCCCAGAAACGTGCCGCCATTGACGCGGCGAGGGTCCATTTTTTCTTTCAGAACGCGGAAGCCGCCTTGCGCCAAGAAGGCGCCAATCTTGCTGACGATAGAACTCATCATTGCAGATCGAATATAGGTGCTGATCTGCTTGGCTGTTCCCTCCGCCGTCTTCAGCGCAATATTGCCGGCGAAGCCCTCGACAACGACAACGTCAACGGCGCCCTGCCCGATCTGATCGCCTTCGACAAAGCCCTTGTATTCGAGCGGGAGAACATCGACCGACTTCAAAAGCGCGTTCGCGGACTTGACGTCCTCGTTGCCCTTCATCTCTTCGGTGCCGACGTTCAGCAGGCCGACGGACGGCCGCTCGATGTGGAAGACGGCGCGCGCCATCGCGGCGCCCATCAAGGAAAAGTCAGCGAGCTGACTGGCCGTCGCGCCGATGTTGGCGCCGACATCGAGCACGATGCATTCGGATTTCACTGTTGGCCATAGAGCCGCGATCGCCGGACGCTCGATGCCTGCGATTGGGCGCAGCACCAGCTTCGCAATCGCCATCAGCGCGCCGGTGTTGCCCGCCGACACGGCAGCGTCTGCCTCGCCGGCTTTCACCGCTTCGAGCGGCAGCCACATGCTGGAACCCTTGCCGCGCCTCAGGGCCTGGCTCGGCTTTTCATCCATCGAGATAACAAGATCGGTGTGGACGACACGGCTCTTTGCGCGCAACGCCGGATGCTGCGCAAGCGCTGCTTCGATGCGCGGCTGCTGGCCGTAAAGGATAAAGCTCAATGCGGGCTGGCGCTCAAGTGAGAGCGCGGCGCCGGGGACCACGACCTCAGGACCGTGATCACCGCCCATGGCATCGAGTGCGATCGTCTTTGGGCTTGCCATTCTTTGTCGATTGCCGCGAACGCCGCGTTCGGCGCACCTGCACCAGACTCAGCTTTACGGCCCTATCAGTCCCCGAAATTCGGCGAGACCATATCCTTTTGGAGCCCGCCCACAAGGCGAAATCGCACCTCGTGACAGAACCACTCACATCTGAGTACTTTACCTTGACTTTTCATTCGCATATAGCGCCATGAAGCCGTTTTACGGCTTCTTAGCTTGGCCTGACCGGGTGCGGACCGGGGCAACCAAACGCGCGGTTTAGCGCTTATCCTTAAGCTTCGATAAAGCGGCGAACGGGTTGCTGGGGCTCTCCTGACCCGATTTTGGATCTTCCCATGAGAATTCCGCGCCTTCGCGCCGTGGATAGGGATCGAGGGATGCCGACAGCGTTTCGAAGACGATGCGCCCGACGGGAATCAACCCATGCTCCAGCAATTCGACATCGCTGCCGCTTAGAACGCTGGAATCCTCATCACTTTCCTCGGACTTGAGGTCGGGCCAGAACTCGACGTCAAACGCCGCTTCGACCTTGCCAGCGACGGGTTCGAGCGAGACGACACACGCCTGTTCTACGCGCGCAGAGAGTGTCCCCGAAAGTCGGTACGCGCCGCCCGAAATCGAGACGATGCGATAGCGCGACGACAGGCTCGCGACACTGAGGATATCGAGCCCCTTCGCAACGTCCTGCAATTCCTCAGCCGTCGCCTCTCGCGTGCGGTTCAAACCACCCGCTGGAATTTCGGTGGTTTTTTCGGTCCAATCCAAAGCGTCCGTCACGTCTCAGTCTTTCCGATCATTGAGTGCTGCCCGATCATTGAAGTGCTCGCGTCCAAGAGTTGCGCAGCTGCACCGCTTTGCACCCAGACGTCAAAAGGCACCACAGCTAGCGCCGATGACGCAGCGCGAACATAGTTTGCCAGCGCGCGCTCTGCATCCTGCCGTTTTGCGGCGCCGGGCAATGCATAATGCTCAAGGTTTGCAGCCAAGCGGCCATCTTCTATGTCGGCGACGCTGCTCTGGTAAATCGTGGCGCGTTCATAAAATGCCGCGGCGGCGCGCTTAACCTTCTTTGGCACCGCAAGATCGCCGATACCCATTTCGCGCATGCAATCGTCCATGTCCTCGACGAAAATTTCGATCATGCGCTGGCTGAGGCCCGCGGCATCGGGCACGGTGCCGCGCAATCCCTCCAGGGCGAGATAAAGGTGCAGTGCGACCAGTTCGAACCGGCCTTCAGGTGTGTCCGGAACGCCAATCGCACCATAAAAGTCCGGCTGTCTCGCAGCGGTCACGACGCTGCCATAAAGCTCTTTTGCTCTGCGCCCGGTTTCCGTCCGCTTGTTCAGCCATCGCAACATGTTGGGGGCAACTGTTAATAAGCTAGAGGGTTGCGGCGTGACCCAGTGAATTCTGGGGAACATGCCGTGCGGCCACGGGGGGGCGCAGTTGCTGCTTTTCGGCACTCAATCTAAACACGCGTGGCCGAAAGGGCGAGGTGATTCCCGCTAATGAAAGTACAAATGAAACAGAACGGGACCAGGCGCCAGTACCGTGCAGGAGCGCTTCTGCTGAGCCTGCTGGCTTCGGCTGCTGTTCTTTCAGGCTGCGGCGCGCCGACGATCACCAAGCACGGCATTGAATTTCGGCCGACAGATCTGCAGGCCATCCAGTCCGGCATGAGCAAGGACCAAGTGCGGAGCGCGCTCGGAACGCCAAGCACGACGGCGGTCTTGGGTGATGGCAGCGCGTTCTATTATATTTCCAGTACCGACTCTGAAAAGTCGTTCTTCTTGCCGACGGAAGAGAACCGGCAGGTAGTTGCAGTCTATTTCAACCAGGGCGCGACTGTCGACCACATCGCGAACTATGGTTTGAAAGACGGCAAGGTCTTCGACTTCATCAGCCGGACGACCCCGGCGCCGGGCGGCAAGGACGAAGGCATTCTGAAAGGACTCTTCCGCAATCTCGGCAAGCAACAGCTCTTCGGCGGCGGCTGACGTTTACTTCGCTCCGTGCCGGGGGCTCGTTTCGCGCGGCAGCACCTGCTATATCGCGATGGGTGCCGCCGGGTCGCGCTCGAAAAAACGTGAGCCGGCAGCAAATGAAACGGATGGCCGGCGCGCAGGGCCAGACGTCGGCCAACGCAACAAATCCAGGTATTCCATGACCGAAAAAATCCAAGCGGGCTTCATGGCCTTTCTCGTGGACGGCAAAGACGGTATCGGCGCGATCCGCGAAGTGACGCCGACCTCACTCGTGCTTTATGTCGAGAACGCAGGTGAATTCGTCGTGCCGCTATCGGCGGTGAAAGACGTGCACTCGCAAAAGGTGCTCTTGAAGCCTGAGCTTCTCGACAAGCGCATTTTGGCCGCGATCGGTCATGTCCACGACAGCGAAGATCCCAAGCTCGTCGGATAAACATCTGTACAGTGTGCTGAACGCAAAAAGGCCCCGCGAACGACCGCGGGGCCTTTTCTGTCTGTAGGTTCGTCTGCGATCGTCACGCCATGTGTGCGAGCACGGCAAGCAGCAGCAGCGCAACGATGTTCGTGATCTTGATCGCCGGGTTCACGGCGGGACCTGCCGTGTCCTTGTAAGGATCGCCGACGGTGTCGCCGGTAACGGACGCTTTATGGGCCTCCGAGCCCTTCATATGCTTGACGCCGTCCTTATCGACAAAGCCGTCTTCGAAGCTCTTCTTGGCGTTGTCCCATGCGCCGCCGCCCGATGTCATCGAGATTGCGACGAAGATGCCCGTAACGATCACACCGAGCAGCATCGCGCCGACCGCGGAGAAGGCGGCACCCTTGCCTGCGATGGCATTGACGACGAAGAACAGCACGATCGGCGACAGCACCGGCAGCAACGACGGCACGATCATTTCCTTGATCGCGGCACGCGTCAGTAGATCGACCGCTCGCGCATAGTCGGGCTTCGACGTACCTTTCATGATGCCTGGATCGGCCTTGAACTGGCGACGCACTTCTTCAACGATCGATCCCGCTGCGCGGCCGACGGCCGTCATGGCGAGACCGCCGAAGAGATACGGAATGAGACCACCGAGCAGAAGACCAGCGACGACGTAGGGATTTTCAAGACCGAAATTGACTTCGACACCCTTGAAGAACTGATAGCCCGTGGCGCCTGCCTTGTTCGCTTCATCAATGAAGTGATGCAGATCGTAGTTATAGGCCGCGAACAGCACGAGAGCGCCGAGACCAGCCGAACCGATGGCATAACCCTTGGTCACGGCTTTCGTGGTGTTGCCGACCGCGTCGAGCGCATCGGTGGAGCGGCGGACTTCCTTCGGCAGTCCGGCCATTTCAGCGATGCCGCCCGCGTTGTCCGTCACCGGGCCGAAGGCGTCGAGCGCGACGATCATGCCGGCGAGACCGAGCATCGTCGTCGTGGCGATGGCGGTGCCGAACAGGCCGCCGAGCTGGTAGGTGGCAATGATCGCGGCAACGATCGCAAGCGTAGGCAGGGCGCAGGCTTCAAGCGAAACAGCCAGCCCCTGGATGACGTTCGTGCCGTGGCCTGTCACCGACGCCTGGCTAATCGAGCGCACCGGACGATAGCCGATGCCGGTATAGTATTCGGTGATCCAGACGATCAGGCCCGTCAGCACCAGTCCGACGATACCGCACAGGAACAAGTTGCCGCCGGTGATGGTCTGGCCGGCTGCGGTGCCGACTTCCCCGAAACCGCCGAGAACGTATTGCGTCGCGACGTACAGACCGAGGATCGAAAGCACAGCGGAAGCGATCACGCCGCGATAGAGTGCACCCATGATCGAGCCGTTGCTGCCGAGCTTTACGAAATACGTGCCAACGATCGACGTGACGATGCAGGCGGCGCAGATCGCGAGCGGATACGTGATGAGCGCCGCAAGGTTCGGCTGGCCTGCGAAAAAGATCGCGGCGAGCACCATCGTTGCGACGACCGTCACGGCGTAGGTTTCGAACAGGTCGGCCGCCATACCGGCGCAGTCGCCGACGTTGTCGCCGACGTTATCGGCAATCGTTGCAGGGTTGCGGGGATCGTCTTCGGGAATGCCGGCTTCGACCTTGCCGACAAGATCGCCACCGACGTCAGCGCCCTTCGTGAAAATACCGCCGCCGAGACGCGCGAAGATCGAGATGAGAGATGCACCGAAGCCGAGCGACACCAGCGCATCGACGACCTCACGGCTGCCCGCTTCCTTGCCGAGGCCGACCGTTAGCACCGTGTAGTAGACGGCGACGCCGAGTAGCGCCAAGCCCGCAACCAAAAGGCCGGTGATGGCACCGGCCTTGAACGCGATGTCGAGGCCCTTGCCCAGCGAGATCGTCGCCGCCTGAGCCGTGCGGACATTGGCGCGAACGGAAACGTTCATGCCGATGAATCCGGCGGCGCCGGAAAGAACCGCACCAATCAGAAAGCCGATGGCCTGCAGAGGTCCGAGCAGCAGCCAAGCGAGAATGAAGATGACGACGCCGACGATAGCGATCGTGCGATATTGCCGGCTGAGATAGGCCTGCGCGCCTTCACGAACGGCGGCTGCGATCTCCTGCATGCGGGCGGTGCCCTGGTCGGCACTTAACACCGCATTCGCAGTGATGACAGCGTAGAGGATCGACAACGCCCCGCAGGCGATGATCGCCCAAAGTATGTTGGTCATGAGTGGTCCCTTTTGGCACGCTTCCTATGAGGCCCGTTTTGATCGGACCCCTATCGCCGGTGCTTCCAGGTGCTGCCGAAACAGCTTTTCCGCCCCGACTCTTTATTCTGTGATTGTTGCAGTATCGGTTTTGGTCGGCGGACCATGCCAAAAGTGTCGCAGGGTTGCAACTCGTGCGAGACGTACTCCCGTCCCAAAAAGAAGCGGCCCGGACGGGAGACCCGCGCGAGCCGCATTCGAACGTTCGCCTGACAGGAGCTAGCAGCAGACGCTAGCGAATCAGCGGCGCCAATGACCACGGTGGCCCCAGCCGCCGCGCCATCCGCGATGGCCCCAGCGCCCGCCGCGCCAGTAGCCGCGGTGTCCCCAGTAGCCACCGCGCCAATGGCGATAGCGCCAGCCGGGCCCATACCAACGGCGATAGCCATAATACGGGCCGCCGTAGTAGCCGCCGTAATAATAGCTCGGGTAGTAGCCACCGTAATAATAGGGCCAGCCGTATCCGTAGTAGCCGGGTCCCCACCAGCGACGACGCCAGCCCCAGCCTCGGCGCCAGCCGCGATGCCACCCCCAGCCTCGGTGGCCCCAACCGCCACGACGCCAACCCGTCTTGGTGACAACGCTTGAGGCCTTGTCGACATGCATGGCCGTCAAGCCGGCTGCAGCGTTGGCAGAAGCCGGGAGTGTTCCCGCAAAAAAGAGTCCGGCGAGAACGGATAAACTCATGACAAGTTTTCGCATTGGTCTCTCCATAAGGGACAGTCGCCCTCGGACGGCTATGGGATCGACCCAGGGCCGGCGAACTTCAAACGCTCGTGAGTTCGCGCACGTTTCACGAACCTCACAGACACATCGCAAATTGTCTCGACCTGAGGCGGATTAAGTTCCGTTTGTTGTGAACAGCCGATGAATGTCTGATCGCATTTTCGTTGTGCGTCGCACGGTCTTTTCGCGCCTGCTGTCAGGCAGCGCGAGCCGTGATAGTTAAGCTCGATATTCGCTTTAGCGACCGGAGGCGGGGCGTGACGATCGAAAACAGTCTGCGGAGTGCCGAGGGACAGCAGCTCATCTCAAATGTTGCCTCAGCTTTCGGTATCGACGAACAAAAGGCGGCCGAGGCTGTACAGCTGCTTACCGATGAGCTCAGCGCTCGGATCCAACGCGCCATGCTGTCCCGCGGGGGGGTGGCCGATGTCGTGTCGCTGGTGACAGCCCCGGCAGCGCAGCGAGCGCTTACGCGTCCTGATGCGCTTGCCACCTCGGGGGTCGCTGCGGACGGCGACGACATCCTCGACGTGCTTATCGGCAGCAAACATGTGAGCCGGGGCATCGCCCAGCGCACGGCGCGGATGACCGGGCTCGATCCGATAACGGTCCAGAAGTTGCTGCCGGTGGTCGCTAATCTGATGGTCGGCGAATTGCAGCGGCAATCGGGCCCGGCGATCGCCAAGGTCGCGGGAAGTCTTCCGGGATTTGGCGGTGCAGGCGGCAGCCCCTTGCCGCTACCGGGAGATATTTTCCCGCCCAGGGGGTCGAACTCCAATTCCTCGTCCGATCTGCCAAGCGGACCGGCATCCAGCGCCTCACGCGGGCCGATCGATGCCGGCAATCCGCTGCCGGTACCTGGCGACACGATACCGGGCGTCGGACGTCGCAATCGCTACCCCCAACCGGGTCAGGACGATAATCCGTATAGCCGATTGCCCGATATCGTCCGTCGCGGGGGCGAGCGCGTGCCGGGCCCGGACGGCGGCTCGCTGGAGAGCGTCATCCGGTCGATCCTGGGCAATCTGCTCGGGTCGAACAGCGGCGTCGTCGGGACGATGATCAAGCTGTTTCTCGTCCGCTGGATCGTCTCGCTGGTCCGGCGGGTTCTCGCGGGCGCACTTAGTCGGCGATAACGCGGGGAAAAGCCCCCCTACATGCAAAGGGCCGCCCCGAAGGCCGGCCCTTTGATAGATTGGCGAAATGCAGAAGTGTCAGCGGCCCTTGCGGCACGGGCGAGCGTTAATATCGCAGCCCCATGAGCCGTCGCCGCCTGAGCAGGTAACAGTCTTGCTCGAAGCCAGACCCCAGTGCGCCCAAGTCGAACCATATTCAAAGTCGGTGAAGTCCGCCCACGACTTGATCGCGGAAGCGATTGCTGCCTTTTTCGTGGCTCGGCCCGAGCTTGAACCGTAGTGGTAGTGATCAACGAAGCATGTCTTGTTGCCACGTTCGCGCTGCTGCGCGTGAATTGCGGCTAATCCCGTCTCATCCGCGAGCGCAGGAACTGCGCAGGCCACAACTACAGCGGCGGCGAGCGCCGGCTTCACCCATCCGAACCGATTCATCTGTTCCCGTCTCCGAAGACTAATGGGGGCTAGTTCCCCATTCCGGCTATTTCGCAGATTCAACAGCCGTTCAGAAAGCTTTGTCGAAGGGAGAGAAAAGAAATTGGAGGAGAGAGGCAATCCGGGCACAGCTTTCTTGTCCTACGTCGCCAACGCGTTTCGCAATTTGGACAAGCTCTATTTCTGCGCCCGAGTTTGGCTGTCTTTTACTTCACGGCGACGACCGAGATTTCAACGAGCATGCGCGGGTCGATGACCTTGGCCTCGACGCAAGCGCGCGCCGGAGCGCCTTCGCCGCCGAGCCATGCGCTCCAGGCCTTGTTCATGCCGTCGCGGCTGCGGATGTCGCTGAGCCAGACAGTCGCCTGCACGATTTTCGCCTTGCCGGTACCGGCAAGCGCCAGCAGGCGGTCAATTTCGGCCAGAACTTCGGCGGTCTGGCCTTCGACATCCTTGGAAAGGTCGGTCGGGATGACACCGGCGGTAAAGACGAAGCCGTTGGCCTCCGTGACCTTCGAATAGACGGGGGAGGTTTCGTAGCGGGTAACGGTCACTTGAGGTCTCCTGTATGCGGATGGATTGCCGGCGCCTCATAGCAGGCGCCCGCTCCGGCCAGAAGCCTCAAAGCAGCGGTGGGTCTTCGTGCCGCTCGCCGTCGATGACGAGACCTTTGAGCGCCGCGGTGCCGTCGGTGCCAACTGCGACGATCGCCTCGATTTTGTGGTCTCGGACCTTCTTTTCCAGATCGATGCCCGTACCTTCGGGCACGAAGTACTGCTCGATCCCGTAACGGACGCTGGCGTTGGTTTCGGGCGGGTTCTGGGTTGTCCAGGCCGATTGCACCTTGCCCTTCAGCACGAGATCTCCGGCCGCCAGTTTCGGCGGAAAGACGGTGCTGACGTGGCTGACCAGCCATCCACCTTCAGGCTTTGCCGACAGCGTCACGAAGACTTCGCCGCCCGGCACAAAGCCGGTGAATACAGGATCGCTTGCGGTGGCCGAAGTCTTGATCTGGCTGATGTCGTAGCCGAGCGTCACGTAATCACCGCGGAAGATATCGCGGGGGTCGAGCGGCTGAACCGCCAAGGTCACCTCGCGGCCCGACTTCAAAAGGCGGTCGCGCTCGTGGATCATGTTGAACAGCGCCGCCGATTGAAGAAGCGCGACGCCGCCGAGAAGCGGCCACATCCATTTGCCGGTGGCGATCATGCGGGCAGGCCTCCGGTCGTGCTTCTGCGGGCCAAGCGGAGTGCTGCATACGCGAGCGCCGCAACGATCAGGGCCGCAATCAAGAAGAAGAGCGACGTGCCGAGAATCGAGCCCACGGTTTGGCCGTAGAGCGCCAGAATTTCAATTGAGAACGCGATGTATCCGAGCCAAAGCGCGCCGCGATTGCCCGTCGATAGCGCATGCGAAATGGCGGCGATCAGCAGTACGAGCGTGATAATCGCGAGCACGATGAGCCGCCCGACCGATGGACTTTCAAAAAATTGCAGTGCGAACAGCCCGGCGAAGGTGATGGCAATCGCATAGACGAATAAGGGCGCTACGATGTGTCCGAGATCGGGCCTGCTTTTTTCGAGGCCGACGAAACCCAGCGCTGCCAGCACGCCGATGATGGCGACGAGATCGTGCGAATGCCCGTGTCCCATCAGGTAGCCGAGCGACACGATGAAGACCGTCAGCGTCAGAGCAGACAGATGCAGCCCTGGCCACCAGCGCTGCCAAACGAACGCCATCGTCACCAAGCCCCAGCCGATCAAAAACGGCCAGTGCACGTCGCCACTTGCCGAGACATGCATCGACGACCAGACACAGACGAGGATCATCGTCAGGGCCAGCGCCGGATTGGAGCGCAGCGCGACGCCCGATACCAGCGTTCCTATCCACCACAGCAGAAGGCCATCCAACGGGTCGCCTGCGATGTGGTACATCTGGCTGACAAGCATGATGCTAGCGCCAAACATGCCCGCGGAAAACAGAACGGCCGCGTCTGCCAGGTAGGGTTGTCCGCGCGTGCCGAACCAACCGGCGAGGCCATAGCCTGCCCAGATCGACGCCAGCAGCAGCGCGAGGCGCGCCAGGCGCGGAACGTCCTCCCAGTGAGCCGCAACGAACGACAGCGCCGCAAAGCCGAACAGGACGCTCGCCAGAATTCCAAGCGCCGACGCCAAATTGAAGGCGTACGCACCGTTCTCAACGTCCGCAGCGATCGCCGCACGCCCTTCGGTGCTCAGCCAGCCGTTCGACTGCCAACGATCAAGATCACGGAGAAGGCGTCTTTTGTAAGGGGACCACATTTCGTCTCTTCACCGGAGCGACATACGTTTTAGCTATGAGATTGAAGAGCACGCCGACAATCCGTTGACCAGAGTGCGGCGGTCTCGTGGTTGCCGGTCGTTGCGTAACGCTCGCTGCAATTATCCGCAATTTCGCTCTTATTTTCAAATTTGTCACAGGATAGAGAGTTGTGCAGGCCTTGACGGGGCCACGCTTCTCGACCACTCTAGTTGCAAATGATTGTCATTTGCGACAACAGCAGGATGGATCGTGGACGCCCGCGCAGAACCGACATCGACAGTATCTGAACGTCCCAATCAGGGAACATGGCGCAGTCCGGCTAAAGATCCATCCTTATCGGATGTTTTTCGCACTGTCCGTGTCTCAGACCACAACACCAGCTGGCGGCGCCTCGCGGCGTTTTTCGGCCCCGGCTACATGGTCGCCGTCGGGTACATGGATCCGGGCAATTGGGCGACTTCGATCGCAGGCGGCTCGAAATTCGGCTATGCCCTGCTTTTCGTTGCGCTACTTTCGAACATCATGGCGATTGTTTTGCAGTCGCTGTGCGCGCGCCTTGCAATCGGCTCGGGGCGCGATCTCGCGCAGGCCTGCCGTGATGGCTATCCGCAGTGGGCGGCTTATCCGCTATGGCTGTTCGCCGAGATCGCCATCATCGCGACCGACGTAGCGGAAGTCATTGGTACGGCCATCGGCCTCAACCTGCTGTTCGGCATACCGCTCGAAATCGGCGTGCTGCTGACGGCGCTCGACGTTTTCGTCGTACTGTTGTTGCAGCGGCTCGGCTTTCGCTATCTCGAAGCTTTCATCATTACGATGCTGGGGGTCATCGCCATCTGCTTTGCGGTACAGATCGCCATGGCCGATCCGGAATGGGGCGCCGTGATTCGCGGCTTTGCGCCGACGACGGAAATTTTGAAAAACCCCGAGATGCTCTATCTCGCGCTCGGCATCATCGGCGCGACAGTAATGCCGCATAATCTCTATCTGCATTCCGCGATCGTGCAGACACGCGACTACGGCACGACGTCGGAACAGAAGCATGAAGCCCTCAAGTTTGCGACGATCGACTCGACGCTGGCACTGTGTCTCGCGCTGCTCATCAATGCTTCGATCTTGATCCTCGCGGCGGCGGCGTTCTATACGGCCGGCAAGACAAACGTGGTCGAACTCAGCGAAGCGCAATCGCTGCTGCATCCCCTCCTCGGCTCGGCCATCGCGCCGACGCTGTTTGGCATCGCGCTGCTCTGTTGCGGTTTGAATTCGACCGTCACTGCGACACTTGCCGGACAGACGGTAATGGAAGGTTTCCTGCACATCAGGCTGGCGCCCTGGGTGCGCCGGTTGATTACACGGTCCGTTGCACTGCTTCCAGCCGCAGGCGTGACGCTGCTCTACGGGGAAGCGGAGACGGGTAAACTTCTGATCCTGACACAGGTCGTCCTAAGCCTGCAGCTGCCGTTTGCCGTGATCCCGCTCGTGCAATTCACGGCGAGCCGCGGCAAGCTCGGCGACCTCGTTGCGCCGCGCTGGCTGACGGCCGTGGCCGTCGTGATCGCGGCCACCATCGTCATTCTCAACGCGAAGCTGGTTTACGACTATTTCATCGGCTAATTGCGCGTGATTTGCCTTGCGCCGCGCCCACGCGTAAGAAGGCGCGTCAGGCTGACGATGCCGGGCTACCCCTGCCCCCCTTCGGCCGACGAACCCATCCTCATTCCACGTCCGAAGGACCGCCGTGCAGACCGTTCGCTCATCTGTTGTTCACGTTATTGGCGCCGGACTTGCCGGATCGGAAGCCGCCCATCAGATCGCAGCGACGGGCACGCCCGTCGTGCTGCACGAGATGCGGCCAATGCGCTCGACCGAAGCCCACAAGACGGACGGTTTCGCTGAACTTGTCTGCTCGAACTCGTTTCGGTCGGACGACTGGGAAAACAACGCCGTCGGACTTTTACATGAAGAGCTTCGCCGCGCGGGCTCGCTCATCATGGCGGCGGCCGACGCACACAAGCTGCCTGCCGGTGGCGCGCTGGCTGTCGATCGCGATGCATTTTCCGCGGAAGTCACGGCAAGGCTTTCTGCCAATCCGCTTGTCACCATCGAACGCGGCGAGATCGAAGGATTGCCGCCCGAAGATTGGGATAACGTCGTCATCGCCACGGGGCCGCTGACGTCGCCATCGCTAAGCGCAGCACTCGGCAAGCTGACCGGCGAAGACTCGCTTGCCTTCTTCGATGCCATCGCGCCGGTCATTCATCGCGATTCCATCGACACGTCGATTGCATGGTTCCAGTCACGCTACGACAAGGCGGGACCGGCGGGCACGGGCGCTGACTATCTCAACTGTCCGATGTCGAAGGACGAGTACAATGCCTTCGTCGATGCCCTTCTGGCGGGCGAAAAAACGGTCTTTAAAGAGTGGGAGGCTTCGACCCCCTACTTCGACGGCTGCCTGCCCGTCGAAGTGATGGCCGAGCGCGGACGCGATACGCTGCGCTATGGGCCGATGAAGCCGGTCGGGCTCGATGATCCGCGCACGGGGCGTTGGCCGTATGCCGTCGTACAGCTTCGGCAAGATAATGCGCTCGGCACGCTGTGGAACATGGTTGGCTTCCAGACCAAGCTGAAGCACGCCGAACAGGTGCGCATCTTCCGGATGATCCCCGGCCTGGAGAATGCCGAGTTTGCACGACTTGGCGGCCTGCATCGCAATACGTATCTCAATTCGCCGAAGCTTCTCGACCGCTCGCTGCGTCTCAAAGCGATGCCGAGGCTGCGCTTTGCGGGACAGGTGACCGGCGTCGAGGGATACATCGAGAGCGCCGCCATCGGCTTGCTCGCGGGGCGGTTCGCGGCAGCCGATGCAGTCGGCGTCGCCGCCGCTGCACCCCCACCGACGACGGCGCTTGGGGCGCTCCTCGATCACATCACGGGCGGCCATCTTAGCGTTGATGACGGCGAGCGTGGCGCGGCGCGATCATTCCAGCCGATGAACATCAACTACGGCCTGCTGCCGGATCTCGACGCCAATCCGACACACGATAAGAGCGGACAGAAGCTCAAGGGACCGGAGCGCGGACGCGAGAAGAAGCGGCTCATGTCGCGACGAGCGCTTGCCGATCTCGCTCTGTGGCTTAGCGACGATGCGGCCGTGAAGAAGTCGGCGTAAAATCGTCTTCCTTACCGAAGCGAACCTGCCCCTGCCCCCTCCCCGCAAGGGGGAATTGGCAGAGCCACTATTGGCCTGCCGGCGCGAACGGCTTGGGCGCGAACTCATCATCGGCGGCGGGCGCTGACGGAGCGGGCGGCGCAAGCGGCTTGCTTTCGACAGCAGCCGGAGGCGATTGCGAGACAGCGGGAGCTTGGCCCGCGGCGGGCGCGGCAACAGGTGGCAGCGTGCTCTCTGCGGGCGTCACAGTCGTCGCGACGGGAGCGGGTGCATTCGGCGGTGCCGCCGTTGGTGCCGCCGGGGCCGGAATGGCCGAGCGCCTCAGTTCGATGGTCTGGCCAGGCACTTCGGCCGGCGTCGCGGCGGCGGTGCTCGGTACCGTGATGCTTGGCGTGCCGATGCTCGGAGTGGTCGCGGGAGGGGGCTCGCTGCCCGGCGGCCCGGATGTCACGCCAATCGTTTCCATCGGTTTCGGCGTATCCTCGGGATCGGGTGCGCCGATGTCGTTATCGTCGAACGGCGCGGGTGCCGTCGCGGCCGGCGGAATTGCACCGGTGACCGCGCCTCCGCTGCCCGCAGGGCTTTTCGACAGGACCGATTTGACGTCCGGGATCTCGACGTTCGGCTCGGCGACAGGCGGTGCGGCGACGACTGGCGGCGGCACGGTATAGCCCGTTGCCGTCGCAGCGTCAGGACCGTCGCCGTATTTCGCGAGAATGGCCCTCGCCTTGTCCGCCACAGCGTCGGCGATGGCAGCCTGTCCTTCCGCAGTCGGATGGAAGGCGCCTGAATAGGTCGAGGCGAGGATCGCCTGGAAGGGCGCGAACGGTTCGATCTTCAGATAGTTCGTCAGGAAGCCGGCGGCGGCGTGGAAGTTGCCGGTCATGAAGGCATCGTTCGGCGTGCGGAACCAGCGCTGGCGGGCGGCATAGGGCCGATAGTCAGCCGGGTTGTAGGGCGTCCACATGCCATCTAGCTTGCGCGGAAGGCGTAGATCGTCGACTTCGCTGACGCCTTCGACGCTAAGGCCCGCGCAGATGCTGCGGCCGATGAAGTCGCGGCGATGCGTTTCGACGTAGGTCCAGCCGAACTCTTGCGCGCTATCCCGCATCTGACGATTGAGCTTGTCGGCGAACCACATCGCGAGCTTCAGCCTCGTCCGATCGAGCTGAAAATCAGGCACGACGTCCATGCCGGCATTGCCGCTGGCGCAGATCTGACTGCCGTCACCTTGCAGCGCGAGGCCCGGATATGCGACGAGCAAAATGCGATCGCTTTCCTCCCACGGCACGTAGAGCAGCGCGTGGATGGCGCGATTGAGCGCCTTATAGCGGGGTCCGAGGTTCTGAAGCGCGGTCGAGATTTCGGCGTCGCTATGAATTTCACCGAGCCAGCCACCAAGCTCGCGCAGCAGGGACTCGTTGGAGAGCACCGTGTTCGCAAGAATGCGAGAGAAGCCGATGTCGTTGCCGCCTATGGAGAGCAATACGAGGTCGATCTTGCGCGCGGAATCCTGTGGACACTGATGCATGATCAGATCCTGTAGCTCCGGCACCGCGCCGTTCTGGTCGTAGGCTTCGGTGAGCTTGACCAACTGGGTTTTGCTCTTTCCGCATTGCGCTTCGGCGACGGCTGAAAGCTGCGAATAGCGTGGCGGGTTGGGCACCCATTCGTTGCCCTTGTAACGCAAGAAAAGGCCGTCCGTGATCTCGGCGCCGGCACAAGCGACGCCGACAAAGGTGACGGCGCGATGCGGGTCTTCGATGGCGAGCTGAAGCGACGTGCGAAGCTGCTCGGAATAGAGCGAGCGGTGACAGGCCTGGTCGAGCCAGCGGGCATTTTCCTTGATGAAGGCGGCGTCGCCCAACTCTTTCCACGGCCCGATACGAGCAGGATAGCCCGTCAAGCTGGCGTACATACCCAGCGTGCTGTAGTCGGCCGTTCGCTCGCGTGAGAAACGCACCGGCATATCGGGATTGCCCTCACCCGACGCGAAGCTATCGCCCATCCCGGCGATTAGAATGTCGCGCACCTTGATGTCGATCTGCGCGATCTGACGGCCGCCGATTTGGACGGTCACCATTGCGCTGCCCGGATACGGCACCACGAAGCGCGCGGGCTCGCTGCACGGCTGCGTGATGGCGTCCCCGCGCGGATTCTTGGTGTCGCCGCGAGGCGCCGACAGCCATGTGCACGACAGCATCGACGGGCTGTCGATGCCGGAAATTTTGGCGATGACGGCATGATGTGTCGGATTGATGTAATCGTCGTAGGCTTTGCACTTGAAGCGATTGTTGCTCCAGCAGGTCTTGTCGAACATCGACGCGGCCCAGCCGTCGCGATCGTCTCGCTGAAGGGAATGCTCTTCTGAGAGGATCGGCGTCGTTTTTTCGCGCGGTCCCAATGAACGGTAGGTCTCGCGATGGGCGTTGGTGTCGTTTGGGTCGATGAAGAAGCGGAACGGATTTTCGATACGCCACGTAATCGTAGGTGCAGCCTCGGCGCGGCCCGGCATTGCAAGTCCTGCAATGATGCAAGCCAGCGGAAGGAACAGCCCCGCTGCGATCGCTCGCAGCCCCCGTTTCAACATCGATGCCATCAGCCCTCTTCGTCGGCCGTCAAATGCGGCCGGACCACTGCGCGCGTGCGATACGCCACAATCGAGCCATCGGCGCGACGTCTACGATTTCGCGCGCCGGCTCATGCCGAGGCCTTTGCAAAGCGCGAAAATAGGGCTCGACGAGGGCAAGCGGCAAAAGCGCGGTCGTAAATAGCCTTGGTTTGCCCGTGAGATGACGCCGCACGTCGGCAAGTCCGCGCCTGCCTTCTGCCGCCATCCAGGCGATTTGCGGACGCCAGTCGGTCACCTCTTTTTGATCATAAGGGTTCGGCGATCTGGGCATCGGCAGGGGCGCGCGGCCGTGCATCAGTGCATAGGGCAGTTCGATCCCGAGCCGGGCAAAGCCCGACGCGCGGGCGGCGGCATCAACGAGCGCCTCATCAAGGTCAACGCCAAGGATCGCGCCCGCGAGTAAAAACGGCGTGCCGTCGATGATGCGTAGGCGGGCGATGAGATCCTGGTCGGACGCCGGTTGCTCCGCGTAGAGCGCATCTGCATGGGCCTCCAGATAGCTCTCAATCCGCCCTAGCGACAGGGAGCGGTGGCGGATGACCTCGGCGAAGGCGTCGAGAACGGGATTGCCGGAACGGCCGCTCTCGCCGCGGCTAAGAAAGGCGTCGCGCCACCACGCAACACGGATTTCGCCGAGCATAGCTTCGCTCACCTGACGCGAGATGCGCTCGATTTCGCCGGTGAAGGCTGCGAGCGCGATCAAGTCATCGCGGGCGGCAGCAGGCGCAAAAAGCGCCGCATAGAAGCGGTCGGGCGCGTGGGTGCGGGCGCTCGTGCGCACCGTGTCGAAGGATGCTGTCGTTGCTACGGCGTCGGTCACGCGGTTGCTTCCGCTCGATGGAGACTACGGGGCGTAAATAGCATCCTGACTCAATCTCTGCGCGGCCGGATGATGGAGACGTCTCAGGGAACGGCGATCAGTGCTGCTGCAATTGGGCGTTTTTCGGCGATCAGAATGTTGTAGGTGCGGGCCGCTGACCCTGTCGACATCGGCTCCAGACCGATGCCCGCTTTGGCGAACGCTTCGTAGATTTCCGGTTTGGGCCAGAGCTGCTTCTCGCCTGTCCCGAACAGCACGGTGATCGGCGGCTCAACGAGGTTCAGAAGGAATGCAATATCGCTGCCGGTAAGTGTGTCGACGCTCGTCGCCTGCCATGCCCAGACACCCGACGGCAGACACAGGACTGAGCCGCGATGGCTCATGTCGGCGAACCGAAAGCCGCCGTTGCCATACGCGGTTATCGGCGTCTCGTAGGGATAGCGGGCGACGTCGCGTGTCATGACGGCGCCGCCCTGCTTTCGACCTTAAGCCTTGGCCTTCGACTTCGTCGTAGCCATCGCCTTTGCGGCAGCATCGCTCCAGTCGCGCTTGACGCCGAGGTAGCCCAACAGCGGCGCGGCGATGAAGATCGACGAGTAGGTGCCAATGACGACACCCAAGAGCATCGCAAGGTTGAAGCTGCGGATCACCTCGCCGCCGAAGATATAGAGGGAAAGCAACACTGCGACCGCGGTGGCGCCCGTCAGGATCGTGCGCGACAGCGTCTCGTTGATCGAGAGATTCAAAAGCTCGTTGAGCTCCATCTTCTTATACTTGCGCAGGTTTTCGCGGATGCGGTCCGAGACGACGACGGTGTCGTTCACCGAATAGCCAAGAATGGTCAGAAGTGCTGCCACGGTCGAGAGATCGAATTCGAACCGGAACAGCGAGAATATACCCGCCGTAACCAGCACGTCGTGCGTCAACGCGACGACGGCGCCGAGCGCGAACTGCCATTCGAAGCGGAACCAGACGTAGGCGACGATGGCGAGAATGCCGGCCGCGACGGCGATAAAGCCGGTCATGCGGAGTTCGCTCGAAACAGCCGGGCCGACAACTTCGACGCGCCGTTGGACATAGTCGGCATCCGTCGCCGCAGTCACCTTTTTCAGAGCTTCCTGCTGAGCGGCTTCACCGCCGGGCTGCTCTTCGAGGCGGACGAGAACGTCGTCCGGGGTACCGAACTCCTGAATCTGCACGTTGCCGAGCCCGAGGCCGTTAAGCTTCTCGCGCAGTGCGCTGATATCGGCTTTTCCGGATTTCGTCTTCAGCTCGACAAGAGAGCCGCCCTTGAAGTCCACGCCATAGTTCAAGCCAAGCGTCATGCAGAGCGCCAGGGAGATCAGCATGGCGATGATCGACGCCGCGAGCGCCGGGCCCTTGAACTTCATGAAGGGCAAGCGAAGGTCGTGCGGGAAGAAGTCGACGCCCTTGAAGACGGGAATGAGTTTCATCAACACGGAAGGCGTCTCCTAGACCGGAACGGTCTGAATGCGGCCCTTGGGCTGGGCCCTGAGCCAGAACCAGATGAGCATTCGCACGACCGTCACAGACGCGAAGATCGAAGTCAGAATGCCGATTGTGAGCGTGACAGCGAAGCCGCGGATCGGACCGGAGCCGAGCCAGAACATGATGATGGCGCAAGCCAGCGTCGTCAGCTGACTATCGGCGATCGTCACGAAGGCGCGCTGGAAGCCGGCGTCGATGCCTGCAACCGGCGTCTTGCCGGTGCGCAGTTCTTCGCGGATACGCTCATAGATCAGAACGTTAGCGTCGACAGCCATCGCGACGCCAAGAACGAGACCAGCGATGCCGGGCAACGTCAGCGTCGAACCGATGAGCGTCATCAAAGCCACCGTCATGATCAAATGCACGATGAGGCCGACACAGGCAAAAATGCCGAACGTCCCATACGCAAGAATGGTCAGGACGACGACAGCGATGCCGCCAATCGTGCCGGCCAGCTTACCGTCGGCGATGGAGTCAGCGCCGAGCGACGGGCCGACCGTACGTTCTTCGACGATGGTCAACTTCGTGGGCAGCGAACCCGAGCGGAGCTGAACGGCGAGACGGGTCGAACTTTCGACGGTGAAGTTACCGGAAATCTGGCCGGAACCACCGAGAATCGGCTCGCGGATGACAGGCGCAGAGAGAACCTTGTCGTCGAGCACGATGGCGAACGGACGGCCGACATTGTCTTTCGTGAAGTTCGCAAACTTACGCGCGCCAACCTGATTGAAGCGGAAGTTGATGACGGGTTCGCCGGTGCGGCTGTCGAAGCCCGGCTGGGCGTCGGCGAGGTCTTCACCCTGCACCACCGGCGTTTCGCGCAACAAATAGGAACGCGGACCGCCGTCGTCCTTGTCGGCGGGATAAATCTTGTAGCCCGTCGGAATGCTGGTCTGCTGGGCTTCGTCAGCGGACATCGACGGATTGACTTCGTGGAACGTCAGCTTCGCAGTTTCACCGATGAGCGCTTTCAGTTCTTTGGTGTCTTTCAGACCGGGGAACTGGATCAAAATACGATCGGTACCCTGGCGGACGATGGTCGATTCCGAGGTGCCGAGATTGTTGACGCGACGGTTGATCGTTTCGATCGACGCAGCGGCAGCATTCGAAAGGCGGGCGCGCAAACCGGCTTCGGTCGGCTTGATAATGATCGTGCCGGGATCGCTGCCTTCGCTGACATCAACATCGTAGCCGCCGGTTCCGAGCACGGCGCTGCCGATCGTCTGGCGGACCTTGTAGAGTTCCTTGATCGCCTTGTCGCGCTCGTCAGGCTTTGCAAGCTTCACGACGAGCTGTGAACCCTGAGCGCCAATGCCGGTGAACCCGATCCGCGCGTCACGCAGCACTTTGCGCGATTCATCCCGGAGATTGTTCAGCCAATCTTTCTTAATTTCGTTCTGATCCATCTCAAGCAGCAAGTGCGCGCCGCCTTGCAGGTCAAGGCCGAGAGGCATCTGCTTATGCGGGATATACCAGGGCCACGACGCAACCGTCTCTTTCGAGAAGAGGTTCGGCATCGCGACCAAGATCCCGGCGAGACAGGTCAGCAGGATGAGAAAAACTTTGGTGCGGGTAAAGTGCAGCATCGGAAACGGATCTCGTGCATTAGGCGATGTGCGGATCAACAGCCGCACACCGGGCGCATCCTACTTTTCGCACACGGACCGATCGCGATCACGTTGCGACTTTGACAGATTTAGCCTTCTTTGACGGGTTCGCCTTTGGAGCGCACTTCCATCAATGTGCTCTTCACGATGCGGACTTTCAGGTTGTCTGCGAGTTCGACTTCGATCTCGTCGCTGGTGTCGGAGACCTTGATCACCTTGCCGACCATACCGCCGGACGTAACGACCGTGTCGCCGCGACGGACGGCATTCAGGCGTTCGCGGAGCTGCTTGGCACGCTGCGACTGAGGGCGGATCAACAGGAAGTAGAAGATCGCCAGCATCAGGAGCATGGGGATCAGAAGTCCGCCAAGCGGATCCATGGCACTTGAAGCGCCTGCGGCTTGTGCGAACGCGGGAGTCGTAAACATTGCGAAGGAACGTCCTCTTGATGCGATTGAAATAAGCACTGCCGCCCCGAAACCCAATGGGCCGGGGGAAAGAGCCCCTCAAATTCGGGCGGACTATAGTGGTCCGAGGCCCATTTGCAACCACACAAACCCCGGCAAAATGGCGTTGGCACGGCCTTTCATAGTGATTAAACACGGTTTTTCCGGCCACTAGCGAGCCGGGTTTTCGCCTTTCTGGATTTCCTGATGTCTGATGCCGACGCCTACCGCCCGCTTCTGGAGCGAATTGCAGATGCCCTGGAACGATTGAGCCCGCCGCCGCTGCGCGCCGTCAGCTTCGATGCCGCCGACGCGTTCATCTGGCAGGCCGAGAGCAACAGTTTCGAGCCGGTGCCGGAGGTTAGCGGCGTGCCGCTTAAGCTGTTGAAAGGCATCGACCGGACGGCCGGCATCCTGCTCGACAACACCCGCCGGTTTGCAGCCGGGTTTCCTGCCAACAACGCGCTGCTCTGGGGGGCGCGTGGCATGGGCAAATCGAGCCTCGTCAAGGCCGCCCATGCGGATGCTCTCGCCATCAGCGGCGGTTTGAAGCTTGTTGAGATTCACCGCGAAGATATCGCCTCGCTGCCGAGGTGCCTGTCTCTGCTCAAGGCGGCGGCCCCTCTCCGGTTCATCGTGTTCTGCGATGACCTGTCGTTCGATCACGACGACACGAGCTACAAGTCGCTTAAGGCCGTGCTCGATGGCGGTATCGAGGGCCGTCCGAAAAACGTGCTGTTCTATGCGACGTCGAACCGGCGGCACCTGATGCCGCGCGATATGATCGACAACGAGCGGGCGACGGCGATCAATCCGGGCGAAGCGACGGAAGAGAAAGTCTCACTGTCTGATCGTTTCGGGCTTTGGCTCGGATTCCACAACGCAAGCCAAGACGATTACCTCGCGATGGTGCGCGCCTATGTCGAGTATTTCGGCATCAAAGTGAGCGACGCAGAACTCGAACGCGATGCGCTCGAATGGGCGACGACGCGCGGCGCACGCTCGGGCCGTGTCGCCTGGCAATACGTGCAGGATTTGGCAGGCCGGAATAAGACTTCTATTTAGTTGGCGCTCGATAGTTGGCGCTCGGCGACACGCGTTCCGCGCGCCGGCCGCCGAGCGCAGACTATGCAGCAGCGGAGTCGCAAGCGCCAATCAATAAAGAGAGCCGGATCTTGCGACCCGGCCCCCATGCTTCCCTCTGTGCCAGCGCGTTGCCCCCGCGCTAGATCGTGGCGTCAAAGCTTCTCAAGATACGGTATCGGATCAACCGGCCTCGAACCTTGACGCAATTCAAAATGCAGCTGCGGCCGATCAACCGAGCCGGTCTTGCCGGCCTTCGCGATGACCTGTCCGCGCCTGACCTTGTCGCCGCGCTTCACGAGAAGCTCGTCGTTATGGGCATATGCCGTGACCCAGCCGTTGTCGTGACGAAGCAGAACGAGATTGCCGTAGCCCTTGAGCTCGCTGCCGGCGTAGGCGACGACACCGGACTCGGCGGCATGAACATCCGTTCCAAGCGGCACTTGCAGATTGATGCCGTCGTTATGCGTGCCATCCGGGCGGCTGCCGAAACCAGCAATGATCTTGCCGCTCGCGGGCCACCGCAGTTTGACGCTATCGACCGTCGCCAGGCCGGATGACGGCGGCGGAGCTGCGATGGCGACCTTCTGCTCAGGCGCAACGGGTTGCGCGGCCGCTTCGGGCTTCCGCTCAGGCGGCGACGGCTGCACGGGCGGTACGACGGGAGATGCGTCGTTCGTCTGATTTGATAGAGATGCGACACGCTTCTCGCCATTGATGATCGTCGGCTGCGTCGTCGTCGCCTCGCCATAGCGCTGCGGTTCGGATGGTTGCGCATCGGCGATCGGCGGCGGTGGCGCAGTCGGCTCAGGTTGCCTCGGCGCGGCAGGCGGCAGAGGCGGCGCAGGCGGCGTGTTGGCGGCCATGCGTGCGGGTGCTTCGTTGCCGCCACGTCCCGGAATGCGCAAGACGGTGCCGGGCTTTACGCGACGTGGGTCGCTGATGCCGTTGACCTGCTGCAGCTCGGAAAATTTCACGCCGTGCGCACGGGAGATCCCATAGAGAGAGTCACCCGGCTGCACCGTGTAGCTCGCATTGTAGCGAACGGCGACGTCGGGCGTCGCCTGGGCAAGCGGAACAGGTGCCGGACGCGCAGCTTCGACCGCTGCACTCGCGGCAGCAGCGCTCGAGCGCGGTGTGTAACCGCCGCCATCGGCAGCCGGAAGATAGAGCTTCTGGCCCGGATGAATGTTCGGATTGTTCAGATTGTTGAGTGTCGTCAGCTCCGCCAGAGAGACGTGATGGCGACGCGACAGACCGTAAAGCGTGTCGCCCGGTTGCACCTCAATAGCTTCGCCCTTGGCAATCGGAGCGCCATGCGACGGCACGCTGGCGCTGCGCGGCTGGATAGACGGCTTCGCGTTGTAGGTCGGCTGGCGATAGGCAGGCTGTTGATATGCCGGCTGCTGATACGTCGGTTGACGATACGCTGGCGGCGGCGCGTAAGAGCGGTCGTTGTTCGCATCAGGAAGAGCAGCAACCTGCACAGACGAAGCGCCTGCGCCATAGGGGCCGCGCGGTGTCGAACCTTCGACGGGTTGGTTATCGCTAAGTGAATTACTGTATACGGATTCTCGCGGCGCCGGATTGCTGCCGGTTTCCGGAGGATCGTTAAGGGCAAATGACGTACTGTCGAAGCGCGTGATATCCGCGCTGCAACCGGCCATGGAAATGCTTGCGAATATTAGAGAAAAAGCCGTCGCGGACTTGAGGCACAAGCGACCGCACTGGCCAACGCCAAAACAACTCATCATGGTACGCACCTCTACTCGCACCATCTATTAACCTTTAACCGGTTAACAGGCGGTAAACACCGCCGCGCGATTTTAAATCGATGCCCCGAGTTGTCGTGTCGTGCTGAGAACCATCCGCCCCTGCCCCACAGAGTGAACGGTCCATTTGGAGAAGTCGAAGACGTCGGAACCGATGCGTTGCACACCGCTTCCGAGTTTTCTCTGCTTAGATGACAATTGCGCTCACTTCGCGGAAGGATTTCGTCAAACCCGCGGCTTTTGCGCTTGAAGTGGTATCGCCGCGCGGGCGACGAGCGCCTTAGGCCAGCTTGCCCTTCAGCGCGTCCAACGCACGATATTCGGTGAGATCAATGCTCAGTGGTGTGACGGAAATTTTGCCTTCGGCAATCGCGGCAATATCAGTTCCGGGAACGAGCGTCGACATGCGGCGCTCGAAACCGAACCAGAAGTACGGCGTGCCCCAGGGATCTATCCGGCTGTCGATATCGAGCAGCCCCTGATCGCGTACGCCCTGCGAAGTGACGGCCACGCCCTTGATTTCATCGGGGGCGGCGTCCGGAAAGTTGATGTTGATGAGCGTCTTTGGATCCCACTTTTCATCAAGAAGCTTCCGGATCAGCGACGGCGCGTGAGCAAGCGGCGTATCCCATAGCGCGCGGCGGGCGCCTTCTTCGAAGCCCATCATCAGCGACAGTGCGATCGAGGGAATGCCAAGAATGGCACCTTCCATCGCAGCAGCAACAGTGCCCGAATAGGTCACATCCTCGGCGAGATTCGAGCCGTGATTGACGCCGGACAGAATGAGATCCGGCGGCTGATCGAGCAAGATATGACGAACGGCCATGATCACGCAGTCGGTCGGCGTACCGGTGATTGCGTGCGTGCGCTCGTCGAGTTTGCGCAGACGCAGCGGCGTGTGCAGCGTCATCGAGTGCGCCGTGCCGGATTGATTTGTCTCCGGCGCAACCGTCCAGACATCGGGCGAAATTCCCAGCGCGATCGCTTTTAGAATTTCAAGCCCGTGAGCGTTGATGCCGTCGTCGTTGGTGATGAGGATACGCATTGTTCAGCCGATGATCTCGCCCTTTGAATTCACGCGAAGCGGAGTTCCACGTTCATGCCGTGCACCTTCGTCGCTTGCGCCTGTAGCACGGACGCTGGATGGATGGAGGCACCAGACCCGCTCTCGTTCATACACGAAGACGCCAATTTGCTCAGGCGACACTTCGCCGATGACATAGCCCTCAAGGCCGCGAATGTCTTCGTCATCAACATCCTGATTGACGACAACAATGTCGTAAGGGCGAAGCACTCGTCGGACCTCAGAGAACTACGCTTTCTGGATCTGCGCCAATCCGCCCATGTAGGGAAGAAGTGCATCGGGAATGACAACGGTGCCATCGGCCTGCTGGTAGTTCTCAAGCACGGCGATCAGCGTGCGGCCGACCGCGAGACCCGAACCATTCAGCGTGTTGGGATAGACGGGCTTGCCGCCGTCTTTCGGTCGATAGCGCGCATCCATACGCCGGGCCTGGAAATCACCGCAGACAGAGCACGAAGAAATTTCACGATAGGCATTCTGTCCCGGCAGCCAGACTTCGATGTCGTACGTCTTCTGCGAGGCAAAGCCCATGTCGCCCGTGCACAAAAGCATCGTGCGGAATGGCAGGCTGAGGCGCTTCAGAACTTCCTCGGCGCATGAGGTCATGCGCTCATGTTCTTCGAGCGCCGTCTCGGGCGTGACGACGGAGACAAGCTCGACTTTCGAGAACTGATGCTGGCGGATCATGCCGCGCGTATCGCGGCCCGCGGCACCGGCTTCGGAGCGGAAGCACGGCGTCCATGCCGTCATGCGCATCGGCAGTTGCGCTTCATCGAGGATCTGCTCGCGGACGAGGTTCGTCAGCGAAATTTCCGCTGTCGGGATGAGCCAGAAGTCGTTGGTGGTTTTGAACAGATCTTCGGCGAACTTCGGCAGGTTGCCGGTACCGTAGGCGGCCTGATCTTTCACGAGCAGCGGTGGGTTGACTTCAGTGTAGCCGAATTGGCCCGTGTGCAGATCGAGCATGAAGCTCGCGATGGCGCGCTCCAATCGCGCGAGCGCGCCCCTCAGTACGACGAAACGCGCGCCGGAAATTTTCTGCGCGGCTTCGAAGTCCATGAGGCCCAGCGCCTCGCCGATTTCGAAGTGCTGCTTCGGCGCGAAATCGAATGTGCCGGGCGTGCCGACCTTGCGAACTTCGACATTGCCGGTTTCGTCCGTGCCGAAAGGAACATCGGCGCGCGGTGTATTGGGAATAACGGAGAGGACATCGCGGATCTCAGCATCGAGAACGCGTTCTTCTTCTTCACCGCTGGCGATCGTATCCTTGAGTGCGGCGACCTCTGCCATCAACCGCGAGGCTGTGGCATCGTCCTTGGCGGCTTTCGCCTTACCGATTTCCTTGGAGGCGGCGTTGCGCTGCGACTGGGCTTCCTGGAGCGATGTCAGCAGTGCGCGGCGCTTATCGTCGAGCGCGATGATGCGCCCGGCTTGCGGTTCGAGTCCACGGCGACGCAGACCCTCATCGAAAGTCTCGGCGTTATCTCTGATCCACTTGATGTCGAACACGGGTGGCCCCTTCACGGTCGTAACTGTGGGGCCGTCCTATACGATGCGCTGCACCCGGTCCAGTCCGGGACAATCGGATGGCGTCCGTTTTTCGAGCGCCATCCAATTTCAACAATTTATCGGCAATCCCAGACGCCGTGCGGCGTGGGCTGGCTCGAAGTGCATGAGGCCTGATCGCCAGCCGAAGCCGCAAATGCGACGGTGGCCGGCGCGGCGCTGATGGACAGTGCAAAGACTGCAACGGCGATTTTCAAAGCTTTAGACATGTGCGTGGTCCTTTGAGTTGACGTTAGTCTCAAACGTTCGAACGCCTCGCAGTCCTTTCACACTCGCAAGTCACGCTCCCCGCCGACGGCCAATCTCAAAAGATCGGCGTACAGCATCATTTTTACTTTTTGGGAGCGTCCCTCGCGTCTTTGTCGCGCGATTGGATCACTGCAACGTCTTCGAACTTATGGTGTCCACGCACCATCATTCCGCGGGACGATTAACGGCAGTCCCAGATGCCGTGAGGCGTATATTCGTGGTTCTCGCACGCCTGATACGTACCGTTTCCGCCCGTAGCGGCGAACGCCATCGTCGCCGGGGTGGCGCTGACGAGAAACGCGAGTGCAACAAATGTTGCTTTGAATGTTTTGGTCATTGGTATTGTTCCTTAGTAGTGGCCTTTGGCTCTAGCCATTCGAATTAGCTTCAATCGCCGAACATCTCGCGGCCGGTCCTCGTAACTTGCCACGCTCAGCGACAAGTCAATCTTCGTCCCGCAGCAGGCTTCGTTTCCTGCTGCTGCAATGTTTCTGCTGTCGGGCGGAGAGTTTCGCATCGCGGTAACGGCGGCGGTCGCCATCAAACGCAAAGCTTAACGGCAGTGCGTGTAGGCGTGATCCTGACAGACCTGGTTTGATTCATAGCTCGCGAAAGCGAGGTCGCTCGAAGCTGCAGTCAGTGCAGCGACTGCAACAAAAACCTTGAGAAATGCGGACATCGGATTGCTCCTCGATATTCTGTTCGTTGTCTTAGCGACGTCATCTTGGCGACCGCTCTTGCAGACATGTACGCATTGTCATCTCGATCCGTTAGGCTCGGATTTCGAGATCGCACGACAGGTTTTGGTGCTGACTTGAATAGGAGATATGCCTTGTTCTGTTGATCCAGAACAAGGCGCTCAGCATGCCCCGTTTCATCGCGGGATGCGCACGCTTCGAGATTGCGCAGCGAGCGCGCATCGCAGCCATGACGGCGCATAAACCCTCATGAGCGAATAGGAGCTATGCGTCGGATTTGGCCTTGGCCTGCTGCCTCTCGACGAAGCGCACGGCGAGGATTGAAGCTTCGTAAAGCCCGATCGTCGGGAAAGCCATGATGCACATGCTGAGTGCGTCGGGCGGCGTCAGAAGCGCGGCCGCTGCGAATATCCCGACGATTGCGTAGCGCCGTCCGGCGGCAAGAGCCTGAGACGTGACGATGCCGGTGCGCGCCAACAGGGTTAAGACAACCGGCAGCTGGAACACCAACCCGAAGCCGAAAATCAGCGTCATGATGAGCGACAGATATTCGGAGACTTTCGGAAGCAATTCGATCTCGGGCGTGCCCGGCCCGGATGTGTGCGTCAGGCCGATCGAGAACTTGATGATGACCGGCATCGCGACGAAGTAGACCATCATCGCGCCAAGCAGAAACAGTACCGGGGTTGCGATGAGATACGGTAGGAAGGCGCGGCGCTCGTTCTTGTAGAGGCCGGGCGCGACGAACTTGTAGACCTGCGTGGCGATGACGGGAAACGACAGGAACGCCGCGCCGAACATGGCGAGCTTCACCTGCGTCATGATCTGTTCGAGGAAGTGCGTCGCGATGAGCTTTACGTGATCGTTGCCGGACGCCCACATGTAGGGCCAGACGAGCACGTTGTAGATGTGGCCCGCAACCGAGAAGCAGATGAAGAACATCACGACAAAGGCGCCGAGCGCGTAGATCAGACGCTGGCGCAGTTCGATCAGATGATCGAGCAACGGCGCTTTGCTGGCGTCGATCTCATCCTGACCATCGCGCAGCGCTTCCGTCTCGGAGCCGGATGTCGGCAGCCGTTCCTGCATGACGTCAGGACTCCGCTTTTGCGGCGGCTTGCCGTACGTCGGCGGCCGCCATCTCAGACGGCGATGCGGGCATCGGCGGCGATGGAAGGGGAGTCATCTGCGGAGCAGTGGTGTCGGGCCGAATGGCAGGAGCTGCGGCGCTGGCCGATATCGGCGCGGCTGGCGCTTCGATCTTCGCAGCGGACGCCGCATCGTTGATCGTGCTCTTGGCCTTCATGACTTCGGAATTGATCGAGCTTTGCATTTGCTCGACTTCCTTGCGCATCGAATCAAGCTCAGCTTCACGCATCGCGGCGTCGAACTGAGCTTTGAAGTCGTTCGCGTGCCGACGCACCATCCCGGCGTAGCGGCCGAGGGTGCGCAGGAAGACCGGCAATTCCTTTGGACCAACGAAAACCAGCGTCACGATCCCGAGGATCAGAAGCTCGCTCCAGCTGATGTCAAACATCGAGCAACCCTGTCGAGATCAGCCGCAACGCTGCGAGCCTGAAGCGGTCACCCGACCTTCGAACGGTCCGGATTGGTTGCTTCGTTTTCGATCGTCCGCGGCATGGGCTTAGGCTCATCGTCCTCGGCCATGCCCTTCTTGAAGCTCTTGATGCCCTTGGCAACGTCGCCCATCAACTCGGAAATCTTGCCGCGGCCGAACAGCAGCAGGGCAATGATCAAGAGCAAAAGAATGTGTTGCGCGCTGAAACCCATCGTAAGACCTTTCGGCGGCAGCCTGGAGTTGATGGAAGGCTGCTGCTCAACGTATTTAAGGCTTTATCGCAGAACCTCCAAGGCGCGGCAAGGTTCGCATCGCCTCACCGCGGCTCAGGGAGCTCAGGCGAAATGCCAAGGTTCGCTCGAATTGCTGTGGATTTGGCCATTTGCGGCGCCGCTCGGCGCAAATTAATGAAAAGTAATTTTCGCCGGATTACTTTTCGCTGTCGTCAGGCGCCTGAGCTTCGGTCTGGCCGTCGGTCTCAGGCTCATCCGCCTCGTCGAGCGCGAGTTCTTCCTGCTCCTCCTCGTCGCCATCGTCGGTCAGTGGAAGTTCGTCCGGCATCAGGGCGGCAACGTCGGTCGGCGACGGCACCGTGAAGCCGGGCGGCAGGTTGGCATCGAGCAGGCCCGATGCCTTGAGATCGGCAAGACCCGGTAGATCCTTGATGCTGTCCATGCCGAAGTGGACCAGGAATTCCTCGGTCGTTCCATAAGTCAGCGGACGGCCAGGAGCGCGACGGCGGCCACGCGGGCGAATCCAGCCCGTCTCCATTAGGACGTCCAGCGTTCCGGGCGACGTTGAGACGCCGCGGATTTCCTCGATCTCGGCGCGCGTTACCGGCTGGTGGTAGGCGACGATCGCCAGCGTTTCGAGGGCGGCCCTGGAAAGCTTGCGCTCATCCTTCTGCTGGCGTTCGAGCAGAAAGGAAAGGTCATCCGCCGTGCGGAACTGCCAGCGCCCGGCGACGCGCACAAGATTGACGCCGCGATCGCAGTATTCGGCCTGCAATTCGGTCAGCAGCGCGTTGACGTCGTCATCACCATCGAGGCCACGCAGGAGTGCTTTGACATCGAGAGGTTCGGAAGCTGCAAACAGCATGGCTTCGAGATGGCGAAGCTTTTCGCGATTGCGGCTTTGTACCTCCGGCGCGTCCACCTTCTCCGGATCGCTCAAAGCGGCAGGCGGAGCGTCAGCGCGCGTCTCTGACGAGGCGCCGCTTGCGGGCGTTTCTTTCTTCTCGCGAGTATTGTCCGACACCAATGTCAGTCTCGGCGGAACCATGGCTTTATCAGCCCCCTTATAACGATCTTTGCGGCGCAATTAGCCGATCTTTTCCCACTGAGCGCCTTCCTCGCGCTTGCGCATGTAAATCGGCGCGAACGGCTCGTCCTGGCGAAGCTCGATTAACCCTTCTCGGGCCATTTCCAGCGTCGCGCCGAAGGAACTTGCAAGCGCGGAGCGCTCTTCCTCGTTCTTCGGCAGGTATTGCTCCAGGAAGAGATCGAGCTGCGCCCAGTGGCCCTCGGTTGCACCGACCAGCTTTTCGAGCCTTAGGCGCGCTTCCTTGATCGACCATACGCGGCGCGCCTTCACCACGTGAACGACGCGAATGGTGCGCTTTCGCTGGTCGGAATACGCCTTCAGTAAATCATAGACGGCGGCCGTGTAGGTCGTATCGCGCGTGACCTTGATGTGCTCAGGCAGCCCGCGCGCAAAGACATCACGATCGAGCCGGCGGCGCGTCATCAGGACGGCGGCCTTGTCGCGCATAGCGTTGAGGCGCATGAGACGGAAAGACAGCTTCTGCGCCAGCTCTTCAGCGGTCGCCGTATCGGCGCTGTCTTTTTCCTTGGGCAGCAGCAGACGCGATTTGAGGTAGGCGAGCCATGCCGCCATGACGAGATAATCGGCCGCAATTTCGAGCCTCAGGCGCTGCGCCTCGGCGATGAAGCCAAGATATTGCTCGACCAGCGCCAGGATCGAAACCTTCGCGAGGTCGACCTTTTGCGTCCGTGCCAGGGCGAGCAACAGATCGAGCGGGCCTTCAAAACCGTCGATATCGACGACGAAGGCTTCGCCTGCAGCCGGCATGTCATCCAGGCTGGAAGCCTCCCATTCGGGAGCCTCTCCTTCGCCCTCGGCTGCCATCTCGTCCATTGGATCTCGGTTTCGTTGTCGCAGCAAAGCGCCTGCGGCCAATCACTGGCGCACCGCCGGACACTACACTGATTCAAACGGTCGGAGTCTGCTCGTCCAGGAGTGCGGCCAAGAGTTGCAGAGCCCGCTCTTTATCGTAAGGCTCCGGGGGCGTGACGCAAGCGCAGGCTGCGGCAAATCTTTCGGCGGCGCGGCCCGAAAGCTTCGGTACGCCCTCAGCGGCTGCGCGCATTTCGTCGATGTCGCCGTTGCAGTGAAGGGCTAGATCTGAGCCCGCTGCGATCACAGCTTCGGCCCGAGCCCGCATGGGTCCGCTCAGCGCCTGCATGCTCAGATCGTCGCTCATCAGCAGGTTGTCGAACCCGATCTCGCCGCGGATGACATCACGCGTGACGATAGCCGACGTACTGGCGGGATTTTCGGCGTCGATATCGGCATAGACGACGTGGGCGGTCATCGCGGCCGGCAGCGCGGCCAGCGCCTTGAAGGGGGCAAAGTCGGTCGCCGACAACGTCTTGTGCGAGGTCATGACGACGGGCAGCGCCAGATGGCTATCCGCAGTCGCACGGCCGTGGCCTGGGATGTGTTTCACGACCGGCACGACACCGCCCGCCAGATAACCGTCGGCAACCGCCTGCGCCAGCCCCACGACCTGGGAGACGCCTCGGCCATACGCACGGTCGCTGATGATCTCGTGGGCGCCTTCGACGGGCAGGTCGGCGACCGGTGCGCAGTTCATCGTGACGCCGAAGGCGCGAAGCTCTTCCGCGGTCAAGCGTGCAACCGCGAAGGCGGCTTCTTTCCCCTCCTCTGGGTCTTCTGCAAACAAATCTGCGAAGGCCGCAGCGGGCGGCAGCGCGCGTGCGATCGGCGGCCTGAGGCGTTGAACGCGACCACCTTCCTGATCGATCAAAACGAGGAAATCATCGCTACCGACCGCGTTTCTTGTTTCGTCGATCAGGCGCGCGATCTGCCCCCGGTCGAAGACGTTGCGGCGGAACAGGATCACACCGGCAGGCTGGACGTCGCGATAGAAGCGCCGCTCGTCATCGGTGAGTGTGACACCAGAAAGACCGGCGATCAGACTTGCCGTCATTGCAAGTTGGCCCTCCAAGGCCGTTCGGAACAAAGCCAGCAGACGAAACGCAACCGGCCGGCGCGATGGCACCAGCCGGGCGGATATTCGGTGCGGCAGAAGATCAGTACGACGTTACCCAGCAGCCTTGATAGCCTTCAGCTTTCAGCTGCACGCAAACGTTGCTGGCCTGCTCGCGCGAGCCCGGCGGCCCGACTACGAGACGATCATAAACGCCCTTCGACAAATTTGCAGAAGCAATGTCTGGTGTTTTACCGGCGAGCGCCGTCGAATATTTCTGCTGCATATCCGCAAATCGCTTCAAAGCATCGATGCGGCTCGAAGACGAGTGCGGGATCGAGGCGAGAACTGCCACGAAGCCGGTACCGCTATGCGTCGTCACGGGCGGCGCATCGCTGTTCGCATCTGTTTCGACCGTCGGCTCAGCGCGCGCGACCTTCTTATATTTCTTCTTCGGCGGCGCCTGCGCACTGTCGCTGGTCGGCGAATTGATCGTCGTAATCTTGACCGGCTTTGATTTCTGCGGCGGAGCGGCGTCATCGGGTTCGGACGGCGCGTCATTTGCGGCGGGCGGCGGAGACGGAGCGGCTGCTGCCTGCTGCTGTTGCTGGCCGAAGACATCCACGAGGGCGGTACCGGGCACGGCAGTTCCGCCTTGCTGTGGCGGCGCCGCTAGATCTTGGGTCGGCGTCGCAGGCGCCATGATGCTGCCGTCGCGGCCTACGACCAGTGTCGAAACCTTCCGCGGGCCGTCCTGGTCTTGCGACGTGCCGCCATCGGACGAACCGTTTGCGGCCTCGGCTGATGCCGACGAGGTGCCGTCGCCGAGGCGGCCCATGATCTTGGTATCGGAATACGGGAACTGCTTGCCGCCGGCGTCCGCCGGTTTGGTCTTTGCGGCATAATCATCGCTCTTGATCACCGGCGGCTCGCCTTCGGGATGGCTCCCGCCGGTCAATTTTTTGTAGCCGTAGGCGACGCCGCCGCCGATCACGATGGCGCCGACCAAAGCCGCGAGAATCAACATGGGGCGGCGACTGCGCGGCGCGACCTCCTCGTCCTCGTATTCGTACTCTTCGTCGCTATAGACGGGCTCCAGCTCGCCGCCCTCGGCCTGGGCGAAACCGAGCTGCGGGTCACCATGCTGTTGCTGCTGATAGGGATCGTGACCGAACGAATCATGCGGCCCGGCCCAGTCGGCGGCGCTCAGCTCGTTCTCGTGATACTGCTGCTGGCCGAACGTCGGCGCGGAATGGGCGGGCTGTTGCGCCGGATAGGACGGCTGCTGCGGCGTGCCGAAACCGCCCGGATCGAAGCCGCGCGGCTCCGGCTCGCGGGCGGGCCACTGCGGGGCGCGGGTCTGCGGCGGCTGCGTGCCGTAATCCGACGTTTGCTGCGGCTGGGTGAAGCTTGGCGCCGACTGCGGCTGACGCTGTTGCGGCGGCGGGGTGTAATTGGGCCGTGACGGCGGAACGTAAGGCTCGAACTGCGGCGCATAAGGGTCGTGCTGGCCGCCGTTATCCTGTGGATAGCCGCCGTATCCGGTCTGTGACCCGGACTGTGTGCCACCACGCTGCGGCTCGCTCCACTGGCCGTAATCCGGCTGCTGAGGCGCGGGCTGGCGGCCACCGAACCCCTGCTGACCGTAATCAGGGTAATTCTGTGCCGGCTGCTGCTGCGGTGGCCACGCATTCGCCTGCTGTGGCTGCTGCTGAGGCCGGCCGACCGGCTGCGCCTGCGGATTGACCCAGGATGGCTGGGAATTGCTCGTCTGCGTTGTGGGGCGGGCAAGCGGCCTGCCGGAATTCTGCCCGGGAAATGCGTTCTGCGAGGACATCGCGGAAACCCCCTTAGAGTGGGGCGCAAGCAGTGGTTGCGCCTAATCGTCGAGTCGAGACTTTAACGCATTGCGTCGGGCGCCTCGACGCCTAGGATCCCAAGCCCCGATTTTATCACCGTCTTTGTCGCGGAAATCAGCGCGAGTCTGGCTGAAGTCGCAACCCCGTCATTTGCCTGAATAAATCGTAAATGTGGCGAATCGTTGCCTCTCGTCCATTGGGTGTGGAGAGCGCTCGCGAGATCATAGAGGTAGAACGCGATCCGATGCGGCTCGTGCGCGGCCGCGGCACCCTCGATCAGGCGTGGGAAACCGGCAAGGCGTTTGACGAGATCAATTTCGCCCGCATCCGTCAGGATCGAGAGATCAGCGTTCTGAAGCGCTTGGGTCGACACGTCTATGCCGGCGACCTGCTCGGCTGCGTTCCGCAAGACGCTGGCGGCCCGGGCGTGAGCATACTGCACGTAGAAGACGGGGTTGTCCTTTGACTGCTCGGTGACCTTGGCGAAGTCGAAGTCGAGCGTTTCCTGGTTCTTGCGGTAAAGCATCATGTAGCGGACCGGATCGCGGCCCACTTCGTCCACCACATCGCGAAGGGTCACGAAGGTGCCTGCCCGCTTCGACATCTTGTAGGGCTCGCCGCCTTTGAACAGGCGAACGAGATTGACGACCTTGATATCGAGGTCGGCTTCGCCGTCAGATAGTGCGGCGACCGCGGCTTTCATCCTCGGGATGTAGCCGACGTGATCGGCGCCGAAAACATTGATCAGATGGCGGAAGCCACGCTGCAGCTTGTCGTAATGATAGGCGACGTCGCCCGCGAAGTAGGTGTAGCTGCCGTCGGACTTTTGCAGCGCCCGGTCTTCGTCGTCGCCATAGGCGGTCGATTTGAACAGCGTCTGGACGCGGTCTTCCCACTCATCGTCGTCGTGGCCCTTCGGCTTTTCGAGCGTGCCTTCGTAGATGAGGCCCTTGGCCCGCAGGACCTCGATGGCGGCCTTGACCTGGTCGCGGCCGTTCGACGTGAGCGAGGCTTCGGAGAAGAAGACTCCATGGCGGATGTTGAGCGCGGCGAGATCATCCTTAATCATCTCCATCATTTTGGAGATCGCGAAGGAGCGCACGAGCGGAAGCCAGCGTTCTTCGGGCATATTGAGAAGCCACGGACCATGCTCGGCGGCGAGCGCAGCTCCGACCGGCTTCAGGTATTCGCCGGGGTAGAGACCTTCCGGAATGGCGCCGATGTCTTCGCCCAGCGCTTCGCGGTAGCGCAGGAAAGCCGAGCGTGCGAGCACGTTCACCTGCCCGCCCGCATCGTTGATGTAATATTCACGCGTAACGTCGAAACCAGCAAAGACGAGAAGGTTGGCCAACGCGTCGCCAAACACGGCGCCGCGGCAATGACCGACATGCATCGGTCCGGTCGGATTGGCGGACACGTATTCGACATTGAGCTTGCCGCCTTGGCTGGCGCTGCCTGAACCGTAGCGCTGGCCGGACTTCAAAATCGTGCGGACGAGCTGCTGCCAGACTTCCGGCTTGAACGTGATGTTGAGGAAGCCCGGACCGGCGACTTCGACCTTCTCGACGTCCGGCGCGGTTTTGAGCTTTGCCTTTAATGCCTCGGCGATATCGCGCGGCTTCATCTTAGCGGGCTTCGCCAGCATCATCGCGGCGTTAACGGCGACGTCGCCATGGCTCGCATCGCGGGGCGGTTCGGCGTCGAAGGATGGAAGCGGAAGATCCGCAGGCAGAACGCCCTCTGATTTCAGAGCTTCGAGCGCGGTCGTTACGCGGGCGGCGACTTCGGCAAAAACGTTCATGAAAGGCCTTTTTGATGCGCGCTGGCAACGCCCCTCCGGGGAGCCGGCCGCCAGCGCGGAAATGGGGCTTCGCGCCTAGCCCAGTTCCGGGGTGACGTCAAATAGGCGGCGGTGTTCGGCAAGCGCGTATCGGTCGGTCTGTCCGGCCAGGAAGTCGCATGCCAGGCGCGCGCGCTGCCGCTCATCGAGGCCGGGAAGCGCTTCGCGCCAGCCTGTGGGAAGCGTTTCGGCGTCGGCGTGATATTTCTCGAAGAGGTCACGGACGACCTTCTCCGCCTGCTTCATGACGCCCAAAACGCGCCCGTGGTGGTAGACGGCTTGGAACAGGAAGCTCTTGAGACGGCCGAGATCGGCAGCCATGCCGGCGGAGAACGCGACCGCAGCTCGGCCTGCGGCGCGAATGTCGTCCGGGCTGTTGGGAGCAATGGCCGCGAGACGGCAGCGGCTTTCAGTGACGATGTCGGCGACCATGACGGTGATCATGCGGCGCGTCACCTCGTAGATGGCCCGGCTCGGTTCGGCACCGTGCGCGACGGCCTGAACATCTCGCGCAATCGGCCCGGCCACCGGCACGTCGAACAGCATGTCGAACGTAATCAATCCGGCACGCAGACCGTCATCGACGTCATGCGAGAGATAAGCGACATCGTCGGCGAGACTTGCAACCTGCGCTTCGGCGGACGGCCACGCATCGAGGTGCAACGATTTCCAAGCCTCAATGTGGCGCACGACCTTCGCAACCGCGCTATCGGCCTTCGACAGCGGTCCGTTATGCTTGGCGAGACCTTCGAGCGTTTCCCAGGTGAGGTTCAGGCCGTCGAAGGCCAGATACTTGCGTTCAAGCGTCGTCACGATACGCAGCGATTGGGCGTTGTGGTCGAAACCACCGTAGGCTTCCATAGCGTCGTCGAGTGCGCGTTCACCCGCATGCCCGAATGGAGAATGCCCGAGGTCATGCGCCAGCGCGATCGTCTCGGCCAGGTCTTCATCGAGACGAAGCTGGCGGGCAACGGTGCGGGCGATCTGCGCGACCTCCAGCGAGTGGGTCAGCCGGGTGCGGAAATGGTCGCCTTCATGCGGCAGGAAGACTTGCGTCTTGTAGGTCAAACGCCGGAAGGCGGTCGCGTGCAAAATGCGGTCGCGGTCGCGCTGGAAGGGGCTGCGGGTCGGGCAATCCGATTCGGGAAAGTAGCGCCCCCGCGACGGCACAGCATTCGCGGCATAAGGCGCGGGCCTACGCTCTCCCGGCCGGAGGTTCTGCCCATAATCCAAAGGGTCCGGCAGCGATTTAGCCTGGGTTGCCATTATCCGCGAGCTTTAAGCATTTGACTTCGACTGCCGCCTTCCTATCTTTTGAGGGTTCCGGATGCCAGCTTTCTCGGCCGGCGATTGGGGCTTTTTAACCGCTCAAGATTTGATCGTACGATGACAATCACCGTCACAGACCGTGCCGCAAACCGCATCGCGGAAATCGTTGCCAACGAGGCCGCCGCGCCGGTGTTGCGCGTTTCGGTTGAAGGTGGCGGCTGCTCGGGCTTCCAATATAAGTTCGATCTTGTCGGTCACAAAGCCGACGACGATCTGGTGATCCAGCACAACGGCGCAACCGTGGTGATTGATCCGGTTTCCCAGCAATATATGGAAGGCGCCGAGATCGACTTCGTCGATGACCTGATCGGCGCATCGTTCAAGATCAACAATCCGGTTGCGACGGCCTCTTGCGGCTGCGGCACGAGCTTTTCGATCTGACCCTTCTCATTTAGCGCTATTTTCCTGGATGGCCGGGCCAAGCCCGGCCATGATGTATTCAAATTCAACGGACGTAGCGCACGCATGATCATCGCCACCTGGAACATCAACGGCGTCAAGGCGCGGCTCGAAGCGGCGCTGACCTATTTGCGCAACCACGCGCCCGACGTCGTCTGCCTGCAGGAGATCAAGTCCGTCGATGACGGCTTCCCAGCGCAAGCCTTTCAGGACATCGGCTACAACGTTGCGACGAACGGACAAAAGGGTTTTAACGGCGTCGCGATCCTGTCGAAGACCCCGCTTGAAGATGTGGTGCGCGGACTGCCGGGCGATGATAGCGACCAGCATTCGCGCTGGATCGAGGCATCGGTGGCGCTCGGGCCGAAAATGGTCCGCGTGGTGTCGCTCTACCTTCCGAACGGCAATCCCATCGGGACAGAGAAGTTTGCCTACAAGCTCGCCTGGATGAAACGCATGCAGGCACGCGCCAAAGCGCTGCTTGCCGAGGAAATGCCACTGATCCTTGCGGGTGATTTCAACGTCATTCCGGAGCCCGAAGACGCCAAGCGGCCGCAAGCGTGGGCGAACGACGCACTATTCCAGCCCGAGAGCCGGGCGGCATGGCGGGCGCTCGTCAATCTCGGTTTTACGGACGCGACGCGCGCGTGCCATCCGGGGCCGGGCATCTACACATTCTGGGATTATCAAGCGGGCGCATTCCAGAAGGACGACGGCATTCGCATCGATCACATGCTGCTTTCGAGCCAGGCCGCCGACCTGTTGCACTCCTCCGGCATCGACCGGGAAACGCGTGCGCAGGAAAAGCCGTCCGATCATGTGCCGGTGTGGGTAAAGCTCGCCGCTTGAGCATGGTCGATGGTCCTCGGGACAAGCCCGAGGATGACATTCGGAAAAAGCGATCAAGTCTGTTCGAGCTAGCGCGCAGTCTCTCCGTTCGGTGTCAGGCCGACGACGGGTGCCGGTGCCGGAGCAGCGACGGCGGCAGCCTCCGAAGCAGGCTGGATGCTGGCCGCGCCTGCTGGAATGAGCGAGCTGCGCCGGGGCTGCGGCGCCGTCGGCGTGCTGATCATCTGCGGTTGCGGAACAGGCTTTTTCGGATCGGTCGCTAAGACGCTCATTGGGCGGACGAGTTCGCCATTCGCGCAAGTCCGCACCGGCTCGACCGTTAGATCGTCCAAACCATCGCGGCTTTCCTGCAGATCCGGGCTGCGGCCATAGCGATTGTGCCACTCGGCGACGCGGCCTGTGGCCTGCTGGCGAACACCTTCACCGGCATTACAGAAAATGTTCTGGTAGATGTCTTCGATCCACACGCGCTCGCTTGGCGGTGCATTGGCCACCGCAACGTCGATCAGGTTCAACGCCGCCGCCTGGTTTTTCTGGACGAACTTTCCGCGCCACATCAAGTCGGCGAGGAACGCCTGAGCGCCAGGATGGCCGGCCTGCGAAAGCCGCGACAGCCAATGGCGGCCGTTCTCGATCTTGCTGGCCGGATCGTCGTAACCGGTGACGGTCATGTCCGGCCCCTCGCCGCGCAGATAAACCTTGGCGAGTTCGAATTGCGCGTCCTCGTCGTTGAAGGTCAGCGCGGCGCGCTGAAGATCGCGGTTGGCTTCCTCGACATCCGGCTGAATGCCCGCCGAGGGAATGCCATCGCGCAAATACATCGAAACCGCGGTCAGAGACTTGGCGGCGATTGGCGCCAGATCATCGTCGTCTGGGTCGACGTCTTGCAGTTCGTCTGCCAGCTCCTTGTAGAGATGGAAGGCCTTGCCATGATCTGTGTACGCGCCCTCGTTGTCGGCGTAGATGCGCGCCTCGTAAAAGTGGGCGATCTGAGGCTTGGTGGCTTCCAAGGCTTCCAGCGCCGGGAGCGCCAATTCGTAATAGCCGCCGTTGAACGCCGAAATGCCTTGCTTCATCGCGTCGTCGGACGAGCGGAATACCACGGTTCCCGCCATCGCCGTGCCCAACATCAGAATGGACGCAACGCTTCCTGCAACTGCAAGCTTAAATATCCGCATAGCAGTGAACTTCCGCCTTTCCTCCCGCATGGGTTACGGCGCCGAATCTGGCCGGTCCCACTTGGTCCGCAAATTTTCTCAGTGCCCCTGACTGATACATGTTCGACGGCGCCTTCCATGCCTCGCGCCGTTTCTTCAGCTCTTCCTCTCCCACCTCAAGATCGAGCGTTCCTGCTTCGGCATCGATCACGATGACGTCGCCGTTGCGAATGAGTGCAATCGGTCCGCCGACAGCAGCTTCGGGACCGACGTGGCCAATGCAAAGTCCGCGTGTTGCGCCGGAGAAGCGTCCGTCGGTGATGAGTGCGACCTTGTCGCCCGCGCCCTGGCCATAGAGCGCCGCGGTTGTCGAGAGCATCTCGCGCATGCCGGGTCCGCCCTTGGGACCTTCATAGCGGATGATGATCACGTCGCCGTCCTTGTACTTGCGGTCATCGACGGCCTGGAACGCATCTTCTTCGCAGTCAAAGCACAGCGCCGTGCCGCGAAACTTCAGCGTCTTGAGGCCGGCGACCTTCACGATTGCGCCGTCAGGCGCGAGCGAGCCTTTGAGGCCCACGACACCGCCCGTTTTCGAGATCGGATTGGAAACCGGAAAAACGACTTTTTGGTCGCGATTGAATTTCACGCTTTCGAGATTTTGCGCGAGTGTCTTCCCGGTCACGGTGAGGCAATCACCGTGCAATACACCGCCTTCGAGTAAAGCCTTCAAAATCTGCGGCACGCCGCCGATGTCGTAAACGTCTTTCGCGACGTATTTGCCACCGGGCTTCAGGTCGGCAATGTACGGCGTTTTCCGGAAAATCTCGGCGACGTCAAACAGATCGAAGTCGATGCCGACTTCGTTCGCCATGGCGGGCAAATGCAGCGCGCCGTTGGTCGAGCCGCCGGTCGCGGCTACGACAATTGCCGCATTCTCGAAAGCTTTGCGCGTGCAGATATCGCGCGGCCGGAGGCCATCGGCGACGAGGCGCATGACAGCCTTGCCGCTTTCTATGGCAAGCGCGTCGCGGCTTTGGTACGGCGCGGGCGCTCCGGCCGAACCGGGAAGCGCCAAGCCGATCGCTTCTGAAACGCAGGCCATCGTATTCGCGGTGAACTGGCCGCCGCACGAACCTGCCGATGGGCAGGCGACGCACTCAAGCTCATGAAGCTCGGCATCCGACATCTTGCCCGCGGAGTGCATGCCGACGCCTTCGAAAACATCGACAACGGTCACGTCGCGGCCCTTGAAGCGGCCCGGCAGAATCGAGCCGCCATAAATGAAAACGCTCGGCACATTGAGGCGTAGCATCGCCATCATCATGCCCGGCAGGCTCTTGTCGCAGCCTGCGACGCCGACGAGTGCGTCGTAGCAATGGCCGCGCATCGTGAGTTCGATCGAATCGGCGATGACCTCGCGCGAAACGAGGCTCGACTTCATACCCTGGTGGCCCATCGCGATGCCGTCGGTAACGGTGATGGTGCAGAATTCACGCGGCGTGCCGCCGCCTTCTGTCACCCCGATTTTCACCGACTGGGCTTGGCGCATCAACGAGATGTTGCAGGGCGCGGCTTCGTTCCAGCACGAGGCAACGCCGACGAACGGTCGGTGGATGTCCTCTTCCTTGAGGCCCATCGCATAGTAATAGGAACGGTGCGGCGCGCGCGACGGCCCTTCCGTCACGTGGCGGCTCGGCAGTTTCGATTTGTCGAACGTCTTTGCGTCCATTCATTCCTCTTCGGACATCTGCCGATGTCCGTTTCTCATCCGGCGATCGAAACGACGCCAGGATGCCAGTCGCGGAGCCGCTGTACAGGCACAGCGAACAAAAAAAACGCTGCCGCGTCGCCGGGACTAACGTCCAGCACGTGCGCGGTCATTGTGGCTCGAAAGTGGCGTAGCCCTTTCGGGAAGTTGCTTAACGGCAACATCGGTCATCGGACCGGCACTTCATGCTTAATGTTGCGTTGCCCGGCAGCCTGACGGTCTGCGAATTTTTGGTCGGGCTCCTGCGCATTTCGCCTAGGACTGAGTCCGCACAAAGGCTCGACTTTGTCACCGGCAAGACATTTCCTTCACCGATGACCGTGCTTACATGGCGGATCACCGCATCGAGAAACAGCGCCAAGCCCTATGTCGTCATCTGGCCGTTCCGCAGTGCCCCTCCCCGCCTCAAGCTATTGCCGGTTCACGCCGGGACGTGGACAGGCACCGATGGACGGCACCGCCTATCTTGGACTGAGGGGCGTCGAGGTCGATCTCGCCGACCGAAATCCACGGCGCATTTGGCACTATGCGGGGCTGAAGGTCGACGAGCCGATCAGGCCCAACGCCATCGACGTCTTGTTGACGTCGCGCGATGAACCGAATGCATCGCTGTTCGTGCAGGGTTCGGCGTTCGCGGCGGGTTTGCGCGAGCGCGCGCCGCATCTGTCCCAACGTGCGCGGCAACTGCGGCGGAAGCGGATCTGGATAGCGCTGCTTGCGCTTTTCGCCGGGCTCGTCGCGGCTGGCTTCGTGCTGAGCTGGAGCCCAGCCAAATGGATCGCAAAGACTTTGCCGCTCAGCTGGCGCGAACGGCTCGGCAATGCGGCACGCGACTCGATGACCGAAGGCTACAAGGAATGCGTCGATCCGGCGGGCGTCGCAGCGCTCAAGACGCTCAGTGAGCGCCTTTCCAAAGGCGTGCCTGCGGGAACGACGTTCGACATTCACGTTTACGACTGGCCGCTGATGAATGCGTTTGCGGTGGCGGGCGAGCAAATCGTTCTGACGAAAAGCCTGATCGACAAAGCGGGAAGCGCGGACGAAGTCGCAGGCGTTCTGGCGCACGAGATGGGACACGGCATCGAGACGGACCCAGAGGCGGCCCTCATTCGCGGTGTCGGCCTTGGCGCGGCGCTGCAGATCATGCTCGGAGGAACGGCGGGCGGCGGCCTCGCCAATGTCGGGCTGATGCTGGCTCAGCTTGGCTATTCACGCGGCGCCGAGCACAAAGCCGACATTCACGCACTGGAGCTTCTGAAGGCAGCGGGCATTTCTCAGACAGGGCTCGGCGATTTTTTCACGCGCGTCACGAAGATGGAAACGGAGGGCGGCAGCCCGACCGGCGCGGTATCGTGGCTGCGCACGCATCCGCTCCCGGCAGAACGCGTGCGGCTCGTTCGGGCGCAGGCGGCTTATCCGGCGACGCCTGCGCTCAATGCCACGCAATGGGAGGACCTGAAATCCATATGCCGGGTGACGCGCGATCCAAAAGAGGATGCTGACAAGAGCTGATTTCAGCCCGATGTTGGCCGGAATTGCTTGCGACTTTTGCGATAACCGCGCGTTGGTTGGTATTGAATTACGATGAAGCCATTTGCCGTCATTGCCGCTCTGTTCGCCTTCATCGCGGTCGCATACGTCGGCTCGCCTTTCGTGACGGCTTGGGGTATTCGCGAGGCGGTGCGCGACGGCGATTCCGATTATCTGGCAACGGCGATCGAGTGGCCAAGCGTGCGCGAAACGCTAAAGCCGGCCATTGCGCAGATCGCCTTGAGCCTTCCCGATAGCGAGAAATACGCGTCGGAGAAGCCAGGGTACTGGACACGCTTCAAGGCTTATTGGGGCCAGGGCGTCGTCGATGGTCTTGTCGATAAGTATGTGACGCCCGAAGGGCTGCCTAAACTTTTCAAACTTCGCCAGACCTATCGCAGCTATGTCGAGAGCGATGATGACGCGAGCAAGCTGCCGATCTTTGAGCGCGTTTCGCGAGCGTGGGCGCGTGTAAAGCGCGCCGAGTTCACGAGCCTGACAAGCTTCGAGATCGACATGGAAGACAAGCACGATGCGTCGCGTCTCTATCTCGGGAAGCTGGAATTACGCCTCACCGGCTGGAAGCTGACGTCGTTGCGCGTGAAGTTCCTGACGCCAGAGAAGAGCGCGGCGCAGAAATTCACCGATCTCAATTGAGATTTGCGCGGATGGCTACCTCTGAGCCACCTGCGGCAACAGCCAGCATTCCAACTGACGCATTCGAGATCCCGGCCTTCGCCGGGATGACCGATTGAGCAAACCTAAGCCGCGTCGCTCAAGCGTTTGAGGGCAGCGGAGAAGCGCTTGATCTCGGCTTCAAGCTCGGCCTTGCGCTCTTTCGCTTCCTCGATCGCCTCTTCCTTCGCGCGTTCGATGAACTGCGGGTTGGAGAGTTTCGCGTCCATCTTCTTCAGATCGCCTTCTGCGCCCTCGATCGCTTTCGCGAGGCGGCGTTTTTCGGCATCCATGTCGATGATGCCGGCGAGCGGCAGGGCCGCCGTCGTCTCGCCGGCGACAACGAGGGCTGCACCTTTCGGCGCGGCGTCTTCGAAGTCAATTTCATCGACGCGTGCGATGCGCCGCAGCGTCTCGTCGTTGCGGCGGACACGCTGACGCGTGACCTCATCGGCGCCGACGATGACGAGCGGAATTTTTGCGCCAGCGGGCACACTCATCTCGGTGCGGACCGAGCGGATTTCCGAGATGAGGTTGACGAGCCAGTTCACCTCGTTGACGGCATCGACTTCGACGAGACCATCGAGATTCGGCCATTGGCTGAGGCAGAGAAGCACATCGCGCTTCACGCCGTGCTCGACCATGTGCGCCCACAGCTCTTCGGTGATGAAGGGCATGAACGGGTGCAGCATCTTTAAGATCTGGTCGAGCGTCCAGGCCGTGACGGCGCGCGTCTCGGACTTCGCGTCTTCTTCATCGCCCGCGAGCACCGGCTTGATGAGTTCCAGATACCAGTCGCAGAACTGGCCCCAGACGAAATCGTAGATCGCGCCAGCTGCTTCATTGAACTTGTAGGCTTCAAGCGCGGCGGTGACGGCCTTCGACGTCAGCTCGGTTTCGCCGATGATCCATTTGTTGAACGTCTGCACCGCCGTCTTCGGATCGAAGTCGCGCTGGCGCACGCACTCGTTCATTTCGGCGAAACGCGAGGCGTTCCAGAGCTTGGTCGCGAAGTTGCGATAGCCTTCGACGCGCGATTTCGCGAGCTTGATGTCGCGGCCTTGCGCTGCCATCGCGGCGAGCGTGAAGCGCAGCGCGTCGGCGCCGAACTCGTCGATCAGGACGAGCGGGTCCATGACGTTGCCCTTCGACTTCGACATCTTTTGCCCCTTCTCGTCGCGGACGAGGGCATGGATGTAGACGTCTTTGAAGGGCACCTCCTTCATGAAGTGGAGGCCCATCATCATCATGCGGGCGACCCAAAAGAAGATGATGTCGAAGCCGGTGACGAGGACGGACGTCGGGTAATAGCGGTCAAGCTCCGGCGTATCGTCGGGCCAGCCGAGCGTCGAGAACGGCCACAGCGCGGACGAGAACCACGTGTCGAGCACGTCTTCGTCGCGGGTGAGCGCAACGTCGCTGCCGTAATGCTTATTCGCAAGAGCTTGTGCTTCTTCTTCGGTCGCGGCGACGAAGAACTTGCCGTCAGGCCCATACCACGCCGGGATCTGATGCCCCCACCACAGCTGGCGCGAGATGCACCAGGGTTGGATGTTGCGCATCCACTCGAAGTAGGTCTTTTCCCAGTTCTTCGGCACGAACACGGTCTTGCCGTTTTCGACGGCAGAGACGGCATTTTTTGCAAGCTCGCCCGCGTTGACGTACCACTGGTCCGTCAGCCACGGCTCGATGACGACGCCGGAACGGTCGCCGTGCGGAACGGTGTGGCCGGTCGGCTCGATCTTTTCGAGCAGGCCCAGCGCGTCGATATCAGAGACGACTTTCTTGCGCGCATCGAAACGGTCGAGACCGCGATAGGCTTCGGGCGCTTCGTCGTTGATCTTGCCGAAGGCGTCGAGAATGTTGATCTGCGCAAGGTCGTGACGCTTGCCGACTTCGAAGTCGTTGAAGTCGTGCGCGGGCGTGATCTTCACCGCGCCGGTGCCCTTCTCAGGGTCCGAGTATTCGTCGGCGACGATCGGAATTTCACGGCCGACCAGCGGCAGCTTTACCTTTGCGCCTGCCTTGATCAGCGCAGCGTAGCGCTCATCATCCGGATGCACCGCGACGCCGGTATCGCCCAGCATCGTCTCGGGACGCGTGGTGGCGACGACGATGTAATCCTTGTCGTAGCCCGGCACTTTCTTCGTGAGCGGATAGCGGAAATGGTACATGTGGCCGCTCGGATCTTTCGCGAGCACCTTTGCAAGCGCCGCCGCATCGAACGGCTCGCCGCTGTCTTTCGACCACGAGAATTTTCCGCGCGCTTCGACCTGCACGACTTCGAGATCGGAAATCGCGGTTTGGAACTTCGGGTCCCAGTTGACGAGGCGCTTATCCTTGTAGATCAGCCCTTCGTTGTAGAGCTGCACGAAGACCTTCACGACGGCCTTCGACAGGCCCTCGTCCATTGTGAAACGCTCGCGGCTCCAATCGCAGGAGGCGCCGAGACGCTTCAACTGCGTGATGATGGTGCCGCCGGATTCTTCCTTCCACGTCCAGACGCGCTTCAAGAACTCCTCGCGGCCAAGCTCGCGGCGCGACGGCTCTTTGTTGGCGGAGAGCTGGCGCTCAACGACCATTTGCGTTGCGATGCCCGCGTGATCGGTGCCCGGCTGCCAGAGCGTGTCGCGGCCGCGCATGCGCTCGAAACGGACGAGGATGTCTTGCAAGGTGTTGTTGAGGGCGTGCCCCATGTGGAGCGAGCCCGTCACGTTCGGCGGCGGGATGACGATCGAGTACGCCGCGTTCTTTCCGCCGGACGCGGCGCGCCCGGCCTTGAAGGCGTTGGCCTTCTCCCATTCGGAATTGATACGCGGCTCGATGTCGGCCGGTCGGAATGTCTTTTCAAGCATTGGAGGGAGCGTCGCTTTTCAGCTGTCAGGCCGTGATTTTCGGACCACGGTCGTAAGGCCGACCTTCGGCAGCTGTCAACCTTCGCTCCCTTCTACCCTGTCATCGCGCGTTTGCGACATGCCTCAGCGGCGCACGGGGCCGACGTGGGTCGGCCGGCCAGTTTCCGTCATAAGCGCCTTCTCGACAATTTTAGGCATGTTTTCCGACAGCCACTGGCGCAGGATCGGCCGCAGAAGCTGGGCCGCGGCGTCTTCGACATCGCCGCCGGATTCAGCACCAAACGGGAAATCCGGCAGGCGCGGCGGCTGGGCCATATCGGTCATTGGAGCGCGCGGCGCGGGCTCCGGTTCCGGCGGCGGTTCGGCAGCCTGCTGCGACATCGCGCTCATGCGGTTCATGCGGGTATCGAAGAACGACGGCATATTGCGTCTCTGGCTGTCGTTTTCAGCCGCAATCTTCTCGGCTGCGACCGACGAAATCTCTTTCTCCGCCTGCTCGCGCCGGACCGGCGGCGGTTCGATCATGCGGCCGTGGATCGGCTCGAATGGAATAACCGTGCGCGATCTCTCGCGCTCTGGTGGTGCTGATGCCAAAGCTTCACTTAGCCTCCCGAGTAAGTTGGGTCGCACGGAGGTCGGTTGGGCCGAAGACTTGAAGATCGCCGGCAGCTCGAAATCCGCAGCTTCTTCCGCGAGGGCGTTTCGGCCGCGCAATGCCGTCATGCGCGCCTCCCGCTTCTCGCTTTCGAACATGGGCGCGCGATCGGCAATACTCGTGCGGATCGAGGCCAGAATGTCCTCAACGTCGTGTTTCGCTCCGTTCATCTGTGTCATGACGCATCCTCTTCTGCGTACAAACTTCAAATCGCAGAACCGCGTCGGCAGCCCCGTTGTTGCCCCTCCGGTTCGTCGTAGCTGGATTGGAGATGTTCGCCGCAGCGCGCGTGCCCAACCCAGTGACGTCACGGGCAGCCGAACTTCGCACTTGTCGGTCGATGCGGCCCCCCGCTGGAGGCAACGCTAGGACGGGGTCGAGGCAACCGTGTGGCGAAAGTCACGTGCAAGAATAAAATTGTTGTAGGGCCCGTGATCTGACAAACCGCGCGTTATCGCGTCCTGGAGAGCACAGTCTCCGAGACGACGTTCTCCACTTCGGTCAATGGGCTAGTCGCGTGGGTTCTTTTGCCCAGGCAAGAGACGCTCAGACATTTCACGACGAAGCGCGCGCTCGACGATCTTCGGCATATTTTCGGCGAGCCACGTTTTGAGCAGCGGCCTGAGAAGATCGGCGACGGCATCTTCTATCTGGCGGTCAAGCGCTGTTTCCGATGTCGTCGCGGGAAGCGTCGAATGCAGAACCGTTTCGTCGCGCTTGTCGTCAATAGTCGGCGTCGCAGATGACGACGGCGGCTCGGGCGAGGCCGTGCGGGCAGCAATCGCGGCCCAGGGCGGCTCCGGCGCAGACTGCTGTGCCGCGGACGAACGCCGCTCGAGCGCGCTTTCGGCGGCCGGGGCGAACGTTTCCATCACGCTCGGCGGCGGTGGCGGCGCAGGCTGGAAGGCGTTTGCAAGCGGCTCCAGCTTGCGGGACGGACCCAGCGTCGCCGATACGCTTGGAACCGCGAAGGTAGGCCGTCCGCGCGGCGCAGGCGCTTCCGGCTCGGACTTCGGCGGAGGCGCTGCGATTGGCGATGCCGTCATCGCCGCTGGCGAGACGGCTTTTTCAGCCGGGCTGGCGCTTTGCGGCCCGAACGGGCCGAAATACGGAGCGCTCCCAAACGGATTGTTTGCCTCAACCGGTTTCGGTTCAGGAGATGTGACGCGCGGCGCAGGGTGCGGCGGCTCTTCGGAGGCAGGTTCCGAAGTGCGGAGCTGCTGCGGCGCCGGAGCGACGGGTTCGAATTTCGGCAGCGGCGCGGGCTCTACGGGAGCGGATGCTTGCGGTGACGGCGTGGCCTTTGCGACGGGAGCTGGCTCCGCCTCCGCAGCAGGAGCCGATGTGGTCTTCGGCGTAGGCGCTGACGCTTCCTGCGTTTCGGTTTTCTGCTGCGGCGGAGCGGGCTTCGGCGCAAACGGCGATGGGCCAAGATCGAACGCGAATGGATCGCTGGTCTCTGGTTTCGACGCCGTGTCTTTCGCCGCTTCCGCCGAGGCTGTTTCTTCTGCCTCGATTTTCGGCTCGTCGGGCTTTGCGGCCGTTTCGTCTGCTTGCGCCTTCGCGCGGCCCTGGCGGAGCGCGTTAAGGTCCTCGCTCAGGAGTTCCGTCAACTGCGCTTCAATAATGCTTGCGGTATCGGTCTTGCTGACGGACTTGGCGGCTGCGGGCTCAGGCTCGACCTTGAGAATTGCAGGCGAGTCTTCCTTGACGATCGGAAGCGCCTCCTCGACGGGCACAACCTCGACCGTTTCGATCGTCACGGACCGAGCGGCCGCAATCTGAGCGTCGATCGAAAGCGTGTCGCTGCGCGAGATGGACGGCTGCGATGATGCGGACGACTGCGGCTCGGCCTTGAATTCGTTCGTCGGCGCAGATTCAGTCAACCGTTCGTCACCGCGCGCCCGGAAGGGCTCTCGCGTCGACGCCGCGTCACGATCGCGAAGAGAGGGCGAAACTCTGTCGAAGGGCGACGGTTCATCACGCGGACGAAGCCGCGACGATGGCGAAAGGTCAGCGCGCTCCGCCGCAGCAGAACGCGGACCTCCAAACGGCGCATCTGTGTCTTTCCGCGTCTCAGGCTCCGAGGGCGGCGGCGATTTCAAAAAAGCCTCCCGCGACATGAACCCGCGCTGCGGTGTCGGCGCTGGAGCCTGGGTCGGCTGAGGCGAGGCTGATTTCGGCGCTGGCGAATAGGGCGTGCCTGGTTTGGGTGCCGCCGATGGCGCTCTTAGGCCGGATGAATCCTCCGCAATGATCTTGCGGATCGAGGCGAGGATCTCCTCCATGCTCGGCTCAGAGTTGGATTCAAGTCTCGACATACCCTACCTTTTTCGCAACTGAGCCGCCCGCATGCGCGAGCGTACGCGATGACTGCACCATAAAGGCCCGGTGTTTCGCCTAGAATCATCGCGCCATCAACGATTGCCATAATGGTGGCAGGTTGCGGAAAAACCGCAACAATCTCCGCCGAAGTTATCCCCGGAGAGCGGCACTCTCAAGGCGGCGAGGGGACGCTGAAATGCAAAAAAGCATCAAGGCCGGAAAAATCCGGCCTCGATAAACCCTTGAGAACTCTATCCGGCTACTTGGCCGGTGCGACATCCACGTGTTCCCGGCGGCCGTCGCCGTGGGTGATATCGATACCCCACCACTTGCTACGAACCTGCTGGTAGTGGACTTCGGGATTGTAGACGGCCGTTGCGGCGCCGACTTCCGAGACGCTGAGGCGTCCGATTGCCGAAACCAGCGTATACGACGCGACGAGAATGTTGCGCTTCGTGGTCTCGAGGTTGACCTGGGACTGCAGCAATTCCTGCTGTGCGTTCAAGACGTCGAGAACCGTACGCTGACCGACCCGCTCTTCTTCGCGGACGCCGTTCAAAGCGGTGGTGTTGGCAACAATCGACGCCTTGTCCGATTCAGCCTGGGCCTTGAAGCCGACGAGCTGCGACCAAGCCTGAACCACCTGCGATTGGGCCGAAGCACGCTGCACCTCAATCTGCTGAAGCGCAGCAATATGGTTGTGCTTGGCTTGGCGAACCTGAGCGAAGACTTCGCCGCCCTGCGCATAAAGCGGAACAGTAACGCTGGCGACAACGGATGCGGACGTTCCTTGATCGATGCCTTCCGACCCGTCGTACTGATCGGTGTAGTTGGCTTCGAGTTGCGCCTGGGGCAGCAACTGGCCACGAACCTGATCGACTGTGTAGCGGGCGGCCTGTTCCGAATAGAGCGCCTGCACGACGATCGGATTTTCTTTCGTACCGATCGCGATAGCGTCCTGCAGCGTTCGCGGCACAAGCTTGGTGTTCGGATTGGCCTCAATCAAGTTGTAAGGCGGATGGCCAACGACCTGCTCAAAGATCGCACGGCTCGACTTCAAATTGGCGCGCGCCTGATCGAGGTCCGACTGACCGAGAGCGCGGCGAGCTTCCGACTGCGCAACGTCCGTCTTCGTCACTTCACCGACGGCGAAACGGTCTCTTTGAGCTTTCAGTTCGGCGTCGAGAAACTTGAGGTTGTTTTCATTCAGCTTGACGATCGCCTGATCACGGGTGACGTCGCCGTAGGCTGTCACCGCATCGAGCAGAACTTGCTGTTCGGTGCTCCGCAACGTTTCACGGCCGGCGCGGTCATTCGCTTCGGCCGCGTTGACGGCGTTGGTGACCTGAAACCCCGTGAACAGCGGCTGCACGAGATCAATTGCATATCCACGCGGCGAGCCGACGTTCGTCCCCGTCGCTCCTGGCACCGGAGAGACCGTTCTCGTGCGCTCACGGCCGACATTCGCCGAGGCGTTGATGTCGGGCCGATAGCCGGAGTTCGCACGAGCAATGTCTTCGTCTCGCGCACGCTGCTGGGCGCGGGCCGCATCGAGCGTCGGGCTGTACTGGTACGTCGCTGAGAGCGTATCGATCAGCGTCTCGGCGCTGACGTCAGTCGAAAAAGCGGCATAGGCCGCTAAAGCGATGAATGTAGTCAACGCGCGACGTTGGACCGAAGTCACGTCGCGACGGGACAATTGATTTGATTTTGTCTTAGCCAATTGTGTGCACCTGCATTCCACTCGCTGCCCCGAACAAGCGAGCGGACCCCCGTTTGTAACCCGTCTAGCCGATTCGATCCCGACCGACTAAAGGGTTTCCCCTTCATAAACGCACTGCGTAATCTATGGCGGTATTTACGTCACGCCAGTGTTCGCCTGCGCTTTTGTTTGTAAGCGTTGCAGGAAATGCACTTCCCTGTCTTTCTTCAAAAGCTTCGGCGATCCGTTTTCCAGCGCAACTCTGCATCAGCTCGGTCAAAAGACCTCCGACTGTGCCCCCTTTGCACCAGAAATCCCCATTTAGAATACAAAAGCAGGCCGCTCGACCGAGAAGCCAGCGAGCGGCAAAGCCGACGCCTGGAACCCCTCACGCAGAGCGAAGATTCCTCCCCGCTTATGAAACTCGACGGCCTTGCCGATCCGGTCATTCGTTGCGATGGCGACTAAACGGCCGTTCTCGCGAACCTGCGGTTTCAGCGTCTCAGGCACTTGCTCGATCCCGCCTTCGACAAGGACGACATCATATGGTGCCTTGGCCGACCAGCCAGCGGCTGCCGGGCCAGATACGGCGATAGCGTTCGTGATGCCGTTCGCCGCAAACGCCGCCTGAGCGGTCTTGGCGCTTTCCTCATCAGGCAACAGTGCGACGACCTTGGCCGCGAACTGCGAGACGAGTGCCGCGCCATAACCGGCTTCACCGATGACGAGGATATTGTCGGCCTCTTCGATCTCGGCCAATTGAATGAGCTTGGCGAGAACGCGCGGCGCCAGCACCTCGCGTCCGGGCGCGATCATCAAACTTTCGTCGCTATACGCCAAGTCTGCGAGCTTCGCGGGCAGAAAGGCTTCGCGCGGAATGACCGTCATGGCCGCCGTGATGCGCCTGTCCGTCACGTCACTCGGGCGGATTTGGCTTTCGACCATATTCTTGCGTTGCAAAGCAGTGTTCGTCACGCTTGTCTCCGCGCCCGAGTTCTTGCCTGTGTTAAATCTTTCTATACGCAGTCCATGAGCCTAGCGCGACTGGAAAGCGGTCGCATGTGGGCGGTTTGCAACGCTTATCTACGGTACTCACTGACTAATTTGCCCCTGGGGGAGGAAACATCCGCGTGCCGGCCACGTGGGCCTTGCTCCGGTTGCGTCTCGAACCCTGGCGAGGCAGCCTCATCCGAAACAATTTCAATCGATCTTCGTAACGGCTTGTAAGAAGCGCGGCGTCTGTGTTAGACGGCCCGTTCGATCGATTGGCGCCCGGATTGCACGACCACATTGCGGTCTGGAGAGGCGGTTGGACGAATACGAGTGGGGCCACGTGGCGGAGTGGTGACGCAGCGGATTGCAAATCCGTGAACGCCGGTTCAATTCCGGCCGTGGCCTCCAAGCGTGCTTCGACTTGTCGCCGTCCGGCGTCGTTGGATGCGCTAAAGAAAATCGAGCTAGCCTCTCGCCAGCGCAGACTCGTTCTGCTATGCGGGGCGCTTTCCGGGCACAGCCCCGGTATTCCGCGGTAGCTCAGTGGTAGAGCGTCCGACTGTTAATCGGATGGTCGTAGGTTCGAGCCCTACCCGCGGAGCCAAAAAATCGCATTTTTCAACGTCTTATCTGAATGCAGGATCACGCCTCTCTGGCGCTGAGCACCGATGTCAAGCCGGAAGTATGTTCAGCCGAGTTTTGGTTGGCTGGCCTAACGGTAAAAACATCCAATCGGCTAGGTATGAGCCTCCCGCGAAGTCACATCGTGGCTCTCGTTGAGAGAGGCCGTATTCGAATGGGGGCGGATAGAGGCGCGCCTACGGGAACGAGGTCTCGTTGTGACCTCGTCGGACTAGGTCGGATGACATCGAACGTCGCACTACCGCCAAGTTTCAGGTGGGAGGATTCAAATGAACCCGCGCGGAACGCTTCATCTGCTCATCGGCCCGGTCGGAGCCGGCAAAACCACCTACGCCTGCCAGTGCGTCGCAAGATCAGGCGGCGTATTCTTGGATCTCGATAGCTCCATGGTTCGGTTGTATGGCGCGGACACGCGTCCGACGAACGAAGTTATCGACTGGTACATTGAGCGCCGGGAGCGTTGCCGTGGCCTACTTTGGGATGTTTCTGTCAGCATACTGGCCGTGGGTATCGATGTGCTCCTTGAGATCGGCTTGGTAAGCGCGAAAGAGCGCTACGCCTTTTATGATAAAGCGCGCGCACAGGATTTGCCTCTTCGCGTTCACTTGTTGGATGCGCCGCGCAACGAGCGGCGGGAGCGGGTAGCGCGACGCAATCAATATCCTCAGCCCTTCACCCAGATTGTCCCGCCGGCCCTGTTTGAAGCAGCGTCCGACGCTTGGGAGCATCCCTCCGAAGCGGAGTGCGAAGCTTGGGAGTTGATCGACGTCGCCGCCGTAGACCGCTTATAGCCCTAGGCAGCAGAAACCGCGTCGTCGGCGGTTAAAGTCAGCACGGCATAACGATGCGGGGCAGCGCTACCTCCCGCGTGGCCCTGTGGAAGGCGCTACGCCCACGTCGTGTCGTCGATGATGATAAACTGTCCGTCAGGGCTCTCGTCGCGGGCAAACTTGATTGCGGCTTGGCGCGAGCGAAATAGACCTGCCTTGCTGCCTTCGTCGTTGCGAATTTCCCACGACCCCGACCGATGAGCGATCATATGGAATATCTGTGCGGCCGGACTATCGTGCGTGGGACCGATGGCATGGCCCTTATTCCGCAGGTCTTCCTCGGCGACATCCGTGGGAGGGTTCACAACACTGCCTCTCGCGCGATCCGTGATCGATGTCAGTTCGATCAAACGGGCTTGGCAAAAGAGGGCGGCTGAGTCATGTCGATCTGCGCTTTCAGAATTAGACTTAAATAGCATCTGCAGCCTCCGAACGCGTCATCATCACCACTTTCATTTCGGGTGACCAATGTTCGAAAGCCATGCGGGGCACCGGGTCATCTCCTAAGGATCCCATAAGAACCCTGGCGGCCGCTTGGCGCTCGGAATAACAACGCACAAAAAGGCCGGACGCCGTTCGTAGCAAAGTCGTCCGACCTTTCTGGCTAGCGGCCATTAAAGAAGCTTGGCCGCAATCAGCTGCCGTGTTTTGGCGGTGGGGCGCCTCGAAACGTTGTGGGGATATGGTTCACGCCCATCGACTCGAAGCGCGGATTTGAGACCGAACCGTTGGTTGGATGATATGCAGTTGTGATAACGCCTGCCGCAACCATCAGCGCGACGACCGCGAACAAGTTGTACGCGATCTTGCGGGCCGCGCCCTTATCGCTGTCTTGTCGATCCCAAGTGTTACGCCCAATCAGTACTATGCCTGGATATGTCATGGCTCATCTCCTTTCGTGACGAAGAGGTAGCGATGGCCATATTTGGAATCGAGAAGGCGGAAGGGGCGACGTTATAGGAATGGCATAATGGCTTGCCGCCGCAGTCGAAACGGAACGGAACGGAACGTCGAGGCATCAAACGGCCTATTCCCGCAAGCCCAGAGCGGCCGTCCTCCCTCTCAGGAAGACGGCGCCGATTTTGAAGGCTCAAATTTCGCGAATGGCACCCCGGGAAGCGCTGGTCGCCATGCTGGCGTAGGCTTTCAGAGCCTTCGAAACCTTACGCGTTCGGGCTTCTGCGGGCTTCCAGCCGATCCGCTCCTGCGCGGCCCGACGCTTTGCCATTTCCTCGTCGCTGATCGCGAGATGAATGCGGCGCTCGGGGATGTCGATCTGAATCTCGTCGCCTTCCTGCACGAGCGCGATAGCGCCGCCGGCTGCCGCCTCTGGCGATACGTGGCCGATCGACAAGCCCGACGATCCGCCTGAAAAGCGCCCGTCCGTAACGAGGGCACAAGCCTTGCCGAGGCCTTTCGATTTCAGATAGCTCGTAGGATAGAGCATCTCTTGCATGCCAGGTCCGCCGCGCGGTCCCTCATAACGGATCAGCACGATATCGCCCGGCTTAACCCGGCCGCCGAGGATGTCTGACACGGCCGAATCCTGGCTTTCGAAAACGCGGGCACGTCCGGTGAACTTCAGGATGCTGTCGTCGACGCCCGCGGTTTTCACGATGCAGCCGTCTTCGGCGAGATTGCCGAACAGTACGGCCAAGCCGCCGTCTTGCGAGAAAGCATGAGCCTTGTCGCGAATGACCCCCTTCGTGCGATCGAGGTCGAGTTCGGCGTAGCGGCGATCCTGGCTGAATGCGACCTGCGTCGGCACGCCTCCGGGCGATGCGAGATAAAAATCTGCGACCGTCTCACTGTTGGACTGAGCGACGTCCCAGTGCGACAGGGCCTCACCCAGGGTGGCGGCGTGGACGGTCGGAACGTCGGTGTGGAGCAGGCCCGCACGATCGAGTTCGCCGAGGATCGCCATGATGCCACCCGCGCGATGAACGTCTTCCATGTGCACGTCGGACTTCGCGGGCGCGACCTTGCACAGGCATGGCACGCGGCGCGACAGCCGATCGATGTCGCTCATCGTGAACGGCACTTCGGCTTCCTGCGCAGCGGCAAGCAAATGCAGCACCGTGTTCGTCGATCCGCCCATCGAAATGTCGAGCGTCATAGCGTTCTCGAAGGCGGCAAAGCCTGCAATGGTCCGCGGTAGTGCTGTCTCGTCATTCTGCTCGTAATAGCGGCGGGTCAGATCGACGATGAGATGGCCAGCTTCAACGAACAATCGCTTGCGACCAGCATGCGTCGCGACGATTGAGCCGTTGCCGGGCAGCGAAAGGCCGAGCGCTTCGGTCAAGCAGTTCATCGAGTTCGCGGTGAACATGCCCGAGCACGAACCGCACGTCGGACAGGCGGAACGCTCCATCGCCATGACGGCCTCGTTGGACACGCGATCGTCGGCGGCAGCGACCATCGCGTCGACAAGGTCGATCGCGGTCTCCTTGCCGTCGTGGACGACCTTTCCGGCTTCCATCGGTCCACCCGAAACGAACACGGTCGGAATGTTGAGCCGCAGGCTCGCCATCAGCATGCCGGGCGTAATCTTATCGCAATTGGAAATGCAGACCATGGCGTCAGCGCAATGGGCGTTGACCATGTATTCGACGCTGTCGGCAATCAGCTCGCGAGAGGGGAGCGAATAGAGCATGCCGTCGTGGCCCATCGCGATGCCGTCATCGACGGCGATGGTGTTGAACTCTTTCGCGACCCCGCCTGCGCGTTCGATTTCACGCGCCACGAGCTGTCCGAGATCCTTGAGATGCACATGCCCCGGAACGAACTGCGTGAACGAGTTGACGACGGCAATGATCGGCTTGCCAAAATCCTCGTCCTTCATGCCGGTTGCGCGCCATAGGCCGCGCGCTCCAGCCATGTTTCTGCCGTGAGTGGTCGTCCTGGAACGATAAGGAGGCATATCGAGGGTCTTTCTCGTAATGGGCTCGTAAGGGTCGTCTGGAGATCAAGCGGACGATGGCTCGCCATCCCGGCCGCTTTTCGTGGGCTGGCCAATAGCATAACTGGCGCCGAATGCCGAAGATAACAGGGTCTCGCGCCGAGCGCCAATGACGCAGCGGCGGTCGCCGCCTCCCGCGAGAACTGCTTGTCGGCAGGCCCGAATGCATTGCAGCGATGCCGCATTAAGCAGAAGCGTCCGGAAGGTCAAATTACATAGCGAATTTGCCGTCTGAGCTCTGGGATTTACCGTACCCTGCTCGGAAAATCTGTCCGGCCTTTTCGGACAGCACCGACACGCCGGCGGAGCGTCGTGGGAGTCTGCACGGCGGTCGGATATCATGGCGCCGGTGGCAACGCTCTGACAGATCGGCAGATCGAAGACGTCTCCGAAATTTGCGAGAGGCGAGAGATACAATGATACATTTGCGCGGAGGCGCTCGATCGCGAAAGATCTGACGGCCGAGCAAATGCATTCTCTAGCGCAATACTATGGGATGAGCGCGGAAACGAAATAGGTCCTGGGGCGTACCGTCAATCGGCAGAGAAAAGCCCCGGCCTGACTTCAGGGGATTTCGGCCGGGGCTCCTGATGGTCTGCATAGAGAGCGTCAGGGTGCGACGACTCGTCATAGTTGTCCAGCTACTCTTTTCTTCTCGCGCTGTCTCTCCACCGCTCATTGTCTTCTGCTGGAGACTGGCACAAGCGACCCAGCGTACAAGTTCGGCTGCCTTTCGCCCGCCCGAATACGGCATCTTCTGCAATGACAGAGACAATCGGCGTATGCTAGGTCCGGCTCAGCTGGGAGCCTCATGTCGATTTAAATTCCATATGCGCCTTTTCCCCTTCGGCCAGAAACGCAGACCGCTCAGATGGGCTGTTGCCGTTATCCGCGTTTACCGGGGGTCCCTGCGCAAGCTTCTCCGCGACAACACCTTTATCCTGGTCGTCGCAGCAGCGTGTGTCGGCGCGGCCAGCGGCGCCATCGCTTCGCTGATGATCCTCATCTCGGAAACCGCGCACCAATATCTCTTTGGGCTTAATGCGGGAGAGCGGCTCAGCTCGGCATTGGACCTTTCTCCCACCCAGGTGATCTTCATCGTAACCCTGGGCGGCGTCCTTGTCGGCGCAACGTACTTGCACCAGTCGCGGCTGAGGCATGTGATCGTCGACCCGATCGAAGCCAACGCGCTTTACGGCGGCCGCATGTCGTTCAGGGACAGCGCGTTCGTGGCCTTGCAGTCGCTGCTATCGAGCGGCTTCGGCCTGTCGCTCGGGATCGAAGGCGGCTTTACGCAGGCTGCCGGAGCCGTCGGCTCGAAAGTCGGACAATTCTTGAACCGTCGTCGTCACGACGTGCGCATGCTCGTCGGCGCAGGATGCGCAGGCGGCATCGCGGGAGCCTTTGCGGCGCCGTTCGCAGGAGCCGCTTATGGCTTCGAACTCATCGTCGGCAGCTATACCGTCGCGACGCTGTCACCCGTCGTTGCGGCGGCCGTGGCGGGACATCTGGCGTCGCGACTTTTGGTCGGCCACTCCTATCACATTCCGCTCAATCCAAATGGCTTTGGCAGCGATGGTTACGCCATTCTGGCACTGTTTCTCGGCGTCGCTTGCGGACTACTGTCGGTCGGTTTGATGCGCTGCGTGACGGGTGTCGAGCGCATATTCCGACAGAGCAAAATGCGTGACGTCTTCCGGCCATGGGCTGGCGGCCTGCTGGTCGGTTTAATGGCCATTTTCGTGCCGCATCTGCTCGGCTCCGGCCACGATGCGATGGCGCTGATCCTGAATAACGAATGGCCGGTAAAGCTGTTGGCCGTCGTACTGGCTGGCAAGATTGTGGCTTCGGCGCTGTCGCTCGGCTCGGGGTTTCGTGGCGGCCTGTTCTCGACATCGCTCTTCCTCGGGGCCGTCACGGGCGCCATTGCCGGAAACGTCGGCGTGATGGCCGGCGTGGTCGCGCCGAACGATGTGGCGATCATCAGCCTTGTCGGCATGGCAAGCTTTGGCGCTGCAGTCGTCGGAGCACCGATGGCGATGGCGCTGCTCGCGATCGAAGTTACCGGCGACTTGACGGTCGTCGAACCTGTTCTGCTCGGTGTTCTGGCCGCGACACTGACCGTCAGGCAAGTGTTCGGATACTCGTTTGCGACGTGGCGTTTTCATCTGCGCGGCGAAGCGATCCTCGGCGGCGAAGACGTCGGCTGGGCACGGCAGACGACGGCCCGCGATCTGATGCGGCGCGATTTGAATACAGTGCCGATCAGCATGTCGCTCGCCGACTTTTGCGCACGCTTTCCTGTCGGCTCGACGAAGTACGTAGCGGTCGCGGACCAAAAGGCGGCGTACGTTGGCCTCCTTGATGTCGCTGCCTTGCATGTCGACCAATTGAACGACAATCCGGGCAGCACGCTGGAAGACCTGAAGTCGTCGCTTGAGCATAGCAATGACTGGGTGATGGCCTCGACGCGCTTCGACATGCTCGTGCAGTTATTTGAACAGCGCGAAACAGAGCGACTGGTCATCGTCGACAACGAAACGTCGAGGCACGCCTTGGGCTACATCACGGAAGCGTTCGCGCTCCGGCGCTATCGCCAGGAGCTCGAAGCCCGTCAGCGCGAGATCTTCGGCAACTAGCCGAGACCATATCGTCTATTCAGCAGCCGCGAGCGGACCGCTATAGGGCGCGCGCTTGGCGCGTTCGGGATACGTCCCTTTCAGCCGGGCAGCAACGTAGCGCTGAATAAGCCAGACCGGTTCCTCGAGATGACTGAGGCGCCCCTGCACGACTTTCCGTGACGCTAACCCGCGCTGCACGCCGACGTTCACGAGCATGTCTTCCTTGTGAAAGTCGCTCAGCATCTTGGTTTCGGCAGCGAGTGTCTCAGCGTAGTCGGGCGCGGCCATCGCGGCCTTCGTGACGAGCGTCATTGTCTGCAGCTTGCACTTTCCGGCCGATAGCGGCAGCAGCCGATACCACAGCACGCGGTCGTGCGTTGTCAGAAGCATGAAGCAGGGAAAGCCGACATAAAGCCCCCATTCGACCTGATCCTCAATCGAAAGACCGGAGATCGGCGAAAAACCGGGTAGCGTTTCGCCTTTGGCCAGTGCCTCCTCCATCTCCTCGCGAATGCGTTCCTTGAAGGGAAGATGGGCGCGAATGAAATGCGGGTGCTCGGGCTCGCTCCAGGTGTTTTGGCCAGGCATCGTGCGATTGAGCGTTTCGGCGTGCGCACCGATGTGATGATAGGATTCCATCCAATTCTCGATCATCACCTTCCAGTTGAAGTCGCACTCCCAGTCGAGCGTGATGACGACCTCCATGTCTTCCGTGTTCCATGGCGCGAGCATCGTCGCGAGGTCTTTATATTGCTCGGCGACAGGCGCCGCGTTGCCGTCGAAGTTGACGAAGACGAAGCCCTTCCAGACTTCGGTACGGAAACCCGCGAGCTGCCAGTCGTCCTTTTTGAAATCCTCGACGCGCTGCATGTGCGGACAGCCCTTGAGATGCCCATCGAGATCGAACGCCCAAAGATGGTAAGGGCACGTCAGACGCTTCGCGGTGCCACGGCGCGGAAAATCAAAGCCCTCCGGGATGATGTCCATAGAGCGATGGGGGCAAACGCGCGACAGCACGTGGATCTGATCGCGTTCGTCGCGCGTCACGACCAGCGGTTCACCAAGCAGATCGACGGCGAGAAAGCTGCCTGGCTCCTTGAGCTCGGAGACATGCGCGACGCAAAGCCAGCCGGTCTCAAGAACGCGCTTGGCTTCGAAGGCGAAATAATCCTCGTCGGTATAGGCTGCCGGAGGAAACGTCACCGCACGGGCCAGCGGCTGCGCGGCCGCCTGCTCGATTTTAGCGGTGATCGTCGCGAGCTTGTCGGCAATTGTTTCCGTCGAGGAAAACCCGACGATATTTGAAGGGGACATGGAATTTCGATCCTTTCCCGGGAGGTCGAATTCGACTGATGAAGGCGCGCGCATCATCAGCGGCCGGGCCGAGACCGGGAACCCATCGCTTTACAATCTGTGACATAAATAGAATTTATGAGTGGGTTGGCTCGATCAAGAGTGGTGTAGTATTGGCTGTGCGGAAAAAGACGATGTCGTCGGGCGCCTCGCTTTTCAGGCGCTTGGACCTCAATTTACTGAAGATTTTCCGCGAAATATGCCGCTCGGAAGGCATCGGTTCAGCGGCCCGAAGGCTCAATCTGCAGCAACCGACGGTGAGCCTGGCGCTTCGCCGTCTCGAAGAGCACGTTGGTGAAAAATTATGCCTTCGAACACCGCGGGGCGTCGAGTTGACGGCGGCGGGGCACGTCCTGGCCAAGTTTTGCGACACCCTTTTCGACTCCATCCAATCCCTGCCCAACGATATCGCCAGGACGTCCGGCGACGTGCAGGGCCTGCTCACGATCCGCTCCGTCTCAGGCGTTGTCTCGCCGGAACTCGATGCAACGCTCGATACGATGCGGCGGCGTCACCCTGGCATCCGCCTGAAGATCGAAGTTGCACCTTGTCCGATCGTCGTCGAGGCCTTGGCCAAGGGCCGCGCGGAAGTCTGCATTTCTTTCGATGCCGCGCCGCGCGCCGAGCTGCTTCACGAGCCGCTGGTGCGCGAATTTCAGCAGCTCTACTGCGCTCGCTCCAGCCCCCTCTATGGCGCGACGGTCAACCGTCCGGAAGTGCTTGCCACAGAACGCTTCGTTGTGACCGGCACGGATGAGCCGATGGAAGTGAAGAATTTCCGCCTGCGTTATGGACTGGGACTGAGACCATCAGGCGAAGCGGAAAACCTGGATGAAGCCAAGCGCATGATCCGCATGGGCGTCGGACTTGGCTTTCTGCCGACCATTCTCGTCTCGCGCGAAGAACGCGATCACCTCTGGCCCTTGCTACCGTCGGCGACGCTGCCGAATTACTGCCTCTACCTGATCACGCATCCCGAGGCACAACAGACCGTGCCGACGCAGATTTTTCTACGCGAAATTCGGCGACGGCTGTCGGCTCGCGGCGGAGCAATTTAGCGCCGGAACCGGGGCAGCACATCGCCAAGCACCATCCGGCGCCCCCCTGCGATACTTCGCGGCCTGTGGATAGCCCCCTCGTCTGAGCCATGCGGTGGCGCGCACATGCCACACTCTCGCCACAAGTGCGCGTCGACGCGGGCTGAACGGACGGATTAGGGTTGTACTGACATGGCGCGAATGCAGTATCGCCGGACCCGGAGCACAACGGATCACAATTTCTTCGGGACGAACGTGTTGGGTAAAAGGGGGACAATGTGAGGAAACTGCTTTCGATCATCGCGCTCAGCTGCGCGATGGCCTTGGCATTCGGCGCTTACGCACCAAGTGCGCGCGCCGGTGCGCTGACGAGCGGCGTGCTGGCGCTGAAAGGCGATCAGGCCAATCTCGTCGAAAAGGCCCGCTACCGCTGCTGGTGGCGGAACGGATATCGCCATTGCGGCTACCGGCATGGCTACTGGCGTCATCATCGCGCTTGGCGTCACCGCCACTGGCGCAACCGCTACTATCGCCGCCATCACAGCGTATACCGGCGCCACTATTACTATAATTCCTATCGCCGCCCGTACGCCTACCGCTATCGTCCGGGCTATTGCATCGGCCTGTGCTGGTGGTGATCACATCTGACGAACGAACAGCGCCGGAGGCTCTCCGGCGCTTTCATTTTTTTGACGTCGGCGGAGCAAATTGGAAGCGAATCGCAGCGTCCGCCGCGCCGCGCACAGCGAAGCTTGGCCATTGCAATTGGGGAAATTCGGTGGCTGCCTGTCGCGGGCCATCGGCGCGAACGTCAAAATTCGTCAATAAAAACAGGCATAAATCGCAATTCCGCGATCATTATTACAGCCCTTGACGATGGCGGCGCGCCGCCATCCAATGTTGCAGCGCGGAAGTTGCGCGAGACGGGGAACCTCTGATGGCTTTCTTGAAGGGAATTTGCGTGTCGCGCGACGCGGGGGACGGATTGCGAATATTGGTTTTTCTCATCGCCGTAATCGGCCTCACCGCCCTCGTTTGCGGCACGGCATCAGCGGCGGACAACACCTATGGCGGCTTTGGTCCCGAAGGTCCGCGCATGCGCGAGCAGCTTTGGATCCTGCCGAGCGGTGAACCCGGACGTTCGCTGCGCGCGACCCTTTTCCGGCCCGCGGAAGATCCCAAAGCGCCGGGCAAACAGTTTCCGCTCGTCGTCATCAATCACGGCACTGATGAATCCACGCGCCTCGCCGTTTCGATGCCGGTTTATTATTGGCTGTCGCGGTGGTTCGTCGAGCGTGGGTATGCCGTCATCCTTCCGCAGCGCCGCGGACATGGCGCCACCGGCGGCCAACTGTCGGAGGCCGTCGGCACCTGCGCCAATCCCAATCACTATGAATCCGGCAACATCGCCGCCGACGACATCGTGGCGACGATCAACTACATGACGGCACAACCCTTTATCGCCAAGCGCGGCGCCATCGTCGCCGGCATCTCAACCGGCGGATGGGCATCGCTGGCCGTTGCGGCTCGCAACCTTCCGCAAGTCCAGGCCATCGTGAATTTCGCCGGCGGACGCGGCGGGCACGCGTATGGCCAGCCGAATGCGATCTGCGGTGAAAGCGATCTTCTGTCGGCGGCGCATTTCTACGGCGAGACGGCACGCGAGCCGACGATCTGGTTCTATTCCGAAAACGACAGTTATTTCGGACCCAACCTCGCGGTGAAGCTGGCGCACGCCTGGAGCAGCGGCGGCGGCAACGTCGAGGAACACATCCTGCCGCCCTACGGCTCGGACGGACACACCATTGCGGACGATCGCCAGGGCTGGGACATCTGGGGTACGAGCCTGGACCATTTTCTGACGACGGTTCGCGGCAGCGAGATGCTGGTTGCAGGAGAGCCCGCCGAGCAACCTGCGACGGCATTGGCAACTTCGGCCATTGCAACAACCGGCGCAACGCGATAGCGACCGCACAACAGGCCGTTCCTCTAATCGGGACGGTCTGTCATTGATCCAGCGCTATCGACAAGATGCGTGCTGCGATTTAGCGTAGCTAAACATTCTTGCGTGTGAAGAGTTGTCGCCCGCCGTGCAAGCGTGGGCCTTTTGGAATGCAATGACGTTAATCCTCGTGCGGCAACAAACTCAAAGTCCGGTAATTTCAAGCTATGGCCGCTAGACCCCGAAGTGCCGTTGTATCGGCTCTGGCGGTTGCGATGAGAGACCTAGGGTTGGGGTCTTCAACCGTCCTCAAGATCGGCGTTCTCGCGCCTCTTACAGGCCCGCTGAAGGCATGGGCGGTTCCCGGATATAACGGCAGCCTCATCTGGACCGAGCGCGTGAATGCTGCCGGCGGACTGAAAGTCGGCGGCCGCCGTTACATGCTCGAACTAGTGCCTTACGACACGATGTATCAGCCCGACCGGGCGCTTCAGGGCGCCAAGAAGCTGATCGTGGAGGAAGGCGTCAAACTCATCCTGATGATCGGCGGCAACGATCTCACGACGGACGTTCGCAAGCTGATCAAGCAGCATCGCATGCTCGTCGCGACGCTGTTGCCGAGCGATCTGTCTCCCGATGCGCCAACCCTCGTTGCGCCGAGCGAAGTGCATCCGATCTATAATGTGACGGGAGTCGAGTGGCTCAAGCGGACGCATCCAGGCATCAAGACAGCGGCCCTTTGCGCGCAGCGCGACCTGCTTGGCCTGCCGTCGATTGCGACCTATCGGGCGGCCTTTGAGGCGGCCGGCATTGAACTCGTTGCGGAGCACCTGTTCGAGCCGGATACGAGCGATTTCGGTCCGATCGTCGATAAGTTGATGGCGAAGAACCCGGACATTCTATGCTGGGACACCGCCTACGAGCCGTTCGTCCATGCGCTGACGATCGAAGCCTTCAAGCGCGGCTTCCGCGGCCGGCTGCTATCGTGCACGTGCGACAACTACGAGGAGCTGATCCGGCGGACGAGCAGCGATTTCATGGAAGGTTTCGTCTTTCAGTTCCCTGATTTCGACGATCCGCGCCTCAACGAAGGGCACATCAATTTCGAAGATCCCGGCGCCTTCTACGATGAATTCTGCCGGCGCTTTCCGGGCACATGGAGCGCGGTGTCGTGGGAATACGCCTCGACGCTCGAGCTTTGGAAATCTGCCGTGCAGCGCGCCCGCGCGTTCGAGCCCTTCTCGGTGCTCGCCGCCATGAAGATCGGCGGCATCGGCCAGCACGCGTTTGGCGAAGCGCGATGGTGGGGCAAGGATCTGTTCGGCATCGACAATGCGCTAGTCGGCGATTGGCCGGTCGTCGCCATCGTTGACGGCAAAGCACGCATCCAGGAGTTCGGTTCGATTGCCGATTGGTGGGCAAAGAACCGCTCGTTGCTCGTCAAGCATATGCGTGCGCTTGATCTGATGTGGGACCAGCGCGAGCATTTGGCGGCGTCAGCGGAAACGCTCGAACGCCTGACCGCTCAGGATTCGTAGATCATATCTTCGTGGGCGTTCGCCACGTAAAGCTTGATGATCTCGACGGCCGTCTCGACGTTGCGCCGAGCAATAGCATCGTAAAGCGATCGAAACATCAACTGGATGCTCTTGATCTTGGCCGGCGTAAGCACCTGCCGCCTGGCGGCCGCCCATTGCGGATGGCGACGAACTTCATGGAGGATCGCGTACATCGCGACGATGAGCGAATTATGCGTGCCGCGCGCGATCGTCATCATGAATTCTTCTTCAAGCGCAGCAAATATTTCAGCTTCGGTGACGATGGCTTCGAGGCGCTGAAGCTGACTCTGGAGGTCGGCGATATCGCGTGTCGACATATAGATCGTCGCGAGGCGCGTCATCTCGGGCGCGAGAATGGAGCCCGCGACGTTCATGGCAAAGGGCGAGGCCGTCTCGGCAAGCTGATCGACGTTGATATGTGACGAGGAGTGTCCCCCCGCATTGCCGTTCGCATGTGGTTTTCGCTGATATGAAACGAACGTACCGCTGCCAGGGCGACGCGAAACAATGCCGTAAACCGACAAAAATTCGAGCGCCTGACGGATCGTTGCGCGGCTATCACCGAACGCTTCCGCTAAGTCTCGTTCGGCAGGGATTCGCGTTCCGAACGGAAATTCTCCCGACGCGAGCCGCCCGAAAAGACGTGTCGCAATCTCCTTGACCCGTGGCGTGACGAGCGGATGACGCGAGACGTCATGGATCCAAGGCGGTGTTTCGAAGTCGTAGGTATCAGACATCATTCAAACTCAAGCTGCTGGTTCGGATTGGCGGCGCCGCACGGGTCGTCAGCGGAACGATCGATCGCCTCTAAAATCATGGGTGCGAGAAGTGCGGTCAGTGCCACGGCGCTTTCCAAATTTGCGCACGTCTCGGAAAGCGCGGCCGACAACGTCAGCTGACGCGTGGAAATATCGTAGAGTTTGTCGGCATAAATCGCGTAGATATCAGCGTCGCCGTTCGGCTCGATGCAAGCTGAGAGCAGTCGCGCTTCCGGCGCCGCATAGCCTAGCACGTCTCGTAAAGTCGCCCTCAACGCGGCCGCACACTCCGCGGTGCATGCGGCGTCTGGCGTTCGGCGACCGATCAGCGTGCGATTGAATTGGGTGATCGCGAGAGCCGCTTCTGCAAGACGGCGATATCGCTCCCGTTGCGCGCCCATCAAAACGTCCGGCGCCTTTGCGGCGAGCCGGAAATGAAAAGACGAACTCGCGCCGCCCATCGGCACATCGAGTGTGGCGACGCCGGCGATAACATTTCGCCACGTTAGCTCGGCCGCCTCAAAGCAGTTCCCAGCTTCGTGCTCGTGCCCGAGAAGCAGGCGCGCAGCGCCAGCGTTGGATCGACAGACGGCGCGCAGGGAATCGAATTCGCTTTGCTCCTCAGCCGACACGGCGTCGGCTTCGAGCCAGCAACGCGCAGCCTCTTCGGTCCGGGCGCGCGATATCCGATCGAACCCACTCACCGTCGATTCCACCCACAAATTCCGAGACTTGCTGGCCGCTGCGCTTCGCATCTCGATTGCGAAAATCCTTCTCTATCTCACTCCCATGCCACAGCAATCGCTCTTTGCGGACCAAAATGCAACCGCATTTGACCAAAAATACCCAATTTGGTTTCGCAACTGCGATAACCGCGATAACATCTAAGTATTGCGATAAAATATGCTTTTTGTGCCTGCGAAATAATCAATTAGGGTTTCTTGATGGTGATTTTTTTGACTTGCGGGTAATTCACCTTCCCCTAACATGGCCGCCGTTGGGCAATTGCGGTGTTTTCTGGTTTAAATTGGTTTCCGGGCATTTCATCCGGTTGCATCAAACCAAGCCCGCGCTCGACGGCAGTCCGCCGCTCTTTCGGCTTCGATCGGCAAAGGCCCTCAAGGGCTTGAGCCGCGAAACCGGGAGGTGCTCGTTTTTCATCAACCGATAAGGCTCAATCGGGAGAGAACATGGCAACAGAAACGGGAACGCTTACTGCGGACGGGCCAAGCGCCACGTCCGGTCAACTTGTTAGGGCGATCGATTGGAGAGGTGCGTTTTGGGTCGCCAGCGGCGTCCCGGCTCTCGTCCTTTTCTCGATAGGCGGTATCGCGGGCGTTGCGGGAAAGGTCGCCTTTCTCGTGTGGTTCGCGTCGATGATCATGGGATTCATTCAATCCTTCACCTACGCAGAAATCGCCGGTCTCTTTCCCAACAAATCAGGCGGCGCCTCAGTCTACGGCGCGGCCGCCTGGGTGCGTTATTCCAAGCTCATCGCACCGCTCTCCGTCTGGTGTAACTGGTTCGCTTGGTCGCCCGTGCTATCGCTCGGATGCTCCATTGCCGCCGCTTACATCCTCAACGCACTGGCTCCGATCCCGCCGGCAGATGCGCCGCAAGTGGCGGCCTGGATCAGTGCGCACGCAGGTTCGATCCCGGCCGATTCTCCGCGTATCGCCGAATGGCTTGCTGCCAATCACGGCAAAACGGCCGCCGACGCCGTTACCGCTCTGCTCTCGTCGGATGCCGTCGCGGCGCTGACGCCTGCAATTCGCAACTGGTCGGCGTTCCACGGCACCCTCGGCCCGGTGTCGTTCTCGTTCAACGCCGCGTTCTTCATCGGCGCAATCCTGATGCTGATTACCTTCGCTATTCAGCACCGGGGTATTCTCGGCACTGCGAGCGTGCAGAAGTACATCGGCCTCGCGGTCATCATCCCGATGCTGATCGTCGGCGTCGTGCCAATCATAACGGGCCAGATCGACTGGTCGAACTTCACCCCCCTTGAACCCTTGAAAGCGGCGTATGCGCCGGACATGGGCTCTTGGGATATCGGCGGATGGACGCTGATCCTCGGCGCGATGTTCATCGCGGCGTGGTCAACCTACGGCTTCGAGACGGCGGTCTGCTACACGAGCGAGTTCCGCAATCCCGGCACCGACACGTTCAAGGCGATCTTCTATTCGGGTCTCCTTTGCCTTGTGCTCTTCACGCTGGTGCCCTTCACGTTCCAGGGCGTCCTCGGCCTGTCGGGTATGCTTGAGCCATCCATCGTCGATGGTTCGGGCGTCGCGGCGGCGATGGCCAACATGGTGGGTCATGGCAGCGCGTTCGTCACGAACCTGCTCGTCATGCTCATGATCCTCGCCCTGATGCTCTGCCTAATGACGGCGATGGCGGGTTCCTCGCGCACGCTCTATCAGGGCTCGCGTGACGGCTGGCTGCCGCGTTACCTCAGCCACGTCAACGAGCACGGTGCACCGACGCGCGCGATGTGGACCGATCTCGTGATCAACCTCGCAGTCCTGGCGATTGCCTGCGCGGATGCCACGAGCTTCTTCTTCATCCTCGCCGTCTCGAACTGCGGTTACATCATCTTCAACTTCCTGAACCTCAACTCGGGCTGGCTGCATCGCATCGATAACGCCGACGTTCCGCGTCCGTGGCGGGCGCCGACGTGGGTGCTTGCCATCGGCGCAGTGTTTGCTTTCGTGAACGCCGTGTTCATGGGAGCGGGCGCGAAGGTGTGGAATCCGTCGGCTCTGTGGGCCGGCCTGTTCACGGCAGCGTTGATCATCCCGGTCTTCTGCTTCCGCCACTACGTGCAGGACAAAGGCGTTTTCCCGGCACACATGCTGGAAGACCTCGGACTGCACGAAGCTGACTTCAAGAAAAAGAAAGCCGGCGCGCTGCCCTACATCGTGCTCGTAGCCGGTTTCCTTGTGGTCCTGGCTTCCAACTGGTTCTTCCAGTTGCCTGCCTAAAGAAAGAGCGGACCGGAGCGGTTCACATCGCCGCTCCGGTCTGGTCAAATCGCTTCCGGAAGTTTCCGGCAGGAAGCTCACCGGAATTAAGGAGCACTTGATGACGATCAGCACGAATAAAAGCCGTCCGATCTATCCGGGCCTCAGCCCGGACCTCAACGCCCGCAGCAACATCATCGTATGTGACAAGGGCGGCGCGGCCGCCGTCACAGAATTGTTTTCGCGCGCCGACACCGCCTTTGCAAAGCGCACCACGGTGCTTCTTGCCGACACGCTGAGCGACGCTGACATGCAAACAGCGAAGTCCGAGCTCTCGCCGGCGACAACCGAATTTCTTCCTTCACTTGCGCCAGCGATCACGCGACTTCGCGAGCTGCTCGAGGAGGCGCCGATGGGTCTCCGGCTGTACGCCGCCGGAACAGAGCCGCTGATCGGCTCGGTCGTACAGACCGCGGCCGACTATTCAATCGACCATCTCTCGATCCGGACAGAACACCGCGGCTCGCTGATGCGCCGCGTGCAATGCGTGCATTGCAAAGGCTTCATCGAGAACGTCACGACCAATCCCGTGACCTGCACACACTGCGGCCTGACGCTTCTCGTTCGCGACCACTATTCCCGCCGCCTCGCGGCATTCCAAGGCGTCTGCATCGACGCTGAAATTCCAGGCGATGTTCCACCGACGGAGGCACTTTATCAATGAGCGGTTCCCCTCTTCGCCGCGTCCGCGTTGCCGAGGTTGAGCAAGTCGCCGCCCGCATCAAGCGCTTTCGCCTAGTCGATATCGACAACGCGCCGCTTTCGGAATTCTCCGGCGGCTCGCACATTTCCGTCGTCATGCATTCGGGCGACCGCATGATGCGCAACCCCTACTCGCTGATGGGATCGCCGTTCGACACATCGAGCTACCAGATCAGCGTCCTGAATTGCGGTGCTGACTCGCGCGGCGGCTCGAAGTTCATGCACGAGAACGTCTCGGTCGGCACCGAGCTTGAGATCAGCGAGCCGCTCAATCTGTTTGCGCCCGTGAAGCTCGCGAAGAAGCACGTTCTTATTGCAGGCGGCATCGGCATCACCCCGTTCATGTCGATGATGAACGACCTCGACAGCCTGAAATCGAATTTCGAGCTGCACTACGGCGTGCGTTCGCTCGAAGAAGGAGCCTACTGTAAATATCTGCAGTCGCGGTACGGCGCACGGGTGAACGTTTATCGCCAGGACCAAGGCCAGATGATCCCGCTCGAAAGCATCCTCGGCAATCAGCGGCTCGGCACGCACATGTACGCATGCGGCCCCAAGCCGATGATCGACTGGGCGCTGCAGACGGCGGAGCTGCTCGGCTGGCCTGCAGAAAACGTTCATTCGGAACAGTTCTCTGCCCCGCCGCCAGGCAAACCGTTCATCGTCAAGCTCGCGAAATCCGGCCGCGAGATCATGGTCAAAGGCCATCAGAGCATTCTCGAAGCGCTCGAAGAACACGGCGTCGACGCACCATTCCTCTGCCGCGGCGGCGCCTGCGGCCAGTGCGAAACGGGAGTGGTCGCATGCGACGGCTACATCGAGCACAACGACCACTTCCTGACCGAGCCCGAACGGGTCAGCGGCAAGAAGATCATGATCTGCATGTCTCGCATTCAAACCGGGTCGATCACACTCGACCTCTGACGGCATCTTTCAATTCGCATTCGGGGAGGCACCGGCATGGCGCTGACTTTCAAAGACGAGACGTTCCGGGACGATTTCACCTATAAGAACAGCCCGTCGACCATCCGTCGATTTCCGTTTCCGTTCATCGAAGACAAGTACCGTTATTCGGTGAACATCGAGCCGCACACGCCGGGCCCTAAGGGTTCGGTCTACGAGAACGCCTTCGACATCGACGAGCACTACGTCTCGGAAATGCGCGATCGGGCGATGGTGCTGCAGGAAGATCCCGGCCGCTGCCAGGCCATGCCGCACATGATGACGGCGCAATGGGACATGCTCGAACTGGTCATGGTCTCGCTTGCACGCGACTATCCCGATCTTTTTACGTTGCACCGGGACGGCGCACACTGGCACTGGATCAACAAGCCGCTCAACATCGACCAGAAGTTCACGTTCGGTGAAGTCAACTCGCTGCCTTACGAACCGATGGAATATATCGGCCGTCAGGTACAGGGCGATTTCTCGATCCAGGACCAGCGCGACAATCAACTCTGGATGGATGCGGGCATCATTACCTCGCAGGCGGACTGGTCGCTCGATTTTGACGTCGGCATGAACTTCTTCGAATGGCACGGTCCCGTACCACTGGCGCATGAAGCTGGCGTGTTCGAACGCGCGCTGAAATTCCTTTTGAACCTGCAGATCGGCAGTCCTGTGCGCCGCCTCAACTGGACCATGACCATCAATCCACGCCTCGATACGAGCCCGGAAAACTATCCCAAGTGGGGCAAGGACCGGACGACGATCACGCCGGAAAACGTCGGAGAGAAGCTGCATCTTCGCGTCGAGCTTCAGGGCCTCTTCCGCCTGCCGCGTTCGAACGCAATCCTGTTCTCAATCCGCGGCTATCTCATGAGCCTCGAACAGATCGTCACGGTGCCGAAGTGGGGCCGCCGTCTGCCGCGCGTACTGAAGACGCTGCCGCCCGAGCTCGTCGAGTACAAAGGTCTCGTCCGCTATCGCCAGACGGCAATCGACTGGCTGGAGAAATACGATGACGGCGCGCCGACCTCGCCCGGCGGCGGCCCGGATTGAATCCTTCGTCCCCAAAGAAACGTCAGCCACAACCAGTTTAAAGACAGCCAAGAGGTAATGCTCATGTCACTCGCTCATCTGCCCCGGCAATCCATCCTGAACGATCGCCACCGGGCGAACGGAGCCGATCTGGATTCGGTTTCATGGAACAACATGCCGCTGCCGCAGACCTATCAGACCGACCCCTATTTCGAGACCGAAGCCGTCCGCAACCGCGCAGGTCTGTTCGACGTCTCATCGTTGCAGATCATCAACGTGTCGGGTCCGGATGCGCAGAAGCTTCTGAACTACATGCTGACGTCGGACCTCTCGAAGGCGAAGCCCGGCGACTCGCACATCTCCAATATCGTCAACGAAAACGGCGGACTAATCGACGACGTCCTCGTCTACGTCGACAGCCCGACGGAGTTCCGGCTCTCGCACGGCGCGGGCAAGCTCGAAGAAGTTCTGTTCTCGCTTGCGCCGAAGTACGACGTGAAGGTCGAGAAGGACGACGACGTCCACATTCTTGCGCTGCAGGGTCCGCTGTCGCTTGAAATCCTCGCGCCGCATACGCCGATGGATCTCGCCGGCCTCGGCTACTTCAAGCATGAGCCGACGACACTGTTCGGCACGCCGGTGCGCCTGGCACGCGGCGGTTATTCGGCTGAGCGCGGCTACGAAGTGTTCTGCAAGGCATCCGACGCGCACAAGATGTGGGATTCCATTCTTGAGGCGGGCAAGGACAAGGGCCTCATTCCGGTTTCGTGGGCATGCCTCGACATCGTCCGCGTCGAAGGCGGCCTGTTGTTCTTCCCCTACGAAATGTCGAACGAAGACACGACGCCGTGGGAGGTTCGCGCCGACTGGACTGTCGATCTATCCAAGCCAGATTTCATCGGCAAGAAGGCGCTGGAAGAAAAGAAGGGCAAGGAACGCTCGTTCGTGACTGGCCTTGAAGTCGATACCGATCGCGCGATCGAGCCGGGTGCGAAGATCACCGTCGACGGTAAGGAAGTCGGCGTCGTCACCAGCACGACCTACAGCAAGTATCTGATGAAATCGTTGGCAATGGCGCAGGTCGAGCCGGCCTATACGAAGCTCGGAACGCAACTCGTCGTGCACGATAAGGGCGACTTCCCAGCGACCGTCGTTCGCATGCCGTTCTACGATCCGCTCCGCTTGCGCACGCATCCGCGCGAAGCGGCGTAACCCAATTTTGACCCAGGACTTGAACCCAAAGTATTTGTCGGAAGGACACCAACACATGGCAGAGCGTATTGCGATTATCGGCGCCGGCCCGAGCGGGATGGCAGTTTTGCGCGCATTCGAAAGCGCCCGGAAGAAGGGCGCGGACATTCCGGAGATGGTCTGCTACGAGCGGCAGAAAGACTGCGGCGGCATCTGGAACTACACGTGGCGCACCGGAACCGACGAGTTCGGCGAGCCGGTTCACGCTTCGATGTATCGCTATCTGTGGTCGAACGGCCCGAAAGAAGCGCTCGAATTTGCCGACTATTCGTTCGAAGAGCACTTCGGCCGGCCGATCCCGTCGTTCCCACCGCGCGCCGTGCTGCATGACTACATCAAGGGCCGCATCGAGCGCAGCGGCATCATGCACTACATCAAGATGAGCCATACGGTTCGCTGGGTGAGCTACGACGAGACGACGCAGAAGTTCACGGTTTCGGTGAAGGATCTCGTAACCGATCAGATTTCGTCGTCGGAATTCGATTACGTCTTCTGCGGCAGCGGCCACTTCTCGACGCCGAACATTCCGGAATTTCCTGGCCTCACAAAGTTCCTCGGCCGTACGCTGCACTCGCACGATTTCCGCTCGGCGGACGAGTTTGCCGGCAAGGACGTTCTGTGCGTCGGCGCAAGCTACTCGTCGGAAGACATCGGCATTCAGTGCTATAAGTACGGCGCGAAGTCTGTCACGTTCTCGTTCCGCACGCGGCCGATGGGCTTCAAATGGCCGGCGCGAATGGACGAGCGTCCGCTCCTCGAAAAGGTCGAAGGCAAGACTGCGTTCTTCCAGGACGGCACGTCTAAGGAAGTCGACGCCATCGTATTGTGCACGGGTTACCTGCACCATCACCCGTTCATGGAAGACTCGCTGCGTCTCAAGTCGCGCAACCGTCTCTATCCGCCGAACCTGTACAAGGGCATCTTCTGGATCGACAATCCGAAGCTGATGTACATCGGCATGCAGGATCAGTTCTACACGTTCAACATGTTCGATGCTCAGGCGTGGTATGCGCGTGACGTCGTGCTTGGCCGCATCAAGCTGCCGTCGAAGTCGGATATGATGGCAGACATCCACAAGTGGACGGAGATGGAAGAAGCCATTCCGGATGCGGAAGGCGCGATCGATTTCCAGACGGAATACATGCGCGATCTTCTTGCTCCGACCGACTATCCGCGCCTCGACGTCGACGCCGTCGCGAAGATGTTCAAGGAGTGGGAGCATCACAAGATGGAAGACATCCTGACCTACCGTGACCGCTCGCACAAATCGGTTCTGACGGGCACGCAGGCACCGGTTCATCATACGCCATGGATGCGTGCACTCGATGACTCGATGGAAGCGTTCCTCAACCAGCCAGGCACGAAGGTGGCTGCTGAGTAAGCCCTACGACACGCCAACGACCGATCGTGGACTGGCCGCAACGGAGCGGTCAGTCCACCGATCGTTTTCAGCGAGATGAGGACACCATGAGCGACAATGTTCTGACGTCCCCCGCACGACCCAAGCTTTTTGTTCCGGGCCAATCCTCACTGCTGCCCGGTGTCGAGCGTTATGTCTTGAAAGGCGGTGGCACGGCCGTCTACGAACTCGACAAGGGCGACCGCGTGGAAATCAGTCCGCTCGAAGGCGGACAGACGGTTGAGATCGCGGCTTTCGCACCGGGCGGAAAAAGTGACCTCGGCGCAATCGGCCTCAAAGGCGAAGGGACGCCGACCGGCATCCAAAAGGCACTTGAAGCCGACAGCGAGGATGCACAACGCGTGCGCTTTGGGCTTTTCCGGCGCGGCCTCGATCTCGGACGGGTCAAAGCTGCACGCGTGCTTGGCCCCGAATCCGCTCCCGGCGACGTCGTTTCTCTTCAGGCTGAAAAACCGGTTCTCGTTGTTATCGGCGCACCGGCGGAGCCGATGATCGTCTGGGATCAGACGCCTGCGACCGACGTTCTTGTTTTCATTCAGCGCGCCAATCCGAAACTTCTGAACGAAGCAAGACTGCCCGATCCGATTGCCGAGCCGCGCCTCGACATTCGAATCAACATCGCAAGTGCGGAAAGCTTCGAGGTTCACGAAGGCGAATATATTCAGATCATCGACGTGCAAGGCCGTCAGTGCTCGGACTTCCTGGCATTCAACCGCAAGGAGCTCGACAAGGGCAATGTGCTCGGCCTCGACTCGACGACGACGCGGACGATGACAGGCATGGCTTATCCGAAGCCCGGACTGTTCTCGAAGTTCTTCGATCGCGACCGCAACCCTCTCGTCGAAGTCGTGCAGGACACGGTCGGACGGCATGATACATTCAACCTTGCATGCACCACGCGCTATTATGAAGACATGGGCTACTTCGGCCACCCGAACTGCTCGGACAACTTCAACGAGGCGCTGAAGGACTATCCGATCGGCAGCTATAAAGGCTGGCCGGCGATCAACTTCTTTTTCAACACCAACGTCGACTGCCATAACAACATATGGTCCGACGAACCGTGGTCGCGTCCAGGCGACTACGTGATGATGCGCGCGCTGACCGATCTCGTCTGCGGCACATCCTCTTGCCCGGCCGACATCGACGCTTCGAACGGCTGGAACCTCACTGAAATCCAAGTTCGGGTCTACCCGAAGGACACCCCGTTCAAGCGCTCGATCGGATACAGAATGGCACCGGATGCTCCAATGCAGCTGACAAGAGAATCGGGATTTCACCCGCGCACGTCAGCCCTCACTCGCAACTTCGGCGATTATCGCGGCTTCTGGGTACCGCACTGCTATGCGAACGCCGGCGCTATCGAGGAATATTGGGCGTGCCGCGAGCGGGCCGTCATCATGGACCTGTCGCCGCTGCGCAAGATGGAGGTGCTTGGACCGGATGCCGAGCAATTCCTCAACGGCATTATCACGCGCGACGTGCGCAAGCTTGCGGTCGGTCAAATTTACTATACGCCGATGTGCTATGAGCACGGCGGTATGGTGGACGACGGCACGCTGTTCCGCTTGGGCGAAAACAACTTCCGCTGGATCGGCGGTGACGACGCAAGTCTCATCTGGCTAAAAGAGCAACTCGCCAAGACGAACTATAAGGTGAACCTCAAGACGGCAACGAACGAACTCAATAACGTCGCCGTCCAAGGCCCGAAGTCGCGCGAGATCCTGGCGTCGATCGTCGAGACGGCGCCGAGCCGGCCGACGATGCAGGAGCTTGGGGTCTTCCGCTTCACAATCGGACGCATCGGCGGCGTTGCGGGCATTCCGGTGCTCGTGTCGCGCACGGGCTATACCGGCGAACTCGGCTACGAAGTATTCTGCCATCCAAAAGATGGGCCTGCGGTTTGGGATGCGATCATGGCTGCCGGCGCGCCATTCAAGATCCAGCCGTTCGGTTTCGACGCGCTCGATATGGTGCGCATCGAAGCGGGCCTCGTGTTTGGTGGACATGACTTCGACTCGACGACCGATCCACTTGAAGCCGGCATCAGCTTTACGGTGCCGACAAAGAAGGAAGACGACTATATCGGCAAGGCCGCTATTGAGAACCGCCGCGCACATCCGCTGCGCAAACTGGTCGGTCTCGAAATCGAGGGCAACGAGAAGCCGTCGCACGGCGATCCGGTGTTCATCGGCCGGGCACAGATTGGCATCGTGACGAGCGCGATGCGCTCGCCGCTATTGAAGAAGACGTTGGCGTTCGCACGTATCGAAGCCATTCACGCCGCCAACGACACGGCCGTTGAAATCGGCCGCCTCGATGGCTTGCAGAAGCGCTTCAAGGCGAAAGTCGTGCCGTTCCCGTTCTACGATCCAAAGAAAGAACGCGTCCGGATGTGAAGCGCCACGCATAGCACGCATGCAAAACGCGGTTGGGATCACTCCCGGCCGCGTTTTTTTTAGGCCGTCCGTGTTGCGTCTCCCGTCTTCGAGGGCTAAACGCCCCGTAACTCTGAGGAGAAGACATCGATGTTCAAAGCCATTCTCATTGAAAAAAGCAGCGAGCACTCAGGGCCCCGCCTCGCAGATGTCGACAAAGCGGCGCTGCCAGACGGCGACGTAACTGTCCGCATCAGCCATTCGACGCTGAACTACAAGGATGGCCTTGCGATCACCGGCAAAATGCCGATCGTTCGCAGCTTCCCGATGGTACCCGGCATTGATTTCGCGGGCATCGTCGAAGACAGCGCAAACCCGCGCTTCAAAAAGGGCGAAGCGGTGCTTCTCAACGGCTTCGGCGTCGGCGAGAACCACTGGGGCGGCCTCGCCGAATATGCGCGCGTCAAAAGCGATTGGCTAATCCCGCTTCCGCCGGGCATGACCGCCGCACGCGCGATGGCGCTCGGCACTGCCGGATATACGGCGATGTTGTGCGTCATGGCGCTCGAGCGCCAAGTCGTGACGCCGGCGAAGGGCGAGGTGATCGTGACGGGGGCCGCTGGCGGCGTCGGCGGCGTCGCGGTGCTTCTTCTTTCGCGCCTTGGATACGAGGTCGCAGCCTCCACGGGCCGCATCGGAGAATCCGACTACCTCAGAGGCCTGGGCGCAAAAACGATCATCGACCGCAACGAACTGTCCTCACCCGGCCGCCCGCTGCAGAAGGCGCGATGGGCAGGCGCCGTCGACAGCGTCGGAAGTCACACCCTCGCAAACGTCTGTGCGCAAACAAAGGACGAGGGTGTCGTGACCGCCTGCGGCCTCGCGCAAGGGATGGATTTTCCCGCTACCGTCGCGCCGTTCATCCTGCGAGGGGTGACGCTTGTCGGCATCAACTCGGTCTACCGTTCGATCGCTGACCGCATCGAAGCCTGGAACCGTCTCACCGACGAGATCGACTTCGCCAAGCTCGATGCCATGACCAAGACGATCCCTCTTTCCGACGCGATCGATGCTGCTCGCGATCTCATCGAAGGCAAGATCCGCGGCCGCGTCGTCATCGACGTTTCCCGCTAGCTCCCTCCCTCCGCTTCGCAAGGATACTGCAATGCCCCTTCTTCGCTTCGACCTCATCAAAGGACGCACGGACGCCGAACTCGCAGCGCTGCTCGATGCTGCACATGACGCGATGCTCGAAGCCTTCAAGGTTCCGGTGCGCGACCGCTATCAGATCGTGCACGAGCACGAGCCATGCCGCGTCCGCATTGAGGATACGGGCCTCGACATTCCGCGCACAGACAAGGTTGTTCTCGTTTCTGTGACCACGCGGCCCCGTACGACCGAAGAAAAGACGACGTTCTACCGCCTGCTGACTGACGCGTTGTCGAAGCGTTGCAGTATCGCGCCGAGTGACGTTATGGTGAACTTCGTCACCAATACCGACGCCGACTGGTCGTTCGGCAATGGCGAGGCGCAGTTCCTAACAGGCAAGCTTGGCGGCAAGCCGGAGTAACGAATTTACGATGCATCTCGTGCATGATCCCAACGCGCCGATATCTCCCGCGATCACGTTCGATCAGTTTCTGACGGTCGATATTCGCGTCGGCACCGTGGTCGCAGCCGAGCCTTATCCGGAAGCGAAAAAACCGGCATTGAAACTGAAAATCGACTTCGGCGCCGGTATCGGCATTAAGCAATCGAGTGCGCAGATCACGCGGCATTACGATTGCGAGACGCTGATCGGGCGACAGGTGGCGGCGGTCGTGAATTTTCCGCCGCGCCAGATCGGCAAGTTCATGTCGGAAGTGCTGACGCTCGGCTTTCCCGACACAAACGGCGAAGTCGTGCTGTTCGCGCCCGACATCAAAGTGCCGAACGGTGCTCGACTTTTCTAGACACGTCCTCGAATGCGTGAGCGTCGCGAGCGCATTCGAGTATCCAACATAAAGTTCATCGGAGACGCCTCATGTTTCGCGCCTCCGGCGAGGTTCACGCTCGATCCCCGACCTTCGACGCGCCATTCGCGTCGCTCGGCCGAAGATGACGCAATCTATTTCTTCACATGCCCAATTGCCCAGACATAGGCGGTGACGGCGTCCACCTGTGCATCCGTCAAGTCCACACCGCCTTTCGGTGGCATGGCACCGGCGTGCTCTTTCGGCGTTTCGACGCCGTCTAGGATCGTCTTCTTGAGACCTGCAAGGCTACCGTCGCTCCAGAGCCATTTGCCGGCCGTCAAATCGGCACCGACCGGACTGCCAACACCGCCTGCACCGTGGCAGCCTGCACACGTTGCGCCGGCTTCCTCGCCGTCGAAGATCTTCTTGCCGAGCGCGACTTGATCGGCAGTCGCACCAGGCGGAACGGGGAGCGATGCCGCAACGCCTGCATCCGGATGAATGCCTTCCGGCGGCAGGACGTTCTTGTCGCCCGATGCTTGAGCCTGCACTTCGGGTGCTGCCTCAAGCTCTTTCGCGTTCGGATCGCCGACGTACGTGATGCGCCAGATGCGACCGGCGACGTCATCCGAAACGTACAGCGCACCATCGGGTGCAACCGCGAGACCCGATGGACGGTGCGGAGCACTACCCGGATTTTTCTGCGTGCCCGCGAAGCCGTCGGCGAAGACGATGAAGTTGCCCGTCGTCTTGCCGTCAGCGAACGGCTGGAAGACAACGTTGTAGCCACCCTGCGGACCTGGCGCGCGATTCCACGAGCCATGAAACGCAATGAACATGCCACCGTGATAAGGCTCGGGGAATGCCGATGTCTTGTAGATCTTCATGTCGTTCGGCGCCCAGTGAGCTGGGAAGATTGCAACGGGACCGAGCTTGTCGGCACAAACGCCGACTGTCTTGCCGCCATCACCGCCGTATTCCGGCGCAAGAACAAGCTTCTTCTGGAAGCCGTCGTAATAGCAGTGCGGCCAGCCGTAGTCGCCGCCTGCTTTCAGTTCCAACACTTCTTCAGCAGGCAGATCGAAACCCTGCTGCGCGGTATAAAGCTCGGGCCAATCTTCATGTAGCTGATCGCGGCCGTGCTGGGTGACGTAGAGCCTGCCCGCGGCATCGAAGTCGAAGCCTTCGCCATTGCGGATACCCGTCGCATAGCGCTCGGCAGGCGAAAATTTCTGATCGAGCTTGTTGGCGTCATACTTCCAGATGCCGGCGCGCGTTTCTTGCTCGATACATGGCTCGTGGCCTTTCGAGTGCGGCATGCGATTTTTGATTTCGCAGGTGTTCGTCGCCGAACCCATCTCTACGAAGAGGTTGCCATTTGCGTCGATGATGAATCCATGCATCGGATGATCGCCGGTGATAGGCATGCCCGACAGCACCGTTTCGCCCTTGCCTTCCGGCGCGATCTCGCCGTCCTTCAGCGGATAGCGAACGATGCGATCGTTGATCTCGGCGTAAACGTAATTCTTATAGAGATAGATGCCGGTGCCGCCGTGGCCGCCTTCGGCCTGCGTTTCGCCGAAGCGCTTGATGACATCGGCTTTGCCCGTGCCTTTGCTATCCTTCAGCGCGACGAGAAATCCGCCCGGAGGCAAATCGTTGTTCCGATAGTAGCGCCCGCTCCACGTATTGACATAGAGCGTGCCGTCTGGCGACACGGCCATCTGGCGGGCATGGCCGACTTTGTCGGCGAAGATCGAAGCGCAGAAACCTTTCGGCAGATTGAGGCCGCCATTGTCTCCCGGACATTCGGCGGCACGCGACGATGTCGCCCCGACAAATGGCATGGCAAGCGCGAGCACAAACGCCATCGGTGCTGCGGACACCCATGTGCGTACGGTTGCAACAGGTTGCATGTTCATTCTCCTGGAAGTCCGAGTGGAAGCCGAGGCCCATGAAGCCTCGGCGGTATTTACTTGCCGAGAGGAACCGGCACGGCCTGGAACGGCAGTTTCGGCGGTCCGTTCTCTTTGGCGCCGAAGAGATGTGCGAGTTGGCCCTCGCCGACCCAGACCGTATCGCCCACCTTCGCAACCGATGTCGGTCCGCTGAGGCCATCCTTCAAGGTTTCGATATCGACTTTATCGCCGTTGACCGTTACGCGATCGACAGTGCCGCCGCCTTCGGCCATCAGGAACGTGTTGCCGTCGAGAGGACGGAGCGCGTCAGGGTTCTGAATGGGCCTGGATGTTTCAAGCTTTGTGACGCTTCCCGCTGCGCCATCCTTCAACGTGACACGAAAGAATTCGTTGCCGCCATAGGTGTTGACGTAAAGATTGCCATCGCTACCGAACGCGATGCCGTCAAGCCCCGCTCCATTTTTCGGTGCGAGCAGATCGTTTTCAAGCCAGACATCAAGTTCCTTGGCGCCCGGCTTCAGGCGCAGGATTTGCGGTGCAGCCGTGTTCGTTACGTACATCGTGCCGTCAGATGCAATCGCCATGTCGTTGCAGACATGGGCCTTGCCGGGGAATGCGGCGCTGAATTTCCCCTCTCCCGTCTTCAGATCGAAACCCTTCAGGTAAGCGCCGGGAACCGTGCTGGGGCCCGGGACGCCCATCGCCGATACGTCGTTTGAACAGACCCAGAGCGTGCTGTTTTTTTCGTCAACCAGAACGCCGAATGTGCTGCGCGTGCCGAATGCGCCTGGCTTGACCCACATCTCTGCTTTGGATTCGCCGGGCTTGACACGCGCGACACCACCGGACGCGATGCTGCTGATATAGATCGTGCCGTCAGACGATGCCGACATACTTTCCGGATAAGCTTGATCGCCGGGTATCTCGAGCGGCTTCATGTCCCCTGCCATCGCCGAAGCAGCAACTGCAGATGAACAAACGATGGCGAGGGCTGCGAGACAGCCCTTTCGCTTCCGTGACCTCATGCTTCCTCCAAGGAGCCGTGGCGTTTCCATTCGGAACGCGCTTTTTATTTAAATTATAATCGACATTTATATTCGCTACAACGAGCCGATTAACAAAAAACGCAAATCTTCGCAGAACGATCCCTCAGTGGGTGAGCAATTCGACTTCCTTTTGCGCCGCCATCGCCAGCGATTCCGACATTTCGTCCGCTTTCTGTCGCGGCAACGAAAAGCGGACACCGAAGCCGTCCGAGGTCTTCAAGGTCACAATCAAGAGAGACGGATCGAGCGCCTGATCAACCACCCACGACGCCAGCGGATACGTGAAGCGGCAGCTCGCATCGCCATATTGGACTTGGATCGCAGCATCGATGAGGTTCGGCAACGACGTGGCCAGCATTCCGAGCTGCGCCACCCGAAGATTGACGGCTGCGGGCATTCCCTTTGTATCAATGACATGAAGCGTCACGCTGCAGCCGTCTATTTCAACGTCGAATTGCGTCAGATCCTGCACGTCGATGCGCATGCGCCGCTTCCGATACGTCGTTCAGTTACGATTGATGACTGCGTTTGCTATAGTCTGTAAACTATCTCGAATTCATCGCAATTTCGCGGCTCCCGGTGAACGAAAACCGCGTGTCACCTCCGGCACAGCGGTTTCGCAAACTTCGGCATAAACGAGCGGACGCTGCGCAACTGTGGTATTCAGGAAGCGCATAGCGTTTCGGATTCATTGATCCTGGAGCCGTGACATGCCGCGATCTTCGTTGATGTCGTTTGCATTCGCCTTCACCGCAGTGAGTGCCGGTTCGCTGGCGGCTTTTTCTTTGCCGGCCTTCGCTGCGTCCGGAGATCGGATCGGCGATGCGGTCGTGATCACCAACATCGTCATGGCGGATTTCGCCAAAGAAGAGCGGCGCCTCGCGCGCGGCGACGATGTCCGGCAGGACGAGATCATTGAGGTCAACACCGACGCTCAAGGCGAGTTCAAGCTCGACGACGACACTAAGCTCGCGCTCGGCCCCGGCTCTCGCCTCGTGCTCGACAGGTTCGTCTACGACAGCGACAAGAAATCCGGCTCGATCATCCTGAACATGGCGAAGGGCGCCTTCCGCTTTATTACCGGCGTCGCGACGAAGCCGACATACGTCATCAACACGCCGAATGCGTCGATCACCGTGCGCGGGACCATCTTCGACGTTTACGTATTGCCGGACAAATCGGTGTGGGTGCTGCTGCACGAAGGCGCCATCGAAGCGACCGGAAGGAGAAACGTGTGCCGCGTGCTCGACCGTCCGGGCCAGATGATGCACATCGGCGCGAACGGCGCGGTGACCGGGCCGTTCAACTGGTCGAAAATGCCGGATAGTAAAGCGGTTGCGTTCGACACCGCGTTCCCGTTCGTGATCAACACGCCGTCGATTGATCCCAATCCGCTGCTGTCACGCGCGCAGATCATCGAAGCAAACTTTGCGGACGAGCCGGATCAGAAGTGCCTCAATCCGCACCTGCAGATCATCCCGACCAAGCCGATCAAGACGAAGAAGGCCGAGAAGCCCAGAAAGACGCCGCCGAAGAAGAAGGTCGCAACGCGCAAGCCGAAGAATGGTGACGGCGCGTACGGTGGCGGCTGCGATGGATGCATGACCGGAATGGGCATCGCCATCGGCGCCGGCATGGGCGGATTCGGGGGCGGACATCGCGGCGGGTCCGATGGCGGTAGGTATGGCGGCAATCGCGGCCGTTGAGCAGGAGCGTCTCGGCGCGCGCGGCTTGGCCTTTAGCAGCGCGCCGTGCCGTCCGCGAGCGCCTTGCGGTAGTAGTCGGCCATGCCGCCCGTTGCGTACTGCAAACAATTGGCGATAGCGACGTGCATCCGATCTCCATCGCCGTCACTTTTTGCGGACAGAAAGTCTGCATGCGCCGTTTCCCAGCGACGAAAATCTTCCGAACGTGCAAATGCTTCGTCGCCGAGCAACGCAAAGATGATTTCGGGCCTGTCCTTGCCGCGTGGCGTTACGGCGCCGAGTTCAAGCAATGCAAATTGTGGCGCTTCGGCTGCCGTCCGCTCGCCGACGATGATGCCGGCGGCATATGTCTTCGTAGCTTCTTCGAACCGGGCAGCAACGTTCACGACATCGCCCAAAACGGAATAGTCGAAGCGCTGCGGCGAGCCGACGTTGCCGACGACGCATTCCCCCGTGTTCAGGCCGATACCTATGCGAACCGGGACGAAGGGTTGGCCGCCGGCCAGGCATTCGGATTCCAACGCTTCATTTAAGCGCGCCAGCGCATCCAGCATCGCTAACGCTGTGCGGCAGGCATTCGCAGCGTGCGCGGGATCGGGCAACGGTGCATTCCAAAAGGCCATGACGGCATCGCCCATGAATTTGTCGATGGTGCCGTTGCGCTTCAGGATTTCGTCCGTCAGCGGCGTAAAGAGCCGATTGACGAAGCGGATCAATTCCTCCGCGCGCATGCCTTCTGATATTTTCGAGAAGCCTCGCACGTCGGCGAAAAGCAGCGTCACCTCACGCGTCTCGCCACCGAGCTTAAGCTTGTCGCGATTGCGCGCCAGTTCTTCGACCAGAGGCGCTGCAACGTAGTGTCCGAATGCGGATCTAATCTCGGCGCGCTGCACCTCCGATTTGAGATAACTCGTCAGCGAGACACCGAGATAGAGCAACGCAACTGAGAGAGACGGATAGACGGGGTCGAACAGCATGCCCATGTACGCATAATCGAACCACGATATAGCGACGATCAGCGCGATCGCACTTGCGCCGACGATGGCGGCGACAAGCGCGCCGGAACGTTCGATCAGCCATGCGACGAAGCCGCCGACAAGCAGGATGAATGCGATCTCAGCGCCGGTCGCATAAGCCGGCCGCACGAGGTGATCACCTGACAGAATTTGTTCCAAAGCTTGGGCATGGATTTCGACGCCCGGAACGGCAACGTCGAGTGGTGTGGCGCGCAAATCGAGCAGGCCTGTCGCCGTTGCGCCGATGATGACGTGGCGGCCTTTCACGTCTGCCGGATCGAATGTGCCGTCCAAGATCTTGAGAGCCGAAATCTCGCGGCGCGGATCGCTGCGCGAGAATTTCAGCCAAAGCTCGCCGCGTCCGTCGGTCGGCAGAACGGTCTGACCGACGCGAATGCTGTCGATGCCGGTCTGTTGCCCGAAGGCCAGCACGCCACTGCCTCCCGACGACTTGATGAAAATCGTGGATTGGCCGGTGCCGACGCGAAAGGCTTCCAGCGCCAACGATGGGTAAAGCGCGCCGGAGATCGAAACGAGCAGCGGAATGCGGCGTACGACCTGATCGCTGGACGGCAGCCAGTTGACGGCGCCGACACCGCGGGCGGCTTTCGTCAGCTCCGGACGGTTCTCGACGCCGCCGGAGAAGGCGTGAACGAAAGAGGCCGGATCGTCACCCGCGAACGATATTGCACCGGGGTAGCGGCCGATCCCCTGCTTCCGCGCGCGGCCGTTGTCACCAGCGACGCCGAGCACGACGGGCGCCGGGGCGATCGCCTTGGCGAGAATTTCATCGTTCGAAGGCAGGCCCGCCAGTTCGGACGCGATTGCCGTCGCCCGCGGGCTGCTTGCGAGGGCTTCAGCAATCACGTCGGGCGACAGCCGGTCGGGCTCGGCGAGGACCATATCGAACGTGATCGAGGCAGATCCGGCTGCTGCGAGCTTAGTGACGATGGCGGCGAGCCGATCGCGCGGCCACGGCCATTGTCCGATGCGCGCGAGAGACGCTTCGTCGATCGCGACGATCCGAACCGGAAAAGACGTATCCAGGGCTCGGGGGGCACTACGAAGATAGGTATCGAAGATCGACAGCCGAAGCCGCGCGACCGGCTCGGGATCGGCAATGCGAATCGCGACGCAAGCGGTTAACAGGATCGCGGCGATGACCAGAGCGAGCGAAAGGCGATTCGATCCGGCAGTCATGCTCCGATCCAGGTTTTGCTCCACGGCAAAGGCCGCGGCATGGTCCTCAGCTTAACGCATTCATCCGACGTGGAACTTTGGTCTGCACGTGCGGTATTAGGACGGAAAGACACGTGCGCAAGATACGCGAACTCTCCTAAGCTAAGCGGGTGACTGAACGTTCATTTTTTGGGCTTGCTCACGCCCACATTCCGAATAGTCTTAAAACTATCACAAATCCGCATACGGCGGATTTTTCATTGTGGGATGGGGCAAATTGGAAAATAGAACATTAGCCCTTGGAAGGCGCCTCGGAATTCACTCCGGTTTCGTAACAGCGTTGTTCGCAGCTCTCCTCCTGGGAACGCCGGACGTCAGCCGGGCGGAGATTGGTTCGGACGAGCCGCGGGTCGACGCCCTGCAGCCGCCGGAAGATCCGCGCGACGTCGCGGATAAGGATTTTCCCTATGAGTTACGCAAGGTTGCCGACAAGCTCGAAAGCCCTTGGTCGATGGCCTTCCTGCCCGACGGACGCATGCTCGTCACCGAGCGGCCCGGCCGGTTGCGCGTCGTCATCGGCGATCAGTTACAGTCGCAGCCGATTTCCGGCGTACCGACTGTTCTGTGCTGCAGTCATTCGGGATTGCTCGACGTTTTGGTCGATCCCGATTTCTCCGACAATCACCGTCTATTCCTGACCTATATGCACGGGACTGCGGAAGCCGGCACAATCCGTATTATGAGTGCCACACTCGATGGCAATTCGCTTATCGACAATCGGGTTATTTTCGAAAGCCGGCCGGCTGCGAAGGGCCTCGATCAGATCGGCGGCCGCCTTGCGTTCGGTCCCGACCATAAGCTCTATCTGACGATCGGCGATCGCTTCCAGATGGAGCGGGCGCAGAACCTGCTGGACGACGGCGGCAAGATCATCCGCATCAACGTCGATGGCTCGATCCCCGAGGACAATCCGTTTGTTGGACGCCCCGATGCACTACCGGAGATCTACAGCTACGGCCACCGCAACCCTCAGGGCATCATCGGCAATGTCGGCGACGGTCAGATCTGGGCGATCGAGCAAGGCCCGAAGGGCGGCGATGAGCTGAACCTCATCAAGGCCGGCGGCAATTACGGCTGGCCGCTCGTGACCTACGGCACCAACTACGACGAGACCATCATCTCAGACAAGACGTCAGCCCCTGGGCTGATCGACCCTGTTCACTACTGGGTGCCGTCGGTCGCCGCTGCAAGCCTCGTTTCCTATTACGGGAACATCATGCCGGACGACTGGCGCGGCGACTTCCTGATCGGCTCGCTCGCGGGTGAATGCCTAATCCGGCTGCACATCGACTCCGGCCGCGTTGTGAAAGAAGAGCGCTACCTGCATCACACGATGGGGCGCATCCGCGACGTCGCAATCGGGCCCGATGGCTATATCTACCTGCTGCAGGACAGCAGCGAGGCGGCCCTTTTCCGGCTCGAGCCGACCACCGATCTGCTCGCCAGGATGAAGCCGCAGTAAGACCGCGCCGCGGCACGCTGTCAGATGTCAAGAAATCGTACGGGCCGGATCAAACGATCCGGCCCGTTTCTGTTACACCCGCTCAGCCAAACGACTACGACAAGGAGTGTTGACGATGGCAGACCGGCTCAAAGGCAAGATTGCGATCATCTCAGGCGGCTCGACGGGAATGGGCGGGGCGTCGTCGCTGCTGTTCGCGGCCGAAGGCGCCACGGTCGGAGTTATCGACCGGAGGGAGGAAGAAGGACGAGCCATCGTCGATCAGATCAACAACGCCGGCGGCAAGGCGGTGTTCGCGGCTGCGGACGTCGCGGATGAAGGCCAGGTCAACGACGCCGTCGCCAAGGTGACGTCGGCCATTGGGCAGGCGAACGTGCTGTTCAATCACGCGGGCACGATCATCATCAAGCCGTTCCTCGAAATGACGCTGAAGGAATGGGAATGGCTGATGGGCATCAACGTCACGAGCATGTTCCTCATGACGAAGGCCGTCCTGCCGGGCATGATCGAGATGGGCGGCGGCTCCATCGTGTGCACGTCGTCGATTTCGGCGATTGCGGCGACGCCGCTCGAGACGGCTTACAATACGTCGAAAGCTGCCTGCCATATGTTTGCGCGGTCTATTGCGGTCGAATATCGCGACAAGGGCATTCGCTGCAACGCCGTTGCACCGGGCTTCGTCGCGACGCCACACGGACTGCGTGAAGTGGCGGAGCTGCAAAAGCTCGGCGTTGACGCATCAGAGGAAGCGCTCGCCGTGCAGCAGGGCCGTCTTTGCAAGCCGGAAGAAGTGGCCAATGCGGCTCTCTTCCTTGCCAGCGACGAAGCGAGCTTCGTCAACGGCGCGTCCATCTTCGTCGATAACTGCTTTACGGCGGTGTGAGGTTGTTCCTTGGGCGTTGGCGGTTCTGCGATGCGGGGGCGCCAACGCTGAGGACTGACGGGAAGACCGCACGGAGGAGCGATCCCCTTTTGTATCGTCTTGCCGATGTGACCGCCTCAGATAAAGGTCGTCACACGCGATCTTAAGGCTTCAATAGGTTTTCAATCTTCAGGTTTTCAATCTTCGTTGAAACCGCATCAAAATTGTCGCGGCCATATATAATACTTTTTTCGTAGACAATATAGCTCGATCTCTTAACATTCGGTCTAGGCACGGCTCGCCTTGAGAGGCGACGTGTCCCTGGGGAATCATCGACGCCGGGGGGCTCGAGGGGAAATGCGCGTGTCTGTTGCCGCCGTTTTGGCGGGCGAAGTTTTGTTGTCTGCATCCACGGCAGGTGCTCAACAAGCGAACCAAATTGTTTCACCCGAACCGGCGCCTCCGTCAGCCAGTTCGACGACCGCTCCTGCAGCGACCACGCTGCCAGAGGTCACGGTCGAAGCTAAGCCTGTAGAGAAACAACCGCAGCCGAAAAAGCATACGGCAAAGCCGACGACAAAAACTGCGGCTGCCGCACCGAAAACCCCTGCTACAGAGCAGCTTCCCTCGGTTCCGGGAACGGCGATCATCGATAATTTGCCTCCCGCGTATGCCGGCGGTCAGGTGGCGAGCGGCGCGCAACTGGGCATTCTCGGCAACCGGGATGTCATGGACGCGCCTTTCAGCGTAACCAGCTATACTGAAGATTATCTGCGCGATCAGCAGGCCTCGACCCTTGCAGATGTGGTCGACACCGATCCCTCAGTGCGAATCAACAACCATGGACGGGGGAGCAATAATGGTGGCGGCGACGTCTTTACCATTCGCGGCTTTACCGTTCCGAACAGCGACACATCTTTCAATGGTTTGTACGGCGTCCTGCCGGTTGGAACCATCTCTCTGGCGGGTGTGGAGCGGGTCGAAATATTCAAGGGCCCAAATGCCATGCTCAACGGCATGTCACCGAGCGGCGGCGTTGGCGGTACCATTAATATTGTCCCGAAGCGTGCGGGCGATGAACCGCTCACGCGCCTGACAACCGGCTTTGAGAGTTCGGGATCGGGGAGCGCAGAATTGGATGTCGGACGGCGGTACGGCACCGGCAAAGAATTCGGGGTGCGCTTCAACGGTCTCTATCAGAATGGCGATACCGCTGTTGACGATCAGACGAACGAAGTCCAATCGGCGACGCTCGGCTTGGATTTCCGCGGCAGTGCCGTGCGACTTTCAGCAGATCTCGGATACCAGAAAGATCGCACCGACGTTCCAAGCAGTTGGGGTGGCGGCCTAAGAATTGGTGGCGGCGTCACGCATATTCCGGACGCCCCCGATGCCAGCAACCGAACGGCGCAGCTCTGGGAATATATCGACAATGAGGATCTCTACGGTGTCGTCCGTGGAGAGGTCGACGTCACGCGGGACATTACCGTCTATGCCGCCGCTGGCGGGCGAACCAACGACCAAGCCGATCTGCGCACCAGTTCCAGGCTGAACGACAATTCCGGCTCGCTTCTGACGCAGATTCTAAACTATCCGCAGTATTCCGACAGCGAGTCCTACCAGGGCGGCATCAAAGGCGTTCTGCGTTTCGGAAGCGTGCGGCACGAATGGAATATCGGCGCGACGCGACTGAGCAGCGAGGTCGGATACGGCCTGGACGTCCTGGGCGGCGGTCTCTCCGATCTCTATCACGTTGCGGAGATCCCAAAGCCGGATACATCGAACCTTTCCGACGCTCGAAAGAATGCCAGCACCGATCTCACCTCCGTCGCCTTTGCCGACACGATGGTGTTCGCCGATGACCGGGTGTGGTTGACCTTGGGCGTTCGCCGCCAATACGTCGATCAAGACAATTACGATGTCACAAGCGGTGCGCGGACATCAACCTACGACGAATCCGCGACGACGCCATCCGTGGGTCTCGTGGTGAAGCCCTGGCACAACGTCTCGCTTTATGGAAACTATATCGAGGGTCTTACCCAAGGCATGACCGCGCCTGCGGGAACCGAAAATGCCGGAGAAGTCTTCCCACCGACCAAGACGAGGCAAGCCGAGGCGGGCGTAAAGGTCGATTTCGGCAAGGTCACCGGGACGCTCGGCGTGTTTCGGATCGAACAGCCGAACGCAATTACCATCCCCGGCTCGACGCCCGCATCGACCATTTACACGATCGATGGACAGCAACTTAACAAAGGCGTGGAATTCAACGTCTTCGGAGAACTGACGCCGAGCATCCGCTTGCTTGGCGGCGTGACGTATCTCGATCCGGAGCAGACAAAGACACAAGGCGGTCTAAACGACGGGAAAGACGCGATCGGCGTCGCGAACTGGAACGGTAACGTCGGGGTGGAATGGGATCCCTACTTCGCCAAGGGCGTAACGTTAAGTGCCAGGTCGGTCATTACCGGCACACAATATGCCGACGCGGCGAACAAGCTTGAGCTTCCCGCTTGGGCGAGGCTCGATCTCGGCGTTCGCTACAAGCTCGAAGACCGTCCAATCGAATTTCGCGCCAACGTCTACAATGTGCTCGATACCAACTATTGGGAAACGGCAGATCCGTCGACGGGATTGCGCCTTGGCGCGCCGCGGACATTCATCCTCTCGATGTCGACGGAGTTCTAGCTTCGACAAAGCCGAAGATGACAGCAATTACTTGATCTGCTCGGGGCCTTTCTGGCCTTCGATCAGGAACTGAGATTCGTCCTTGAGGTTCACGCCCGTCAGGCCGCGACGGAAGGCTTCGCGCAGGAGCCATGCGGTCTTGAAGGCGCCTTCCTCATAGGACAGTCCGCGCTGGCGCACATTCGAGATGCAGTTGCGGTCGGCGTCTTTGATACCGACGCGCGGCGAGAAGGTGATGTAGACACCGAGGCTGTCGGGCGACGATAAGCCGGGACGCTCGCCGATCAGCACGAGCACGGCTTTGCCGCCGAGGATCTCTCCGGCTTCGTCGCCGAGCGCGACGCGCGCATCATCGGCAAGCAAAATCGGCGACAGTTTCCAGCCGGCTTTGACGACATGCGGCAGGAGGGCCGCCATGTAGGGAATGGTATTGGCGGCAACCGCCATCGACGACAGCCCGTCGCCGACGAGGACGACGAGATCGGGCCGGCCATCCTCCATTTCGGCGGCGCGCATCAACGCCTCGCGGGAATGATCGGACAATTTGCGACCGAGGTCCGGGCGGCGGAGATATTCCGAACGGTCGTGCGTGGCGCTGCCGACGCGAAGCGTGGAAAGACCGAGATCGGCTAAGCCTTTTTCGATCGGCGTCCAGTCGATCGGTGTCGTCACGGCGTCGCGCGCCATGGCGTGAGACAATGCGAAGTCCAGGACTTCGTGCGTCGGCATGGCCGAACCCGAGCGGCCGAGGCCGATGCGTGCGTCCGTGAACTGTTTGAGATTGGCCCAGGGATCCGCTGTCATGTTACGCCGCCAATGCTTGAGCGTGGGTGAGAAGCGGATTGCCCGGACGATGCGGTGCGAGGTGACCTTTCGCATCGGTGACGCCGATCTTCGTCAGCCAGGCGTCGAACTCGGGCGCGCGTTTCAGGCCCAGCGCCTCGCGCACATAGAGCGCATCGTGGAATGAGGTCGACTGGTAGTTCAGCATGATGTCGTCGGCGCCCGGAATACCCATGATGAAGTTGACGCCGGCAGCGCCGAGCATCATCAGCAGGATGTCCATGTCGTCCTGATCGGCTTCGGCGTGGTTGGTGTAGCAGATATCGCAGCCCATCGGCAGGCCAAGCAGCTTGCCGCAGAAATGGTCTTCGAGGCCGGCGCGAATGATCTCCTTGCCATTGTAAAGATATTCCGGGCCGATGAAGCCGACGACGGTATTGACGAGCAGCGGCTTGAACTGGCGTGCGACGGCGTAGGCGCGCGCCTCGAGCGTCTGCTGATCGCAGCCGTGATGCGCGTCGGCCGAGAGCGCCGATCCCTGCCCCGTCTCGAAATACATGCAGTTGTCGCCAACGGTGCCGCGCTTCAGGCTCAAAGCGGCTTCGCGGCCTTCCTGCAAATGCGAGAGCTTTACGCCGAAGCTATCGTTGACGCCCTGCGTGCCGCCGATTGACTGGAAGACGAGATCGACAGGCGCTCCCTTGGCGATGGCGTCGATCGTCGTCGTCACGTGGGTCAGCACGCAGCTCTGGGTCGGGATTTCGAAGCGGCGGATGACGTCGTCCATCATCACCAGAAGATCGGTGATGGCGCCGATGTTGTCGCTCGCCGGATTGATGCCGATGACGGCATCACCGCAGCCGTACATCAAGCCATCGACCATCGACGCGGCGATGCCTTTCTTGTCGTCGGTGGGATGATTGGGTTGCAGACGCACGGACATGTGTCCGGGCAAACCGATCGTATCGCGGAACTTCGTGATGACGTGTGCCTTCTTGGCGCCGAGCACGAGGTCCTGGTTGCGCATGATCTTCGAGACGGCGGCGACCATTTCCGGCGTCAGGCCCGGCGCCAGCGCGGAGACCTTCTCCGGCGTCGCCTTCTCTGACAGCAGCCAATCGCGGAATTCGCCGACCGTCATATGAGAAACTGGCGCGAACGCCGCGCCATGATGCGTGTCGACGATGAGGCGCGTGACGTCGTCGTCTTCGTAGGGAATGATGGCTTCGTTAAGGAACTGCTTCAGCGGCACGTTGGCGAGCGCCATCTTGGCGGCGACGTTCTCGGCGGCGGACTTTGCCGCGACACCCGCCAGCACGTCGCCAGAGCGCGGCGGCGTGGCTTTCGCCAACAGCTCTTTCAGGGATGAAAACGTGTAGGTTGTTCCGCCCGCGTGCACCCGATACATGGCCGCTCTCCCAATCTCGCCGGTTGCTCGTTCAATAATGTCCTTCAATCAGCGGCTTGCAAGCATCAAATGGTGCCTCCCGCCGCCCAATCAGGGAGCAGCTTCGCTCATGCACACTTGGCGTCGCACTCGACGACCGGTTTCGGACGGGGTTTGAGCTTCGCGAGATCTGCGACGCCTGCGATGAAGACGTCCATAGAGTCTTCGAACGCAAGGCTCGGATCGAGCGTCTTCAGAACAGGAATGAGGTCCAGCGTGGCGTGATACATAGTCGGATCGAGTGCACTCAACTCGGTCTCTTCCGCCGGGCCGATCGCGCGCAGAAGGCCCTCGGCCTCAGCCAACGCAAATCCCAGAACGAATGCATAGAATGCAAGGCCAAGGCCTGCCGCCGCAGTATCGGTCAACCCCGCACGACGCAGGGCACAGTAGACGATCTCACTCGAAATGTGGTCAGCAGGACCGGTTGCATTGTAGCGAAAATGCAGCGGAAAAACCCGCGGATGATGATGAGCCAGCATCCGGTAGGCCTTCGCGACGGCTCTTAAGTCGTCGCGCCAGTTCGCTGTTGCCGTCGGCATCTCAACGCTTCGAAGTCCGTGATCGGCGATGGCGCGCAACAGCTCATCCTTGGAGCCGAAGTGATGCAGAACGGTCATCGGATCGACACCGACGATCGCCGCCACCTTACGAATGGAAAACGCAGCCTCCCCGACCTCGGCGAACAAATCGAACGCCGCCTGGAGGATCTCGGATTTCTCAACGCCCCGCCGTGCCCGCGATTTTGGCTCAGTCATCCGTCCAGCCTCTTGACTTCTACACTGTAGACTTTACACTCGAAGCGTTCTAAGAAGCAAGACGCTTTCGTGTCAATGGTTGAGTGTCGAAGCTAGGCGCGGGTCGTGCTTGTCCCAGGGAACGTCGCGTATGACACTGTTGCATATCGGGTTTCCGGCTTATTACGATGGCGGTGATATCGCTCACTGCCGCGAGGTGCCGCGTCCCATGTGCAGCATTCCCCATCCCAAGCGCGAGCTTTTGAAGCTCTGCGCGCGCATCGGCTACACGCCGCACTGAACTCTCCGAGCGCTCAGTTCTCAGCAGGCCCTCAAGGCCTGCTCATTGCCATTTTTCTTTTGCTGGAGGCTTCCTCGTGTCCAACCGTATTCAGACGCAACAGATCCAACAACTCGATGCGCAGCACCATCTGCATCCCTTCTCCGATCATCAGTCGCTGAGAGGCAGCGGCAGCGTCCGTGTCATCGTCAAAGGTGAAGGTCCGTATGTGATCGACAGCGAGGGCCATCGCATTCTCGACGGCATGGCCGGCCTTTGGACGACGAACATCGGCTACGGCAACAAAGAGCTGGCGCAGGCCGCTTACGATCAGATGGTCGAACTGCCGTTCTACAATACCTTCTTCAAGACGACGCACCCGCCGGTCGTCGAGCTGGCGCGCAAGCTGGCCGAGATCGCACCGGCGCATCTCAATCAGGTCTTCTTCGGTTCGTCGGGCTCGGAATCGAACGACACGGCGATCCGCCTGATCCGTCATTACTGGGTGCTCAAGGGCCAGCCGCAGCGGCGTATCATCATCAGCCGCAAGAACGCCTATCACGGCTCGACCATTGCGGCGGGCTCGATGGGCGGCATGAGCCACGTGCATGCGCACAGCTATCCAGTCTATGAGGGCTTCCGCCACGTCATGGACCCGTACTGGTACGGCGACTCCTTCCCCGGCGAGACGCCGGAGGCGTTCGGCCTGCGTGCTGCACGGGCTATTGAAGAAGAAATTCTGCGTTGCGGTCCGGAAAACGTCGCGGCGTTCGCGGGCGAACCGGTTCAAGGTGCAGGCGGCGTGAAAATCGCGCCGTCGACCTACTGGCCGGAGGTTCAGCGCATCGTCGACAAGTACGGCATCCTCTTGCTGGCCGACGAAGTCATCACCGGCTTCGGCCGCCTCGGCACGTGGTTCGCCTCGGATTTCTACGGCATCCGGCCCAATATCATCACCTTCGCGAAGGCGGCGACGTCGGGCTACATCCCGCTGTCGGGCGTGCTCGTCGACGACAAAATCGTCGAAGCGCTGATGGCCAAGGACGACGATTTCAACCATGGCTACACGTTCTCGGGCCATCCGGTGGCGTGCGCTGTCGCGCTGAAGAACCTGGAGATCATGGAGCGCGACCGACTCGTTCCGAAAGTGAAGGAATTCACCGGCCCGGCTCTGGCGAAGCTGTTTGATCGCTTCAAGGATCATCCGCTGGTCGGCGAGGTTCGCACGGTCGGCATGATGGGCGCGATCGAACTCGTGGCGGATAAGAAAACGCGTCGCCGCTTTGATAATCTCGGCCGTGTGGGTCTTATCTGTCGCGATCATTTCTTCCGGGAAGGCTTCATCATGCGGGCCGTCTGGGACACGATGGTGTGCGCGCCGCCGCTGACGTGGGAAGAGCAGCAGTTCGAGGAAGCGGGCCGCGTGATCCAGAAGGCGCTTGATCAGACGCTTTCGGCAGTCCAGGGAGAAATGGCGGCATGAGGCGGCCCGTCGTCGTCATACCCTGCAGTACAGAGACGGTCAGCGGACTGACCTCGGACGCGGCGGGGCGGAAATATTCCGCCGCCGTGGCCGAGGGCGCCGACTGCCAGCCGTTGCTGCTGCCGGTCGGCAAGAACCTTTCCGACATCGGCTCCGTTCTCGATGTTGCCTCGGGCATTTTGCTGACGGGCGCCATCTCGAACGTGCACCCTGAAAACTACGGCCTCGAAGAGCCCGTTCTGCCTGACGCCATCGACCGTGACCGGGATGCGGTGACGCTGCCGCTTATCCGCGCGGCCGTCGAACGCAAGGTGCCGATCATGGCGATTTGCCGGGGGTTTCAAGAGTTGAACGTCGCGCTTGGCGGCTCTCTGCACCAGGCGGTTCATACCGTCGACGGCTATGCCGACCATCGCGAGCCGAAGGTCACGGACTTCGACGTGATGTTCGCGCCGCGCCACCCAGTGACGCTCAAGGGTGAGCTCAAGGCGTGGCTCGGCCAGGATCAGATCATCGTCAACTCGCTGCACGGGCAAGGCATCCGCGATCTCGCCAAGCCGCTCGTTGCGGAGGCATTCGCTGAGGATGGCCTGGTCGAAGCCGCCCGCGTCGCGGCGGGCAATACGTTCTCCCTCGGTGTGCAGTGGCACCCCGAATGGCAATACACATCCAACCCAGCATCCCTGGCGCTGTTCCGCCGCTTCGGCGACGCCGCGAGAGGTATGATCGCGAAAGGCCAGGCCGCATGACCGATACATTCATTTCCGTCGAAGAAGCTGCAGCTTTCCTTGATGCCAATCCAAGCGTGTCTTGGATCGACATTCTGCTGTTCGACATGAACGGCATGCCGCGGGGCAAGCGCATCCGGCGCGGCGATCTCGTCAGCATTGCGCGGAACGGGCTGCTGCTTCCGGCGTCCGTTTACGTGCTCGATCCGCGCGGCAATTCGATTGCCGAGACAGGCCGGCTCTGGGAGACGGGCGATCACGACATTCCGTTCCGCGTGCTGTCCGGCACGCTGAAGCCAGTCCCCGTCGGTAAGGGCTCGCACGGTCAAGCGGTAATGGTGCCTGTCGATCTTTGCGATATGGATCCGCGCGGTGTGCTTGCCGCTCAGGTGTCGCGATTTGCGGATGCCGGGCAGAAGCCCATCGTCGCGGTCGAACTCGAATTCTACGTGACAAAGCGCCCGCCGGACGGCGTTTTCAGCCTCGTGACGCCGCCCGGCCTCTCCGCCGATCCCGAACGGCCCATGACGTTCGGCTTTGAGGAAATGGACACGCTCGGGCCGTTCATCGATGACGTCTATCGCATCGCTGAGGCACAAGGGCTGCCGCTCGACGCGGTTATGCAGGAGTCCGGCCCTGGTCAATTCGAGATCAATCTGAAGCACAGCGAGGCCATGACGGCAGCGCTCGACGGCGTGCTCTTGAAGCGCGCGGTCAAGGCGGCTGCTCATGCGCACGATCTCGAAGCGACGTTCATGGCGAAGCCGCACCACGATTGGACGGGCTCCGGCATGCACGTTCACGTCAGCTTGATCGATAAGCAGGGCAACAACCTGTTTGCGGGCGATCCAATGGCGCCAATGTTCCGGCAGGCGATCGGCGGGTTGCGGACATCCATGCCGGACTTCATGGCGGTGTGGGCGCAGTCGGCGAACGCCTATCGCCGTTACGTGCCTGAATCCTATGTGCCGATGTCGGCGCACTGGGGCTTCAACAATCGCACGGTGGCACTGCGCGTGCCGTGCTGCTCGGGGCCTGCGACGCGCATCGAACATCGCGTCTCAGGCGCGGACGCCAATCCGTTCCTCGTTATTGCAAGTATCCTGGCGGGCGTCCGCCATGGCATCACCAACGGCGTCGATCCGGGGCAGCATGCGGAAGGCAATGCGGAAGAACTCGACGGCAACGAACTGCCGACCGCCTGGGTGAACGCTCTGCAGACGTTCCGCACCTCCGACATCGTGCGCGAGTCTTTCGGCCCGGCGTTCCAGGACGTCTACTATCGCTTGAAAGAGACCGAACGCATCAGTTTCGAGCGTGTCGTTACTGCGCTCGACTATGAATGGTACGCTCAAGTTGCATAAGGCTTTACGGTCATGACATCGCTTGCACACTTCGAAGCCGTTGCCGGATCGATCAAAATTCCGGGTGAAGCCGTCATCGACGGCAAGCTGACGGAGAGCGTTTCCGGCAAAACGTTCGCCAACGTCTCTCCGCGTGACGGGCGCGTCCTTAATCATGTCGCCCAATGCGGGCCGGAGGATGTCGATCTCGCCGTCAAAAGCGCGCGCCGCGCCTTCGATGAGGGATCGTGGCGCAAACTGCACTATCGCGAGAAAAAGCGCATTCTGTTCAAACTCGCCGAACTGATGGAACGCGATATCGAAACGCTCGCCGTGCTCGAAAGCCTCGACGTTGGCAAGCCGATCTCGAACGCGCTCGGCGGCGACGTTCCGAACGCCATCCGCTCGCTGCGCTATTATGCGGAAGCGCTCGATAAGGTTTACGGCGAAGTGGCGCCGGAAGCTCCGGACCGGTTCTCGTTCGTCGTCCACGATCCGCTGGGTGTCATCGGCGCTATCGTGCCGTGGAACTTCCCGTTGCACATGGCGATGTGGAAGGTCGCCCCGGCACTCGCGATGGGCAACTCCGTCATTCTGAAGCCTGCGGAGCAATCGCCGCTGACAGCGCTAAAGCTCGGTGAATTGGCGCTCGAAGCCGGTATTCCTGCGGGTGTACTGAACGTTATTCCGGGCTTCGGCGCAGAAGCAGGCAAGGCGCTCGCGCTGCACAATGACGTCGATATGCTTGCATTCACCGGCTCGGGCCCGGTCGGCAAGCTGCTCATGCAGTATTCGGGACAGAGCAATCTGAAGCGCGTGAGCCTGGAACTCGGCGGAAAGTCTCCGCATATCGTTTTCGCAGACTGCCCCGATCTCGACCGCGCCGCCACGGAAGCGGCGTGGGGCATCTTCTATAATTCAGGGCAGGTATGCACTGCCGGGTCTCGTCTCTTGGTGCAGGACGCGATAGCCGATGATTTCACCAATCGGCTCATATCGGTTGCTCGAAAAATCGTTGCTGGCGACCCCTTGGAGCCCGCGACGACGTCGGGCGCTATGGTTAGCGAAGAACAGATGAAGACGGCACTCCGCTATATCGAAACGGCGAAGCGCGAGGGCGGCACACTGGCCCTCGGCGGCAATCGTACGCTCGAAGGAAGCGGCGGGTTCTACGTCGAGCCGACGGTGTTTTCGGGCGTGACGCCTGAGAATACACTGGCGCGCGAAGAAGTTTTCGGACCTGTGCTCGCCATCACGCGTTTCACCGAAGCGGACGACGCCATCCGCATCGCCAACGATACGAACTACGGCCTAGCCGCCGGTCTTTGGACCAAGGACATCACGCTGGCCCACCGCGCCGCCCGCGAGATCCGCGCCGGCCTCGTCTGGATCAACGGCTGGGACAGCTGCGATATCACGATGCCGTTCGGAGGCTTCAAGCAATCGGGCTTCGGCCGCGATCGCTCTCTGCACGCACTACATAAGTATGCCGATTTGAAATCGGTCTCGATCACACTCTGACGCCCTGGAGACGGTGCAATGAATATCAAATCGTCAACGCCCTTCCCCTCGGCCGCCTTCATAGACGGCGAGTGGGTGACTTCGAACAAGACGTTTCCGGTTCTCGATCCGGCGACGGGCGAAAAGCTCGTTGATGTACCGGACCTGACACCGGATGACGCCAAGCGCGCCATCGACGCCGCGCACAAGGCATTTCCGGCGTGGGCTGCGAAGCCCGCGAAGGAACGCGCGCAGATCCTGCGCAAGTGGTTCGACCTCATCATCGCGGATACCGAAGCGCTTGCTCAGTTGATGACGGCCGAGCAAGGCAAACCGCTGACGGAATCGCGCGGCGAAGTCGCTTATGGCGCGTCGTTCATCGAGTGGTTCGCGGAAGAAGGAAAGCGCGCCTACGGGCACACGATCCCAACGACGGTCGCTTCGCGCCGCTACCTCACGATCAAGCAACCCATCGGCGTATGCGCGGCGATTACGCCGTGGAACTTTCCGATCGCGATGATCACCCGCAAGGTTGGCTGCGCCCTGGCTGCCGGTTGCACGATCGTCGTGAAGCCGTCGGAAGAGACGCCGCTGTGTGCGCTGGCGCTTGCGAAGCTCGCGCAGGACGCAGGTGTTCCGGCGGGCGTATTCAACGTCATCACGACGATGGACGGCCCCGGCATCGGCAAGGTGCTGACGGCGGATGACCGCGTGCGCAAGTTGACGTTCACAGGCTCGACGGAAGTCGGCCGCATTCTCTATCGTCAGTGTGCCGACACCATCAAAAAGCTGACGCTCGAACTCGGCGGCAACGCGCCGCTCATCATTTTCGACGATGCCGATCTGAAGCAGGCGGTCGCCGGAACGATGGCGTCGAAGTTCCGCAACGCGGGCCAGACGTGCGTCTGCGCCAACCGTATCCTCGTGCAGGCAGGCATCTTCGACAAGTTCGTTTCAGCCCTGAAAGAGGAAGCCGCGAAGCTCGTCGTGGCACCCGGCCGTGATGCCAAATCGACGGTCGGACCGCTGATTAATGCGGAAGCCATCGACAAGGTGAAGTCGCTGCTTTCCGGTGCGGTCTCCGAAGGCGCCAAGATCGAGATCGGTGGCAAGCCGGACAATCACGGCGCGCTCTTCTTCGAGCCGACCATCGTGACTGGTGTCACCACCGCCATGACGATCGCGAACGAAGAAATCTTCGGTCCGGTTGCATCGCTCATCAAGTTCGAGACGGAAGCCGACGCGATCCGCATCGCCAACAGCACGCCGTTCGGCCTCGCCGCCTACCTCTTCAGCCAGAATGTCTCTCGCGCGTGGCGCGTGGCTGAAGCGCTCGAAGCCGGCATGATCGGCGTCAACGAAGGCGTGTTCTCGAATGAGGTTGCGCCGTTCGGCGGCATCAAGCAGTCGGGTCTCGGCCGCGAGGGCGCGGACGAAGGCCTCAACGAATATCTCGAGACAAAAATGATCGCCCTTGGCGGCATCAACGCCTAGCAGTCAAGTTTCGGCGGGGCATTTCGATTAATGCTCCGCCGAAAAAGCATTGAACCCTCTTTCGCTCACCCATCGAACCACGAAGGATCGTCCATGGCTACCTCAGCCGAGCTTCAGGCCCGTCGCATCGCCGCTGTCCCACGCGGCGTCGGAAACGTGACGCAAATCTTTGCCAAGACCGCGAAGAACGCCGAGATCTGGAGCGAGGACGGCAAGCGCTATATCGATTTCGGTGCGGGCATCGCGGTCGTCAACACGGGCCATCAGCACCCTCGCCTCATCAAGGCCATTGAGGAGCAGCTCAAGGCTTTCAGTCACGTCTGCTTCCAGGTGACGCCGTACGAAAACTATGTGAGCCTTGCGGAACGGCTCAACGCCATTGCTCCAATCGCCGGTCCGGCCAAGACGATGCTGGCATCAACGGGTGCTGAAGCCGTCGAGAACGCCGTCAAAGTGGCGCGCGCATTCACAGGACGTCCCGGCATCGTTTCGTTTGCGGGCGGCTTCCACGGCCGCACGCTGATGGGCATGGCGCTGACGGGCAAGGTCGTTCCTTATAAGAAGGGCTACGGACCGTTTCCGCCGGACGTCTATAACGTCGAGTTCCCGAACGTCTTCCACGGCGGCAGTACCGGGCAAAGCATTCGCAGCCTGAAGTCGCTGTTCAAGCATTCGGTCGATCCGTCGAACATCGCCGGTATCATCATCGAGCCGGTGCAAGGCGAAGGCGGCTTCAATATCGTGCCGAAGGAATTCATGGTCGCGCTGCGCGAGCTTTGCGACGACCACGGTATTCTGCTGATCGCGGATGAAATCCAGACGGGCTTTGCACGTACTGGCAAGATGTTCGCGATGGAACACTTCGGCGTGAAAGCCGACGTCGTCACAATGGCGAAGGGCCTCGCGGGCGGGATGCCGCTGTCGGCGATCGTCGGCCGCGCGGACGTCATGGATGCTTCCAATCCCGGCGGCCTCGGCGGCACTTATGCAGGCAATCCGGTTGCGTGTGCGTCGGCCCATGCCGTGCTCGACGTCATTCACGACGAGAAGCTCTGCGACCGCGCCAACGCAATCGGCAAGATCATCATGGATCGCTGCTCGGCGCTGCAGGCCAATTCGAACCTCAACTGCATCGGCGACGTCCGCGGCCTCGGCGCCATGTGCGCGGTCGAGCTTGTGAAAGACAAGGCGAGCGGCGAACCGGCGCCGGAATTGACGAGCGCATTGCTCAAAGCGGCGAGCGACCGCGGCCTCATTCTTCTTTCGTGCGGCACGTACGGAAACGTCATTCGCTTCCTGGTGCCGCTGACTGCCAGCGACGAACTCGTTCGCGAGGGCATGGACGTGTTCGAATCGGCACTCACCGACGCCGTCGCCAAGGTAGCTTGATATTTGGACTCGCTTCCGGCGGCTGACGTCCCGCAGGGGTGTCGCCGGGAGCCAACAAAGGACTCGCCTATGAACGTACAGATCAAGCCCAACGACCTCGCATCCTTCTGGATGCCGTTTACCGCCAACAAGCAGTTCAAGGCGAACCCGCGGCTCTTCGTCGGCGCCAAGGACATGCACTATGTGACGAACGATGGCCGCAAGGTACTCGACGGCACGTCGGGTCTCTGGTGCGTAAACGCCGGACACTGCCGTCCGAAGATTGCCGAAGCGATCAAAGCCCAGGTCGAGACGCTCGACTTCGCAGGCACGTTTCAGATGGGCCACAACAAGGCCTTCGAGGCCGCGAACCGGCTGACGGCCATCGCGCCGAAGGGCTTCGATCATGTGTTCTTCACCAACTCCGGTTCGGAGTCGGTCGAGACGGCGCTGAAGATGGCGATCGCCTATCATCGCGCCAAGGGCAACGGCACCAAGGTGCGCCTGATCGGCCGCGAACGCGGCTATCATGGTGTCAACTTCGGCGGCATGTCGGTCGGCGGCATCGGCCCCAACCGCAAGATGTTCGGCGCGCTCGTCGCAGGCGTTGATCATATGCGGCACACGCACGATCTGGCGAAGAACGCTTTCACGCGCGGCGAGCCGGAGCACGGAGCGGAGCTTGCGGACGATCTGGAACGCCTCGTTGCGCTGCATGACGCTTCGACCATCGCCGCCGTCATCGTCGAGCCGGTTGCGTGCTCGACGGGCGTGCTGATCCCGCCGAAGGGATATCTGAAGCGCCTCGAAGCCATCGCCAAGAAGCACGACATTCTGCTGATCGCCGACGAAGTCATCACGGGCTTCGGCCGTCTCGGCGTGCCGTTCGGTTCGGACTACTTTGGCATCTCGCCGGATATCATCACAACGGCGAAGGGCGTGACGAACGGCACGATTCCGATGGGCGCCGTGTTCGTCAAATCGCACATCCACGACGCCTTCATGAACGGCCCTGATTGGATGATCGACTTCTTCCATGGATATACGTATTCGGGCCATCCAGTCGCCGCGGCAGCCGCCATCGGCACGCTCGACACGTATGCGGAAGAAGGCCTGCTGACGCGCGCCGCAGAGCTGGCACCCTACTGGGAAGAACGCGTCCACGCGCTAAAGGGCCTGCCGCATATCATCGATGTGCGCAACATCGGCCTCATCGGCGCGGTCGAGTTCGCACCCGATCCGGAGCAGCCCGGCAAGCGGGCGTTTGACCGTTTCGTCAAGGCATTCGAGGCGGGCATTCTGGTTCGCCAGACGGGCGACATCATCGCGCTGTCGCCGCCGCTCGTCATTTCGAAGTCCGAGATCGACCAGTTGTTCGACACCTTCACGAAGGTGTTGAAGGAGACGAACTAATTCACTTGTCGTCCCCGAACGCGATCGCTGCGCTCTCGTGTTCGAGGATGACGAAAGTCAAAACGAGGATTCCTTTCACAAATGCACATGATCGAGAACGCCATCAACGGGCGCCGCTCACCTGCTCACGCCGAGCGCACGCAGCCCGTCTTCAATCCGGCGACGGGCGAAGAAGTTGCGCGCCTGCCGCTGTCGAAAGTTGACGATCTCAACGCCGCCGTCGCGGCCGCGAAGAAAGCCGCTTTGACGTGGGGCACAACGCCGCCGATGAAGCGCGTGCGTCCGCTTTTCAAGTTCAAAGAGCTGCTTGAAAAGAACGCCGATGAGATCGCGCGCGCGATCTCGCGTGAGCACGGCAAGACGCACGCCGACTCGCTCGGCGAGCTGGCGCGCGGCATCGACGTCGTCGATTTCGCCTGCGGAATTCCGCATCTTTTGAAGGGCGAATTCAGCCGCAACGTCGGCCCGGACATCGACAGCTGGTCGGACCGGCAGCCGCTTGGCGTCGTTGCGGGCATCACGCCCTTCAACTTCCCCGCCATGGTGCCGATGTGGATGTTCCCCGTCGCGATTGCGTGCGGCAATGCTTTCATCCTGAAGCCGTCCGAACGCGATCCCTCGGCACCGATGCTGATCTGGGAGCTGTTCCAGCAGGCCGGTCTGCCGGACGGCGTGTTCAACGTCGTGCACGGCGACAAGACGATCGTCGATGCGATTCTCGATCATCCCGATATCGCCGCCATCTCGTTCGTCGGCTCAACGCCCGTTGCGCAGTACATCTATGGCCGCGGAACCGCGAACGGCAAGCGCGTACAGGCACTCGGCGGCGCCAAGAACCACATGATCGTGATGCCCGACGCCGACATGGACCAGGCGGTCGATGCGCTGATGGGCGCGGGCTACGGTTCCGCTGGCGAGCGCTGCATGGCGATCTCGGTTGCGGTTCCGGTTGGCGAGAAGACGGCCGACAAGCTCGTCGAGGCTCTGGCGCCGCGCGTGCGTGCGCTGAAAGTCGGCCCGGCAACGGACCCTGAATCGGAGATGGGCCCGGTCGTCACGGCAGACGCAAAGCGCAAGATCACCTCGCTGATCGACAAGGGCGTCGCGGAAGGTGCGAAGCTCGTCGTCGATGGCCGCGGACTGACGCTGCAGGGCTACGAGAACGGCTTCTTCCTCGGCGGTACACTGTTCGACAACGTCACGCGCGACATGACGATCTACCGCGAAGAAATTTTCGGGCCGGTGCTCTCGGTCGTGCGCGCGAAGAACTACGATGAAGCCGCCGATCTCATCAACACGCACGAATATGGCAACGGTACCGCGATCTTCACGCGCGACGGCGATACGGCACGCGCGTTCGCAGACAAGATCGAGGTCGGCATGGTCGGCATCAACGTGCCGCTGCCGGTGCCGGTTGCCTATCACTCGTTCGGCGGCTGGAAGCGCTCGCTGTTCGGGGATCACGCGATTTACGGACCGGAAGGCGTGCACTTCTACACGCGTCTCAAGACAGTTACGGCGCGCTGGCCGGCCGGCATCCGCAAGGGTGCGGAGTTTAATTTTCCGAGCCTGAAGTAAAATTGGATGAGTGAGCGGCAGATGAGCCCGCTCACTCCCTCCTTATTCTAAAGTACTGCGGCACATCAGAAATTTCTTCCTGACTTTAAGGCTGGCACAAGCCCTGCGTCCTTAGTTCATCGCAACATGAACTCAAGTTCGCGAGATCCTTTGCCAATGCACCAACCTGCTAAGACCGCTCACCCGGCAAATTCCGGCGCCGATCTCGACGGCCGCCTTTCTTTCCTGGAACTGGATGAGCTTACGACCTCGCAGCTTCGCGACCTCAAGCCGCTTCTCATGCGGCATCTCCCCGTCGCTCTCGATAAATTCTATGCGAAGATCAAAGCCACGCCGGAACTCAAGCGCTTCTTCGCTGACGACGCGCATATCGCGCGCGCCAAGTCCGCTCAGCTCGGTCACTGGGGCGCGATAAGCGCGGGCAAGATCGATGAGACGTATGTCGGCAATGTTCGCCGCATCGGCCAAACACACGCCAGGATCGGACTTGAGCCGCGATGGTACATCGGCGGCTACACGCTGCTGCTTGAACACCTCTTCGCGGCGATCATCGGGGAAAGCAAGCCGAAGAGCCTTCTCTCTTTCAATCAGCATACGTCTCATCAGAACCTTCTCAACAAGCTCATCGCGCTTACGAAAGCGGTGATGCTCGACATGGATTATTCCATTTCGACGTACATCGAGGCGGAGGCAAGCGCCCGGCTCAAAGCCGAGGCGGAGCGACAGCAGGCAGAGGCCGGGGCCGCGAAGCGCCAGCGGGAAGCAGACGCGGACCGCCTGCGCGTTGAAGAAGAGGTTGCGGCCGAGCGCGCGCACGTCCTCGATGCGATCACGTCGGGCCTCTCAGAGCTTGCCAAGCAGAACCTGTCGTACCGCATCGGCGCGGCGTTGCCGCCACAGTTCGAACGCGTGCGCGATGATTTCAATTCGGCGAGCGGTCAGCTCGATCAAGCCTTGCAGGTCGTTCTACAGCGCATCAGCGGCATTACGGCAGCGACCGAGCAGATCCTCGCGGCGTCCGAGAACCTTTCGCGGCGAGCCCAGACCACGGCCGCCTCTCTCGAAGAGTCGGCGGCGGCACTCGAAGAAACCGCCGTCTCGGTGCAAAGCACGGCGACCTCGACGACCAGCATGCAGGACATCATAACGCGCGCCAGCAGCCAGGCGTCCGATGGCGGAAAGATCGTCGACGAGGCGATCGAGGCCGTCTCGAAAATCGAGAGTTCGTCGAAGCAGATCGGGCATATCATCAGCGTCATCGACGACATCGCGTTCCAGACGAACCTGCTGGCGCTCAATGCGGGCGTCGAAGCTGCCCGTGCGGGCGAGCATGGCCGTGGCTTCGCGGTCGTGGCATCGGAAGTGCGCGCACTCGCACAGCGGTCGGCGGAGTCGGCGCGCGAGATCAAAAATCTGATTTCGACGGCGCAGCAAAATGTCAGCGACGGCGTGAGGCTGGTGACGAGCACCGGACATGTGTTCGGAGAGATTGCCAAAGCCGTCACACAGGTGAACACGGTCATGGCCGAGATCGCGGCGGGAGCACAAGAGCAGGCATCCGCGCTTGCCGAAGTCAGCAGCGCTGTCGCGACTATGGATCATGACACGCAAGAGAATGCGGCGATGGCCGAAGAGCTGACGTCGTCGACAAACGTGCTGGCGTCGGAAACGAGCGATCTCAAATCTCTCGCCACGGCATTCAAGACGTCTGATTCCGGTCACGCCGCCGCAAAGAGCGCACGGCTCCGCGTCGTCGGCTGAGCGTACAAACCCGAACAAAAACAGAAGCGGCGCCGCGATCCTTGGGATCGGGCGCCGCCGTCATTTGCAAAATCGGCAACGGTTACTTGGCCTTTGCGGCCCACGCTGCCACGCGCTGTTTGCACGTATCGGAAAGGTCAGCTTGATGCTCCGTCAGGCAGCCGCGTATCTTGCTCTTCTCGTGTGGAACGCTCGTGCAGAATTTCTGGATGTCGGCCCTGCAGGCACCTTTCCCGCCGTTGGGAGGCGTGGCGCTATCGGTTGCCAGAGATGCCGCAGAACCCAGCGTTGCGGCAGCGGCGAACACCAACAAAAATTTCATACCATCTCCTTGCTGATCGTTATGGCCAATGGTCTCGGCAAGGCCGGAGAAACCGAGCGGGCGAAGCACACGAGATCCTGCACGCACCGCCTCGCTGGCGGCGCACGTCCCGCGCTGTGCGCCTTCCTTTAAGGAAAGCGCACAGTCGCTCATTCGGCATCACTGCCGAATATCTGATTTAGCGGAGATAGGGGCAGACGCGTTCGACGCCGCGGCGATCGATGTAGGTGCCCGTGCGATAGCTGAAGTCCGGGAAGTCACGTGCGCATCGATCCATGTCGCGCGGTGCTGCGCGATGCTCGGAAATAGCGGACGCAATAATCGCGCCGCCGATAAGGCCGCCGACCAATGCGCCAGGACCCCAGCCCCAACCGCCATGGCCGCGCCAATAAACGTGGGTGACGGCGCCAGCGTCTTTCGAAAGCGCCGGAACGCCGGTTCCGAACGGCGCGGCAGCAGCTTGCTCAGTCGCAGCAAAAGTCGCCGTCATGGTGGCGGCAATGAGAGAAGAAGCGATAACTTTTTTGAATTTCGTCATATTACGTTTCCACCGTAACGAAGTGTCTGATCCGCCTAACGCGGTGGACGGAAGAGATCCGTCGCTTGCCCTGAAATGATCACAAGTCCTGATGATTCGTTGCTGAACACGATGGACTCGCTTCGCGACATTTCGAAGGCGATGAGCGCAGTACACTCTCTCCGCGATGAAGCTGCGGTGAATTACAAAATTACAAAAAAGAAAGCCGGTCGCTCCGGGGGGAAGAAGCGACCGGCTGGTCACCGCCGGTGAGGGATCCGGCGGCACGGGGGTTCGATGTTCTAACTACTCAGCAGCGTGACGAAAGTTCCGGCTGCCTTCTACCGTGTCAAAGCCCAGCGACGCAGCAACAACAGAGTGCATGATACGGCCGCCTTTGACGTTCAATCCTGCTGCGAGATGGGGATCGCGATCGAATGCTGCAAGCCCCTGCTCTGCGAGTTTCATCACGAATGGCAGCGTTGCGTTGTTCAATGCCTGAGCCGACGTGACGGGCACAGCGCCCGGCATGTTGGCGACGCAGTAGTGAATGATGCCGTCGACTTCAAACGTCGGCTGCGCGTGCGTCGTCGGCTTCGACGTTTCGAAGCAGCCGCCCTGATCGATCGCGACGTCAACGAGCACGGCGCCCTTCTTCATGTCTTTCAGCATCGCACGATTGACAAGCTTCGGTGCGCTCGCACCAGCGACTAGCACCGCGCCGACGACGACGTCTGCGGCGAGAACTTCGGTCTCGATCGTTTCCATCGTCGAAGCGAGCGTGCGCACGCGACCTTCAAACAGCTCATCGAGCTGGCGCAAACGCGGAAGCGACCGGTCAATGATCGACACGTCGGCACCGAGGCCGGCCGCCATCCGCGCTGCATGCGTACCGACGACCCCGCCGCCGAGTACAACGACCTTTGCGGGCTTCACACCCGGGACGCCGCCCATCAGAACGCCGCGTCCGCCGGTAGGGCGACGCAGGGCCTGAGCTGCGGCTTCAATCGAAAGACGGCCAGCAACTTCGCTCATCGGCGCGAGAAGCGGCAGCGAGCCGTTGGCGTCGGTGACCGTCTCGTAAGCGATGGCCGTCGCGCCCGATTCCATCAGGCCGATGGCCTGCTGCGCATCGGGAGCGAGATGCAAATAGGTGAACAGGATCTGATCGGGCTTGAGGCGCTTCCACTCGACTTTCTGCGGCTCCTTGACCTTCACGATCATCTGGGAGTCGAAGAAAACTTCTTCGGCCGATTTGACGATGCGGGCGCCCGCCTTTTCGTAGGCCGCATCGTCGGCGAAAATGCCGGTACCGGCACCCGACTGAACGATCACTTCGTGGCCGCGAGCTGCCAGCTCGCGAACCGAGCCCGGCACTAGACCGACCCGAAATTCATCGCTCTTGATTTCCGTGGGAACACCGATGCGCATGATCCGCTCCTGTAAAGCGCAGCTTCCGATCTTCTACAGTGTAGGTTGACACAGGCCCGCGGCTGTTACTCTGCGATTTTTGTTGTGCTCAACACCGTTTTTGACGAAAATCTGCGAAAATAGCGGGATAGGCGCAGTAAAATGGCTGAAGTTCCTCTGGATGCGCTGGATAAGGCCATCTTGGCGGCCCTTCTGGTTGACGGCCGTCAGAGCCAAGTCGACCTCGCCGAGCGCGTTCCACTATCGCCGACAGCCATCGCGCGGCGGATCAAGGCGCTCGAACAGTCCGGGGTGATCGACGGCTACCAGGCGCGGGTCAACCGCAAGGCCCTGGGGCTCAGCATGATGGCCGTGGTCCAGATCAGCCTCGAAAGCCAAAGCCAGGAACTGCTGGAGGCCTTCGAGAAGGCAGCCGCGGCGGCGCCCTCGATCGTGTCCTGCTACATGATGTCGGGGCAGGACGATTATCTCATCACGGTGCTGGCGCGCGATCTATCGGATTTCGAACGCATCCATAAGGAGCAGCTCTCACGGCTGCCGGGCGTGTCGCGGCTGCACTCGAGCTTTGTACTGCGCGAAGTCGCGAGCCGCTCGCTGCCGGTGTCCAGCCTGCTGCGCTGAGAAGATCCAGCGTGAGATGCGCCGAAGGCCCAATATTGCAAAGTAATTTTTGTGCCTGATCCCCGCCTTCGACACGCCTATGGCGTGCTCGGCCGAGGACGAAGCAATTAGATCAAGGCGCGAGCGCTGCAGCGGAGGCGGCATTGGGGGCGTCGCCGTCGTCACGTTCGTAGCCGGACTTCAGCGCCGAGCCGTCGCGGCCGTAAATGTCCTGGCGGAATTGCACCTCGCCGGTCGAGGGCTCGGCCCAGGCCGTGATGTAGACGAAGTGAACCGGCACGGGACGCGTCAGCTTCAGCTCCATCGGCTGGCCGAGGGCGAGCTGCTTGCGGACGCTGCCCGGCTCTCCCCAGCCCGGCTCGTTGTGCGCGATCCAATCCGCCAGATCGACGACATTCTGCACGCGCACGCACCCAGCGCTGAACGGACGGCTGCGCTGGTCGAACAGGGTCTTCATCGGCGTATCGTGCATGTAGACGCCGTACTGGTTCGTCATATCGAGACGCAGCAGACCGAGAGCGTTCTTCGCGCCGGGGTCTTGCCGGAAGCGATACGTTGCCGTCTGCGGCGACGACCAATCGACAGTCTTCGGATCAAGCTCTTGGCCATTACCCGTATAGACGCGGATGCCTTCATCGGAGAGGTAGCCCGGCTCTTTCTTGAGGCGCGGAATAAGGTCCAGCGTCGCGATGCTCTGCGGCACGTGCCAGTATGGGTAGAAATTGATGTTCCGGATCATCGCCGCAACTTCGGGGGTTTCGCGCTCGGGGCGGCCGACAATGGTGCGGAAACGCAGCTGCACCTCGAACTTGTCGACGGCCTCAGCCTGAAACGCCGGGATGTTGACGAGGACGTAGCGCTCCTCGACGTTCTGCATCAGGCCCTTGATGCGATCGTAGTTGAGCTTCAGCTCAGCGAGGCGCTGCTCGGCCGTGATGTTCAAAACCGGATAGACGGAGCGCTCGATGCGACCCGTTTCGCGCAAACCGTTGCGCTTCTGAAAATGCTTCACGGCATCGGTCAGCTCGGAATCGAACGTCGTCGAGTCGTAATAGGTACTTTTGCTGGAGAGATCGCCAGTGATGCGAAGACGCTTGCGCAGGATAGGCACGCGGTCGTCGTCGTCGCCCTCGCGCATCATGCGGCCGGGTGGGACCAACGGCCAGCCGCCAGCGCTAACGATCTGCTGATAGTGTTCGATGGCCGCGGAAATCGCATTCAGCATCGTGTCGCTGCGCCAGGGCGTCGAGTCCGGCCGCAGGTCGTCGAGCCGCTGAGGCGCGCGGTCAATCGGTGCGCTGTTGGTGCTCGTGTCCGCGCCGTAGTTTCGCTGCAGCTGCTCCCATAGGCTTTGGGCGTGGCCGGTCGTCACGAAGCTTGGGACGAATTGGGCGAACGCAACAACGGCGCCAAGCACCGCAGCTCTGACAACAGAAGTCCCAAACCGCGTTGTCGAAATCAAATCTTTCATCCCCGCTTGCCCGGCTACCTCGTTCGACGCGCACCAATAGATAATACGCACCCGGTCGGCTTGCAGCCGCACACCGCCCTCAAACGCCACCGTCGTGCTATTTCAGCCACTTACCTGTCATCACGCATATGGCCAAACAGTGACGCGTTTCCAAGCCGTTTCCGTCTCGATCTCGCTGCGAAAGCCGATGCGATGTGGCATACATGCCGCGCGGAAGCGGTCCGAGTGTTGCTATCGCGCCGACCGGGAAAAATGGTCGTATCCAAACCGCTCAATCGCCATCGGGGTTCCGTCCGCATCGACGACCTGCAGCGAAATGTTCGCGTCGAGTACACCAAGGTCACTCACGGCGATGCCTGCGGCTTGCGCCGCATTTCTGAAGTCCGCGATCGCCGCCGGGGCTACCGCGACCAGCAATTCGTAATCGTCGCCACCACCAAGGATCGTTTCAGCGAGGGCCGGATCATGTGCCCACGCCGAGGCTGCGGCCTTAGACAAAGGTATGAGATCGAAATGAAGCCTCAACCCCAGGCCGCCCGCAAGCCGGGTGAGATCCTTCATCAGGCCATCCGAGATATCGAGCGCGGCGGATGCGTGGGTGCGCAGCGCTTCGCCGAGCGCCAGCCGCGGCGTCGGGCGCAAGTAGCGGTCTTCGAGAAAGGCGCGCTCAACGGACGTCAGGTGCGGAAACGCCGAGGGATCGGCATGAACGCGCAGACCCAGCGCGGAATCCCCGATTGTACCAGTGACGAACACGTGGTCGCCCGATGCCGCGCCCTGGCGACGAACGAATTTGCCCGTCGGCACCGCTCCGATGATCGTCACGCCAATCGAAAGCGGACCGGACGTCATGTCGGTATCGCCGCCGATTAGATGACAGCCGAAGCGATCTTGCGCGGCGTGCAGGCCATTCGCAAAGTTGCTTATCCATTCCCGCATCGGCGGCTCGGGGAGCGCGAGGTTCAGCATGTAGGCAATGGGCTTCGCGCCCTTGGCGGCGAGATCGGAGGCGTTGACGGCGAGCGCCTTCCACGCAATGTCGGCAGGGTTGTCCGTCGGAACGAAGTGCACGCCCGCGATGATCGGATCACTCGTGAAGACGAGATCGGTTTCGGGCTCGGGCGCAATCAGCGCGGCGTCGTCGCGCAGTTCAAATGCGCCCGGCGCGCCGCGCGTCAGCGGTGCGAGATAGGTCTGGATCAGATCGGTTTCGTTCGCGATCCGATCGCCTGAGGCAGACATTTTCGACGGCGCTGGCGGCATGCTCTCAACCCAACGCTTGGCTGCGGGCGAGACGTCTCAGGACGACGGCGTCACGCGCTTTGAAACGAATTCGTGGCCGCGAACGCGCCGCGCTAGTTTATCCAGGATGCCATTGACGACGCGTGGCTCTTCCTCGTCGAAGAAGGTATGCGCGACGTTGACATATTCGCTGATGGCGACGCGCGCGGGAACATCGCTGCGGTCCAGAATTTCCGCGACGCCCGCGCGGAGAATGGCGCGCAGGATCGAATCGACGCGTACGAGCCGCCAACCGGCTGCGAGCTGCTCGTCGATCATCGGATCAATCTCGCGCTGCCGACGGATCACCGCGCGCAAGATGTCAGCGAAGAAAACGCGATCTGCGGTCGCCAGCGTCTCGTTGCGATTGTCGCCTTCGAAGTGCTGCTCGATGAACTCAGCGATGACGTCGTTTACGTCCGTGCCCGCGACGTCCATCTGATAGAGTGCCTGGACAGCCGAAATGCGCGCAGCCGTGCGCGGCGTTATTTCTCCGACCTTTGGTTTGCCCTTGGCCGTCATACCTGCACGTCCCAGAATGCGCGTTTCGTCTCGATGAGGCGGAGGCACGCGCGCATGGCATCGCCGCCTTTGCCGTTGATGCCGCCTTCGGCGCGCGCCAGTGCCTGAGCGCGCGTTTCGACGGTGAGGATAGCATTGCCGACGGGAATGCACTGCTTCATCGCGACATCCATCAGCCAGTGATTGGCGTTGTTGCAGACGATGTCATAGTGGCCCGTTTCGCCTCGAATGACACAGCCCAAAGCGATGGCGCCGTCGAAGGTGGCGCGGCCGGCTGCGCGCGCTTCGGCGGCAGCAGCAAGCACCTGCGGAATTTCAAGCGCGCCCGGAACGGCAACCCGCTCGAACGTGACACCACGCTTGGCGCACTCGGCAATGGCGCCTTCGATCAGCAGATCGGCAATATCTTCATAGAAGCGCGCCTCGATCAGGAGGACGTGGGCGCGAATCTGGCCGGCGCCCTTGTCATCGTGCGGCGCTGCTGGCGTTTTCTGAACCATGGCTCGGGCTACTCGATTTTCCGTGTTCCGGTGACACGCAGCCCGAACGCCTCGAGGCCCACGTACACATGTTGCGGGGACGTCGTCAAAAGCACCATGTCCTTGACGCCGAGATCGGCAAGAATTTGCGAACCTATACCGATTTCAACCTGGCGGCGCTCCTTGCTCGCATCCGCCACCGCGCCCGGCGTCGACCGACGCGAAATCCATTCGGAAACGGACTTCGGACGAAGATCGCGGATCAAAACGATGACGCCACGGCCGTCAGCTTCGACGGCGCGCATCGCCTGCTCGATGGCGGTGCCATCTTCGCAATGCTGATCAATGCCGACGACGTCGGAGAGAACATTGACGGCATGCACACGCACGAGAACCGGGCCGCCCTTCGAGAGGTCGCCCTTGACCAGCGCCAAGTGTTCGCCTGGCTCGACCGTCGTATCGTAGACGACAAGATTGAAATCACCGGCCGAGGTCGTCACCGGCGTCTGAGCGACGCGCTTGACGATGCGGTCGTTCTTCAGGCGATAGGCGATGAGATCTTCAATCGAACCGATCTTCAGCCCATGGAACTGCGCGAAGGCTGTCAGGTCGGGAAGACGCGCCATCGTGCCGTTCTCGTTCATGATCTCACAGATCACGGCCGCCGGATTGAGCCCGGCAAGCTTGGCGAGATCGATCGAGGCTTCAGTATGGCCGGCTCGGACGAGAACGCCGCCTTCGCGCGCGATCAGCGGGAAGACGTGACCGGGCGAGACGATGTCGTTTGCCCCTTTCGTCGGATCAATGGCGGTCGCGATGGTGCGGGCGCGATCAAACGCTGAGATGCCCGTCGAGATGCCTTCGCGGGCTTCGATCGACGCGGTGAAAGCCGTGCGATTGCGCGAGCCGTTGTGGCGAACCATGTAATCGAGATTGAGCTCGGTCGCGCGCGTCTGCGTCAGCGATAGGCAGATCAGTCCACGGCCGTACTTGGCCATGAAGTTGATGGCATCGGGCGTCGCCATCTGCGCCGGGATGATGAGATCGCCTTCGTTCTCGCGATCTTCGGCATCGACGAGAATGACCATGCGGCCATTCTGCATGTCTTCGATGATCTCCTCGATCGACGACAGGACGCTGTCGCTGCGCACAGTCCGTAGGTTTGAAGGACCCGACATTAGGGGCGAAACTCCATCAGCCGCGCGACGTAGCGCGCGAAAACATCCACTTCCAGATTGACCAGATCGCCGGGGGTTTTCGCGCCCCAGGTCGTCACCGTCAAGGTATGCGGTATGAGATTGACGCCGAACCGGGTTTCCGCAACCTCATTGACGGTCAGCGAGGTTCCGTCCAACGCGACCGAACCCTTGGGCGCTATATAGCGGGAAAGATGCTCGGGCGCTTCCAAAAGAAAGCGTTTGCTGTCACCGTCCGGGGTAATTGAAATAATTTTGGCGACGCCGTCGACGTGCCCCGAGACGATATGCCCGCCAAGCTCGTCGCCCGCCCGGAGCGACCGTTCCAAATTGACGCGGCGGCCAGGCTGCCAGCTGTCGAGGGTGGTTTTGGCCAGAGTTTCATTCGAGACGTCGACGGTAAATTCGGCACCGGCCGAAATTGGTCTGATGTCCGTCGCCGTCAGGCAGACGCCGTTGCAGCAGATTGAAAGGCCTGTTTCTTCCGGCTTCAGCGGATAGGCCGTCCGCAGCGTAAAGCAGCCGCCAGAGCGCGCTATGACCTCGCCGACATCGGTGATCAATCCAGTAAACATGCGATCAGCGTCCTTCCCTATCTGCAAGGCGACGATAGCGCCACATCGTATCGGTGCCGATTGTCCGTCGTTCGACTGCGGTCATTCCAAGGTCTCCGACCCACCGCCGCATGGCCCTGTCGGCGGCAACGTCTGATGGGCTGCCCGCCATATAGAGCACGACCTCGTCCGCCAGCGCTGCATCCGCGAAGCCGCGCCAGATTGCCGGGCCGCCTTCGACCAGGAGGCGGGTGATGCCGCGCGCGACCAGCGCCTCCATGATCGATGGCAGCCATAACGTGTCGCCGACGACACCGACGTCGACGACCTCCGTGCCGCCGTCGGCGATGGCGCGTTTCTTCGCAGCGTCGCTTGCCGCCGACGTCATCAGCCAGACGGGAACGTCGCGGGCACTTTTGAAGAGCTTGGCTGCGAGCGGCAGATCGAGCGAACGCGAAAGCACGACGCGTACCGGCGAGCGATCCATGAGGCCCGGCAGGCGGCACGTCAGCTCCGGATCGTCATCGCGCACGGTGGCGCTGCCGACGAGGATCGCATCGAATTCTTTGCGCAGAAGCATGCCGTGACGGCGGGCGAGTTCGCCCGTGACCCAGACGGGCGCAGAGCCCGAGCCGCGCGCGATTTCGCCGTTGGCATCGAGCGCAAGTTTCAGAGTGACGAGCGGGCGGCGCTCGGTGATGCGGACGATGTGGCCGCGCGTGATCCAGCGGGCTTCCGACACACCGACGCCGCGCAAGACTTCGATGCCAGCATCGCGGAGACGATTGAGCCCCCGGCCCGCTACGCGCGGATCGGGATCTTCGATAGCGACGACGCAGCGTTTCAATCCAGCGGCAACAATGGCGTCGGCGCATGGCGCGGTACGGCCATAATGCGAGCATGGCTCCAGCGTCACATAAATCGTCGCGCCATGGGCTTTATCGCCGGCGAGCGCGATCGCCTGAGGTTCTGCGTGCGGGCGGCCGCCGCGCGCCGTCGTGCCGCGCGCGATCACTTCCCCGGTTTCTTCATTGACGATCACAGCGCCGACGGATGGATTAGGCGCAGTCGCACCAAGCCCGCGCTCGGCCATGCGCAGCGCAATCGCCATCATCTCGGCGTCGAACGCAGAACTTTTTCTTCGCGACATGTCGCTTAGTGCTTTTTCTCGGCGGCAAGCTCATCAAGCACGGGCGTGCCGAACCGTTCGTTAAGATCGAGCGGATCGTGGGTATCGCTCGCGAGTTCGCGTAGGACGGCGTGAAAATCCGCCGCATCGCGGAAGTCGCGATAGACGGAGGCGAAGCGGACATATGCGACCGGATCGAGGCCGCGCAAGGCTGCCATGACGAGTTCGCCGATCTCGGCCGAGGTAATTTCGGTTTCGCCGGAGCTTTCGAGCTGGCGGACGAGGCCCGACACCAAGCGGTCGATGCGTTCGGGCTCGATGGGGCGCTTGCGCATCGCGACCGAGATCGACTTCGAGAGCTTGTCGCGATCGAACAGGACCTTGCGGCCGGAACGTTTGACAACCGTCAGCTCGCGCAACTGCACGCGCTCGAACGTCGTGAAGCGGCCGCCGCAATCGGAACAGATACGCCGACGCCTGATCGCGGAGTTCTCGTCCGACGGCCGACTATCCTTGACCTGGCTATCCTCGCTTCCACAGAAGGGACAGCGCATCCCGATTGCTCCTTAATTCAATACGTGCGTCGTATAGCACGGAGTGGCGCGTTATCCCTTACGGAAGCGCATTTGTGAACCAAATTCATATGGGTAAAAGAGTTCAGAGAACTCAAAGCTTCGATTGCCGGCTCTTAGGCCGATTCTGCTTTTTAAACTCCTCACGGGCCTTTTCGACTGCCTGGATATGCGTCTCAACCCACGAATCAAGCTTGCGCATCGCGTCGGCCAGAGAGAGGCCAAGCTCAGTCAGTTCGTATTCAACATGAGGAGGGACTTCCATGCGATCGATGCGTCGCACGAGCCCGTTGCTCTCAAGAGTACGCAAAGTTTGAGTCAGCATTTTTTGCGAGACACCCTCAACCAGCCGCATGAGTTCGCCGTTGCGCATTCGGCCGCGGCGTAACGCGGGCATGACGAGTAGCGTCCATTTGTCCGCCACGAGTTCAAGCAGGGCGCGCGACGGGCAAGCTTCCGCATAGATGTTCGCGGCGCGAGAACCCCGCTTTTCCGCATCGTCCTTCAACCTCTTGAATGGATCGGCGCCTGGCATGTTTGACCCATAGTTACCAAAAGGTGCGTACTTTACCGTCAGTTTCTAACCCGTATATGCGACCCCGGCAGATCGCAAGTGCGGAGAACGCTAAATGACCACTATCGCCGTCGTCTATCACTCTGGATATGGCCACACCGCCGTCGTCGCGGAGTACGTGGCCAAAGGTGTAGAAACCGTCGCGGGCGCCACAGCCCGGCTTTATAAAGCTGACGACCTTACCGCGTCCGAACAAGGGCCTTGGGACGAGCTTGCGAATGCAGACGCCATCGTGTTCGGCGCGCCGACGTACATGGGCTCGGCTTCCGCCGTCATGAAGCAGTTCATGGATGCTTCCTCGAAGGTTTGGTACACGCGGGGCTGGAAAGACAAGATCGCGGCCGGCTTTACGAATTCGGCGAGCTGGTCGGGTGATAAGCTGTCAACGCTCACCCAGTTGGCGGTTTTTGCCGGTCAGCACGGAATGGTCTGGGTCGGCACGGGCATGATGCCGGGTTACAATTCAACGACGACGACGCCCGAAGCCATTAATCGCCTGGGATCGTTTCTCGGCCTCATGACGCAAGCGAATGCCGACGAAGGCGCTGATAAAGCGCCGCCACAACAGGACAGGAAGACAGCGGAACTCTTCGGGGCCCGCATCGCCGAAGCCGCCGCGCGCTGGAAGAAGGGCGCGTAAAGCCCCGATCACTCAGCTTCGCAGACATGAAAAAAGGCCGTGGGGCGAGCGCCGCACGGCCTTTTTCATTACATCGCGCTTAAGCGTAGATCGGGAAACGGGTGCAGAGTTCCGTCGCCTTGGCCTTCACGGCCTCTTCGACAGCTGCGTTGCCTTCTTCGCCGTTCTTCGACAGACCATCGAGAACTTCCGAGATCAGGCGGCCGATCTCCTGGAACTCCGCGACGCCGAAGCCGCGCGTGGTGCCGGCAGGCGAACCCAGACGGATGCCCGACGTGACCATCGGCTTCTCTGGGTCGAACGGAATGCCGTTCTTGTTGCAGGTGATGTGCGCGCGGCCGAGCGACTTCTCGGCCTTGTTGCCCGTGATCTTCTTCGGACGAAGGTCGACGAGGATCAGGTGCGTGTCGGTGCCGCCCGAGACGAGCGCGAAGCCGTTCTGCACCATGACTTCACCAAGAGCCTTGGCGTTGTCCATGACGTTCTTGATGTAGACCTTGTAGTCCGGGCGCAGCGCCTCACCGAAAGCGACGGCCTTCGCAGCGATGACGTGCATCAGCGGGCCACCCTGGATGCCAGGGAAGATCGCCGAGTTGATCTTCTTCGCGATATCTTCGTCGTTCGTCAGGATCATGCCGCCACGCGGGCCGCGCAGCGTCTTGTGCGTCGTCGTCGTGACAACGTGAGCGTGCGGGAACGGGCTCGGGATCAGGCCAGCGGCGACGAGACCGGCGAAGTGGGCCATATCGACGAGGAACGTCGCGCCGACTTCATCGGCAATCGCACGGAACGCTGCGAAGTCGATCTTGCGCGGATAGGCCGAACCGCCGGCGATGATGATGCGCGGCTTGTGCTCGTGGGCAAGCTTCTTCACCTCGTCCATGTCGATGAGGTGCGTGTCGGGCTTCACCATGTAATGGATGGCGTTGAACCACTTGCCCGACTGGTTGACGGGTGCGCCGTGCGTCAAGTGTCCGCCGGCAGCGAGCGACAGGCCGAGGATCGTGTCGCCCGGCTTCGCCAGCGCGTTGAAGACGCCCTGGTTGGCCTGCGAGCCCGAATTCGGCTGAACGTTGGCAAAACCGCAGTTGAACAGCTTCTTGGCGCGGTCGATCGCGAGCTCTTCGGCGATATCGACGTATTGGCAGCCGCCGTAGTAGCGCTTGCCCGGATAGCCTTCGGCGTACTTGTTCGTCAGAACAGAACCTGCAGCATCGAGCACAGCCTGAGACACGATGTTCTCAGATGCGATCAGCTCGATCTCGTGCTGCTGACGTCCGAATTCCTTTTGGATGGCGGAGAAGACCTCGGGATCGGTCTCCGAGAGGTGCGCCTTGAAGAAGCGCGACGTCTGCGAGTTTGCTGCGGCCGGTGCAGTCGACATTGAGCTTTCCCCTGATTTTGGAAATGTTTTTGTAGCGCTGGCGGGGACCGTTAAGTCAAGCCCGGCCGGACGCGGGTTCAACCATAGTAAGGGCTCAGGCGCCAGGGCTCAACACCCCACCCGGGCGCGTAATATCGGCGCGGATGGGGCTTTTGGCTCAAAGGGGTAGTCAGGTCCTGCTCGGCGAACCCGCCCTATTCGGCGGCTTCGGCAAGGCTTTCCATCAGCGCCAGCGGGCACTGGCACCACAGCTCGGACAGGGCGTTAACGAGGTGATCCATGTCGGCATCGGTGTGATGCGGAGACGGCGTCAGGCGCAAACGCTCCGTGCCGCGCGGCACGGTTGGGTAGTTGATCGGCTGGACGTAGATGCCGTAGCGATCAAGGAGAACGTCCGTCAACGCCTTGCAGCGCACCGGATCGGCGACGAGCACCGGCACAATGTGGCTCGGCCCCTGGATGACCGGAAGATCGGCAGCAGCGAGCTTGCGCTTCAACGTGCGGGCACGTTCCTGGTGCGCCTCGCGCTCAGTGCTGCTCGACTTCAGGTGACGGATCGAAGCAACTGCACCAGCAGCGATGGCCGGCGCCAAAGACGTCGTGAAGATGAAGCCCGGCGCGTAGGAACGGATGGCGTCGCAGATGGTTTTCGAGGCAGCGATGTAGCCGCCCATCACACCAAAGCCCTTGGCCAATGTGCCGTTGATGATGTCGACGCGGTGCATGACGCCGTCACGTTCGGCGACGCCGCCGCCACGCGGACCATAGAGGCCGACGGCATGCACTTCGTCGAGATACGTCAGAGCGTTATATTTCTTCGCAAGATCACAGACGGCGCCGATCATGGCGACGTGGCCGTCCATCGAATAGACGCTCTCGAAAGCGATGATCTTCGGCGTCTCACGCGGCACCGTTTTGAGTTTGGCTTCGAGATCGGCGAGATCGTTATGGAGGAAGATCTGCTTCGGTCCGCGGCCGTTGCGAATGCCCGCGATCATCGAAGCGTGGTTCTTTTCATCCGAGAAGATCACGCAGCCCGGAAAGAGCGTGGCCAGCGTCGAGAGGGCCGCTTCGTTGGCAACGAAGGCCGACGTGAAGACGAGAGCGGCTTCCTTGCCATGGAGGTCGGAGAGTTCGTTTTCGAGTTCGACGTGATAGTGGGTCGTGCCGGCGATGTTGCGCGTCCCGCCCGAACCGGCACCGACGAGGTCGATCGCTTCGTGCATGGCGGCGAGCACTTTGGGGTGCTGGCCCATGCCGAGATAGTCGTTCGAGCACCATACGGTAATGGGCTTGGCAGCCTCGCCCTTGATCACTTCGGCTTTGGGAAAGGAACCTCGGCGGCGCTTCAGGTCGGCGAAGACGCGGTAGCGGCCTTCTTTCTTGACGGCATCGAGGGCATCGGAGAGCTTCTGCTCGTAATTCATCTTCTGGTTTCCGCTCCCAAAAGCACGACGTTCATTTTATTTTTCAGCCTTTATGGCCCCGGAGGGCACAAAGAACCAGTGCCGTTTCGTCGCGCAGTTGCATGAAATTTTGGTCAGGTTCAAGGACTTTCTTCAACACCCAACGCTCCTGCCCAGAACCTTTGCAATTATTCTAAAGCACCACAACCAACCTTGAGGCGCATCAAACCATACCGAGGTATGTAGACAGTTCTCTGAGCTAATATGAGGCGGCGATCTCGCCGACGCCGTCCTTTTGATAGATGTCGCGGCGGAACTGGACGACCCCGTCGGCCGTGGCCCAGGCGCTAATGTAAACAAACAGCAGCTGAACGGGTTTTTTCAGCCGGACGTCCATCGGCTTGCCTGATTCTTTCATTTGCGCGATCCGGTCGGCATTCCAGCCGTTTTGTCCGGCAAGCAACCACGTCGCCAGATTTTCGATGTTGTGAACCCTGATGCAGCCCGAGCTTTCGGATCGGAAATTCCGCCCGAAAATTCGGTCCGACGGGGTGTCGTGCATGTAAACGGAGTGGGCGCTGTTGAAATTGATCTTGAGGAACCCGAGCGGGTTCTCCTTGCCGGGCTTCTGGCTATAGCGGTAGGTGCCGGGCTTGACCTTGTCCCAGTCGATTTTCGCTGGATCGACTTTCCTACCGCCGCCGTCGTAGGCGTCGATGCCGAATTTCAGCAGAACGTTCTGCCCCTTCTTCTGCATCTGCTGACCGCGCGGAATCAGATCCTCAGCGATGACCGTCGGCGGCAGGCGCCAGGTCGGATTGAAGCTCAGATCGGTGATCGGGGTGCGTAGCAACGGCGTCGGGCGATCTTCCTTGCCGACGACGCCTGCATAGCGAGCAACGATCTGTCCGTTCTCGACAGCTTCGATTTGGGCGGCAGGAATGTTCACGACGACGTACTTCTTCTGCGTCGTCGGGATGACTTCCTGGAGGCGCGCCAGATTGGCCTTCAATTGCTTCAGGCGTACGTCCGCGGGCACGTTCAGCGCCATGATCGTGCGCTTGTCGGCGATGCCGGTCGGTGTCAATCCGTTCGACGCCTGGAACCGCTTCAGCGCCTTGTCGACCTCGTAATCGAAATAGGTCGAAGTTGTATTACCGCTCCGCAAATCGCGGGACGCTGCAAGGCGTGCACGGAGAAGCGCGACGCTTGGATCGGTCGTGCCATACTGCAGCAGGTTATCGCGCGGCGTCTTGTTCGGCGGTACCGGAAGCTGCGGCCAGCCGCCCCGGCTGACGATCATCAGATATTCGCGGACAGCCATCTTCGTCGCTTCGATGTTCGCCTTCGCGAGCGTGGCGAAGCCCTTCGGCGGGTTGGCTTCCCACTCGCGGACGAAATCGGGGTCGGTCGGATTGGTCGAGAGCGAGGAACCCGGCGCGTCGTTGCCGGTCGGGCCGAAATTGATCCAGCCGAAGCTCTGGGCGGCGGCACTTCCCATGCCGGTCCATGCGGCGGCGGAAAGCGTCACGAAACCGATACCGACCAGCAGTGGCGCGATTCTGCGGGCGGCTGAGCCCGCCCTGGCAAATGTCGATCGCCCGATATGCACGTCGTCCCCCTGCCCCTCGCCATGGCGGCTTTTCTCAGGGACAGTCTAACCGAATAACTGCAAACGAAAAAGGACCGCTCCGGATTTAAGGAACGGCCCATTTTATGCTGCGGGACAACAGCATGGCAAACCCGGGGAGTGGCGCAATCGTCAGTATTACAGGCGGTAGCGGATCTGATCCGACCAGAAACGTTCCAGGCGAACCAGCGCCTTATTCAGGCTCTTGACGTCATCGCCCGACACTTCGCCGACGGTTTGAACGGAACCGAGCTGGCGAAGATAGAGCTTGCTGACGACGTCGCGGGCCTCGTGGCCTTTGTCGGTGAGGCTGACACGCACCGAGCGGCGATCGGTATCCGACCGCTTGTAGTGAATGTAGCCCATATCGACGAGCTTCTTCAAATTGTAGGAGACGTTCGAGCCGAGGTAATAGCCGCGCGTCTTCAATTCGCCCGCGGTCAATTCGCTCTCACCAATGTTATAGAGCAGCAGCGCTTGCACGCTGTTGAGTTCGGCGCCGCCACGACGATCGAATTCGTCTTTGATGACGTCGAGCAAAAGCCGATGAAGGCGTTCGATCAGGCGCAATGCCTGGAGATATTCACCACGGAAGCCTTCTTCTTGAACGGGCGCGCGGTGACGTGCCACTTCATACGCTAAACTCATTACCCTGCCTCACATGTTTTTGACGCCACCCGGTTTGCCCCGGGTTTTGACAAATAGATAATGGGAAGGACTGAATTTCGCCTAAATAGATATAGTAAAAGAATAGTGACAGGCCCTATTTCCAAGGGTTTTTTAACCAGTCAGCAACATGAAATTTGTTTGTGGTGATTTTCGCGTTAATTGCGCAACGATAATTGGATGCAATACGCCATCGCAAATCAGACGCGCGCGGCCTGCATTTCCACGCGACTCGGCAGTTCGAGATCGCCTTCCGGCAGCGGCTTGAAATAACCTTCGACGATGTCGGCTGCAACATCTTCGTAACGCGCCGGCTGCCAGACGGGCTTGCCATCTTTATCGCGTAGCAGAGCGCGCACGCCTTCGTGGAAATCGTGATTTTCAAGGCAGCGCACCGCGAGACGATAATCTTCAATCAGCGTATCGCGAATATCGAAACGAAGCGCATTCTGAATATGGCGCAGCGTTATCGCCAATGAAATCGGCGAGCACTTCCTCAACCCAGAGAGCGTGCGTTGCGCCCATTCCGAACCTTTCGCCTCGGCCCTTTCGAGCGAGCGAAAAATTCCGTCAAGCGTCGGCTCGGAGAAATGCTCATTGATATGGCCGCGCTCTTTCTGCAGATCGCCCGGCACTTGCGGCTGGTTCAGATCATCGAGAAGCGGATCGACGGGCAGGGCGTCAGCGAGCTTGGCGCGAATATCTTCGAAATGTGAGGACGATATGCAGTGCGTGACGAGCCTCAGCCATTGCGCATCGGCGCGGCCGATCGAGCGCCCCGTCAGGCCGAGATAGAGACCGATCGGCCATGGCATTTTCGCCAGAACACGTGCAATCCCAACATCGGGAAAAAGTCCGATCTTTGTTTCAGGCATTGCCCATTTGAAGTTTTCACCAGCGATGCGGTGCGTATTGAACGCCGAAAGCCCCGCGCCCGAGCCCATGCACAGCCCGTCGATGAAAGAGACGGTCGGCTTGGAGAAGCATTCAAGCAACCAGTTCAGCGAATATTCGTCTCGCATGTAGCTTTTTGCCGTCGCGATATCGCTTTTCGCGGCGGCGGAAAGCGCCACAACATCGCCGCCGGCGCAAAATGCTTTCGGACTGCTCGACACGAGCGCAACGATGTAAACGTCGGGATTTCTCGCAACACGCGGAATGGCGGAAAGCAACGCACGGCACATCTCATTGTCGAGAGCATTGAGGGACGAGGGCCGATCAAGCGTGAACGTCTGCAACGCCTGTGTTTGGGCGGCGACGATTTTCTCAGCCTGCATCGGTGTGGCCGTGTTGATGGCGATCTTAGGTTCGTTCACTGCCTGCTCGATCGTAGACGTGCTTTGATTCCAATCGTTATGCTATGCCCCGTTTCCACCGGGCTCGCTAGTTTTTGCGGCGATAAAGCACAATCGGTCACAAGGCTCACGGAATTTGTCCAGAACTTGTAACTGCCGTGCAACGCCAATGACTTGGCCGCGGACGCAAACTCTGCGATGATCATAATTGCGTGACTGCGCGGGCATGCGTCGCGCCCTGACCTTGGCATCGGCTTTCGAAATCCCGCCCGCGTTGAAATACCAGGCCGCATACAGACAATCATGATGACAGCACACGAGCGCAATTCGGCCAAACGAACGTATTGGCGCGCCGTCGTGGCTGCTGCGGCCTGCGCATCCGCTGCGATCGGCTTCGTTGCGGCAGACGCGGACGCGACAACCACCAAGAAACCTCATAAGCCGGCGCAGCAAACGGCCGCGCCGAAAACAAACGCTGCGGCGGCTTCCACGGCCGCCGATCCGGCCAAGTCGACGCCTTCCGCCGCCGAGGCCGACGCACAAGCCGCAGCGAAACCTGCCGACGCTTGGTCGGAGACGGAAATTGCCGACGCCCGCGCGCATTGCGCCGTTATCCTGCAGCGCATTCATGCCGTGGCCCTCCCGCACGCGCCCATCCGCGACGGCGCTTGCGGGGCTCCCGCGCCGGTCGAACTCATCAGCATCGGACAAAGTCCGGAGGTCGCGCTGTCGCCGCCCGCGATTGTGCGCTGCGATCTCGTCGAGCAGCTCGCGAATTGGTTCGAAAACGACGTGCAGCCCCTGGCGCGCAAGCATCTAAAATCGGCGATCGTCCGAATCGAGACGATGAGTTCTTATTCCTGCCGCAACGCCTATGGCCGCAAGTCGACGAAGCTCAGCGAACACGCGCTTGCAAACGCCATCGACATCGGCGGTTTCGTTACCAGATCCGCGAAGACGGCCGAGGTGCTCGACGACTGGGGCATGCCGCAGCGCGAGATTGCCGCTGAAGCTGCGGCTCGGAAGAAGGCTGCGGAAGACGCGGCCGCCAAGACTGCGCAAACGAACGTGGCCAGCAATCCGGCGCAAGGGGCGTTGCCGTCCATCGTGCCATCGACTGCGGGCGCGGCGGCGGCGGGGCTCGTGCGTTCGACCATCATCGAAGGCGTGTCAAATGTCGTGGTCACGTCGTCGTGGGCATCGGCCACGGATGTGAACCGGCTCGGCGGACCGGGCCCGGAAACAGCGACGCCCAAGGCGGCGTTTCCTGTCGGCCTCAGAAACCCGCCGCCGGAAATGCAGGCCTTCCTACGGGAAGCGCACGCCTCGGCCTGCCGGACATTCGGCACGACGCTTGGACCAGAAGCGAATGCCGCGCACCGGAACCATTTTCACATCGACATGGCCCAGCGAAAGTTCGGCAAGATCTGCGATTAGGACCGACCGCCTCTCTAGGCAAGGGGATGAGGGAACGAGCGTGACGCCTGCGGATATCTGACCTGCGTAACGCGGCTTGCGCGGAAGGCCGGCACGTGTCCATTGTCCCCGCGGTTCCGCCATCTCAGGAACGGATCGACACGTCAGCAGGACTTTTCCCATGTCTTCTCGCATGCGCCCCACGTCTTCCGCCGCCAATGCAGGCACGCCGCCCGACTCTCTTTCCGGCGGATTTCCGGCAATTCGCATGCGCCGGAACCGGAAAAGTCCGTGGTCGCGCCGCCTCGTTGCCGAGCATCTGCTTTCGCCGAACGATCTGATCTGGCCACTGTTCGTCGTCGATGGCGAAGCCCAGCGCATTCCGGTGGCGTCGATGCCGGGCGTCGAACGGTTGAGCGTCGATCTGATCGTCGAGGCGGCGAAGGAAGCTGAAGCGCTCGGCATTCCGGCTCTCGCCCTCTTCCCGTTTACCGACCCCAAGAAGCGTAGCGAGAGCGCCGAGGAAGCATTCAATCCCGACAATCTCGTTTGCCGGGCGACGCGCGCGATCAAGGCCGCCAAGCTCGACATCGGCGTCATTCTCGACGTGGCGCTGGACCCCTATACGAGCCACGGGCATGACGGGCTGATCGTCGGCGGCGAGATCGTGAACGACGAGACGACGGCCGCGCTCGTCAAGCAATCGCTGGTCCAGGCGGAAGCTGGGGCCGACGTTCTGGCCCCTTCGGACATGATGGACGGGCGCATCGGCATCATTCGCGCCGCACTTGAGACGGCGGGATTCAAGAACACGCAGATCATGTCGTATGCCGCGAAGTATGCGAGCGCATTCTATGGGCCTTTCCGCGATGCGGTCGGCTCGACGGGCCTGCTCAAGGGCGACAAGCGCACGTATCAGATGGACCCGGCAAACACCGAGGAAGCGCTGCGCGAGGTTGCGCTCGATCTCGACGAAGGCGCCGACATGATCATGGTGAAGCCCGGCATGCCCTATCTCGACATCGTGCAGCGGGTTTCGAGCGAATTCGGCGTGCCGACGTTCGCGTATCAGGTGTCGGGCGAGTATGCGATGCTGGCGGGGGCGTTCGAGCGCGGCTGGCTTGATGCCGACAAGACAATGGTCGAGAGCCTGTTGGCCTTCAAACGCGCGGGAGCGTCGGGCGTGCTGACGTACTTTGCTCCGAGAGTGGCGAAACTGCTGGCTGAGTAATTCGGCCGCTCGTCATCTCCGAGCGACGCCGAGGCTCACCGCGCCATCAAAGAACCGGCCGAACATCCAACTTGGCTGGATCCCGGCCTGCGCCGGGATGACGGTTGTTGGGTGGGCCGTCATCCCACAACATCGTCATGCCGACGAAGGTCAGCACCCAGACAAGTTTCAGCGCTTGAGCTGAGTGTTGCCGTGGATGGCCGCCTGCGCGGCCATGACGTCGGAGGTCTGGCGTTTCGCTGCACTCGTCCGAGGACGACGATAAGAAGCTAGCGCCGGACGCGGCGGCGGAAGTCTTGATCGGGGGGGATCTGATCGGCGGGGGCGTTACCGCCTGCGGCCGCAGCGCCGGCCTGGTTCGGATCGTCGGACGGCGCGACCGTACCAGCGTTCGGATTGTCCTCAGCGATGGTGCGGATCGGCTTCTCGCATTTTGTCAGCCAGACATCATATGTCGGATGCTCCAGACCGTAGATGCCGGGGCTTTCGGCAAACATCCAGCCGGTGAAAATACGTTTCTCGGAACCGTCAACCTGAGACTCATCGATCTCGACGAACGTGTCCGTCTTGGGCTCGTCGGTGGGCGGGCGCGAATAGCAGGCGCGCGGCGTGATCTTGAGCGCGCCGAATGTCGCCGTCTTGTTAAGTTCGACTTCGATCTTCGAGATGTGCGCCGTCACCTTATCGAGCGCTGAAAAGACGGCGACTTGATTTTCAATGCGATCGGCTGCTGCGGGCGGCGCGGTCAGGACGGCGAGCGTGCCAGACAGAAGCAGCGCCGACACGAACACGCCCGCACGGCGACAGACCTTCGTGCAGCGCCCGAAATCTAACAAGTCCGTCTGTCTCAACTGCAAAAATCCATTCCCCTGAGGCGCGCTACCGCGCCTCGCCGGATTGCCCGCCAAAGGGGGCGATATTTCGTTCTGCCGGATTAATCTCGATTAATTCGGCTTCCACGCCTTGTAGTCGCTGGTGGATGCCGCGCGCTGGCCGGTGCCCAGGATCGATCCCTTGGGGCGATAAGCCTTCGCCGTGCCCGTCATGTTCATCTGATGGGGCTTCTGCCAAGGGCGCGGGTGATAGCGCTCTTCGGTCGGCGGCGTATCGACAGTATAATGCAGCCAGCCGTGCCATTCGGGCGGCACCTGACTCGCTTCCGAGAGCTTGGGATAGATGACCCAACGCGCCGGGACGCCCAACGGGCCTACGCCGCTTCTCTGAATGAAGTAGCGATTCCCGAACTGGTCCTCGCCGACGAGCTTGCCTTTGCGCCACGTAAACAGGCGCGTGCCCCAGGTATTGCCGCCCCACCAGCAGAAAATCTCGCTGAATAAGCTCATCGTTTGGGCATCCTTTGCCGCTGCTACCCTGATCACGAATTAGCGGTTCTTCGGCGGTGATGTCCAGACGCCATTGAGCCGGTGCAGGCATGCAACATAGCTGACGCGGAATCGCACTAAGCTCGTCAGCAGCCGGATCGAAAAAACGGACGTAATTAAGTCCTGTCCACACCACCAACGGCCAAGATGACCGGTAAAACCCCAACGAATGCGCGGCAAATGCCAACTCCGGCCGGAAGTTGTTAACACCACTAGATATAGTGCTTGTTGTCTCTGCCACCCCAACATCTATTTAATTTCCCTTGTCGGGTCGGCTTCGAATCTCCTAACTTTGGCCCTGTTGCGACATTCGTAAGACGGACCGTTCGAGATCGGTTGACGACGACTTCGCAGCTGTTCGGTTCAGTAGCGTTCCAGCGTAGCGCGCGAGTCTTCGTCGCAATCACACACTTCGGGTCGGCATGAGGCCGGCGGAGTCGCCTTTTCGGTGTCTTCGCGGGCACGGGGAAACTGCGGCAGGTGTGTTGAGTGCCGACGAGGCGCCTTCGGGCTGTCCATCCGCGTTCTCGACCCGCCGTTCGCCGGAGTTGCAGGGCTCTGAGCGCGTGGCGTCCAAAAAATCACATACGGCGCTCGGCAACACCGCTGCGCGCCGCGCAATTCGGGGGCACTTTCACATGAAGATTACACGGCGTTTCACGAAAGCCGGCCTTTCTCCCTATGCCTCGATCCCGTTCCGGCGTGCGACGTCAGAAATCAAGAACCCCGATGGTTCGATCGTTTTCCGTCTCGAAGGCTTCGATGTTCCCGAACAGTTCAGTCAGGTTGCAGCCGACATCCTGGCGCAGAAATACTTCCGCAAGGCGGGCGTGGCGCGGCGCCTGAAGCGGTGCGAAGAAACGCAGGTTCCGTCGTGGCTGTGGCGCTCCGCCCCGGATGACGCCGCGCTTGCCGAGCTGCCGGAGAACGAGCGTTTCGGCGGCGAGACGGACGCGCGCCAAGTCTTCGACCGTCTCGCCGGCACCTGGACGTATTGGGGCTGGAAGGGCGGCTACTTCTCGTCCGAGGAAGACGCGCAGGCGTTCTTCGACGAGCTGCGCTACATGCTGGCCATGCAGATGGCGGCGCCGAACTCGCCGCAGTGGTTCAACACCGGCCTGCACTGGGCTTATGGCATCGACGGCCCCGGCCAGGGCCACCTTTATGTCGACTATCAGACGGGCGAACTCGTGCAGTCGACGTCGGCTTACGAGCATCCGCAGCCGCACGCCTGCTTCATCCAGTCGGTTGCCGACGACCTCGTCAACGAGGGCGGCATTATGGATCTCTGGGTGCGCGAAGCGCGCCTCTTCAAATACGGCTCGGGCACGGGCTCGAACTTCTCGTCGCTGCGCGGCGCAAATGAGAAGCTGTCGGGCGGCGGCCGTTCGTCGGGCCTGATGAGCTTCCTCAAAATCGGCGACCGGGCGGCGGGCGCCATCAAGTCGGGCGGCACGACGCGGCGCGCGGCGAAGATGGTCGTCGTCGATGTCGATCACCCGGATATCGAGGAATATATCGGCTGGAAGGTCAAAGAAGAGCAGAAAGTGGCGGCGCTCGTCACCGGCTCGAAGATCTGCCAGAAGCGGCTCAAGGCTGTGATGAAGGCTTGCGTCAACTGCGAAGCGGAAGGCGACGCCTGCTTCGAGCCGACGAAGAACCCCAAGCTGAAAATCGCGATCCGCGAAGCCAAACGTGACGGCGTTCCGCAGAACTACATCCTGCGTGTCGTCCAGTTCGCGCGCCAGGGCTACAAGGACATCGAGTTCGACACCTACGACACCGATTGGGACAGCGAGGCCTACCTTACCGTCGCGGGCCAGAATTCCAACAACTCGGTGCGCGTGACGGATGACTTCCTCAACGCCGTCGTCGAGGACAAAGACTGGAACCTTCGTTCTCGCCTTGGCAACAAGGTAACGAAGACGATCCGCGCCCAGGATCTCTGGGAGCAAATCGGCTTTGCAGCGTGGGCCTCGGCCGATCCCGGCATCCAGTTCCACACGACGATCAACGACTGGCACACCTGCCCGCAGTCGGGGCCGATCCGCGCATCGAACCCGTGCTCGGAATACATGTTCCTCGACGATACGGCGTGCAACCTGGCTTCGCTGAACCTCTTGCGCTTCCGCCGCGAGGACAAATCCTTCGACATCGAATCGTACGAGCACGGCTGCCGTCTGTGGACGGTCGTTCTCGAAATCTCGGTGCTGATGGCACAGTTCCCGTCGCGGCAGATCGCGGAGCTTTCATACCGCTATCGCACGCTGGGCCTTGGCTTCGCGAACATCGGCGGCCTCTTGATGTCGTCGGGCATTCCTTATGACTCCGAGGAAGGCCGCGCGATCTGCGGTGCAATCTCGGCGATCATGACGGGCGTTGCCTATGCGACGAGCGCAGAGATGGCGGAAGAGCTCGGTCCGTTCCCCGGCTACGCGCCGAATGCGCAGGACATGCTGCGCGTGATGCGCAACCATCGCCGCGCCGCTCATGGCGAAGCCGAATTCTACGAGAAACTTTCGGTTGCTCCCGTGCCGCTCGATCACGACGCTCTAACGGATGCGCGCCTCGGCGACGCTGCGAAACGCGCTTGGGATCGCGCGATCGAACTCGGCCAGGAGCATGGGTATCGCAATGCTCAAGCCACCGTCGTTGCGCCGACCGGCACGATCGGCCTCGTGATGGACTGCGATACGACCGGCATCGAGCCCGACTTCGCTCTCGTGAAGTTCAAGAAGCTCGCCGGCGGTGGTTACTTCAAGATCATCAACCAGTCGGTGCCGGAAGCGCTGCGCGCGCTCGGCTATCGCGAAAGCCAGATCGCCGAGATCGAGGCTTATGCGGTCGGCCACGGCTCGCTGGCCCAGGCGCCCGCCATCAACACGGGCACGCTGAAGGCCAAGGGCTTCACCGACGACGTTCTGGCGAAGGTCGAGAAGGGTCTGGCGACCGCGTTCGACATTAAGTTCGTGTTCAACCGCTGGACGCTCGGCGACGACTTCATGACGGGCAAACTCGGCATTCCAGCCGACAAGCTCAACGATCCGTCGTTCGATATCTTCGCGCATCTCGGGTACTCGAAGAAAGACGTCGAAGCCGCCAACGAGCACGTCTGCGGAGCGATGACGCTTGAGGGTGCACCGCACATCAAGGCCGATGATCTGCCGGTGTTTGACTGCGCCAATCCGTGCGGCAAGAAGGGAAAGCGCTTCCTTTCGGTCGAGAGCCACATCCGCATGATGGCGGCGTCACAGCCGTTCATCTCGGGCGCGATCTCGAAGACGATCAACATGCCGAACGATGCGACGGTCGAAGACTGCAAGCAGTCGTACATGCTGTCGTGGAAGCTGGCTCTCAAAGCCAACGCGCTCTATCGCGACGGTTCGAAGCTTTCTCAGCCGCTCAACAGCCAGATCCTCGGCGATGATGCGGACGAGGCAGCGGACGCGGTGGATGCTCTGATGAGCCAGCCGCTTGCCGCTCGCACGGCGACCGTGACTGAAAAGATCGTCGAGAAGATCGTCGAGCGCGTCGTCTATGTGGAGCGCGAGAAGGCGAAGGGCCGCGATAAGCTGCCGGGCCGCCGTAAAGGCTACACGCAGAAAGCCGCTGTCGGCGGGCATAAAGTGTATCTGCGCACCGGCGAATACGACGACGGCCGCGTCGGCGAAATCTTCATCGACATGCATAAGGAAGGCGCTGCTTTCCGCTCGCTGATGAACAACTTCGCCATCGCGATCTCGCTCGGCCTGCAATACGGCGTGCCGCTGGAAGAATACGTGGAGGCGTTCACCTTTACGCGCTTCGAACCGGCAGGTCTCGTGCAGGGCAACGAGACGATCAAGAACGCGACGTCGATCCTCGACTACATCTTCCGCGAACTGGCGGTGTCGTACCTCGGCCGTCACGATCTGGCGCACGTCGATCCGCGCGAAATCGTCGGTGAGACGGGGCTGGGCTCCAGCGACGACGATACGGATGAGCAGCTTTCGCTCAACCTGCCGGAGAGCGTGACGAAGATGGTGTCGAAGGGCCTCGTTCGCGGCGCCGACGTGGTTCGCCTCGCGAGCCGCACGACGACAAACGTTTCGTCTGCATCTGGTCCCAAGGCGTCATCGCTTGGCGCGGCCGCCGTGCAGAACGCGAGCTACGACGTCAGCGCCCGCTACGTTGAATCGACGCTGACGCACGGCGCGAATGCGCTGTCGGCGGTAAGCGAAGAGATGCAAGCGGCGGTGTCATCGCCGGTTCTGACGAAGTCGGAGCTTTACAAGCAGCGCCTCTCCGAAGCGAAACTCCGCGGCTACGAAGGCGTCGCCTGCACCGAGTGCCAGAACTTCACGATGGTTCGGAACGGCACCTGCCTGAAGTGCGATACGTGCGGATCAACGAGCGGGTGCAGTTGAGGAGCTGTGCAAAGTTAGGAGCGGCGAGATCCCGTGCCCCTGCATAGTTTGTCAGAGAAAGATCTTCGCGATCATTGTCGTCGTGCGCTTGAAACGCTCGAACTTTGGTTGCGAAGATTGATCCATGAGCAACTGTGCGCCGCGTACGGCGCAAATTACTTCTCAGATTGTCGCGCAAATGGGGAAAGGATAATTTGCAACAGGCTAAGCAAGCCAATTACCGCTAGAAGAGCTAGCGATCCGCAACGATATCCCCGCGTGCTTGATGCTGCTGATCTCGATCACCTGATCGATATTTTGTGCAATCCTGACCTCTATAGAGCCCATTTCCACGAACCTCTGTCGGAAACATTTCCGCTGGGGCGCGAGCAAGCGCGCTGTGTTCTTATACGTCTTGTTGAACCGAGAAATGCTTTAGCCCATGCGGGCCCCCTGGCCGTGAGACAAGCAGAGCAAATAATATGTTATAGTAGTGATGTCATAGATGCACTTAAGGGGCACTACGCCACAAAAAACATGGAGAAGGAATTCAACGTCCCCACTATCATTCGATATTCTGATAGTCGCGGCAATGTTCTGCATCGAGAACAGTTCCTACAAATGGGCAGCATGATGTTAGCCCAGCCAAGCGGGAAACCATTGGCCACCGTCAGAGTGGGGGAGAGATTGTCCATCGAAGTTGAGATCGACCCAACTTTTGCACGCGCGGAATATTCAATCGATTGGATCGGCAGCACCACAGGTATGCTTTGCCCAGACCGCACGCAATTATTGCTCGATATAGATTTTAGGCATGTAAACGAGCAGTTTGGGTTTCATGCTACCGTTAAATCAAAAGAAGCTTGGCATCGCTTTGGGACATGGGATGATTGCCTGATAGCGACGTACAGAATTTTGCCGGCGTAAGATTCGGGCGACGCCAGGCCGTATCTTTTCAAGGCGCCATCGCGAGTGGCGGCTTATTTGTTTTGGCTTGACTGGATCCCGGCCTGCGCCGGGATGACGGAATTGGGAATGGTCTGCGAACGCCGGGATGATGTGTTGGGGGCTATCGCGGGGGCTAACCTTCTCCGGGATGAGGGAGATGGGGCGAAGATCGTGCCCATTCTCCGTCATGCCGACGAAGGTCGGCACCCAGACAATGGGCAGCAGACTGTCTGTCAGATAGCCTGCTCGGATTTGTCGAATGAGCCTGAACTGATCTCACCCGTTTGTGGATCGAAAAGATTGCGCCACTCGGGGTTCATTTGTTCGATCAAGCGGAGCTTCCAAGCGCGCCGCCATTCTTTCAATTGCTTCTCACGCGCGATGGCTTGGTCGAGAGTTTCGTGCATCTCGTAATAGACGAGTTGCGTCACGTTATATTGCGCGGTGAACCCAGCAACGAGTTTTTGAGAATGTTGAGCCATTCGCGCGTGAAGATCACTCGTCACGCCAATGTAGAGCGTGCCGTTTTGGCCGCTCACCAAGATATAGACGCACGGTGATTTGCTTTTCCGGCTCATGACGTCCTCCTGCGCAGATTGAAGCGCCGCAGGAGATCGCGCAAATCCTTTGATTGCTCGTTGACTGGATCCCGGCCTTCGCCGGGATGACGGTGGTGGGGCTGGCTGTTGCGCCGGGATGTCGAGAAATGGTTGGCGTCTGCGACGGCGCTCGGAACTTTGCGCTGCGCCGGGCTGACGGTGGTTAGGTGTCTCGGTAGAACCAACCCGCCGAGAGCGTGCGTCCTGAGATGCGAGGAAACGGAGCGCGCTCTCGGCGGTGCGTGGACGCGCGCGGACTGAATCGACCCCCCGATCCAGCGCGCGATCCGGCGTCAAGTCTTCTTGGCTTTCTTCACTTTTTTCGTCTTGTGCGTCTGCGCGACCTTCTGCTTGCCGGCCTTGTGCGCGTGGACCTTTTTCTTGTCCTTTGATTTCAGCGTGACGAGCGTCGCAGTGTGCGAGGCGGATAGCCGTGGCGCTGTCGTTGCAGCCTCGGCGGAAGCGGTGGCGCCAACGCCGAGAGCGAAGGCGCCGAGCAAAATCAATCGTGCAATTTTCATTGTCTTCTATCCCAAGCAGAGCCGCAGCCGGTCTCGAGCTGCAACGCGACGCTAGGCGGCGGTTCCCGAAAAGAGAAAGAAGAAGACTTCAAATGCTCGGAAGATTTTTTTCGAACGGCCGCCTCGCCTCCGAGGCGCGCGTCGCATTTCTGCGACGGCTTTGTATGTCGTCTCGGCCACATCGAGGTGCGAAAACATTTCGGCGTTCATTGGACGTGTACGCCGCATCAATCACAGTGATTCTCAGCGAAAGACCGCTAACGCCTTGTTTGTTGCGTTTTTGATTGTGTCCAGCATGAAGCCGCAATGCGCTTCCACACCTTATCCTCAGTCCTCCCCGTTCCTTTTGCACATTGGGTAAACGCCGCCCAGCAATAGCGAATCAACGCGCTTCAGTCGTATCCAAGTGCTTGAGAAATAATGCGGAGTTGAAGATGAAACTCGGTGGGGCGCAGGCGCCATTATCGGTCTATATGCTGGCCGATCACCTCGATGCTGCACTTGCCGCCGGCGAGGACATCATGGTGCGCGGCAGCCAGTGGCGCGAACTCGCCGAACACACCAGCGAGCCGGCAGACTTCGTGATGCGTCAGCGCAAGATTGCCGACGAGATCCGCGCCCTTGAGCTGATGCTTGTTGCCCGCGTTCTGAAGGCGCGCAGCCATGCCATCGCGCTCTCCGAATACGACGAGCGTTTTCGCACGCTCGGACGGTTATTTGCGTCGGGCACGGCCATTCTGCTCGACGCGGTCGAGGAAAGCGGCGACGCGCGCGAACTCGACTTCGACACGGGCGATGAGATCATCGCCTACGTTCGCAGCCGCGGACTGATCGCCCCCGATGCAGCGGCCATCCGGAAAGCGTCGGACCTGACGATCGACGACAGCTTCCTGGTCGCCGCGCGCATGGCTCTCGGGCCTCTCTTGGATATGGCGGCGGCCTTCCTTGATGCTCTCGACGTCCAATATGATCTCTTCGTCGAAGAGGCGCCGGTTGCGAAGCGGACGCTCCTGCTCGACCTCGATGACGCCGACCGGCTGCCCTTGAACTGACGGCGCGACGTCGCAGACGCCCAGCGCGTTTTGCTGCGCCATTTGGCGACGCGTGCCGAACGGGTAGGCGAACGCTTGACCGAGCGCGACGCCACAGTCGCTCGTCTGAGAACAAGCGAACGCGCCTCAGCTTTGGCCTCAGGCTTCTCAACCGCAGCCGCCGACTTTTCGAAATTCACCGCGATGCTTGCCGGCACAGTTCCGTCAACGGACGCCACACGGGTTGAATCCGTGCGCAGGACGTTGGCCAATGCGGGCTTCATGGTTTTCACCGCTGTCAGCATCTTGCCGGCGACCGGCGCGAAGACCGACGTCGACATGGCATCAAGCGCCATCGCGATCATCATGCCGCCCTGGGCCTGGTCGAGCGATGCGAACGACCCGATGGAACCCGGGACCGGCGCATAACGGCGATTTCTTTTATAGGTCGCGTCGACGATGGACGGCGCCGACATCACGCGGACTTCGAGTTTCGCAACGCCGCTTCCCGCAAAGCCCAGCTTGTGCGCGGTTGCGCGCGATACGTCGAGCTTGCGCTGACGCCAGTACGGTCCGGCGTTGTTGACGCGAACGACGGCGGCATTGCCATTGTCAGGGTTGCGAATGAGCAGGATCGTGCCGTCTGGATAAATCGGGCTGGCGGCGCTGTCGGCCTCGTTGGGGCGGAAGGCTTCGCCAGATGACGTCAATCCGCATGGGTTGTAGCGGTCGCGGCGACAGTCATCGTAGTACGAGGCTTGGAGCACCGTGTCCTGGCCGACGATGGCGACCATCTCGGCGATGCTCAGCACGCGGTGACAGGTGTGGTTGAAGCAGTATGTCTTGCCAGGCGTCTTGGCTTCGACAGGGGCGGCGCTGAAGGCCAACACCGCTGCAACGGCTGCCGGCACACTCCAGGCAACCCATGCCGCTGCGCATGCATGCGCACGACGACGAATACTCGATGACATCCCTACTCTCCCGTCTTTCTTCGGCACGGGCCTACGCGCCGTTCTCCTCCGTGCGTTCCATCCGCCTTGGAACAAAACACCAACTGCAGCGCCGGACCATAGAGTTTGCGATGCACCACGACAACCCAAGAATTGCCGTTACAATTCCCGCGCAATCACAAGTTATTTCATGACGTTGCGTGACTGAGTTGGCTCCGTTTCTATGCAGGTGAAACGGTGTGCCGCATGCGCCCCGAAGGCCACGGTTGCTGAGGCGTATATGCATCACGCGGAGTGTAATACGAAGCCGGACGAAATTCTCCGGTTGCGCCGCATAGGGCGTATGCGTCTCATCTCGCTCGGGGGCCGCAAATACGGGGGTTTTCGGGGGAAATTTTGCGTCTATTCCTGGGATCTATTGCGCTGGCATTGCTGCCGTTTCTAAGCGGTTGTGTCTGCGATCCGCCGGTCGAGCGACTGACCATCAAAAAGCGCGTGCACGCGAAACGGGTCGCGCTGGCGATACCGGCCAAGCCAAGACCTAGCACAGATGCGACGAAACCATCCGCCACGTCCGTGCTGAGATCAATACGCATCAAGAGGTGCGACTGTCCGCAGGACTTTGATCCGCATGTCTGCGGCGATCGGAGCGCCTACACGTGGTCGCCGGACTGCAACAAACAGTCATCAGGAACCATAAGGCCCAGCGCTCCCGAGCCTGCGCCGGCACCTATCGCAGCGCCCGTCGCGGCGCCTGATAGGCCGACCCCAGCGTCGCTCAAAGGTTCAGCGCAGCCTTGAGCGTTTCAGCCGCCTCGTTCAGGCGCTGAGGATTCGAGCACCGCAGCACGAGGTCGGACACCGGGCGGCCATTGCGCAATTGCGGGTAGCTGCCCATCGCCACGTCGCGATAGCGCTGCTGGTGTGTCGAGAAGATATCCGCGATCTCGCTTTCCGGGCGATCGACGGGAATGGTGATCGACAAAAGCTTGGCGCCGGTTTCCAGCATCGGCGTCACGCTTGCGAGCATGGCGCGCATGACGCTCGGCACGCCCGCCATCACGAACACATTGCCGATGCGAAATCCCGGCGCGACCGAAATAGTATTGTCAATCAGCTCGGCGCCTGCGGGCGCTCTCGCCATGCGCAAGCGCGCAGCCGTCACCTCAAGCCCGCGGCCGGTATAATAGTCACGAAGCAGCTTTTCCGCGCGGGCGTCGATGCCGACCGAAACGCCGAAGGCCTTGCCGATACTGTCGGCGGTAATGTCGTCGTGCGTCGGACCGATGCCGCCGGTCGTGAACACATAGGTGTAGCGGGAGCGAAGCGCATTGACGGCCGAGACGATCTCATCCTCATCGTCGGCGACGACGCGCACCTGCTGCAAGCGGATGCCGATGTTCGTCAAATGCTCGGCGACGGCGCCGATGTTCTCATCCTTGGTGCGGCCCGACAGAATCTCGTCGCCGATGACCAGGAGGGCTGCTGTAACAATCCGTTCTTCCGTCAAGGCTCGCTCGTCCATCGCTGCTTTCAGCCGCCGTCATAGCACCGCCGAACGCGCGGCGAAAATACTTGCCGGGCGGCGCCGAACGCCGATATGGCCTGATCCATGAAATTTACACACCCCCTCGTGCCCGGCATTCTGATCCAGCGCTACAAGCGCTTTCTCGCGGACGTCACAACCGCTGGCGGCGTCACGGTCACCGCGAGTTGCCCCAATACGGGCTCGATGCTCGGCCTGACGAAGCCCGGCTCGAAGGTCTGGCTTTCGGAAAGCGACAGCCCGACGCGTAAATACAGGCATACCTGGGAAATGATCGAGGCCGACCTTGGGACGGGTCCGCACCTCGTCGGCATCAATACGGGACGACCGAACGCGCTCGTCACCGAGGCCATCGAGACCGGCACGATCGCAGAGCTCGCCGGATATCCGATGTTGCGGCGCGAAGTGAAATACGGCCTCGACAGCCGCATCGACGTGCTGCTTTCGGGCGGACGTGATAATCGCGACTGCTATGTCGAGGTGAAGAACGTGCATTTGATGCGCGAGAACGGCCTCGCCGAGTTTCCCGACAGCAAAACAGAGCGCGGTGCCAAACACTTGCGCGAACTTGCAAACATGGTTGGCGAAGGCCACCGCGCCGTGATGGTTTTTCTTGTGCAGCGCAGCGATGCTGAGAGTTTCAAGCTCGCGCGTGACATCGACCCCGCATATGCCACCGCTTTTCAGGCTGCTGCAGCATCAGGTGTTGAAATGCTCTGCTATAAATGCCAGCTCAGCCCTACAGAAATCGCAGTTGAGAAACGCATCGAGATTGCGGATCTTTAACGAGAAGGCCGGTCAACGGCTGAAACACACAAGAGAGAGGCAACGTACTCTCCAGCAGACGGCGTTTAGGGCGCCGGTCAAGGAAACGAAACCCAAGGTGACGATCGATGTATTCACGTCGCGATTTTTCGAGGCTGGGGCTTGCCCTGGCCGGTGGCGTCGCAGCACTTAAATCGGCAACCGGCTTGGCGGCGGAAGGTTCGGCCGAGACATTCCAAGTTACGAAGTCGGACGCGGAGTGGCGCAAAGAGCTGACGCCGGAGCAGTACAACGTGCTGCGCAAGCAGGGCACCGAACGGGCTGGCACGTCGCCGCTCGATGCAAACGACGCGCCGGGCACCTACCTTTGCGCCGGATGCCAGCTTGCACTGTTCTCATCGGAAACGAAGTATCATAGCGGCACCGGCTGGCCGAGCTTCTGGAAGCCGCTTGATGGTGCGGTCGAGACGTCTACCGACAATAGCTACTTCATGACCCGCACGGAAGTTCATTGCCACCGCTGCGGCGGACATCTTGGTCATGTGTTCGAAGACGGACCGAAGCCGACAGGCCTGCGCTACTGCATGAACGGCGTAGCTTTGAAGTTCGTGCCCAAGGTCGCCTAGTCAGCAAGCAAATCGTCAAGCGCTTTGGGCGAGAGCGTTGCTCTTGCCCGAAGCCAGAAATTCCGTCGCCTCGGCGGCGGGCATCGGCATTCCAAACAGATAACCCTGCCCGAACCCGACATGAAGCGCACGCAGCCTTTGAAGCTGCTCGTCCGTCTCGATCCCTTCAGCGACAACCGTACAGTTCAAGTTGCGCGCAAGCTGCGTGATTGAGCGCACAATGAGATCGCTTTCCCGCGAACGCCCCAGCTGACTGACGAACAGCCGGTCGATCTTGATGCGATCGAGCGGGAAGCTGACAAGATAGCTCAACGACGAATAGCCGGTCCCGAAATCGTCAAGTGCGATTGAGACGCCGAGTTGTTTCAGCCGCTTGAGCTGATCGAGCGTCACCGGATCGTTTTGCAGCAAACTCGTCTCGGTGATCTCTATTTCGAGCCGATTGGCCGGAAGCCCCGATGACTTGAGCGCGCGCTCGACGCGTTGCGCGACGTCGTCGGAGGCGATCTGCAACGGCGATAGATTGATGCCGACGACGACATCGGATGGCCACTTCGCGGCCTGGGCGCATGCAGCCTCGATCACCCATCCGCCGATATCGTTCGCCATTCCGATTTCATCTGCGATACTTAAGAATTGGGCAGGCGGCAGCAGACCACGCAGCGGGTGCCGCCAACGAATGAGACATTCGAAACCGGCAATTTCATTCTTGGTCAGGCCGTGGATCGGCTGGAAAAAGAGTTCCAGTTCGTTCTTGGCAAGCGCGCCCCGCAGCCCTTGCTCAACAGCCTGACGCTCTTCCACCGAGCGCAGCATGTCAGGCTCGAAAACGCAGTACGCGTTGCGGCCCGCAGACTTGCTCGCGTACATCGCAAGATCGGCCTGAGTCAGCAGTTGATCGCCGGTAGAGTCGCTTTCGAAAGCGATGGCGACGCCTACGCTCGCGCCAATTTGCACGCGCTGACCTTCAAGAAAGAACGGATCGCATAAAGCAGAGACGAGACGCACAGCCAGGGCCTGAGCCGTAGCGCGGCCGCAGATCTCCTGAGCGACGACAGCGAACTCGTCGCCGCCGAGGCGTGCTACCAGATCGCCGTCGCGGACGACTTTCGCGATCCGCGATGCCGCCATTCGCAACACCGCGTCGCCCGCCGCGTGGCCGAAGGCATCGTTGACGCCTTTGAAGCGATCGAGGTCAATATAAAAGACGCCATATTCCGGCGACTGATCGCGATCGGCGGCCAGCGTGTTGAGGCGGGCCATGAAAGCGCGGCGGTTGGCGACACCCGTCAGGCCGTCGGTCATCGCGGCACGTTCAGTCTCTTCGCGCGCCGACACCAGGGCGGCAAAGGAGTCCTTCAGTTTTTCGACGGCCTCCAGGCGCTCGGCGAAAATCCGGGCGTTCGACGCAATGAGGCCAACGAGGAACATAAAATAACTGAGCGCCAGTGCGGCGAGAATGAGATGGTTGTCGAGCGTGATGAACACGCACTTCACCGCCAACGGGATCAGGATCGTCGCCGCATAGAGGATCGCGGCGGCAGGAATGGGAGAGAGCAAGACGCTGCCACTCGCGGCCATGCCGACTACAAGCGCAACAATGATGACCTCGCTGTTGGCAACCGTCCCGGTCCATAGCGTTCCGAGCAGACTCCAGGGCAGGGCCAGCAGGACACTAAACAGCAAGGCGTTTCGGGCCGGGCGGCGCGAGGTATTTCTGCCGTTGGCAGACGTCCGGTGATTAGCACGGTTACGCAGTGACCGAATGCCGACAAAACTGCAAATCGCTAATGCAAAGAGCGTCCAGAGCAGGAGCGCCGGCCATCGAATCAGGTCGCTGAATGCGATGGTGGCCAGCAGGACGTTGATCGCGTAACCAGCCATCGCCGCTGGCGTTGCCCGGGCGATACTCGCAAGTTGCTCCTTGTGGACGGATGACCACTTCCACCCGCCTTCATCATGCAGAAATTTCACTTCCAGGCCTCAGTGCGCATTGAGACGGCGGCCACACTAGGCCGGAGCCCTTAACGATCCTGCTGCGCCAGGACAGATAATTCGTTAAGTTGCTCCGGCACTCGCAAAAAAAATCGCGCTTTCCGACTGTTGCGCTGCGTCACTCGCCGCAAGCACAATATAATATTTGAGAGCATAAGCGGCGCCGAGCGAATTTTCGTTATGGCTCCGCGACCCGGAAGGCTTTGCGGCATGTTTCGGCCATCCCGGTGGCCCATGCCTACCCCGGCCATGTGATGCAGAAGCACCACATGAAGGGCAACGGATTCCGCAGGGCGGTACGTTTTCTTCTCCGGGTGTATGGGACAGAGCTTCCGCCTGCCAATCGTTCAGCCCGGCATGCGAAGTTCTTACGAGAGCAAAGAGACTATGGCGTTACTCCGGTGGGTTTCTACGGTCGTCGTTATCGGTGCGATAGCGGGCGGCGTCTATTATACGATGCACGGAGGCAGCGGAGCGCCGGAGGACGGCGCCAAAGGCCGGAATGCGCGCGGCGGCTTCGGCGGCCCGGTTGCCGTTCTTGCTAAGGACGCCGCAAAGGCTGACGTGCCGGTCTATCTCGAAGGCGTCGGCTCCGTCAAAGCTCTGAACACCGCGACCATCCGGGCGCAGGTCGATGGGCGCATTTTGAGCGTCAACTTCAAGGAAGGCCAGGACGTCAAGAAGGGCGATCTGCTCGCCAAGATTGACCCGGCGACCTACCAGGCGCAACTCGATCAGGCCGTAGCAAAGAAAGCGCTCGACGAAGCCCTGCTCGCAAATACGAAGCGCGACCTCGACCGCTACCAGAAGGTCGGCACGCTCGCCATTTCCCAGCAGCAGATTGACACCCAAGTCGCGCTGATCAAGCAACAGGAAGCGCAGATCAAATCTGACGTCGCGGCTATCGAGAATGCGCAGGCGATCCTCGGCTATACGACGATCGTGGCGCCGTTCGACGGCCGTACCGGCATCCGCCTCGTCGATGAAGGCAACCTCGTGCATGCCAATGACACAACCGGCATCGTCGTCATTACCCAGGTGCAGCCGATCACGGCAACTTTCACGTTGCCGCAGCAGGAGTTGCCCACCCTGATCAAAGCCATCGAAACCGGTCCGTTGGTCGCGACGGCGCTGTCGACGGACGGCCAGACGGAACTCGAAACCGGCTCGCTGAAGGTCATCGACAATCAGGTCGACCAGCAAACCGGCACGATCAAGCTTAAGGCCGAATTCCCGAACGAGAAGCGTCAGCTTTGGCCGGGCCAGTTCGTCAATGTGCGGTTGCTGGTCGATACCGTCAAAGACGCGACGGTCGTGGCGACGGAAGCCGTGCAGCGCGGACCGGATGGAACCTATGTGTTCGTCATCGGCCCCGACAACACCGCCGCGATGCGGGCGGTCAAGGTTTCGCGCCAGGACGACAAGTTCGCTGTCATCGCCGAGGGCCTCAAGCCGGGCGACAAGGTCGTGACGAGCGGCTTCAGCCGTCTGAAGGACGGATCGACTGTCTCTATTAATGACGGCACGTCCGCGCCTGCCGCCGACAAACCGCGCCACAAGAAGTCGCCGGACGGCAAAAAGTCGACTTCGGCGGATCAGAACGCGCAGGCCGCGCAGTTGCCGACGGAAGCCGCGCTCGTTACCGGCTCGACAGCTGGCGACGAACCGCGCCACGGCAAACATCGCCGCCACCACGACCAGGATAACGGCGCATCGCCATGAGCGTTTCGCACCTTTTCATCGTCCGTCCGATCGCGACGTCACTGCTTGCAGTAGCGACGATCCTCGGCGGCATTCTCGGCTACTTCGCGCTGCCGATCTCGTCGTTGCCACAGGTCGATTTCCCGACCGTCGAGGTGACGACCGAGCTTCCGGGCGCCAGCCCCGAGACGATGTCGACGCTCGTTACGGCGTCGCTCGAACGCCAGTTCGGACAGATCCAATCGCTCGCCGCGATGTCTTCGACGAGCTCGTTCGGGTTGAGCCGCATCACGCTGCAGTTCAACCTCGACCGCGATATCGACGCCGCGGCTCAGGACGTGCAGGCAGCGATCAATGCCGCTGGATCGACGCTACCGAAGAACCTCCCCTACCCGCCGACCTATTCGAAGGTCAATCCGGCCGACACGCCGATCGTCACCTTAGCGCTGACGTCCGATACGCAATCGCTCAGGTCGCTGTCTGACCTTGCCGATACGCTTTTGGCGCAACGCTTGGCGTCGGTCTCGGGTGTCGGCCACGTATCGATCGAAGGCGGCATCAAGCCTGCGGTGCGCGTCGAAGCCGACGTCTCTCGGCTGGCGAGTTACGGCCTCAGCATGGCCGATCTCAGCGCCGCAATTGCGAGCGCCAACGTCTCGGGGCCGAAAGGTTCGATCGACGGCGTGAAGCAATCCTACACGATTGCCGCCAACGACCAGATCGACCAGGCGCATATCTATGAAGACGTCATCATCGCCTATCGGAACGACGCGCCGGTCCGCATCAAGGACGTCGCAAAGGTTACGGAAGGGCTGGAGAATACACGCGTTGGCGGCTGGTATAACGGCAAGCCTGCGGTCATCGTCGACGTTCAGAGGCAGCCTGGCGCCAACGTCATCGATACGGTCAACCGCATCAAGGACGAACTGCCCCGCTTCGAGCGTTCGATGCCGGCCGGCGTCAATCTGCAGATCGTCAGCGACCGTACCGGCACGATCGAGGCTTCCGTCCGCGACGTGCAGTTTACACTCGTCCTGAGCGTCGGCCTCGTCGTCATGGTCGTGCTTTTGTTCCTGCGCTCGCTGCGCGCGACGATCATTGCAGGCGTGGCGCTGCCGGTTTCTCTGATCGCCACGTTCGGCGTGATGTATTTCTGCGGCTTCAGTCTCGATAACCTGTCGCTGATGGCATTGACGATCGGCACCGGCTTCGTCGTCGACGACGCCATCGTCATGATCGAGAACGTCGTGCGCCACATCGAGAAGGGCGAAAAGCCGATGAAGGCGGCGCTCGATGGTGCGCGCGAAATCGGCTTCACAGTGATCTCGCTGACGCTGTCGCTGATCGCCGTCTTCATCCCCCTGCTCTTCATGACGGGTCTGGTCGGGCGCATGTTCCGCGAGTTCGCGATGACGCTAACAATTGCCGTCGTCGTCTCCGCGATCGTGTCTTTGACGCTGACGCCGATGATGTGTTCGAAGCTTCTGCGCGGCGGCCATGATGAGAAGTCGGGCATCATCGGCCGCTTCATCGAGCGCGTGATCGCCGGTTACGACCGCTCGCTGGAATTCGTGTTCCGGCATCAGGGCGCGACGCTTATCGTGGCACTGATGACCGTGGTCCTGACCATCTGGCTCTATGTCATCATGCCGAAGGGCTTCCTGCCCGACCAGGATACCGGCGCCATCACCGCCGTCGTCGAGGGCAGCCCGCAGATCTCGTTCACCGAAATGACGAAGCTGCAGAAGGACGTCGCAGCCATCGTCGCAACGGATAGAGACGTTGCGGGCGTTGCTTCCATCGTCGGCATCGGACAGCTCAACGCAACGCAGAATGCGGGCAGCCTCAAGATCATGCTGAAGCCGCGCGACGAACGCGAGTCCAACGTCGTCGAGGTGATCCAGCGCCTGAAGCGCGAGGTCAAGACCGCGCCGGGCACGATGGTCTATTTCCAGCCGGTCCAAGACGTGCAGATTTCAACGCAGTCGAGCCGCGCGCGCTATCAGTATACGCTCGCCAGCACCGACAGCGACGAGGTCACCGAGTGGTCGAAGAAGATGGCCGACGCGCTCAGGGCGTCGCCGTTCCTGCGCAACGTCGCGACGGAAGAAGTCGATGGCGGGCTGATCGCGCGGATCGACGTCGACCGTGTCGTCGCCGGACGTCTCGGCGTCACAATGCAGGCCATCAACGATGCGCTAAGCAATGCCTTCGGCCAACGGCAGGTTTCGACGATCTACGAACAGGCGAACCAGTATCGCGTCGTGCTGGAAGCCGCTGAGCAATATCGCAGCGACCCGTCACGCCTCAACCGGCTTTACGTTGCATCGACGACGGCCGGAACGCCCGTGCTGCTGACGGCCGTGGCGAAAATCAAGTACGAGACGGCGCCGCTTGCGATCAGCCACCAGGATCAGTTCCCGGCCATCACGATCAGCTTCAACTTGGCGCCGAATGCGTCGTTGAGCGATGCGCTCGCGGCCATCGACACGGCGAAGAAGGAAATTGACCTTCCCGCGACGGTATCGGGCACGTTCTATGGCGACGCGGCAGAGTTTTCCAAGTCGCTGCAGAACCAGCCGTGGCTCATCCTGGCGGCCATCGTCACGATCTATATCGTGCTCGGCGTGCTCTATGAGAGTCTCATTCATCCGTTCACGATTTTGACGACGCTGCCGTCGGCGGGCATCGGTGCGGCGCTGGCACTGGAACTGACGGGCAACGACCTTTCGTTCGTGGCGCTGATCGGCATCATCCTGCTCATGGGCATCGTGAAGAAAAACGCGATCATGATGATCGACTTCGCGCTGGAAGCGGAGCGCGAGCGTGGGCTGTCGCCGCGGGACTCGATCAAGGAAGCGGCACTTCTGCGCTTCCGGCCGATCATGATGACGACGCTCGCGGCACTGTTCGGCGCGTTGCCGCTGGCTCTCGAAAGCGGAACGGGCTCTGAGCTGCGCAACCCGCTCGGCATCACCATCGTCGGCGGCCTGCTGCTCAGCCAGCTGCTGACGCTTTACACCACGCCCGTCATCTATCTGGCGATGGAACGGCTGCGCGCCAGGCTCGGCGGCCGCGCGCTCGACGCCAATGGCGAACCGGTTACCGCTGCGCCGGAGCAATCACGGGCGATCACTGCGGGCAACCGCGAGGCTGCGGAGTAGGCGCATGAACGTCTCACGCATCTTCATCGAACGACCGATCGGCACGGCGCTTCTCGCCATCGGGCTCTTTCTGGTGGGCGCGGTCGCATACTTCATGCTGCCGGTCGCCAGCATGCCGTCGATCGAAATTCCAACGATCCGCATCATGGCGTCGCGACCGGGTGCCGACCCAGCGACGATGGCAGCAAGCGTCGCGTCGCCGCTCGAACGCCGACTCGGCGAGATCGCGGGCGTGACGGAAATGACGTCGACCAGCTCGCTCGGCTCGGCGTCGATTGCGATGCAGTTCGATCTCAGCCGAAATATCGACGGCGCAGCGCGCGACGTTCAAGCCGCCCTCAACAGTGCGACGGCCGATCTTCCCGGCGATCTTCCGCAGGTGCCGACGTACCGCAAATATAATCCGTCGGCGGCGCCCGTTCTCATTCTGGCACTGACGTCGAAGACGATGACGACCAGCGACATCTACGACACCGCGGATACGATCCTCGGGCAACGTATTTCGCAGGTAGAAGGCGTGGCAGACGTGACCGTCAGCGGGGCTGACCAGCCGGCGACGCGCATTCAGGTCGATCCAACGCTTGTAGCGTCGATGGGCGTCAGCTTCGACGATGTCAAAAACGCGGTCGAGGCGGCGAACGATCTGTCGTCGATCGGTTCCATCGACGGACCGAACCAGACCATCGTGCTGCAGTCCAATTCGCAGATGACGGACCCCAAGGACTACAAGGACATCGTCATCAAGAACATGCCGAACGGCGATGTGGTCAAGGTCGGGGACGTTGCGAAAGTCATCAACGCCACGCGTAACACCCGCTCGCTGGCGCGCTATGGATTGCAGCCCGCCGTCCTGCTCATCGTCACTAAGACGGCCGATGCCAACGTCATCGACACCGTCGATCGCGTGAAGGCGATCCTGCCGCAGCTCAAGGAATGGATTCCGGCGGGCGTCGACATTTCCATTTTGTCCGACCGCACGACGACGATCCGCGCTTCGGTGCACGACATGCAGTTCACGCTGGGTCTCACGATCCTGCTCGTCATGTCGGTCGTGTTCGTCTTTCTGCGGCGCACGACGCCGACCATCGCCGCGGGCATCACGGTGCCGCTCTCGCTTGCCGGAACGTGCGCGGCCATGTGGGCGGCAGGCTATTCCATCAATAACCTGACGCTGATGGCCCTCGCCGTTGCTGTTGGCTTCGTGGTCGACGACGCAATCGTGATGATCGAAAACGTCTACCGCAACATGGAAAAGGGCATGAAGCCTATTCCTGCGGCGCTAGAAGGCTCGCGCCAGATCGGCTTCACCGTCATATCGATTTCCGTCTCGCTCGTCGCAGCATTCATTCCAGTGCTGTTCATGACCGGCATTGCCGGCCGGCTGCTGCACGAGTTCGCCATGACGCTGACTTTCGCCATCGTCATTTCCGCGATCGTCTCGCTGACCGTCACGCCAATGATTTGCGCACACTTCATCAAGGAAGGCGCTGAAGAACATCGCAACCTCGCCGACCGCATCTTCGAAGGTGCGCTGAGCATGGTTGTGCGCGCCTATGCGTTCACTCTCAGGATCGCGCTGCGTAATCAGCTTGTCATGCTGAGCGTCTTCGTCGCAACGATCTTCCTGACTGTGCATTTTTACAGCGTACTGCCGAAGGGCTTTCTGCCCGAGGACGACACGGGCCTGATCATCGCGGCGACCGAAGCCAACGCGGATATCTCGTTCGCCGAAATGAAAAAACTTCAGGACCGGGCGCTGAAGGTCATCCTCGCCGATCCCGCCGTCGACAACATCGGTTCGTCGATGGGCGCCGGCGGCTTCAACCCGACGCAGAACCAGGGCCGGATGTTCATCAGCCTCAAGCCGCTGAGCGAGCGCGGCAACGTTCCAACGGCGGAAGTCATCGACCGGCTGAGGAAGCCGCTCGGCAAGATCGTCGGGCTCGCGACGCGGTTGATGTCATCACGCGACGTTCGCGTAGGCGCGCGATCGGGCAAAGCCGACTATCAATATACATTATGGTCGCTCAACGCCGACGATCTTTATGCCTGGGTGCCCAAAGCCCTCACCGCGGTTCGCGCCATTCCGGGCGTCGTCGATGTCAGCTCAGATCGCGAGTCGGGCGGCCTTCAGCTCAACGTCAACATCAACCGCGATGTCGCTTCACGCCTCAACGTGGCGATCGCCGATATCGACACCGCGCTATCCAACGCCTTTTCGCAGACGCAGTTCTCGACGATCTACACCGATCGCAATCAATATAAAGTCGTCATCGAGGTGGACCCCAATCTCCAGGGCCAGCCGAAAGATCTGTCGCGCATCTATGTACCGACGATTGACGGAAGGCGGCAGGTTCCGCTGTCGAGCGTCGTGACATTGACTGAAGGCATCGCGCCGCTCGTCGTCAATCACCAGGGACCGTTCCCGGCGGTCACCATCAACTACAGCTTGAAGCCGGGTGTCAGCGTAGACACGAGCCTGCAGGCAATCGATCAGGCGCTGCAGAAACTGCATATGCCGGAAAGCATCCGGGCCGAGCCCGCCGGCGATGCCAAGGCGTTTCAGGAGCAAGCACGCGCCCAGACGCTGCTGATCGTTGCCGCTCTGCTCTCGATCTACATCGTGCTTGGCGTTCTTTATGAAAGTCTCGCGCATCCGCTGACGATCATATCGACGTTGCCGTCTGCGGGCCTCGGCGCGCTGCTGGCACTCGAACTTGCCCATATGGATCTGTCGCTGATCGCGCTCATCGGCGTCATTCTGCTGATCGGCATCGTGAAGAAGAACGGCATCATGCTGGTCGATTTCGCAATCCATGCCGAGCGCGAGCTTGGGCTTTCCCCGCATGACGCCATCTATGACGCATGCTTGCAGCGCTTCCGGCCCATCCTGATGACGACGCTCGCGGCACTCCTGGGTGCTGTTCCGCTTGCCGTCGCCATCGGCCCCGGCTCCGAACTGCGCCGGCCGCTCGGCATCACCATTATCGGCGGACTGGTCGTGTCGCAGATCCTGACGCTCTATACGACGCCGGTGATTTACCTGATGCTGGAGCGGGGTAAGGCTTGGTTCGCGCGGCGACGAAAATCGCGCTCGACGCGAATGGTCCCGCAAGACGCACCTAGGCCGTGAACTGTCCTGTTGTTTCGCATCTACCCCAGTTCACTTATCTACAGCAACTGCGCCGATCCCATATCCGGTGCCCGATCCCGACTGCGGAATCTTGTTGCCGAAGTAGTCGCGAGATCCGACATCAAGATTAAATGGCGGCTTCGTTAGATCAATTCCGCGCCCCGTCAGCTTTTGCGAGACGTGCAATGCCGCACGCGGACATGATCGCTTGTAGCCGCCGCAAATCTCTCCCAGGGCGGTGGTGTCAATTTGCGGATAATCGGTGAATGCCGTCGACTTGCCATCGAGCGTTTCGTTGTCCGTCGCTTGCCGCCAAGTATCAAGATTGGTGTAGTTTCTATCGCGCCACCGAATGGCGAACTGGTCCGTCAAATAGTAGCTGTTGGAGAGGATTCGAACCTCAGGCAGTTCTGACCCGGTATTGATGTAGTTCGCTCCATTCAGCGCTACGATAAGATTGTTTGCAATGATCGCGCCCTTGGGATTTCCCTGAATGGAAATGCCGGCTGTTGTGTTCGACGGGCCGTTGGAAATGAGCGTGTTGTTATAAATACTGAGCTGGGGCGCTTCGGCTCCCCTCGCAATTACGATGTTTCCGAAGTAGGAAGCGCCCCACGATGTGGCATTATTCACGGCAACATTATAGCGAATGATATTCCGCCCCCACTCGCCGTCGATATAGGCGGCAAATCCGGCACCCCAGTTGTCGTGAGCATAGTTGTATTGAAGAACCGAGTCCGTGACGTAGCCGTCTAGATCGAAGCCATCCCAATCGCAGCCTTTGACGAATTTACTCGGCTTGGCGTTGTAGACTTCGTTGAACTGAATGACGATGTGACTTGAGCTATACGCCCAGAAACCGGATGGCCCACCGCAGGTATCGACATTGGCGCCGAGATTGTACGCAATGTTGTTTTGAATCAGGCCGCCAGTGACGCCATTGGCGATCATGCCGTTGCCGTCGGCCCCGTTGGTACCGCCAGGCCGGCCTCCAATGTCGTAAATGACATTGCCCTGATACAGAATGTTTCGGACGTTCTTGTCGCGTCCAAAGCCATAAAGCCCGTTATTGTCCGGACTTGTCGGTCCGTCGGAACCGTGCAGCACATTGTCGATGACATTCACACCATCGAGGCCGGCGCCCGGGTGGCCAGTAACAAAAATCTCGGCGCCATTCTGTCCGGGACTGGTGGTGAAGAACCCGCTAATGTCGCATCGTCGAACTGTTATGTTTCGAGCGGCGTCATTGTCGTAAGGGTTTTGAATCCAGACACCAAAGGGCGTCTTGCCGCCGTTGCCGCGTAGAGTGCAATCCTGCACGACAACGCCGCTGGCGCCGACGATATCGATCGCTGCCACGAGACGCCCGGCGCAGTTCGATTTGATCTGAAATTTTCCATCCCCATAAGCGCCGATCGTTACCGGACGTTCCGCGGTACCGCGCAGCATCCCGCGCGAAATCTGAAGACAGCCCACAAATGTCTTGCCGCCCTCAAGGAGAATTGAATCTCCGGCATTATAGACAGACTGCTGTATCCTCTCGAGGCTGCGCCAAGGCGCGTCAGGCGCTATTCCTGAATTCAAATCATCCCCCGTCGGCGACACATAATAGGTTGTCCCAGTACCGGAGGCTTCAGACGATTGAGCTTTGGCGACGACGGCGCAGCAGAGCTGCAAGCAGACGACAAGCACAAGCGGCACTGCGCCCAGAGGGTGGGGGAAACTCATGAAACGCATACATGCTCTCGCGGCGAATTCGGCGCAGGCCGAGATCGACCTACCGGGTTTGTTGAATGCCAACAGAGGGGGTCAATTCAGCGTTGGGCAACGATGGCCAACGTGGCATCGGTGTCCTATGCCGCAATTTGAGCCGAGGCATCAAGCTGGCAATTCCACAGGCGTAAAACAAAACGGTGTAAGGGTAAAAAACCAGAACTATCGATTCAAATGGTGAGCGAGCGACGAGCAATAATAGCATCGACGCAAAAAATGCTGTCGTGCTGCTTGGAAAATTCATGACGTTCATCAACGCGAAATAAACAAAGACAAGGGCAGCAGCCAGAAACGCAAGTAACCCGACCCATCCCAGGTCGACCAGAATTTCGCGGAAGGTATTGTGGAACTGAAAGACGCGTCCATCGGTCTGCCCGAACATCGACAGCACTGAAGCCGTTTCATTCGAGTCGCCGAGCCAAAATGCCTTATATCCATGTCCAAGCAACGGGGCTCTCGAAATCCAGATATCGGCCCAGTCCCAAAGCGTGGTTCGGCCTGTCAACGTCGGATCTTTGTTGAAGGCGGCAAGCACGCGGTCTGACGAGAACCCCATGCCAGCAAGGGCCAAGGCGGCGAACATCACAGCGATGAGCCCAATGACCACAAATGTCCAGCGCGACCATCGGTCAAACCGCTTGAGCGTCAGGAAGCCCAAGAATGCCAATGCGAAGCCGACGGCTGCAAGCGCCGATGAGAGCGCCTCGACGCCGGCCGCTATGCCCGCGCCGAGCGGAAGAAAGACGAGTGTCGACAAGCGGGAGAACGTCGGCTGACCTGCATCCGTGGCCACGCCCAAGGCCGCAGCGAACAGCGTAAGGCCCACGAAACCCATTGCGTCCTTGCTTCCCGTTATTCCGATGAGTACCGGACCCGCCGCCGACGGGCCAGTTTGACCGGATATGAGCGAAGCAATGACCACGATTGCCATCGCGTAATAAATGCCGCGAACAATTTCTCGACTTGTCGCGCAGATGCCGATGAGAATGCCGACAAAGATCGTCACAAGCAGCTGGATACCGTACCAAAGCGAGATGGTCGGCACGTCTGACCAGGTCGCCGACAGCATGACAATCGCCGGAAAAATGAGCACGACCTTAAGTTCGGCACCATATCCCACAAGCTCCCGGTGAAACTTGAGAGCGCAGAGGCCCGTGACCGCCATTATTAGCAATGGAATAATCAGCGAAAAAATCTGGACGTTGAAGATGGCAAAGAAAAACGTCGTGGCGGCGAGCGGGTAATTCAGCAGGCGGCGGCGCGATCGCTGTGAAGATTTGTGTTTTCGCGTCATCGCTTTCAGCCGTCCTCAAGCTGCCGAACTGGATCTGGCTGCGCCAAAGACGGGAAATGCTTTCCACATCTGCCGCAAGGCGCGCTGAGCTGGCTTTTCGAGCAAGTTAAACATCGCAACTGCCAGCGCAAGCATCGACGTGAAGGCAATCGCGATAGCGGTCATGTCGCCGAAGCCTAATCGCTTCAGATTTGAGATGATCGTTATGCCGATGTTTTCATGCAGTAAATACAGCGAATATGATGCCTGACCAACAAGCAGCAGCGGCCGCCAACTGAGCGGAACGTTCAGACAAATCAGAACACCCATCAAAACGACCCCGGTCGCGACGAAGAGCGCCGCCACAACGGACGGCTGATCGAGCAAGCTGACGTAGTCGAGATTAAGGACGTAAAGAATTACCGCGCTCATCAGACAAAGACTGGCCGCGAGAACGTTTCGGGAGAAGTGCCATTGGGCGATCGCGACGCCGAAGAGAAAGAAGCTCATATATTGGTGAATGAATATTTTATCAGCGAGGTTAGGGGCGATGTGAAAGCAAATTTCGCCCAGAATGCCGAACAGAATGATCCCGGCCCAGAACCGCCGGCCCAAGAGGATCAGAAAAAAAGCGACCACCGCATAAAACTTAAATTCGACGGCCAAGCTCCAATACACACCATCGACATACTGAAAGTTCCACTTCGACGGCAGAACGGCGGGAAGCATCAGCATACTTGAAATGATGTCGACGACGCCGCGATGGAAGGGTTCGGGGCCAAAAGCGTTGACGAAAAAAAATGTCACGAAGATCGAGCAGATAAGCGCCGGGTATATCCTCGAAAACCGCCTGATGAGGAAGTCAACTGCATTACTCGAGCTCTCAACCGTTAGCGCGATGACCGTACCTGAGATGACGAAGAAGAATTCAACGCCAAAGCGGCCGAGTTCCCATAGCGGCGAGTAGGCCTGTGAATACTGATAGAGGTCGTCGGGGAAGAACGGAGGCGCCCAGCGAACAAGATAGTGGAAGCAGATGACGAGCAAGATCGCCAAACCGCGAAGAGAATCGATCGTGTCGATGCGCTTAACCACATTGGTTTCGCGCCCGTTATTCGTCTCGGTGGCGTTTGCTGGGATTCTTATCACGGCTGATGTTCCGGAAGCTGGCGGGATTCCGCCAGGTGACAAAGGTTTCTCAGCCGCGACAAGAGCCGAGATGTGTCGGACACGTCTACAAACACGGCGCGCTCGGTTTGACGCAACGCGTTTGCTTTTTCGTTGTAGTCGGAGGCATCGAGATGAATGAGAAAATCGGAGACCGTTTCCTCCATTGGCTCGCGAAACGTCCAGCCGCGATCGTCGCGCTCCACAATATCGCCTGTGGCCGTACCTGCCCGTGCCAACGCAGGCACGCCGTATAGGCCGCCCTCGTAGAGCCGGTTCGGTATCAGCCAATCGGAGTTGGCACCGCAGGCGCTGAAGTCGATCGCCCAGGCGAAATCGACTGCGGAATAGATTTCCTGGAGATCGCGCGGATTTTGATATGTTCCGAAATAGGATATATTCGGTGTTTCAGCCGCGACAGATTCTAGCAGTTCACGGGTAATCCCGTCGGGTTCCGACGGAACGCCCCTGATATGGACGGCGATCCGACTGCCGAGCCGAGACGCGATCGCGCGGAGAATCTCTAGACTGCGATTGCAGCGAAGAACACCGAACCAACCTATCGTCCAAGCACGCTCGTCGCTTTGATTGCGGATGTGATCCAGAGGACGAACCGTCTCATGCTCTGACCCGAGCTTGTTTTCGAGAAGAAACCACTCTCCCGTGTATCTCTGAACCGGCGAGAAATAACGGTCGATAAAATAGGGAGAACTCACAACCAGAAGTCGGCTGTAAGCCAACAGCTGGCGCTCTAGGAGGCGCAGGATGGCTGCCTTGACGCCGCGGCCCGTAAAGGCCGGATAAACATCGAGCGCTTCGTAGACAATCGGTGCATGGGAGCGCGCCAAAAGGCGGCCCAACCAAGCTAGCGCAAGCATGTCGATGTTGCGTGCATAAAGAATGTCGGCTTGCCGAATGACCGCACGGTGACGCCATAGAATTACAATCGCTTGCATCAAGCTGAACAAACGACGACCGTGATGCCCGTCCTCGGTCACCCCAAGATTGATGTTATTCCAATCTGGGGCAGGCAATGCCATTTCACGGCGACGATCGAACATGAAACCGGTAACGTCGGCACCATTTCTTTGCAATGCGCAAACGCGCTTTCGGATAGTGCTCTCGTTCGAGTCATGTCCAAAAAACGCGATGCTGATGTTCTCGCGCGCACGCCTTGCTCGGCTTTTATCAAACGAAAGCTCGATCTCCTCGTCCTGTCCGATGCAGCAGCTTGTTGGCATCTCTTTGTCCGGCTTCGGAGTTATCGCTCAGCGCACACAATCGACCGCGATCGACGTGCCTCGACGAGCGTAGGGGGCAAGACTGCAAACTGTCGACGCCGATACGTCCGACCGACCGTCGACGTAGGCGAGCAACTCACGGACGCAGGCCTCGCGAGAATAATGTTGCTTGAAGTAGGTGTAGGCGGCATCAGCGCTCCGACGGCGTAATTCATTGTCCGATAAGAGCGCGCTGACTGCATTGCCGAAAGTGACAGCGTCATCGCAGACATTAAGCGCCGACGCGATGTCGTCCCCCATCCCCTCGACGGACACCGTAGTCGCTACGATGGCCTTGCCCTGGGCCAATGCCTCAACGACTTTGACTTTCAGTCCGGAGCCTACCGTCAGCGGCGAAATAATAACGCTGGCTTCGCGATAGATAGGAGCAAGGTCATCGACGATGCCGCAGAACTTGGCTCGGGGCGCACCTTCGGGAAATTGCGAACCGACACCGCCCGCGACTACCAATTCAGCGTCGGGATTTTCGGCATATATCCGCGGCCAGCAAAACTCCAGAAACCATCTGAGGCCGATAACATTCGGAGCCGTATTGCTGCCTATGAACAGCACGCTTTTGCCTGCGCCTGGTTGAGGCGCATCGACTGATGCGCACACGACGGGAGCCAGGAGTACCGTATGATCCGGAAGGCGCGCCTTGACGTGCTTCGCCTCGATATCCTGGATGGCGATGATCGCATCGGCCTGACCAAGAAGCTGCATCTCGCTGGCTTCGTCCAAAGTCTTGACCGTGTCAGGCAGCTTGGCGTCCTTGAAGCGACTTTCTCTCACGGAAAGAAGGTCGTGCATGACGACCAAGCTGCGCGCCGACTCGCTGAGCGCGAACGGGATTGCCGGCGTGGTGAACGCATAATCGGCGATGACCAGTTCACTTTTCGAAGCGTGCCCAGCCACGTACAGAAGTTCGTCACGTTGCCAAGGCGCGCCAATGACATAAGGCGCCGGCGTATCCCAATAAGAGAGGCGTTCCACGCCGAAGCGCCTTAGGGCGCGTGCAATCTTGGCCTTCAATGCCGCAAGTGCGATGCGCGGGTCTTTGCTGACGCAGATATTTCCGAACTTCCAGGCGCCACGCAGAAAAATTTGATTGAAGACTGACATTTCTGGACGAAGACGAAACACTGGCAAGCGCCCGATGGTACCGGCGTTCGGCGATACGAGCGTTACGTCATAGCCATCGTCTCGCAACGCCCGGCAAATTCCCAGGATGTACGCGGAGCTGCCGTTTGTCGGCCCGATGATGCGTTGTCTTGAAATCAAACAAGCCTTTTTGGTCGACTCCGACTGGCCTTTCGGACCTTGAATTCGGCGCAGACGCTGGAGACGCGCAGCCAACGGCATCCCCAGAGCCGAGATCGTGTTGGGATGATGGATCGCAATCTGTAGGGCTTGCGACCAGGATCGAGATTTGATCGCCGTAACGAGACGATCGAAGTTCGACGCGCGTTCAATGGATGCTTGGCGGCGAGCGAACGCTTCGGCGACTTCAACAGAACAAGCCGAGAGCGACGCCTTCAGGCGCATGTCGCCGTTGAGCATCTGCTGAAGGTCATCGCGTGACAAACGGTGAGAAATCGAATTCGGATGCTTGCGGTAGAAATAGCCAAGACTGTCGATCAGGCGGTATTTGGCGCCCGCAGCAAGGGCCCGCGCGATAAGATCGGCATCTTCGCCAATCTTCAACGCCGTATCGTATGTCAGGGCGTGCTTGCGTAAGAACGCCAAATTCAAAAGTGGTTTGAGGTAGCCTGTCGCCGGAACGGTCCCGTAGATGAGGTTCGAATTCAAAAAATCGGCGAGCGAGATATAGGCCATCTGTCGCTGAGCTTTTGAAAGGTGCTCGCCAGGACGGCGTCCCTCGCCGAATACGAGCAGGTCATCGGCGCAGATTTCCGCTCCGGCCTGGGCTTCCTCGACGAGCCTTTGCAGCCGCTCCGGGTGCATGAAATCGTCGCTATCAAGAATGGCGACCCAGGTTCCCTCAGCCGCAGCAAGCCCGGCATTGCGTGCAGCGGCCGGGCCAGCGTTGGTAGGCAGTTCGATCAATCTGACGCGATGATCGCGAGCGGCAAAATCCCGCGCGATTTCTCGGCTTCCGTCTGTCGACGCGTCGTCGACGACGATGACTTCGAGGCGCTTCAACGTCTGACGCAATGCCGAATGAATCGCGCCGCCGAGGAATTGAGCGCAATTGTAATTGGCGATCAGAACCGAGACGGTCGGCGCGGGTGAAACTCTAAGCATTACTTATGTCTTAAAGCCGATCGGCTTCTCCGTCCGAGGAGAAATCACTCGCCGCATAGATGCGGAAGTTGCGAATGCCCGGTTGACTATCGGCTGTCAGCGCAGAGCATCTCACCCGCCAAATAAGCAGCCTCAGTTCTATTTTTTGCGTTAAGTTTTTTCATGATGTTACGGACGTGAACCTTCACCGTGCTTTCACACATGTTCAGTTCGTAGGCGATAATCTTGTTCGCCTTACCCTTGCGAAGCGCGTCGATGACCGCGATCTGGCGCCGCGTGAAAAGCGTGGTCTTGGGCTGCGCCTCACGAGGCGCGGACGCCGCGGACGATTTCCGGACCGCGAGTAGGCCGTTCACTGGGAAATACTTGCCGCCGGCCATAACGAGCCGCAGAGCGTGCGCCGCTATTTCAAGCGAAATATCCGCGGGAATGAAGCCGTTAGCCTCGCCGTTGAGCGCAGTAAGAATGAGGTCGACATTATTCGCGTCGGCCATAACGATGACCGGAACGTTAACGCCGGCATTCTTCAGCTGTTCGAGTTGGCTCGAAATGTCGGAGCTGCTGGCGTCCATCGCGCATACGATGATGACTGCGGGCCTGACATCGGAGAGCTTGTCGAAATATTCCGCGACACTGCCGACACCGATGCCCTTTATTTCGGTTGCATTGGAAAGGCTTGAAACAATGCAGTTGCGCACGAAAGAGCGCGGCTCAATTACAATTAGCACCGAAATGCCGGGCTGCTTCAATTGCGCGGTTTCAGACCGCGCATTCTCCAAAGGCGCTTTGTTGTTATTTGAAGGTGTTTTGCCCATCGCCAAAGGAACGACGGGCCCGGTCTCACGGAAGGACGTACGCACGATACAAAAACTCCAAACCTACCGCCACGATGAGGTGTATGACGTAGTATGGCCCACTCTCTTTTATACCAATTTTAGTTACAATTGGACCGAAAACGCAGCACCTCGTTAATAAATTCGGATTGCATTATTGGTGCCATAGTCGCAGATCTAAGCCATTTATATGCCGGCTTTTTGTTGTCATCGTGAATGCATGACGTCCAAGCTACTGAAATTGCATGAGTAAATAAGTTTTATTTTACAGCATTCTTGTTTCTTCTACCAAGGTCTTACACGCGCTCGTTTACCATATAAATAGCGCACACTGCCATCTCCGATGGCTGATTATCAGACCACGCACGCAAAAGTTCTACAACTTACGCTTTATGATTTGTTTCATTATAGGTCATCAGATGTGGGTATGAATGTAATTTGAATAAAAACTGCTCAGAATCCGGATCACTGCCCCATTTCTGGAATAAATGATTTCCCCCCTCTTCCCCTTTTTCGGACGCTACCTCTAGTTGCCAAACATGGCGCTGCGCCATCGAGAGCCGCTAGCTAGGCCGCCTGCCCTGTATTCAAAACCGCTGGGATGGTACGGATCAGGATTACGAGATCCTTTGCAAACGACCAATCCCGCACATATCGAAGATCGTAATTTACGCGCTCATCGTAGGTTGCGAGGCTGCGACCACTGATTTGCCACAAGCCGGTAATGCCGGGGCGAGCCTTGAAATATTCGACGGCATTGTCGCCGTAGAAATGCAGTTCCTCGGCAACGATCGGCCGAGGGCCGACCCAACTCATTTCCCCGCGAAGAACGTTGATCAGCTGGGGCAGCTCATCAAGGCTTGTTTTACGGAGCACATATCCGAGTGCCGTAATCCGCGGATCATCGGCCAACTTGCGCGTCCGCCGCCATTCGTCGGCTGCTGCAGGATTTGTCTCGAGGTGGCGACGGAGAACCGCGTCGCCGTTTAGCACCATCGTGCGGAACTTGAGACATGAAAAATACTTGCCGCCAAAGCCGACCCTTCGGTGGCGGTAAATCACGTCGCCGCCAGTCGTCAGCTTGATGGCGCCGGCGAGGACGAGCAGTAATGGGGCAAGCAGGATCAGAGCCGTGAATGCTACGAATGCGTCGAACACACGCTTGAATCGGCCACCGACAGGCGGGGGTGCCCGCTCAGGACCGGCGTTGATGCTGTAGAGCGCCCAGAGGCGACGCCGCGCGCGGGTCACAGACGCTTCGCCTTCGACCTCCACGCGTCCGCGCTCGTCGGTGCGAGCTAAAGTTGCAGGCAGCAGCCTAGCCTCTGAGCCGCCGCCATCCGAACGCGAAATTACCGAAAAATCGCGCGGCGAAACGACAGACATTTGGAACATATACCCCGCAAAAACGCACTTATAATTTAATGAACTAGGTCTCTTCCGCTCATTCCAATTGTCAAATATTGCCCTGTGAAAGCCAACCGAACCAAAAGATGTAAGTGGTGAGATGCGCGCCGGTCTGCCGTTACGGCAAATGGCTAGGGGTGGCTAAACCGTCGCTCAGCCTTTTTGGAAGGCGCGCGCACCATCGAGCCGCCGCGTTGTCAGCCTCTGGCGAAGTCTGATCAAGGGTTGTTCCAGTAATAGCCAGGATGCCGACGCGAAGAGAATGGTGAGCAAGAAATCGAGGACCACGATCCACCGATGCAGCAGCGGAATTGGCAGGCCAAAAAATTCAAGAAACGCGTTGGAATGGATCACTGGGTGGAAGAGGTAGGCGCCGTAGCTGATCACGCCCACCCAGCGGATTGGCGCCAGATCCAAGGCTCTGACCGCGAGACCATCCTGACATTGCGTAATCTGAACGAGAAGGCAGGCCGCCAAGATGCCGACTGCCGGACGGCTAAGTTCAGCAAATTCGGGATTGGATAGTAGAATTGGCGGCGACAGGACGAGTGCGAACACGATCACGATCGCCCAATCGTTCAACAGCCATCGCGGCAAAGGCCGGTCGGCAAAAAGTCCGGCCAGGCCGCCAAAGCCAAACAGTCCGATATTGACGAGCGAATTAACGTCGAAAGTAATGGGCGGACGGCGATCAGCGATGAACAAGACAGTTGCCGCAATGCTGACGATTAGCAGGGCAACGCATAGTCTGGATACGACGGCGCGCGGCAGGAACAGTACGAGCGGTGCGAAGACGAGATAGTATTGTTGCTCGACGGCCAGGCTCCAAAAGTGGCCGAGATCGTCCCGCCAACCGTGACGCTCGATATAAATATTCGAATAGAAAAGCAGATTAGCCCATTGCCGCCCGGCGTCTCCAAGATCGTAATGGCCGCTCGCGGCCAGGATGGCCAGCACCGCCAGCAATGCGTAGTAGGGCGGAAAAATCCGAAAAGCCCGAGTCAGATAGAAGCCCAGCAGTGCCTCTTTACGGGACGTTCGTCCCGTTTCGATCTTCGATCTTTGCCCCGCCAAAATGCGGGTGATCAGAAAGCCGCTCAGAACAAAAAAAATCCAAACCGCCAGCGATCCGACGCGATCTGTCACCGGCATAATAACTTTGTGGCTGACAAAAACGAGCAAGAATGCGATCGCGCGCAGGCCGTCAAAGCCCCTGATCCGTTGGGACAACATGATCTCCGATTGGGTTAGTGGGACATCGGACCCGAAGCCCAAATTAATACACCAAGTTCATGGCGTGACTGCGTTGCAATTCCCGTACTATAGGGACAGTCTTTCTTCATCGACCGCCACGCCGCGTTAATGATCGTCTGCCAGCTTACGATGGGCATAGTCTTTGCACCGGGCTGGACAATGAATAGAAGTCGCTAGCTGGGCTAACGGGGTCCGAACGAATGCGGCAACAGGTTAAATCACTGGCTAAAGCGGCGGGCATTGAACGCAAACACGTGGCGGCAGCGCGGATGTGGGGGGAACGGAATTTCCTCGCCACGTTCGGCCAGAAACGCTTCAAGCCTCATGGCCGCATTCTTTGCTATCACTCCATCGACGAACCGGAAATGGGCGTCAATGACGTCAGCGAGCGGCAATTCCGGGCGCAGATCGAGCTGGCGCTCAAGAAGGGTTACACGTTCGTCGAGCCGTCGCGAATAGCGCGAGGCCTCGGAAGCGAACGCGACCTCGCGATTACGTTCGACGATGGTCGCCGGAGCGTGGCGACACACGCTGCCCGCATTCTTGCAGAATACGAAATTCCGTGGACGCTGTTCGTGGTTACGGATTGGACGGACCACACGAATGCCTATCACCAAGAGCGGATCGTATCCTGGAAAGATCTCGAACACTTGATGACCCTCGGCGTCGAGATCGGCAGCCATTCTCGTACCCATCCCGACTTTGGCAAGATCAGCGAGCGCTTTCTGACTGACGAGCTGTCTGGATCGCGAAAGATTATCAAAGACAGATTGGGGGTCGCGCCAACGACATTTGCCATTCCACTCGGTCAATCAATGAATTGGACCGCCGCTGCGGCCATCGCCGCGCGAGAAGCCGGATATGAGATCATTTACGCGCAGGCGGAGGAGACGCGACCCGCTTCTACCGTACCGCGCACATTCGTCACCCATTTCGACGACTCGCGCATTTTCAGTGCCTCGCTTGCCGGCGTGTTCGACCGCTGGGAGGAATGGATATGACGCCAACAACGCCCAGGCGGGTTTCGGTTATCATCGGGACTCGGGACCGTCCCGCATTGTTGCGCGAAGCTCTCGCCAGCATTCGCGCGCTCGAGGGGCCGGACCTGACATTCGAGATTCTCGTCGGAGATAATGGAACGACACCCGAGACGCCGACCGTCGTTGCCGAATTCAGCGGGATCTACGCGAAAACGGACAAGAATGGTTGCGCGGCGGCACGCAACCTCGCAATGCGGCGCGCGACAGGCGAATTCATCGCGTTCCTCGACGACGATGATCTGTGGACTCCGCAGCATATCCGACCACATATCGCGTTCCTCGACGCGCATCCCGACCACGAAGCCGTTTTCAGCCAAATCGTGAGTACGAATACTCTGCGGCAGCCAATAGGCGAGCCTTGGCCCGGCGCTCTGCCTTCCGACGGCGACGTGTTCGACATGATGCTGAGTGGATATTTTCCGCAGGTGGGAGGCAGCGTCTTCCGAGGCAACGCCGTCGCAAAATACGGTCTGATGGACGAAAGCCTCATCGGCGATTCCGATTGGGACTGGCAGCTGCGCATTGCTCGCAACGGCAGGATCGGCCTCGTCAAGATGCCGTGCGTACTGTTCCGCCAGCGGGATCCCGGCTCTTTCGATCAATTGCAACGCACACGGCAGAAATACACGAAGCGCATTTTTCGCCGGCATGCTTTCCTATCGCGGCAGCCGCCGCTCGAGCGGCTTACCGCGCGCAAAGTCTACCGCGCGTATCTGGGGTCGGTCTGGCAGTATTTCGATTATTTCTGCGGCCAAGCAGTCAAGCGATCAACCGCAGGCGAATTTAAAGGCGCGAGACATGCGTTGTTCGGCGCATTTGTGACGTTGCCACATGTGACGGCTGTCCGGCTCATTCGACCAACGGCTTTGCGAGCCGCACTGTTCGCATCTGTGCTTCGCAACCGCAATCTCGCAACCAAAGAGGGTAACGTCGGATAGACGTGTGCGCCTCAAATTCTAACTCGATTGCTATCCGATCGGAAATTCGAAGTTTCCGCGCAACTTACCTGAGATCGTCTGGTAAGCGTTCCGAGGAAACTCGACCCAGAACCGACGATCCTTGCGTGCAAGCTCGCGAATGATCCATCCGCTGATACGGCGATGGACAAGACCGTTGCGGATCAGAAGATAGATTATGCCTTGACGCAGCTTGACGATCTTAGCGTCGATCACGCTTTTGGATGCACTCGTCGTGCAGAACCGCTCCCGAACTTTCTTATGAAGCAAGAGCGCGTAAAAAAGTCTGCGGATGCACTCCGGACGGTTCCAATCGAGCGCCCCGCGGTAAAGGTCCATTCCTCTGCCCCGAGCAGCCATCGGCGCTGCGGAAAACGCGACGTCTTTCGCCTTGGACGACAGTGTTAGCCAGAAGAGATAGTCCTCTCCGGCAAAGGCGAGATCTTCATCGAAACGCATTGCGCCGTGGATGCGGTTGTCGAACATCACGGTCGATGTGTGTGCGAGACAGTCCTGAAGCATAAACGGCATAATGCCGGCTCCGGAGATGTGATAAATGCCGTCATCCCCGAGTCTTGATTCGGCCTTAAGCGCGTCGATGCCTTCGAGCCCATCGAACCAGGTGCGCTTGTCCTCGTAGAAGTTGTTCGCGAAATAAAACTCCGCGCCCTGCGCGAGTGCAGCGAGTCCCTTTGCAAGATGGTGAGGGTCCCAGAAATCGTCGGAATCCAAAAACGCTACGACGTCTGCATGCCTGACTGTGTCCAAGCCGGTATTTCGTGCTTTCGCCGGGCCGCCGTTCTCACGCTTGACGACTTCAACGGAGATTTCCGAATGCGAAAAAGCTGCGAATTCTGGTTCGGGGGGCACTGGCGATTGATCGTCTACGATCACGACGCGGACGGTCACGCCCAGCGGGATGTCCTGCGCATAAATGGACCGAATTGCGGTGCGAAGGATTCCTGGTTCGCGCTGATAATACGGGATGATAATGGCGACCTCGCTCACTGGCTTGGCCTCCACACCGACAATGCCACCGCGCGCGTATCCTTCAACTTGAAAACCAAGCTTTCGCGGAAGAGCCCCTTTACGGCGTCCTTCCATCCGAGAAACGCTCGCGCTCTCGCTACATCAATCCAAAGCTTCAGGCGCTCAGACAACGGAAACAGCCCGAGATGATGGCGCAAGATCGCAGCCTGGGGCGGCGCGAAGCCGTAGATATCCTCGAGGCGCGTGTCAGGCTCGCCGAAGTTCAGCTTCTCGGTGAAGTCGCCGCTGAGAATGGCTTCGAGATCGACAGGAGGTAATTCAAGTGCGCGCGCAACCGCAGCTTCGAGGTATTTATTCCAGCCGGGTGAGACATTGGCGTCCAGCACGGATTTCTCGGTCGCTTCACCGATGCGCGCGCGCAGCTTCGGATCCGACATCAATCGTTCGAGGCTTGCGATATAATCTTGGTCGTTTGTCGATTCAACCAGTGGCCCCGCGAGGCCGGGATGATCCATGCCGCAAATTCGCGCCTCGGGGGCCAGCACGAAACGAGAAACACAAGGCAGCCCATACCCCGCAGCTTCCATCATTGATGTCGCTGAGCAGAACGGGAAGGAATCCAGATAGATGTCCGCGGCTTCAAAATAGGGTTTCGGATCACGCGGTGTCAGTGATTGAATACGACCGCCAACGGCTGCGCTCGCATCCGCCCAATCCGGCCGCTCGCCGCCGCCGACGACCATCAACAATGCATTCGGGAACCTTTTGAGCAACTCCGAGTGCGTATCCGCGTACGAAACACCACCGATCGTTCGGTATTTCTGTGCCCGCGCAACGGAGATGAGAAGCAGCGCCGAAGGATCGAGGCCCAACGCCGCCTTCGCCGCCTCCCTGTCCTTCGTCCGCGCAGTGGGACTGACGAGGATCGGAAGCAATACGCTACGCTTCTTTTCAACGTAACGGCGCTTTTCGCAGATATCGAGAGCTGCTTTCCGCATGCTGCCGACGACTTGGCTGATCGTCGATCCGATCCAGAACATGTGATCTGAATGATTGAGAAAAAGGACAGGCGGAAAGCGCTTCGGCTCGGCGAAGGCGATCGGGGCAACGACGTCCGAATTCGGTATATGCAGGACGATGAGATCGTGCTCGCTTGCGAGCTGCCTCAGCTTTGTTACCTTGGCGGCCAGCCCGCCGGCACGGCTGAGCAGATGAATACTGCCGCCTGCGCGCGAAACGGCCGCCGTGATCAAGGCGCTTGGTTGATCGTACTGCTGGGTCAGGGCGACCGAGTGTTCACGGCCTGGATCGCTTTCAATCCAGCGCCGCAACATCGTCGCGAGCCCTCCTACAGCGGTGATTTCGCCGCTGACATGGAGAACGCGCTTCACCTGCTCCGGTCGCCCTGCTCTGTCCGTAGTAGGCAGAGAAGACGGAATTTGACGACCTATTTTATTCAGAATGCGCTCAATTCGCGGGCTCGCAAAGAAGCCGCAATGCATATGGGCCGCAACCCAGGCTCCCATCAACGCGTAGCCGCCAGCCGTTTCGAGATTTCCCTGCTCAAGGCTTTTCTGCGCCTTCGCGACATACGAATCGAAGATAGCGTAATTGCTCTTCATGCGCGCGATCTGGCGGTCCGCATTCTGCGCATGCCGATCCGCGCCGGGCGACGACGGCGATGCGCCATGTTCATCGGCAGTAGGAGCCACGTTTTCTATGCGCATCGCTGCGGCCCAATCTTACCCACGACTTTTGCACCCGAGTGCTGCCATTCCCCACGCTCATGCATGACGCCAAATGCATTCGACGCGAAGATGGGGTGGCGGACGTGAAATGTTTCTCCGATGCGCGCGACAACCAAGCGGCCGAATTTCTTCTCACGAACCGCAATCGTCAGCGTGTATAGATCGGAGACGAGCTTGATCGGCGGCGTCGTCAGCTCTATTTCACCGGGGCCTGAGAGTACGCTCAAGCCGACATCGTCAGCGACACTGCTGAACGTGCAGCAATGAACTTCGTCCGAGCGATTGATGCCGATGCGTATGTCTGGATCTTTGATTGGATCCTTGGCGTCGTAATGTACACGAATTGTCATGCGCTCGCCGAAATCGAACATCTGCTTGCGCTCGCCGCCTTCGCCGATGAGCTCGATATCGGTGATGTCGATGGCGGGTGCATCCGGATCCGGGTGGAACCAGGGCGCAACGGCGAGACGGCAATCGGCCTCATAAAGCTTTAATCCGTCGTCGGTTGGCCCGTCGAACACGACCTCGCCGTGCCGCAGATAGATAACGCGCTGGCACATCGACTTGATCGAGAACATGTTGTGCGACACGAACAGGATGGTCGCGCCCTTCCTTTCAAGCTCGTGTGCAAAGTCGATGCATTTGCGCTGGAACGTAAAATCACCGACGGCCAGAACCTCGTCGAGAAGAAGAATGTCCGGATCAAGGTGGGCAGCGACCGAAAACGCTAGACGGACGTACATGCCGCTCGAATAGCGCTTAACCGGCGTGTCGATGAAATCAGCGATCTCGGAAAAGGCGACGATGGCGTCGAACTTGCGGGCGATTTCTTCGCGCGACATGCCGAGGATCGAGCCGTAAAGAAAAACATTCTCGCGGCCGGTCAGTTCCTGATGGAAGCCGGTGCCGACTTCGAGAAGTGCACCAAGGCGCCCTTCGACGCGCCCCGTACCCTCGGTCGGCGTGGTAATGCGCGATAGAATCTTTAAAAGTGTGCTCTTGCCAGCGCCGTTCAGCCCGATGATGCCGACGTTTTCACCGCGTTCTATGTCGAACGTCGCGTTGCGAAGCGCCCAGAAGTCGGGCGAAGGCCTATCGTCATCCGCTTTCGCACGTGGTGCGAACAACGACTTTGCGCCATCCACGAGGACTTCGCGGAACGAGTTACTTTTGTTGCGCTGTCCCCGCCGGTAGCGTTTACCGAGGCCGCACGCGCGAATGGCAATATCATTCGTCGTCATATGACGTCCGCGAAGACGCGCTCCTGGCGTTTGAAGAAGACCAAGCCGCTGACCAGAAGGGCGGCGATTATCACCACGCTGATGCCCAAGGTATCGAGGTTCAACTGGCCCTGACCGAAGACGGCCCAGCGAAAACCGTCGATGACGCCGACCATAGGATTGAGCGAATAGGCCCAACGCCATTCTGGCGGCACGATGCTCGGCGGATAGACGATGGGCGATGCATACATCCAGATCTGCAGCATGAACGGCAGCGTGTGCTTGATGTCGCGAAAGCGCACGTTAAGCGGGCCAAGCCAAAGTCCCATTGACAGCGCCAGAGCGCCGGCCACCAGCAGAAGCGGTGGAATGGCGAGTATATGCCAAGACGGATAAAGCCCGTGCCAGAACATCAGCAGAAGCAGAATGACAAAGCCAATCGAGAATTCGATCAAGGGTGCAATGACGCTTCCGAGCGGAATGATAAGCCGCGGAAAGTAGATTTTGCGCACGAGTTCGGCATCGGTGACGAGCGCAGTTGCGCTGCGGCGAACGGACTCTGAAAAATACGTCCAGATCAAAACGCCTGCGAATGCGAAGACTGAATACGGCAGGCCATCGGAAGCAATTCTGGCGAAGTGGCCGAAGATGATAGTGAAAATTATGACGGCGAAGACCGGCTGAATGATCGCCCAAGCGACGCCGAGTATGGCTTGGCGATAAAGCACCTGCACGTCGCGCATCATCAAGACGAACAGAAGCTCGCGCGCGCGCCAGACATCACCGAGTTCTAGATCGAACAGCCCACGGCTAGGCCGCAAGTCATAGCCTGGCGACCGTCCGCCTTTCGGCGGCGCGCCGGATGGAACAATGGTATCAGTCGATAGAAAACTCATACGTTTACGGTGCAGGATTGCTTCAAGGTTGTGATGACTTGATCTTGCTCTGCATGCGTCATTTGCGGGTACAATGGCAGAATGATGCATTGATCTTGGGCGGCTTCCGAGCGCGGCAGAACCGTGTTCGCGGCGCCGGAGTAAGAGGCTTCGCGATGAATGCACATGATGCCGCGACGAGTTGAAATTCCCGCGTCGAGCATCGATTGCATTACCGCTTTCTGATCGAGTCCATCAGGCAGGCGGACACAATAGCTCTGCCAGTTGCTGCGCGCATATGCCGGTTCAACCGGTGCGTTAATCCCGGAATTGTCGCTAAATAGTGCCGTGTAGCGGTCTGCAAGCGCGCGGCGAGCGGCGACAACTTCAGGCACGCGCTTCAACTGCTCGCGGCCGATCGCGGCTTGAATGTCGGTCATGCGATAGTTGTATCCAACGGTCGGATAGCTTTCGAAAATGACCTGAGCGGAGCCGTGCCGCACCGTATCGGGTACGCTCATGCCGTGCTGGCGCAGCAGGCGAAATTTCGCATCCCATTCCGGATTGGCGGTGGTGATCATGCCGCCGTCGCCGGTGTTCATGATCTTGCGCGGATGAAACGAAAAACAGGCAATGTCGCCGTGCGGTCTGCCGATCCGCTCCCAATTGCCCTTCCAATTGATCTCGCTGCCGATGCCGCAGGCTGCATCCTCGATGACAGGCAAACCGTGAGCGGAGGCAACGGCGGCGATTGCTTCGAGATTGCACGGCATTCCGATCTGATGCACGCAGATGATCCCACGCGTCTTCGGTGTGATCGCGGCTTCGATCAGTTCTGGATCGATGTTGAAGCCAGTTTCCTCAATATCGACGAAGACCGGCGTCGCGCCGCAATAGCGGACGGCGTTGGCAGTCGCGACAAAGGTGTGACTGACGGTGATGATTTCATCGCCCTCGCCTACGCCAAGAGCGAGCAGCGCAAGATGAAGTGCCGTCGTGCAACTCGACACAGCACAAGCGTGCGGCGCGCCGACGAACGCCGCAAACTCTTTTTCGAAGGCTGCAACTTCTGGGCCTTGTGTCGTCCATCCGCTCAGGATGACGCGGCGGACGGCGTCCGCCTCGCGCTCATCCATGATCGGGCGCATGATCGGGATCATGCGGCGCTCTTACGTTTCATCTGCCACCAGTTCACGAGGCGGCGCAGCCCTTCGTCGAGATCGACCTCGGCCGTGAAGCCGAGATCTCTTTCGGCGGCTGTCGTGTCGGCAAGGCGGCGGGATACCGGGTTCACCTTGCGCTCGGGACCATATTCCGGCTGCATGTTCGAACCCATAACGCGGAGCAGCGCATAGGCAAGATCGTTCAGCGACGTCTCGGTGCCGCTGGCGACATTGTAGACATTATCGGACTTATCAGACTGCAGCGCCAGGATATTGCTGCGGGCAACGTCGTCGATATAGACGAAGTCCATCGTCTGCTTACCGTCACCAAAGATCAACGGTGGTTGACCGGCTTCGATGCGTTCCATCCAGCGGATCAGTACCTCGGTATATTTGCCGTAGATGTCCATGCGCGGACCGTAGACGTTGAAGTAGCGCAGCGCGACGTACGGCAGCCCATACATATCGTTGAACGACCGAAGCAAGCCTTCGAGCATGATCTTGCTCGCGCCGTACCAGGTCCGGTTGTTGTACGGGTGATGGTCTTCCTTGGTCGGAAAGACATCGGCCAAACCATAAATTGAAGCCGACGAGGCAGTGACGAATTTCTTGACGCCCTTTGCGACGGCCGCTTCGAGAACATTGTAGGAGCCGTCGCACATCGTCTCCAGCGCGGCGCGCGGCTGCTCGGCACAGGCCGTAATACGCAGCGTTGCCATGTGGATGACGGCGTCCATGCCATCCGTCACTCGCTGGACGGTGGCAATATCGCGAATATCGCCTTTGACGAGTTCGACGCGGGGGTCACGTAACGCACCGTCGACATTGCCGATGGTGCCGCGTTCCAGGTTGTCGAGAATAATAATCTTCTCGGGTTTGTGATGCTGGAGAAGAAGATCAATTGTCGTCGAGCCGACGAGACCGCAACCGCCCGTTACGAGTATTCTTGAACCTTCGATCAACATGGCCTTGTCCTATCCATCCCCAAAGTTATTACGGCGCTATTATCCTGGAAATGCAAGAAGAGCATCGACGACGGCTTTCTGCGCTTCAGGCTTCAGCTCCGGATACATCGGAAGCGAAAGGACCTCGGCAGCGGCCGCTTCGGCGTAAGGGAATTGACCTGCCTCGTATCCTAGATCCCGGAACGCGGGCAGCAAATGAACGGGCGTCGGGTAATGAATGCCCGTCTGCACGCCTTTGGACTCCATCCAGCTTTGCAGCGCCGCACGCGACTTCGTCCTGATGGCGTAAACGTGATAAACGTGACGTGCATCGTTGCGCTCATGCGGCGGCGCATAGGGGCTGCCCTGAAGCAGATCTCGATAGCGCTCAGCGGCCGCGCGACGGTTCTCCGTCCAACCTTCGAGATAGCGTAACTTCACACGAAGAACGGCACCCTGGACGCCTTCCATGCGATAGTTGAAGCCCTTGAGCTCATGCTGATATTTTTTTTCCGCGCCCCAGTCTCGCAACATGCGGACCGTGCGTGCATAATTCTCGTTTCCCGTGACGACCATGCCGGCTTCACCGTACGCGCCGAGATTCTTGCCCGGGTAGAAGCTGAAGCACGCAAGATCACCGAGGCTGCCTACGCGGCGGCCTTTATATTCCGCGCCATGCGCCTGAGCGGCGTCTTCGATAACGACGAGGCCATGTTTCTTCGCGATCGCGTTGATCGGATCCATATCGGCGGGCTGGCCATAGAGATGGACCGGCATGATTGCTTTCGTCCGCGGCGTAATTGCAGCTTCGATCGCGTCCGGCGCCATGGTGTAGGTCAGCGGATCGATATCAACGAACACGGTCTTCGCGCCGGCATAATGGATCGCCGAGACGGTTGCGACGAATGTGAACGGCACGGTGATGACTTCGTCGCCAGGACCAACGCCTGCCGCCAGGAGCGCCAGATGAAGGGCACTCGTACCACTGTTCACGCCGCAGCCGATGCTGTTGCCTGAGTAAGTCGCGAACTCGTTTTCGAGAGTTGCGACTTCTTTGCCGAGCGTAAACTGACAGCTTTCGAGAACGCCTTCGATCGCACTCATGATCTCCGGCTTGATAGAATGAAATTGGGTCTTGAGGTCTACGAACGGGATCATCAAAGCCTACCGATGAATGTAAATGGTTTCGCCACGGCCGCGCATGGAACTGGTTGCCGCCTCTATGAGCGAAACGACACGCTCTCCGGATTGGCCGTCTGAAATAGGTTTTTGCTGCTTTTCGATACAGTCGAGGAAATGTTCGCCCTCGACGCTCAAAGCTTCCTTACTGTCCAGTTTGGGTGCCCACATGTCGCCCATGCGGTAGCCGACGCGCATTTCCTGGATCTGTCCTGGATCGTCCGTGAAGCTGACGCCCTTGTCGTAAATTTTGACTTTCTCACTCGGCTCGAGATCATTGTAAGTGATCATTTTGCTGCTTCCGCCGATCAGAATCTGACGGACCTTCACGGGGGCAAGCCAGCTGACATTGGCGTGGGCGATCATGCCGGAGTTATAGAATAGCGTGACGTACGCGAGATTTTCTGGCGAGCCGGGAAAATGGTTCGAACCCGCCGCCGTCACCGCAATGGGTTTTTCGTCGAGCAGGTAGTCGAGAATTGCGAAGTCGTGCGCGGCCAAATCAGAAATGACGTTCACGTCACGCTGGAAGAGGCCGAGGTTGACCCGGATCGAGTCATAATAGAACAACTGTCCCATATCGGCCGAGCGCACGACCTCGCCGACCTTCCGGATCGAGCCGGTGTAGACGAACGTGTGATCGACCAGCAAAACGAGATTGCGCTTTGCAGCGACCTCCACAAGTTGCGCGGCCTGCATTGACGTTTCCGTCATCGGCTTGGCGAGCCAGACATGCTTTCCGGCCTTCAAGGCCGCCATTGCAATGGGAAAGTGCGTTGAGACCGGAGTAGCGATAATAATCGCGTCAATCTTCGGGTCGCGAAGCAGCTCATGATAATCAGTTGTAGTGTGAACACCTGGAAAACGCGCGGCGACTAAGGCAAGTCGCTTGCTGTCAAGGTCTGAAACGCCAACGAGCTTAGCCCGCGAAAGCTCCGCAAAATTTCTAACGAGGTTTGGCCCCCAATAGCCATACCCGATTACGCCGATACCAATCATCGTACTCACGCCACCCGCTAACAAGACACCCCCGCTCCTGCCGAAGCAGAAAGCGAAAAACTCTCAATCACATTTCCGAACGATGGTCGCGGCAGGCCCTGCCACGATCGTATGGTCCGGCACGTCCTTCGCAACCACGGCACCGGCGCCAACAAGCGCGCCATATCCGATTGTCACGCCCGGAAGGATCGTTGCGTTGCTACCGATACTTGCTCCTTTCCTGACGAGTGTCTTAATGACCGTCCAATCCGCCTCACTTTGCGGACTCCCGTCGGGGTTTGCCGCTCGGGGATAGAGGTCATTGGTAAACATCACGCCATGGCCTATGAACACCTCGTCTTCGATTTCGACACCCTCACAAATGAAACTGTGGGACGAAATTTTGCACCGGTCCCCAACAACGGCATTTTTCTGAATCTCGACGAACGATCCAATTCTCGTGCCATTGCCGATTGTGCATCCGTAAAGATTGACCTGATCGGGGTGATAAATTTTAACGTCCACCCCCAGCCGCACAGATCCGTCGATCGGCATTTCCTGTTCCCAATTTGGCAATACTTCATTAACTGACCTTTCGACGGGTTAGGCCGTCGTGGCCGAATATCTATCTCCTGAAGATTTAAAAAAGACCTCGAAATCTAAACTTAACGTAGCAGAAAATTTGCGTCCCGGATCACCATAAGGCCGTCGCTTAAAAATTTAAGATATCTTTATTCCGTACAGCGAATAAATGGTCAAAGTCTGCGTCACCGTCTGACATCAGGTATTGCGCAAATTTTCATAAGATACACACCAACCGTCATGTCATATTGGCTCGAACATACGGATTGGGTCAGGAGTCGCTCTGGTGCGTTTCGATAATTTGCGCAGCGTTCAAAATGCGGACATTCATCAGGATGACGACGGCATTCGACATGGCGAGCTTCTCTCGATCGCTGACGTCATCTCATTTTTCAAGCATTTCTGGCCTTTCATCGCAAGCGCTTCAATCGCGTGCGCAATATTAGGTCTGCTTTATGTCTTGACGGCCACGCCAACATACATGGCGACGGCTCAGCTTTTGATCGAGACCAATCAGGCTTCCGGACCAACCATTATGACGCCGGAGGCGGTGGTTTCTCTTGATACACCGCAGATCGAAAGCGAGATTGCCGTTCTCAATTCGGAACAGATTGTCGGGCGCGTCGCGAAAACACTGCTCAAAGGTGATGCGAAAGCAGACGCAGCCGACAAAACTCCTCCGCCCCCTCCGGCCAGCACCAGCGAGCGGGGCTGGCTGTCACGGCTTCTGTTTGGCGCTCCCCCGCCGCCAACGCCGGCTCAAGAAGCGGAAAAGCTGCGCCAGATCGAGCTCACCATCCAATCCAATCTGGGCGTCAAGCGTGTCGGACTTTCCTATGTTCTGGAGCTTTCCTACAGAGATCCGGATCCGAAAAAGGCTGCAGAGATCGTCAATACACTTGGAGATGCTTACGTCCAGGACAAGATCGACGGGCGCGCAAGCGCGGCTCGGCGCAACAGCCTTTGGCTCGAGGCGCGCATCGAAGAAATCCGCCGACTGATGAATGAAGCCGCTATCGACGTGCAGGAATTCAAGGCTCGCCGCGATTACCGCTTGGCTGACCGTCCCACATCCAGCGACAGCAATCTCGGACTAGATTTTCTGCCCAAACCGACAGCTCCGGCAAGCCCCGCAACGGGAGACAGCGCTCCCAAACCGGTGCCGAAGGATAATCAGCGGGCGACGACGCCTCAGGAGGCTCCGACGCTCGAAGAGCTCGACTCCCGCGCGCTTACCTATCAGAAGATCTATGAGAGCTACCTTCGCGCCTACACGGACACCGTTCAGCGCCAGTCCTACCCTTCGACGTCCGCTCGTCTCATCACTCGAGCCCAGCCGCCAAAACGTAAAAGCAGCCCAAAAGGCACGCTGACTCTTCTCGGCTCTCTCATCTTTGGCGGCATTCTAGGCGCCGGAGGGGCGCTGGCCATGTCTGTTCTGAACGAGCGTGTGCGGTCCTCCAACCAGCTTATGAGGCATATCGGAGCGCCCCTTCTTGGTGAAATCGACGATACGCGATGGCGTTCGCGGCTACCCATCATTGGAAGGCACCTCGGCCGGCGGCAGCGACGAAAGCGAAACGCCCTAATCGTCGTAAGCCATCCGCAATCGCCAGACGCCCGACAACTCGTCAAGACCGCGGCCGCCATCAATGATGCCGCCAATGCGAGGGGTGCGGTAGCTATAGGCATCTTCGGAATTTCCAAGGCAATCGACGACGCCGCCGTTTGCAGCAACGTTGCGCTTCTCAATGCGCGCGCTGGCAAGAGGACTTTGCTGATCGAGACGGAGCCTGGCCGTACAAATCTTGCAGCCTCGCTGGTCGGCGATCTCCAGTTCGATCTGAAGGACGTGATAGAAGGCCGAGCAGAACCGGAAGCGGCTATCGTGCAGTACGACATCGAACCCGCCCTCTCCTTGCTTCTGATCAACAAGACAGAGGCGGCGGGATTCTGGACCCTCCCGCGTGTCGCGAAACTGAGCGAACTCATCAAAAGCCTGAGCGGGTCATACGAAAATATTTTCGTGCATCTCCCATCTGGATCGGACACCGAAGTCGTCACGAAGGCCGTCGAAGGCGTCGTCATCGTTGCCGAAATATGGCAGACAAGCTTGGCGGAACTTGAGGACGTCGCATCGCGCATGCGAATCGTCGGACAGCCGCCTCTCGGCGTCGTGAGCGCGAAGTTTTCGTAGGACCGCCTATTGCCGAACACTTCACAACGGCACGGGCCGGCCCTCGTCGTGGCCGGCATGAGCGTCATTCGATTTGGGTCGCCTTAACTGAGGGTGGCCTAGGGCGAGGCGCTCAGCTTTCGCTTTATTGCACTGAGCTTTGCCTCGGCGACTTCGCGAGCCATATAGGGGACGCTTGCAAGTGACTTCGAGATAGCGCCAAGCGCTCCCACAAGCCCATGCTCGCGCTTGGCATCCAACAAAATCCGGAAGTCCCTATTGTTCCGAGTTGAAACTAACAATCTTTCGAGCGAGGGCGCGTACCCATCGTGCCCCAATGCAGCGTCGAGTTCCGTCAGGGCGCGATAGAGTTCGGCGATGTCCCGGGTGCGATGGGAGCCGCTCAACGACGTGGGGTGTTCGACCGCGAAATAACCGCAGCCCGCAACCAGCTTAAATCGCGCGTTGCGGCGGAGTGCATGGGCATACAGGATCAAATCTTCGCCCAGGCGCAGCCGTTCGTCATACCGCAGGGCATGCGTCTGCAGAAACTCTCTCCGCATGACGGGTTTCAGAAACCCCAGTTCGCGGCGAACACGATCCTTGCGTGAGATATTCCCAGCCAGAAAGGCATCTAGGCTGAGCTGAAGCGGCAGTTTTGTCGCCTTCGGCAACAGCCTATCGAGGATGCTTTCGCCGCGGTAATCAGCCGTGAAGAACAGATCGTCGGCGAGGAAATCCCAGTCGTCTCCTCCCGCTGAAAACAGCCGCTCAAGACGATCCGGCGCCATGTAATCGTCGGCATCCAGGATACAAATGAACGGCGACGTCGAGGACTCGATTGCTATGTTGCGGGCTCTGGACGGCCCGACATTCTGCTCGAGGCGCAAAATCTTCAGCCGGCCCGATCCATCATCGGCGGACGCGGCAACAGCTGCGGTATCATCACGCGATCCGTCGTCGACGAAAATGACTTCTCCGGCCAATGACTGGCGCAAAGCCGAACTGACGGCGTAAGCCGCGGTCGCCGAGGCGTTCTTGGCTGCAATCACTACCGCTGTTGATCCGACGACGCCCATCTGGCCGGCTATCCTTGGATTACTCTTTTCTCACGGATGTCCGCGAGACCACAGCCAACCTGACAGCTTTCAAATTTTGCACTGTCGCTGGTGAAAACAAGACCGCAGCTGCGGCATCCAACAAGCGATCTATCTCATTTTTAATGGGATGGCCCGTCAAATGGATCGCGAAGAACCACGAGATGGCCGAGAGAATGGCCGCGCCGACGCCGATCGCCAATGGCATTTGCTCCGCTCCGTCCGCAATGATTGCCGCGAGTATCAAAGGTACTGCGCTCACGAGGGTTACGATAAAACTTTTTTTCAAAGCACGTAGAACGTCGTTTTGAGGCAATGAGATGTGTTTACTGACGAAATGAAGTGAGACCGCGACTGTATACATATTCGTCAAAACAAAGCTCCAAGCGACGGCCATCAGCCCCCAAAAAGAAGCTGCGATCTGCACGGCAACAACGACAGGCACAGTCAGGATTGCTAGAATAGCTGTCTCGCGAACTCCTCCGGCGGCAATGAGAGCGGGACGACACAAACTGAGCGGGAAGCAAATCATCGACGACATCGCCAGCACCTGGATGATCGGAACGGTGCTACTCCACTGCGCCCCCAGCAAAATCATGACCAACGGATGAGCGAGGAGGACCACTCCAACCAATGCGGGCCATAGAAGCACGGTCACATGCTCAATACCCAACAGGAAACTCTTGCCGAGATCGCGCCCCTCGCGCGAGTGTTTGGAGAAGGCTGGTTGGAGAACGGGAGCGAAGCCAGACAATAACGTTTTGTCTGCCAGCCGGCTGATCGACAACGCGCGCTGATAGATACCGAGAGACGCTGCGCCGAGTGTCTTTCCGAAGGCAAGAAAAGGAGCGGCATCGCCAAGGTGCAACAACAGCGCCCGGGCGCTATCATACACCCCATACCTGACGACAGGCCGCCATTCCGAAAGCGAAAACCTGTAAATTGGAAACTTCGGGCCCCACATCAGGCAAAGCCCAAAATATATGACCGTCGATACGAGCTGTGCCCAAGCATAGCTCATATAGCTGAAGCCAGCGAGCGCCAGCAGGATCGTTACGACGGCATTCAAGGAACTGGTCGTCAGGCTCAGGATCGTCAGTTTGTCGAACTGAAGATTTCGGTTCAACAACGCGTAAGCCGGAGAACAGAATGATGACGTCAGCAAGCAAAACGCGGTGACATGCAAATAGGATTCGAGACCCGGCAGACCATAGAATTTTGCGATTGTTCCGGCGAAGAAATAGGTCAACAGAAAAAGCGGAAGCGCGAGCATCAGCGTAACGGTGAAAACGGACTGTACGCGTTCCGGTGTCGGATCATCGACTTGAATAATGTAGGTGCCGCTGCCGAAATCTCGGAAGATGTCGATCAATCCGAAGATTGCTAGGCCGATGACCGCGATACCAAAATCCGCCGGGGTCAGGAGGCGGGCCGTTACAATGGTCGTCGACATCCCCAGTAAGAGGACGCTATAGCGCTCAAAACTTGAAAATATCAGTCCCCTGCGAACGCTCGACATTCAAATTCTCAATTGCACATGCAGGCAGCTTTTTTGACGAATGCCGTCGTCGTCATCGCAATGACATCGATAACACATCACCATTTCTGATCCGTTATCGAATTATCGAACGATGTAAACAATCCATTCAGCAGAGAGACAATTCGCGCAATTCGTCCGCGCGCGCAGGATACGCCGCCAGCGAGGAAACAGCGTTTCTGGTTTCGAGGGTGAGGGAAAAACGAATGGGAAAAGGCCCCGTATCAAGCGAAATCTATTTACTCTGTCTATTTCGGAACGCTGACGGTCCAGCGACCTGACGACAGTTCCCCGATCCCAAAATGAAATGTGTGGAGCAACGGTGCTGCCCCACACATTCGAAGTCTCATTTTATGACAATGCGGATCAATCGGGCCGCAGCACATCTGCCCGGACAGGTTCCAGCGAGGCATGATCCGGCGCGGGAAAGACCGTGGACGGCACCATGCTCGGAGGCGCGCTGATGGGCGTCGTCTGGACGGACCGCTCCTGAATTGCCGGCTTCTGAGAGCGAAGGACGGCATCAAGCGACATGGCATCTTTCGACGTTGCCGGCATCGTCATCTCGACCTTAACCGTATCACCCGGCTGCAAAAGCGTGTCTTCCGTTGCGTCTATATTGAGCACGCCACCGCCGCTTACCTGCCGCACGATTGTGTAGTGGATCTTCGGCTCCAGAGTCGAGCTACCGTCAGGGGCCGTGCCACCCGTCGTAACAAGATGGAGCGGTGAGGCAACGGCCTGCGACTTGGTCTCGGCCAAAAGGCGCTGATTGACAGTTGCTTCCTGGTCGATCTGCTGCAAGCGCGCTTCCGTCGTCTGGAGTTCGACGGTCAGATCGTTGTCTCGCTTATTCTGATATTCGATACGAGAAATCTTGGTGCGGCTGACTTCCTGCTCGGCACGCGTGCGATCGCTTTCGATGCGCAGCTTCTCACCTTCAAGCTCCGCCAAGTTCCGTTGCAGACCCAGAACTCGTGGTGCAGTGGACAGCCCCTTGTCGCTCAGCCGCTTGATGCCGTCGTATTCCGAACGCAACAAATCAATCTGCTTTTGCTGGGAGTCGACGCGCATATCCAGCGTCTTGACCTCCTGCTCGAGCGAACCTTGCAACTGATCAAGCGCGATTAGCTGTGTTTCGTTGGCGCGCCGCCGCAGATCGAACACGCTCTGTTCCTTCGCCATCACAGACGACGTGGATTCGATTGCCTGGGGCGCGCTGACGGTTTGAAGTTCCGCGGGAAATGCGATGCGATCAGCTCCGCTCAGCTCTGCGTCGAGCCGAGCTTTGCGGGCGAGCAGACGCTGACGCTCCTGCTCAAGCGCCTGATAGCTACCGACCGTCGAAACGAATTCACGCTCAAGCCGCAGACCGGCGAGTGCCGAATTCCGGAACAGGCCGCCGCCGAGGCTTACGCCTTGGAGGACGTTCATGCCCGCCGCGAAGGGATATTCGCCCGACTTTTCGACTGCGCCGGTGATATAAATCGGACGGAAATCCGTAACTTCGACCGTCGTGTCCGGCTGGGTCGCAAGACCAAGGCGGTGCATCAACTGGCGGGAGATAATCATCCCCAATTCTTCAGTCGTATAGCCGGCTGCATTCACGACGCCGACAAGCGGCATCGAAATCTTGCCTGCGGGGTCAACCGTATAGACCTGATTGAGCGCGTTCCAGCTGTAGACTTCGTCACGCGAAGGACGCCACTCGAAGACCTGGACGCGAACGCGATCGCGTACGCCAAGCCGGTAATCAGCCATCGGATTGGACGCAACGCCTCTTTGCGCGATTACGTCACTCAGCGCGCCGTCGCGCTGTTGATCGGCAGCAGCTGTCGTGTCGTTGGGAATAACTGTCCCCAAGGCAATCAGTGCTGCGAAGCTGCATGCAACCGGCATCGAGGCCCAGAGCTTGAATGACCTGGACGCATTGGATGGCAGAAAACCAAACCGACGTCTCATAGCGAAACCCTCTCCGCACTCAATCCCAAAACAACCATCTCGTCCCGAAATCTTACTTTCAGCGGTCCCAATTCGGGACGCACAACAGCTCGGATTTCTTCGCCGAGACTCTCGCAACCAAAACTTGGCGAACGCCAAAAACCTTCCCACTGCACTCTACATCCTATCACGGCGCCAGTATTTCCCTAGCGATCCAATGGGATATTCGCCTGGGGTAATCCTCTCCACCAGAAAGCCTACTAAAGAGGTAGATACGCGTTAGACGCGCTTGGGGGGTTGGTTTACCGACCAAGCAGTTGAGATGAAGCAATTGATGTGCCAATCGCGCCGCAAAACTATTTCGCATGGTTAAGACCGTTCGAATTTCCGCGCAGAAATCGGCTCAGAAAGCCCGCGGCCCAGCTCATGTGCATTGTGATTGCCGCGGGCCCGATAAGGAGAAATGACGGCTGTCGGCACTCGGCCGCGAGGTACGCTCCCCACGCCATGCATACCAATATGTACCCAGCGGGAACTAGCAACGCGATGGATCCGACGAACGGGTAAGCGGCGAGCGCAATCACGGAGGCCAGAAGGACGAACACCGGCAACATCTGGCGAAGCTTCGGCCGCATTTTATGCTTCAACAGCGTATTCGCGCGCCCCTTGCCGTGGCGAAAGTACTGTCGCGCCAGAGATGGGAAGGACGTGCGAGGATAATAGTCTATCAGCAAGCGGCCATCGTGATAAATTCTCCGCCCAGACGCGACGAGACGGGCGTCGAATTCGGCATCTTCATTATATTGGACGGTTTCATCGTAGCCGCCGAGTGACAGAAACGCCTGTCGATCGAACGCGGCATGATGGCCATGATCGACGTATCCGGACTGCGATTGACGGCGGTGCGCGGAGCCTCCGTTGCCCAGTCGGCTGTTCTGAGCCGCAGCAAAGATTTTCTGAAGCGGCGAGCGGCCGACGGCGCGCATCGAAACGACGACCGAGGAGCTTGCCGTTTCACGCAGCGTCGCGACGCAATCGGAAACAAAGTGCGGCGGGTAACTGGCGTGGCAGTCCGCACGGACCAGCACTGTCGCCCTCGGATCGCAAATAGAGGCAGCGATATTCATTGCGGCGGATTGGGTGCGGCGCGTATTGTGAATGAGCTTTATGCGAGGATTAAGTTTGGCGAGTTCCTGAACGATTGCCGGCGTGCGATCGGAACTTCCGCCATCCAAAACCAACAACTCGTAATCACGCGGCTCTTGCGGTTGCAAGAGTGAGTTTATCGCTGCCGCGATGTACAATTCCTCATTGAACGCCGGCATCACGATGGCGGTGAACTGTGATGTCACTTCCGGCAAGGACGAATTTCCCACTGTTTTGCTCAATTGAGTTGCCGGTGCGCTGCCACCGCGACAGGGCTTCGAGACCGCAAACGCTGCATGGACTCGCCCAGTCGAGGGTGTTGTCAAAGGTCCGGGCCAGAAAATCAGCCAACCGTCAAATGCGCGTAAATCGCTTGCGCCTGAGATGCATCAAATTTATGCGTTTTTGAAATGCAGTTAATTTAGTCTCATTCGTATCCGACCGCGCGCTGAAAGGTTCGTCGTCTCGATGTCTCACAGAGGTAGCCGCAGTCAGCGATCTTAGACAGCTATTAACCAACGCCGGAGGGTACCGATGCGACGGCGCATTGCTGGCATGATTGCTGCTCGTCTGCACGCCAGCAATCCCGGCGATACCGGCCCTTACTTTTTTGTGCTGTTGCCGCGGACCGACGGTCTCTTCTTTAAGGGGTTCGCGCGCACTTTAGATACAGAGACATCGGCCATCACTTTCTCAAAGTACCTCATGTCAAAGACAGTCGTGACACTCCTGCTCGTCGGTTTCGCCCTTGCTGCGCCTCAAGCCGCGCTGAGCAGGGACGTTCATGGCATTGCCTGCGACGACGACTGCGACGACGTCATCGCCGGCTATAAATTCGGTCAAGAGAAAGACACGCGTGACATTTCACTCTGCTACGGGCATTCAAAGGCATTCTTTCAGGGATGCTTGAAATTCATCTATGAGGCCGGACCCGCCCATCCGCCTCCGCCGAAGCCGAAAAGTAAAAAACGGGACGACGACTTTGATACTTCGCCGGAATGAGCCCCTCTATTAGCGCCCGAAGCAACAGTGTCGGATCTTCCGCAATAAATTCTCGATTAACGATTTGACCGCGGTTATCCGATTTGGGGTATTTCTTAAATTCCATCAGTATTCCGGCAGTAGGACTAATTTTATTCAGCCGTTCTAAGAATGCCCAAATGCCACCGGTCGCACGATCTTATGACGGAAAAAGAGATCGCTTTTGTTTCAACGCCCGTGACGCCATTTAATTCCGAGGGAAAGTTGATGGGTCAGCCCTTCGACACCGCACAGAGACCCCACTCGCCCGCGCCGGCTCGCGGCTCGCAGACACTCGCCTTGAAACCGATTTGTCTCTGCTTGGAGGGTGGCCTCGTTCGTGCGAACCTTACGCAAGAGCGCTTTCTGGCGATGCTCTTTAAGCCGACGGGACTGCTGGCGCTCCTTGGAACCGCCGGCGGGGGTTCCACCAAACTCCGGGAGTGCATCTCCCGCTTCGATACACAGGATGCAGAAACACTTCCCTACAACGAGAAGCTTCTCGGCTTTCTGCGAGCAGAAAAAACGAAGGGGCATCCCATCGTGCTTCTGGCCAGGGCCGCTGACCCGCTGGCGCGCGCGGTGGCGGAGCATTTATCAATCTTCGATGACGTCATCTTTCTCGAACACGGCCCATCGGATAAAAATCAGATTGCCGATAGGCTGAAAGAGCGGTTCGGTGAAAGCGGTTTCATTTATGTCGGAAATGACCAAGACGCCTTAGCCGTCTGGAAATTTGCGGACGCAGCAATTGTCGTCAATGCCTCTCCAGCGGTCGTTGCCCAGGCGCAGCGATCGGCGACCATTCAAACGATCATCGACGACCGCCCGAATATCCTGATCTCCAGCCTGCGCCTTTTGCGTCCTCATCAGTGGTCGAAAAACCTGCTGGTCTTCGTCCCACTCATTGCGGCGCGACTTTGGACCGATCTGGGCGCATGGGGCGACGCCATATATGCGTTTCTGAGTTTTTGCGCGATCGCGTCTTCGATCTATGTCATCAACGATATCATCGACATTTCATCGGACCGCAGACATCCACGCAAACGCAAGCGGGCGGTTGCGAGCGGAGACGTATCGATCCCCATCGCGATCGCGATTTCACTGACTACACTTTCGATCGGCCTCGTCCTGTCCTATGTCGCCGGCGTGACAACGGTCGTCATCATTTATGCGCTGACGTCTTTATCCTATTCGCTCGGGCTTAAGAAGTTGCCGCTCGTCGACATCTTCATTCTGGCCGCGCTTTACACGCTTCGTGTTCTCGCAGGCGGCATCGCGGTTGCGCATCCAGTCAGCTTTTGGCTGCTCGGCTTTTCGGGCTTCACATTCCTAAGCCTTTCGTCGGTCAAGAGAACAGAAGAACTGATGGCCATACAGAGATCGCCCACCAGAAAAACGAACTCGGCGCGCGGTTATCTGCCCGAAGACCTCCCATTTCTTCAAATGCTCGGCTGCTCGTCGACGTTTGCTTCTAGCGTTGTTCTGGCTCTCTTCGTCGGCAGCTCCGCGGCATCTGAACAATATCGTTCGCCAGAGATTCTATGGCTGCTCGTTCCGCTCATGCTTTTCTGGCAGTGCCGGCTTTGGCTCGCAACGATGCGGGGTTGGATGCACGATGACCCGATCGTGTATGCGGCGCGCGACTGGGTTACATGGTGCGTGGTCGTTACTGCGGTTCTTGTCATGTTCGCATCGGCGACCGGAATTGTATCTTTCTACTGAGGATCTCCATGCCCATTTCTGCGCTGCTTCTGATCATCACGAGCGTGAGTTTATCGGCACTCGCCCAAATCTGTTTCAAGTTCGGGCTCAATTCATTGAGTTGGATGGACCAGCGGTCTGACATCGGCGCCATCAGCAAACTTGCGCATGCACTGATCACACCAGGCGTGCTCGCGGGCCTCGGCTGTTATGGCATTGGCACCCTTCTCTGGCTTACTGCGCTTGGCAAGGTTCAGCTCTCGCAGGCCTATCCGTTCGTCGGCCTTGGCTTTGTTATGACCGCGCTTGCGGGACATCTGCTGTTTGGCGACACGCTGAGTTCGTCGCGCATTGGCGGTACGATCCTCGTGTTCATCGGCATCTTCCTCATCGCGCAGAGGTAACTTTGGTCGGGCTCGCCACGGTTCTCATTACAATGACGCACCTATGGAACCACGCCTCAGCAGCAATGGATCGGGCATGACAACGCAAATAGACGTAGGCGTCCCTGTGTTTCAGCGTATCCGCGCTTCTATCACTTCCCAAACGGTTGCGTTTAATTTTGTGCTGATCGTTCTCTATGCCGTAACGGCCGCCGCTACGTTCCAAGGCTATTATTCGAAGTGGACGATGAGCGACGAAACGCCTTCGCAGTCTTTGATCTCAATGCTCGATGGCATCGCGGATCGCCCATACGTCTACAGACAACTGCTACCGGCGACGGCAAACCTTATCGAGAAAGCGCTACCCGAGCGGGTACGCTCTGCAATCAGCACACGCCTGGAAAACGCTAATGGCGCGCTGAAAGCACCGACCGGTATCGGCGCAAACAAGACCGGCTATGTTTTGCGGTATCGCATCGTTTATTACTTGACCTTTCTGTCGCTTTTGGCTGCGTTGTTCGTGCTCAAGTCGATCGGCGAATGCATCGGTGCAGGAAGGCCAGCGGCAATCGTTGCGCCGATCGTGTTTGCCATCATGATCCCTGTAATCCAAACGCGGGGCGGTTACTTCTACGACTATCCGGAATTGCTGGCGTTCGCCCTGGCGGCACGCCTCGCTTTGGCGGGCCAGGTGGGCCTTCTCCTGCTCCTTGCCGTGCCTGCGACGCTGAATAAGGAATCGTACGCGTTCTTTACTTTGAGCCTATGGCCGCTTCTGCTTTATCGCGTCTCCGGCAGGAAAGCGCTAATTGGTACTGTCGGCAGCTTAGTTATCTCCTTGGCGGCCTATGCGGTAGTCCACCAAATCTATTCTGGAAATCCTGGATCAACAGCGATTTTTCAATTCTTCAGACACTTGTCGTTTTACGCCAATCCGCTCAATCTTTTCGGCTTCGACCAGACTTACGGCCTTCCATTATTTAAAGGCTATAGCCTGATCATGTTCGCATGGATCGCCGTCTTCGCTTACTATGGCTGGCCGAATACGCCACACTACATAAAGGCGCACATCGCCATTGCGGCGATAGTCAACATGCCACTCTTTTTCCTTTTTTGCGCCGAGGGCGAAATGAGGAACCTCAGCATGCTGTATGTTGGCTTTTTCGTCTTGATGGCGATGGCAATGCAGAAATGGCTTCAAGTAAATAACCAAATAAATAGAGAACTATAGAATATCGCCGCAAGCTGACCCTAATACCTGATACCCAATCAACGTCATCTAGCCCGTAGACACAGGTCTCCAGTCATGACCACGCTCAAAAAGGTTTTACGTCTCGGCCAGATGAAGGAGGCCGTGAAATCGGCGATCACCAAGAACAGATCGACCTACCCCATAAGGATGGCGCACAGCGTCGCTCGCTTCATCGAGCAGGCATATGAGAATGAAGGCTCTGACTTCACGAGAAATGGCGAGAAAGAGCTGCTCTCCAAGTTGAGCCAAGCGAATTTCGACATCATTTTCGATGTCGGCGCAAACGTTGGGAAATGGTCCCAAACCGCTCTCGAAAACTGGCCGAATGCTCACGTACACGCGTTCGAGGTTGCTCCCAACACGTTTCGAGATTTACAGAGTGCATTTCCGGCAAACAGCAAGCGGATCACTCTGAACAACGTCGGCGTTTCTGACACTGAAGAAACGCAAACTATGTACTACTTCGCCGACGCGCCAGAACTCACTTGTGATATGCCGCGGCACGACCTGACCTCAGTCCCGTTCGAGGCGAAGATGGTTCGGCTCGATACCTATTGCGCAAAGAACGGCATCGAAAAAATCGATTTCTTGAAGATCGACGTCGAAGGCGCTGAGTATCGCGTCTTGAAAGGTTTTTCGGACTTCCTCGACGCGGGTAAAGTCAATTGTCTGCAGTTCGAATACGGGCCGTTCGCGATCGACACGCGGCATCTGCTTGCGGACTATTTTGCGACGCTTTCCAAGTCGTTCTGGATTGGAAAGATCTTTCCAGGCGGCGTGCCGTTCCAGGATTATCACTGGACGATGGAGGACTTTAAGTTCTGCAACTACTTTTGCGTGTCGCGATCGCGCCCGGATCTGAAGGCGCTCGTCGAAAGGCCGCAATAGGCGAGCGATCGCCCTCCGCGCTTATTGACGAGATCTGCTTCAACCCCGCCAGAATTGGCCACTGCTGCGCCGAGGCCCCGAGACAAGCCTAAGCGTCTGGCTGATGCGGGCGGGGCTGGCGGCGGCGGGAATGAAGAGGGTTTGAGCGCGGCCGGTGCAGTCGTCGAACTGGATCCGGAACGCATCTTTCAGCAGATTTGAAAGCTCGATCTTGATCGCGTCAATGCCCAGCATGTTGGCGACGTCGCGGATCAAACCGGCACGCTCGGTCAGATTTCTGTTCGGGGCAATTGTCGGGCGGCGGGGTGAGTTGTAGTTGCTCAGTTTCATTGTCGAACACTCGCTGTCATTTCAACGGGTATCGAGCAAGCGCCGGGCCAAGGCCCGGTTCTGAAGCTAGAGCGACCTTAAAAAGAAAGAGGGGCATCTCTGCCCCCCTCTTGCGATCAGAAGTCGATGCGGAGCATTGAGCCGCCATAGGCGCCCTCGCCGCCGGCTCGGGTTTCGCCACCATCGCTGCCGCCGGTCCACTGCTGCCCCACGTCGAAGGTCAGCTTGGCGGGCGTATTCAGCCACCACATCTGGAACGGGATCGTCGCGAAGGCACCGACGCGCGGGGCGTAATCGCCGCCGTCGCCGTAAACGGCGGCTTCAGGGCCGAACGTGATCGTGCGCGGTCCGAAGAACGACATTTCCCTGTTCCAGCCGACACGCGCCTGGCCGTAATAGGAGTCGAATGCCGTCGAGTAGCTGCCTTCGAGGCTGGCGTAATACGGCAGCGAGTCGTCCGTTTCCAACTCGCCGGCAACCTTGAAGCCGCTCTCACCACCGACGACGTTATTGTTCGGATCAAACGGCGACAGGTGCACGCTGCGCACCTCGTAGCCGACGTAGCCGATTGCGCTCCAGGTCGGGAACACCCACTGATAGCCCAGCATCACATCGAGCGAACGATCATCGGCGTCGACGTTGGTGTGGGGCGCAGCAGACTCATCATAATTGTAGTCGGCGATGACGCCCTCCGAACGGAGCAGCAAGCCGTTGTGGTAGAGGTCGTTGGTCAATCCGAAGACCGTACCGCCGTAATAATAGACCGAGTTCGATGCCGCATCGATCCCGTTATAGGTGATGACGCGCGGGCCGTGATTTTCGTCGATCGGCGTCGTGTCGCCGCCGAGGATGCGCGGCCGGTCGAGCTTATAGACGAGCGCCAGCTCACCCGTGATGATAGACGGGACTTCCTTATCGACGTAGTGCGTGCCTTCGAAGTCGCCGGTGTTCGTGACCTCGGCGCCGAAATCCGAATAGCGGGCTTCGCCGCGGAGATAGAAATTGTCGTTCAGCTTGCGTTCGAAGCCGCCGCCGACGAAATAGCCACTGAACCAATTGCCGCCCTTACCGGGGAGCGTCGGACCGACGCCATTGGCGTCGATGTCCCACCAGCCATCATTGGAGAAATGCGCCTGGGTATAACCGGCGTTGGCGTAAATCATCGTGCGTTCGTTGATGAGGTAGCCGAGACGGCCGCCGATGGCCCAAGAGCGATCGACGACGAGACCGTCGTGAATGTCTTCATTGCCGCGCGTGAATTCCGACGTCGAAAGATCCGCGAAGGCGCCGACAACGAACCGATCGCTGATCTGGCGATCGTAGCCGAACATCGTCGAGATGAAACCGCCATCCGCGGACTCATTCTTCGATGAGGTTGTCGGCCCATCGCCGCCGCCGCCGTTATCGTGATAGTTGTTCTTCGAGTGGTTATGGCCGTATCCGGCGCCGACACCGAAATAGAATCCGGTCCAGCTGGGAACCTCAACCTGAACTGGCGTATCTTTGAGCGAAAACGGCCCGTCCGCAAAAGCAGGTACGCTCAATGCGGGCATTGCCGCTCCACACGCAACCAACACCAGATATTTCTTCATCACCATTCCTCGGCGCGTTTTTTTGCGTCGCGCTGTTTGTCGCCGCCAAACCCTTAACAACGCGTTTGGCAGAGTCCCGATTTGGGATGAGGGAACGTGATTCGCGACGGCCCGTCGAGGATGGTGTCAATAGTCAAGCGTCAATCTGTGGCTCGGATGACCGCCAAGCCACAGAGAGAGGCTGCCGCTATGCAGAGAGCGGCAGTAACTCGATGTGTTGCTTGGCCTGTCGCCGCGAACGAGACTCTTGTGCACGGAAACCTGCGGCTGTGGACAACTTAATGATGGCCGCATCGATGTCGGCGGGTTGCGAGACCAGCGGTTCACATGGGGTGCCATGCCAGCGGGTCGCTGCAGGCAGCACCTCGCCTTTCATCAGCACCGATAGCGCGCCGAGGCTCGAACCGTCGTGCATCTGGGTTCCGTAGAGAACGACGCCCATGTTGCCGACGCTGCAGCCGTTGCCGATCTTGATGCGCTCTGCCTTGAAGACGCGATCCTCGAACAGGTGGTTCTGGACGGTTGCGCCGAGGTTCAAGCAGGCCCGGTCGCCGATTTCGACGAGGTCGAACTCGGAGAAGAGCGTCGTTTCGAGATAGCACCACTTACCGACCTTGGCGCCCATGAGCCGCAGACAGGTGGCGACGAACGGCGTCCCGAGCAGCGGTGTCATGGCGGCTGCGGCGTTCATCTCGAACACGCCATTGACGAGTTCGTTGTTCCAGATGAACCGGGACCACAGCGGCTTGACGGTCGGGCGGATGCGACCGACGACCAGCCACTTGACCAGCGCCGTCATCAGCACCGAACCGGCCGCAAGCGCGGTCGCGACGAGCGGGATGCCGGCGATCACCATCCACAGCGGCAGGGAGCGGAACCCAGCGACGAGATAGGCCGCAAGTCCGACGCCCTCGGCCATCATGATGAAGCTGGGCAACAGGATACGCATTGCGTCGGTCAGCGCCCGCGCGACGATCATCTTTCGCGTCGGCGCAAAAATCTCGGCGTTGTTGAAGCAGACGTTGCGTTGCGTATGCGGCAGTTCGAAACCGGGCGAGCCCAGCCAACGCGTGTCGTCGGGGACAACGTTCGTATCCGACGGCGGCGTCGAGGCGACGCCGATCAGCGTGTTGTCGCCGATGGTGGTGCCGCCCGGCACGAGCGCGCTATTGCCGATGAAGCTCTTGGTGCCGATGCGGACAGCGCCGATCTCGACCACGTCGCCAAAGACGCGCTGGCCGCCGACGAGGCAAGCATCGGCGAGGAAGCTGCCCTCGCCTACTTCGAGATGATGCGGCGTGATGTGCGCAACGGTCGAGACTTCCGATCCGGCGCCGATCTTAGCGCCGAGGGCGCGCAGGAACGACGGGCAGTAGATCGTCGCATAGAGCGGCGACAGGATCGTCTTGGTGTTTTCAAGCAGATAACCCTCGAACCAGTGGCGCAGATACTTGACGCTATAGAGCGACATGGTGCCGGCCGCGACGGGACGGATAATGCGAACCATGTCGATTGCGCCGAACGCGTAGCTCAGGATGCCGACCGGCACCGCAACGAATGCCGCGATAATGCCGCCGACGGGACCGGCAAACCAAAGACCGGCCGCGATCAGCACGATCGAGGGGACCATAGTCGCAAGAAGAAAATAGCCCATCGCATAGATCAGCGCGAGGTGCATCAGGCCGAAGGCAAAGCGCTTCAGCCGCGGAGCGCGCACGCGCTTCACTTCCGGCACGACGACGGCCGATAGCTGCGCAGGCGAGCCGCGGCGGCATTCGTAGCTTGCCATCTCGGTGCCGTCTGGCAGCAACGACATGTCATCAAGACGAGCGCCGTCGCCCATTCTGGTGTTCAGCCCAAGCGCGCAGTGCATGCCGACGAAGCAATCATTGCCGATCGAAACGGGCGCGATGATGAGATAGCCGTCTTCGACGCGATAGCCGAGGATTTGGCTCTCGACGCCGACGCTCGTACCGCTGCCGATCGACACCATATCGAAGGCACCGCAGAGCGGTGTGCAGATCGTCACGTCGCGGCCGATCTTGGCGCCCATGGCGCGCCAGTAGAGGCTCATCAGTGGCGTGCCGGAGAACATCTCGGCCCAGCTCAGCGCCTGGAAGCGCGTGACGAGCCACCAGCGGAAATAATAGAAACTCCACAGCGGATAGCGGCCCGGCTTGTAGCGGCCGATGACGATCCATTTCAGCGCGATACTGCCCAGCAGCATGCACGGCCAGATCGCGAAGCCGACAATGGTCGAAATCTGCGCGGCATCGACCCAGTTGACCTTGCCGTCGATCACGGCGGTCACCATCAGAATGGCATAGGCGACGGGTGCGACGAGGATGGCGTAATAGATCGAGATACTGACAGCCTGAAGCGCAACCGTCGTCCAGCGCATCAGCGGGTGGACGCTGTTGAAGGCACCCGTACCGGCGTTGTCGTTGGCGGCGGCGTTCTGGCCTCTGGCGTCAATGCGATCCTTGAGGACGGCCGCCAAGCGACGCACCGTGCGGTGCTCGTAGAAATCGCGGACCGAAAGCTGCACGCCATCGATCTTATCGCGCAGGAAGCTGGCGCAGCGCGACGCCATCAGCGAATGGCCACCGAGATCGAGGAAGAAGTCATCGGTTACGGAGACGTTGCTCAAGCGGAACGCTTCGCCCCATGCGGCTTCGACCTGACGTTCGAGATCGTTCGCGGGCGCGACGATGTCCTTATGGCCTTTCAGCAACGATTTCGGCGCGGGTAGGCTTTTGCGATCCGCCTTGCCGCTCGGCATCATCGGCATCTCGTCGATGACATCGAGATACTGCGGCACCATGTACGCGGGCATGCGGCGACGAAGCAGCTGATCGACCTCGGCGCGATCGAGATCGTCGGCGGCGCAATTCGCGACGACGTAAGCGGCGAGGTCCTTCGTTTCGCCGCGATCGATGACGGCGACGGTCGCCGCCTTGATCTGCGGATGCTCCATCAGCACCGCTTCGATCTCGGACAACTCGATGCGAAAGCCGCGAATTTTCACCTGATCGTCGAGGCGGCCGAGGAAGAACAATTCTCCGTCCATCCCCAACCGAACGTGGTCGTAGGTGCGATAGAGGCGGTCGTTGCATTCCGGCTCGATGGTGTTGGCGATGAAGCGCTGCGCGGTCAGGGCTTCGAGGTTCATATAGCCGCGGCCGACGCCGGCGCCGCCGATGAACAGTTCGCCGCTCTCGCCCGGATGCACCGGCTTGAGGTTTTCATCGAGAACATATGTCGAATACTGCGGGATGGCCTTACCGATGGCGACGGGCTCACCGCTGACGCACTCGTGCCACGTCGCGACGACGGTCGCTTCCGTCGGGCCGTAGGTGTTGAGCATACGGCGGCCGGGCTTCGCCCAGCGCGCGACGAGCTCGTTCGAGCAGGCTTCGCCGCCGAGGATCAGCGTCGTGACGGTGGGAAGATCGTGGTCGATCATCGCCAGCATCGTCGGCACCGTGGAATAATAGGTGATGCCCATGTCGTCGATGAACTGGGCAACGTCCACAGGCGAGCGCTCGACGTCTTCGGTCGGAACGATCAGCGTGCCCCCGCGCGAGAACGCAGCCCAGATTTCTTCGACGGACGCATCGAACGCCGTCGAGAAGCCCTGATAGACGCGATCATCCGCCGTGACGCGATAAACGGTCTGCAGCGATTTGACGAAGGCGACGACGTTGCGGTGCTCGATCATGACGCCCTTGGGACGGCCCGTCGAACCCGACGTGAAGATGACGTAGCTCAGCGCCTTGTTGCTGATCTCGGCGTCGACGCGCAGCACCTGTGCGGACGGCTGCGCTGCGAGCGCGCGCTGTTCGCGGTCGAGACGAAGCAACGGCGTTTCAAGCTTGCCTTCGATCTGATCGGCAAGCGCGTCTTCCGTGACGATGGAATGCAGGTTGCCGTCTTCGGCGATGGCCTGGATGCGCTCCTGCGGCGCGCGCGGGTCAATCGGCACGTAGCCGCCGCCCGCCTTCAGGATGCCGAGGATGGTCGCGTAAAGGCGCGGCGACTTCTTCAGGTAGATGCCGACGAGAACGTCAGGCCCGACGCCTTTTTCGATGAGATAGTTGGCGATGCGATTGGCCGACTGGTCGAGTTCTTCATAAGTCAGCATCTCACCCGCGAATTCAACCGCCGGATGGTCAGGTCGCCGCCGAACCTGCGCCTCGAAATAGTGATGCAGCAGCCGCGGCTCCCGAGGGCGCGCGGTTGTCATCGGATACAAATTTGGCTCGTGAACGGCCACGGCATTCCCCAATCAACTGACGCCAAAAGGCGCCTTTCTTCTTGGGGTCGCGGATGGCGACGGCCACGGAGAGAAGCTGCCCTTGGCAGTTAACGATCCACGTTTGAAACGATGCCGCCGCCTGGCGGGACATATGTCCCGGCAAGAGGCAATCGTTGCGGGGATCGAACGCAACTTCCAACAGGTCAGCAATTCCGGTGCCAAGCATCTTCAAATACGACTCTTTCAGCGTCCAAAGCCGGGCGACGGTCCGTTCGCGCTCGTGAGCCGGTAAAGCATTAATGGCGGCGCGTTCCGTCTTGGTGAAGACATCGGCCAGCCAATGCTCAGTCGTGGGAATAGCGGCCGCTTCGATATCGATGCCGACCTCTTTGCTCGCGGAAACCACGATTATTGACGCTATCTCGGTGTGTGAGCAGCTGAAGTTCAGCGTATCGGGGCCATTCGTCAGGACGGGCTTGCCGTTCTCCGTCCGACCGAAGCGCCAGGCGTGCGGAGCGACCGTGCCGCCAACCATTTCGCTCAGCGCGGAGCGCAGCACGGCCCGCGTCGTTAGCGAGCGGCGGCGCATGGCGGCGTCACGAATATCGGCAAACTCGGCGGCATCGTCAGCGGTCGTCGTCGCACAATGACCCGCGCCCGTTTCAGAGCGGTGCGGCACGTACCAGATCCGGACACCGGGCGAAATTTCCTGACCCGAGACAGGGTTGGCGCATTCCGAAACGCGGCGTGCCGAAACGCTCCGGCCGCCCTCACCGCGGTAAGCTAAAATTGGAGCAACACTTGCAAGGAATTCGAAACCAAACACTGGGCCGGCCTTTCTGGCGCAAACACAGTGCGGTGTTCTGCAAAGACCAGCCCATTAAGGGACCGATAACGAATGACCGATCAAATTGCTCATATTAACGTAAATGCGGCACCCCGCCCTGACGCCATCGCGATGCCGCTCGTTGCGGCCGATACCGAAGAGACTTGCGGGGCCTTGCGCGTCCGCCATCGGATCGCGATGTAGCTCATGCTTTCACTGACACGACGATTTGTGCCGTTCGCGCTCGGGTGCCTGGCGCTCGCCGTCATCGCGAGGGCAAACGCTCCGCAGGACGATCCGCAAATGGCGATGAAAAAAGGCTACGGCGTCAAGCCGACCGGGTTGAAGCCGGTCTATCCGGACGACTTCAAATGCTCGCCGATCACGTCACCCTATGCGACGTGGATCGACGTCGACGGTACGCGGCGCGACGAAGTCCACACCGGCATCGATGCCGGGCGGCTCGGTGACTGGATCGTGGCGCCTGCGTCCGGCACGGTGCGCGCCGTCTGGAAGGCCGACTGGAAATGGGGCCGCGAGGGCGCGCTGCTCATCCGGCACGACCGGCGCGACGTCAACCTGTCCGATGGCCCGAAATATTACTATTCCGAGTTTGATCATCTCGATTTCGACGAAATCAAGCATCTCAAAGAGGGACAGCGCGTCGAACGCGGCGAGCGGCTGGCGCGTGTGACACGGCCCGGCGGCAACCCGAATTATCTGCCCGAAGTCCACTGGGAAGTCTGGGAAGTCGATGACGATCAAATCAGCTGGCGTCCCAACCGTTACGGCGCGGAAGACTGGTGGAACGGGACCGCTGCGCTGATCGATCCGCTTTACATGTTGGGTCTCAACGACCCGCCGAAAGACGGCAACGTAAAGATCGTGCCGTTCGTCAAAGGCAGAGATTACGCAGGCTTTCGCGGCTTCACCTATATTCTCCAGTGCGTCCCGAAATAGCACGGTTACGCGACTTGGCACTTTAATTGCTTCGGGCCTGATAGATTTTATCCGATCCAGGAGTGAAGCAATGTCCCGTACTCTTTCGCGTTCCAGCCACGGCGTCGCCGCGGTCTTCTCTGTGGCGCTCGCCGCATGCGTTGCGATGCCGGCTTTCGCCGAGAGCCCGACGGCACCGGCATCGAGCAGCGATAACGGCAGCGTATGGTGGAGCGAGCTCGTCAGCGCGCATCCCGACAAGGCGCGCGATTTCTATGCGAGCGTCATCGGCTGGACGCCGAAGATCGTTTCGGCGGACGACAACTCGCGGCCTCCGGCTCCGGGCGAGTCCGAGTACACACTTTTCAATGCCAACGGCTCCGAGCAGGCCGGGCTTACGAAATATGAAGGCAAGCCGAACGATCCGCGTCCGGGCTGGGTGACGTACATTCAGGTCGGCGATGTCGATGCCGCTGTTTCCGAAGCCATCAAAAAAGGCGGACGCGTATTGAAAGCACCTTCCGACGTCGATGATGTCGGCCGTCTCGCCATCATCGAAGATCCCGACGGCAACCCACTTGGCCTCTATGCGCCGGAACCGAAGCAGGCAGCGGACGCGAACAACGCGAACCACTAAGTCGCGTGCGGCGCGAGGCTCGCAGCAGGGTGTGCGGGCCTCGCGTTTTTCGTCACGCGTCGAGCAATTGCGCGACGTGCGTCGCGATGGCAAGCGCGGATGTGAGGCCGGGGCTTTCAATACCGTAAAGCGCGACGAAGCCCGGAACACCGTGCCGCTCGACGCCATGAAACTCGAAGTCGGCCGGGGTCGAACCTTCGGCGTAAATCTTCGGGCGGATGCCGGTATAGGCAGGCATCAACGCGCCCTCAGGCAGCGACGGCCAATAGCGCTTGATCTCTTTTGCGAACGTCTCGCGGCGCGCATCGGCTGAGACGAACGCATAGTCGAGATCGTTCTGCCAATAGACGTCCGGGCCGAAGCGCGCCGCGCCTGACATATCGAGCGTAACGTGCACGCCCAGCGCGTCGGGCGACGGCATCGGATAGATCAGATGCTTGAACGGCGCTTTTGCAGATAACGAGAAGTAATGTCCCTTGGCGGGAAAAAGGCCGGGCACCACGTAACCGGCGTTTCGATATTCGATCATGCGGCCGATACGCGAGGCGCCAAGACCCGCGGCGTTGACGAGGCGCAGGCATGAAAGCTCAGAAACATCGCCTGCGGAGGATATCGAGAGGCGAAAGGCATCGCCCGATCCGGCGGATATGCCGACGACTTCGGAATGATACGCGATCTCGCCTCCGGCGTTGAGCAATCGCGCTTCGAGCGCAGCTATGAAGGCGTGACCGTCGATGATGCCGGTGGACGGCGACAGAGTTGCAGCGACGCAGCGCACATCGGGTTCGAGGCGGTGGACTTCGTCCGGCGTCAAGCGTTTTAGATCAGGCACGCCATTCGCCGCCGCTTTCGCTTCGATGGTTTCGAGCTGCGCGATTTCGCTTTCGGCTGTGGCGACCAGAAGTTTCCCGCAGCGATGGACCGGCACGTTGTATCTCGCGGCAAACGCGTAGAGACGTTCGCGGCCCTCGACGCACAGCTTGGCGCGCAACGAGCCCGGCGGATAATAAATTCCGGCGTGAATGACCTCGGAATTGCGCGACGAGGTTTCGGTGCCGAACGTGCTGTGGCGCTCGACGACGAGCACATTCTGCCCTGCTTCGGCAAGTTCAGCAGCGATGGCCAATCCGACGACACCGGCGCCGATGACGACCGTTTCGAAATCGCTCGCCGCACCTGATGCCGCCATGTCCGAAACGTCTCTCCGCCGCGCTGCGAATGCTGGATGCGTGGTATGGGATCGCGGCTCGGCACGCAACACCCTCCATCAAGGGTTGATTGGCAACATCAATCGGGGCATCTCCATCCGGCGTCTCCTGAGACTCAAACGAGCTAGTGGCCTGCCATGCCAGTCATACACATCCGACGGTCTGTGCTCCTGCTCTCGGCTGGTGCCGCGGCGGTTCTCCTGGCTGGTATCGCCATCGCGCGCTTCGCCCACCAGGGTGCCGCACCGCAGCAAACAACGGCGCGGCAAAGTCCGGCCCCGACGCTCAATTGTGTGTTCTATGATTTGACGCACGCGAACATCGTCGTCAGCTTCGATTTTGCCGTCGCCTTTCCGGATGGTGCGCCGCCCCGTTTCGATCTGCGCAGTCAAGCGACGCGCGACGGTAACCAGGTCTTCGATGCCGGTGAGCGCCCGGTCTGGCCCTATGCGCTCGACGACGACGGGGCGCCAGCGATCACCTCGCCAGACGGCGCCATCCGCATCGTGCTCTTCGCTTTGGAACCTTCCGCGCGCGGCGTCGCGTTTGTCGATGCGGGTCTGAGGAGCAACGAATATCGCAATCTCGACGGCAAATGCCGACAAAGCGATTTCGGCGATAGCGGCCATGCCGCCGCGTTCCGCATGCCGACCGGCGATGCCGCGCAAAAATAGCAGTTATCGCCACTTCTAACAGTTGGCTGGGATGGGAGGGTTCGAACCTCCGAATGGCGGAATCAAAATCCGCTGCCTTACCACTTGGCTACATCCCACCAGCGCGTCAGGAGAACCGACGTCCGAAGCGTCGGCGGAGCGCACCATAGTCAGTCGTTTGCGACTGGGCAATGGCGCGCGGCAAAGCGCACCACCGGATTCACAGACTCGATGCGATGGCGCGCCGCAGCGGGCAAGCTCCGGCGGGGCTTCCATCAGGAAGTTGCATGAGGCACCTCGAAAAATCGGTGTTTTGAGACGCTTGCGGTACGGGATCGAGGCCGCTATAAGCGCGTCTCCTAGGTGCTCGACACGGCGCTCAGGAAAGCCTAAATGCAGGCATAGACGGTCGGGCGGAGCGTAGCGCAGCCTGGTAGCGCACTTGCTTCGGGAGCAAGGGGTCGGAGGTTCGAATCCTCTCGCTCCGACCAGTCTTTTCAATGGGTTAGCGAGTTAATCCGCTAGCCGTGCCTCGGAAATTGTCCCAAGAAATCCTTTTCTGGCGACGCTGCGTGAGACGTTCGCGTCGGCGATACGCTGCGTCCCGCAATGCGGGGCGGCGCGAACAATCGCATGGTGAAGCCAACAGGGCGCGCACGGCTCACTGACTTATTCGCTCGGCGCGGATAGTCCGAGCTGCGCCAAGGCCGCCTGCAAGTCTTCGAGCGAGGGCACCATCGTCATCCGGCCCTCTTGCGCCTCGGCGACATACGCGCCGGCCGCGCTCGACCAGTAGCGGCTCTCATCCGCGCCGATCTGCCAGAACCAATCCCGGATCACGAAGACGGGCATATCGAAATCAGTCATCATACCTGCTGGCCTCCGGTGGAAGACACGCCATTGACGTTGCCGGGGAAGTAGGTCGAGGCCGAACCGGCGCCGAATGTATTGATCACGCCGTTGACCGACACGTCATAGCGGCGGCCCGTGGACGATCCGCTGAAGGTCACGCCGTACAAGGACACCTGCCCTCCTTGGTTGCTGACAAACGAGGTGCCCCAAGCGGGCGTGCCCGTGATGGTGAGAGCACTCGTCGGGATCGAGATCAGACCGTAGGACAGTGTGAGGAGATGGCCCTGCGCAGAGCCCGAGAGCGTAAACGCTTCTCCTGAGGGGCAGCTGATTGCGCCCGCATTGTCGGCACGCAAGTGGAAGGCGCTCGCCGCGCCGAACTCGATCTTTCCATAGCTGATGCGGCCGCCTTGCGTCGCCTGAAGGCAGTTGTTGCCCGATGACGTTAGCTTGAATCCGCGCACGGTGAGAGAGGTGCCCGAGCCTGCCACGGTGATGCATGCGCTCGTGGTCGATATGACGACATTGGACGGCGTTGTTGCGTCACCGAGAAGCGTAACGGCGCCTGCGCCAACTTGCGGCGACGATACGCTTAGGCTCTGCGTCCACGTTCCGGCTTGCACCTGAATGGTGACGTTGAAACCGAAGAGATCGAGCGTGCCGTAGACGACGTCGAGTGCCTTCTGGATCGTCAGAAATGCACCGCCCGATGTGTTCGCAAGACCGTTGTTGCTGTCGGAACCGTCCGAGCGGACGTAGTAGGTGCGATTGGCGGTCAAGACTTCGCGCGGACCGCCAGTCACCGGGAAAGTGAGCCTGCCGGTGTTACGGTCGATCTTGAGCGCTTCGTACCAACTTGCGCCGTCAGGACTCACCTTGAAATGAAAATCATCATCGCCGGCGAGCCCCATTTCGGCGCGGCCGGAATAGTTCGTCTGGTAAAGCACGGATGCAGTGTCGCCCGCTGCGTGCTTGTTGATCTTCTGCTGGTGGCCGTTGCCCGCATTATCGAAGAGGCTGGCCGGGCTTTTCAGCGCGAGACGGTTGGTGGTGTCCGCGGTCGCGTTGATGCCGACGTGGGCGAGATCATCGAGTTCTGTGATGTCGCCCGGATCGCTGCCGCCGCCTCCGCCGGACGTGAACGCCGCCCAGGCTCCGGCCGAATAGATCGCGAGTTCATGGTCGTCGGCAACCCATGCGATCCACCCTTCCCGCGGCTCGTAAAACATCCAGGCGCCATCTTGGAAGGCTGCGATCTTCTCGCTCTGGCCGCTCCAGTCGCCCGTCGCCGCCGCGGCGACGAGATAGCGGCTGCCTTCGCCGGGACTTGCGGGCGGCGCGGCCAGCGAACGGCTTTCGACCGCGAGTTGCACAAGACAATCGAGAGCGCGGATCGCTTCGTTGTGCGTGACGTGCTTCTGCGCTTGGGACGCCAAAATGTAAGGCAATGCGAGGTTCGGCGTATCTGTCATCGTCGCGCGTTCATCCGTTGTCATGCTCCCAGCATGAAGATACGGGCGGGCGAAAGGGCGGGGATAAGTTTTTTGTTTTTTATTTTGTGCTGGCGGCCGGCTCCCGGGACGGGAGTCGCCAGCACCGATAAAAAGCTAGCCGGCCGCTGGCGCGGCCTTGGTGAGACGCCAGAGGATGACATCTGATTGCTTTCATTTACTGCTTGCCGCCAGCGCGATTGACAGCGACACCGGACTCTCTAAACCGGGCGTCGTTTCAGGCTTGGCGAGAAATTCGCAACGAGGGCTGCCGCAATGAAATTTCTGGTGACCGGCGCCGCTGGCTTCATCGGCTTTTACACGTGTCTGCGCCTGCTCGAACGCGGCGACGAAGTGGTCGGCATCGATAACCTCAACGGCTACTATGATCCGGCGCTGAAGAAAGCGCGCCTCGTCAATCTCGGCGGCAGGCCGGGTTTTTCATTCCTGCATCTCGACATCGCGGAGCGGAGCGCTATGGCGGAGGTTTTTCGCGTGCAGCGCTTCGACAAGGTCATTCACCTCGCGGCGCAAGCGGGCGTGCGTTACGCCATGCACAATCCGCACGCGTATATCGACTCCAACATCGTCGGGACGCAGAACGTTCTCGAAGGCTGCCGCCACAATGACGTGAAGCATCTCGTGATGGCGTCGTCGAGTTCGGTCTACGGCGCCAATACGAAGATGCCGTTCAGCGAGCACGACAACGTCGATCATCCCGTCAGCCTCTACGCCGCGACGAAGAAGGCCAACGAGCTTGCGGCGCATTCCTACGCGCATCTCTATCGGCTTCCTATCACGGCGCTGCGCTTCTTCACCGTTTACGGTCCATGGGGACGGCCGGACATGGCCTACTTCAGCTTTACGAAAAAGATCCTGGCAGGTGAGCCGATCGAGATTTTCAACGGCGGCGATCATGCGCGCGACTTCACCTATATCGACGATATCGTCGAGGGTGTCTTGCGAACGGCTGATAAAATCGCCGCGCCCGATCCTAAATGGGACAGCAATGCACCCGATCCGGCGACATCCGATGCGCCCTACCGCGTTTACAACATCGGCAACAACAAACCCGTGGCGCTGATGGATTTCGTGGCGGCGATAGAAAAGGCGACAGGGCGCGAGGCGAAGAAGACATTTCTTCCAATGCAACCCGGCGACGTTGCGAAGACATTCGCAGATATCGACGATCTGGTGCGCGACGTTGGCTTCCGGCCTTCAACATCGCTCGACGACGGCATTGCGCGGTTCGTTGCATGGTACCGGTCGTATTACGGCGTTTGATTTTTAGATGCGAAGGCGGCCATTAGACAACAAGCAGCAAGCTCGATGGTGCCGCTTGACTGAATCCCGGCCTGAGCCGGGATGACATGAGGGAAAAAATCACGGCCACCTGAGAACAAGCGAATCCCTTCGAAAATATACAAATTTGGCTACCTGCTTCCGAGCGCCTATCTATATTGCGAACAACGGCAGCTTTTCGGGGATGAGGCCCATGGCCAAGACGTCGGCTACGACATGACTGAGGGTACAAAATCCGCCGGACTTGCGAATGCGGAATCTCGTTCTGCGGCAGATCAAAACATCACCACCGCCTGCGCCATCGTCGGCGGCGGACCGGCGGGGATGATGCTCGGCCTGATGCTGGCGCGTGCGGGCGTCGATGTGACGGTGATCGAAAAGCGCGGCGATTTTCTGCGCGATTTTCGCGGCGACACCATTCACCCTTCGACGCTGCAAGTCATGCACGAACTCGGCCTCGCCGACGAGCTTCTGAAACTACCGCACACGGAAGCGCGCTCGCTGCATGCCGAGATCGGCGGCAAGGACATCACTATCGCCGACTTCTCGTGGCTGCCGACGAAGAACCGTTTCATCGCCTTCATGCCGCAATGGGACTTTCTCGATTTCCTCGCGCGCGAGGCGAAGCGTTATCCGAACTTCCGGCTGCTGATGCGAACGGAAGTTACCGATCTCATCATCGAGAACGGCAACGTTGCGGGCGTTCGCACGGCATCTCCGGATGGCGCACTGACGATCCGCTCGTCTCTCGTCGTCGGCGCGGACGGGCGCAACTCGATCGCGCGGTCGCTTGCTGGACTCGAAATCGAAAGCTTCGGCATCCCGAGCGAAGTGCTGTGGATGAAGTTCTCGCATCTGGCGACCGATCCGCCTTACACGATGGGCCACGCCGGGCCGCGCCAGGGCTTCGTGATGATCGACCGTGGCGCCTACTGGCAATGCGGGTACATCGTGCGGCGCGGCACGTATGCCGATATTAAGGCGGGCGGTATCGAGGCTTTCCGCGCCATGGTCGCAGCGGTGTCGCCGCTGCCGGAGGATCGCGTGCAAGAGCTTGCCTCCTTCGACGACGTGCACCTCTTGAGCATCCGCATCGACCGGCTGAAGCAGTGGTGGCGACCGGGGCTTCTGTGCATCGGCGATGCGGCGCACGCGATGTCACCGATCGGCGGTGTCGGCGTGAACCTTGCGATTCAGGATGCGGTCGCTGCGGCGAACATCCTTGCAGGTCCGTTGAAAGACGGACGCTTGTCGGACCGGCATCTGGCAGCAGTGGAGAAGCGGCGCACGTTTCCGACGAAGGCGACGCAAAAAATTCAGCTCATGATGCGTAGCGACAAGCGCAAGCGCGAAGCCGATGCGGCGACGCGCTCGGGTCCGCCCGGTTTCATCAAGGGCATCGCCCGTTGGCCGATCCTCGCGCACCTTTCGGGACGGTTGATCGGGCTCGGTTTTCGGCCCGAGCATGTGCGGCTGAAAGCGCAGCGTTAACCTGCGGCGAATTTCGGGGTATTCGTCGTTCGCCCGACTTTTCTATAACCGGGCGCAATACTGAGGGCTTACGCGAGAGGTTTTGGGGGCTTGGACTCTCTCAAATTCAAAACGGAAATGGTGTTCACCTATGGCGAACCGTCGCCGATGGGGCCGGGGATCGTTCGCCTCGTCGCGCCCAACCCGAGCCCGCTGACGCACAAGGGCACGAATACCTATCTCATCGGTTCGACGTCGCTTGCGGTGATCGACGCGGGTCCCGATAGCGATGAGCATCGCGCGGCCATTCTGAAAGCCGCGGCGGGGCGACCGATCACGCATATCCTGTCGACGCACGCACATCGCGATCACGTCGACGGCGTTGCGAAGCTCAAGGCCGAGACTGGCGCGCTGGTCGCTGCCTATGCGCGCGATCCGGAAGCCGGACGCGTTGCGCTCGAAAATTCACCCTCGGGGCGCTACTTCGTCGATTACGATTTCGAACCGGACATTCCGCTCACGGGCGGTGACAGGATCGAAGGCGCCGACTGGGGTCTAACGGCGATCCATACGCCGGGACATGCGCCGGATCATCTCTGCTTTGCCGTCGATGGCCGCCGGGTCGTCTTCTCGGGCGATCACGTGATGGCGTGGAACACGACTGTCATCGCACCGCCCGAGGGGCGTATGGCCGACTACGAAGCGTCGCTCGAAATTCTGCTCGATCGCAACGACGACGTTTTCCTGCCGGGTCACGGCGATCGCCTGAGCGAGCCGCAGCGAACGGTCAGAGCGTATCTTCTGCACCGGAACTGGCGCGAGAAATCTGTTCTCGATGCATTGACGGGCGGTGCTACGACTATTCGTCGAATTGTGCCCCAGGTCTATCGCGACCTCGCGCCCCAGCTGATCCCGGCCGCGACGCTTTCCGTTCAGGCGCACGTCGAATATTTGATCGAGAAAGGTTTGGTCGCTTCCGATCTGCCTTTGACGCCCGACCGCGACCTTTCTCGGCTTTAAGCTTGGCCTTTCGCGCCGCCATAGCTTCCTTGTCAGGATCGGGGACGGAGGCTTCGAAGCGCGCCGCGACTTCCTTCAAAATCGTGCGGACATGGTCGGCGTTGCGGCCGAAGTCGGTCGGGCCGTAGCGCGACGCGGACCTGACGTCGACGCGCGCGCTTCTGTCGTCGTCGCTGCCGAGCACGCGAATAACGATATCATCGATCAGGCCCAGGACTTGCGTGTGCTCGGAGAGCTCGATGAAGCCGGGAGAGTCGTCCTCATCGTCGGGCGGGACTTCAAGCGTCGGCTTAAATTTCAATTTATGAAGCGCCTGCAGAACGAGTTCGTAGGTCTCATCCGTGGCGCGCGGAATGGTCAGGCTTTTGAGATCGGGATAGTCCTGGCGCTGGAGCGCGGCGAACCGCTCACCGTCATAGCTGATCGGATTGGTCTCGGCTCCCCGTTCCTCTTTCGCCATCGTGAACTCGGGCGGCTCGGCGAGGTCGGTCGTCACGTCGTAGAGTGCGGGATAATGCAGGCTCATGGCCCAGACCGCGACCGGCACGGCAAGAATGCCGAGGCCCACGATGGCGCCGACGAAGACACGCGCAGACCCAGGCCGGCCCGTCACCCAGATATCGAGCCCGGCGACGAGGGCCATCAGCAGCGCCAGCGCCGCGCCCGCAACCAGCAGATATGCAATCGTCAGCGCGACAGGCGTCTGCAACAGCGACACACGATGTAGCGCCGCCGTCACGACCGCTGCCGCAGCGCAAAAAATCGCGATGCGGCTCGTCCACATCGCCAGGAACGAGGGAGGCTCGCCGACAGCATAATAAATGCGCGACGAACGATAACGATCGCGCGGCCGCCTTTGCGTGCGGCGTTCGTCGATACGATCCGTCACCATTCGCGACCCAAACGCTCCCGTCCCCGAACTCTGATACGTCCCGCCTTCTCTACCCTAACTCGTTCGTTTTTGTGATTCGTTAAGGATAGAGGCGGGTTTTGTGCCAGGAGTCGCGCGGCGCGTCGCGGCGGAAAACGATGCGGTCGTGCAGGCGATATGGGCGGCTCATCCAGAATTCGATTTCGACCGGGAGCACTCGGAAACCGGACCAATACGCCGGGCGCGGGATGCCCTCATCGGGGAATTTCGCCTCGAAATGCTGGACCTTGGCTTCGAGCACGTCACGCGTGGAAAGCGGCCGCGACTGATGCGAGGCCCAGGCGCCGATGCGGCTGAGCCGCGGACGCGACGCGAAATAGGCATCCGCCTCACCGTGCGAGGCCAGCGAGACGGGGCCGCGAATACGCACCTGGCGTTCCAGCGTTTTCCAGTGAAAGAGCAATGCTGCCTTGGGGTTGGCAAGCAGCTCGCGGCCCTTCGCACTTTCGAAGTTCGTATAGAAAACGAAACCGCGGTCGGCATTGCCCGGCGCATCGACGCCCTTCAGCAGCACGATGCGCACGTTCGGCATGCCGCCGGCATCGACGGTCGCGAGCGACATGGCGTTGGGATCGTTCGGCTCAGTGCGGCCGGCTTCCGCCATCCACGCGTCGAAGAGCTGAAACGGATCGGTTGCGCCTGAGAAGTCCAGCGCCGTTTCCGGCGTCGCGGCCGGGGTATCGTCAGTGTTGCTCATGTTGCGTGCTCAACGCTCGATTTCACTTATCTGCCCTGCGCCGTTTGAGGACGTTCAAGGCTCGCTCTTTAGTCCGTATTAACCATACCGGCGCAGACTGTATCCCAGTAGCCGCCTTGTTGGGCGGAGTTCGAGTTTTTCAGTCGCGTTAGGGTCAGTCGCGTTATGTCGTCAAATCCGTGTTTTTTTCCCTTAGCCGCGGCCGGCGCAACAGCATTCGCGCTGGTTGCGGCAATTTTCGTACCCTACAACTACACGCTCGCCGCCGATCAGAGCTTCGGCGAGCCTAAGCAGGCGCACCCTAGCGCCGTCGATATCAAACCGAAATTGCCCGATATCAAGAGCGCGAAAGCCGTTCTCGATCAGAGCGACGAATATGCGGCGCTCGAAAGCGTGCAATTCGCACTGACCGAAGTCGCCGACGGCGCCAACTATGTCTGGCATCGCGGCCACGGCCAGCTCTCCGGGCTCGTGGCGCCCCTCGCCTCATTCAAAGACACGCACGGCAGCGTCTGCCGGTATGCCGTCGTCATACTAACCGGAGCGCATGCCACGAAGCGCACCGAATTCGTCGCCTGCCGTTTGCCGACCGGCATCTGGCAGATCGAGTCATAAGTTTCCCCAAACCTCTCCCCCAGACCAATGAAAAAGGCGGCCCTTGGGTCGCCTTTTTCATTGGCGCGTGCGACTGCGCTCTGCGCAGCCGGCCGCACGCGCGGGCTTGGTGCGTCGTTCTTTGTTAGGGCCGGGCGACTCGCGTTCCGCGAGCCGGCCGCCCGGCGCGGGGTTGGTGCTTCTTTCTTTGTTTGGCGCGTGCGACTGCGCTGCCGGTTGCACTTCTCTCACGGGACGAGCGACGTCCGGCCGACGAAGCATCAAAAAATGACGAGGTTCGCAGCAAAGGCCACGACCGCCGCGAGCGACAGGCCCAGCGCCAATCCCGGTTTCGTGTCGCGAACGACGAGCACGATCGCGGGCAGCACGAACACGACCCAGATCGCGACGACGATCGCCGTCACGCTATCGACGGCGATGTTGGCGATGGCATTGCTCCGCCCCGCCTGATGAAAGACCGCGATGTAGAAGATCGCGACCAGCGTCTCGATCGCGACGAGGATAATGGTGGGGAGACGGAGGGGTGAAGCCTCCGATGATGCTGCGTTCAATTGTGTGCTCCGAATTGCCGGACCTGAAACTCTCTGATCGCCGTTTGCGTTGCGTGGTTATCAACGGCTTATGTCGGAACCCTCCTTCTGTGGTTGTGGCGCTACTGAACGCCTCGGCTGGCGCGCCAGAAAGCCTCGTCTCAAGTTCGCGTTCTCGGCTGAGGAGCACCGTCATCCCTCCACTAATGGTTTAGTTTGCTGGTTGCTGTTGCCGAGGCCGGGGATTTGCAGGGATAAATTTCTAACCGCATGTCGGCCGTGCGGTTAGTCGATCGTCCTTTAAGCAAACAAGACGACGAGATTCACAATCTGAGGGGCAATTCATGGGTAGGGTTCGCGTAGCTGGCTTTGCGGTGTCGATCGATGGCTTCGGTGCAGGGCCAGAACAAAGCCTGGAACACCCGATGGGAAAAGGTGGCAAGGACTTGCACCAGTGGTTCTATCCGACGCGGGCTTTTCGGTCGATGATAGGGAAGGATGGCGGTACCGAAGACCGGTTCGCCAGCGCCGCAATGGCAGGCTTTGGCGCCTTCATCCTCGGAAGAAATATGTTCGGCCCGGCCGGAGACGATTGGGGAGGACCCGACTGGAAAGGATGGTGGGGCGACAATCCCCCGTATCATGCTCCGACGTTCATCCTCAGCCACCATGCGCGCGCCCCAATCGTGATGGACGGCGGGACGACGTTCCATTTTGTTACCGATGGGATCGAGGCGGCTCTCGCTCAAGCCAAAGCCGCTGCCGGTGACCTTGATGTGAAGATCGGCGGCGGGGTTTCGACAGTTCGCCAATACCTGATGGCAGGAGCGATCGACGAGTTACACCTAGTGCAGTCGCCCATCGTCCTGGGCCGCGGTGAAAACCTGTTTGCAGGCATCGACCTGCCAAGCCTTGGGTATCGCGTAACGGAGGTGGTCCCGACGGGTTTGGCAACCCATCTGGTGTTGTCCAGCTGAACGCCGAGGGCTCCGCCGTCTAAGCCTCAAGGAAGAGGTTACACGCGGCGCGCTAGCCGAGGCCGTAGGTCGAGACGATCCCGAAGACCAGCAGAAACATGAAGACTGATACGGCAAGCGCATCGTAAATCGCGCCGGTCCGATTGGGCCGTGGAGAATAGAAGCGACCAGAATCCGAATAATAGTTCATGGCTTTTTTCCTTGGCTGGCTGTTGATTAAACGCGCTCGGAATGCCGCTATGGCGAGTTCCATAAACCGATTGCTTCGGCTTCATTCAAAAAATGTAAGGCGGACCCTGCCCCACCGCAACCTGTCGCCTAAAAATGCTCCCGTTATGTTCCCAGCCATCGAAAGGCGGGTATCGGGTCAGCTTCGGGCATGGGTCAGTCAGCTCGTGCGGGGCGCTGCGCCTCCCACAAAAAAACTTATCCCCGCCTTCCGAACCGCCCGCATACTTCCCTCGCCCGTCCGGTGAAGGGCTCGCGCGCAAGGCGTTGCGTCGGGCTCGGACGGGGCAGCCTGACCCGGGGCATCACGCACGCTTCCGGACAAGGCGAACGGCCGGTCCGCACGGGGTGAGAAACCCGTGTGCGGAGCATCCCGCTTCATCAAGTGACCGTGCTCGCGACCCTGTTCTCAGGCTGTCACGGAGCGGATCGGTTCCGAGACTTCAAATGCCACGACCCAGCCGCGGAACCCGTCCGCTTCGTGCTTTATACTTGGTGCAACCGACTCTGCTCCGCAGAGCCGGCCGGTTGCACACGCCTGTGTCTTCGTTCTTTGAAATTGATGGCGCTAATGACGGCGTTCCGCGAGCCGGGCGCTATGCGAGGGGCTGCGCAAATCCGTGCGTCAATGCCCGCGCCAGGAGCCGTGCACGCCCGGAACGAAATGACGGCTCATGTTGCCGCCGGTGATGGCGTCGGTCACAAGCGTCCCGATTACGGTGACAATGACCCCAATGATGATTTGAGAAAACAAACCTCGCATTGTTCGCACGATGCTCCACCCCAACGGCAAAAGTATGAAACGCCCGGGTCGATAAACAGACATGCGACGTCTTTCCGTCGGTTCTTTGTTTGGTGCTGGCGTCTCCCAGATCATCTATGGACGATGGAAGAGATTGTCGGACTGATGGATGAAGTAGCGCCAAAGCCAGGACGCCCAAAGACGTATAAGAAGCGGATTGCCGCCTGAGAATTTGCCGCGATAGGATGCGAGTGTGAGGTTGGAAAACGTGTGAATTGATGCCAAAGATAGTCAGAGATGTTTTGGGTGCTTTATTTATCGGCCTTTTTTGTTCTCTGACCGTCTTTAGTTTGGGCGCCGTCTTCGGTGCGGACCAGCCACAACAACAACCCCAACCCTGCGCACAGTACTCACAGGAAGACAACAAGCGTTTGCTCGGCGAAACCTTTCGGGAGCGGCTGACGTCTGATCCGGTCGCGTTCTTCACTCTTTGGCTGACTGTTTTCACCGCCGTTCTCGCCATCTCTACCATAGGCCTTTGGATCGTCACTTGGCGCGCATCCGTCGCCCAAGCACGCGATATGGATCGATCGATTAAGGCGACCGCTGATTCCGCTGACGCCGCCAAAAAATCCGCCGAAGTCGCCGAAAGAAGCCTTCACGAATTGAATAGGGCGTTTGTCTTCTTCAAGCGGATTGCTTTTGAGGAAGAGTCTGGAAAGGGAATGAATGTCGTGGTCACGTGGGAGAACATCGGAAACACGCAAACTGTTCAGATGAGATCCGCCATAACTTGGCAAGCCTTTCCACCCGCCATTTGGTCTGGGTTCAATTATCCAAATGCCGCTCCAGGTGGCCCAAGCTCTATTGGACCAAAAGGCACCAGAACCATGCTCCCGGTGCTGATCCCAGAAGCTAACCTGCGTGAAGTGCTCGCTGGTAGAGCACGCATCCTTGCGTATGGCTGGACTGAATACGATGACATTTTCGCGCAAGTAGCCCATACGGATAGACATAGAACGGAGTTTTGCATGGAAGTTCTCGTGCGGCTCCAGCCTGGAGGCAGCGGGATGATCGTCAGCGATCGAACCCACACAGAGTACAACGGCGCTGAGCGCGAGTGCGGCCAGCGTTTTCGCGATGCGCAGAGACTGCGGCCCCGCCTTGCCGAGGCTGAAATCCTTGAACAGCCGGATACTTTGGTTGCAACCGCCACAACTGGACCGCGCCCCGAAACGACCGAAAACTAGCTTCTGGCGTTTGCGCCCTAATACCAGGGATTCACCTTCATGAATTCCGCTCAAGGCAACGACATCAGCGTATAGATGGAGGGCGGCCCAAGCCGCCAGTGCCCGCACGGCGCGCCCCCCTACACGCCCCCCCCCCCCAAATCATGATGCCATTCCCGCCATTTGCTGCTCTTCGGCACCACTGGCCGGAAAATTCAAACTGCGACACGACCTATTGACTTGCATGGGTTGCGGAACGAGACGAGAACGGTTAGGGTACATACACGATTTGTACTGTGAATGAGCGGGCGGTATTTCGGTGGTCAGCGTCTCAGCCCGCCGCGCTTGCCAGCCAGGAAAGGCTTGAGACGAACCGCTATGCTCACCGAAAAGCAGAAAGACCTCCTCCTCTTCATCCATGCGCGCATGCAGGAGCGCGGCGTGCCGCCCTCATTCGACGAGATGAAGGATGCGCTGGATCTCAGGTCGAAGTCCGGCATTCACCGGCTGATCACCGCTCTGGTGGAACGCGGGTTCATCCGCCGCTTGCCGCACCGGGCGCGGGCCATCGAAGTCATCAAGCTGCCGGACAATCAGGTTGGCTTGCCGTCCGCGGCACAGGGTGCCAGCACGGCCGCAGCACCGCAGCGGGGCTTCCAGCCAAGCGTGATCGAAGGCTCCGGTCCGCCGAAGACGAATGTGGCCACGCCGCCGCCGTCGCACGTCATTGACGCGCGGACGGTGTCGATCCCGGTCATGGGCCGCATCGCCGCCGGTACGCCGATCAGCGCCATTCAGAACCACACGCACGACATTGCGGTGCCACCCGACATCCTGACCAACGGCGAGCACTTTGCGCTGGAGGTCAAAGGCGATTCGATGATCGAGGCGGGCATCCATGACGGCGATACCGTCATCATCCGGCGCTGCAATACGGCGGAGAACGGCGATATCATCGTGGCGCTGGTCGAGGGCGAGGAAGCGACGCTGAAACGGCTGCGCAAGAAGGGCTCGACTATTGCGCTCGAAGCCGCGAACCCCGAATTCAAGACGCGGATTTTCGGACCCGACCAGATCGACATTCAGGGGCGCCTCGTCGGCTTGATGCGGCGGTATTGAGCGGCGGTTCGCCGCCATGCGTCGACCGAGCTAGAACGACGCGGCGCAGCGTCGATGGCTAACGACCGCTTTCGGCGTCCGGCTCAGTGAGATCTTCCGCTTCGAGTTCCGCCCCCTCACCCGGATCGACGTCGGCTGATGTGCGTGTTTCGGGTTCTGCTTCGGCCGTCCGGGCAGGTTCGGCAGCCGGGGCGCCCGCCGGGGGGGGCGGGGCCTGCAGAATACGGGGTTTCGGCAGCACTACCTGCTTTCGCTCCGGCGTCTCGCTCCAAGGTCGTTCGCCGCGATGGGCCGCGACCGTTTCAAGACGGATTTTGGGCTCCGGACTGTCGTTGCCGCGGTCGACGTAAAGGGCGTAAGCACCATTGCGCCAGCGATCGAAAACGTCGACGACCGTTCGCGGCACGGCGCAATTGCCGGGCTTGGGCGTATCGAGCACAAGCACGTCGGCGTTGAGGCAATCGTCGGTCACGGCAGCGGGATGGCGCGCGACCGCGACGGTCGCGCCTTTGACATGCGCGATGCAGCCGACAGCGTCGCAAGTAAAGCCTTCGCCGGTCTTGGCATCGCGCGCCGTTCGGGAATCGCCGTCGTATTCGAGCCAGCGGTCGAGGTCGTATTTCGTGCCCTTGCCCGGCATGGCGTCGAGCTTGCCCGAGTCATCGCGCACGGCGACAAGCAAACCTTTCTGTCCGACCAGAACATCAGGGCGCGGCATCCAAGGCGCAACAAGCAAACCGGCGCCGACAAGTGCAACGCCGAGAAGCCTGATCCGCGTCTGCCAAAGCAAAAACCAGATGCCGCCCGTGAGCATCAGCACGAAAGCCAGTTCAGGGATCGCTGGAATATGTCCGACAGCGCCCGGCAACGCGCCGACTTCGTTCGCACACCACGTCATGCCTTCGATGCCCCAGCCCATCAGCTTCAGGCCGAGCCATTCGAGGCCGAACGGCATCAGCACCATCGCGACGAGCGCCGCCGGCATGACGATCAGGTTGCAGATCGGAATGGCGATCATGTTCGCGAGCACGGCATACTGCTGGCTCTGGTGAAAATTATAGGCCGCGAACGGCGCGACCGCGACGCTTGCGATCAACGTCGAGGCGATGATCTCACCGAAGAAGACGACGACGCGCATGACGGGATGCGGCTTCTGCTCGCGATTGAACAGGCTGCTCAGAAATTCGTGCGAGGCGATCAGCGCGGTTACGGCGGCAAACGACATCTGAAAGCCCGCGTCGAGCAGGCTCTCGGGATAAGCCAACAGAATAAGGATCGCCGCGAGCGCGACGTTGCGCAACGCAAGCGCAGGGCGATCAATCAGCATGGCGCCGAAGATGATGAAGATCATCAGCGCCGAGCGCACGGTTGCGAACTGGCCTCCCGAAATCGCGAGATAGGCGACCGCGCTGATGATGCCGAGCGCAGCGGCGATCTTTTTGATCGGCATCGTCAAGGCGACACGCGGGATCGCAGCGAGGATCAGGCGGATCGAAAAGAAAACAGCGCCTGCTGCAATCACCATGTGCAGGCCGGAGATCGAGAGAATGTGAAACAGTCCGGAATTCTTGAACGCGTTGTTCGTCTCGGCACTGATGCCGCCGCGCTCGCCGGTGATGAGGGCAAGCGCGATTTCGCCGGTTTCGCCGGGAAGCGCCGCACGGATGCGCGCGGCGATTGCCTGGCGGATATTTTCAATGGAGCGGCGATACCACTGGACGATGCTATTGGGGTCGAGGTGGCCTTCGATCGTTGGCGCTGCGAATGCGTAGCCGACGCCGCCGACAGATTCGAACCAAGCGGTGCGCGCGTAATCGAAGCCGCCTGGAAGCGCTGGCTTTGCCGGCGGTGAGAGATTGGCTTTGATGCGGATCTTGTCGCCCGGTGCGGCGCGCGTTTTGGACGACATCGTGCGGATGCGCACGACGGCAGGCGTATCGGCTGCAGCGAGATTTGCGATTTTGGGGTTGGCAATCGTCAGTCGCTGGCCACGCGGCAGCTTGGCCTCGACCATTGTCACGGTGCCTGAGACTTCAACGCTGTGCAGCGCCTTGGTCAGAACGGGCGCGCGGACCGCTTCGACGCGCAGCTTGGCGATGCCAAAGCCCGCACCGATCAGAACCAGCGCCATCATCAGTGTCGCGGCGAGCGTGCCGGAGCGCACTGTCAGGCGCAAAATCACGGCGAGTGCCAGCGGCGCGAACGCTACGATCAGCGCCGGCTCCATTGGGAGCGCGAAATAGGCGGCAATTCCGGCACCGAGGCAAACGGGCGCCCAAAGGAAAAAGCTCTGCCGTTCAGCTTCAAACAACAGGGCAGCGCGGCTCATGCCGTGGTCGGCATAGCCTGGAAATGCGACGTCCGGTCCCCGCGCTTCGACCGACATGCCCTGTCCATGACGCATCGGGAACGGGAATTTTCCGCCCCCTTAACTTGTCCCATCTCACATGCTACGAGCGGAGCCTCAATCCCTCAATGGCAGACAGAACAAAAGGTCCAAAGGCCGAGACCATGACACCCAGCGCGCCCATCGTTCGATTTGCACCCTCGCCCACCGGATTTCTCCATATCGGCGGCGCACGGACGGCGCTATTCAACTGGCTTTATGCGCGTGGGCGTGGCGGCCGCTTTTTGCTGCGCATCGAAGATACGGACCGGGAACGCAACAACGAGGCGGCGGTCGCGGCGATCCTCGATGGCGTCAAGTGGCTTAGCCTCGACTGGGACGGCGATGTGATTTCGCAGTTCTCGCGCGCCGACCGGCATCGCGAGGTGGCGAACGAGCTGCTGGCGCGCGGCGCCGCCTATTACTGCTATTCTTCGCCCGCCGAGATCGAAGCGGCACGTGAGAAAGCCAAAGCCGAGGGGCGACCGCAGATTTTCCTGTCGCCCTGGCGCGACCGCGATCCGAGTGACGCACCGAAGGACGTAAAGCCCGCTGTCCGCCTCAAGGCACCGCGCGACGGCGAGACGATCGTCAACGATCACGTGCAGGGACGCGTTGCCTTTCCGAATAAGGATCTCGATGATCTGATTATCCTCAGATCGGATGGCAACCCGACGTACAATCTCGCGGTCGTAGTCGACGATCACGACATGGAAATCACGCACGTCATTCGCGGCGCCGATCACCTGACCAACTCGGCGCGGCAGACACAAATCTACAATGGCATGGGCTGGACGGTGCCCGATTTTGCGCACGTGCCGCTCATTCACGGCGCGGACGGCGCGAAACTTTCGAAGCGTCATGGCGCACAGGGCGTCGAAGAATATCGCGACATGGGCTATCTGCCGGTGGCGTTGCGCAATTATCTCGTCCGCCTCGGTTGGAGCCACGGCGACGACGAGATTATTTCGACGGAGGACCTGATCCGCTGGTTCGACATCGATAACATCAACAAGAGTGCGGCGCGGCTCGACTTTAAGAAGCTCGACGATCTCAATGGCCATTACATTCGCGCGGCCTCCGACGATGAGTTGGCTGCGCACGTGCGCGGAATGCTGCCGCACCTGAATTTTTCAGCGCTTGCCGAGATCGCGCCGGACCCAAAGGCTCCGCCGCGATCCGACGTCGCTCTCGCGCGCGAAGTGCTGCGCCAGCTTCCGGCCGTGCAGTCGGGAAAAGACCTGGCGGATCTCTTTGCGGCGAAAGGCTGGGAGACGTTCACGCGCGCAATTCCGTCGCTGAAAGAACGCTCGAAGACGCTCGCCGAGTTGGTTGGCGGCGCATTGTTCATTGTCGCTCAGCGTCCGCTGAAGCTCGAAGACAAGGCAGCGAAGCTTTTGAATGCAGAGGGCCGGGCTTCGAACGCCGAAGTGGTCAAGCTGCTCTCGGAGGTTTCCGCGGAGCAATGGACCTCGGCGTTGCTCGAAGCCAAGGTGAAGTCCTACGTCGAAGAGAAAGCGTTAAAGCTCGGCAACGTCGCGCAACCGCTGCGCGCGGCGCTGACGGGGCGCGCAGTCTCGCCGCCGGTCTTCGACGTCCTTGAAGTGCTGGGACGCGACGAAAGTCTAGGCCGGATTGCCGATACCGCAGCGTAAACGCTAATTTCCGGCTTCGAATGCGATCCTCGGGCTTGTTCCGAAGATCGACGGGAAACTAGCGAGCGGCCGCACTGTATCATCGGCTTTGCCTTTCAGGATGACCGTATCAGACGGACTGTATCCGGGCTGTTTTCAGCATTCATATCCCACTTAACGATCTCTTGCCGCACCGCAAAAAATCCGGTAAATCCTGGTTTGCCGATTGCTTCTGTGAAGGCCGCCGAACGTTCTCCAGGGTCCTTAAGCATACGGGCCCACCCGTCGGGGAATGCGATAGTTACTTCAGGCGTCGGTAGTGTCTTCCCCGGGGCGAGGTGGCGATCATGAACATCCACGACAAGGCGGCGAAGGGCACAGCGAAGCCCAGCGCAACATTGACGGTCGAGAACAAGCAGGTCGAGCTTTCGGTTCGCTCCGGCACCATCGGCCCGGACGTCATCGACGTCGGCAATCTCTACAAAGAGACAGGCTGCTTCACGTACGACCCCGGCTTCACGTCGACGGCGAACTGCAAAAGCTCGATCACGTATATCGACGGTGACAAGGGCGAATTGCTCTATCGCGGCTATCCGATCGACCAGCTCGCCGAGAACACGAATTTCCTCGCGGTCTGCTACCTGCTGCTTTACGGGGAGCTGCCGACGAACGCCGAGTTCATCAACTTCCGCAAGACGATCACGAACCATACGATGGTTCACGAACAGATGACGCGGTTCTTCACCGGCTACCGGCGCGACGCGCATCCGATGGCGGTGATGGTCGGCACGGTCGGCGCGCTGTCGTCATTCTATCACGACTCGACCGACATCAACGATCCGGCGCAGCGCGAGGTCGCGAGCCAGCGCATGATCGCCAAGATGCCGACGATCGCGGCAATGGCCTACAAATATTCGATGGGCCAGCCCTTCATCTATCCGCGCAACGATCTCGATTACACGTCGAACTTCCTGCAGATGTGCTTCGCCGTTCCATGCGAGCCCTACATCGTCAATCCGATCATCTCGCGCGCGCTCGATCGCATCTTCATCCTGCACGCCGACCATGAGCAGAATGCTTCGACCTCGACAGTTCGCCTTGCGGGCTCGTCCGGCGCCAATCCATTTGCCTGCATCTCGGCGGGCATCGCCTGTCTTTGGGGTCCGGCACATGGCGGCGCCAACGAAGCCGCGCTCAACATGCTGAAAGAGATCGGCACGGTTGATCGCGTTCCCGAGTACGTGAAGAAGGCGAAGGATAAGACATCGGGCTTCCGCCTCATGGGCTTCGGCCATCGCGTCTACAAGAACTACGATCCGCGCGCCAAGGTGATGCAGAAGACCTGCCACGAGGTGCTCGATGCGCTCGGCCACAAGGACGATCCGCTCTTGAAGGTCGCAATCGAGCTTGAGCGCATTGCGCTGCAGGATGAGTACTTCATTGAGAAGAAGCTCTATCCGAACATCGACTTCTATTCGGGCATCACTCTGCGCGCGATGGGCTTCCCGGTCGACATGTTCACGGTGCTGTTCGCCGTGGCTCGCACCGTGGGCTGGATCGCGCAGTGGAAAGAAATGATCGAAGATCCGGAGCAGCGCATCGGCCGTCCGCGCCAGCTCTACATCGGTCCGGCACGCCGCGATTTTCCGGCGGCCTAAGCCTTCACGACAGACAGAACAACATCGGCCGCCGCCTCGCTTGGACTTGAGGCGGCGAGCTGCATTTTGGCAGGCGCCAGCGAGAGGCCTTCGAGCTGGGCTGCGCGTTCAGGTGTTTCGCCGAACAACGGTTTCAGCGCGGCTTCGAGATTTTCCGCCGTGCAGGCCTCCTGTAGAAATTCCGGATAGACGTTCTTACCGATGACGAGGTTTGCCAGCACGACGCTCGGCACCTTCAGCAGGAAGCGCAGGTTCGCGATCACTTTATCGACTTTGTAGGCGACGACCGCGGGCGTCTGCGCGAGCGCCAGTTCGAGCGTCACCGTACCGGAAGCGGCGAGCGCGGCGCGGGCCAATCGCATCGCGGCGTATTTGTCGTCGCTCTCAACGATGTGCGGACGCGGCGTCCAGTTTGCGGTTTTTTCCACGATGCGGTCGCGGACGTGGCGCACCGCTGGAATAACGACTTCGATCGGTCCGATAGCACCGGCCAGCTGCGACACCGCTTCTCCGAAGACGTCGATCAGGCGCTCGACCTCGGATGTTCGGCTGCCGGGAAGAACGAGAAGGACCGGGCGCGTCGGATCGAGATGCAAGCGCGCGGAAAGAGCCGCGGCGTCGGCGTTCTGGATTTCGGCAAGCTTTTCGATCAGCGGATGGCCGACATAGGTGCATGCAGGTCCGCCGAGACGCGCGTGCGCTTCCGGCTCGAACGGCAGCAGTGCCAAGATATGATCGACATACGGGCGCATCTTTTTTGCGCGTCCGGGACGCCAAGCCCAAACGCTCGGGCTGACGTAGTCGACAATCGGGATCTGCGGTGCGCGCTTCCTGATGCGCTTTGCGATTGGGTGCGTGAACTCCGGGCTGTCGATGATGACGACGAGATCAGGCGCGAAGCGAAGCGCGGCATCGACCGTCTGATAGACGCGGCGCACGATGCGCGGCAGCTTCGGCAGGATCGACAGCGGCCCCATGACCGCGACGTCTTCGATCGAGAAGAGCGACGAGAAACCCTCGCGCGCCATATCTTGCCCGCCGACACCGGCAAAGGTGATGTCGCCCGCATATCGCTTCTTCAGCGCATGGATCAGCTTGCCGCCAAGTGCGTCGCCGGAATGCTCACCCGCGACGACAAAAATCTTTAACGGTCGCGATGTGGATTGCGATGTCATCGTTCGAGCCGTGCCTCGTGCGGTTGCCGGTGCTGCAGTCGTTGCGACGAACATCGCTAATTCGTTTGCCGCCGTGATGACAGGCGGAGAGATTACTGCTTCGGTTGCGACGACGCCGAGAAGATGCGCGGCGTTGGCGACCTTTATGAAATCTGGGGTGAGAGCTTGCCCTGCGCCGACGACGACCAAGCCGCGCCGCTTGGCATTGTTGCCGCGAAGATCGCGAACACGGGCGATGACGTCGGACGGGTCTTCAGTCGTGCCGACAGCGAGTACGCGGCCACGGTCGATGACGACGGCTGATCCGCCGCCGAAATGTTCGAGGGCCGACAAAATGCCCGCAGCGCGCGTCACGTCTTTATCGGCTGCTTCGTAGGCGGTCATATGACCAAGCGTGGTCATGCGCGATGACGGCGGATTCGCAGCAAGCGGGGTGCGCTCGCCATCTTTCACGCCGGTCACGAAATGGCCTTGCGCATCGGCGCCCGCGATCATGTCGTTGCGGTTCACGGCGATGACGTGGTCTGCCATCACGGCGATGCCTGCCAATCCTGCTGCGGCGGCATTCGCAACCGTATCGGGTCCGATGGTCGGAAGATCGACGCGCATGTCCTGTCCGGGCTTCGGGCGCTTGACGAGTACGCCTGCGCGTTCGCGCATTCCATGCGCAGCCCGGCGTTCGGCGACGCGCTTCAGCATGCGATCTGTGCCTTCCGCGCCTTCGATGGCTTCGATCTCGCCACGCGTGACGACGACAGCCTGGCCGATATCGTAGCGGCCGAGCGCGGCAACGAGATCGAACCCGCGGGCGATGTCGGCAGCGTCGCCATCGGAGGGACGCGCTTTCGTCAGGCCGCCTTCGGCAACGATCAATTCCGGTGCGACATCGCCGACGCTCAAGATGTGAAGACCAAGGGCTTCAAATTGCGCGAGCACGCCGCGCAGCACAGCATCGTCACCGCCTGCTTTCAGCAACTTCACGACGGCCGGGACGAGACGCAGAAACGTGAGATCGGGACGCGCCGTGGCAAACGATGGGCGGCCGTAGCCGCCAATGAGCACGGCGTCAGTGATGCCAGCATTGCGGAACGCAGCCATCGCGCGGCCGGGCTGTGCCCAATTGACGATCGTATGTGGAAAGGCCGCTAAGGCCGGATCGGCTGCGCCTTCGACCATGACAACGTGAACGCTGCCGCCTTGACGCGCGATGCTTCGAGCGACCTCAAGCGGCAACGATCCTGAGCCCGCGATGATCCCGATGCGCTTCGTCGTCGCCTCGCCCATCGCGCGTAAGCTCAGTCTTCAGCGCCGTTCTTCGGCGTGCACAGAGAACGTTTGCCGCCCTGGCGGATGAAGGCCAGGATTTCCTGCACGGAGGCGTGGCCCGCGAATTCCTCGGCGACGTCTTCCATGCGTTCTACGAGCGTGCCTTCGGCCGCGAACAGCAGGCGATAGGCGCGGCGGAGATCGTGGATGTCGTTGCGCGAGAAGCCGCGCCGCTGCAAGCCGACGATATTGAGGCCCGATAGATAGGCGCGATTGCCGAGCGCCATGCCGTACGGAATGAGATCGTTCTCAAGGCCAGACATGCCGCCGACGAAGGCGTGATGACCAACACGAGCGAACTGGATCACGGCCGCGCCGCCGCCGATAATTGCGAAGTCCCCGACGTTACAATGGCCCGCCAGCATGACGTTGTTCGAAAAGATGACGCCATTGCCGACGCGGCAATCGTGGCCGACGTGGCTGTTTGCAAGAAACGCGCAGCCGTTGCCGACCGTCGTTACCGAACCGCCGCCGGCCGTTCCGGGGTTCATCGTCACGCCTTCGCGGATGATGCAATCGGAACCGATGGACAGAGAGCACGGCTCGCCCTTGTACTTCAAATCCTGCGGCTGATGGCCGATCGAGGCGAACGGAAAGACGCGCGTGCCGGCTCCGATGTCCGTCGTGCCGGCGACGACGACATGGCTCACGAGTTCCACGCGCTCGCCAAGCTTAACCTCGCGCCCGACGACGCAGAACGGCCCGATCTTCACGCCGGGCGCAAGCGAGGCGCCGTCTTCGACGATGGCCGTCGGATGGACTTCGACCTCAGCCATTCTGGCTCGCAAATGCGCGGGCATCGGCCGTGTCGGCGAGCATGGCGCTGATCTCCGCCTCGGCGACGACCTTGCCGTTGACCTTGGCTTCGCCCTTGAAGCGCCAAACGCGGCCGCGATTGCGAACCTTCTTCACGTGAAAGTGGAGCTGATCGCCCGGTAGAACCGGCTTGCGGAATTTCGCGTTGTCGATGCCCATGAAGTAGACGAGTTCGGCCTTGTAATCCTGACCGACGTTCGAGACACAAAGCGCGCCTGCCGTCTGCGCAAGGCCTTCGATGATCAGCACGCCCGGCATGACCGGAAACTGCGGAAAGTGCCCCTGGAAAAACGGCTCGTTGATCGTCACGTTCTTGACGCCGACGCAGCTTTCATCGCCGTCCATATCGTAGATGCGATCGACGAGCAGGAACGGGTAGCGATGGGGCAATAGCTGCATCACGCGATTGATATCCGCGGTCCCGAGAACCTTGCCCGCTGGTGCCTTGCCTTCCATCGTCGTCTGCTCCAAAAAATTGTGACTGCACGGGCGCACCCGCCGACTTCGAATTGTCAGCTTGCGTCCGAGCCTGACGATCCGTCGTCATGACTTCCCTTGTCGCGCGCGACAAGCCGTTTGATCATGGCCTGCTCACGCGCGGATTCGCGCAACGGCTTTGCCGGTGTGCCGAAGTATCGGCCGCCCGCCGCGAGATCGTGCGTGGGATGCGATGCCCCGCCGACCTGCGCGCCACTACCGATCTTGATGTGGCCGACAGTCCCGGATTGACCGCCCATGACGACAAAATCGCCGAGCTCGGTCGAGCCCGAGATGCCGCACATCGCAACGATGATGCAGTTGCGGCCGATCAGGACGTTGTGCCCGATCTGGCAGAGATTATCAATTTTCGTGCCCTCGCCGATCATCGTATCCTTAAGGGCGCCACGGTCTATGGTTGTATTTGCCCCTATCTCAACATCATCCTGGATGATGACGCGACCGATCTGCGGAACTTTCAGATGTCCACCGCGGCCCATGGCGAAGCCGAAGCCGTCCTGGCCGATCCGGACGCCGGAATGAATTATGACGCGATCGCCCACAAGAGCGTGGGTGACGGTCGCTAGCGGGCCGATAAAGCAGTCCCGTCCGATCGTTACCCGGGCGCCGACGACCGCGCCTGCGGCGATGCGCGTGCCGCTGCCGATCTGCACGCCGGGTCCGATGATGACGCCCGGCTCGATGATGACACCCGCCTCGATCTTGGCGGTCGGGTCGATAGGCGGCGCGCCTACTGCAGCCACCATGGGTTGCATAGCGCTTGGATAAAACAGCGCCAAAGCCAAAGCAAAGCCGTGATAGGGCTGCGGCGTGACTAGAGCCGTCGTTCCGGCCGGCACGCGATCGGCGAGTGCCGGACTAACCAGACAAGCGCCGGCGTTCGTCGTAGCCAGCTGCGGCAGATATTTCTTATTGTCGATAAACGACACGTGCGTGGCCGCCGCTTCGACGAGCGGCCGTACGTCGTCGATGGGGGCATCTGGATTTGCCCCATCAGCCAATTTTGCGCCTGCCGCCTTTGCGACTTCAGACAGCGTATATGGCCCGGTGCGTTCGAAAAAACCGGGATGCTCCATGGCGCCGCCTCCGGCACGTCGTTGTTTCAGATGATTGGTGTGGGGACGTTGAATGAACGACCTGAGAGATAATGGCAAGCCCCTGAGCGGAATTGCCCATAGCTGTATTGCCTGATCAACAAAAAGAACGGCGCCTGTTGGGGCGCCGCTCTCGAATTTATCACAATTTCAAACCGTTCACGTCCGGACCTTAGAACCTGGACGAAGCACCGAAGCGGAAGAACTGCGTCTGGTCGTAGCTTTCCTTGGTGAGGACCTTGGCAAAGTCCATGCGAAGCGGTCCGACCGGCGAGTTCCACATGATACTGCCACCGACCGACGAACGAATGGCGCTGCTATCCTGCAAGCAGGACTGACCGTTCTTCGCTACGCAGCCATCAAGCGCGTCGTGGGCGCCGCCCGTCGCATCCCAGAGAGAGCCCGCGTCGGCGAAGACCGCACCGCTGAGGCCGATGTCCTCAGGAACGAACGGCAGCGGGAAGCGGATTTCTGCAGTTGCCGCCCAGTATTTCTGACCACCGAGCGCGTCTTTGTTCGACGAATTGATGTCTCGCGGACCGAAGCCAGAGATATCGAAACCACGAACCGTCTCGCCGCCTTTGAAGAAGGAGTCGAGCAGGCGGACATCTTCGCCGCCCCAGCCCTGGATCACGCCGCCAACTGCGCGGCCAACGAAGGTGATCTTGTCGGTGATCGGGTAATAGTAGCGACCTTCCGCATTGACACGCCAGTATTGTGCGTCACCGCCGAGACCCGCGAAGTCGTTGGCCAGCTCGATGTAGTAGCCGTTGGTCGGGTTACGCGCATTGTTACGCCGATCGTAGCTGATGGTCGTGCCGATGAGCGACGTCCAGTAACCCTTATCGGTACAACGGAACAGGCCGTTCTGGTCGGTGCCGCCGTTGAAGTTCGCACCGCAGGCTTCCTTAATGGCAGGCGATGCCCAAGACGTAACGTCGAAGATCTCATCGCGAGACAATGCGTAGGTCGTCTGCATCCAGAGATGCTCGGCAAGCGGAAAGCCCAGACGAACGTCACCGCCGATTTTGCGCTGTTGGAAACCTGACTGATCAGTGTAGTCGAGCTGTTTGAAGAACAGGTCGAAGCCCGCGGCCAAGTTACGATCAAGGAAGCGCGGCTCGGTGAACGAGAAGTCCACCTGCGCACGCTCGAACGAGCCTGCAAGTTTCAAGCGGACGTACTGTCCATTACCGAACAGGTTGCGCTCGGAGATCGAGACGTCGCCGATGACGCCTTCACTCGTCGAGTAGCCCGCACCGAACGAAAGCTCGCCGGTCGACTGTTCTTGCACCTCGACGTCAAGGATGACGCGGTCGGGTGCGGAACCGGGACGGCGCTTGATGTCGACGCTCTTGAAGAGGCCGAGTGCCTGCAAGCGCTTCTTGGCGCGATCAACCATCAACGCGTTGAACGCGTCGCCTTCTGCAAGGCGGAATTCGCGACGGATCACGAAGTCTTTCGTGCGCGTATTGCCGATGACGTTGATGCGCTCGATGTAGATGCGCGGGCCTTCGTCAACGACGTAGGTAATCGCAATCGTGTGCGATGCTGCATCAGGGATCGGCCGCGGACGAACGCGCGCGAAGGCATAGCCTTGGTCCGCGATGTCGAGCGTCAGCTTTTCGGACGTCTTGTCGATTTGCGAGGCGTCATAGACCTGCCCCGTCTGCGTCAGGAGATCGCCCGTCAGCGTGCTGGTATCGATGCCCGGAAGCGAGCTTTCGATGTTGATGGCCCCGAACGTGTAGGGCTGACCTTCCTCGATTGCGAAGGTGATGATGAAACCCGTGCCGTCCGGATCGATTTCGGCGTTGGCGGCCGTAACGGACGCGTCGGGATAGCCGTTCTTGAGGTAATACTGACGGATCAGCTCGCGGTCGAGGTTCATGCGGTCAGGATCGTAGATCGACGTTCCCTTGAGGAAGTCGAACCAGCCGACCTGCGTCGTCGAGATGACGTCGCGCAACTGGCTGTCGGAGAACGCGTGGTTGCCGACGAAATTGATGCCTTTGACCTTCGTAGCCGCACCTTCGTTGATCTCGAAGACGAGGTTTACGCGATCCTGTTCAAGCTGAATGATCTTCGGTTCGACGGTCGCGGCGAAAAGGCCCTGACGGCGATAAACGTCAAGAATGCGCTGCACATCGGCCTGAGCCTTGGCGCGCGTGAAGACAGAGCGGGGTTTCAACTGAACTTCGCCGACAAGCGTGGCCGTATCGACCTCGCTGTTACCCTCAAAGGCGACCTGGTTGATGACCGGGTTTTCCTTCACGGTCACGACAATCGTCGCGCCCTTGTAGTCGATCGAAACGTCAGCGAAGAGGCCGGTTGCGAAGAGAGCCTTGATCGAGGCGTCGACCTTCGAGGCGTTGTAGGGATCGCCAGCGTTGAACTGCAAGTAGGAGCGGACGGTCTCCGGCTCTACCCGCCGGTTACCGATAACTTCGATATTCTTGATCACGCTTTGAGCGAACGCAGCACCCGACGTCCAGGTTGCATCCACCATCGCGACCATCGGCGAGAGGACAAGAAGCGCCAGTAAGAGGCGCAATCCCGCCAAGATGATCTTGAATTTCTGCATACGCGGAATTGCCCCCGTGTGCCGCCGACCCCCAAATTCACATGCGCGCTGTCGGCGGCAGCGTCACACTCATGCGTCTTCTTTTCTCGTCGTCTTTTTGTCGTTCTTGTCGGCTCGTTTCTTATTGGTCTTGTTCGTGGTGACGTCCCAGATCTGCGACAGCCTCTCCCGTCTGACTTCTCTTCGGCCCCCCGAGTCGAAATCATAACATGCTGCGCAGGATACCGCTTTTAACGATTCAGAAAGCCCTCGAAAAGTTGTAAGTTTACGTCACTCCCCAATGATTCTTCTCGGCATCAGCCCGCCCCCGTCAATCGACGCCAAACGTTCATAATGTCGTTGAAATTCACGAAAACCATCAACATCATGAGCAGCGCCAGCCCGACCTGGAAGCCCATCTGCTGCAGGCGTTCGCTGGCAGGCTTCCGACGCACCGCCTCGAACGCGTAGAACATAAGGTGACCGCCGTCGAGAACGGGGATCGGCAGCAGGTTCAGGAAGCCGATATTGGCCGAGATGAAGGCGATCCACCGCAGCATCGGCTCGATTCCGAGTTCGGCGACTTTTGCGGTGACCTCGGCCATCATAATCGGGCCGCCCATCTGCTCCGCCGACTGCCGGCGGGTTATGATATCTCTGAGCCCTGCCAGCGTCGCGGTAATGTTGCCATAGGTTTCGCTGACGCCGAGCATTACGGCTTCCGGCAACCCGACGTGAACTGTCCGCACCTTGTCCGGCGCAATGGCGCGCTGGATGCCGATCAAGCCACGGCGGAACGTCCGACCCATCGCATCGCGCTGCTCATCGACGTTTGGCGTCGCCTTGAGTTCGACGGTCTTACCGTCGCGATCGACCGTGAAGGTCAACTGCTCGCCGGCGCTTGAGCCGACAATTCGCTGCAAATCATCGAAACGATCAATCTTCGTGCCATTGATCGCGACGATCATGTCGCCCTGCTTGAAACCGCCGCGCTCGGCGGGGGAATTCGGCACGACCGCGTCCACCAGCGGCGGCAGAATATGCAGGCCAACCGTGGCGTTAAGGCCGGAATATAGAACGATGGCGAGGATAAAGTTGGCGATCGGACCGGCCGCGACGACCGCAGCGCGCGCACCTACCGACTTCGAATGGAATGCGCCCGCACGTTCGGAGGGCTTCAGCTGCTTTTCGCCGCCGAACGACGAAGGATTTTCGTCGTCGATGAATTTGACGTAGCCGCCAAGCGGGATCCAGGCGAAGCGCCAGCGCGTCCCGTACTTATCATAAAAGCCAAAGATTTCAGGGCCGAAGCCAATCGAAAAGGCCTTGACCGTCACGCCGCACCAGCGCGCAACCAGAAAATGCCCCAGCTCGTGGATGAAGACTACGAGGGTCAACACCAGCAGGAACATCACGCCGTATTGCCAGATCCAACCTGCGAGCGACGCCAAAAAATCCATAGGTCCGCGATCCCGATGCTGATTCGGATTACCGTTAGCCGCCGAGATTAGGCGCTAGGCGCCTCAATAGCCACTAAGTTTCTCGTTAGATAAGGCTCGGGCCATGTCATCGACCGCCAGTATATCGTCGAGGCTTTGGGCCGGGCAAATGGCCCCCTGACGCTCCGCCGCAGCAAGCGTTTCTTCGACGAGCGCGGCAATGTCGAACATTTTGATGCGGCGATCGAGAAATGCCTTTACGGCCACCTCGTTAGCGGCATTCAACACTGCCGGAGCCGTATCGCCGCGGCGCATCGCCGCCCGGGCGACGCGCAGAGCCGGAAACCGATCTTCGTCAGGGGCTTCGAACGTCAAGGTCGCGAGGCGGGCGAGATCGAGCTTTTCCGTCGGCGCCGCCATTCGGTCGGGCCAGGACAGAGCGACGGCGATCGGCGTGCGCATGTCGGGGGACGCCATCTGTGCGAGCACAGAGCCGTCGACGTAGCTGACGAGGCAATGGATGATTGATTGCGGGTGGACGATGCAATCGAGTTTATCCACACCCACAGGAAAGAGGTGGAAAGCTTCGATCAGTTCCAGGCCCTTGTTCATCAAGGTAGCACTGTCGATGGTGATCTTGGCGCCCATCGACCAGTTCGGATGTTTGAGCGCCTGCTCCGGCGTAGCGGCAGCGATGGCGTCGCGGGTCCAGGACCGGAAGGGGCCGCCGGACGCCGTCAGCACGATCTTATCAATCGAGGCTGGGTCTGCACCGGCCATGACCTGAAAGGCGGCGGAGTGCTCGCTGTCGACCGGCAGGAGTTCGGCGCCAGCCCGAGAGATTGCCGACGTGAAGACGTGGCCGGCCGAGACCAGACATTCCTTGTTTGCGAGTGCCACGCGGGCGCCTTGCGAGGCTGCCGCAAACGTCGGCTTGAGCCCCGCGGCGCCGACGATGGCCGCCAATGTGCAATCAACGGGTTCAAGCGCGGCTTCGACAAGCGCGTCCGGCCCTGCGGCCGTGCGGATGCTCGTTCCAGCCAGCGCCTCACGCAGTTCGCCAAGACGCGTTTCATCGCCGATGACGGCAACCCGGGCATTGTGACGGCGCGCCAGGGCCGCGAGTTCCTTGGCGTTCGATTGCGCCGTCAGCGCAACGATTTCGAATTTTTCGGGAGTCCGCGAGACGAGATCGAGTGTGCTCGTCCCGATCGACCCCGTCGCTCCAAGCACGCTGAGCCGCATCGGCCGTGCTGCATCGCCTCGCGGCGCTGCCGTGGCGCGATCGGGCAACCGGTTCGGAACGCTTGCGGTCACTGCCATCATTATGATCCGTATAAAAGCGCTCGCGCCGGCGCGAACGCATCAATTGAAAAGCCGATGAGCGCGGCCGCAACGCTGGCTGTCACAAGCCCATCCATACGGTCCATGAAACCGCCATGGCCGGGAATCAAGCCTCCAGAATCTTTCAGGCCGAAATGGCGCTTTAGTGCCGATTCAGCCAAATCGCCCCATTGCGACACCAAACCGACCGCCAATCCGAGGCTTGCGAGCCAAATCGCGCCGCCCGTACCGGACACGACCGAGAACAACGCGCCCACCGCAGCCGCTGCCGAGATGCCCCCGATCAAACCGGACCAGGTCTTGTTCGGTGAGACCTGGGGCCAGAGTTTCGGCCCTCCGATGATGCGTCCGGCGGCAAAGGCTGCGACGTCGGTTACGGCCACAGCGAGAACAACGAACAACGTGGCGAGAAAGCCCAGAGGCTCGTCGCTTCGCAGCCATCCGAGCGCGACGACCGGCAGCGCGGTGTAAAGCACGCCCGCTCCTGACAGCCGCGCCCGATCGGAACCAGCCGCCAATGCTGCAACGGCGACGGCGCCGACGACGGCTGAGACGATGGCCATTCCGGCCATGTCTCGGGCCGTCAGCATGGCGGCAGCCAATACCGCCAGCACATGGACGATCAACCCGCTATCCGGCATCGGCCCCCTGACAATCCGGCCCCACTCCCAGCTCATCGCCGCAGCGACCAGAAAGGTTAGCAGCGCGAAAGCGCCTGGGCTCCAATACAGCATGGTGAAGGCAATGGCGCCAATGGCGACACCAGAGACGATCCGCAGGCGCAATTCAGCGGGGATAAAGTCGAACAAGCCGCCAAGAAAACGCTGCTGGCCGTCCCGATTTTCTGATGGCATTGCCAATCCTCAGGCCATCGAGCGCTTGGTCAAGCCGCCGAAACGGCGCTCGCGGGAGCGAAATTCCGCAATGGCGTTTTCAAATGCCGTCTTGTCGAAATCCGGCCAGTAGCAGTCGAGAAAGACGAACTCTGAGTAGGCGGTCTGCCACAATAGAAAGTTCGAAAGACGCATTTCGCCGGACGTGCGGATCAGCAGATCGGGGTCCGGAATGCCCGAAGTATCGAGCGCATTCGCCATGCGTTCGACGGTGATGTCGGCCGGATCCAACAGGCCCGCTGCGACCTGTTCGGCGAGCTTGCGCGCGGCGCCTGCGATCTCCGAGCGCGAGCCGTAGTTGAAAGCGATAACGAGCGTCAGCTTGTCGTTATTGCGGGTCAATTCGACGGCTTCGTCGATCAGGGTCATCAGTTCGCTGTCGACGTGCAAACGCTGACCGATGACCCGAATGCAAACGCCCGACTTATGCAGATCGGCAAGATCGCGCCGGATGAAGCGTTTCATCAGCCCCATCAGATCGTCGATTTCGTCGATCGGACGTTTCCAGTTCTCAGAGGAGAAGCTGAAGATCGTGAGATATGTGATTTGCAGCTCGATTGCGGCGCGCACGGCACGGCGGACGGCTTCGACGCCCTGACGATGACCGAGCGTTCTCGGCAATCCCCTCTCGCGCGCCCAGCGACCGTTGCCATCCATGATAATGGCAACGTGCTTCGGCGGCGTTACAGGGCCGGTCCGCTCGTCTGTCGGCTTCGCTGGTGGCGCCAATGTCAAACGGCCTCTGGGATTGAGATCTCACATATCTTCAGACAACTTCAAGCCAGCAAAACGACCGTGGCCATCAGACTTTTTGAATTTCGGCCTCTTTAGTAGCGAGCGTCGAGTCGACCTCCTTGATGAGGCGATCGGTGAGTTCTTGGACCTTATCCGAGTTTCCCCGTTGTTCGTCCTGGCTCATTTTGCCGTCCTTCTCAAGTTTCTTGAGAAGATCCATGGCTTCGCGCCGAACATTGCGAACCGAAACTTTCGTCTGCTCGGCATACTTGTGGGCGAGCTTGACGAGTTCCTGACGGCGATCGGTTGTCAGCGCGGGAATCGGAAGACGGAGGATCTGGCCATCGGTGATGGGATTGAGGCCGAGGTTGGCTTCACGAATTGCCTTATCAACGGCAATGACGTTGCTGCGATCCCAAACCTGCACCGTAATCATGCGGGGCTCGGGAACCGAAACGGTTGCAACCTGATTGAGCGGCATCCGCGAGCCATAAACCATCACCTGTACGGGATCGAGGAGATTGGCGTGTGCACGCCCAGTGCGAAGGCCAGTAAACTCGCGCTTCAGAGCGTCGATCGAAGCGCGCATGCGCTTTTCAATTTCTTTGATGTCGTGAACAGTCTGAGACATTTCCTATTCCTTCCCGGCGCGCAAAACCGGACAGCAGCGCCCCGCTCGAAACGCGGCGCAGATCGGCATCGAGCGGCCTTCAGCCGGTTCCTTCAATGAGGGTCTGGCGAGCCTCGCCGCGCAGCGCCTTCAAGAGATTTCCCGGTTCTTCGATGGAAACCACAATTAGCGGAAGTCCGTTATCCCGGGCAAGGGCAATGGCCGCTCCGTCCATCACTTTGAGATCATTCGCTAAAACTTCGGAATAACTGAGCCGGTCATAACGTACTGCATCTTTGTGTTTTTTGGGATCGGCAGAGTAAACGCCGTCCACCTGGGTGGCCTTGATGACGGCGTCGCAGTTCATCTCGATGCCCCGCAGAACGGCTGCCGTATCGGTCGTGAAGAACGGATTTCCGGTACCTGCCGCAAAAATGACGACCTGCTGGCGCGCGAGATAGGCCAGCGCCTTGGGGCGCACGTAGCTTTCACAGACCGTTTGCATGGGGATTGCCGAGAGCACGCGGGCGGGGACGCCGAGACGATCAAGAGAATTTTGGAACGCCAATGCGTTCATGACTGTCGCGAGCATGCCCATGTAGTCGGCAGTCGCGCGGTCCATGCCTTTCGCTGCGCCGGAAAGGCCGCGGAAAATATTGCCGCCGCCGATGACGACCGCAATTTCGGCGCCTGCCGCAACAGCATCCGCAATGTCTTTCGACAACCGCTCGGCAACGCTCATGTCGATGCCGTAGGGCTGCTTACCCATCAGAGCTTCGCCGGAAAGCTTCAGCAGCAGCCGCTTGTATTTAAGACCCCGCGCGTCCGCCATTCCGTTGCCTCCCGATCAGCACCAAAGCCATCATAATACGAAAAACCGGCCGATCACGGGCGATCGGCCGGTTGATACCTAACCTGCTCGGGCGATTCCGGCCAGCGGGCGTCCGTTGACCTTGAGCTCGACCTTGCCGATCTCAGCGACCGCCGCTTGCCAGCTTGCGGACTTCCTCGCCGAAATCTTCTTCCTTCTTGTCGATGCCTTCGCCGAGCGCGTAGCGGATGAAGCCTGCGACCTTGATCGGCGCACCGCAGGCCTTCTCGGCTTCTTTAACGGCCTGCGCGACCGTCGCCTTGCCGTCGCCAATCAGGAACGCCTGGTTCATGAGCACAACCGTACCGATGAATTCCTTGCGCAGCCGGCCCTCGCTGGCTTTGGCCAGAATGTCATCCGACTTACCGGCGTTGCGCGGCTCAGCCTTCGCCTGCTCGACGTAGACCGCCCTTTCGCGGTCAATCGCCTCTTGGGAAAGGTCACTCTCGTTGACAACGAGCGTGGTCGGCGAAGCTGCCACATGCATCGCGATCTTGCGGGCGAAATCGAAGAGCGTCGGCTCATCGCCCGCGCTTTCCAGTGCAACGAGCACGCCAATCTTGCCGAGGCCGTCTGCGACGCGATTGTGGACGTAGTCAGCGACGACGCCTTCCTTCACCGCAACGGCCGCCGTGCGGCGCAGCGTCATGTTTTCGCCGATCGTTGCGACAGCTTCCTGAAGCTGGACTTCGACGGTGTTTTTGGTGCCCGGATAATTTGCATCGAGGAGCGCCTTGAGGTCGCCCTTCGCTGCAGGAGCGAGGCCTGCGATATCACGGACGAGGGTCTGGAACTGCTCGTTGCGGGCAACGAAGTCGGTTTCCGAGTTGACCTCGACGACGGCGCCTTCACGGCCCTTGGCGACGATGCCGATGAGACCATCGGCGGCGATGCGGCCCGACTTCTTCGCAGCCTTCGAAAGGCCCTTCTTACGCAGCCAATCAACGGCGGCTTCGATGTCGCCGTTCGTTTCGGTCAGCGCGGTCTTGCAGTCCATCATACCGGCGCCGGTCATGTCGCGCAGCTTTTTCACGTCTGCGGCGGTGATCGTTGTCATTCCTGTCACCTATGAGGTTCGAGGCGCCCCGGCGGGCGCCTCATCAAAGTTCATTCACGTTCGCGCTTCAAAAGCACGTCAGTTTTGTGTCGAATTGCCAACGCGCTTTAGACGCTGGCGGCTTCGACGAGCTTCTTGGCCTGGGCAACCCAGTTTTCGCTGGCAATCTGGCCTTTGAGCTTCAGCTGGCGATCGAGCGCCTCGGCGTAATCGTTGTCGAGATCGGCGATCTGCCAGAAGTGGTAGACGCCCGCATCGTTGAGGCGCTGCTCGATCTTCGGCGTGATACCGGTGATGCGCTTGAGATCGTCGGCCTCGCCGCGCGGCGCTTCGATGCCCTTGAAGGTGACCTTCGGCAGTTCCTCGGCCGGTGGTGTCTCGGAGGCACCAACGTCAACACCAGCAGAACCCTGCGAACGCTCCAGACCATCGAGCGCAGCGCGAGCCATGAGATCGCAATAGAGCGTGATGGCGCGGCCGGCGTCGTCATTGCCCGGAACCGGGTAGTCGATGCCGTCGGGATCGCAGTTCGTATCGACGATCGCAACGATCGGGATGTTGAGCTTGCGGGCTTCCTGGATGGCGATCGATTCCTTGTTGGTATCGATCACAACGAGAAGATCAGGCGTGCCGCCCATGTCCTTGATGCCGCCGAGCGACTGGTTGAGCTTGTCGCGCTCACGCGTCAGGTTCAGGATTTCCTTCTTCGTGCGGCCCTGCGGGTCGGCGAGGATGTCATCCAGCTGACGCAGGCGGCGGATCGACTGCGAAACCGTCTTCCAGTTGGTCAGCGTGCCGCCGAGCCAACGATGGTTGATGAAGTACTGGGCGCTGCGCTTGGCAGCATCAGCGATGCCGTCTGACGCCTGACGCTTCGTCGCGACGAAGAGAACGCGACCGCCGCCGGCGACCGTGTCGGAAACCTTCAGCAACGCCTGGTGCAGCAACGGCACCGTCTGCGTCAGATCAAGGATATGGATTTTGTTGCGCGACCCATAGATGAACGGCGCCATCTTGGGGTTCCAGCGGTGAGCTTGGTGGCCGAAGTGAACGCCAGCTTCCAATAGCTGACGCATGTTGAAGGCAGGAAGTGCCATCGAAACGTTTCCTTTTCCGGTTAGACCTCCGCGAGACTTGAGAAGAGATTTGCAAGCCTTTTTACAGACTTAGCATTTCTCCACCGGAGCACGATGCGGGGCTTTTCATCCGCATGGCGCAAATGTCTCGCGTGTGAGATGGCGGCTGTATACGGGGGATCGGCTTTTTGTGCAAGCCTAGGCTGCGGCTAAACTTGTATCAGCCACCTCCGGCGCCTCGCCTGCCAGGCCGCGAATGCAACGCGCGCCACGGCCGCCGTCTTGATGAGCGGATCGTGGCGCGCCGAATTATGGATTAAGGGGATATGCGGCTACTGCTCTCGCCCCTCCCCGCGTTCGAGGCGAGACGCGTCGCGTCGTCAGTTTACTTGCTGCACTTGGAATCGAGCGTCGAGACGGCGTCGTCCATCGCCTTGGCTTCCGGCGAGTCGTCCTTGGCGTCCTGGCCGTCATCCCAGGCGTTCTCGAAATCCTCGCCCAGCGTTTTGAAATATCCGTCGATTTCGTCGCTGGCGGCTTCCGCCTTTTTCTCGTCGTCGCCGACCTCGTCCATTTTCTTGGTCATGGCGCAATAGGCTTTCACCTTCGCGGGATCGGAGGCGACGGCTTCGATATTCTTCTTAATGTCGGCTGCGCTCAATTTCGGCGGCTCTTTCTCGTCGTCGGCGGCGCGAGCGACGGTAGCAGCAGGAGCAAGCAGCAAAGCAGCAATCAAAGCGGCGTGGAATTTTGACATCTCTTGCCTCGTTTTTGGCTAGCTCGGGGTGCGGAGCTATGCGCTGAAACTGTGTCAGAAGAAGGCAGCGTCACGGCGCTGCCTTCGACTAAAAACGCAACTTCACTTAGCGCCAATAGCGCCAGTAGCACTTGCGGTGGCCGTGATGCCAACGGCAAACCCACTTGCGGTGCTTGTAGTGCCGATGCTTGTAGTAGCGCTTCTTGTAATAGACGTGCTCGACGGCGGTTTTATCCGCATGCACGCCAATCCCGTTGAGGTTCGCGCCGGCGACACCTGCGTTTGCAGCGCCGCCAAAAGCGCCGAGGGTGACGGCAGCGGCAACAGCTGCTGCGATCAAGCTCTTTTTCATTAGAGGCTCCTATCTTCTTCAAAGAAAGACGCGGTCTCTCACGTCTTGAACCTCTAACGCTTAGCGCAGCGAAAAGCCGTCGGTGATGACGAAAAATATTCCGCGAATTGAGTGTAACTTTTGAGCCAGCAACCAGCGGTATTAGATTTCGATTATTTCCGCCACAATTGGCAGCGCTTCAATGCGAATTGCTTCGCGCGGGGAAACGTCGTACCGCCCCGCGAGGATAAATTCCATTTCGCGATTGCGATCTTCGAGCGGCAATACAATGCGAATTTCGCCGCCGCGCGCACTCGGGCGTAAATATTTGCTAACGTCCGAAACCGGCGCAGCATTAGCCACGACAGACTTTCGATCGAGAACAAGTTTGAGATTGCGGGGAACTGCCGACGCAGCCTTGTCGAGTTCCTCAATAGATTGCACGCGCATTTTCATCGTCTCGCCATCGCGCTCGGCTTCGACTGAAACGATCACCGGCGTGCCCGGCTCCAGAAGCTCGCGACTGGCTGCAAGCGTATCGGAAAATATGACCGCTTCGAATTGGCCGGTCGCGTCGGAGAATGTTGCAAAAGCGAATTTGTTGCCTTTCTGCGAGCGGCGCTCGCGAGCGGCGATGACGATGCCAGCGAGGCGTCCGGCCGTCGCGCCACGCTGCACGAGCATTTCGAATTCACTGAATTTCTTTATGCCAAGCTTCTTCAGCACGCGATCATACTGATCGAGCGGATGGCCGGAGAGATAAAAGCCGACGGCTTGGAACTCTTCCGATAGCTTCTCCATCGCGGTCCACGACTGCGTCGCGCGCAGAACGAGATCTGCGGGCTTCCCGGCGGTGCCGAAAAGATCGGTCGTGCCCTGAGCTTCGTCGGCGGTGCGGCGCTGCGCGGATGCAAGAATGGTATCGGCATTGGCAGTGACGAGCGCGCGATTGGAATTCAGCGAGTCGAACGCGCCGCCCTTGGCGAGCGTCTCGAGCGCACGCTTATTCAGAGCCTTGGCGTCGACGCGTGACGCAAAATCGGCGAGCGATTCATAAAGGCCGCCGGAGTTTCTCTCATTGACGATCGTCTCGACGGCGCTCGCCCCGATATTCTTCAATGCGGCAAGCGAATAACGGATAGAACCAAGCTTGGAATCTCCCGATGGCGGCTCAACGCCGAAATCCACACCGGAATTGTTCACGCACGGCGGCAGCATACGGATGCCGGATTTGCGCGCTTCGGACGCAAACATCGCTAGCTTATCCGTGTTGCCCATATCGAGCGTCATGGACGCGGCGAAGAATTCCTCGCGGAAGTTCGCCTTCAAATACGCCGTGTGATAGCTGACGAGCGCATACGCGGCTGCATGCGATTTGTTGAAGCCGTAGCCAGCGAACTTATCGACGAGTTCGAAGATGTAGATCGCTTCTTCCTTTTTCACGCCCTTGCTGACAGCGCCTTCGACGAAGCGCGCTTGCTGCTTCGCCATTTCGGCCTTGTCTTTCTTACCCATCGCACGGCGAAGCATGTCGGCCTGGCCAAGCGTGTATCCGCCCATCACCTGCGCGATCTGAATGACCTGCTCCTGGTAGATGATGACGCCGTAGGTCTCTTTTAGAATACCTTCGAGCATCGGATGCAGGTAGTCGACCGGCTCCTCGCCGTGCTTGCGGTTGATGTAGGTCGGGATGTTATCCATCGGGCCGGGGCGATAGAGCGCCACCATGGCGATGATGTCCTCGAAGCGGTCAGGCTTCAGCCGCTTCAAGCTTTCGCGCATGCCCGTACTTTCAAGCTGGAACACGCCGGCCGTGTCGGCCTTGGCCAGCATTTCATAAGCGGGCTTGTCGTCGAGCGGCAAACTCGGCAAGTCGACGGTTATGCCGCGCACGCGCTTGATGAGCTGCACGGCTTTTTCGAGCACGGTGAGCGTCTTGAGACCCAGGAAGTCGAACTTCACGAGGCCCGCTGCCTCGACCATCTTCCAGTTGTATTGTGTGATCGGGAAGTTCGATTTCGGATCGCGGTAGAGCGGCACCAACTCTTCGAGCGGACGGTCGCCAATCACCATACCGGCGGCGTGCGTCGAGGCGTGGCGATAAAGGCCTTCGAGCTTTTCGGCGATTTCGAGCAAGCGGGCGACGATTGGTTCGCTATCGCGCTCTTCCTGCAATTTGGGTTCGCCGTCGATGGCTTCGCGGAGCGTGACCGGATTGGCAGGATTGTTCGGCACGAGCTTGCAGAGCCGATCGACCTGGCCATACGGCATCTGCAGCACGCGGCCGACATCGCGCAGCACGGCGCGCGCTTGCAGCTTTCCGTGCGTGATGATCTGCGCGACGCGGTCGTCGCCGTATTTCTTCTGCACGTAGTCGATGACGCGGTCGCGCTTTTCCTGGCAGAAGTCGACGTCGAAGTCCGGCATCGAAATACGCTCAGGATTGAGGAAGCGCTCGAACAGCAGGCCGAAGCGCAACGGATCGAGATCGGTAATCGTCAGCGCATAAGCGACGAGAGAACCGGCGCCCGAACCGCGGCCCGGTCCGACCGGCACGCCGTTGGCTTTCGACCATTTGATGAAGTCGGCCACGATGAGGAAGTAGCCGGGAAACTTCATCTGCGTGATGACGTCGACCTCGTAAGCGAGGCGCTTTTCGTAGTCTTCGACCGTGAAGCCTGGCGATGGCCCGTGTGCCTCGAGGCGGCGCTTCAGGCCTTCGACCGCCTGACGCTTCATCTCCGCGGCTTCTAAGCGGAAATTTTCGATTTCGCTGAGGCTATCATCACCGGCAACAAAGCGTGGAAGGATCGGCTTCTTGCCTTCGGGGCGGAATGCGCAGCGGATCGCAATTTCTATCGTGCTCGCCAGCGCCTCGGGAAGATCGGCGAAGAGAGACGCCATCTCGTCTTCGGTCTTGAGGTAATGCTCGGGGCTGGCTCGGCGTCGATCGTCTTCGACAACATAACGGCCATCGGCGATGCATAGCAGCGCGTCGTGCGCTTCGTAATCGGCACGCGAGGCGAAATAGCATTCGTTCGTCGCAACGATCGGCAAGCGCCGCGCATAGGCAAGTTCGAGCAACTGCGGCTCGACTTCGGCTTCTTCTGCAAGACCGTGCCGCTGAATTTCGACGTAGAGGCGATCGCCGAATATCTTCTCAAGCGTCGCGAGCCTCTCGGCGGCGTGATCGGGCTGAGCGTTGCGCAAAGCGGTGTCGATCGGGCCTTGCGGGCCACCCGTCAGCACGATCAATCCGGCCGACAATTCCTCGAGCCGCGCGATCTTCACATGCGCGGGCTCGTCCGACGCCGCCTCGAAATTCAGCGCCTTCGACAGCTTCATAAGGTTCGCAAAGCCGTCGGCGTTCATGGCCAGCAGCGCGAGCTTGCCCGCGGGCTTCACGCGCGGCTCGTTGCTCATGGCTCGCAATGCCATCGGGCCATTGTCGCGGTTATCGCCGAAATCAATATCGAGCGTCGTGCCGACGATGGGCTGCACACCTGCGCCCCAGATTTTCTCGGAGAACTCAAGCGCGCCGAAAAGATTATTCGTATCGGTGAGGCCGATCGCGGGAAGGTTCATCGCCGTCGCGAGCTTGGCGAGCTTGGTAATCGGCAACGCGCCTTCGAGCAGCGAATAAGCCGAATGAACCTTCAGGTGAATGAATTTTGGCGCGTGCGGAGCGGTGCGAATCGGAGCGTTCATAAGCCTATTTTGCGCGCTTCAAACGCGGCTGTCTCGACGCAAAAATACCGGGCAAAAACAACCCGTTTGGCTCGCGTCGAAGGCCATTTGGCGCCTTAACGCGTTTTGGACAGCGAAATTTCGATCAGCTGGCCTTCCTGGACTTGCAGCACGCGGTCCATGCGCGCTGCCAGCTCCATATTGTGGGTCGCGATCAAGGCTGCAACGCCCTGGCGGCGGATGACGTCAACGAGTTGCACGAAAACGTGGTCGGACGTGTGCGGATCTAGATTGCCCGTCGGCTCATCGGCCAGCAGAAGGCGGGGGCTATTCGCCAAGCCACGGCAGATGGCAGTGCGCTGCTGCTCACCGCCGGACAACTCGGCAGGACGATGCTCCGCACGCTGCGCAAGCCCGACGCCGGCAAGAAGTTCGTGCGCATGGGCTTCGGCGGCCTTGCGGCTTTTGCCGAGAATGAGCTGCGGAATGACGACGTTTTCCAGCGCGCTGAACTCGGGCAGCAACTGGTGGAACTGGTAGACGAAGCCGATTTCCTTGCGACGCAGACGTGTGCGCTCGGCTTCTGTCATCGTGGCGCAGTCGCGTCCGTTGATGACGACCCGACCGCTCGACGGCGATTCAAGTAGGCCCGTGATGTGCAAAAGCGTCGACTTACCAGCACCGGAAGGGCCGACGAGCGCCACGGCCTGACCCGGCCAAAGCACGGCATCGACGCCGCGCAGCACCACGACTTCCTTCTCGCCTTGGCGGAAAGAACGCGTGACGCCCTCAAGCTGCAGAATTGGTGCGATCGGTTTGTTTTCCATGCGTCCTACTCGTACCGCAGGGCTTCGACGGGATCGAGCTTCGACGCCTTCCACGATGGATAGAGCGTCGCGATGACCGAGAGCACGAGCGCCATCACGACAATGCCGCCGGTTTCGTGGAAATCGATCTCGGCTGGAAGCTTCGTCAGATAGTAGACGCTCGGGTCGAATACGGTCGTACCCGAAACCCACGAGACGAAGTTTTTGATGCTCTCGATATTCCAGCAGAAGAGCACGCCGATGACGAGACCGGCGAGCGTGCCGACGATACCGATCGATGCGCCGGTTATCAGGAATATGCGCATCACTGCGCCTTTGGTGGCGCCCATCGTTCTGAGAATGGCGATGTCACGGCCCTTGTCTTTCACGAGCATCATCAGGCCGGAGATGATGTTCAACGCCGCAACCAGCACGATCAGCGACAGGATGATGAACATGACGTTGCGCTCAACTGAGAGCACGTTGAAGAACGTCTCGTTGCGTTGACGCCAGTCGTTGACGGCGATCGTCGGGCCGCCCGCATTCTTGATCAGATCGTCGTAGTGATCGACGTCCTCAGGATTGTCGACAACCACTTCGACGACATCGGTCTCGCCCGTCTTTGAGAAATACTTCTGCGCTTCGGCCAGTGGCATGAAAATCATCATGCGGTCGTATTCCGACATGCCGAGCTCGAAGATCGAGGTGATTTGATAGGCTTTAGATCGCGGCGCGGTGCCGAAGGGAGTCGAAGCGCCACGCGGCGACACAAGCGTGACCATATCGCCCAGGCCAACGTGAAGCTGGTTGGCAAGACGCACGCCCATAGCGATGCCGTGCTGGCTGTCGAAGCCATCGAGCGTTCCGGCGCGCATATTTCCGGAAACGAGCTTCAAGGATTTGATGTCGCTTTCGCGCAGGCCGCGCACAAGTCCGCCCAGCGCCTGGGTGCTGGAGGAAACCATGACTTGGCCTTCGATCACCGGCATCGCGATTTTGACGCCAGGCACTTTGCTGATCCGCTCAGCGACTGCATCATAATCGGTGAAGCGCTCGCCGATCTTCTGCACAATGACGTGGCCGTTCAGGCCCATGATCTTGGAGAACAGGTCGTGTCGGAAGCCGTTCATCACGGCCATCACGATGATTAGCGTGGCGACGCCGAGCATGATGCCGAGAAAGGAGAACCCGGCGATGACCGAGATGAAGCCTTCCTTGCGGCGCGCGCGGAGGTAGCGGCCCGCGATCATCCACTCGAAAGCGGAAAACGGCGCCGTCCCGCTTATGGCACCTTGGTCGGCGGGCACTCCAGCGGACACCCCACCGTGCGCTGAAACTGTCATCGAGCCCTCACTGTCGTTGCCCCATTGCGCGCCGCATCGCAGCTCCCTGTGTCGCAGTTAAGGCCATCTCACCGCATTGCGGCCGTTTTAGTATGCGCGGGCGATAAGCACATACTCTTTCGCGGGTTCTCCCGTGAAGAAACATTTACTTGCGGGCGCGTCTTGAACCAGAGGCGCATTGCGAATCGTAAGCTTCAGAGCCTTCAGGCGATCTGCAATTCCTTCCAGGACCTCGCCATCAGGGCGCGACCACGGGACACGGACCCAGCCTTTGAAGGCGCCCGCCTCGTCTTCGCCCTCGCCAGGGCCGAAATAGTCAGCCAGCTCGTCGAACGTCGTCATGTTGGTGATGATGTTGCCGTCGAGCCGCGCCTTGGCTTCGGCGAACAGAGTGCCTTGAATATCCTTGAGAAGTGCTGGGGCACCGGCGACGAACTCGTCGCGCGGCATGGTGGTCGAGATGACCTTGTCGCCATCGCGCAGACGATCGCGGCGCATGAACGTGACGTTGCCGCCGCTAGCATCGCGGCCGCCAACCTCGACAATGACGGGCGCGCCGCGGCGGACCCAGTTCCAACGCTTCTCGGCCGACTTGATCGGCTTCAGATCGACGAGGGTGCGGACACCGGCTGCTTTCAGGTCTTTCTCAATTGAAGCGCAATATTCGATGAGCGCGGCATCTTCCGGCTTCTCGCGTAGCATCGGGACAATGATGATCTGGCGCGGCGCGATCATCGGCGGCAAGCGAAGGCCATCGTCGTCTCCGTGGGTCATGATGACACCACCGATGAGACGGGTCGACACGCCCCAGCTCGTCGTATGGCAATAGGTCAGCTGGCCTTGCGCATTCTGGAACTGGATGTTCTGCGCTTCGGCGAAGTGCGTACCGAGATAATGGGACGTACCGGCTTGCAGCGCCTTGCCGTCCTGCATCATGGCTTCGATGGAATAGGTGTTGTCGGCGCCGGGAAATCGCTCATTAGGCGGTTTTTCGCCAGCCACAACCGGCATCGCGAGAACGTCTTCAGCGAACGTGCGATAGACCTCCAACATCTTCAGCGTTTCAGTGACGGCATCGTCGCGGTCGGCGTGAGCGGTATGACCTTCCTGCCAGAGGAATTCTGCCGTGCGTAGAAACAGACGCGTGCGCATTTCCCAGCGCACGACGTTGGCCCATTGGTTGATCAGTAGCGGAAGATCGCGATAGCTTTTCACCCAGCGCTGAAACGCATCGCCGATGATGGTTTCCGACGTCGGACGGACGATCAACGGTTCTTCGAGCTTGGCGTCGGGATCGACGACGAGCTTGCCGTCTTCGTTCTTCAGGCGATGATGAGTGACAACCGCCATTTCCTTGGCGAAGCCTTCGACGTGCTCGGCTTCCTTGGCGATGAAGCTCATCGGGATGAAGAGTGGGAAATAGCAATTGTCGTGCCCCGTCTCTTTGATGCGGGCATCGAGATCGGCCTGAATACGCTCCCACACGCCCCAGCCCCATGGCTTGATGATCATGCAGCCGCGGACAGGGCTCGTCTCGGCCATGTCGCCGTCACGGACGACGGCCTGGTACCACTCGGGGAAGTTCTCCTCGCGGGAAACGGAAAGCGCGCGCTTGCTCATCGTACCGACTTTATGCTTCTGGCGGACCCGTAGCCGCGGGCCTAGCCTATTCTAGGGATCAGCGCGCATAGCCGCTTGGAATGCCGCTTGCAACACGTCGCGCAGGTGCAAGCCCCAAATTGGTGGAATTATGTGCGAAATTTGCGCTTAAGGGCCGCCGGACGGGTTCGCCGCCTAGTTGCCGACGTGAATGAGGCCTGTTGAGATCTGCAAAAGGTCGACCTTTGCAGCGACAGCGTAAACGATCGCGAACACCACGCACGTCACGACCGTATTCACGAGGAAGACGCGTAACGGGTTGATTCTGTGGGGCGCACTTTCGGGTGTGCCGGGCACGACGTCGCCCGCTTCACCCTGTGTTTTTGCAAAGAACGGCAGGACCGTAAAAAGCGTGATGAACCACAGGCAAAAGAACGTGGCGACGGCGATCGAGGTTCGCATGACGAGACCCTTCGAACTAGAGCCAGAGGCTCGGTTTACACCTGTTCCAGCTCGACGAGGGTGCCGCAGAAGTCCTTCGGATGCAGGAACAGCACGGGCTTACCGTGCGCGCCGATCTTCGGAGTTCCGTCGCCGAGCACGCGCGCACCCTGGGCCTTCAACTGGTCACGCGCAGCAATGATGTCGTCAACCTCATAGCACACATGGTGGATACCGCCGTCAGGAGATTTTTCAAGAAACTTCGCGATAGGCGAAGCTTCGCCAAGCGGCTCCAGAAGCTCGATCTTGGTGTTCGGAAGCTCGATAAACACGACCCTGACGCCGTGCTCGGGCTGATCCGTGGGCGCGCCGACTTTGGCTCCCAGAGCGTTCTTATAGACGCCCGAGGCCTTTTCGAGGTCCTTGACCGCGATGGCAACGTGGTTCAGGCGTCCGATCATGCTCCGTTCTCCGATGTGGGATTGAGATTTGGCGAAGTTTCGAGACTTCAGCCCCTGCCATCCACCACGGAGAGGAGCACTTTGACAACAGGCTTCTTGCCCCAGGCTTCGTTAATGGCCGAGCGCACAGCCCTTTGAACGGCTTCCTGGACCATGCCGTGGTCGGCCCGCCGCTTCGGCGGAATGGAGCGGAGCGTGCCATCGATGGCATCGAGCACGATCTCGCGCATCGAGTCACCGTCTCGGTCCGCGGCCGGAATGCCTTCGAGCACGACGCCGGGTTCACTCAGAATTTCGCCACGGCGGGACAACGCCATCGCAACGACGGCGATGCCAACGAACGATAGCTTGCGGCGCGCCTTCACCGGTCCTTCGACGTCGGGCACGATGAGATTGCCGTCGCGATAGAGACGGCCGACAGGCGCCTCGTCGATAACAGAAACCGGCTCCGGCCAGAGCTTCAGGATTTCGCCATCAACAATGGTAAACGTCTGCTCGGCGCCGCAAGCGCGCGCGAGCTTGGCGTGTTCCCTGAGATGCCGCGCTTCGCCGTGCATCGGGACGGCAATCTTCGGGCGAAGCCAGGAATACATGTCTCTCAGTTCGTCGCGACGGGGATGACCGGTGACGTGCACGAGCGCTTCGGCGTCGGTGACGATTTCGGTACCGAGTCGCGCCAAAGCATTCTGCACGCGCGAGACGGCGCGTTCGTTGCCCGGAATGGTGCGCGACGAGAAGATGACGAGATCGCCCTTATCCAGCGAAATGTCCGGATGCTCGTCTTCGGCGATACGCGCGATGGCGGCGCGGGGCTCACCCTGGCTGCCGGTACACAGCACGACGACTTTATTGCGCGACAGATCCGAAAAGCGCTGCTGATCCAAATACGTGAAGTTCGGCGGCAAGTAGCCGGTCTCAATCGCAACTTCGATAATCCGATGCAAAGCGCGCCCTGCAACGACGAGCGTGCGCCCCGCGGCCTGCGTCGCGGCCGCAATCGAAGCAACGCGGGCCACATTCGAGGCAAAGAGCGTGACAGCGACACAGCGCGGTGCATCGGCGATCAGCTTTTTCAGCGTTTTGGCGACGTCCTCTTCCGAGGCCGAACGCCCTTCGCGCATGGCATTCGTCGAGTCGCCGACAAGCGCGAGCACGCCCTCATCGCCGAGCGACTGCAGCTTCGCGGCATCATGTGGACGGCCGACGACGGGCGTCGGATCGAGCTTCCAGTCGCCGGTATGGAATACGAGGCCCGCGGGTGTGCGGATCGCGAGCCCGTTGGGCTCAGGGATCGAATGCGTGAGGCATACGAGTTCAATATCGAAAGCGCCCGCTTTGAAGCGACCCCCAAGCGGAACCTCTTTGATGGGCAGCGAAACGGAACCTCCGAACTCGCCGGCTTTCGTCTTCAGCATTCCTGCCGTGAACGGTGTCGCGAAGATCGGGCATTCCAGCGAAGGCCACAGGTCGATGACGGCGCCGATGTGATCTTCGTGCGCGTGGGTCAAGACGAGGCCAGCGATGTTCTTGCGTTCGGGAACGATAAAGCGGAGATCAGGCAATATGACGTCGGCGCCGGGTTCGCCCTCGTGCGGGAATGTCACGCCGAGATCAACCATCAGCCACGAGCGCGCGCGCGGTGGACCGAAGCCGTACAGATAGACGTTCATGCCGATCTCACCGAGACCGCCAAGCGCCATGAATACGAGTTCGTCTGAATTAAACTTTCCGGAGGATGGGGATGACGTCGGACGTTCGCTCATGAATCCCCATCGCGCGCGACTTCGCCGACCAAGGCAACGTCACCGTAGTTGACTTCCCTGACGGCGCCGCCGACCTCGGCCAGCAGAGCACCGGTTTCCGCCAGTCCCTGATAGGTTCCGGAGACGGGCCCCTGGGTTGTATTGATCGTTATCCGTTCCCCGAGCGGACCGGCGCGTTCGATCCAGGCCTCGCGGATCGCAGCAAAATTCGCTCCAGCGTTCCAGCAATCCAGCCAATGGAAAACGCGTTCCGACAGGACGTCGAGCAAGGCACTCGGTTCAGGTGATCGACCGAAATGGCCGAGTGCAGTAGCAGCGCGCCCAAGCGCGTCCGGAAAAGTCACAAGATTCAATCCAAAACCCAAAATAGCTAAAAAGCCGGAGCCTTCCCGTAACGACGTGCTCTCGACCAGAATTCCACCGGCTTTGGCAAACCCAATCAAAATGTCGTTCGGCCATTTGAGGCGAAGTTCGGCCTCCGAAGCAAGATCCATTGTCGCTCGAATGGCGTCTATGACTGAAATTCCTGCCAGAAGTGACAATTGGCCCGCTTTTTCCATTGGCGCAGTGCAACGAAAGGCCAAGCTGGCGTGAAGATTTCCCGTCTGGGAGACCCACTGTCGCCCGGAACGCCCCCTACCCCCGGTCTGGACGTCGGCGATGACCCATAGGGGCAGCGGTTCACCCGCCAGTCCTAAGCGCGTAGCGTCGGCGTTCGTCGAGCCGGTCTGGGCGACGTGGACGATTCGCGGCGGCGGGACTTCATCCATCAGTCATTAAAGCGGATGCGCCGACACCAGGACTGAGGCGGCGGCGGTGGCAGCGTCAACGATGGCACCACCGACGAACGGCAGCACGAATGCGGCCGCGAAAACAGCCGACAGCGCCATGACAGCGGAGGTTCGGCCTTCGCGCGGCGAGAACGCCTCGGCCGGTTCATCGAAGAACATGACCTTCACGATGCGCAGATAATAGTAGGCGCTGATGACGCTCGAAACCATGCCGATGACCGAGAGCGGATAGAGCCCTGCCTTGATGGCCGGAAGGAACACGTACCACTTCGCCCAGAAGCCCGCGAGCGGCGGAATGCCTGCAAACGAGAACATCAAAATCGCCAGGATCGTCGCGAACGTCAGATCGGAGCGCGCGAGCCCGGCCAAATCGGAGATGCTTTCGACGTAGCGGTCGCCGCGGCGCATTGACAGGACGCAGGCGAAGGCGCCGAGCGTCATGGCGACGTAGATCGCGAGATAGATCAGTACGCCGCTCGTTCCCTCGGGACTGTTGGCGGCGAGGCCCACCAGCGAGAAGCCGACATGGCCGATCGACGAATAGGCGAGCAGCCGCTTGATGTTGGTCTGACCGATGGCGGCGAACGCGCCAAGCGCCATAGACGCGATCGACAGGAAGATGACGATCTGCTGCCATTGCGGCGCGGCTGCGGGCATTGCGGCTTGCGTGAATCGCAGCAAGAGTGCCATCGCAGCGATTTTCGGCGCGCCGGCGAAGAAGGCCGTCACCGGCGTCGGCGATCCCTGGTAGACGTCGGGCGTCCACATATGGAACGGCACGGCGGCGATTTTGAAAGCGATGCCGACAAGCACAAAAACGAGGCCGAACGTCAGGCCGACGTTCGTCGCCATTTCCGGCAAGCCAGCAGCGGATGCGATCGACGCGTAGCTCGTCGAGCCAGTGACGCCGTACAGGATCGAAGCGCCATAGAGCAGCATGCCTGACGACAGCGCGCCGAGCACGAAATACTTCAGACCCGCCTCGCTCGAACGGACATCGTCGCGGTTGAAGGCGGCCACGACGTAAAGCGCCAGCGATTGCAATTCGAGTCCAAGATAGAGCGCGATGAGGTCATTCGCCGAAACCATCATCAGCATGCCGAGCGTCGCTAGCAGCACCAGCACCGGATATTCGAACAACAGCAGCTTCGCGCGCGTGAAGTTGTCGAAGGTCATCAGCAGCGTCAGCGCCGCACCGACGAGAATGACGATCTTCAGGAAGCGGGTGAAACTGTCGGATACGAACGCACCATTGAATACCGTTGCGGAGCCGCCTTGCTCGAAAACGGCGATGGCGACGACGACCAGCAGGCCGATGGCCAACCACGAGACGACGCGGCCAGCCGCTTCACCGTTCTTCATGAAAACGCCGACCATCAGCAGCGCGATGGCGCCGAGCGCGAGGATGAGCTCGGGCAGGACGACTTGCAGGACCGTGCTATCGATCATTGGTATCCTCGCGTCGTCAGCGATGCGGCCGCCGTTGCCTGGGCCGACTGATAATTTTCGACTAGGTTCTTCACCGACGTCGCCGTCACGTCCAGAACCGGCGACGGATATACGCCATAGAAAATGGTGAGCAGGATCAACGGCGCCAGGATCGCAACCTCACGCGGCGACAGATCGAGGATGCTCTTGAGGTTCGCCTTTTCCAGCGCCCCGAAAATCACGCGCCGATAAAGATAAAGCGCGTAAGACGCCGAGAGGATCACGCCCGTCGTCGCGATGATCGCAACCCAGGTATTGGCTTTAAACGCCGCGAGCAAAGTCAGGAATTCGCCGATGAAGCCGCTGGTGCCAGGCAGGCCGATATTCGCCATCGTGAAGACCATGAAGGCGAAGGCGTATTTCGGCATACGCTCGACGAGGCCGCCGTAAGCTGCGATCTCACGCGTATGCATGCGGTCGTAGATAACGCCGACGCACAGGAACAGCGCCGACGAGACGATGCCGTGCGAGAGCATCTGGAAGATGGCGCCGTCAACGCCCTGCTGGGTCGCCGAGAAGATGCCCATCGTCACGTAGCCCATGTGCGCAACCGACGAATAGGCGATCAGCTTCTTCATATCTTCCTGAACGAGCGCGACGAGCGAGGTGTAGACGATCGCCACGATCGAGAGCGTGAAGACGAAGGGCGCGAGATCGGCAGATGCGTTCGGGAACATCGGCAGCGAAAAGCGTAGGAAGCCGTAGCCGCCCATTTTCAGCAGAATGCCGGCGAGAATAACGGAGCCTGCGGTCGGCGCTTCAACGTGAGCATCGGGCAGCCACGTATGAACAGGCCACATCGGCATCTTGACCGCGAAGGATGCGAAAAACGCGATCCATAGCCACCATTGCATTTCAGGCGGGAACTTCGTTTGCAGCAGCGTCGGGATGTCGGTCGTACCGGCGTGCCAGTACATCGCCATCATGGCGAGCAGCATCAACACAGAGCCGAGCAGCGTATACAGAAAGAACTTGAAGCTCGCGTACACGCGGCGCTTACCGCCCCAGACGCCGATGATGACGAACATCGGGATGAGGCCGCCCTCGAAGAACAGATAGAAGAGCACGATATCAAGCGCGCAGAAGACGCCGAGCATCATCGTCTCGAGGATCAGAAACGCGATCATGTATTCCTTGACGCGGATCTGTATCGACTGCCAGCTCGCAAGAATACAAAGCGGCATCAGGAACGTCGTCAGGATGACGAACAGCATCGAGATGCCGTCGACTCCCATCTTGTATTTCAGGGGGCCAAGCCAGTTGTATTCCTCAACGAACTGAAAGCCGGCAGACGAGCTGTCGAAGTTGATCCAGATCAGCAACGACACAGCAAAGGTGACGAGCGTCGTCCAAAGCGCGATCCAGCGCGCATTGCCCTTCGCTTCGGCGTTTTGCGTCGCGATCAGCACCGCTCCGATGAGCGGGAGGAAAATCGTGACCGAGAGAATGTTGCTCATTTGAGCACCCCGCCGAAGAGCCCGTTGTACGTCAGCCACGTGAGGATGGCGGCGACACCGATCAGCATCGCGAAGGCGTAGTGATACATGTAGCCGGTCTGCAGTTTGACGACCCGGTCGGTGACGCGGACAACGCCTTCCGCCGTACCGTCGATCGCGCCGTCAATGATCGTTCCGTCGCCGCCTTTCCAGAGCAAGCGGCCGAGCGCGAAGGCTGGCTTCACGAAGATGAAGTTGTAGAGTTCGTCGAAATACCACTTATTCAACAGGAACAGGTATAGCGGCTTGAATGCCCTTGCAGTGGCTTCGGGAAGCCAGGGCGCGCCGATGTAATAAACCCAGGCAACGACGAAGCCGAAGATCATCGCGATGAACGACGAGTAGCTGACCCATTCCGGCACGTCGTGCATCTCGTGCAGGATGTGGTTGTGCTCGCCGGTAAAGATTGCAGCGCCCCAGAACTCCTTCTGGTCATGCCCGATGAAATACGACGTGAAAACGACACCTGCCAGCGCAGCGCCGATCGAAAGGACCGCGAGCGGGATCATCATCGAGGGCGGGCTTTCGTGCGCGTGATCATAGGTGTGATGATCGGCGCGGGTGTGTCCGTAGAAGGTCATGAAGACCAGACGCCACGAATAGAACGACGTGAACACCGCCGCGATGACGAGGGCCCAGAAGGCATAGTTGTTCGGCGTCGCCGCCGCATAGGACGCTTCGATGATCGCGTCTTTCGAATAGAAGCCCGCAAACCCCGTCAAATGCGGAATGCCGACGCCGGTCAGCGCAAATGTGCCGATCAGCATGGCGGCAAACGTCCACGGGATTTTCTTACGCAGTCCGCCCATCGCGCGCATGTCCTGCTCGTGATGCATCGCGTGGATGACGGAGCCTGCGCCAAGGAACAGCAGCGCCTTGAAGAACGCGTGCGTGAAGAGATGGAAGATGCCGGCGCCATAAGCGCCGATGCCGCACGCAACGAACATGTAGCCCAGCTGCGAGCAGGTCGAATAGGCGATGACGCGCTTGATGTCGTTCTGCACGAGGCCGACGGTTGCAGCAAAGAACGCTGTAATCGAGCCAATCAGCGTTACGAACGCCAAGGCATCCGGCGCGAGTTCGAAGATCGGCGATAGCCTAGCAACCATGAACACGCCGGCGGTGACCATGGTGGCGGCGTGGATGAGCGCCGATACCGGCGTGGGTCCCTCCATGGCGTCGGGCAACCAGGTGTGCAGCAGAAACTGCGCTGACTTGCCCATCGCGCCCATGAAGAGGAGCAGCGAAATCGTCGTCAGGATGTCGACGTCATGACCGGCGAAGCTAAACGTCTTGCCGACAGCGCTCGGCACAGCCGTGAAGAGCGTATCGAAATTGACGGTGTGAAAGACGAAGAACAGGGCGAAGATGCCGAGCGCGAAGCCGAAGTCGCCGACACGGTTGACGACGAAGGCCTTTATCGCCGCGGCGCATGCCGACGGCTTCGTGTACCAAAAGCCGATGAGCAGATAGGACGCGAGGCCGACGCCTTCCCAGCCGAAGAACATCTGCACGAGATTGTTGCTGGTCACGAGCATCAACATCGCGAACGTGAACAGCGACAGATATGCAAAGAAGCGTGGACGCGAGTCGTCCTCGTGCATGTAGCCGATGGAATAAAGGTGCACGAGGGAGGATACCGTCGTCACGACAACGAGCATCACCGACGTCAGCGTATCGACTTTCAACGCCCACGAGATGTCGAGTTCGCCGGATGTGATCCAGCGCATCAGCGTGATCTCACTCGTCTGGTGGCCAAGCGCGACCTGGAAGAAAACGATCCAGGACAACACCGCGGCGATCATCAGAAACGAGGTGGTGATGATCTCGCACGGCCGCGGGCCGATAGCGCGACCGAAAAAGCCCGCGATGAGCGCGCCTGCGAGCGGCAGGAATACGATGGCGGCGTAGATCATCCCGCCTCACCCCTTCATCATGTTGATGTCTTCAACCGCGATGGAGCCGCGGTTGCGGAAGTAGACGACCATAATCGCGAGACCAATGGCAGATTCGGCGGCGGCGACCGTCAGCACAAAGAGCGCAAAGACCTGGCCGACGAGGTCGCCGTTGAAGTGAGAAAACGCCACGAGGTTGATGTTGACCGCCAGCAGCATCAACTCGATCGACAGCAAGATCACGATGACGTTCTTGCGGTTGAGGAAGATGCCGAAGATACCGAGCGTAAACAAGCACGCGGCAACGACGAGGTAATGTCCAAGACCGATGGTCATTCGGCTGCCTCCGGGTGCTTTGCAGCGGGCGGGATCACAGAGCCGCCGCTTGGGACCTTGATGACTTCGAGGCCAGTTTTCGGTCCGCGCGCGACCTGGGCGGCGATCGACTGGCGCTTCACGGCGACACGATGCTTCAGGGTCAGCACGATGGCGCCGATCATCGCCACGAACAGGATCAAGCTCGCGCCCTCAAAGAAGTAGACGTACTTCGTGTAGAGTATCTCACCGAGCGCCTGCGTATTGGTGATGCCGGAGCCTGCGGCAGGAACCGGCGACGCGACGTTGAGAGACGAAGCAGCCGTCAAACCGCGATAGCCGACGAGCGCCAGAATTTCAGCGAGAACGATGCCGCCGACGACCGCGCCGACTCCGGCATTTTTGATGAAGCCGGCTTTCAGTTCCGCAAAGTCAACATCGAGCATCATCACGACGAAGAGGAACAGCACCGAGACCGCACCGACGTAGACGATGACGAGCAGCATCGCCAGGAACTCGGCATTTAGCAGAACAAAGAGCCCGGCGGCGTTGAAGAAGGCGAGGATCAGGAACAACACGGCGTGCACCGGGTTTTTGGTCAGGATGACCATCGCGCCCGATGCTACCGCGAGAACCGCGAAGATATAAAAGAAGAGAGCCGATGCCATTTCTTCTCTTCCCTCACCGATACTTCGCGTCGAGCGCGAGGTTTTTGGCGATCTCGCGTTCCCAGCGGTCGCCGTTCGAGAGCAGCCTGTCCTTGTCGTAGAAAAGCTCCTCGCGCGTCTCCGTCGCGAACTCGAAGTTCGGGCCTTCGACGATGGCATCGACGGGGCAGGCTTCCTGGCACAGACCGCAATAGATGCATTTCGTCATGTCGATGTCGTAGCGTGTCGTGCGACGCGTGCCGTCGTTGCGGCGCGGGCCAGCTTCGATGGTGATCGCCTGAGCCGGACAGATCGCCTCGCAGAGTTTGCAGGCAATGCAGCGTTCCTCGCCGTTCGGATAGCGACGGAGCGCGTGTTCGCCGCGAAAGCGGGGCGACAGCGGGCCCTTTTCATAAGGGTAGTTCAGCGTCTTCTTCGGCGAGAAGAAGTAGCGCATCGTCAAAAAGAACGCCGAGACGAACTCGGTCAGAAAGAGCGACTTTACGCCCTGCGCCATGTTCATGAGAGGAAGCCTCCGAATTGCAGCACGGCGGCGGTGAGGATCACCATGACGAGCGACAGCGGCAGGAACACTTTCCAGCCGAGGCGCATCAACTGGTCATAGCGATACCGCGGCACCATTGCCTTCACCATGGCGAACATGAAGAAGACCATCACGACTTTGATCAGGAACCAGAAAATTCCAGGGATGGCATTGAGCGGCCAGATATCGAGCGGCGGCAGCCAACCACCGAGGAACAGGATCGTCGTCAGCGCACACATGGTGGTGATCGCGACGTACTCGCCGAGCATGTAGAGAAGATAGGGCGTCGAGGAATATTCGACCATGAAGCCCGCGACGAGTTCCGATTCCGCTTCGACGAGGTCGAACGGCGGCCGGTTCGTTTCAGCCAGCGCCGAGATGAAAAAGACGACGAACATCGGGAACAGCGGCAACCAGTGCCAGTCTAAGAACGAGTTTGTTAGGCCGAGTCGCGTGCCAATACCGGCCTTCTGCGCATTGACGATATCGGTGACGTTGAGCGAGCCGACGCAAAGGATCACGCAGACGATCACGAAGCCGATCGAAACTTCATAGGAGACCATCTGAGCTGCCGAGCGCAAGCTGCCCATGAATGGATACTTCGAGTTCGAGGCCCAGCCGCCCATGATGATGCCGTAGACACCGAGCGACGAGATGGCCGTGAGGTAAAGAATTCCGACGTTCATGTCGGAAATGACCCAGCGGCCGGAGGTAAGACCGAAAAAGCTGCCTTCGTTGACCGGTATGACCGCCCAGGAAGCGAGTGCGAATACGGCCGTCGCCAGCGGCGCAAGCAGGAATACGCCCTTGTCGGAACCTGCCGGAATAATCGGTTCTTTCAGGACGAATTTCAGAAGATCGGCAAACGACTGCAACAGGCCGAATGGACCGACGACGTTCGGCCCGCGCCGCATCTGCACGGCAGCCCAGACCTTGCGATCCATGAGCAACAGGAATGCGATTATGATGAGCAGAACCACGAGCATGAGCAGCGAGAAGCCGATCAGGGCCAGAATGTTCCAGCCGTAGTCCGTCATGAAGGTCTGCAGCGATTCGAGCATCCGTCCCTACTCCGCCGCCTTGAGTGGCTGCGTCTTTGAAGCTTTCAACGCGCTCATTCCTGCCATCACGGCCGAAGCGCGCGCGATCGGATTCGTGAGATAGAAGTCGAGCACGGCCGGAGCGAAAGGCTCGGAAGATGCTTGGCCGGTCAGCTTGGCGAGCGTCTCCAAGCCAGACACGGCGCGCATCTCAACCGTGTCGAGGGCAGCAAGTTGCGGGCTCGCCCGGTACATGGCGGCGCGCAGCTCCTTGATATTGTCATAGGGAAGCGTGGCGCCAGCGCGCTGCGATAGGGCGCGAAGGATCGTCCAATCTTCCTTGGCGTCGCCCGGCGGGAAGACAGCTTTGGCAGTTTGCTGCACGCGGCCTTCCGTGTTGACGTAGGTCGCGTTCTTTTCGGTGTACGCGGCGCCCGGCAGAATGACGTCGGCGCGTTCGGCGCCTTTATCACCATGCGTACCCTGGTAGACGACAAAGGCTTTCGGGCTGAGCTTGGAAAGATCGCACTCGTCGGCGCCGAGAAGATAAAGAAACTCGGTGTCGGGTCCGAGAATGCCTGCGGTGTCCTTGCCGCCCTTCTCGGGCACGAAGCCGAGATCGAGCCCCGCGACACGCCCCGCGGCAGTGTGCAGGACATTGAAGCCGTTCCAGCTCGCTTCTTTTCCGGCCGAAGCGGCAAGGAGAATGCGTGCTGCAAGCGACAGCACTGCAAGCCCATCGGGCCGTGCAAAAGCGCCTTCGCCAACGATGACCATCGGCTTGGCGGCAGCTTTCAAAACTTCGGCGAACGGATGCCTGCCGTTGGCGATTTCCGTCAGGGTGTCCGGCCCGGCGCCAAGATAGTCGTAGCCGTAGGCTAGATCGACTTTCGGGCCGACGACGCCGATCTTCGTCGGCGCGGACCGCCAGCGCTTGCGAATGCGGGCATTGAGCACCGTCGCTTCAATGCGCGGATTGGCGCCGATCAGCAGAATTGCGTCGGCCTGCTCGATGCCTTCGATCGAAGAATTGAAGAGATAGCTCGCGCGGCCGAGCTTGGGATCGAGCCTGTCACCCGACTGGCGGCAATCGAGCGATTTTGCGCCGAAGCGGGTGAGAAGATCTTTCAGCGCGAACATTTCTTCCGCACCGGACAGATCGCCCGCTATCGCACCGATCTTGTCGGCAGGCGTAGCTTTCAATTTCTCCGCGACGAGGCCCAGCGCTTCGTCCCAGCTCGCCTGCACGAAGCGGCCGTTCTTTTTGATGTAGGGCTGATCGAGACGCTGCGTTTTCAGTCCGTCCGAGACGTGCCGCGTCTTGTCGGAAATCCATTCTTCGTTCACGGCATCGTTGTTGCGCGGAAGGATGCGCATGACCGCCGCGCCGCGTACGTCCGCCGCGATGGCGGAGCCGACGGCATCCATGACGTCGATTGTCTCGACGGCTTCCATTTCCCAGGGCCGCGCGGCAAACGCCCACGGACGGTGGGTTAGCGCGCCGACCGGGCAGAGATCGACGGCGTTCGCGCTCATCTCGGACATGATGCCGTGTTCGAGATAGGTCGTGATCTCGGCATCCTCACCACGGCCGATCAGGCCTAGCTCTTCGACGCCGGCGACTTCCGTCATGTAGCGGACGCAGCGCGTGCAGTGGATGCAGCGCGTCATCATCGTCTTGATCAGCGGACCGATGTGCTTCTCTTCGACGGCGCGCTTGTTTTCGTGATAGCGCGAGCCACCCATGCCGAAGGCCATCGCCTGATCTTGCAGATCGCATTCGCCACCCTGATCGCAGATGGGGCAATCGAGCGGGTGGTTGATGAGAAGAAATTCCATCACCCCTTCCCGCGCTTTCTTGACCATTGGGGACGAGGTGTTGACGACTTTCGGCGAGCCGTCCTTGTTCGGCGGCAGATCGTTGACGAGCATCGCGCATGAAGCGACGGGCTTGGGAGAGCCTTGCACTTCGACGAGACACATGCGGCAGTTACCGGCAATCGACAAGCGTTCGTGATAGCAAAAGCGCGGAATGACAGAGCCCGCCATTTCGCAGGCGTGCATCAAGGTCGTGCCGTCCTCGACCTCGATCGGTGTGCCGTCGACTATGAGTTGCTTTGACATTGATCAGCGAGCCCTTGCGTTCAAACCGCTTCATGGCCGGCACGCCAATAGGCGAGCAGTTCTGTAACGGGAATTCCTTCGATGGTCATGCCTTCCATGCAGCTGTCCTTGATAGAGGCGCCAGCAAGATTGGCCTTCTCGATGCACATTCCCGACAAGTTGACGTCGTGCACTTTCCAGCCAGACATGTTGAGATCGTCGAAGGAACATCCAGAAAGATTGACGTTGTGATACCGGCCGCCGGATAGGTTCACGTTCTCGAACGTGGCGCCGGACAGATTCACGTCATCAAACACCGAACCCGAGATGACGGCGCGTCGGACTTCAAGCCGGTGTTTCTCGTTTTCGATTTTCATTCTGCTTACTCCGCCGCCACACGGGCATGTTTGGCTTTATAGTCGTCGATCCGCTGCTCGATCACGGGGCGGAAATTGTTGATGAGACCCTGGATGGGCCAAGCCGCCGCGTCGCCTAGCGCGCAAATCGTATGACCTTCGATCTGCTTGGAGACTTCAAACAGCAAATCGATTTCGCGCTTTTCCGCTTCGCCACGCTCCATGCGTTCCATGACACGCCACATCCAGCCGGTGCCCTCGCGGCACGGCGTGCACTGGCCGCAGCTCTCATGCTTATAGAAGTAGGCGATGCGCCGGATGGCGGCGATGATGTCGGTCGACTTGTCCATCACGATTACGGCGGCGGTGCCGAGACCGGAGCCGAGCTTGCCGAGCGCGTCGAAGTCCATCGTCACGGCTTCGGCCTGCTCAGCGGTGATGCAGCGAACCGACGAACCACCTGGAATAACTGCCAGCAGATTATCCCAGCCGCCGCGAATGCCGCCGCAGTGACGGTCGATAAGTTCCTTCAATGGAATGCCCATCTCTTCCTCGACGACGCACGGGCGTTCGACGTGACCTGAGATCTGGAAGAGCTTGGTCCCGGTATTATTCGGCTTGCCGAGAGCCGCGAACCACGCCGATCCGCGGCGCAGGATTTCGCCGGTCACCGCGATGCTTTCGACATTGTTGATCGTCGTCGGCGCGCCGTAGAGTCCGACATTGGCGGGGAACGGCGGCTTCAGGCGCGGCTGGCCCTTCTTGCCTTCAAGACTTTCGAGCATCGCCGTCTCTTCACCGCAGATATAAGCGCCGGCGCCGTGGTGGACGTAGAGATCGAAGTCCCAGCCATGAATGTTATTCTTGCCGATGAACTTCGCCGCATACGCCTCATCGATGGCCAGCTGCAGCGCTTCGCGTTCGCGGATGTATTCGCCGCGCACATAGATGTAGCAGGCGTGCGCTCGCATCGCGAAGGATGCGAGAAGCGCTCCTTCGACTAGTAGATGCGCGTCATGGCGGAGGATCTCGCGGTCTTTGCAGGAGCCGGGCTCCGACTCGTCGGCGTTGATAACGAGATAGCTCGGGCGCGCATCCGCCTTCGGCATGAACGACCACTTGAGGCCGGTCGGGAAGCCGGCGCCGCCGCGTCCGCGCAGGCCCGACTTCTTCACCTCATCGATGATGTAGTCATGGCCCTTGTCGATGAAGAACTTGGTGCCATCCCATACGCCACGGCTCTGCGCGCCCTTGAGGCTGACATCGTGGAAGCCGTAGATATTACGGAAAATCCGGTCGCGATCATGCAGCATGCGCGCTACCCCTTCGGCTTTTCGCCGGCTTTGCTTTCGGGACGCCACCCGGAAGCAAGCTTCTGAGCCTGCTCAATCCACTTGTCACGGGTAACGCGGCCCTTGAACCCGTCAAGCTGACTTTCGAACCAAGCGACGTTCTCGGGCGTCCACTTGGCAATCTGGTCGAAGTGCCAAATTCCCATTGCGTTCAGCTTCTCCGCCATCTTATCGGCGACACCCCAGATCAAGGATAAATCGTCGGGCGCGCTGCCTCCGAGCGGCTCCTTGAGAAGCTCGGGCTGGACGATAGCGATTGCCGGAGCCGCCTGCTCGGCAGCTGCCGCAATCGCGCGGTCGCGGATCATGTCGGACTTGATCTTATCGAGCTCGCCGGCGCTCAATGCCTTGCCGCCGCCGCGCGCTTCGAGTTCCTTGACGAGACCGGCGTTCGCCATCGCGGTCAGGGCCGCGGGATGCAGCGGTGCGCTGCCGGATTGCGCGTTCGCCGGCGATGCCGGAGACGTCCCGGTCGCAACCTGCTCTTTGTGTGCTGGCGAAGCCAGAGCCGAAGGCGGCGTCGATTCTTTCGGCTGGTCTTCGGCGCCACCCGACGATTCCTCGAACCGCTTTTTCCAGGCGCCGATGGTCGATCCGTCGTAAAGCGTCGCGTCGGTCAGCGACGTCGGTCCGGAAGACGGGCAGGATGCGGTGCGTCCAGTCTGGGAACCGGGCTTCGGCTTACTGTCGGCGAGGAAGGCATCCAGGAGCTTGTCCAGCTGCTCAGCCGTCAGATCCTCGTAGGTATCCTTGTGGACCTGGACGACAGGGGCGTTGGCGCACACGCCAATGCATTCGACCTCTTCCCACGACAGCGTACCGTCGGCGTTCGTTTCGTGGGCGTGCTCGTTGATGCGCTTCTTGCAAACGGAGATGAGATCGCCGGAGCCGCGCAACATGCAGGGCGTGGTACCGCAGACCTGGATGTGCGCCTTGCTGCCCACGGGCGACAGCTGGAACATCGTGTAGAAGGTCGCAACTTCCATGCCGCGTATGTGGGCCATACCCAGCATATCGCAAACGAGCCTGATCGCCGGCTCAGGAAGCCAACCGCCCGCCTGCTCCTGCGCCCGCCACATCAGCGGAATGATCGCGGAAGCCTGCTTGCCTTCGGGATACTTCGCGATTGTCTCGCGGGCCCATGCAAGATTCTCAGCCGTGAAAGCGAACTGGGCAGGTTGCTCAGGATTCAGTCGGCGAACGGCCATTCACGGCTCCCTCGAACGTCAATCCTAATGTCGCCGGAGCATAATGAGCGAACGTCGCGGGACGATTTGCCCGTTATGCTTCACGTCTAATCACTCGGCGACATTAACTCTCACTTCGTTACGCGGTCCAGTACGAGGATCGCGGACGCAAAGCAAGCATTTGTCCATCTGTCACATGTGACAAGTGATGATCGTCATCAGCGTTCAGGTGCGACGATACGCGCGCGAGATTACGGTGTCGCAGACGGAGGCGGCGCCGCCGATTCCGAGGGGAGCAGCCCGCGCCGTTGCAACGTCTCGGTCGGCTTCTCGGTCGCCCATCTGCGTTCGGAGAATCCGAGCGGCACAGCAAGCCAGCCAAGCAACAACAGGAACGTCGCGACCGGCGCCAGAAAGAGCGCGACTTGCGATCCCACGCGCAGGAAGCCCGTCCAAATGGCCGCGAAGAGAAGCCCCAGCACGATAATCACCCAACCACCGTCGTCAGCGCCGCGCGCGGTCGCGAATAGCAATGCCGAGAAGAGCCCGACGAGACCGATCAGAACAGGGATGAACGGAAGATCGGCTTGCAGCGCGCCCATCGGCCAGCCGCGCGAACGGGCAAAAAGCCGATAGGTCGCGAGGCTCAAGCCCCATCCGAGGGACGCGACCGCCAGCAGAAAGAGATTGTCGACCATGGGGGCTGCACCGGGAAGCATGTTGGAGTCCTTCTGCGCAATGCCTCGAAATCTATCCTCCGGCTATCATACCGGCCCCCCCACGCGGGGGGATAAGTTTTTTTTGGGCGACGACCGCTAGCTCCCTTCAGCGCGCGCTTTCAACTTGCCGTTCATGGCCTGAAATCCGCGTTCGGTCGCGGCGAGGATACCGCCGACAAACGGCACCAGAAGACCTGAAAATGCTTCCGAGTGCGTGAAAAGCGTGTTTGGTCCCTCTGCGCCAAGCACGAACCGGTGCTCACCCGTGAAGAGCCCCGGAATGGGAAGCGATCCGCGCCAGCAGAAGCGTTGTTCGGGGACGAATTCGGCGACGACTGGCCGAAACGTCTGCGGCTTTCCGCCCGGCGGCGCGATAACCACCTCGAGCTTGCCGCCGACACGCTTTTCCCCGGAGATGCTGCGAATAAAAGGGTTCCAGCTCGGGTAGGCGTGGAAGTCCATCAGGACGGACCAGACGCGCGACGGCACAGCCCGGATCAGCACCGCCGTTTCGATCACGCGCGCCATGGCGAATCAGCGGTCGATTTCGCCGAAGACGATATCGAGAGAGCCGAGGATCGCCGAGACGTCGGCGAGCATGTGGCCGCGATTGATGTGATCCATCGCCGCCAGATGCGGGAAGCCGGGAGCGCGGATCTTGCACCGATAGGGCTTGTTCGAACCGTCGGCGACGAGATAGACGCCGAATTCGCCCTTGGGCGCTTCGACGGCCGCATAGACTTCGCCGGGCGGTACATGGATGCCTTCGGTGTAGAGCTTGAAGTGATGAATGAGCGCTTCCATCGAGCGCTTCATCTCTGCGCGCTTGGGCGGCACGACCTTCTTGTTCTGGGCGACGTGCGGGCCTTGGCCGCTGGCCGACTTCAAAAGCTCGCAGCACTGCTTCATCAGCTTGGTCGACTCACGCATTTCCTGCATGCGGATGAGATAGCGATCGTAGCAATCGCCGTTCTTGCCGATCGGGATATCGAAATCGAGTTCGGCATAGCATTCGTAGGGCTGCGCCTTGCGCAGGTCCCAGGCGGCGCCGGAGCCGCGGACCATGACGCCAGAAAATCCCCACGCAAACGCTTCATCGAGCGAGACGACGCCGATATCGACGTTGCGTTGCTTGAAAATCCGGTTCTCGGTCAGCAGACCATCGATGTCGTCCAGAACCTTCAGGAACGGATCGCAGAAAGCGTAGATATCGTCGATCAACTGATCGGGCAAATCCTGATGGACGCCGCCGATGCGGAAGTATTTGGCGTGCATGCGCGAGCCTGATGCGCGCTCATAGAACACCATCAGCTTTTCGCGCTCTTCGAAGCCCCAGAGCGGCGGAGTCAACGCGCCGACGTCCATCGCCTGGGTGGTGACGTTCAAGAGATGGGACAAGAGGCGCCCGATCTCGGAATAAAGCACGCGAATGAGCTGTGCGCGGCGCGGAACTTCCAAACCTAGAAGCTTTTCGGCTGCGAGGCAGAACGAATGCTCCTGATTCATCGGCGCGACGTAATCGAGGCGATCGAAGTAGCCGATCGCCTGCATGTAGGTCTTGTGCTCGATCAGCTTTTCGGTGCCGCGATGGAGAAGCCCGATGTGCGGATCGACCCGCTCGACCACCTCGCCATCGAGCTCGAGCACCAAGCGCAGCACGCCATGCGCTGCCGGGTGCTGGGGCCCGAAGTTGATGTTGAAATTGCGGATCTCAGTCTCGGCCATGTTCAAACGGTCCCGCGCGTGATGGGTGCAAGCCTGGCGATCTTCGCCTTTTCGTTCACCCGCTGCTCGAACTTTTCCCAGTTGACGACCATACGCTGATGCTCGCCCTCGCCAATTAGGTCAATGCCGTCGTGGGCTTTGACATGAAAATATAGGCGGCGGCCAGCAACTTTCGTGCATTCGGCGTCGACCGTCACCGTTTGTCCGGGGACTGTGGCGGCGAGGTGCGAAACATTGATGTGGATGCCAAGCGAGCCCTCCCCCTTGTCGAGGTGAGGCGCAATGATGTGTAGGCACGTCCATTCCATCAGGCCGACCATGTAGCCTGTTGCGAACACCGTCGGCATGAGCTGGAACTCATGCGCCTCGGGGTAGAGATGCGGCACGGTCTTCGTCGCGGGAACACGATACGTAAATTGTGTCTTGGCGCCGGGATGAAGCGTATCTTTCATGGCACGCCGCTCATACGCGATCCTTCAGATTGCGGATCGTGATGTAGAGGCTCGAAGCCGTCCCTGCGACTGCAAACAGGCCAACGAAAAAACCCCAGAAGTGCGGCCCCGTCGTGCGTCCGAACCACGGATAGAGAAGCTCAAACAGCGCGGAGACGAAGATCACGCCCAGCGGCACGACAATGGTGCCGTAGGGCAGAAAGCGGCATACGGCACCAAGAACCAAGCCCGCCACAGCGCGCGGCCAGTCGATGATAAAGGCCATGGTCATGAAGGCTGCCGCGATTGCGACGCTAGCTTCCAGTTGCATTGCGATCCGGGTCCTGTGCATCACCGCCATTTCGCACCTCCGACAACCTCGTTACCGGCAACTGCGAAAAGGCGCACTTCGCGCCGACCTCTGAATTCGAGAGCATGCCCCTGCTTCGGCGCCTCGGGCAACGCAGCTGAACAACTGGATGGCAAGACCAAACGAACGAACATTTAAAGGGGAACGCCAGATTGCGGGCTTTAAGATTTCGGACCGGCTTTCTCGTCGCCCGGCAGAACGTGACTGGGACCTTCCCACGGGCTCTCGAAATCGAAATCGCGGAATTCCTGGGTGAGCTTCACCGGCTCGTAGACGACACGCTTCTTCTCGTCATCATAGCGAACTTCGACATAGCCAGTGAGCGGGAAATCTTTCCGCAGCGGATGGCCCTGGAAACCGTAGTCCGTCAGGATGCGGCGCAGATCGGGATGGCCAATGAAGCGGATCCCATAAAGATCGTAGGCCTCGCGCTCGTACCAGTTGGCAGCGGGGAACACGTCGTTGACGCTCGCGACCGGAGTTACCTCGTCGGTTGCGATCTTGACCCTGATACGCTGGTTCAGGCGCGGCGACAGCAGATGATAGACGATGTCGAAGCGTTCAGCCCGTTCAGGATAATCGACGCCGCAGATGTCGATCAGAACTTCAAACAGGCATTTGGGATCGTCGCGAAGCTTGGTCAGCACGCCGACGATATCTTCGCGAGCAACGGTGATCGTCAATTCGTCGTAAGCGATGGCCGACCGCTGCAAAGCAGCGCCCGCAATCGAATTTGCAGCATCCTGCAATACGGACAATTCGGTCATCGGCCGGCGATCTCCCAGCGCGGCCGACAGCATGAGCCGGCCATGGTGATTTTTTGCTTTTGCCTAACGTTCGATCGTGCCAGTGCGGCGAATCTTCCGTTGCAGCAAAAGAATTCCGTAGAGCAGTGCTTCCGCGGTCGGCGGGCAACCTGGCACGTAAACATCGACCGGAACGATGCGATCGCAGCCGCGGACGACAGCATAGGAATAATGGTAGTAGCCGCCGCCGTTGGCGCAGCTCCCCATCGAAATGACGTACCGCGGCTCAGGCATCTGGTCATAGACCTTCCGCAGCGCGGGAGCCATCTTGTTGGTCAACGTACCGGCGACGATCATCACGTCGGACTGCCGGGGCGAGGCGCGGGGCGCAAAGCCGAAGCGCTCGACGTCGTAGCGGGGCATCGAGACTTGCATCATCTCGACCGCGCAGCAGGCAAGGCCGAACGTCATCCACATCAACGAGCCGGTTCGCGCCCAATTGATGAGATCGTCTACGGTCGTGACGACAAAACCCTTATCGGCCAACTCGTTCGAGACGTCGGTAAAAAACGGATCGGCCGCCGGAGCGCCGGTCACCGCGGCGCCTTCGCGGGCGCGGTCAAAGGTGCGATCAAAGAGCAGGCCAGGCGCGCCGTCGTCCTTCATGATCATTCCCATTCCAGCGCGCCCTTCTTCCATTCATAGATGAAGCCGATGGTCAACACACCGAGGAACACCATCATGGACCAGAAGCCGAAGACGCCGATTTCCTTGAAGGCGACTGCCCAGGGAAAGAGGAATGCGATCTCAAGATCGAAAATAATGAAGAGGATCGACACGAGGTAGAAGCGCACGTCGAATTTCATGCGGGCGTCGTCGAAGGCGTCAAAACCGCATTCGTAGGCCGAGACCTTCTCGGGATCAGGGTTGCGGACAGCGACAAGAAAGGGCGCGATCATCAGGGCGCCGCCGATCAGCAGAGCCACGCCGATAAAGATAGCTATCGGCAAATATTGCGTAGTCAGATCCATCATTGCAGTGCGTCCGCTTGCACGAAGTGTCCGAGCGCCTTCTGTGCGGTGTTAACTCACGCCGTCCTGCGGCGCAACACCCAGCTTCTGACCATGCCCTGAGCGAGAAACGCAGGACAAAACAGTTGCATCGCCCCGCATTGCCCAGTCCCATTTTCGTTCGAAGCCGATTGGAGGGCGTTGCAGTACGGGGTGATTGCAGACCCGATCACAATTATTAATGCAATATTACTTTCTGCTGATAGCTATTCGGCGAGCATTGTTCTTTGCGCTTCGAGATCAGGCAAGATGACGAGCAGTGTTCAGCAACCATTCAGAGCCAGAGGTGTTTTCTCCTGCAAGTTCTCCAGGGAGAGATCCTCATGAAAACCTTGATTTATGCGCTCTCGACGATAGCCATTGTTGGCGTCACGCCGCTTTCGGCGCAGGCAGCGGACCTTGACGGATATAACGGCGGTTATGTCGAACGCGGTCCGGTGGTCGAAGGCCCTCCAGTACGGGAATATTATTATGACGGCCCCGTTGTGACCTACTACGACGGGCCCCGCTATTACCGACCCTATCCCTACTGGGCCGGCTATAATCCCTATCGTTATGGCTATTGGGGCGGGCGGCCCTACTATCGCGGCGGCTATTGGGGCCGCCATGGCGGTGGTTGGCGCGGTGGACACTGGGGTGGTCATCGCGGCTGGCGATAACCCCCTGCTCTCTTTCAAATATTCCGTTCGAGTTCATCCTGCGCGCTGATGGCAATCGGCGCGCAGATCGCTTTCTGCGTCAGCCTCGCGACTGGATCGTTCGGCGGATTTGCGCGGGACCAATTTTGAGCTTTTGGGGGAGCGCGACCGCTGCGACGCAGGCGAATGAGCGCAATTTTACTGACAGCCTCGCTGTTGCCCCGACTCTTGGTTAGGGATGGCATATGATTTGGACTAACCATATTGCTCATCGGCGGGGCGCACGCGCGGGGCTGACCGGGGCGCGAGTGGCGTTCAACGCGGCTACCGTAGTGCTCGCCGCGTGCCTGCCGTTCCTTGCGGCCGGTCATAGCCAGGCGCAGCAATCCCCGCCCGGCGCGACGCATCCCTCGGCGGCAGCAGCGGCTGCAGCCGGGCAGATCGCGGACTTCTTCAGTGAGGTCGGAGATCAAATCTACGACGATTGCATCTTCGAACTCTCACAGGAGCAGATCGAGGTTCAGCAGGCTCTGATCGTGGCCTACATCAAGGCCGGCGCGAGCGCTGCCATGGCGCGAAAGCTCGCCGTGAAGCAAATTCATCCGCCGAAGTTGTCCGCAAAGTGCGAAGCCATCCGCCGTCTGCCGAAGGAACCAGGGCCGATCGCAAGCCTAGCGCCGACGGATGAGCCCGAAGCACCGCCGCCTCCCGTCGTGCCGAAAGCGCCCGCGAAGGTCCCGACCGGCCCGCCCATTTCCATCGCGAACAAGCGAACGCTTCCGCAGTGGGACTGCGCGCCTGGCGTCGATTTCGTCACCATTCAGCTCAACGGTTATCCGCGCAAGCTGACGGGCGGCGAAATCTGCAATCCGTTCGAGGATGTGATCCACGAGGTTCCGCCGACCGCCGGAACTTTCCGGCTCGGCTATACGATCCGGACCGGGCGCCTATTCGTAATCTCCAGCGATCCACGTTCGAACGGACAAACGATCGCGTGGGCGATTTCCGGCCGAGAGATGTGCCGAAACAATCCCGATCCTGATTGTCTTGCAACGCGCGCCGTCGGCCCGCTGCCGCCAGGCGAATACGCCTTCGGCTCGAACGATCCAAGCAAGCGCGTGACATGGGGGCCGAAGACCAAGCGGAACGTCGTCGGCATCTATCTCCGGAAGCTTTGGGACAAGGACAGGTTCACGCCGCGCCAGACGGCCGCCATTCTCGCGCGCGGGAACATCGCCATTCACGAGCGCCTCAAGGGCGAGATGTCGGAGGCCTGCCTCGGGCTGGAACCGAAGGGCTGGGCTTACGTCGCGTCATTGGTCAAGGCTGGCCGCGCTACGGGCGTCAACGCCTATATCGACGAGCCGTATCCTCAAGTCGCGGAAAACCCGCCGATCGTCGTCGCCTCGTCGTTCTCGCTCACGTCGCTGTTCAAATAGCGGCGCGAGTTCCTAGCCTCACGACAATACGTAGCCAACGGGTTGAAGCTCGTCGGGCAGAGGCGACACGTCCAGAGAGCTGAGTATTTCGCGTTCCACGACGCGCACGAGCGCTTTGACCGGAAGGCTGTTGTCGGCGGGGGCGAACGGCTCGGCGAGGTCATCGCCGATCGCGTCGAGCCCGAAGAATGTATAGCTTATGAAGGCCACGATGACGGGCGTTCCCCAGCCGAGTTGCGGGGCGAGCGCAAACGGCAGCAACACACAAAACAGATAAACCGTGCGGTGAATGAGAAGCGTATAGGCGAATGGCAGCGGGGTCGCCTTGATGCGTTCACAGGCAGCCTGAACGTTCGAGAGGCCATTCATGCGGATGGCAGCAGACGAATAACGCCAATCCGATAGCGCTCCGGATTTATTCAGTTCAATCAGCTCCGCACCGACCTGCCTGAGAATGGCATCAGTCACGTTGGGGCCGGCGGATGCCGTCGCGTCCCATGGGCGGGCCGCGGCCAGTTCATCCTCATCGCGAAGGCGCGCCGAGAGCGCATTGGCGAACGCGATCAAGGGCATGAAGATGCGGCGTTTGGCTTCCGTATCGAGGTCGGATAACTCGCGAATCAAAGAGCGGACTTGAACGAGAAGCTCTCCCCATTGCTTGCGCCCTTCCCACCAGCGGTCATAAGCGGCGCTGTTCCGGAAGCTCATGAAGATCGAAATGGCAATGCCGATCAGGCCGAACGGCGCCGTGCCCAGATGAGACATCGGCTCCAGATGAAAATCGCCAGTAAAGACGACGACGCAGGCTAGCACCGTAATGAAAAGGCAGCGCCATGCGACACGGCCCGCGATGGATCCGCGGACGGCAAAGAGGATGTCGAAGAAGGAGGCTTTCGGTCGGACGATCAAGGGCGGGGCCTGTGCTCACGAGGTGCTGCTCGATCATCTTCTATGCGCCGGAGCAGAAGCTCGCAATTGGCCTGTCCATCGTATCCGACGAAAATGCGTGCAAAGCACGGACGCAGCTTCAGACCCTCTGCATCCTATTGCAGGTGCGTGAGATCATAGAGCAGTTGCGGCACCGCGATCGGCGTCGGCAACACGTCGTCGTCGGGATCGAGATCGCGCCAGACCTGAGGATCATTGGACGACTGAATCATTTTGTAGCTGTACCCCGTCTGGTACCAAGGCTTCAGGTCGTCCGTGCGATTGTCGAGAATAAGGTCGCCGAATTTCGTTCTCGCAGTCAGAACCGCGTGCCCTTCTCCGTTCTCGATACGCACGACCGTCATCAACAGTGAGCTTGTCGGCCATCCCATCGAAATTAGGATGTGACGCTTGAGAAGAGCGTAATCCTCGCAGTCGCCCTTTCCGTCTTTCGGGATGGTCCAATAATCCTCGATCCCGTAGTGCTCGATATCGGTCATCGGCGTGATCGCGCGGTTGATCCGGCGATTGACCTCGTCCAGCTGCTCAAGGCGCTTAGCCGATTCCGCAAAGCCATTTCCCGCTTTGCGGAGCACGCATTCGCTCGGAGACTCGGTGCAAAACCGGACGAAAGCGGCGGGAGGAGCGACAGTTCCGTATTCTTCCAGAAAGAGATTTTGGATCACATGCTGCAGATGCGGCTGCGCCTCGCCTGCACATACGGCGGTCGCAGCCAGGGACGCAATCCATCCGGCGAAAACGATTTTGACAAAACGCATTGCGATAACACCGAGCCCGTTACACGCTCGAATGAAGATCAATATTGCACATTAATGGAGGGCTAAGATTATCGATCTTGCGCCGGAATCTCGGCCTAGCCAGTTGGCCTAGGAAACATGTGATGTCGGCGACCGACTGTTTTCGTTTTGCTCGCCGTCGCGATGCCCGCATTCGAATGCGAGACGCATCACCCTTCGACTGGTTGACGGAGTCCTTCCGGATTGGCTGACGTGATGCGTCGCAGCACGGCTCCGTACGATTACGGAATGGCCGATATGTCGTTCCGCTCCGGGAACAGATTATGTGGGATGGTGTTCAATAATCATCGATTATAGTTGTATTTGTTTCAATCATTCCCGCGCCAGGGAAATGGAGCCAATCTCATGTTTCGCATAGTGCGTATGATTGCCGTCGTCGCGAGCGCATCGGTGTTGGCGATGGGTTCGCTGATGTTTTCCAGCCAAGCTGAGGCGCGCGGTGGTCATGGAGGCCACTTCGGCGGTGGGCATTTTGGCGGCGGACATTTTGGCGGCGGCCATTTCGGAGGCGGTCACTTCGGAGGCGGTCACTTCGGAGGCTTTGGCGGCCGACACTTCGGTGGACGTCACTTCGGTGGCTTCGGTGGCAGGCACTTCGGAGGACGGCACTTCGGGGGCTTTGGCGGTCGACATTTCGGGGGCCGCCATTTTGGCGGCAGGCACTTCGGCGGTCGACACTTCGGAGGCCGGCATTTTGGCCATAGAGGCTTTGCTCGGGGCAATCATTTCCGCGGATCGCATTTCGCGCGTGGACATCGTGGCGTCGGAAACCGCGGCTTCGCGAACCGGCACTTTCGAGGCAACAAGCAGTTCGCAAGCCACGGGCGCGCGCTGGCCGCGACAGGCCGCATGACACATGCCTTCGGTCGTCATGGCTACGGCCACCACTTCGCCCGCAATGGCTTCTGGCATAATCGCTACGCCTATGGCCGCTACGGGCGCTGGCATCGCGGCTGGGGCTATGGATGGTACGGCCCGGTATTCTGGCCGTACGCCTACGGGGACGCATTCGCCTTCGCGCTCTGGCCCTATGACTATTACGATCCGTTCTGGGACTATGGCTCAGACTGGATCCTGTCGAGCGTATTCTGGCCTGGTGGCGAACCCGGATATTACAATTACGGCGGCAGCTATGACTACGGCGATATCTATGGCGTAAACACGCCGCGCCGACGCTCGACTAGCGTCGCGAGTGCGTCCATTCCGGAGCCGCAGCGGCAGGACGCTTGCGGCAGCCTGGCTCCCGGCGTGGCTCAGTTGCCGGTTGCACGCATCCAGAAAGCTATTGCACCCACGACAGAGGACCAGCGTGTCGCGCTGAAGGACTTCGACACGGCGCTGACTAAAGGCGCTGACGTCATGAAGCAGGCTTGTCCCGCCGAGGCGCCGCTTACGCCTCCGGCCAAGCTCCAGGCCGTCACCCAACGGCTCACCGCCATGAAAACCGCGATTGGCGAAGTTCGTCCGTCGCTCGATAAGCTCTACAGTGCGCTGAGTGAGGACCAACAGCGGCGCTTCGATAAGGCTCTTCTGGCGTCGCAACCGAAAGGCAAGTCAGCCAACAAGGCCGCAGGTCTCGACGTGGCGAAGCTATGCGGCGACCGCGGACCGGCGTTTGCCGATCTGCCCGCTGACCAGATCGAACGGGCGATCAACTTGGATGACACCCAGCGCGGTAAGCTCGATGCTCTGAAGACAGCATCGACGAAAGCGGCGGATATCTCCAAGGGCGGCTGTATCTCGACGATGCCGACGACCGTCGGCGGGCGCCTCGATGCGGTCGAGAAACGGGTCGATGCGCTGCTGCAGGCGACGAACGAGCTTCAACCCGCCGTCGATGACTTCTATGCGTCCCTCTCCGACGAGCAGAAAGCCCGCTTCAACTCCATCGGCGTAGCGACGGCTCAGTCGTCGCCGGGATCGCCACCTGCGAGCAGCACCGGATCGAGCAGCGGCGAGGCGGGCACGCAATCCCCAGCGTCGAAGTAAAAAGAAAGGCAGCAAGCCGATTAAGTGCCGTCGTCCATCGCTAATGGGCGGCGGCACAAATCGTTTGGGCTTCCGCCGGTTCGGCTAAACGCGGTTTTCTAAAGCGCCGATTTCCTGAATGTCGAGATCACGTTCGAGCGAATGCAGCGTTTCATCATCAATGTCGCCAGCGCGATGCAAACGCATCAGCTCGCTACGTCCGGCAGCGACGGCTGCCAGGATGACATCGAAATGTGCATTGATCCGATCTGTGTGTGCGCTTTCGTTGCCCGTGTAAATCGCGGCTACCGCGGCGCGACGCGTATACCTTTCGAGTAGTTGCGGATGAACGAGGTTGCCGTCGCCATCGTATGCCAGTTTTTCGACGGCGTTCTTCTGCGCCACGATCATCGCCTCTTCGGCCTGAGATGCCGATAGTCTCGCGTGAGGCGTCTCATCTTCCTTGAGACCGAGCACGCGGATGAGAGCGCCGAGCGTCGTTCCCTGCAGGAGCACCGTAACGAGAATCACCGCAAACGCCGTTACCAGCATGAAGTCGCGGCCCGGCACTGCATCTGGGAGTGTCAGCGCGACGGCGAGCGTAACGACGCCGCGCATGCCTGCCCATCCGAGCACGGTCGCTGCCGGTGCGCCGAGCGGCCGGGCGCGTTTGACGCCCAGGCTTCGTAGCATCGAAAGGACGGCATCGCTGCCGAAGATCCACGCGAAGCGCGCAACCGTCATCGCCAGTACGATGATCAAGACCGGGACGGCCATTTGCGCCAGAACGACGTCAATGCCACCGACGCGGTCGAGGACGCCGCGCAGCGATAATCCGATCAGGATGAAAATGAAGGCTTCGAAAATGAAGACCATCACCTGCCAGAATGCACCGGCGCGCATGCGGATGCTGGCTGAAAATACCGTGTGCTGAAACCAGCCGAACAGAAGCCCCGCAGTGACCGTTGCGATGACGCCGGACACATGCACGGCTTCGGCGGAAATGTAGGCCGCCCAGCACAGCAGGATCGACGCGGTGATCGTCAGATAGTCGTCTCTGAGCCGCCGAAGCAAAAGCATCCAAAGGCCACCCATGAGCGCGCCGACCGCGACGCCACCCAGCGCCAGCACGAAGAACTGTCCGGCTGCCGCTCCAGCAGAGAACGTGCCGGTCAACACGGCGGCGACGGCGAAGCGGAAAAGGACCAGGCCAGTCGCATCATTCAGAAGGCTTTCGCCTTCGAGCAATGTTGAGAGCCTTCGCGGGAGCTTGACGGTTTGCAAAACGGCGCGCGCTGACACTGCATCCGGCGGCGACACGATAGCGCCAAGTGCGAAGCAGGCGGCCCACGGCAGGTTTGGCAACAGCCAGTGTGTCACGACGCCGACGACAAGCGTCGTGAAGATCACCGCACCGACAGCAAGAGACAGAACTCCGGCGATGTGCCGCTTGAATTCGGCGTGCGCAGTGAAAAAGGCGCCGTCCATCAGCAACGGCGGAAGGAACAGCACGAGCACGAGTTCGGGATCGAGTTCGAAGACCGGCAGCCCCGGAATGAACGCCATTGCACCGCCGCCGATCAAAAGCGCCACAGCGGGAGGCAGTTTCAGACGCAGCGCGACCCAGTGGAGTGCGAGGATGGCGAGCAGCATCGTGAAGATGAGTTCGAAGACTTGGACGGGATGCATGCGGTTCAAGTTCTCCAATAGTGCGTGCGCCTGCCAGGTAAGGTGCCCCCTGTAGCTGATGGCCGCGCATTTGTGTAGTTTCGGCCGCTGAGACAAACGGGTTGGGCCTGCGCCAGGGCGGGTGCCTACCGATACAAGGAACATCGACCATGGAAGAAAAGAAACTCGACGTCCTGCAGCCCGTCGACGACGCAGCTATTCGACTCGGCAAGACGCTTGTGCGGAGTGCCCGCTATGGCGCACTGGGAACGCTCGATCCGCTCGACGGCTCGCCGTCGGTGAGCCGCGTGAGCCTCGCCACCGCCATGGATGGCGCGCCGATATTTCTTATTTCCCGGCTCTCGTCCCATTGCACCAACTTGATGGCGGACGGGAAATGCTCATTGCTCGTCGGCGAACCCTGCAAGGGCGATCCCCTCGCCCATCCACGCATGACGCTGATCGGCACGGCTAAACAAATTCCCGCGGGAGCCGAACTCACGCTTTATCGCAGCCGCTATCTCAGGCGGAATCCGAAGGCGGCGCTTTACGTCGACTTTCCGGATTTTTCATTCTGGCGTTTCGAGACGGCGCGGGCATCTTTGAACGGGGGCTTCGGCAAGGCCTACGCGATGAAAGCTGCCGATCTCGCGACGTCACTCGACGGTGTCGAAGCGCTTGCCGACATGGAAGACGGCGCCGTCTCACATATGAATTCCGATCACCTCGCCGCGATCGAGCGATATGCGGCAAAGATCGGTGAAGAACCGGGTGGCTGGAAGATTTCGACGCTCGATCCCGAGGGTCTGGACCTCGCCTCCGGCGACCGTGCCGCGCGGCTGTGGTTCGACCGCCCGCTTTCCTCGGCTGCGGAACTGAGGCCGGTGCTCGTGGCGCTGGCAAAAGAAACGCCCAGTTCTGCCTGAGATGCCATTCGGTCTGGCGGTATGCCGACCCATTTTTTTGGTATTGCGAGTGGGAATTCGTGTTGCGATGGCTGTAAATCGGCCACCGTCGAAGCCATCATCAGAAAACCGTTTAGCGGACTGATAAATGGCGCGAGAGACGGGACTTGAACCCGCGGCCTCCGCCGTGACAGGGCGGCGCTCTAACCAACTGAGCTACTCCCGCAATCCAGATGCGCAGAGCATCGATGCGAGCGGTCGAGATACGTGTTCGCGGCGTCCAAGTCAAGCGGCCGGTTGATAGAATTTGGATGCGCTCACAGCGCTTCCAACCGATTGAAATTCAGGCGCAAGTCGACAGAACAAAGGCCGCACGCTCGGCAACGGGCAGGCGCGGCAAGGTGACCAATTCATAGCCCAACCCGGTATAGACGTCGGCCATGGCGTGGTAGGTGGCTTCCGCCTCCTCAATCGTCTGCTTGCGCTCGGAGTCCTGGGTGAAAATTTCGGGCCACGGCGGCGCTATGAAGAGGCGATCATTATAACGAAACTTTTCTGCAGCGCGCTGCACCTGCGGCGGTACCGGCAAGCCAGAAAGTTGCAGATAGCCGATAACGTCCGGGATACCGCGGTCGAAGAAGACAATTCCTGTTTCGGCAGCCGCTTGAGCTTCGCGATAGGAGCGCAGATCCCAACTCAGCATGAGATCGGCAAATGCGTTTCGATCCGCCCACGGGAGTGCCGCGCCGCCGATCGCTACCTGGTCGAGAATGATACCCCGTCCTGCTTCCGGCATGGTTCGAAAGCCGGCGTCAGCCAAGGCTGACACCAGCGAACTTTTACCGGATCCAGGTCCGCCCGTAACAATAACCAGACGTGATCCGATTTTCGCCGTTTGCGCCATGTGCTCAGGTTCGGCCGACGAAATCGCGCTTACCGATCTCAATGCCGTTGTGGCGCAGGATGTCGTAGGCAGTAGTGCAGTGGAAATAGAAGTTCGGGAACGCGACGTGGAGCAGGTATTCGCGGCCCGTCATCGTCACGTCCTGGCCGCCAGTCTTGATCGTCAATTCCCGCGTGTCTGCGCCTTCAAACTGCTCAGGCTTGTAAGCCGCGAGAAGCGCCTGGATCTTTCCGATGCGCGCCTTGAGTTCCGGCAGTGTCGTCTCGACGTCGGGAAAGCCCGGCACCTCTGTCCCGGTGAGGCGCGCCGGCGCAGCCTTGGCGAAATCGGTCGCGAGCTGAACCTGACGCGTCAGGTTGAACATATCGGGATACAGACGCGAGCCGAGATAAACTGCAAAGTCGATCTTCTTCGCGGCCGCCTGCTCTGCGGCCTTGTCGAGCAACGCTTCAAGTGCTGAGAGCTGCTTCTGAAAGGTCGGGACGGCGATGTCGTACAGTGATAGAGCCATTGTGTTTCCTCCTTCTAAAGTTCGGTAATACCGAACTAACGTATGATAACTGGCCAGCGGCAGCAAGACATACGTCAGCTGCGCTACGTTTGCGGCAACGTCTACGCACGGTTATTTCTTGGGGATTGGCGAGGTGGGATACCGCCGTCGCACGGGCCTGTCGCCTGGAACGAAGCAACATGGTGGGCGGTGAGAGGGTCGAACTCCCGACATCCTCGGTGTAAACGAGGCGCTCTACCACTGAGCTAACCGCCCGACGCGCCCTTGCTAGTCTGTCTGCAAAAGGCTGTCAAAACAAACACGCGCGCCACTTTCGCGGCGCGCGTTGAAAAGTGTACCGCGGCTTAGTTGATGTTCAGCGCGTCTTTCAGGCCCTTGGCCGGCGTGAACTTCGGCACGCGTGAAGCCGGGATCTGGATCGTTTTGCCGGTCGCCGGATTGCGGCCTTCGCGCGCCTTACGGGCAGCGACCTTGAACGTGCCGAAATCCGGGATGCGCACTTCATGGCCGTCCTTCATCGCGGCACGAATGTGGGCGAGAACGGCATCAACAACGCCACTCGCCTTCTCCTTCGTCAGCTCGCAATCACGGGCAACGGCATCAATCAAATCTTTCTTGCTCATCTCGTCTTTCCTCTAATGTGGGAGGTGGGGCTTCGGCGCGTGGGCTCGAAGCCCGAGGCGGCCATTTCGGGGAGAAGCGGGCCGCGCATGAAGGGCTAGAAGCGCTCAATCGCCCCGGTCGTCAAGCGGAAAACGCCCGTATTTCCGGACAAAAGCGCATCCTAATGCTCATTCAGCCCAGAACAAAATGCCCCTGCGCGGCAACCGAGCAGGGGCATTCCTTAACGTAAATTTACGCTTATCCGACGAAGGTCAGTGTGCGGTAATTCGCGCACCGCCTTTGGCCGCTTCTTTGGCTTCCAGAGCCTCAGCTTCCGCGGCTTCGTCCCACGTGATGGGCTCCGGCACACGGACGAGTGCGACTTTCAAGACTTCGTCGAGACGCGAGACCGGGATGATGTCCATCTTGGTCTGCACTTCCGACGGAATTTCCGCGAGATCCTTGCGGTTCTCCTCCGGAATAATGACCGTCTTGATGCCGCCGCGAAGAGCCGCGAGCAGTTTCTCTTTCAGTCCACCGATCGGCAGCACGCGACCGCGCAGCGTGATCTCGCCCGTCATCGCGACGTCCTTGCGGACGGGGATGCCGGTCAGAACCGAGATGATCGCCGTCGTCATGGCGATGCCTGCAGACGGTCCATCCTTCGGCGTTGCGCCTTCCGGCACGTGCACGTGGATGTCGCGCTTTTCGAAGAGCGACGGATGGATGCCGAAATCAACCGAGTGCGAGCGCACGTAGGCGTTCGCGGCCTGGATCGACTCCTTCATCACGTCACGCAGGTTCCCCGTGACGGTCATCCTGCCCTTGCCCGGCATCATAACGCCTTCGATCGTGAGCAGCTCGCCGCCGACTTCCGTCCAGGCCAAGCCGGTGACGATACCGACCTGATCCTCAAGCTCAGCTTCACCGAAGCGGTACTTCGGCACGCCGAGGAAGTCGTGAACGTTCTCCGCGGTGACGACGATCGAGGTCTTCGACGACGTCAGGATTTCCTTCACGGCCTTGCGGGCGAGCTTGGCGATTTCGCGTTCGAGCGAACGCACACCGGCTTCACGCGTGTAGCGGCGAATGACTTCCTTCAGTGCATCGTCTTCGACCGTCCACTCGCCCTGTTCGAGGCCGTGAGCTGCATACTGCTCAGGGATCAAGTGGCGCTTGGCGATCTCAAGCTTCTCGTCTTCCGTGTAGCCCGCGAGCCGAATGATCTCCATGCGGTCCATAAGGGCCGCGGGGATATTCAGCGTGTTGGCCGTCGTCACGAACATCACGTTCGAGAGATCGTAGTCGACCTCAAGATAGTGATCGTTGAAGGACTGGTTCTGTTCCGGATCGAGCACTTCGAGCAGAGCCGCCGCAGGGTCGCCGCGGAAGTCCTGGCCCATCTTGTCGATCTCGTCCAAGAGGAAGAGCGGGTTCGTCCGCTTTGCCTTCTTCATGGACTGGATGACCTTGCCAGGCATCGAGCCGATGTAGGTGCGGCGATGGCCGCGGATCTCCGCTTCGTCACGGACGCCACCCAGCGACATGCGCACGAATTCACGGCCGGTCGCGTTAGCGATCGACTTGCCCAGAGACGTCTTACCGACGCCCGGAGGACCGACGAGGCACAAGATCGGCCCCTTGAGCTTGTTCGTCCGCGCCTGCACGGCGAGGTACTCAAGGATTCGTTCCTTGACCTTCTCCAGGCCATAGTGCTCCTGATCGAGAACCTGCTGGGCCTCGGCGATATCCTTCTTGACCTTGCCCTTGATCCCCCACGGGATCGAGAGCAGCCAATCGAGATAGTTCCGCACCACAGTCGCTTCGGCCGACATCGGCGACATCTGCTTGAGCTTCTTCAGCTCAGCGAGCGCTTTGTCCTTGGCCTCTTTCGACAGCTTGGTGTTCTCGATCTTTTCCTCGAACTCGGCGATGTCGTCGCGCTCGTCGGAATCGCCCAGCTCCTTCTGAATGGCCTTCATCTGCTCATTCAGATAGTACTCGCGCTGCGTCTTCTCCATCTGGCGCTTGACGCGCGAACGGATCTTACGCTCGACCTGGAGAACCGAGATCTCGCTTTCCATCAGCGTGTAGACACGCTCAAGCCGCTCGGAAATGCTGGCGGTTTCAAGCACGTCCTGCTTGTCGGAGATTTTGACGGCGAGATGCGAGGCGATCGTGTCTGCGAGCTTCGCGTAATCCTCGATCTGGCCAACGTTGCTCAAGACCTCGGGCGAGACCTTCTTGTTGAGCTTCACGTAGCTTTCGAACTGGGTCACGACGGAGCGCGCCAGCGCTTCGAGTTCGTCCTTAGCGCCGGGAACTTCAGCGACGCGCTCGACCTCAGCTTCGAAATAGTTGGCGTTCGGCGTGTAGCGCGTGATCTTGGCGCGCGCATTGCCTTCGACGAGGACTTTCACCGTCCCGTCGGGAAGCTTCAAAAGTTGCAGAACCGATGCGAGCGTGCCGATCTCGTAGATGGCATCCGGCGCCGGATCATCATCGCTGGCGTTCTTTTGCGCGGCGAGCAGAATTTGCTTGTCGGCGCGCATGACCTCTTCAAGGGCCGCGATCGACTTCTCGCGCCCGACAAAGAGGGGGACGACCATGTAGGGAAAAACGACGATATCTCGGAGCGGCAGAACCGGGAACAGCTCTTTTCCGCCGGCTTTTTCCTTGGTCTTTTTGTCTTCGCTCATTTCACTACCTATTCGCCGTGCACCGAAGGTCTGTCATATCCTACCGGTACATTCCACACCCGTTCCACTTTAGGAGCCACGCGTCCCGCCCCTTTTTGTGGCGACGGTTCTGCATGCTCGTGAGCGCGAGCGCGGGGTGAGACCCAAGCCCTAGACACCGGTTTTCGGAGAAATACGGCTGGCTGCTTGACGCCACTCCCTCCGAACAAATGGGGACCGGCGCCCCGCAAACAAGTCCCGGGGCAGTGCCCCGGGAAAGCGTTAATTGTCGCGACGGCTCAGGCTGTCGAGCCCTTCTCTTCCGCGCGTTCCGTGTAGATCCGCAGTGGCTTCGCCGAGCCCTCAACGATTTCCGGTCCGATCACGACCTCCTCGACGCCCTTAAGCGTCGGCAGGTCGTACATAGTGTCGAGCAGGATGCCCTCCATGATGGACCGCAGGCCACGTGCACCGGTCTTGCGCTCGATGGCCTTGCGCGAAATCGCCTTCAGAGCATCAAGCGTGATCGTCAGCTTGACGTCTTCCATCTCGAACAAGCGCTGGTACTGCTTGACGATGGCGTTCTTCGGCTCAGTCAGGATTTGAACGAGCGCCGACTCGTCGAGATCTTCCAGCGTTGCGATGACCGGCAGACGGCCGATGAATTCCGGGATCAAGCCGAACTTCAGCAGATCTTCCGGCTCGACGTTGCGCAGGATCTCGCCCGTGCGGCGTTCGTCCGGACCGCTGACGCGGGCCTGGAAGCCGATCGAGGAACCCTTGCCACGACGCGAGATGATCTTCTCCAAGCCGGCGAACGCGCCGCCGCAGATGAAGAGGATGTTCGTAGTGTCGACCTGCAGGAATTCCTGCTGCGGGTGCTTGCGGCCGCCCTGCGGAGGAACCGACGCAACGGTTCCTTCCATGATCTTCAGAAGCGCCTGCTGCACGCCTTCGCCCGAGACATCCCGCGTGATCGATGGGTTGTCGGACTTGCGGCTGATCTTGTCGACCTCGTCGATGTAGACGATGCCGCGCTGCGCCCGCTCGACGTTGTAGTCAGCAGCCTGCAGCAATTTCAGGATGATGTTCTCGACGTCCTCGCCGACGTAGCCGGCTTCGGTGAGCGTCGTGGCGTCTGCCATCGTGAACGGAACATCCAGGATACGCGCCAGCGTTTGCGCGAGCAGCGTCTTGCCCGAACCCGTCGGTCCGACGAGCAGGATGTTCGACTTCGCCAACTCCACGTCGTTGTTCTTCGAAGCGTGGTTCAGGCGCTTGTAATGGTTATGGACGGCGACAGAGAGAACGCGCTTGGCATGGTTCTGGCCAATGACGTAGCTGTCGAGCACGCCGCAAATCTCCTGCGGAGTCGGAACGCCGTCGCGGGATTTGACGAGGGTGTTCTTGTTCTCCTCGCGGATGATGTCCATGCAAAGTTCGACGCATTCATCGCAGATGAATACTGTCGGGCCAGCAATCAGTTTGCGGACCTCATGCTGGCTCTTGCCGCAGAAAGAGCAGTAGAGAGTGTTCTTCTCTTGAGCCATTTGTTCTCACCTTCCGTGCAAGACCCACCAACGCGATGTTCTTGCTTTGGCCCGCTTTTCACGCTCGGCGCTGAGCCGATTCTGCGGCTACGTGAACTCCATAGCCAATCTGAGCACGCTATCGTTCAGCAGATCAAGATTGGATTAATGGAGCCTACCCGGCCACAGCTCGCAAGCGGCGCTATTGCCACAGTTGATAAACGAGCTGGCAACACCGGCGATTCAATCCGAGCATTTACCTAAACTCACACGCTGATGTGCAGCGTTTGTTCTCCTGAGAGGGCGAATTGCCGCCCACTCTCGTGGTGTTCCGACCGCGAACGGCCGAGTTGCGCTGGCAATTTGCCTTATCAGTCGGCGATTTTGCCAGGTTCGAAGACAGTCCCTTCGACTTCGTCGCGGTTTTCGAGGACTTTGTCGATCAGGCCGAAATCGCGGGCCTGGTCGGCCGTCATGAAGTAGTCGCGGTCCAGCGTCTTATCAACCATCTCGTAGGTCTGACCCGTGTGCTTCACATAGGTCTCGTTCAGACGCCGCTTCATTTTGATGATGTCCTCGGCGTGGCGTTCAATGTCGGACGCTTGGCCAGAGAAACCACCCGACGGCTGGTGCACCATGACGCGGGCATTCGGTAGCGCGTAGCGCATGCCCTTCGCACCGGCACAAAGCAGCAACGAACCCATCGAGGCAGCCTGGCCGATGCACAGCGTGGCGACGGCCGGCTTCACGAACTGCATCGTGTCGTAGATCGCCATACCCGCAGTGACGACACCGCCCGGCGAGTTGATGTACATCGAGATCTCTTTCTTCGGGTTCTCGGACTCGAGGAACAAAAGCTGCATGCAGATCGATGCGGCCATGTGATCTTCGACCGGTCCGGTCACGAAGATGATGCGTTCCTTCAGAAGCCGCGACGGCAGATCGTAGCCGCGCTCACCGCGCGTCGTCTGCTCGACGACCATGGGCCAGAAGGTGTTGGTCAGAGTATTGATCGGATCGCGCATCGCCTTCGTCTTTCCTCATTTCGCAGGCGGACCACCCCGGTCCCGCCTGCCTGACTCGCACGCATTGCGTATTGGATTGCAGGAGCCGCGGTTGCGGCTCTCTATTCTTCAGTCGCCTCTTGGACGGCCTTGAGAAGCTCGTCGCGAGTCACCTTCTTCTCGGTCGGCTTGGCTTCGTCGATGACGAAGTCGATGACCTTATCCTCAAAGATCGGTGCGCGTAGTTCGGCCAGCGCGCCAGGGGTCTTCTCGTAGTATTCGTACACCTGCTTCTCCTGCCCAGGATAACGGCGCGCCTGCTCAACCAGAGCCCGGCGCAATTCGTCCTGGGAGACCTGCAGATTGTTCTTCTCGCCAATCTCGCCGATCACGAGGCCAAGGCGCACCCGGCGTTCGGCGATCTTCCGATACTCGGCGCGCGCCTCGTCCTCGGTCTTGCCTTCGTCGGCGAACGTCTTGTTCGTGGCTTTGAGATTGTTCTCGAGTTGAGTCCATATATTGTCGAATTCGAAATCGACAAGAGACGCCGGAAGCTCGAACGTGTGAGCGGCGTCGAGCGCGTCGAGAAGCTCGCGCTTCAGCTTCTGCCGAGACGCCTGATCATACTCGCGCTTGATCTGCTCAGAGATGAAGCCGCGCAGCTGCTCTAGGCTTTCAGCACCGACGCCCTTGGCGAAATCTTCGTCGACAGCCGGGGTGCGGGACTTTGAAACGCCCTTCACCTTGACGTCGAACTCTGCAGTCTTGCCGGCGAGAGCCGCGACCGGATACTCGGCCGGGAACGTTGCGGTCACGACTTTCTCGTCGCCGGCTTTCAGGCTCACCAAGCCTTCTTCGAAGCCCGGGATGAACTGCTTCTTGCCGATCACCAGGCTCTGGCCTTCGGCCGAGCCGCCTTCGAACGCTTCGCCATCGATCTTGCCGACGAAATCGAGCGTTACGAGATCGCCTTCCGAAGCGGCGCGACCTTCTTCGATGTCGTAGGCCGTGTTGCGCTCGGCGAGGTTCGCAAGCGCTTTGTCGAGAGCTTCGTCGTCGACGTCGGCAACGAGCTTTTCGAGCTTCAGCGTCGACAGATCAGCCAACGGAATAGGCGGCAGGACCTCGAACGACATGTTGTAGGCGAGATCGCCCTGCCCGCTCGCGATTTTCTCGAACGTCTCTTCGTTGAAGTCGACGAGCTCGACCTTCGGCTGCTGTGCCGGACGCTCATTGCGATCCTTGATGGCTTGCGCGCTCGTTTCGTTGAGCGTCTGCTCCATCACTTCCTGCATCAGCGACTTGCCGTACAGCTTCTTGATGTGCGCGACCGGAACTTTGCCGCGGCGGAAACCCTTGATCTCCACGCGGTCCTTGATCTCGTCGAGGCGGGTCGCGAAGCGCTCGCTCAGCTCCGCCTTGCCGACGACCACTTGGAGCGTCCGCTTCAAACCTTCTCGTGCCGTTTCCGTGACTTGCATTGTCCGTGTCCTGAATTCGAGATCAAAGCGCGGCACCCGACCTCGCCGACCGACTATTTAGGAAGCCGCCCGCGGGTCCACAAAGCGCCAAACGCCACCAGCTGCCGCAACACTCGTGCGGACAGAAGTGAGCCCCCAGAGATATTGCTTTGAAATTGCTACGTTTTTAAACCACCGCAAGCCACGAATCCTTGGCCATGCCCCATCGGGAATGCCAGCATCACGCGCCTGGAAGCCTATGCCGAGGCTTAAACAGCCTTTCTGGGAGATTGGCAATACGCTGTCGCATGGCCGTCAAACACAGGCTCGGCGCCGAGGTGATTGCAACGGACAGCCGTTCGAAGGGTTGTCTATCGAAAACGCACGATTATTTCCGCGGAACTATAGCTAAGTTCTTGAAAGACTGCGGCCAATTCCCCGATCCATGTTCACGAGGGCTATACGACCGCCATCGAGAACTGTTAAAAGTTGCAGGCATGGAAGATGGAGCGCCCGGCATGGATCTCACTCGTAGAGGCTTCATAAAGCTCACAGGCGCGGCGCTTGCGACTTCGAGTATGGGAGCGCTCGGGTTTGGTGGTTGCGGTGAGGCGGTCGCGGAAGACGTTCGCCCCTTCAAGCTCACCCACGCCAAGGAGACGCGGAACACCTGCACTTACTGTTCCGTCGCTTGCGGCATCCTGATTTACACGCTCGGCGACGGCGCCAAGAACGCCCGCTCCGACATCATTCACATCGAAGGCGATCCGGACCATCCGGTGAACCGCGGTACCTTGTGCCCGAAAGGCTCGGCGCTGCTTGATATCGTCCACGCGCCGACGCGCCTGCAGGTGCCGAAGTACCGCAAGCCAGGCGGAACCGAGTTCGAGGAAGTCTCCTGGGACTGGGCGCTTGACCGTATCGCGCGCCTGATGAAGGACGACCGCGACAAGAATTTCATCGCTAAGAATGCCGAGGGCACCACCGTCAACCGGTGGATCTCGACCGGCATGCTGGCGGCTTCGGCTTCATCGACCGAAACGTCGTATCTCACGTGGAAAGTCGCCCGCTCATTCGGGATGTTGGTCTTCGATAACCAAGCACGTGTCTGACACGGACCGACGGTGGCCAGTCTGGCTCCAACATTCGGTCGCGGCGCAATGACCAACACTTGGCAGGATATCAAGAATGCCGACTTGGTCATCGTTATGGGCGGAAACGCCGCTGAAGCGCATCCGTGCGGCTTCAAGTGGGTTGTCGAAGCAAAAATAGAAAATGCGGCGCGGCTCGTCGTCGTTGATCCGCGCTTTACGCGGACGGCGTCGGTCGCCGATTATTATGCGCCGATCCGTCCAGGAACCGACATCGCCTTCCTGTCGGGCGTGATCCGGTATCTGCTCGAAAAGGACAAGATCCAGCACGAGTATGTGCGCGCCTATACGAACGCCGGCCTGATCGTGAAAGAAGGCTATGCCTTCGAAGACGGTCTGTTCAGCGGGTACGACCGCGAGAAGGGCCAGTACGACACATCGAGCTGGGACTACGAACTCGACGATCAAGGCTTCGCGAAGGTCGACGATACGTGGCAGCATCCGCGTTGCGTCATGAACCTTCTGAAGAGCCACGTCGCGCGCTACACGCCCGAGATGGTGTCGCGCATTTGCGGTACGCCACAGGATAAATACCTGCACATCTGCGAGATGATCGCGGAGACGGCGGCGCCCGACAAAGCGATGACGAGCCTGTTCGCGCTCGGCTGGACGCAGCACTCGATCGGCTCGCAGAACATCCGCACGATGGCGATGGTGCAGCTGCTGCTCGGCAACATTGGCATCGCCGGCGGTGGCATGAATGCGCTGCGCGGCCACTCGAACATTCAGGGCCTGACCGACGTCGGTTTGTTGTCGAACCTCATGCCCGGCTACATGACGCTTGCGGCCGATCACGAGGTTACGTTCGACGACTATATGAAGACACGGCTCTATAAGCCGCTGCGACCAGGCCAGACGAGCTATTGGTCGAACTACAGGAAGTTCTTCGTCAGCTTCCAGAAATCGATGTTCGGCGATGCCGCCACCCAGGAAAATAGCTGGGCTTACGATTGGCTGCCGAAGCTCGACATACCGCTCTACGACATCATCAAAGCGTTCGAGATGATGAACCAGGGGCAGATGAATGGATACATCTGCCAGGGCTTCAATCCGCAGCAAGCATTCCCTGATCGCGGCAAGATCCGGCGCGGCTTGTCGAAGCTCAAGTTCCTCGTCACGATGGATCCGCTCGATACGGAGACGTCGCGTTTCTGGGAGAACTTCGGGCCACAAAACCCGGCTGACTCCGCCGAGATCCAGACGGAAGTGTTCCAGCTGCCGACGACGTGCTTTGCCGAAGAAGACGGCTCGCTCGTCAACTCGGCGCGCTGGCTGCAATGGCATTGGAAAGCCGCGGAGCCGCCTGCTCAGGCGAAGCCCGACATCTGGATCATGTCCGGAATCTTCCACCGGATGCGCGAGCTTTATCGCAAGGAAGGCGGCGCGTTCCCCGATCCGATCCTTAATCTCACGTGGAATTATACCAATCCGGTCGAGCCCAACCCGGACGAGTTGGCGAAGGACATGAACGGCCGGGCGCGCATCGATCTCAAAGATGCGTCCGGCGCCGTCATCAAGAAAGCGGGCGAATTGCTCGATGGTTTCGCGCAACTGCGTGATGACGGCACGACGGAGTCGGGCTGCTGGATCTTCTCGGGCTGCTGGACCGAGAAGGGCAACCAGATGGCCCGGCGCGACGCATCCGATCCGCGCGAACAAGGCATCGCACCGAACTGGGCGTGGGCGTGGCCCATGAACCGGCGCATTCTCTACAATCGCGCCAGCGCGGACCCCGCGGGCAAGCCATGGAATCCGGCGAAACCGATCATCCAGTGGGATGGCTCGAAGTGGGTCGGCATCGACGTGCCGGACTACGGCCCAACGGTGAAGCCTTCCGACTCGGTCGGTCCCTTCATCATGAACGCGGAAGGTGTCGGGCGCCTGTTCGCGCGCCAAATGATGGTCGAAGGCCCATTCCCGGAACACTACGAGCCGTTCGAGTCGCCGGCGATCAATGTGCTGCATCCAAAGGTGCAGACGAATCCGGCCGCGCGTGTGTTCCCCGACGATAGGGCCGATTTCGGAACGCCAGCCGAGTTCCCCTATGTGGCGACCACCTACCGCCTGACGGAACACTTCCACTTCTGGACCAAGCACGCCCGCATCAACTCGATCCTGCAGCCGCAGGAATTCATCGAGATCGGGGAAGCGCTCGCGAACGAAAAGGGCATCGCTCAGAACGGCTGGGTGCGCGTGGCCTCCAAGCGCGGCTTCATCGTATGCAAGGCCTACGTCACGAAACGGATCAAGCCGATGATGGTCGACGGCAAGCCGACGCATGTGATCGGCGTGCCGCTGCATTGGGGCTTCACCGGCCAAGCGAAGAAGGGCTACGGCGCCAACACGCTGACGCCGTCCGTCGGTGACGCCAACACACAGACGCCTGAGTTCAAGGCGTTCCTGGTCAATATCGAAAGTGTCAACGGACCTCTGGTCTGACGGAGAAGCTGATGTCTGATCTGCAATCGCAAGACTACATCCGCCGCTCCGCGACGACGATGACACCGCCCGACGCGCGCAGCTGGGAAGACCAGGTGTCGAAGCTCATCGACGTTACGCGTTGCATCGGCTGCAAGGCGTGCCAGGCGGCTTGCATGGAGTGGAACAACCTACGCGACGAAGTCGGCGAGTTCCACGGAACCTACGACAACCCGCTCGATCTCGATCCGCACACGTGGACCGTGATGAAGTTCACGGAATACGAAAATCCCGACGGCAACCTCGAATGGCTGATCCGCAAGGACGGCTGCATGCATTGCGAGGATCCGGGCTGTCTCAAGGCCTGCCCTGCCCCCGGCGCGATCGTTCAGTATGCGAACGGCATCGTCGATTTCATCAGCGAGAATTGTATCGGTTGCGGCTATTGCGTGAAAGGCTGTCCGTTCGACATTCCGCGCATCAGCCCGGTCGATCACAAATCGTACAAGTGCACGCTCTGTTCCGATCGCGTGGCGGTGGGGCTTGAGCCTGCCTGCGTGAAAGCCTGTCCGACCGGCGCCATCATGTTCGGCTCGAAAAAGGACATGACAGACTGGGCGGGCGAGCGCATCGTCGACCTCAAATCGCGCGGTTTTGAAAATGCCGGTCTCTATGATCCGCCGGGCGTCCAAGGCACGCATGTGATGTACGTACTGCATCACGCGGACCAGCCTCAGCTTTACGCGGGGCTACCGGAAAATCCGAAAATCAGTTCGACGGTCGAATTCTGGAAGGGCCTCATCAAGCCTGTGGCGCTCGTCGGCATTGCAGCCGCGGCGGTGTCAGGCTTCCTGCACTGGGTCATCGCCGGGCCTAACGAAGTGCAGCCGGAAGACGAAGAAGAAGCCAACCACGTTCTTGAGGCCAACCGCTTCCCCGAAGTCGGTGGCCGTTCGCAGCGAACGGAGCATCCGACATGAGCCGCCCGTATGGAACGCTGACGCGCAACAGCACGATCACTCGCCTCAACCATTGGCTGACGGCCGCCTGCTTCATTCTTTTGATGCTGTCAGGCCTGTCGATGTTTGATCCGCTGCTGTACTGGCTGTCGAACCTGTTCGGCGGCGGGCAATGGACGCGCGCGGCGCATCCGTGGATCGGCTGCGTGCTGCTGGTCAGCTATACCGGCCTCATCATTCAGTTCTGGCGCGACAATCTTTGGACCCGCGACGACATCGCGTGGATGAAAGCTATCGACAAGGTTCTCGAGAACAAAGAGGAAGGCGTACCGGAAGTTGCGCGCTTCAATGCCGGACAGAAATTCGTATTCTGGTCGATGACGCTTCTCGTTCCGGTGCTGTTCTTTACTGGCCTCGTCATCTGGGAATATTATTTCGGCAGCTATACGTCGATCCCGACGCAGCGCGCGGCTCTGCTCATTCATTCGTTGGCTGCCATTGCCGCGATTATCATCTGGATCGTTCACGTCTATGCTGCGATCTGGGTGCGCGGTTCTATGCGGGCCATGACGCAGGGCTGGGTGACGCCGGGCTGGGCGTGGCGGCACCATCGGAAATGGTTCCGGTCGCTCGCGACGACGGGTTCAACCGGACCGCGGCCAAGCGTGAACGGCCGTCTGCACAAGTAAGGAGTGTTGCGTGAGGCAAGGCGGCGCGCCACCGACCGGCAAATGGGTCGGCAGTCCGCTTGGCGGCGTCAGTACGCCCGAGCCGCTGCTTCTGCCCGATCTGACAACACGCTTCTCCGCGACGGCCGCTCGTCTTCGAGCGCTTGCAACCGGTCACCCGATGACGAAGTGGCTTGGCTTCATGGCGCTTCTTTCGGACGCGCAGGACAAAGCCGCGGCGACGTTACAGCCAATGCCCGGTATCGATCCTTCACTCGTCGAGCAATCGGTCGCTGCGCGCATGCCGCCCCTCGCGGCAGATGGCCATCACCGGCATGCAGCATGGCGCGACGGACTGGCAGTGCTGTTCGAAGAACTCGACAGCAAAGATATTCCCGAATCTGCTGCGGCGGTCATCGCCAACATGCGTGGCTTGCCTGTAAATGACATCGAAGATTTAGCGGACGGCTTTCTGCGCGGTGCTCTGAGCATGGGAGACGTCGGCGCGGCGCTTTATGTTGCAGCCGCCTTGCAGGTCTACTTCACGCGCCTTGCCGCAAGCCTCGATGCGTCAACGCTTCGCCTGCTGCCGCAGCGCGGACTTTGTCCCTGCTGTGGCTCGACGCCGGTTTCAGGATTGATCACCGCCTCGGGGCCGACGCCCGGCACGCGGTACCTCTATTGCTCACTATGCTCGACGGCGTGGAACCACGTGCGGGCGGTCTGCATCACGTGTGAAAGCTCCGGCGCCTTGCTGCTCAAAGGTATTCAAGGCGGCTCGGCGGCCGTCCAAGCGGAAACTTGCGACGACTGCCACACATACGCGAAGATGCTTTACCAAGTGAAAGATACGAAGGTCGATCCTTACGCCGACGATCTGGCTTCCCTCGGGCTTGATATCATGGTGTCAGAAGCCGGCTGGGCGCGGCATGCGCCCAATCCCCTGCTTCTCGTCGGCTGACGCGCGACAGTAGCGTCCGCCTTTTTACGAAACCATGCATTCCGAAAAATCGCCGTGGCGATAACTGGCGCGCCTGCCTATATCGAGGGCTCAATCCGTCTCGACCATAGCAGGAAACATGTCTGGCCCTACACAACGCTTGACCGACCTCGCGCATGGCGGCGGCTGCGGTTGCAAACTCGCGCCGTCCGTCCTGCAGGACCTTCTGGCCAAACAGCCCGCAGCGGGGGCCTTCGCGCAACTGCTCGTCGGCAACGAAACCGGCGATGATGCCGCCGTCTGGCAGATCGACGACGACCAATGCATCATTGCGACGACCGATTTCTTCATGCCGATGGTCGATGATCCTCGCGACTTCGGGCGGATCGCGGCGGCCAACGCGATTTCGGACGTGTATGCGATGGGCGGCCGCCCGATCATGGCGCTGGCGATCCTCGGCATGCCGCTAGGCAAACTCTCCGTTGAGGACGTGCGCGAGATCCTGGCCGGCGGCGCGTCCGTTTGTGCGGAGGCGGGCATTCCCGTGGCAGGCGGTCATTCGATCGACGCACCGGAGCCGATCTATGGGCTTGCCGTTATCGGGCTTGCAAAGCCGCAGAACGTCCGCCGCAATGCCGGTGCGAAGCCCGGTGACGCGTTGATCCTGACCAAAGGCATCGGCGTCGGCATTTACTCGGCCGCCTTCAAGAAGCGCGCGTTGCCGGACGATGCGTACGCAGAATTCATGGCGTCCACCACACTGCTCAATCGGATCGGTCAGACGCTTGGCGAGAACGCAGATGTGCACGCCATTACCGATGTGACCGGCTTCGGCATTCTGGGGCACGCGCTCGAGATCGCGCGTGGCAGCGGTGTCAGCATCGAGATCGCATTTGATAAGTTGCCATTTCTATCACGTGCCGAAGCGCTAGCCAAAAGCGGCTTCATCACAGGCGCTTCTGGGCGCAACTGGGCGAGCTATGGCCATGAGGTCGTTTTGCCGGGTGATTACCCGCAATGGCAGCAAGCGCTGCTGACCGATCCGCAAACCTCTGGCGGCCTTCTCGTCGCCTGTGCGGCAGATCAAGCCGAGAACATTCGCGGCGAGATCGAACGCGCCGGATATCCGATGGCGCGCATCATTGGTTTGGTTGCGAGCGGCACGCCACAAGTTCGCATCCGCTGAATCCTGCCGCCGTCAGGACGGACGCTCGACAGGAAACTCAACTGATGTCGGGCAACAAGTCCTTCCAGAAAAAGAAGCGCACCTTGTTCAAATCGAAGCGGCAGCGCGGTTCGAGACGGCGAAGGAATTCAGGAAAATACGCCGAACGGACGCCCGAGAACTTCATCCGAGGTGGAACCGCAAACATCCGATTTCGAGCCAGCTCATTCCGGCGAACTTTGACTCTCTTTTAACGATCTGGCGTTTCGCCGGAGCCTCCGCCTATTTTCCCGATAGGAGTTGTAAATCGGAATTGTTTGCAGCCACGATTTAAAATGGCCCACTTGTTTAATCGTCTTGGCGTTATCGTTTTTTATCGTTTCGGGACTGTCGTCTTTTATCGCATTAGAACTGTCGTTCTCTTGAGGGCGCTCCTGAAGATGGCGCAAGGACAGCGCGTTAACGAGCTCCGCTGACGACCTCTGAGCGTGAAACAACTCAGAAAAAGTCGCCGTCCCGGGATATGTCAATTCCTGCAGGCGAAGTCTTATTCTTTCATCGCATGCGATCCATGCGCTAGTTTTATCCAAAAATACGCTGTTATCTTCACTGATCGTCCGCCAATTCCATACCGCTGTCGCTCTATTGCACAATGCAAATCGCGTCTTCGAGGCTATCAAATTGTAAAGATAAACGTCCTCGGCGAATTCAAGTCGTGGATCTTGAAGAAGGGTCCAATCAAGAACTTCCTTCCTAGCTATCCAAGCATTTGAATGAATATAATTGTCGCCCGTTATCAATCGAGTGAGATTGAATTCATCAAGAAACTTGAGTTCACGTGTTTCCTCGATCTGTTTCCCGCCCGGCCCTCTGAAATTGCGAGCCTCCACGAAGCAGCCTTCGTCCTCTTCGGTTCGGATTACACCACCATAGATAAAGCCCGCTTCAGGATGCCTGATGGCCGCAAATAGCAGATGCGAGAAGTGAGCGGGTTCAATCTGATCCGCATCGTCCAGAACGGCGAAGAAAGGAGCGGTTACTGCTTGGAGCCCCCTCCACAACGCGGCGCTACGAAGACCGTTATCTTCACATTCGAGGTAGCAAATTTTCAAGTTACGGAACGAGCGATGCTCAATAGCTCGTATGTCGTCCCTCTTTTTGCAATCAACCAACAGAATACGAAATGTTCCGACGAGTTGCCTCTCGACACTCTGAACCGCGCGCTCCACATATGAACGAGGGCGTCCTCCCACGCGAATAATAATATCTATGAGCGGCTCGGATATCGGGCTCGATGCCGATGACCCTGTCTCTTGAACCGAATAAAAACGCTTCACTTCCTCCATGTTGCGGCGCTGTATAGATGCGACTTCGGTGGCAAAATCAACGGTTTTGGAAATCAGATCTTCGAGATTGTATTCTTGGTTCAGGGCGGTATGGGCTCGTCTTGCCAACTCGTCGGCTTGACCTGGATTCTGATTGATCCATTCCAGATGCTTCCTGATATCGCCAACAACCCTGTCTGCGGGCTGTCGGAGATCGACGTAAAGGGCGGCATCCCCTAGCATCCGTTTAGCAAACGGAATTTCATCGGCGATGATCACGCAACCTGCCCCGGCTGCCTCGAACAGGCGCATAGACGGAGTATCGGCTTCTCTGTGTTCTGTCTTATGAAGGCATAACGCGATGCCGTGAGACGAGAGGATGTCATGAACGGCCGTTCCGCTAAAAGGAACAGGACCGCGATAGCCTGATTGAAGATGGGTCCAGTTCGACTCCGGTCCATAGACGGCGAGAGACCCGTCATCGGCAAGATCTGTCAGTATGTCCGCGTGTCGGGCGCCGTCCCAATGTACGCCGATGTACGCAAGCGATCGAACCGTGCTGGGGATGGACGGTGCCAACTTTTGCCAAGGGGAGGCTGGCAGGAACCAAAAATCAGATTTCGGCTTCTGAACCCGAGAAGAGAATTCCAGATCGTCCAGGTATTGTTTGACGGCAGGAGAGCCCACCAGATACGCGTCGTAGCTCCTTATTGAACGAATACGGTCGGCATCGTGCCTGTAGAACGCCGGAGGGCTCCACATAACTCCAAACGTAGGATAGCCGGTCAATTTAGGAGTGAATTCGTGAAGGCAAAGCACCACGTCGGGCTGGCACCTCAGGATATCATTCGACGTGACAACCTCTATTGCCTCGTGGCCAACATTCTTCGCCGCAACCGCAAATCGTCGAATGAATTCTCGCTCTGCCGTATAAGGACGATTTGGCAAACTATCGGTAATTGCTATGCGCATGATGCGCGAGAAAAGTTCAATGTTGAACGATAACGAACGTCTCTTCTCTCCATGAACGATATCCCTCTTTCAGGAACAAGCGCGCTGAAAAGGCTCCGGCTTGACGGCAATTCCCGCGATGGACGCCGATGGCATAGTCAGACTAATTCTCCCGACCATCCTTCAATTTGGACCGACACGACACTTGCCCGCGCAATATTGCGAACAAGCGTTCCGCCGGATGGATCAACACTTACATTACACAACGGCGAGCGAGAATGAGCAAAGGTTATCGGAGACCCAGACGTCCGATCAACCCGTTGTCCACTGGTTTCCGCAGCCCCGCTGAAGACTTAGAACAATGGGCCTGTTTAAAGTGCGTAGATCATAAGTACGGATGACATGATGATCTCACACGAATATCGATGTATTTTTGTACACATTCCTCGCTGCGCAGGGACAAGCATTGAGACGTGGCTGTGCAATCAGGATTGGTGGGAATTCGAGCCTCACACCAAGCATCTTTTAGCCAGCCAAGCCAAAGAGCTTTATGCCAACTGGTGGGATGACTATTTCAAATTCGCCGTGGTTCGGAACCCGATTGATCGGACGCGATCATGCCTGCACTATTCGGATTATTTTGGCTTGCGGCAAACGCCAAGCGGTATTTCTTTCGAGGAATACCATTCACATTTTGGTCGCGACATAGTTCTGGAGCACGATTATCGCTTTTCGAATCGCAGCGAGCTATTAAATGACCGACATCAACCCAACGCGGTTTACTGCAATATCCTCAACGAGCCATTAGATTTTATAGCGCGATACGAGCAACTCGACGAAGATATGAAGTTCATCGAGGCGAAGCTAGGGGTTTCACGGCCATTTAATCACTGGGTAGAAAAATCCAGAGACAATCACAAATTAAACGAACGTGATATCGAGGCGATTACGAAAATGTATCGTCTTGACTTCGAGAGATTTGGTTATGCAATTGACGGAGCAGAATATCGGCTAGCTATCACTGGGTAAAAGCTAGCAGCATCCCGCCGATATCCATCCGCCCTTATTCGTTACAATATGCGTTATTGCCCGCATCGGCCGCATTGATCACGATGTGCTAGGTTTGCGGGTTCTGGCGCCTGGCGGAGGAGAATGGGAGTCGAACCCACCAAGGGCAGGCTCGCTGCCCCACTCGGATTTGAAGTCCGAACGCCCCACCGGGGACGATTCTCCTCCATCGGCCATTGTGGACGCATGCACGATGCTTCCGAACAAGTCCAGCCGGTGTTGGTTCATGCGGCGCAGATCACCCTTGCGGAGCGTCACGCCGTTGCGGTCAAAAAATTCGAGAATTTGGATCGCAACCTTACGGCCGTTGTCGAGACGATCACGGAATTCGGCGGCGTTGAACCAGCCGGTCTCAGCTTTGGCTTGCACGTCGGCCGCGATCGCGACCATCTCGCGGACCGTCGGCCGCAGGAAAAAATGATCGTGCGCTATTTCATCGGCCCGACCGAGGCGGCTTGCGAGCTTCATCAACCTGCGGACGTCGCGCTCGGGGCTTTTGGTTGAATTGGCGATGTCGCGAACGCGGGGCGGCCGAAAACGCTCGTTACCGCCAATCTGACGCGCGATGATTTTCCACATCTCCTCATCGCTCGGCGCCAAGCGCACTTGATGCGTGGCGAGACGAACGAACGCGCCATCGAGTGCGATCTCGCCTTTTTCGGCAATTTTGTAGAGCGCCGCCGCGAACACGGACTTGCTCAGACGCGGCTCGAGCAGGAGGCGCAACTGCTCGCGGCCGATGCCCTGGAGATCAGGATTGTCAGTGTGGAATTGCGTGACGCGTTCGATCATATACGCGACGAACGATTGCCAGCGGGCAGGCAAGATGGACGCTCGCGTATCGTCAGCGTCGAGGACGACAAGGTCGAGTTCGGAAGCGATGCAACCGGCCTGCACGGAAGAGAGTGCGCGATCTCGCGCGAAGGCAGCAAGATCGGCAGTGAACGGCGGCGTATCGAGCAGCGCCGCGAATGCCGCTCTAGGATCGTCGATGGCGAGCGCTGCTCGCTGTGTCCTTCTCTCCGGTGTTCGCCGTTTGCGCGCAGGCGCCCTTAAATCGATGAACTTGCCGCCGCCGATCGTGCGCTGCGCCGACACGTCGCGAATGACGAAACGGTCGGGCACGGCGGCTGCAATCGGTGCATCGAGCACGAGTTGCACGTCGGCCGTTGCGCCGGGCTGCACGGCCTTGTCATCGAGAAGAACGATACGCGCACCAACCTCGGTGGAGGCATGATGCAATCGCACCGGAAACCATTGTCCGATGGCCTTTTCTTCCGACGGCAGGACATTAAGGACCGCATCGATGCGATCGGTCGGGGCATGGAGCGCCGGACTGAGCACGACATCGCCGCGACTGATCGCATCCTTGGCAATGCCCGGTCCAGAGAGATTGAGCGCACAGCGATCACCGGCCCAGCCGATTTCCGCGGGCGTGTTCTGGGCATGGATCGAACGCACACGGGCGGACAAACCCGACGGGCTGATCTGAACGTGTGCGCCCACGCCGACGAAGCCTGAAAGCACGGTGCCGGTAACGACCACGCCTATGCCGGGCAGCGTGAAAACACGATCAATCGCGAGGCGGAATGCGCCTTCCGACGAGCGCGCGGGCGTCTCGCCTGCTGCAGCGATCAGTCGGCTGCGCAATTCGTCGATGCCTTGGCCGGTCACGGCCGACACCGGCAAGATATCCGCGCCTGCGAGCACTGTTCCGCCGACGACGGTTCTGATTTCCGACGTGACGTCAGCCAAGCGTTCCGGGCTCGCCAGATCGGCTTTGGTCATGACGATTAGCCCCTTGCCGATCCCGAGGAGATCGAGAATAGCCAAGTGCTCGACCGTTTGCGGCTTGACGCCGTCATCGGCGGCGACGACGACCAGCGCGAGATCGATGCCGCTCGCGCCAGCGAACATCGTATGCACGAAGCGTTCGTGACCCGGCACGTCGATAAAGCCGACAATGCGCCCATCCCCGGCAGGCATGTAAGCGAAGCCCAGGTCGATCGTGATGCCGCGCGCCTTCTCTTCCTTCAGGCGATCGCCATCGACGCCGGTCAGTGCTTTGACGAGCGCGGTCTTGCCGTGGTCGATATGTCCGGCGGTGCCGATGATCATTTTGTTATCTGTCGGCTTTGGTTTGTCCGGCCTACATTAAGCCAGGCGGTGAGGATCGAGATGTGTAAGGACAGATAGAAACGCGGCTTCGTCGGTCAAGCATCTGAGATCGAGAATGAGCACGCCATCTTCGATGCGGCCGATCACAGGCCGCGACAGAGTGCGCAGCGCCGAGGCGAGACGTTCGAGGGCCGCGCCCCCGCTTTTCGAGCGAACTGCGAGCCCGGCGCTTTCGACGGTATCGAGCGGCAACGCTCCTGAGCCGATCTGGCTCTTGCAGTCGCGTGTCTCGACCGCGAACGCCATGCCGACGGCAGACTGAACATGCGGCAGCAGCCGCGACGCCTGGGCTTCAATTTCCGCACGCGACCGCGCAAGAAGGCGCAACGTTGGTAATCGCTCGAACAGCCGGTCGGGATCGCGATAAAGCTTCAGCGTGGCCTCGATGGCGGCGAGGCGGATCTTGTCGACGCGGAGCGCGCGCTTCATCGGGTTGCGATTGATCGCCTGGATCAGGTCGCGCTTGCCGACGATGAAGCCCGCCTGCGGTCCGCCGAGAAGCTTATCGCCGGAGAACGTAACGATGCCAGCGCCCTCGGCGACGGCTTCGCGTACGGTCGGTTCGGACTGCATGCCGAATATCGAAAGGTCGATCAACGAACCCGAACCGAGGTCGTTCATCAGCGGAACGTCTGCCGCGGTGGCTATTTCAGCAAGCTCGGGGGCGGAGACTTCTTTGGTGAAGCCGAGGATGCGATAGTTCGAAGTGTGGACTTTCAGAATGACGCCGGTCGCGTCCGTGAGAGCGGCGCGATAATCTTTCGCGTGCGTGCGGTTCGTTGTTCCGACCTCGACCAGTTTCGCGCCCGCGCGAGACATGATATCCGGCATGCGAAAGGCGCCGCCGATCTCGATCAACTCGCCACGCGAAACGATGGCTTCGCGACCACCGGCAAGCGTGTTGAGCGCGAGCAGCACGGCGGCGGCGTTGTTATTGACGACGGTCGCGTCCTCCGCGCCGGCCAGTTCGCAAAGCAGTTCCCTGATATGGTCGTCGCGTTCTCCGCGCTTACCGGTCGCAAGGTCAAATTCCAGCGCCACGGGATCGCGCATCGCTTCGACGGCGGCTTCGATGGCGGCCTCGGCGATGAGCGCACGGCCCAGATTGGTGTGCAGCACGGTGCCCGTTAGATTGAACAGCGGACGCATTGTCGAGCGATCGCTTTCGGCGAGTCGGGCAAACGCAATGGCGACCAGGCTCTCGATCGTCGGTAGCGTCGTGCTCCCGGATTTGAGCGTGGCGCGCGTTTCTGCGAGGACATCGCGGATGGCGTCCGTTGCGGCGGTGCGGCCAAAGCGTCCCAGAAGATCGGCAGCAACTCCGCTTTTCAGAACGGAATCGACCGAGGGAAGATCGCGAAGGAGAGCGGCTTTTGAAAGTTCCAAACAGTCCTCTGGCGGCTGACGACATCACGCGCCATGCTAGCGAGTTTCGCGCGGGCGGAAAGATGCCCTGCCGCTAAAAAGCATGCACGATCTTAACGATCTGCTGCCAGGCGCTTAAAAGTGCAGCCACAGCCCGCCGGTGCCGGCGTCGATCTGGAAGATGGAATAGATCTCTTCGCAAGCCGGATGCACGCGATAGTCCGCCTTGACGAACCTGCAGATCTCTTCGGCATCCGCCGGATGCGCCAGCAATGCCTCGGCCGTCGTGCGGATGCCCCGTTCGCGCGCTACGCGGGCGATTTGATCGGCACGACAGTATGGCGTCGAAACCCAGCCACCTCTGACATACTGGAAATTGCCATCGCAACGCGGCGCGCGTCTGGCTTCGGCTGCTGGGACTGCAACTGTCAGGGCAAGCAGGCCCGCGAGGGCGAGGCGTTTCATGGCACAGATCCGGCTGGCGATTTTCCGCTGAGGCTACCTCGATACGGCGTTCGTATGAAGGTTTGATGTTGCCGCGCCGCCGCCGAAAGCCCTCGCCTTCACTTTCGGGACTCGGCAAGGCGGCCCTGCCAGAAGCGCTTGCCTTCCGAGATATGCCAGGCAATGAGACCCGGCACTCCGGCGATGATCTCTTTGGCGCGCTTCAGAAGGGAAAGTGCGAGCGCGACGTCGGGGCCGAGACCGAACAGCGCGCCGATCACGATATAGCCACCCTCCTGCACGCCCGCCGCCCAAGGGACAACGAACGCCACGCTTCTAAGCGCGAAGACGAGGCTTTCAAGTGCGAGAACATCGCCGACGGAAAGCTGATGGCCCATGAAATAGAGGGCAAGCCACGTTTCCGCAGCGCCCGACAGCCAGCCGAGCAAGTGGATGCCGACCGATGCCGCGACCGCGCTCCGCTCACGGTAGATGGACTGGATCGCGCTGTGAATGCTGCCCGTGTCCGACATGCCTTCCCAGCCGCGCGTGAAGCCGAGCTTCGCGGGAAGCTGTTCCAGAAAAAGGATCAGGCCGTTCCGCTGTGCGATCAAAAAGCCGACGACGGCGATCGTCGCGACGCAAAGGCCGGCCGCGGCCCACCACGCGGCTGGCTCGTCCGGGTGATAGGCGAACAGGAATGCAAGGCCCATGAACGTGTAGATGAGCTGGCCCAGCATCTCGGTCGTCATATCGACGATGGTGGTCGCTGCGGCGACGTTCACGCGCAACCCGTGCTTGGTCAACTCGCGTGCGCCCGCGGCCTCACCTGCGCCGGGAATGACGGCGAGCAGGTTGCCGACGCTGTCGCGGATCCAGCGCGCCCATAGAAACATCAGACCGCGGCTCTGCGGGTATTTTTCGACGAGGAGGACGCGCCAGCTCCAGGCGCAGAACCACAGCGAAAAGAGATAGGCGCACATGACGGCGAGCATGCCGCTCCAGCCTGCGGTCGACAGCGCATCCCAGATCTCGCCAATTCCGAAGTAGACGACGAGGCCGACGGCGAGGAGCACGCCGCAGGTCGCAGCGGCGAACAAGGCCGTCCGCGAGCCCATCTGTGTCGACACCTCCTCGGCGCTCATCACTTCTCTCCGACTGTGGCGGCGATGGCGCTCATGTTGCGTCCATCGGCGATGAGCTTGCGGAAGGCTTCATAGGTGAAGATGTTCTTGCCCCACTTCACCTTGTTGCCGAATAGGCCGAAGGCCCAGGCGAAAAAGCAAACGCATTCGCGGATCGGCACGAGCCAGGGCTGTGCGGGCGTGTTCATCTTAAAGCTGCGCCGCACCTGATAGTGGAGTGCGATGCGCAGCACGATTTCGGCTGCGATAATCGACAGTCCGATGACCGTGGGCCACGGCAGCAGAAGCAGAAGAAGTAGCGGCAACGGCCACGTGATCACCGACATGAAGTGATCGCTCGGGCGGCAGAAGCGCTCCATGCGCTGCCACAGGATTTCGTGGCGGAAGAGTTCTGAAAAGCTCTTCTCCGCCACGATCGTATCGCAACAGTAGGGTGACAACTCGACCTTGTAGCCGCGCTGCGCGACGAGATTTCCGAGCGCGAAGTCATCGGGGAAAAAGTTCGACAGATGGTTGAAGCCGCCGAAGGAGTCGAGCGCCTCGCGACGCACGCTCGCCATCGCGAAAACGAAGTCGATGCCGCGCAGGCCGACATCGACGAGGACAGACGGCGCGAACCAATCGCTGATGTTCATGGTGCCGAAATCGGCGGCCGCTGCGCCGCCGTAGGGCAACCCTTTGTAAATCGAGGCGACGGCGCCAACCTTCGGATCGATGAAGGGAGCAGCGAGCGACGCGATGCAATTGCTGTCGACCTTCAGATCGGCGTCCGCGACGAGCAGGATGTCGTAGCGGGCGGCGCGATAGATGTTTGCAAGGTTCGAGGCACGGGGATTTGGTCCGGCCAGGTTTGCATCAACGACGAGGCGCAGATCGCGATCCGGAAATTCCGCCATCAGCCGCTTCACCACGGCTACGGCCGGGTCGGTTTCCGAATGGGCACCAAAGATGACCTCGTATTGCGGCCAGTCCTGATCGCAGAAGGTCCGCAGGCATTCGTAAAGAAATGGCTGGCCGCCGTGGACCGGCTTCAGCACCGATACCGGCGGACGAAAGCCTTCGGCGGCAGGAACCGGGCGTTCGCGGAATCGCCACGTGAAGTAGAGCGCCAAGACCAAGTATGCGAGCGCTGCAAGACCCAAAACGATGCCGGCAATAACGAAGGGATTGAGAAGCACGATCGGCATGTGCATTCGGCTGGCGTCTCCAAGACATAGGTGGCGGCGAATACGACCTAGCCGTAATCACGCAACACGGGCGTAGCATAAATGCGGCGGCTTTCGACCCCTCAGGACACAAATGCCGCTTTGAAGGTGAGAGGGTGCAACCCAAGTGCCGCAACTTTTGCGCGGACGGCCGGACTTATCAGCCCGCGATATTCCTCAAAAGAAGGATAAGACTGCGGACGGCCGTCTCCGCCCATGGCTGGATGGGCGTAAAGCTCGGTTACGCCCTCGGGCAAATGATCGAGATAGGCCAGAATGCGATCCTCGGTCATCCCGCCGGTGTCGGTGACGCCGAAGACGTGATCGTTCAGCTTCAGGTCGACGGATTCGAGCTTCTTGCGCATCCGGTGCGTCAATCCGGCGTAGAAGGCCCAATTGAAGAACCGCCGGATCGGCTTGTCGCCACCCGCCTGCAGCGAGGGCCCGAACGGCTCGACAGGAAAGCGCACGGGCGGCGAGCCGAATTTCGGCGCCAGCTTGGCGATGGCGTCTGTCACGACCGGATGCATGTGAAAATGATGGTGACCATTGACGTGGTCCATCACGAGCCCGGTCTTTTCGAAGCGCTCGAACTGGGCCGTAATCTCGGCTTCGGCCTGACGGCGCATCTCAGGCGAAAAGAACAGCTTGAAGCCAAAAACCTCGGGGTTGTTGGAGAAATTGCCGTCGGGGCCGACCAGATCCGGCACCTGTTCCGGCGGCAAGACGGGGCGGCTGTCGACCAAATGGATGTGCAGCCCGACACCGAGATCGGGAAGCTGGCGGGCGCGGACGACTGCGTCATCGAAGGCTTCGCCGCCTGTCATCAGGCTCGTCGCCGACAGAATACCGTTCTTGTGCGAGGCTTCGATGGCCTCGTTGACCGGGACGGTCATCCCGAAATCGTCGGCGGTTACGATCAGAGATTTCAAACGCTGATCTCCCTCAGAGCTGGGCCTCGACCGTCGTCAGCGCCGAGCTGATCGAATCCTCCATGCCCACATAATCCCACAGCCCATAACGGCCGATGGGGTGAATTCCGAATGTATTCAACCGCGCAAGAATTTCGTCCACAAGCTGATCGCGCTCGGGCGTGTGGTGAACGTAAGCGCAGCGAATCACGTGGGTGACGGCACAGATGATGTCTTCGCTTTTGACCCAGCCGAGTTTTTCCAGCGCCGCGATGACGTCTTTCTGCGTCTTGCTGACGATATCGATCTTGTCGATTTCTTCGCCCGGTACGCCGACCTCGACGTAGACCGCATTCAGCCCATGCGAGGCCATCGCAGACGAGATGTTGGAATAGCAGCCGAAACGATAGAACGGGATGTCACGGTCGGGAACGTAAACCCAGTGCGCATCTTTCAAGACGCTTGGCAGCTTACCGCGCACGCCGAAATTGAAGCTTATCGTCGAGCTGTGGCTGAGCTTGGCGGCAGCGCCAGCGAGCTGCGCGTCTTCCGTCAACTCGCAGAGCGTTTTAAGCGGAATGCTGGGGAACATCTTTTCCCATTCGACGGACAGGCCCGCGCTCGTGGTCGCGACACGACGATTAAGATCGATGTGCGAGATTTCCTGCGTCGTCGCAACGCTCGTGAGGCCATGGGCGAGGCCGCGCGTCAGCACGTCGATGCCACCGCGTTTTGGATACCAGAAGGTGGTGTTGTATTCGGCGAAACGCTCGCCCGTATTGGCGAAACCGGCGCGAATGCGGGCTTCGTCGGGCGGCGGAAAGAAGCGTTTGACGGCGCCGATCGACAGGCGGCTCAGCGGCGTCGCCATCGTCTTTTCGTTCTGCGGGATGAGGAAGCGATCAGCGACGACCTGCCCAAAGCCCGAGACGATGAAATCGCGAAAGCCGGTGCCGTCGCCCGAGGCTTTCGGCCGCTCGTCATATGATTTCTCGCAGTCCTGGCGAAGCCCGTCCGGCAGCTCGCCCAGGTGGTACTGGATGGGCGCTTCGATCAGGCGCTCTCCGGCGTAGAAGTAGGACTTCCGGTCGACAGTCGCCCAATCGTCATCATTCAGATGCGCATAGGGAACCTGCGCGGGCGATGGGTAGCGCCTCAGATGCAGAAAGTGGCCGGTGTAGTCGAAGCAGAAATCTTCGACCTGCGTCGTCCGCGTCAGGCCGCCGACTGCAGGGCAGCGTTCGAGCAGGACATAATCGCGGCCGTTCGCCTGCAAGCACTGAGCGGCCGCCAGTCCCGATATGCCGCCCCCGGCGACGAGCCATTTTCGAGACATTCCCCGTCCAATTCTGAGCTAGTTAAGCCGTTGCCAGCGCGCTGAGAATGACGCGTAAACTCAGGAAAACCTTCGGGTTTGCGCGTTGTAGCTGCCGACCGGGCTTCCTTTAGAGGCGCCTCGCCAAATCCGCAAGCGCTCGCGCCTGCGGCCGAGCGTGCCCGGGATAAGTTTTATGCCGCGATGATCTTCGGAACCATCGCACGCAGGCTGGCGTGGCGGCTGCGCGCAAACAAAAGTGGTGCGGGCGGAGGGATTTGAACCCCCACGACTTTCGCCGCTGGAACCTAAATCCAGTGCGTCTACCAGTTCCGCCACGCCCGCATCGGTTGAACGAACCGCCTTTTATCGCGATATCGCACTTTTGCATCCCGGCAGGTGTGCGGTGCACCCACAAACTGCCGCGGAGCGGGTGTCATACTGAAAAGTTCTGCCGAAAACAACGCGTAAACGGCTGTATGGCATAGCGGCTGTAAGGCTCGGCCAATTGGCCACCCCGTCTGATTTTGTGGCGACCAACTTGCGAGGCCAGCAAGTTTTGCCTATGTGCAGTCAGCCCCAAAATAAAGCCATGTCGAACCTGTAGGACATTCCTTGCCTGATACCGCCAAGAATTGGATCGTCGAGACGGATTGGCTCGCCGATCACCTCTCATCGCCGGATTTGATCATTCTGGACGGCAGCTGGCATCTGCCGACCGAAAAACGGGATGCCAAGAAGGAATATCTCGCCGAGCATATCCCCGGCGCGCTGTTTTTCGATATCGACGATCTCTCGGACGAGAAGTCGTCGCTGCCGCACATGCTGCCCTCGACCGTGAAATTCGCGTCGCGGATGAAGAAAATGGGTATCGGAGACGGTGCCCGCATCGTCGTCTACGATACGACCGGCATCTTTTCGGCTGCGCGCGTGTGGTGGACGTTCCGCGCCATGGGACACCGCGACGTCGCCGTGCTCAACGGCGGGTTGCGCAAGTGGAAGGCAGAGGGACGTCCGCTGGAAGACGGGCCACCGCCGAAGCGCTCGGAACGGCATTATTCGCCGCTGCAGAATACAGAGATCCTGCGCGACCTCGAAGACATGAAGGCTCTGCTCAAAAAGAACGGCGTCCAGATCGTCGATGCGCGCCCGGCAGGACGCTTCGAAGGCAAGGACGCGGAGCCGAGACCAGGTCTCCGGAAGGGCCACATACCGGGCTCGAAGAATATTCCATCACAGCAGCTCCTGAATCCGGACGGAACCTATAAGTCACCAGCCGAGATCAACAAATTGTTCTCGGGCGTCGGCATCGACGTGTCGAAGCCGGTCGTAACGACGTGCGGTTCCGGCGTCACGGCTTCGATGCTGGCCCTGGCACTTGCCGTGGTCGGCCAGACCAACGCGGCCGTCTACGACGGCAGCTGGGCCGAATGGGGCCAAGAGAACGGTCTGCCTATCGAGACAGGTCCGGCGAAGTAACGAGCGCTGCGTGACTTCCAGTTGAGAACAGGCGCGCGAGACGATCGCGCGCCTTTTTTTCATCGCTGCTGTAGCGCCGCTAGGTGACGGCCGGGACAGGCTCTGAGAGGGTCTTTTCGATCCAAGAGACCATTTCAGGAGAGGTCGGAGACAATTTCGTCGAAAATGATCTGACGAGCTGACCGTCGCGGCCGACAAGGTACTTGTGAAAATTCCACGTCGGCACGCCGCTGGGCCCCATGGCGTTTGCGGCCCATTTATAGAACGGATGCGCCTCAGGGCCGATGACGGGATGCTTCGACGCAATCGGAAACGTGACGCCGAACACGCCTTGGCAGAATGACTGGATTTCACCGTCAGCGTGCGGTTCCTGCTCGCCGAAATCATTCGAAGGCACCGCGATGACCACTAAGCCGTCATCCTCGTAGCGCTTCCAAAGCTCCTGCAATTGGGCGTATTGCTTGGTAAAGCCGCAGAACGAGGCTGAATTGACAATCAGAAGCGGTTTGCCGCGCCAGTCCGAGAGTTTCATCGGCCCGCCATCTATGCTTTTGAACTCAAAGTCGTAGGCTGAACCTTCGATCTGATTGCTGGGCGCCGTACTTTTGTTCGCGGTCATCATCGAGAAGATATTGACGCCTGTATTCCAGAGCTTTCGCACCTTTCACCTCGTGCATGCAGGGCGCTTTCGCAGCGATGTTGCGGGGGGTTTCCTTATAGTAGTCCAGGACTTGGCAGGTTCAAGGCCGGACCGCCATAACTCCTGTTCCGCCCGGGACAGCGACGCGCACCGCCCTCCCGTAGATTAGCCTCCAGTGAATGACACCAGCGCGAACGCGCACCACAAGGAGGACTTCGATATGTCGGCATTCAACAGCACACGTCAGGTTGCAGTGGCTTTCGCCATTCTGGCAGCGACGTTCGGCGCCAGCGTTTCGGCCGCGAACGCGGCGGGCAGCGCCAAGGAGTTCTTCGTGCAGGACTATCAGTTCTCGAAGCCGATGCACGGCTTTTCCGGCTATTCGAACAACTACTACTGCGATTATCAGCGGCTACCGAACCGCAAGTGCACGATCAACGCGAACGGCACTGAAAGCTGCCGCATCGTCGGCTGGACCCTACGCGAGATGTGCCAGTAGACGCCTCGCTTCCTCACAAACTTCTTCCTCCATTTTTAAAGCTCCGGCCACGCTCCGGAGCTTTTCTTTTTTGATGCCCTCCTTCCGAACGATCTGCCAGGAGATCGTCTTTCTTCGTCGCAATTTGCATGTGTTCCGATCGAAACAGCGAACCTGATGCACAGAGACTATTGCTGCTCATGACCTTTCGCCGCGACGGCGCGGCTTCGAAGGTTGGCCCTTAAGGAGGACAACGACATGAGCACCGAAGAAACCTATCGCCCCCGACGCGGCGGCTTTCTCGTAAAAACCTTTTTCTTTCTCGTCGCAGTAAGCGCCGGAGCGTTTGGCGCCATCACCGTGACGAACAGCGATTTGCTAAATGCAAAGGCGGGCGGCGATGACGTCATCAAGGCGGACAATGATAGCGCACCGCAGATCGACTGGGTGGCCGCAGCACCTGGCCGTGTCGAGCCGAAATCCGGCATCATTCGCGTCGGCGCACAGCTCGTCGGACGCATCGCCGAAGTGAACGTGAAACGGAACGACAAGGTCGAGGAAGGCGAGCTTCTGATCCGTCTCGATGATGAAGAAGCCCGCGCTCGTCTGCAAGCCGCCGAGACGGAAGCTGCATCCCGCAAGCGCGAACGTGATGCGCAGCCGCTCGATAAGGCGCGCGACGATCTTCGCACCGCAGAGGACAACGTTTTCGATGCCGAACGGGCGCTGACGAATGCACGCTTCGGGCTCGAATACGAACTACAGGCCGAGCGCCAAGGTACTGGTAGCGCGGCGCGTGTTGCCGACGCACGCGACGATCTGGCGAAAGCGAAGTCCAAGCTGCAGAAAGAGCGTTCTTCGTACGCCAAAGCCCAGTCGAAACCGGATATCCCGGCTCCGAACCGCCTTGAATCGGCACTGCAGGCTGCACGCTCGGATGTCGCTGTTGCGGAAGCCATGCTTGAAAAAACGCGCATCCGTGCACCTGTTGCGGGCACCGTTCTGCAGCTCTCTGCAAAAGTCGGCGAGATGGCGTCGCCCTCTCCTGAGCAATCGCTGGTCATGCTCGGCGATATGTCGGTCGTGCGGCTCAAGGCTGAGGTTGATGAGATCGATGTCTCGAAGATCAAGCGCGGCGGCAAGGTCACCGTGAAGAGCAACGCCTACCCCGGCAAAGAATTCGATGGCACCGTCGCCGAGCTTGCTCCGACTTTGACCTCGCCGCAGTTCTCGCTGCGCGGTGCACGCCGCCCAACCGATGTTGAAGTGCTCGAAGTCACCATCGATCTCGCGGGCAATCCGCCGCTGCTACCGGGAATGCGGGCGGACGCCTTCTTCAAGTAGCGGTTTTCGAAAGACCTGCGGCGGCTCGCTTCCTCCTTAGTGAAGGCGCCGCTGGTCCCCGATGGCGGGGAGGTGTGGGAAACGGGAATGCGGTCCCGTTCAGCACGCCTCCCCGCCGCGTTTCTTTTTGACCTACTCTGCACCTCGAAAAAATAATCCGCTTACATCCTGTTTCACCCGGAACAGCGTAAAACATGGGTTTTTCGCATCATCTCTGCATCGACCCAACCGACTGATCGAGGAGAGACAGATGTACGGAGAGATCAAGAAATTCCGCGCCGATCTCGGCGTCGGCGTCATTCGCGGCGAGGATGGACGCAGCTTCCGTTTCGCAGGCGGCGACATCCGCAATGGCATCGAAAAACTCGAAGGCCATGAAGTTCATTTCGAACTCGGCGAACGCAAAGCGCGCGACATCATCGTGCTTGCGGGCTCGCCGTGGACAGCATTCGGGAACGTCCTTTAATCGGCCTTTCGGGAGAACCACCCATGCGAGCCCATTTCGATTTATCCGATGTGCCGGTCGTCGAGGCTTCCGACCTTGCATTTGTCATCGACCTTCTTCGCGAACGCGGTCAGGGATTGGCGCTGCTGCGCGGCCTGCGAGAAGACGAGATCCGGGAGGTCGAGGATGAGATCTGGGTGGCGTTCGATGATGCGCGCAAGGGCGCGGCCCGGCTCGCCGTCGCGCTGCGCTTCCGGGCGCTGCTAACCGCCTTCTCTGGCCGGCGCCTCAAAGCGCTGTTTCTGGAGCGCGGCTTTCGGTTGCTCGCGCTTGCTGCTCAGGACGCCGCGGCGCGCCCACTGAACGTCCGGTTTGGGTTCAATACGCAGCAGATGCTGCTCGCGCTGGACGCCTCGGCAGCACGACCGCGGCAGAGTTCCCATACCCTGCCTCTCGCTGCATAAAGCAACACGCTGAAATAAAAGCAATTTCCTGGTATTCGGCCGTGTTCCTGCCGGAACAGCGACCACGCAGCCGGCGAGGCATTGTTGCGACATGGCCGGCGCGACCGGCCAGCAAGAAACCATCGTCAGGAGGCTACCATGTCCAAGATCACCTTTGCTCTCGCCGCGACGCTGCTGGCAGGGACGACGATGACAAGCGCCGCGAACGCAGATGCGGTCAGGGTCGGTTTTGGCTTTCCGCTCGGTTCGTTCGTCGCGCATTCGAACGAGACTTACAGTGGCCGCGATTATCAGCGCGTCGAGCGACCACGCTCCGCCCGTCGCGAAGTCAAGGAGAGCGCCCCTCGCAAAATCGTAAAGGTCAAGCGTCCCGCGCAATCCGACGTTGCCGAGACCGCCATCAAGCCGCCCGCGACAGCAACCGTGCAACCAGTAAAGCTCGAAGGCAGGCTGCCAGCCGATACCGTGACGACTGCCGCGGTAGAAAAGACGGCCGCCGCTACTACGACGGGGGCGATTGCATCAACCAAACTGGAAACGTCAGTGAACGGCGGAAAGGTCGCTTCGGATACTCGTGCTTCATCTGCGAAAGCGGATGCCGAAACGGCAGCAACCACACACATCTGCCGACGCTATTCGCCGGCCATCGCGGCGCTGATCGACGTCCCCTGCGACTAAGCCTGACACTGACACCGGGCGGCAGGCTGAAAGCTCTGTGCCCCGCGAAACAGCCAACCGCAACGCCATCGTTCAAAGTCTGACCAACGCCCAAGGAGGGAGCAGGTCATGGAACTCGCCGCAACAGCACCAGTCATCATGCGTAAGCCGATAGCAGCCGCACGGGAAAAACGCCCAAGCGCATTTCGCGTGCCTATGGTCGTGAAGCTCGCTTATCGCAATCTTTTTCATGATCGCCTGAGTTTCTTCGTGACCGTCGTCGGCATTCTGTTTTCGGTTGTGCTGGTCGCGGTCCAATCCGGCATCTATCTCGGATCGGCAAACAAGATCGCGACGATCATCGACGCGGCGCCGGCCGATCTTTGGATCGTGCCGCTCGGCACCAAGAGCTACGACGATCCCTCGTTTCTCGCTGGCCGCGAACGCTATCTGGCGCTCTCGGCACCCGGCGTCGAAAATTCGGAAGACATGCTGGTTTCATTCGCCCGCTGGCGCAAACCGCGAGGCGGCGAAACGACGGTCCTGCTAATTGGAACGTCAGGTGACAGCTCAAAGGCTTTGCCTGCGAACATCATCGAAGGCAGCCGCGCAGCGCTCGAAGCTCCGAATACGGTTGCGATCGATCGCAGCTACTTCAACGATCTGGGGGTCAACAGGCTCGGCGAGCACGCCGAACTCAACGGCGCGGCGGTCAAGCTTGTGGCGATCACCAAGCGCGTGCGTTCGTTCACGACGCTGCCGTTCGTCTTCACGTCCATCGACGAAGCGCGTCAGCTGTCCGGCGCCAACCAGGACCAGGCGAGCTACCAGCGCGTCACACTGCTGCCCGGCGCCGACCTCGAAACGGTGCGTAAGGAAATCGCAGTGCGCCTTCCAGACACGGAAGTTTTGACACAGGCGGAGTTCCGCACCCGCAGCCAGGACTATTGGTTGAAGCAGACCGGCGCGGGTGCCGCCCTCGATGCGGGTAAGCTCTTGGGCCTGATCGTCGGCATTGTCATTGTCGCGCAGACGCTTTATTCGAGCACGAAAGATCATATCAACGAGTTCGCCACTCTGCGCGCCTTGGGGGCCGGTGCGGGCTACATCGTCAAGGTGATTCTCATTCAAGCCGTGCTTTCAGGGCTGATCGGCTATGTGCTGGGTATGGGACTGGCGCTGACCGCCATTCATTTTGCGCAGGACACCAAGCTCACAATCATCATGACTGCGCCACTTGCCGCCCAACTTTTCGCAATAACGATCGGCATGTGCATCTTCGCCGCCATAAGCGCCATCATCAAGGTCGTCCGCATCGACCCGGCCGTCGTGTTCAGCCGCTAACCGAATTCCAGGGAGACTTAACATGACCGAGCCAAACAACAGCAAAGTCATCGTCGAAGCGGAAGGCATCGTGAAGGTGCTGGGCGCGGGAGCCGGCGAAAACAAGGTTTTGAAAGGCGTCGACCTTCAGCTGCATACCGGCGAGCTGACGCTGATGATGGGGCCGTCCGGATCCGGTAAGACCACCCTGCTCTCGATCCTCGGCTGCATCCTGTCACCCACACAGGGCAAGCTGTCGATCTCCGGCATGGATACGCGGAACATGAACAAGGAGCAGCTTGCCAATCTGCGGCGCAAGCATGTCGGCTTCGTGTTCCAGTCCTATAATCTCGTGCCGACGCTCTCGGCCGTCGAAAATGTCATGCTGGCGTTGGACCTGCGCGACCTCAACGGTCCCGACGCGCGCCGCCAGGCGGTCGAAGCGCTCGAAGCGGTTGGCCTTGGCCACCGCATCAACGCCATGCCGGCCAAAATGTCGGGCGGAGAGAAGCAGCGCGTTTCGATTGCCAGAGCGCTCGCCGGTTCCCCCTCGGTCATTCTGGCCGACGAACCGACGGCGGCGCTCGATGCCCAGAACGGCATGGCCGTCATGGAATTGCTGGCAGCCGTGGCACAGGATACCGGGCGGGCCGTTTTGGCCGTTACCCACGACCACCGGACGCTGCAATACGCCGATCGTATCATCACCATCGACGACGGCCGGATTGCAGGGTCTGAGCGGCCAAAGGTTGCAAATGCCCCCGTTCGGGTGGCGGTGGGATAACCCCCGCCAAAAAGGCTGTAATGACGGCCTTTTCGGGCGCACGCATGGACGGGCTAGTCCTTAATGGCCGTCCCTCGGGCCAATGGCCGCGCACGCTCCCTCTCCGGGCATCTGGACCGGAAGGGGCATTTGTGTAGGATGCGCCCAAACTCACCAATCCCAAATTGGAATAACTAAGGAAATAGCGCCCATGGCGGGGCCTCAAGCGAACACGTCCATTTCCCCAGGCACTTTGATGGCCGGAAAACGGGGGCTCATCATGGGCGTCGCAAACAATCGATCGATCGCCTGGGGCATCGCGAAAGCCTGCGCGGCCCAGGGCGCAGAAATTGCCCTCACCTATCAAGGGGATGCGCTGAAGAAGCGGGTCGAGCCGCTAGCGGCGGAGCTTGGCGCCAAGTCGGTTCTCCACTGCGATGTGACCGATGCGGCCTCGATGGACAGCGTTTTCGCGTCCCTCGAAAAGAGCTGGGGCAGCCTGGATTTTCTCGTCCATGCCATCGCCTACTCGGACAAAAACGAGCTCGACGGCCGGTACGTCGATACGACGGAGAAAAACTTCACGCAGAGCCTGATGATCTCCTGTTATTCGTTCACGGCCCTCGCCCAGCGCGCCGAGAAGCTGATGCCGAACGGCGGTTCACTGATCACGCTCAGCTACTACGGCGCCGAAAAGGTAATGCCGCACTATAACGTGATGGGCGTTGCCAAGGCCGCGCTCGAGGCGAGCGTGCGCTATCTGGCGTCCGACCTTGGCCGCAACGGCATCCGCGTCAACGCGATCTCTGCCGGCCCAATCAAGACGCTGGCTGCGTCGGGCATCGCGGATTTCCGCTATATCCTGAAGTGGAACGAGTATAACTCGGCGCTCCGCCGCAACGTCACGATCGACGACGTCGGCAACGCCGGGCTCTATCTCCTTTCGGACCTGTCGCGCGGCGTGACCGGCGAAATTCATCATGTCGATAGCGGCTATCACGTGCAGGGCATGAAGAACGAGGAAGCGCCCGACATTTCGGTCGTCAAGAGCGACGAAGCGTGAGTGGTGGGGCGGCAACGACCGCGTCGTTGAAGCCCGGACTCACGCTCTATCTCATTCGTCACGGCGAGACGGACTGGAACCGGGAGGCGCGCTACCAAGGGCAGCGCGACATTCCCTTGAACGATACTGGCAGGGCACAGGCGCGTCGCCACGGCGGCGTGCTGAAAACGCTGATGCCGGCAATCGCCGAATTCGATTTCGTCGCCAGCCCGCTGCAACGGGCCATCGAGACGATGCGCTTGATCCGAGAAGGCCTTGGCCTCGACCCGGACGGCTTTCGCATTATGCCGGACATTGCTGAACTCAGCTACGGACAGTGGGAAGGCGAACTCGCGGGCGAGCTACCGCTTAAAGATCCCCAGGGCGTCGCCGCCAAAGCCGCTGATCCCTACGGCTGGCGGCCAAATGGCGGCGAGAGCTATCACGACCTTGAGGTCCGCGTTTCTAAATGGCTCGTAACCCTGGACCAAAATACGGTTGCCGTCGGACATGGCGGCGTCAGCCGCGTCGCGCGCGGCGCTCTGCTCGGAATCGACAGAACTCTCGTGCCATTCCTTGAAGTGCCCCAGGATAAGATTTTGAAGCTCGCCGACGCCAAGATGCGGTGGCTGTGAGGGCTGTAATGCCATCAGAGCAAAAGAGCCGGAGATGCGGCTCTCCGGCTCTTCGGCACTCGATAAGGAGTGCATGCTGAAAGCCCCCTCGACCCGGGGCTCAATCCGAGAGGAATGGGCTTTTATGAGCCGACAGAGACGTTCGCCCTGGAATGGATGAGACATGGCATACGGCGCAGTCGTTCGAATGAGCGACCTGTCCGTACCGCCTTCGCAACATGCGATCCTGCGATGCGCCGCGGGCTGCTTTCGGGCAGCGGATGCGGGCTCGGCCGAGTTGCCGGTCAAATACGGACTCACACCTGCCTCGTCCCATCGTCAGGGCGACGGAACTGCCGACGAACGCAGTACTTCGTCGAGTTAATCTGCGTCGCGGAAGGTTGTCACGCGGCTTTGGCCGCGATGCGCTCTTGCCGCCACCCCGCCAGCCACCTAAGAAGAGCGGTGACGCAGCCCGGCAACAATCGTTGCAGAGCCATCCAGCGCCCATCGGGCCAATTCCGCATATTTCAGGCAATGTCTCACAACACTTTCGGACATCTGTTTCGCGTGACGACCTGGGGCGAAAGCCACGGCCCGGCTATCGGCGCCGTCGTCGACGGCTGCCCGCCGGGCATCGCACTCGAAGCCAGTGAGATCCAGGCCTATCTGGATAAGCGCAAGCCCGGCCAGTCGCGCTTCACGACCCAACGGCAGGAGGCCGACTCCGTCAAAATCCTGTCGGGTGTATTCGCCGATGCTGCCGGCAAACAGGTGACGACTGGAACGCCCATCGCGCTCGAAATCGAAAATACCGATCAGCGCTCGAAGGACTACGGCGAGATCAAGGACAAGTTCCGTCCTGGCCACGCCGACTTCACCTACGACGCCAAGTACGGCATTCGCGACTATCGCGGCGGCGGGCGGTCGTCGGCGCGCGAAACGGCGTCGCGTGTAGCCGCTGGCGCCGTAGCGCGGAAGGTCATCCCTGGCGTCAAGATTCGCGGCGCGCTGGTGCAAATCGGGCAGATCAAAATCGATCGCGGCAACTGGGATTGGGACGAGGTCGGCAACAATCCGTTCTTCTCTCCGGATAAGCAGGCGGCAGAGCACTGGGCCGACTATCTCGACCAGGTGCGTAAGGCCGGTTCGTCCGTCGGGGCCATTATCGAAGTTGTAGCGGAAGGCGTGCCGGCAGGCTGGGGCGCGCCGCTCTACGGCAAGCTCGATCAGGACCTCGCCAGCGCGATGATGTCGATCAACGCCGTCAAGGGCGTCGAGATCGGCGAAGGCATGGCAGCTGCCGAGCTAACGGGCGAGCAGAATGCGGACGAAATCCGCATCGGCAACGACGGTGCACCGGATTTCCTGTCGAACCACGCGGGCGGGATTCTTGGCGGCATTTCGACCGGCCAGCCGATCGTCTGCCGTTTCGCGGTTAAGCCGACATCTTCGATTTTAACGCCGCGCCGGACGATTGACCGTCAAGGCCATGAGACGGAACTCATCACAAAGGGTCGCCACGATCCGTGCGTCGGCATTCGCGCCGTACCGGTGGGCGAAGCGATGATGGCGATTGTGCTCGCGGACCATTTCCTGCGGCATCGCGGCCAAATCGGCGGGTAATTTCGAGGGCCGACCCATCGCGCAGCATCCAAAGATCGTCATTTTGACTGGCGCGGGACTGTCGGCCGAAAGCGGCGTCCCGACGTTTCGTGATCCAATCGGCATGTGGGCGAAATACGATTGGCGCGACGTCGCCACGCCCGACGGTTTTCAACGCGATCCGGCACTCGTGCTGAATTTCTATAATGCGCGGCGGCGCGCTCATCACGGCATCAAGCCAAATGCTGCGCACATCGCTTTGGCGCGTCTCGAAGCCGAGCATGGCGGCGTGACCGTCGTTACGCAGAATATCGATGCCCTGCATGAAGCCGCCGGATCGAGTTCCCTCATTCATATGCACGGCGAGCTGTTCAAGGCGCTGTGCACGTTCTGCAAGCATCGGGTCCCGTGGCAGGGCGATTTGCTGGTCGATACGTCGTGCCCCTATTGCGGGCTGCCGGGCGGAATGCGGCCGGACGTCGTCTGGTTTGGCGAGATGCCCTATCAGATGGGGCGGATCACGGGGCTTCTTGGAGAGGCTGATCTTTTCCTGTCGATTGGCACTAGCGGGCACGTCTATCCGGCGGCCGGGTTCGTGGCGGAAGCGCGTGAGCACGGCGCGCGCACGGTGGAACTCAACCTCGAACCGTCGGAGGGTGCGAGCCAATTCGACGAAGCCATCTACGGTCATGCGACCGAGATCGTTCCGGCCTTCGTCGATCGTATTCTGGCCGGCCGCTAACGGCGAAAGACCGCGACGACCTCAACGTGTGTGGAATAAATGAACTGATCAACCGGCGTAACGGATTCAATCTTATAGCCGCCATCCACGAGATGGCGCGCGTCGCGTGCGAGCGTCGCGGGATTGCAGGACACCGCAATAACAGTCTTCACCTTTGAGCGCGCCAAGCGCTGCGACTGCGCTTCGGCCCCGGCACGTGGCGGATCGAAAACGATAGCATCGTGCTCATTGAGCTCCAGCGGCGATAGCGGATCGCGGAAGAGATCACGAACAACGGCGCTAATTGGCTTTAGCCCAGATGTTTTTTTTGCGCCGTCGCCCAGTGCCGTCACCGCGGCCTTGCTGCCGTCGAACGCGGAGACGCGGGCCTTCGCTGCTATCGGAAACGTGAAGGCGCCGAGGCCGCAGAAGAGATCGGCAACCTTTTTCATCTTTCCGAGCGCAGCGACGATGCGGTGAGCAATTTCGATCTCGGCGGCTTCAACGGCTTGAACGAATACGGCCGGTGGCAACGGAACTTCCACGGAGCTGAATGACAGGAAGGGGGGTAGCGTTTCGACGACGACATCGCCGGCCACGACGAGACGTGCGAGTCCCATCGCGCTCGCCGCGGACGCAAGTCCGGTTCGGATTTCCGGCGACAGTTTGCGTTCCGTGCCATCGACTTCGACATCTAGGCCAGACCTCGTGAGCGTGATCGTGACGCGCGCCTCACCGCGTTTCGGCAGCAGCGGCGCGATCAGTTTTCCTACAGCCGGCAATGCCGCAACGATCTTCGGTTCAAGCACCGGACATTCTTCGATGGCCACGAGATCGTGAGAGGCGGCCTCGTGGAAGCCAAGCTCGACGCCAAACTGCGAACGGATCGCCTTGAGCGCCGCACGGCGACGGCGCCCGGCGGTGCGCTGCAATTGATCGACCTCGGGTTCGAGGCCGCGCGCTTGAAAGGCGTTGACGACGAGATCGCGTTTCCATGCCGCGTAACTGTCCGACGCCAAATGCTGCACGCTGCAACCGCCGCATTTGCCGAAATGTTTGCAGACCGGAGCGATGCGTTCGGCGCTCGGTTCGAGCACACGCAGGAGGCGCCCGCGCTCGCCTTCGACTTCGGCTTCGATGCGTTCTCGCGGCAGCGCCAACGGTACGAAGACCATCCGGCCATCGACTTCGGCGATGCCATCGCCTTGCGCGCCGAGACGACTGATGACGAATTCACGCTCAGCCATCGTAGCGCGCTCCGAGCAGGAACTCGGCGTTGCCGGAGCCACCGAGAATGGGCGATGGCATATCGCCAACGACCGTCCAGCCTGGCTGCGCGGCGAACCATTCGCGGACGCTGGTCAGCGCGCCCAGACGCGCGGCTTCATCGCGTACGATGCCGCCGCTGCCGACGTTATCGCGGCCGACTTCGAACTGCGGCTTTACGAGGATCACAGCCCAAGCTCCACGTGAAGCGAACGGCAAAACAGTGCCCAAAACCTTCGTGACGGATATGAAGCTGACATCGACCACGACGGCGGAAACGCTCTCTGTTATTTCGTTTGGCGTCAGCGCACGTGCATCGATATTTTCGAGTGAAACGACGCGTAGATCATCTTTCAAGCGCGCGTGCAGCTGACTGGTGCCGACGTCGACGGCATAAACGCGCCGTGCCCCCCGTTCCAGAAGCACCTCGGTGAAGCCCCCGGTCGAAGCGCCGATATCGAGCGCAGTGCGCCCCGTCGGATCGAACCCGAAATGTGCAAGCGCTGCTGCCAGTTTTTCTGCGCCGCGCGAAACATAACCCGGCGCTTCCGCTGCAACAGCGACGGCGAGATCGCCTTTCACGTCGTAGGCTGGCTTGTTGCACACGGTGCCACCAACCGAGACGAACCCGCGCTTGATCAGATCCTGAGCGCGGGCGCGCGACGGCGCTAATCCGCGGTTCACGAGCATCTGATCCAGGCGCATCACTGGGCCATCAGTCAAACGCCAGCGTCAGTCAGGCCGGATGGCGTAACGGCCTGAGCCATTCGCGAACAGGAGAAGAAAGCCGCCTGCCATGCAGACGTTCTTCATGAAGTTCGTCATCTGGGCTTGGTCGGCGAAGTTGCTGTGAAAGACGGCCGCGGCTGCCAAGCAAAACGCGGCGAGCGCCAAACCGGCATAACGAGAGAAGACACCTAACAGCACGGCAAGGCCGCCGATGACCTCAAGTGCGATGACGAGCGGCAGCAGGTTGCCAGGCAAGCCGTGCGATTCCATGTACGCCTGGGTCTGCGCGTAGCCCGAAACCTTGTTGATCCCTGCTGTGACGAAAATGGCGGACAGAAGTACCCGTGCGGCCAAGCTGACGAGCGCGTGCATGTTTGTTCTCCCGAACGGCGAGCTGGTTAACGCGCAGATGTGCGCGTCATGCCCGCTCGCTTAGCATGTCTGCGCGGCCAAGGGCAGCAAAGACCGTCTCGACGATGCCTGAGGCATTAAGCCGTGCGGCTTCGTACATGGCTTCGGGTTTGCCATGGTCGATGAAGACATCGGGCAAAACTTTGGGACGGACGCGAAGGCCGCGATCCAGCAAGCCCGCGTTCGAGAGAAACTGCAGAACGTGGCTGCCGAAGCCGCCGATGGAACCTTCTTCCACGGTCACCAGGACTTCGTGATTGGTCGCGAGGTCGCGAATGAGGCCCTCGTCCAGCGGTTTTGCAAAGCGTGCGTCGGCGACGGTCGTGGACAGGCCGAAGCTCGCGAGCTGATCGGCCGCCTTCAGACACTCCGCGAGCCGGGTGCCAAGTGAAAGCAACGCGACCTTCGAGCCTTGCCGCACGATACGGCCCTTGCCGATTTCGAGCGGAATGCCTTCGGCCGGAAGCTCTACGCCGACGCCCTCGCCGCGCGGATAGCGTAGCGCGCTCGGGCGATCGTCGATCTGTGCCTGGGTCGCGACCATGTGGACGAGTTCGGCTTCGTCGGCCGCCGCCATGATGACGAAATCCGGAAGGCAGGCGAGATAGGCGACGTCGAACGATCCGGCATGCGTTGCGCCGTCGGCGCCGACGAGACCAGCGCGGTCAATCGCGAAGCGGACCGGCAGCTTCTGAATCGCGACGTCGTGCACGACTTGATCGTAAGCGCGCTGCAGGAAGGTCGAGTAGATTGCCGTGAAAGGCTTATAACCCTCCGCCGCGAGTCCTGCCGCGAACGTGACGGCATGCTGCTCAGCGATGCCGACATCGAACGTGCGATCGGGAAATTCCTTGCCAAAATAGTCAAGCCCCGTACCGGACGGCATCGCGGCGGTAATCGCGACGACGCGCTTATCCTTTCGCGCTTCAGCAATCAGGCTGTCGGCGAACACCTTCGTGTAGCTCGGCGCATTCGGCTTCGGCTTGTCCTGTGCGCCCGTCACAACGTTGAACTTATTCACGCCGTGATATTTATCGGGCGACGCTTCGGCTGGTGCGTAGCCCTTGCCCTTCTGCGTGACGACGTGGACGAGGATCGGCCCCTGCTCCAGATCACGGACGTTCTTCAGAACGGGCAAAAGCTGCTCGAAGTTGTGACCGTCGATTGGGCCGACGTAATAAAAGCCGAGTTCTTCGAACCAAGCGCCGCCCTGCCACAGATGACGCGTATATTCTTCAACGCGCGCGGCGCGGCGTTCCCACGCCTTCGGAAGCATCTTGGCGAGCTGCTTGGCGTAGTCGCGAAGGTGGACGTAAGTACCGCTCGACGTCACACGTGCGAGATACGCCGAGAGCGCGCCAGTCGGCGGCGCAATCGACATATCGTTGTCGTTAAGGACGACGATCAAGCGTTCGTTGCGGGCACCGGCATTGTTGATCGCTTCATAGGCCATGCCTGCGCTCATCGCGCCATCACCGATGACGGCGATGACGTTGTTCGATTTGCCGGTCAGGTCGCGCGCAACGGCCATGCCGAGCGCTGCGGAAATGGATGTGGACGAGTGCCCGGCGCCGAACGGATCGTAGACGCTCTCCTCGCGATTGGTGAACCCCGCCAAACCGCCGGGCTGGCGCAAGGTGCGAATCCGGTCGCGGCGGCCGGTCAAAATTTTATGGGGATAAGCCTGATGGCCGACGTCCCAGATCAGACGATCGTCCGGGGTGTTGAAGACCCAATGCAACGCCACGGTCAATTCGATGACGCCAAGGCCCGCACCAAGATGGCCGCCCGTTACCGAAACGGCGTCAATCATCTCGTCGCGAAGCTCGGCCGCAAGCCGAGGCAGCTGATCTTCCGACAACTGACGCAGTTCGTGCGGCGTCGCAATTTTATCGAGTAATGGTGTCTTGCTCACAATAAAACCTTGATGCGGCGATCGGCATTAGACCTAAAGCGCCCGAGACAGGCCGTGCGAAAGGGACGCTAGCATGCATTTGGGCTATCTTCGATCCCCCAAAGAGCGCTGCTATGGACCGGATGTAATGCGCCCGCGTGCCGCAGACGTTTAAAAAACCAGTTGACGGCCGAACCGCCAAAGCGGAATGACGCCTCAAAATGGCGCATCGCCGTTCTTGTCGAGTGGGGCAGTGCCTGACGGCGTGCCGTCAGCGCCGAGCGTCAACTTTTCGACCTTGGCCTCGGCTGCTTTCAGCAGTCTGTCGCAATGATCGCGCAATGCTTCGCCGCGCTCATAAATTTCAATGCTTTCTTCAAGCTCGACGTCGCCGCGTTCAAGCTTGCCGACAATGACCTCCAGCTCCTTCAAGGCGCGTTCGAAGGTCATCTCCTTGATGTCAGCAAAGCTTTTTGCCGGAGCCGGTTTGGTCGTCGTCATAATCGTCCTGCTTTCGTGGCGCAAACGGGCGGATGTACCGAAATTCCGCTCAGACGTCTGCGTCCAGCAATGCCTTTACGTGGGCGGCGGTCGATAGGGCAAGCCCCTTCAGATCGTACCCGCCTTCGAGCATCGACACGATTCGCCCTTTTGCATGGCGCCGCGCCATCTCTGCGAGCGCTTCAGTCGCCCAGCGAAAATCCTCCTCGACAAGTTCGAGCCCGGCAAGCGGATCGCGCTGATGCGCATCGAAGCCTGCAGAGATCAGCAGCACATCGGGGCTGAAATTGTGGAGAGGCGTCAGAATGCGGCTGCGGAACGCCTCTTCGAATGCCTCGCGCCCGTCGCCGGAGCGCAGCGGCGCGTTGAATATATTGCCGACGCCGGTCTCGTTCAATGCACCCGTACCGGGGAAGAGCGGCATCTGATGCGTCGAGCCGTAGAACAGGTCTTTATCGGACCAGAAAATTTCCTGCGTACCGTTGCCGTGGTGGACGTCGAAATCGACGACGGCGACACGCTCGGCGCCGTACTTCGCGCGAGCATAATGCGCTGCGATCGCGATGTTATTGAAAAAACAGAAGCCCATCGCGCGATTGCTCTCGGCGTGATGGCCGGGCGGACGGACCTGACAGAAGGCGTTCGTGACTTTGCCTTCCATGACGAGATCGACGGCATCGAGACCGGCGCCGACGGCGCGGCGCGCGGCCTCCCAGGTGCCGGCAGACGCGACGGTATCGGAATCGACATGGCGCGCCCCGCCATCAATATGCTCGATAGCGGCTGTCACGTTAGCGAGGTGCGCTGGCCCGTGCGTCATTGCGATATAGGTTTTGTCATCCTCACGCAGCGGCGCGTCGCGATGAAAAAGCTCGTTGAAGACTGCAGCAGAAAGCGCCATGTCGATCGCCCGCATCCGGTCCGGCCGCTCGGGATGATGCTCGCCGGTATCGTGTTCCAGAAAAGCCGGATGGGTGATCAGGACCGTCGTCATTTATCGCGAGGGTGGCTCTGAAGCGTTATGAGGTCAATTCCGAAAGTCGCGCGATCTGCACGCCAGGCGGCGGTTTGCTGTCTGCAGGAACGAAGAAGTCCGGCGCCAGCGGCACCGACTTGTCGATGCGATAGGATCCAAAGTCTGTGACGCCGCCCACATCATAAAGAAACGTATCGTCGATCAGAAAGTTTCCGGTGAATGTCTTCGCCGGTTGGTTAAAAACAAGGTGGGCCGCGTCGGCCACGATTTCTGGCGTCCGGCTCATGCGCATTAGCTTATCGCCGCCTAGAATATTCTGCACGGCAGCCGTAGCAATGGTCGTACGCGGCCAGAGAGCATTGACGGCAATGCCATTGGGCTTCAATTCGTCGGCGAGACCGAGCACGCAAAGGCTCATACCGTACTTGGCAATCGAATACGCGACGTGGCCCGAGAACCATTTGGGATGCATATCGAGCGGCGGCGACAATGCGAGAATGTGCGGATTCTCGGCGCGCTTCAGATGCGGCAGGCAGATCTTCGAGGTCAGAAACGTTCCGCGCGTGTTCACTGCGAACATCAGATCGAACCGCTTAAGCTCGGTCTTTTCAATCGGCGTCAGCGATATGGCGCTGGCGTTATTGACGCAAATGTCGATGCCGCCGAAACGTTCAACCGTTAGCGCGACGGCGCGTTCGACATCCCCTTCGTTGCGAATATCGCATTCGAGCGCGAGCGCCGAGCCGCCCTCCGCTTCGATCTCTTTTGCGGCCGAATGAATCGTACCTTCGAGCTTGGGATTGGGGTCGACCGTCTTGGCCGCGATGGCAATGTTGGCGCCGTCGCGGGCCGCTCTTTTCGCGATGGCCAATCCGATACCGCGGCTCGCGCCCGTAATGAAGAGAGTCTTGCCCTTGAGTGCCGCCATGCCACTGCTCTCATTCCGACGCCAGACCGGGGGTAGCCTAATCTCTTGGCGGACCCTAGGTAAGGGGTGACTTCGATTGCTTAAACAGTAAAGACTGAGGCTCGGGATTTCCGAATTATACGGGTTTGCGGAAATTCGGCGGGCGTTTCTCGAAAAAGGCCGTGAAAGCTTCGACGGCTTCCGGCGAGCGCAGGCGTTCGCGGAAGGCCGCAACCTCGTCGTCCATGCGGGCAAGAATTATCTCCGGGTCGCCACGCATCAGGCGGCGCGCAACGGCTAGCGCTTCCGGCGGTTTGGCGGAGAGCCGCTTGGCGGCGGCGAGCGCGGTGGCTTCAAGATCGCTTGCAGGCACGATGGCGTTGACGAAACCGGCAGCGAGCGCATCGTCGGCTGACAACGGATCGCCGAGCGCCAACATGGCGAAGGCCCGCGTGTAGCCCATGCGGGCCGGCATCAGCAGGCTTGAGGCGGCTTCAGGCACCACACCGAGATCAAGAAACGGAGTGGCGAACGTCGCGTCCGGCGCGGCGTAGACAAGATCGCAATGGAACAGCAGCGTCGTGCCGATGCCGATGGCGTTGCCGTCGACGGCGGCGATCAGCGGCTTCTTGACGACTGGCAACAGGCGGATGAAGCGCAAGACTTTCTTGTCGAGCCCACCGGTGCCGCGTGCGGTGGCAAGAAAGTCGCCGATGTCATTGCCGGCCGTAAACACGCCGCCCGAGCCGGTGAGAATGTGCGCGGCAATCGTATCGTCCGCGTCTCCCGCTTCGATGGCATCGGCTAGCGCGCCGTACATGGCGCCGGTCAGCGCGTTTTTCTTCTCAGGTCGAGCGATGCGGAGAATCTGGACGGGGCCATCGCGCCAGATTGCGATTTCTGCTGTCATGCGAACACCGCTCCATGCGCATCGACCAGCACGGCATCTGCGCCGTGTTGCACGGCATCAGACAGACCGCGGGCTTCGGTCAGAATATTTTCGGCGAAGAACCGCGCGATTACGATGTAGGGCGATGCAGCGTCTTTCGCGAGGGCACCCTTCGCGAGGTATGTGCCGCCCGTGACGAGGCTCATGAGCCGCAGATAGGGCGTCGCCGACGCCAGCGCCTTTTCTTGATTACCGGGAAGCATTTGCGCCATCCAGAGGGTGGCCGTTTGAAGTGCACTCAAGCCTTCCATCAAGCGTTCCGTCATGTGACCGAACTCGCCGCGTTTTGCAGCGCGCACGGCGGCGATAATGGCGCCGAGTTCACCGAGCAGGCTCGTCATCGCAGAGCCGCCGTCGAGCGTCAGCTTGCGCGTGACGAGGTCGATGGCCTGGATGCCGTTCGTGCCTTCGTAGATCGGCAGGATTCGCGCATCCCGCAGGAATTGCGCAGCCCCCGTCTCTTCGACGAAGCCCATGCCGCCATGCACTTGAACGCCGAGAGAAGCAACCTCGTTGGCAATATCGGTAGAGAAGGCTTTTGCGAGCGGCGTCAGCAGAGCGGCGCGATTGCGGGCTGCGACACGTTCTTTTTCAACTGTCGCGCGATGGGCGACGTCGAGTTCCTTGGCCGTCGCGTAACAGAGCATGCGGGCGGCCTGCGTCAGAGATTTCATCGTCAGCAGCATGCGGCGCACGTCGGCGTGCTCGATGATCGGGCTCATGCTGCCGGGATCTTTGGCCGCGAAACTTTTGCCCTGAAAACGTTCCTTGGCGTAGGTGACTGCATGCTGCGTCGCGCTTTCCGCAACGCCCACGCCTTGCGCGCCGACACCGAGCCGGGCGGCGTTCATCATCACGAACATGTTTGCCAGGCCGCGGTTTTCTTCGCCGACCAGATATCCGATCGCACCGCCGTTCTCGCCGAACTTCATTACACAGGTTGGGCTCGCCATGATGCCGAGCTTATGTTCGACACCGGCACAGATGACGTCGTTGCGCTCGCCGAGCGAACCGTCATCGCCGACGAGATATTTAGGCACGAGAAACAGCGAGATGCCGCGCGTTCCGGGCGGCGCGTCCGGCAGGCGCGCGAGGACGAGATGGATGATATTCTCAGCCATCCCATGCTCACCCCAGGTGATGAAAATCTTTGTGCCGGTGATGCGGTACGTACCATCGCCTTGCGGCACCGCACGCGTCGAGAGCGGGCTCAGATCGGAGCCCGCGTGCGGCTCGGTCAGGTTCATGGTGCCGGTCCATTCGCCCGCCACCATTTTGGGGAGATATTTCGCTTTCAGAGCCTCGCTGCCGCCCGCTTCGATGGCATGAATGGCACCCTGCGTCAGAAGCGGGCAGAGACCGAAAGACACATTCGCAGCGTTCCAAATTTCGCCGACAGGTGTGGCAGCGATTTCGGGCAAATCCTGGCCGCCGTATGCCTCCGAGCATGGCAGCGTGCTCCAGCCGCCCGCGACGAATGCCTGATAGGCCTCGGCGAAGCCCGGAGGGGTTGTCACCTTTCCGTCAATGAGCTTGGAGCCGATACGGTCGCCTATTGCGTTCAAAGGTGCTAGGACCTCGGCGCCGAAATTTCCTGCCTCTTGGATGACGGCGATTATCGTCTCGCGGTCAAGCCCCGGATAGAGGCCGCGAGCGCCCATATCGCTGAGGCCCGCCACCGTCTCGAGGGCAAAGACAATGTCGTCTAAGGGAGCCTGATAGGTCATGGATCGTCTCTCGGTGCCGTTCGGTTTTGCATCAGGACACTAAGCCGAACGAAAGTACAAGCAAACCAGGTGACATACCAAATGCTGGGCAGGATCGTACCCGCCAACAAAGAATGGATTGCCGAAGCCGGACAAATGATCCGAGCGGGTGCGCTCGTCGCATTTCCGACTGAAACCGTCTACGGACTCGGTGCCGACGCGACCAATGGTGAAGCGGTCGCTCGCATTTTCGAAGCCAAGGGCCGGCCGATTTTCAATCCGCTTATCGTACATGTTCTCGGACTGGAGCAGGCACTCATCATCGGCGTGCTTTCGCCTGCTGCGCGTCGTCTGATAGAGGCGTTCTGGCCCGGTCCTTTGACGCTCGTGGTGCCGCGCACCGAGACGACGGACGTCAGTCAGCTCGTCTCGGCAGGACTTCCGACCGTTGCACTGCGGTCTCCTGATCATCCGGTTGCACGCGCGCTTCTCGCGGAAGCCCATCGTCCGCTGGCGGCCCCGTCCGCCAATCGCTCGGGGCACGTCAGCGCGACACGCGCCGAGCATGTTGCGGCCGACATCGGCGGCAAGGCCGCGCTCATTCTTGATGACGGCCCGACGAAACTCGGGCTCGAGTCAACGGTGGTCAGTCTTGTCGACGGTGCACCGGTGCTGTTGCGTCCCGGCGCCATCCCCGCGGAAGCAATCGAAGAAGTTATCGGAGAGCGCCTGCTACGGCGCGAAGAAGCAGGCGATCATCTCACGTCACCGGGGCAGCTTGCGAGCCACTATGCGCCACGCACGCGTTTGCGTCTGAATGCCTATGAGTGGAAACCGAGCGAAGCAGTGATGGCGTTCGGTGCGATCTCGGAGCAACCGGCACGCGCCTTCGTCAACATCAGCGAGGGCGGCGACTTGATCGAGGCGGCGGCAAATCTTTTTGCGACGCTGCGTACGCTCGATGCCTCCGGGGCGGACTCCATCGCGGTGACACCTATTCCTCAGAAGGGCCTCGGCGAAGCTATCAACGACCGGTTGCGGCGGGCGGCAGCGCCTCGTGAGCAGCCCTAGAGGCTGCTGACCATCACAACGATCTTATTGACGAGCGGTGCGAGGATCGGGCTTTGCGCCACGAACCCGTTGAATGCGTCCTGCACCGACCCCAAAGCATGCACGATGGAGGGAATGGCAGCGTAGATGCCGCCATATAGCAATGCCGTGCTGATTCCGTTCGTGATCAGGTACCGACGCAACATTCCTGCCCCCCAAACAAAGCCGGTTAACGCTTCGTTAATGAGAGCACGCGGGTGCCGCCAGGCTCAAGGCCTTTAATCAAAGCATGGTGAATACGTGTTCCAGAATGGGACGAAGGATGCTGTTAGGCCTTCGTTTGCTCGACGACCTTGAGGCGATGCTGATCCGTCTCGATTTTCGCCTTCGTCGAGGGCCAGCTGGCGCTGATCCAATCGTCGGTGCCGAACAGCCAGTACATGAACCGATGACGGCGATGATACCGCTCGATGATGAACTTGTTCATCTGGTCCATGTGCGTGTTCAACGCGCTCAGGGTCTCAGCCGGAAGCGCGGTATCGCGGTCGATCTCACCGAGCCGGTTCATGATGGCCGCGACGTCGCTTGCGGAATCGGTGCGCCATTGATCCATCGCGCCGGCGAGCGTGTGCTGGTTCTGATTGACCTTGAGAAGCGCTTCATGAACCTCGGTGAGGTCCTGCGTGTAGGCTTGATGCTTAGCCGCGGCCGTTTCGATCTCGGCAGCGATCGCGCTTTCGGCACCCTTCACCCGTTCCGACAGATTGGTGAGAAGCTCGGTCAGCGAGCCTGAGTGCGTATCCACCTTGCCGGAAAGGCCGTCGAACTTATCCGATAGACCGGCGACGTTCCCCGTCAGGCTTTCAAGGTTTCCTGCAAGGCTCGCGACGTTGCCCGACAGGCCTTCGATGTTGCCCCACAGTCCGTGGATGCGGTCGATGCCGCCGATGATTTCATCGGTTCGTCCATCGCCCGTCGGCGTCGCGAGGACTTGGCCGACGCCGTCTTCGAGGCGGGACAGGCGATCGCCCAATTCGACGAAGCCGCTCTGATGGCTACCGAGGACCGCCTCTTCGATGATGTCGAGGCGATCGCTGATTGGCTTCAAATCAACGGCCTGACGAATGTCTTCGAGCGCGGTGCCGCCTTCTGTCTGGATAGGGCGTTGCTTTATCGCCTCTTCCAGTTCCTGCAGCCGCGTCGAAAGCACCGACCACGACTGCGACATCTCCTGAAGGCGAAGCTCAAGCGCGGCTTCGATGTCGCCGAGTTTTGCGACGAGCCCTGACGTGTCAACGGCGGCGACGGGACCGGCGGCGCCCCCTTCGCGAAACGCAGATTCGAGCGAGCCGATCCGGTCGATCAGCAGTGCGTGGGTGCGGCCCTGATCGTCTTGGTGGGCGACGGTATCGCGCGCGAAGTCCCGTACAAGGCTCGCGATGGCGTGCCGCTCGTTGGAGAGATCCTGCCCCAGCGCCCGCACAGCTTGTTCGAGCGATTCAATGCGAGAATTCTGCAGCGCATCTGTTTGAGTGCCGAGATATTCGTTGCGATAAAGGGGACGCCCGTAATCGACCGCATAACGCGGTGGCGCCGCATAGCGGGGCTCAGGGCGCGTCAGCGGCGGCAATGGTTCGGCGCGCGCGACAAAGCGCAAAAGCAGTTCCGAGGCGCCGAATTCGCCGCGGTGATCGAAGAGGACTTGTAAAAGGTCGTCGACCGATACCGCCGTGTTGCGACGTGCTGCGAGCGCAACTGAAAACTTCAGCACTTCCGCCAAATCTTCCGAGCGGCGCGGGGAAACCGGGCCACTTCCCGGCATCGCCGGAATATCGCCCGCGATGATCGCCGCCGTCTCGCGTTTCAGGGCGACGACGCGGATGCCATGTGTTTCTAGGGCTGCCGCAGCGGCATCAAGGCGCGTCATGGCATTCAAGAGATGTTCGACGCGAACCTCTCCGGCGCGATGCGCTGCGGCGATGTCATAGGCTTGATTGAAGCAGGCAAGAACGGTGTCATCGACCAGCACAGGACCGGCAAGAAGCGACCCGCGCTTACCGTTCGACAGTGCCGCATCGGCCGGCAGAATGACCTCGCTTGGTGTCCAGGTCTGCGACGTCCTGAGATCGAGATCCTCGCCGTGATACGCCATGTCGTCGTCTCCCCTCTGTCGCTCCGCGCCGTCCGTCGCCGCGCGCCTCGCAAACCCAAACACCCCAACCAAGTCGAAGCTATGTACCTGCCTATGTCGGCAAGGTCTTGACTTTTAAGACAGCATTTAGGTTAGCGCCGTTTCATTTCGGGGGCGAGTCGCAAGCGGCAGATACACAGCAATTCCCTCCCAATCCGTTGCCAAGAAGGCCTGCTCTTAAAGTAGCGGACCAAAGGCCGCCGGTGTCTGAAGGTCGGGGCCTTCGGCGCGAACATCATTAAGTGCGGGGTTGACGGGCGTGATGGTGAGGAGCCCGGCGGCGAAAGGCTTCATCAGGTCGAGGATATGCTCAGCCGTGCCCGAGCGGCAGTCGAGCCAGCGCTCAAAGTTTTCTGGCGTGATGATCACAGGCATGCGGTCATGGATCGGCGCCATATCAGCGTTTGCAGCGGTCGTCAGGATCGTCACCGTCTCGATCTCGCTGCCGTCGGCACCGAGCCAGTCTTCCCACAACCCGGCCAAGACAAAAAGATCTTGGTCTTTCAAACGGATAAGATGCGGCCGCCGCGCCGATCGCTTGCCGCTCCACTCGTAGAAGCCGGTCGCTGGAATGAGACAGCGGCGATGGCGCAGCGCGCCGCGAAAGGCTGGTTTTTCGGCAGCCGTCTCAGCACGGGCGTTGATCAATGGCGCACGCAACGCCGCCGGGTCGCGTACCCATGACGGGATCAGACCCCAGCGCACCAGCCGAAGCTCGGGGACGCCCTTGAGATCGTTGCGTGCAATCAGAACGGGTTGCGTCGGCGCGATGTTGTAGCGTGGCGGGAAATCGTCAACGGCCGGTGCATCGAAGAATGCGCGCACAGCTTCCGGTGAAGATATCAGACTGTAGCGCGCACACACGAAGGGCCGTCCTTTTGATGCCTTATGATTCCGGACTATAAGCGTTGACGGATTCGCCGCCAGGGACGGCTTTGATTGAGCGAACCTCAACGTGTTGGACGCCCGCGTGAAACGCCACTGCCGCAAGCTCTGCCAATACCTTGTTATGCTGATGCTGGCGCTGCCAGCAGCCGGCGGGCAAGCATTTGCAGCATCCGACAGCAAGCCCTATGACGACCGCCTGATGCGGCTTTCCGAAATTCTTGGCGCCATTCACTATCTTCGCGAACTCTGCGGTGCCAACGAAGGCCAATACTGGCGCGACCGCATGCATGACTTGATGAATGCCGAAGGCTCGACGGCGCTGCGACGCGCGAAACTCACGCGTGCCTTCAACCAGGGGTATCGCAGCTACAGCCGAACCTACAATACCTGCAGCCCGTCGGCACAAACGGCCATCACGCGATTTCTGTCGGAAGGGTCTGAGCTTTCGGATGGGATGCTGAAGGCTTTCCCCAACTAAAAGGTCAGCGGGGCCGGTCGCGAGAGGCGCATATCGTTTCTCGCCGGTTTACTGTGAATAGTGGCAGCTACGACCTACCGCAAATTGTCGTGCTAGGTGACAATGGATGGGGGCCGCCCGTGCGTGGCGGTCAGGGTTGAGGGAAGGATTGTAAACGGTATGCAGTGTTTCGAGGATCTCGATACGAAAAATCCGACGTTAAAGGCGCTCGATCTAATCCTCGCTGCTTGGGATGAAGGGGTGGATACCGGCGTTGAGCCGCAGCAGATGGCCTACGCGGCTCTGTTCACTGCGCTCACCGATCTCGTCGCGATCTATGGCGAGGACGCCGTCATTCATTTGACGCGCGGTCTGGAGAAGCGCGTCGTCGAGGGGGAATTCACGCTGGCGCGGCGCGACCAGTAAAGCGCCGCAATCGGGGAAGCGGCGTCAGAAACGTCCAGCCTTCCAGATGACTTCAGCGATCAGCACCGCACCGAAGATCGCGAGCAGCAGGCCCGCGATCCGGTTGATGCGGTTGAGCATGCGCAGATCGATGTGGTGACGGTAGCGCCCGATCAGGTTCGAGAGCGCGACCCACCACAGCATGCTGCCACTGGCAATTGCCGCTACCAGAAGAAGCACATCGATCGTCGAGTGAACCTCGACGAACGTGCTGATGCCTCCGAAAACCGCGAAAAGCCCGAGGACGGCTCCCGGATTGGTGATCGTCAGAAAAAAAGTCTGCGGGATGTCCCAGACAAAATCCTTCAAACGGGCAGAAGAACCATCAGTGTCCAGTTTGAGCCGCGGGGCGCTGAAATAAAGACGCATTCCGAACGCCACCAGCGCGACGCCGCCGACCACCTGGATCACGGCGCGATGCGTTTCGACGACGCCTGAGATTGAGCCGACGCCCAGGCCAGCGCACAACGCGATCAGGGCGTCTCCCGTCACCGAGCCGATGCCGGCCGCTATGCCGCCCCAAAAGCCGCGTTCGATCGCCCGCTGGATGCACAGAACGTTGACAGGGCCGACCGGGGCCGCAATGAGCATTCCGACAATCAGGCCGACCGGAATGATGAGCGGATTGGGGATGTAACTCAGCAAGGGGCAGAAGCTCGATGTCGGAAGTGGACTTCACCAGCGGCGGCAGGCAGACGCGCATCCTCCGCATCGATCGGAACGGGAGGAAAGCGCAGCAGCAGCGATGGCAAGCGCTCCCCCGAGCGGTGTGGAAAAGACATCAGCAGTTGGTCCCGTCAGCGTCCTTGACGACAATGGCGCGCACTCTCCTACTCGTAGTTGCGGCCGGCGCGCTTGTCTATGTCTCAAGGGCGCACGCGGAAGGTGTTCGCGGTCCAAAGCTTCCCGATCATGTGGCCGATGTGCGCGACGCAATCCTAACGGCGGCGCGCTCGGGCGATATCAACGAGTTGCAATCGGCCTTCGAGGTCAGCGGCAACATTCCCGATCTCGGCATCTCGCCACGCTCCGATCCCATTAAAGTTTTGAAAGACAGGTCGGCTGATCCACTGGGCCGCGATACGCTCGCGGCGATCGTCGAAATGCTGGACATGCCGCCGTCGACACTGCCGTTCGGCAACGACATCGAGAATAATCTGATCTACGTCTGGCCATATCTCTCGACGCGCCAGCTCGACAAGCTGACACCGGCCGAACAAGTCGATCTCTATCGACTGGTGACACCAGAACTCGCCGCGGAAATGCGCAAGAAGAAGCGCTGGCTGTGGTGGCGCATCGTGATTTCAGCCGATGGGACATGGACGCTGTTTAGGAAGGGCACCTAATCTGTTGGTGCTTTCCGTTGCTTAGCTTGCATATACCGTCCAATTGCCGCAGAGGGGTGGTCACCGCCGCGGCTTGACTGTATTCCGCTTGTCACATTTTACGTGAGAGCGAGGGTCTAGTTTCATGAAACGTTTGTCGCTTTTGGCGGCCATTATTTTTGGCTGCGTCCTGGCCGCACCGGCCTATGCCTTTCATCCGGCCGACGAAACGTACGGCTACGTTCCGCCGAAAAAATTCGCCCGCAAGCCCAGTGCGAAAACCGATGCCGACAACAGCCAAGCTCTGTTCGGCATGGGCTGGGACTGGGGCCGCCCGCAAAAGTCGCATGACGACGATGAAGACGACGAGCGCGCCGACAACAAGCAATCGCTGACGGGCGGCGGCCAGCCGCGCATCGCGGCCAAGGCGCCGCCGAAGGTTTCGTTCCGCAGCGGCTATGCGCCGGGTTCGATCATTATCGATACGGCCGGGCGGCACCTCTACTACGTGCTGTCGTCGAAAGCCGCCTACCGTTATCCGATCGCCGTCGGCAAGCAGGGCTTTGCTTGGTCGGGCACGGAAAAGATCTCGAAGAAGGTTGCGTGGCCCGACTGGATTCCGCCTGCTGAAATGCGGGCTCGAAAGCCTGGACTTCCGGTCCGGATGTCGGGCGGCGTGCGCAATCCACTCGGCGCCATGGCGCTCTATCTCGGCAACACGCTCTATCGCATTCATGGCACGAACGATGCGTCGTCGATCGGGACGGCATCCTCGTCGGGCTGCATCCGCATGACGAACGCCAACGTGATGCATCTCGCAAGCATCGCCGATGTCGGGACGACGGTGTACGTCCTGAAGCGGCTGCCGGGGAACCTGTCGCGCGTTGCGGACCGCGACGGCTGAACCTTGGCGGCTTAGCCGGGGTAACCTTCGAGAAAGCCGACGGGCTCTCCATGGGCGGGACTGACAATCTCGCCTTCCCACATCACCTTCCGGCCGCGGACGAACGTCCCGACCGGCCAGCCCTTCACCTGGACGCCATCGTACGGCGTCCAGGCGGCACGGCTCTCGATCCAGGCGTTCGAGATCGTCTCTGTGCGGCTTAAATCAACGACGGTCAGGTCGGCATCGTAGCCGACAGCGATGCGGCCCTTGCCGCGAATGCCGAACAGGCGCTGCGGGCCGTGGCTCGTCAAATCGACGAAGCGCTGAAGCGACAAGCGCCCGGCATTGACGTGGTCAAGCATGATCGGCACCAGCGTCTGCACGCCCGTCATGCCCGAATGCGTATCGGGATAGACGTGGTCTTTTTCTTCGCGTGTGTGCGGGGCGTGGTCGGAGCCGAGCACATCGACGACGCCGGACTCGAGCGCGGCCCAGATCGCTGCACGATGGCGCGCGTCGCGAACGGGCGGGTTCATCTGCACATAGGTGCCGAGGCGTTCGTAACACTCGGGGCCTTCGAGCGTGAGATGGTGCGGCGTGACTTCTACGGTCGCGTAATTCTTGTGATGCTTCAGGAAGTCCATTTCGTCCGCCGTCGAGACGTGCAGAACGTGGACGCGCTTGCCGTGCTTCTCAGCAAGGCCGACGAGCTTCTTGGTTGCGATCAGAGCAGCCTCGGGGTCACGCCATTCGGGATGCGAAGACGGATCGCCTTTGCGGCGCAAATGCATCCGCGATTTCAGCCGCGCCTCGTCTTCGGCATGAAACGACGCACGGCGCGAGATCCTGGCGATGATCTTGTCTAGCGAGACGCCGTCATCGACCAGAAGATCGCCGGTCGACGAGCCCATGAAGACCTTCATGCCGGCCGAGCCTTCGAGCTTCTCGAAATCGGGGATGTCGGCGATGTTGTCGCGCGTGCCGCCGACGAAGAAGGCGAAGTCGCAGAACATGCGGTGACGGGCGCGGCGCACCTTGTCGGCCAGCATCTCGGCGCTCGTCGTCAGCGGCTTGGTGTTCGGCATCTCGAAAACGGCCGTGACGCCACCTGCGACAGCTGCGCGGCTGCCTGTCGCCAAGTCTTCCTTATGCTCCAGGCCCGGCTCGCGGAAATGGACCTGAGTATCAATGACGCCCGGCAGAATGTGCAGGCCCTGGGCTTCGATGATCTCAGGCGCGGACACCGAGCCCAGCTCGCCGATTGCCGCGATCCGGCCGCCCGATATGGCGATGTCGCGAATGCCCTCGCCGTCATGGTTGACGACGGTCGCACCGCGGATCACGAGGTCGAACGTCTCAGCCATGTCGGGGAACTCCTCAGTCTTGCCATCAAGCGGAACCCCGCATACGTAACTCTCTTTCCGTTTGCAACCGAGCGTGAGCCGATGTCTGCCGCAAAGATAGCGCGACTTGCCGACCGCGGTGTCGTCAGCGTGACCGGCGCCGACAGCGAAAAGCTGCTCCAGGGGCTGGTGACCAACGATCTCCAGGGCCTCGCTGAGGGGGAGGCCCGGCACGCCGCCCTGCTCGCCCCTCAGGGCAAAATTCTCTTCGACTTTTTTGTCGTCCGCCACGGCGACGGCTATCTGCTCGACGTCGCGCGGGCCAAGGCGGCCGAACTCGCCAAGCGGATGGCGATGTATAAACTCCGCGCCGACGTCACGATCACGGATGTTTCGGATTCTTTCAAAGTCTTCGCGCTGTGGGGAGCTGATTCGAAAATGCTCGCGGAAGGGCGCGGCATTTCGTTCCCGGACCCGCGTCATCGGGGCATCGGCCTAAGACTTTTGGCCAGCCCTCATGAAAATTTTTTGTCGTCCGATGGCGCAGAATCGGAGGGTGATTCGCGCCTCGCCTACGACGCACTTCGCATTGAATACGGAATTCCCGAAGGTGGCAAAGACTACGAATTCGGCGATGCTTATCCGCATGAAGCCGATTTCGATTTGCTCAATGGCGTGTCCTTTACCAAAGGCTGTTTCATCGGGCAGGAAGTGGTCGCGCGGATGCAAAACAAAACACTGGTGCGTAAGCGCGCCGTCAAAATCTCCGCTAACGCACCGCTGGAGCCCAATTCGGAAATTCTTCTCGGCGATATTTCTGTCGGACGTGTCGGAACGGCGGACGGAACAAATGCAATTGCGATGCTTCGGCTGGATCGCGTTATCGAGGGAGAGCAGAAAAGTCTTCCGTTGACGGCGGGCGGAATTGCGATTGCTCCCGATGAGGATGCGATGAACCGCTATCGCTCCGCGGCCGCTGCGCGAGCATCCCAATCGACACGGCCGATATCGTAATGGCGGCGAAAGAGATCCATCGCTGCACGTGGGCCGGCACTGACGCGGACTACATCCGCTACCACGACGAAGAGTGGGGCGTGCCGATGACTGATGATCGTGCGCTGTTTGAAAAGCTCGTGCTGGAAGGCTTTCAAGCGGGCCTGTCGTGGATCACCATTTTGCGCAAGCGCGAGAATTTCCGCGCTGCGTTTCATAATTTCGATGCCGAGCGCATCTCGCGCTACACAGCGCGCGACGTCGAGCGGTTAATGAAGAACGAAGGCATCATCCGAAACCGCGCCAAGATCGAAGCTACGATCTCGAATGCGCAGGCATTTCTCACGTTGTCGGAGCACGCGCCGTTTTCGCAATATCTGTGGGGTTTTCTTGATGGCCGACCTATCGTCAACGAGATAACATCCTCAAAGGACATTCGCACCGAGACCGACGTCTCAAAACGAATGAGCAAGGCTCTGAAGGCCGATGGCTTCCGCTTCGTCGGATCGACCACGCTCTACGCCTTCATGCAGTCGACAGGCATGGTCAATGATCATCTCGTGACGTGCTTTCGATATGATCAGTGCGCGAAGCTTCAAAAGAAACTCAAGATCCCCGGATTATGACGTCATCAAACCAGTCGAAACCGCGCGCTTGGCAACGAATGCTCTCCGGCCGGCGGCTCGATCTGCTCTCACCCGACCCCAAAGACATCGAGATCGAAGACATTGCACACGGCTTGGCCCGCGTCGCGCGATGGAATGGGCAGACGCAAGGCTCCTATGCATTCTCGGTCGCACAGCATAGCCTTATCGTCACCGACATCGTTCATGCGCTGCAGCCAGAATACACGCATAATGAACTGCTTGCGGCGCTTTTGCACGACGCGCCAGAGTACGTCATTGGTGATCTTATTAGTCCGTTCAAAACGGCAATCGGCCTGGACTATAAGGCCTTCGAACACAAACTCCTCCAAGCGATCTATTGCCGGTTCGGAATTCGAGAACTAAGCCTTAGCGCAGCAGGCGCGATTAAACAGGCGGATACGGTTGCGGCCTACTACGAAGCAACTCGTTTAGCGGGCTTCGAAAAGTCGGAAGCGGAAACTTTTTTTGAAATTCCGAATTTACCAACGGAACTTCATAACGCCCTGGCCGTATTAAAACCCGTATCGGCGAGTGATGCCCAAACACTCTTTCTTGCCAAGTTCGCGGAATTGTTGCCGCACTGACAATCTGGCGTTTTTGGGGCTGTTTCGCGGTTTTCATTCAGAGGCTTATCTGAAAATCGCCATGATCGGCGACTAGCTCGCCTCATGGGGAGCACGGGGAAGATACACATGAACATGGAACTTTCTGGCCGGAGAAAACCGACGCCCGACAAGTCTCAGCGAGCTCCTGAAGATGAGCAGGATCATGAGCCGTCTGTCGGGATTGGCTTGAACGCGGCGATCGTCGCCGTGTCTGACAATGAGCCTGTGGCGCTGGTCGTCCGTGCCGAGCCGGACAGCATTGGCGCTACGGACATGCTGCCGTACGGGCCATTTAATCCGCGTGCGCATCGCACGCTCGAGAGTGGGCTTAGATCCTGGGTTCAAGACCAAACTGGTTTGGAACTCGGATATGCCGAGCAGCTCTATACGTTCGCCGATCGCGGCCGCCATCCCGAACCGGGCGATACGGCTCCGCATTTCATCTCGATCGGCTATCTCGCCTTAACGCAGGCGATCGGCCACCATGGACTGACCGATGGTCTGTGGCGTAGCTGGTATCAGTATTTCCCATGGGAAGACTGGCGCCGTGGCCGCCCGGAGATCATCGCCCGGGATATCGAGCCACGTCTCAAGGCATGGGCCGAACGGTCGTCCGGCAATGCCGCCACGTCCCAGCCGACGATCGCGCGTGCAGATCGCGCGCGGATCTGCTTTGGTCTCGACGGCACCGCCTGGGACGAAGAGAAAGTGCTTGAGCGGTTCGAACTGCTTTACGAGGCAGGTCTTGCCGAGGAAGCACTGCGCGACGATCGAGCGGCTGCGCGCGAGTGGACGGATCGTCCAAAACTCGGTCTGCCGATGCAGGCCGATCATCGGCGGATCCTGGCGACAGCGATCAGCCGTACACGCGCCAAGATCAAGTATCGCCCGGTCGTATTCGAACTGATGCCGGACGAGTTCACGCTGTATGAGCTGCAGAAGACCGTGGAAGCCATTCTCGGCCCGCATCTGCACAAGCAGAACTTTCGGCGCCTGGTTGAAGGCGCGGGCCTTGTCGAGCCCACGGGAGACGTCAAGACGCGCACCGGCGGCCGCCCGGCCAAGCTTTTCCGGTTCCGTCGCGAAGTGCTTTTGGAGCGCCCTGCTCCCGGCGTTCGGGTGTCAGCGCCGCCAAGCCGGAACTGATCCGACTTTCGTCGCATATCTGGGGCGGAACCCCCGCCCTAGAAATTCGTTCTCAACTCTATTATTTTAAACACGTTCAGGAATGCTCTTTTTGAGCATTCCTGCGTGAGGTGTGCACGGCAGGTTTGCCGGCGCGTTTCGTAAGCTAAATATGCTCTCTTCGAGCATATGTGGAGGGCACGAAGAATGGTTTCTGCGGTTTCGACATTGGCTCCTGCTTCCGCGACCCGCGAGAAAGCTCGGAAGCCGTTGCCCTATTCGTGGTCGCCTGCCCTCGAAAAGGAGATGGCGCCGCTTTATGCGCGCGTGAAGCACGTCATCACGCCGATGGAGTGGCCCTACTACGCGCCGCTGATCAAGGCGATCAACGAACTCAAAGTTCAGCGGAACGCCGTCATCCTGGCGCACAACTACATGACGCCGGAGATCTTCCACTGCGTTTCGGATTTTCGCGGCGACTCGCTGCAGCTCGCAAAAGAAGCGGCGCGCGTCGACGCAAAGGTGATCGTGCAGGCCGGCGTGCACTTCATGGCGGAAACATCGAAGCTGTTGTCCCCGGAAAAAACGGTTCTCATACCTGATATGCATGCGGGCTGTTCGTTGGCCTCGTCGATCACACCGGAAGACGTTCGCATGCTTCGCGAAGCTTATCCGGGCGTGCCGATCGTGACCTACGTCAACACGTCGGCGGCTGTGAAAGCGGAATGCGATATCACCTGCACATCGGCGAACGCCGTGAAAGTCGTCGAGAGCCTCGGCGTGCCGCGCGTCCTGTGCATACCCGACCAGTATCTGGCGAAATGGGTGCAATCTCAGACCAACGTCGAAGTGATCACGTGGAAAGGTTCGTGCGAGGTGCACGAGCGTTTCACGGGCGAGGAGCTTCAACGCATGCGCGCAGACGAGCCGGGTCTTAAGATCATCGCGCATCCGGAATGTCCGCCCGATGTCATCGCGGCGGCGGACTTTACGGGTTCGACGTCCGGCATGATTAAGTGGGTGAAAGACGAACATCCGCGCAAGGTGATGCTCGTCACGGAATGCTCGATGGCGTCGAATGTGGCCGTTGAGGCGCCCGAGGTCGAGTTCATCCGGCCGTGCAATCTCTGCCCGCACATGAAGCGCATCAGCCTGGAAAACATCTACGACAGCCTCGTGCATATGCAGCATGAGGTGACGGTCGATCCCGATATCGCTGCCCGTGCGCGCCGTGCGGTCGAGCGTATGGTCAATCTGACGAATTGAGAACGAACGAAGCGCCGGGGTCAACTTCGCCCAGGAGGGCAATTCAATGGCCGCACACAAGAAGCGCTATTCCGTAACGGACTTCAAAGGCTTCACGGGCGAGCCCGGCCCCGGTGACGTCGCCATTATCGGGGCCGGGCTTGCGGGTCTGTTTACGGCATTGAAGCTTGCGCCGCTGCCTGTGACGGTGATTGCCGCGGCGCCCCTCGGCGAGGGCGCATCGAGCATGTGGGCGCAAGGCGGCATCGCTGCCGCTGTCGGCGAAGGTGACAGCACGGCAAAGCATGCGGCCGATACGATCGAGGCGGGGGCCGGGATCGTCGATCCGGACGTCGCGCGCCTCGTTGCGGAGGAAGGTCCCGATCGCATTCGCGATCTGCTTGGCTATGGCGTGCCGTTCGATCGCGATCTCGAAGGCCATTACGTGCTTTCGAAGGAAGCAGCGCATTCGGAAAAGCGCGTCGTGCGCGTCTCCGGCGACAAGGCGGGCGCGGCGATCATGCAGGCGCTTATCGCAGCGGTTCGCGCAACGCCGTCAATCCGTGTACTGGAAGGTTACGAAGCGGATGATCTCATCGTCGCCGATGGCCGCATCGAAGGCGTTCGGCTGATCCGTCCGACAGCGCTTGGCAACGGCCGCTATGCCTTCGTGCCTGCTTCGGCGGTGGTGCTGGCAACGGGCGGCGTCGGCGCGTTGTTCGCACTGACGACAAACCCCTCCTACGCCAAAGGTGAAGCGCTGGCGATGGCGGCGCGCGCCGGTGCGGTTATTGCCGATCCGGAATTCGTGCAGTTCCATCCGACTGCAATCGATGCGGGCATCGATCCCGCTCCGCTGGCGACGGAAGCATTGCGCGGCGAAGGTGCGACGCTTGTCAATTCGGACGGCGAGCGCTTCATGCTGTCCATTGATCCACGCGGAGAGCTTGCCCCACGAGATGTCGTTGCGCGCGGCGTCTATAACGAACTCGCTGCCGGACGCCGTGTCTATCTCGACTGCCGTGCTGCGATCGGCATGCATTTCGAAAAAGAATTTCCGACCGTCTGGGGACATTGCCAGCGCGCCGGCATTGATCCGTCGAAGGATCTTATTCCGGTTGCTCCGGCCGAGCACTATCACATGGGCGGCATTGCAACTGACGCGCGTGGCCGCACGAGCCTTACGGGTCTTTGGGCCGTCGGCGAGGTTGCATCGACGGGCCTTCACGGCGCCAACCGGCTGGCTTCAAATTCGTTACTGGAAGCCGTCGTCTTTGGCGCGCGTGTCGCGAACGATATCCGCAAGCTGCTTCCGCATGATCGCGTCGGGCATTTCGTGGTGCCGCACCGCATTCCCGGCAGCGGGCGGGCGGCGGATACTGCCTCGCGGAAGGAAGCGATGCAGACGCTGCGCAATATCATGACGACGCACGTTGGCGTTCAACGCTCCAGTCGCGGTCTAAAAAGGGCACTCGCCGAACTGAAAGCGCTCGAGAAGAGCAACGCCAATGATCGCGTACTATCCAACATGCTGCTGGCCGCGCGATTGATTACGGCGGCAGCGCTGCTTCGCAAGGAGAGCCGTGGCGGCCACTATCGCGTCGACTATCCGCAAACCAATCCAGCTCTCGCGCAGCGTACGTTCATAACGCTCGCCGACCTCGATACGATGGATGACTCCGCAAAACAACGCTCCGCGGCGCCACCCCTGGCCGCATGCTCATGATCAAAGTCCCGCAAGTTCGCCAATGATGCTTTCCCATAATCTTGTTCTCACCGCCGTTCGCGCTGCGCTTGCCGAAGATCTCGGCCTCAGCGGCGACATTACAACGAATGCGACCGTCCGTGCCGACGTTCGTGCGGATGCGCTGCTTGTGGCGCGAACGCCCGGCGTCGTTGCAGGGATCGCGCTCGCCGAAGCAGCATTCCGGGAACTCGATCCCGATTGCAGTTTTGAGGTCGATATCGACGACGGAGCAAGCATCGTTGCCGACGATACGGTTGCCCGGATTAGCGGCAATGCCCGCGCCATTCTCACGGCCGAGCGCGTCGCCCTCAATTTCATGGGCCGAATGTGCGGGATCGCAACACTGACGCGGCGCTATGTCGAAGCGACGGCAGGAACGAAGGCGAAAATCGTCGATACGCGCAAGACAACGCCCGGACTTCGCGTCTTCGAAAAATACGCGGTGCGCTGCGGCGGCGGCCACAACCATCGCTTCGGGCTATTCGACGCCATCCTCATCAAAGACAATCACATCGTCGCCGCCGGTGGTGTCGCCGAGGCGATCAAGGCTGCCCGCGACGCGGCCGGTCATATGACGAAGATCGAAGTCGAGGTCGACACGCTCGAACAGCTTGACGTCGTCATGCGGGAAAAAGTCGATTGCGTGCTGCTCGACAACATGACCCCGCAGGGATTGCGAGCGGCCGTCGCGACGGTCGCCGGGCGCTGCCTGACCGAAGCCTCGGGCGGCGTTAACCTCGATACCGTCAAGGAAATTGCCGCAAGCGGCGTTGATTTGATTTCGGTCGGTGCGCTGACGCATTCGGCGCCCGTTCTCGACCTGGGACTTGATTTCATCTCGGCACCGCAAAAGAGTTCCGGCCGCCCTGCTTGAATTCGCCATAGTCGGCTCGCATCTGGCTGACTGTGGTAGAAACTCTGAGTCTCGGGCGCGGGTTTGGGAGAATCGGCATGTCGATGGCAATGCAATGGATCGTGCTTTGGGGCGGGATCGCAATCGCAGCCTCGGTCTTTGCGGCCGTCCTCGCAGGCATCAAGAATCGCGATCTGTCGTACTGGACAGCGTGGAGCTTCCTGGTGCCGCCGTTCGCACTTTGGCTGCTGCTCTTGCCGCGAAACAAGGGTCCGCGGCCGCGCCGGCCGACACTCGATGAAATCGACAGGCACGAAAACGGGCCGCTCTAGGACGCCGCCTGCTCGCGCCGTTTCCTGCGGATCGCTGCCTGTGCTGCTGCCAAACGCGCGATCGGCACGCGATACGGCGAGCACGATACGTAGTCGAGATTGACCGTTTCGAAGAAGTAGATCGACCTCGGATCGCCGCCGTGTTCGCCGCAGATGCCAGTCTTGATGCCTGGCTTGACGGACCGGCCGCGATCAACACCGATTTTCACCAATTCGCCGACGCCGAGCTGATCGATCGAAACGAACGGATCGGTCGTGATGACTTCGTGCTCAAGGTAGTTCGATAGAATTGGCGCGGCGTCATCGCGCGACAGGCCGAGCACAGTCTGCGTCATGTCGTTGGTGCCGAAGGAGAAGAAGTCGGCCCCTTTCTCGCCTGCAGCGATATCGGCGGCGCGTAACGCCGCGCGAGGCAACTCAATCATCGTGCCGACGGCGTAGGGAATGGTGACGCCCGTCTCCTCTTCCACGGCCTTTGCAGTCGCCGTGATGACGTCGCGCAGAATATCGAGCTCGCGACGATAGGCGATGAACGGGATCATGATTTCGGGATGGACCGCGTCGCCCGTTTTCTTCTGCGCATTGATCGCCGCTTCGAAGATGGCGCGCGTTTGCATACGCGTGATCTCAGGAAACTTGATGCCGAGACGGCAGCCACGGAACCCAAGCATCGGGTTGAATTCCTCAAGCTCGGCGACGCGGGCTTTCAGGCGCATCAGATCCATGCCCAACGCGGCCGCGACCTGCGCGGCCTCGCGATCTTCGTGCGGCAGGAATTCGTGCAGCGGCGGATCGAGCAAGCGGATCGTGACCGGCAATCCCGCCATGATCTCGAACAGCTCTTCGAAGTCGGCGCGCTGGACGGGAAGCAGCTTGTCGAGCGCCTGCTGGCGGCCCTCTTCGTCTTCCGCGCAAATCATCTCGCGGACGGCAAGAATGCGCTTTTCCTCGAAGAACATATGCTCGGTACGGCAGAGTCCGATGCCTTCGGCGCCGAACGCGCGGGCCTGACGGGCATCGCGCGGCGTGTCAGCGTTGGTGCGCACTTTCATGCGTCGCGTCTTGTCCGCCCATTCCATGACGGTCGCGAACGTGCCGGAAAGCTGCGGCGGCAGCATCTTGGCTTTGCCCGCGTAGACGCGGCCGGAGCTGCCGTCGATCGAGATGATGTCGCCGGATTTGAAGGTACGCGTGCCGGCCCGCATGGTGCCGGCGTTGGCATCGATGCGAAGGGTTCCGGCGCCAGAGACGCAGGGCCGGCCCATGCCGCGCGCGACGACGGCGGCGTGGCTCGTCATGCCGCCTCGCGCCGTCAAAACCCCGACGGCTGCGTGCATGCCGTGAACGTCTTCCGGGCTCGTCTCGGAGCGCACGAGGATGACGTCGCGGCCCTTAGCCTTCAGCGCCTCGGCCATTTCAGAATGGAAAACGATTTCTCCGGATGCGGCACCAGGAGACGCGGGCAAGCCTTTGGCGATCAGGTCATGGTCGGCCGACGGGTCGATCGCGGGGTGCAGCAATTGATCGAGCTGCGCGGGCTCGACGCGCAGAATGGCTTCATCCTGTGAGATCAGGCCTTCTGCCGCCAGATCGACGGCAACGCGGAGCGCGGCTTCCGTCGTGCGCTTTCCAGACCGCGTCTGCAGAATCCAGAGCCTGCCGATCTGGACAGTGAACTCGACGTCCTGCATGTCGCGATAATGGCGTTCCAGGCGGTCGAAGATGTTCTTGAGTTCGGCAAAGACGTCGGGCATCGCGACTTCTAGCGACGTCTCGGCCTCACCGGCTGCGCTCTTTTTCGTCAACGCGTGCGGGGTGCGAATGCCGGCGACGACATCTTCACCCTGGGCATTGGGAAGATACTCGCCGAAGATTTCTTTCTCGCCCGTCGATGGGTTTCGCGTGAAGGCGACGCCTGTCGCGGAGTTGTCACCCAGGTTGCCGAAAACCATTGCCTGAACGGTGACGGCGGTCCCCCAATCCTCAGGAATGTCATGCAGCCGGCGATACGTCTCCGCGCGCGGATTGTCCCAGGAATTGAAGACGGCGGCGATGGCGCCCCAGAGCTGCTCGCTGGTGTCCTGCGGAAACGGCGCGCCGTGCTCGCGCTCTATCGCGGCCTTATAGTCGGCAATGATTTCGTGCCAGGCTTCGGCGTCGAGGTCGGTGTCGGCGGCGAAGCCGTTCAGGTTCTTGAAATTTTCGAGAATATCTTCGAACGCACCGTGATCGACACCCAGGACGACGTCGCCGTACATTTGAATGAAGCGGCGATAGCTGTCGAACGCGAAGCGCGGGTCGCCAGTCAGCGCGGCGAGCCCTTCGACCGTTTTATCGTTCAAACCGAGATTGAGGATCGTATCCATCATGCCGGGCATCGACGCACGCGAGCCGGAGCGGACGGAAACGAGCAGCGGCCGCGTCTCGTCGCCGAATTTGGCCGACACGGTCTCGCCGACGGCGTCGAGCGCCTGGAGCACCTCGCCTTTCAGCTCTTCCGGCAGCTGGTGGCCTGCGGCAAAGAAAGCCTTACAAACCTCGGTCGTGATCGTGAATCCGGGCGGCACGGGAAGGTCGAGCGCCGCCATCTCGGCAAGATTGGCACCCTTACCGCCCAGCAGTTCGGACATCTCGGCGCTGCCTTCGGCCCTTCCAGGTACGAAAGCGTAAACCCATTTCTTTTTGCCGTCGGCGTTCGGCTGTGCCATCAGACCTCCGATGCGGTCTTTTTACTGCCCATCATTCCTTTCAGGAGTGATGGGCGTCAGGGAGAGGTGCCATAGCAAATGAGGCCCCGCATTCCTAGCGCCGCCTGATCCTGCCCCGCTGGCAACACGTCGGAAAGTCTGTCGCAATGAGCAAGCTCGAAACCGTTCTCGATACCTTGGGCCAGTCAAAATCGGCCGGACTTGACCGATTGTTCCAGCTTCTGCGCATCGACAGCATCTCGACCGATCCCGGCCACAAGGCGAGTTGCCTCAGGGCTGCGGAATGGTGCGCGGCGACGTTAAAAGACATCGGCTTTGCGGAAGCCAAGGTTGTGCCAACAAGCGGCCATCCGATGGTCGTGGCGCACGACCGGCCGAAGCGCGACCCCAACATGCCGCACGTCCTGTTCTACGGACATTACGACGTGCAGCCGCCGGATCCTCTCGACCTCTGGAAAACGCCGCCGTTCGAGCCGCGGATCGAAAGCGATCTCGTCAACGGCGAGGTGATCGTGGCGCGCGGCGCAGAAGACAACAAAGGTCAGCTCATGACCTTTTTCGAAGCGGCGCGGGCCTGGAAGAAGGTCGCGGGCGAATTGCCGATCGCCGTCTCGGTGTTGATCGAGGGCGAAGAAGAGTGCGGCTCGCCGTCGCTGCCGGCGTTCCTCGCCTCGCACGGCGATGAACTCAAGGCCGATCTCGTTCTGGTCTGTGACACGGGACAATGGGACAAGGACACCCCTGCCATCACGACGATGCTGCGCGGACTTGTCGGCGACGAACTCGTCATTACCGGACCGACGCGCGATCTGCATTCGGGCATCTACGGCGGCCCCGTCGCGAACCCCATTCGCGTGCTGGCGAAGGTGATGGCCGCACTCCACGACGATACCGGCAAGATCGCCGTTCCGGGATTCTACGACGGCGTTCAAGAGCCGACAGCAGAGCAGCTCGCGCAGTGGCAGGCACTTGGCGTGCGCGCGCAGTCGTTCCTCGGCTCGGTTGGATTGTCAGTGCCTGCAGGCGAGAAAGGCCGCTCCGTCATTGAGCAACTGTGGTCGCGCCCGACGCTTGAATTCAACGGTGTGACGGGCGGCTACCAGGGCATCGGCTCGAAGACCGTGATCCCGGCGAAAGCCTCGGTGAAGATCACGTGCCGATTGGTGTCCGGCCAAGATCCCGAGCACGTCATGAAATCGATCCGCGATTACGTCGCGACGCTTATTCCAGCCGACTGCAAGGCGACCTGGCTCGGCCATCACGGCTCAGGCGCGATCATGTTCGATACCAACGACCCGACGATGCGCGCGGCGGCCAAGGCGCTGGAAGAAGAATGGGGCAAGCCCACGGTGCTGATGGGCAGCGGCGCCTCGATCCCGATTGTCTCTTCGTTCCGCGATGCGCTTGGCATGGACAGCCTGATGGTCGGCTTCGGATTGGACGACGACCGCATTCATTCGCCCAACGAGAAATACAATATCCGAAGCTTCGAGAAGGGTGCGCGGAGCTGGGCGCGTATTCTTGCAGCGCTCGCCAAACCTGGTACGTGAGGCTACCGAAACCGTCCGCTCACGCCGCATCTTGCGTGCGATGTCAGAGAAAGAGAAATGCTCAAACCTCATTTATTTCTGACGGTTTTAGTGCTCGTGGCTCTTGGCGCTTACTTTGCCCACTTTATGAGCGAGCGGCCCGAGATATATCCGTTGCCCGGCCGCACCGCCGACGGTGGCAAAGGAACAACAGGATCCAGCGCCGGTACGAGCGGCAACGGAAATTCCAATCTCTCCGGCCGCGATGCCCGAAACAAACAGGCGTACAACGACGACGACCGTTGGAACGAGAACTCCGACGACGATAGCGACCAGCGAAACGTTCCGGGCCAGTTTGACTACTACGCGCTGGTTCTCTCATGGAGCCCGACCTACTGCTCCGACCAGGGACGCGATGACGACACGCAGTGCAATCGCCGCGACGGCCGTCGCCACTCGTTCGTGTTGCATGGTCTCTGGCCGCAGTATGACAGCGGCTATCCGTCGAACTGCCGCCTTCCGAGGCGGCCGTTCGTTCCTGATCCCGTGATCAACAACATGCTCGACATCATGCCTAGCCGTGGCTTGGTCATTCACGAGTACCGCGCCCACGGGACATGCTCGGGTCTCAACCCGATGCAGTACTTCGCGCTGGCACGCCGCCTGTTCGACGGCATCAACATTCCTGAGCGCTTCAACAATCCGTTTGAGTCGCAGATCCTGTCGGCGGCCGACGTCAAACGAGTCTTCCTGCAGGCCAACCCTCAATTCAGTCCCGATATGATGACCGTCGTCTGCGGCGGCGCAGGCGGCATGCTGCGGGAAGTGCGGCTTTGCCTGACGAAGGACGGCGCACCGCGCCGTTGCGGCCAGAACGAAACGCGACGCAATCTCTGCACGGCCAACCAAGTCTTCGTGCCGCCAGCCCGCTCGACGGCGCGCAACTGGCAGAACCAACAGCAGATCCAGTTGCCGACGCCACCGGGAAACAATGCACAAGGCGGCGACCATCTGCCGGGGCCGCAGATGAATTACAATTACGGGCGCAGCACGCAGTGAAGCTTCGAAGGTCGTGTGATTGGCGTCGGCCAACGAGGCGCGCCGTGCCCTTTCCCGCTCTCCTCGCGTGGTTGCCGTCAGGCAACCTTGCGAATGCGCTCAGGCCGCCAGGAACGCGGTGCATCGGCGATCCAGCCGACGCTGGTCGGCGCTCGCAGCGATTCGATCGCCATAGGATTGATGCTCCAGCCGCCGGAAATCGCGGAGACGTGCTCTTCGGTCGGGTAGAGCTGTAGCTCGCCGCCGAGGTCTCCGTGGCGGTCGCGGATGCCCCTGATTTCGATGAACGACAGGCCGAGCTGGCGTTCTTCTTGCGACAGATTGCCGGCATTCCAGATCACGCCCCCATCGCCAACCGCAAAGGCCCGGACGCGCCGGCCCTTTTCAAAGCGCGCCCAGGCGTAGAAGTCGATGATCGGGAATGACGCGAAATACTGAACGGCTGGGAATTCGATCGCGAGATGCCGAAGCAGCGGCGTCATCTTATCGATAAACGACTCACTGGACGGAATAGGAAGCGACTCGGCAGCGACGAGCGTCCAGCCCTTGATCGGCGGGCCGATGAAAACGAGCCCGTTCGAGATCTCCGAATCGTAAATTGCACCTACGCCAGAATTCCAGTTGGCAGGCCGAAGCCGGACAAGTCCGAGCGCCGCCGCTACGGCCGCCCGATCGTTTGATTTGATCGCAAGCCAAGCCATATCGTGCCCGAAGGCGCGCGGTCGGTCTGGATTATCGGCAAGGCGGACATGATGCGGCACGAGCCGCGGCACGATGATGGTCGCGGCGGCAATAGTGGTCAGAGAAACGAGAGCAATGACCGTTAGGAGCACGGACCGGACCGCACGATGCCAGAAACCTCACTACAATCTCTGAGCTGAGTTGCGGCAATTCTCAAGCGGCCTTGAGCAATTCGCTTGGTGAAAAACATTATCTGCATAAAGAGCAATCCCGCCACAAAATGGAACCGGAGCCCTGAGGAAGGCTCCGGCCATCTGCGACGGGATTAGGGTCTGTTTTACTTACGTGATTACGGGAGGTTTACGCCAGCCGTGAAGACGAAACGCGAGTCGGCCAGATTGTTATCAAAGCCGTCAGCAGCGTTCTTGCTGATGTTCGTATCCCAGTACCGGAAGTCCATGAAGTACTTGTCGACCGACAGCTTCAGACCAGCGTTCCAGTAGGTGTAATCCTTCTGGCCCAGACCGACGCCGATGAAGTCGGCGCTCGTGGAAGACATGCCGGTATCGGTATAACCGACAACGCCGCTGACAACCGGCGTGAACATGTAGAAGTTCGGCAGCGTGTAGGACGCGTTGCCTTCGATCGTCCAGGTTTCGTTGTAGTTGCCGCCCTGATCCGGCGTGTAGTACAGCGTGAGACCGGTCGTAAAGTTGGTGATCGGCGTGATAGACGCCGCGGCTTTAAGTTCGAGGTAGTCGCCGTTGCTCGAGCCAGGGATCGAGTTGTTCGGATACGTATAGTACAGGATACCGAAGTCCCAGTTGACCGGACCGGTCACAGGACGGACACCTGCGTACATATCCAACTCGAACGGGCCGTACGGATCGGCGATATTCGAACCCCAGAAATCCAAGTACCAGGTCAGGTTAGGATTGCCGTAGGTGAATTCGATAAACGGCTGGAAGGCCGGATCTTCGTTCGTGAACGAGATACCACGGAACATGTAGTCCGAGGTGCCCGAGATGGTGATCGAGTAGCCGAACTTGTTCGCCCCGTCGTCATCGGCGAGCGCTGCCGTCGACATGCCCAGCGCGGCGACAGCCGCCACGCCTGCAGCGCCCAAGAAACTTCTGATATTCTTCATAAGACAACCCCCGTCCCAGATCTGCGGCTCGCAACACCCGCTCTATTGCGGACAACGCGACTCTCAACCGCTCTGAGATTAGGAAAACTTTTTTGATGGGACCGCACAAGCGATTAGGAGCAACACTGTGTGACTTGCCAGGCGTATGTTACCTGTGTGCAACGCTGCCGAGAGAAGAAGCCTGTGCGTTGTCGATATGCCTTGAAATTAAGCACGTCAGTGCTGCGGCAAAAGCCAACTTAAAGGCACCTTGCAAAAAGCAAAAGCAAATTGAACACCAAATGAGAAACTATCTGAACACGCTTCGTTATGACGTCTCGTCAGGAATTATCTGTGGCAGTTACAACGCACTCAGTTTCGCTCGCACATAAGCCGTCAAAGACATGAATCACCCCGACAATCCCCCCGGTACCGTCCTCATTACCGGCGCGGCGCGGCGCATTGGACGTGCGCTCGCCCTCGATCTTTCGCGCGCGGGATGGACGATTGCGATTCATTACCGGAAATCGGCGCCAGCGGCCCTGCTGCTGGTCGAGGAAATCGAGTCGAACGGCGGCCGTGCGCAAGCGTTTCAAGCCGATCTGATCGATTCAGAAGCGCCACGCGCCCTCGTTGCCGACGTCGAGCGCGTATTCGGCTCGCCGACCGTGCTTATCAATAACGCGTCCGAGTTTCTGCCCGACACGGTTCAGAATCTCGATAACGCGACTTGGGATCTCCACCTCGGCATCAATCTCAAAGCGCCGGTGTTTTTGGCTCAAGCGATTGCCGCGGGTCTGCCAGAGGGTTGCGAAGGAAACATCATCAACATCATCGACCAGCGCGTTTGGAATCTGACGCAGGACTTCTTTTCCTACACGATCTCGAAGGCGGGCCTCTGGACGGCGACGCGAACGCTGGCGCAAGCGCTCGCGCCCCGGGTTCGCGTGAACGCCATCGGTCCCGGCCCCGTTTTGCGCAGCATTCACCAGACAGACGATGATTTCGAGCGCGAGAGCCGATCGACATTGCTCGGGCGCGGCGCCTCTACCGATGAGATCGCCGCCGCCGTGCGATTCATTCTTGCGACGCCGTCCCTCACCGGCCAGATGATCGCCCTCGACGGCGGACAACATCTGACTTGAGGCACAAATGAGCCCGTCGTTGCGCGGCAATGCCCCAGCCCCGCCGCAATGTCACCGCGCGCTGTTCTCATTACTGCCCAAATACTTGGCGACCTTTGAATCGGGTCCAAATGGGGGGCTCATAAACACTTTTTTAACGTTAAGCGCCTACGAACGTTAATAGTTCTGTTGGGCGCCTCGACAGGGGGTGCCGCGTGCAAATGGGTGTAACCATGCTTCGCCGCGTTCGGACGCCTTTTGCGTTCGCTTTGGCTGCAGCCGTGCCACTGGCTGCCATGTCGCTGCCTGTAAAGGCTGCGGGACTTCCTCAGGTCGAGATCAGCGCAAAGAACAAGGTCCCGGTGTGCGCCACGCCTGGACGCTTGATGGGCTTTCTCGAAAGCCGCAATCGCGATCTCGATCCGAAATTTCAGACGATTGCCGCTGATTACATGCGGATCGGCAACGAGCTTAAAATTCGCTGGGATATCGCTTTCTTCCAGATGATGCTCGAAACCGGCAACCTGACGTTCAAAGGCGACGTCAAGGCGACGCAAAACAACTTCGCCGGCATGGGCGCCACGGGCAAGAATGTGCCCGGCGAAAGCTTTCCGAATGTCGCGACGGGCGTCGAAGCCCATCTGCAGCATCTCTTGATGTACGCCGGCGAACACATCGACAATCCGGTCGCCGAGCGCACGCGGAAGGTTCAGGAGTGGGGTATTCTGACGGACTGGCAGAAATCACTGCACGGTCCTGTCACCTACGATCAGCTTGCAAAGCAATGGGCGCCCGGCTCGCGGCGCTACAGCCGCGAAATCGCAGGGCTCGTCGAAGCATTCTACGGCAGCCCATGCCGCGGCCCTGATCCGCAGCCTGAACTGATGGCCCTCGCCCAGCCGGGCGGCGGCACGAAGGTTGCCGCGCAGACGCCGCCTGCGGACACCACGTCAACGCAAGTCGCCTCGGCCGACGACAGCTCGGCTAACACGGGTCCCTATATTTCCGGCGCGGCACTCGCCAAGCGCGCGGTAGAAGAAGCGCGGAAATCCGGTTCGTTCGAGCGTTCTGGCCTCGGCGCTGAATCGCTGATCCCGCCGGCGGATAATGCACCCGCCGTCGGCGAACCGGCCGCCAATACGTCGACAACGTCGTTCAAGGTCATCAACGCCTCGACGTCGCCCGACGATGAAGCCGCGACTGCTGATACCTCTGCTCAGGTCGAGCCGTTGAAGTCGAAGACGAACAAGAAGCAGTCTGCTGCCGCGAAAGTGTCCAGCGGCACCAAGACCGCGATGATGATCCCGGCTGCAGGCGTAAAGCCGAAGTGCAAAGTCTGGACGGCGAGCTATGGCGGCGGCCACTCGGTTATTATCCGCGCCAAAGCGGATGCGCAGGAAAATTATACGGTGCTTGACGTCAACGAAGGCTCCGAAAAACGCGAGGCTGCAGCCTACATTGCAGCGTACGCGAAGGGCGGCGTGACCGTTGGCGAATATTCGAACCCATCGCAAGCCCTCGATAAGGCCTTCGAACTCTGCCCTGACGGTTGATCGCGAAGAGAAACCGTCGCAGAGGGCCTTATTTGATGGCGACACCAAAGCCGCTTCCATTCCGGAATCTAACCGCCGCCCTGGCATCGGCACTGTTCGTCCTGACGACGAGCGGTGCCAAAGCCGCGCCTCCGATCAGGACGAGTGCGCAAAATCAGGTTCCGGCCTGCGTCACTCCGGAACGCCTCATGGCTTTTGTGGCCGAGCGCAATCCGCACGTTGACCCGCGCTTCCGCGAAATCGCGCGCTGGTACAAATATTTCGGCGAAGGCTGGCACGTGCGGTGGGACTATGCGTTCTATCAGATGGTGCTGGAGACGAACTATCTGTCCTATCGCCGGGGCGATGGACAGCGCGGCGACGTTCGTGAAAACCAAAACAATTTTGCAGGCATCGGTGCGACCGGCGGCGGCGTGCGCGGCGAGCGCTTCGCGGATGTGAAGACCGGCGTACACGCGCAGATCCAGCATCTCGTCGCCTATTCGGGCGAACGTCTCGCGGCGCCGGTTGCCAAGCGGACACGCGAAAATCAAGACGACATCATCAAACTCGCCCAACGGCTCGGACGGCCGGTGACGTTCGGCGATCTCGCGCGCCGATGGGCTGCAGACCGCGCTTACGGCAAGTCGATCGACATCGTCGCCGGGTTGTTCCGCGCGCGCTATTGCGACCAGCCGGCGCAAGCAGCGGAAAGCGACGTGCCGCCGCCCGCACCGTTACAGATCCGGCGTGAATGGCGGTATCCGTTCCGGCCGCCGTCCGGACTTGGCGGACCAGTACCCGAAGACGACAACGCCGGGCCCGAAGTCCCGCCCCTGGGCGTGAAATCGAAGAAACAACCGGCTGCACCGGTCCATCATGCCCATCCCGCCGCGGTGGCTCCGAAAAAGCCCGCGGTGAAAACCCCGAAACATGCACTGAAAAAAGCGAAAGTTCGCAAACTAGCGCGAAAGTCGAAAACGGCGTCGCACTTGGCGAGCGCCCACACTTCGACATCGGCTTGGGTTGCAACGACCGAAGTCACGCACGAGACGACTATTGCCAAGGAAGGAGCGGACGCTGCTCCAGCCGTGGCTCCCGCGCCGCCAGCGACAGAGCAAGTTGCAGAGAACAGCGAAAGCTCAAGTTTCCTGCCGTGGCTGCCGACGTTCCGTATCGCGCCGGAGCCGCCCCAGCCGTCACCTCTCGGCGGTCCGCTCCCGGCGGAGCTTGGCGCCGCGGCGAAGGCCGCGGAAAACGCGCCCGCAGCGCACTGCAAGGTTCTGACAGCGAGCTACGGCGGCAAGAAAACACTGCTGATCCGCTCACGCTCCGGCGATGAAGTTCAATACACGGCGCTGACGATCATGGACGGTTTCGAAAAGCCGATGTTCGACGCCTACGCCCGCACGGAAGCAGTCGGTGCCGAGATCGTCGGCGAATATGCGTCACCGGAATCGGCGCTGATCGACGCCAAGGTCAATTGTCCTGAGGACAAGTGAGGCGCCGTTCGCGCGCCCGTATTAAGGCGTCGATGTCGGCGCAAGATACTTAAGCGCAGCTGTTGATGCCGCACCGCCTATGACGCAGGGAATGCCGACCTCAACCTGTCCCAGCGCACCGGCAGCGACACAGCCGAGCGCCAGCACAGTCTGCCCGGCCTGACCCCACCAGTTGTAATTGCGAAGGCTCTCAGGACCCTGAGCTTTGAGCTGGTCGATCGACGCCAGTGCATCCTTGCGCAGCTTGGCGAGCTCATAGGACTCGGCCGCGTCGATCACTTCGGCAAGCGGCTTGCGCAGTTTGGGATCGACGTCTGTCGAAATCTTTTTCAACATTCGCAGCAAGTCATCGTTGCGAGCGGCGTTTTGCGCCAGCGTCCACTTCGCCATCGCGCCGATTGTCAGATAATCGACCTTGTCCTTATCGAGCGATAATTCGAGCGCGGTCACAATGCGCCGGACTGGCGCTTCCCAGCCGGTCGCGAAGTAATAGCCCCAATTCAAATCGATAACGCTGGAGTCATCCTTGATCGACATCTCCGTCAGCGTCGGCTTGTTGCCGTAGAGATACTTCTCGATCAGCACTCTGCGGGCCGGCATACGCTCGACGTATTTCTTCAGGGTATCGCGCCAACGCGGCAGGCCAGAATACGCGATGCCCTTGATCACGAGCACCTGATCTTCCGGCGGGAGCGGAAACATCTTCGTTATCAGTTCGTCGGCGATCTTTGGGTTAGCGCCCAGCACGCCGGCGACGAAGCCGATGTAGACGCCGGACTGATCAGTATCCCTCGTCACGCCGAAATCCGACATTGCCTTCACGGCTAGCGGCAGACGTTGAGGATCAGGATTCTTGCGATAATCGTTGATCCACTTGAGTAGCTCTTGCGAATTCTGAAACGGCTTCTGAGACTTGCCTTTCGTGTGTTTCGCAACGGCGGAATTTCTAGCAGGTCCGGCAAGTGTGAAATCATTCACTTTCACGGGTCTCGCCACCGCGAACGCCGGCAGCAAAATGAGCCAAGCTAAGCCAAGAATGGCGATGACGCGACGCATGACGCCCCCCTCGGCGCATCGTTGTTCCCTGAACTTTCAATGAAATTGGACACCACGCCCTCGGCATGGTGATTTTGTGGCGCAGCATGCAATGCCTTGCTTGACCTTGGCGGCGGCCCAATTTTAGGTGCGCCATGACCGAAGAACCCGCGACATTGACATCCTCCCCGGAAACGCCCGCAAAGACAGGGCCCGAGGTCATTGGGGCTTATCTCAAGCTGCTGCCGCCGAGCCCCGGCGTATATCGAATGCTCGATACGGACGGCGAGGTGATCTATGTCGGCAAGGCGAGGTCGCTCAAAGCCCGCGTCTCGAATTACGCCCGTCTCAATGGCCATACGAACCGCATCGCACGGATGATCCTTTCGACGGCGTCGATGGAGTTCGTATCGGTACGCACCGAAGCCGAGGCGCTTTTGCTTGAGGCGAACCTCATCAAGCGCTTCCGGCCGCGCTTCAACGTGCTGATGCGCGACGACAAGTCGTTTCCTTACATTCTCATCAGCCGGGACCACGGCGCGCCGGCCGTCATGAAGCATCGCGGTGCGCGCAACCGCAAAGGCCGATACTTTGGACCGTTCGCGTCCGCTGGCGCCGTCAGCCGCACCGTCAACATGCTGCAACGCGCGTTTCTGCTGCGCTCGTGCTCCGACAGCGTCTACGACAGCCGCACACGGCCGTGCCTGCTCTATCAGATCAAGCGTTGCTCGGCGCCGTGTACCGGAGAGATCAACCTCGACGATTACGGGCGGCTCGTCGATGAAGCGGAAAGCTTTCTCAGCGGCGAAAGCCAGACGGTCCGCGAGATGTATCAACGGTTGATGGCGGAAGCCGCAGAGAAGCTCGAATTCGAGACCGCCGCGACATATCGCAATCGTCTATGGGCGCTGGCGCATGTCACGGCCGATCAGTCGATCAATCCGGAAGGCGTCGAAGAAGCCGACGTGTTCGCCGCCTACCAGGACGGCGGACAGACATGCATTCAGGTGTTCTTCTTCCGCACCGGACAGAACTGGGGCAATCGCGCCTACTATCCGAAAGCGGATCGCTCGCTGAACGTCGAGGACGTACTCGATAGCTTCATCGCGCAGTTTTACGACGATAAGCCCGTGCCGCGCCTGATCCTGATCTCGCACGATATCCCGAACCGCGAACTGCTGGCCGAAGCGTTGACGACAAAGGCGGAGCGCAAGGTTGAAATTCGCGTGCCATCACGCGGCACCAAATCGACGCTCGTCGAACATGCGCTTGCGAACGCCCGCGAAGCGCTCGGCCGAAAGCTCGCAGAAAGCTCGTCGCAGGCGCGTCTGCTCGAAGGTGTGGCGGAGCGGTTCTCGCTTGCGGCCGTGCCGCGCCGCATCGAGGTTTTCGATAACAGCCATATCTCCGGCACCAATGCCGTCGGCGGCATGATCGTCGCGGGGCCGGAGGGGTTCGTCAAAGGCCAGTATCGCAAGTTCAACATCAAGTCGCCGGAGACAACGCCGGGCGACGACTACGCGATGATGCGCGAGGTCCTGACGCGCCGCTTCAAGCGCATTGCGGAAGCCGAGGTGCTGGACGAGATCGAGACCGAGGTCGAAGAGATTGCCTCAGACGTCAGCGGAGGTCCGCTTTCGCCCATTGTCGACGATCCGGATGACACCGCAGACGAACGCGCGTTTCCAGACAAGCCCGATCTCGTCCTGATCGACGGCGGCCTGGGGCAGCTTTCGGTCGCGCGCGAAGTCTTGGCCGGCTTCGGATTGCACGATATTGCATTGATCGGTGTCGCAAAAGGTCCGGATCGCGATGCAGGCCGCGAACATTTCCACATTCCGGGGCGCGACCGGCCGATCATGCTTGAAGCGAAGGACCCGGTGCTCTACTTCGTGCAACGCCTGCGTGACGAAGCACATCGGTTTGCAATCGGCACGCACAGGGCGAAGCGTGCGAAATCGCTCGGCGCCAATCCGCTCGACGAGATCGAGGGCGTTGGTCCCACGCGTAAGCGGGCGCTTCTGAAACACTTCGGTTCGGCCAAGGCGGTGTCACGCGCCGGTGTCGAAGACTTGAAGGCCGTCGATGGAATCTCGGCCGATATGGCCAAAAAAATCTACGACTTCTTCCACGAACGGGCGGGATAGTCGCGGGGACTCTTTAAAGGCTAGCCAGCTGCACACCGTCCGCCCTAATTTCGCGGCACTTGAGGGCGATGGGCCATCTCCCTTGTGCTCAATTCACTTTCCAAAGGCTCCAGTTCTGCCGATGCTCAGACGTGCACTTGCGATCGCCACCTTAGCCATTCTCTTTGCGGTACCGCGGGCCGACGCCCAGGACGCCACCACGAACGGCTGGGCACCAGTTGCCGATCCCGTCAAGGAAACCAAGGAAGCCCCGGCTCAGCCGCAGGCGCAGGCCACGACGCAGGCACAGCCCGTGGCTCCCGCGCATTCTGCTGCACAGCCTGCACAATCGGCGGTGCCCGCTCAAACCATCACGCCGGCGCAACAGCCAACCGCGGCGGCTCCAGCGGCCCAGCCAGCGCCTGCGGCACCCGCCGCAGCACCTCCTCCTGCCGCGGCGCAAACACCCGCTGCAGCCGCTCCTGCGGCGACTGCAGCCCCAGCGGCGCCTGCGGCAGCGGTTCCAGCAACAGCGGCCCCCGCTGCGGTGGTTCCCACCGCAACAGCTCCGGCGGCTGGGGCTCCGGCGACGCCTGCTCCGGCTGCGGCACCCGCCCAGGCCGCAGCACCCGCTCCGGCAGCACCAGCTGCGCCTCCGCCGCCGCCAGCGGTTTCTCAGGAGGTCAACGCGGAGATCACCAATCTCGTCGGCCAGATGGACGGGGCGGAGAAATCGCTTTCGAACATCTCGAACGCCGACGACGACCTCGGGCAATTGCGCGACAAGCTCGACGCGGTCATTTCAAAGACAACGGAAACCGCAGATTCATTGCGTCCGCGCTTGTCCGACATTCAAACGCAGATCAAGCGGCTTGGTCCGCCGCCCGCGAAGGATCAACCGTCGGAAACGCCAGCCGTAGCAGCGGAACGGTCGCGGCTTGATGCGCGCGAGGCGGACGTCTCGGGAGCCATTAAGACGCTCGAAAACACTTGGTGGCGCGCCCGCCAGGCGATCGACAAGATCACCGAGCTGCGCCTCAAAATGTTCGTACGCAGCCTCACTGAGCAGATGACGAGTCCGGTCTTTCCCGAGTTCTGGAACGACTTCCACAGGCACAGGGAGGCCATTCAGTGGCGCCTTGATTATAACGCGCGGGATTGGTGGAACGCTGTTACCGGACAGAAGACGAGTGCCCTGATCCTGCTCGTCGCAGTCATCGGTCTCTATCTGCTGCTCAAGACCGTGGTCGTTTCGATCACGCGCTATCGGGCCCCTCCGAATTCAACCCCGCCGACGTTCTTCCAGCGGGCAGCTTCCGCCGCATGGATCGCGCCGGTACGGGCGATTCCTGGTGTTGCAGCAGCCTTCCTGGCCTATGGCGGCCTCGAATATCTTGGACTGCTCTATTATCCGACCGCCGCTCCGGTGGGTGTGGCCCTTCTTGAAACATCGCTGGTATTCGTGGCGGTGTCCGCGCTGGTCATTACAGTCTTCGCGCCGCGCAGTCATGAGCGGCGGCTGATGCATCTTTCCGATCGCAGCGCGCGGCGCATCTCGCGGCTTCTCGTCATACTGGCGCTGATCTATTCGATCGATCTCTTCCTGTCGAAGTTCGCGCAGGTTCTGTATTTGCCGCTTTCGATGAGCGTGGCGCAGTCACTGTTCACGAGCATTGCGTTCGCGCTTGTACTGATCGGCCTCCTGCTGACGCCCTTCGAGTCCAACCAAATGACGCGCACGCGTCCGGTTACGCGCAGTGAGCCGCTGTGGCTCAAGCTGCCGCTATGGGTTGCGGCGTTGTCCATCATCGGCCTTTGCCTCACGGGCTACATCGCGCTCGGCCGGTTCCTGGCGCAGCAATTGGTCATGACCGGTGTTGTCGGACTCGTAGCGATGCTTCTGATCCTCGCGATCCGCGCCTTTACGCGCGGCAGCACAACGTCGCGAGGACATATCAGCGAGCTTCTCGAAGCTCGGATGGGCTTCGATGACGTCCGCCGCAAGCAGCTCGGCTGGCTGACGGAAACCGCGCTGACCCTGGGCGTAGCTCTGATCACGGTGCCAGTGCTCCTGCTGCAGTGGGGTTTTTCGGCTCCTGACATTCGCGACTGGATGCAACGGGCATTCTTCGGCTTCGAAGTCGGCTCGATCCGCATCTCTATCGTGCGAATCCTGATTGGCATCGCGCTTTTCATCGCGGTGGTCGTCGCCACCCGAATGATCCAGCGGCGTTTGCGCGAGAACATTCTCATCGCGCCGAAAATGGACCCAGGCATCGCGAACTCCATCGACACTGCGGTCGGCTATGCCGGTACGGCGCTCGCCGCCGTGATGGCGATCTCTTACGCCGGGTTCAACATTACGAACCTCGCGATCGTCGCCGGTGCGTTGTCGGTCGGTATCGGTTTCGGCCTGCAGTCGATCGTCAATAACTTTGTCTCGGGCCTCATTCTCCTGATCGAGCGGCCGATCAAAGTCGGCGACTGGATCGTCGTCGGCAGCGAACAGGGGACGGTGAGAAGCATTTCGGTCCGTTCGACCGAGATTGAAACATTCGACCGCGCAAGCCTCATCGTGCCGAATTCCGAACTCATTACCGGCCGCGTCTTGAACTGGACGCACCGCAGCGCGCTCGGCCGAGTGGTGCTGAAATTTTCTGCCGGGGCCGAGATCGATCCCCGGCTCGTCCTGCCGATCCTCAACGAATGCGCTGCGCGGCATCCTACGATCCTGCGGGAACCGGCCCCGCTGGCGACGTTTGACGGCTATACGCCGACGACGACCGAGTACACCCTGCGGATCATGCTTCCCGACATTACGCATTCACTGAAGGTCCAATCGGACCTTCGGATTGCAGTCTACGAGGCGTTCCGTAAGGCCGGCATTGTCAGTCGGCAGGCTTTCGCACCGCCAGCTGCCGTGTCCCCCCCACCGCCACCCGATCCTGTGCCTCCCCCGGTTCCGGTTCCGGCTTCGGCTGCGGCGTCATAACGAATTCCTGCGGCTTTCTGCCCTGAGCCGTTCACCATCGGCGCGCACTTTGCTCACTGGGGATTGACGGGCCGGCGGTGCTGCGGCTACCCAAAACCATGGATCACGTCGCGCACCGCTCGCTGTCAATGAGCCTGCCCAATATCCTAACTTACGGACGGATTGCGGCCGTGCCCGTGCTTGCGGGCGTGCTGTTCTTCGGGACGGGCGAAATTGCGCGCTGGCTGGCGTTCGCGATTTTCGTTGCCGCCTGCGTAACAGACTGGCTCGACGGCTATCTGGCCCGGATCTGGGAGCAGCAGTCCAATCTCGGCCGGATGCTGGACCCGATCGCCGACAAGCTGTTGGTCGGGGCGACGCTCCTCATGCTGGTCTATACGGACACCATTGGCAGCTGGTCGATCTGGGCGGCTCTGACGATCCTGTCGCGCGAGATCCTGGTGTCGGGCCTACGCGAGTTCCTGGCGGAGCTGAACGTCAAGGTGCATGTGACGCAGCTTGCCAAATGGAAAACCGCGGTCCAGTTCGTGGCGCTTGCGATCCTGCTGGCCGGGCCGGCCGCTGAGAAGCTGCTCCCCGGCACGACGCTGGCCGGAATGGTGCTGCTTTGGGTTGCGGCGCTCCTTACGCTTCTGACCGGCTATGACTATCTGAAGGCCGGTATCCGCCACGCGATCTATCGCTGAGCCTGACATGACCGACAGACAATCAGCCCCCGAAGTGACGCTTCGCTATTTTGCGTGGTTGCGCGAACGCGCGGGCGTCAGCGAAGAGCGTCTGAGGCTGCCGGCCGATATCGTGACGGTCCGCGATCTGCTACTCTGGCAGGCGCGCCGTGGGCAACCGTTCGACCAGGCGTTTGCCAAGCCCGAAGCAATCCGTGTCGCCATCGACCATGCCCACGTGAAGCCGACGGCGGCCGTCGGCAATGCTCGCGAGATCGCCTTCTTTCCGCCCGTTACGGGAGGTTGATACCGTGGCCGTTCGGGTCTCGACCGACGATTTCGATATTTCCGAGGAGATGGCGAAACTCTCGGACGGCGACACGGCCATTGGTGGCGTGGCGCTTTTCGTCGGCAAGGTTCGCGGCGACGTTAAAGGCCAGCCTCTCGTCTCGATGACGCTCGAACACTATCCGGGCATGACGGAAGCGGAACTCGCACGCATCGAGACGGAAGCTTGCGCGCGCTTCAAGCTTTCGGCGTCGCTGATCATACATCGGGTCGGCGAACTCAAGCCTGGCGACAACATCGTGCTCGTCATCGCCTGCGCGCCGCACCGGCAGGATGCGTTCGCGGGCGCCGAGTATCTGATGGATTACCTCAAGACCCGCGCGCCCTTCTGGAAAAAGGAAACGCTCGGCGACGGCAGCGCGCAGTGGGTCGATGCCCGAGAAAGCGATGAGGATGCCGCCGCGGCGTGGGCTCTAAGGAGCAAATAGATTTTCGAGGCTTCGATAGCTGGCATTTTAGCGAGGCAGTTAACGGCCGCTTAACCGGCTGAGCCGGATAACCTTAATCCTTGTGCCACTTTGACCGCCAAAACGCCATCTTCCGTAGGCATACAGATCGTATCTGTGGCGCACGGGCTGGGTGGGCGCGCCTTGGGGGAAACGGAACGAATGCGTAGTTTGGCTCGACGCGCATTGAGCGGCGTCTTCGCGGCAGTCATTGCCGCCGCTGCGATGTGCACCGCCTACGCCGATGAGTTGCAGGTCGCAGCAACGGCGGCGACGGCCGTGCCCGCACCGGTGCCCGTTGCCGCACATCGCATCACCGGCACACGCTTCGTCATCGGCCTCGACAGCAAAGTCAAATACCAGATCTTCTCGCTTTCGAACCCGAACCGGGTCGTGATCGAGTTGCCGGAGGTCAACGTCCGTCTGCCGGAACTCAATGGCAAGACACCTGTCGGCCTCGTCCGCAGCGTGCGCGCCGGTCTCGCAGCAGCGGGGAAAATGCGCGTCGTGATCGGCGTCACGCAGCCTGTCGTCGTCGAGAATTCCGAGATCTCCAAAGACGACAAGGGACAGTATAGAATTTCGCTCGCGATCCTCCCGGCCAGCGCGGCGCTTAAAGGCGACGTCAAAGGCGTGGCGACACGGACGGGGCTTGCACCTCTCAGCATCCAACCCCCGCTTCCCCGTCTTGCCGAAAGCCCCAAGGAACGGGCAGCGCGGACCTTCAAGCCGATCATCGTGCTCGATCCGGGGCACGGCGGCTATGACTCGGGCGCGGAGAAGCGCGGCATCGTCGAAAAGAACGTTGTCCTGGCGTTTGGGCTAGTGTTGCGCGATCTGCTTGAGAAGACCGGCCGCTACAAAGTGCTGATGACGCGCAGCGACGACACGTTCATCCCGCTCGACGAGCGCACGCGCTTTGCTGAAAAAAATAAGGCGAACCTTTTCATCGCGATCCACGCCGATTATTCCGACGGCGGTTCGCGTGCACGCGGCGCAACGATCTATTCGCTGCGTGACGGTGTCGCCAAAAAGCTTGAGCGTTCCGCGAAAGGCGAAATCGCACGCAACGTGCTGTCGCCGGACGAGATCGACACCGTCAAGAGCGTCAACGGCGACGTCAATGCCGTGAGAGACATTCTCGCGGATCTCGCCGATCGCGACGTTGAGTTGACGCACGAACGCACGGGCATGTTCGCAAAGTCGGTGATCGAGAACATGGGGGAAAGCACGCCGCTTCGCGATGAGCCGGAGCAGCAGGCCGCTTTCCGCGTTCTGAAGACGGCCCAGTTCCCGTCCGTGCTGATCGAGCTGGCCTACGTCACCAATCCGAAAGACGCGAGCAACCTCAAGTCAGACGAATGGCGCGAGAAAGTCGCGCATTCGATCGTCGCCGCCATCGACAACTACTTCTCACGCGACATCGCCAGATTGCCTATGTAGCTGGCTTTTTTGATTGCGCCGGCGACTTCCCTCCGGGTAGCCCGGCCGCCGGCGCAGACGATGCAGCGAATATTTCGGCGCTTCCGGCAGGCGTCGCGAAACGCCAAATAAAAAAGGCCGGCTCATCAAAGCCGGCCTTGGTATCTGGTGTGGCAGGAGATCGTCGCACCGACCTCCCGCAGTGCATCAGTTATCTCCTACATGGAGGATGCTTATGGTGTTGACGCCAGAGCAGAATAAGCCAACGTTTCCTCGACATATCGCGCGAAGAGTACGCTTCGCTGGATCGGAGAAATTCGATTGGCCGGTGACAGCGCTTCTGCATGAGGCACTCCATCTTCCAGGTAACCGCCCATCCGCTCGATAGAGCGGATTTTCCGATACCGAGACAACGCACGCGCTCGTCCAGCACTCGGGCTCACTGAGCGGCGCGCTAACGTTCCGGGTTCGGTATCGACGGGGCGGGGAGGGTTGGACAGAGACGTGAAGTCGTGGAGCCTGGACACGAACGACGCTCCCTCGGGCAGCCCTGTCCATCGCTGCCACGCGCCGTTCGAAGCCATCTGCCGGTCCGTCTGGATCCGGTTCAGAGAAGAGAAGGGCATGGACCCCTAGTTCTCGCTCTGACGCTCGCACAATGTTGTAAGGACATGCTTTAGCCGCATACCTCGCAACGCTTCACGACTCATAGGCTAAGCGATTCGCGTGACGTTTCGTGAGATCAGCAACATAGCGGTTGGGGACGAGGAGACGCACGGGCTTTCCCGCGGCGTTGACCTCGACCGGCGACCCGCCCGCTTCGTCGCCGTCGATCTCAACGGGCGTGGTCGTGAGGTAGCCGATGCGGGCGGTATTAACCGGCAGAACGTGCACGCCCTTTGGCCGCGTTTCGGGCCGGGCAATCCATCCGAACGCCAGCGAGATGAGGTTGGCCGCCGTTTCGAGACGCGTCCCTGCTTCCATCACGACCGCCATCAGCCTGTCGCGTCCGAGACCGGCGTCCGGCGCCAGCTCGAACACGCTGGCGTAACGGCTGGCAAACGACAGGATTGTCCAGCTCGCCTCGAACCTGCGGCCATCCAGTTCGACGTCGAAGCGTCGCGGACCTTCAGCGAGTGTTTTCAAAACCGGATAGACATACGCCCCGCGGCCGAACGCCCGTTTCGTCCGATAGCTGAGCTTGGCGACGACACGGGCATCAAATCCAGCGCCGAGCATCAAGAAAAACGGCGCGCCATTCACAAGGCCGCCGCGAACGTCAACCGCAGTATCCGAAAGCAGCACATCGGCCACCTCCCCTGCCCGCCTGCGCAGCCCGATTTCGTTGGCGAGGACGTTACCCGTGCCGATCGGAATGACGCCCACCGGCAGCTGGGTGCCGGCAGCGCCCGTCGCCACGGCGCGGAACGTCCCGTCGCCGCCCGCCGCAATGACGGCGTCGCAGACGTGACGTTGGGCCAGTTCCCGCACGCGGTCCGCCGCTTCTTCGGCACTGCGCGCCGGGACCTGAAACACGTCCGCATTTCTTGCGCGCAATGCACCCAACACCCCGTCGAGCAGCCTCGGCAGGGCAACGCCCGCAGTCGCGTTGAAAACAAGTGCAAATCGGCGCCGCATCGGCGTGGCGAACCCCATAAGAGAATGGCGGCGCCGTTCAGCGCCGCCAGAATACCCATTGGGACATCGCGTATGCGCCGTGAGTTGCGGCGTCAAGACTGTCCTTTAGCGGTGGGCCTCAAGGGCGGCAGGCGCTTCCGCCTGCCGAGCCGTCGACGTCACCGCCTTCTGGACCTTCTCGAAGGCCCGGACCTCGATCTGCCGGATGCGTTCCCGGCTGACGCCGAACTCTTCCGACAATTCTTCAAGCGTTGCAGGCTCTTCGGCAAGCCGGCGCGCCTCGAAGACGCGACGCTCGCGATCGTTCAGAACCGACATCGCGGACGACAGGTACGACTTGCGCCGTTGCAATTCTTCGTTCTCGACGAGGCGATCTTCCTGCGTCGGCGTATCGTCGACGAGCCAATCCTGCCATTCGCCGGATTCAGCTTCGGCACGGATCGGCGCGTTCAGCGAAGCGTCACCGCCAAGCCGCCGGTTCATATTGACGACGTCCTCTTCCGGAACGCCCAGCTTAGTCGCAATCGTCTTGACGTGTTCGGGCTTCAGATCGCCGTCGTCCAGCGCCTGCAGCTGGCTCTTGGCGCGCCGCAGGTTGAAGAAGAGCTTCTTCTGCGCCGCGGTGGTGCCCATCTTCACAAGGCTCCACGACCGCAGGATGTACTCTTGAATGGACGCGCGGATCCACCACATCGCATATGTAGCGAGGCGAAAGCCCTTGTCTGGATCGAAGCGTTTGACAGCCTGCATCAGGCCGACGTTGCCTTCCGATATGACTTCGCCGATCGGCAGACCATAGCCGCGATAGCCCATCGCGATGCGCGCGACGAGACGGAGGTGCGACGTCACGAGTTTTTCGGCGGCGTCCGCGTCCTGATGTTCCTGCCAACGCTTGGCGAGCATAAATTCCTCGTCAGGCGCAAGCATCGGGAATTTGCGGATCTCTTCCAGATACCGCGACAGGCCGAGCGAACCGCCGGCCAGGGACGGAAGACCTTTTGCTACTGATGCCATTGCCCTCTGCAGAACCTTCGCCCGTTTCCGGTTCGGCCCCGCGCTCCCTTCTCAGTGTCGGAGAAGCGATACGCTCCCCCGACGTCGGGTGTTACATAGTAGTAAAATCCAAAATTTCATCAGGGGTTCCGGTCACTTCCACTTGAATGCTCCGTCACCGAACCCCAGGTTTTGGAGCTTGTCTCTTTTACGAACGCCGCCGGCGGCGTTTATCCGTCGGCACTGATGGCATAGGCCGCAAGGCCTCTCCAAGACGTTCGAGGTCCAATGGCAATTTGCTGTAAAAATTCAGCTTTTTTCCGGTAATCGGATGCTCGAACTGAAGTCGCTCAGCATGTAGCGCTTGTCGCATCAACGCGGTTGCTTGGTCTTTCGCATTCGCACGAACCGATGCAAGTCTCGTCTTAAAGCCGGCGCCGTACGTGGGGTCACCCACGACTGGATGGCCGATATGCGCGAGATGCACGCGTATCTGATGCGTACGCCCGGTTTCGAGAACGAGCCGAAGCAGCGAAATATCGCCGGACGGCGTTTCGCCTGGAAAGACGTCGAGAACCTCGTAATGGGTTTTTGCCTCGCGACCATTTTCTCCCCGCGCGACGGCGATTTTGAGGCGATTGGCACGGCTTCGCTCTAGGCGCGCATCGATACTTCCGGCCGGTTTGGGAAGTCGACCCCAGACGAACGCAAGATAGCTCCGATGCAGCCGGCCGTCCCGGCCGTGGCTTTTGAACTGCTCCGCCAGCCCTTGATGTGCCGCGTCGGACTTCGCGATGACGAGAAGACCAGAGGTGTCCTTGTCGAGGCGGTGAACGATGCCCGGACGTTTGACACCGCCAATGCCCGAGAGGCTGTCACCGCAATGGGCAATCAAAGCATTCACCAGGGTCCCAGCGTCGTGTCCGGCGGACGGATGCACGACCAAGCCGGCCGGCTTATCGATCACGATGACGTCCTCGTCCTCGTACACGATGTCGAGTGCGATCTCTTCGCCTTGAACTCCAGACTCTTCAGCAGGCGGAATGCTAACCGTGTATGTCAGGCCCGGTTTGACCGGCGTGCGCGGCTCTCGTATCGTGTCGCCCGCGCTGACGTGACCTTCGCGAATGAGCGCTTGGACGCGAGCGCGGCTGACGCCTTCGATTTTCGTTGCAAGCCATCGATCGACACGCTGGCCGGCATCTTCAGGCCCCGCGACGACGTCGATGTGGCTTGCTGTTTTTTCCTCGATCGGCACGTGATTACCAGAAAGAAAACCTGAGAGATGACCCATCCTGAGCCGCCTTCGGCCGACTTGATGCGCGAACAGCGGCTGCAACGCAATCTGAAGATCGTCATTGCCGTTCTCGGGCTTATGATTTTTGCCGGATTAGCGGCCATCGCCTTCAAAATCATATCGACAGCGACGCGCCCGGCGGGAAGCGGGGCTGTGTCGCGGTCCGTAGCCGTCCCTGGCACAGATGCGTCGGTGTCGTTCGAACTGCCCAAAGGCGCCAAGATCGTTTCGATGTCCCTGTCAGGCAACCGCCTTGCTATTCAACACGACGGGCCATCGGGCCCCGGCATTACAATTCTGGATACGGACACCGGGCAACGGGTCATTGAATTGAAACCGACCGAGACATTGCCGCGGAATTGAACCGGGGTTGCTCAATGAGACTGTCGAAGGACATCGAGGGGGCATGAGTTGCCGTTCCCACTTCAGATCGGTTCGCAGCCTGCCGAACGGATGCGTCGGTTTGGCGTGATTGCCGCGCTGACGGGGCTTGATCGGCTGCCGACAGTCGACTACACGTCGCACTGCGCCGGCCCCGTTCGTCTAGTGGCCTAGGACACCCGCCTCTCACGTGGGCAACAGGGGTTCGAGTCCCCTACGGGGCGCCAATTCAAGCTAAGCCATTGATTTTATAGAAAGCCATTGAGAAACAAGGGCTTTCTTTACTCGCTGCTACCTTTCGCTGCTACTCTGCGAGGTGCCAGCCCTGGCGATTGGCCGATCATCTTCTCGCCGTCATTGGTCAAAGAAGCTCAATCTCGTGCTGGGCGGCCCCACTCGCGTGCGTTGCGCGGGCAGCAGACGTAGCCCACGCAGTTACGGGTTGCTCTCAGGCACGAAGGGCTGCTCCTAACGTCCGCCTAAGACTGTCGGATTTTGCCACCGCACCAAATATCCCGCCCTCGGTCGCGATGGTACTTAACGCAGAAGCATGGTTGTCAAGAATGCTTGCAGCACACGCGTCCTCGATGACCAAGCATTCGTAATTTCTATCGACTGCGTCGCGCAGAGTTGAGTGCACGCACACGTCGGTCGTTACTCCGGTCAGGATAAGATTGCGGATACCTCGCGTGCTGAGGATGCGTTCGAGATCGGTAGCGAAAAATGCACTATAACCGGGCTTGTCGACGACGACATCGCTTGGCTGCGGATTGAGTTCGTCAATGATGTCCCAGCCATGCTCGCCTCTGACGAGCAAACGACCCATCGGCCCGGGCGTTCCTATCTTCCCTCCGCCTCGTTCCGACCTCCAGCGCTTCAACGGCGGTAAGTCGCTGAGGTCCGGTCGATGTCCCTCCCGCGTGTAGACAACTAAACCACCCCAGTCTCTGACTTTCTGGCAAACAGAAGCGACGTTTGGAACAATCGCGCGGGTGGTGCGAATGTCGTAGCCCGATGCAGCCAAATATCCATTCGGATCACAAAAGTCGCGCTGCATGTCGATAACGAGCAACGCCGTTGTTTGTGGTTGCAAGTGCCCGTCGTGTGGCCAGGGGTAGGGATCGGCGTCAATAAATGATTTTGCCAAAGCTTCCTTCCTTATTCTGATTTCGACCTAGCGGATCGCTGTCATATCGCGAGGGCCGCGCCATCCGAGCGAGGATCGCTTGCACCCTCCAGATGGTCCGAAGGGTGAAGAACCACCGCGCCGGCATGGCCCATCATCTCAGAGTAATCGGAGACGCGCTCAGTATCGTGCCCTAGTCGGCTGAGCTGCTCTTCGGTTTGACCTGAAATACGTCCTTCGAGCTTTAGCGAAAGACTGCTGTTTCCCCACGTTTTGCCGAGAAGCCAGCGCGGGTCGTCGATCGCCTCCGCGAGGGGACGGCCTGAGAGCACGTAACGCGTAAACAACGCCGCTTGTGTCTGCGGCTGCCCGTCGCCACCCATTGTCCCGTATGCCATTACGCGACCATCATTGAGCTCGGCCATTGCGGGGTTGAGGGTATGAAAGGGACGCTTCCGCGGCGCTAGCTGATTAGGTCCGTTCGCAAGCGAAAATCCGGCACCCCTATTCTCGAAGACGATGCCTGTTTCGGGGCACGCCAAGCCTGAGCCAAACTCCCAAAACAAACTTTGTATGAAGCTCACGACGGTGCCCTCGCTGTCCGCAGCGCCCATCCATATTGTGCCCCCGACTTGCGATGGGCCAGGCCATGGTACCGCTTTCGCCGGATTAATCGATGCTGCGGCTTTGGAGATAAGCGCGGGTGCTAGGTACTCCGATGGCCTAGCATCCATGAAATCGGGGTCGCCAAGTTTGGCGTTTCGAACCGCGAATGCGCACTTGGTCGCTTCGACGAGGTGATGAATATAAGAAGTTTCGTCGGCCGTGCTCACGCCCAGTTGGTCGAAAACTCCTAGGATGAGCAAAGATGCCAGACCCTGCGTCGGCGGCGGGGTGTTGAAGAGCGTTCCCACAGAAACAGGCAGAGATAGCGGCTTCGAATACTCAGCCGAGTAAGATTGAAAGTCTTCGAGCCGAAGCGGAGTGCCCGCTTCTTCAAGGAACTGCGCATGAATTTTCGAAACCGTGCCGCGATAGAAGCTATCGAGACCTTCACCCGCGAGCTTACCGAGAGTCGCTCCAAGAGCCGGTTGGCGATAAATCTCGCCTGCGCCCGGCACTCGCCCATCGGGCAGGAATACCTGCTCAAATCCTTCAATCGTGCTGAGCTCGGGCGAGAAGATTTCGAGAGTCGAGGCAAGGCTGCGCGAAACGGGGCAGCCACCGATCGCCTTGCCGATTGCATCTCGCAACAGACGCTCCAATGCAAAGCGCCGAGTGGGGGGAACGAGGTCTAGCGCCAGCTTCCAGCTCGATATCGCACCTGGAACGAGCAGCGCCGCGTCAGGGCCTCGCGTCGGAAGCGCATCATAACGGCGATCGTGATAGTAGCGCACCGTTGCCCGCTCGGCTGCGCGACCGCAGCCCGAGACGACGATGGGCTCTTGGTGCTTGCGCTTTATCAACCAGAACGCATCGCCGCCAAGACCATTCATATGTGGGTAGACAACAGCGATAGTCGCCGCGGCCGCAACCATAGCCTCGATTGCGGTACCGCCTTCGGCAAGGATCGTGAGTCCAGCCTCTGCTGCGGCGTGATGGGGCGCCGAAATGCAGCCCTTTTCGCCTGATGCGTAGAGGACCGCCTCCCGGCACCCCAAGGACGTCTCAGGCAACGACATGCTGAGGATGACCAACTGTTGAAGTGTCGAAGCTGCACGCGACGACTGGCCATGACGTAATTGCGGCTGTCGATGACAGATAGGCAAATACGTCGCTCATACAGAGTAGCGCGGCGGCTTGATGCGCGGGAGAAACAGCGGCGACGGCGTCGGTCGGAACGATGACGCGATAATCCAGGTTGCGGGCCGAATAAACCGTACTCATTACACAGCAGTGCGTCGTCACTCCGCAGCAGACAAGGTTTTTGATACCGCGCGAGCGCAAGAGGATATCGAGGTCGGTCCCGACGAAGCAATCATAACGGCGCTTGTTTCGAATGCGCCAATCTTCGGGACGAACATTCAGCCCCTCGGCCAACTCGCAACCAGGCGTGCCCTCGAGGCAGTGAACGGGATCGAACTCAAGTTCGATCCCGTAGTCGCTTTGATCCGACCGATGCATTTCGTGTGTGAAAATGATGGGGAGCGCGTGGTTTCTGGCCCAGTTTATGAGCCTATTGATGGCGGGGATAATCTCCCGCCCTCCCGGTGTCTCTTGAACCGCGCCCGCGTCGATGAAGTCGCGCTCCATGTCAATGACCAGCAAAGCCGTGTTTTGCGTCCCCACTTTGCCGGCAGGCATGGCTCTATAGAGTGGCTCCATAGCTCATTTGCCTATGAAGGACGGGTTGAAGATATTTGAGGTATCAACGACACCGTCGTTGACTTTGACTTCCTTGAAGAACGCTGCGAGCTCTTTTCCGACCTCAATCGCCGGGCCCTTCATCTGAGCGACATTATCGGTGGCACCGTAGAGCTTCACTTTAGGAAGCATATCCAGAACCTCCTCGGGCTTAAGCTCGAGAGATTTCGCTGCGATTTCCGAAGCGGCCTTGGGATCGGCGATTGCCAGTTCATTGGCTTTGTTCAACGCGCGAAGGAACGCCTTGGTCTCGTCGGCCTTATCCTTCGCCGTCTTGTCACTGATCGCAACGACGTCGAGGATCAGGTTCGGGGCTTCCTTGGATGAAAAGATAACGTGACCCTTCTTCTCGCCCTGAACCTTCGTAATCCAAGGCTCCCAAGTGACCGCTGCGTCGAGCTTGCCGGCGGCAAAGGCGGCGCCTGCATCGTCCGGATTCATGTTTGTCAGCTTGATATCGCTCGGTACTAAGCCGTACTTCGCGAGTGCCTTTCGCAGCAGCAGTTCATTGCACTGTCCGGCGGTCGCGGCCACAGTCTTTCCCTTGAGATCGGCAGGTGTCGCAATATCCGATTTCGCAAGGATCGCATCGGCGCCCGCGGAGGTGTCTGTCATATAGACGATCTCCAGGCGACCAGGAGCTTTGTCCAGCGCAGTGATAACACTGTCAGCCGTCGTAAAATGCGCGTCAAGCTGCCCTCCGAGCAGCGGTGCCAGTCCATCCCCCGGAGAGCTGAACGATTGCATTTGAAGGTCCAAGCCCTCGTCCTTGAAGAAGCCCTTTTCCTTCGCAATGAAGAGCGAGATATAGCCGATCCAACTGTTATATCCGACCTTATAAGGTTTCAGCCCATCCGCGTTGACGGCGGAACACGTTAAGGCCGAAAATCCAAAGGCGAGGCTGACTGCCAATACTCTGAACGCAGCTTTCATAGACTTTCCTTTCGCGCTTTAGGCCGGTGGCTCACATCAGACATTTCTGGCTCCTGCACCTGCAGCAGCCGTTGCAAATAGTCTTCGCGGTTTGCATCTGATTCGCGCCTAAGAAGGCCAAGCATGCGCCGCTTAAGTGATATGAATTCTGGGGTCAGCTTTAAATCGAGTGTGCGGACTTCACCGAACGGAACCGAAATGTCTTCAACGATTCTGCCCGGACGAGGTGAGAACACGAGCGTACGCGTCGATAGAAAAAGCGCTTCGTCAACATCGTGAGTGACCATCAAGACGGTCGTGCCTTCGTGCCTCGTCAAAAGCGCGGTTAGCTGCTGAATTTCTTCGCGCGTCTGCGCGTCGAGAGCACCGAACGGTTCATCCATCAGAAGGATCGCCGGGCGCGGAAGCAGCGCTCGCGCAATGGCGACGCGCTGCTTCATCCCCCCGGACAACTCGCGTGGATAGGCCTTTGCAAACGCTTCGAGCCCCATCAGATAGAGAAGCGCGTCGCATCGTTCCTTGGCGGCTTTCAGGTCCCCTCCGTCCTGGCGGAAAGTCTTTAATGTCGCGCTGAAAAGCACGTTCTGCGCTACGGTCAGCCACGGATAGAGAGTGTAGTTCTGAAAAACCATGCCTCGGTCCGCGCCTGGCCCGATGGCTTGTCGGCCATTGACGAGCATGTAACCGTCCGACGGTTCCTCCAGGCCTGCGAGCATAAAAAGCATCGTCGTCTTACCGCAGCCGGATGGACCGATAAGCGTGACGAACTCTCCGCGCTCGACTTTGAACGAGGTGGGACGTAGGGCTTCGACGCTCCCGTTATCGGTGGGATAGACTTTCGATACGTCCTGAACCTCCAGGATCGGTCTCATTTTCCGCTCTCCGCCCATTTGAACAAACGGCGGTTGAGCGCGCGAAACAGTAAGTCGAGAAGCAGGCCGATCGCGCCGAGCAGGATCAGATACACCCATATTTTCGGTGTCTGCAGAAAGCGCGAGAATTTCAGAATACGAAAGCCCAGCCCCTCGTTTGCTGCAACGAGTTCAGCGACGATCAGATAGGTCCAGGCCCAGCCGTTGCAGAGACGAAGCGCATCGAAAATTCCGGGCATTGCCGATCGCCAGAGAACACGACTGATAATCTCCCCTCGTTTCGCGCCGAGCGTCTGAGCGACTTGCAGCAGCTCGTATGGGACACGTCGAACCTCGTCAGCGACCATAAGGACGAGTTGAAAGTAAGTGCCGATGAAAATCAGCGCCCATTTGGATTCTTCGCCAATGCCTAGCGTCACCATCAAAATTGGAATGAGCGCCGGGACAGGAACGTAGCGAACAAATTCGGTGACCGGCTGCGCAATGGCTTCAATTGGCTTGAACGATCCTATCAGGATCCCCATCGGCAAAGCGACTACGGCCGAGAGCAAAAAGCCGATCGTCACTCTTACGAAGCTGACCCAGAGATCCGACCAGATCGTTTGATCGCTAAAAATCTCCGTCATCGTGCGTGCTACCGTGACGGGTGACGGCAGGAACACCGGATCGACGATCGCCGAGGCGCTGATCAAGCCCCAAACGGCGAGGCAGAGCGCAAATCCGACGACGGCAAGCACACGATAGCGACGTGTCGGTATGTTGCGGCGTATTTGCAATGTCAGGCCGGGTTGGTTCATCAGTCCCGCCCCCTCACCGCGCAGCGGGCCTGAAGGCCACGAGATCGACCTCCACGCGCGCACCACGCGCGAGCGCAGTTACGCCGATGCATGTCCGTGCCGGCAACCGGTCCGCCGGGAAGTAGCTCGAGTAGATTTCGTTGAAACTGGCGTAATCGTCTTCGAAGTTCGTCAGGTAGGCACCGGCTCGCACGACATTCGACCACTCGAGGCCCAACCCTTTGAGCACGATATGCAGATTGGCCATCACCCGATGCGTCTGCTCTTTTATGTCATTAGCGATGAGGCGTTCGGGTTCACCGGGATATGTCGGCATCTGCCCTGTGACGTGCACGAAACTTCCGGCTTCAACTGCGTGCGAGAATGTGGCAACCGGCTCCGGGGCATTCGGGACCATGTAAAAGCTCAATCCCGTAGTCGCAATTTTTGCCGACATGAACTGATCCATACAGCCGAAGTGTCTGCATGGAATTTTGCAAAGCATGTGCCACGCCGCTCGCTAACTCGTCACGCGATGTAGCATTCGGTTTCCTCGAGTAAATCTGTGGGATCGGCACCTGGTCGTCCTGCTTGTGCGAATGTACGAAGGAGCTATTTGCCCAACTGTTCGGCGACGTGCTCCCAATATATGCAGACAAAGTGTCTTTATAGGCGCGCAAAAATCCATACAATCAAAGCGATCAGATCGTGGATGCTGCATGAAATGGATTTCGGAAGTCAGGCGCATCAGAGGGCCGCGGTATCTCGCAATCGCAGACGCAGTGACGCGAGCGATCGACGGCGGCGAGCTTCTCAACGGCACCCGATTGCCGACACATCGTTCACTCGCCGACCAGTTGGAACTCGACGTGACTACCGTAACGCGTGCGTATGCGGAAATTCAGCGGCGCGGACTCGCGGAAGCTCGCGTTGGCCAGGGAACCTTCGTACTCGCGAGCCTTCCCGATTCGCCTGCGTCATCGTTTGCGGCGACAAACCGTGCGCCATTTATTGATCTCTCGCACAACTTCCCTGCTGGCGCTCCGCCCCTTCCAAACTTGCGCGAGCTTGCGAACGAAGTCGCTCGCGACCTCGATTACGGAGCGCTTCTCGGCAGGCAAAGCGACGTTGGGACCGTCTCACATCGCGCGGCTGGAGCCGCTTATCTAGAGACTTTAGGCGTGAAGGCCGGGGGCGACGATGTCGTCGTTTGTGCCGGTGCGCAGCACGGAATTGCAATCGCCTTTGCGGCTTTAACCGAGCCTGGGGATAGTATCCTCATGGAAGCGACAACATTTTACGGCGCTCGGACCGCGGCGCGGATGCTTGGCCGCAACGTCATCCCCGTAACGATAGATGACGAGGGATTGGTACCGGACGCGCTCGAAGAAAAGGTGCGTTCGAGCCACGCGAGGGTGCTTTATTGTGCACCCACCCTGCATAATCCGACCACTACGATCATGCCACCCGCGCGCCGAAAAGCGATCGCTAAAATCTGCGAACGTTACAAAATCGCCGTGGTCGAGGATGACGTATATGGATTTCTCATGTCGCCGCGACGTGAACCGCTGTCCGTTCGGCTCAGCTCTCAAGCAATCTATATCACCAGTTTCTCCAAGAGCTGCGGCCCAGGCTTCCGCCTCGGTTACATGCGCGTGCCCGAGCAGTGGCGTCGGGCAGTTGGAACTGCGCTGCGCGCGACCACACTCATGGCGCCGCCCATCGAGGCCGAGATTGCGGCTCGGCTCGTGCGTTCCGGTCTCATTGCGCATCTAGAGAGCGCGCAACAAGAAAAAAACTCGGAACGGCAACGCATCGCCGAGCAGGCTTTCCGTGGCCTGGATTATTCATCTAACGCAAACGCCTTTCACGTTTGGCTGCACATGCCGGAGGAGTGGCCAAGCGAGGTCTTTGCTGCGGAAGCCAAACTACGCGGCGTGGGAGTCAGTCCGGCGGCGTTCTTCAACTTGGATCCAAAGAACGCCCGGGATGCCGTTCGCGTCTGCCTATCGGCAGCGGAAAATAATGATGTTCTCCGGCGCGCTACGAAAACTCTAGCCAGCCTGATAACGAGTGAAAACCCGTGGGCGGTGACGGCGGCGATTGCATAAATCGGCTGCTAAGATGGCTATTCGTTGGGCATCGTGATGTCTTTTTGCCGTTGGCGTCTGCGTTATCTCTTCATAAGCTGGACCTGCCCAGACACTGCAAGACGTAATTCGGACAGTCCTTACTTATGGCAAGCACCTGCGCCGCGACTGTTGACGTGCGGGAATCCTGGCGGACTGCCGGCGCTGTGCCGTTGCGCCTCGATCTCGTCGACTTCTCAGCTGGCGGCAGCGCAGACCCGGCGGGCGATCATTTTGTCCTATGTTTTGTGCTTCGCGGGTGCGGCGACATTCGTTCCTCTTTTGATGGATTAAGAGCCCGAAAACAATATTTTCGTGCGGGGATGTTCGTTCCCGTCACTCCTCCAAATGTCTCCGCAGACTTTTGGATGAGCGCTCCAATGCAGCATCTTATGTTGACGCTGCCACAGAACGCATTTGAGCCTTGGCGAGCGCACTCTGATGCGCCCTTCTCTCCGCGCCTGGCTTACGAAGACGGCTTCGAGGATACGCTTTTATCCGAAATCGTGCGTGCGCTTTGGCTCGAGGCCCGGGAAAACAATGGTAACGGCGCGTTGTATGCCGATTCAATGCGAATGGCACTCGTGGCTGCGCTTGTTCGGCGGTCTCAAGACGGAACAATTCGTAGCCAAAAAGGCCGACGCCTTTCCCGTTCAGAACTAGCATCGCTACATGCTTTTGTTTCAGATCGCCTTGAAGACGAACTCTGCTTGGCCGACTTGGCCAAGCGCGTACAGATGAAAGAACGTTCTTTCGCAAGCGCCTTCAAATTCTCTACCGGCCAAACGCCCTATCAATACCTCATCAGAATGCGCATCGATCGCGCCAAAGACTATCTTGCCAACAGCACCATGACGATTTGGGAGGTCGCGCACGCCACTGGGTTCGTCGATCAAGCCCATTTGACTTCGGTATTTCGCCGTTACGAGGGATTGCCGCCGGCGAAATATCGCAAGAATGTGCGCTCCTGACGCACTGGAATTTTTGCGCCTTTCTAAAAGTCTGCGCTTTCTTCCAAGACGCGGGGCATCCGGTCCGCCATTTTCGTCGAAATCGTCAGAAAAGGAGATTTTCGATGGTCGCCGGAATTGTGTCTCGCCGCGGCGCGCTTGGTCTTCTGGCGGGTGCCACCGCTGGTTTGACGTTCGGTACGAAGTTTTCTTTTGCCGATGCGCCTCTCAAAGTTGGAATTCCGATCTGGGTGGGCTGGATGCCATTCTGGATCATGGATGAGAAGAAGATTGGCGATAAGCACAAGCTCAATGCTGTGCTTACACAATTCACGGTGCAAACCGACGCACGGCAAGCGCTGGCTGCGGGGAGCCTTGACGTCTGCGCCCTTAATACAGCCGACGTGCTGGCTATCGACGCCGTATCACCAGTGGCTAAAGTCATCACTCTGACGAACGCGTCAGCCGGAGCCGATATCATCATCGCGCGGGGCGTCGACAAAGTTGAGGATCTGAAGGGCAAAAAGGTTGCCCTTGAGATTGGTTCTGTCAGCCATTTCTTTTTCAGCAAAGTGCTGGAAAAAGCTGGTCTAAAGGAGAGCGACGTCAACATCATCAACATGTCGGCGCAAGACGCAGGCGCGGCGTTCGTAGCGAAGGCTATCGACGTGTCCGTGACCTGGGAACCGTTCGCCTCTCAAGGCATCGCATCGGGCGGCACGGCGCTGGTGACGAGCAAAGATACTCCGAACCTGATCATAGACATCATCTCGGCGCGCAACGACATCCTGAAGTCGCGCAGGGACGACGTGAAGCGCCTTTTGGATGCGTGGTACGACGCCCTCGAATTCGTAAGTACGAATAAAGACGAGGCATTTGCGATCATGGCGAAGCATTCGGACGTCAAGGTCGATGAATTCGCGGGCATGTGGGCCGGTGTCAAAATGTATTCGCGTCCCGAAAATATCCAGCTCATCGGGACACCGGAAAAACCCGGGCCTTATTCTGAAGCCGTCAAGGCTATGTCCAACTTCATGGTGGAAGCCAAACTTATCCCCCACAACGTCGAACCCTCATCAATGATTGATGGCACTTTGTTAGCCTGACGACTTTGAGTAGGAACCGAAATCCGGATGCCGCCCCAATGGCCACTAGCGCCTGTTACTGTCTTTCCGAAAAATGCATTCACAAAACCTGGAACAGAACGCAAAAGCCGCTTCTGTTCATCAAGCCCGGAGATCAGGTGACCATTTCATCGCCCGACGCATCCAATGGCGAGATCACGCGCGCATCGACCACGGCAGACATCGCTAAAATCGACTATCGCCAGCTCGACCCGTTGGTAGGGCCGATCTACGTTGAAGGTGCCTCTCCGGGGGATGCTCTTGAAATTGAAGTGCTCGACCTCAAGATTTTGAGCTGGGGTTGGAACGCATGCCTACCTGACTTCGGTCTTCTCTCGGACGAAATCACGGATCCCTATCTAAAGATCTGGGAGCTTGATCGCGACCACATCGAAATGCCTAATGGAGCGAAGTTCAAATTACGCCCGATGATCGGCTGCATCGGTGTAGCTCCAGGCGAGGACGGCGATTACGCTTCCATCACTCCAACCAATGCGGCTGGCAATATCGATGTCCGTTATCTAGGAGTCGGCGCAAAGCTGTATGTGCCTATCTTTAATGACGGCGCATTGCTATCTGCCGCGGACGGTCATGCCATTCAAGGCGACGGGGAAATCAATGGCACCGCCATCGAATGTCCGATGGAAATGTCACTCAAGATCAACTTGATAAAAAACGCGGGCATAGAAGCACCTGAAATTCTGACAGGAGATACATTCGCAGCGGAGGAAGGCTATCGCATCTTTACAGGCATCGGCCCCGATATGATGACCGCTACTCGCGACGCGGTTCGCCGGGCAATCGCTCCCCTTGCACGATCGCAAAACGTGAGCGAGCTCGAAGCGTATGCAATGTTGGGGTTGGTCGGGGAGTTACGAATCCACGAGGTCGTCGACAAGCCGAATTGGGTCATTGGTTGCATGCTTCCGCGTCGCCTTTTTTGATGCAGCACTAATTAGGCTCGGTGATCGATCCGCAATTGAATTTGCCCGGCGTCCGTCAGTAAGAAGCGGGACCTGAGCGCTGAAGTCATCGACCGGGCCAACCATCACCTACCCGAGTTAACGGTCCCCGGCTTCGAACTCAATCTGCTCTACTCCGCGATGAGACCGATCCCACCACGTGTTCGTGCTATCGCGTCGTTGCTGGAAAGAGAATTGCCGAGGCAGATCGCATCCCACGCGAACGCGGTATCTAAGTAGCCCTTCGCGCTTATCTTCTAGTCATCACGTCTTCCCATTTGGATAAAACGGATGCTCGCGTTCTTTTTCTTCCGCCGCCAGCTGCGTTTCCAGTGCCGGTTTTGGAATGCGAAACTGGATTGGCGCGCTTGCTGATTGCCTGATAACGCACTGCGGAGCGGCGTCGATCGCTGGAGCCCAAGGCTTTTCGGCGCTTGGGCAAGTTTACCCCTTTTTTCTAGTAAACGATGACCAAAGAGCCGATTTCAAAACGGCGGGTGAAAACTTGCGATCTTTTTGCGGTTGCTCCACGCCGAGTCGACGTCTTACAGCGGCAACAATCTGTGGGTCTGCAGACGGCTGAGCCTCCATCTTCGTCAAAATGAGTTCCAGGAATTGCCTCTGCCAGCGCGTTTTTAGAGGCATCTCGCTGATCAAGCCGGTGGTCAGCGGTTGCGGAAATGGCCATGGCTCCGGAACACCTGCCGCTACAAAGTTAAGTTTGGTCAAAATGCACTTTGGACAGACACCACAATTTTTGCCTGTCCTTGGTCCTGCCCAGCAGACGTGAAGGTGAGGAATAAGAGACCGATAACGCCCAATGTAACGCGCTCGCTCGATTCGATCGAAAGCGCCACCGTCCGATTCAATCTTCAGCTTCGAAGAAGAAAAGAAGCGATCGCTCCAAAAGCTATTCCCCCAAACCGGGAAACAGTTCTGATAGCTTTCCTCAGTTGCGATTAATGCAAGATTGTGTTGGAGGGAAAATTGATGCAGGACGGAAGCCAAACCAGCGCCAAACGTCATTTCCCAATTTGCTACCAGGCGTCGCCAGTTCGTCCTAACAGTGACGAGATCAACTCCCAGATCCCTACATATCGCCGAGCCATGTCTGGCCATTGTCTCGAACCCGTCGGCCTCGTCGAGAGGCATATCGAATCCATGAACCATGACAGCGGTCGCGACATCGCGAACTGCCCTGCCAGCCTCGTTGTGGGCATGACGACTTAGCGTGAAGGTACTGTCTACGCCCGACGAAAACGCAACCAAGGCGCGCTTTGTAACCTGGCCAGCATTTGCGCGATAGGATTCTGAGTCCGACGTGATTTGAATTTTCTTCTTATAAATGTCGGGCCGCCAGGAGTGCCAAACCTCCTGATAATGATCAAGGCCGTCAAGAAGTGTTGAGTCCAATTCGAACTCGGCATGCAAATCCACCATTTGATGCATCGCAATCGGCAGCATCGCGATCAGAGCAAAATCGCCACCATCGAAAGCTGGAGCACTCGCGTTGTCGCGCGGCGTGATCTCAAAAAAAAGCGGAGGAAGCTCACCGTTACTTATGACTTCGCGGCGAAGCCCATCGTTAGAAATGCGCAGTTTGAGACCCGCCATTCGAGTTCTCCAAATTATCCGTGACGCTCGTAATTTACTGGAGGTAACGGCGCGTGGCAGCCGAGGATAATGCTGTCAGGACTTCATGAGGGCCGCAGTTCCAGTATTGCGCGAGGTCCGCTTCCGTCAGACCGTCGCCGAGCAGGACAACCCTATCGCCGACGCGATCTTCGGCGTCGAGTTCGACGAAAGCGGTCTGCATGCCCACTTCGAGCAAGCGTGATTTCCGACCGTTGATTAAGCAGGGACCTCGACGGAGACCGTGCGAATAGCCGACCAAAATGATCCCGTGACGTTCCGCAGTGAAGCCCGAGTAGCCCGCTGGCCCACGAGACTGGTGAATCTCGACAATTCGCGCAGAAATATTGGCTGCACCTTTATACATCGCCAATCCCGGACGCACGGCGTCGAGAACGGCAAGCGCTTGATGAAGCAATCCGCTGGCCGCCGCGTGACGTGGAAGATCGCAACCGCTCGTCACGTCGATCAGCTGCTCAACTTGCCTCAGCTCGACGGCATGCGTGAAGACCTCGCGACAATCTCCTGCGGTCAAGGCTTCGCGGCAGTCTTCAGGGGGACAGGAAAAGCGTTGCATTCCAGTATCAACGCATAGCGCAGGCTGAGCGCGACGAAGCTGCCGAGCCTGCTGATGATTGCAGACTGTCGGCGTGATGCGATGAGTGATGTAGTCTGTTGGATCATTGCTTTCCGGCGGCCCCAGTGCGAGCACCCGTCTATTGGTACGATGGGCCAGGTTCACCGCAACTGCTTCCGAAGCGCTAAACACACAAAAACCGTCAGCGAGATCAGCTATGGCCTCGCTGACTCTCCGTATTCCCAGCCCGTAGGCATCCGCTTTGACAACTGGCAGAACGGAAACGCCGGTGGTCTTCCTGATGACCTCGACATTATTCCGAACAATCCGCAAATCGATTTCCGCGATCAAATGCGGATTTCTGGACCGACTTTCGTCAGCTACTAACTCAAGCGATCGAGCGGGGGTGAAATAATCTTGGCCGCTGCCTAGCATTCCCATCATCGCAAAGCGCCATTCAACCAACGGTCTCTGAAGCGTTGGGTACGGCGAGCAACTTTCGTGACCAATGATAATTTAGCAGATGGAATGTCAGGCACTTCCACGTCGTCGGTTTTCGAAAACGAAACCCAATCGAAGCGGCTCAGGCTATGCGCGTAGATTTCCCTGTTCTTATTGTAGCTATTGTCAACCAGCTCACAATCGACTTCGAGGAGCGCGCAGGCGATTGCCACGTGCAAGCGATCGGTGAGCACACTATTTGCGACGGAAATCGTCTTGAGGAAACACCAAGCCGCCAGTCTCGACGTTTCGGCATCCGTAACGCATCCGAACGCCCTCGAGACGTCTAAGTCTGTTTGAATATGCGACAATCGCGCCTCGCGATCGGTGCGCATAAATCGAACGACAGGCAGGCTCGATATTTTATCCAGGCTCGTGCGATGCAATGCTAGCTTTTCCGCTAGCATTGCCGGCCCGGCCCTATTGCAAGCTTCGTCGCTCATGAACTGCGGGATATCGCAGTGGAAAGCCATGTCATGCGCCAATTGGCAGTCCAGGCTCGGGTTCGATTGACGGACATGTTGAAACGATCTGAGATCGCGGCACCAGATCGTCGCGCGGTCATCGAGTGATTCAAGCAAGTCGACGTTGGCTCTTATCGTATGCGGCAACAAAATAATGCGGTCGGCTTGTTGTCGGCAGGCTTCGATCGTCTCTCGCATTCCTCGGTACGCACCGACCAAGTTTCCGCCGCCCCCCAAAAACACGACGCGGTTACGAAAATCCGCGCGTTTGTCCACCACATCAACGTCGATAGATGCCTTGGCGAAGGCATTCATCGTAGCCGCAAAAATCAAACAATCGCCAACATTTCCCTCATTAGGAACGAACACCGCTTTGGTTCCTGCGAATTGCGCGAGGAAGCCCTCAATGTGGTGTCGCATCGCGACCGTCAATGTCTGCATGCTCGATTTTCACCTGACTGGCAGTCGTCGTGCCTGATAATAATCCGCAGCGGGAAAAATCCGCCAGAACCGCGCCAAGAGAAGATGTGGAGAAAGAGCGGTCCGATGTGTCGTCAGCGCTTGGCTTCGAAGAAAACGTTTATAACTGGCACGCTCTATAGCGAATCGCGCAATCGGGTGACACCTATCGTTGGCAACAGCGCAAGGAAGCGGTGTGCCAATCATGCCCAATTTGTCGATCCCCGCCTTCTACATCAATTTGGATAGAGATCACTCTCGACGCGTGCGGTTCGAAGAGGAACTCGCAACCGCCGGACTTCGTGCCGAAAGGATATCTGCGGTCGACGGGCGCGCTGTTCCTGACTGGCTGCAAACGTTCTATGACAATCGCATGAGCGACGGCGAAATCGGTTGCTCCGCAAGCCATCTCGTTATTTACCGCTCAATCGTCGAGAGAGGCCTTCCGTACGCATTGGTCCTGGAAGATGACGCTCGTTTGGAAAGGGACTGCCTCTGTGCGCTCACGATCGCATTGAAGACGGTGCCACGGGATTGGGACATCATTCGTCTCATCGAGACATCGTCACGTCCGCTTCAACGACTGGTGGACATTGGTCAGGGCAAATCCCTGGTCCGCTACCTGCGAGTCCCTAGAAGCACAACAGGTCTCGTGGTGAGTCTGTCCGGCGCGCGCAAACTCCTGACGCCTCGCCTGATAAAAGAGCCTATCGACGTCGAAATTCGTTGGCCATGGCAACTGGACTTGAATGTGTACGGGATTGACCCGCCGCCCGTGACCCAAGCAAGTGGGACCGAAGTCGAAACAACGATCCCGGCAAGGAGTCGGCCGAAGAAGAACAATCAACTTCAACGCATGGTCTTCAATATTCGAAAAATGGGGTTGGGCCCATATCTCACGTGTTGTCTTGGGCTTGAAACGCGGCTGCCAGCCGATCAAGGGCAATTATCGAGAGGTACAGTTATGCTTTCCACCAAACCTCAAAAAGCTTAGCTCGACCGAAGGCTCAGCACCCACACCTCGGAGAAAACAGCTTTGCACCTGCTGAGAACCATCAACCCAACTTGATGTTTGCCTACGAACGCCGCCGCCACGAGTTCAAGGGGCTGCTCTCAGGCAGTCAGCGTGGGCTGGTCACTACGCCGAGGTCCTGCGTTCGCCGAGCGGCGATTTCGCAAGCCCAAGAGCTCTCGTCGAGGACCCATGAATCGCCTCCGGCAGAGTCGACTGAGGTGCAACTTGCAATGGACCTCACTCGTGGACGCTCACGCCGCTCCCGATAACGATCGTGGATTTATTTTCAGAGTTGAGGTCGCCTTGGCGGGAGTGTGCTGCCGAACTCTGCTTGCAGTCATTGGCTTCCGCATACTGAGTTTTGTAGAGGTCAATTGTGTTCGAGGAATTGCAAAGCACTTGCCCGATCTCGGTGCAGTCAAAAAAGCCCAGCTTCCCGCCTTCCGCCGAACCTCCGCCGGACCTAATAAGCTTTTGATCTCCTTGGCGTTGAAACCTGCCCCACGGGCGCCATAGAGCCCGACATGTGGGTGTGCCCAAGTAAGCCTCGGCTATGGCGCTAACTGATACAAGTTGGCCCAAACTATTGCCGATCTAACCAGAAGATTGGCATACGTCAGCTCGTGCAATCATGCCGGCCGCCGGCAAATCAAATCGATTTCCACAAGCGCGTCGTAGGCCAAGCCTTGGACACCCACGCATGTTCGCGCCGGCAGCCGGTCCGGCGCGAAATAGCTGCGATAGACCTCGTTCAAGATTTTGTAGTCGCGCTTGAAGCATTCGAGATAGACCCGGCTCATGACCACATGCTCGAGGCCAAGATCGAGCCCAGCAAGCACAAGCCTAAGATTTTTCATCACTGCGTGTGTCTGCGCCTCGATCCCTTCAGGCAGCACGCCGGGAGCTTCCGGCGTATCCGGCATCTGTCCCGTCACGAAAACGAAGCCAGCCGTTTCGATGGCATGGCTGAACGGTGCGACGGGGCGTGGACCGCCCGTGATCATATGAAATTGCAATGGATGGCTTCCTTCAAAAATCGGATTTCGGCTCGTCGAAGACGCTTTTGCTCAGGATCGCGTGGACGCCCCAGTTCCCATCCACGACCTGGGTCACTCCAAAATCGACCGCAACCGACATCAGTGTGATGGCTTCATCTTCGCTGAGACCTTTGATCGTCATCAGGAAGCGGCGCATCTTGCGGAACGCATCCTTCATCGCGAGATCGAGCGACGACGTGTTGTAGACTTCGCTCTGCCCCTGGGCGCCGAATTCAGCGAGATAGTTCGGATGACTGAAACCTGTCAGCACCCAGTCGGTTTCGGTTTCGATCAGCGGATAGGTGAGATCGGCGAGAACCGTGCCCGGGAGGTCAGCCTTCTTGTGAAGCACGATCTGGAATGTGCCCGTCATCGAGCATTCGATCGCGGTGCCGCCGAGTTCGCCGTCGCCTTGGGCCGCGTGAGGGTCACCAACCGAGAGCAGCGCGCCGGCGACAGACACCGGCAGATAGATCGTCGCGCCCTTGCCGAGCCGCCAATTGTCGACGTTGCCGCCAAAGTAGGAGGGCGGAACTGAATCGACGAATTCCGCTTCAGCCGGCGCGACCGCGATCACACCGAAATGCGGCCGAAGCGGAACGCGGATGCCGTCGAGCACGGCGTGGCGTCGTCTCACCGTCTCGGGTGCTATCGGAATGCCCGGATAGTCATAGGTGTCGTGGAGCACACCCGACGGATCGATCTGCTGCTCCCACAAATAGGAATAGACCGCGCGCGCGTGCGGATCTTCGTCCTTTTCGAAGATCTCGTAGATCGTTACCGTCTCGCGCTGCTTCGGCTCGGTAATGATTTCGCTATAGTGATAGCCCCACCACGCCGCGACGTTGCTGCCGAATGACCGGCCTTTGAAGTCTGGATTGCGGCTGCGGCGCGGGACGATGTCGAGGATGCGGACTTCGAGCACATCGCCGGGCTCGGCATCGCGGATCGCTACCGGGCCGGTGCAGATGTGAACGCCAAAGCCTTCGCCCGCGCCGCGACCGTAGACGGACGCGTCCATAGGTCCAGCGCCGCGACGGTCGACGTTCTTTTTCTCGGCCGTCCAGTGGAAGACGCTTTCGGCACCGGGATCGCCAGCGATCATGCGCTCGGGATCGTCGGAGGCGTGCTGCGTCAGCGTCTCGATGGTAATCGCGTCGCCGGAGTTGATCTCGATGCGCGGCTGGAGGGAGCGCGAGAAGTAGCCCCAATGGACGTTGCCGGCATTGACTGCGAGATGGTGATGGTGCTTACCCGCGGCGGCGCGCCCGAGCGATGTCAGAGCTTTCGGGCGCGGGATTGGCACAGGATACGCGCCGCGCAACTGCGCGAGGGCGTCGGCCGGCCAACCGCGCTGGCCCGTCGTTGCGGCGGAAGCCGTCACGCGTTCGGCCTCCTGACGGCGGAACTCGCGCGGTGGAATGCCGAAGCGGTGACGGAAGGCGCGGCTGAAGTGGGCGGGATCGCAGAAGCCGACGCGATAGGCGATCTCGGAAATCGATTGATGGGCGTCGGCCGGGTTTGATAGATCGGCCCACGCCCGCTGCAAGCGCCGTTCGCGAATGTAAGTGGTGAAATTGCTCCCCATGCCGACGAACAGTTTCTGCACGTAGCGCTCGGATATGCCTTCGATCACGGCAATGCGCGAGGGGCTGAGATCAGGATCGCCAAGTCGGTATTCGATCGTCTGGCAGAGCCGATGCAGGATGGCGCTTTGCGAATGCGTGCCAACGGGCTCATCAGAAGGCAACAGCTTCGGCAGGAACAGCGGCAAGAAATCGCTGAGGCTGCGGGCGAGTGCCAGCCACTCGGGATCCGACAGCGTTTCGATCCAGAGCGACGCCGTTTCGAGCATCTGCACAAAAACTTCGCTGAGGCCGCTGCGTTCGACGACCTGCGCCTTGCGAAGCCCGCGCATGTCGATCTTGCGGCCGTGATAGGCTTCCGGTGAGACGGAGAGAACGAGCGCGCGCATTGTCTTCTGGAAAATAAGGGTCGATCCGCTCCGGCGCGGCACGAGTACAAGCTCTTTCGCCGAAACGGTTAGATGGCCGTCGGACGTCTTCAGACAGAGGTCATCCTCAATAGGCATCAGCGCTAATGGCAGGTCCCTGCCGCCGCCCGAAAGTGGCGCAACCGACTGCGGGCCAGCGGACAACCTCACGAGGGCAACACCCTCGGCCTGGCGATAGGAAGCCGTGGCGTGCCGGCTCTGCCCCCAAGATGGGGACGTGCCCTGCAATCCGGCGATCTTCAGGACGTCTTGCCAGGCCTCGGTGCGAGCATCCTCGGGATAGGACTCGCTGGAGAACGGCTGAAATCCGGTGCGTTGGTTCATCATCAACGACGCTTCGCAACCCGCGTGCCAAGTCACTGCTTATTCTCCGCTGACACAGCCGTTGGGTGGCGGCGATCCAAGATAGGGCCGCAAGGCGGGCACTCAATCGCCGACGAACACGTTCTTTCTGATGGTGCCGTGAACGCCCCAATTCGCGTCCACCACCTGCGTCACGCCAAAATCGGCGCCGACCGACATCAGCGAAATCGCCTCGTCCTCGCTCAGGCCGTGAACCGTCATCAGGAAGCGGCGCAGCTTGCGGAAAGCGTCTCGCATGGCGCGGTCGAGGCTCGAGTGCTTGCCAACCTCCGTCTGCGCGCCGGGACCGAGCTCGGCGAGATAATTGGGGTACGTGAAGCCGTAGACCGACCACGCACTTTCGGTCTCTAGCATCGGATGCGTCAGGCCTTCGAGCGGCGTGCCGCCGAGATCGCGATGCTTGTGCAGGATGAATTCGAAATCGCCCGTCAGCGACGTCTCGATGGCGGTTCCGGCAAGCTCGCTGTCGCCCTGTGCGGCGTGCGGATCGCCGACCGAGAAATATGCGCCCGGCACCGCGACCGGGTAATACATGCGCGCGCCCTTGCCGATGCGCCAGTCGTCGATATTGCCACCGGTGTAGCTCGGCGGAATCGAGCTGACGAAATCCTGCTCGCTCGGCGCGAGGCCCATGGTGCCGAAGTGAAGGCGGGCGGGAACCTTAACGTTCGGCAGGATGTTCTCGCGCTTCTTGACGATCGTGTGATCGACCCGGACGCCCGGATAATCGATGGTCGAATGCACGATGCCGTCAGGATCGGTCTGCGGCACCCACACGTAGTTGTAGACGGCCTTGGCGAACGGTTCGCCGGACGTATCGAGTTCGAAGATCGTGATGACCTCGCGCGGCTTCGGCTCCTCGATCAGATCATTATAATGGAAGCCCCAGTTCGCGGCGGCATTCGAGCCGAAGCAGCGGCCAGCGTGGGCAACGTGGCAGCACGGGCGCGGGCGGATGTCGAGAATGCGGACTTCGAGCACGTCGCCGGGCTCGGCATTCTCGATGGCGACGGGGCCGGTCAGGATATGGACGCCGACGCCTTCGCCCGATCCGCGTACGAAGGGGCCTTCGGTCGGGCCGGCACCCCGGCGGGCGACGTTTTTTTGTTCCTTCGTCCATTTGAACACGCTCTCGGCGCCGGGATCATCGGCGATCATCCTCTCGTAATCGTCGTTGGCGTGGTGCGTCAGCGTTTCGATAGTGGCGCGGTCGCCGGATTTCAATGTCAGCGCCGGCGTGACGATCTTGCTGAAGTAGCCCCAGTGGATCGTCGCGGGCGAAACCGGCAGATTATAGTGCTTCATTTGAATTCCTCTTGCGCGCGGTTAGGATGGTCTGTCGAATGGCTGCTCATGCCGAGCGCTTCGGCGCCTTGTCGCCTTCCATCATGCTCAAGAAGCGCTGCGTCAGCGCATGCTTGGGGTTGCTCAGAACCTCGTGCGCCGGCCCCTGCTCGATGATGGCGCCGCCGCTCAGGAACGCGACGCGATCGGCGACCTCATCGGCGAAACGGATCTGGTGCGTGGCGATGATCATCGTCAGGCCGTCCTCGACGGCGAGTTGGCGGATGACATCGAGCACTTCGCTGATGAGCTCCGGATCGAGCGCGGACGTTGGCTCATCGAGCAGCAGGACGCTCGGATAGGGTGCGAGCGCGCGGGCGATGGCGACGCGCTGCTGCTGTCCGCCCGACAGATGCCGCGGCAAAGCATCGGCACGGTCGCTGAGGCCGACACGGGCGAGCAGCGACCGGGCGCGCTTTTCCGCATCTGGGCGCGACATGCCGTGAATCCAGCGCAGAGGCCCCGCAATATTCTCTAGCGCCGTCAGATGGGCGAAGAGATTGAAATGCTGGAATACCATGCCGACGCCGACACTCGCGCGCTCATTTGCGATTTCGCGCGGCGTCAGGGCTCGTCCGCTCTCGCTGACGTCGAGTCGGCGACCCGCGACGAGAACGGAGCCCGCGTCCCAGCTTTCGAGGTGATTGATGCAGCGAAGCAGTGTGCTCTTGCCGGAGCCGCTCGGCCCGAGAAGCGCGATGACTTCGCCGAACTGGACGCCGAGATCGACGCCGTCGAGCACCGGCTGTTTGCCGTAGCTCTTGCGCAGACCTTTCACCTCAACCGCCACGTCGTTGCCGGCAAGTGTCGCCGCGCGTGCGGCCGCTTCACGACGGGCGGCGGCTTTGGGCGCGAGCGCGGAAATCTGCGGCGGTTCGGGATCAGTCGCGGCCGGCTCAGTGGGAGTTACGGGAACCTCGGTACGCCAGGGAAGGAAGTTCACCCAGGTCGATGCGCCCTTGGGCCGGTCGAGATCGAATATGCGTTCGAGCGCAAGCTGGATGATGCTGACCGTCGTCGTGAGACCGAGATAGATCAGGCCCGACGCGAAGAAGATCGAAAAGAAATCGAAGGTCGATGAGGCGAGCTGCGTGCTGCGCAGCGTCAGCTCCTGCACCGAGATCACGCTCGCCAGCGAGGAATTCTTCAAGGCGCTGACGGTTTCGTTGCCGATCGCCGGGATCATCGTGCGCATCGCCTGCGGTGCGATGATGCGAAGGATCAGCATTCCCGGCGTCATGCCGAGAGCCTGTCCGGCCGCGATCTGGCCACGTTCGACGCCGAGCACGCCGGCGCGCAGCATTTCAGCGATGAAGGGCGCTTCGTTGGCGGCCAGTGCCAGCCCCGCGGCGCCGATAGCGCTCAACGTCAGGCCGATGCGCGGCAAGGCATCGTAGGCGAACACCATCTGCAGGATCAGCGGCGTGCCTCGGAAAATCACGGTGTATGCGCGGGCGAAGGCGGCGAGAATTTTATACCGGCTCAGCTGCATGCTCGCGAGCATCACGCCTAGGATGAGCCCGCCGGCCAGCCCCAAGGCGGTCACCTCGACGGTGAACCAGATGCCTTGGAGCAGGTACGGCAGGCTGAGGTAGTGAAAGAAGAGATCCATTATTTAACCGACAGGATGCTCGGCTCTTCGAGATTGTTCGGATCAAGGCCCCACTTCTTCAGAAGCCCGGCCTGGGTGCCAGACTTATAAATTTCCTTGAGGGCGGCGAAGACAGCCTCGCGGAACTCAGGCTTGTCCTTAGGAACGGCGATGCCGACCGAATAGGGGATCGTCACCGCGACCGCCTTCTCGAGCTTGTCCGGATACGCCTTCACGGCCTGATCGACAGTGTTGACGTCGTTGACGTAGGTGTCGGCGCGGCCCGCGAGAATGGCCTGAATGCAGTCTGCGTTATTGTCGTAGAGCTGTAGTGTCGGCTCGGGCTTGCCGGCGGCCTTACACTCGGGAACGAGAGCCTGAATCAAAGGCACTTCGACATAACCCGTGTTCTCGGCAGCGGCAGCGCCGCACATCGAGAGATTGATGCCGTCGATCTTTTTCGGGTTGCCTTTCGCCACGAGGACGCCATCGAACACTTTTGAGTATTTGATGAAGTCGGCGGCCTTCGCGCGCTCTTCGGTGGCGTAGATGTCGGAGATGACAATGTCAGCCTGGCCGCTGGCAAGCGTGGTCAGAAGCGCCGCGAACGTCACAGCCTTGTAGGTCACCTTGAAGCCGAGGCAGTCGCCGATCGCCTCGCCGAGATCGATATCGTAGCCAACGTACTTCGACGGGTCATTGGGATCGAGCGCTTCGTAGCCCGGCGTGTGCGGGTTGATGGCGTTGACGAGCGTCTTGCCTTTCCATGCGGGATACTTTGCCTGCAGCGCCGCGCACGCATCGGGAGCCGCGCTCGCCGGAGCGGTTCCGCAAATATTCGCGACGAGCGCTGCGCCCAAGAGGACGGCGATCCATCGCCAACGCATGCTCGAAGCTATCCGCGGACATTCACGAGAATAACGATTGTGCATCCTGGTCTCCTCGACATCGTCATGGCGCATGCCATGGTCCGATTTCGATTGAGAAGCCTATGCCCGACGCGCGCCGGTGCACTTGTCTTAAGGCGCACAAAGATTTGGATTCGGCGGACCGGTTTTCAGGCATCGCGTTGCAGAAAAAATGTGCAAAGGCTCGATTGCCGCGAAATGGTCCGAACGCTGGATATTCCTGCACATCAATCGCTGCAATGAACGTCGGCGAGTTGCCGCGATCGTGGACCTTCACGACCCTATAGAGCCGCCTGACATGGAGAAGGCGACGCGCTCTGCCTCGGCGGTTCGACGAGACCGCTATCCGGAATAGGCGTTCTGCGTGAGCGTGTGCGACATGAAGAGAAGTCCCGATCTGAGCGCCTCACGGCCGATCGAGCCTCCAAGGCAGACACGGACATGCTCGCTCGGCGAACCGCCAACGGTGAATGCGTCGGATGGAATGATGCCGATATGCCGCCCAGCCATGCGGGCGATGATATCGGCGCGCCCAGCACCTTCCGGCAAACGAAGCCAGACGTTAAAGGCATTCTCGGCGGCGATGTAATCGAAATCTTTTAGCACTTCTGAGGCGAGCTGCTGACGAGCCGCCGTTTCGGCGCGGATGAACCGGCGGATGCGGTCCGCGGTACCATCTTCAATCCAGCGTGTCGCCAACACCATTCCGAGCGGAGACGGCATCACGGAGACGGCCTTCAAGGCTTCGGCGAGCGCGTAAGCGTCCTTTGCCGACGGCACAACCGTATACGCAAGACGCAAACCCGCGCCGATGCATTTTGCCAGTCCACCGATATACCAACTGAGCTCCGGTGCCGAGACCGCAAGCGGTGCAGGGGCCTTGGTCGGGATGAATCCATAGGCGTCATCCTCTATCAGCGGCAATCCATGTTTGCGAAGCACCTGCGATATTTCCAAGCGGCGCTCGGTCGGCACCGTTATCGTTGTCGGGTTCTGCAAAGTAGGATTGAGGTAGAGCGCCTTCGCGCCCGATGCCATGACGGCTTTCTCGATGGCATCAGGCAGAATGCCCTGGCCGTCCATCTCGACACCAACGAGCTTCACACGCAGGCGGCCGGCGATGGCGCGAATGCCTGGATACGTGATGCGCTCGCATAAAACGATGTCGCCGGGATTGGTGATCGTCGCCAGGATCGCAGTCATCGTCGCGTGAGCGCCGGGCGTCACCGCCACGCGGTCGAGTTTCGGCACCATGCCCCTTAGCGATAGCCAAGTCGAGGCAGCGATCTTGTCTTTCTCGCCGCCAATCGCGGACTGATACCGAAGGAGCGGAATGAGGTTGGTCGAGACGTACTCGAGCCCTTCGCGCATCTTGGCGAGAAGTGCGGCGTCGGTCGGCTCCGGCGGCATGTTCATGGCCAGATCTTCCTGACTCGATCTCGCGGGATCAGGGCCGACGTCGCCCGCATCCGTACCGAGAACGAACGTGCCGCGTCCGACGTGGCTATCGATCAGCCCGCGCGACTGCGCCTCCGTGTAGGCCCGCGAAACCGTCGTGAAATCGATTCCAAGCCATTCGGCGAGCTTGCGTTGAGGCGGCAGGCGATCCCCCGGCGCCAGGGTGCCGTTACGGATGTCCTCTTCCACGGCGTCGGCGATCGCCAGGTATCGCGGTTTGCCGCTGTCGGTGAGCGTCGGTCTCCAGGTCGCCATCTCGTTCTCCTCAACCGAACCATTAAGTGATGCCGCACGGAAATTGAAGCCGATTGTATGGATGCAATATTGTATGCATGTAGGCCATGCAAATATTGGAAATTGAAGCACTGCTTTCGCCGGAATTTCGAGCAAAAATCTCACCATTGTGCCAGAAAAATCGACAAAAGAGAAAATTATGCGACTATATTGTATGTATAATTGATTGTCTTATTGACCGTCAAATGTATGCATATTATCGACGAAACACTCAATCATGTTGGCGCAACAAGGAGGCCCGCAATGCCGCAAGTGACCCAGGAAGCCCATAAGGCCGGCGACTACTTCGTCGACTACGAGGAGAAGGTCTTCGAGGATGTCAAAGCCTCGCCCGGCGAGAAAGCCCTGGTGACGTTCCACACCGTGGCCTTCGAAGGCTCAATCGGTCTGGTCAACATCTTGAATGCCATCCGCCTTAACCGGAAAGGCTACGAGACGTCGATCCTGCTCTACGGGCCGGGTGTCACGCTTGGCATACAGCGCGGCTTCCCGACCCTCGGTGATGAAGCTTTCCCGGGCCACCAGAACTTCGCCGCCAACCTCAACAAGTTCATGAAGGAAGGCGGCAAGGTCTACGCCTGCCGCTTTGCGCTGCAGGCACTCTATGGCCACGGCGAGCCGTCTCTACTCCCCGGTATTCGTCCGATAGCGCCACAGGACGTTCTCGATTGCGTCCTTCTGCACAAGAAGGCCAACGCCGTCATCCTCGACACCTGGACCGTCTGATCCCTGAGCCGGACCGCGCACGAGCCGGTCCGGCTCCAACCGGCAACATGCTTGCGTAGAAGGAGAGACAGTCGTGCGAACTGATACCATCCGCGCCGCCGCCGTCCAGATTGCTCCCGACCTCAAGGGCCGCGCTGGCACGATCGAGCGCGTGCTGAATGCCATCACTGAGGCGGCCGACAAAGGCGCGCAGTTCATCGTCTTCCCGGAAACGTTCGTTCCTTACTACCCCTACTTTTCGTTCGTCCTTCCTCCGGTCCTTCAGGGCGCCCCGCACCTTGAACTTTATAAGGAGGCGGTGGTCGTTCCCTCTGCGGATACGAACGCGGTCGCCGACATCGCCCGCAAGCGCGGCGTCGTTATCGTTCTCGGCGTGAACGAGAGAGACCATGGCTCACTCTACAATACGCAACTGATCTTCGACGCCGATGGCTCGCTCTTACTAAAGCGGCGCAAGATCACGCCGACCTATCACGAGCGCATGGTGTGGGGCCAAGGCGACGGCGCGGGGCTCAAGGTCGTCGAGACGAAAGTCGGCCGGGTCGGCGCTCTCGCCTGCTGGGAGCATTACAATCCGCTCGCCCGCTACGCTTTGATGACGCAGCACGAGGAGATCCACGCAGCGCATTTCCCCGGCAGTCTTGTAGGTCCGATCTTCGGCGAGCAGATCGAGGTGACGATGCGCCATCACGCTCTCGAAGCCGGCTGCTTCGTCGTCAACGCCACAGCTTGGCTCACGGAAGAGCAGATCGCATCGATTCATCCCGATCCCAAGCTGCAATCCGCAATGCGTGATGGCTGTATGACCTGCATCGTCTCGCCCGAAGGTCGCCATCTCGCTGATCCCATCACGAATGGCGAAGGCATCCTCATCGCCGACCTCGACATGCGGCTCATCACGAAGCGCAAGCGGATGATGGACAGCGTCGGCCATTACGCGCGGCCGGAGCTGTTGCACCTCGTCCACGACACGCGCCCCGCGAACGCCCGCGAGATATCGCACGCAGCACAAGCATCGGAGTCGCAATCGATCGAGGAGGAGGCGAACTATGTCTGACTCGGCGCTCATCAACGAACTTCAGACACGCGGCGTACGTCTCTTGGATCCGCGCGCCGGCCACGAAAGCCGCCGTGGCGGTGCAGGGCCCTCCGACCACAAGGCTCTGACGATCGGCGATAAGACGGTGATGGTGCCGGTCCATACCGCACCTGCGTTTGAAAGCCCGTTTCTCGTTGAGCCTCCGGGCTCCGATGGCCGCGCACGCATTACGAGAGACGGTCGCGAAATCGCGCAGATCCGCTTTCCCGGCCGTCCACGCTTCTATGATTTGCAGACCGAAGACGGCATCCCCTACAGCCACATCGCTACGCTGCATTCGCGCGACGTTCTGGCGACCACGGTTCTGCAGACTTGTATCCGCTATGAAAGCCGGAAGAAGACCTGCCAGTTCTGTTCCATCGGTCAGAGTCTCGCTGCGGGTCGCACCATCGCGCGCAAGACGCCGGAACAGTTGGCCGAGGTCGCCAGGGCGGCCGTCGAACTCGACGGCGTCAAGCACATGGTGATGACGACCGGCACGCCGCCCGGAAAGGACCGCGGCGCCGCGGTCCTTGCCGACAGTGCACGCGCCGTCAAAGCCGCCGTCGATATCCCAATCCAAGCGCAATGCGAGCCGCCGGACGACGATATCTGGCACCAGCGCATGGCGGAGGCAGGCGTCGATGCGCTCGGCATGCATCTCGAAGCAGTGACGCAAGAAATCCGCGAACAGATCATGCCCGGCAAGGCGTCCGTTCCGCTCGACAAATATTTCTCGTCCTTCGAAGCCGCCGTGAAAGTGTTCGGACGCGGACAAGTTTCCACTTACATCCTCGCCGGCCTCGGCGATACGCCCGACGCCATCCTGGCCGTGTCGGAGAAACTCGTGACGATGGGCGTCTATCCCTTCGTTGTCCCCTTCGTCCCGATCTCCGGCACGCCGCTCGAAAGTCATCCGGCCCCCAGCGCCGACTTCATGGCGTCGATCCTGCGCCCGTTGGGCCAAATGATCGTCGCGGCAGGAATGGCATCGGAGAACATCAAAGCTGGTTGCGGCAAGTGCGGCGCCTGCTCTGCCCTCTCAACATATGAAAAGCTGCGAGTGATGCAATGATCGAGATCGAGCCTCGTCCGTATCAGTGCCCAGGCTATTTCATTCGTGCGGCCTCCATGCCTTGGGAAGCGCGCGGCGCATCCGATCTGCGCAAGCGCGTGTTCGTCGAAGAGCAGAAAATCTTCAAGGAGCACGACCGCGACGACATTGATCTGATCGCCACGCATCTCGTCGCGATCTCAACCTACGCACACGAAGCCGATGCGGTGGTCGGCACAGTCCGCATTCACCAGGCCGAGCCCGGTCTTTGGTGGGGATCGCGCCTCGTCGTCGACCGAAACTTTCGCCAAGTCGGCCGCTTGGGCGCTGAGCTGATCCGCTTCGCTGTTTCGCTGGCGAACACGCGCGGCTGCCACACCTTTCACGCGCATGTGCAGGAGCAGAACGTCATCCTGTTCCGCCGTCTGAACTGGCGGCTGCTTGAGATGGTTGAACTGCACGGCAGACCACATGGACTCATGAGCGCGGATCTCGCCCACTATCCGCCGATCTTGAACGAGGCCATGGGCTGGTATCACAAGCCGCGGAGGATCGCGGCATGACGGCCTCAGCACTCAACGCTCTGATCGAAGAGCTGCGCAATCATCCTGCGATCCAATCCAAGCGGGCGATCAGCGACGCTGCCAAGGGACTTGGCCTCGCCCAACAAAGCGTCGGCCACCCGGGAGACGACGCCGCGATCCTGCCGCGCGCCAGCGGCTACGACCTTCTCGCGGGCGAAGGCTTCATTCCGCAATTCGTGACGAGCGATCCGTGGTTCGCGGGCTGGTGCGGCGTGATGGTGAACCTTTCCGACATCGCCGCGATGGGCGGACGCGGTGTCGCGCTCATCGACCAGATTTGGGCGCCGAATAGCGATCTCGCCAGGCCCCTCCTCGCCGGCCTCAAAGCCGCTTCGGATGCTTATGGCGTGCCCCTTGTCGGCGGCCATACGAATTTTTCCGCAACCGAGCTCAGCCTCGCCGTGACAGTTTTAGGCCGCGCGAAGGCCATCATCACGAGTTTCGACGCGACGCCGGGCGACGTCATCATCGCCGCGATAGACAGGCGCGGTGCGTTCCGCAACTACGACAACTTCTTCGCAGCAGAGGGCGCGCCGGCCGACCGACTTCGGAACGATCTCGAGATTCTCCCGCGTCTCGCCGAAGACGATCTCGTATCGGCAGGCAAGGACGTCAGCCAGAGCGGTATTGCCGGCACGTCGCTGATGCTAGCGGAAAGCTCCGACGTCGGAATAGATCTCGACCTCGACGCGATCGATACGCCTGCCGGCATTTCGCTATCGCGTTGGCTGCGCGCATTCCCAAGCTACGGCTTCCTTCTCGCCGTACCCGTGGCGTTCGCCGATCGCGTCGTCAGCCACTTTGCCGATCGCGACATCAGCGCGGCCGTGATCGGGAGTGTCTTCCACGGGGACGAAGTGCGCTTTTCTGCGGGCGGTGAAACGGCCGCCTTCTGGAACTACGCGAACGAACCCTATCTCGGCTTTCGGCAGAGGGATTGCGAACATGCCTGAGACCTCTTTCACCCTGCGCTGGCCCGATGGCAGCACGGAGAACTGCTATTCGCCATCAAGCATTGTATCGGAATTATTGACGCCGGGTGCGAGCTATCCGCTCCAGGAATTTCTTCTGCGCGCTCGTATCGCGATGGAGCGCGCTTCATCACGCGTAATGCGCAAGTACGGATATGCCTGCGCCGCCGCCATGGGACAGCTCGATCGCATCGAGACACGGGTCAAATTGTTCGAAGCGACGCCAGACGCCGAGGTGGCTTGTCTGGACATCAGGCCACTTAAGGAGACGGATATGAAGGATATCGGCGTACCGCATATTCCTGTCGTCGTTATAGGCGGCGGGCAGGCCGGACTTTCAGTGAGCTATTATCTAACGCGAAAGCGAATTGCGCATATCGTCTTCGAGCGCCACAGGAAGTTTCACTCCTGGCGCGTGAACCGCTGGGACACGTTCTGCCTCGTCACGCCGAACTGGCAATGCAGACTGCCGAGTTACCCCTATGCTGGCGATGATCCGAACGGGTTCATGCTGAAGGACGAAATCACGGACTATCTCGACGGCTTCGCATCCTCGTTCAATCCGCCGCTCCGTGAGGGCGTCGCGGTAACGCGGATCGCTCCGCGCGAGCAAGGCGGATACGCCATTGAAACATCGATCGGTAGCTGGATCTGCGATCAGGTTGTCATTGCAACGGGCGGTTATGACAATCCGATCGTGCCGCCCTACGCGAAAGATCTCGATCCTGCGATCACTCAAATTCATTCCGTCGATTACCGCCGGCCGTCCCAGATCCCAGAAGGCGCGACGCTCGTTGTCGGCACGGGGCAGTCCGGCGTACAGATCATGGAAGATCTCGTTCGCGACGGGCGGAAGGTCCACATGGCGGTCGGCCCAGCGCCGCGCAGCCCGCGCAAGTATCGCGGTCGTGACGCAACGGACTGGCTCTACGACATGGGCCACTACGCCATCACGATCGCCGAACACCCGGATCCGATGAAGGCACTCACGCAGACCAACCATTACATGTCCGGTCGCGACGGCGGCAAAGAAATCGATTTGCGCCGGTTCGTCGTCGATAGCGGCGTATCACTTTACGGTTCTGTTTCCGGCATGAACGGCGCAAAAATTAGCTTTGATCCCGATCTCGAAAAGAATCTCGACGATGCCGACAAGAGCTATGTCGGCATCCGCGAGCAGATCGACGCCTACATCGAGAAGAACGGCATCGAAGTACCGGCGGAGCCTGCATTCCAGAAACTGTGGCGCCCGGAGACGGAAACGACGGAGATCGATGCCACGGCGCTCGGCATCACGTCGGTCATCTGGTCTATTGGCTTCCGACCGGATTATTCTTGGATCGACGTGGACGTGTTCGGCGCGCGCGGAAAACCCGTATTCGATCGCGGCGTCTGCGATGTTCCCGGCTTCTATTTTATTGGCTTGGGTTGGCTAAATACCTGGGGTTCCGGTCGCTTCCTCGCCATCGATGAAGATAGTCGCTATCTCGCCGACAAAATCGAAAAGCATCATACCGCTCTGACGGCAGGCAAAGTTGCTTGATGCGGTTGAGGCGCCTTCGGTGCGAAAGTCCGCCCTTACGGCGATTAGCAAACTCCTTCGATTAGATTGTGCCTCGCATCCAACATGCGACACAATCGTCTCTTCCTCCCCATCGTCAGGCTATGTCTTGATATTTTAGATGTTAATAGCAATCTATTTATACAGATGACATTCGTCATCTAAAAATCCGCGACCACCGGGTTGGCGGCTAAACAATTGAATGGAGAACGACAATGAAAGCTTTGATCCTCGCCACTGTTGCGGCCGCTGCCCTTTCTGCTGGTGCGCTTAGCGCCCAGGCTCTCGAAGAGACCGATCGCGCTATGGGCGCCGGCTCCTATGTCAACCCCAACGGCTCTAAGCAGGGAGCCTGGCAAGCTTCCTCGTCGGCCAAGGTTAGCCATGCTGGCGCGTCCGTGCGGCATAATAAGCGCTAACAGGAGAACGATCGGGGGACCGAGTGGCCACCTCGGTCTCCCCTCGATTTTGGACGCCGCCCAAACAATCCTTGACAATTGCATTTCGATCGACATCTAATACGCAATGACGCTTTGGATAGACATGATACAACAGGCATTTAGGCCGTTTCTTGAAATGGGTGGATCTGGTCGCGCTGGCGATGGCCTACGAGCCTGGCGACATACAGGAAGCCTGCGTCACGCGATTGGAAAATGAGATCAGGACGCTTCGGACAAGGTGACTGATCAAGTTACGCCAGCCAATTAAGACAGCTGCCCCAACAAAGAAACGTTCAAAACAAGAGGTGAGACCATGCGAGTGTCCCGGGAGGTGATGGCCCAACGACACGACGAAATCATTTCCGAGACGTCGAAAATGCTGCGCCAACGTGGCATCGTCGGTACGAGTCTCGCCGATTTGATGGCGGCGGCCGGCCTGACGCATGGTGGCTTCTATAAGCACTTTGATTCAAAGGATGCGCTTGTCGCCGAGGCGACCGAGCGGATTTTTGCCGAGATCAACGCGCGCTTTCAGGAACGCGTCGAGTCGCAGGGGAGCAAGGCGGCTCTCATCGCTTACGTCACGGATTATCTCACGCTCGGGCATGTTAAAAAGCCCGAAATGGGCTGCCCAATTGCGGCATTCGGCCCAGACGTGAGTCGAGAGCAAGGTGCCATCCGAGGCGTATTCACAAACGGCATCAAGACAAATCTGTCCCTGATCATGGAGGGTTTGTCCTGCCCAGCGGCAGAGCGCAAAGACAAAGCAGTTGAGCTGCTTTCGCTTCTGTCCGGGGCCGTCGCTATGGCCCGCGCGACGGACGATGAAAAGTTGTCCGGCGAAATCATCGCTTCGGCCCGCAAACGCGCAAACCAAATCATTGAAGCCCGTAAATAACGGAAACTTCCCGGCTCGCGGGGCTCCTCCTACTTCGGGACGCTAATGCGGTTGCCCCCGCACGCCTAGTCGCGTCGCGGCAACCGGCCAGCAGCCGTCATGCCAGACTTTGCCTACTTGATAGCCGGACCTCCGCCCTCCGGCTCGCCCCAAGCTGCTCGTCATCCCCCCCGTCCAAAATAAAAAAGATTATGGCCAGCATCTTTTCCTGCTTGCACTTTTAAGATGTCGAGCATAATCTATATTTAGAAATTAGGTTTGAAGGTTAGTGGACCGCCGTCAGGCAGTGAGGTCGTGATGAAAATTCCAGAAAAGAACGCCGGGCATTCGCATCTGGCCGGCACGTCATTATTGAAAGCATCCGTCGCCGTCGTGGCTTTGACGCTCGTGTCCGTGGGCGTAGCCGCTTGCAAACCCACCGACGCCGATCCGAGGAGCGGCGTTCCACTCGTTCGTGTGGCAACAGTTCACTCGGCAAGCGCCGCCGAACGCGCCTTCACAGGTGTGATTGCGGCAAAGGTGCAGAGCAATCTCGGCTTCCGCGTTGCCGGAAAGATCATCGAACGCCTCGTCGATACCGGGCAGACCGTCAAAGCTGGTCAGCCATTGATGAAGCTCGATCCCGTAGACCTGAAACTCACCATCGTCGCGCAGACAAACGCCATCAATGCGGCCCGCGCCACTGCCATTCAAGCGCGTGCCGATGAGGCGCGGTACAAGAACCTTGTCGGCGAAGGCTGGATCTCTCATCAGCGCTACGAACAGGCGAAGTCTGCGTTGGATAACGCGGAAGCGCAGCTCGCCGCCGCTGAAGCCAATGCGCAACTCGCCCGCAACGCAGAAGATTATTCGGTCCTGACAGCCGACGCTGACGGTGTGGTTATGGAGACGCTTTCAGAACCCGGACAGGTCGTCTCTGCCGGACAAACCGTGGTTCGCCTCGCGCATGCCGGCGCGAGAGAGGCTTCCGTTGATCTTCCCGAAACCGTGCGGCCTGCGATCGGCTCGGAAGCAACCGCTACGCTTTATGGCGATCTCAAGTCTCGCTCGATCGCTCGGCTCCGTCAGCTTTCTGATGCCGCAAATCCCGCGACGCGTACCTATGAAGCGCGATACGTCCTTAGCGGGGCGGCAGCAAATGCTCCTCTCGGTGCGACGGTAACGGTTCACATCCCGCAGTTCAAAGCCAAAGATATCGTCGAAGTGCCTGTGAGCGCGGTGATCGATAACGGTACGTCGTCGGGCGTATGGCTGGTCGATCAGCAGAAGATGGCCGTGAATTTCCGACCGGTGAAGCTCGCCGGCATCGGTGAAGAGAAGGCATTCATCAGCAGCGGCGTAGACGTTGGCGATCAGGTAGTCGCACTGGGCGGTAGACTTCTGCACAACGGCGATAACGTTCGCGTCGAAGGCGAAGAAACGGCATCACGATGATAAGCTTTAATCTCTCCGCCCTCGCGGTCCGCGAACGTGCCATCACGCTGTTTCTCATCATCGCAATGACCTTGGCGGGCGCCTATGCGTTCGACAAGCTCGGCCGAGCCGAAGATCCGCCTTTTACCATCAAAGTTTTGACGGTAACCGCCATGTGGCCCGGCGCGACCGCAAAAGAGATGCAGGATCTCGTTGCCGAGCCTCTCGAAAAGCGCATGCAAGAATTGCGTTGGTATGATCGGGTGGAGACGTTCACGCGCCCTGGCTTGATGCTGATGAAGGTCGAGATGAAGGACCAGACGCCGCCAACCGATATCCCCGAGCAATTCTACCAAGCGCGCAAAAAGCTCGGCGATGAGGCGCTGAAGCTGCCGTCCGGCACAATTGGGCCTTTCATCAACGACGAATACGCCGATGTCACCTTTGCTCTTTATACCGTACAGGGCGATCGGATGCCGCCGCGCCAGTTAACTAGAGAGGCCGAAGCGCTGCGGCAGCGACTGCTCCATGTCGCGGGCGTAAAGAAAGTCGATATCCTCGGCGAGCGGCCAGAACGCATTTATGTCGAGTTTTCGTACGCCAAGCTCGCGACGTTGGGCATCAGCGCCCGGACGATCTTTGATGCGCTCAATCGCCAGAACGTCGTCACGGCCGCAGGTTCCGTCGACACCAACGGTCCGCAAGTGTTTGTCCGGGTCGAAGGTGCATATGACGATCTTCAAAAGATTGCCGATACGCCAATCGCGGCTGGCGGCCGCGTTCTGAAGCTCTCCGACGTCGCAGAGGTGAAGCGCGGCTACGAGGATCCAGCCACCTTTTTGATCCGACATAACGGCGATCCGGCGATGGTGCTAGGCGTCGTCATGCAAGACGGATGGAATGGCCTGGATCTGGGCAAAGCACTCGACGAAGAAGAAGCGAAGATTGCGAAATCTTTGCCCGCCGGATTGTCCTTAAACAAGATTATCGATCAGGCTGAAAACATCCGAGAATCCATTGACGAGTTCATGCTGAAGTTTGTCGTCGCTTTGGCGGTGGTGATGATCGTCAGCCTTCTGAGCCTTGGATGGCGCGTCGGCATCGTTGTGGCGGCGGCCGTACCTTTGACGCTCGCGGCAGTCTTCGTGATTATGATGATCACCGGCAGAAACTTTGATCGCATTACGCTCGGCGCGCTCATCCTGGCTCTTGGTCTTCTCGTCGATGACGCCATCATCGCTATCGAAACGATGGTCGTGAAGCTCGAAGAAGGCTATGAACGCACAAAAGCGGCGGCCTACGCCTGGAGCCACACGGCAGCGCCGATGCTGTCGGGAACACTCGTCACCGTTATCGGCCTAATGCCGGTCGGATTTGCGAGGTCAACAGCAGGCGAATATGCGGGCAATATTTTCTGGATCGTCGCCTTCGCCCTCATCACTTCATGGATCGTGGCCGTAGCCTTCACGCCTTACCTCGGTGTGAAAATGCTGCCGAACATTAAGCCCATCCAAGGTGGGCACGCCGCGATTTATTCAACTCCGAACTATGAGCGCTTCAGACGAGCGGTAAGCTGGGCGGTGCGTCGCAAGTATATCGTGGCGGGCTTCGTCGTCCTGCTCTTTGTTGCGGCTGGTGTGGGCATGGCTGGGGTAAAACAGCAGTTTTTCCCAAGCTCCGATCGACGTGAGTTGCTTGTCGAAGTGCAGATGCCCGAAGGCTCAAGCATCGAAGTGACGAGCGCGGCCGTCGCGAAAGTCGAGGCTTGGCTAAAAACGCAGCCCGAAACGAGGAATATCGTCTCCTTCATCGGACAAGGCGCTGCACGCTTCTTCCTTGCCTATGATCCGGAACTACCGGACCCGTCATTCGCGAAAATCGTCGTCCTGACACCAAGCTCGGAAGCACGTGATGAACTGAAGCTGCGCATTCGTCAGAAGATTGCCGAGGGACTGGCACCCGAGGCACGCGTTCGCGCAACGCAATTCGTGTTCGGACCGCCGTCACCCTTCCCGGTCGCTTTCCGCGTCATGGGGCCAGACCTCGATAAGCTGAGAGCAATCTCACAAAAAGTGGTCGCGATCATGCGTGCCAATCCGCATACGCGTGATGTGAACACCGACTGGACCGAAAGAACACCGTCCGTTCGTTTCACGGTTGATCAAGATCGGCTTCGTTTGATCGGATTATCACCGAGCGACGTCGCCCAGCAGCTGCAGTTCCTGCTGACCGGCGTGACTGTGACCGGGGTCCGAGAAGATATCCGCACGGTGCAAGTCGTTGCCCGCAGCGCCGGTCCGGACAGGCTGGATCCGACCAAACTCGGCAATCTTGTCCTGCAAAACGATAGCGGCCAATTGGTGCCGCTCAGTCAGGTTGGCCACATCGAGATTGTGCAAGAGGATCCGATCCTGAAGCGGCGTGACCGCACGCCGACGATTACGGTGCAGAGCGACATCGACGAGTCGATGCAGCCGCCGCCGGTATCGTTGGAAATTCAAAAAGCCTTGCAGCCACTGATTGCCTCTCTTCCCGATGGCTATCGCATCGAGATGGGCGGCAACATCGAAGAGGCGACGAAAGCCAACGACGCGCTGGTGCCCGTGTTTCCAATCATGATCGCACTGACAATGATCGTGATCATCTTCCAGGTGAGATCGTTCGCGGCAATGTGGCTGGTCTTGGCGACCGCACCGCTTGGACTGATCGGAGTGGTGCCGACGCTGCTGATCTTCAACCAGCCCTTCGGCTTCAACGCCATCCTCGGCTTGATCGGGCTCTCCGGCATCTTGATGCGCAACACGCTAATCCTGATCGAGCAGATCAAGACCAACAAGGATGAAGGCCTCGATGATTATCATGCTGTGGTTGAGGCCACCGTCCAGAGATCGCGCCCCGTGGTCCTCACCGCTTTGGCTGCCGTGCTCGCCTTCATCCCACTGACGACATCGGTCTTTTGGGGTTCGATGGCCTACACCCTGATAGGCGGGACGGCGGTCGGGACATTCCTGATTCTACTCTTTCTGCCTGCGCTTTACGCGATTTGGTTCCGCGTCCGTCCGACAGAAAAGGTTCATTCGCACGCGGATGAAGTCACAGCAGTGGCGTGACCGAACAAGAGCAAGAATAAAGGAGAAATGCCGTGCGACTCTCGCGCGAGGCCAAAGCTCAACACCATGAAGAGATCACCTCCGTAGCGTCGAGGATGCTGCGGGAACGGGGCATCGAGCGCACCAGTGTCGTCGATCTCATGCAGGCGGCCGGGCTTACGCATGGTGGTTTTTATCGCCACTTCAAATCGAAGGACGAGCTTATAGCCTCATCGGCAACGAAGGCGTTCGAGGAAGTCGTCGAACGCTTTGAAAGAAAAGCGGAGGAGGCTGGGCCACGTGCGGCGCTCACGGCGTACGTGCTCGACTATTTATCCGATACGCACCGCGACGATCCCACTGTGGGCTGCATGATCTCGGCGTGCGGCGCAGAAGCATCAAGACAAAGCGACGTCATTCGCGGCGCGTTCACGTCCGGTATCTGTCAGCTCATTGAGCTTGTCGCAGATGGATTGTCCTGCCCAAAGGAAATACGCACTGAACGCGCCATCGAGCTCGGAGGACTGATGCTCGGAGCCCTCGTCATGGCGCGGGCGAGCAACGATGTCCAGCTATCGGAAAAAGTCCTCGCAGATGCAAAACGCCGCGCGCTTCAGATCATCGACCAGAAGGATTGAGATCTCAGAGCGTAAGCCTTCGCAAGCGTCATTTAACCTGAACGAAATCTTACAGATCAATATAGGAGATACCATTATGGCGACCGCCAGCGTATCCGCACCAAGCCTTCTTAAGGTCTCGGACAAGCTCAGCATGCGATTCCAAAAGATTGGTGAAGGCCCACCCTTGGTTCTCATGCATACGATCCGAACGCAACTTGAATACTTTCGTGAGTTAGCGCCAACTCTCGCCAAGTCTTAAACCGTTTACGCTATTGATCTGCCCGGGCACGGCCGCTCGCCCATCGACCCCAACGCAAGATTGGATGAACCCTATATGAGAGAAGCCGTTATCGGCTTCATTGAATTGCTCAACCTCACAGACGTTACGCTTGTTGGCGAGTCCATCGGAGGTGCACTTGCGCTGACTGTTGCAGCCTCGATACCGCAGCGGATCAAGCGCGTATATTCGATCAACCCTTACGATTACGAAACCCGTTACGGCGATGGCATCCGGCGCGGAAACTGGTTCTCGAACTTCATCATCGGCAGTTTGCAAATCCCTGTACTGGGGGCGTTCAACGCGTCGTTGGAGAACAAGGTCGTGCTCAAGAAGATCATGGACGGCGGCTATCACGATCCAAAAAAATTTCCTGCCGATTTGTTGGTCGAATTCGATCAAGTTGCCCACCTACCAGGATATAAGCGCGCTGCGCGCAAAGTGCTGGCCGGCTGGCGATCCTGGAGCAAAGCGCGAGACCTTTATCGCGGCATCAGCGCACCGGTTACCTTGATTTACGGTGACACTGACTGGTCTCATACTGTCGAAAGGGATCGGACTCGTTCGCTAATCCCACAGGCAAACTTGATCACTCTTAAAGACACTGGCCACTTCTCAGCGGTCGAAAATCCCGGCGATCTGGCGCGCATCATCTTGGCGGATTAGCAGAGCGAGAGGAAGAGTTGGTGACTCAAAAAGTGATGCCGCCCCTTACTCGAGCGTTGCGAATTCAAGATCTTGCGTCAACCAGTCTTCTTCGGTGCACATAGTGGAAGCTCTCTCGATAGCGTTGAGGGCTTACGCCTAGCCGACGCTGAAAAGCAGCACGCATCTGCTCGGGGCCTCCAAACCCGCAAGCAAAAGCCACCGATTTCAGTGCAAGGTCGGTTGCTTCGAGGAGATTGCGCGCATGGTCGAGGCGCACCGCTTCGACGTAATCGTGAGGAGTTATCTTGAGGTCTTTGACGAATAGCCGGGCTATCGAGCGAGGACTTGTACCAGCTATTTGCGCCAGGCGCGCAACCGATAGTGGCTCTCCAATGTGACTGAGCACGTATGCTTGGACCTTACCAAGGGCTGATCGCGGATCGCTGCGCGGCTGCAGCAAGGGGCTGAACTGCGACTGACCGCCTTGGCGCTGCGTCACAACCACCAGACGCTTTGCGCAGGAAAGAGCGACTGAAGCCCCGTAGTCTTCGCTCACGAGTTCGAGTGCAAGATCAATTCCGGCGGTGACGCCGGCGGACGTTACCAACGCGCCATCGCGCAAAAAAATACGATCATGCTCGATCCGCGCTTTGGGGAAGTCTGCTTCGAGCTTGGCAGCATTTTGCCAATGGGTTGTAACCGTCCGCCCGTCTAAGAGACCCGCTCGGCCGAGCGCGAAAGCGCCGGTGCAGATTGACCCATACCGCACCGCTCTCTTGCACCAAGTGCGAAGCCACTTTGACATAGCGGTATCGTCTTCGGCATTTGGAAGCGTCGGGCCGCCAGCAACAAGAACCGTGTGAAATTTCCGTGCGGCTTGCGCAAACGTCTTATGCACGCCAATCAGCATGCCATTGGAGGCGCGCAGCGAACCCCGCTGGCCTGCAACGACTATGCAATCATAACCTTCGCCTTTGCTAAGAAATGCATTTGCCTCGGCAAAGACGTCGAGCGGCCCGGCTACGTCCAATGCTTGCACACCTTCATGGATAACGAGTGCAACCGGTTTCGTTGCCATTCAGCCCAACTTCCCTTGTCAGCTGCCTCTCAGGGCGTCGGCAGAATATCGTCGGAATTTGGCAGTTTTTCAATGAACGTTACTATTGCTGCCATGCCGCCGAACGGGGCAATAACACCCTCAGAAATATAGAGATGAGGAAAGGCTTCAAACCATGTCGGATAGGCTGGAAACCACGAGCATTGAAGGCGTCAAGGTGCCCGACAGCAAGCTCGGCAGAGCTATAACTGAGTTCGTCCGCGACACTGAAAGCGACCTACTCTTCAATCATTCCAGCCGCGTCTACTTCTTTGCTGCCATTGCCGGCGGGCAGCGAGAGCTTACCTTCAATTCTGAGCTTCTCTACGCTGCCGCAATGTTTCATGACGTCGGCCTCATGCCCAAACACAGCAGCTCGAATCTTCGTTTCGAAGTGGACGGAGCTAATGCGGCTCGCGAGTTTCTCAGGAGCTATAATGTCGATCCGTCCGACATAGAAAAAGTCTGGACGGCCATTGCGCTGCATACGACACCGGGCGTGCCTGAGTTCATGCATCCCATCGTTGCACTGACGACCGCAGGTGTCGAAATGGATGTTCTAGGCTTGACCTATGGGCAATATTCCGATGACACCCGAGAGGCTGTGGTGAAGGCCTATCCGCGCACGCCTCATTTTAAGGAAGATATCATTCAAGCCTTCTACGACGGCATCAAACACAAGCCTGACACGGCATTTGGCAACGTCAAGGCTGATGTCATTGCCGACAAGGTGCCTCACTTCCATCGAGGGAACTTCTGCTCGGTGATCCGCGAGTCACGCTGGAAGGCTTGATATCCAAAATGGCGGTGCGGAGGACTCTTTTCTTATCGTCTAGCGAACTTGCGAGCCATTACATTGAAGCACGCTATCCCACAGTTTGACGAATATATTTGGATCGGCCGGACGAACGCTGTGAGACCCATCGAGGGCATTAAACTCGAAGGCATGCTCGAGACTTACTCATTCGGGCTTTGGCTGACATCGTCTCCGGAAGAGCAAATATGCTTAAAAAACACGCTGGTCACAGGCAGTCTCGAAGCGCCTGCGCGAGGTCTGCCTGCCTATACGGTTTGCGGAGCACATGAAACGTATCATTGGTGCTATTAAGCTCGGATGCGAACTCCGAGTCGTACCCTGAGGTCAGTAAGATCTTCGTACCGGAACTCGCGACGCGGGCCAGGGAGCCAAGCTCATAGCCGCTCATGCCCCCCGGCATCACCACATCGCTGAAGAGAATATCGAAGCTTTCCTCGGAAAGTTTTTGCAGCGCGCAGGCGCCGGAATCGGCTTCCTCAACGGTATATCCCAATCTTCGAATTCGCTCGGCCACCAGCTGTCGTAGTTCAGGGTTATCTTCGACAATAAGAACCTTTAAGTTTGCAGGAGGGATAGCGTGTTTTTCTGTTGCTTGCAGATCTCGCGGCACGTCCATCGCCACGCGTGGCAGATAGAGATTGACCACGGTCCCCTTTCCAAGTTCGCTATAGATGGTGACATTACCGCCTGACTGTTTGACAAAGCCGTGAATGCTTGAAAGCCCGAGACCCGTACCTTTACCGGTACCCTTGGTCGTGAAGAACGGCTCGAAGGCGCGCTTCACGATTTCCGGTGACATTCCCTCGCCATTGTCGGCCACTGTTATACGTATGTAATCCCCCGCCGGGATGCCGTATTCTTCGAGAACGTCATCGGATGTCAGCTGGAGATTAGCTGTCTCGATGCTCACACGGCCACCACGCCTCATGGCGTCTCGGGCGTTGACCGAGAGATTGAGGATCGCATTCTCAATTTCGCTGGGATCGACGCACACCATCCAGAGATCTTGTGCGAAGTTCGTCGATAGCGAGACGGTTTCTCCCAGGGCCCTTTCGAGCATTTCAACCATCGAGGTGATGTAGGTGTTGAGCTGGAGAACGGCCGGTTCCAGTTTTCTCTGACGGGAAAAGCTCAGCAGGCGGCGCGTCAGACGCGCCCCCATTTCCCCAGCTTCTAGCGCTCGCCGGCAGAAATCGTGTTTCTCTGCAACATCGGAGGTTTCGAAAACTTGCTCAAGGTTTCCGAGGACAATCGTCAGGATGTTGTTGAAATCATGCGCGACACCGCCCGTCAGTTGGCCGAGCGCATCAAGCCGTTGTGACCGGTGAAGTGCCTCCGTCTGCGCAACCTGCTTGGTCAAATCGCGGAAGGAACGCATATGCCCGAGGATCTGTCCATTGCGGGCGGTGACAGAGGTTGCAACGACCTCGGCCGGAAAAACCTTTCCGTCTTTGCGGCGGCAGTTAACCGCCAGTGGATCGAGGCCCGTCGAGCCCGCGAGAGAGGCTCTCCAGACCCGCTCAAAGTCATAGTCGGTCTCATAGAGGAGCCGGGAGCTCTGGCCCACGAGCTCGGCTTCATCGTAGCCAAAAACAGATTTTACGGCAGGATTTGCGAGAAAAATCCGCCGGCCACTGTCCGTCAGAACGAGCGCGCGGGGTGTATCCTTGATGATGGCCTCGAAAAGCACTTGCTGGCGTTCGCTTTCTTCTTGTACGCGCCTCTCCATGGTGAGATCACGCACGATGCCCGCAAAATGCGCCTTGCCGTCGATCTGATATTCACTGACCGAGAGATGCATGGGGAAGGTCGAGCCATCCCGTCGCCGCCCAAAAACCTCGCGTCCGATGCCGATAATCTTGCGACGGCCCGTATGACGGTACTGCCGGAGATAGTCGTCGTGCCGCTCCGAATCGGGTGCCGGCATCAGCATGCTGACATTCGCGCCGATTAGCTCTGCGTTCGTATAACCGAACAGTCTTGCAGCCGCCGGGTTGACACTCGTGATGAGGCCCAGACCATCGATAGCAATAATTGCATCGATTGCGGACTGAAATACCGCTGCAAGATGATCGAGTGATGCCTCCGGGGCAGGGTCGTCAGCAGCAATTGGCGACATAGGAGAAGGCCCAAGTGCCGAAAAAAATGAACGCCGCCAATTCTGATCTGGCGCAAGCTTACGTCAAGAGCAAAATTTGCACTTCGGCCGTGGCGGCAGTCGTAAATGCCGGAACTTCAATGGAGTAAGCGACATTGGGGGCGATCCACGCACCAATCGCCTGCGAGGGAGGAAATAAAAAGAGGATCGCGGAGGGGCGAGATCCTCGAACTTTTTGGCGCAGTGAATTTGAGATGATTTGGTGGAGGAACCTTACCATCTCTAGCGCTCTCGGTGCTGCGAGTTGTCGAAAGCGCCCGGGTCGACGGTAGAGATCGTAACAATCACCGTCGCACATTCGCAAACGGCAAAGGCCCAGCGTTTAGTCTCATTTCTGCAGCTTCGCTTGTCTTGCTCAGACAGCTATTTCGTCTGGAGGGCTTCGATATAGTTTTTGAGGTTGATGACAGCGATGCGCGAATAGGCGGCGCCGACCTTTCCACCCTCGCCTTCAATGCTAAAGATCATACCCCAAATTGGCATGGCGCTCGTACCATGTCCCGAGATATCGCCTCCATAGCGGATAATCTCGACGATACGCTGTGCATCAAATTTTCCGTTAGCACGTTTGCTTAGCGTGGTTAGATCTGCCGGCTTTAAGGTCAGAACGCTGGCCATAGGTCCGTCTCCCGCGCCATCATCGCCATGGCACTGAGCACAGTGGTGAAGAAAAAGTTCTCGCCCTGAGGGAACTTCAGCCTCCCCAATCGGCGCGGAGACGGCAACGGTACTGGCGACACACAGCATAGCAAACGCGCCAGCAATCCCAGGGACCGTGAATCGGCTTTGGTTTAAACTGATCATTGCTGCGATACCCAAAAAGACGCCTCCAAGATTAGACGCATAAACAAATGACCCTAGGCGGCGGCTCAAACGTTGACGAGTATCAAGCAAAGAGAATTATCGTAGCGTTGGCCGGAGGGGTGGCAGAGAAAATTTGTTCCAAGTCAACGCTCTCATCCATGGGCAAGGTTAAGCGTCGACTTGAAATGGCTAAGGGGCAAGTGAGCATGTCGGGCACACGCACCTCGTAGCCAATGTTTATTTGGAAATGCTCGTGCCGACAGACGAACAATGGCCCAGCAAACGCGTTCTAACCGTGCATTGAGCCAAGTGAGCAATCCATCATGCAATCCGAGCAAAATGCAGCGAAAGAAGCAATTGCTCTGAAAGAACTGCCGCCGTCTCATGGACAGCTCGTTCCCGTAACAGCAAAATTACCCGTTCCAGCAGGGAACATCTCGACGGGCCCATTCGGCCGCTGGCGGAAGATGCTGGCAGTTCTCGCCGTCATCATGGCCATAGGCGGCGCTGGTTATTGGTGGATGCACAGGGTGCCTCCGCTTCCTCCTGGGATCGTAATGGGTAATGGGCGAATTGAAGCCGACCCGATTGACATAGCGACGAAATTTGCCGGGCGGGTTCTTGAATTGCGCGTCGACGAGGGCGCCAGGGTAACAGCTGGGCAAGTTCTTGCCGTCATGGATACGCGCGACCTCGATGCGTCGCTTAAAAAAGCAGAAGCTCAGGCAGAACAGGCAAAGAAGAGCATCAGCGAGGCAAAGGCGCTCCTCAATCAGCAGCATACTCAAGTCGTGCTCGCGCAGCAGGAGATGGACCGTGCCGAGTCGTTGTTAAAATCCGGCTGGGTCACGAAGCAGACCTATGATCAGCGCCAGCAGACGCTCAACTCGTCCAAAGCCGGAGAACTCGCGGCCCAGGCACGCGTCACCGAGGCAGAGCATGCGCTGGACGCAGCCAATCATGACGCCGAACTCTATCGGGTGAATATTGCGGATAATACCCTCGTTGCACCGCGAGACGGCCGGATTGCTTATCGCATCGCCAATACTGGAGAGGTCCTCGCGGCTGGAGGCAAAGTCTTCACTATGCTGGACTTCGGTTACGTTTACATGGACGTATATCTTCCAACACTCGAGGCCGGGAAAGTCAGAATCGGCGACGACGCCCGCATCGTGCTCGATGCATATCCAGACCATCCCATTCCCGCGAACGTGACGTTTATTGCTGATCAGGCGCAATTTACACCGAAAATGGTCGAGACGCAGACCGAACGAGACAAGCTGATGTTCCGGGTGCGCGTGCGTATCGATCCTGCGCGCTCGGAAGCTCATGCGGACTACGTCCGGAGCGGTTTACCGGGAGTCGCTTACGTTCGAACCGACACCAAGACTGAGTGGCCGGAACGCCTGAAAGCTGGATCGTGACGATGGCGGGTGGGACAGCAGTTGCTCGTCTCGAACGCGTGACCCACAGATATGGCGGCATCCTCGCGCTCGACGACCTAACAGTCGAGATTCCGGCTGGCCAAATGGTCGGCCTTATCGGGCCGGACGGCGTCGGTAAGTCTACGTTGCTTGCGCTAGTCTCGGGCGCGCGCATGCTTCAATCGGGGCACGTCACGGTCTTGAACGCGGATATGTCCAAGGCCGTGGACCGCGAGGCAGTTTGTCCGCGTATCGCGTACATGCCGCAGGGCCTCGGCAAGAACCTCTATCCCGATCTCAGCGTGCGCGAAAACATCGAATTTTTTGCCCGGCTCTTCGGTCAGGGGCGGCGCCAACGCGAAGAACGCATCCCCAAACTTCTCGACAGCACGGGCCTCGGACCTTTCGCCGATCGGCCGGCGCAAAAACTTTCGGGCGGCATGCGCCAGAAGCTTGGGCTCTGCTGCTCGCTCATTCACGATCCAGATCTTTTGATACTCGATGAGCCGACGACAGGCGTCGATCCGCTATCGCGGCGGCAATTCTGGGAGCTTATCCAGCGGATGCGCGAGCATCGCGGGGGCATGAGCGTCTTAGTTGCAACAGCCTATATGGAGGAAGCCGAGCGCTTCGATTGGCTGATCGCGATGAATGCCGGGAAGATCCTTACGGTGGGATCCCCAAGCGACATCAAAGAGAGAACCGGCGCGGGCGCAATCGAGGAAGCCTTCATTGACCTGCTTCCTCCGGAGGCGAAGTTAGACCATCGCACTCCGACGATCCCGCCGCGTCAGAGCATTGCCGATGGTGCGGTGATCGTCGCCCGTAATCTCACACGCCGGTTCGGCGACTTCACTGCGGTTGACCACGTAAGCTTCGATATAGAACGTGGGGAGATTTTCGGGTTCGTCGGGTCGAATGGTTGCGGCAAATCTACGACGATGAAAATGCTCACGGGTCTCCTGCCCTCAACCGAAGGCAGCGCGATGCTTTTCGGCGAACCCGTCAACGCGGACGACATAAGTTCTCGCATGCGCGTCGGTTACATGTCGCAATCGTTTTCGCTTTATGGCGAATTGACCGTCCGTCAGAATCTCGAGCTACATGCCCGACTCTTTCATCTTCCGGCTGGATCGGTCGAGGGACGGATTGCTTACCTCGTCCGGCGCTTTGGCCTGTCAGAGCACCTGAATAAACTGGCGGAAGATCTTCCGCTTGGAATCCGTCAGCGGCTGTCGCTCGCGGTGGCCGTGGTTCATGAGCCGGAGCTTCTCATTCTCGATGAACCGACATCGGGCGTAGATCCGATCGCGAGAGACCAGTTCTGGGAATTGCTGATCGAGCTGTCGAGAAAGAATGGTGTGACGATCTTCGTCTCGACCCACTTCATGAACGAAGCAGCGCGATGCGACCGTATCTCTCTTATGGACGCGGGACGCGTTTTGGCAACAGACACTCCAGCCAAACTGATCGAAGCGCGTCACGCGACGACACTCGAAGATGCCTTTATTTCATACCTCGAGGAATCGGCTTCATCACGATCGCAGCCCTCCGGGTCAGAGACGATCCTCGATGTCGGACAAAAAGGGGATAGTTCAACCGCTTCACCGGGCGTATCCAGAATTTTTTCGGTGCGGCGCATGTTGGCTTACACCATAAGAGAGTCGCTCGAGCTGCTTCGCGACCCGATCCGGTTGAGCTTCGCTCTTCTCGGTACGGCGTTTCTAATGCTGATTTTTGGTTTCGGCATCACGACAGATGTCAACTCATTGTCGTTCGCCGCTCTCGATCGAGACAATAGTTTTGAAAGCCGCGCTTATCTCAGTGAGCTGCGAGGCTCGCGCTATTTCATCGAGCAAGAGCCCTTCAGGAATGAGGATGAGTTGCAGAGCCGGCTAAAAAGCGGCACGGTTACGGCGACGATCGAGATTCCGCCGGGCTTCGGGCGCGATATACGACGCGGGAGGCCAACCGAGGTTGGCGTTTGGATTGACGGCGCGATGCCGTTCAGAGCCGAAACTATCCACGGCTATATTGAGGGCGTGCACCAGCAGTTCCTTTCCGATCCCGCAATCCGAGGTCACGTTGGCCTTGCGGATACGGACACGCCCGCGGATATAGAGATCCGCTTTCGCTACAATCAGGACTTCGACAGCATTTATGCGATGGTCCCCTCGACGATCGCAATGCAACTCGCGCTGATCCCAGCGATTTTGATGGCGCTCGCTATCGTCCGCGAGAAGGAGCTGGGTTCCATAACCAATCTTTACGTGACGCCGGTAACGCGGCTTGAGTTCCTGATTGGAAAGCAGCTTCCGTACATCGCGGTAGCAATGCTCAATTTCTTCATACTCTTTCTGATGGCCATCTTTATTTTTGATGTGCCGCTCAAGGGAAGCTTTTTAGCACTGCTGGTTGGATCGCTCATCTATGTTACTGCGACGACGGGCTATGGGATGGTCATCTCCTCCTTCACCGGAACGCAAATTGCGGCCTTGTTCGGGACTTCTATTTTGACTGTCCTGCCAGCGACGATGTTTTCCGGCATGATGACGCCCGTTTCGTCGATCACCGGTTTTGGAGCGATACTGGGCCGTCTTTTTCCTATGACCTATTTCGTCCCGATCAGTGTGGGGGCTTTTACGAAGGGGCTAGGGTTCCCCGATCTTGCGCGATACATCGCAACACTTGCGCTTTTCGTTCCCGCCTTAACCTCAATCAGCCTGTTCCTTCTGCGTAAGCAAGAAAAGTGATCGGCAATGCGTAAGCTTTCGAATATTTATTGGCTTGGAGTGAAAGAGTTACGCAGCTTCTTTCGCGATTGGGTCCTCCTCGCGCTCGTCATATATTCGTTCTCTATCGCTGTAATGGCGCAGGCCCAGAGCAACTCACAAGAACTGCACAACGCTTCGATCGCCATTGTGGACGAAGATCATTCGGATCTCTCTTGGCGTATCGCGGGCGCTTTTCTGCCGCCCTATTTCAAAACGCCGCAATATGTTGAAGAGCGCGACGTCGACCGGCTTATGAACACAGGGCGCTACACGTTCGTCATCGACATTCCGCCCCGATTCGAAAGCGATGTCCTTGGAGGGCGTAAGCCGGCCTTGCAGGTTAATGTGGACGCAACCGCGATGGTCCAGGCGGGCATCGGCTCGAGCTATGCGGAGCAGATCATCTCAACCGAGATCAATAAATTTGTTTCTCGAATTGAGGATATCCCGCCGCCCGCCGTCACGCTCTCGGTACGGATAGCCTTCAATCCTAATGTTACGACAGCTTGGTTCACTGCCGTAATGGGTATTATCAGTTCCGTGAATATGCTCGCGATCATCCTCGCGGGGGCGGCCGTCGTGCGTGAGCGTGAGCACGGAACGCTCGATCATCTTCTCGTCATGCCGCTGACGCCATTTGAAATTGCCATGTCGAAAGTGTGGGCGAACGCCGTGGTTATTACGATTGCAGTCGGCCTCTCGTTGTTTTTTGTCGTGCAGAGACTGCTGCACATTCCCATCGCAGGTTCCATACCGCTGTTTATGTGCGGCGTGATGATCTATTTGTTTTTCTCGACGGCGGTCGGGATCTTTCTTGCAACGATCGCACGTACGATGCCTCAACTCGGCCTGCTTTACATTCTCGTTGCTGTGCCGCTGAACTTGCTATCCGGCGCCAATACTCCGCTCGAAAGCATGCCTCCGTTCCTGCGCACCATCATGCAGGTATCACCGTCGACTCATTTTGTGGCGTTCGCACAGGCGATCCTTTATCGGGGCGCCGGTTTCGACGTGGTTTGGCCAAGATTTGTTGCTGTTGGCGCGATCGGTGGAATTTTCTTATTTTTGGCGCTTCTTCGGTTTCGTCGAGTTATGGCTATCGCAGGGCCTTAGTCTCCGCAGGTCTTCTTTTCAATTAATCTATTATAGGAAGATTGGAGCCGGAACGTCTGCCACGTTCGGTATCGGGTCCGTCGCATTCCAGCGTGATGTTAGGATGGATGCTGCGCAGTCTTTTGGCGTGTCGACCGTCGATTGGGCAAATCCAAGCGTAGATCGCCTCTCTTATACCCTCAAAACACCGATGCTATGCGCGCCGTCTCAATGGCACGCCGCTTGCTAATGACCGGTATTACGAAACATCATTTTCGTAATATCGCCTTTGCGCAGGAGGTTGAGAATGGCGCGTCGATTACGCATCCGTGAACTCGCAGTCTTGGCAGTTTCAATGTTTGCAGTATCTGCGGCAAACGCCTGGGCAGAACCTTTGAAAATTGGCTACAGCGATTGGCCTGGCTGGGTGGCGTGGCAGGTCGCAATTGACAAAGGATGGTTCAAAGAAGCCGGTGTCGACGTCGATTTCGAATGGTTCGACTACGTGCCATCGATGGACGCATTTTCTGCTGGGAAGCTCGACGGCGTGACGGTGACGAATGGCGATGCACTCGTCATGGGTGGATCGGGCACCAAGAACACGATGATCATGCTGACTGATTACTCCAACGGCAATGACATGATTGTTGGAGTTCCAGGAATTAAGTCGCTGAAGGACCTCAAGGGGAAAAAAGTCGGGATCGAAGTTGGCTTCGTCGAGCACTTACTGCTGCTGAACGGCCTTGAGAAAAACGGCATGACGGAATCGGATGTCACGCTCGTCAACACCAAGACAAATGAGACACCTCAAACCCTTGCTTCCGGCGAGGTTTCCGCGATTGGCGCATGGCAGCCGAACTCAGGCCAGGCGATGAAGCAAGTACCGGGATCGACGCCAATCTATACGTCGGCCGACGAACCCGGCCTGATCTACGACGTCATCACTGTAAACCCGACGAGTCTGGCGACCCGAAAAGCGGATTGGGAAAAAGTCATTAAGGTCTGGGATCGGGTTGTTAAATACATCAACGATCCCGCGACGGTCGATGATGCAGCGAAAATCATGGCCGCACGAGTTGGCCTGAAGCCAGAGGAATACAAACCTCTGATCGCCGGAACAAAACTGCTCGATGTGGCGGCCGCAAAAAAGGTCTTTGTGAAAGCCAAAGGCTTCGGATCGCTTTACGGCTCGTCCGAAATCGCTAACGACTTCAACACGAAATACGCTGTCTACAAGGACAAGCTCGACGTCGACAGCTTCATCGATCCATCGCTCACCAATGCACAGCCCTAACGTCGGTGTCGTCGCCGCTCCTGCCGTTACGGCGGGGGCGGCGACACAACAGCGTACGTCGACGCGGCGCTGGTTTGTGGTCGGACGCCCCCTTTCTCCCACGTCGCGCGTCACGCTCGGCATCCTGTCGTTCGTATTGCCAGTGCTCCTCTGGTGTGTCGTCAGTTATGTGCCGTTCGTTTGGCATCCACTGGTCGTCGTCACGCAACCCGGCGGTGTGAGTTATTTCAGGCCCGGCATGCGGGTTCAGCAAGACGCATTCGATCAGCAGGCTGCGGCTATGGAGAAAGCCGGTCTAGCGAAACCTGAGGGCAATCCGGCAAATCCGGTTTATCTTCCGGCGCCGCATGAAGTCGCGATCGCGATGTTCACGGCGTTCTCGACACCTCCTCAGACGCGAGACGGTCAATGGCTGCACGAAAGCCTTTGGCACAGCATCACTATCATTTTCTGGGGATTTCTAATCTCATCCCTCATCGGCGTCCCGCTCGGCGTATTGTGCGGTGCCTATTCCGGCATCTCACGGCTGATCGAGCCGTTCACTGAGTTCGTTCGCTATCTTCCGGCACCCGCATTCGGAGCTCTGGCTGTTGCGATCCTGGGTATCTATGACGGCCCGAAGATCGCAATCATCGTTATCGGAACTTTATTCCAGCAGATTCTGATTATCGCGAATACGACTAGAAAACTCGACTTCGGATTGATCGAAGCTGCGCTGACACTCGGCGCTAAAGGCCGAGCAATCCTGACGCGCGTCGTCGTTCCCGGCATCATGCCGGACCTCTATCGCGACCAACGAATCCTGCTTGGGTGGGCGTGGACATATCTCATCGTCGCGGAATTGATCGGCACCTCTTCCGGAATAACCTGGTTCATCACGCAGCAGGCGCGATACCAGCATTTCGCCAACGTCTACGCCGCCATCATCATGATCGGCATCATCGGCCTCGGCGTCGACATGGTGCTCGCGCGGATCGGACGGCGTCTTTTCCCCTGGGACCAAGCAACGAAGCGGAGTTAGCGCTGATGCAGGACATGAGTTCGCTTCCGGTACTCGAGCAATCGCTGGCGGTGCACGATCGATTCCAGCGGCTGAAGGCGCGCGATATTATTCTGGAGGTGCGCAATCTCGGCAAAACGTTTTCCAGCAATGGCAAAACAACGACGGCGCTGAGCGACATCAATTTCACGACGTATCGTAGGGAATTTGTTTGCGTCGTGGGCGCATCCGGATGCGGAAAATCCACCCTTATCCGGATCATCGCCGGACTCGACCAGCAGACTTCGGGTGACGTACTGCTCGACAACAAACCTGTGATCGGTCCCGGCAGTGACCGTGGAATGGTTTTTCAGGGGTACACACTCTTTCCGTGGCTGACGGTGAAGAAAAACGTCATGTTCGGATTGGAGATGTCTTACGACGGCAAGCGGGATCCGGAGACTTCTGCTCTGCAGTGGCTCGATTTGATCGGCCTTTCGAAGTTCGCCAATCACTATCCGCACCAGCTTTCGGGCGGCATGAAACAACGCGTGGCGATTGCCCGATCGCTCGCAAATCAGCCCCGCATTCTATTAATGGACGAGCCTTTCGGTGCACTCGACGCGCAGACGCGCAGCCGTATGCAAAGGCACCTGATGGAGATCTGGCGCAAGATCGATATCACCATTGTATTCGTCACCCACGATCTCGATGAAGCCATTCTCCTCGCAGACCGCATCCTGGTGCTGAAGCCGCACCCGGGTGAAGTTATCGAACTGATGGAAGTGCCAGTGCCACGTTCGCGCACGCCCGAAGATTTGACATCGCCCAGTTACGTCGCGGCGAAAGCCCGGTTGGAAATGCTCATTCATGGCAGCCAGCATGCAGCGGCCGGCAGCGAGAGCGAAGCGGCATCCGACGAACCGTTTCCAACTTTCACGCGGCTGACGGACGTCTCAGACACCATTGACTAGAGACAACTCAAATTCGCGAAGCGGTTAGAGAAGCCAACCGCCGACGCGACCTGCATCAAACAATCACCAGTATGAGGAAAAAACGATGAATGAACATACCCCAGTCGGCGCGGCGTCAGCGCTTGACGAAACGTACCAGCGACTGAAGGCTCAGGGCGTCAAATATTGTATCGGCGCTTATGTCGATATTCACGGCGTGCCGAAAGGCAAGGTCGTCCCGATCGAGCATTTGAAGCATATGGCGAAAGGTTCAGAACTCTACACGGGATATGCGCTTGATGGACTAGGTCAGGAGCCGAACGAAGATGAGTTTGCTTCGGTCCCTGATTTTAATGGCGTCATCCAACTTCCCTGGGAGCCAAAGCTCGCATGGGCGCCAGCGGATCTCACGTTCCACGGCAAGCCCTATCCACTCAGCACTCGCGTCGCACTGAAAAACCAGCTCGCAATAGCCGCAGACATGGGATTCGGCTTCAACCTCGGGATTGAATGCGAGATCTATCTGCTGAAGAAAAATGCGGATGGCAGCCTGTCGATCCCAGATCCCGACGACAAGCTCGCCAAGCCTTGCTACGATGTGCAAGGCTTCGTGAATGCCTTCGGTTGGCTCGATAAGGTTGCGTCGTGCATCAACGATCTCGGTTGGGATCTCTATTCGTTCGACCATGAGGATGCCAACGGTCAATTCGAATTTGATTTCACATATTCGGACGCCCTCACGACCTGCGATCGTCTCACCTTTTTCCGCTTTATGGCGAAGCACTACGCCAAAGAAGAAGGTCTCATCGCGACGATGATGCCGAAGCCCTTCGCAAACAGAACTGGATGCGGCGCCCATTTCAACATGTCGCTTTCCGATCTCGCGACCGGGACAAATGTTTTTTCCTGCAAGCCGGAGGATGATCCGCGAGGCCTTGGCTTGACTGAAACGGGCTATCACTTCATTGCCGGAATCCTGCGTCATGGACGCGCCCTGTGCGCGGCGTATGCGCCGACGGTCAATAGCTACAAGCGACTCGTCCGCCAAGGAGCGATGGGAACATTCTCGTGGGCGCCGGTCTTCAACTCTTACGGCTCAAACAACCGAACGAATTCATTGCGTGTCCCGATGGGCGGCGGCCGATGCGAGTCACGAAACGCCGACGGCGCGGTGAATCCTTACCTCGCGGCCACGCTTGCCTTGGCAGCCGGCCTCAAAGGCGTTCGCGAGAAGATGGATCCTGGCGAGCCGAACGAAGATAACCTCTACGCAATTTCGGAATCCGAGCGTTCAGCGCGCGGCATTCAGTTCCTACCACAGAACTTGCAAGACGCGGTTGCCGCATTCGCCAACGATCCCTTCGTGGAGGAAACGCTTGGCAAGGAACTTCGCGACGAGTTCGTGAAATACAAAACGGCCGAATGGGAAAGCTACCATCTGTCGATCAGCAGCTGGGAGACCGAGCGCTACAGCCATCTCTTCTGAGCATCGATCCTCCGGCATGATAAAGTGATTCCAACTCAATAATTTGCTGTCCGCATTTTTTCATGCGGAGGCGCGCATGCCGGAGGATCCGATGTCTGTAGAAACAACGAGTAACCTCGTCGCTAGGATGAGCGTGTCGTTGCCGGAGGAACAGCTGTGGGAGCTCGATGCCGTCGTTAAAGCGAAGGGTTACGCAAGCCGATCGCAGGCCATCAGCGATATGCTGCACAATTGGCTGGTTGAGCACAAACGTGAGTCCGGGACCGAAGTTATGGTCGGTACGATCACGCTTTTTTACGACAACACGGTTCGCGGCTTGCAGAAGAAGCTCGCAGATTTGCAATACGAAAACATTGCGGAGGTTATCAGCTCCCTTCACGTGCACTTGGCGGGAAATCAGACGCTTGAAGTTATTCTCGTGCAGGGACCAGCCGTGAAGCTTCAGGAACTCACGGACGAGTTGAGTACGCTTCGCGGCGTTATCTTCGGCCGAATGCAGTTGGCGGCTGCGATCATTCCGCAGCTCCATCCCCTTCCAGATGTGCCTCTTCATATCAAGAAGAGTATGAAATCATCTGCCGGGGGCAACGACGAAAAGAAGCCTACGTCATTCAAGGTTCGGAAGCATCGCTAGGAGCGATGGCACTCAATCGGGTGCCTAACAAACACATGCTTACTCGGGAAACGTCATGAATTGGGCCGATAAGACCTGGACTGAATTACCGGCTGACTTAGCTGTTAGCCACGGGGTCGCAATTCTGCCGGTCGGAGCGACGGAACAACATGGTCCGCACCTCGGCACCGGAATGGATTTTATTCTCGGAGAAAAGCTTTGTCGGGTGGTCGGCGAGCGAACGCGCGTTCCGGTTTTGCCGACGCTTCCATACGGATGCTCTCTTGGGCATAGCCGGAGATGGCCTGGGACGATTGCGCTACAGCCCATCACATTGATCACCTTAGTCAAAGAAATTGGCGATTGGGCTTACCATAGCGGAGTTCGCCGTCTCTTTATTGTCAACAGTCACGTTACGAATGCAGCGCCATTGCGCTGTGCTCTCGAAATGCTGCGAGCAGATCACGATGATCTGATGGTTGCGGTTATCAACACCGCGACAATCAGCGAACGCGTGCGTGACGCGCATTTTTCCGATGCACAGGATTGGCATGCCAATGCTGCCGAGACGGCTCTTATGCTTGCGATCGCGCCGGAAATCGTGCGTGCTGAACTTGTCCCAAACTCAGATGATCCGGATCGCACGGACCACCTCGTCTTTGCGCATCCCGTAAACAGAACGAGCGAAAACGGTGTCACTGGCAAACCGAGCCTGGCGACTGTAGAGGATGGACAAAAGCTTTTTAGCTGGATGGTGGATGACCTTTCTGAGATTATTGAGAAAGGCAAGCGTGAAGCACCGCCGCTGGATCACTCCTATTTTCATCGTGCAGACCTTGTGAAGCCGACGTCGGCCAATAAGTGACGCTGCCACGGACGATGTCCGCTAAAGCCCGAATGGGTAAGTCTCGGGCATGCCTTCGAGTTCAATGCCCTTGATGGGCTTCACAGCGCTCGTCCGGTCGATCCAAATATACTCGTCAAACTGTCGGGGCAGCGTGGCTTCAAAGTAATGGCTCGCAAGTTCACTATCGGGCCGGTAGATAACTCCAATGGCGCGCTCCAGCAGCGGCCTCATCAATTTCTCGCGCAGCGCGCCGTTTTCCTTGAGCGAGAGCATCAATCCCGGCGCGTTGCTCAAATGGAAGAGACGTTCGTAGCTCTGGGCGTGGGCCGGGCGCACGTTCATGACTTGCATCGGCGCGTCCCAGTTCGATGCCGCCGCTACCGTGCCGTCATTCGTGCCGAACCCGATGCTGAAACAAGCCTCACCAAAGGCGCGACGGCACAACTGGCCGATATTGTATTCACCCCGCTGGCTCATCTCTGTGGCCGAGGCGTCACCGATATGCGAATTATGCGCCCATATGACCGCCTTCGAGTGATCGCCATGATGGATCAATAGCTGATTGAGCGTCTCGAACATATGACTGTCGCGCAGGTTCCAGGATGCGCGCGAACCATAGTACATCGTGCGATAGTAGCGTTCTGCGTTAGCTATTAGACGGGCATTCTGCGCCGCATCGAAATAGCGCTCGCCATCCTGCATCACATAGTCTTGTTGATTTCGCAGTACGTCAACGAGAACACGGGATACGTCTTTTTCGCATTTTCGGTATTCGCCCGTCAGCGCCGCCCTACCATAAGCAGCGGGATCCGCCTCCCACGGGCTAAGACAGCCATAGCGCTCACGCGCGATCACGGCGAGTTCGGGATCAACGCTGTCGAGATACTCCAAGACAACGCGAACGGAATTGTAGAGACTATAGAGATCAAGGCCATAGAAGGCCGCACGCGTTTCAAAGGCTCGCGTCTCATTATTCTTGTGAAGCCAGTCGACGAAGCTTTTCGTCTCGGCGTTACGCCACATCCAAGTGGGAAAACGTGCAAATGCTGTCCAATCCGACGGCGGCACATCACGGTGACGAACATAGTGATCGATGCGCGCAGCATCCGGCCAGTCGGCTTCGACGGCAACGAATTTGAATTTCTTGTCTTCGATGAGACGCTGCGTTATCCGCGCGCGCATACGGTAAAATTCGGAAGTCCCGTGACTTGCCTCGCCGATGAGGACGACGCGCGCATCGCCGATGCGTTCGATGAGTGGGTTGAGGTCCGCGTCATGGAGATGAGTGAAAATCTCACCTTCCTTGGCGATCATCGAGGGCACAGAAACGCTGACAGCCAGCCGTGCGCGGACCACCCGAGGCGGCTTCACGCGCCAATCATCCTCGGGGCTTTCCCATCCGTCTTTGCCGATCAAGGGCACGAAGCGCACATCGGCGATATCCTCGCGCTCAAATTCCTCTTCGGCTACGCGCGTAATTCTCACAAGCTCCTGCGAACGTGGGTTATCGCCAATAGGAGCGATCAGACAGCCTCCGATTTTAAGCTCGTGAAGAAGCGCCGCCGTGATATTTGGCACGCCCTCCGAGACGAGGATCGCATCGAACGGCGCATACTCAGGCCATCCCTGCGTACCATCACCATGACGCACGTGCACGCTATGTGTCCGCGCCCGCTGGAGATTATCCCGCGCTCTCGCGGCAAGCTCTCCGATACGCTCGATCGTATAAACCTCGCCGGCGATATGGGCCAGAACGGCGGTTGCATAGCCCGATCCCGTGCCAATCTCGAGGACGCGCTCGCCGCCGCGAAGTCGAAGGGCTTCGATCATGAACCCGACGATATAAGGCTGCGAAATTGTCTGGCCGCATCCAATCGGGAGCGGAGTATCATCGTAAGCCTTTTCCGCAAGTTCGCGCGGAACGAAGAGCTCGCGGGGCACATGCCTCATGGCTTCAAGCACGAGAGCGTCACGGACGCCACGGCTTTCTATCTGGCTTGCAACAAACTGATGCCGCTCTTCCGCGGAAGATTCCGATTTCCTCTGCAACAACGCTTTAGGCATGGATGAAACTCCATGAATATACCCTAAGCCCATCCGAAATTTGGATTTCACACTCCCCGCCGGGATGCGCACCCCGGCGGGAGGTGGCGCTGCTTTATGCGGCTTTGACCGCGATCTTTTTCTCGGCTGTCTTGGCCTCGCTCGTCTTTGGCAGCGTTACGGTCAGGACGCCCTTCTTAAAGTTTGCCTCAATCTTTCCGGTATCGACACCTTCCGGAACGCTGAAGCGGCGCTCGAACGAACCATACCGACGCTCGGAGAGAAAATAATCCTTCTTCTTCTCCTCTTTCTCTTCCTTCTTCTCCCCTTTGATGGTCAGCATTCCATTGGCGAACTTTACATCGATATTGTTCTCATCAAGGCCCGGAAGCTCAGCGGTGATCTCGTAAGCTGTGTCTTTATCGACGATGTCGACAGGCGGCGTAGACACAAAGCTCAGTTCCCGTCGCAATAATGGCTCAATACCGAGGCGTGAGCCGCGGAACGGCGATCGCAAGAAACCTCGGTCAAACTCTTCGATAAGATCCTCGAACTGATGGCGAATATTTTCGAGCGGCCACCACTCGCGGCTCGATGTAGGTTCTCTCTGAGATTTTACCGGAAGTTTTACTGCAGGTTCTGCCATGGCACAAAACTCCTTGTTGATCGATACTCAACGATCATCTTTAGGCAGATCAAACGCAGGTGCCGCGTTGATGAGCGTCAAAAGATGACGATCTAAATTGAACTTCGCTCACTTGAGCATTCCGCGGCAACATTGAGATGCATCAATGAGAGGCGCGGAATAGCAGCAAAAATCGCACTGACAATTCGGAGGTGCGCAATATGCTTCACGAAATGTTTGATCCAAAAGCGCCCGGACCTGGCTTGGCAGCGTTGATGCCCAATTGGCCTGGATTTCAAGCACTCGCTGTCTCCCTTCGTCTCAATGAAGAGATCGCGCGCAATTGGATGGAATTTTTGCAGAAGCGTTACTTGAAGGACGTGGATGCGTTGCAGCGCACCATAGCGATCAAGTCGCCAAACGAATTCACGTCGTTCGCCATCGCATTCTGGCAAGACGCAGCGAAGGATTATTTCTCAGAACTGAGTGCGCTGCAAAAAATTTTATTGTCGGGAACCGCAACCGGATCTCTGCGCGCACCGACAGCCTAGCGAAGTTTTTTTTGAGCTTTATCGTAAGAGGATTTTTGGCCATGAACGATATGCAGCTTCGTCAGTTGGTCATAGACGAACTGGAATTCGAACCGAGCATCAACTCGATAAATATTGGCGTTTCGGCGAGCGGAGGCGTCATCACGCTCCACGGACACGTTCGCAGCTACGCGGAAAAAGTCGCCGCGCTTCAGGCTGCACGTCGGGTGAAAGGCGTTCGTGCCATCGCCCAGGAAATCGATGTTTGCTATCCGGCGGAAATCAAGACGTCGGATGAGGAGATTGCAAAGCGCGTACTGAGCGTCTTGAAATGGCATGCCATGATACCCGACGAACACGTCCGAGTGACGGTGCAGAAAGGTTGGGTCAATCTGAGCGGCGAACTCGATTGGCAATACCAAAAGAAGATCGCTGAAGACGAGGTCAGAAAGCTGATGGGCGTGATCGGCGTAACAAATTCCATAGTGGTGAAATCGCCCGTTGAGGCCCCGGATATCAAAAAGAAAATCGAGGCCGCACTGGCTCGCAACGCCCATGTCGAGGCTGAAGGAATCCGCGTCGCCGTTTTAGACAATCGAGTTTGTCTCGAAGGCCATGTCAACAGCTGGGAAGATCACGACATCATCGAGAATGCCGCTTGGTCCGTTCCCGGCGTGCAAGGGGTCGATGATCGTCTCACCGTTGCTTCGTAAAATGGGAAGGGAGTAAGTCCCATGAAAGTCAAAGATGTCATGCATAAAGGTGCCAAATGGGTTGCCCCCGATACACTTGTTTCGGAGGTCGCCAGAATGATGAAAGACCTCGATATCGGAGCTGTTCCGATCGGGAAAGATGATCGTCTCATCGGCATGGTGACCGATCGCGATATTACGTGCAGAGGGTTTGCCGACTCCGCCAATCCTTCCGCCCTGACCGCAGAGAAGGTCATGACAAAGGGCATCATCTATTGCAAGGCCGACGAAGATATCGAGGATGCCATCCGTTTGATGGAATCGAAGAAGATCCGACGACTTCCGGTCATTGACGATAAGAAAAGAATGGTGGGCATGCTTAGCCTCGGAGACGTCTCGCACGCGGTCGTCCGTAATCTCTCTGGCGAGGTGATCAGCGCCGTATCTGCACACCACGCTTAAGGAGGCGTCAGTGGCGGTCGATATTCTGGAAGAAGAGGATGTGACGATTGGGTTGCCGGCGCTTCAGGGCAGCCTTGTCATTCCGAGCGGCGCACGCGGGATTGTTATATTTGCACACGGCAGCGGTTCAAGCCGCCTTAGCCCTCGTAACCGGTATGTCGCCGACGTCCTCAATGAAAATAGATACGCCACCCTCCTCTTCGATCTCTTGACCGAGGCCGAAGCTTCCGACCGCCGTAATGTGTTCGATATCTCGCTCCTGGCGCGTCGCGTCCAGATGGCGGTGAACTGGACGCTCGAGGAGCCTAAGACAGCCGACCTTACCCTCGGTCTCTTTGGCGCAAGCACCGGCGCTGCCGCGGCATTGGTCGCAGCGGCTGCACTCGGTCCGGCTATTTCGGCAGTGGTATCGCGCGGCGGCCGTCCCGATTTAGCAAAAGAGGCATTGGGAGGCGTCACCGCTCCCACGCTCCTGATCGTTGGCGGCGACGACATTGGCGTGATCGAACTCAACGAATTTGCCGCTCGGCACATGACTTGTACCCGAAAGCTGCAGATCGTCCCAGGAGCAGGGCATCTTTTCGAGGAGCCGGGCACTTTGGATCGTGTTATTGCACTCTCAATCAGCTGGTATGATCAATATTTGACGTGAGGATATCAGATGAGTTTCTGGCTGCCGTTTAGAAGCCGAGAAGAGGCGGGACGCGCCCTTGCATCTGTGCTTTCCAAGCAAAAGTTCGAAAATCCGATCATTCTAGCCATGCCGCGTGGCGGTGTGCCGGTCGCCATCGAGATCGCCAAACAGCTGAAGGCACCGCTCGATTTTGTTTTCGTGCGCCGCATCGGCGTTCCGGGGCACAAAGAGGTCGCCATGGCGGCGGTCGTCGATGGTGCAGCGCCGGAGCTTGTTCTCAACGAAGAGATCAGCGCACAAATCGAAATCCCGCAAGCCTATATCGATCGCGAGATGAAAGCTGAGCTTCATGAGATCGAGCGCCGAAGACGGGAATATGCCAGCACGGCGGCTGGACCCGCTATCACGGGACGAACCGCTATCATTGTCGATGATGGCATCGCGACCGGCACCAGCATGCGGGCCGCAATAAACGCACTCCGCAGAAAGAAGCCAAAGGAACTTATTGTAGCCGTTCCCGTCGCGCCTCTGGAAACTGTCAACTCGCTTCGTTCCGATGTAGATGCGGTGATCTGCTTACAAACTCCGGAGCCGTTTTACGCTGTCGGTATGCACTATAAGGACTTCCATCAGATCGACGATGATGAGATTGCGAAAGCACTGCACGAATTCCGAAAAGGCGCAAATCTTGCGCAACACACGGCCTGACCTTCGTGTTTCTGTCCTAGGCCTGCCGCTTGCGAGTCAGATCCTGAAGCTGACGACGCGCTGCCGCGAAGGCATCTGAAATTGTAACGTTCATATCCTCGTGGCGACCCGTCACGCTCGGCTCACGGCTCACCGCAATATCGTTGGCGCCTGGAACCGTAATGAGTAGCCGGATGCTATAGCAATCTCCATGCCGGCGGCGATGTTGCGGCCGCCCTATAACGATCCGCGCCGATGTAATCCGATCGTAGAACTGCTCGAGTTTCTTTGCCTCGTCGCGAACCCGGATCGCGATGTAATCAACTGGTTTTATGTGCTCAAACGAGATTTGAAGAGGGATCTGCATGGAAACACTCCCGCGATGTCGAACATTGCTGCGAATTTGAATGGCTCTTACTCGTCGCGACGCCAGTGAGCCCTCACGAAATAGTCCCCTTCGCTGTAGTCAATATCAAATTGGCCCTTGTAGGCGTGTTCGAGCGCATGCCCGAGACGGCGCGGCAGATGAATATCTGTGGTGGTTATGATCGCCGAGCCGTTTGCATCGGCGATCTCAATAATCCTCGACAAGGGGTGCTCGGCGTTTTGATCGGATTGCGTGTTTCGAATTAACTCGAAAATCTCGCCCTTGTGTTTTTGGAAAAACTTGCCAGACAGCGTGACTTCACCTGCCGGATATTTATCGTTCTCCCGCAGACACGCAGGGCACAATTGCCTCGCAGCGTCAGTCGGCGCGCTTTCCAGCCACTGCCAACGACCATCGAGAAATACGGCTCCGCACTGATTGCAGACTGTCGGCTCTTGCAGCTTCCCTCGCGCCTTGTAAGGATCATGCCGATGCGGCTCGATAAGATGCGATTTCATAAGATCATGGCGCGGTTCTGTGCGATGTAAATCTCGTGTTTTCATCGTCGTCGCCTTTCACAATTAAAGGTGGTCCAGCTCAAATTTCTCGCAGGAACGACCGAGAAGCGCGAAGCCGTCTTCCAAGAAGTCCCCAAGCAATGGAATGCCAAGCAAATAGCGCGCTGTGTTTTTGTTGTGCGCCCGGGTCGCCTCTTTGCGCACATCGGCCCAATCCGCGGCCGAATAGTCTTCGCGGCCAAGCCAAACAAGCGCAACGAGATCAATCTGCTCGTCTTCATTCATGTCGTTGATTACCGATGTTAGTTCTTCAACGACGGGATCGTCCGCATGATCTTCGAGAACAGATGTCATCTTGTCGTCGGACGCGTTCGAGCCGGGATCTGGATCACTGACGGCGTCTTTCGCGTCGAACTCCCGCGCCTTCGCAATAATAAAGCAAACCTTTTCGGGAGAAATTTGAAGCTCAGGCAGTGCAGGCGCTTCATCAATAATTCTAGTAGTCTTCGCCATTTTCGGATTCCTCCAAATGATGCAAAAATGGCTATGTTTCCTGAACCGACCTTGATCGCCGTCAAGCACATCCGGACGCTCAAACTGCTTTGAGATTGACGTTCATCAAGGAAAACAGTGCGCTAGCGAAGATCATCCGCAAACATCTTTTCGGAAAGCGATATGTACAAACATTTACTCATCGCGACAGACGGATCAGAGCTTGCTCAACGTGCGGTCGCACAGGGCTGCGAGTTGGCGAAAGCGCTCGGGTCGAAAGCAACGATTGTAACAGTCACCGAACCGTGGAGGATGGTCGCCCCGGCCGAAGTCGCGGTGGTGTATCCGATCGAAGATTATGAAAAAGCGGCGGCTTCAAATGCGAGTAAAATTCTCGCCGATGCTGCTTCTGCAGCCGCCAAAGTCGGAATAACCTGCGAGACCGTGCACATCAAAGACGAATTTCCGGCTGAGGGCATCGTCCAGGCGGCTCAAGCGCGGGCCTGTGATCTGATTGTTATGGCATCTCACGGACATCGCGGCCTGATGGAATTTGTACTTGGCAGTCAGGCCCACCGCGTCGTCACGACCTGTGCTGTCTCTGTGTTGATCTGCCGATGAGCGATTTCCTTCACTTATCCGACAATGCAACGGCGACGCTTGCGGCCAGAAGTTATAGTCATTTTTTATGATGGCCCTTGACGCGGACAACGTGGAGCGGAGTTCCCAGTTTGAAGCCGGCCTCACCATGGACGAGGCGCGGAAGCGGCTCGCCACTGAGGGGCCAAACGAGCTTGAACGTAAGAGCAGCCGCTCTGCATTCGCGATTGCGTTGGAGGTGCTGCGCGAGCCGATGTTTCTGTTCCTCGTCTGCGCTGGCGGGATCTATGTCATCCTTGGCGAAACGAGTGAAGCAATTGTCCTCTGTCTTTTTGCGACAACTTCCGTCGCCATCGCAATTGTCCAAGAGTTTCGCAGTGAACGTGTGCTGGACGCCCTAAAAGAGCTCTCGAGCCCCCGTGCTCTCGTCATTCGGGATGGAGAGCGTCGCCGCATCGCTGGCAGAGATGTTGTCCGCGGCGATATTTTGATCATCAGCGAAGGTGATCGGATTGCTGCCGATGGACTTTTGATTGAAGGTGACTTGTCGGCCGATGAGTCACTTTTGACAGGGGAATCCGTGGCCGTCCGCAAGGTTCCTGTCGATAGGGATGCCTCGGTTCCGATAGACCGAAAACCCGGTGGCGATGATACGCCTTACTTGTTTTCCGGCACGCTCGCCGTTCGGGGACAAGGCAAAGCCGAAGTTGTCGCAACCGGAGGCCGAAGCGAGATCGGAAAAATCGGTGCCTCACTCGCCCGAATTGAACCGGAACCGCCCCGGCTCAAGGCCGAGATCAATAGTCTCGTGCGGATGTTCTCGATTATCGGTGTGGCGGTCTGCTCTCTCGCTTTCCTATTGCAATGGGCATCGGGGCATTCCGTGCTCCCCGCCCTCCTTGCAGGCATCTCGCTTGGCATGGCGATGCTGCCCGAAGAATTCCCGCTCGTCCTCACCGTCTTTACGGTCATGGGTGCTTGGCGCCTTTCGCGCGCCCAGGTTTTAACGCGACGTGCGGCCGCGATAGAGGCACTCGGCGAAGCCACCGTCCTCTGCACCGATAAAACAGGGACGTTGACAGAGAACCGTATGTCGATTGCTGAACTGCGCTTGCAGACAGGCGAGACATTTGGCGCGAGCCAGCCAGAGGCGTCGGGTTCGTTGCCCACTCAGTTCCATCGCCTCATCCGCGCCGGAGCGCTGGCTTCGCAACCGACGCCTGTCGACGCCATGGATATCGCTATCGTCGATTTTGCCGAGGCGCGTTCTTGCGGCACAGAATCGCGAAATCGGGACGTCTTGGAGCGCACCTATGGCATGACACGGAAGCGCCTGGCCGTGGTAAATGCTTGGCGGGCGAATTCTACGAGCGAATTTAAAATAGCGGCCAAAGGCGCGCCCGAGACGATAGCCAACCTGTGCGGGTTATCGGCCGCCGAGTATGCCGGGGTCTCCACGATGACGGATACGATGGCGCGCGAGGGGCTGCGCGTGTTAGCCATTGCCGAAGCGACGTTTTCTGAAAGAGATCTGCCGCTCGAGCCGAACGCTTTCAATTTTCAATTTGTGGGACTCATCGGCCTCGCTGATCCGATCAGGGCAGATATTGCCAATGCAGTCAGCGAGTGCAGGGCCGCTGGCGTTCGCGTCGTCATGATCACCGGCGACTATCCGACGACTGCCCTTGCAATCGCCCGTAAAGCCGGTATCGACGCAAGCCGTGTGGTCTCGGGCCCCGAAATCGAGAGCATGGCTGCGGCGGCTCTCGGCCGCAACATCAGGGAATGTTCCATCTTCGCGCGAATTACGCCGGCCGACAAGTTGCGCATCGTTCAAGCGCTTCAGTCGAACGGCGAGATTACTGCGATGATTGGTGATGGTGTAAACGATGCTCCATCTCTGAAGGCAGCCCACATCGGTGTGGCTATGGGCGGTCGCGGAACTGACGTGGCCCGTGAAGCGGCTGCACTCGTTCTCCTGAATGACAACTTCAGCTCGGTCGTCACTGCTATTCGGTTAGGCCGTCGAATATTTGACAATCTTCGCAAGGCAACGGGCTTCATCGCAGCTATTCACGTGCAGATCGCAGGAGTCGCTTTGTTTCCAATCATCGCTGGACTGCCACCGATCCTTGGCCCCTTACATATTGCCTTCCTCGAGCTCATCATCGACCCAGTCTGCTCGATCGCCTTCGAAAACGAGCCGGAAGAATCCGATGTCATGAGCCGCCCGCCTCGATCGACAAAGGCTCCCCTCCTCTCATTGGCGCGGCTCCTATGGTGTTTGCTGCAGGGTGCAATAGCGTTTGCTCTCATTGCCTGCCTCTATGTTGCGTCTTTGCGGTATGGTCTTCCCGCCGACCAGGCTCGCTCCCTCTCCTTCGGAGCAATGATCGCATCCTCGGTTGCATTGGTTATTATCAATCGCAGCTTTGACAATGTGCTCTTCGGATCTCTCGTCCGACCCAACCCCATGCTCTGGGCAGTCTTCACACTCGCTACGGCAATCTTTGCGACAACTCTTTACTGGACACCTGCACGCGCCCTTTTCGACTTTGGCGCTTTTCACGCTCATGACGCGCTCATATCAGTCAGCGTGGGCGTTGTACTGCTGATAATCCTGGAGCTGCTGAAAGGCATATTTGATCGCCCCATCCGTTGATGGGAGGGGAGACGTGAGTGAGCAGTCTTTATAAGGCTTGCACATTTCAATAATTCTTGTATTGTCAATTTATGAACACTGATGAAGCTGTCACTCGTCTCGCGGCGTTGGCCCACGATCAGCGCCTCGCTATCTTCCGGCTCCTGGTGCGGGAGGGCCCAAACGGGCTGCCTGCAGGTGAGATCGCTGAAGCTGTTGGCGCCACCCCAACAGGAGCGTCATTTCATCTTAAAGAATTGGACCGCGCCGGACTAATCCATGCCACGCGCGTTGGCCGGTACATCCGCTATGCGGCGCACTTTGAGGGAATGCGACAACTCTTGAGCTTTCTCACCGACGACTGCTGCCAGGGAAATCCGGAGCTTTGCGGCTCGACAATCAAAAAGGCGCGTAAGCTGTGTAAGGGAGAAGCGAAATGAACCGAGATCGACCGTATAACGTCCTCTTTCTCTGCACCGGCAATTCCGCCCGTTCCATCATGGGCGAGGCCATCATCAACCGCATCGGGGCAGGGAAGTTCAAAGGCTACAGCGCGGGCAGCATGCCAAAAGGTGAGGTTCACCCGCTGGCCGTCAATCTTCTGAATAAGCTCAACTATGGCACCGGTTCTCTCCGCTCAAAGTCCTGGGAGGAGTTCACGGCAGCCGGTGCACCTGAATTGGATTTCGTCTTTACCGTTTGCGATAACGCCGCCAACGAAGTTTGCCCGATCTGGCCGGGGCAGCCGATGACAGCGCACTGGGGCCTGCCGGACCCCGCCGAGGCTCAGGGGGATGAAGCTCAGCGAGCGCTCGCCTTCGCCGATACGTACCGCATGCTCAACAACCGGATTGGCATTTTCACCAGTTTGCCGCTCGCGTCACTCGACGAACTCAGCCTCCAGAATCGCCTCAACGATATTGGCCGATTGAAAGCTTCAGCCGTGCCGGAGAGAGCCTGAGCATGTCAACCTTCGAACGCTATCTGACAGTATGGGTCGCGCTCTGCATCGTTTTCGGCATCGCGCTTGGTCATTTCTTTCCCGTTGCCTTTGCAGAGATCGCCGCGGCGGAAGTGGCCAACGTGAACTTCGTCGTCGCGGCACTGATCTGGTTGATGATCATTCCGATGCTGGTGAAGATCGATTTCTCAGCGCTGTCCAAAGTGAAAGCTCATTGGCGCGGCATCGGCGTCACGCTTTTCGTCAATTGGGCGGTAAAGCCGTTCTCGATGGCGCTGCTGGGCTGGATCTTCGTCGGCTGGATATTCCGGCCGTACCTACCAGCCGAGGAGATCAACAGCTATATCGCCGGCCTCATTCTCCTCGCCGCTGCGCCGTGTACGGCCATGGTGTTCGTGTGGAGCAACCTCTCTGACGGCGAGCCGCATTTCACCTTGAGCCAAGTGGCACTCAACGACGTGATCATGGTTTTCGCGTTCGCGCCGATTGTCGGTCTGCTGCTAGGTCTTTCGGCGATCACGGTACCTTGGAACACGCTCCTCTTGTCGGTCGTGCTTTACATTGTGGTGCCGGTCATCATCGCGCAGGTGATCCGCAGCGTCGTCCTCTCGACCGGTGGCCAGGGGGCGCTGAACGCATTGCTTCGGCGCATTCAGCCTCTATCCCTCGTGGCCCTGCTCACCACGCTTGTCTTGCTATTCGGCTTTCAGGGCGAGCAGATCTTGGCGCAGCCATTGATCATCGCCATGCTGGCGGTACCCATTCTCATCCAGGTCTATTTCAACTCGGCGCTCGCCTACCTTCTCAACCGCGCGTCAGGCGAAGCTCATTGCGTGGCGGGACCCTCCGCGCTAATCGGCGCCAGCAACTTCTTCGAGCTGGCAGTCGCCGCCGCGATCAGCCTCTTTGGGCTACACTCCGGCGCAGCGCTCGCCACCGTCGTTGGCGTGCTGATCGAGGTCCCCGTGATGTTGTCTGTGGTGAAGATCGTCAATTCGTCGCGCGACTGGTACGAGGCCGGTCGGACGGTCAGAAAGCATGGCCTGTCCGCGCAAGCAGGAGAATGAGCGATGGCTATCACCATCTACCACAACCCAGCCTGCGGCACTTCCCGCAACACGCTGGCGATGATCCGCCAGAGCGGCGAGGAGCCGGAGATCATTGAATACCTCAAGACGCCGCCTTCGCGCACAACACTGGTGGACCTGATGAGGCGCATGGACATCACTCCCCGCGAGCTGCTCCGCCAAAAGGGAACGCCCTTTGCGGAACTTGACCTGGGCAATGCCAAGTGGACCGACGATCAACTCATTGATTTCATGATGGAGCACCCTATCCTCATCAACCGGCCGATCGTTGTCACACCGATAGGCGTGAAGCTGTGCCGGCCATCGGAGAAGGTGCTCGACATCCTGGCGGAGCCGAACATCGGCAACTTCACCAAAGAGGACGGCGAAGTGATTGCGGCAAGAAAGAAGGCTTGATGAGCAAGAACGGCGCCAGCGACCTGCCCAACATCGCGCACGAGCATCTGCACATTCCCGCCCATAATAAGCTCGCCGCGGCGGGTAGCCATAAGCCGCGTATCCTTTTGCTCTACGGTTCACTACGCGCGCGGTCGTACAGCCGCTTTCTCACGATGGAAGCGGCGCGATTGCTGGAGCATTTCGGGGCCGAAACGAAGATCTTTCACGCGCATGGCTTACCGCTGCCAGATGACGCGCCGGCAACCCACCCCAAAGTGCAGGAATTGCGCGAGCTTGCCGCCTGGTCCGAGGGCCAGGTTTGGTGCTCGCCGGAACGGCACGGTGCGATAAGCGGCGTGATGAAGTCACAGATCGATTGGATACCTTTGTCTACGGGCGCTATTCGTCCCACCCAGGGCAAGACGCTGGCCGTGATGCAGGTCAGCGGCGGCTCTCAGTCCTTCAATGCTGTGAACCAGATGCGCGTGCTGGGCCGCTGGATGCGGATGATCACCATCCCGAACCAGTCTTCCGTCGCGAAGGCCTTCAATGAATTCGACGAGGACGGCCGCATGAAGCCGTCAGCGTATTACGACCGCGTTGTAGATGTGATGGAGGAGCTGGTGAAGTTCACCCTGCTTACCCGCGACCGCGCTGATTATCTTGTCGACCGTTACAGTGAAAGGAAGGAAAGCGCCGAGGAACTGTCGCGTCGCGTGAACCTGCCCTCGGCCGTGAACGACACGCCGCGGCGGTAAAACCTTTAAACGACCGCTCGTTCGGACACTCATTACGCCGAGTTCCGCCACTCGAATGGTGCAAATATAGCGTCTCGTCCGAGATGCATAGAAAACAGACTCAGAAATGCATTTGTGGCCTCCAGGCGTACCCCAAGTCGTCGTCCCTAAGTGGTAGAAATGCCATTTCGCACTTCGGCCAAGCGAACACACTCTCCTGTGGGTCGCGCAAGTCTGCTTAAGCCTTATATTATCATCGCCACCGCAGGTTCGGATTGGGACTCGGGCTTATGGCAACAAGCAACACTGACGAGAAGATATCGAACGCCCACGGCGTCATCGAGCTGCGGATTCAAAAGCTGGCGCAGCTTTTTAACTCGCTCGACCCATCGCCTTTTCACGAGCGGGATCTGGATCAAGATGCCGAAGATTACATCGTCGGCTGGGCACGCGAGTTACCATCAGATGCGCCTCTGAAGATTGTTATCCATTTGCCCGACGAGGCGATGCATGATGCTCAAAAGTGGGAGCTTCCGTCGGCGCTGGCAAACTACTTCACAGAACGCGCGCAATTTGCGCAACGCGAACTAAATGAGCTGTTTAGAATCGGACGTCTCTATTTATTCGTGGGCTCCGCCACCCTTGTGGCGTGTCTCCTCGGCAGCCAATTGGTGCGAAGCACGCTCGGCGCAGGGCCGCTTGCGGCCATCGTCTCCGAGAGCTTAGTCTTCTTTGGATGGGTCGCCAATTGGAAGCCGATCGAGACTTTTCTTTACGATTGGTTGCCGCTGAAGCGCCGGCGAGATCTGTTTCGTAGACTGGCGCAAGCGACTGTGCACCTGGAGAGAATTCCGTCGGGATGATCGTGGAGCTGCTCTCAAAAGAGCGTGCAATCGACGGACGTCGCAGGCCTCGGCGCGTCGATACGTTAGGGACCAACATCAACTGCCGAAGAACTTGTCAGGTCACGGCTACAATGAACTCATGCTAACAATGATGCCGAGACTGGCATTGGGTTCACTGTGCCTGCTGGCTCTCCAAATAGGAGACCAGCTGATCAATTTCACGATCAGCGGCATCAGGTGGCATGTTCTCGTAGAAATAGCCTTCCCACGCAAGCAGCCGCATTGTTCCGTGCCCACTGATGCCGCCATCGCGGATAATTCGTTCCACCCTTCCTCTGGGGAACCAACCCCCGTTGCGCTTGGAGATTTGGGTTAGATCGGGAGCGGGCTTCTTCAGCGCTTCAGCAAACATCCCAGGGCCTACGCCTATTCCATGGCATAAGGCGCAGTAGGTTCGGTACGTTTGTTCGCCCGCTTTGAACCTCTGATCGGGAATCGCCTTTGGCGCTTCATCGATAGTTTCCCGAGCTTTGCCGAGGACATCCTTCGTCGCATCTTCGGTCTTATCGAATAGCTCATCCGCGCTTCGTTGCGCCTTGTCCAAGACTTCCGTCGTTTTATGGTGAGCATTGTCAATGGAACGCGGAATGACAATTCGCGCTTTGTCGATTGCGTCTTTGACTGCTCGCCTTGCCTTTTCGATTGCGTTCAAAGCGGCTTTCTTGGCGACATCAATGGCCGCTTTAGCATCTTCCCCGGCATCCGTTGGGGTTTCGGACGTGGTTTGCGCAGATTGAAATTGCTCGGAGAATGCCGCAGGGCTACCGACCAACAGAAGCCCAAAAACTCCTATCGCGATTGCGACGTAATGAAATGGCGTGTGATTCCCGCTCTTGGACATGACGAAACCTCCCGAGCAATGAATGGCTTCGAGGCTCGCATATGCACTGCCAGTGATGCTTGATTCACATCAATCAAATCTGCTCGAGAGCTGAGGCTCATAGGGAAGCCTCTTCTTTGAAAGATGTCGTCGCGAAGGAGCAACCGAGTCGGCACGATCGATATCCGCGGCCGAGATGTACCAGCCGTTTGAAATCAATTTTTAGCTGGGCTAGCACCACGCGAGCCTAGAAGGTTGGCTCAAAATTACTTGGAACTGCGTCTGAAAACGGCCATTTAAATGGCCACGCCATTCCATTTTATCAATGAAAACCAATGTCTTGATGCATGTCTACGGTGCCCCGCACGAGCCCGGGCGATATGACTAAAACATTTGCCGCAGACGTCAGATGGCCATCAGCGCATGCAATGCCTTGGCCTAGCGCGAATCTTACACATCCTGCAATCGTTGGTGCCGCCGGTGATGTCATGAGCGAAGCTATTCGATGCCTCGAAGGCGATGATAGCCGTTGCAGCTACCCGCCGCATATCGCGGATCGTTTTGAACAAGCACGGCATAAGACGGAGAAGAGAATTGGCACGAATATTCGTCTTCGCCTTGGCAGCCGTGCTTATGAATTTCTTTAGTCACACGGGCGCCTACGCGAGGGACGCTGACCCGAAAGGGGTGGCACTCTGGGAAGCCGGTTCCAAGGCATACGACGACGGAAACCTAACTCAGGCGCGAGAGCTGCTGTCACACGCAGCAGACGCCGGCAATGCTTCTGCGATGAACCTTTTGGCGTCGATCCTACAGAAAGGATTGGGGGGCGACGCGGACTTACCAGCCGCTCGAAAATGGTATGAAGCGGCCGCAAATAACGGTGACCTATCAGAAGCAATGTTCAGCCTGGCCATGATGCTGCATGACGGCCAAGGCGGCCCCAAAGACGTTGCCTCTGCTCGTTCCTGGTTTGAGAAAGCAGCGAATGCCGGGAATGTCCCGGCGATGGATTGGATGGGCTATCTTTATCAGGATGGTGAGGGCGGCCCTCAAGATTTCGCGGCGGCGCGATCGTGGTTTCAGCGGGCGGCTGATCAGGGCGACGCCAACGGCTTGTACAGAATGGGCTACTATTTTGAAACCGGGAAGGGTGGCCCGGCAAATCCCCAGGGCGCGCGCGAAATGTATCAGAAGGCGGCCGAAAAGGGCCTCGTTCGGGCCATGACCTACTATGCGAAAGTTTTGTATGACGGGACCGGCGGTCGAAAGGATTTAAGCGGAGCGCGGGACTGGGCTCAAAAAGCGGCCGAAAAAGGTGATGCGGACGCTATGGGGATGCTCGCAACAATCTACGCGCACGGGCAAGGCGTTGCCGTGAATTATTCATCGGCGCGTACATGGGCTAAGAGCGCGTCTGAAGCCGGCTGTTCGTTTGCGATGCCTCTATATGGCTTTCTCCTCGAAAGGGGCTTGGGTGGCCCTAAAAATCTTCAGGAAGCCCGCCAGTGGTACGAGAAGGCTGCCAATGCGGGTGATCGCATCGGCATGTACGACTACGGCATTGCTTTGATCCAGGGGAAAGGCGGTCCCCGCATGACGAAAGACGGCCGTGCATGGCTGCAGAAAGCCGCCGCCTTGGGAGACCCGGACGCCAAGAGATATCTGGCGCGCAAAGGAAGCGGCGGTCGTCGCACCGTTCGAAAACCTACCTATGAATCGTCCCTGGGGGGATTTCTGCCCTTCTAAGGATCCACGGATCTGGTGAAATCACCGCAACGATGAGGCCATCAGGGGAGCACGATCGTGCCACCCTTTCCGCTCAATACAGACTGCACAGCGGACAAGGATCCGATAACGGCGGCGCGACCGGTCCGTTCGGCGAAGTTGCACGCTGCGCTTACCTTCGGTCCCATTGAGCCCTCCGCAAAGCCATGGCGGCGCAAATCGAGCGATTTGATTTTTCCGATGGCCTTTTGTTGCGGCGTTCCCCAGTCGAGATAGACAGCGTCGACATCAGTGAGGATGGCCAGCTGATCGGCTCCAAGCTTCTCGGCGAGGAGTGCTGCGGCTAGATCCTTGTCGATGACGGCTTCGACGCCACTGATCCTGCCGTCCGGGTTGCGACGGACGGGTATGCCGCCGCCGCCGGCGCAGATGACAAGAACGCCGCTGCGAACGAGACTATCAATAATCGGGAGTTCAACGATTTCCACCGGCTGGGGAGAAGGCACAACCCTGCGAAATGACTTCCCATCTTGCGCGTACGTCCAAGAATGCTGCTCCCGAAGCGACGCAACTTCTTCTGAAGTGTAGACGGGACCAATCGGTTTCGTCGGCCGTTGAAATGCTGGATCGCTGCCATCGACGATAGTCTGTGTAATGAGCGCCGCGGTGGGACGTTCCGGGCTCGCATTTCGCAGTTCCTGAGCGACGACGTAACCGATCATCCCCTGCGACTCGGCCCCGAGCACATCGAGCGGATAAGGCGGGAGCGCCTTGTAGGCATTGGCTTCAAGAGCGAGCAAGCCCACTTGAGGACCGTTTCCATGCACGATGACGATTTCATGCCCCTTACATGCCAGGGCCAATGCATCGGCAGCGGCGCGCATATTGCGCCGCTGATTTTCTGCAGACAAAGGCTCGCCGCGTTTCAACAACGCGTTCCCGCCAAGGGCAACGACAATCCGCATCTGCTATGCGGCTCCTGCCATACGGAGCAGACGTCGGCCGAGCGGCTCCTGCTGGGTGATGCAATGGATGTTGCCGCCACCAAGAACGATCTCACGCCCGGGCACGCTTACGATCCGCCGGGTCGGAAAGAGTTTCGCCAACGCATCCTGCGCCGGATCGTCAGCTGGATCGTTGAAGCGCGGCATCACGATTACGTCGTTGGCGATGTAGAAATTGACGTATGATGCTGCGAGCCGATTGCCTGCTTCGCGCGGTAGCGTTCCAGCAACCTTATCGACTCCGGCGGCTTCTTCAGCCGTGATCAAGACTGGTTTTGGCGCGACGAGCTTGTGAATGTTCAGCCGCCTCCCGCGTGCGTCAGTCGCCTTTTCGAGCCGTTCCAAGGCGCCCGCCGAAATCGCATATTGCGGATCGGAGCGATCTTCCGTCCACGTCAGCACAACTTCTCCGGGCGCAACGAAGCGGCAGAAATTATCAGTGTGGCCGCTCGTCTCGTCGAGATAGACGCCTTTTTCCAACCAGATGATCTTCTCGAGATTGAGATAGTCACAGAGATACTTCTCGATCTCGGCACGGCTTTTATCGGGATTGCGGTTCGGATTGAGTAAGCACTCTTCTGTGGTCAAGAGCGTGCCTTGCCCGTCGACATCGATTGAACCGCCTTCGAGAATGAAGTCCGGCGCGTACCGATCATCCCTTTCGAGTTCTATGACTTTCTCACCGACGAGGTCGTCTTGATCCCAAGGGAAGTAGAGCCCTCCGGCAAGCCCACCCCAAGCATTGAATTTCCAGTCGATACCCCTCACCGCGCCCGCATCATTTACGACGAATGTCGGCCCGCAATCGCGGATCCAACTGTCGTTGCTCGTCATTTCGACGAGACGTACGGACGGGTCGAGCATCTCTCGGGCGATAAGATATTGAGCGGGAGATGCACAGACAGTTACCGGCTCTCCCTGGGCGATCGCGGCGGCGACAGCCGCGAAAGCATGCTGTGCAGGCTTTGCACCACTTCGCCAGTTATCCGATCGCTCAGGCCAGAGCATCCAGCAACCAATGTGGGGCTCCCATTCCGCCGGCATACGAAAGCCGTCCTGCTTGGGTGTCGTTGCGAGGACTTTAGACATGGGCAATCTCCTTCGTCGGTTTCGCTGGTTCGGGACGTTTGCCATGGACGAGGAATTCGCCGACGATGACCGTGAGCACGACGCCTCCGACCACGGCGCCTATGTAGGTCATATCAACCGCGCCGGGCTTGTAGATGAAGAAGACGATAGCCTGCAGGATAAAGAGCATGCAGATGCTGCTCAGCAGCACAGCAACCGGATAGCCGCCGGGAACGCGATAAGGACGTCGAATATCTGGATCATCCTTACGTAGTTTCAGGAACGAGAGGAACAGCAGGAAGTAGGGAAGCAGGAAGACGACGGACGAGAACGCGAAGGTCGTCCAGAAGAGATCTTCGGAACTTTTTGCGAGCCACCCGTAAATCAACAGCACGACGCTGGCGATGACACCGCACAGGATAGCCGAGTTGGCGGGTGTCTTATAAACAGGATGAAGCTTGGCGAAGATCGACGGCAGATCACCACGATTGGCCGCTTCGGCGGCCGATCGGTTTGCTCCGATCGACCACGTCGTCATGTTGGCGATCAATGTATAGAGCGTCATCACGCATAGGGCGATGACCGGAACATTGCCGGAGATGCCTGCGCCGAAGATCTTTTGAAACGTATCCGGCAGGCCCTTAATGAGGCCAATGTCGGAAAGCGGGAGTGCGAGCAGAATGCCGACGGTTGCCAGAATGTAGAAGAACGCGATGATCGACCCCGAGCGTACGATTGCCCACGGCACGTCCCGCCCAGGATTTTCCATCTCCTCACCCGCTCCGGACATCAGCTCGAAGCCGAGGAAATTATAGATAATGACCGGAAGGAACGCGAGACTATCGCCCCAGTGCGGCGTGAGCGTCGCGAGGCTGAACTCGTTCGCGGGACCGTTATGCATTGCGTAGGCAATGCCGCCGAGGCCGAGCGCGAGCATGATAATCACTTTGAAAATGGCGCCGATATTCGGCACCCATTTCCCGACCTCCAGGGTGATGATATTGATGCCGACGGTGAGCCACGTCAGGCCCAGCGTGATGACAATCTTCGTCCACAGGCTCATATCCGGCGCAATCAATTCTGCCAGAATGCCTGCAAAGAGGATGTACACAGACGGCATCCAGAAGGCGACGTTGACCCACCAGAGCCAAGCGGTACGTCCAGCCCAGACGGGTCCGAAGGCGCGGCGAACCCAGGCATAGATGCCGCCCTCCTCCGTGTAGGTGCTGCCAAGCTCAGCAGTGATCAGACCATACGGAATGAAGAACAAGACGAGCGTGAATATCCACCAGAAGATCGATTGCACGCCGATCGAGGCCGCTGCCGTCAGCTGGTCAATGACGAGTACCGCACAGACGGTAAACAAGGTCATATCCAAGCCGTGGAGAACCTTTTGGAAGCGCGGAGGCCGCACTGCACCCGGGGCTGAGACCGCCATTGGATTATCCTCTTATGTTTTTAGCTGACGAGTTCGGTTGCACGCATGTGGAAGTCATCGACAGCGCTCCGATACCGGGCGATAGCGCTTGGATCCGCGATCTTCAGGCGCGGATAGACGAAGTAGGCCAGCAGGGCCTTCTCGGTATGGAGCCGATTTTCAGATTGGTCGTAGATAATTGATTGAGGTCCATCCATGACGGCATCTGTCACCTCGACACCACGTGATGCCGGCAAACAGTGCATGAACTTGGCGTGCGCGGGAGCACGTGCGAGCAGGCTTTCGTTGACCTGATACTTCGGCATGAAAGCCCGTTCGCGATCAGGAATTTCAGCTTCCTGTCCGATCCACCACCAGAGATCCGTATAGATGAAGTCGGCGTCTTTAACCGCTGCATTAACGTCATCTGTAACAGTAAGGGTGCCGCCGGACTTCGCGATATTGGCGCGGGCGATATCCTGCCAGGCCTTCGGGGCCTGATAACGCACAGGTGCAGCGTGCGTGAAATGCATGCCCGTCTGCGTGCAAATCATCATCAGCGAGGAGCAAACGTTGGTCGCATCACCGACGAACGTCACATGGACGTCGGTCAGCGACTTATCCGGAAGCTTGTGCTCCATCATCGTGAAGACGTCACACACGACCTGGGTCGGATGGTTGTAGTCCGTCAAGCCATTCATGACCGGCACGGTCGAATTTGCCACGAGATCGAGAACCGTCTTGTGCTTGAGCGTTCTCGCTTCAATCACGTCGACCATACGACTGATCACCTCTGCCGTATCGCGGATGCTCTCGCGCTTGCCGAGGTGGATCTCTCCCGGTCTCAAATAGAGAGCGTGACCACCAAGCTTGGTCATCGCGACTTCGAACGAAACACGCGTGCGTGTCGATGGCTCTTCGAAGATCATGCCCAGCGACGCACCTTGAAGGAGCCGCGGGCATGCGCCTGCCTTGTCAGCTTCCTTAAGAAGGCGGACAAGGTCCATGATCCGCAGCAGCTCCTCGCGCGAGAAGTCCTGTGTGTCGATGAAGTGTCTTAAAGCTGCAGCCATCTGTCTTCTCCGTTGAGCTCATCGGAGTTCTGGTTGCTCGCGCTCTTTTCGGCCTTGATGGAGGTCAACGTTCAGTCGAACGGATGCGGTCGAGGCGCGTCTCATTACGACTCGGGATTTAACGATGACGCGGCAGCCCCCCGATCCAATCACCCGCTTCAGGCGCCTTGCTTTCCCCGCCTACGAATTGGCGGCATGTGATCAGGAATTCATCAAGACAATCAATTGAGAAACAAAAGAGAAGACAGTTCCTCGGCGCGCTCTCTATAATGGTGGGAGACGGGGGACACTTGGCAGCTAACAAGCAAACCAAGGAGTCCGTATCATGCAGTCTCTCCTCGCGGCCGCTTCGCCGGTAAATTCTTCTGTCTTTCATAGCGACGCCATCTATCGCAGACGATCAGATGTCCGTAAGCGCACGTCATATGCTGGGCGATGGCGCCATTAAACATTTCACGTGCCGCTTATGATCCAACGGTCGGCGCGCACTCTTTGGCGCTACTCATGGATCAGCATTTCCCGTTCCTCGTTCGATAGATTGAGAGGTTCGTCATGACCGCCAGTCCTGTTTCTGCGAGACCTACAGAGGCCTCGGACCCCAGTTGGTGGGGCGCTATTCTGGTCGGAGCCATTTTCGTCTTCGCTGGCATCTTCGTCCTGGGAGACGTCGTCGCTGCGACGGTAATCAGTACGATGCTCATTGGCATATTGCTGCTGGTGGCAGGCATATCGGAAATATTCCAAGCGTTTTCGACACAGCATTGGCGCGGCTTCATCTTGAGATTGCTTGTCGGCTTTCTTTACGGCGTCTGCGGAATAATGCTGATCACGGACCCTGCACGTGCTTCGGTTATCCTGACCTTAGTATTCGCGCTATCTCTGATCGCTTCGGGATGCGTTCGGATCGTCCAGTCGTTTCAGTATTGGGCTTTGTTCGGCCCACTACTGCTGATTTCCGGGATCATCGGCATCGTGGCAGGCCTCGTCATTCTCGCCAAATGGCCATTTAGTGGCCTGTGGGTCTTGGGACTTCTGGTCGGCATCGATCTCCTGTCTCATGGCATTTGGTGGATCTTCTTCGGAAGCAGGGTGCGCCAGGAGAACAGCGCCGCACTCGGTTGACGAACGCTGCGCGGACGGCGGCATTTGGCACCCCGGGCGAAGGCTCGCATGGAGCCTTCTTCTGGGGCGCCTCTTTATCGTTTATTCTGTAGAGACCACAATCAGTCGATCCCTAGCTCTGAGAGAGGGAGGAGAGAGCATGGACGCCGGAGCTGACACTTCGGCCTGCTTGCCTTAAGTGTTGCAAGTCTCGTGGCTTTGCCACCTCGTCAGAAAGAAGCGACCATGCAGTCGATCATCGACCCGCGGAACGGCGACGCCGAAGACGACGGATCGAGCACGAAACGACGAACATTGTTATCCCTTGCCGGAACGCTTCTCTCGGAAATCAGTTTGCCAAAGTTACTTGCGGCCTGGACTGCGCTGATCGTCGTTCCTGCGATCATGCTCGGAGCAGCGCCGGTTCTCGTTTCGATATGGATCGGAACGGTTTCATCGAAGACGGCCGCGATTTATACTGGTCTCTTCGCGCCGATCGCGTTGCTCGCCCTGATTGCGATCGGATGGTTTGGCGGCAAGCCATTATGGCGATTCGTCGAGACGAATTTCTGGTCACTGAATGCACTCGCGGTGCAGCCGGCTTACGCGATTGTGCGGGAAGCGGTCCGTCAATTCGCCGAGCGCTTCATGACCGCCAGCGCTGACCAGCGAAGCCGCGGCCGCGTGCGCGCAATGAGCGCTACTGTAGCCGGCGTTCTGATTTGCGCATTTGCGATCTGGGTCTTTACGCTCGTGTGGCCGCAGACGAGGTGGACGGGCTCCGTCAGCGATCTTTCATCGCCGACCAGACTGATAGGTATCGCGCTTTGCAACAGCGTCGCCATCGTCACCGCATATCTCGCGGCGGCGGCGTTGACTTGGGGACTGCCCGATACCCTGATGGCGCAGCCGCAGGATTTTTCTCCGAGGCCCGCTTCAGCTTCAGCAACAAAACTTTGGCGCGTCGTGCACCTTTCCGACATTCATACTGTCGGCGAGAGATATGGCTTTCGCATAGAAGGAGGACGCTCCGGCCCACGCGGCAACAATCGCCTTATGCAGCTTTTGGCGAAGCTCGACGCCATTCACGCACGAACACCACTCGATTTGATCGTGATCACCGGCGATATCACAGACGCAGGCCGCTCGACCGAATGGGCGGAATTTCTCGATGCAATGACGCACTATCCGCGGCTGTTAGAACTCACCGTGATACTCCCGGGAAATCACGATCTCAATGTCGTCGACAGAGCAAATCCTGCGCGACTCGATTTGCCTCTCAGTCCCAAGATGCGATTGCGCGAAGTTCGGGCGCTTGCCGCCATAACCGAGGTGCAAGGCAAGCGTGTCCGCATTTTCGATGACGAGAGCGATCAGTCCGGCGCGAGCTTGCAAAAGTCGCTTGAGCCTTTGGAAGAGCAAATTGCAGAATTTGCCGATAGCGGCGCCATGCGCCTATCATGGCGCCTCGCAAACGTTTGGGCGCAAAGCTTTCCGATGATTCTGCCGCCGCAGACGCCGGACGGGCTCGGCGTCATCCTGATGGATTCGAATGCCGAGACCCATTTCTCGTTCACGAATGCGCTCGGCCTTGTGACCACCGAGCAAATACATGCCGCCGACAAGGTCTTCGCACAATTTCCCAATGCCTACTGGATCGTTGCGCTTCATCATCACGTCGTCGAGTATCCCAAAGCCTCGAAGGCGCTTTCGGAGCGGATTGGCACGGCTCTGATCAATGGCAGCTGGTTCGTTCGTCGGATGCAACGACATGGGAAGAAGATCATCGTCATGCACGGCCATCGTCATATCGATTGGATCGGGCGCTGTGGCGAGCTGACGATCGTCTCTGCTCCGTCGCCAGTGATGGACGTGACCGACGATAAAGATACCTATTTTTATATCCATACGCTCGGCGCGGGACCGGACGGGCGATTTACCCTCTTCACGCCGGAGCGCGTTGTTCTTTCTGGCGCCCTCAATCCTGTGTCCCATGCCCCCGCAGCGGCGGTGCGCCGAAAAGATCCGCAATCCAATGCGTCGACGAATGAACCTCACACAGCGAAAGAAGCACTATGACGATCGGTACGCCAATGAAGGCTCCGGGAAGCCCCCAGAGGAACGTCCAGAAGAAGACTGAAAATAGGACGATGAAAGGCGATATCGACAATGCGTTCCCGACGAACCGCGGTTCCAGATAACTTCCGACCACAAACTGGATGACGTTGAGACACGCGAAAATGGCGACGGCCGCGGGCCACGATGCAAATTGCGCGACGGCAAACACGGTCGGAAACATGGTCGCGATAAATGGGCCGATGAAAGGTATGAAGTTCAGGGCGAATGCGATCACACCCCATTCGAGCGCCAGCGGCAGCCCCGCAAGCCACGCGAACATACATACCAAAAGGCCAGTGATCGCGCTCATCTGTGTGCGGACGAGCATATAGTGACGAAGCTTGGTGGCGGCGTTCGCTCCTCCGGTCAGTAGAACTGTGCCAAGGCTTCCTTGTCGCCACGCACGAAGTCTTGCGCATGCGTCGTCAACTTCGAGCAATCCGAGCAGCACATAAATGAAGACGACAATCAGGAAGCTGAGCGCAGTATTGAGCCGTGTGGTGACTTCCTGGGCCAGGCGCAACAATTGATCGCCACGGAAATAACTCGCCCATAGCCCGGCCAACTCGACACCATGACCTTCCAGCCACGACGTCAGCGAACCATAGAGAGCCTGCAGGCGGGCTGCGTCGTTCACGATAAATTGCCCCACGCGCCCCGCGGCCCAGGCAAGCAACATGGCAAAAGCGACGATCACGATGATGATCGCAGCTGTTGTTATTGCAACTGCGACGAGCCGGGCCATTCTGGCTTGCAGCAACCTCTGCAACGGCCAGGTGATGGCGATGATGAAGAGCGCGAAAGCGAGCGGCGCGAAGATCGTCTCGGCCACATATAGCGCCGCGCACGAGAGAATAGCGGCGCACACCCCCAGCATCGCAGTCTGGGAACGGGAGTTGGTTTGTCGTGAGGGCGGCTGATGAGAATCCACGCCGTAGTATCAGCCGGCATCGTGCCTTCGGTCAAGGAGCGCTCGACACCGTCGAGAAAACTCTGCCGCGCCGCATCAAAGCATCGATTGTGACGACGGCGTTTACATGCCATTTAGGCTTTTTTAAAAAAAGCGCGAAACTAAAAGACCGTCATCGGACAAAATTGCATATTTCGCGAACGGCGTCGATGCCGCCTCCGAGCGTTGCTCGGTCTGTCCCCTATCCTTTCTCGAATACTGCCCAATGAAATTCAACGCCATTGAAGGATAAAGCTCCGATGTCCAAAAAAGTTTTGATGCTGTTCATAGCTTCGACCGTCGTTGCGACGGCCTATGTATCGGATTTGAGAGCGGGAGAACTTAACAAATTGGAGCACGATCAAGTCGGCGATTCAGCTCGTCCCGACGTGGATCCGAACGCCTCCACGGGCGGAGACTCCTCAATTGTGAAGCAGGAGGATGAGCAGATCGGCGATTCCGCCAAGCCCGACGTCGATCCCAATGCCTCTCAGGGAAACGATGAGTCGATCGTCAAGCAGGAACAGAACCAGATTCCCCATTGACGCCTTTGATGACCTTTTTCTTAACTTCATTGCGAATGGCGTCGGCGCAAAAAATTGGCGCCGCCGCAACTCTTTCCTTACGGCGTGTTTGGCACCGGCGTCAAAATCACTGCAATGAAATTTGATTGCTCAGCGCAGAGCTGATCGGACCACGTCGGCGCGTCGCTACCAGCCTCATAAACTTTGCATTTTGACGAGGCAGCCGTCGCGCGCCGGCACTGCGTTTTCGACCAATCGCGCATTTCCCGAACCCATTTTCGCCACTCTGTCGTCGCGTCGTGTCGGAGGGGAGATTGGCAGCGAGAGAGCGCACTCGCAATTGGGGGAAGCGCGATGGCCGACGTCTTTTCTGACCTCCTCATTCTGTTGCTCGGACCACTTATTTCTCTGTCCGTAGCATGGATCATTGCGATCAAAGCCCTGGCGGCTCGAGATGAGATTTCGCAGGTCGTGGCAGCCCTAACGCAGCCCAGCGGCGCGGACGCGCACGCCAAACGAGGGAGCACGAGCAGTGAAAAACGCTAAGACCGGCAATCATGTTCATGGCGATTTCGGGACTGTCAGTGTCCGCAAGCGCCAAAATGTGCTGGAGAAGCGGGGTCATAAAAGACCCACTTTTACGCGCGTTCTGTTTGGTGCTGCGCTTGCGATCAACTTGTTACCGGCTCCGATCGCGCAAGCGGCGCGTTTCGTATTCGATCAGCGCCGCACCGAGGTGCGCTTCATTTACAAGATCGCCTATGCAAAACAGCGCGGCCGCTTCACCAAGGTTTCCGGCACTCTCGACTACGACGAAGGCAAGCCCGGCAAGAGCAAAATCAAGGCTTTGATTGCGGCTTCCAGCCTTACGACTGGGGATACGCTCATAGACAGCGAGCTGAAGGGCGCGAGCTTTTTCAATGCCGCAACGTCGCCGGTGATAACGTTCAAGAGCGTTGAAGTGCATGCCGGATCAGCAACCTCCGCGGAGGTTGCCGGCGAGGTGACCGTTAATGGCATCACAAAGCCGGTGACGCTGAACGTCACAATTGAGCCGCACGATGATCCCGCCCTGAAGTATGACGTCGGCGCGCGCAAATTTCTTGCTAAGACCCGCATTCGGCGCAGCGCGTTCAACATGGTGGACTACCAAGCCATGGTCGACGATGATGTTGATATCGAAATCGAAGCCATCGCTCGGCCGCGATAGCTCACGCCAATCACCTTTCATCTCATCCCCCACGCGCCCCAACTTTTGGGGCGCTATTCGATTCCTTTGGCGAGGCGTCTAGAATTTCCTGCGGAGTTCCGTGCGGAACCCGAAGTTGTCCTCGCCACCTTCCTGGATCTGATAGGTCGCATCGGCGCGAAACAGCCACGCTCGATCGAGCGGAATTTGGTATCGAACACCGAAGCCATATTGCGGATCTCTTACGCCGATGCCGTCGTTCTCGAATGGCTGCACGGTTGCCACTTCAAAAACAATCTGCTGGTCGAGATTGAAGAGATATTCGACGCCAAGCGCACCGCCGAACGTATTTGATGCGGTATCGTCGAGTTTCGGATAACCCGTCAGCGCGTCGGTTTCGAAGTTGATACCGACGTTCTTCAATATACCCGCATTATTGCCATCGACCAGCGGTTCAGGACTGCCGACGCCGACGAAGAAATTCGCATAAGGCAAAAGCGTGCTCGGCAAGGGCGAGATCAGACTGTTTTCCGAGATGAAGGCAAAGCCATCTCCGCTTCCCCGACCATCGTCTCCAAAGTTAGCGAACAATCGGGTCGAATTCGAAATGGTGTTGGCATAGCGCCGGCTATAAGCCGCGGTTAGGAAGTGTTGCTCGACGGCTTCCTGACTTCCGTTGCCTTGAAGGAAGCCGTATCCCGCTTCGATATAACCGCCGTACGCATCGATGAAAGTTGTAACGCCAAACAGATTAGCGGCGTGGTTATCGACTTTGCCGTTTCGATCGATAGGGCTCGCATTATCGACGTTGTCGAAGGCCGCGAAGAAGGTGAGATCGTAGTTTGACAGGCCGAGCATCGGCGAGTTCTGCGCAGGGATCGTCACGGCGCCGCCAAGGATCGCATCGTTCGCCCAAATGCCGTTCTGCAGGAACAACGGAAAGAGCCCGACCGTGAACGGCAAATCGAAGCCAGCATATTTCCCTGTCACGCCCGAATAAATTGATCCAACATCACCTTCGAAAAACAGCGTCTGCGGATCAAGATCGATTTCGTCGGTAAACTTCTGATCGCCATCGTTACCGCCGAACTCGAAGCGAGTGAATTTCGCATTCCCGTCCTGAAACGGCGTAAAGAACGCATGGATTCGCTCGGTCGCAGTGATCTTGAAATCGACGTCGAGGTTCAAGCGGGTTGCGACCTGCGCGATATCCTTGCCGTTGTTCTTGTTGTACGCGATCGCCGTTCGCCAATCGCCATAGACGGATAGCCCCGGAAGCAGCGGATTCAGTTTGCCGAACAGCGTGCTGCTCTCGTCGTATATCCCCGACGTGTACTGCTCACGACCGATTTCCAAAAGCGGGCGTGGCGGCTCGACTGCGGTTTTGCCGCCATAGATATCCGCCTGCCCCTTGGCATCGTACTTTTTGTTGTATTGCGGATCGGGACGGAAGGCGCCCTTGGTCGATGTCTTTTTCTTGCGCGGCTTTGCATTCGCTTCCGCGGGTGTATTCGCCTTACCATCGCCGGGAACGTCAGCGCCGAGATATTGCTTCGGAACGATCGTTTCGTTGTGGCGCTTTATTTCCGGCTTCCACTCCGACGTTTCTTTTCCGGACGCCCCCTCGACATCGTCCCGCTCGCGCGCGTCGTTGCGTTCCTCGGAAAGAATCGTCTCTGCAGGCGAACCTGAGATCATAAGATTGCCGCCCGCGATCAAAGCCGCGATGGCCGTTGCCGTCCCGGCGTAAGATCGCAAGTTGCCTTTTACGGCAGAAGTCATGCTGAAGCTCCCACTTCATGCCTCCGGCCAGCGCTTCACCGCAGGCAGGAGGATTCAGAGAGGCTTCGGACCCGCGTCTTTGGACCATTCCTTCGATCCAAATCCGAAACGCTCGGTTCTCGGCGTTAGCCCTTTACGTCGACATCAACCGCGAAGTCGTGGAAGTTCATGATGCGCTCGTTCATGCTCCGCTCCATATCTTTGGTGGCGCCGACAAAGCGCATGAAATAGATCGGCTCGGCGCGGCTTCGCATGCGGAAAGCAAGGCGGTATCGACCAGGCTTGCTGATCAAATTACCTGGCACTTCATATTTGGCTTCCCTCACACCCAACGGCGTCAACGAATGGTTCTCCATGCGCACCAGCGGCGGATGATTGAGGACGGTGGTCGGGATGCTCGGCGGACGTAATTGCGGCAACGGATCAATGTCGAAATTGACCGGAAGATACATTTCGCGGTCCGTGCCCTTAACGTTGGTCGTCAGAAACTTGGTCTGAAAATTCACCAGCATCTGGTCGGTATCGATGCGGCCGGCGGCGACGTCGAGACTATGCAGATCGGCCATATCGCCGTTGCTATCGACGTAACCTGACTCCCAGACATTGTTACCGTCCGGATCGACAAGCGCGACATTCACCCAAAGCTGCGGTTGTGCGCCGAGAGATCCCGACGGCAGGTTGTGGCCGGTGTTCGTGTTCTTGATCTTGTAGGAGAACGCAAGAACCGAGCCGACCTTCGGCGTGCCTTCGATGAATGGGCCATCGACTTTGCTGCTGTTCTCCATCACCCGACGACGAAGAACATCTCGTGCGTCGAGCTTCTTCAGATTTTCGTCGATAATTTCGCGCGCGTCCTCACGATCGTTTGGATCGCTCCAGCGCTTCGGAAACGAGACTTTGATCTTGCCGTCGGCGACTTTGTCTTCGAATTTGCTCGTGCCCCAGCCAGCGCGCCAATCGAACTGCAGCCAGTCCTTAATGCTGTAGGCCTGGGCTTTGACGTTGTGCGGGAAGATGCCCGGATGAGCGATCGAATAGCCCGGTCCGATGAAACGGTGGTTGGCATGTTTACGACCTGGATTGATCTCCTTGCCGCCGACGATCGCCGACGGCGCCGTCGCATAGCCCTTCGACTGGCCGGGAACTTTGCCCATGTGACAGTCCTGGCAAGTAATCCCTGCTTTACGCGCCGGGCTATCGCGATATTGGTCCCACACGATTTCGAGCTTGATGCCGAGGTTCACGGCGACCTGATGACAACTGACGCAGAACTCCGACTTGGTGATCTGGTCGTTCGTGATCATGCCTTTATGGATGTCGTTGCCGCGGCCTTTTGCGCTCGTCTTGACCGAATAGGTTTCCTTATTCGCTATGACGTTTTTGATGACGCTTTTTTCGCCGCTGCCATAAACGGGTTCGTAAATCTTACCCGGTTCAACCCGACGCTCGCCGTTGACCTTGCCGTACTGTTCTTTAACCCGGTGGCACGTGATACAAGTGACGCCTTCACGTGAGATTTGGCTTCTAGCCCAAAGCGGAGCCTCGCGCGCTTCTCCGAGTTGCGTGCCGACCTGCTGATGGCAGCGCACACAGAAGGTGCCGACCGTCCCCTGCGTCAGCGTTTGGAACTTTTGCTCGAATTTGTGGAACATCGGTGAGATCGACGCATAAGCATGCTGCGAAGATGACCACTCTTCGTAGATCTGCTTATGGCAAGTGCCGCATTGCGCGGCGGTCGGATAAAGCTCTTCGTCGCTATTCGGACTGCCGTGCGCATCGGGTTTGCTGTTATCCAATCCGTCAGGCTTGGCTTTGCCGGCCTCCGGCCTTCGGATCTCGCCTGCGTTTTCAGCAAGCATAAGCGTGCGCGGCAGGGCTTGTGTATGCCTTGATGCGTTGTTGTTCTCCGCGGCTGCGGCTTTATACGGAGGTGCCGCAGATATGAGAGCGGCACCGGCGAACATACCGGAGAGCATTGCGAATGTTGATAATCGCGTCATGGCCTTATCCCTGTCCTCAGTACATTTCAGGGCATCATTTCAATTCGCATCGCCCCGCGAAACGACGCTGAACAGCCGTCTGGAATGGATGGCCTGCTGATTAATTGAAACGCGAAATGGGCCGCGATATGGCCGCAAATTTATTCTCTCGCCGGAACGTTCAATTCGGACAATTACTCGCCTTCGTAATTACTGATGACACCCGCTTCCTTACGGCAACACGCTCTATCAGCTTGCTGATTATCTTTCCAATGCAAGCTGCTGTTTATCGAAACTTTTGTGCCCTTCGCACTCCCGTTCGCAGTAGGCCACTGCGGCCTGCGCCTAGCCTCATATCGTTGATCTAATTTTTCTCATCGCCTCATTCATTACTGCTTTTTCTTCGTTTCCAATTCCGTCTTCATTTCCGCTTTTGTGCGATTACTCGCGCGGCCATTGTCTGACCACGAATGATCATTACTGGAAATAAAATGCAGGCGGATGAACTTGAAATTCAGCGCCTGATCTCAGCGGGATAGATCGACATCATGAACCTCAACCCTACTGGGATGAACTTATGTCAAAACGCCACAAAATCACGATCGACGGCAAAAGCTTTCTGGCGCCGCGCGGTGCGCGTCTGCTCGATGTGGCGTTGAACAACGGTATCGACCTGCCCTACAGCTGTCGCGCCGGACATTGCGGAACATGCTGCGTGCGGCTTGTATCCGGCGACGTACACGGTGGCGAAGGAGCTGAGCCCGGGCTCATTCACGCCTGTCAGTGTCTGATCGTTGCCGACGCAGTCATCGAGCGCGAGCAGCCCGCTGATATTCGTTCCGTCAACGGCGTCTTGGGCACATTGCGGCCGCTGTCGTCGAAGGTCCTGGAAATCGGCATTACAACGGACCGTCCCCTTCCGCATCTGCCCGGCCAATACGCGCACGTACAGTTCAGCGGTTATCCGAACCGTTCGTATAGCATCACGCATGCTCTGAATGAATCGGACAACTGCGATGCCACGTGGTTTCACGTCCGCCGCGTCGAGAAGGGCCGCGTCAGCGCATCCCTCGGCAAGCGGATCGGGATCGGGCACCGTGTCAAACTCACAGGACCTTTCGGAACTGCGCACTTCCGGCCGAATCCCGGTGGCCGGATCGTTCTCGTGGCAACCAACACTGGTTTTGCGCCGATCTGGGCAATCGCCGTCGCAGCGCTTCGCGAAGATCCTTCACGAAGAATGATGGTCATTGCCGGCGGCCGCACCTTGGATTCCCTTTATATGGCCCCCGCTCTTGTGCGCCTGGCGCGTTTTCCGAACGTCGTCGTCGTACCGGTCTGCAGTTCCTTGCAGGTATCGATTCCGGCGGTCAGACCGGGTCGGCCAACCGACTATCTTCCACGCTTATTGCCCACCGATGCTTTGTACGCTTGCGGGGCACCGGGCATGGTCGAGTCGGTAAGGGCAGTTTCGGCAGACATTGGCGCGACCTGTTACGCCGACCCATTTCTGCCGGCGCCTGACACAGCGGGCGGGCAAAGCCCTCTCGCGCGCACCATCGAGAGACTCTCCTCTCCCCTCGATCGCAACATGCTTCAACTCGCTTACGAGCGCCCAGGAGGTTTCAGGTAGCAATCGCTGCTCGCTTACGGTACATGCGCGAGGAATATTTCATTGCTTCTTTCAAAGCGTATCAATTGGTCGATGCTCAGCGCAGTTTTCAATGCTGTGCGGTTCGGTCTGTTAGTTGCACTGCCATTGATCGTTACGCTCGACATAGGTCGCGCTGTAGCGTTGGATTCGACGAAGGTCGTCGGGCCGAATGCCTGCGCCGAATGCCACAAGCAGGAAGCCGATGCCTGGAAAGGCACACATCATTTCAAAACGTTCCGAGAGCTTCCGCGCAACCCCGAAGCCAGGAAAATCGCGGAAAGGATGGACGTCCGGCGCATCAAATCGGAAAGCTTATGCGTGAATTGTCATTACACAGTTCAACGCAAGGATAACAACGATGCGGCCGTGTCCGGCATCTCCTGCGAGTCCTGTCATGGCGCCGCCAAGGATTGGATCAAAGTCCATAGCAGCTTCAGCGGTAAAACCGCGAAGACGGAAACAAAAAGCGAAGCGCAGGCGCGCTGGAAGCTCGCGGAGTCAAAAGGCATGATCCGACGTCATGCGCTCTATCAACTGGCGAAGAACTGCTACGGCTGCCACGTCGTGCCGCGAGAAGATCTCGTAAACAAAGGGCTACATCGAGCTGGCAGCCTATTCGAGCTGGTGTCCTGGTCGCAGGGCGAGGTGTTGCACAACACATGGTATTCAAGAGGCAAAGAAAATGTTCCGGCCGATGCCGAGCGCAAACGCATGCTTTATCTGATCGGCCTTGGCGTCGAACTTGAAACCGCGTTACGCGCTGTCGGAAAGGCGACTGTGCGAAAGGCTTATGCCCTCGAAATGGCTCAGCGTGCAGACAAAGCGCGACGAAGGCTCGCAGCGGTGGCAACGGCAGTGCCAAACGTGCCGGAAATCGCCAAGATCGTGGAATTATCTCATTCGGCCGCGCTGACCTTGAACAACGAGAAGGATCTCTCGGCGGCAGCCGATGGCATATCTCGGCTGCTCGTCAGCATCACCGACAAGTATGACGGCAGCACCATGGCCGGCCTCGACATCATGATCCCGCAGCCAAGCCAGTTCAAAGGCACTGCGAGAAAAGCTTCAGCCGTCAATTGACGTTATCGGAGCGCGGCCGCGACCGGCGCGCGATTCCTACGGGGGTGGGAATGAGAAAATCTGGTGGCCTCGCGTGAAGACGGTAGCACAACGCGTTCCCGGCAGCGTGTTCTGGGTGCTTGGCTCGGCGTGGACAGTCATCCGCCGTGCGAGCCTCTTTCTCCTGCTGATCGTGCTGTCCGCGAGCTTCTTCTCCTGGGTATGGATATATGCCAGTGCGCTTCGCGATCCGCGCTATCTCGATGGCTGGGTGCTTGCTGCCGGCATGAGCCTGCAGTTCAGCTTTCACGCCGCTGTCAAGACGAACAAACTTCCGCCGAAGCTCCTCAAGAGATGGCGGGGTGTTCACATCTTCGTCGGCTACGCGCTTGTCGCCGCATTCCTCTCACATTCCAATTTTTCGATGCCAGACACCCCGTTCGAGTGGGCACTGTGGAGCGGCTTCGTAACGGTGACGCTCAGTGGTGTGTTCGGCACTTACCTCGCGTGGTCGTCACGCGCCAAGGGCGGAATCGACGACAACATTAGCCTAGAGCGCATCCTCGCTCGCCGCGCTGATCTTGCGCGAGACGTGCGCGAACTCATTTCTACACCAGATCAAATTGCTGTGGAGTTGTCGCTGCCCGCTCCTCCTTATGACGCTTGGATCACCGATCTTTACGCAAACCATCTCAATCACTTTTTCGCAGAGCCGCGCAATTTTTCGTCGCATCTCTTCGGCTCGCGACGGCCGCTCCAGCGCCTGACGGCGGAGATCGAACGCCTGTCGCGCTACGTCGATGGCCCACGACAGGACAAGCTCGCGACGATCAGCAAAATGACGGCTGAAAAAGATCGTCTCGATTTTGCGCGCGTTCATCTTGCTCTGACAAGAGCGTGGCTATTCGTGCATGTCCCCATCACCTACGCGCTCCTCGTGCTGTCGGCATTGCACATCCTTGTCGTCTATTCCTATTCGTCGGGGGCCTGGTGATGCGGCTACGGCCGTGGCGAGCAACGGAGCTGCGTCCGCTTCCCAGCTTGGGGCGAGACCGATTTGCGCGCATTCTGGCGCTCGCAACATTCATCGGCGTTAGCGCCGCGTTCATCGCGTCTCCCGGTACGCAATTTCTCATGCCGGGGCCATTGAGCAGCGCGCACGGTGCGATCAAGAATTGTTCTTCGTGCCATGCCCATAGCGGCGACGGAAAATTGAGTTGGGTCCATGGCATCGTCGCCCTTGGATCGACCGCCGACAGCAAGGCTTGCCTGACCTGTCACAAGATCCCGGAACGCGCCTTTAACCCACACGGCGCTTCAGCTGATGTCCTGAGGAAGAGCACGCTGCGGCTTGTAAATATTGCAGCTGTCGGCCCTCAACCGTTGTCCGCGCGCGCGCAAACCGCTGCCCTGCCGATGCAGAAGATGATTTCCGGAGGCATTAACTGCGCAAGCTGTCATCAGGAGCACCAGGGCATCAATTTCGATCTGGACAAGATCTCCAATGAGCAATGCCGATCCTGTCATTCGGTGAAATTCGACAGCTTCGATAATGGTCATCCGGCATTCGATACCTACCCGTTCCGGCGGCGCACACGGATCATCTATGACCACGCCGCACATTTCGACAAACACTTTCGGGACGTCGAGAAAAAAGACCCGTCGCGACAGATTCCGGTCGCCTGCTCGACGTGTCACGACAGCCAAAACGACAGACGGTTTATGGCTGTTGTTCCTTTTGAGCGAACGTGCAGTGGCTGTCATCTGGGACAAATTACCGGTAAGGACCGCGTGAACGGTCCGAAAGGCGTTGCATTTCTGACGCTGCCGGGTCTCGATCTCGAAACGCTGAAAAAGAAGAACGCGGCAATCGGCGAATGGCCGGATGCGTCGGAAGCCGAACTCACGCCTTTCATGAAAATGATGATCGGTCGAACCGACGAAGGTCGCGCGACGTTGAGAGCGGTCGACGGCCTCAATCTGCAGGACCTTGCACAGGCTAACAACGATCAAATCAAAGCTGTGACCGATCTGGCGTGGAACATAAAAAAGCTGTTCTACGCGCTGATCGTCGGAAAAGCGTCCGACGTTCTTGGCGATCTTAATATCGGTAACGGCAACGCCAAGTTGAGTGTGACGCTCGTCGCCGATTTGACTGCGAACATCCCGCGGGATGTTGTCATTGGTGCGCAGCAGCAATGGTTGCCAAATTTGGCGAGAGAGATTGCCAATGGCCCATTGCCAGATGCCCCGGCGCCGAGCGCGTCCAACTCAACACCCGGTATTTTGCGTTCTGCGGCGAAGGACGAGGCGACGAGTACGGACAAACGTTCGCCTCCTGCTGACGGCGATCAAGAAAAAACGCGGCAGGCAGCGGATAAGGTCAAGCGCGATCCTCCAGCGTGCCTGCTACGCGTCTTCGGTCAATGCATCATGAATAATGCGCCCGGGAACTCTGCAGATGCGGCTCATTTGGACGGCGACGACAATGGCGATAGCACGTCTACGGACAAGAAAAAGGCCCGTGCCACCCCTCTACCGTCTGCCATGCAAGCAGGCTTGAAAAATCTCCGGCCAACAGCCGATGGCGAACGCACAATGCAATTGGCGCAAGTTTCGACGAGCAAAACCGCGGTCAACGCACGTGCTCAACCCGCGGCAAAGGCCTCGCGCCAATCCGACGACCTTCTCTCTCTCTCAGAAGAGGAGAGTCGCGATCTTGAGGCGCGAAACAAAGGCATCGCCGGCGGTCAAAGCAGTGCAACACAAGACGCAGCGTCGCCCTCGGGAACTGCGAGTACAGAAAAGAGCACGCCGCCGATTATCAGCATTGCAAGCGATATCGATGCTGAAAGCTGGGCTGAATATGGCGGCTGGTATCGGCAGGATTACGCGATTTTCTATCGACCCACCGGGCACAAAGACAAGTTCATCTACTCTTGGCTGTTCCTGACTGGTCCGAAGACGCAGAAAGATGGCACGACGGCCGCTACGGCTGTTTTCAACATCCTGACCAATAAGGACGCACCGGGATCATGCACGAAGTGCCACAGCATCGATGACGGCCGCAATGGTGGGCGCGTCGTCAATTTTTCTCCGCTTTCGGCAAGCTCCAAAGACGGACGCTTTACGCGTTTTATTCACGAGCCGCATTTCGGCATCGTGGGCAAGCGCGGCTGCCTTACATGCCACGACCTCGCAAAAGACCGGCCATATCTGAAGAGCTACGAGCAGGGAAATCCGCAGAATTTTGCGTCGAACTTCAGCGCGGTGAAGAAGGATGTCTGCCAGGGCTGCCACGCCAGCAGCGGCGTGCGCCAAGACTGCCTAACATGCCACAACTATCATGTGAATGGCGTTATCACCCCGATCATGACAACGCGTAATCCATCTCGGTAGTGCCAAGATGTCGGCACTATGGCCGTCATCGCCACGCTAGGCCCCCATTTGCATCCCAATCTTCCGTCAAATGATCATCGAGGTTGGATATGGTCCAGGCTTTTGCATCGATCGCGGTGGGGACTGCTGTCACGCTTCTGGCCGCCGTACTTCTGTTGTTGCGCATGCCGCTACACGGTCGCCGCCCGGTCGTTGCGCTTACGCATCGATGGATTAACGTCGACACGCGCACATCGGGCATTGTCCTTGGATCTCTCGTAGCGATCGCCGCGGCTTGTTTTGTGCACATCGCAGAAGCCCCGAGCGGCGTTGACGGCTCTTCCGTGATGAGCCGTAGCGACGTGCATGTGATGCCGCCGGAAGCCTCCGACGGCAATATTGAACCAGACACGGCACAAGCGTTTGCTGATCTTCGCGCCTACGCGGCCAATACAAATTCTGGCGCGTCGTCGAAGGCTGTTGCCTCGCCGGACAATACTTCCACTGCTTTGCCTGACGTCGACACGATGATTGCGAAACTGATCGCTCGTCTCGAAAAGCAACCGAATGACGTCAATGGCTGGAAAATGCTCGGGTGGTCGTATGTCAATACCGGGCGACCAGGCGATGCGGCGACGGCTTATGAGACAGCCCTTAAGCTTCAGCCCGGCGATACCACGCTCAAGAAAGCGCTCGATGAGGCACGCACAGCGCAGGCCTCCCCGCAGACATTTTCACCCAGCGTCGCGTCGCCGTCCGACAACGACGTCGCAGCGGCGGCAAAGCTTTCAAATACAGAAAGCAAAGACATGATCCGCGGCATGGTCGACAAGCTTACCGCCAGACTCGAGGCCTCCCCAAACGATGAGAACGGCTGGTTGCGTCTGATGAGTTCGCGCGTCACGCTCGGCGAGACCGAGGCGGCCAAAACGGCGTTGACAAAAGCTCTCCAAGCCTTCTCCGGCGATGCTGCCGCCAAGGTCCGCCTCGTGTCGGCCGCGCGCGAACTTGGCATCAAAGCGGATTAACGGCGCGGTCTTACCGCCCGTTTTAAGCCGAACCGCGAAGCACGTCGTAAAACGCGTTCTCGTTATTGGCCATGCGAAGCTTCTCTGCGACGTCGCGATTACGCAGTCGGCGTGAAACCGCGGCAAGGGCATTCAGATGCGTCTTCTCTGCTCCAGCCGGTGTCAAAAGCAGAAAAGCCAAGTCGACCGGTTTGCTATCAATCGCTTCGAACTCGACCGGTGGCTTAAGTCTCGCGACAAGGCCGAACGTTTGCTTGAGATCGGCATAAGCTGCGTGGGGAAGGGCAATGCCGTCGCCCATTCCGGTGGAGCCGAGACTTTCTCGTTTGTTGAGTTCGGCGAAGATCGTCTCGGCAGGAAGCCCGGTCGCCGCAGATGCCCGTTCCGACAACGTGCGAAGGAGCGCTAATTTCGTCGGCACGCGCACGTCCAGCATGACGGCGCGCGGCGAAAGAAAGTCAATAATGCAGGATGCCATGAGAAATCCTCGGCGCACGCGCCACCTTCAATCGGGAGCGCGGAGGCGGTAGCCAACGCCTGTTTCAGTCAGAATATATTCCGGGCTGTTCGGACGCGGTTCGATTTTCTGCCGAAGCTGCGCGACGTAAACGCGGACGTATTGGGAATCGGCAGAGGGATCCCAAAGCTCTCGCAACAGGAAATTGTGCGTCAGTACTTTGCCCGCATGCTGAACAAAGAGACGCAGCAGGTCGTATTCCTTCGGCGATAGCTTGATCTCTCGTTCGCCAACCTTGACGATGCGGCGCACGAGATCGACCGACAGATCGCCGACATGGAAAATGGGCCGCTCGCCCTGAATCTGTAGCCGATGGCGAAGTGCGGCTCGCATTCTGGCGAGAAGCTCGTTGATGCCAAATGGCTTCGTCACATAGTCATCGGCTCCGAAATCAAGGGCTTGTACCTTGGCGGTTTCGTCAGCGCGGCTCGACAGCACCACGATGGGAACGGCTTCATTCTGATCGCGGATGGCTCGCAGCAGGTCCATGCCTTGCATATCCGGCAAGCCGAGATCGAGGACGACAATATCCGGAGTCTCCGCCATCAGCTCCAGAGCTTTACGCGCATTCGGCGCGTCGATTACCTGATAGCCTTGCGTTGCAAGCCCCATGCGGAGAAGTTTGCGGATTGGTGGCTCGTCATCGATGACGAGAACTTTGATGGCGGGCGCACTCATGCGGCGTTTTCCAGCGTTTCTGATCGGGCGGATGCCGGAAGCGTTACGGTCAGCAGTGCACCGCTGCGATCAGGCCGATTACCCGCCGTTATCGTTCCGCCCATGATTTCGATAAATCCGCGGGAGATCGGCAATCCAAGCCCCGTTCCGGCGCGGACATGATCAGCCTTGTTCGCGCGATAGAATTTATCGAAGATTTTTTCAACATCACGGTCGGGGATGCCAGGCCCTTCATCTCGGATTTGAATGACAGCGAGTCCATGATCGTTCCAAGCGCCGACCTCAATCAACGTATTCTCGGGCGCGTATTTTGCAGCATTGTCAAGGAGATTGAAAAGCACTTGCTCAAGTAAAACGGGATCAGCATCCACCTTCAATGGCTCCGATGGAAGATTGGCCTGGACCTTATGTCTTGAAAGGATCTTTCTCGCGCGCTTGAGCGCTGCATCGACAATCTCGCCAACGTCTTGAATTTCCGTCTTGGCGACGATGGCGCCGGCTTCTAGCTTCGTCATATCGAGAAGGTTGGCAATGAACCGGTTGAGGCGTTCGGATTCATCGATGATCGTAGCGAGCAACTCCGACTGCGCCTCGGCATCGAACTTGTCGCCCAGGTCGCGCATCGTCGTTGCAGCGCCGAGAATAGCGGCCAGGGGCGTCTTGAGATCGTGAGACAACGACGTCAGCAGAGCAGCGCGGAGCCGTTCCGTCTCGATGCTGCGTTTCGCGCGCTCGACGTCCTCGACGAGGTGGACGCGCTCGATGGCGAGCGCGCCCTGGTTGGCGAGCGCATCGAACAGCCGCCGTTGGTCCGGCGTCAGCAGCGGTCCGGGACGGTCGCTGTCTATGCCGACGACCCCGACGATACCGCGTGCGGTCCGGAGCGGCAGAAAAAGGCGGTGCGACCCGGGCAGCGTATCGGAGCCGCGCCCTGCCGGGCGGTCGTTGGTCCAAGCCCACGTCGCGGCCGCGATATCGGACGGATCAAGCATATCTTCCGGTGGATATCCCGCCTTGACGGCAATCGAGCCATTCTCCGGCAGCAACAGCACGACACGGACTTTCAGCATCGAGGCGATCTGAAAGACGGTTGCCCAAAGCACATCATCAAGCGTGCCGGTTGCGGCAAGCTTGCGACTGAAGCCATACAGCGACTCCGTCGTGCTGGCGCGGTTCATGGCGATCACAGTCTGACTGCGCATGCGCGCTGCGATGTTCGACACGACGACCGCTACGACGACGAAGCAAAGAAACGCCGCGACGTTCTTGGCATCGGCGATGGTAAATGTGAAGAGCGGAGGCAGAAAGAAATAGTTGTAGAGCAGCGCGCCGGCCACGCTGGCGAAAAGCGAGGGGCCGATGCCAAGCTTGGCTGCCACGCCCACAATCGCCGTCAAGAATATAAGATCGACGCTTTCCACGCCGATCCATGGTCTGAGCACCCAGGCCACGCCAAGCGCAACAGCCATCGCTACAAACGTGATGAAATAATTCAGCGGCCGATGCGGCGGTTGATCCTTTGCTGTTCGAACCGCCTGCGCTGTCGCCGGCTCGGCTGGCAATTGCTCTCCGGAAATGACGTGAACGCTGATGTTTCCAGATTGCCTGACGAGATCGTGGACCACCGAACCGTTGAGAATTTCGAACCATCGCGGCCGATCGGATTTACCGACGATGATTTGCGTCACGTTGTGGGCGCGCGCATACGAGATGATATCGTCGGCGATCGACTTGGAACTTCCGGGCATTGTCAGCGTTTCGCCGCCGAGAAGTTCGGCGAGACGCATCGCTTCAGCAATGCGGTTACGCTCGCCTTCGGAAAATCTGAGGCTGCGGCGCGTCTCGATAGTGACCGCAGTCCACTGCGCGTGCAGGCGATCGGCAGCACGTTTCGCATAGCGCACGAGCCCGGATGAGCGCACATCTTCGTTGACGCACACGAGCACGCGCTCACACGCCGCCCACGGGCCGGACATGGCTTTGGCGCGAAGCTGGGTTACGAGCTGTTCATCGACGCGTTCGGCGGTGCGGCGTAAAGCGAGTTCGCGCAATGCGGTAAGCTTGACGGGCGAGAAGAAATTTTCGAGCGCGCGGCGCGCCTGATCCGGGACGTAGACCTTCCCTTCCTTCAATCGCTGAATAAGATCCTCTGGCGTGATGTCGACAAGCTCGACATCGTCGGCCCGGGCGAGGATCGAATCCGGCACCGTTTCGCGGACGCGTATGCCAGTGATCTGGGCAACGACGTCATTCAGGCTATCGATATGCTGGATGTTGATAGTGGTGAAAACGTCAATGCCTTCGTCGAGCAACTCTTCGACATCGAGATAGCGTTTCGGGTGACGGCTCATCGGTGCATTGGTGTGCGCCAGCTCGTCTATCAGCGCAATCTCGGGGCGCCGCGCGATGACGGCGTCAATATCGAGTTCCTCCAGCGTCTGACCTTTGTATTCGACCTGACGCGGAGGGATAACGTCAAGACCGCGAAGAAGTGCTTTTGTTTCCTTGCGTCCGTGGGTCTCGACGACGCCGACAACGACGTCAGCGCCCTCTTTAACCTTGGCGCGGGCGGTGCGAAGCATTTCATAGGTCTTGCCGACGCCGGGAGCCGCGCCGAGAAAAATCTTCAACCGTCCCTTCTGGCGCTCCTCGCGTTTCAAAACCTCGAGGAGCGCCTCCGGCGACGGTCGATGATCGGGTGTGCGGTTTTCGTCCGCCATCTTATTACTTTCCTCGCGGCGCCAGCGCGCCGCGCAATATTCACTGTGCCGTCGTGCCGTCAAGAGCCAGATTGAGCGCCAGGACATTGACGCGGGGCTCGCCGATCAACCCTAGGAACGGTTTTTCGATGTTGCGGTCAATGAGGCTGCGAACGTCCGCTTCCGGCATGTTGCGGGCCTTGGCAATTCGGGTCATCTGAAAATAGGCGGCAGACGGCGAAATGTCAGGGTCGAGGCCCGACGCGGACGTCGTAACCAGCTCGATCGGCACCTCCGCTCCGGGGTTCTCTGCCTTCAATTTGGCCATGTCAGTCTTAACGCGATCAATCAGGGCCTTGTTTGTGGGGCCGAGGTTCGAGCCCATCGAATTCGCGGCATTATAAGGCTGCGCTACCGTTTTCGATGGGTCGGCTGGGTCCGAGCCCGTTGTCGCGGACGGACGGCCATGGAAGTACTTATCGGACATGAACGACTGGCCGATGAGTTCGGATCCGATGACCTTGCCGTTGCGGACGATCAAGCTGCCCTGGGATTGCTTGGGAAAGATGGCTTCGGCTATGCCGGTCATAGCGAGCGGATATACGAGGCCGGTGATGAGCGTCAATGCGAGCAGCACGACGATGGCTGGGCGAATTTCTTTCAACATGGCGTATTACCTCAAGCGAGATGCAGAGCGTTGATGGCCAAGTCGATGGCCTTGATGCCGATGAAGGGGACGACGACGCCGCCGAGCCCGTAGATCAGCAGGTTGCGGCGGAGCAGAGGTCCGGCACCGATCGCGCGATAGGCGACGCCCTTCAGCGCCAACGGAATCAGCGCGATGATGATCAGAGCGTTGAAGATGATCGCCGACAGGATCGCGCTTTGCGGGCTACCAAGCGCCATGATGTTGAGCGCATTAAGCTGCGGATAGAAAGCAACAAACATCGCCGGAATGATCGCGAAGTATTTAGCAACGTCGTTCGCAATCGAGAACGTCGTAAGCGCGCCGCGCGTCATCAATAGCTGTTTGCCGATTTCGACGATCTCGATGAGCTTGGTCGGGTTGCTGTCGAGATCGACCATATTGCCGGCTTCGCGAGCAGCGACGGTTCCGGTATTCATCGCGACCCCGACGTCGGCCTGTGCAAGCGCTGGCGCATCGTTAGTGCCGTCGCCGCACATGGCGACCAACTTGCCTTTTGCCTGCTCGTCGCGGATGAGGCGCAATTTGTCTTCCGGTGTCGCCTGGGCGAGAAAGTCGTCAACGCCGGCTTCGGCGGCGATAGCGGCCGCCGTCATCGGGTTGTCGCCGGTGATCATCACGGTGCGAATGCCCATGCGGCGAAGCTCGGCGAAGCGCTCGCGAATACCGCCTTTGACGATATCCTTAAGGTGGATGACACCGAGCAAACGGCCGTCCTTGGCGACCGCCAGCGGTGTCCCGCCCGCTTTCGCGATCGTTTCCGTGATGGCCTTTATCTCGCGTGTTGCCTCAGCACTGATTGTCGGACGAAGCACTTGTGCTGTTGCGCCAGACGAGGCCGTCGCGACCGGGGCATTTAGGTATTTCAACACAGCGTCGACAGCACCTTTACGGATCGACGATCCCTCGAATTCCACACCGCTCATGCGGCTCTGGGCCGTGAACGGAATGAAGTGCGCTTTAATATCCGCAACATCTCGACCGCGAATGCCGTGCTTGTCTTTAGCGAGAATAACCACCGAGCGGCCCTCCGGCGTCTCGTCCGCCAGAGATGCGAGCTGGGCGGCATCCGCGAGTTCCGACTCGCTGACGCCGGACAGCGGTACGAATTCGGTTGCCTGACGGTTGCCGAGCGTGATCGTTCCGGTTTTATCGAGAAGGAGCGTGTCGACGTCGCCAGCGGCTTCAACGGCTCGGCCCGACATCGCAAGAACGTTGAAACGCACAAGGCGATCCATGCCGGCGATACCGATGGCTGAAAGCAGCGCGCCGATCGTCGTCGGGATGAGCGTAACGAAGAGCGCGACAAGGACGATGACCGAGATCGTGCCGCCGGCATAAGCGGCATAGCTCGGGATCGTTGCGGTCGCAAAGACGAAAATGATCGTGAGGCCAGCGAGAAGAATGTTGAGTGCGATCTCGTTGGGTGTTTTCTGGCGTTCCGCGCCTTCGACAAGCTTGATCATGCGATCAATGAAGGTCGAACCCTGGGCCGCCGTGATGCGGACGACGATCCAGTCCGACAACACGAGTGTTCCGCCCGTTACTGCCGACCTGTCGCCGCCGGACTCACGAATGACCGGCGCTGATTCACCTGTGATCGCGGCTTCGTTGACCGACGCGACGCCTTCGATGACTTCGCCATCGGAGGGAATGGTGTCGCCCGGCTCGACGAGGACCACGTCTCCGACTTTCAGCGTGGTTCCGGGAATGAGCTTGTAGTTGCGGCCAGATCCCGTCATCAGCTTGGCTTGCGTTTCCTGGCGCTGAACACGCAGGGAGTCTGCTTGAGCCTTGCCGCGACCTTCCGCGATGGCCTCCGCGAAGTTTGCGAAAAGCACAGTGAACCAAAGCCACAGGATGATTTGGAACGTGAACGCCAAGTTACCTTCGCCGGTTACCATGCCGTGGAGAAAGATGATCGTGGTCAAGACCGTCACGACTTCGAGAACGAACATGATCGGATTTTTGATCATCTTGCGCGGATCAAGCTTCGCGAAGGCCGAACCGATTGCCGGAACCACGATTTTGGGATCGAGCATCGTCGCCGAGCTTTTCTTGCGCGCCATAGACGTATCCATCTTGGAAACTCCGAAAAGAGAGATCAGTAGAGCGTACCGGCCGTCATCGAGAGGTGCTCGACGATGGGCCCGAGTGCGAGCGCGGGAAAGAACGTCAGTCCGCCAACGATCAGGATGACGCCGACGACAAGGCCGACAAAGAGTCCGCCGGTGGTCGGGAACGTTCCGACAGAAGGTGCGAGCGTCTTCTTTTCTGCCAACGCGCCTGCGATCGCCATCGCCGGCACGATCATCAGGAAACGCCCAACAAACATCGAGATCGCGCCCGTTACATTGTAGAAGAAAGTGTTGCCTGTGATGCCTGCGAAGGCGGAGCCATTGTTTCCGGTGCTCGATGAGAAGAGATACAGGATCTCAGAGAAGCCGTGCGGACCGGGGTTGGCGATGGAGGCTAAGGCGGATGGGAGCACCGCCGCGACAGCAGTCCAACCGAGGATCATCAGCGGCAGGATCAATATGGCGAGCATGGCCATCTTGACTTCCGTCGCTTCGATCTTCTTGCCGACATATTCGGGCGTGCGGCCAACCATAAGTCCGGCAACGAAGATTGCGAGGACGACGAACAGCAACATGCCGTAAAGCCCTGCCCCGACGCCGCCGACGATGATTTCGCCTAGTTGGATATTCAGGAGCGGGATCATTCCGCCGAGGGCCGTGAAGGAGTCATGCATGGCATTGACGGCGCCGCAGGATGCGGCCGTCGTAATGACTGCGAACAAGGCCGATCCCACGATACCGAAGCGGGTTTCCTTGCCTTCCATGTTGCCACCTGTCAGGCCGAGTGCGTTGAGGCCGGTGGTGCCGTTGGCTTCGGCCCAGTAACAGACTGCAACGCCGGCAATGAAAAGCACGCCCATAACGGCGAGGATGGCCCAGCCCTGGCGCTGGTTGCCGACCATGCGACCGAAGACGTTCGTCAACGCAGCGCCGAGCGCAAAAATGGAGATCATCTGGACGAAGTTCGAGAGCGCGGTCGGGTTCTCGAACGGATGTGAGGCGTTGGCATTGAAGAAACCGCCGCCATTGGTGCCGAGCATCTTGATGGCAACCTGGGAGGCGACCGGACCGACGGCGATCGTCTGTTTGGCGCCTTCGAGCGTCGTCGCATCGACATACGCGCCAAGCGTCTGCGGGATACCCTGCCAGACGAGAAACAACGTGTAAGGGATACAAATCGGCAGCAGGATGTAGAGCGTGCAGCGAGTAACATCCACCCAGAAGTTACCGAGATTTCTTGTCGATGCGCGCGCAAAGCCACGTATCAAGACGATCGCAAGAACGATGCCCGTTGCAGCCGACAGAAAATTCTGATGCGTCAGTCCAAGCATCTGCGTGAGATACGACATCGTCGTCTCGCCGCCGTAGTTCTGCCAGTTCGTGTTGGTGATGAAGCTGATGGCGGTGTTGAAAGACAGGTCGGGCGCCAGCGCTGTCATTCCTTGCGGATTGAAAGGCAGAGCACCTTGCACGCGCAGCACGGCATAGAGAATGACGAAGCCGCCGATATGAAACAGCAGCATCGAGACGGTATAGCGCAGCCAATCCTGCTCGCCGCGTGCGTCGACGCCCGCGATTTTATAGAGACCGGCTTCGACCGGGCTCAAGATTGGCGAAAGAAATGTTTTCTCGCCAGAGAAAACGCGCGTCATGTACCAGCCGAGCGGCTTCACGAGCGCCAAGACGATCGCGCAATAGAGCGCAATCTGGATCCAACCTATAAGTGTCATATGCGTTGGCCTTTCAGAACCGCTCAGGACGCAGAAGGGCGTAAACGAGGTAGGCGAGCAGGCCGGCCGTGACGATGCCGGCCAGGGCGTAGTCGAATGTCATGGAGACCTCACAATCGGTCGCAGGCAAAAGCGTAAGCGATAGCAATGGCAAAGAGCGCCAGCCCGCCCGCTACAAGGATGATGTCCAGCATTTTCGTTTTCCTACTCCGAGGCATGCAGCGCCCGCACGAAAGGGATTGCGGGCCGCGTTTAGGTGACACGCGGCGCATAGGAATTCGAGTTGGGCGGGGGGAGATCCGTATAAGAATCTCATAAGGACGGCGGGGCTCGAAAGGCGCTCGGTGCCTGCATGACCGTGATAGCAAAAATAAAAAGGCCTCCGCAAGGGAGGCCTTTCTGTGGCTCGTCTATATCTCAGTTCGTCACTCAGCCGGGCTGGCCGTGAAATTGCCGATGATCGTTTTGTGATGCCTTGCTTCCATGCTGATCTGGAAAATGAAGAAGGCAATAAAGAATGCGAGGATGGCGAGCGTGAAAAGAATTTCGTCGCCATGGAACGGATAGATAGCGCTCATCTCGGGAAGTTTTTCGAAGCCAGAGACACCCGTGTTCATGAAGCTCTCCTTTGGATCTTATGGAATAAGAGAGCCGGCGGCGGCATAGTCCGCCGCCGGCGTAAAGATTAGATTTTGAGTTCCTTACGCTGCAGAGCCTCAAAGGCTGCTTCAGCTCCCGAGAGATTCGGGTAGGTCGTCTCGATGTGCTCGCCATCGAGACCCGTCAGCTCGACCTTCGGATCGACACGGAGTAGGCCCAGCATCTTCAGGACAAAGCCGATAATGTAGCCTGGGATCAGACCGAAACCGAGGGCGAAGACGAGCGTCGCGATGGCGTTGCCGATCGGCGTTACGACCGGCAGACCTTGCGCGTTCGTCCCGAACCAACCTGCACCTTCTGAAAGCGCAACGGCTGCGCCGGAGCTCGGCATGATTGCCGGGTAACCCCACAGCACAAATCCGGCGACGATGCCGCCGAACACGCCGCAATAGCCGTGCACCGCAACCGCGCCGACAGCGTCATCGAGTTTGTATTTCTTTTCGACCCAGTTATGCGCGTAGTACGCCATGATCGTACCGGCGACGGCAATCGCAAGAGCGACAACGGGATGGTAGAGGTCGTTGCCGGCGCTTGCCGAGATGAGGCCCGTGAGGCCGCCGGAGAACGTCCAGAAGGCGTTGCCGTTGGACACCAGATAGGCCGTCATCATGCCGCCGAAGAGGGCGAGCAAGAAGTTCATCGTGACGCCCGACAACGTGATCGGGAAGCCATAGATGTTCGTCGCGGTCCAGTAGGCGGGCTGGCCTTCGGCGGCGACGTTGGCCATCGGGATGTGGCAAGCGGCATAGAAGCCGAAGAAGCCCACGTAGATCATGAAGAGACCCACGGTGACCATCCACGGATTGTGCGCCGGGATTTCGCGCGGCGTGCCGTCAGGCGCAAACTTGCCGATGCGCGGCCCGAGGTGCATCAGGATGCCGAGGGTAACAAAACCCGAAACCGAGTGCAGGACGGCCGAGCAATACTGGTCGTGGAACCCGAGGTATTGCGTCATCCAGCCATTGCCTGACCAGCCCCATGCTGCGGGGACGACCCAGGCAACTGCGCCGACATAGATGGCGATGATCAAAAAGCCCGACGTCTTTGCGCGCTCGATGATCGAGCCCGAGACGATCGAGGCCGCGGTCATGCCGAAGAGTGCGAATGCACCCCAGAAAACGCCGGAGATGCGGTCAGACAGGTTGGGAGCGAGCTTATCGGACCATGGCTCGAAGCCCGTTGAGAAGCTGACGGATGTCGAGCTGACAGGCCAACCCTGCAAGGCGATGTAGATCCACATACCGAACAGGAAGAACGCAAGGCCGACGACGGGGATCGCCATCGCGTTCTTCAGAAGCGTGTGCTGGACGTTTTTGGTGCGGGCGACACCGACTTCGTACATGCAGAAGCCGATGTGAATGAAGAACATCAAGACGATAGTGAGAAAGAAATAGAACTCGGTGAATATCGTCAGCATTGCCGCGGATTGATCGGCCATAAGCGACTCCCCTCTCGTGCCTGGCCTGCCGTCGCGGCCGTCCAAGGCAGTTTCCTTACAAATTCGTAAGCGCAGGAATCGTGCCAAATGGTGCCTGGTCGTATTTTCATGTTCTTCTCAGGAAAATCAGCCGATTTTCCAGAAAATAAACGGCCAGATAGATCGATTCGTTTGCAATTGTTTAAATTGTAGGCACTCGAGCGCCCGGATATGCCGTTCGGTCTAACTTGACATTCGAGTTGGATGATTTGCGTTCAATATCTTTTGAGTTCGCGGAAGACGTGCGAGCTTACGGTGTACCGAACAACACCCTGATTTTGCGCGAGAGGTTCGGCGCGTTTCGGAAATCCCGCCAAAGATAGCCCCATTCCGACAACGCGATGTGAAGCGGGTTCGTGCTGGGCTGGCGGCCCTTCAGGCCAAATTTCAGCGCCTCGCCAGCGGGCTCAGCCGCGAACGACCCAAACAACCGGTCGAAGACGATAAGGACTGAGCCATAGTTCTTGTCGAGGCAGGTTTCGTTCGACGCGTGATGGACACGATGATGAGCCGGCGTGTTCAAGACCCATTCCAGCGGACCCAGGCGAACGGGAACGGCGGTGTGCAGGAAAAACTGATAGACTAGCCCCAGCCCGAGCGTCAGCCCGATGGCAGCCGGATGAAATCCGATGAGCGCCAACGGCAGGAAGAACAGAAACGCACCGCTGATCACGCCCGTCCAGCCGAGCCTGATGGCGGCCGACAGGTTGAAGTGCGTCGCTGAGTGATGCACGGCGTGTGTCGCCCAAAACCAACGGACCCGGTGCGACGCGCGATGAAACCAGTAGTAAAAGAACTCCACACCGAGAAACAGCGCGATCCAGCTCCATGCTGTATCGAGCGGAATATCGAAAAGGCGATGCCGATAGAAGAACAGCATCGGGATCGCGACGAGGCCGCCGGTCAGAATACGCGACGCAAGATCGCCGACTGCGACGCCCATCGAAGCTACTGTCTCCCGCCCATCTTGCTCGTCAGCATGGTGTGCGAGCCGCATATAGAGAAGCTCGACGGCAATGAATACAAGCGCAACAGGAAAGAAGCCGAAGAGCGGCCGGGGAGCAGTGCTCAGAAATGCCGGAATATCCGTCATGGGGCTTGCGTCCTTTGATTTTGAGAGTGCGCGCAACGGCAGGGAGGGCATTTCCCCTCCCCGTCTCGATGCCATGTCGTCTTCGGCGTTAGTTCGCCGCTGAATTCCTTACGGCGATAATGGCATCGCGGCATGGCTGACTGAGGCTTCCTGCCTTCTCCGAGAAACAACGGAGAATTCGGCCACCACCCGGCATCACGCTGCCGCAGAGGCGCGCACGATCGTCCTTGCAGACGGCGAGCGCCGCGCGGGCGTTCGGATTATTGGCGAGAGCTTGAATCTGCGCCTTGGTGAGTGGTTTGTCGGAAGCAGCCTGTGCGAGCGCGACGCCCGCGGAAAAGCCGATCCAAGGTAGGGCAAACAAGGCAGCGAAAATGACGGGTCGCATCACGTACTCCGAGGTCAGAGGAAAAAATGAAATAGCTTGGGTTGGCCTGGCGCCGTCATCGCGCCGAGCATAGTCTCTATGCGGCAGGTTTCAGTTTCGAGTGACCGAGCTATTGCGCGTTACGCTGCCGCCATATGGACCGCTATAGGTCGCGGAATGATTGCACGTCCCGCCAGAACAGCTGGTGCTGCCATAGCGGTTCACAGTATTTCCACGCGGACCGGTATAGCTCTGATGGGAAGCGCACGAGCCGTAGGCGCACGAACCTGATCCCGACGAGTGCCAAGTTCCACCGCGAGGGCCAACGCCACCACCGGAGCGCTGCCATCCGGCCTCAGCCACGGTGGCGCCAGCGACGAACATAGCGGCCGCGACACAAAACGGGGCTATGACGAATTTCTTGAGGATCATGAGGGTTCTCCTTTGCAATCGTCACTCCGGGGTGGCGTGACGACAGGGAACCTCACCCGCTCGCGTATCCGGTGTATTTCAAACCGCGCCCCGAACTTTACGTTTTGTAACAGGACCTCGGAACGCTTGCACTCACACGAGGGCTGGCTTCACATCGCGACATGACCAACCGCCCGCATATCCTCATCATCGAAGACGACGCCGAAATCCGGTCGCTCGTTCAAGGCTATCTGCAGAAGCAAGGGTTTCGCGTCGAGACAGGAGACGGCGGCGCGGCGCTTGACCGGCATCTGACAATTTTCGGAGAGCCGGACCTGATCGTGCTCGACATCATGCTGCCTGGCGAGGACGGCTTGTCGATCTGCCGAAGACTTCGCGCCACGTCCCGTGTGCCGATCCTGATGCTGACGGCGCGCGGCGAAGAGATCGACCGTATCGTCGGGTTGGAGATCGGCGCTGACGATTATCTTCCGAAGCCGTTCAATCCTCGCGAGCTGACGGCGCGTATTCGCGCCATCCTGCGCCGCAACGAGCCGCCGCCCGCCGAGAAGAAGCGCCTAAAGCTCGGCGATATGATCATAGACCTCGAAGCGCGCTCGGTGACGGACGCAAGCGCCGCTCCCATTGAATTGACCAGCGCCGAATTCGACTTGCTCGAATGTTTTGTGACGCGGCCGGGACGCGTTCTGTCGCGCGAGCAATTAATGGACTGGACGCGCGGACGTCGCTCCGAACCACTCGACCGCACCATTGACGTTCAGCTCAGCCGGCTGCGAAAGAAAATAGACCGCGGCGAGGTCCCCATGTTCAAGACGATGCGTAATGTCGGATACATTCTGGCGGCGCGCATCGAGGAGGTTTGAGCGTGCTGTCACGTCTTGGATTCGTCGGCCGTCTCTCGGCGATCATTTTGCTGGCGCTGATAGGTCTGTGGGCGGTGGGCGCCGGGCTGTCCTACGTCACACGCTCACCTTTGGTCACGACGCCTGGCGCGTTTCCGCTCCCGAACCAAATGGCTGCCATCGTCGAGCTGCTCGAGACGACGGATGGTGCCGGCCGAGAGACTGTTCTCAACGCTGTGAGAAGCGATACGCTCGGCGTCGAGATTGCCGACAAAGCTCCGGTAGTGGCCGTCGATCAACGGCGGCTCAAGGGGATTGAATGGCTGGTCGAACGTTACGTCAATGAACTCGGCAACCGCGAGGTGATTGCGGTCTCCGGCCCGACCGACACGGGCATGGTTGCCGACATTCGCCCAGGGAGCCGGTGGATGCTGACGCGCCGCATCGTCCGAATCGCAGTGGCTCTCAGAAGCGGCGGGTACGCCGTCTTTGAGCCGCGGGGCGAGATTTCGCGGCGATTTTTCGGCGTTCCGGCCGGCTATTGGCTGGCCGTGCTCGGTTCCCTCGTTGGCATCGCGGCGTTGTTCGCGGTCTGGCGCGAGGCGCGGCCTCTGAAAGAGCTGTCGCGCGCGGTAACGAGGTTCTCAGGCGATGGGACGCCGGTTGTGATTACGCCGCGCGGCGCGCCGGAACTCAAACGGCTGATCGAGGCAACGAACCGGATGCAGGAGCGCATCGCGACGCTCCTCCAAGGCCGGACCGTGCTGCTCGGCGCCGTGTCGCACGATCTCAAGACGTACATCACACGACTGAAGCTCAGAACCGAGATGATTTCGGATCCGGATCAGCAGGCGCGCGCCGAGCGCGATCTCGACGACATGACGGTTCTCATCGACGATGCTCTGGCGGTAGCACGTGGCGGGTCGGAACAGGTTCGCACGGGCGTCGTCGATCTTGGTGAAGTGCTCGGCACGCTCTGCGCCGATCATCCGAATGTCGAGTTGGAGCTTCCAGGCAATACCTTGACGCTGATGGGAGACGAGGTCGCGCTGCGGCGGCTTTTTACGAACCTAATCGACAACGCGCTCCGCTACGGTGCGAAAGCTCCGAAAGTGACGGCGGGCGCAATCGGCGGACGCGTGCGCGTTCTGATCGACGACGATGGCCCCGGCATTCCCGTTGCCGAGCGCGCGTTGGTCTTCGAGCCGTTCTACCGCCGCGAACCCTCGCGCAGCCGCGAGACCGGCGGCAGCGGCCTCGGGCTTGCGATCGCGAAGCAGATTGTCGAGCTTCACAATGGGTCCATCACGCTGGGAGACTCGCCGCGAGGCGGCCTTCGCGTCATCGTCGAGTTGCCGATGCGGGCCGAGAGGGCGTCGACCCAACCGCTACGCCGGTCGGCGTAACTGGGCTGCGCCGTAGAGCGGCGAGGCGCGCAGATGGCCGATGCGCTCGCTGGTAACCGGATGGCTGCGCAGATACGACGCGAGCCGGTCCTCGATATAGCCTTCGGGGATACCGCTCAGCGCACGATGATGATGCTCAAGCTTGGCAAGCGCCGTTTCGAGCGTGTTTGCATCGCCCGTCAACCCGAGAGCGAATGCGTCGGCCTCGATTTCACGGAAGCGGGATAGCGCAAGCATCAACAGCTCGGCGATTGCGGGGGCTCGCGTGAGCACCCACTGCAGCGAGGATTGCTGCTTGACGGCGCCGAAAGCGTGGATCGGTGCAAGGCCTGCCGCAGCGACGTCATTGATCGCGCGCTGCAACTGCGCTGCCCATGACATCGTCGCGCTGTCTCCATTGCAGATGTGCGCGATCTCGTGCGCGAAAATCGCCCCAACTTCTTTCGTGGTCATGCCACGCAGCAACCCTTCGGTGAAGGTGACGATCGCATCGTTCGGACCGCCGAATGCGTAGGCGTTCATCGCCCTCTGCCCGATCAGCACGCAGATGCGAGGCCGTTGCGGCAGCTTTGCGCGCCAGCAGATGCGATCGATTTCGGCGAACAGCTCGGGAGCGTCCGCGGGCTCGAGCGTGCGGATCGCAAAATGATCACGCGGAGTGTTTTGCATTTCCGGGCCGCGATCACGACACGGCGTGCCGCGCGCAACGGCGCGTCTTACGCCCTCGTCGCCGCCGACGATCCATCCGCATGATGCGAGGAGCAACAGCAATCCCGCACGGACGTGACGGGAGAGCCGGTCGTTTTCGGCACGTTGTGACTGCGGCTGAAACGGAGCGGACGAATTGCCTGAGCGGTCGCAAGGCGCGAACGCGCGGGAGGTATCGACCATGCCGCACGCAGCCGGGCTGCCTGGAATTCCATCAACATGGAATGGCGGCCATCGATTGGCGCGAAGGAAGGTGCCGAAATCTCCCGGTAAATCCACGATTTTCGCTGTTCCCCGATAAGCGACAAAAAGCTTATCAGGAGTTTTGCGAATTTCGCGCCAGTCACATCATTTTCCGTCAAAAAACTGACGAAAATGCCGGACGACCACAGGACTGAGGATTATCGGTCACGGTTTAGAGCAGTGATCTCGGGCGTCGGCGCACGCAGACAAGCAGCACAAACGCGCGGACGAATCGCCCGGCGCGTCCGTTGACAAAGCCTCAGCTCAACCGTCTCGTCTCGCGCACTCAGTGCACGGCTCGCCCCGATCCGTTTTGCTCGTTCTGTGCCCTCTCGCGGATGGGCGGCAGTTCGGGGCGAATGGAGCGAACGACGGTGATCGCGCGATACGCCTGCAGGATCAGAGCAAGCGCCGATTGATAATCGCGCGCATCGAACGCCCGCCGCGCCTGCTCGACGACACCGCTATAGGTATCGAGACCGGGATAGCGGCTGGCGTTTCGCTGAAGATATGCCGAGACGTTTCGGAGTGAGTCGAGGATGATATCTTCCGTGAAGGCAACGGCGGCTTGTTGCTCAAGTTGCGCGGCGTTACCACCAGCAAGATGCAACGGACCTTGCTGACCGAAAGCATCAGACTGAAAGCGCATCAATAATGGCACGAGATTTTCGAGTAGCCCGATGAGCGCTTGCGTATCCGCGCGCGTATCCTGCGATCTGCCGCCCTGATCGGAGCGCTGAGACTCGTTCGACATGCGTGATCCTCACTTCTTGAAATGGGGAAGAAAGCGCCGCCCACGAAAGGGCGGCGCTTCCGGTTGGCTTGGGGAGAGCGAATGCGGGCGTCAGCAGGCGCCGCGCTGCATGTTCGGCTGCTGATTGATCGTCTGGAGGTTCGCGATCACCTGCGGAAGGGCGGCCGTCAACTGACGGACGATCTCGCCGACTTCGACTTGGTTCAGCTGACGCTGCTGGCCCATGCCCTGATTGCCGCCAAAGGCGGCGTGGCCCTGATTGCCACCAAAGGCGGCGTGGCCCTGATTGCCGCCGAAGGCTGCCTGACCGAACGGTCCGAACGCGTTCGGTTGGTTCTGACCAAAGAGCGACAACTGATACGGGTTCTGATTGCTGTAGCCGTAGGCGCCCTGATTGTGCTGACCCGGATTGTTCCAACCCTGGTTATTCCAGCCCGGGTTGCCCCAGCCGAGATTGAGACCCTGGCCGCCGCCGTAGGCGGCGTTACCATAAGACCCCTGCTGGCCCTGTTGCTGCAGGAGGCCGACGATCTGGGGAATGACAGGCAGTATCTGGCGAACCACCTCATTCACATCCTGCTGCGAAAGATTGCGCGCGGCTCCGCCATAAGCTGCTCCGAACCCAGCGCCGTAACCGCCCTGACCGAAGGCAGCCTGCGACTGCTGGGCCTGAGCGATGACCTGCGGCAGGATCGGCATAAGCTGGCGAACGACCTCACCGACGTCGTGATGAGACAGCTGCCGCTGGCCGCCGAACTGACCACCGAAATTCTGGCCGCCGAAGTTCGGACCATAGCCGAAGGCCGACTGCCCTAATCCGGCGTTCCAGGCGTGCTGAGGCTGGGAGAAAGCCTGTGCACCCCATGCCTGACCCCAAGCCTGCGCGGGGTTCGGGTTCCAGCCGCCGTAGTAGCTGTTGGGATTCTGTTGAAAGGCGTTCTGGAGGTTATCGCTGTGAATCATAGTCAGGTACTCCTCGAGCGATGCATGACCATCGATGAACGGAGCCACACCAAGACCTTGGTGCGCCTCTTGGAGACGTGCCTTGCGACACGGGCCGCCATTCCGACGGCGTCTGTTAGGTGGCATTCAGTCCGCTCAATTCCAGGTCCTAATTCAGATTATTTTTCCCTTTTTATTTCGCATCGATATTCAATGATTTCAGCACATTATATTTGACGCAATAATTCTTATTTGACTCGCATAACCACATAAGAAAAGCGACAAAGCGCGCTGCATTCCACATGCCATTTTGAATCCTTCAAAACTCACCATCAACCTGAAAAACAATAGTTTTTTATGTGTCCGATATTTCACAAATATAAAACATGCGTGTTTTATCTATTCGGCAGCACCGTTTATTCTGCAGAAGAAAATCAATTGCCGGATATACGACAAAATATATCTCACGGCATATGCCCATGAGCCTAAATACGAATCACCTATTCCGCACCAGAAAAACACCCGGATCACATTGAACCGCAATTCGCAATCAATTGTGATCCGATGTTATTTGCCCCGCTCGGAGCATGAAGCACAAGATCTGCCACCCAGTTGCGGGGCCGCCATCGCGAACGAGCGCTGATGTCTCGCCATACGAGGTTTGGCGGCCTGTTTGTCTCCGTGCTGCTCGCGCCGATGCGCGAGTGGCGCGCCGTCAGCTGCACGCGCTAGCGCGGCAGCATTTCACAGCAAGGTTTTGAGGCACGACGGTCAAACGCAAAACGCCGCCGACCGCCTAGGAGCGGAACGGCGAAAGCATTTCTGTCAGGAAGCGCCGCTGAAGCGCATCAGGGAGCCGGATCCCAGTAATTCGGCTCCGAAACCGCAGCGGTGTTTGCAGCGGTCTCTTCGGTGAGATAGCGGCGATTGACCCAGCCCACGAGCGTCTGGTGCTTCACGGGGCACCAGTCGTTCTGGCATGGCCCGGTGATGGTGATGCCGCGGCTGTTGGGCGGAATGCCGCCGACGGTCTCGTAGTCAGACGATGGACCGGTGCGAATGTTGAGAACGTCGCTCGGATCGACGCCAGCAACGCGAAACGGCTTCCGATCAGCGCGCGGGGCTTGGATCTTCGCGACTTCGACTTTTGCGCGATGGGTCCTGGCGGCGACCTTGACCGACGTAAAAAACTGCGGCTTCACCGATGCGACGGCGACGGGATCGTGATGTTGCGGCCGGACCGCCGGACGCGGCGCGGGAACATGGAAGGCGACGGTCGTCGTCTCGGCGTCAATATGTTTCGGCGCGGCCGCAGCTACAGCCACTGTCGACGTATTGGAATGAGAAGCTTGCTGGGAGGCGCGAGTCTTGGCCTCGGCCGTGGGTGCAGAAGCCTGAAGCGTCGAAGGTTTCGCCTCCGGCTCATTCGCAGCCACCGCGACCTCAGGCTTCTTTTCCACGCGCTTGCGTACCGGAGCCGCCGGCTTCTTTGCCTCGGCGACGATCGTGGCAGGCTTGGCGACAGGCGTGCCACGTTCGACGATGGTTCCGGTGCCGGTGTCGCCGTTGTCCTTCCGCCAAGTGAAGCGGTCGCCGTTCAAAATGATCGTGGCGCACCGCTGCTCGGCGTCAAACCAGCGAAACCACTTGAAGCAAACTTTATTTTCGGTGACCCACCAGCGGCCACGATCCTTGGAGGCACCCAGTACCGCGCCCAGGGCGGTGCCTGCCTCACCTGACATCAGGCCATCGTGGCCGATGTGAACAGAAACGGTGCTCCCGACAGGTGTGTCGAGTGCCAAATGCGATCCGCCAAGCGTCGTTTTGATGGCTTCGCCCGTGAGCTGGACCTCGCCAGCCGCGACGGGGCTTGCAGCAAAACAGCCAAGCAACAGAACGAATTTACGCACATCAGCTCCTGCACGGGTCAAGGTAAAGACTTTGCTAGCTAAGTGTGGCAGAGATTCGATTGCAGCCGGGTAAATGAACGTGCCTATACGACCAATGCCGGGTGCGGTGTCCTGACTCATGCCAGGACACTTGTCGGGCAGCTTAAGATGTATGCGCTATTGCCACGACGTGTTGTATTGACGAACCATCTCAGGCTGAGCAGAAGTCTCACTCACGGTGGTCGTTTCTGGACCTCTACCTGCTTTGATTTCATGGCCCTTTGGGGGTGGGCGACATGCGGCTGATTTGGAAGCTAAGCTTTGTGATGTCGGCCGTAATGACAGCAGGCCTGCAGATGCCCACCGCAGTGCGCGCCGAGGACACGTGCCCGAAAGGGACGCTCGGAGTATCGCGAACGATCGAAGTGGATACGACGGGCGGCCCGTGGTTTGGCGAGCCGCATGGGGATCCGAAATTTCTCGCGCCGGGCGAAGTCGTATTGACCTTCGACGACGGCCCCTCGCCGCAGGACACGCGCAAGGTTTTGGCCGCTCTCGCCAAGGAATGCACCAAGGCGACGTTCTTCATGGTTGGAGAGATGGTGGCCCTCCATCCGGAGGTCGTCAAAGAAGTCGCCGAACAGGGACACACGATCGGAACGCATACCTGGTCTCATCCCAACGTCGCGCGACTGACGCTTCCCGAGATCAAGCAGGAAGTCGAAGCGACTTTCGATATCGTCCAGAAGAACAGCCCCGAACCGGTCGCGCCGTTTTTCCGCTATCCTTATCTCAGCAGCAGCAAGCTGTCGGAAGACTATTTCAAGAGCCGCAACATTGCTCAGTTCGCGGTTGACGTCGATTCGAACGACTGGCGTGTGCGGAGTTCGGCTCCGGTTATTGCGCGTGTGATGGCGGGGCTCAAGGCGCGCGGTCGCGGCATCATCCTGATGCATGACATTCATAAGTGGACGGCCGACGCCGTTCCCCAACTGCTCGCAAAGCTGAAGGCGGGGGGCTACAAGGTCGTTCAGCTCAAAGCCAAGGCGCCGGTGCAGGTCATCGCCGACGTATCGCCGCCGGCGCCGAAGCCGGTCACCAAGCGCAGCTCGCGAAAGATCAAACGCAAGGCTTATACAAAATATTCCTCACACGCTCGAAGGGCTTCGCTTCGACGAAAATCAGCCCTCGTCGAATAGCGTATGGCCGTCATCCGTCAACACTGCATGATCGCACATGCATTGCGCGCATACCGCCATAAGCAATTTTGATTTGCACTGAACGTCGATCCGGGCGAGCCTCCATTTTGTTAACATTCGGCACAGTGTTTCGGCGCCGTGCGGAACGAATGCGAAATAGCCAGAGATCATCGCCCATCAATATCGAAATCATCAGAGCGATATTGGAATCCGCCCAGGAGTCATGGAACTCCGGAAGCGTCGAAGGCGTGCTGGCTAAATACCTAGAAGACGTCATCTACACTACGAATACCGGTGGTCCCAACGGCGAATCTTTGACTATTCGGGGAAAGGAAGATGTTCGCCGCCGCTATCTCGGCGCTATGGCACTCATCGAAAGTCGCTCACGCATCGAATATGTTCGGTGGGACAATGGCCTCGTGCGGACACGGCTTGTCGCCACGATGCGGCATCGCGAAACGGGCATCGAATTGACCGTACGGCTTCGGCAGCTCATCCGCTTCAGGGGATTTCTGATCGCAGAGATCCAGGACTTCCACGACGCCGCCAAATTGGCCGCGTTCTGGCGATTTGTGGGAGCCACTCTGGAGCACCCACAGCAGAAAACAGAATCCGTCTGATAGATCTGCCGTCGCAGGGGCTATCAGCCGAACGTGAAAGCGAAAGCCTGCACGCCGGGATCGAGAAACTCGATCTTGAACGTGCGATCTGCGATCGTTCCCGATTGACGGACAAGCTGATAGAGCCGCTGCGTCGTGACCGTGCCATTGCCGCTCGCGTCAGTGTCCTCGCCGTGACCGGCATCCGGCGCTTTCCCATCGATCGTGACCTTGAAGCGCACGGGCTTGCCGTCCGGCCCTGGCCCCAAAACGAGGTGCAGATCGCGTGCATGGAACCGAAAGCTGATGCTGCCACCTGCCGCATTTAGCGCGGCATGCTCCGGCGTGATGGTCCAGTTGCCATTCAGGGCCCAGTCGTTCAGCTCATCGGGCTTGCCAGTATAATCGTGGGAGGCGTCGCGGATCGCGCCACCCGGCGAGACAAAGTTTTCCGCGCGACGGTAACCCACATACGTCTCGGGTGACTTGACCGTCTCGGATGGCTGCGCCTCGATGCCCGAACCATCGACCGAGACGATGCCGGTCGAGACATTCTTGTGTCCGGCTTCAGCAAGCAGTTTCTGAATCACGCGCTCGGAGCCATCATAGTCTCCCTCGCCGAAGTGATGGTGACGGATGTTGCCATTGGCGTCGATGAAGTAGTGCGCAGGCCAATACTCGTTATTGAAGGCGCGCCAGATCGCGTAGTTGTTGTCGATGGCGACTGGGTACGTGATACCGAGATCCGAGACCGCCTGCTTGACGTTCGCGATCTTCTTCTCGAAGGCGAACTCTGGCGCGTGGACGCCGATGACGACCAAACCTTCGGCCTTATACTTCTTTGCCCAGGCTTCGACATACGGCAGTGCGCGCAAGCAGTTGATGCACGAGTAGGTCCAAAAATCGATCAGGACGACCTTGCCCTTCAACGCCTCGCGCGTCAGCGGCGGAGAGTTGAGCCATTCGACCGCGCCATCGATTGAGGGCATCTTGCCTTCGATGGGAAGCTCGCCTTTGTCGTTCGACGCGACGGCGGTTTCGGCATTCGGCATCATGGAGCGTCCGCCGAACATATCGACCAGACGCTGTTCGAGAGAGGCCGTGCTAGCAAGCGACAGACGGGTAAGAACGCCCGTGTCGGCGCCCATTGCGATGGCGCCCGCCGCGACCAAGACGAGGACGCCGACGCCGCGGCGCACCCACTCACCGACTCCGAGCGAGCTCTTCATGGCGGCGAATACACGTCCACCCGCCAGCAGTGCCAGAGCGAGCGATGTCGCTGCGCCCGCCGCATAGGCGAGCAGTAGCAACGTCGTCGTCGCGCTTGCGCCGTTAAGTGCAGCACCTGTCAGGATGAGACCGAGCACGGGACCGGCACAGGGCGCCCATAGCAAGCCGATGGCGACACCGAGCAGCAGCGATGGCCAAATCGCGGCATGGCCAGCGGCGGCGCTGTCAGCGCGTTTCGATAGCCGGTCGCCGAGCGTGACGAGCGGATGGGTGAGACGTTCGGAAAGGCCGGGGAAGACGAGCGCAAGGCCGAACAGCGCGACCAGAATGAGCGCGGCATAGCGGCCATATTCGTTTGCGGCAACGGCCCAACCGCCGCCGACAGCCGCCAGCGTCGCAACGACAGCGAACGTCGCCGCCATGCCAATGAGAGTCGGCAAGCCGCTTTGCAGGAACGGCTTATCGGCTCGCGCGAAGACGAATGGCAGCACCGGCAAAATGCACGGACTGACGATGGTGAGGACACCGCCGACGTATGCGAGGAGGAGCAGGAGCATTTCCGGTCTCTATCCTAAACGAACTGTCATGAGCCAGCTCTCAATCGAAAGCTATGGCCGTTGCTCATCAGTACGTGGCGTCGAGATCGGACGTTACAATGTTCACGCGGCGCGGGTGTTCACCCAAAATAGAGGCGGTCCCAGACGTGAATGCGCAGCGCAAAATGGTGTTTGAGTGCCTGGGCCAGAAGGGGCGCCTCGTCCCAGATAAACTCGTGGCGCCGACTGCAAGAGCCGGCGCCACGATAATGCGTTAGGCAGCCTTCGCAGCAGCGCCAGCCGGCACTTCCGAGATCGTCTTCAGAACCTGGGACGCGATCGCGTATGGGTCGCCCTGCGAGTTCGGGCGGCGATCTTCAAGGTAGCCCTTGTAGTTGTTCTTCACGAACGAGTGCGGAACACGGATCGAAGCGCCGCGGTCGGCAACGCCGTAGCTGAACTTGTTCCACGGCGCGGTCTCGTGCTTGCCGGTCAGACGCTTGTCGTTGTCCGGGCCGTAGACGTTGATGTGGTCCATCAGGTTCTTGTCGAAGGCTTTCATCAGCGCTTCGAAATAATCCTTGCCGCCGACCGTGCGCATGTACTCGGTCGAGAAGTTGCAGTGCATGCCCGAGCCGTTCCAGTCGGTGTCGCCGAGCGGCTTGCAATGGAACTCGATATCGACGCCATACTTTTCCGTGAGACGGAGAAGCAGGTAGCGCGCCATCCACATCTCGTCGGCAGCCTTCTTGGAGCCCTTACCGAAGATCTGGAATTCCCACTGGCCTTTCGCCACTTCGGCGTTGATGCCTTCGTGGTTGATGCCGGCAGCCAAGCAGAGATCAAGGTGTTCTTCGACGATCGAGCGGGCAACGTCGCCAACGTTCTTGTAGCCGACGCCGGTGTAATACTCGCCCTGCGGTGCCGGATAGCCTTCAGCCGGGAAGCCGAGCGGACGGCCGTTCTTGTAGAAGAAGTATTCCTGCTCGAAGCCGAACCATGCGCCGGAATCGTCCAGAATGGTCGCGCGCTTGTTGGAAACGTGCGGCGTGACGCCGTCGGGCATCATGACTTCGCACATGACCAGTACGCCGTTGGTGCGCGCCGGATCGGGATAGTGAGCAACCGGCTTCAGAACGCAGTCAGAGCTCGAGCCCTCAGCCTGCTTCGTGGAGGAACCGTCGAAGCCCCACAGCGGGAGATCCGCGAGATCAGGGAACGAGCTGTATTCCTTGATCTGTGTCTTGCCGCGCAGGTTGGGCACGGGCGTGTAGCCATCGAGCCAAATATACTCAAGTTTGTACTTCGTCATTCTGGACAGCTCCCTAAGTTGACGTCTGTGGAATTCCTATTGGATGCGCGGCCGCCGATCGCAGGGCTGGCTGCGTGAACCCGAAGGCGCGTTGGGCGCGACGTACGCGCACCAGCGTCGATGGAACATGGCGCTCATTGAGATATCCATGGTGAAGCCGCCATCACGCCGTCGGGCAACGTTAACAGCGGCTTCGAACATGCCTCCAGACACATTCCCGGCGAAGAGGCAGTCGCTCTCGACCTGGGAATCGTCAGTCAGCATCGAACCTCCTCAAATGAAGCATGGCCATCGGAGCCAAGGCTTGCGGCGGAACACAACGATGACTACGTGCGTTCAACAGCGCTGGCAATGCTACCGAAAGATGCAAAACCTAGCATGCCCATAATATAGGCAATTGCTGATTTCAATTGAGGCATCAGGAAAATCGGGCCATCATGAAGGACGAGCCGGTCATCTTTGACACCGGCGAAGCGAAACGCGAGGCAAAAATGGAAGAAAGGCAATTACGACCGACTGCTAAAATTTATCAGTTCCCCAAGGGCGGACGCACGGCTCTCCATGGTCAGGAGCGCTTGGTTAAGTCTGCCGCTGCAATCTTGCCGGCATGGCATTTCCGTAAAGTCGGATTCAGCGATTGCTGGTATCATGAAGAAGCCGTCGAAGAAGACGCGCGAGTGGTGCGTTGGAGTTGAGCATTTGCGCTCGTCCGTTCCGAAAAATCGACGACACGTCCGCTGAATGATCGCGCGAAGGGTTGGCTCGAACCTTTTGCGCGAAACGGATGAATCTCATCCGCTTCATTGAACTTCCATAAAATCAAATGCGATTTCTTTCCTGAGCATCCCGATGCGATGTTCGGCCGTTTTTGCGCGTGTCATCACCTTTACTGATTTGGCGGATGCACAGCCTTTACGCCCCGAAGATCGACCAGCCCATTTTCTTGGCGAGCTTTTCGAGCGCGATCTGGCCCAGCCGAGAATTGCCGGTAGTATCCAATCCCGGCGACCAGACGGCGATCGACGCCTTTCCGGGGGCGACAGCCAGGATGCCACCGCCGACGCCGCTCTTGCCCGGCAGACCCACGCGATAAGCGAACTCCCCGGAGCCATCGTAGTGGCCACACGTCAGCATGAGCGCGTTGATCCGACGCGCCCGTTCCGGTTGCACAACGGCGAGGCCGGTTGAGGGATTGCTGCCATTTTGTGCAAGAAAGCGTCCCGCCATGGCTAACTGGCGGCACGACATGGCGATGGCGCAGTGGTGAAAATAGACACCTAGAGTAAAATCGACCGGGTTATCGAGAACGCCGAAAGATTTCATATAATTGGCGAGAGCAGCGTTGCGGAAGCCGGTTCGATGCTCGGATGCGGCGACTTCGTGGTCGATGGTGACGGTCGGATCATCGGCTAAAAATTGCATAAATCGCAAAATTTCACCCAGCGCCTCGCGCGGCTGGTGACCAGACAGAATCAAATCCGTCACAGCGATGGCGCCGGCGTTGATGAAGGGATTGCGCGGGATCCCCTGCTCGCGTTCAAGCTGGACAATCGAATTGAAAGGGCTGCCAGACGGCTCGCGGCCAACGCGCGTCCAGAGCCGGTTTCCCACCTTGCCCAGCGCCAGCGTCAGCGTGAAGACCTTCGAGATGCTCTGAATGGAAAACGGAACGTCGCCGTCGCCGCCGACAATGACGTTACCGTCCGATTCGATCACGGCGATACCGAAGTACTTGGGATCGACGCGGGCAAGCTCTGGGATGTACGAGGCGACCGTGCCGCGCTCAGACATGCCACGCATTTCGTCCACTATCTCTTCGACCACCGTCTGAAGTTTGCTCACCGAACTTTCCATCATGCCATTTGCGAACTGCTCACCTTCTAGCGGGCAGCCGTCAAATCGCACAAGTTCCGGAGCGGCGCTCAGCAAGCGACGCGGCGCGGTGAAGCGCCGCGCGCTCAAGGGCGGGCGGCTGATGATTGGTCAGACCAGATGTCTAACGCTCACGCCGTCTGCGCGGCCTTGATGCCATAGCGCGGCGCCGGATTGACGTTGCTGAGCTTGCCGGACATCGCTTTCCGAGCCGCCTCGTATGCCTCCCAGTCGGCAGCATCCTGCAACGCCGGGATCGTCACGACCTCACCGTTGTCGAGACCGGCGAGCGCGGCATCGACCATGTCCTCGGCCGACATCACCCATGACGACGGCATGTTCGAATGCGGAAAGCCGGCGATGTCCCAGAATTCGGTGGCGGTTGCACCGGGCAGAACGACCTGGATGCGCACGCCCTTGTCGGCCAATTCGTGCTGAAGCGATTGCGAAAAGGCGAGCACATAAGCCTTCGAGCCGCCGTAGACGCCGTTGAGCAGTTCCGGCGCGATGCCGACGATAGACGAGATGTTGATGATCGTCCCCTTCCCGCGCGACGCAAAGGCGGGTGCCACCGCGTACGCAAGACGCGTCAACGCCGTGACGTTGAGGTCGATCATCTCCACCATCTTGCCGATATCGGATTGAAGGAGCGGTACAGCGGAACCGAAGCCTGCATTGTTGACGAGCATCGTAACGGCTGGATTTTCCTTCAGCACGCTTTCGACTTTGGCCAGCGAGGCCCTGTCGTTCAGATCTGCGGGAAGGATTGTGACTGAGCGGCCGGTCGTGCTTGCGATCCGCGCCGCGACGTCTTTCAGACGTTCCTCGTTGCGGGCGACGAGGATCAAATCGTAACCCCGTTTGGCGAGACGGTCGGCGTAAATCGCGCCGATGCCGCTCGACGCGCCGGTAACGACGGCGGTGCCTTTCGATGCGCTCATAATGGTCAATCTCCGTAATTGCTGCATGCTGCGGCGATTACGTAGGCTTGCAGCGGCTTGGCTCAAACGACATATATGAGGCGTTTTAAGCCATGGCTCTTTTTAGGACGGGACAATGCGCGTCGGATTTCTGATCTACCCGAACTGCTCGATCATGGGCCTTGCTGTCACGACGGTGTTCGAAATGGCGAATTTCGTGCACGGCGAACCCGTGTACGAGCTTCATTTCGTTTCGGAAAAAGGCGGCCCGATCAAAAGCTCGGCGGGATTGGTTTTCGATACGAAGCGGGCCGGCGGCCTCGCGTTCGATACGCTCATCGTCGATGGCGCCAATGATCCAAAGCCGGCATCGCCCGGCGTCGTCAAATACCTGCAAGCATCCGAGCGCCGGTGCAGACGCGTTGCCGCGACCTGCACAGGGGCGCTCGTGCTCGGCGATGCAGGGCTACTCGACGGCAAGCGGGTAACGACGCACTGGCTTTTTGCCCGAACGCTGCAGGAGAAATGTCCGACGGCCCTCGTCGACGAGGATCGCATTTTCATCAACGACGGCAAGATCTGGACGTCGGCGGGCATGAGCGCGGGTATCGATCTCGCGCTGGCATTGGTGGAAGCCGATCTCGGCGCGGAGACCGCGCGCTCAGTGGCGCGGAAGCTCGTGCTTTATCATCGCCGGTCTGGCGGACAATCGCAGTTCTCCGAGCTTTTGGAGCTGGAGCCGAAGTCCGACCGCATTCAAACGGCCCTCAACTACGCGAAGAAGAATTTGCATCGCCCACTCACTGTCACGGATCTCGCCGGAGCTGCGCATTTAAGCCCGCGGCAATTCTCGCGCGCCTTTCGCGACGAGACGGGGCAATCTCCCGCAAAGGCAATCGAGTCGCTTCGCGTGGAGGCGGCCCGCATTTTGATGGAACAGTCACGACATTCGATCGACGTCGTTGCGCGACAGACAGGCTTTGCCGATCGCGGCCGGATGCGCCGCGCGTTTCTTCGTGTGTTGGGGCAGCCGCCGCAGGCCATCCGTCGCAACGTCCGACAAGAGACTGAGCACTTGCGCGGACAATCAGGCAAGGCGCGGCGTGCCGATAAGCCGTCCGTCACGAAAAAGCATGCGTCGCGCGGCACAGCTTCGGCTTTCTAGACGATTTTGCCGGAACCATCGGTGGCGGTCGCCGCGGTTTTCTTGAGCGTGTCAAGAATACTGACATTCCGGACAAGCCAAAAAGTTTCGCAACTCGTATTTTCTGAACGAAATTTACATTCGTGGCATATGCCACGAAGACGAGGCCTCCGCGGTTTTTTCTTTCACGCGCAGGCCGCAAACGCCGTGATGTAAGTCTTTGGAAGGATAGTTCTTAGTCCCCAATCCTGGAACTTTGGATCGGGTTCTCCGTTGAACTGCAATCTTGCCGGAGTTTGACCAGTGGATGGATATCTGAACGACATCCTGCTCGTGCTTTCCGTGATTGCAGCGCCAATCATTTTTTGCGTGTTGTTGTATTACGGACTGACAATCAAAGATCGCCACCATCACGATGAGGGCGAGCCCGGCAAGCAACCAGGGTCGAGCTCGGGAAATGCACAGCCTGGAGGAGATGCGGGCGCCAAATCGGCGTAGCTAAGCGTATCAAGCGAACGCCGCGCGACGTTCGCCGTCAGTTGGTTGCTTGAAAGCGCCAATACAGTCCGCCCGGACTTTCGACGGCAAGAATACTCTTCAAGCGTTTGTCCGGCGGCCGGACACCAAATTCAACAAGCGCCTTGACGTCATCGAGAAGCGCCGGGTTCTCGGCGTAGCCTGAATGATTGAGCCCCAGCGCATCGGTCGAGACGGCCGTTACGTCGATTGTGTCGACGCCGGGAATAATCAACGGGCCATCTTTCGGAACGTCGCCCGCGCGAGGAACGCCGCCCCAGAACCGTTGAGAATATCCAAGCGCCCGATCGTTTGAGGCGGCGTAGAGCGTTACACCCTTGGCGAAGTTTTTGATTTCACGCGCGATGATGTTGAACTTGTCTCGGTCGACATCCGGAGCCGCAAGAATGACTTGACTGATGACAACGCCTTGCGGAATTTTCGGCCGCAGCCGTTCGAGCACGCGCAGCAGCAGTTCGTTGCCCATCGAATGCGCGATGAGGCTGATGGACTTTGCGCCGCTCTTCTGGATGACCATGTCGAGAAATTCGGCAAGCATCGGCTCGGCCTGCTCGACGCTGCCATGATCATACGTATAGCTCGCGACATTGCCGCCAGATGGCCAGCTATAGAGGAACGGCACACCGTCGAAGCCCAGGTCGTAAGTGATCTGCGCCGTCCGGTAGAGGGCGCAATCGAACGACGTGTTGAACCCGTGGATGAAGACGAAGGCGTGGTTCTTGAACGTAGATGATTTCGCCAGTTGTTCCTTCACGAGCGCCAGCATCTGATCTTCCGTCAGGCTGGTGATCTCCTGCACGGTGAAGTGCTTATCGGGATCTTCCTTCTCGGCGTAGATCTTGATCTTGAAATACGGAATCTCGATCACACGTGGCCGCTCGATGTGCGGGACTTTATGGCTGAACGGCACGGTGATAAGCGCACGGCCAAGCTGCAGCTTGTGTCCGCGTTCGGAACCGAACTGAAGGCGCGTTGGATCGGGCTCGACCGCGCGATCCGTTCCGTAAAAAACCGGAACGACTTTATATTTCTTGTTCGGATCGGTTTCGACGGCAGCGCGACCGGCGGCGCCCGGTGCAGCTGGCGGCGGCATCGCAACGACGGGTGGTGGCGGCGGCGGTGCTGGAGATGGCGAAGCGGTGGGAGCGGCTCCGGCAGATTCTTCCTCAGGTGGCCGAGCAGCGCCGGCGGGTGAAGGTTCGGACGATGGCGGTTCAGCTGCGGTATCGGCATCCTCATCCGGCGCGGCAGCCTTCTTCTTGCGATAGTAATGATACGTTCCAGGCTTCTCTTCGCCGCCTGAGGCTTGGCTTTGCTCTTGCGCGTCGGATGGTTCGGGAGCCGCTGGCTTAGGCGCGCTCGCCTCCGGTGCAGGAGGGGCAGCAGGTGCGGGCGAGCCCGCAGGCGCTTCCTCGATGGAGCGCGATTGATTATCGGCTGTCTTGCCGATTTTGGGGACTTCGGAGCAGGCCGTCAGCAGGCCGCATGCGATAATGGCCGTCAGGCCGATCCTTGCGAGCGATGCCGGCCGCCGCCAGCGTTCGGTAACCCACGTCACGCTACCCTCCCTCCAACGCCCCGCCTAAGGCTACGGAGCTTGGGCTCCGCAAGCAACCGGATCTATGGCATGTGATTGTGACGGCGAAGAGCGAAATCGCAGCTTGCAGCGGCGTCGTTTTTCTTGTCCAACGTCCCCTTTGTGAACGAACAGGATTCAGCATTTAAGCCATGGCCGTTACCGCACTCCCAGCACACAGAATTTCGGTTGCCGACTATGTGTCGGGCATTGCTGGCGGGGACCGGGCGATGCTGGCGCGCGCCATCACGCTTGTGGAAAGTTCGAACCCGGAGCATGGCCGCCTCGCGCAGAAGGTGCTGCAGGAGCTGTTGCCGAAAACCGGCAATGCCGTTCGCCTCGGCATCACCGGCGTACCGGGCGTCGGCAAATCGACGACCATCGATCAGCTCGGCATGAACCTGATCTCCGAGGGGCACCTCGTGGCGGTATTGGCGATTGATCCGACGTCGAAGCGTTCGGGTGGCTCCATTCTGGGCGACAAAACGCGGATGAGTTCGCTGGCGCAGGAGCGGAACGCCTTCATTCGCCCGTCGCCCTCGTCCGGCACGCTCGGCGGCGTGACGCGGCGCACGCGCGAGACCATGGCACTCGTCGAAGCGGCAGGCTTCGATGTGGTGATCGTGGAGACAGTGGGCGTCGGGCAATCGGAAGTCGCCGTTGCCGACATGGTCGATTTCTTTTTAGTGCTGCTGCTCGCAGGCGGCGGAGACGATCTTCAAGGCATCAAGAAAGGCATTATCGAGCTTGCCGACATGATCGCCATCAATAAGGCTGACGGCGACAACGTCAAACGGGCGGAGAGCGCGGCCGGCGACTACAAGAACGCGCTGCAGATTTTTACACCCCATGGCGCGACGTGGTTTCCGCCCGTGCTGACGGTTTCGGGGCGCGACAACCGCGGACTTAAAGAGCTTTGGGAAAAGGTTCTCGAACATCGCAAAACGATGTCGGAGACCGGCGAGTTTGCCAAGCGGCGGCAGGTTCAGGCCGTGTCATGGATGCGCGACATGCTGGAAGACCGGCTTATGGGCGCGCTCAAGGCCAATCCTCAGGTCGGAGCCGAGCTTCCGAAAATTGAAGCGGCCGTGCGCAACGGCACACTCCTGCCAACGCTCGCCGTCGACAAAGTCATGGCTATGATGGGGCTTTGACGTTTCTCACGCTTTGAGATGCGTATCGAAGAAGCCAACGATCTCATCGAAGGCCTCCTTCGTTTCCGGGACGAACGGCGTCAGGAACTGGGCATGGCTTTCGCCTTCGAAGACTTGCAAGATAGCATGGACGCCAGCCTGCCTGAGCTTGCGGTGCGTTCGGACCGTGTCACTCAGGATCAGATCGCGCGTGCCCGATGTGAGAATGGCGGGCGGAAAGCCGCGGAAATCGCCGAAGATCGGCGACAACTCGGGAAAGGTCAGATCGTGCGTTCCGGCGTACAGCGTCGTAGCCCCGTGAGCCCAGCCCGCCCCCGAGACAAGCGCATTGTCGACGTACGCGTTCGCCATGACGGTGTCGCCGGACCATGTCAGGTCTGCGCATGGGCTTGCCGGAGCGATGGCGCCGGGCAGCGGCAAACCCTGGGATCTCGCGCGTAAAATCGTCGACAGCGTCAGCCCGCCGCCCGCCGACGTACCAAAGATCGCCATCTTGCTTGGCTCATACGATGCCAGCAGCACGCGCCAGACGGCCGTTACATCGTCGAGCGCTGCCGGGAACAGATAGTCGGGCGCCATCCGGTAATCGATCGAGACGACGCGGCATTTGCTGTAGCCCGCCATCAGCATGCCCTCGCCCGCGCCAGCTTCGCCCGGAAACAGCACGAAGCCGCCGCCATGAATGTGAACCAGCAAGCGATTGCGATTGTTCGGCGCGATTTCCGGCGGCGTGATGACGAACACTGGCACGCCGGCCATCGTCGTGCTTTCGACGTGAAGGGAAAATTTCTCTTTGATCGCGGCGATATTGCTCGCCACTGACGCCGCGCTCTTGAGAGCAAGTTGCTTCCAGGCTGTCGCGTCCTGGGGAATGTCGTCCCAGCCTACCGGATATGGCGAGCCGATGATCGCCTGCAGCTCCGGACTCACGGTGGTGGGAACGGGCAGCACGCGTGCGGGGATTTTGCGGGGTGGCGGACCAGCTGTGGGCTGAGGCTGAGAAGGTGACGCGGGCGGCGCGGTCACCGCCTCCTCGGCTGTCACTGCCGATGGAATCAGAGCGGCCGCCAGGGACGTGCCAAGAAAGCCACGCCGCGAAACCGCACCCGGCTTGCTCAATGCCGTAAAAGGAAATCCGCTCATGATCGCTCCCTTCGATTGCGGGAACGAACAACGGGCATTCTTCCCCTCGCGTCAAGGCCAGGAAGCTGAGCGAACGTCGAGGCTTATTGGTCGGTCCGCGAACATAAGCAGCGCTGCCGTCGCCTACCGGTCAGCCAACTGCACGTCGTCATCAACCCACTCGATTTACCGGAGCGCACGGTACCTAGGCGGCAGGCGCACTTATTGAAGAGTGGCGCGCAACTCTTCGTCCGTCGCCGCGGCCCACTTAACCGGGACGTTCTCACGTTCCTCGGCAATGGATTCCAGGGCCGGTACGTCCTTGAGGCGGAGACCGTGAAGCGGTGCCGTCTCGATCAGTCCGCGCATCTCGAGTTGCATCAACGCGAGCGCAAGAAGGTCGACGCTAAGGCCGAGAAAATCGGCGATGACTCCGCAATCGACGGAGTCATCGATGAAGCTCGGATCACCACCTTCGTCGCGAATACGATGCGATACAGCGACGAGAAACGCGGCCAGACGAACCATTGGACGCTCACGTGCAGCACTCGCCAAGCTTTCGCGACGGAAGGCAAATTCGCGTTCGACGGCGTCGTGGTAGCGCGCTTTATTGTGCGGGTCGTCCTCAATGAGCCCTTCAAGAGCATCGCGTTCGAAACAACGGATCGTCGCGTCGACGGTCGCGCGGGCGTTGGCGGTGTGCCGGTCGAGGAAGCCCATGCCGACCAGCTCGCCAGCGAGCACATGCTCGATGATCTCAATGCGGAGGTCGGGGTGGATACGGTAAATGCACAGCGCGCCGGACTCGACCCGATACACTTTTGTTTTGATATCGCCGGCCTCGAACAAAAGCTCATTGCGGGCCAAGGTTCGGAGCGAGGTATCTGTGTCTTGAATTGTCAGCGCGGCGACATTGGCGGCGCCTGCCCCGTTGCCGTCACCGGCTATGTCCATCCGCAGCATACCTGAACTCCACACTGCAAATATGTTTGTCCTGCCGACTAGTTAACCACGCGGCGCCAGGGAAAATCTTTCGGAAAGGAATGAAATGTTCGTGCAGGGCAATACCGATATCGCGATCAACACGCAATAGACGTACGACTTTTATTTTGCCGCATTTTTTGAACCGGGTCTAATTCTTTCTAATAGGAACGCGCGCTATGCATGCGTCCCAGATGAGAGAAGACCGTTCAATCGTTGATATTGGCCCGCCGTTCATTTCCATTTTCCCGACGGCTCTTAACGCGGTGAAAGCCGTTAGGTTCCGGGCGTTGGAAGAACGGGCCAATCGAAGCTATGTCGTCGGAATGAAAAGAGATATTTCATACGGGTTTATGTTCCGCCATATCGGCCGACAGAATAGACGGCCGATCGTTGCGAACGAGCTGCCAAGCCTCGTGAATCGCGTTCGGGTCGACCCTCTCGCCAAATAAAACCATGCGTGCGGTCTGCGCGAGTATTTTCACGTCGAGTGTGAAGGATGCATTCCTGATATACCAAAGATCGAGAGCGGCTTTATCTTCACTCGAAATGTCACGGCCTCCTTTGATCTGCGCCCAGCCCGTCAGACCAGGACGGAGACACAAGCGGGCAGCAGGCGCGGACGGCTGATCAACCGGCAACAGGGGCCGTGGACCGACGAACGACATGTCGCCGACGAGCACGTTATAGATCTGGGGCAGCTCGTCGAGACGCATCCGTCGCAACAGGCGACCGACCGTAGAGACGCGCTCAGCATCTGTCAGGGCACGGCCTGCGTGATCCCGCGGCGGCCCCATCGTGCGGAATTTCAGTACCTTGATCGGCTTGCCGCGTGCACCAGGGCGCTGCTGCCAAAATATCGCCGGAGCGCCGACGTCGAGAAGAACCACCATTGCGACGACGAGAATCAACGGAGCAAATACCACAATGCCAACAAGCGCAGCGGTGGCATCGATGAAGCGCTTCCAGGGCAAATAGGTGTTGACCGAAGGCTCCAGGCCATCGCTGGCGGCATCGATGGCGGCATCGGCATTCTCTCGTAGACTATGGCGTAGCGGCAGCCAGTCGACGCGAAGCAGGCCGCCATCCTGCAACTGCACCAGCGCGGCCTGTGCTTTTCCCGAAAGTGCGGCCGGTGGCAATGTCACCACGATACGGTCGACGATGATGCCATGGACAGCGAGGTCGTGCAGAACTTCATAAACCGCTTCCGGCGTCCCGAGAATTTTACGCGATCTCAGCCTTCGGCCGTGGTGACGGCGGGAGGGAGACAGGATGCCGACGATTTCGTTTTCTCCTCCCGCTTCCTTGGCAGCGCCGCAGAGAAAGATGTCGGTCTGCGGACCGAGCCCCACTATCAATACGTTTTTGCGAAAGCCACCGACACTTCCATGGGGTACCCGTGCGCGGCGCCGGCGATCGTGGCGGATGCGCATTGCGACGCGCACCCCGATCAACGCGTAGAGCATCAGCAGACTCTGCAAGATCAGCAGATTGGGCGTGATCAGCACCGTCTGATCTAAAACGAGCGCCAGCGCTGTCGTGAGCGCGACAATCCCCACGGCGGCGCCGGCCACGTGCACGCCGTCACCCAGGGACGTGAAACGCCAGACGGTGCGGTTGAGACCGAAGATCAGCATTACAGGAATGGCCGCCGAGAGCGTGAAAGCCCCATACGCGCTTGCCGCCGCTATTGCGGACGCGACCGGTCCAGGCAGCGTGACAACGACGGCAATAAGCGTCGACATCGAAACGAGCAAGAGATCGACGACAAGCAAAACGAAACAATGCATTCCGACCACCCAAGCGAATCGAACTCTTTATATCTAGTCCTTTTTAATCATAAATGCACCCATTACTAATGTTCATCCACACCCTTCATCCGCTTCCGAAAATTCGCGTTTTTCGAGGTTCTGTGGGCAAAATTGGACTGAGGGGCGAGATTAGTATTTAGACATCCAGAAATTCTGTTATGATACTTATGGATCATTTTAGAGCCATGAGGGGCAATTCGTGGATTCTTCGACTGCTGACGATGCCGCGTGGATCGCGGTCAACGTGCATCCTAATCGCGAGCACACCGCGGAAATGCATCTTCGCAATCAGGGGTACGAGGTCTACGTTCCCGTGCTGCGGAAACAAATCCGGCATGCTCGACAAGTGCGCGAGGTATTGCGTCCGCTTTTTCCAGGCTATCTTTTTGCACGCCTCACACATTCTACCATGCGATGGCGGCCATCTGCCGCAGCGGCTGATGAAAATCGAAACGCGCCAAATCCTCTGAGCTTTGCCGATAGTCGCGCTCTTCGGCGGCCTTCATCGTGTGACGACTGACGATCTGAGACAATTCCTGAACAGTCCGCTTTCGCGCCGCTCCGGTAACGGCAAGGACGGTCAAGATTTCCTGGATCAACTGCTCTTCAAGTGCTGCATCCTGCCGGTAGGCTTCCAGAACAGCTTCGAGTTCGGGCCGCATCGCATTCTCCTAGAATCATATATGACTAGCCCTAGTTAACTAGTCCTACACGTAAAATGCAACGATCCATCCGTCGTGATCCAAGAGACGAAAATCGGATGCCAAGCGAATCCAAGATGTTCGGGAATTTTTCTCGATCCGCTGAGGATCCGAACAATTTGATTATAGTACTTATTGATCAAAAATGGCCGAGTTAGGCGCGCGGATACCCTTTTGTGCGCTCAATGTTTCCGCAGCGCTTCTCTCACGTAAAAGCGAGACATTCGGAGGCGAGATGGCAGCAACTATTTTATCGAGAAATTATTTGCGACGACGCGACGAGCGGCGGCGGGTCATGCTGCCTGCAATCGTCGAATGCCGCGGCGCGACCCAAAAGGTCAGAGTTATCGATTTTTCCGCCTTCGGCGTTCGCCTGGACAGCATCAAGGGACTTGCGACCGGCGACCCGGTGCACATTTCACTGGCGCCCGCGTTGATCATAGAAGGACAGATTGCCTGGTCCGTCTGGCACAAGGCGGGCGTGAAGCTTTTGGAGCCTTTGACGGACGATCACCCTGCTTACACCTTTCTGCTTGAGCAGGCGCGCGCCATCGAACGCACCAGGACGCTGGCTCTCGTATCTCTCGCCAAGGACCGCGCCAGAAGTTGAGCCGGGACGCGCGCCGGACGTGGGGCATCCGATGGACCTTGGTTGGTTTCCATTGCCAGTCTCGCGCAGGGTTAAACCGTTAGGTGAAAGATTGGGCCGGTCCGCACCAGCGTCCGGCTTCTGATCGTTTGCGCCGTTTCGGAGATCTCGATGGCAATGAACCAACAGTGGCCCTCGCTTGCTGATCTTCCGGACGAGACTGAGATTGCATCCGAAACGACGGCCGCCTTCGATCCAGAAACCGCTTCCGTGTCGGAGCTGTTGTTTGCTGGGTTGCGGATTGCCCGGTCGGGCGGCTTCGACGACGCTGCGGAAATTTTCGCGAAGGCTATCCTAAAGGATCCGGAATCGGCCGAGGCCTACGAAGCGCTGGCGACGGTCCTCGTCCCGCTCGGCAAGATCGAGTTTGCCAGCCGTGCCAAGGCGAAGGCGATCAGCCTTGGCTATAATTCTGCCCAGTCGTGGGACATGCTCGGCGAAATGCTGGTGAGCCTTCGCAAGTTCGACGACGCGGCGGACGCCTTTAAGACGGCGCTCGACCTCGAGCCCACATCAACGGAATTGGAATACAAGCTCGAAGCGGCCCGGGTTCGCGGGTTGCGCTCGAAGGCTTTGGGAACCGCTTCCCACTCGAAGGCCGAGGCGGATATTTTCGGATCCGAGTTCCTGAGCGCCGATCCTGTTCCGCCTGCGTGGCAATCGGTCAGCATTGTCACCATCGTTCCCGCGGGCAACCCGCACTCGGCCGCATTCGATGATCTTGTGCTGGGTTTCGAAAGCGCGCTTCGGGCTTTGGGCGTTTCAGTGAGCCGAAGGATCAATTCTTTCGCTGAGACCGGCATCAACATTCTGTTCGGCGCCCATCTGCTCGCTTCGCAAGATGAGGCCGACAGCGTTCCGGCGAACACCGTCGTCGTCAATCTCGAACAGGTGACGGGTTTCGACGTTAAAGGACGGCCCGCTTATTTCAGCCTTCTGAAGCGGCTGGCCATCTGGGATTATAGCGTCCGCAACATCGTTGAACTTCGGCGTTTGACGCAGAACCCGCTGATTCGCCATTTCAGCGTCGGATACGTTCCGGAGATGACGCGCCGCATTCCGTCATTTGAACAGCCGGTCGACGTCCTGTTCTACGGCAGCACCAATCCACGCCGCATCGCGGTTCTGCAGGGGCTCGCAAAGGCCGGGCTCAACGTCAAGCATATGTTCAGCGTGTACGGCAGCGAGCGCGATCAGGCGATTGCGGAAGCCAAGGTCGTCCTCAACGTGCACTTCTATGAGGACAGCATTCACGAGATCGTCCGCACGTCATATCTGCTTGCCAACAGCAAGGCCGTCGTCTCCGAGTGCGGACCGAAAACCGAAATTGACGAAGACATCCGACATTCGATGTTCGCCGTGCCTTATGAAGATCTCGTGCAGGCTTGCGTTATGCTCGTGCGCGACGAGTCGCGGCGGCGCGAGTTGGAGCGTCAGGCGTTCGCGACGTTCGTCAGGCGCGATCAGGTGAAAATCCTGCGCGACACCATCGCAGCCACGGTGCTTCCGGAAGCGACTGTCTGAAGGTGGATGGATCGTCAGGCCGCGCTATGCAGCGCGGTACTCAGCGGCGCGAGCTTGGCCCAACGGCCGTCAAGCTCAGCGATATCGGCTTGATGCTGAGCGCCGAAGCCGTTCTTTACATCGAATGAATCGCGCTTCGTCGAGATCTGCAGCTTGCGCGCCTTGAATGCGTTCGACCAAGGGCTGAAACCATACCAGCGGATCGAGGCCAGGTCGCGGCTGCCGTTGCATTGGCGCGGGAGATGCGAACTGTGCCTACCCGGCGTGTAGGCGCCGATGGCATAGCGATGATAAAGCCTGCTGCGCGTCGGAAATGTGAGTCCGGGAATGGCGAGGCGCTTGAAGTCCATCTCGTCTTCCCAGATGCCCGTCGCCTTCTGGTCGACCAGCGGCTTATCGGGGTCCGGAGGATTATCGGGATCGGTATCGACCATGACGGCGCCCGGCAGGCGTGCGCCGACAAGATCGTGCTGCAGCATCAGGCGTTCCATTTTCGCGAGCCCGGGCGCCACGAAAAATTCCGTGGTGTTGAGCGCAAGCTTCCAAGCGTCGGGAAAACGCTGCTCGTGCTTCATGACCTCGAAATCGCAAAGAAGTGCAGCGAACGTCGCGTTTTCCGAGGGGACGATTTCCCAATGCGGCACGAGCTCACGGCAGATTTCGACGGAGGCGTCCGTCGAATGATAATCGATCAGCACGCCATGATCGAAGATTTCGCGGTGATGGCGAAGCCACCACGGCAGCAGATAGGCCTCATTGAAGAAGTGAGAAATGACGACCCTTTGTGCCATCGCGGCGCTATCCGATTTCCGTGAGCGTGGGGAAGTAAATGATAAATTTCGGTGTCGTGGGGCCGCTGACGTTGCGAATTTTCCGCATCAATTCGTCGGCGAAGTTCCAGGCCCCGATGAGGAACGTCGTATCGGTTGCCATCGCGCCTGCGTTCTGCAACGGCTCGATCGGCCGGGACGTTCCGGGAATTGTAAGCCCGACTTTCAGCGCGGCTTCGTCGAGATAGACATCGGGCTCGATGCCGGCGGCGCGAATGAAGGTCAAAGCTTTCGCGGCAACGCCGACCAGCGCGATCTTGCGGCCGGACGCGCGATGGCGTGCGACGGCTTCGGCGGCCGATTGCATTGCGCCTTTCGCGCCGTCGGCGAACTTTGCATAGGCCGCATCAGCCTCGGAGAGTGTAAGTTCGGGCAGAAGGAAGGGCGGCGTCGGAGATGGCCACATCACACTGAATGGCGCGCTTTCTTCAAACGCGAACGATTCTACATCCTCATCGGCGCGGCGCAGAAACGAAAGCAGGCTTGTACCGTGAACGGACGTCAGCCGTGATGCCTCGACTCGCAGGCCGCTCTTTTCCGCAAGCCGCGCCATCGACGCGACCGTGTAGAACGAATAGTGCTCGTGATAGACGGTGTCGAACTCACCGTTGGCGATCATCATTGCCTGACTGGTCTGAATGATCGCGACGCCACCCGGCGCGAGACACTCGCGCACGCCCTTCATGAAGGTCGACGGATCGGGCGTGTGCGCGGCGACGTTCATCGCTATGATGACGTCAAATAGCCCTTCGGGCCTCGCCGCCGGAAAGAAACCGGTAACGACCTTTCGTCCCGCAGCGATCGCAACCTTGTTGAGATTTTCCGCTGGGTCGACGCCAATGGCTTCAAAACCGCGGGATTCCAGAATGCCGAGCAAGCTGCCGTCGTTGGACGCGATGTCGAGCACGCGTGCACCCGGTTTGCAGGCGCGCCGCAGGGTGTCGGAGAACCACTCGAAATAGGCCTTGAGCGTTCCACTCGTGCCGCTGGCGTAGAGATAGTGCTTAAAGAGCTTGGCGGGATCGACGAAATACGTCAGCTGGCCGTGCGTGCATGACGGGCAGTTCGCAAATCCGAGCGGAAATGCCTCGTAGGCGTCACCGGGCTTTTCGAGAAGCAGATTCGCCGGCGGCTGCACGTCGAGATCGAGCAATGGCGTTACGTCGCTTCCGCAAACGATGCAGGAGCGTTGGGGTTCGCAGATTGCACTCATGATGCCGCTTGCAGCTCGGGACGGAAATGTTCGCGGAAACGCGCGCAGCGCTCTGCGATGGTCATCGGACGGGGGGCGCCGCACAGGGATTGAATGTGTGCGCAGTTCATCTGGAAAGAATACGTCACGGAGTTGCCGTTATCGACAACGGGCACGCCATGGAACGCGCCGATTTGCTCGGCCAGATCGCCGATGCCGATATTGAGCGAGCCGGTATTGAGGATCGGCGGCAGGGTGTCTGACAGCTCGATCAGGCGCAGAACGTAGTGCGCGAGGTCCTCCAGGAAGAGGATATTGCGATAGGACTGGCGGTTGCGGACCTGCACGAAACCATCGCGCATGGCTGCGATGTTCATGGCGTTAAAGATCAATTCGCCGCGCAAATAAGGGCTCGCACCGCAAACCGTACCAAGACGAAGGCCGGTGATGGCGTTGGCGAAGCAGCGGGCGAGCGCGTCCATCGAGATCTTGGAGCAATCATAGGGATTGACCGGATCGAGACGCGTCTCCGTTTCATCGAGCGGGGATGGCGGCGTGCCGTCCTCGGCCTGCATCACGGAATAAACGCTTGCGGTGCTTGCATAGATCAGCCGGGCGTTGAGCTGCTTGCGGCGGGCAAAATGGAGCAGATCGAGACAGTTGTTTGCAAGTGCGCCGTCCGGATCGCGCAAGGACATCGGCACGCTGGAATGACCTGCGAACCAAAGGATCACGCCGAAGTCAGCGAGATCGGCGATCGTCAGTTCCTGGTAGCGGCAGCGCATGGCGTTGCGGACACCGACAAGGCGGTCGACGTTCTGATCGCAGACAGAAACATCGTGACCGGCATTCGTCAGCGCAGAGAGGAGGAACGACCCCACATAGCCATGCCCCACGAGAAGAATTTTCATGGCCGCTCCCTACCGCCCGCCAAGCCTAGCAGTTCGATCTGTTTCTGCTTCGGCTTGCGCGTGGCTTGTGAGCCGGAACCGCCTCTCTCACACTGCTTTTTCGCGGCGGCGGACGGATGGCCTGCCTGTCGCTCCCATGAGTTCCAGAAGCGCCAGCTCGGCTTGGCTCGCGTAGCGCTCCTTGTGATGCAGAATGTAGAACGAGCGCTGTGGAAGCGGGAATTCGAGCGCCACGAGCTTGCCCGCGAGTAGCCCGGCCTCGGCGACAAGGTTAGAGATTGCGGTGGCACCGACGCCCGCTTCGACGGCCGCGCACACGGCTTCGTTCGACGGCAACTCAAGGACGACATTGAGATCCGCTGTCTCAACACTATGATCCTTGAGTGCGGTCTCGAATTCGCCACGGGTGCCAGATCCTTGCTCACGCATCACCCAGGTCATGGCTTTGATGTCGGCGGGTTCGAGTTTCTCCTTGCCGGCGAACGGATGGTTCGGGGAGACGACGATGACGAGCCGATCCCCCTCGACCGTCCGGACCGAAAGATGCGGATCGTCGATCGTTCCTTCGATAAAGCCGATGTCGGCGATGCCATCGTGCGTCGCAATCGCCACTTGCTGGGTATTACCTGCCTTGAGCTTCAGCTGAATTTCGGGATAACGCCGGTTGAAGATCGCGAGGAACGGCGGCAGCCAATAATTTACGATGGTCTGGCTGGCATAGATCGACAGCGAGCCGCGCTTCAACCCGGCGAGGTCGGCAAGCGCCTTTTCCGCAGTTGCCGCGCGCGCAAGGACGCCGCGAGCCTCGACGAGGAAGACGCGGCCGGCATCGGTCAATTCAATACGGCGGCCGATGCGGTCGAACAGCTTTACAGCGTAACGTTCTTCAAGGGTCGCAATGGCGGAACTGGCCGCCGACTGCGTGATGTTGATTTCGTGGGCGGCCTGCGTCACGTGCTGCTTTTCGGCGACGGCGACGAAAATGCGAAGTTGTTCAAGCGTCATGTCATCCTCGCGTTCTTCTCAAACGATTACCTTGATCAAGCCCAAGCTGAAACCGGCGATGAAGAGCGATGAAGCTGCACCGAGCAACAGCGGACGCAGTCCCTTGGCCTTGAGCTTCATGATGTCGGTTTCGAGCCCCATGGCGGCGAGCGACACGGAGAGCAGGAATGTCGTCACTGGCACGATGACGTGCTTCATGTCCGGAGGGATTACGACGAGGCTGTTTAAGCCGACGAGCGCGATGAAGCCGACGAGGAACCAGGGCATCGGCGCCTTGCCGGAGACGTTCGCCGCGCCGTGATGATGGTGGGGCTGCTGGCGACGTACCGTCGTTAATCCGAGCGTAATGACAACAGGCGCCAGCAGCATCACGCGACTGAGCTTGGCGATCGTGCCGTATTCGCCCGATGCCTGACCGTCCTGAAACGATGCAGCGACGACCTGCGCGATCTCGTGGATCGATGCACCGGCCCAGAGACCGAAAGCCTGCGGATCAAGATGGAAGATTGCCGGGAACAGCGGATACGTGAACATGGCAATCGAGCCGAAGATGGTCACGCACGCAACGGCATAGGCGACGTCTTCGTCGTGTCCCTTCGTCACCGTGTTGGTGGCGATGACGGCGGATGCGCCGCAGATCGACGTCCCGGCGGCGATGAGCTGCGTCAGCTTACGATCAACGCCCACCATGTGACCCAGCCAGGTTGTAAAGGCGAAGGTGGCAACGAGCGTCGCGACGATAACGGCAAATCCGATCGGTCCGACTTCGACGATCTGTTGTGCGGTCAGCTGGAAGCCCAGCAGGATGATGGCGAAGCGCAGGATGCGGCGGAGCGAGAACGTCACGCCTTCTTTGGCGCGGCGCGGGGTGCCGACGATATTGTGGAATGCGATGCCGATGATGATCGAAAGGATCATCGGGCTGAATGTGCCGACACCGGGGAGCTCGCGGAGACAGTATGCGAAGCCTGCTATCGTCGCGGTGAGAAAAAGACCGGGCCATACGCCTTGCGTGTAAATCGCGTGAAATGCCGGCTTCTTTCGAGGATGCCGGTTTTCTATCGAGGGAGCTTCTGTTGAAGCGACGGTAACGTCAGCTTGGATGGCGGGCGGCATGATTTTCTCCTTCCGAAATCTGCCGCAGCATGACGTTCTCCTTTAAGCCATTCCAACGCAAAGCCCCGCTGGTTTCAATCGATTTTCTTTATTGATCGGTCGGCAATATATCGCCTCGCCCACTAAAAATAAGGGGGCGATGCGATCATTATGCAATTTTAGGCTGTAATTGGCCCTTAATGGCCGTGGGGCATCGGTTCGAGTGCTGGCGCGCAGCCATGACCCAGACCGCAAGGTGCATCGGCGCTGACCTCAAACTGCAGCGTCGAATGGCGGATTTCGAATTCGTCGTGCAGCATCTTGGCGGCCGTCGCGATGAAGGCGTCACCTGGATGTCCACCGGGCATGACCAAATGGCAGGTGAGCGCAGTTTCCGTGGTGCTCATCGGCCAGATGTGCAGGTCGTGAATGCTCGCGACGCCCGGCAGCGCAGCGAGACGAGCCTGCACTTTACTGGGATCGATATTCACCGGAACGCCCTGCATTGCGAGGCGAATGGAATCGCGCAGCAGGCCCCATGTGCCCCAAACGATGATACCGCCGACGACGAGACTGACGAGCGGGTCGAGCCAGTCCCACCCGGTAAGCAGCACCGCGATGCCGACCAGGACGACGCCGAACGAGACGGCAGTGTCGGCGACCATGTGTAGATAAGCGCCGCGGATATTCACATCACGCTCGCGGCCGGACATGAACAGCCACGCTGTAAAGCCGTTGATCAGAATGCCAATCGACGCGACGATGATCATGGTGCTGCCGACGACGGGCGCCGGTTCGATCAGACGTTGAACCGCTTCGAGGGCTATAGCGCCGACCGCAACAAGCAGGAGCACGGCGTTGGCGAGCGCGGCGAGAATAGTCGATGAACCGAAGCCGTAGGTGAAGTTGAAGGTCGCGCGGCGCTTGACGAGAATGCTGGCGCCCCAAGCCATCAGCAGTCCGAGCACGTCTCCCAGGTTATGTCCGGCATCGGCGACGAGCGCCATCGAGTTCGCCATGAAGCCTGCGATGACTTCAACAACGACGAACGCGATGTTCAACGCCGTCCCCAGCGCGAATGCGGGCCCGAAATCCTTCGGCGCGTGGCTGTGACCAAGCCCACCGTGACTGTGGCCATCATGGCTATGGCCCGCGTGGTCATGACCGCTGTGGTCGTGATCACCGTGCGCAGCGTGTGGGGTTGTCATGGTCTACCGCTCAGTCGAAATTCAAGCCTTGGAGGAGAACGTCCCCATCGTTGAAATGGGGTTTATAGACGGTGTCGCAATCCGGCGGCACTGGGCAATCGAATAGCGCCTATGCCGCGCCGCGGCGACTAACCCTTATCGACGCCGCTGATGCGCTCAAGCAGGCGGGGACGGCGGGGCGATGCGCCGTGCACACCCTGGGCGGGTTCCCCATCACTTGCGGGGAGTGGCGGCGGTCCGTCGAGATCCGCTTTCGGGACTTCCCCAGCGCCGTTTGAGGGCACCTTGAGGGCGCGTATCGGCGGTGATCCCTGGCGCGGCTCACGGGCGCTTTCGCTGGCGGCCGAGCCCTCGGTATCGTTGGCGGCGAGCTTCGGCGGTCGGGGCGCGGAAATGCGTTCGGCAAGCGATGGTCGAGGAAGCTCGGGCGGCGTCGCCTGAGCGCCATTTTCTCCAGCCGGACCGACGCGCCGCATCTCTTCATGGAAGCGGATGGCTTGCCGCGACAGGCGCTCCTGCCCGGCGGCAATTTCGGCGCGAAGCTCGATGATGACCTGGCGCTGGTGGTCGATCTCGGCTTGCAGCGCGCCCATGTCCGCCTTCTGGGCGAAGTCGGCCGGCGGATGCTCACGATCCTCATAGGCCTGCAGCATCGCCTTCAATTTGGCGATCTCGGTGGACTTCGCGTCGCTTGCGACCTGAATATCGGCGATGCGGTCTTCGAGGGCCATGCGCTCCGCGTCGTCGCCATCGAGGCCCGATTTGATCCCGTTGAGTTCGGCTTCGGTTTTCGCCAGGGCCAGCATGAGGCGCTTGATCTCGGCGCTCTGCTCGCTGTTCGACGCCATTTTCCCGGCGGCCTGCAGACGCTCGATCATGGCGGCCTGTTCGCGGCTTTTTTCACGCAAAGCCTCAAGCTCGGTGCGCAGGGCGACATTGGCGTCAGCGGCTGCGCCTTTCACGCTGTCGCGATTGCGAACGGCGCGGGTATCAAGCGTGGTGCGCAACTGCGCGATTTCGCGTTCGCGCTGCTTGTTGAGCTGGGATGCTTCTTCGAGAGCGGCCGCCTGCTTGGCGCCGGTGGCTGCGAGCGTCTTAATCTCGCGGTCGCGGGTTGCGAGCAGCTTGCGCGTCTCGGACAGGCGCTGCTCGACTTTCGGAAGGCGATCGAGAATCGCCTGCTCCAGCACACGCCGGGCGTTCTCGTGCTCCTCGACGCTCATTTTCTGATCGGCGATGGCTTCGGAAAGTTCCTGAATCTTGGCGTCGCGGCGATTGACCTCGACGCGCTGGCGGGCTGCCATCAGCCCGGCATCTTCCAGCTTCGACTCCAGGCGATGGACCTCCATCGCGAAATCGGCACGCAGGCGGTCCTTATCGGCGCGTATTTCTTCTTCGGTGAGGGGAAGCGTCCGCTTCAGGGCTTCGGCCGTAAAGCGCTCGATGCGCCGCCGGTAGGCCGGCAACAGGACAACGACAATCAGGGCCGCGACGAGAAAGCCCAACGTGACGAGCATCGCGGCATACAGATTGATCACGGATACTCGTCCTGAAATGAATAACTTCGCGGCCCCCGCCGCTCCAAACGTCCCTTAAGCGACAGAGAAACCCGGTTTTCTGCCTCCCTGCAATATTTTACTCGCGCCGCGTGCATTGCTTGCAATCAGAACGGGTTCCAAGTTGGATTTCTTGTATACTTCAAATAGCCGATATTCGCACCGAGTCGCAGCCCCACACCGGCCCGAATCGGCGCCAGTGTGACATGTCCGGCTTTCTGAAGTTGCACGCTTACACCGCCGACGAGATAAGCTGAGCCTTCGACGCCGCCAAAACGCTCGTAAATGTCGGAAGGATCGCGAAGGTTGTAGACGAGCGTCATGACCTTGGAGCCGTCACCGCCGAAATCGTAGCCGACCGACGGACCCTGCCAGTAAACTTTGAAGTTTCCGGCGTCCTTCGTGTAAAGCATACCTTCGCCGTACGCCAAGCCGCCGATGAACGCCCCGCCCGCATCCGAGCCGAGGATGTAGCCATTCGGCCGCCCCGCCTTCTGGAACGTCCATTCGATGGCCGACGCCAGACCGCCGCTGATGGAGCCAAAGAATTTATTGCCGGCGTGGATGATTTCGTCTTGCGAGTATGAATCGCGCGGCGGCCCGTCTCCGGGAGGCGGCCCCGAATTGTAGTCGCGACTCGCGCTCGGCGGCGTATAGGGCGCACCATAACCACCGGGATCGCTGTCCGGACCGCGCGCGCCGTTATAGGGTGGCGGTTGATAAGCCCCGCCTGAAGGGCCTGGCGGGGGAGCCTGATAGTTGCTCGGGTTGTTCCCTCGATAGCCATTATCGGGCTGATAGGCATCGCTGCCGCCTTGGCCGGAATAACCCTGGCCCGAATAAGTGTCCTCAGGCGGCCGATAAGCATCGTCGACGGCATTGGCGCTCGAACCGCCGAACGCCAGGCAAGCCAGCAACGCCAGACCCGGCACGCAGTTGCGAACCCGAAAAACGGCAGGTGCTATTCGCGAGATTCCCTCGAAGCCGAAACGCATCGGCGAGTTCCCTCTTCTCATTGCGTTCGAGATTGAACTGCGCCCCAAGCCATCTACGCGCGAACGCGCAGGCCACCCATGACCGAGGACCACTCGAATCCTAGGATACAGAATCGCGAGTATTCGTTGCTAAAGTATGGCTAATTCGCGTTGTCTATGCGCCTACGGAGGGCAATTCTGCAACGGCTCCGCGCCACAGCGGTTGGCGTGCCCAGGCGACGAAATGGGGATTACGGAACGCGCGATCATAATGGCCGTAGGTCAGCGGTGCGCCGTCAAGCGTCGTGACCGAGCCACCAGCGGCTTCGAGGATCGCCTGCCCGGCTGCCGTATCCCACTCACAGGTTTCGCCGAAGCGCGCATAAAGATCGCCCTCGCCGGCCGCGATCAGGCAGAACTTCATCGACGACCCGATCGGCTTGGCATCGTGAACTTTTAGCAGCGCCAACAGACCCGAGCTTGCCGCCCCCGCGCCGCGGCTGTTGAAGGCCACGAGTGCATTGGGATCGGGTTTTCGCGTTGTGAGCCGCTTGAAACGCAGGGCCGCGAACTGCACGTCGCCTGCGATCGGCATGTGGGCTTCGTACGCGCCGTCTGGGCGTGTCACAAACAGACGCTCGGACGGCGGCAGGTAGATCAAGCCAAACTTGGTTCTGCCGTCTTCGACGTAGCCGACATTGATCGAGAACTCGGGCTTGCGGCGAATGAAGAGGCGCGTTCCGTCGAGCGCATCCACGAGAAAGAAACGCCTGGCGTAATGGCAGACCTTGCCCGCGGCGATTTCTTCTTCCGCCACGACCGGCACCTCGGGTGCAATGCGTGCGAGCGCGGCAAGAATGATTGCCTCCGCCTCTTTGTCGGCAACGGTGACAGGCGTGCGGTCGGCTTTCTGCTCGAAACTGACGCCATTGTTGAAGTGCGCCATCTCAAGGCGCCCGGCTTCTCGAACCGCAGGAAGCAATGCCGCAATGAGAGCGTCGTAGTCTTTGACGTCGATCGGCACCATCGCGCGCTTCAAAACCTCAATCCGAATCATTTTGCGCGAGAGATGCTCGCGCCATCAATGCGATTATCGCGCCGCGGCTCAAACCGTGGCACGCAAGACTCATGTCTTCCATGAAAAACGGAGGTCAATGACCCCACCGGCTACAAGACTTGGCAACCGTTGTACGGCGCATGTATCAGAGCATAGGGCATTGTCGCAAGCGGCCACGTTGTATTCGCGTCGCGCTGTCGCGCTTAAACTGCCGCAACGTAGCGACACAATGATCACGACGAAGGACTAATGATGGACCAGCGCGTTCCGCCGACCGATCTTGAACTTGCAGCGCTGATTTCTAGCAAAATATGCCACGATATCATCAATCCGGTCGGTGCGATCGTCAACGGTTTGGAAATCCTTGACGAGGACGACGATCAGCAGGCGAAAAGCTATGCGATGACCGTGATCCGTAACGTGACGGAGCAAGCCTCCGCCCGGCTCGAATTCGCACGCTTCGCTTTTGGCGCCGCCGGCTCGGCAGGTAGCGTCATTGATTTGACGACGGCCGAGAAAATTTCTCGTGGGTTCGTGGGCATCACCCAAGGGAAACACAAGCTGACGTGGCGCGGCGCGCCTGGTCTGGTTCCCAAAGACAAGGTGAAGCTTCTTCTCAATCTCATTGCTTCGGCCGTCACGGCATTGCCGCGCGGCGGCGAGATCGACGTGTCGATCGGCGGGTCGTTCGAGCAGCCAACATTTCTCATTCGCTGTAAGGGCACCGGCGCGCGGCCGCCTCAGTATCTGACGGATTTCGTCGCCGGCAATCCGCTGGCGCTCGATGCCATCACCATCCAGGCCTACTACACGTGGCGAATCGCTCCGACCGCCGGGATGAAGCTCGAAATCCTGAAGGACGGCGCCGACATTCTGCTGGTGGCAAAACCCGCGAGCTGAGAGCGGCCCGACGTTCAGCTGCGTGACCGGATTCTGCCATACGTCTTAAGAGGCCCTTAACAGTTTAGAGGCATTTTTTGACGCATTCGTTTGAGTTTCCAGTTGCCCTGCTGCCGGTTGGGCAACGCCTCGCTTACGAGAAGCTCTTTACATGCAGCATTGCTTCGTCATCGACGATTCCGAAATTATCAGGAAATACACGCGCCTCATTTTCGAAAGCCTCGGCTTCCGCGTCAGTGAAGCCGATAGCGCCATCGCAGCGATGGAGCGGCTCAGATCGGAAACGCCGGATTATATTTTGCTCGACTGGCGGATGCCGGAGACCAACAGCATCGAACTGCTCGAAAAGATTCGAGCGCTGCCGCGTAGCGCGCGTCCGTACATTATCTACATGGTCACCGAAAACGATCCGCTCGAAATTCAGCGCGCGATTTCGCGTGGAGCAGATTCGTTCCTGCTGAAGCCGTACAACCGGCAAATTATCGAAATAAAGCTGCAAGAAATTCGCGCCGCAGCTTGATCCGCCACGGCGCGCTATCTGGTCGGTGCAGTGGTGCTGCGCTTACTGCGCGGCGTCGCCGCCTGCCGGCGCTTCCGGCGTCGGATAGCCCTCGCCACCACTCGTCTCCTTGACCGGCGCGACGTCGCCAGACTTGTGTGTCGTGTGCTTTGTCTCAGCGAGAGAGCCCGTCTCGACAGGCGATGTTGCCGAGGCCTCTTTGCTCCCGGCGGGCTTCTTCATTTTGCGAAAAATGAGCGACTTGGGATCAGGCACAGTCTGAGCGGCAGCCGTCTTGTGAACCGGAGCGGCTTCGGTGTGTACCGCAGCTTCCTTCACGGCCTTCTTCTTGGCGTGCTTTTCTTCCGACGCCGTTTCGTCGTTCTTCGCGGGCGCGACGTCTTCGGCCGACGTTTTCTCAGCGCCAGGAAGCTTCGAGCCGCCCCAGCAAACGGTGGCTTCGGCCGTGCAGGTGTGCTCGTCGAACACGATGAAGTTGAGGAACAGCTCGCAAGACACGCTCTTCTTGCCGGTGTGATAGTCCTTCACACCCTTCTCCGCCATTTTGTCGGAGATCAGTTTGTCGAGAAGGCTCTTGGCGTCGTTCGTCGGGCCATCCTTGCCGTAGTCATTCACCGAGAAGCCGTAGCGCTTGCATTCCGCGTTCGCGGACGCGGCGGAGGCAACGGCGATGGTTGCGGCCAAGCCAAATGCGGCAAAGATTTTGCCCGAGAAGCGCATAACGAAGTTCTCCCTCATAGCCCACCCTGGGATCAGGCTGCCTTTATATTGACAGCACAATGGCGGCACCAGGGCGAGTGGCGCATCGGCATCAGTTGACAGGATTCTGGTACTAGGCCGCGAAAGCCACAGATATGCGAAAGGCCGCGATACCGCGGCCCCTGGCTTGCAATCTTCCCAAACCGACAACCGTCAGGTTTTTTAGTGCATATACGGTGAGTTACCGCCGTAGAGGCTGCCGACGCCCGAGTCGAAGAAGAAGCTGTTATCGAACGGACCTGACGGCGTCTGATCGCGGAAGTCGGGCGGTCCGGGAGGTGCGCTTTTTGGCTTGCGTGGCCCACCGTACGTGTTCACCGACTCGGACTTGTCGTACGAGTATCCGCCCTTCTTGCGGCGGATCGAGTAGTTGTCCTCGGGGTCGGCAAAGGCCGGCGCGACCAACCCGATGAGGCATACGCCCGCAATCAAGGCTGAAATCAATCTCGACATCATGGTTTGGCCTTTCCGCCGCCGTTCACGTGGTCATCCTATATAGCGCAAAGTTACGAATATTTATCATTGCGCTGCCTCAAGAAAAGTTTTCCGGCCTTATTTCGGTACCGTATGTCACTTCTCGAACACGCATCCCCTGATACGCCGTGATGAACACTGGCCAAAGACGTCCTGTCGCAGGTCTTATGATACGATTCCCTTTGTGGGAACCCATCTGGGTGCGCAGCTTATCGATGCGGTAAACGCACGGCTCGCCGTTGTCCCACCTAGCTCGTGGAGACCTCACATGGAATATCTTCCGTTGCTTATCCAGCTCATCAGCGGTGCCGTTGGCGGCAACGTCGCTGGCAGCCTGATGAAAAATATCAGCCTCGGGACGCTCGGTAATTCCATTGCCGGGATCGTCGGCGGCGGCATCGGCGGCCAGATTCTCGAGCAGGTCTTTCATACGGCCGTGGCGGGCGGCGCGCTCGATCCCGTCTCGATCGTCACGCAAATCGTTGGCGGCGGCGTGGGTGGCGGCATCCTGATGGCGATCGTCGGGGCTCTCCGCGGCGCCATCGCGAAGTAACGCGTCGACCCATCTTCACATGCGGAAAGCTCGCCAGGCGAAGCCCGGCGAGCTTTTTGTTATCTATCGCTTTTATCGCGAAACGCTGCGAATCAGCCGTAAGCCGAATTGTTTTTGCTTGTTCTGGCGCCGCGGCCAAAGCGACGTGGAACGATCGACAAATGCAGGCACGACTCTCTCTATCGCCGCAACCGAAGGCCGCAGCGTGCGCAAGCTCGGCCGCGTAGAACGTCAGCCTGCGCGTTGCAGATCGACGGCTTTTGGTCCCTTGCCGCGTTTATCGGGTTCGGTCTCGAACGAAATTCGCATTCCCTCGTTGAGCTCGCCGATTCCCGATCGCTCGACAGCGGTGACGTGAACGAACACGTCGTTGCCACCGGCATCCGGCTTGATGAAGCCGTAGCCCTTCTGGGAATTGTAGAACTTTACGGTACCTGTCTGGCGCATGCATCGTCTCCTGGCAGCCCGGCCGACGAGTGAAGCAAAATAGCTTCGCATCGACAGCCGTGGCGGACTGCGGAGCCGGAAAATTCCAAGCGCCTCCCTACCGGATCGCACAAACACGCTTCCGGTCACGTCGAACGCGTCGGGAGCTCCCGTGCCGTGGCCCGCCTTAGCGTGCGGCAATTTATCCTGTAAATGCGCGCTTCTTGCAAGGCGAAATGCTGCAGAGCAACGACGAGACCCATTATTGAACGCTGGCTTGCAACGCGAAACGACTGCCGGGGCCTTCTGCGAGATGCTCTTCGAGCCATGGCAGCAGCGTCTCAAGCTCGGCCTTCAAGACGAAAGGCGGATTGAGAACGAGCATGCCGGTTGCCGTCAACCCGAGGCCAGGAAACGGCTTTGCGACCCAGAGCCTCACATCAAGATATTCCAATCCGGGCTTTGAGATCGTGAGGGCGACGAACCGATCGGCGGCCGCTTCATCCTTCAGCGGATACCAGATGAGATAGGTCCCAGTCGCGAAACGCGTCAGTGCGTCGTCGATGGCGCTCGAGAGATCTGCAAACTCGTTTTTGTCTTCGAATGGCGGATCGATCAGCGCGACGCCGCGACGCTCCTTCGGCGGCAGCAGTGATTTCACCGCATGCCGGGCGTCGATGTTCAGCACGGTCGTCGATTTGGCGCGGCGGAATTCCTGCTTGAGCCGCTGAAATTCAACGTCTGCAAGCTCGTTGACGACCAGCACATCGTCGTCGCGCATCAGGTGGCGCGCGATCAGTGGGCTGCCGGGATAGTGTTTAAGACCGACGCCGTTCACGGCGCGCACGGCATCGAGATAAGGCTCCAGAAGCCCAGCGACGTCCGTTGGCATCTCGGCGTCGAAGATGCGGGCGATACCGTCCTGCCATTCGGCCGTCTTCGCCGCTTCGTCGCTTTCGAGATCGTAGAGCCCAGCGCCAGCGTGCGTGTCGATGACGCGGAATGGCTTCGGCTTCTGCTTCATGTACGTCACGACGCGCGCCAGAATGACGTGCTTCAAGACGTCAGCGAAATTTCCGGCGTGATAATCGTGATGGTAATTCATGCTCAGGGATCGTTTCTACGAAGGCTCACGCCTTCTGCTCCCATCGCCCGCTTTGCGACTGCTGCCAATAGGTGACAGCGCAGCCCGCTGCTTTCGCTGCTTTCCACTGACTGCGCGCCAGGGCGACGGCGTCCGCATCATTTCCGTCGAAGACGTAGACGAAGCGTTCCGCGCCCGCAAATTCGCGCGCCTCGGCGCCATCGACAAGAAAACGAACGCCCGGGCCGTTGGGCGTCTCGTCGGTCGTCGTCAGATAGACGGGCTGGTCGCTGGAATGGCCGATACGCGCGGTGCCATGCGGCAGAAAGCTGTCGTCGGTGTAGGTCCAAAGCATATGGTCGATAGCTTCCAGGCGCTCTTCGTTTCCAACTTGGACGACGGCACGCCAACCGCGCGCCAGAGTCTTCTCCAGAAGGCTCGGCAGCACACGATCAAGCGGCTGATGTTCGAGGTGGTAGAAAAAAACGTCCATACGTCTCGGATGGCGCAGGCAACGGCGAAAAGCAAGACACTCGCGCCACCTCTTGACGTCGGCGCAAGGTACCCTATTTAACCCCGTCCGGAGCGGCGCCAGTTTTAATCGGCTGACGCCCGTGCGGGCGGGGAGCGTGGCGGTTCGAGAGCATTCTCGCTGCTGTTTGCTCCCCTCCCGCTGCGACTTTTCCTTATAAATGCAGTCTATACACAGCCACTCATAAGCACAGCGCAATGCTGCCCATCATTTCTTTGAGTACGGGTTCTCGCCTTTGCGAAGGCTGAAGCGGATCGGCACGCCGGGCAGATCGAACGTGTCGCGCAGCGAGTTCGTCAGATATTTCACATAGGACTGGGGCAGCGCTTCCGCGCGCTGCGAGAAGGCAACGAACGTTGGCGGCCGCGTCGAGGGCTGCGTGACATAGCGGATTTTGATGCGCTTGCCGTGCACAGCAGGCGGCGAATGGCGGCTCAGGGCCTCGTTGAGCCAGCGGTTCAGTTGCGGCGTCGATACTCGGCGGTTCCAGGTCGCGTAAATCTTGGAGATCGCCGTCATGAGCTGATCGAGCCCGCTCTCGGAGCGCGCCGAAATGGCGACGAAAGGCACGTCGGGAACCTGCGCCAAGCTTTCGGCGACGGTCTTTTTCAGCTCACGCAGCGTTTTCTGCTTTTCTTCGACAAGGTCCCACTTGTTGACCGCGACGACGAGGGCGCGTCCCTCTTCCGTCACGCGATGGCCGATGGTGAGATCCTGATGCTCGAACGGACGTTCGGCGTCGATCAGAAGCACAACGACTTCGGCGAAGCGGATGGCGCGGACGGCGTCGCTGGCGGAGAGTTTTTCGGCGGTTTCAGTAATTTTCGCCTTGCGGCGAAGCCCGGCCGTATCGAACAGGCGGATCTTCTGACCCTTCCATTCGAAGTCGGTCGAGACGCTGTCGCGCGTCAGGCCCGGCTCGGGTCCGGTGATCATGCGTTCTTCGCCGAGCAGCGCGTTGACGAGCGTCGATTTGCCGGCATTCGGACGCCCGACAATCGCAACGCGGATCGGCTTGACGACAGCCGGGCGCTCTTGCGGCTTTTCTTCCTCGGCGTCATCGCCCTTGCGCCGTTTCTTCGTCGTCGGCGCGGACTTCAAGCCCAGCGCGGCCAGCATGTCCTCGGCGAGATCGCCGATGCCTTCGCCGTGCTCAGCCGAAATCGCGATCGGCGCCCCGAGGCCGAGCGAGAAAGCATCGAGCACGCCGTCGGTGCCTTTGTTGCCTTCGGCCTTGTTCGCGACAAGCACGACGGGCTTGCCGGACTGCCGCGCGATGCGGGCAAAGCCGGTGTCTGCCGACGTGACGCCAGCGCGGGCATCGATGACGAAGAGCACGAGATCGGCTTCCGAGATCGCCTGTTCCGATTGCTTGCGCATGCGATCAGCGATGGAGCCGCGCTGCGCCTCCTCAAGACCTGCGGTATCGACCAGGCGGACATCGACGCCGAACAGGTTGGCGATACCTTCGCGACGGTCGCGCGTCAGCCCCGGTAAATCGGAGACGAGCGCGGCACGCGTCGCGGTCAGGCGGTTGAACAGAGTCGATTTGCCGACATTCGGACGGCCGACAATTGCGACAACAGGCATTTCAGGGGACGACGACAAAAGAGAAACCGGGGCTGCTGGGGACATGGGAAGAACGCCTGCGCGGGGGTACCGCGGCAAGGCGAACATGCCCTCCTAACCCAATTCTCAGTTGAGAGCGATGAGTTTTGCGGAGTCGGTCAAAACGTACATGTGACCCTGGGCGACGATGGGGGGAATATAAACCTTATCGCCGATTTGCATCGTACCCCCAACCTTGCCGGTCATCGGATCGACGCTGACCACCTCGCCCGTGCTCGACACCAGGAAGAGCGTATTGGCGGCCAGAACGGGACCGGCGTAGTTTTTCGCGGCCGGAAGCTGGGTGAGCCAGCGGGTCTTACCGTCGGACTTCTGCAGCGCCATCAGGCGACCGCCGGTATCGACGACGTACACGGTGTCTCCCGCCACGCACGGCGGCTCAGAGCCGGGAATGCTCAACGACCAGACCCGATCGCCGGACTTCGCCTGCGTTGCCACCATGCGGCCCGCGTGACCGATCGCATAGACGACGCCGTCGTCGATTGCAGGGCGCGCGACATCGCTCATTGAGGCGATTTGCGAGGTCTGGCGCGTGCGGGCCAAATTTTCCGTCCAGACGGTCGAGCCGTCGGACAGCTTGAACGCCATGATGTCACCAGACGGATAGGGAACCACGACAACATCACCGTCTACCGCGGGACTTGTCGAAGTCATGAGGCTGGCGCTCTGCGGCAGGCCACGTGCCGCCCAAAGCTCGGAGCCGTCGATGCCGCTCAAGCAGTAAAAGCGCCCGTCGATGGTGATGACGTAAAGCCGGTCACCGGCTGCGGTCGGCGCAGCGCGCACCGGCACGTCGAGGTTTTTCGTCCAGATCGCCTTGCCCGTGCCGGGATCGAGCGCGGATACGACGCCGTAGCCGTTGGCGACGTACAGGCGGCCGTTATCAGCGGCAAGACCGCCGCCATAACCGCCGAGGCCGACAGTAGTCTCAGGCTTGGTCGAAACGGTGAAAACGCTGCTGCCAGTCAGGGTGAAGGCGGCGACGTTGGCGGCGGCATCGAGCGTATAGATACGATCCCCGAAGACGATCGGACTGGCGGTGACGCGGCCGGTCTTCGACGATCCTTCACCTGCACTGGCGCTCCAGAGCTGATGCAGTGAGCCAGTCAGGGCCAAATTGCCGGGGGCGTTGTTGGCGTCGCCACCCGGTTGCGACCAGGACTGGTTCATACGCGGTGACGGCAGCGAGATGGGCTTGTTGGCCTCCGCCAGATTGGACCCAATGCTTTCCGTCGTTTCCACGATCGGGATGCGGCGTCCGGGCAGCGGCGTCTGCTTGGTCTTGAACGGATTGAGTTCGCTGATCTTGGGAAGTGTCGGCCCGTCGCTGGCGCAGCCGGCGAGCAAAACGGCGGCAGCGGCCGCCAAAAGCGACGCGGCGCCGAAACGCATTTGCCTTCCCCCTGATCTCAACCCCAATCTCCCCTCACACCGCTTCGCGGCTTATTTCTTGTCGGTTCCCGCAGCCTCTCCCGTCTTGGGCTGCGCCTCCGTCGTCGTGGCCGGCTCGGCCGGTTTGACCGGCGCCGCCGAAGCGGCAGGAGCTGCCGGTGCCGGTGCCGTGGCTTCTGGCGCCAAAATCCCTGGTACCGGAGCAGCCGTTGCTGCGGGTGCCGGGTTTTTCGCTGCGACCTCAGCCGCCGCTATCTCTCCCATGATGATCTTAACACGTTCCTGCAGGTCAGCAGATGCGTTCGGATCGATCAGAAGCGGCTCCAGATACTTTCGTGCCTCGTCGTATTTCTTGGCCTTGTAAGCGGCAATTCCAAGGAATTCGCGCGCCGTATTGGCGAAGGGTTCGCCATCGCCCATGAGAGGTGTCAGGCGATTCTGGATTTCGGTATAGTCGGCATCGGCCATCCGCAGTGATGCCGCCTGCAGTTCTGCAAAGCTTTTCAACAGACGATCCGCACCCGGCTGCTTGGCGAGCGCGTCATAAGTTGCAATGGCGTCTGAGGTTTTGCCTTCCTTCACCTCGGCACCGGCCAAGCGCAATTTTGCGAGCGCTGCATAACCGGCCGGACCGCCGTCAGCGATCGCCTGGAAGGCCTTGTCGGCTTCGTCTTTCTTCTTGTCGTCGCTCAGCGTCTCGGCGGCGGCGAACTTAGCGCCTGCGGCCTCTTCCGACGCAACGCGGTGCGTTTGCCAATACTGGAAGCCGGCAACGCCAAGCACGATCAGTGCTGCAGCACCAAGGATCAGGCCGCCGTAACGCTTCCAAATTCTCTCCATCTGCTCGCGGCGAATTTCTTCTTTGATTTCGCGAAACAGACTGTCGTCGTTCTCGGCCATTAAACCATTAACCTCATTCAGTCCGAAACTCGGAACGCGGGGTTTCCCACGGCCACGCCGGTTCGGGGGCATAGATAACTGAGCAAGCGCTCCGGGCAAGCCCTGACCGCAAGTTTCCTGCGCGTTTCGCGCCGCAATCCTCGCCTGAATTTAGGCCCGACGACGCTAAGTGCTCGTCGTCTTCGGCTTTTTCGTGGCTCGCACCGGCGAGACCGACGCCTCCATATCGGGGGATTTCAGGGCGTAGGTGTGCTCGGGGGCCGGAAACGTCCGGGCGCGGACCTCGTCGGCGTAGGACGCAATGGCACGGTCGATCGCGGAAGCTATGGCCCCGAACTTCTTCACAAACTTCGGCACGTTTGGAGACAATCCGAGCATATCTTCCATGACAAGGATCTGCCCGTCGCAGCCGGCGGAGGCGCCGATACCGATGGTCGGGATCGGGATTGCCCTGGTAATGCGCTCGGCGAGAGGGGCGGTCATGGCTTCGAGGACGACGGCGAAGGCCCCGGCTTCCGCAACCAGGCGGGCGTCTTCCTCTATGGCGTCCCACTGATCGACCGTCCGGCCTTGGGTCTTGAAGCCCCCCAGCACGTTCACGGACTGCGGCGTCAAGCCAATGTGCGCCATCACCGGGATGCCGCGATCGACGAGATAGCGGATCGTTTCCGCCATGCGGCGGCCGCCTTCGAGCTTCACGGCGCCGCAGTCGGTCTCTTTCATAACGCGGGCGGCGTTACGGAACGCGACCTGAGGGCTTTCCTCGTAGGTTGCGAACGGCATGTCGACGACGACAAGGGCTTTTTTCGAACCGCGCACGACTGCCTGGCCGTGCATGATCATCAGCTCAAGGGGAACCGGCACCGTCGTCTCGAAGCCGTGCATGACCATGCCGAGGCTGTCGCCGACGAGGAGAAAATCGCAGTGGTTGTCGGCGATGGCCGCCGTGTGGGCGTGATAGGAGGTCAGCGCGACAATCGGGTCGCCGCCTTTGCGGCCCGCAATATCCGGCGCCATGAGCCGCCGACGCTTGATGTGAATAGACATCTCACTCCATCGGCCCGAGGCCGTTCAGGCGCTCTCAAGTCGAGCGATAAGCCGTCATAATGTGGGGTTTGCACGCTTCAACGTCACCCCAGGTCAGCTAAACAGAGTTTACGAAACCCCAGGCTTTCTGGCCAGTGCCCACAGGGGCGACGAAGAACCGGCGGAATGGTAAATTTTTCCACGTCCCGTCCACAAGTATTTCTGTAAAGCCCGCGAAAGCGTTGAATTGGCGCAACATCGCGAATGTCGAATGCTCCGCCTGAGCGGTAGTTCGTTGCGCGCTCTGACTGGCGTCTGTTAGCCAATCATCAGCGCCAAAAATCGGGGGCCAGTTTCCGGCCTGATCATGTCGCTGCGACGGTTTCGTTAGTTTTAACGTCGGGGTGGTTGCGTGCGTCGTGCAGAGAATGTCAGCGGCAGAATATCTCCGGCGTTGCGTTCGATCGCGGTTTATGCGGTCGCGGCTGCGATAGCAGCATATCCGATCGCAGCCGACGCGAAGTCCAAAACCGGTCTGCTGAGACTTCAATCGCAGGCCGCCGCTTCCGCCGCCGCGCAGTCGAAATCACCGCTTCTCATTGTCGTTTCCATCAAGAAGCAGCGCCTTCGCGTGTACGACATGAACGGCGAAATCGCATCGTCGAAAATTTCGTCGGGCAAGCCGGGCCACGATACGCCGACGGGCGTGTTTTCGATCCTGGAGAAGAACGTCTATCACGTCAGCAATATCTATTCCGGCGCGTCGATGCCTTATCAGGAGCGCATCACGTGGTCGGGCATCGCGTTTCACGCCGGCGATCTGCCGGGCTACCGCGCGTCGCACGGATGCATCCGGCTGCCCTATAGCTTTGCGCGCAAACTCTACGGCTTAACCAAAATCGGCAACCGCGTGGTCGTTTCGTATGACGATCCCGATCCGATTCCCTTCGACAGCCCGAAGCTGTTCAAGCCGCTGCCGCTCGACGACGCAACGGCGATGCAAGGCGGATTGGCGAAACCGCAGCTCATCGCGGTGAACGACCGGCCTGATGATCATTCGGCAGCGGGCGCAGGCGTGCGGTTGATCGGCATTTCTCCGGCGCTGCTGCGCGCCGTCGCGGACATGCCCAAGGATCTGCAGCGGCGGCCGACGACACGGGCCGAAGCCGATCAGATCATGCAGGAAAAGCTTGATCGCGCGCGGGCGGCCGTCAAAACCGCGGAAGCCGCGCTTAAGTCCGCCGACGAAAAAGCCCAGCAGACCGCGAAAGACTTCACGGACGTGAACCAGAAATTCGAAACCGCGCGGCGTTCGATTGAACCGTTAAGAGCAGCCGTCAAATCGGCAGAAGCCCTGCAGACGGCGGCGATGAAGGCATTCGAGGCCTACATGGCGGACGCGGCGGATAACAGCAAGTCCGCGTCTGCTGGCGAAAATGCTGACATGGACCGGGAGAGCGATCTCGAAGACGCCCTGCTCGACGCCACGATCGAAGCCGATAAGGCGCGGGCCGATGCTGCGGCGAACGAACTAAGTTTTGCCGGCGTGCAAGGTGCCTACTCGTCATCACAGAGTGCGCGCGATGGCGCCGCGGATGCTTTGCGCGATGCGCAGTCGGATCTGAAGTCGGCGAAGGCGGCGCTGACAGACGTCAACAAGGAAATGCGGCTACGTTCGAAGCCCGTCGCGGTGCTCATCAGCCTGCGCGCTCAAAGGATCTATGTGCGCCAGGGCTTCGAGCCCTTGCTCGAAGCGCCGATCGAGGTTGCTCCGCTCAAGCATAAGGTCGGAACACACGTGTTCACGGCCATGAACTACGGCACCGATCCGAACACGTTCGATTGGCGTCTGGTCAGCGCGCAAACACCCTCGCCCGGCCAAGCATTCGACGAGGGCAAGAAGAAACGCCGCCGGACCGCGCTGGCGCGGGGGCGCGAGCTTGACGTCCAAATGGCGAATGAGGCGCTGAATGCGTTTACAATTCCGGACGATATTCAGCAGACAATCTCGGAGCTGGCGCGGCCGGGCTCGTCGCTGATCGTATCGGACCGCGAACTGCCGCTCCACGAAAACGGGAGCGGTACTGAATTTGTCGTGCTGACCCGTTAGCCACACTTGCACGGTACTTTTTTTCAGTTGCGCTGGAACAGCCTCTCTTGCGACGTTCCACCTGCTACTTGAAGCGGGACGGCTTGGCCCTCAACCGAAGCCACGCACAATCGGCGGTGACCACATTTGATTTTAGATCGCGGAACGCGCACCCTCGTGGGCTGGGCCATACTGCTGTGCTCGGCAGCGTTGATGGTTCTGCTGTTTCAAAAGATGCGGCCAAGCTCGGAGCCGTGGACCTTTGCCGTCTCTATTCCTGAGCAACCCGTCCGAGGACCGCTCGATCTGAGCAGCGAAATCGTAACGCCGAAGGGTGAGAGCGAATTCGTACATGGCGCCTCCGCCGTCGCGATGCCAAATGGCGGCTTGCAGGCGTTCTGGTATCGCGCGCCTTACGAGGGCGCCAACGATGCCGAACTGGTGTCAGCGCGTTTCGACGGAAAGGAATGGTCGCCGACGCATGTCGTGACGACGAGCGCACGCGTCAGCCACGATTTGGCAATCAGGATCAAGTCGCTCGCCAACCCTGTGCCATTTCGCCGTTCCGACAAAGAAATCTGGCTGTTCTTCGCAACGTCGCGTCTCAGCGGCTGGGCGACTTGCGAAATCGGATTGATACGCTCCTTCGACAACGGCGCGACGTGGGGACCGGCTGAAAGCCTCTATGCGACGCCGTTCTTCAACATGTCTCACCTCACGAAATCGACGCCGTTCCTGTTTTCGGACGGACGCATCGGTCTGCCTGTCTACCAGGAGATGAACCGGAAATTCCCGGTTCTGCTCGTTCTCGATGCAGATGGCCATGTCATCGACCGGCGACGCATGGGAAAGGCCGGCAAGATCGGTTACCAACCGATGATCGTGGCCACCGGACAGTCGACAGCCATCGCATTCGTTCGTCCGCTGAAGAGCCGAAGACCGCGGGAAATTCTCATCACCCGGACGACCGACGGCGGCCAGACATGGACGCCAGTCGAGCCCACCAACCTTCCCAACCCCGGCGGCCCGATCTCGGCAATCCGGTATGATGCAACGCATATCCTGATGGCGTTCAACGACGATGCCAAGATGGAGAGAAACATCACGCTGGCACTTGCCGATCTCGATGGAAAGACGTTCCGCCGCATCGGCGTCATTGCGCGCATGGATACGGATAGACAAGACCACATCGTTGCCTATCCGTTTCTGATCCAGTCCGGACCGGGGCAATTCGACGTGATGTATTCGCGCCCGATAAAGACGATCAACCATGTGCGCGTGTCGAGCGCCTGGATCGAACACGGCTTACAGCAGAGCACGGCGCAACAATGACTCACACACTGAACATGCTGCTGAACAGCACCAATGCGGCGCTCATCCTCTTTACCGTTGCGGCTGCGCTTGCCGCCGCGTTCACGAAATCACCGCCCCTCCGTTTTGGTGCCGGACTTGCTGTTGTCGCGGCAAGTTTATGCGTTTCGGCCGGGCCGCGTTCGCTTTTCGCGTGGATGGTTTCCGCGATCGAGCGGCCATCGTTTCCTGGCTTCGTGCTGCTTGCCGTGCTCGCGATTTCGGCAACGACCGGCAGGCGGGTTGCAACGTCAGCGGAATATCGCTTTGCGACACTGATGCTGGCGCTGGCAGGCATCGCGCTCTATCCCGGCGCAACGGGCTTTTTGAATGCGGACCCGTATGTCATCGGCTATAGCGGCTATCTGTTGCCGACGGCGGTCGCGATTGTGATCGCCTATGCGCTATGGCGCGGATATTTCATCACCGCCTTGGCGCTGAACGTCGGAATTGCGGGGTTCCTGCTCGAGGCTGGCGCAAGCAGGAATCTCTGGGACTACATCATCGATCCGGTCGCCTGGATCATCGGCTGCGGAACCTGGATTGCGCTTGTGATCGGCTTTGTCATCAAGCGCATTATACCAGCGAAAGTCTTTGCGCCGGTTCAGCCAAGCTCGGGCATCGGCGAGACGCCGATCAGCCATTGATGGCCGCCGAAGAGTAGCGCTGCATAAAGTCCAATACCGATGACGACGACGAGCACGTCGTTCAATGCGCTTGTGGGCTGCGCCGTACCGAGCGGACCCGCCGCGCCGCGCTTCTTCACCGAGATCCGGTCGTAAACCGCGAACGCGAGGAACGATCCGAAGATCAGAAGCGCTGCGAGATCGCCGTTCGCCAAAAGATGCGCCAGCGCCCAGATCTTAATAGCGATCAACATCGGGTGCCGCGTCGCCGTACGAATGCGCGAAGGAATGAGCGAAGCAACAAGCAGGATCATCGCGGGCAGCATCAATCCAACGGCGATGTGGCGCGTCCAGATCGGCGGATACCACAGGATCGGGTTCTTGCCGGGGTGAAGCTGCAGCTTGTGAAAGCCGAGGACGATGACGATCAGTCCGGCCAGCGACAGCAACGAGAACAGGATTTTGTAAGTCGTCTCGCCAAGGCGTTCCTTCAATCCGTCACGAAGCTCGGGTGATGTGGGCAACAGATGAATGCCGAGAAATAAAATCAAACCGACGATCAGCACCATCATGGCATAGGCCCTCCCCTGGAAATTGCTCGCCCCGATAGCATCATAAATGGGCCGCGGCCAGCCAGGCTCAAGGCCTAGGGGCGGCTAGGGCAGATATCCCTTGTCGAGATCGTGCGCCTGGCGCGCCAGAACCTTGCCGCCGGCGTTCTTGTGAATGGCCGTCCACGCGAGATAGGTGCCCGCTTCCTCGGACGAACTTGAACGAAGATCGATAGCGATGAGATCGCTGGCGTCGGCGTCCATCGGCGCGGAGAGCGGGAAATAGAGCTGCTCCCAATGCGTGCGCGGAGATAGCGGACCGGTCGAAAAGCCGATGCCCGGCACCAGCTCGACTTTCCACCAGGTCGCGAAGCCATAGATCTTCGCCGGGCGCGGCAGACGCCATTCCGCTTCGCCGCGGCGCTTCGATTTCGTCTCCGTCGTCAGATCGACTTCGTCCCAGACCATGGCGCTGCGGCAGCCATCGAGGATTTCGGCGGGCTGCAACGCGCGGACGTAAGCGTTGTTCAGCGACATCGTCTGCGCGACTGAGAGATCGAGCTCGTGGCCGACGCGGTCCCAGGCGCGCAGATCGGCGTCGATACGTGACGTAACGACGGGCGCCACGTATTGAATGATGTGGTCGGGAATGACAGTGCCGCCCGGTTTCAGAAAGCGCTGACGAGCGTCCGCCAGCGTCGCGATAATGTTTTCTTCGAGCGCGTAGTTGCCGAGCGTTTCCGAGATGATGATGTCGACAGCGAGCCTGTCCTGAAACTCCGTAGAGTGACATGGGATCAGATGACAGCGTTTCGCCTTGTTGGCTTTGAGCACGGCGGCGGCGACGCCCGCGACTTCAGCGGTTTCGAACAGAAAGACTTCCTTGGCCCCTAGCTTCGATGCCATGAGCCCGAGCAGGCCCGTTCCCGCGCCGATGTCCGCGACGACGGATTTGCCGGGAACGATGGCGGCCTTCAGCGCGGCGAAGAACGCTTCGTTGCGGACCTGATCGGCGATCAGTGTGCGGTGATATTCGATGCGCATGATCAGAGCTTCAGACTAGGGCCGCGGACTTGATAGAGAATCAGGGCGGTCGCGATCGCGAGGTTGAGAGAGTCCAGCGCGCCCGCCATCGGAATTTTCACGAGCGTCGAACAGACTGCGGCGGCGCCGCCCGAGAGGCCCGGCCCCTCGCTGCCCATGACGATCAGTTCACGGCCATTATATTGCGTCTGACGGAAATCTTCGCGCGCATCGAGGTGCGTGCCGATGACTTCGCCGGGCCATGCCTTCGCAAGCGTGAAGAAGCTTTCGCGGTCGAGCTTCACAAGCGGCACGGCGAAGATCGAGCCCATTGTGGCGCGGATAGATTCTAATGCGTATGGATCGCAGGTCGTGCCGACGAGGATGATGCCGGACAGGCCGACGGCATCCGCAGTGCGAATGATCGTGCCGAGGTTGCCGGGATCGCGGATCTCTTCGAGCGCGAGCCACGTGTCGGCGTTTGTGAGCTTGGCGGGATCCGGGGGTGGCACGAAGCGTTGCTTGAAGACGCCAAGCAACGACTGCGGATTGTCTTTCGAGGCAAGTTTCGCGAGCACGGCTTCGGAGACTTCGAGAACTTCCGAGCCCGCTTCAAGCGCATGCTTCACCAGCCCGCGCGCGACGCCGCCCGCCGCAGCGCCCGCTTGATAGACGAGTGTTTCGGGAGCGAAACCATGATCGCGTGCAGTGACGAGCAGCGACGTGCCTTCGGCTACGAACAGGCCCGTTTCCTTGCGCACCTTGCGCATCTCCAGCGCACGGATCGCCTTGATCCGATCGTTCGTCAGACTGGTGATGATCTTTGGCGTATTGGCGTTTGGCTTCATGATGTCTGAACCCAGCGCACGAACAGCGATGTCGGCACGAGCGGGCCGGCACGCGATTGAATGGCAAGCTCGCCGCTGTCGAATGTGCCGCCGCGCTTCGCCAATGCTTCGCGCAGCAGCTGGTCAAAGGCGAGCGATGAGGCGCGAATGGCGTAGATCGTCAGCACCATCGCAGCCTGTTCGGGTGCGAGCAGTTTCGCCAGATCGGCGAGCAGCGACGGCAAGTTCTGGAACAGGTCCCAGATTTCGCCTTCGGGGCCGCGCCCAAACTTCGGCGGATCGACGAGGATCATGTGATAGGTCTTGCCACGACGGACATCGCGCGCTGCGAACTTCGCGGCGTCATCGAGCAGCCAGCGGATTTTCGCGGCGCCGAGCTTGGAGGCTTCCTGATTCTCCTTGCCCCATTGGATCGCCTTCTTGGAGGCATCGACGTGGGTCACCTCAGCGCCAGCTTTCGCGGCGAGCAACGACGCCGCGCCCGTATAGCCAAAGAGATTCAGGACGCGTGGCGTCTCGCCTTTCACTTTGGCGAGATGATCGAGCATCCATGTCCAGTGCGGTTCCTGCTCGGGGAAGAGGCCTAAGTGCCAGAGGCCCGCGAGTTTGCAGAGCATGGTGACGGGCTGGGAGCCGCCCGCCCCTAATCCCTCCCCGCGAGGGTGAGGGGAACTCTTGTTGGTATCGCCAAGTGCAAGTTTGACCGGCCAGGCATCGGGCACTGGCTTGTCGATGCGCCATTTGCCTTTTTCGTCGTCTTCGCCGGATGCCGAAAAGACGGCATTGGCTTTTGCCCATTCGGACTTCGCGAGCTTCGGCTGCCAGAGAGCCTGCGGCTCGGGACGATCGACGACGACCTTGCCGAAGCGCTCAAGCTTACGGCCCGCACCGCAATCAAGCAGGGCGTAGTCGGAGAAGCCTTGGGATGTGACGAGGTGCAAATGATCGGGCGGTGGCATCGGCAGCGGACGGTTCGAACGGAAAGACGGGTCCGCGCTTTAACACGACTGTCGCTTATGTCGAGAAATCAAACGTCCGGCGGATATCGGCGGAGACTGTCGCAGCCTCCGCCGCGCGGGAATTCAGGCCGCCAGCCCAGCGATGGCGCTTTGCGCCTCTGCAATCGATTGCGCCCGCTGGTCGGGGCCGAGATTCAGGCCCTCGGCGCGAACGAACGTCACGTCCGTGATGCCGAAAAAGCCGAAAATATTGCGGAGATAGGTTTCCTGATGGTCCAGGAAGGCGATGGGTGTCTGCGGGCCGTAAAAGCCGCCGCGCGACGACGCGATGATGACTTTCTTACCGCCTGCGAGGCCCTCAGCGCCTTTCTCGGAGTAGCGGAAGGTCTTACCGGCAACGGCGAGGCGGTCGATCCAGGCCTTGAGCTGGCTCGGAATAGCGAAGTTGTACATCGGAGCGCCGACGACCACGATATCAGCCGCCAAGAACTCGTTTAGCGCTGCCTGGCCCGCCGCGACATCTTGTTGAACATCAACTGTTTCCGGAGCGGCGCCCTGGGCGGCTGCGAGATGCGCACCGGACAAATGGCCGACCGGGGCGACCGCGAGGTCTCGGTAGACGACCTCGATACCGGGGTGCAGGCGCTGCTCGGCAGTGACGATCTCGGCCGAAAGCTGGCGGCTGACCGAGCCCGGACCCAAAATGCTCGAGTCGACATGCAAAAGTTTCATAGGAGGATCTCCATCCATGACGGTTGGGCGGAGACTGGAGCGGGCCATTTGACAGCCGAGCCTCAGCCAGTCACATTTTGTGACCAGAGCTAAATTGTTCACTGGCAAAAACCCCGCAAGGAGGCACATTTTTGGAAGCCGGTATCAAACATGAAACCGAGCACTGCCGTGCGGTCTCCGACGTGCTGTCTCGGATCGGCGACAAGTGGACGGTCTACGTCGTCGGGCTGCTTTCGAATGGTCCTATGCGTTTCAATGAGATACGCCGGGCGGTGGGCAGCATCTCGCAACGGATGCTGACGCTGACGCTGCGCGGTCTCGAGCGCGATGGCCTCGTCACGCGGACCGTCTATCCGACCATTCCGCCGCGGGTGGATTACGAGCTGACCGAGCTTGGCCGGACGCTGATCTGCATTCTGAAACCGCTCGGCGACTGGGCCGTCGAGAATCGGCGAACCGTTGAAACAGCGCGCGCGAAATTCGACGCGCAGGCGACGGGCGGTTCTCACGCGGCTGCGGCCAAGATCGGCTTGAAGCGGCGGCTGCCGGCGATCTGGCGGAGCGCCTAGACGCCGCCCACCGCGCGGCATGGTTGCAACACTTTCGAGAAAAGTCTGTCGCCGCCTAGATCCGTCCGCAAATCAGCGTTAGCCGACAATAGGATGGTGCGCGTTGGCGGGACGTTACCGGAGGTCTTGATGCAATTTCATCGTTCCATTGCGGCGGCCGTTTTTGCCACGGCGCTCTTGGTGACGAGCGGCGCTAACGCCTTTGAAACGACGTCTATCGGTGGTGCTCCGGGATCAGGGACCGCCAATTACAAGGATCCGGACGAACTGGGCGCGGCGCTCGCGCCATCGACGTCCTCGTCGTCACCCTTCGGCAATTTCAATTTTTCAGCCGGGTCCGCACCGGATAATGCCGACGGCGCGCGGACGAATTGGCTGAACGGACCGGGATCGCCGAATTTCGGCTTCACCGGCTCGCAGAGCACCTCTGCCGAGCCCGCCTCGCCCTTCAACACACCCATTCTTCGCGATCGCAACTGAGCCGGATTTCCGGCTCATCCGGTTATTCCAGATCTTCGACTGTCACGGCTTCACCGCCGCCTTTAATGCGCTGTGACAGCGCCGCCTCGATGAACTGGTCAATATCGCCGTCCAGGACTTCATCGGGATTGGTAGACTGGGCGCCGGTGCGTAGGTCCTTCACGAGCTGATACGGCTGCAGCACGTAAGAGCGGATCTGGTGTCCCCAGCCGATGTCGGTCTTTGCCGCCTGCTCAGCGCTCGCCTTTTCCTCTCGGCGCTTCAATTCCATCTCGTACAGGCGCGCCTTAAGGCGCTTGAACGCGATGTCCTTGTTCTGGTGCTGCGACCGCTGCTCCTGGGCAAAAATGACGATGCCCGATGGTTTGTGCACGAGGCGGACGGCCGATTCCGTCCGGTTGACGTGCTGACCGCCAGCGCCGGACGAACGCGCGTATGAAATGTCGACGTCAGCAGGATTGATATCGACGTCAATCGTGTCGTCGATGACCGGATAGACGGTGACTGACGCGAAGCTGGTATGGCGGCGGGCGTTCGAGTCGTATGGCGAGATGCGCACAAGACGATGGACGCCGGCCTCGGTCTTCAGCCAACCATAGGCGTTCTCGCCTTCGATCTCGTAGGTCGCCGACTTGATGCCGGCTTCTTCACCCGGGCTTTCGTCGATCAGCTTGACCTTGTAGCCGCGCCGCTCCGCCCAGCGCACGTACATGCGCGCAAGCATCGACGCCCAATCCTGGCTCTCGGTGCCGCCGGCGCCGGCGTGCACTTCGATGTAGGTGTTCATCGCATCGGCTTCGCCCGACAGCATGGCGTCGATCGAGCGGCGCTGCGCTTCGTGGTCGATCCGTTCCAGCGCAGACTCGCCTTCGCTGACGCTAGCCTCGTCGTTCTCGGCTTCGCCAAGCTCGATCAGCGTCAATGCATCTTCGTAGTCGCGCTGCAGACGTTTGAATTCGGAGACGGAGCGCTCAAGCGAATTGCGCTGGCGCATGACCTTCTGCGCAGCCTTGGCATCACTCCAGAGATTGGGGTCTTCGGCTTTCGCGTTCAGCGAGGCGAGACGGTCTTCGGCCGTCTCCCAGTCAAAGAGACCTCCTCAGGAGGGCGAACGCCTCCTCGATGCCGTCCGAAAGTTTTTGCGCTTCTGCGCGCATGGGAGCCTCCGACGCCGGCTCTCGCCGGCAAAGTGGATCAATCTCAGAAATCAGGTGCGGACGTATAGTGACGCGCGGTCGCCGTGTAAACGCGCGCGTTCGGCGGCGCGGCAATCGGCGCGCATTTGGTTACCACAATCCGTTCGGCGTGAGAGAGCCGCTGTCCGGCCGACTCATCGGCGGTGCGGGACGCGCCACACGTTCACTGACCGGCGGCGGTGACATCGACGAAGACGCGTCTGCCGTCATGCCGTTAACACCGATCATCGAGTAGGCGTCGTCGGGTTCTTCGTCGGGCTTAAACGCTTCCATTATCGTGTTCGGATCGTCAGCCGAGGCACGCAACCCTGTCTTCAGATCGACACGCACGAACTTGATGCCAGGCGGAACGCGGAACGGTGCGGGAGGCGTGTCACCCAGCGCATCCTTGACGAACTCACCGAAGATCGGCGCTGCAATCGCGCCACCGGTGTTGCCTTTTCCAAGCGGCTTGGGGATGTCGTAGCCGATGTAAACGCCGACGACCATCGTCGGCGTATAGCCCATGAACCAGACGTCCTTCTCCTCGTTCGTCGTGCCGGTCTTGCCGGCAATCGGGCGATTGAGAGCGCTCAGTATCTTACCGGTACCGCGCTGAACGACGCCTTCCATAATGTGCGTCATTTGATAGGCCGTCAGCGGATCAATGACCTGGCGGCGGCTATCGACAAGCTGCGGCTCGGGTTGATTGGCCCAACGGTCGGCCATGCAGCCCATGCACTGGCGTTCGTCGTGACGCCAGATGGTATGGCCATAGCGATCCTGGATACGGTCGATCAGAGTGGCGGTGACTTCCTTGCCGCCGTTCGCCAGCATGCAATAGCCGGTCGCCATGCGCAGCAGCGTCGTTTCGCCAGCGCCAAGCGACATCGACAGAACCGGCAAGAGATCGTCGTAGATGCCAAACCGCTTCGCATATTCGGTGATGATCGGCATGCCGAGATCCTGCGCGAGACGCGCCGTCATCTGGTTGCGCGAATGCTCGATGCCGAAGCGCAGCGTTTCCGGACCTGCCGTATCGTCGGTCTCATAGTTCTTCGGCTTCCAGACGTCCTGACCGGGGCCTTGGTCGATCTCGATCGGCGCGTCGAGGACGATCGACGTCGGCTTGTAGCCATTATCGATTGCGGATGCATAGACGAATGGCTTGAACGACGAGCCGGGCTGGCGCTTGGCCTGCGTGACGCGATCGAACTGGCTCAAATCGTAAGAGAAGCCGCCGGCGATCGCGAGCACGCGGCCGGTGTAGGGGTCCATGGCGACCAGACCGCCGCCAATCTGCGGAATCTGCATCAAGGACCATGCACCCTGAATGTTATTCGGGTCATTCGGCGAGACGTAGACGACGTCGCCGGGGCTCAGAATGTCAGCCGTCGATTTGGGCGTGATGCGCTTGCCGTTGGCTTTCTTCGCGGCCCACTTCATGTCGTCGAGCGAAACTTCGACAGCTTCGCGATCCTTCGCGAGCGTGGAATCTTGTTGACGATGCGGTTTGAAACCGACGATCGCTTTTTTCTTCTGCGTTTCAAGGACGACCCCGAGACGCCAGGGGTCGATATCCCCAGGGCTCGAAATCTTGCCGAGCGCCACACCCCAGTCGCCCGAAATATCGATGTGCGAGACCGGCCCGCGCCACCCCTTGATACGATCGAACTTCACGAGGCCATCGACGAGAGCTGTTCTCGCCAGCTTCTGCAGTTGCGGATCGAGTGTCGTGCGCACCGACAGGCCGCCGCCGTAGAGCTTGTCCTCGCCGTATTTCGCAAGCAGCGTGCGGCGAACTTCTTCAGCGAAAAATTCGGCGCTCTCGATGCGAACGGTATTGGGTCGCAGATTGACGACGAGGGGCTTCTTCCTGGCCTCTTCGGCCTGCTCTTTCGTGATGTAACCGTTTTCGGCCATCTGACCGATGATCCAGTTCCGACGCTCGGTCGCTTTCGCCTTCTGGCGGAACGGATGATAGTTGTTCGGCCCCTTCGGAAGCGCGGCAAGATAAGCCGCCTCCTCGATGGTAAGGTCCTTCAGCTCTTTATTGAAATAGGTCAGCGCAGCTGCGCCGACGCCGTAAGAGTTCATGCCGAGGAAAATTTCGTTGAGATAGAGTTCGAGAATGCGGTCCTTCGAGTAGGCGCCCTCGATGCGGATCGCCAGGATCGCTTCCTTGATCTTACGCTCGATCGAGCGCTCGTTCGTCAGCAGGAAGTTCTTGGCGACCTGCTGGGTGATGGTCGAAGCACCCTGCGTACGCCGATTGGAACCGTGAATTTTCGCTTCGACCGCCGCGAAGACGGCGCGAAGCACGCCCTGAATGTCGATACCGCCGTGCTCGTAGAAGCGACGATCTTCCGCCGACAGAAACGCGCCGATCACGAGTTTCGGAACGTTGTTGATCGGTACGAAGATTCGCCGCTCGCGCGCGAACTCGGAAATCAGCGAGCCGTCGTGTGCGTGGATGCGCGTCATGACGGGCGGCTCATATTTCGACAGGCTCTCGTAATCGGGAAGATCCCGCGAGGCCTGCCAGATCAAAAAGCCAGCACCTGCGGAACCGGCGATGAAAACCAGCACAAAGGTACCGAACGCAAACCCAAGAAAATTGAGCAGCAGGCTTCTGCGCCGCTTTTTCCTTCTCCTGGGCGCCGGTGGTGGCGGCAGCGTGGGCGCGCGCATCAAATCCGAGATTCCGTCAGTCTGTCGCTGGCTTAAATTTTTCCGAATGAGGCGGTTACGTCTATTGCCGCGCCGCAGCAATGGCAATCCCCTCAGAACATTCGCACATTAGCACTGAATGTGGCAGCACGTCGTCCGAGGATGGACGAGGATCCTCAAGGGCGTGAGGCCGTTCTTTTGTTGAAGTAAATTTGCACCGCACCGGTGATCGCGTCGGCGACTTTCGACTGCCATTCCGGTGTCAGCATCTGCTCCTCATCGTTGCGATTGCTGATATACCCCAGTTCCACGAGTACGGACGGCGAATCCGTCTGCTTCAGCACCTTGAACGCAGCTGAGCGGCGGGGCACACGCGACATCGTAATCTTTTTGCGCAGGTGTTTGGCCAGAAGCTGCGAGAAATCTGAGGAAAAGTTCGAGGTTTCACGTTTCATCAGGTCGATGAGGATACTTTTGACCTGATCGTCTTTGCCTTCGTCGAAATTTTCGATGCCGGCCAAAAGATCCGAGGCATTTTCCTTTTCGGCCGCAATCCGCGCCACTTTGTCGGACGCTTTGCTGGACAGCGTGTAGATGGTGGCACCGCGAATGCTGCTGGCGGCCGTCTCGATGGAATCGGCGTGGAGTGAGATAAAGAGATCGGCTCCGGCCGCGCGGGAAAATTTGAGGCGGTCGTCGAGAGAGACGAAAACATCGTCGTGGCGGGTCATCTTGACATCGTAGAGGCCAGTTTTCTCCAGCTCCTCCTTGAGTTGCATAGCAACAGCAAGAACAATCGTTTTCTCATTTACATTGTTGGGGCCGATGGCGCCGGGGTCGATACCGCCGTGGCCCGGATCAATCACGATGACGGGCTTGGCGTTGGGCTGCTTCTTATCGGGCGGGGCCTCAAAGGCGCTCTCGAAATTCGGCTCCTGGGAGGCCGCGGCCATTCCCGCGCCCGTACCGCCGCCGAACGATTTTGCGTCGGTCGGCATAAGGGCGATGGCGAGTTTTACGGCTGACGATCCCTTGATCCGCGTCATGTTGGCGGAATGGATGACAACGGGGCCTTTGGTATCGATCACGATGCGCGATTTATGCGACGCGAAAAGGCCATAGCGGAACGCCGAGATAAGTCCCGCCCCTTTCTGTCCTGCCGCAGGGTCCAGCCGAAAACTGACGTCGGGCAGATCTATGACGACACGGTAGGGGCTCGCGAGCGTAAAAGCCTGTGCAGTCACGCCTTCGCTCATCGTCAGCTCGAAAATCGTCGAGCGGCCGGTCACCGTCAGGTGGGTTTCGAGCGCATCGGCCGCCATAGCGGGCCGCCCAAGCAACAGGCATAGCACGGTTGCTACTGCTGCTAGAATGTTCACCAAAGGTTTCCCGGGCGGGCGCATTGCCGAATTTTCCCCCTTGCTCGTCTTGTCTGCCCGATCCCCATACCCCGTTAAATCTTTGTTTTCATTCGTTATATAAAAGGACCATTACCGCCTCACGTTGTCGATCCCGCGCCAGTTTTATAGCACTTGCCAGCGAAGGATCGACCTCGTAAAGTTTGAAATGTATTCGGTGGCGCCCGAGACACACGCCTAAGTGGCGTAGGTTGAACAGGCGCCTGCAGAACCCAGTCGGCCTGCTGCGGGGCAAAGCTCTGCTTTCACAGGTAATTGGGCCAGCACGGATGGCACCTGCTCGAGGCAAGCGCACGGGGAGTATCAACGTCGCTCAGCAGGTTTCGCAGCTTTGACTTCCGAGCCCCCGGCGGCTCATTGTCGGAGTGAACTTACTTTGTGCCGGTCGCCCCGGTTTGTCAGTCGGGTAAAAGCGCGAATTGCTGGGCGGCCCAAAATTGATCGACCACGACGCCGCAGGGTGTCGGATTTTTCTCCCCAGCCTGAAGTCCCCCAATTCTGGACACGCAGCTGGGTCATAGACGACAGGCCATGACGACAGCTTGCATCATCCAAGACAGCGCCAACGGGATCTCGATCCACCCGGCGTTCGCATGCGTCCCTGCGCGCCACTCGCGCGCATCGGGGAACGGGATGGTGCAGACAGCGGCTCGGCCGCCAGTTCCATCAGCACAATCAACCAAAAGAACGCGCCACAGCGCGATCCTCGCGATCCGTTCCGGCAATTCCGGTTCGAGATGCGAGCCGCCGCCCCGGCGCGCCAAGGAAAATAACCTATGTCCAATACGAAAATGCTCATCGATGCCACGCATCCCGAGGAGACTCGGGTCGTGGTCCAACGCAACGGCCGGGTAGAGGAATTCGATTTCGAAAGCGCCGCTCGGAAACTGCTGCGCGGCAACATCTATCTCGCCAAAGTGACGCGCGTTGAGCCGTCGCTACAAGCGGCTTTCGTCGATTACGGCGGCAACCGGCACGGTTTTCTCGCCTTCAACGAAATCCATCCTGACTACTATCAGATTCCGGTCGCCGACCGTCAGGCGCTTCTCGATGAAGAAGCTGCCGCTGAAGCCGAGCTCGAAGCCGCCGCCGACCGGCGCGCGGAGGCGCTTGCCCGCAGAAATTCGACACGCGGCGGTGGGTCGACCGCCCCTCACGCTGAAGGGGAAGCGACGAACGACGATTTCGCGGAACAGTCCTCAGAGGATTCTGAGGACGGCGAATCCACGCACATCGTCGATGTCGAAGAAGACGATGAGCACATCGAAGAGATTGGTGGCGACGAAGACGAAGAGCCGATCAAGGTCTTGGCCGTCGCCGTTCCGATGCCGGACGATGACGTCGTCTCCGAACCAGTCCAAGCCGAAGCGGCAGATAACGGCGAGTCAAATCCCGATCTTGCAGCAAGCGCATCGGCGGACGAGCCTGCCGCGGAGGCGGACGCCGACCACGCGCACGACGAGAGCAACGATCACGACCATCACCACGAGGGCGAAGGCGGTTCGGACGTTCATGCCAACGACGATCATGGCTCCGAGCATGATGAGCATGAGCACCATGCCGAGCAGCCGCATGTCCACGACCATCACGACCATCATGGCGGCGAGATTGACGACTCGCAGGGCGCGGAGTTCCACGAGGAAGCGCCGCAACGTCAGCGTCGCCGTCCGCGCAGCTACAAGATCCAGGAAGTTATCAAGCGCCGCCAGATCATTCTGGTGCAGGTTGTCAAAGAGGAGCGCGGCAACAAGGGCGCAGCGCTGACGACGTACTTGTCGCTTGCCGGCCGCTACACTGTTTTGATGCCGAACACCGCCCGTGGTGGCGGCATCTCACGCAAGATCACCAACCCGCAGGACCGTCGCCGCCTGAAGGCCATTGCACAGGAACTCGAGGTTCCGGAGGGCATGGGCCTCATCATCCGCACGGCCGGTGCGGCGCGCACGAAGCAGGAAATCAAGCGCGACTTCGAATATCTGCTGCGCCTTTGGGAGAGCGTGCGTGATCTCACGCTGCAGTCCACGGCGCCGAGCCTCGTGTACGAAGAAGGCGACCTCATCAAGCGCTCGATCCGCGACCTCTATAACAAGGATGTCGAGGAAATCGTCGTTGCCGGCGAAGCGGGGCACCAGGAAGCCGCCGACTTCATGAAGATGCTGATGCCGAGCCACGCGAGAAACGTCGTGGCCTATCGTGAGCCGACGCCCTTGTTCACGCGCTATGGCGTCGAACGGCAGCTCAACGCCATGTTCCAGCCGCAGGTGACGCTGCGTTCGGGCGGCTACATCGTCATCAACCAGACGGAAGCGCTCGTCGCGATCGACGTCAACTCAGGAAAATCGACGCGCGAATTCTCGATCGAAGAAACGGCACTTGCGACCAATCTCGAAGCTGCCGACGAAATCGCGCGCCAGCTGAAGTTGCGCGACCTTGCGGGCCTCATCGTGATCGACTTCATCGACATGGAGGAGAAGCGCAACAACCGCGCCGTTGAGCGCCGCCTGAAGGATGCGCTTCGTTTCGACCGGGCGCGAATCCAGCTCGGCCGCATCTCGCATTTCGGCTTGATGGAAATGTCGCGCCAGCGTCTCAGAACGGGCGTGCTGGAAGGCTCGACGTCACAGTGTCCGCACTGCCAGGGCACTGGCATCATCCGCTCGACGGAGAGCATCGCGCTCGCCGTATTGCGTGGCCTTGAGGATGCGATCACGGCGGGTGCTACAGGTCCGCTGACCGCGACGACGACGCCGCCGGTTGCACTCTACATTCTGAACAGCAAGCGCGCCTACGTCACCGACATGGAGCATCGCCACGGTTACTCGGTGACGGTACTCGGTAGCGATCGCGTGCAGGGTGCGAACTTCACCATCGAGCGCGGCGGCCCTGCCGTTCCGGTGCGTCGTGTCGAACGTGCTGCCGTCAATATGGACTGGGGCTTCGACGGTGAGGAAGAAGCACCGACATTCGAAGGCGGCGAGATTGAAACCGCATCGCACGTCGATGACGGCGACGAAGATACCGTGGCCCGTGAGAATGGTCGTGGCGAGGGCGATGAGGCCGGCGGCCGTCGCGGGCGGCGCAGGCGGCGTCGCGGTCGCGGAGGACGCGATCGTGGCGAAAGCCGCGAGCGTTTCAGTTCAGAACCGCGCGGCGAAGACGATCATGGATTTGCGGCAGGTCCGCAGCCGCACGACGATGATGAAGGCGAACAAGGACCAGTTGACGAGGACGACCTCGATGCCCAACCGGCATCCGAGGAAGGGGAACTCGGTGAGCACGGCGAAAACGGCGCCAACGGCGAAAAGCCCGCCCGGCGGCGCCGGCGTGGACGCCGCGGTGGCCGTCGCGGTCGGGACCGCAATCGTGAAGGCGGCCCGATGCATGCCGATGATGCCAACGGCGTCGCCGAAGGCGAAGATCACGAACAACTCGAGAGCGGGAACGCCGACGGCGATACCGAGGCTGCCCAGCCGGAGACGTGGTCAAACGGTGGAGACATCACCGAGGCGCTGTCGTCGGAAGATGTGGCAACGGCTATCGAGCAGCCGGAACTCAAGGTTCCGCGGCAACAACGGCTTTGGGACGTTCCCTCGAAGGCGCAAGACGCGGATGAAGTCGTGATGCTCGAAGGCACGGCATCCGAGGTTGCGACGGAAGAACCTCAGCGGGCTGTTGAGATGCCCGCCGAAGTTCCGGCCACCGCCGAGGACAGAGCACCTGCGGCGGCACCGCGTCGTCGGCACGAGATCGGCTCCAGCGAGCCGCGAATCGAGCGCGTTGTTGTCCGACCGGACGATGAAGGCTCGGCTGGCGACGCCGAAGCTCAGGCTGCACCGCAGCGCAAGGGCTGGTGGCAGCGCAAGTTCGGCGGCGAATAAACAGACGAAGGGCCGAGGCATCGCTTGCTTCGGCCCCCTTTCCAAAATCCAAGCTGCTACTTGCCTATCTTGCTTCGGACTAGCGCCGCCGGCAGCGCTTGCCGCCATGCTGACGCCCTAAACTCGTGAATGTTTATAAGCACATCGTAGCAACGCATTTGACCCAAATAGGGTTGGCGCATACTTTGATTGTGCGTGGCGTCTCGAAACGCTTGTCGAGATCAGGGCACTGCGAATGCCGATATTTTGGAAGTCACTTCCGGCGCATTCCAACGCCCGAAGTTTGACGATTTGGATCGTTGCGCTCATCGCATCGCTGTTGACATTAGCCAACGGCGCCCGAGCGCAGGGACTGCCGCTGATCCGCGACGCCGAGATCGAAGCGTTGCTGCAGGATTATTCCAAACCGATTTTTGAAGCGGCGGGTTTCGGCGGCGGCCGCGTGACCGTCCGCATCATCAACAATGAAGCCTTCAACGCGTTCGTTCTCGACGGCGCGAATGTGTTCGTAAATACCGGCACGCTGATGCAGGCCCAGACGCCGAATGAAGTGATCGGCGTCATCGCGCATGAAAGCGGTCATATCGCGGGCGGCCACATGGCGGCGCTCCGCTCGCGCATCGCGAAGGATCAAACACGCGCTCTGTTGACGCAGGTTCTCGGCATTGGCGCCATGGTTGCGGGCGGCGTCACAGGCGGAGACGGAGGACGCGAGACGGCACAAGGCGGCGCTGCTCTCTTGCAGGGCGGCAGCAGCGTCATTCTCAAGGGGCTTCTGGCCGAGCGGCGATCGCAGGAATCGGCGGCCGATCAGGCGGGGATCAAGTATCTCACGGCCACGAAACAGTCGGGCAAAGGCATGCTCGACACGTTCGAGCGGTTCAAGGAACAGGAATATCTATCAGATCAGTTCCAGGACCCGTTCATTCGATCGCATCCTCTGTCAGCCGAACGCCTCGACCGGCTCAGCAGGCTCGCAACCACCAGTCCGTATTTCAACAAGAAAGACCCTCCGTCGCTGCAGCTTCGCCACGACCTGATGCGGGCGAAGCTTTCGGGCTATCTGGAATCGCCCGCGACCGTGTTCAATCGCTATCCTGACTCAAATAAGACGCTGCCGGCGCGCTATGCACGGGCCATCGCGACATTCTTTCGCGGCGGCGGCGGTGCGCTGGAATCGGCGGTCCAGCAGACCGACAGCATGATCAAGGAAAACCCAAATTACCCGTACTTTTACGAACTTCGGGCCGATTTCCTTATGCGATCAGGCAAACTCGCGCCTGCGGTCCCGAGCTTGCGGCAAGCCCTGAAACTGGCGCCTAACAGTCCTTTAATCATGGTCGAACTGGCCACAGCGGTCCAAAGCCTCAAGGGCAGCGATGCGCAAAAAGAGGCTATCGATCTATTGCGGAAATCCCTTATCGAAGACCCGGAAAATGGCCATGCTTACAGGCTGCTCGCAAATATCTATTATAAGCAGGGACGGGGTCCGGAAGCCGACGCCATGACGGCCCAGGCCTACTTCAACGAAGGGAACATAAAAGACGCACAGGTCTTCGCTAAACGAGCCCAACTGAAATTACGAGCAGGCTCGCCCGAGTGGTTGAAAAACGACGACATCATTAACTACAAGCCGCAAACCTGAGCAGCCGGCTGCTTTATCGAAAAATGAGATCAAATCCATGACCCAGAAGTCTCCTGACCGTAACAGAGCGCGCGCGGCTTCCGCCGGCAAAAAGCTCTCTGTCATCGCGCTCGGATTTGCGTGCCTGGCATTCGCGGCACTCGCAGCATCGAATTTCGGAAATAGCTCCGCGCGCGCCGACACCATTGCGCCCACCGCGGGCGGCAAGGTGTTCACTGACGAGCAGAAAAAGGCGCTCGGCGACATCATCCGAGACTATCTGATCAAGAACCCCGAAGTGATGTTCGAGGTGCAGAACGCTCTGGATGAGAAGTCCCAAAAAGAGCAGGAAACCAAACTCAAAGCCTTTATGGCGAAGAACGCCAAGCAGATCTATCGCGCCCCTGACAGCTCTGTTGCCGGCGATCCCAATGGCGACGTCACTGTCGTCGAGTTCTTCGATTACAACTGCGGTTACTGCAAACACGGCCTGCCGGAAGTGCAGAAGCTGATCCACGACGACAAGAAGGTTCGCTTTGTCTTCAAGGAGCTGCCGATCCTGTCGACGGGCTCAATCGAGGCCGCGAAGGTCGCGCTGGCCGCCAAGCGCCAGGGCAAGTACTGGGAGTTCCATCAAGCGATGCTGGGCTCCAAGGGCGTTGCCAACGAAGCTTCAGCGCTGAAGATCGCGGAATCCCTCGGTCTCGACATGGATAAGGTCAAGGCCGACATGGCAGGCGACGACGTCAAGAACGAGTTGCAGAGCGACCTGCTGCTTGCCAAGCAGCTTGGGGTCAATGGCACGCCGCACTTCCTGGTCGGCGACAAGTCGGTGCCCGGCGCGCCGGATGACCTGCACGACCAGCTTGAGGCGCTCGTCAGCGGCTACCGCAAGACCGGCTGCAACATGTGCTGAGAGTGGCCGAAAATTCTCGTTCTATACCAGACATTTAACATCAAAGACACATTGCAGTGCGCGGCCATCGCCGCGCACTTTGCGCATTCGACGAAAGCTGATAGACCCTGGGCCTCCTTCACAATCGGCGTCGGGCATCAGCTCGGTGCCTTAACGGCCTCCTGACATGACCTCCCTCGTTTACGTTCTTAACGGCCCCAATCTCAATATGCTCGGCGTCCGCGAGCCCGAAGTCTATGGCCGCGAGACACTCGACGACCTGCGCGTGCGCACCCAAAAAGTGGCAGCGGCGAACGGGCTCGCCATCGACTTCCGGCAATCGAATATCGAGGGCGAAATAGTCAATTGGGTGCAGGAGGCGCGCGGAAAGGCCAAGGGCATCATCATCAATGCCGGGGGCTATACGCACACGTCGGTCGCCATTCTCGATGCGTTGCAGGCCGTCAGCCTGCCGGTCGTCGAGGTGCACCTTTCCAACATCTTCCGGCGCGACGAGTTTCGTCAGCACTCCTACATCTCGCTCGCAGCGACGGGGGTGATCTGCGGGCTCGGCGCCAAGGGCTATGAACTCGCGATCGAGGCAATGGCCGACATTCTGAACAAATCCACAGGCAAAGCGTGACGTTGGGGCCAGAGCTTAGGCTATAAGACGCACGCCAACTAAATATCGAGGACACGGGACTGATGAGCGCAAAAGACCAAGGGCCGAAAATGGGAAGCGCCGAAGGTCAGATGATCCGCGAGCTCGCCGAGCTTTTGAACGATACGGGTCTGACGGAAATCGAAATCGAGAAAAGCGGCCTCAAGATCCGCGTCGCCAAGAAAATCTCGATCACGGCCGCGGCGCCGCAGGCTTACATGTCTGCGCCGGTTGCAGCCGCAGCGTCGACGCCGAGCGAAGCGAAACCGGCGACGGGTGCGAGTGATTTTTCGAAGCATCCTGGCGCGGTCAAATCGCCGATGGTCGGTACGGCCTACCGCTCGCCGGAGCCCGGTGCACCGGCATTCTGCGAAGTCGGATCCAAGGTCAATCAGGGCGACACGCTGCTGATCATCGAGGCGATGAAGACCATGAACCAGATCCCCGCGCCGCGCGCCGGCACGGTCAAAGCCATCCTCGTCGAGAACGCGCAACCGGTCGAGTATGGCGAGCCGCTGATCATCATAGAATAGAGCGCGCACCGCATACGGCGGTGAAAAGCGCCCGGAGTCCAAATGTTCGATAAAATCCTGATTGCCAACCGAGGAGAAATCGCGCTTCGCGTCCAGCGCGCTTGCCGCGAGCTTGGAATTGCAACGGTCGCCGTCCACTCGACCGCAGATGCCGACGCCATGCACGTCCGTCTGGCCGACGAGAGCGTGTGCATCGGTCCGCCGCCTGCGCGCGACAGCTATCTCAACATTCCGGCGCTGGTGACGGCGTGTGAAATCACCGGCGCGGATGCTGTGCATCCGGGCTATGGCTTTCTATCTGAGAATGCGCGCTTCGCGGAAATTCTCGAAGAGCACAAGATCACGTTCATCGGTCCGACGTCCGAACACATCCGGATCATGGGTGACAAGATCGAGGCGAAAGAGACCGCGAAGAAGCTCGGCATTCCGGTTGTTCCGGGATCCGCGGGCGCCGTGACGAGTGAGACCGAGGCGATGAAGGTCGCCAAGGAGATGGGCTTTCCCGTGCTCATCAAGGCCGCTGCTGGCGGCGGCGGGCGGGGCATGAAGGTCGCATTGACCGCGGCCGACCTTGGCGTCGCGCTTTCGACGGCGCGGTCCGAAGCGAAGGCGGCCTTCAACGATGATTCCGTCTACATCGAGAAATATCTGCAGAAGCCGCGCCACATCGAGATCCAAGTGTTCGGCGATGGCAAGGGCAATGCCGTGCATCTGGGCGAGCGCGATTGCTCACTGCAGCGGCGGCATCAAAAGGTGTTCGAAGAAAGCCCCTCGCCTGCTCTCAATGCGGCTCAGCGCCAGAAGATCGGCTCGACCGTTGCGGATGCGATGCGCAAGCTGAAATATCGCGGCGCCGGCACAGTGGAGTTCCTGTTCGAAGACGGCGAATTCTACTTCATCGAGATGAACACCCGGTTGCAGGTCGAACATCCTGTAACGGAGATGGTCACCGGCACGGACCTTGTGCTGGAGCAAATCCGCGTTGCGGCCGGCCTGCCGTTAAGCTTCACGCAGGACGATATCGAGCTTCGCGGGCATGCCATCGAGTGCCGCATCAACGCTGAAAATCCCAAGGATTTCCGGCCTTCGCCTGGCCAGATCACTTATTGGCATCCGCCGGGCGGCCTCGGCGTGCGCGTCGACAGCGGCGTGTACCAGGGCTATCGCATCCCGCCCTACTACGACAGCCTCATCGGCAAGCTGATCGTGACGGGCAAGACGCGCAACGACGCGTTGATGCGTTTACGCCGCGCTCTGGCCGAGTTCGTGATCGATGGGATTGAAACGACGATCCCATTGTTCCAGGATCTGGTCCGAGAGCCGGATATCGTCGATGGGGCCTATGATATTCATTGGCTCGAAAAATATCTGGGGATGAAGTAAGGTTTGCCTCTGCGCGACATGTTCCGCGCGCGTCCGAGAGTTCGCTTGGCAAGTGGCAGCATGGCGTCGCGCGACGACCCGATGTTCGAGATTACGCCGCAGGTTCTCCTGAAGGCGTATAGCTGTGGCATTTTCCCGATGGCGGAAAGTGCCGACGATCCCGCGCTCTATTGGATCGAGCCGCAGCAGCGCGGTGTGCTACCGCTCAACGGCCTACATATCCCGAAACGCCTCATGCGCACGGTCCGCACCACGCCATTCACCGTCAAGGTCGACAACGATTATGACGGTGTCATCGACGGCTGCGCCGCTCCGCGCGCCGGGCGGATGTCGACCTGGATCAACGGCCGAATCCGTTCGCTCTATCGCGAGCTATTCGATCTTGGTGCCTGCCACACGGTCGAGGTCTGGAACGGCAACAAGATGGTCGGCGGACTTTACGGCGTAGCGTTGAAAAGCGCGTTCTTCGGCGAAAGCATGTTTTCGACGGAGCGTGATGCCTCGAAGATCGCGCTGGTGCATCTCGCGGCGCGTCTCATCAAGGGTGGATTTACGCTGCTCGACACGCAATTCGTGACGGATCACCTTCGGCAGTTCGGCACGATCGAACTCGACCGGATGACGTTCCAGCGCGAATTGGAGAAGGCGTTGGGCAAAGAGGCCAACTTCTTCTCGCTACCGCGCGATGCCACTGGGCTCGAAGTCGCGGAAATTTTTGCCGAGCATCCCTAAGGCTTCAGCGGTCATTCCCTGTCACCTGACCACAACATCCGTGTGTGGGCCACGGCTCTATCGTGACTTCGTTCGGGCAGGCACCGGTGGCTCGAGTCGCTGCGCTTGAGGAAATGACGTCGCAACGGAATTCGTGAGCTGTGTTCCAGCCGGAACTGTTGGTCACCCTCGCACCTGTCAATTCTCCGTTCCTGAGCGCGCAGCGCTCTGGATTGCCAAAACACACCCCCGTGCTTTGGCAAAACGAACTTCTGTTCACGGAGAACGATACCTATGTCAAAGACGTCCTTTGCACTCGCCGCAGTCGTTGCAGTCGCCGCGTTGACTGGCGGCATTTCGGCCGCGAACGCGGGCGGAAAGCATATGCAAATGCACATGCATAATAACTCCATGCACAACCACTTCTTCCATCATCATCGGAGGCCCGGGATCATTATCGCCAATACTGGCGTCGGCTGCGGCTATCTCTACGACCGCTGGCTCGCCACCGGCGATTACTATTGGAAGCGGAAGTTCTATGTCTGCCGACGCGGCTGGTAATCGTCCGACACGCTCTCGGATCAATCGCCTCGTAGCTTAGCGGCTGCGGGGCGATTTCTTAAAATCAGACCTTGCAAAGAAGATCGCGACGTCGCGCATCTTCTCATCCTGTAAATGGTCCCGATATTGCCGGCCCTGTTCTTAGGGCGCTGCCAATACGCCTATTCGGACTAGGTGGGCGCCGTAATTCTCCTCTGAGTCATCGACCAATAGATTGCAGCGCAGGCAAACGCTATAGCGCCCGCGAGCACGAATGCAGGCACGAACGAGCCTGAATGCTGAAGCAGGATGCCGCTCACGAGTGGCGCCAGCGATCCGCCGACGGAGCCGCCGACGTTCTGAATCGCTTCGAGCGTCGCAACGGCGTTGACCGGAGCGATCACGGCGGCAAGTGCCCAACCGCAACTTGAAGCGACGTTGGCCGCAAAAAGTCCGAGCGACATGAGCGCGATCGCCGTCCACAAGTCGGCGACGTAGACCGCAGCGATCGTAGCAATTCCGGCGACGATCAATCCAACGATGACGGGCAATCGGCAGGTGCCGGCGGCATCGATGCCTCCGAGGCGGCCAAGCCGGTCAGAGATCACCCCACCAGCGACGGCACCGACAAAACCTGCCGCGAGCGGGATCGCGGACCAGATCCCGGCGTTCGCGATCGACTGATGGCGCGCAATCTCTAGGTATCCTGGCAACCAGGTCGCGTAGAGCCACGAGATGTAAACGACGCCGAAGAACCCGAGGAACATGCCCCACGTCGTCGGAAAGCGCAGCAGCCAGAGAACTTGCGTCCAGCCGACGTGCGGGATCGCAGCGCCGTCATCGCGATGTATTTCATCGATGTCGGCTGCGGGAATGCCAGCATCTTTCGGGGCGCGATAATAGATCATCCAAAGCGCCGCAACGACGAAACCGGCAAGGCCCGCGATAATGAACATCACGCGCCAGCCGTGCGCGAGCATCAGCATCGTCAAGATCGGCGGCGCCAAGGCAGGTGCCAGCGCGGATGATGAATTGAAGATCGCAATCGGGAGCGCACGGCGCTTCAGCGGAAACCAGTCGGCGCAGACCCGCGTGCCGCCGATATACATCGGCGACTCGCCGAGGCCCAGCGCGACACGCGCGGTGAGAAACTGGTGCAACGAATGAACGAGGCCTCCGGCGATTTGCGCGAACGACCAAAGCACCATTCCGACGCCGAGGGCTTTGCGAGGGCCGAATCGATCGACGAGCACGCCGGCGGGAATTTGCGCGAGGCCGTAGCTCCACGCGAAAGCCGACAGCAACAAGCCCATTTCGCTGTAGGACAGTCCAAGCTCGGCGCGAATTTCCGGATTGCCGACGGCAAGGGCGGCGCGGTCAAAATAATTGACGCAACCCGCCAGCACCAAGAGCGTAACGGCAAGCTTGCGCATGCGCCGTGTGCGATCCGACGCGTTGGCGGGCTCTGCGTCGGTCAGAATGTTCGGCGAACTCATCGGATATCAATCGGATCGGCGGCGTTTGCGTGTCGTCCAGTTCCTGTTCATGCTCAGAGTGGCACAGAGCTGGCGACCACGGCAATCACGCTGTTCCATTAGCCCGGTACTTGTTTTTCGACGATGACGATAAAGACATTCATCCCGTCTTGGGGCTTGGCCACAATCTGTGCGCTTGTTCTCTCAACGCTGGCTTTGGCGGACGCCGATAATAGCAGCGAACGTATCATCGATTTGAAGCTTAGTTCCGGTAAGCATCAGCATACTCTTTACGTCGCGCCGCCCTCACCGCGCGCCACGATTGTCATGCTGCCGGGAGGCGCGGGGGATGTCGGATTAGCGCGCAACGGCGATATCCGTCATGGTCACAACTTCGTGGTTAGAACGCGCGATATGTGGTTGGCTAAAGGCTACGCCGTGTTGATACCCGACTGGATCAATCGTGAAAGTTTACGCGGTGCGCGAAGTTCTCCGGAATACGCGGCCGTCGTGGAAGACTTGATCCAATATGCCCGGACGCAGGGCGCGCTTCCGGTGTTTCTCCTTGGTACGAGCCAAGGATCCATTGCGGCGGCCAACGGAGCAGCACACGCACCAGCCGGTACGATTGCAGGGGTTATTCTGACAGAGTCCGTTTCGGTGCGTGGCGGCAGCCATGAGACCGTATTCGATGCAGGCCTGGATGATATTCACGTGCCTGCGCTCATTGTTGCCAACAAGGATGATCGCTGCGACGTGGCGCCTCCGAGCGACGCCACTAAGACCGCCGCAGCGATGATCCATTCTCCTGATGTCCGCGTCGTCGAAGTCAGCGGCGGCATCGATCGATCAAACCGCGCATGCGGCTCTCTTAGTCCGCATGGCTACTATGGCATCGAAGACAAAGTCATCGACATCGTCAGCTATTGGATCGACGCTCATATTGGCGACTCGCCGAAGCGATAGCCGTCATGCGGCCTTGTTGCGCCAGTCCCGAACGGCCAACCACCCTGCCGAAATCAGGAAGTAAACCGCACCCACGCCAGCGTAACCCGCAATGTCGCTGATCGAGTGCGGCGTGGCCATCGTCGAGCGCGAAATGAAGAGCCCTCCGGCCACTGCCGACTGAGCGCCGCTCAAAACCATCGCCCACTGTGCGCCGTAGGTCTTCCAGCGGCCAAGCGCCGTCCCGAGTTGAAGCAAGCCAGCAAGGATCGCCCAAACGCCGAAAGCGCCGAGCACCTCACTCATGCCAGATTGCAACGACACGACCACGGCCGCCGCCGTTGCGACGCTGACGAAAACGTTAATGGCCTGCGTGCGATTTTGCCCAAGGCCCCCGCTCCGCGCCGCGTCGACATAGTTCGCCAAAGCATCCCACGCCGGATAAATGATGAGCAAAGCGGCAGCGATCGCGCCTCCCTGCTGTCCGGCTGTCAGAGCCAACGCGACCCACAGCACCGAAAACGCACCTCGAATAAAATAGTATTGCTTGAGCCAACGCTCTTCGGTGACGGCGGAAATCTCCGCGTATTGAGTAGACATACTGACGTCCTTTCTACTAGTTGGTAGGTTAAGCAAGCAAAATAGCGGCGGTAAAAGAGTTCGACTTTCTGCCTCGTCGTGTGAATTCAGTGAGGCCCCCCTGATCCTTCACAGGACGCCTCAGTGCCGAACGGAAACTCGGTCGAGAAGCGGGTCGGTGATCTGCCCGAAGACTTGTGGATCTCCATAGGCTCGCGCGGAAAGCATGGCTCCGTGAATTGTGGCTATGAAGACCTCAGCCTCTACGCGCGGAGAACTTGAGAGCCGAAGGCTGCCGAGCTGCATCCCACGCTCAAAGACGGATGTGAGCCACGTCGATAGCGCGCGGAAATGCCCCCGCACTTCAAGTGCAATTTCTTCTGGAAGCACGGGAAGTTCGCCTGCGAGCAGAGCGCACACACAGAAGGGGGCACTGGCATCTGTGATGCATTCCTTCCAGTACCCAGTGTACGCCTGCAGCAATTCGACAGGATCCGAGATATTCCGTTCCAGTTCAGCAATCCCGACTTCGGCTTCTTGGCGATAACGGGACACGAGCGTGCGGACGAGATCGACTTTGCTCGGAAAGTGATGGTGGATGCTTGGCTTGCGAATGCCAACAACGTCGGCGATATCGGCGTAACTGAAGCCGTTATAGCCCCCTGCGATAATGAGAGTGCGTGCGCAGGCCAGAATATCGTCAGCGGTGGTTGATACGTTGCTCATAGCTTCTGTCTACCTTCTAGTAGATCAGTATGTCAATTCTTTATTTTGCATGAGGGATCGCGGCTTGGATCAGCGCTGCACGCCGACGTGGATCGGCGAAGCCGAGCATGAGCGTCGCGGCCACCCGTTTCGCCGCGGGCGCGAGATCGGCGTCATTCAATTCGCCCGCCGTCCAAAAGGACAAAACTCCGCGAAATCCAAACGCGAGTTGCTTTGGCAAAATGTCGAGCGCTTCAGCTCGATGAGCCCCCGACAGGCCGTCGCCACGACCGAGGGCCGTCGCCCATAGGTTCGCGGAGCGCTCCAAGACCGTTCCCGGCGTAGAACTGGGGGCGCCAAGCGACCCCATGACAGCCCGGTTCACAACCGGCTCCAGCACCATCACGGATGCCGCGGCGTCGTTGGCGAAGAACACGCGATCAATCGCGTCGCCTGCCGGACAGCCGCTTTTCAGCAGCGCTTCCATCGAGTCAATGCGTCGCCCCGAAAGCGCGTGCATGATCGCAAGCTTGCTGCCGAATTGGTTGAACGGCGTGGCGAAGCTGACGGAGGCCCCAGCCGCGAGATCGCGCATTGAAAACTCGGCATTGCCCTGGCGCAGTAAGTGTTCGGCGGCATCGAGTATACGGTGGCGAACCTGCTCGCCCCGCGGGCTGGCTGACTTTGAGCTCTTGCGAGATGTCATCGGCAAACTATATCATGATATAAATTGTTTGCTAGTGGGAGCTATTCGTATGTCAGCAACCGAACCTAAGACCTTCCTCATCACCGGCGTCAGCTCTGGTCTGGGCCGAGCCTTTGCGAAAGGTGCGATGGAAGCCGGACATCGTGTGATCGGCACCGTGCGACGAGCGGAAGACGCCGACGCGTTTGCTGCTCTTGCGCCGAACCTTGCGCATCCCATCGTGCTCGATGTCACCATGTACGATGCTGTGCCCGGCGCCGTGTCCGAGGCGGAGCGGCGTGCCGGTCCGATCGACGTGCTCGTGAACAACGCAGGCTACGGCCATGAGGGCGTGCTGGAGGAATCCTCCATCGCGGATCTGCAACGGCAGTTTGCCGCCAACGTGTTCGGTCCGGTGGCGATGATCAAAGCGGTCTTGCCCGGCATGCGAAAACGCCGGCGTGGTCACATCATCAACGTGACCTCGATGGGCGGCTTCATCACGATGCCGGGGATCAGCTTCTATTGCGGCAGCAAATTTGCGCTTGAAGGCATCTCGGAAGCGCTCGGCAAGGAAGTCGCGTCATTCGGCATCCGTGTGACGGCGCTCGCGCCTGGACAATTTCGAACCGATTGGGCTGGCCGGTCGATGGACCGTACGCCACGAAGCATTGCCGACTACGACCGCGTCATGGATCCGATCCGTACGGCACGGCAGGCGAAGAGTGGCAACCAGCCTGGCGATCCGGCAAAGGCTGCCCAAGCGTTGCTTGCACTCGTCAATGCCGAAAACCCGCCGACGCGGCTATTTCTCGGCGACGATGCCCTGGGCCTGGTCGAACAGAAGCTTGGAGACATGCAAACCGAAATCGGCGCATGGGAAGCGCTTTCTCGCTCGACCAATTTCGCGGCATGAGCGGCAACCGGCAGCTATCGGCTGTCGGTCATTCCCACTCGATCGTGCCGGGCGGCTTTGACGTGACGTCGTAGACAACGCGGTTGACGCCGCGGACCTCGTTGATGATGCGGGTGGCGACGCGGCCCAAGAACGCCATGTCGAAGTGGAAGAAGTCGGCGGTCATGCCATCGACGGATGTGACGGCGCGCAGGCCGAGAACGTGGTCGTAGGTGCGGCCGTCGCCCATGACGCCAACAGTGCGCACAGGCAGCAGAACGGCGAACGCCTGCCAGATCGCATCGTAAAGCCCGGCGCGGCGGATTTCGTCGAGATAAACAGCGTCGGCCTTGCGCAGGATGTCCAGCTTTTCGCGGGTGATCTCGCCGGGAATGCGGATCGCAAGACCCGGCCCTGGAAATGGGTGCCGACCGACGAAGGCTTCCGGCAGGCCAAGTTCACGGCCCAGCGCCCTCACCTCGTCTTTGAACAGCTCACGCAGCGGTTCGACGAGCTTCATGTTCATGCGCTCGGGCAAACCGCCGACGTTGTGATGCGACTTGATCGTGACCGACGGGCCGCCGGTGAACGACACGCTTTCGATGACGTCCGGATAGAGCGTACCCTGGGCCAGGAACTCCGCGCCGCCGATCTTCTTGGCTTCGGCCTCGAAGACGTCGATGAAGTGCTTGCCGATGGTTTTGCGCTTCGTCTCGGGATCGGAAACACCGCTGAGCGCGCTTAAGAACTGCTCCGACGCGTCCACGTGCACGAGCGGAATGTTGTAGTGATCGCGGAAGAGGCCGACGACTTCGTCCGCCTCGCCGAGCCGCATCAGGCCGTGATCGACGAATACGCAGGTCAGCTGGTCGCCAATCGCTTCATGGATCAGCACGGCGGCGACGGCGCTATCGACGCCACCTGAAAGCCCGCAAATCACGCGGCTCTTGCCGACCTGTTTCTGGATTTTGGCGATCATTTCGCGGCGATAGGCCGACATCGTCCAATCGGACTTCAGACCTGCAATGTTGTGCACGAAATTAGCGATCAACCTGGCGCCGTCGGGCGTGTGAACGACCTCAGGGTGAAACTGCACGGCATAGAAGCGGCGATTCTCGTCCGCGACGGCGGCGAATGGCGCGTTATCGCTGGTGCCGATGACTTCGAAACCTTCCGGCAGACTGGTGACGCGGTCGCCGTGGCTCATCCAGACCTGATAGCGCTCGCCCTTCGACCAGACGCCTTCGAACAGGGGGCTGGGCGTCGCAATTGAGAGGAAGGCGCGGCCGAATTCGCGGTCGTGGCCGCTTTCAACCTTGCCGCCGAGTTGTTCGGCCATGGTCTGCTGGCCGTAGCAAATCCCGAGCACCGGCACGCCTGCTTCGAACACCGCCGACGGTGCCCGCGGCGAGTCCGCCTCGGTGACAGACGCCGGGCCGCCCGATAAAATCACAGCCTTCGGTTTCAGCTTCTGGAACGCTTCGGCGGCGCTCTGGAACGGGTGAATTTCCGAGTAGACGCCCGCCTCCCGCACACGTCGTGCGATGAGCTGCGTTACTTGGCTGCCAAAGTCGATGATGAGGACGGAATCGGTCAAAGTGGGTGGGCCCTTTCTTCAGGGCCTTCCCCTACGCGAAGTTGGGGCATGTCGCAACGCCCGCCAATTCGAGCCGCCTGCGACAGCCCATCCCGCTCCATCCGCCGCGGGGCAGAAAATGAAAAGTCCTAGTTCATTTGCCAGACGGCAAAATTCAGGGCACCCGCAAAAGTTACCCAGGCGAAATAGGGCAGGAACAGGTAACTCGCGCTGCGGCTGATGGGCCAAGCCGTAATGATAAAGACAATGACTGTGGCCCAGAGCGCGCAAAGATCAACAAGCGCGAGCGCGATGTCGTGGCGTCCGAACATGAGGTATGACCACAGCGCATTCAGGACAAGCCCAGCACCCCAAGCCCGAATGGCCGGCGTCCATCCGCCCGCCCGCCAAGCCAGCCAACCAGCGATCGCGATCAGGATGTACAGAATTGTCCAAGCGACAGGAAAAACCCAGTTCGGCGGCGTCCAGGATGGCTTATTCAGCGCGGCGTACCACTCCCCCGGCGTAAAAGCCGACCCGGATGATGCGGCTGCCGCCACCAATGCCGCGAAAACGACAAGCGACCCTAGATTTCGCAAATTCGAAGCTCCCAATTTCACCAGAACCGAATACTGACGCTCACACGGGCGCATGCATATCGTTGAGCACGCCGATTGGTTTCGTCGCGATGATCGAAAGGACTGTATTTCATGCTGATGGTAAAGACCCGGCTTGGTCTGAGCGAAATTGCCGGGATCGGGCTCTTTGCGGCGGAAGACGTTCCCAAGGGCACCGTGACATGGCGCTTCATGGCACACTTCGATCGGCTGCTGACGGAAGACGAGATCGAAAGCCTGCCGGAGGTCGCACGCGCCAACCTTCTCGACCACGTCTATCTCCACGAGGCCAGTGGCATGTTCGTGCTTTGCGCCGACAACGCCCGCTTCATGAACCACGCCGACGAGCCGAACACCGAGGGCGTGCACGAGACCGGCTCGATCGAGGGTTACGACATCGCCTCGCGGGATATTCGCGCCGGGGAAGAAATCACGTGCGACTACCGGACGTTCGACGCTCACGTCGACCGGAAGCTCGGCGGTCAGGAGTAGCGCACGCGACGCGCTACTAGCCAGGGATGATGATCGGCTCGGCCGCCGATTTGCGAAGCGATCGCCGCCGCCTCGCAGCCAGCGACGTGAGCGCCTGACCGGCCAGAATGCGGCGCTGGAGATACGGCGAAAAGTATCCTGCGTATCGCCGCCAGAGATCCGGGCGCATCCAGTCCTGTCCCGACACGTGGCCACGGCAGTGTGGCGAACCGCACGAGCACGCAAACTCGTCGTATGGCGAGCCGTCGCTCATGGCGTAGTCGTAGGTGATCTCTTCGCCGGGCGAGATATCGCGCATCGCCACGAGCGTGATCTGGCCTGAGAGGCCGGAGTTCGGATCGCAGCAATGGTTGACGTAATCCGGCGGCTCGCAGTCCGACAGCGAGACCAGATACTGGTTTTCCTCGACCTGAAGCGAATAGCGCTTCACGGTCTGAGGCATTTCGTTCAGTTCCTCGCCGGTTACGAGCGTTCCGCTCCAGACCACGATCAATTCGCCTTTGGCGATTGCGTGCCGGGCGACGACGGTATGGCCGCCGCGATCCGGTGCGGGACGAACTTCGCATTTCGGGGAGAGGAAGGAGTGGGGCCTACCGCTCATTCATTGACCTCAATTGGCCTCACGAGCGTGGGCACGGCGTGAAATACGCATACAAAGCCGCGGTCCCTCGATCTGCCGCGAGCCAGCGGCAAACGCCTGATGAGATAGTTTGAAGGTTTGTGATGTCAACGGAGTTTCTTGGCGGTGGCCCCAAGTAATCCGCTCACATTTTATGTCAGCGCGTAACGGGCGGACAAACATTTCCCGCAGCAGTTTGCGTGCTGAGGAAATCTGTCCGCGCGCTTCAAGGCGACGATCCCCGGCGGCAAATCAATCCGCCGAAAGTTCGGTTATGCCTTTCGGCCTAGTGCCGCAATGAAGAACCCGTCGGTGCCATGCCGGTGGGGTGTCAACAACAACGTGTCGGTGCGCGCGTCGGCCGACGGCGGAGGCTCGCTCGCGAACGCCGCCTTCCAGACTTCAGCCGTCGGGATGACGGAGAAGTCGGCGTTGCCTTCAAGAAACCACGCGATCTGCCCAGTGTTCTCTTCGGGAAGAATTGAGCACGTCACGTAGAGCAGTTGGCCGCCCGGCTTGACGAGGCTCGCGGCCCGCTTCAGCACGGACTGCTGCTCTGCCATCCGCGCCTTCAATGCTTCCGGTTTCAGCCGCCACTTGGCGTCCGGTCGGCGGCGCCAGGTTCCAGTTCCGGTGCATGGCGCGTCCGCGAGGACGACATCGAAGCGCGGGCCGAGGGCATCAACCGCCACCTCGTCGCCCGCACGCAGCACCTGAACGTTGCGGACACCCGCTCGCTTGATGCGCTCGAAGATCGGCTTAAGCTGGTTGCGGTCAGCATCGTAGGCATAGATCTGACCGGTGTTCTGCATCAGGGCCGCAAGCGCGAGCGTCTTGCCGCCCGCACCGGCACAGAGATCGAGCACCTGCTTGCGCGGTCCGGCGCCGGACAGCAGCGCGGCGATCTGCGAGCCTTCGTCCTGGATTTCGAACCAGCCCGCTTGGAAGGCAGCCTCAGCCTGGAGGTTCGGCGTGCGCTGCGCACCGACGGGCGGGGGCACGCGAATGCCGATCGGCGACAGGCCGCATGGCTCGGCGCCGAAGCTCGCGAGCGCCTTCAGAACCTTCTCCGGCGTCGACTTCAGCGTGTTGACGCGAAGATCGGCCGGGGCACGGCGGGCCATGGCCTGGCCTTCGGCGACAGCGTCGGCGCCGAACTGATCGGAGAACGACGGCCAGAGCCATTCGGGAATGTCGGCCTGCGCGTGGGCCGGTGCGCCGTCGAGCGGGCGTGTCAGCCCGGCTTGCTCGGTCTCGGTTAGTGGTGGCGGCGAGTGATCGGAGCCATCGCACGCGGCGATGACGGCTTCCGGCGTCAGGCCCAACGCAGAAGAGGCGGCGCCGAGCGCGAGCGCGCGGGGCGTGTCCTCTCCGAAAGCCCAGGAGATCGACGCGCGGCGGCGCATGGCGTCATAGACGAGGCCGCCGATGGCGTTGCGGTCGCCGGACCCGGCAAAACGATGGGCCTTGCCCCAATCGGTCAAGGCAATGGCAACGGGCTGGTAGCGATTGATGATCGCTTCCAAGACCTCGATCGCCGCAGCGATCCGAGCACCGGCTTTCATTGGAAAAACATCTCTAGATGCCAATCAGAATTTTGATGGCGAAGACGAGCCACATGATGAAAAGGACGACGGCACCCAGCGAATAGACGCGCGTGCGCCACATGACATCGTTGCTCGTCGTGTGGATGTAGGCGTGGACGATGCGGGAGAGCACGAAGACCCAGGCCAGGACGAGTAGCAGCAGGTCGCCGACGCGCGTGATCAGAAGGAAGGCGATCAACGCGAAGAACAGCAGCGGCAGCTCGAACTGGTTGGAGAAGCTGTTTCCGAACTGCCGCGCACGCGGGCCGTAGTTCCGGCTGTCGAGCGCGACGTCCTCCGGTTTCACTTCGCCGCGAGCGATGCTGCCGAGCCGCGCCCGCCCCATCAGACCCATCAGCACGAAGATCAGCAGCACCTCAACGAAGACCGGCAGCAGAAAGTCCATGACTGTCATGATGTGGTCCTCGCAGGTTGGCGCAGCCGATCTGGTCTCAATAGACTACCTGCCAACGCCCGGATAGTTCGGGCTTTCGCGCGTAATCATGACGCCATGGGCGTGGCTTTCCTGGATGCCGGCGGGCGAAACGCGAACGAACTTGGCACGCTTCTGCAGTTCCGGAATGGTCTTGGCTCCAAGATAACCCATGCCCGCGCGCAAGCCGCCGACAAGCTGGTGAACGACAGCTTCCATCGGCCCCTTGTAGGGAACCTGGCCTTCGATGCCTTCCGGAACGAGCTTCAGCGTATCGCGGACCTCGGCCTGGAAGTAGCGATCGGCCGAGCCGCGAGCCATGGCACCCACGGAGCCCATTCCCCGGTACGACTTGTAGGTGCGGCCCTGATAGAGATAGGTCTCGCCCGGCGCTTCGTCCGTGCCCGCAAGCAGCGAGCCGATCATCACGCACGAGGCGCCAGCGGCGACGGCCTTGGCGATGTCGCCGGAGAAGCGGATGCCGCCGTCGGCGATCACCGGCACGCCATAACGGGCGGCTTCCTTGGCGCATTCCATCACGGCGGTGAGCTGAGGCACGCCAACACCCGCGACGATGCGCGTGGTGCAGATCGAGCCCGGACCGATGCCGACTTTCACAGCGTCGGCTCCGGCGTCGATCAACGCCTTCGTCGCGTCGGCCGTGGCGACGTTTCCGGCAATCACCTGCACGCTGTTCGACTGCCGCTTGATGCGCGCAACGGCGTCGATGACCTTAATGGAATGTCCGTGTGCGGTATCGACGACAATGACGTCACAACCGGCCGCGATGAGACGTTCGGTGCGCTCGAAGCCGTCTTCGCCGACGGTCGTCGCGGCGGCGACGCGAAGGCGTCCCTGGGCATCCTTCGAGGCATTCGGATGCTTGGCGGCCTTCTCGATGTCCTTGACGGTGATGAGGCCGATACAGTTGCCCTGATCGTCAACAACGATCAGTTTTTCGATGCGGTTCTTGTGCAGAAGCTTCTTGGCATCCTCCGGCGACACGTTGCGCTTGACGGTCACCAGATTGTCTTTCGTCATGAACTTCGAAACGGGCTGGTCGAGGTCGGTGGCGAAGCGGACGTCGCGGTTGGTCAGGATGCCGACGAGCTTGCCCTTGCCGGCGCTGCCGTCCGGCGCTTCGCGGCCGCTATCGACGACCGGCACGCCGGTCACGCCCTTCTCCGCCATCAGCGTCAGGGCATCACGCAGAGATTTCTGCGGCGCGATCGTTACCGGATCGAGGACGATGCCGCTTTCATAGCGTTTGACCTGTGCGACGTGGCGGGCCTGCTCCTCGATGGTGAGGTTGCGATGGAGAACGCCGATGCCGCCTTCCTGGGCCATCGCGATGGCGAGGCGCGCTTCGGTCACCGTATCCATGGCGGACGACAGCAGCGGGATATTCAGCCGAATACTCTTGGTCAGCTGGGCCGAGACGTCCGTCTGTCCTGGCATGACGTCGGACGGACCCGGCACCAGTAAAACGTCGTCAAAGGTAAGCGCGATCGCCGAATCGAGCGCGGATAGGCTCGAAGTCATGCCGACTTCTCCAGATTTTGGGGGGCGACACGTTCAGGCCCCCTGGGGCGGAACACTGTCGCGGGGTCTATATCACCAAGATTTCCGACTTGGAAGCGTTCTTGGCCGCGTCAAATGGGGATGATGGTAACCAATTCAAGCGGCGTGCAAAAAGTGGCGCGAAAAGGCCTGTCTCGTCATACGCGTGTCGCGGAAGAGGAGCAAAGAGGCGCCCACGGGGTTCAACGCCCCCATAGGATTTGCTTCTGAGTTAGAGCCGTCGGCGGGTGCGTTCAGCGTTTCCCCAGCCCACGGCGGCAGGGAAAGCAGATCGCGACGAGGCGTCGGAAAGAGCCGAAACAGCTTTAGTCGGCCGCCCCCTCTCCCCGAAATCCCGTCGCCAGAACGTAAAGCTCTGAGCTTTCAGCGCGGCTAGCAGGTGGCTTCACGTGGCGCACGACCTTGAAATCGCGCTTCAGCATGTCGAGCAAGTCGCGCTCGGTGCCGCCCTGGAAGACCTTGCAAAGGAAAGCGCCACCTGGCTCCAGCACTTCTGCAGCGAAGGCGGCGGCCGCCTCGGCGAGGCCCATGATGCGCAAGTGATCGGTCTTGGCGTGACCGACTGTCGGCGCCGCCATATCGGAGAGCACGACATCGGCACGGCCGTCCCGCAGGCGGGATTTCAAAAGCTCCTCGGCGCCCGGATCGGTGAAATCCATTTCAATCATATCGACACCGGGGATCGGCTCGAACGCCAGATAGTCGATGGCGACGACCTGGCCCTTCCCGTCGGCTGCCTTCACCCGCTCTGCCGCTTCCTGCGACCAGCCGCCCGGCGCTGCGCCGAGGTCGATGATCCGCTGGCCGGGCTTCAAGAAATGATAGCGGGCGTCGATCTCGCGCAGCTTAAAGGCCGCGCGGGAGCGCAGACCCTCACGCTTCGACGCTGCGACGTAGGGATCGTTCAATTGACGCTCAAGCCAGCGGGCAGACGAGACGGAGCGTTTGCGCGCAGTCTTGACCGTCGTGCGAAGCTGCCGCTGGCCGCCGCTCAAGCTTGAATGGGCGCCACCGACGCCGCCCTTCTTGCCGCCGGCACCGCCGTTATTACTTTTGCCGCTCACGACTACCGTGCACCCTTCCCGCGCTTGCCGCGCCCGCGACGGCGGCGGCTGGAGCGCCAGACGCCATCTTCCATCATCATTCGCATCAGGATGCCTTCACGCAGCCCGCGGTCGGCGACGCGCAGGCGATCGGCGGGCCAAAGCTGCATGATGGCATCGAGGATGGCGCAGCCCGCAAGGACGAGATCGGCGCGCTCGCGGCCGATGCACGGCTGCAGCACGCGTTCATCGTAGGAGCGCGCCAGAAGCTCGGACGTGACATTCTCGATGTCGTGCGTGCCGAGCCAAATACCATCAACACGCTTGCGGTCGTAGCGGTCGAGGCCGAGCATGACACCGGCAATCGTCGTAACCGTGCCGGAGGTGCCGAGAAAGTGCACGGGCTTGCCAGCGGTACGCGCGCGGAAGTTATGTTTCGCCTCGAACGGCAGAAGCAGCTTCGTTACCGCCGCGGACATGGCGGCGAAGCTCTCCGCCGTCACCTCGCGACCGCCGAAGCGCTCAGCCAGCGTAACGACTCCGACGGGAAGCGATTCCCAGGCGACGATGGCGTCGTCGACATCGCCGCGGCCGCTCAGCGCGTCCTGACGGGTTCCGAGCCGTGTCAGGTCGAGCCAGATGATCTCCGACGAGCCGCCGCCGATGTCGAACACGAGCACGTAATCAGTACTCGGATCGATGAGCGTTGCGCATCCGGCGACCGCCAGATGCGCTTCCATTTCCGGCGTCAGAATTTCAATATCGAGATCGAAGCTGTCCTTTACCTTGGCGACGAAATCAGGACCGTTGGCCGCGACGCGGCAGGCTTGGGTCGCCACGAGACGGGTGCGCGTCACATTGTGGCGATGCAGCTTGCCGGCGCAGACTTTCAACGCCTCCATCGTGCGATTCATCGCAAGCTCTGAAAGGTGGCCCGTGTGGCTTACGCCTTCGCCTAAACGAATGATGCGCGAGAATGCATCGACGACGCGAAAGCCGCGACGCGACGGCCGCGCCAGAAGCAGCCGGCAGTTGTTGGTGCCAAGGTCGAGCGCGCCGTAAATTTGTTCGCCACCCGGCGGCTTGATCGCAAGCGACGACACCGAAATAGCGTGCGGCTCGCGCCGCTCGTCACGGCCCTCTCCCCGCGGCGAAGCCCGGTTCACGAACGGCTTTGAACCATTGTCGTTGCGCTTGTAGAGCTGCCGATCGCTGTCGTCACGTTCGCTCTCGCTAGATAGCGAAAGCGCGGAAAATCCAGTCGTATCTGGAATCTCGTCATCGGATTTTTGCGGGAGCCCAGCTGCGTCGGACGCATCGGAGCCTGATTTCTCGGGCGTCAAATTTTTATCTCCAGGACCTGGTGCATCAGCAGCTTGCCGCCAAGCGCCGTGCTCATCAGGCCAACGATCTGGACCTCAGTTAGGGGGAAGTGTATCAGGTCGCGCACGCCCGTAAAGCTCTCGCGGGATGCTTAACGCCGCGCCACACATTCTCTGGCGTGCCTCGCGAACGGCGGCTTCCCATGCTGCAGCGAATTCGATTGTTGTTCCGGGTGGTTGGACATGCTGCCTCGATCATCGCAATCTCACCCACTATTTGTGTTGCAGATGGCCTCAGCGATGAGGCTGTGGCCGGGCGACTTGCTGCGGCCTATCCCGACTCGGTGGCGGGCCTCGACGGCCGCAATCTGAAGTTCCGTGACGGAACGACATTGCCGCTCGGCAGCGACGAAGAAAAACCGTTCGAAACGTGGCTCGCGCATCCGAGCATCAAGGACATGTTCCGATATTCTTATCCGCAAGGCGCCGAGGCTCGTCCGCCAAAGTTCAATTTCGATCCGGGCCGCGCGCGCAACACAGCATTCTTCACAAAGCTCTATGGCGACTGCCAGCAGCCGGGCTTCGCCGCGTCATTGACGACCGTCCGGTGGCTGCCGGGGAAAGCCAATCAGCGAATCATGGTGACCCGCAGGAATGGAGTCGCGGCGCATCTCCAGGCCGTCAGCGACGAGCTCGATGCTCTGCCCGCGAGGTTCGCCGCGTACCTCATTCCTTCCGCGGGGGGGTTCGTGTGCCGCACGATCGCGGGGACGGCGCGGCGCTCAGGTCACGGCTACGGCATTGCGATCGATATTGCGACGACGCATTCGCATTACTGGCGATGGGCCAAGGGCGGCGCGAGCCAGCGTCCGGTCTATCGCAACGCAATCCCGCTCGAGATCGTGCGCATTTTCGAGAAGCATGGCTTCATCTGGGGCGGGCGCTGGTATCACTACGATACGATGCACTTCGAATACCGCCCGGAGCTTCTCGGACTGCGCCAATAGGCGCCAGCCTGGCGCCGGACGACATCCAAATCGCACCCAGCGCGTGTTGACGGCACCATGCCGTAAGCTGATGTGCACGAGCCTTTTGGCGCAGGGGAGCGTTGAAGCGACGCCGGCCTTGCAGTCGCCCAGCGCTGCTGCTATGACGCGCCCTCTCGGCGGCCGACAGGCGCGCCTGATCCCGGCATTGGGGGATCGTCTAATGGTAGGACTGCAGACTCTGACTCTGCCTGTCTAGGTTCGAATCCTAGTCCCCCAGCCAGCTAACTTATTGAAATACAATAATATTTTTTATTTCTGTGTGCGGACGAAAGAGCCCGCAAGTTCCGCGCGTTAGCCGCGACGTGATCGCATCACAACCTATCAGAGACGCAAATTTCGGCGATCTCCGACGACTTCTGGGCAAACGTCTCAAATGGCGGCTGCCGGGGCGGGCGGATTCGGAACTGTTCGCGAACGGTGCGCGCTGATTTCGTCAGCCCATGCCTAGAAAGGCGCGCTGGCCGCCCCAATCGCGAGGCAAGTTTTGCGACGTGCGCACCAGCCGCTTGACGCTGAGTTCAGGCGGCTGACGTCCTGCCAGAATGTCGCTGACAATGTCGGGCGCAAGATAGGAGACGCGCATGAGCGCCGTCAGTCGCCCCTTGCTCTTCGTCGTGCGTGCTGTGATCTCGTTCAGCGTCTCGCTCGTATCCGCCAAAAGCGCCTGCCGGGCGGCAAACGCTTCCTTCAGGAACGCAACCAAGCTGGCGTCACCAATTTGCATGTACGGCTCGCCAATGACAAGGCGCTTGCCTTGACCAGATCGGCGCAGCTCGGCGGGAATCGACAACACGATTGTGAGTCCCGTATCGTTTTCGGACTTGACCGGCGAGCCAAGTGCAACAGCGAGTTGCTTCACTCCGATCGTGACTTCAATCTTCTCAAGAGAAAGCATCACCTGGGCGACGACGCTTCGCGTCAACTTTCGCAGCTCTTCCGGCGGCAACATTAGCCATTTCTTGCCGAGCGCATCGGCCCGCTCCAGTGCAGCTTCGAGTTCCCGCGCTTTGAGGCCCAGCGACGCGAGCGTGTCCGCAATTTTCTGGCGCGATGCCATCAGCCTCCGCAGGCGTTCGACGACCAGTCCATCAACCTCACTTGCTGGCACGCGCATGGGGTTCGGTCCAGGCTTTGTGCGGTCAAGAAGCGAGGCGGAGATATAGTAGCGGTACCGCCGGCCGCGCTTATTGGCGTGCGTCGGCGTCATCCGGTTACCATCGCTATCGAAGATGAGACCCGACAGGAGGCTTGGTGCTTCGGCACCGATGGCGAGTTTGTGCTCCCGACGGCTGGAGGCGAGCTTCTCCTGAACGAGTGTCCAAACCTCTTGCTCCACGATCGCCTCGTGCTGACCGGGATAGACATTGCCCTTGTGCTCAACCTCGCCGCGATAGAGCCGGTTCTGCAAAATCAAGTACAGGATCCCGCGCGAGAACGGCCGGCCACCAGCCAGCCGCTCGCCGGCCCCCTCCCGGCGCTTGCTGCGAAGACCTTGGCTGTCCAGTTCTGCTTGTAAGACCGTGACGGAACCGAGTTCGGCATAACGTCTGAAGATCAGGCGCACCGTTTCAGCCTCGGCCGCATTCACGACCAGCTTGCGATGCTTGACGTCATAGCCGAGCGGCACGGTGCCCCCCATCCACATCCCTTTGGCCTTGGATGCCGCAATCTTGTCACGGATGCGCTCGCCCGCGATTTCGCGCTCGAACTGCGCAAATGAGAGCAGCATATTGAGTGTCAGCCGGCCCATCGACGTCGTCGTGTTGAACGACTGCGTCACGGACACGAACGAGGCGTCGTGTGCATCCAACACGTCGACGATCTTGGCGAAGTCGGCGAGCGAGCGCGTCAACCGGTCGACCTTATAGACGACCACGATCTGCACCTTACCAGCCGTAATATCAGTCAGCAGCCGCTGTAGTGCCGGCCGCTCGAGCGTGCCACCTGATAAACCTCCGTCGTCGTAGAGATCGCGGACGGCTACCCAACCGGCGTGCTTCTGGCTCAAGATGAACGCCTCACACGCCTCGCGCTGTGCGTCCAGCGAGTTGAACTCTTTCTCAAGCCCTTCGTCGGACGACTTGCGGGTGTAGATGGCGCAGGCAATCCGGTTCATTCGAGCGCTGCCCCCGTTTTCAAGCCGAAGAATCTTGGCCCTGACCAGTGCGCACCGGTTATTTCCCGTGCGACGACTGACAGCGACCCATACCGCTGGCCACGCCACTCGACACCGTCGGTCAGGATGACAACCGTGTGCGTCACGCCGTGCCATTCGCGCACGAGCCGGGTGCCAGGCTTGAACGAAACGCGCGGGCGGCATTTTTCGGCAGACGATAAGCCACCAGCAATCGAGCCCTGAAGTTTGCGAAGTGCCGCTTTCGACAAGCCCCCGAATGCGTTCTCCTGCAGCTTGTAGGTGGCCCCTCGCAGCAGAATATCGCGACTTAATCGCTTTGGTGGCGGCGTCTGGTGTAGACGCCGCCATTCTTCGCGCAGCTCGTCGATTGCGAGACTCTCAAGCCGCGCAATCTCAACTGCAATATCGAGGACGGCTTTGGCCATGTTAACGGCCTCGACGCGTCACGATCCGATAACGCCTGACTTCGCCATCGGTCTTGGATGATGTCAGGTCGAGGCCAAGCTTCCTTTTGACGGTTCCTGCCAGAAATCCGCGCACGCTGTGCTGCTGCCAATCCGTCGCCTGCATCATCTCTTCGATGCTGGCACCATGTGGCTGGCCGAGAAGAGTAAGAAGCCGTCCGTGCTTCGTGACGCCGGTACGATGTGGCTCGTCTTTCGGCAGTTCCTTAACTGACGGGCGAGATGTTGGCTTTTTAGATTGCGCCGGTCTTTCAACGGCTGCACGGGTGGTGGCTCGCGAACGCTTTGAGTTCGATGAATTTAAATGTGGTATTGTGGGCATGGTGTTGGGCTCCGGTGGATCGCGGCGTCGGAGTTGACGCTCGCACCACCCAAAGCCCCGCAAGTCGCGAGGCGAGCCCTACTGCTGAACGCGGTCGTTGAGCCGCGAGCCAGTCATGACACCAATGCGTGCTTTCCGGCAGAAGTCCAGGCGGTTTCCGACGCAATCGCGTACCTTTGCCGGGCGGCGATTGCCGGGTGGCGGTGGCTGGGCGGTTTCGTCTGCCCGGCATGCGGCGGAACCGATCACTGTATCGTTGGGCCGCGCAAGCTCTACCAGTGCAACGCGTGCCGGCGACAGACGTCGTTGACGGCGGGCACGATCTTCAATTCCACCAAGGTACCGCTGACGACCTGGTTCCGCGCCATGTACCTCATCACGCAGACCAAGCAGGGCATCTCCTCGATCGAGCTTGGCCGCCGCCTTGGCACGACGCAGACGACGGCCTGGAAAATCAAGACCAAGCTCGCCGAGGTGATGCGGATCGCCAGCGAGAGGACAAGCTCGACGGACGCATCGAGATGGACGACGCCTATCTCGGCGGAGAGCGCGGCGGCGCCAAAACGGGTCGCGGTAGCCCCGGCAAGAAGCCGATCGTCGCGGCGGTTCAAACCGATGAGAAAGGCCGGCCGCACCGGATCAAGCTCTCCCGCATCGCCCGCTTCAAGCGCCGACGTGTGAAGAGCCTTGCGAAGCGCATCATCGCGCCGGGCGCGACGGTCCTCACCGACGGGCTCGCCTGCTTCCGCGGCGTCGCTGACGCCGGCTGCGTCCATATCGCGATCGCGACGGGCTCAGGCCGCAAGGCCCCCCGCCATCCCGCCTTCAAGTGGGTCAACACGATGCTCGGCAACATCAAGAGCGCCATCACCGGCACCTACCGCGCGCTGCGCAAGAAGCACATCGTGCGCTACCTCGCCGAGTTCGAATGGCGCTTCAACCACCGCTTCGATCTCGCCGCCATGATCCCCGCCCTCGCCCGCGCCGCAGTTGCCGCAAAACCCGCTCCATACTGGTGGCTCAAGATGGCTGACTATGGTGCGTAATCAGGAGAGAGCTTGGGGTCGATAGCCATGGAAGCCGCGCGAAGAGGGGAGACCGTGGCATGCAAGTGACGACCGCGATTTCAATCACATTGCCCATAATTTCTTCGGGGCGGTTTCGCTAAAAATGGTTTTATAGTTCTTTCGCGTCTCTTGTCGCGGCTCATGTGCTTTATTCGGATGGGGGCAACTTTGCGGAAATCGGGACACCAGCTTCCGTCTATGAAGTGGTTCTGTTGCGGGTTACTGACGGCGCTCCTACTGAGCGAACCGGCCGCAGCGCTGAACCCACCGAGATATAGCAATTTCGCCCACAAAGAATCTATGATTCAGCTAGCGCATGGCTTCCATTGCCGACGAATGTTTGGTTGGGATCCTCGTTTGGGGATCTATCATTGGCATCGCCATGAAGGAATATGCAGAGATTATCACCGTTGCATGAAAGTGATGTACCGATGCGATTTGCTAATGGGGAAGGGATGGGAACCCTGGTCATACGAGCGGTGGGGCTTCGATAATTGGCGCTTCGACAAATGCATGCTTGATGCAGGATGCTATTAGTTCGAGGATGGCCTAGCTCATTCGAGCTTTGGATTTCCGGCGATGACGCGTGGTACTTCACTTGGCGGAAAATTTGCGGCCCGAGCATTCCTTTTTGCGCTTGCGCTCGTTCTTGGCCAATCGGAACTTCGTGCTGAGGGTGTAACGATTGAGAGCGATAACCCGTCGCAACGCATCAAATTGCAAGTCGATAAAGCGACGGTGGGAGAGGTACTGCAAGCATTACACGACAAATACGGTGTCGTGGTGGCCGGTAATACCGACATCGACTCTGATGATCCAATCTCGGTGACGTTTCAAGGCAGTCTGCCGGACATACTTGCGCGGTTGCTGCGCAATCAAAATTATATGATTGTCCGATCTAAAAGGAACGTAACGGGCGTAGAGAAAATTTTGATCGCCGTCTCGGACCACTCGAAGGATACGAAAAGCCCACCGCCTCCCGCCGCGTCGCCGGCGATGCCTTGAGCTTCCTTCTTTTTCCAATGCGGCGAAAGACTAAGGGCACGCCGCGTCGCCGGAGTCCGCGCAAGCCTTCTTGAAGCGGATGACCTGAGACGTCTCATCATCGCGTTTAAGTGTAACCGCATCCCGCTCCACCGAGGCTACAAGCCATCCCTTGAGCATGTCGCCGACCTGAACGTGAAAATCCGCTCCCGTATCTTCGCTGCGGAGCAGTGCAACTGTTCTTTCGGGGTTCAGCAATACTCCCAGCAGTTGGTAGTCGGGTGGCGGCTGCGGCGGCGCAATTTTCGATTTAGCTTCTTGCGGGGGTGGCCGTCGCCGACTTGGCGCAAAGAGCGGCCTCTTCACCCAGTTTTCAAGCGACGCTTTGTCGAACGCGGCCAAGGGATTTCCCGTAAGAAGAGAGACTTCCGTCGTCCGCTTTTGTTCGGGCGCCGCATCTCCCTCTAACTTCGCGTTGTCGAGGAGGGTGATTTGTGCAGTCGCGCTTGAAGGGCGGGGTGCTGCGGAATTCCACATCGATAATATGGTGTCACGGTTATCGAGCCATACGAGGGCGCCCAACGCTAAGCACACAATAATGAGCAGAAGGGGACGATACTTAGCCATATCAGGACGCTCCGCTTTGTGCAGCAAAGCCGCTAACCTGCAAGGTTACATCGAGGGGCCCTAGATAGTGGGGCTCTGGGGGCCGAAAGTCGTCGTGAATCGCTCTGACCGTAATGTCGTCTATGAAGATGAGGGGCGTTCCCGTTTCGAGAGTATGAATGATGTCGCGCAGACCGTCGATCCCAACGTTGATCGAAATGCTGACGGAGATTTGCATGAGATTGCCGTCCTCCTTGGGCGGCAAGATCTGAATGCTCGAGGCTGTTCCACTGTTTGCAGTCACGAGCGAATTGACGAGACTTTGCAGGTTCGCACCAGCCACGCCTGTCTTGTCGCCTTCGAGCAGGAGGCTCTTATCTTGTCCGAGGGCTGCGAGATCTGCATGCTCTTTGCGGAGCTTATCCTCGTGGGCGACCTGCGCACGCAGTTGTGGGAGTAACTCCTGTTTATCCGCAATCGTGCTTTCGAGCGCTGCAACGCGCATAAAGGGCGCTACTGCAACGCCGCCCAGAGTCAGGACCACGACCAGAAATATTGCGACGGATACGTAGGCTCCATAGGATTTCACTGGTTCTTCTCCGGAGTTCCTTCGCTTTGTACCTTTCCGACGATCGAAAATGTTCCGAGCTTTTCGCCGTCATCTCGTGTCGTGGGGGCGGAAAATCGCACGTCTTCAAATTCGGGAGTGCTTTCAAGTGTACTGATGAGCCCCGTCGGATCAGGTGATTTTCCGACGATGCGCGCTTCATTGTCGTGGATTTCGAATTCATCGAGATAAGCGGTATCCGGCAGCGCACGACTAAGTGCCTCGATCAGTTCCATGACGGGTCGATGATCAATTTTACGCTTGGCGAGGCGCTCGCGCTCGTCTTTGATTTTTGTGTTCTCTTCGTTGAGCCGCTTGACCTCGGCGACGCGTGTCATGACGGCGGCGATCTGGCTATCGAGTTCGCCATATTGCGCTTCGCGATTCCAAAGCTGATAGACGCCGAATGCGCAGATCGCCAAGCTGGAGACGACGAGGGCACCAAGCGCCAAATTCAATCGGCCGGCCGTTCTGCTGATTGGGTCAGGTTCGAGCCGCAGCAGTTCGATGATCGATGCAGCCTCCGGCGACGGCGCAAAGTCAACTGCGCGCGGAAAAAGGCCGATCTCGCGCGCACGCTCCAGCGCACTGTCGACGATTTGCCGCGTCGTCGCGACGATTTCCGTATCGATTTGGTCGGAGGAGAGTGCGTTAGGACCCAAGACGCGATAGCCGTAGTACGTCTTCTCCTGCGGCCAGGCGACGATTGTTTCGATCTTGTTTTCCACGATGGAATTCATCAAATCGACCGCGGCTTCGGGAACGCGTATGGTTCTCTGAACAACCTCCGTCGGCGATAATCGGAGCAAGATCTGCTTTGACTCTTGCGAAGACTTGCCGATCAAAATTCGCCTCACGTTGGCAATTTCGTCTGGCCCCGCGTCCTTCGCCAGTGTCGCGAGACACACTATGGGACCTTCGCCTTTAGTGAAGATCTGCAGGCCTCCAACGGTATGAAAAAGCATCGTACGCCATGGACGCTCGCCTGTCGGTCGACGCGTGATGACGCTGCTCAATTCGCGCAGCCACCATATGTAAAGGCGGCGAACGCGGCCTTGACTGTTCGGATCGCGCGTCATTGCGTTTTCTCCGCGGGCACACTGACCATGGGCGATTTCGCGAGCATCCGATAGGGTGCCGACGGATCTACACCCGTCGCGATTACGAAGGTCCGGTTGATGCCATAGCTGTCGTTGGGCCGATGGGCGCTCACCGTTACGAGATAAGCCGGGCCACTCTGATCCGTCACATAGGCTTTAGCATTTTGCGCGACGTCTTCGAGGGCCGATTTGCTGGCGTATTTTAGCTTTTCGATATCGGCGCGACTAAGATCCGGTATCGCTTCCAACACTGCGTTCGGCGCCGCAATGGGGTCGATGGTTCCGTCCCTGCTGTAGACGGTGAGATAGGGGACAACCCGGTTGAATAGGTCGACTGGTATTCCTTTCGTTCGCCCAAGCTCCCAGACATCGATGAACGCCGCCCGAGCAGAAAACGTATCCAGCGGGGCGTTTGAAGCAGCGTCTGTTTGGCTTTGCTTGCCGGTGCCGGTAGCAGCTTCGCGAGCTTTCATCACGACGTCGGTTATTTTCTGGGCTTTGATCGCAGAGCGCGTAAATTTCTGGAAGAAGGACAGAAGCAGCTTTTCGTCGCTCTTGTTGAGGTCGATGAACCCATTCGCATCTGTGGCTGAAATCGATAATTCGGCTCCCGCGAATTTTATGGAGTGTTTTACGCCATCTCCTGGCCAGCGCCGATTATCATTCTGGTCGATGAGATGCGCGGCCGCGACTTCGACACCGGCGTCAACAAGAGCTTCCGACTTCGTCCAACCGACTTCCGAGACGACGGAGGCAGTGCTGCCGCGGACGGCGCCGTTGAAGGACGAAACAAGGATGACTGCCGAAGTCAGAACCCACAACACAACAAGCATGACGAAGCCATGTTCGCGGGGGTATTCGATCGCGTGTGCGTCACGAGTGAGCCTCTCGGAGATCTCCCTTTCCACAGTCTATCTCCCGCTTTCTTTCTGAGACACAAAGGTGTTCTGGTTGAACTGTCCTTTTGTCCGTGCGCTGCATGCGTCGGAGCCTTCGGTGAGACAGGCGAGTTCCGCGTCTGTCCGCAAAGCGGCGACAAACGGCTGAGCGATATCGGCGCCCGTCCTCGCATCGATGATCTCAAGCCGAATGAGGTCCGGCAGCCGGTTGGGCTTCCGCCACGACGCGAGCCATTGACCACCGTGCGCGCCTTTTTGGGCATATGAGAATTGGTATTTAAATGACCCTTCCAATAGCGACACCTGGTTTGCCGGTGTCGCTCCTGGAAAGGCGAACATATTGCTTAGGTAGGGCGCACGGGCCCTGATCATCTCTGTCTGCGAACCATTGTGAATGATCGAATAGTCGACGAAGTAGGGGCCAGGTGAGGTCGGGTAGGGAGGTTCTGTGGTCACGAACGACAGCCGGCTTTCGGTTCCCGTGAATATAAATTGCCGGTTTTCATTCACGGTACGGCTAAGTCTTCGGAGGCCCGAGACGTCTCGCTGAAAAATGTCGAATGCGCGCGACACCATTTCGAGCCTCTCGATGCCGTTCGCGTTGGCATTCCAATTCTGCGAGAGCGTGCGAAGAGCCGCGCTCAATAGGCCGAGTATCATTGTCAGGATCGTGAGGCTTACGAGCAACTCGATCAGTGTGAAGCCACTCTCTCCACTTGCCGATGTTCTATGTCTTGGGACGCTAGCCATTGTTACGTCCTAACTTTAACGAATCGAGCTCGAGTTGTCGCCCGCCGGACCAACTGACCGTCACGCGGACGCGCTGGAGCTTCCAATCGTCGCGCGCATGAATTTTCGCCCAAGGGGCCGTTTCCGGCCGGACGTCGACCGACCACTTAAGGCCGTTGTCTTCGCCGTTTTTCGCAACCGGCTTTCCCGACCAGCCGGAGACGGCGTCGGCGAGCAATCCCTGGGCAAGAATCCGCGCTCTGGCATAGTTAGCTGCGGTTCCCGCCGTTTTAAGCGCGCGCGAATGAGCTTCAAACAAGCTGACAAGCCCGATTGACAAGACCAGCATCGCGATCAGCGTTTCGAACAAGGTGAAGCCAGATCTTGAATCGCCGCACACGGGCCGTTTAGTTGAGCGAGTCGGCGGAGACGCGACCGGTAAGCCAGTTGATGCGAATTTCATAGACTTTGCCTTCTGATTTGAGATCGATGGTGCCGCCGGTAGAACTACCATTCGGGAAGAAGCGAATTCCCGCACTGGTTGGAGAGAGTCTCTCGCTGTCCGCGGCTGTGACATCCAAATGGATGGATCTTGAAAGCGCGAGCGGCGGGATGCCGTTACCGAATTCGATCGCGTGCCGATCGACGTCGATCACCGCGACGCGATCCGTCCCGGAGATCATCGCGCCCGATCTGATATCGCGGAGACGTGATGCCATCAGGAGCGAAGCTGTCTTCAATTGGGCGGAGCTTGAGGGGCTGCGATAAAGAGTCGAGATCGCGCCCGCCGTTAGCGCAATGACGACGAGCACCACCAACACCTCAAAGAGCGTGAAACCAGCCTCCCCACGTGCAGCTGCTTTGTTACTGCCAGCTCGCCACATCTTGGTCCTCGCCTTGGCCGCCTTCCTTCTTGTCGGCGCCGAGTGTCAAAATATCGAAGGATCCATGCTGTCCCGGATAACGATAGATATACGGCTGCCCCCAGGGATCGAGCGGCACCTTATCCTTCTTGAGGTAGGGGCCATTCCAGCTCGGCATGTTGCCGGGCCGCTGAACAAGCGCAGTCAGCCCCTCTCGTCCATCGGGATATCGGCCGTTGTCGAGCTTGAAGAGTTCGAGCGATGTCCCCAGGCTTTCAATCTGCACCTTGGCGGTTTTCGTTCGCGAACTTCCGAGATAACCGATCACGCGCGGCGCGACGAGACTCGCAAGAAGAACGAGAATGACCATCACGACGAGCAATTCGATGAGCGTGAAGCCCATCTCACCGGTGCGCTTGCGCTTCTTTCGCCTAGCGAGGCTCGAACGATTGATTTTTTTGGTCTTCATTGCCGCGGCCCTCTGTCATATGGCGAGATCGTTGATGCTGATGACCGCACTCAGGATCGACACGATGATGAACGCGATGATTCCGCTAACGAGAAGAATGATCACTGGTTCGAATATCGTGAACGTGCGCTCTACGGTTCTCTCTAATTTTTCTTCGAAGACTTCCGCCATATGCTGCAGGGACGATGAAAGGCTCCCGGTCTCTTCTCCGACGCGAAGCATGTTGATCAGGACCGGAGGGAAGATTGCCGACTGGGAAAGCGGGTCGAGGAAGCTGCGACCTTTTCTGAGCGCGTCGTATGAGCGGTCCAGGGCGGCCGACGCCGACTTGTTGCCGATAACGTCGCCGACGAGCTTCATGGCAGCGGGCAGATCGATGCCGTTCTCGATCAGCATGCCAAGTGTGCGGCAGAACCGGACCGTTAAGTTGAGCTTGAGAATGCTTCCAATCAAAGGGAGACGCAGCAAAACGGTCTCGACGTGGCCGCGGAGCTTGGACCAGCCAAGCAAGAGAACGATGACCGTCGTTGCAATGGCGGCAAGCAGATATTCCCAATTGGCGAGCAGCCAGTCCGACGCACCGATGACGAAGCGCGCCTGATCTGGGATCTTTGTGCCGGCATTGCTAATCATATCTTTGAAGCGCGGTACGACGACCGTCAGCATGATCGTGACGGCTGCGATCGCCATCACGATCAGCAGGCAGGGATAAAGCACCTCCGAAAGCGCCATGCTCTTTAGCTTTTGGGACTTTTCCCGGCCGGCAGCTATTCGCTCGAGGACGGTATCAAGAGTGCCGCTCGCTTCGGCAACGCGGACCATTCTAGAATAAATCGGCGGGAATGCGTTCCCTTGGAGCTCTAATGCCTCGCAAAAGCTCTTTCCGCTGCTGATCTCTGCGCCGATGCGCCCGACTAACTGCCCGAGCGCTTTCGAGCCCGCGTCTCTTTCGAGAAATGCCAGCGCTTGGTCGAGCGGCAAACCCGCCTTGATCAGCATGCCGAGTTCGCGCGTGAAGAGTGTGATCTGACGACTTGACGGCAGGCCGGAGAAGAGAGACGGGCGCGCGCTGTTTGATCCGGACGCAGACGCCTTGATCTCCATCACCTCGATCGGAAAATGCCCGAGCTGATGCAGGTCCTGCAGGACGGTCGTACGGTCCAGCGCCTCCATCTCGCCGGAGAGACTGGCGCCGGCGCGCGTCAGCGCCTTGTATCGGTAGAGCATGACTAGTCGGCCCGGCGGGAATCGCCGAGTCGATGCTCGTCAGTTGTCGATGTCATAATGCGTCCTCCCAATTTTTTTGTTTTGATGACGTTGTCTGTGAGCGTCTTCAAACGTCGAGTGCTACGCGGCGGACCTCCTCTTGTGTGGTGACGCCGGAGCGGCATTTGGCCAGTCCGTCCATAATCATCGACGTCATGCCGTTTTTTCTAGCTGCCGACTCGATTAGTGCGGTCTCGGCGTTCGGCTGAATGAGCTTGCGAATTTCATCATCGACGCTCAGAACTTCAGCGATGACAAGGCGTCCGCTGTAGCCAGTCCCGAAGCACCGTTCGCAGCCGACCGCGCGCCAATGGCGATTTTCGTCGGGCGTAAGATCGGTGGCTTGTGCTCGACCTAGCGAGAGCTTTTCATCTGAAGGCTGCTTGCAATGATCGCATAGAACTCTGACGAGGCGTTGCCCCACGACACATCTGAGCGAGGAGGCCAGCAAGAAGGCGTCAATTCCCATGTCGAGAAGGCGGGGAATCGCGCCAGCCGCCGTGTTCGTGTGAAGGGTCGACAACACGAGGTGTCCGGTGAGCGCTGAGTGGATTGCGATGCTCGCAGTCTCACCGTCACGCATTTCGCCAACCATCAGAACATCGGGATCGTGACGAAGGAATGAGCGGAGCGCGTCCGCAAACGTGAGGCCGATCGAGGGCTTGGCTTGCGTTTGGTTGACGCCGTCAAGCTCGTATTCGATCGGATCCTCGATCGTCAAAATTTTGCGGTGAGATTTATTGAGTAGCGAAAGCGCTGTCGCAAGCGTTGTCGTCTTACCGGATCCGGTTGGGCCCGTGACCAACATCAAGCCGTACGGCGCCGATAGATGCTTGCGCATTTCGGCCTCGTCACGCTCACAAAAACCGAGAGGAGCGAAATCCAGCATTCGCCTGACGTTATCGAGAAGTCGTATAGCGACGGCCTCGCCGTGCACCGTCGGGATCGTGGCGATGCGTAGGTCGAGGCGGTGCTCGTTGATTCGAATGCGCGCTCGTCCGTCTTGCGGGAGTCTACGCTCGGCGATGTTCAATCCGGACAAAATCTTTACGCGTGAGACAACGGCTTTGGCCATCTGCGCCGGGGGCGGAGGGACCTGCCGCAACATCCCATCGACCCTTATCCGAATGGCGACGCGGCCATCGAAGGGCTCTATGTGAATGTCCGTAGCACGCGCGTGGATGGCATTCTGAATCATCTGATTGACAAATCGGACGACCGGAGCGCCGAGTGCGATATCGCGCAGATGTTCTACGTCGTCGCCGCCTTCCGCTTTATTGCCTTCTTGCCAAACGGCGGCTGTTCCGCGTTCTCGCGCGCTTCGCTCTATGGCAGCCAGGATGTCCTCGGCCGCGGCAACGCGAGGAATGATTTCGCGCTGAAGTGCTATCCGGACGGCGTTGATGGATTGAACGTCTGACGGGTCTTCCATGGCAAGAAGGATGCCGCCGTCAACTTCTCCCAGTGGGAATATTTTGTTTTCCCGCAAAAAGGTTGGCGAAATATCCGTTTGTGGCGGTTGGAATCTCGTCCAGTCGCCCTCTTCGACTTTTGGGACTTTATGAAAGTCCGCGACCGCGCGAACCAACGCCTGCGACTGTAGGCCGGACGCCTTTCGTAACGCGGAAAAAATGGATGCGCCGGTTTCCTGACGGAACTTGCCTACACTGTCCAGGTCGGTCGGTGTGATAAGCCGTTCGCTGAGCAGGTAATCTTCGAAGCTTCCACTCATACATAGCCTCCAACACCGAGCGCCAAAGAGGAAGGCGTCGACTGCCAGTGAGCTTAGCAAAGTGAAGGGGCTTCAAAAATCCTTTTATTTCGATTTGTGCGGGCTAATCGATCTAAGACTAATCGATATTCTTTTGTCGGCATCGTACATTGCGGAGCGAAATGCACGGAAATCCAATTCAGTGCACTAAACGCAAACTTCCCACCGTTATGCTTTGAACGTTAAGTTACGCCAGCGCCACAGAGCGTTCTTCAAAGTCCCTTTGGTCAACGAAAAGAAGTCACTGCTTTTTTTTTCGCGAGCTATTGTCCCCTTCTCATCGATTCGGAAGGTCGGCCGTCCGGGGAAGCGGCAGATGGCTTCGGCGAACTACCTCTGAGCAGCGAATCGATAGATCACATAATAAAAATGAGTTGGCGTCCGAGTGGTGACGGGGGAAAGCGTTGATGACTGGGTGGAAGTTTCTGGCCCTGGCCGGATGTGTTTCTATCAGCGTTTCGGGGTGTTCTGCTTTGCTCGAAAAGCCACTCATAGAGCCGCCGGATGAGATGGCTAAGCTTTCCAACGCAGATCTTTCCCCTGTCGCTCAAGCAAAATATCGGCCGCAAGTTAGCCCCGGTATGAGCACCGGCTCGATAGAACGGAAATATCCTGGCGATAACCGGATCGCGCGAATGCCTCGGACCTCAACCCCGGGTGTTACCCAGACTAATACGGGATACGAACTCAACTTCGCCGACACTGAGCTTTCCGAACTTGCAAAGGTGATCCTCAAAGACACATTGGGCATTACGTACGTCTTTGACTCCCACGTCGAGGGCCGCGTGACGGTCTCGACAGGCGGTCCTGTTACGCGGGCTGAGCTCATCTCTATTCTCGAGAGCATCTTGGCGACAAATCACGCAGCCTTGCTCATAGAGAACAATGTCTACCGCATTGTTCCGGAGGCGGATGCTCATCAACAGGGGATTTCAGCATTCGACTATGTCCGCGAAAGCCATGAGGTTGGCGCCGGCTATGGAGTGTCGATTTTCGCACTTCGGTATGTGTCCACCGAGGCGATGATGCGGATGCTCGATGGCTTGATGGTGAAGCAGGACGATCTTCGCGCCAGCGTCTTTGACAACCTTCTATTCATTCGCGGATCGAGCCAAGTCCGCCAGTCAGTTGTCGATATCGTTGCCATGTTCGACGTTGACTGGATGAAAGGACAGTCTGCTGGAATATTTAAACTCGCCAATGCATCGCCTGACGATGTGATACGCGAGTTGCAGCAAGTGTTTCAGGCCAGCAAGCAAGGTCGCGGAATGGTAAGGTTCCAACCTATCGGGCGCCTCAACGCGATTTTGGCCCTAGCCCCCCGGTCCCAGACCATCGATAAGGTCGGAGACTGGATTTCGCGTCTCGATCATGGCGGCGCTGACGACGACAACTACTATGTCTATAGAGTCGAGAACGGCAGGGCCAGGGACCTGGCAAAGCTATTGATGGCTGCGTTCTCAGGTTCAGGCGGCGGATCTGTTCGTGGACCCGAGGAAAAAGAGGTTGCGCCAACGCTCGGAGCATCGAGACTGAGCTCGACCAGCAGCAGCTTTGGAAGCTCTTCAACGAATTCGGCTGGAAGCGGATTCGGCACTAGCGGGGGCGGAACCGGCAATAGCAGTTTCGGCGGTGGCGACACCCCTGGAGCATCAAACAACAACAGCCCGTTAAAGGGCGCTCCTCCGCTGGCATCGTCAGATGATGATTCGTCATCGGATATTTCGACATCTTCCACGTCCTCATCATCGTCGTCATCCGACGGCGTGCGTATCACCCCGGACGAGCACAACAACAAGCTTCTGATCAGAGCATCTGAGCGGAACTACAAAAAGATCCTCCAAATCCTGCGTCGGGTTGATCAGCCTCCCTTGCAGGTCCTAATTAACGCCACTCTCGCCGAAGTGACTCTCAATAAGAACTTGCAGTATGGCGTGCAGTTCTTCTTCCAGAAGAACCACGGGAAAGCGGGGGGCATCGGATTCAGCACTGCGGACGCGCTGGCGATTGCTCCGGTCACACCGGGTCTCAATTTGATTGCGGGGAGCGTAGGCTCCGATCCGAGAGTCATTCTCGACGCGCTTGCGCAGGAAACCGCTGTTCGTGTGGTGTCGTCACCATCGGTGGTGGTCCTTCATAACCAACAAGCGACGCTGGAAGTGGGAGACCAAGTTCCGATTATCACCCGTGAAGCTCAAAGTGTCATCAATCCGGATTCGCCGACCGTCAATGAGATCGACTATAAGAACACGGGCGTTATCCTCAACGTTACGCCCCGCATCAACAGCAACGGTTTGGTGACGATGGAGATTCAGCAAGAGGTAAGCGCCCTGCAGAATCCGACGGGTCAAGCGAACGCAACGGCCTCCCTCACGCCGACGATATCTCAGCGACGCGTCACAAGTACTATTGCTGTGCAGAGTGGCCAGATGGTCGTTCTTGGTGGTCTCATACGCGAAGAAGTGAACCGTTCGAAATCGAGCATACCTGTGCTCAACAAAATTCCGTATTTGGGCGACGTATTGGGCGGGGAGACAGACAACAGCAAAACACGGACGGAGCTCATCGTGTTCATCAGACCTACGGTTATCCGCGATCCGGAGGACGCGGCGGATGCCGCAGAGGCGCTGCGCGCGGGCATGGCTTCGTTGGCGCCGCGGCCTACAGCTTGGGATGCACGCGTGGAGGGCTATGGTGGGAGAAACGAGCCGGGAGGAGGCGCAATTAAATGAATTACGATGCTGCGGTTGGTAATGACGTCTAGGCAGCAGCCGCTAAGGCATTTGCACACCAGATGATCCAAATCGCCGGTGCCAGGAAGACACCAAACGGCATTGCGGTGGCGCCGGATAGCACCCGCCTTTGCCACAGCATCATCGCGATGATGTAGGCGATCGCTAGGATGCATCCTAATAGCAGGACATTCGTCATCCCCTGGAAACCCGTCCAGGCCCCGGCAACTGCGCCGAGTTTTACATCTCCGAGGCCAAGGCCTTCTCTGTCGCGCCAGTAAAAGTAGGCTTCCCTGATGCCATACAAGAGCATCGCACCGAATATCGCCGCCCCGGTGTGGTCTAGTGTCAGCGATGGGTCACGTTGGAGGTCGCCCAGAAAATATGTCGCCAGCAATCCGATAGGGATTGATGGCAACGACAAGGCATCGGGGATTATGTAACGTGCGGCGTCGGATGCGGCGATCCCCAGCATTGTCCAGCCGAGGACGCAAGAGAGTGCGGCGTAGGGAAATTCGAAGACGTAAAGAGAGATCACCGCAATCGCTATTGCCGCGCAAGCGATGACAGGTGGTGCAACGCGAGTGCGAGTCATCGGTGCCGTCCGTCTTGCGATGAAAACATACACGCCGCGGCGGCAGAGCCCGGGTTTGGACGCGATGTTCCAGCATGGATAACCACTAGCGTGTTACGATCGGCAGAGGTACGGGCCCCGTAATAGTAACGGCCAATGGCACGGACGCGTCGACGATATTCACTGGGAACGGCGTGCCACCAGTGGTGACCGGGAGCGGAGTGTTCACGTCAAATGCGACGACGCGAACGTTGGCAATCGATTGCGCGTCCGCGGCCGTCACCGTGAAGAAGGGTCGAATCACGATCCAAACCAGGGCGATCGCTATTACGGTCTGAATGAACTTGCTGTATCTATCCATTTTTTTGGCTCGCTAGAAGGATTGAAATCGGGTTCAGGGGATGTCCCGGGGTTCTGTTGAATTTCTGAAGAGGTCGGCGTTGCCCACCTTGAGCCGGTAGGCTCGGGGTGCTGATTCCACAAAGGAGAGCAACGCCATGACAAGAGATATCACACCAGCTGGTTCGCCGGCGACCGGGGCTGTGGACGAAGCGTATGCGGAAGTGCGGGCGAGCTTTGATCGGTTCTGCCTTACGGCAGGGATCGAGGCGCTCGGCACGATGATGGAGGCGGATGTCACGGCGGCCTGCGGGCCGCGCCACGGTCGTGACACGGCGCGGCGGGCGCACCGTTGGGGCCGCACGCGGGGACGGATCGGCTTCCACGGCGGCAAGATCGAGGTCGAGCGCCCGCGGGTTCGTGGCGTGGACGGCCGCGAGGTCACGATTCCGAGCTGGGAAACGGCGGCGCAGGAGGACTGGCTCGGTCGCTGGGCGATGAACCTGATGCTGATCAACGTGTCGACGCGCCGGTTCGCCGCGCTGTCCGGCTGCCCGAGGGTGACGTGCCGGCACCGCCCGGATCGGGGGTTTCGAAGTCGGCGGCCTCGCGGAGGTTCGTCGCGCTGTCGGCGGCGCGGCTGGCCGACTTCATGACTGCCGATCTGTCCGCGCTCGACCTTCTGGTGGTCCAAATCGACGGGCTGCATATCGGCGACGATCTCGTGCTGGTCGCCGCGATCGGTGTCGACGGTGAAGGCAACAAGCATCCGCTGACGCTGGTGGAAGGGGCGACCGAGAACGCCGCAACGGTTCAGGCCCTGCTGGACAACCTGGTCTCGCGCGGGCTCGCACCGACGGTGCCAAGACTGTTCATCGTCGACGGCGCGAAAGCGTTGTCGAAGGCGATCCGCCGCACCTTCGGCTCGGCCGCCGCGATCCAGCGCTGTCAGATCCACAAGGCGCGCAACATCATGGAACGCCTGCCGAAAGAGCATCATGCGGCCACCCGTCGGGTGCTGCGCCAGGCCTGGGAGCTCGATGACGCCGACAAGGCTGAAAAATTGATCCGCAATCTCGCGCGTCGACTCGACCAGCGATGGCCCGGCGTAGCGGCCAGCATCCTCGAAGGCGTCGACGAAATCCTGACTGTCGTCCGATTGAAGCTGCCGAAGGAGCTTCGTCGATCGCTCGCCTGTACCAACATCGCCGAGAATATGATGGGCACCATTCGCCGCGTCACACGCAACGTCAAACGCTGGCGTGATGCCAGCATGGCGTTGCGATGGGTCGCGGCCGGCATGATCGAGGCCAACAAGAGCTTCCGACGATTGAAGGCGCATAAGCAATTGTCGGTTCTGCGTGCGGCCCTTCAAGCTCACCACGATCGCATGACGATCAAGCCCGTTGCCCACGTCACGAGGGCCGCGTAACATTCAGTCCGGCAACGTCGGCCCGACCTAGTTCAACAGCGATCGGGACATCTCCTGGGCAAAGTAGCAAACTACCATAGCCTGAATCATCGAAACCAAGAGTTGATAGAGCCGTTTGCGATCAACGGGCTGCCCTCGCGAGCGGAAGTTCTTCCCGCTGTTGACAATTCCGGACTCATCGTCACCGATATCGAGATCCTGAGGTTGCACTATGCCGACACGCTTGCGGCGTGGCGCAACCGTTTCCTCAGTCATCGCGCAGATGCTGCGGCCGTTCTCGGCGAAAGGTTCTGCCGTATGTGGGAATTCTATCTGGCGGGAAGCGAAGTTGGTTTTCGCTACGGCGGACTGATGGTTTTCCAAATGCAACTTACCAGGAAAATCGACGCGATTCCCAACACGAGGAACTACATCACCGAAGAAGAGTCGCGGCTACGCCAACTGGAGCAAGCCGCCGAGGCTCGATGATGGTCCACGGGTCGCGAAGCGAACGGACGCGCGTGCCGAGAGGACTGCCGATTGAAAGGGACTTTTCTGGAAGCTGATCGAGTACCGCCGCGTGCGCCTGCTCTTGATGAATTTGCGGAGTTGTCCACGAGTTCAAACTCGCTTCCGGGTGGAAGCCATAAGCATCGGGCTCGGAACGGTCGCGCGAGACTGGTGTCCGCGCGCGTCAGATTATCGTTCGTAGACTGACGAGATCGCCCTGTGAAGCTTGTGGGCCTAGCCAAAATTCTGCTTGTTGCGCCTCGCTTGAAAAATTGCGCTATCGATATTCGCAACAACTTGAGTCATGCTGTCAACCTGATCGTCGTCGGAAATATTAGGGAACGCGCTCGCCTCGTACAGAAACTTCTCGAGAAGCGGTGCCGATATTGGGCTCAGAACTTCGCCGGCATCAATTCTGAGAATCGCTCGCCCGAAGCGTTCGATCTTGGAATCGGATGGTCGACATTTTGAAGCTGGTCCAGACATGATCGAAGCTGACGTCGCGTCAGACCAGGATATGTTCCGATAACCGGCCTTCCTCAGATTCTGCGCTACCCCGATCGCCGCACATCGCTTGAGCTTCGTCCGAATGAGCCCATGATGCCCAGTCGAAACCGCGTAACACCCATCCACGATTATAGGCGGTCCTGATAAACGCCTCGGCGACGTCGCCGAAAATCACATAAGGCATGATGATGGAACCAGATTTCGTCTTCTGAGCGGGACTAAACTCACCGGGCGCAAAATCGGGATCTTCCAGAGCTGGAAGATAGCGGGTCATCTCCTGGAGTTGCTGCATGAGATCGGCTTTGACCGGAATATATTCAAGATTCTAGTGTTCCGTCCCGGACACAGGATTCCCACGGCCTGGCAAATCAGTCATTCTCGGGGACATGCGAGCAAACATATCCTTCAAGGTGAGCGCGGCTGAGCGGGAGCGCCTGCAGCGCCTGGTAGCGGATCGCAACACGCCAGCGAAAGTCGTATGGCGCGCCAAGATCATCCTTGGCTCCGCGGATGGCTTGGGCACGATGGCGATCATGCGCGCCACGGGCAAATCGAAGCCATGTGTGTGGCGCTGGCAGGAGCGGTTCGCGGCGGAAGGGGTGGATGGCCTTGTGCGCGACAAGACGCGTCCGCCGGGCCGGGCGCCATTGTCGGCGGCGGTGAAGCGCAAAGTGCTCGCCAAGACCGCGAACGAAACGCCGCCGGACGCCACGCATTGGAGCGTGCGGACGATGGCGAAGGCGGTCGGCATCAGCCGCACGAGCGTCCAGCGCATCTGGGCCGAAGCCGGCCTCAAGCCGCATCTGGTGAAGAGGTTCAAGATCTCCAGCGATCCGGCGTTTGAGGAGAAGGTCACGGATGTGGTGGGGCTCTACATGAAGCCGCCTGATCGCGCTCTGGTGCTGTGTGTGGATGAGAAGAGATCCCATGGGGAGTGGATAGCGACCGACGCTCTGGCAGAGTGAGGTTGCTGACCCACCCACTCTGGAGGCGACCATGCAAATAATTACTGACCAACCCCAAGCGCCGACCGCTATCCGCACCGATTTTGGCGCGATTTTCGTCTCGTTGGAACTTAGTCGATCGACCTGGCTGATTACATCGCTGTCGCCGGGCGGCGGAGAAAAGATGTCGAAGCATACGGTTCGCAGCGGCGATGTCGCTGGACTGTGGGCACGGTTCTGTCAGCTCAAGGACAAGGTGCAGGTCCGCACGGGGCATGTCGTTCCTATCATCGTGATTCAGGAGGCGGGTCTCGACGGCTTTTGGATTCACCGCTTGCTGCAGGACGAACGGGTCGAAAGCCACGTCGTTGATCCTGCTTCAATCGCGACGTCGCGCCGGCGTCGACGGGCGAAGACTGACAAGATCGACGGGGAAGCTCTGGTGCGCGCGCTGCTGGCGTATAAGCGAGGCGAGCCGCGGGTGTGCGCCATGGTTCGAGCACCGACCCCACAAGAGGAGGATCGCCGCCGGATCTGTCGCGAGCGCAAGACGCTGACAGCGGAGCGGGTCGAGCACGTCAATCGGATCAAGGGGCTGCTCTTCGCCCAGGGCATCTCTGACTATGGGCCCTTATTGCGCAAAAGACGGGAGCGGCTTGAGGAACTCAGGACCGGTGATGGTCGTCCGCTACCTGAGCATTTGAAGGCACAGATTGGACGCGAACTTGATCGGCTCCCGGAATTCGCCGGTGTCCTGTGGTCGGAGGGGTTGTTCCGAAACTTTTCCAACCGACGGCAGGTTGCCGCTTATGCCGGATTGGCGCCGACGCCCTGGCGGAGCGGATCCGTCGCGCACGAACAAGGCGTCTCCAAAGCCGGAAACCCGCGGCTGCGAACAACCATGATCCAGCTCGCCTGGTTGTGGGTAAGGCATCAGCCCCGTTCGATACTGACCCTGTGGTTTCATCAGCGCGTACAGCTCAATGGTGGCCGAGTTCGGAAAGTGCTGATCGTTGCCTTGGCGCGAAAGCTGCTGATCGCCTTCTGGAAATATGTGACCGCCGGGGTTGTGCTGGAAGGAGCCGAGACAACGGCCGCCTGAAAACAAACGCTTCCCCCTTTTCAATCTTCCGGGGCCTGATCAGCTCCGGTGGATCCAGGTGAGCGGACCGAAATTTGGCCTGGCTTAAAAAGCCGAAGAAGAGAATGGTCCCGCCCTCCTGAGCCCTCGCCCGACGCAAGCGGGATATTGGTGCGGCCGATGTGAGCGGCGACCGGATGTGAGTTTGAAGCGGCATCGGAAACGGGCCGGGTCATGCAAACGGGCTCAGACCTTGGATACGCAGCAACGACCGGAGATTTACCATGGAATCCTGATCCGAACATCTTGACCCACAAATCCCCATGTGAGCCAGATCCAGGCCCTTGACCGCACGCAGCCCGGCCTGCCGATGAAGAAGGGGCGGCTCGGTACGATGACGCACGACTACAAGCGCAACGGCACCACCACCCTGTTCGCCGCCCTCAACGTCCTCGACGGCACCGTCATCGGCAGGAACATGCAGCGCCATCGCCATCAGGAGTTCATCCGCTTTCTCAATGCCATCAACACCGAGGTTCCCGCAGACAAGGCGGTGCACGTGGTCCTCGACAACTATGCTCCCCACAAGCACCCCAAGGTGCGCGCCTGGCTCGACCGTCACGAGCGCTTCACCTTCCACTTCACTCCGACATCATGCTCATGGCTCAACGCGGTAGAAGGCTTCTTCGCCAAGCTGTCCAAGCGCCACCTGAAACGCGGCGTCTTCCACTCCATTGTCGATCTCCAGGCCGCCATCAACCGTTTCCTCGCCGAGCACAACCAGCAGCCAAAGCCCTTCACCTGGACCGCCGATCCCGACAAGATCATCGCCGCCGTCAAGCGCGGGCACCAAGCGTTAGATTCCATCCACTAGCAAATAGTTTTTGGGAATATTCGGCTGTCGACCGCATTCGATGAAACCGACGGACATTGGAAGCAACGAAATGCACGCCTGAAAAAGAGTCGCGAGTTCTTCAGCTGGGGCAGTGCATAGCGTCTGCGCGAGCATCGTGAGGCAGCCGGCCAATGGACCAACCAGTTTTTCTGAAGGTATTAGGACGTTTGAAAATTTGTGATCGACGTCCTGTGCTTTCGGGAATGCAGAAGTTGGAATGATGAAGGCGAGATTATCGCACTGTGCAGATTTCCGGAGCCGGCTCTTTGCATCGCAAAATCAAGATTAATGTCGCTCACTGCATATTACTGTCGGTTTCTGCAACGCAGTCGCTCTCGAAGTGCCCTTTAGTACGGCCTCCCCAAGTGGAGAGCAAAGAAAATAGCAAACACACACACAACGACTAGGGAGCGAACTATGCAAAGCTCGTTTAACCTGAGCCAACGACAACGATCGACACGTAGTGCAATTCTGGTTTGTTCGCTGATCTCGACCGCAGTTATTACCTCGCCTACGTCGGCAGGCGCGAATAGCGACGGTCCAGTGGTCAAAACGGCCGAAGGCAAGGTGCGCGGCCTCACCGAAAATGGCGTCAACATCTTCAAAGGTATTCCGTATGCCGCTCCGCCGGTCGGGAAGTTGAGATGGATGCCGCCGCAGCCGGTCAAGCGCTGGAAAGGTCAACTCGACGCTACGCACTATGCAAATACTTGTCCGCAGGTAACTACTCTTGGAGCCTTTGCAGGTCCGACCAGCGCGAACGAGGACTGCCTTTATCTCAACGTCTTCGCCACCAACAAGAATAACAACAAAAAGAAACCTGTCATCGTCTGGATTCATGGTGGTGGCAATGTCGATGGCGAATCCAACGACTATGACGGAAGCAAGCTCGCGACTGGTGGTCCCGACGGCACGCCAACAGTTGTTGTAACACTGAACTATCGACTGGGTTTATTCGGAACGTTTTCCCATCCGGCGATCAACAAAGAAGGCCATCTCTGGGGCAACTACGGCACCCTCGATCAGCAGGCTGTGCTTCGCTGGGTCCAGCGCAACATCTCAGCTTTCGGCGGCGACCCAACCCGCGTGGCGGTGGGCGGCCAATCCGCTGGGGCTTATAACACGGGTGTGAACTTCTTGTCGCCCTTGAGCAATGGTCTTTTCAATCGCGCAATCTTCCAAAGCTCGCCTGGTTTCTTTTCCACACTTCCGACAGCTGCGGATGCACTAACGCGCGGCAAAAATTTTGCCAAGGCTGCCGCTTGCCCAACCGGTTCGGGTGCAAAGGCCGCTGACTGTCTGCGCAATCTCTCTGCGGCGCGCATTCTGCAGTTACAGGGTACGCCAAATGCCGATGGCCCTTACACGACGGGCACGCCGTTCGTCGACGGAACGATCATCCCCATCACCCCTGAAAAAGCCTGGGCCACCGGGCGGTTCAATAAAATGCCGGTCATGGGTGGCGCAACCAAGGACGAGATGACATTCCTAACAGGCATCAGCGAATACTTCGCAACACCGCAGGCACCGATGACCGCCGATCAGTATGCAGCTGCGGTCACACAAGGCGCGCCTTGCGCCTTCTGCACCGGTGGTGCAATGCCGGCAGGTGTTGCCGATCAGTATCCACTGTCCACATACAACAACGATCCGATGATCGCCTACGAACGCGTGGTGACAGATACTGCGAAGTGCAAAGAAGTTCACGTGTTACAGAAATTGGCGCCGCTGGTCCCGACGTATGCCTACGACTTCACCTATCCCAATGCGCCGTACTATTTCCCGAAGATGCCGGGCTTCAAAGCTCTGGCGTCTCATACCATCGATATCCAGTTCCTGTTCAATAACTGGCATGGCGGCAATATCGGCGTGAACCTTGATCAGGAGACAGGCCAGCCTCGCGAACTCAATGAGAAAGAAACAAAGCTCTCCGATCAGCTTGTCGCTGCATGGACCAACTTCGCAAAGAATGGCAATCCGAACGGCTCGGGCAACTCGCCTTGGCCGAAGTTCGATGCCGGACAGAACGCGAAATATTTCGTGCAGGACGTTCCGCTGTCAACGACGCCGGTATCGCAATTCCGATCTGTTTATAAATGCGATTTCTGGGACACCGTCGCCAGCTACTAAGCAGCTACGCACGACAAGAACTCTGGAAGTGGCGACAGAAGCCGCCACTTCTCAATCCGAAATGCTTGGGGTGTTAATCAACGCTGCGTTGGCATAGGCAAGATGCGCGGAGTTGAGTGCAAAAGATACAGGTCCAAAATCCGGATTATGGCGCTCCAGGCCAATTCTGTTCGCTCAGGACAAACGAAATAACGCCATGAGTATGCTTCCGTCACTTCCTTGCGAAAGAAGCAGCGAATTATTCTCAATAAAAGAAAAGCAAACAATCTGCAATGGAGAGGAATAATGCAAAGTATCTTCAATCTCGGCGCTCGACATAGTTCGTTGCGCCAAAGTCTTCTTGCGTGTTCAATGCTTGCAGCAGGACTAGCGATAACTCCCGCAATTGCCCAAAACAACAACGACAATAGCGGACCGACCGTCAAGACGACCGATGGAAAGATACGCGGATACACAAAGGATGGCGTCAATATCTTCCTGGGCATTCCGTATGCCGCTCCGCCCGTCGGCAATCTGCGCTGGCAGCCGCCGCAACCAGTCAAACGCTGGAAAGGCCAACTCGACGCCACGCACTATGCGAACACGTGTCCGCAGGTAACGACCCTCGGCGCATTTGCAGGTCCGACGAGTGCGAACGAAGACTGCCTTTATCTCAACGTCTTCACTACCAACAAGAATAACAACAAAAAGAAGCCGGTCATCGTCTGGATTCATGGCGGTGGAAATTTCGATGGCGAGTCGAGCGACTACGATGGCAGCAAGCTGGCGACCGGCGGCCCGAACGGTACCCCGACCGTCGTTGTGACGATGAACTACCGCCTAGGCCTGTTTGGCTTTTTTTCACACCCTGCGATAAATAAGGAAGGCCATCTCTGGGGCAACTACGGCATCCTCGATCAGCAAGCTGTGCTTCGCTGGGTTCAGCGCAACATTTCAGCGTTCGGTGGTGATCCGTCCCGTGTTGCGTTGGGCGGCCAATCTGCAGGCGCGCTCGATACCGGACTCAACTTGCTTTCGCCGTTGAGCAATGGCCTGTTCAACCGAGCCATCGCGCAGAGTTCACCAGCATTTTTCGACACAGCCATTCCAGCAGCCACCGCGTCGAGCACCGGCAAGAACTTTGCGACTGCGGCCGGATGCAAGGGATCTGATGCGGCCGCCGCAAAATGCCTGCGCGATCTCACAGCGGCGCGCATTCTGCAATTGCAAGGCACGCCCAACGCGAACAGTGCTTTCATCAGTTTAGCAATTGCCGATGGCACAATCATCCCGACCAATCCGGCGCAAGCCTTGGCAGCCGGCAGGTTCAACAAGATGCCCGTCATGGGAGGCGCGACCAAAGACGAGGGCACGTTCTTTACAGGTATTACTGAATATTTCTCCGGCCCGCCTCAGTCGCCGATGATAGCGGATCAGTATGCAGCGGCGATCGCACAAGGAGCGCTTTCTCCTTTCCTTGGAACGCCATTTCCGGCCGGAACTGCAGATCAGTACCCGCTCTCCAACTATGGCGGCGATCCGATGGCCGCTTACGACAGAGCGACGACGGATCCGATCAAGTGCAAGGATCTCCACGTTCTACAGACATTGGCGTCGCAGGTGCCGACCTACGCCTACGATTTCACCTATCAGAACAGCCCTTACTACTTCCCGAAGATGCCGGGCTTCAAAGGTCTGGCAGCACACACGATTGACATCCAGTTCTTGTTCAACAACTGGCATGGCGGACAACTCGGCGTGAATCTCGACCAGGAGACGGGTCAGCCACGAGAGTTAAATAACAAGGAAACGAAACTATCCGATCAGCTCGTTGCCGCGTGGACTAACTTCGCGAAGAGCGGCAATCCGAATGGCTCGGGGAATTCACCCTGGCCAAAGTTCGGCGCCGGCAACAGCGCGAAGTACTTCGTCCAGGACATACCTCTCTCGACGACGACTGTCTCGCAGTACAGAAGCGAGTACAAATGTGATTTCTGGGATCCGGTTGCAGGCTACTGAACGGTGGCCGACGTAAACCAGCGGAAGTGGCGGCAGTGTTCGCCACTTCCGCTGGCCGTTTAACCCCTGCGTCTACATTCTCTCGGGGTACAATCAAATCGCTTCTTGAAAGCTCGGGTAAATGTTGAAAGATCACTGAACCCCCAGCGGAAAGCCAAGGCCGAAATAGGAATGTTGTCGTATGCGTTGGAGACAAGGTCGCGACGTACACCTTCTAGGCGTTTTCCCATCACGTAAGTGCCGAATGTCGTGCCATTGATAGCGAATTGCCTATGAATGTATCTTACGGACACGTTGAAATGTTCAGCTGCTGCACCCGGAGATAGTTCCGCGTTACCGAGATTATGTTCGATAAATTTCAACAACTCTCGAACATAGCGGCTAGGTATTAGCTCCATTCGTTCTATAAGCTCTTTCCTTCTCCGCCCGGCAGCCATCGGCAGAAGAATAATGGAAGCATCATACAAAGCTGCCAGCTCTTCCGACGAAGTAGTTGGCAACGTCATCACCAGAGCGTCCAAACACGCCGCCAGTGGATTGGCCAATTGTTCAGGTGGAATAGAAATATTGCGAAACAGAGAGTTAGCGTTCTCTAAGTCATTGAAACGAACCTTTGGGACCACGAGCGAGAATACATCGTAGGAGCGTTCAGCACGCTCCTTAACTTTGACCGGAGATGAGCCATCAAAAATCATCAAGCTTCGCTTTATTCCGCACGCGTCCCGTCCATCCTGTTCTACTTGCGCTGCGCCGTGCAAAATGTAACAAACATAAAAGACGTCCTCATTTGAATTTGCTATTTCTGTCCCTGAACGCGTTCCAATAAGGGGCGTCATTTGCACACGAGAAATCAGGTCGGAACCCAATTCTGCACTTATAATGCGTGCATGAAAATCAGCGTCCGGCATCATTTCGAAACGCCAAGGCATGCCCTTACTTGCAAGCGTGTCGCGAAAGCGAGCGAACTTTTGCTTTTCCGAACAACTTTCCGCATCAAAAATAGTGATTGAGAGGTTTGTCTGCTCCGAATGTCTAATATTCTTTCTATTGCTATTCATGGATTGCTCCCCCAGCGGGACGGAAAGCGCCTCTCCAATTTAGATTCTCAATGTAATCCTCATTTCGCCCCGCGTTGCAAGAAGAATCTAGGGAGCCTCTGAACAACCACTCGACCATGGCACACTGAGGTCATTGATTCGAGGGGGCAACGGATGGCTGACCAGTTGAGCTTTGCATCGCTCGAGTTTGCAGCGAAGAAGAAGCGCACGAAGCGGGATGTATTCCTGGCCGAGATGTCGGCCGTGGTGCCGTGGGCCCAGCTCGAAGCGCTGATCGAGCCGCACTATCCCAAGCTTGGCCCGCAGGGCGGGCGCCGCCCGTTCCCGCTGCCGACGATGCTGCGCATCTACTGCCTGCAGCAGTGGTACAACCTCTCCGACCCTGGCGCCGAGGAGACGCTTTACGACATCCAATCGATGCGCGCGTTCGCCGGTCTCGAACTCGGCCGCGATGCGATCCCCGACGAGACGACGATCCTCAACTTCCGCCATCTGCTCGAACGGCACGAGCTGACGAAGGCGATCTTCGAGAGCGTGGCCGAGCACCTCGCGGCCAAGGGCGAGTTGCTGCGCGGCGGCACCATCGTCGACGCGACGCTGATCGCCGCCTCATCCTCGACGAAGAACAAGGAGCAGAAGCGCGATCCCGCCATGTCATCGTCGAAGAAGGGAAACCAGTGGTACTTCGGCATGAAGGCGCACATCGGCGTCGATGCGGAAAGCGGGCTCGTGCACACGGCCGGCGTGACGACGGGCAAGGTTCACGATGCGAAGGTGATGGCCAACCTGATCCGCGAGGACGACACCGCGGTCTACGGCGACAAAGGCTACGCGAGTGAGGAGAAGAAGCGCGCTGCCGAAGACGCCGGTGTGCTCTGGGCGGTGAAGGAGAAGGCGAAGCCCGGCCGCGATCTCACGCAGCGCCAGCGCGCGAGGAACCGCCGCTTCGGCAAGGTGCGCGCAAAGGTCGAGCACGTCTTCCGTGTCCTGAAATGCCAGTTCGGCTATCGCAAAGTGCGCTACCGCGGCATCGCCAAGAACGGCGCACAGGTGTTCGCGCTCTTCGCGCTCGCCAATCTCTACCTCGCTCGCAGTCGACTTGCGTCTGCTTGAGCGAGGAATGCGGGCCGAACGGCGCCGTAGCGGCATCTGCCAGCTGCTCGAACGCCCCCAAAAAGCGCGATGAACGTCACTGCCGCCCCTGGCCGAGCGTGCTATTCAGAGGTTCCCTAACAAACCGAATGCAATCTCGCCAATCTTCGTTCGTCAGAATGTGCGTATTTCGCTTCTCGTCGTCATTGCCGGCCAATCACCGCATCACAGACGCTTAGCGGATTCGTCGCGATAAACCTTGATATAATGGTCTGTGTCCGATCACTTAGAAACTTATCTGAGATCCAAAGGCAACGGTGTCCGCATCCTCTAAATTCCGACCTGGGACGTCGACTTCATGATGCCTGTAGCGTAGCCAAACCAACATGGCAGCAACGTCAATTTCCTGAGCAACGCCGAGTCCCCAAAATTGTGCTCCCCGACCCATCGATAACCTTGGCGCCACCTTGAGTGTTGTTCACGTCATAGATTGCAACGCCATCGGTCGATTGCAGATATTCTCCGAATGGGATGGTGTGGCCGAGTGACGTAAATTTCAATCGATCGCCAATTTTGAGATAGTACGTATCTGTTGTTGGATTGTTCATTTTATTGACTTGCTGGTTGATGCGTGCCCATGCGCCGAGAGCGAACAAACCTGTTGGTTCGTGCTCAAGATATGTGCCCACCTGCCAGACATTTAGACGGTCGTCGGATGCAAAGGTATTATTGAGCGGGTTTTTCCAATTCATCGACGAGTCAGAATAACTTACTATGCCTTGAACTTTCAGATCTCGTAGCGCATCCGGTTAAGAATGGAGAGGGTCGTATTGGGAAAACAGTTGACCCGTATCAATGCGCTCGTCCCCGTCTCTCAGTCTTGATGTCGTTGGCTACCGGTGTCCCTCTCCGGCTAGCTCGATTGGGTGGCTCAGCTTCAACCCCCCGTGATGCTGAGCCAGGGCTTCGGATACATCCGAGGCAAAGACCCAAGATAAGCGGCACTAGGCTCCCCCCGCCTAGTGCCGCGCCTTCAAAGGTTCGCTCACCCCTTCTCAGGATCCGACGGCCACCAGTGAGGAAAAGACATGCAACAGATCTTGGTGGCGACCGACGGGTCCGAAAGTGCAGAACGCGCCGTGGATGTTGCGGCGGAGTTGGCAAAAGCTACCGGCGGCATCCTGCATATCGTGTACGTGGCAAGCGACTTGCCCGAAGAGACGTTGCACGAGGTGAGGCGGAGCCCTGCCATGGAGAAGCTAATCGGCGACGCTATCGATCAACATTCCAAGCAGATCTTGATACGTGCACGGGAAAGAGCGCTGGCTAAAGGCGTGAAGACTGTTCAAACCCAGCAACTGTGGGGAGACGCCGCTCAAAATATCTTGGATGCATCCCAGAGTGTGGGGGCGAATATGCTTGTCGTTGGAAGACGAGGGCGTGGGCGTCTCGCCGCTCTGTTGCTCGGCAGTGTATCGCAAAAAGTGGCGAGCCTCTCGCCTAGCGTTGTCGTCGTGGTTCCGTAGAGCGACTCCCTCACGTTCATGAAAGATTGTCGGTCTATAGCTCGGGAGACTTCGCTATCTGCAATAAAGTTCGCGTTATAATCGTTGTCGGCCAGATTAGCTTAGCAAGCACACGGCCGGCGTGCCGCAATATTCCATCAAGAGCGCAGTTTAGCCGAAGGCGCAAACTTATGGCGCCGCACCCAGCCTCTTCAGGCCTGAAGAGGCTGGCGAAAGTAAGGGATCGAGGGCCAAGGCTTTCCGATAGTCCGAAATACTCGCAACGCGAACTCCAAGAATTTCGTTCACCATCGCACGGTTCAAATATGCAGTGGTCATGTCGGGCTCGAGCTCAATCGCCTTCGAATAGTCGGCGACCGCTTTCTCAAAATTTTGTAGATCGAAGTAGATGTTACCGCGATCATAATACGCAATACCATTGTTCCGGTCAGCTGCTATGGACGCGCTGAAGTCGGCCAAGGCTTTGGCCGATTGGCTCTGTCCCGCATAGGCGATGCCTCGGTTGATGTACGCGATGGACAGGTTTTCGGTTATCATTGTATGATCAATAATTTCGGTGCATCCGTGAATCTGTCGAGCAATATTTGAGCCGTCATTGCATTCCGAAACAGCATCAGCATGGACCGCTGTCGAAATGAAAATCAGCGTCAAGGCAAGAATACATCTCACAGCACGTCAACCTAGTGTTCCGACTCTGACGGTTGATACCCAGCTTTGACGGCTTCGAGTGCGTTGAAGGCACGCCGTTCCTTTTCCAGGATGGTGTGCGCCGTCTTGCTCCACACGAACGGCTTTGGATTGGCGTTGTGGCTCGCCAGATAGTCGCGGATGGCAGCCTCGAGCGCGGCCACGCTGGCAAACGCACCGCGCCGGATGCGCTTTCTCGTGATCTCCGCGAAGAAGCGCTCGACCAGATTGAGCCAGGAGGCGCTGGTCGGCGTGAAGTGCAGATGGAAGCGTGGATGCTTGGCGAGCCAGGCCTTCACCGCTGCCGTCTTGTGCGCCCGTAGTTGTCCACCACCAGATGCAGGGCGAAACGGTCGTCCACGATCTCGTCGATCAACTTGAGGAAGGCGATGAACTCCCGCGCACGGTGTCGCGGCTTGCAGTCGCCGATGACCAGGCCGGTCCTTACGTCGAGCGCGGCATAGAGCGTCGTCGTGCCGTGCCGCTTGTAGTCGTGCGTCATCGTCGCCGCCCGGCCCTTCTTCAAGGGCAGGCCGGGCTGCGTGCGGTCAAGGGCCTGGATCTGGCTCTTCTCATCCACACACAGCACCAGAGCGCGATCAGGCGGCTTCATGTAGAGCCCCACCACATCCGTGACCTTCTCCTCAAACGCCGGATCGCTGGAGATCTTGAACCTCTTCACCAGATGCGGCTTGAGGCCGGCTTCGGCCCAGATGCGCTGGACGCTCGTGCGGCTGATGCCGACCGCCTTCGCCATCGTCCGCACGCTCCAATGCGTGGCGTCCGGCGGCGTTTCGTTCGCGGTCTTGGCGAGCACTTTGCGCTTCACCGCCGCCGACAATGGCGCCCGGCCCGGCGGACGCGTCTTGTCGCGCACAAGGCCATCCACCCCTTCCGCCGCGAACCGCTCCTGCCAGCGCCATACACATGGCTTCGATTTGCCCGTGGCGCGCATGATCGCCATCGTGCCCAAGCCATCCGCGGAGCCAAGGATGATCTTGGCGCGCCATACGACTTTCGCTGGCGTGTTGCGATCCGCTACCAGGCGCTGCAGGCGCTCCCGCTCAGCCGCGCTCACCTTGAAGGATATGTTTGCTCGCATGTCCCCGAGAATGACTGATTTGCCAGGCCGTGGGAATCCTGTGTCCGGGACGGAACACTAGGTCGGGCCGACGTTGCCGGACTGAATGTTACGCGGCCCTCGTGACGTGGGCAACGGGCTTGATCGTCATGCGATCGTGGTGAGCTTGAAGGGCCGCACGCAGAACCGACAATTGCTTATGCGCCTTCAATCGTCGGAAGCCCTTGTTGGCCTCGATCATGCCGGCCGCGACCCATCGCAAGGCCATGCCGGCATCACGCCAGCGTTTGACGTTGCGTGTGACGCGGCGAATGGTGCCCATCATATTCTCGGCGATGTTGGTACAGGCGAGCGATCGACGAAGCTCCTTCGGCAGCTTCAATCGGACGACAGTCAGGATTTCGTCGACGCCTTCGAGGATGCTGGCCGCTACGCCGGGCCATCGCTGGTCGAGTCGACGCGCGAGATTGCGGATCAATTTTTCAGCCTTGTCGGCGTCATCGAGCTCCCAGGCCTGGCGCAGCACCCGACGGGTGGCCGCATGATGCTCTTTCGGCAGGCGTTCCATGATGTTGCGCGCCTTGTGGATCTGACAGCGCTGGATCGCGGCGGCCGAGCCGAAGGTGCGGCGGATCGCCTTCGACAACGCTTTCGCGCCGTCGACGATGAACAGTCTTGGCACCGTCGGTGCGAGCCCGCGCGAGACCAGGTTGTCCAGCAGGGCCTGAACCGTTGCGGCGTTCTCGGTCGCCCCTTCCACCAGCGTCAGCGGATGCTTGTTGCCTTCACCGTCGACACCGATCGCGGCGACCAGCACGAGATCGTCGCCGATATGCAGCCCGTCGATTTGGACCACCAGAAGGTCGAGCGCGGACAGATCGGCAGTCATGAAGTCGGCCAGCCGCGCCGCCGACAGCGCGACGAACCTCCGCGAGGCCGCCGACTTCGAAACCCCCGATCCGGGCGGTGCCGGCACGTCACCCTCGGGCAGCCGGACAGCGCGGCGAACCGGCGCGTCGACACGTTGATCAGCATCAGGTTCATCGCCCAGCGACCGAGCCAGTCCTCCTGCGCCGCCGTTTCCCAGCTCGGAATCGTGACCTCGCGGCCGTCCACGCCACGAACCCGCGGGCGCTCGACCTCGATCTTGCCGCCGTGGAAGCCGATCCGTCCCCGCGTGCGGCCCCAACGGTGCGCCCGCCGCGCCGTGTCACGACCGTGGCGCGGCCCGCAGGCCGCCGTGACATCCGCCTCCATCATCGTGCCGAGCGCCTCGATCCCTGCCGTAAGGCAGAACCGATCTTGCCCACCTTGAGCCGGTAGGCTCGGGGTGCTGATTCCACAAAGGAGAGCAATGCCATGACAAGAGATATCCCGTCTTTTGATGACATGCACGTCAAGACGCTATGTTTGGCCATCCTGTCCTTTGGAGAGGCGACAGGTTACGAGATCCGCAAACGCGCTGCGGAAGGGCCGCTCAGCTACTTCACCGAGGCAAGCTTCGGGGCCATCTATCCGGCGCTCGATCGCCTTTGGCGCGAGGGGCTGATCGAAAGGCGACGGGAAGCCCGCCCCGCAAGGTATACTCTCTGATGGAAGCGCGAGAAAAGGCTTTGGTCGAGGCCCTGCATCAGCCGTTGAAGCCCGACGTATTCAAGTCCGAGTTCCCTCAAGGTGAGCCACCGCGAATGACCTTCCTGGCGACCGCGTAACCTTCGGTTTGATGCGATCGAATGGTCTTGTATGAAAAATCATAGTCGAGAGAAGCAGGCTCTCGGTCTTGTCCTTGCCGCCTGAACCGCGTGATGGTCGTCGCAGCTCCGTCGCCCATGAGTTGAATATACGCCGGCAAATGTTTGATCCTGGCGGTTTCCGCCGGATCTAGATGGGTGAGAAGATGATCGATGAGCTTGCGATAGGCGCCGATCGTTTCGCGATGGCGCAGGTCGCTTCTTGTCCGTTCGGAATAGACGATCTCGTCGCGCCGGAGCAGCACCTCCATCATGTTGGTCGGAAGCGGACTTCTGCCCGAGAACAGATCGACGATGAAAACCCGCTTGCCGTCCGGACCGCAGCGGTCGACGAGAAGATCAAGCGGTGAGTTGCTGACAATGCCGCCGTCCCAATAGGCATTGCCGTCGACGACCGTCCAGGGGAATCCCGGCGGCAGGCTGCCGCTCGCCAGGACATGCTCGGGGGTGAGATCGTCGACATAGCTGTCGAAGACTTCGAGCTCCGCCGTGGTGACATTGACAGCGCTGATGAGCAAGCGTACCGGGCTCGTCTTGAGCGCCGTGAAATCCACGTACTTCGCAAGAAGCTCCTTCACGGGCGCGGTGTCGTAATAGCTCGTCCAGTTTACTGGGAATTCGGTGAGCGAGCTGAACGGCAGCATCCAGCGGGGTCGAAAGAACCGCGGCACCCCGAATGTCAGGACCTGTAACGCTGCCGCCGCTCGCTCACCGCAGGCGAATGGCAGCTCCACGGTCGCGACGGCCAATTCGGCCCAGAATGCTTCAAGCGCCGGCGTCGCATGACGCGGGTTGCTGGCGATGATCGCGCCGTTGAACGCGCCGATCGAAACGCCGGCGACGATGTCCGGGAAAATCTCCTCCTCTTCGAGGGCCTTGACGACACCGCACTCGAAGGCGCCGAGAGCACCTCCGCCCTGAAGGACCAGTGCCGTCCCCGCAGGAATATGCTCCAGGGGAAAGGCCGGATCACTGAGCCGGTCCTTGATCGCGCGTACATTCACCCGATGGCGGATCAGGCCTTCGGCGAGCCGGGTTTCATCGACGGGCCTGCCTATCGAGAACAGCGCACGCGGCACGTCGCCCTTAAGATAAAACAGCGCGAAGGATCGGGTTTCGATCGCGCCGCGACCGATCCGTTCCTCCGCCTCCGTGGGCCAGCCGAGCATGTTGAAGCCAATATCGCCGATCTCGCAGAAGAAATAGGAAACCTCGTCATAGGGCAGCCGGCGTCCCACCATGTTCCTAGCGGCAAGACGTCCCTGCTTCACCGCATTGTCCCAATGTTCGATGTGGCGGCGCCGTGCGAAGACCGGGTCATAGAACGTGGTGACATCGCCGGCCGCGAAGACATCCGGCGCGCTCGTCCTAAGCAGCGCGTCCACCACGACGCGTCCCTCCTCAAGGGCGATGTTGCTGTCATGCAGAAACGCGGTGGCCGGCACGACACCGATGCTGACGACCACGAGCTCGCAGGGCATCCGCTGCCCGGATTTCATCTCGAGTTCCTGAACGCGGTCCTGGCCACGGAGCGCAACCGCCGTGTCGTTCAGCAGCACCGAGACTCCACGATTTTCGACATATCGCTGGAAGTAGGCGGAGACGTCGGCGGATTCGAGATGTGGAAGCAGCCGGTCACCGAATTCGATGATGTTGACATCGAGGCCGAGCTCGACCAGCGACATGGCGATTTCCATACCAAGAAAGCTGCCCCCGAGCACCACGGCACGCCTGGCTTGGGCGGCGGCCCGACGAACCATCTCGGCGTCGGCTCTCTGCCGCAGGACATGGATTCCGGCGAGATCTGCGCCTGGGACGAGAAGAGGCTTCGGTGTCGCGCCGGTGGCGATCAGGAGCTGGCCATAGTGGATCCGTTCGCCCATTGCGGTCGTTATCGTGTGGCTTTCCGGATCGACGGATGCCACCCGGGCGTTGAGTTGCAGATCGATCGCCTTCTGGCGATAGAAGCTTTCGGGGTGAACGAAGATCTGCTGCCCGATGCCGTCGTCGAGTAGCATCCGCTTGGACAGGGGCGGCCGGTGGTATGGCGGCAGATCCTCCTGCGACAGGATCAGAATCGAGCCGGCAGCCCCTTCCGCCCGCAACGTCTCGGCCGCGACGGCGCTGGCGACGCCACCTCCGACCAGCAGGAAATCGATATGTCGCGGCGGGGGATGCGAGTTGTCGACGGACACCGCAGTGTCCGTCGACACCCCTTGCTCCGGCTCGAACCCCGGCATCATAATTTGAGCCCTTCAACATTGCCGAGTCGCGCCGGAACGGAACACGTGTCGGGGGCGACCTTCCGTGGCGGCGGGTCTGGAATCTCGTGCAGCACGTGCGTGGCCAATGGACTCAATTTCCATTCTCCCGAATGAAGCGGCTAATATGCGGAAGAACCTCCTTTCGCCAGCGGCAGCCGAAGAACAGCCCGAGATGGCCCGCGTGCGTGCAGAGCAAATGGCCACGCCGTTCGGAGGGTATCCCCGCACAGAGATCATGGGCGATCTGCGTTTGACCCGGTCCCGAAATGTCGTCCATCCCGCCTTCGATGGTCAGTAGCGCGGTCTTCGTGATTCGTTCAGGAGCGATCTTCGTGCCCCGCCACGCCAACCGGCCTTCTGCCAGGGCGGCCTGGTGGAACACCTGGGCAACCGTATCCAGGAAGAATTCCGCCGACACATCGTCAATCGAGAAGAAAAGCCTGAAGAACGGATGGCCCAAGGCATCGCTGCCGTCGTCGTGAAGAAACTTAGCGAGAAGCTCGCCGCCGCTCGCGCAATGACGGAAACAATAGGTCGAAAGCATCATCAGCTCGGTGCTGCCCGGATAGACGTGTCGGCCATGCCCTCGCCGGGAGGCGGGGACAGTAGCGATGACATAATTCTTGAACCATGCCAGAGGCAGACTGCGTGTCAGAAGATCGGTGCGGGTCGGGCTGATGCGCGTGTCGAGCTTGCCGCCCAGCAGCGTCAGCGTCGCGGGCCGCACTGGGTCCTCCGCGAGGATCGCCGCCGCCGCCAGCGCCGGCAAGGCGGACTGGCAAAGTCCGATCACATGGGTCGCGCCGCCGAGATACTGGATCATCTCGACGACATAGGTGATGTTGTCTTCGAGGCCGAACGGACCGTCTCGGGCGGAAACGTCTGCAGCGTCTTTCCAGGCAAGACAATAGACGTCGTGGCGGGGCAGCATTCCAAGGATCATGTCGTAGAGGATTTCCGCCCTCATGCCCGAGAGAGGCGCGACGACGAGTATCGGAGGCCTTCGTCCGGTCAGATCCGCCTCGAAATGCAGAAGGCGGCCAAATGGCTTTTCGATCACGCCCTGCTCTCGTATGCTTACTGGCCTTCCATCGATCACCATATGGTCGATACCGATGCTTGGGCCGGGCGGTAAGTCGTTTTGCGATGCGAGACCACCGATGTGCGCCGGAGGGCGACCCGAGCGTGGGGCTTGTTCCTCTTCCGCAGGGTACTTCTTATGCGGCACTGGAAGGCGCCCCCGTATAGGTCAATCTCAAATCCTTCCACAGTTGCCCGTATATTGGATGCTCACTTCCGATCGCCGGGAATCGGCAGCCCAGCACCCGCTTCACATCACATCTCCCGATACCGCCTCGAACCGGTCGACGTCGTTGCATTCGGCGGCGCGCACCGGAGACGCTGCATCCCCAGGCTGCAGCGCATCGAGGGTGTGATTGGTGAGGAAATCCTGGGTCATCACACCCTCATCGCCGCAAGACGTAACTGCCCGGCGTGTCCTCGAGCGGCGGATAGCCCTCGTCTGAAGCGCCCATGCTGGGAGGCGACACGGTTTCCGGAGAGGAGTGGGCGCCGAGCCACTGCGTCCATTCAATCCACCAGGAGCCGTCCTTCCGCTCCGCCGCGAGCAGCCATTCCTCTGGACCGAGATCGAAGTCGGCGACGCGCTTCGTGGCGACACGGAAGCGGCGCCGGGGATGGCCGGGCTCGCTGACGATGCCGGCATTGTGGCCGCCGCTCGTCAGGACGAAGGTGACGTCGGTGTCGGCGAGCTGGTGGACCTTATAGACAGACCGCCACGGCGCGACATGGTCGTGCTCGGTGCCCACGACGAACATGGGCGCACGGATGTTCTGGGGAACAGCGGGACGGCCGTCGACCATGAAGCGGCCGGCTACCAGCTCGTTGTCGAGATAGAGGCGGCGCAGGTATTCGGAATGCATCCGATAGGGCATGCGGGTGGAATCCGCGTTCCAAGCCATGAGATCGATCATGGGCGCACGCTCACCCATCAGATACTCGCGCACGTGACGCGACCAGATGAGGTCGTTGGTGCGCAAGAGCTGGAAGGCCCCGGCCATCTGATCGGCGGACAGATAGCCCCTGTTCCACATCATGCTGTTGAGGAAATGCATCTGGCTGTGGTCGATGAAAAGCGCGAGTTCGCCGGGCTCGGTGAAATCGATCTGGGCAGCGAGCAGAGTCACCGAGGCGAGCCGGTCGTCGCCCGCCCGTCCCATGGCGGCGGCGGCGATCGTCAGCAACGTCCCGCCGAGGCAGTAACCGGTGGCGTGGATCTTCCGATTGGGAACGATGGCGTTGACGGCGTCGAGGGCGGCCATGACGCCCATGCGCCTGTAGTCGTCCATGGTGAGGTCGCGGTCGGCGGCGTCCGGATTGCGCCAGGAGACGCAGAAGACGGTGTGGCCATTCTTCACCAAGTAGCGGACCAGCGAATTCTCCGGCGAGAGATCGAGGATGTAGTACTTCATGATCCAGGCCGGGACGATCAGGACTGGCTCCGCCCGGACTTTGTCGGTCGTCGGGGCGTACTGGATCAACTCGATCAGGTGGTTGCGGTAGACGACCTTGCCGGGCGTGACGGCAACATCCTTGCCGGGAATGAAGCCGTCGGTTCCAACCGGCGGCTGGTTGGTGGCCGTGCGGGTGGCGTCCTCGACGAAGTTGCGCCAGCCCTGGATGAAATTCGCACCACAGGTTTCGAACGCCTTGGCGACAACCTCAGGATTGGTGAGCGGATGGTTCGAGGGTGAGAACAGGTCGAGCAGTTGGCGGGTGACGAAGGAGACGACGTGCTCGTGGTGCGGTGTGACGCCGGGCACCTCGTGGGTCACGTTGTGCCACCATTGCTGATTGAGCAGGAACGCCTGGGCGAAGGCGGCGTAGGGCTGCTTCTTCCAGCCCTCCGCCGCAAACCGATAATCCCCCGGCAGCGGCTCGATGCACGGCGGCGTATCGGAATGGGAGCTGGCCGCGGCGAGGTAGCCGAGGAAGCGGGCTGCCTTGCGCGCCGCCTTGCTGACGAGCTCAGCGCGCTTGCCCGGGGCCGCCGCCAGATGAATTGACCAGTCGAAAAAGGCGAGCGCGAGGGAGGCCGGGGAAAAGCCGACCGTGACCTGGGCGACGACCACGTCGCTCATGCGGTCGATAGCGCGAAACCCCTCGCTGCCGACGCTCTCTTCACCGACCGCGACAACCGCCGTCAAAGGCTTTGTGGTGGAGGCTGCTGCTGTCATCGGTCGTCTCCCTCGGCCGCGCGCGCGGCCACATCATAGGGACGGGCGCCGATCAGAACCTTGAGCAGTTGGATGGTGAGCTGCTGGACCTCACCATCCTCGGTATCGAGCAGCGGCTCGACCGTGAGGACCTCCCTGAGGACACCGATCCCCAGGAGCACGGCGGCGATCATCGCGGCGCGCCGCGCGGAGGACGGATAGGTCATCTTTGAAATTGGCTCGATGAAATCGGTCAGAGCGCTGTCGTGCAGGATCCAGGAGGCTTCACGGCTGCTCAGCGAGCGCATGAGGATATCGAGCGGCCTGACCTCGTCGTTGTCATGCATCGCCTGACGAACAAGAATCTCGGCCGAGAGCTTGGCGGCCAGCAGGCCCGGCGGACCGCCAAGGAAACGTTCCGGGCGTCTCGTTGCGCAGACAGCCTCGGCGAAGAGCAGTTCCTTCGAGCCGAAGGAGCAGTGCACATGGGCGACATCGATACCGACATCGGCGGCGATCGCCCTGAGCGATGTGTCTTCATACCGCAGGATCGCCTCCTCGAGGATCTGCTCGCGCTTGGCTGCTGCGGCGCCGGCGGTGGGTCGGGCCATGAGAAACTAGAAACTCCAGAAACTAGAAACTCCAGGGTTTTTTTATCATATTTTTGGTCAACGCGCGTTGCGATAAATCAATGACGACCGGCGCCTTGATAATAAAATAATGGTGTTAACCACTTTTCTTGAAAGGATTGCCTCGTCATGGCGACCGAAACGACACCGCCGAAAAGCCAAACGGCCGCATCCAATCCCCTATTCGCGTCTCTGGGCAATACAGACTGGGTAAAACTCTGGAGCGACGCGCCGGCAAAGATTTACGCCGACGGATGGGGGAAGGTTCTGGGCCTAGCCGCAGACAGGCTGCAGGATCAGGCAACTTACCTGAGACAGGTCTCCCAGTGCACCGATCCCGCTGAAGCGTTTAAGCTGAATGTCGCGTTTGCGCAGCAGTCGGTGTCGCATCTGCTGGAGGACGGAACGAAGATATTCGACGGCATCCGCACCAGCATCGCAGCGGGTGCACCGGGCAAATAATATCTGGCTTGGCCTCTTCAAAGGCCTGCCGGCCGAGCGGGCGATAACCTTCCGCCCACTCTAACCTGTCAGCCTGCATCGCCTTCACCATCTCGAAGGCCATTGGTAGACTCTCAATCGTCGCAGCCCGCTGTGACATGGAGGGCTCCCCTCGTGAGCTTTGACAGCCACATTTGGAGTACCCCTTCTTGCCTCTGACACAGAACGGTACCTTGCCGCTGCTTGTGGTCGAATTGCGCTCGCCCAGGCCTACCGGACAGCGCTCCGCCGCGTGCTTGTCTCCGAGATTCGGAGGCATCGCCTTTCGGGCCGCTTCGGATGAACAAGCTCGCCGGTGCTTTGCTGTTGCCTACGGCCATCCTGACTCTCGACGCAATGCGGGCGATCTTCTACAGGCTAGTGTCGGAATGAGATCGATTTACCGGGCATCAATCGTTTCAAGTCAGCACCCCGAACGCAGCTCCTCTCGACCGGCGGCGCCATCCCGATACATCAAGGAGGCAGTCATCGTGCGGGATGATTTGGAAGGACTGACAAGCGGCGAAGCGCGATCCCGTCTCGCGGCAGAAGGCTACAATGAGCTGCCGCGCGCTGGACATCGATCGCTGCCGCGCATGGCCTTCGAAATCGTGCGCGAGCCAATGTTCGGTCTGCTCATCGGCTCTGGTATCATCTACCTCCTGCTCGGCGACCGCGTCGAGGCGCTGATGCTTCTCGTCTTCGCGTCGATTTCGGTCATCATCGCCATCGTGCAGGAGAGCCGTAGCGAGCGCGTGCTCGAGGCGCTGCGGGATCTCACCAGCCCGCGTGCGCTCGTGATTCGCGACGGCGAGCGACAGCGGATCCCAGGCCGCGAAGTGGTTCGCGGCGATATCATCGTCCTCGGCGAAGGCGACCGGGTGCCTGCGGACGCGCGCCTCATGGCAGCGACCGACGTGCAGGCCGACGAGTCGCTCCTGACTGGTGAATCGGCGCCAGTCCGCAAAGTCGTGGCCGGCGATGACGTCCGTGCCGCGCGGCCAGGCGGTGACGATTTGCCTTTCGTCTTCTCTGGCACCCTTGTGGTGCGCGGCCAGGGACTGGCGCGGGTCCAAGCCACGGGGCCGCGCAGCGAGATCGGCCAGATCGGTCAGGCGCTGGAGGCGATCGACAGCGCGCCACCCCGCCTGACTCAGGAAACCCGCCGGCTGGTGCGTGTCTTTGCCATCTTCGGTCTCGCGGCCTGTGCCTTGACCGTCCTCCTCTACGGTCTGTGGCGCGGGTCCTGGCTCGAGGCGCTTCTCGCAGGCATCGCGCTCGGTATGTCGATGCTGCCCGAGGAGTTTCCCCTCGTCCTGACCGTGTTCACTGTCATGGGCGCGTGGCGGATATCGCGGGCGCGCGTGCTCACCCGCCGCGCCGCGGCCATAGAGACCCTTGGAGCGGCAACGGTCCTGTGCACCGACAAGACCGGTACGCTGACTGAGAACCGCATGTCGATCATCTGTCTCGTTGCCGGCGATGAGATGCTCCGTCTCGAGCCCGGACGGGAGTCGATGTTGCCGGACAGGTTCCGGCGCCTCGTCGACTGGGGCCAGCTCGCAAGCGCTCCCGATCCGTTCGATCCGATGGAGAGGGCGTTTCATGCCTTGGCCGCGCAGGCGGGCAGCAGCGAAGGCAACGGGGAGGACAAACAAGAACTCGTGCACCGCTATGGTCTACGCCCGGATCTGCTCGCGGTGACACAGGTCTGGAAGGTTTCCGGGACGGACGATTGCAAGGTCGCCGCAAAGGGTGCGCCGGAGGCGATTGCCGCGCTTTGCCGGCTCGATCAGGAAGCGCTCGGCGCGCTCGCCCGCGACGTCGACCGGATGGCCGCCGAGGGCATGCGGGTCCTCGCGGTGGCGGAGGCGCGCTTTCGCGGCGAGAAGTGGCCCGCATCGCCGAAAGGGTTCGCGTTCACTTGTCTGGGCCTTGTCGGGCTTGCCGACCCGCTGCGGCCATCAGTGCTGGAGGCCGTGAAAGAATGCCGCTCGGCTGGTATCCGCGTCATCATGATCACGGGAGACTATCCCGCGACGGCTCTGGCGATCGCCAATAAGGCTGGTTTCGCCGCCGACACCGTCGTCACCGGCGATGACCTTGAGGCGATGAGCGATGCGGAACTGAACCGGCGGGTGGCCTCGGTCTCCGTATTCGCCCGTACCATGCCGGCGCAGAAGCTGCGGATTGTCCGCGCGCTCAAGGCGACGGGGGCCATCGTCGCAATGACGGGCGACGGGGTCAACGATGCCCCCTCGCTCAAGGCCGCCGATATCGGCATCGCCATGGGCGGCCGCGGCACCGATGTGGCGCGGGAAGCCGCCGCGCTCGTCCTGCTCGACGATGATTTCGGCTCGATCGTCAAGACCGTCCGTCTCGGCCGGCGCATCTACGACAATCTGCGCAAGGCGATGGGCTATATCCTCGCCGTGCATGTGCCGATCGCCGGTCTGGCGCTGCTGCCACTGCTGACCGGCCTGCCCATCATCTTCTCGCCGATCCACATCGCCTTTCTCGAGATGATCATCGATCCCGTTTGCTCGTTGGTCTTCGAGGCGGAAAAGGAGGAGACGGACATCATGAGCCGGCCGCCGCGCGCGGCGACGAGCCGTCTGTTCTCGTCGGGGCTCGTGCTCTGGAGCCTGCTGCAGGGCGTTCTCGCCTTCGCAGCCGTTGCCGCACTCTATCTGCTGGCGCTGCGGCGCGGCATGCCGGCGGGGGATGTGCGTGCGCTCACCTTCGTGTCGCTCGTGCTGGCCAATCTGGGACTGGTGCTGGTCAACCGCTCCTTCGACAGCTCGGTGCGCGGGGCGCTCCGGTGGGACAATCGCGCGCTGTGGTGGGTGAGCGCCGTGGCCGGCGTCCTGCTGGGCACTGCCCTGGCATGGGCGCCGGCGCGCGATCTTTTTCGCTTCGGGCCGCTGCATGCCGATGATCTCGCCGTCGCGTTCGGCACCGCCATAGGTCTGGTTGTCGTCCTGGAGATCCTGAAGCGATCCTGGCGCGGGTGGCTGACGGCTTGAGTTTCGGGGCGAGGGGCACGTCAATCCTTGCTCGGGTCAGGGGAGGTGCTGCTGGCCCAGCGTTGCGACAGGCCGAAAGCGATCAACGCAACCACGGCGAACCCCGCGCCGGCCAGAAAGGTCGCGGCCGGACCGTAGGCGTCCCACAAGCCGCCGGCGATGACGCTGGCGATCAGCATGGCGATGCCTCCGGCGAAGTTGAACACGCCGAACGCCGTCCCGCGAAGATCCTCCGGGGCGGTGTCGGCCACCAGGCTCGCGAACAACCCCTGCGTGAGCGCCATGTGCAGCCCCCAGAAGACGACGCCGATCATGACGAGCGAAATGCCCGTGCCGAGCGCGAGGATGAGGTCGGCGACGATCAGGCAGACGATACCGACCGCGAGCAATCCACCTCTTCCGATCCGGTCGGAGAGCACGCCGGCCGGATAGGCGCCAAGTGCGTAGACGATGTTCATCACCACCATGACGGTGGGCACCAGCGCGATCGGCAGACCGACATTCTGGGAACGCAGGATAAGGAATGCCTCGGAGAACCGGGCAAGGGTAAGGATGGTGGCGACGCCGACCACGGCCCAGAACTGGCCGGACAGGCGTTTCGCATCCACGAGGCGGAGCCTCGGCTTGGCGTCGGCTTCATGCCGAGCGGGCTCGCGAACTGCAAATATCATCACCGCGAGCGAGATGAAGGCCGGAATGACCGCGATCCAGAACACGAAGCGAAAATTGTCGGAGCTGAGCGCCATCAGGACGATCGCGGCGAGCGGCCCGACAAAGGCCCCGATCGTGTCAAGAGCCTGACGCAAGCCGAAGCCCGCGCCCCGCAGTTCCTCCGGTGCAAGATCGGCGATGAGCGCATCCCTGGGGGCATCGCGGACGCCCTTGCCAATACGATCGATGAAGCGCGCTGCGACCACCCAGCCGACGCTGGCAGCCAGCGGGAAGATCGGCTTGGTGAAAGCGGCGAGGCCATAGCCGAGGGCTGTCAGCAGCTTGCGCTTGCCGAGCCAGTCGGAGAGCGCGCCGGAGAATATCTTGGTGATGTTCGCGGTTGCCTCGGCGATGCCTTCGATGAAGCCGACCGTCAACGTCGATGTGCCGAGCATGGTTACGAGATAGATCGGAAGCAGCGTGTGAATCATCTCCGACGAGATGTCCATGAACATGCTGACAAATCCGAGCGCCCAGATGCCACCGGGGAGTCGGGCGTGTGATTTTGAGCCTGCAGGAGGTGTTTCAATCGTCATTGCCCTCTACTCCGGATCGATGCTTAGCTGCGAGAGCGTCGGTTCGTTCGAGCCTCGAAGGAGCTTATCCGAGGTGTCCACCTGTGCGGGCGAAGATCAGTTCATGCTGACCGATGGGTGCGGTGCTCACCGCAGGAAGGCTCTGAAGCGCTGGAGGGCGAAGAAGAACAGGATTGTTCCGATGGCGACGAGGGCTAGCAACTGGGGCCAGACCACGTCGAGCCCGGCTCCCCGGAACAGGATGGCCTGGGCCAGCATCACGAAATGGGTGTTGGGGGCCGCGAACATGATGATCTGAATGATCTCCGGCATGCTCTCACGCGGAGTGACGCCGCCGGAGAGCACCTGCAGGGGCAGTAGCACCATCATCAGCAGCAGGCCGAACTGCGGCATGGAACCGGCGACCGTCGCCAGGAAGATGCCCAGCGATGTGGTGGCGAAGAGCTGGAGGGCGGCGCCTGCCAGGAACAAGGCGAGGGAGCCCTGGATGGGCACGGCGAGAAGGCCCTGCACGACCACTGTCAGGGAAAAGGCGGACGCCACCAGCACCACGAGGCCCATGGACCAGATCTTGCTCGCCATGATCTCGGTGGGCGTTACCGGCATTACCAGGAGATGCTCGATGGTGCCGTGCTCGCGCTCGCGGATCAGGGCGGCGCCAGTCAGGACGATGGAGAGCATCGTGATGGACGAGATGATGTTGGTGATGGCTCCGAACCAGCTCTTGTTCAGTTCGGCGTTGAAACGGGCGCGTAGCACGAGGTCCACCGGCACGGTGTCGGCACGGCGATAGCGGTTGAGGAACTCGTTCACCTCACCGGTGACGATGGACTGGATGTATCCGGCGCCGGTGAAGGCCTGGGACATGCGGGTGGCGTCGATGTTGAGCTGGATTGTGGGCGACCGACCGGCCAGGAGATCGCGCTGGAAGTCGGGCGGGATGTCGAGGGCGAACGTATCGATGCCCGCATCCATACGGGCATCCATTTCCTGCTGCGTGATGAGTTGCGGCGGGGTGAAATAGGGTGGGTAGAACGCCGTGGAGATGCGCACCGACACCGGCGACTGGTCCTCGTCCACGATGCCGATGGCGGCCCGGTTCAGGGTTTCCGGCATCGCCCTGGACGCCGTGTAGATCGACAGCGTGAAAGCATAGACGATCAGGAACAGCAGCATCGGGTCGCGGACGAGGCCGCGCAGTTCCTTGATGCCGAGCTGGAGGACGTTGGCGGCGCGCATGGCTCACGTCGCCTGTTTCTTGAGGAGCAGCGTTCCCAGGCCCAGAAGCACCGGCACGGTGATCAGCAGCGGCACGAACGCGCTCCACAGATCGGCGAAGCCCAGGGCTTTCGAGAAGGTGCCGCGGGAGATGACTACGAAATAGGTGGTGGGGTAGATCGTCCCGATGAACTTCCCCAGCCCCTCGAGCGAGGAGACCGGATCGATCATCCCGGAATATTGCACCGCGGGAATGAGCGTGATGAGCGATGTGCCGAAGATGGCGGCGATCTGGCTGCTCATGAAGGTGGAGATGACGAGCCCCATCCCGGTCGCGATGATGACGTAGAGCAGGGCGCCGAAGGTGAAGGTGAGGAAGCTGCCAGTGAAGGGAACCTGGAAGATGAAGACGGCGACGGCCGCCAGCATCAGGAAGTTCAGCATGGCAAGGCCCACATAGGGCAGCTGCTTGCCGACGAGGAATTCCGGCCGCGTCACCGGCGTGACATAGAAGTTGATGATCGATCCCAGTTCCTTCTCGCGCACGACACTCAGCACCGCCAGCATGGCCGGGATCATCATCAGGAGCAGCGGGATCACCGCCGGCGCCATGGCGACCAGGCTCTCGACGCCCGGATTGTAGCGGTAGCGGAACTGCAGCTGGAAATCCCCGGCCGCAGCGGCCTTGCCGTAGAGTTCGCGCGCCTTCTGGGTGAGCCAGGCCGCGTGGATGCCCTGAACGTAGCCTTGCACCGTCTCCGCCCGGGTGGGCATGGCGCCGTCGATCCAGGCGGCGATCTGCACCTTGCGTCCGTATGCCGCGTCGCGCGCAAAGCCGGGGGGAATCTCGATGGCGAGGCTGAGCTCGCCGGCGCGCATGCGCCGATCGAGGTCATCGTAATCGGTTATGGGCGCCTTCTGGGTGAAATAGCGCGAGCCGGCGATCTGCAGCACGTAGTCGCGGCTCACCGTGGTGTCATCGCGATCGAGTACCGCGAAGGACAGGTTCTCCACGTCCATGTTGATGCCGTAGCCCACCACGAACATCAGCAGCACGCTGCCCAGGAGGGCGAGGGTCGCGCGGATCGGATCCCGCCTGAGCTCCAGAGCCTCACGCCGGGTATAGGCGTACATGCGGCGCAAGCTGAAGGTGGGCTTGCCATGTGAGGCCACTTGGCCGGCCCATTCCTCCACGAGGTCGCGTGTCGCGGGCGCCGTCTGCGGCTCCTCCGCCGGCGCGGCAGGAGCCGCCTTGGCGCCGATGGCGTCTTCCAGATAGGCGATGAAGGCTTCTTCGAGATCCTTGGCGCCGCGCTTCTCGATGATCGCCGCCGGACGGTCGCTGACCAGCACCTTGCCAGCATGCATCAGCGAGATGCGGTCACACAGCTCCGCCTCGTTCATGAAGTGGGTCGAGACGAAAATGGTCACGTTGTCCTTGCGCGACAGGTCCGAGAGGATCTGCCAGAAGCTGTCGCGGGCGATCGGGTCGACGCCGGACGTGGGTTCGTCGAGGATCAGCAGGTCGGGCGCGTGGATCATGGCTACCGCCAGCGACAGGCGCTGGCGAATACCGAGCGGCATGGCGTCCGGCAGCGTGTCGGTGACGTCGGCAAGATCGAACCGCTTCACCATGTCGGCGATCCGATCGGGAATGGCATCGGTGGCCAGGCCGAACAGGCGCGCATGCAGGTCGAGATTCTGCCGCACCGTCAGTTCGGAGTAGAGCGAGAAAGCCTGGGACATGTAGCCGACGCGCCGTCGCACCGCCATGTCGTCAGGATCCACCTCCTGACCGAACAGATGTGCTCGTCCTTCGGTCGCCGCCAGCAGGCCGGTGAGCATCTTCATGGTGGTGGTCTTGCCGCAGCCGTTGGAGCCGAGGAAGCCGAAGATCTCGCCGCGGCCGATGCGGAAGCTCACGTCGTCCACCGCGGTGAAGTCGCCGAAGCGCATGGTCAGATGTTCGGCCTCGATGGCAATCTCCCCGTCGGCGCCCTCCGGGCGGGGCGGAATGATTACCTCCTGGTGCCCAGCGCGCTTTGCTTCCGGAAGCAAGGCTATGAAAGCCGCATCGAGATTGGTGGCTCCGGTCTTCGCCAGGAGATCCGCGGGCGTGCCGGTGGCGAGCACCCGCCCGGCGTCCATGGCCACCAGCCAGTCGAAGCGGGCGGCCTCCTCCATGTAGGCGGTGGCGACGATCACGCTCATGCCCGGCCGGCCGCCGCGGATGGTATCGATCAGCTCCCAGAACTGGCGCCGCGACAAAGGATCGACGCCGGTGGTGGGCTCGTCGAGGATCAGGAGATCGGGATCATGGATCAAGGCGCAGCACAGCCCGAGCTTCTGCTTCATGCCCCCGGAGAGCTTGCCGGCGAGGCGATCGACGAACGGGGCGAGCCCGGTACTCTCCAGCAATTCGCGGATGCGGCGCTCCCGCTCGGTCCGGTCGTGCCCGAACAGGCGGCCAAAGAAATCGACGTTCTCGAACACCGACAGGGTGGGGTAGAGATTCTTGCCCAGGCCCTGGGGCATGTAGGCGATCCGCGGGCAGGTGGCGCGCCGGTGGCGAGCGTCGGCCATATCGCCGCCCAGCACCACCATGTGTCCCTGCTGAATGACCCGCGCTCCGGCGATCAGCGACAGGAGGCTCGACTTGCCGACGCCATCCGGCCCGATGAGCCCGACCATGCGACCGGCGGGAATATCGAGACTCACCGCACCCAGCGCCCGGGTTTTGCCGTAGACAAGAGACAGAGCCCGGATCGACACCACCAGCGGGATGGGAGGAACCGGCGGACCTGCGTCTCCGATGGGGCTCATTGCAGCAGTCCCTGTTGCAGACGGGAAGGCCATTTCGCGCTGGGATCGAGCCGCACATAGGCCATACCGGGCAGCCCGGTCTTCACCTGGTGGATGTATTTTTTCAGCAGCTCCGGCGGGATCTGCGCCTTGATCCGGAACATGAGCTTGAGGCGCTCTTCCTCCGTCTCCACCGTTTTCGGGGTGAACTGCGCGACGTCCGCCACGAAGGTGACCTTGGCGGGGATGACGTATTGGGGCGCGGCATCCAGCACGAGGCGCACGTCCGTGCTGAGGCCGATCCTACCCGCTTGGGCGGTGGGCAGGAAGAAGGTCATGTAGACATCGCCGAGATCGACGAGGTTCAGCACCCGCCCCCCGGCCGAGAGCACCTCGCCCGGCTGGGCGACACGATATTGGACGCGTCCCGCGCGCGGTGATTTCAGGACGCCGTCATTGATGTCGGCGGTGATGCTGTCTATGGCCGCGCGCGCCGCGTCCACCGCCGCTTCCGCATCTACTATCAGCGCTTTGGCAGAGCTGATCCCGGCCTCGCTGGCGGCGAGCTGGGCCTCTGCCGCCGCCACGGCGGCCTTGGCGCCTTCGGCGCTCGCCCGGTCATTGTCGAACACCTGCTGGGACACGATATTGGTCTTCACAAGCTCGCTCGATCGCGCGAGCTTGCGATCAGCGGCGTCGAGCTCGGCGTTGCGCTGGGCGATGGTGGCGACGGCGGCGCGCCGCTCGGCCTCCCGCTGGGTGACGAGGCTCTTGGCGGTGTCGATACCGATCAAGGCCCGCTGGAGCTGCGCCTGCGCCTGCCGACGCTGGGCCTCGAGCTGCTCCATATCCATATGGCCGAGCACCTGGCCCGCCTCGACGAAGTCGCCTTCGTTCACCAGGATGTCCTTGATGCGGCCGGCGATCTTGGTGGAGACGTCGATCTCGGTCGCCTCGATGCGTCCGTTGCCGCTGGCGATACCGTCGGGCAGACTTTTGTTGAAGAACCTCTGCCACCCCCAATACCCTCCCCCGGCCACGATCGCAGCGAGGACGGCAAAAATCAGAAGCTTCCGTGTCGAGGTCATGGGGGCGGGGGGCTCTCGTTGAAATTGGGGCTCGTAAACGGCGTGGAATCTTAGCAGCCTCCGGCGCGCCCGTCCCTACTGGCCAGACCCATGAGGTGATCCAGTTTGGATGTTAATGCATCGTCGGCCTTGGCTTCAATGCTGGAGTGGCCGGCGAAGCTGGTTCGGGTTGCGTAGCCGGCCATTGCAGGGCCTCCGGAGCCGGCGGCCTGTAGTGGAGCGATGAGTGTGGCCGGACGGTGTTGTACAACAAGATTTAAGAACGCCCACGGGACCGTTTTTCGAGAAGTGCTTTATCATTGGCATCCATGGTTCGGGATGCGAGTGGCGATTCACGAGGCGGTCGACAAGGCCGATGACGTCGTCTTCCGCTGCACGTTGAGCGGCTCAGCGACGGACCGGTGGCTGGAAGTGCCGGCCTGGATGTTCGACCGGGTGAGGTGCTTCGATCCGACGCGGCTGAGCGCATCGCCCTTTGTCAGCATGGATGCGCTGTCGGCGCTGTCCGATCTTCTGCGGCAGGCATTGAAGCCGCCGCTGCCGTCATCGAATGCGTCGCATTCTGGCGCATCCATATCCTCTCACGATCAGAATCGGGGAGAGGCCCATGACCATGCGAAGCCCGGTGCAACCGCCAGCGATGCCGGCCGACCGGCGAAGGCTTCAGCAAAGCGATCGCTGCCAGCAGATCGACCTATTCGACGGCGTAACGCCGACGCAGATACCGGCATGGCAGGACCTGCCGCAGGAGACGCGGGATACGCTGACCAGCCTGATGGCGCGGCTGATCCTGGAGCACGCTCAGATCAGCGGCCCGGCCGTGCGGATGGAGGCCGGTCATGATCACTGGCAAGGTCCGGCCGCATCACCTGGAGCGCAAGGCGCTACTTTATGTGCGGCAATCCTCGGCCCATCAGGTGCTGCACAACCGCGAGAGCAGCGCGCTGCAGTACGCCATGCGAGACCGCCTGACGGCGCTCGGCTGGTCGGAGATCGAGGTCATTGATGACGATCTTGGCCGTTCCGCCGCCGGCGGCGTGCAGCGCACTGGCTTCGAGCGCATGGTTGCCGAAGTCTGCCTCGGCAAGGTCGGCGCCGTCTGCGCACGCGAGGTCTCGCGCTTCGCCCGCAACAGCCGGGACTGGCAACAGCTGATCGAGATGTGTCGCGTGGTCGACACCGTGCTGGTCGATCAGGAGACGATCTATGCGCCGAGACAAGGGAATGACCGGCTGCTCCTGGGCTTGAAGGGCAGCCTCAACGAATACGAACTCGATCTCCTACGCCAGCGCTCACTGTCCGCCCGCTACGAGAAGGCGCGCCGAGGGGAGCTTGTCGTCAGCGCGCCGGTAGGCTTCGTGAAGGCCGGCGACCGCTACGAGAAGGATCCAGACCGGCGTGTGCAGGAGGCGATCACGCTGGTCTTCGACAAGGTGCAGGAGCTTGGCAGCGCGCGGCAGGCGCTGTGCTGGTTCCATGAGCACGATCTTGATTTGCCGGTGAAGCAGAACAACGGGGACACGACCTGGCGGCGTCCCAACTACGCCACCATCCACCGGATGATCGACAATCCGATCTACGGTGGGGCCTATGCCTATGGTAAGACTGCCGCAGCATCGGGATACAGCGCCGATGGCGTCAGCGTGAAGGTCCGTCGCAAAGCGCGGACTGATTGGCTGGCGCTGATGCCGAATGCGCACGAAGGATACGTAAGCTGGGAGAGGGCGGAAGCGATCCGCAAAATGGTCAGCAGCAACGTTCCCACCGGCCGGCATCACGGCGCGCCCAAGCATGGCGACGCGCTCCTTGCCGGGCTGATCCGCTGCAAGCGCTGCGGGCGCAAGCTGACGCTGAAGTACACAGGCGCCAAGCACGGCATCCCACGCTACAGCTGCAGCCGAGCCTGGATGGACAATGGCGCCCCTCACTGCATCGCCTTCGGCGGTCTGCGTGTTGACGATGCCATCGAGAATGCGTTGCTGACTGTGGTGGGTCCCGGCGCGATCGCCGCCGCCACGGCCGCCGAGAAGGAGGCCGGCCAGCGGCGGGATCAGGTGCGCGAGGCCCTCGGCCGCGACCTCGAAGCGACGCGCTACGCCGCTGACCGCGCCTTCAGGCAATACGATGCTGCCGATCCAGCCAATCGGCTGGTCACGGGCGAACTGGAGGCGCGCTGGAACAGGGCGCTCACGCATGTGGCGGAGGTCGAAGCCAAGATCGCGGCGCATGATGCAGCCACGCCCGTTGCCGCCATCGATCCTCTCGCGCTCGGTCTGCTGGCGTCGAACCTCAAGACCGTCTGGTCTGCACCAGCGACCGATGCGCGGCTGAAGAAGCGCATCGTGCGCACCATCATCCATGAGGTGGTGGCCGATATCGACGATGCAGCCGCCGAGATCGTTCTCGTCGTTCACTGGATTGGCGGTGTGCACAGCGAGATGCGCCTGCCCAAGCGTCGCCGCGGTCAACGGAACAGCACATCCGCCGATGTGACCACCGCCGTGCGCCAGCTCGTGCTCATCGCCAATGACGACCTGATCGCAGGCATCCTCAACCGCAATGGTCTGAAGACCGGCAATGGCAACCGATGGACCCGCGAGCGCGTAACATCGATGCGCTCGAACTATCGCATCCCGGTGTTCAAGCCCGCCGAGGATGGGATTGAGCCATGGCTCAACCTGAGTAACGCCGCGAAGCTTCTGCAGATTGCGCCCAAGACGCTGCGGCTTGCTGCGGAAGCCGGAGAGATCGAGGCAATCCATCCTCTTCCTGACGGACCGTGGATCTTCGCCCGCACCGCGCTCACGACATCAGCCGCCCGATCAATCATCGAACGGGCACGACAGAACCCGAGATACCCCACGGGATCGCATCCCGGCCAACAAAGCCTCTTCTCTTCAATCACATAGCAAGATGGGTGTTCTGATGCGCGGTTGTAGTGGCGTCTCCAACTCTCGATGATGATCCTGGCCTCTTTAAGAGTGTCCATTCGCGCAGTGCCTTGGCGATGAACTCGGGGCCGTAGTCAGACCGAATGTGGCGTCGCCAGATCCGTTCAACCCGCTTGTCATTCACGAGCCAGCCCGCATCTCTCAGCAATGCGGCGATCTTGCGATAGCCGTAACGGCCATATTGGCGGGCCAGTTCGATAATGTCGGCGGTCAGCCGCTCTTCATCGTCGCGGCCGATCGGCACCTTGCGTTGCGTCGAGCGATGCTGACCGAGCGCCGCACAGGCGCGACGCTCGGAGACGTGGAGTTCGTGTCGAACATGCTCAATGCAAACGCGTCGGCGTGCGGGGCTTAGATGGGGTATTCGGGCTCCCCCTCGCCCCGCCGCCGATTGTGGCGTGAGATGGCAGCTCCGACATTCCATATTGAAGGAGCCGTCATGTCACTGTTTGCTGGTCTCGAATATCTCGGTGAAGACGACCGCTATTTGTGTCCTCGACGCGAATGGTCAGATTCTCCTCGAAACGACGGTTGAGAGCGCTCCGGACGCTATTGCCGAACGGCTGCGCGAACTCGATCAACCGTTTGAGCGCGTCGGGTTGGAGGCCGGACCACTATCCCAATGGATTTATGCAGGCCTCGTTGAGATGGGTCTTGCCGCGATCTGTGTCGAGACCCGACAGATCCGGGAAATCTTCGCCGAATATACGCCGGTCTTTGAGCCGCTCTCCCTCGACGAGGCCTATCTCGACGTGACGGAAAACTTGCGTGGCCTGCCCACGGCTGCCGATACTGCCACCGAAATTCGCTCTAGGATCTTCTCCGAGACCGGCCTCACGGCTTCAGCGGGCGTTTCCTACAACAAGTTTTTGGCCAAGCTCGCCTCCGATATGCGCAAGCCCAATGGCCAGTTCGTCATTCCACCCCAGCGCGGAGCAGAATTCATTGAAGCTCTAGGGTCCAGACTCAATTGAGCCAATATGCGACGAGAGCGGCGAGATGAACAGCGGCCAAGAAATTCCGGGCGAGCTTGTCATATCGCGTGGCGATGCGGCGGAAGTCCTTAAGCCTGCAAAAGCAGCGTTCGATGACATTTCGGCCTTTGTAGGCGCGTTTGTTGAAGCGATGGATGACGACACGGTTAGATTTATTGGGGATTACGGGCTTGGCGCCGCGACGAACGATTTCGCCGCGAAAGTTGTCGCCGTCATACCCTTTGTCGGCGAGGAGCGCGCGCATGGGTGGCGCGAGCGCCAGGACATCGGGCGCCGCAGCGATATCGGCATCCTGGCCTGGAGTCAGATGCAGGACGACCGGCCGGCAGAGCGGATCGCTCAGCGCATGGATTTTTGTCGTGCGGCCTCCGCGCGAGCGGCCAATTGCTTGGTTGTGCTCCCCCCTTTTCCGCCGGAGGCACACCGGTGAGCTTTAATCGAGGTCGAGTCGAGCGACAGCACAACGCCGTCTTCGCCAGGCTTGGCCAGCGCTTCGAAGATTGCGCACCATCGTCCTCGCTTGGCCCAGCGATTGAAGCGATTGTAGATCGTCGTGTAAGGGCCGTATTCACGCGGACAATCGCGCCATCGTGCACCCGATTGCAGCATGTGAATGATGCCGCTGATGATGCGCCGATCGTCGTCCCGATCCGGCCCCGTCAGTCCCGTCGGCAGATGCGGTTCGATACGCGCCCATTGCCTGTCATTCAGCCAAAACACACCAGCGCGCATTCTCTCGCCCCCGAATCAAAAACACGTAGGCAAGAGAATCACGTGGCGCTATTTAGGGAACCTCTGAATAGCACGCTCGGCCAGGGGCGGCAGTGACGTTCATCGCGCTTTTTGGGGGCGTTCGAGCAGCTGGCAGATGCCGCTACGGCGCCGTTCGGCCCGCATTCCTCGCTCAAGCAGACGCAAGTCGACTGCGAGCGAGGTAGAGATTGGCGAGCGCGAAGAGCGCGAACACCTGTGCGCCGTTCTTGGCGATGCCGCGGTAGCGCACTTTGCGATAGCCGAACTGGCATTTCAGGACACGGAAGACGTGCTCGACCTTTGCGCGCACCTTGCCGAAGCGGCGGTTCCTCGCGCGCTGGCGCTGCGTGAGATCGCGGCCGGGCTTCGCCTTCTCCTTCACCGCCCAGAGCACACCGGCGTCTTCGGCAGCGCGCTTCTTCTCCTCACTCGCGTAGCCTTTGTCGCCGTAGACCGCGGTGTCGTCCTCGCGGATCAGGTTGGCCATCACCTTCGCATCGTGAACCTTGCCCGTCGTCACGCCGGCCGTGTGCACGAGCCCGCTTTCCGCATCGACGCCGATGTGCGCCTTCATGCCGAAGTACCACTGGTTTCCCTTCTTCGACGATGACATGGCGGGATCGCGCTTCTGCTCCTTGTTCTTCGTCGAGGATGAGGCGGCGATCAGCGTCGCGTCGACGATGGTGCCGCCGCGCAGCAACTCGCCCTTGGCCGCGAGGTGCTCGGCCACGCTCTCGAAGATCGCCTTCGTCAGCTCGTGCCGTTCGAGCAGATGGCGGAAGTTGAGGATCGTCGTCTCGTCGGGGATCGCATCGCGGCCGAGTTCGAGACCGGCGAACGCGCGCATCGATTGGATGTCGTAAAGCGTCTCCTCGGCGCCAGGGTCGGAGAGGTTGTACCACTGCTGCAGGCAGTAGATGCGCAGCATCGTCGGCAGCGGGAACGGGCGGCGCCCGCCCTGCGGGCCAAGCTTGGGATAGTGCGGCTCGATCAGCGCTTCGAGCTGGGCCCACGGCACCACGGCCGACATCTCGGCCAGGAATACATCTCGCTTCGTGCGCTTCTTCTTCGCTGCAAACTCGAGCGATGCAAAGCTCAACTGGTCAGCCATCCGTTGCCCCCTCGAATCAATGACCTCAGTGTGCCATGGCCGAGCGTGCTATTCAGAGGTTCCCTAAATAGCGCCACGTGATTCTCTTGCCTACGTGTTTTTGATTCGGGGGCGAGAGAATGCGCGCTGGTGTGTTTTGGCTGAATGACAGGCAATGGGCGCGTATCGAACCGCATCTGCCGACGGGACTGACGGGGCCGGATCGGGACGACGATCGGCGCATCATCAGCGGCATCATTCACATGCTGCAATCGGGTGCACGATGGCGCGATTGTCCGCGTGAATACGGCCCTTACACGACGATCTACAATCGCTTCAATCGCTGGGCCAAGCGAGGACGATGGTGCGCAATCTTCGAAGCGCTGGCCAAGCCTGGCGAAGACGGCGTTGTGCTGTCGCTCGACTCGACCTCGATTAAAGCTCACCGGTGTGCCTCCGGCGGAAAAGGGGGGAGCACAACCAAGCAATTGGCCGCTCGCGCGGAGGCCGCACGACAAAAATCCATGCGCTGAGCGATCCGCTCTGCCGGCCGGTCGTCCTGCATCTGACTCCAGGCCAGGATGCCGATATCGCTGCGGCGCCCGATGTCCTGGCGCTCGCGCCACCCATGCGCGCGCTCCTCGCCGACAAAGGGTATGACGGCGACAACTTTCGCGGCGAAATCGTTCGTCGCGGCGCCAAGCCCGTAATCCCCAATAAATCTAACCGTGTCGTCATCCATCGCTTCAACAAACGCGCCTACAAAGGCCGAAATGTCATCGAACGCTGCTTTTGCAGGCTTAAGGACTTCCGCCGCATCGCCACGCGATATGACAAGCTCGCCCGGAATTTCTTGGCCGCTGTTCATCTCGCCGCTCTCGTCGCATATTGGCTCAATTGAGTCTGGACCCTAGAGCGGTTTTCGCTTGATTGGGGCACGCGACGCTTGACTTTGCTTGATGTAGACTCCTTCGGAAGTCGTAGCGCGGCCCCCTTTAGGCGTGAGAGTTTGAGTGGATTGCCAACAGAAGCTTACCAAAAAAATGTCGGCATTTTAAAATCTTGTGGGTGAAAATCCAAAAGCGAGCGTAACCGCCAAGATAGCGACCTTCATTTCCTCGACACGCGAAATCGTGGCCATGAAGATGTTGCCGGGATCGTCGAGGTAGGGAACGCTGATGACTGCCGCGCTGAACCCAGCCATTTGAAACAAAAACGCGCGCGGCGTCCGGTCGGAGACAGCAAGATAAATGCAAATCCCTGTCCAGGTTCCGAGGTCGAGGACGAGAAGCTCAGCGGTCCCTCTCGAAAAGGCTCCTGCCGTCGCGTTGACATAAACTGCGCATCCAACAAGCCTTGGCGGCCAGTGTTGATGGCTTCCATGTCCGGAGTTATTCAGAATGTGTTGCAAAACCCGTCTGCTCGGGCGCGACCACTCAGATTTGATTTTTGAGCGGCCTTTCTGTTCCGCCCTCGCTCCAGAGCGGCCGCATCGACTTATGCGCACCAACTCCTGACGCCACCGGACGTTTACGCGGCACATGCCGTCGTGGCTCGGGGCGGCGATCGGCAGAGCAGCTTCGCCAGTCGCCTCAAATTCTGCGCCGTCGCTGTGAGCAGCACCTCGTCCTGTAAAAGCCGGAGCAATACTACCTCGCAGAAGCGGCTGATTTGTTCGGCTGCGCCGGACTAAAAGTGCGGCAGAACGAAGCCTTGTGCCTGCGTCGGCAGAGGGCGGCGGGGGATGAAGACGGTGGAGCTTTACGCACGGGTCCGTCACGCGGTGCAGATTGAGGGGATCAGCCGGCGAGCGGCAGCGGAGCGTTTTGGGATCAACGCCCGAACCGTTTCCAAGATGCTGAAGTTCTCAGTGCCGCCTGGGTATGTGCGCCAGAAGCCGCCGTTCAGGCCGAAACTCGAAGAGTTCATTGGTATCATTGATGCGATCCTGGAGGCTGACAAGGATCGGCCGAAGAAGCAGCGGCATACCTCCAAACGCATTTTCGAGCGGCTTCGCGATGAGCACGGCTTCACGGGCCGGATCACGATTGTGAAGGATTACGTGGCGGGTTGGCGCCAGCGCGGCCAAGAGATGTTCGTGCCGCTGGTGCATCCGCCGGGCCATGCCCAGGCCGACTTCGGCGAGGCGCTCGGTGTCATCGGCGGCGTCGAGCGCAAGATCCATTATCTGGCTATGGATCTGCCGCACTCTGACGCGATCTTCGTCGTGGCGTATCCGGCCGAGACGACAGAGGCGTTCTGCGACGGGCACGTCAAAGCGTTCGAGTTCTTCGGCGGCGTGCCGCAGTCGATCCTCTACGACAACACAAAGATCGCGGTCGGCCGCATTCTTGGGTGTGGCCGCCGCCAGCGCACGCGCGTGTTCAGCGAGTTACAATCGCACTACCTGTTCACGGACCGGTTCGGTCGCCCCGGAAAAGGCAACGACAAGGGCAAGGTCGAGGGACTCGTCGGTTATGCGCGGCGCAACTTCCTTGTGCCGGTTCCGGTGTTCGAGAGCTTCGAGGCGTTGAACGCGCATCTTCTGGACAAGTGCCGCAAGCGTCTGGCCGACCGGCTGCGTGGCCATGACGGCACGATCGGCGAGCGGCTGGAACGGGATCGTGCTGCATTCCAGAAGCCGCTGCCGGCGCCCTATGACGCTTGTGAGAAACGGCCAGGCAGCGTCAACTCGCTGTCGCTGGTGCGCTATCGCAGCAACGACTACTCGGTGCCGACGGCCTTCGGGCACAGACAAGTTCTGATCCGGGGCTATGTCCACGAGGTCGTCATCGCCTGCGGTGCCGAGGTGATTGCGCGACATCCCCGTTCGTATGAGCGCGAGGACTTCGTGTTCAATCCTCTGCATTATCTGGCGTTGATCGAGCAGAAGACCAATGCGCTCGACCAGGCCGCACCGTTGGCCGATTGGAAGCTGCCGAATGCGTTCGCGACCCTGCGACGGCTACTCGAAGCCCGTATGGGCAAAAAGGGAAAGCGCGAGTTCGTGCAGGTGTTGCGGCTGATGGAGATCTTCAAGATCGAAGACGTGGCCGCCGGCGTTGGCGATGCGATTGCACGCGGGGCGATCGGATACGATGCCGTGAAGCATCTGGTGCTGTGTCGTATCGAGCGGCGTCCGCCACGGCTCGACATGACGATCTATCCGTATCTGCCCAAAGCGACCGTGGCCACGACGTCGGCGCGGTCGTACATGGAGCTGTTGGCTGAGGTGGCGGCATGACCGATACACCACAGATCCTACTCGCCCACCATCTGAAGGCGCTGAAGCTGCCGACGTTCCTGCGCGAGTACGACAAGGTTGCCCGTCTGTGCGCCACCGAGGGCGTCGATCATGCGCGCTATCTGATGCGGTTGTCCGAGATGGAAATGATCGATCGCGAACGGCGCATGGTCGAGCGCCGGATCAAGGCGGCGAAGTTCCCGACCGTCAAAAGCCTCGATAGCTTCGACTTCCTGGCGCTGCCGTCGCTGAACAAAATGCTGGTTCTGGAGTTGGCGCGATCGGATTACGTCGAGCGCCGCGAGAATATTATCGCGGTCGGCAACAGTGGCACGGGCAAGAGCCACGTTGCGCTTGGGCTCGGCTTGGCGGCTTGCCAGAAGGGCCTATCCGTCGGCTTCATCACGGCGTCGGCCCTCGTCCACGAACTGCTTGAGGCACGTGATGAGAAACGCCTGTTGCGGCTGCAGCGTCAGCTGGCGGCTTATAAGCTGCTGATCATCGATGAACTCGGCTACGTGCCGTTATCGCCGACCGGCGCCGAGCTGCTGTTCGAAGTGTTCTCGCAGCGCTACGAGTGCGGCAGCACATTGGTCACCAGCAACCTGCCGTTCGACGAGTGGACATCCGTGTTCGGTTCGGAGCGCTTGACCGGGGCGCTGCTCGACCGCCTGACGCACCACGTCCACATCCTGGAGATGAACGGCGACAGCTTCAGGCTCGCCCACTCCAAGCGCCGGTCACGCCGCAACCGGGCCGACAACCCGACGGATGCCGTTCCTCATGAATGACGCGCCGCAAGCAGGAAGGCCCCCTCGAGGGGGCCTTCCTGCTTGCGCATCCCTGCTGCACTTTTACTCCGGCCAGCCGCTGCACTATCGCTCCGGCGTTGACACGCGCATGATCGCCATCGTGCCCAAGCCATCCGCGGAGCCAAGGATGATCTTGGCGCGCCATACGACTTTCGCTGGCGTGTTGCGATCCGCTACCAGGCGCTGCAGGCGCTCCCGCTCAGCCGCGCTCACCTTGAAGGATATGTTTGCTCGCATGTCCCCGAGAATGACTGATTTGCCAGGCCGTGGGAATCCTGTGTCCGGGACGGAACACTAGCTTCTGGAACGTTTCCCCGGTATCGTGCAGAATTCGTTGCTCGCCTGAGACCTCGTGATAGCGGCGCAGGAAGACGTCGACATAGCGTGGATCGAGTTCGAGGCCCCTATGTCTTTAGGGTAATTGGCAGCCATCGAGCGGTCGAGCCTGTATCAAATTACAGCGACCCGATCGGCAGAAGTCGAGGGTCGTCTTCGGCCAATGGCGAGTGCGCAATTGAGCGAAGGATGGCTGTCAAACCAGCGAACGAAGTCGGCTACGAAAGAGCGCGAAACCCGTAGAACCAAGAAATTGGACAGTCGAGTCAACCTGATCGTCGAACTTGCAATGTGGGAACTGGAAGATCTCGGCCTCATAAGTTGCCAGCCACGGCGCTTCGACAGGTAGCCAGACGAGGCCCTGCTCAAACTTCACTGTCTGCTCCTGCGCGCGCTCGACCTTACCCTTTTCAGGGTCCCGCGAGAGCAGCCACGGCTGGTTGCCCGTTTTATTGAAGTACTCGATGAGACTGATGCCGCTGGCCTTTTTCTCGACGATGACCAGCTTGGCGTTCCACTTCTCTTTCTGGACTTTGACCTGATTGACGAGGTCCACGAAGTTGGGGCGGTCGCGCCAGAGGTCGAGCAAATAATACCCGTCGGGACACTTCGCCCAGGTCGTGCAGACCGTGTAGGAGTTGGTTTCGTCACCTTGATAGGCAGTGTCCCACGATTGGATCACTGCTTCAACTTTCGCTGGACCAGGAGCTTTCTGATAGCGCTTCACCCAGGCATTCTTGAAGATATAGCCGCCCGGCGGCAACGGGCGCTGATTATACTGGGCTTCAAAATCATGCTCGCCCATGTCTTTCTTGAGCTGCTCAAGATCCTCCTTGTCGTGCCGGGAACGCTGAAGAATGTGCCCCGGGCCGAGCCACACGTTCCATCCTCCGGCGACAACGTCGTATATTTTCTTTTCGGAGTGGATCGCCGGCAGGATCAATTCTTCCCAGCCGCTTTTCGCGATGAGATGGCCCGGCAGATCCTCGGCATGAAGTCTCTGTCCGACAACAATGATCCTGCGCTTTTTCGGTTTGTCGAAGCGGCTGTGAATCGTCGAGTTGAACCAGTTGATGCAGTTCTCCCGAGCCGTCGGCGAATGCGCCTCGCTGGCCTTGAGCAAATCGTCGGCGATAAAAAAATGCGCGCCGCGGCCAGTCACCGTGCCGCCGACGGACGTTGCGAGACGATATCCCCCCGCGGTTGTGCCAACCTCGGTCTTGTTCTGCTGTTTGGGATCCAGAATCGTCCCTGGAAACAGTCGCCGATAAAAAGGAGATCGCATCAGCTTCAACGTGTCTCCGCTGAACTTCTCGGCGAGCGATGCTGCATAGGATGCGCAAACGATGCGTGTTTTAGGGTTCCTGCCGAGCAGCCACGCTGTGTAGGCGATCGAAATCAGATAGGTCTTCAGATAGCGTGGTGGAATGCAAACCAGGGCGCGGGGGACCTCGCCATCATAAACCTTCTCGAGCAACCGACAGATGATGCTGATGTGATGAGACAGCTCGAGCATTCCTCCTTCGAGCACTGGAAAGGCCCGGATCGCGAAGGAACGGAACTCGCGGCGACACAAGTCATCGACGATCCTTCGCAGCTCGAACGGGTCAGCCATCGACATCATCCTTTTTCTTGAAGACGTGAAATTTCTCGCGAAGCTCGATCCACGCATCGAGCGTCGCAAAATCCGCGGCGGACTCATCTGGCGATGGCGGCGCGGCCTCCGGCGGGTCGTACCTCTCGTCGAGCTCTTTCTGGATCTGAAAAGCCTTTAGGTTGCCTGCAGCGGCTTGCTGGGCGACCTGATGGTAGCCCAGTTCTTTCTTTGACATGGTCTTCTGTTTACCGTCCATGGTGACGGTGACTTTTTCTCCGAATGCCTCCTGGTAGAGCGTCTTCTGGTTCTTCGACCCTTTGGGTCGGCCTTTCGGGTTGGGTGATTGGCCGCCCTTCTTCCACCAGCTCTCGGGGTCGGTTTTGCCTTTGCCCCACTTCGAGGACTTCGGAGGCTTCTTCTCCTCACTCATGGCTGCCCTGCCCGTCGTCAGTACGTTGTTCGACGAGTTCCGCGAAGGTCAAACCCGTCTCGACATGCACGGCGCGATCGCCGGTCAGTCGTTCCCAGCGCCGGATCGCACGATCGACATACTTGGGATCGAGTTCGATGCAGCGGGCCTCGCGATCACAGCGCTCGCCGGCAATGATCGTCGTGCCCGACCCCGAAAATGGGTCGAGCACCACTTCGCCGACATTGGTCACGTCGACGATCGCATCAATGACAAGTTCCACAGGCTTCGGGGTCGGATGGTCGGCAAGTGCCAGCGCGGCCGACGATCCCCGCCGGTTAGCGCCCGCATAGGTCCAGACGTTGGTGCGATCTCGCCCGAAAACACCCAACGCCACATTATTTGTGGCCGGCGACTTCCCGTTGCAGAACACGGCGACAAGCTCGTGGCACGATCTGTAGAGCCCGCCCATGCCACCCGACCCTTTGTTCCAGACAGCGACATTGATGCGATCCAGGCCGGCCTCACGCCCCCCATCGAGCAAGAGTTCGATCTGACGCCAGTCCATGCAGGCGAAGAGGACAGCGCCCGGTAACAATGATGCCCGACAAAGACTGAGATACGTTCTTAGGAACTGCCGAAACTCGGCCTCGCTCTCCTTCCCCGCAAACATGACGAAGTCTTCGTGCTTGTGTTTGCCGAGACCTCCGACGAAACCTTCGATCTTGCAGTTGTAGGGCGGATCGGAAAAGGCCGCGTGCGCCGCGCTCCCGCTGAGCACACGCTTATACGACGCTTCATCAAGAGCATCACCGCAGAGCAACTGATGGCGGCCAAGACGGAACAGGTCACCGGCCCTGCTCATCGGCACAACGACAGTATCAGCCGCGCCTTCACTTTCCTCAGAATTGCGTTCGCTCGGAAGCGGCTCGAGCTTGATCTGATCGATCTCGGGCAAGGTGAAGCCGGTCGAGATCAGCTCGATCCCGTGCGACTCGATTGTGATCATCCGGTCGCGGAGTTTATCGAGGTTGTACTTGCCAATCTCACCGATGCGATTGAGCGCGAGACTGAGGGCCTCCAGCTCAAGCGGGTTGAGATGGTCGACGACCCGGCATTCGATTGTCTCGAGGCCGAGCCGGACCGCCGCTTCCCACAGGACGTGCCCTGCAACGATGGTGCCGTTCTTGTCGATCAGGATCGGGAGCACCATCCCAAACTTCATGATGGATCGGATCACGCTTTCGAGGAGCTGCGCTGTCGTCTCGCGCGTCCTATTCGCCGACGGACGGAGCGAGTTGATAGGCTTAAAGACAGTTGTGAGCGCCGGTTGCGGATCATTGCGACCTTGGCCATGGAGCGCGGCGCTGATCCGCGTCTCATCATGGTTGTTCGAGCGGCGATTCTTAGTTGCCGTCTGAAGCTGCTTTTTCAAAGCTCGTGAGTTGATCGTCTCTCTGGCTGACATGCTTAACGCTCGAAACACATTCCGAAGTGAGATGACTGACCGCTATAGCGGTTCAAAAACGTGGGCACTTTAAGTTCACACTCTGGGCTAGTTAAGTGCTATTCAGTTGGGTGGGAGCCGACGTGCCATGTCCGATCTCGCCGATCAGCACATGCCACAAGGTGTGCCGGCCCTCGTCCGTGCACTTTAATTGCACGGACGTGCCGTCGATGTCAACTGCTGCTCGCGACCTATCGTTTTCGGAGTTTCGTGAGCGCCTTGGTCAGGGCCTGCTCCTTCTCGGAAAGGCCACCGCCTGTAGCTTTGGCGCCGTGAGCCTCGAGGACGTCCCGGAAGACGTCGTATTGCTCCGGCGTTAGATGAAGGAGCACGGCATGCACCTTGGCACCTGGATCTGCCCCGTCATTATTCACGAGACGGGCAAGACCGTAGGTCGAATTTTCCTCGGCGAGCTTCAGGAGCCGCTCGCAGTTGCGAACGTTAATATGTGGTGAGATGAGACGCAGCTTGGTCCAGCCGATCCGGTTCAAGCGACGGCTATCCACCTTGAGCTCCGTGAAGGCCCGATCGATCTCGACATAATAATATGCCTTGCGCCTGGCGATGCCGAGTTGCTTCGCGATCGTAAGAAACTCGTCTGGTCTGTCGTCGAGCACCTGTCGCAGGTGGTGCGCGACGTCCATTAAGTCATCGCTCTTCAATTTCTCAACGTTCTCGAGCTTGCGCACGCGTTCCTGCTCCGAGACCAACGTGCTCTTCACCAGCGTCCTCCACCGAAGTCCTTGCAGGACATGAACCGAAAGCCGTCGTGAGTTCAACCCATGACGGCGTGGCGCTCGACGAAGTCGCCGTCAACGTCCTCGAACATAGCTTGGCCCGGCCTCAAGCGACGCCGGGCCGTAACCGCGATCCCCGTACTGGCATCCGTGCTTCACCACCCATGATTCCGTGTTTTGGTTTCATCGGCAAATTCGCGAAAGCCCTATGATATCGGGCGTTTGAAGCGATCAATCGCGCCAATTCCGTGTATTTTTGCGCATTTTCCGTGTTTTTCGGGGGTGAACACGGAAAATCCACCTAGAGACTTGTTCGCGTCAGACTGCCTGCACAGCCACGCTCAAAAGTCTCCCAGACAATCAACGCGTTAAGGCGCGGCGATGGCCCTGAAGCATGGAGTGATCAAGCGAAGGGTGGCACTGCGTGATCAGGCATACCTATCTTTCGATGAGCCGACATGGCGTCTACTACTTCCGGGTGGTGCTTCGGAAGGGCATGACGGCGCGGACGGGCCGCCGCGAAATTCGCATCTCGCTGCGAACAAAGGATTGCGCAAAGGCCAAGGTTCTTGTCGCCCGCGAAGCCCTCAGCCTGATCGAAACCCTGTCTCAGCTCCAAACCAGGGAAACCGGGGACCATGCTCGTCCCGAGCCTCATCACCCCGATCTCGCGCCTTGCGAGCAGTACAGCGATGTCGACCTAGCCGAGATGCGCGCGGCAGGGGCGACCTGGCTCCTTAACCTCGCTGAAGTTCGGCACAGCGTATTCGCACGCGGGGATCAAACGCCCTTACCGCCGCGCGCCACTCACTGATCCACCCAATCCCGGGCCGCCGTCCATCCGTTGAACCAAATCTCTCCGTTCCCAAGCCTTGAACCCGCGTCGAAATTTGCGGGCTATTCATCGAGAAATGCGCGGACTGGTGTCAGCGACGATGCTGGATCTTCCTCTTGCGGTACGTGGCCCAGATTGGGCAGGCTGACTAACTTCGCATGAGACATCGCCTTCATGTAACCGCCTGCGTTCGAAATGGGGATCAGTTTATCCTGTTGTCCCCACACACGAGCGTCGAAGCTTCTATTGATTTAAGAAAAGGCTCAGGCGGCTCCAGCTTGGTCTGTTCCAGCCGCGAGATCATGGCGCCACGTACGCCGGGCGCCAACATCAGCTCATAATAGCGATCCACCGTCGCGTTGGAGAGCCGACGCGGATAGGCATATGCCGGAGCCAAATTCGCCCTAACGAAAGCGCGACGCAGCACATATTTCATCATCCTGACGAACAACGTCACCTCAGGTACTTTTCCATATTCGTATCCTGGACTGGGAAAGCCGTCCGGGGAAATGAGTGCCAGTTTGACGATCCTGCCGGGATACCGAGCAGCAAAGCGCCATGCGAGCCTCCCGCCAATCGAATTTCCGATAAGACTTGCCCTTTGAATTGAAAGTTTGTCCATCAGGCGCGGCTAGAATAGCCATGCCGCGTTCGTCTGTATAACCGCCTGTTGGATCCGGCCCGGTTAGCCCAAATCCAGGAAGTTCATATCGAACCACGCGATACTTATCCAACAACGAGCGTGCCCAGGGTTCCCAGGTATGGAGACTGGAACCAAAGCCGTGCAGGAATATGACAGAGGGAGCGTCCCGCGGACCGCTGTCTCGGAGATGAAGCCTGATGCCGGCGACGTCCCGATAATGATCAGGCGAAATGAGATACTTCAGCTCAAGAGCGCCGTAGTGTTGGGCCTAGAGCGATAGCTAAGGAACCTCTGAATAGCACGCTCGGCCAGGGGCGGCAGTGACGTTCATCGCGCTTTTTGGGGGCGTTCGAGCAGCTGGCAGATGCCGCTACGGCGCCGTTCGGCCCGCATTCCTCGCTCAAGCAGACGCAAGTCGACTGCGAGCGAGGTAGAGATTGGCGAGCGCGAAGAGCGCGAACACCTGTGCGCCGTTCTTGGCGATGCCGCGGTAGCGCACTTTGCGATAGCCGAACTGGCATTTCAGGACACGGAAGACGTGCTCGACCTTTGCGCGCACCTTGCCGAAGCGGCGGTTCCTCGCGCGCTGGCGCTGCGTGAGATCGCGGCCGGGCTTCGCCTTCTCCTTCACCGCCCAGAGCACACCGGCGTCTTCGGCAGCGCGCTTCTTCTCCTCACTCGCGTAGCCTTTGTCGCCGTAGACCGCGGTGTCGTCCTCGCGGATCAGGTTGGCCATCACCTTCGCATCGTGAACCTTGCCCGTCGTCACGCCGGCCGTGTGCACGAGCCCGCTTTCCGCATCGACGCCGATGTGCGCCTTCATGCCGAAGTACCACTGGTTTCCCTTCTTCGACGATGACATGGCGGGATCGCGCTTCTGCTCCTTGTTCTTCGTCGAGGATGAGGCGGCGATCAGCGTCGCGTCGACGATGGTGCCGCCGCGCAGCAACTCGCCCTTGGCCGCGAGGTGCTCGGCCACGCTCTCGAAGATCGCCTTCGTCAGCTCGTGCCGTTCGAGCAGATGGCGGAAGTTGAGGATCGTCGTCTCGTCGGGGATCGCATCGCGGCCGAGTTCGAGACCGGCGAACGCGCGCATCGATTGGATGTCGTAAAGCGTCTCCTCGGCGCCAGGGTCGGAGAGGTTGTACCACTGCTGCAGGCAGTAGATGCGCAGCATCGTCGGCAGCGGGAACGGGCGGCGCCCGCCCTGCGGGCCAAGCTTGGGATAGTGCGGCTCGATCAGCGCTTCGAGCTGGGCCCACGGCACCACGGCCGACATCTCGGCCAGGAATACATCCCGCTTCGTGCGCTTCTTCTTCGCTGCAAACTCGAGCGATGCAAAGCTCAACTGGTCAGCCATCCGTTGCCCCCTCGAATCAATGACCTCAGTGTGCCATGGTCGAGTGGTTGTTCAGAGGCTCCCTAACTTAACTCTCGTAGCCAGCGCATCATCATCGAACAAATTTAAAGAGCCTCACATCGACAGAACCAACGTAAAACCCAACCTCGCAGTAGGCAAAATAATATTCCCACATGCGCTTGAACCGCTGATCAAAACCCATGCTTTCGATCCGCGGCCATGCAGACAGGAATCGCTCCCGCCACTCGGCCAGTGTCCGCGCATAACTCGTTCCAAATGCTTCTTCATGCACGAGTCTTAATCCGGCAGAAGCAGCCAGTTCGACAAGAAGTGTCCGCGTCGGCAGCATACCGCCTGGAAAGATATAGCGCTGAATGAAGTCGGGATTTCTGCGATAATGTCTATAACGCTTTTCATCGATGGTTATAGCTTGCAAGACTGCACTGCCGCCTTCCCTGAGAACGTCCCGTATTTTTGAAAAATAGGCCGGCCAGAACCGCTCCCCCACCGCTTCGATCATTTCAATCGAGACGACGCGGTCATAACATCCTACGACATCGCGGTAATCCTGAAGCCGTAAATTAGCAGCCCCTTGTCGAACGGCCCTTATTCGACCCTGGGCGTACGAAAGCTGCTCGCGAGAGAGTGTTAGGCCCGTGAAATCGCAACCTTTGCCGACGATACGCTCGGCAAGGGCGCCCCAACCACAACCGATTTCAAGAACCCGCTCGCCCCCTTTTAGACTAAGGAGATCGATTATTCTTTCTATCTTTCGCGTCTGGGCGGATTCTAATGTGTCGCCGCGCACGTACATTGCCGACGAATAGTTCATGCCCGTATCAAGCCAAGCCTGATAAAAAGAATTTCCCAGGTCATAGTGAGCAGCGATATTACGGCGACTGCCCCTTCGCGTGTTGTTGCGCCGAAGGTGGCTGACCCTGTTTTGCACGCGTGTGAACCATGAACCCGACCCAGCGCGCGCAAGCGCGGCTTCATTAAGTATTGCCCAAGCCAGTACCGCTCTAAGGTCTGGGGTCGACCACTCGGCCGCCAGATAAGCATCGGCAAACCCATGCTCTCCGTCGATCAGTACTCTCACGAGCCCCCGCCACGAGCAGACCTTGATAATGGCCTCCGGGCCCGGCGCATCACCGCGCCGGATAATCTCTCCGCCATCGGGAAGAGAAAGCTGCAATGCGCCCGCGTCAATCGGCGGAATGCGTCGAGCAATAAGCCTCGCCAAGTGCGAGCGCGTCGAAAAACTATCGCTCAAACTCAGGCGTGCTGCTGTATCGTTCATTTATATTTCCTGGATGGAATATCTCTCGCCACAGCAGTTGCGAGACCATGCTCATATATTTTAAGGCCCTTCAGATAGAGCCGCAGCGCGTGCCAGTGAATTGCAGCGATGACTTTCAATGTCAGGAATGGAAACGTTACCAGAGCCGAAAGCAACGCACGGTCTGTGAGCGGGCGTAAGGACCCGGAAAGAGAGGTCGCGATCACGAGACCCGTGCTGTCGTAGCCGCGGATCGCAACGCTAAGCCGGTTGCCGGGAGGCGTGACTTTGAACTCGTACCGCAAATCCATCCCGAGGAAAGGCGACACGTAAAACGCCTTTTCACATTGCTGATTGATCGTCTTTCCATCCCCTTCCACGGGAAGGACATAGCTGTGGCGTTCACCGAACGTGTTGTGAACTTCATAGACGATGGCTTTTAGCCGGTCGCCGACATCGTAGCAAAAGTACAGGCTCAGTGGGTTGAAGACGTATCCGAGAATTCGAGGCATCGACAGCAGAAGGATCTTGCCGTCGGCTGGAACGTCGGCTTTTCGCAGATGCTCTTGGATTTGGGCGCCAAGGGGCGTCTCTCCGCCGTCGCAATAATCTCGATCGAAAAAGCTGAGTGCGTTGAAGCGGTTTCGCGAGAACAACCGCAACGACTTTGAAATCTGATCAATTTCGCGCAGGTCGAGGAGAAGCCAGAATACGCGATAACGCAAGAGATGAAGCACCGGGCGAACGCGGCGATGCATGACAGAGCCTAAATAGAGAGCAGAGCCAACGGTCATGCCACTGCCTCGGGCGATCGCAATTTGGCGCGAATGAAGATGCGAGTGGATTCGTTTTCAACGGACCAAGGCCGCCGACAACGCGGATCGATTTGTTCGGCTACCGCCAGCCCAGCCTGCAAGCCATCTTCGTGAAAGCCATATCCAAAGTAGGAGCCACAGAACCAAAGTCGCCGCTGTCCCTGCAGAGACCATAGCGTTTTCTGCGCGACTATCGCAGCACGATCCAAGAGGGGATGTTCGTAATAGGTCTCATAATGGGCGTCACGCGGCTCGGACATCGGATTGAGGGTGAGGAAAAGCGGCCGTTCCGTCCGAAGATTCTGCAACCGGTTCATCCAATAACTGATCGTCGGTACTTCACCAACGCCTTCGCCCCTCTCGATATAATTCCAGCTTGACCAGACGGCGCGCCGCCTCGGCATGAACGAGGCATCGGAATGCAAGACGGCCCGGTTTCGGCTATATCGGAACATTCCGAGTGTGGCGCGCTCCGCGATGTTCGGGGCCACGATAAGCCCCCTCGCCTGATCAGCATGGGTCGCGACCACCACGTGATCGAAGCTATCGATGCCGCCCTGCGCATCCCGGACAAACACGGCTTGTTCGCTCGATTTGATCTGCGCAATCGACGTGCCGATACGGATGTTCTTTCGCAAGGACGACGTCAACATCGCTACATAATTTCTGCTGCCCCCCGTTACCGTGCGCCAGGGGGGCCTGTCGCTCAATTTCAGCAGTCCGTGATTATGATAGAATTGAACAAAGGTCGCCGCAGGATAATCGAGTATTGCGTGCGGCGGCGACGACCAGATCGCGCCCGCCATGGGCAAGAGATGGTCATCCCGAAAGGCCTCGCCGTATCCATTTTCCTCCAGATACCGGCCTAACGTGATAGGTCGGGCCTCGAGTATTGGAAGATCCACTGGAGCATTTTTGTAGAACCTGCGCAGATCGTACAGCATCGACCAAAATCGCCGGCTGACGATATTGCGTCGTTGCGCAAACAGGCCACGTAGGTTGGTCCCTGAATACTCAAGCCGACCGCCTCGAAGAGAAACTGCTAAAGACATCTCCGAGGGCTGCGTTGCAACGTTGAGATGCTTGAATAGTGCCGTCAAATTTGGGTAGTTCAGTTCGTTATATACGATAAATCCGGTATCAACGAACTCACCAGAGCCTGGCACAGACACGGAATTTGAGTGCCCGCCAATTCTCTCGTCTTGTTCGTATAGCGTTACAATGTGCCTCTGGCTCAGAAGCCAAGCCGCCGACAGCCCCGAAATGCCACTGCCAACAACAGCAATCCTCAGCAACGGCTCGCCAGCAGTGTGATGCATCAAAATATTTCTCGGCAGGGACTGGAAACGGTCAGGCTAGCGCTTAGTACGAATACGAGCGCTCGTAGATCTTGGATCACCGGGGCGTGATCCATATTCGGGCAGGCCGCGTAAGCATTATCCAATCGCCCAACTCATTTTCGGCGGGACATTGTCGTCGCATACGTTGACGTAGCGCCTTACGAGCCCCAGGCTGGCGCCCACAGGAAGCTGATGACGAATTTATCCTTCGTGTTCGCAGTGGCATATGCGTTCGGCTCTCTGTCTCTGGCCATGACAGTTGGATGGCTAGTTTGGCGGGGGACGCGCAACTCCGGCTGGATTGACACAACCTGGACACTCGGGGTGGGCCTGACGGCGATCGCAGGCGCTTTGGTGGGCGGCGGGTTTACTGAACGCTCCGCACTGGTTGCTCTATTGGTTTGCCTGTGGGCCGGCCGCCTGGCCCTCCATATCGGAGTGAGAACCAACGGCTCAACAGACGACCCGCGATACGCGCGGCTGATTACGGAATGGGAGCCGGACGCCGAGCGTCAAATGTTCTGGTTCGCGCAAAAGCAAGCGTGGGTAAGCATCCCGCTGACACTGTCGATCCTGATCGCGGCCTGGAATCCCGTGAAAGGGCTGCATCTTCAGGATCTTCTGGGTGCCGTCGTACTGATTTTTGCCTGCGCCGGAGAAGCACTAGCGGATTGGCAGCTCGCGCGATTTCGCAGCAACCCCGCGAATAAGGGGCGGGTGTGCGATCAGGGCCTCTGGCAGTTCTCACGGCATCCCAATTATTTCTTCGAGTGGGTAAGCTGGCTCACGTACCCCATCATCGCCGTTGATCTAAGTGGCGGATATCCTTGGGGGTGGCTCGCGATCCTGGGGCCCGTCGTGATGTACTGGCTGCTCGTTCATGTTTCGGGGATACCACTTCTCGAACAGCACATGCTCACCCGCTCCGGCGACGAATTCCGCAAGTATCAAGCAGGCACCAACGCCTTTTTCCCAGGTCCGCATCGGCGCCGTTCTTAAAGACGCTATCGCGCGCTCATCGCAGGGCGTTGAACGCGGCTTAAATTGTTCAAGCTGAGAAGTGGTTCATTGCAAAATACGCGGCAAGACAGGCAACACCTGTCGCCAACGATCCCCACGACATATCGACGACGGTCAGCGCTAACGACCAGTTCCGCAAGGTTGCATAGTTCGTGAGGTCATACGTCCCATACGCAACCGCGCCAAAAAACAATCCGCACAAAAACGCTGTTCGTGGACCCGACGACAGTCCCGGTAACGCGCCGAAGAAGACTGCGCCAACCGCGTAGAAAAGATAAAAAACGATCGCAGGAACTAGCCTCACAGTCGTCGAAGCCGAATCTCCGAGAACAGGCAGATACAGTTTCGGAACCGTGATGCTCAACCAAACGAAATCCATCAGTCCGAAAACGATGAGGAACACAACGTAGCCAGTCAGAAAAGCCATGGCGACCTGTATTGAACCGTTGCTTCAGTCAAAATGCCGTTCAACAATCTTCCTCAATAAAGCCGTCACGCTTGTTCTTGTGGCTAGCTGCGTCTGCGAAGAGCGGAACCGCTCAACTGCCGCAAAGATGGCGACTGCACCCAAGAAAAGCATCGGCGAGACGATAGGCATACCGACATCCACGAATGGTCTAAGCAATCATTACGCACCAAAAGCGCATTTGGATCTCTCACCAATCGCCTCGTTCCGGTAAGCAGTATCAAATTCTATCCGGATCGTTTTCAGGCGACGACAGTCACACAGCTCTAATCCGCAGCAACTCTCATATTTTGTTTTCGCTAGCCGCGCCGCACCGCCAACGAGAAATCTGCCAGCCCGGATGCTCCTTGGCCCAGAAGCCGAACTGCAACGGCGCCTGGACCACACAGGTCATCGAATCGATACCCGCATCAACTTGGATCTTGAATTCGCGGCAGACGCTGGGGTCGCGAACAAGGCAGGCGGAAACAAAAATGGCAAGCATGGCGGCGCTCCCTTTTATTTCGCAAAGCTACGTGAGCGAGCCTTTCAAAGATCACATCTCACGGTGATGTGTATTGGAGAGATACGAGTTAGAGACGCATCCCGCGCGGAAGGAAAAATGCGGGGCCGTGGCAAGATGGACCCCGCAAGTTGACAATGGCACATTCGCCCAGATTGAAAGGCGAACTTGCGAAGATTACGCACCACCAAAGAGTTCGGATCACAGCGGCGAAAGCGCGTGCGCGGCGGTATCGGAAAGCGCCTACGACAACAAATTGCGATAGCATTTATGGTTTCTTGCCATCGCGTTTGGATCGGCGGCCTCATCTTGATTTACGTTACAAGGTGTACAAAAGCTGTTAAGCGGTGCCGCGATCACTATTAGATGGACGCTTTAATTCGCGGCGGCGGCCCGACTTCCTCAAGATTTGAAACAAAAATGCCGGACATCGAGAAGCTCGAACGGATCGCTGCTCAAAAGGATGCCCAAGCGTATCGCGCGCTGTTCGAGAAATTCGGACCCATCGTGAAAGCTTTCATGATGCGGCAGGGAGCTGACGCCGCCACGGCAGAAGAGCTCGCGCAAGAGACGATGCTGAGCGTCTGGCGCAAGGCCGCGCTCTACTCCGAGGACAAGGGCAGCGTAGCCACATGGATTTTTGCGATCGCACGTAATCTGAGGATTGATTACCTACGTAAGGAAAAGACGTGGGTCGAATTGCCGGATAACTACGCTCAGGAGGCGAGTTCGGATACGTCTCCTGATGAGGCCGTTTCAGGCAAGCAGCAACGCTCGATTATAAGGAGAGCTCTCGATGCGCTGCCTGAGGAGCAAAGACAGGTGGTGATTCTGTCTTTCATTGAAGGTTTGCCACATCGTGACATTGCCAGCCGGCTTAATTTGCCGGTTGGCACGGTCAAGTCGCGTATCCGTTTGGCGTATTTGAAACTTCGTAACGCGGTTGGGGAACCGGAACAATGACGATCAGACGCCACCCCGCCCCCGAAAATCTAGTGAGCTGTGCGGCTGGCAGCATGCCGGAAGCTTTGGCGGCTGTCATGGCCTGCCACATGACCATTTGTCCTCGTTGCCAAAAGGAGCTTACGTTCCTGGGCTCGGTCGGTGCGACACTTCTTGAAGACGTGTCACCCATGCCGCTCGTTATGAAAATGCCGTCTCCCAACGTTCCGGTCGAGCAGCCCATATCAATCACGGAAAATTCGATTAAATGCGATGTTCCAGCACCGCTCCGAAAATTCGTTGGAAATCGGCTTGAAAACATCAAATGGAAACGCGTCACTCCCGGGATCTGGCAATTTCCTATTCCACTGGCAAAACATTCCAAATCGTCACTCAGGCTCATTAAGGTCGGCCCCGGCCTTAAACTGCCAGATCACGGACATTCCGGATCGGAGTTGACCCTCGTGCTTCAAGGCGCGTTCAGCGATGAATTCGGATCGTATGAAGTTGGTGATGTTGTCGAGATGGGCGAGGGCTTCGAGCACGCCCCCGTCGCCGCGGAAGGAACAGACTGCATATGCCTAATCGCATTGGAAGGACCGATGCGATTTCACAGCAAGCTTGCGCGTATTGTGCAGAAGTTGACCGGCTTTTGATTGGATAGACGGGTTGCTGGCGAAGTCGGGAGTGACGATCCTGCCCCTCATTGTTCCGAAGTAAGATCGACTGCCACTGCACCATTTGGATCAATCGCTGAACGGTCCTCGCGCGCCACCTTCCATCTGAGCACTGCTTCCAATCGAAATTATCAAACCTCGCAGCGCGGAAGTGTCGTCTACGGCCGGTGTCCATTCGCGGCTGGCGCAGAACTTCGTGCCGAGCGCACGCAATTCCGCTAGGCTGGCCCGATGAGAGAGCACGTCACCCGCAAGATCATTCACGTCGATATGGATGCCTTTTATGCGTCCGTCGAACAGCGGGATAACCCCGAGCTGCGTGGGAAGCCGGTTGCTGTCGGTCACGGCGCGAAACGCGGCGTTGTCGCCGCCGCGAGCTATGAAGCCCGGAAGTTTGGCGTACGCTCTGCGATGCCATCGACCACGGCGATGCGAAACTGCCCGGACCTTATCTTCGTGAGGCCGCGCTTCGATGTTTATAAGTCCGTCTCAAATCAGATCCGCAATATCTTCGCGGAATACACGCCTCTCATCGAGCCGCTTTCGCTCGACGAAGCCTATCTCGATGTGACTGAAAATTTGCGGGGACTACCCACGGCCTCCGACACGGCAGCAGAAATCCGAAGACGGATATTTGACGAGACGGGCCTCACGGCTTCGGCGGGCATTTCTTACAATAAGTTTCTCGCAAAGCTCGCGTCCGACATGCGCAAACCAAACGGCCAGTTCGTGATCCCTCCGCAGAAAGGTGCCGAGTTCATAGAAGGATTGCCTGTCGCGAAGTTCCACGGCGTCGGCAAAGTGACCGCAGAGAAACTTAACGCGCTTGGAATTCTCACTGGAGCCGACCTTAAAGCCAAGTCGCTCAATTTTCTCGAACAGAACTTCGGCAAGTCCGGATCATGGTACTACGCAATCGCTCGCGGAGAAGATCACCGCGAGGTCCAGCCAAACCGGCAGCGCAAATCCTCGGGCTCTGAAACCACGTTCCACGAAGACCGCTTCGCGCCAGCCGATATCGAAGCAGGCGTGCTAGAAATGGCCGATGATGTGTGGGAATGGTGCGACAAGAACCAGAGTTTCGGTTCAACCGTCACGGTCAAGATTAAGTATTCCGATTTCCGCATCATTACGCGTAGCAGGACGATCGCAGGCCTCATAAATTCCCGCGAGCTTCTCCGCGAACTCAGCCTCGGGCTCACACGATCGACCTATCCTGTTTCTACCGGCATTCGTCTCGTCGGCGTTTCGGTTTCAAGCTTTCAGCAACGTGAGCCCGCCCAGCTCGATCTACCACTTAGCGGCTGAGTATCCCCGCGTTGCGCACACGCGCCGCGTCCATCTAGGCTGATATCGGGTGCGAAAAAGCGAAAACCCCACCCCACTCGACGTGTTCTCGACGGTGCAGTTCTATCTCGCTTTCAGAATATCAACGACTTCAATTATCTAGGCCGCACCTATCAAATTATCATGCTATTATTCCACACCAACGGCGTGCGGAAGGAAAATTTGATCTTATGCAAGGGTACATCCTTCCCCTAGCGGCTTCCAGCTTCGGCCTACGGCTGCGGGTCGAATCTTTGCTGGTGTCGCGGATACTGAGCTTACAGGAAACTTGCGGTTTGGATCGGCAACATCGCCAAGCGGCGCTAGCTTTGAGCAACAAGGAAGCATTTTGCTGCTCGCAAATACTTGGAGTGTGTCGTGGAGGCCTGGTTTGTTGAAGCCGGAAAGACCGCGGTTCTGCTCATCGATGCGGTTGCGCTACTGGTCATCGTCCTTGGAACGATTGAGGCGTTCGTGAACGGTAGTCTTGTGTTGTTGGGATCCCGGACAGGACACGAACGTCGCGATGTGTGGTTGCGCTATGCGCGATGGCTCGTTGCTGGACTCACGTTTCAGCTAGCCGCCGACATAATCGAAACATCCATCACAACGGATTGGCAAGCCGTGGCTCGTCTGGCCGCTGTTGCGCTCATTCGTACGATGTTGAACTTCTTTCTCGAACGAGATCTCGAAGAGGTGAGGGATCGCCAGCGAAGGGATACCGACACAAAAGAAAATGGAGAGAAGATGGGACGCACAAGGACATCTTAGTCCACGTCTGCTTATGGGTCTGCAGCAGATGCTATTGCGGTAGCATTTGCATTTAACGGTCGTCGCGCCCCATGTCTGCATGCTCTGCACGGCAGGCACCGCACTCACCATAGGTTGGCTCAACACCACTTGTCGATCACCTTGAACTACTCCCCGCTCTCAGCCCGTACCCGCTCAGAAATTTATCGTGCGTTGCGTCTTCAGTCGCAGCATTGACAAACGGGCAGCCATAAAACTTTTCATCCGAATACCAAATCGCCAGAATCGGAAATATGCGATCAAGAGATTCTATGGCCCTCCCTCCGCGACCTTCGACGCTATCAAAGAACAATTTTGCGCCACCGCTCGCCGTCAATCTCAAGAACCGTTTCGACCATTTCTCTTGCGCATAGCCCGAATAGACGCCGCGCGCATCGGCACGCCAGACCTCGACACGAGCGCCGGTCATTGGTTTGCATGTCGTTGCATCGATCACAATGAGCAGCATGATCGTGCTTAAGCCCGTCCATCCTTCACGAATATCGGAGCGAATAAGTTTTCGATCGAAATAGTAGGGTCCTTCGATCTCTTGGGGAAAAGCGTGCACTCTCCCGGCTAGCCAACGGGTGAACTATCAGCGGCTTTAGTTGGCTTTTCAACGAGATTGATGGCCGCAGTGCCGAGCAGCAATCCACGTACGCCGCTCCGTCTAACACATCGGCTTGAAACCGCAGCCGCCCGGAGTTCGCCCGCCGTGGCCTAAACTGAAGATCAAGCTGATAAAACCTCAATTCCAGCCCCAAGAATGCGCGAGCCTTCTTAAGCGCAACGACAAATAGACCTGCCATCTCGGGTACAGCGCCGACATCTCCAAAAACTCCTCTTCCCTCAATGCACCGTCGCGTATGAGGCTTAGAGCCAATTGCTCGGACGCCGTCTGAGGCTGAATGTCTGGCAACAACTGCCGATTCATATTTTTTGGTTCCATATTCATTTTGCCAAATGACATCAGACGTGTGCACTCGTCACTGCGATAACAAAGAACAGAAACGCCAGTGTGAGCAGCAATCCGATTTCGTAAAAGCGTGTCATCACCGTCTCCTCAAATGTGCTGGACGCGAAGAGATAGGAAACTCCGCGCCCAGCATCTCCGCTCACAACGGGTCGGGATGCGGACCGTCAGGTCCGTTCCCGCCACCCAAACCCGGAGGCGGAACGAGATTGAAAGGCGGCGGCGGCATCGGTCCGTCGTGCGGCGGAGGCATGATGCGCTGTTCTATTGCACTAACTTTGGTCAACTGTTCGGGCGTGAGTTTTGCCCGAAGAGCTTCGATAGCTTTCTTGAGGGCTTCTGCATCGTGACCGCGCGCGACCGCGTCATCTGCCATTTTCTCAGCGAACGCGAAGGGCTTTTGTTGATCACCCGCCGCCGGTTCCGGCTCTTTCTTACCGGGATGAGGCGGCTTGGCGACATTCAGCAACGCGTCTGTAAAGTCGCGCCAAGCATCAAGTTGTTCGACACGAATGCCGATCTCGGTCTCAGCTTCGGACAGAAGCGAAGCCAAGGGACGAGGACCATGCGGCGGCGGGGGCGGCGGCATGGAACCGAACATTCCGCAGCCCGGGAATTTGTCGCCCATTCCATGGAAACCGGGCCCCATCGGCATTTGCTTCTGCGGCGGAATTTTGTTGGTTGGCTCTGCGGCCGCACTCGAATAGATGGCGGCGCCACAGACGAGTGACATTGCGGCGGCAGCCGTCACTACGATGACGGATCGTTTATTCCTGGACACGACAACCTCCTCAGCTTCAGGGCGAATCACCAACAGCTTTCAAAGCTCTCGCGATCACCGGTTGCGCCGTATCTAACAGAGCGAAGGGAGGTTTGGATTTCGGGGACACTTCGAACTGTAACGGTCCGTTACAGAAATGAGATTGTTGTGTGGCTGACCAAGCAATAAAGATAGGATGCCAGTTAGAACCATAAAGGCGATAAGTTGTTTGCATCTCCCCATATTCTTCTAGTCGACGACGATAAACAGATACGCTCCGGCCTAGCTCGCTTTCTCGTCTCGAACGGCATTCGCGTCACAGAAGCCGGAAACGATATTGCGATGTGGAAGTCGCTTGAGGTGGGGAAATTCGATCTTATCGTTCTCGATATCATGATGCCGGGCGAGGACGGCTTGTCTCTTTGCCGACGACTAAGAGCGACCCGGCCGATCCCGATCGTATTGCTGACTGCGATGTCGAGCGAGACGGATCGCATTATTGGTCTGGAAATCGGTGCTGACGACTACGTAACAAAGCCATTCAGTCCGCGCGAACTTCTTGCGCGTATCCGTGCGGTTCTTCGCAGAACGCAGAACGCTCTTTCGAAAGAAGAGCCGGTTACGCAGAGCATCTACGTGTTCGACGGTTGGCATCTCGATACTGTGAGAAGGGTCCTGAGAAATCCGGATAATGTCCTCGTCGATCTTACAGCGGGAGAATTCGATTTGCTGCTCGCGTTTGTCGAAAGGCCCCAGCAAGTCCTGACCAGAAACCAACTTCTCGACCTGACGCGCGGACGCTCCAGTACGCCCTTTGATCGCACAGTCGACGTCCAGCTCAGCAGACTGCGACGCAAGATCGAATCCAATCCCGCGCAACCGACGCTCATCAAGACCGTTCGCAGCGGCGGTTATATTTTCACTGCCCCGATCGACAGCGAAGCGACGCGCGATTGAAAGCAAGCCCTATGCGAAAATTTCGGGTCGGTCTCAGCACGCGCATTGCACTCACGATGCTCACCGCACTTCTTCTTTTGCAGGGGCTCAATGCGGTGACATTCTTCTTTTTGCCGCCGCCCACACAAACGATCTACAGCGCGCGTTGGCTGATTTCTGAAACGAGCGAAGCAACGAAGAAAATCTTCGACGTCGAGACGACGCATCGCAAAGAAGTCGCAAAAGCCCTCAGCAACGAACTGCATCTTTTCATTTCGTGGGACGAGATGCGTATGGAGCCGCCAAGCCCAGAGCGCGTTGCGCCCGGGTTCTTTATGCGGCTGGAGCGTTCGCTTCGTGAAAGCCTGGGCGGGGGCATCAGGAGCGTCTCGGTGGAACCGCGCGGGGGTCCGCCATTCCCGCGAGGCGGCGAGAACACACAGTTTGTGCCCGCAGGATTTGAGCAACATTTGCCGACAGGTGCCTTGACGACCAACGAGCCGGATATTCCCATTATCGGCGACTTCAGCATTTTGGTCCAAGGACCTGATGGAAGCTGGCTACACATTGAGCCGCGCCGCCCACCACGATTAGGTCCGCTTTTTAGTCCCCCGATGATCACTGCCGCCGCCGCGATCCTTCTAATCTCCTTCCTATCCATATGGACGGCCAAGCGCACGCTGACTCCGATCGATGACCTTGTTGGTGCGGCGCAACGCCTTGGGATCGATCGCAACGCCACCCCGGTCGATACGCGGAAGCTGGGAGACTTTGCGGTTGTCGGACGCGCACTGAATGAGATGCAAAAACGCATCAAGAATTTTGTCGATGAGCGAACGCATATGCTCGCCGCCATATCGCACGATCTTCGAACGTCCCTGACCCGACTTCGGTTGACGATGGAGGAACTAGATGAAAGCGCGAGCAAGAATGCGCTCGTCAACGATGTCGAGGAGATGGAGCAGATGCTTTCCGCGACGCTCGCTTTCGCAAGCGACGACTCGAAACGCGAAAAGACCGAGCGTGTGGATCTCGGTGCATTGCTTATCACGATTTGTGATAGTTTTTTGGATGCAGGCGCATGCGTCGACTACCAAGGTCCGGATCATCTGCTTACTGTCTGCCAGCCCCTCGCAACCAAACGAGCGTTCATGAATATTGTCGATAACGCGGTGAAATACGGGATGTCCGCACGCGTCGGGCTTCAGCTAAATGGCGAGCACGTCGTTGTCACTGTAAAGGATCACGGTCCCGGCATTCCGGACGATCTGATTGAGGCAGCCTTTCAGCCATTTCACCGGCTTGAACAATCTCGCAACAGAGAAACGGGCGGCGTAGGACTTGGATTGGCCATTGCCCGAGATATCGTTTCTGCTCAGGGCGGAACGATCGCACTCAGTTCACCTCATGACGGTGGTTTGGTGGCGACAGTGCGGCTGCCACGCAGCTAACGCTCCGATCGCTATCTCTGCTGACTGGCCATCATGGGATCGCGGCAGAGATATTCGGCGTTCTCGCCGTGTACGAAGTCCGAACGGCTAGAATTAGAATAACTGCCGCCATGATCAGCAATCCGACATCGATCCACGATGACGCTGGATCGGTCGCCAATCCGCGCCACTTCCAGAAGTGAAGCGTGGCGACACACGCCAAGGCAACGCCCGTCAGCGCTTGCAGTACTTTCGTAACGAGCGCTGCGTTCCAAAGCACGAATGAGATTGAAAGACTCGCGATGGTCGCCGTCAGATAAACAGCAATGAGCCCATCCTGCACATAGAGCGCCGCAACCGCTACAATTGCGAGTGCCAGCGGCTGTCCCCACACCAGACCTGACCAGACCCTTTCCCATCGCTCAGCCGGCCGCCCTTTGTCTCGCCGGCGAGCCAGCCAGATCGCAACTCCACTCTGCGTGACGATCGTGAGCGCCAGACCTAGAATAGCGTAGAGAATTTTTGCGGTTAGGCCACCAAACCAGCCGAAGTGAAGCGGCTGCAGCACTCCGAGGATCTGCTGCCCGATCCCGCCCTCTTCAAGACCGCCATCACCGATGCGTTTGCCTGTGCTGTCAAAGTAATAGGTATTTGCAAAAGCAAGATGTCCCGGTGTCCGCATCCGCAAGTGCACCATTTGGCCGCTCGTCGCAATCTGCTGAAATTGAACAGATACGAGTTCTGCGTCGGGTTTCTCGCGCCGCACGTCGGCGATCATAGAGGCGATGTCCGGCATCGCAGCGGGCTTGCCCGTCGCCACTGCTCTTGGACCGAGAATGGTCGCCAACGCCTTGTCGGAATCGCCGTCGTACGCAGCCAAAGCCAGTACTCCGACGATCAGCGTCGAAAGACCAAGAAGCGCCCCACTCAGCGAAACAATAAAATGAAACGGCAGTCCCCAGACACCCAACCTATTATGAAGGTCGGCTTCCTGCAATCGCTTCGATCCACCCCAGCGCAACGCGAAAGCATCTTTGAAGATTCGCGGGTGTGCGAGCAGTCCCGATATGAGAGAGGATAGCAGCGTGACCCCGGTTAAACCTACAATGAAGAACCCCCAGGTCCGTGGCAGATGCAGCCGCGTATGCAGTTCGCCGAGAAAATCGGCGAATGGAGCTACGGTACGCACGACCAATCGGCCATCCGCATCCGCCACCCATTCTCCGTCTTTTCCTGTAGCCACATTGAAATAGTTGACGGTGAATCGGGGATTGATCGCGCTTGGAAATGTCAGAACGACATTTTGGCTGGCGTCATCGATCAGGGCTTGCCCGTGTGCTGCCCAAGTCGCCTCCGTTATGGCCTTAGCGCTGACCGGACCGCTGACCCGCGGCGCATTCGGCTGTTCCCAGCGGTGAAACTCGAGCAGGAAAACGCTGAGTGTGCCGGTCAGGCATACGATATAAATCAAAGCGGCAAACGCGAGCCCCAGCGCCGAGTGTCCCGCGAGCATTGCTTGCACGAACTTCGGCGGCAGCAGCGGACGTTTCCGGTTTCTCGCGATGTCTTGCACAATCGGCTTTTGACTCGTCATCACATCAAAACTTTTGGCAAAAAAGCAATGCCGTAACTTGCGGCCGACACGCCAAGCAGAATGATCGTCGCCCGCGCGAGCTTCGCATCCGCGAGCGTCCACGCCATGCCGCCGCCCCACAGCACGGGCACCAGCACGCCGCCTATAACAATGCGGTCATGAACGCCTAGCGGCATGGCGACGGCGAATGCGACCCCGATGCCGATTGCAGCGACACCCGCGAGCACAATAGCCAACAGACTTTTGGCAACCGCGCGTCGCCAGTCGGTGCGCCGAGCTTCCGGCTCAAGCGCGAGAGACATCATCACCGGAGATCGTCTGCCCCGCACTTCGACCGTCATCGCGACGGCGACATAGGCCATGACGGCGAGTGCCAGCAGAGCGTAGGCCAGCGCGACCTCGCCGCTCATTTCGCGCATCAGGAAGGCGACGCTTGCGACAAGAGACAGCCAGCCGCCGACTACCCATGGCAAATGCGGTCTTCGATCGCTGAGCCAACTGGCACGCAGTAAGAAGAGACCGGCACCCATAAAAATGAGCGCCGGCAGCACTGTCAGCATGAAGGACGGCGAAGGAATTGCGGGCCTCTTCGAAGTTAGAACTTACATACATCCAGTTATGAGCGTCCGCGCTTGGACTACAATCGCGAAGACTTAACGATCAGAAGTTGACCGTGCTGGACACCAGATAGGTTCGTGGCGCGCCGACCGTTATGATGCCGTCGCTGCTATATGATGATGCGTAATAGTTCGTATCTAGAACGTTCTCGACGTTGAAACGAACAGTCATCGGCTTGCCGTTCCAAGGATTATCGAACGTGTAGCGGGCGCCAACATCGTAGCGTGTCCAATCGGGAATGGAGTAATGATTTGCCGCGTCGATATAGACGCCGCTCGTATAGATCGCCCGACCGTTCAAGGTCAGGCCTTGGATCGGCGTATCCCATTCGGCTCCCATATTGACGCTGGTATCGGGAACACCTTGCGCTTTGTGGCCGTCGTTGGTGCCGTCAGCAGTTTTCTCAAGGCGCCCGTCAATCAAAGCGACGCCACCCAAGAGCCGCAGCGTAGGCGTAAGCTCACCAAAGACATTGAACTCGAGGCCACGATTGCGCTGCTCGCCGTCATAACCGAGAACGTTGTTGATTGCGATGAGCGACGGCTGCGCGATGTCGAAAGCAGCGAACGTTGTGCTGATGGACCCGAAATCGACCTTAACTCCCACCTCTTTCTGAGTGGTTTGCGACGGCTGCAGCGCTTCGCCGGCATTCGCATAGGTTGGGCCAACCGTCGTTCCCATTTGTAGGCCTTCGATGTAGTTCGCGTATAGCGAAACGTTACGGAGCGGCTTTACCACCAAGGCGTAAGCAGGACTCCAGACCGACGCGTCCGTCGACGAGATCTCGGTGCTTGTAACAGTAGTACGGGTGTTGTCGGCACCCGCATCCTGATGACGGACGCCGATCGTGAATTGGATGCGATTGTCCAGGATCGACATCGTATCCGACACGCCCTCGCTCGACAGGTTGGTTTCCGCCAACGTCGCGATCTGCGGGCCGAAGGACGTCGGCTTCGGGATGGGAACCGGATCGTAGATGTTCGAACAGATACTGTACGGGTAGGGCGGCAAGCAAGACGCGGCGTTACCGGTGCGCCAACTACCGACGTTGTCCCTTACGGTCTTAGAATAATCGACATTGAATAGGTGATTTATCGGACCGGTATCGAAGTCGGCGCGGATACCGGCATTGCCCGCCCAGTTTTGCGTTAGAGAGCCACCTTTGAGCGGGTAAGTGATAAAGTCTCCGCTGGCATTGAGCAGGCCAGGCGACGCGAAAAGATAGTCGAGATTGTTGTCACTCCAGCCGTAGGCACCGTAAGCCGTCACGTGATCGGTAAGTTTGTACTCGCCGCGGACCATCGCGAATGTCGAGTTCGTATTCCAATACCCCCAAGGCATGCCGCCATAGTTAGATGAGGCATCCGGCGCTGGCGGAACTTTTCCGTTCATGAGCGGCAGGAAGGGGGGAACGGGCTGCACCAACCCAGGAGATGATGAAGGAACCACGGTGATGAACCGCTGGACGCCTGTCAAATCATTCGCCTGATAGCCGACGTCTGCAGAGAGGCGCAGCCGCTCGCCGCGATAATCGAGATTGAGAACGGCGTCGCCCAACTCGTTGTGCTGATCGTCGATAGCGGTGTCGCCGGAGCCGTAGCTACCGTTGAACCTCACGCCGAATTCTTTGTTCAGGCCGTAGCGTCGCGCATAGTCGAGTTCAGTACCGACCAGCCCCTGCGATTGGAAGGTCGTCGTGACCTGCGTAACCGGATCGTCAGGCGCCTGCTTCGTAACGAGATTGATGCTGCCGCCAACTGCGCCGCCCGGAGGCATGCCGTTTAGCAGCGCGCTCGGTCCTTTCAAAACTTCGATACGGTCGACGTAATTGGGCTGTGTCGTATACGTCGGTGCGATGCCATAGAGCCCGTTCAAGCCCATTTCGCCGGTATCGTAGTAGAAGCCGCGAATGTAGAACGTATCCTGGCCATAGCCCGCGCTCGCGCTTTGGTTTGCGCGCACCGACGGATCATTCAACAAGACGTCCGCAACCGAGCGTGCCTGCTGGTCCTGAATCGTCTTCGCCGTAAAGCTTGTCTGATTGAAAGGCGTATCCATCACGCTTCGGTTGCCAAGCATGCCGAGCTGGCCGCCTGTCGCAACCTGACCACCTGCGTAGGCGACCGGCGGCGTCAGCGTGGACAGCGGATTGGCTGCCGGCATCGTTGCTGCAGCGGCGGCTGTTTCAGGCTGTACCGCACCTGCGCTTTGCGGTGCTGAATTCGACTTTTTCGTAGCCGCGACTTTTTTCTTGGAAGGTACTTTCTTAGCAGCCTGGGCTTTTTCGGCCTCGACGGTGATCTGTGGCATCGGAATTGGATCAGCGGAAGGCGCCTGCGTGAAATCTTGCGTCGGCTCTTGAGCTGAAGCTTGAGACAGTGTGAGGACAGAACATACGAATCCGCACGCGCAAACGGCACGCCAAGCAATGTACACCTGAAACTCCTATTCCAATTCCACTCGTGACCGGAACGACACGCGTCATTGCAAGGGGGCGCGGATGGTCCTGCCCTCATTTGTATACTTTTATTGTAATGTATCAATCTGATCGCGCTTGGCAACGTGCAAGACGCTCAGGCCGTGGGTTCAATCGGCAACATTGCGACTTTTCGCCATCTTCGGAAAGTTGGCCTAACTGGAGCTTCGCGAAGGAGGGCCCGATCGATATCGATGTCGTAATACACCTTGCGATTGGATTCATTTGTCGTGGCCGACGCTCTACATCGACGAGAATGACAAGGAGACTCTCGTCGAAGACAATTTTCAGCTGATCGAAACGTCACCCATTACAAAAGCGCGAGATTTCGGAACTCAGGAGCAGGCGGTCTGTTGCCACGATAAGGAGGACGGATCCATGTCCACGCTCAGCAATCTTATGTTTGTCGCCGCTGTTGTTGGCGGTCCGGTCGTTCTAGCGTTGCTTTACCTCTACGGCATGAAAACAACGCGCGAAAAAGATAGGATACCCCATTCTCGTGACATTACCGACCGCGCTACGAAAGAGCTTTATAATGAAAGCGAGGCCGAGCGCGAGCATCAGGAAAAGGCAGCGGCTCGCTCGGATAAAATCGTCGATGTAATCGAACGAAAAACTGGAACGTCGGGCTGAATAGCCTTCGAACACCAGGGCACCGTATTTCATGTCTCCCCCCGACGGAGACGGTTTGCCGACGCTCACCGTATTTATCCGTGCTGCAAAAGAGCGAGCACAAAAAGATCGATAAATTTCGGAACCATGACCAGCTGATACGGTTCTAGCGAGCAACGAATAGTAGCCAACTTTTAGGTCGCCTTTCCGAGCGGCCAACGATTTTGCTAAGCGCGCAAAGAACTCGCATCAGGGACCGCCGATGAAAAAGCTCGGGTCGCCTCTCTCTTTTTTTGTAGCTCTATCGTTGCCGGTATTGATCCCCCAGGCATCCTTCTCCCAGACATCCTCGCCTCAAATCAAGACCGCGGTGGTCGGCACGGCGGCAAATCCAGAAAATGCGGGGGCCGATGCGTCAAAACCGCAGGGCCCCGCCTTCGCGACGCCTGGAGGCAACGAATGGCCTATGCCTGGCGCAAACACGGCGCTCACGCGCTACAGCTCGCTCTCGGACATCAATGCGCAAAACGTCGGCAAGCTGACGAGTGTCCTCACGTTTTCGATGGGCGTTGATCGCGGACAGGAAGCGGCGCCACTCGTCATAGGCGATACGCTCTATGTCGTCTCGCCGTATCCCAATATCCTGTACGCGCTCGACCTTTCGAAACCTGGTGCGCCTTTGAAGTGGAGTTACAAACCCCACCCTCTGGCCGCGTCGCAAGGCGTGGCATGTTGCGATGTCGTCAATCGCGGTCCCGCCTATGCGAACGGCCGCGTCTTCTTCAACACGTTGGACGGCGATACGATCGCCGTCGACGCGACAAGTGGAAAAGAGATTTGGCGAACACAGCTCGGCGATATCACGCACGGCGAAACGATCACAATGGCGCCGCTTGTCGCCAAGGACAAAGTTCTCGTCGGCGATTCAGGCGGCGAAATGGGCGTGCGCGGCTGGATTGCGGCACTCGACCAGGCCACCGGTAAGGTCGACTGGAAAGCCTACAGCACCGGCCCCGATTCCGAGGTGCTGATCGGTTCGGATTTCAAACCATTCTACCCGCAATACAAAGGCAAAGACCTGGGCGTATCGACGTGGCCTGCCGATATGTGGAGACATGGCGGCGGTACCGTATGGGGCTGGGTTGCGTATGATCCCGATCTCAATCTTGTCTACTACGGCACGTCGAATCCGGGTCCATGGAATTCGTCGATGCGGCCTGGCGACAATATGTGGACGGCAGGTATTTTCGCTCGCGATCTCAATACCGGGCAGGCGCGATGGTTCTATCAGACAAGTCCGCATGATATGTCGGATTACGATGGTGTGAACGAGACGATCCTCGTCGATGCCAACTGGAACGGAAAGCCAAGAAAGCTCCTCGTTCATCCCGATCGCAATGGCTACGTTTACGTTCTCGATCGCGGGACGGGCGAAGTTCTATCGGCGAAGCCTTTCGCCCCCATAACGAGCAGCACCGGCGTCGACCTCAAGACCGGGCGCATTCAATATAACGCGGCTAAGCAGCCAAAGGTCGATCAAGTCGTCAAAGACGTCTGTCCCGCTCCACCAGGCGGCAAGGATTGGCAGCCATCCTCGTTCTCGAATTCAACGGGCTTGCTCTACATTCCACACAATAATCTGTGCATGGATATCGAGGAGGGCGAAGTCGGCTACATCGCGGGGACGCCCTACGTCGGCGCCAACATCAAGATGAAAGCAGGTCCGGGCGACGGCCATCGCGGTGAGTTTGACGCTTGGGATATCAAGACCGGGACGAAGGTGTGGAGCATCAACGAAAAGTTCCCCGTCTGGAGCGGCGCTCTCTCAACGGCTGGCGATGTCGTTTTTTACGGAACGATGGATGGCTGGTTCAAGGCGGTGGACGCTAAAACCGGCAAGCTCCTTTGGCAGCACAAAACCTCGTCGGGAATTATCGGCCAGCCGACAACATGGCGCGGCCCCGACGGTAAACAGTATGTGTCGGTTCTATCGGGGGTCGGCGGATGGGCGGGCGCCATCGTTGCCGGCGGCCTTGACAAGCGTGACGGAACCGCCGCGCTCGGCTTCGTCAATGCGATGAAGGATCTGCCAGAGGCCACGACAAAAGGAGGAACGCTCAATGTCTTCGCGCTTCCTTAGCCTCGCATGCGGCGCCGTTGCGACCGTCTTCCTGGCATCTTCTCCCGCAATCTCACGCGAACTCAAGGTCTGCGCCGATCCGAACAATATGCCTTATTCCAACGCGAAAGGTGAAGGTTTCGAAAACCGGATCGCCGAATTGGTCGCCGCCGACATGGGCGCAACGGCGAAGTTCGTCTGGAAGCCAGAATGGCGCGGCTTTGTCCGTAAAGGGCTGAAAGCCGGGCTTTGCGACGTCGTTCCCGGCGTACCGACGAGCTTTGAGCGCGTTCGAGCAACAAAACCTTATTATACGGCGAGCTATGCCTTCGTTCAGCGGCAAGGGGCGAGCCCAGTAACATCCTTCGACGATGAGCGACTTAAGACTTCACGCATCGGTGTCCAACTCGTCGGTAATGACGGCGCAAATACGCCGCCGATGGATGAGCTTGCGCGACGTGGTCTCAATCAGCATGTCCAGGGTTTCATGGTCTATGGCGATTGGTCGAAGCCAAATCCGCTGGCGCCGATCGTCGACGCAGTCTCGAACGGCGATATCGATATCGCGCTCGTGTGGGGACCTATCGCCGACTATTACGCCGCACGCGAGATACCTCCATTGCGCGTAACGCCGGTTACGACGGGGCGCTTGATGTCATTCTCGATCGCCATGGGCGTTCGCAAGCAAGATGAAGAACTCGCGAACGAGATCAACCGAATTATCGACCGGAGACGCGACGACATCAGAAAAATTCTTGCTGACTACAACATTACGCCTTCCATGGATCAGAAATCCGCAACTGCGGAGTAAGAACAGTGACGCGTATATTTTCCTTTCTGGCGTGCGCCGCATTGGCGATGTCGCTGTCGGCATGCAAAGCGCAAGAAAGCAAAGGCGACCAAGCGACTGAGCGAAGCTCTACTCAATCGAACGAAGAGCCACGCGTCGCCCTGGTGCCGCTAACGCCTGGAGCAGGCAAGCCCGTCGTCGATCACAGCGCCGAAGGCCGCCGCATCGAAAACGATCCCGAGCAAATCGCTGCAGGGAAGCAACTCTTCACGGCCATGAACTGTGTCGGGTGCCATTTCCATGGCGGCGGCGGCATGGGGCCGCCTCTGATGGACAACGTCTGGATCTATGGCGATTCCATCGAAAACATTGCCGCCACCATCCGGGAAGGCCGCCCGAATGGCATGCCGTCGTTCCGGGGATTCCTGCCAGACGAACAGATTTGGCAGCTCGCCGCTTATGTCCGCTCGCTATCACATCCGCCGCACAATCAGACAGCCGCTCAAGAAGAAAAGAAATGAGAAGCGCGCAGCACGATCTAGTGAAAGTGACGGCGAACGCTGCTCCGGCGTTCTCTTTGTGCGCCTTGTTTCCTGCCCGGGCATTCGCGACCGCTGCCCCTCTCAATTTTCTTCAGTCCTCCGGCCCTAAGGCCGACAGCATCCTTGCGCTGACCTGGGGCCTACTGGCGATTTCGATCATCGTTGTGATTTTGATGACTGGGCTGGTCTTATGGGCTGTATTCCGGTCGCGCTCCCCGTCTGATCTGGACAACGGCATACAGCCTGACGGCCATCGACCAAACAATTTCAACATTTTTGGATGGGGCCTCGGCATCACGACGCTTGTCCTTGTTGGCTGCGTCGTCTGGACAATGGTAACGCTTGCGGCCATTGGCGAGCCGCCGCAAAAGCCTGCGTTGACGATCGCGATCACGGGACATCAGTGGTGGTGGGGTATTCGCTATTTGAGCGACAAGCCATCTCAAGTTTTCACCACAGCCAATGAAATTCACATCCCGGCGGGCGTTCCGATAAAAGTGACGCTGCGATCTGCGGACGTCATCCACTCATTTTGGGTACCCGCACTGTCAGGTAAGACGGATGTCATTCCAGGGCAGATCAACACCACCTGGATCGAAGCAAAAAAGCCGGGCACCTATCTCGGGCAATGCGCGGAATACTGCGGCGCTCAGCATGCCCATATGGCAATCCGCGTTGTTGCGGAACCCGCGGACAAATTCGAGGCATGGCGAAACGATCAGCTGAAACCCGCAGCGCCGCCAGCTACGGACGACGGGAAAGCTGGACTGGTCGTGTTCGAGCGGCGTTGCGCGGGCTGCCACACCGTTCGCGGGACGGAAGCCGGCGGTATCTATGGGCCAGATCTGTCGCACCTTATGACTCGTGCGACACTCGCGGATGGAACGGTCCCTAACGCCGGCGGCTATCTCGCGGGATGGATTGCCGACCCACAGCACATCAAACCGGCAAGCCGCATGCCGCGGGTCTCTCTGTCGGGCGACGAGCTTCAAGCCGTCACGAGCTACCTCAGAACGTTGCACTAGGAGGGACACGCATGGCAGACACGACCGCGATCCCGACCGTCGATGCGACGCCTGCACTTGCTGAAAAGCTCGAACGCATTTGGGAGACGCGCCCGGGATTCCTCGGATGGCTCTCGACCGTCGACCATAAGTCGATCGGCATTCGCTATATCGTTACGGCCTTTGCATTTTTAATCATCGGCGGCATCGAAGCGCTGATTATGCGTCTCCAGCTCGCCGGTCCCAACGAGCATTTGCTGACTCCCGAACAATATAATCAGCTTTTCACGATGCATGGCGTGTCGATGATCTTTTGGTACGCCTCGCCAATTCTCTCTGGGTTCAGCAACTACCTGTGGCCGTTGCTGCTTGGATCTCGCGACATGGCGTTCCCGCGGCTCAACGCCCTTTCCTACTGGATTTATCTATTCTCCGGAATTTTCCTCTATGGCAGTTTCGTCGGCGGCGTTGCCCCGGACGCCGGTTGGTTCGACTACGTGCCGTATGCGTCAAAGGACTTCAATCCCGGCATCAACATCGACATTTACGCGATGGCGCTGATCTTTCTAGGGATCTCGACGACGGTGGGCGCGATCAACTTCGTCGTGACGCTTCTGCGCACGCGCGCTCCTGGGATGTCGATCAATCGCTTACCCATCATGGTGTGGGGAACGCTGACGGCATCGGCCGGAAATATCCTGGCAGTTCCCGCTGTCAGTCTGGCGTTCTTTCTTCTCTGGCTCGACCGGCGATTTGGAACGCATTTCTATGACGTCCCAGCCGGGGGCCAACCTCTCCTATGGCAGCACCTCTTTTGGATGTTTGGGCATCCCTGGGTCTATGCCATCGTGCTTCCAGCCATGGGCATCGTGTCCGATGCGCTTCCTGTTTTTTGCCGGCGTCCCCTCGTCGGCTACACCTTCGTTGCGCTGGCTACTGTCCTGACGATGGTTCTCGGCTTCGGCGTCTGGGTCCATCACATGTTTGCGACAGGTCTGCCGAACATCGGCATGTCCTTCTTCAGTGCGGCTTCGTTCGTCATCGTTATTCCGAGCGCGACTGCCGTCTTCGCCTGGATCGCCACCATCGCGATGGGACGTCCACAAATGACAACCGCGTTTTTGTTCCTCTCTAGCTTCATTATTCTTTTCGTTATCGGCGGCGTGTCGGGCTTCATGACCGCAGCCGTGCCGGTCGATTGGCAGCTGACCGACACCTATTTTGTCGTCGCCCACATTCATTATGTGCTGATCGGTATCAACGTCTTTCCGGTTATCGGAGGGCTCTATTACTGGTTCCCGAAAATGACGGGGCGCATGTTGAGCGAGCGCCTGGGCAAATGGAATTTCTGGCTAACTTTCATCGGTTTCAATATTGCGTTCCTGCCGATGCATCTGACCGGACTTCTTGGAATGCCGCGCCGCATCTACACTTATGGACCCGACTTCGGCTGGACGACGCTGAATATGATCACAACGATCGGCGCCTTCATTCTCGCTTTCGGAATACTGCTATTTCTCATCAACATCGCCATCAGTCTGCGTTCGGGCGCCCTCGCAGGACCAAATCCGTGGAACGCTCCGACGCTCGAATGGGCGACGTCCTCACCACCACCAGCTTACAACTTCGCAGTCATTCCAATCGTCGCAAGTCGCCATCCTTTATGGGAAGACATCCTCCAGGAAACCGATGAGCGCTCTTCGATCAATAGCGGCTTGGCGCTCGACCATGGCCGCGAGACGATCGCCACAACCACGATCGACGCGGAGCCTGATGCTATCCTAAAAATGCCTGACGATAGCTATGCGCCGTTATTCTTGGCGTTAGGTCTCAGCGCGCTTTTCGTCTCCATGCTCGCGCAGTCGCTCGCCGGCGGCGCTTTTTCCATCGTCGCCATTCTTCTCTCGATACTGCTGTGGCTTTGGCCCACGCGCGTGACGTTCCGGCCCGTTGAGGTGTCGCATGGCTGATCTTGTCGTCTCTCGGCCGGATGAGCACCTTCCCGCTGCCGGACTTCATCGGTCATCGGGCTGGTGGGGAATGCTGTTCGTAATTGCGACGGAAGCCGCGGTCTTCGCCTATCTGCTCTTCAGTTATTATTACATGGCCATAGAAATACATTCGACGTGGCCCACACATCCGCCTTCATTGAAGTTGGCATTGCCGAACACGATCATTCTTCTCGCCAGCAGCGTAGCGATTTGGTGGGGCGAGCGTCAGTTCAAACAAGGGCGCCGCGCAGAGGCGTTCCTCGGCATGTCGCTCGCGGCATTTCTAGGTCTCTTGTTCTTGGGCATTCAACTTTTGGAATGGCACAATAAGACCTTCACGGTCTCGTCCGACCCGTACGGATCGCTTTATTTCACGATCACAGGATTTCATATGGCACACGTCGTTGCCGGCTTGCTGATGATCGTCGCGTTGATTTCCTGGATGGCCGCGGGGCTCCTTTCGGATCGCCGGCGCATCGCGCTCTCAATCGGCGCGCTCTATTGGCATTTCGTCGATGCCGTCTGGCTGACAGTATTCTTCACTTTCTACATCACCCCTTACTTGAGCTAAGCGATGCATCAAGGCGCAACCATATCGGGCTCAGCCCATCCAGCCCCTCACCGAGAGAAGGCCCCGCTGTCGGCGTTGGCATTCGGGCTTCTTTCCGCACCAATTGCGTGGGTTCTGCATCTGCTCATCAACTATTCGATCGCAGGCCAACGTTGCATCGGCGCCGTAGCTCGGGAAGACATTTTACGTGGTCCGCCGGGAACTCTGGCCATGATTCTTCTCGTGGACATCGCCTCGCTCGCGTTTGCGGTGTCGGCAGGATACGTCGCTTTTGTTCTCTGGAATAAAACGAAAAACGAAAAAGTGGGAGAGGCGCGCGCACTCGTCCATGCCGGAGAAGGTCGAACGCGCTTCATGGCCATGTGCGGAGTTCTAACGAGCACGCTTTTCGGGTTCGCAATCGCAGTTGATGCCCTGGGATCTATTGTGGGGCCGCCATGCTGAAAAGACTTTGCGCTCTTTTACCGTTGCTGACGACCTTCTGCGCTACGGCAGCAAGCGCACACGCCGTATCCAATGACACTCAATCGTCTGAGACGATCAGATACCTCGAAACAATCGTTATCATAGTCGCCGTCGTAGCATATGCAGCGGGCATCATTCGCATACGGCGAGAAGTTGGTGCGCGCCGCGTCGTAACCGCGTCGCAAACTATCGCATTTGCAATCGCGATGGCCCTGTTCGTCATCGTCCTGTCCCCACAAGTTGACGAAATCACCGACGCGCTTTTCTCGGCGCACATGGGTCAGCATTTGATCCTGATGCTGGTCGTACCCCCTTTGCTCGTCTGGAGTCGCCCGATCCTCGTAATGATCTGGGGGTTGCCGCGCAGCTTCCGGAAGCAGGTCGCCACTTCCATTACGGTCCATTGGCTGCGATCAGGTATTTGGCATCTGATGCACCCGTTGTCGGTGGCAGCGCTTTTCCTCGGAACTTTTTCGTTCTGGCATCTGCCTCGCCCCTACGCCTGGAGCCTTCAGAATGAATGGGTACACACGTTCGAGCATTTGAGTTTCGTCATCACCTCATTCATGTTCTGGACGCTTGTGATCGAACCGTCGGGTCGGCGTCGAATGGAATTTATTCCGAGCATGCTGTTTGTTGCCGCCATCGCGGTTCTCAGTGGTCTCCCCGGCGCTCTGATGATCCTGTCGCCGGTCGTCTTGTTCAAGGCTCACGGGATGGCGCCGTATGCATGGGGAATGACGCCGCTTGAAGATCAGCAAATCGCGGGCTTGATCATGTGGATCCCTGCCGGAATTTTTTTCCTGGCTCCGATTGCTTGGTTGTTCGTCAAATCGCTCCAGAATGCTGAACGTCGCGGAACCGTAACACATTTAGCGAGAGCCGGACTGCTGGCGTGCTCGTTCTCCGCCGTCTCATCGGGATATTCCGTTGTTAAGGCCGAGCCCGCCGGTGCACCCGCAAATGCCAAAGCGCTCATAGAACACTATGGATGCGGATCGTGTCACACGATTCCGGGCATCGATAACGCCGACGGGCGCGTTGGCCCGCCGCTCGCGGGAATTGGCGACCGCGTTTTCATTGCGGGGCGATTGCAGAACAACATCGAAAACATGACCAAATGGATCGCCAGCCCACAATCCGTCGCCCCTGGGAACGCCATGCCGGATATGGGCTTGAAGACCACAGACGCGGCAGCGATCGCTTCGTATCTCGAAAAGCTGCATCAATAGCGAGGGACATGGATTCAGGGCGGTTCCCTCGCATCCGAAGTCGACGCAAGGGTTTGCGCTTCAAGGTCGGGCGAGCAGGCGCAGGGCAAGCTGAGCATTTCATTGTCGAGGTGTTTCGTTGACCGGCTTGTAGAAGAGGTCGACGACTCCGCCCTCAGCTGCTGCAACGCCCGTCCTGCAAGGAAGATGGCGGTCAGGACCAAATGATGTGAAAGCGGAAAACCAATGCCATTGACGTAAAAGTATTTGCCGTCAGGCGAAAAACGCATCACGACCTCCCAAAAGGATAACCGCGGCTTTTTTCATCTCTTCACAGATTTGACGACTTTGCCCACAAGCTGCGACCAAATTCGACTTTGAAGCGCTCCCGATGTCGTGCCACCCTGAATGCTGACTGGGGATTTTTCGGGGGAAGGTCTCATGCCACTCGATGGAATGCGTGACGAGGATGAACCGCGCGGACCGCGCTGTGCGAGTTGCCACGAGCCTTTGGTCGATGGACAACGCGTCCGTCATGTCCATTTCAGCAACGATCCGCACGGCTTTCGTGGCTTGACTGGCAAATATCACGAAGCCTGCAGCAGGCCCTTCGTCTCGCTCGCCCATGTCATCAATCTTACCCACGCACGCGGCTTCTAGGCGATTGAATTGAAGCGCGATAGGACGGCGAGATCCTCGCCGCCCTCTCATGCATAGCGCGTCAGTCGCCAGCCACCGCAGTTGCCTTCATTTTTTCGATCGCGTCATCGATCGTAAAGCTGTTGGGCTTCTGTATCGGCGGGAAGTCCTTGAACGTCTCGGCAAATTTTGCGGCAACCATATTGATCGCGAACACAATATAGTCGCGACGAATGAACCACTCATAGTACGTGTTCGACGTTGTATCGGCGAATTCGTAGGGATCAGTGCGTAGATTAAAGAGTTTTGGCACGCGCAATCGCGTAAATGGCTCCGCCCAAACCTGGAGCGTTCCCTTGCAGCGCTGTTCCATGAAGACACATTTCCAATTGTCGTAGCGCAACGCGAGAATATCGCCATCGTCGCTGATGTAGACGAACAGCTTGCGTGGACTCTCTTTTTGTTCGCCGGTCAAAAACGGGAGCAGATTGAAGCCATCGATGTGGTTCTTGTACGTCCTTCCACAAGCCTGATAACCCTTTTTCAGCTTGTCCATGACGTCGGGATCGCCCGCCATTGCGAGAAACGTCGGAAACCAGTCGTGAAGCTGAACTATCTCCGTGGAGACTTGTCCCGGCTTTATCTTTGCCGGCCACCGCACCAACTGAGGAATTCGGAAGGCACCCTCCCAGTTTGTATTTTTCTCGGAACGGAATGGCGTCATGCCGCCATCCGGCCAGGAGTTGCGATGAGGACCATTGTCGGTTGAGTATTGGACGAACGTGTTCTCTGCGATGCCGAGTTCATCGAGAAAATCCAGCATCTGGCCAATGTTCTTATCGTGGTCGATCATCGTGTCGTGATACGGCGACTGCCAACGACCGGCTTGACCGAGGCTTTCTTTTTTGGGGTGAGTATAAAGGTGCATGTGAGTGGTGTTGAGCCACACGAACCACGGCTTCCCCGCGTCTTCGGCGCGCTTGATGAAATCCTTCGCCGCGGCTACGAACTCGTCATCACAGGTCTCCATACGCTTACGGTTCAATGGACCGGTGTCTTCTATTTTCTGCTTGCCGACCTTCCCCCAGCGCGGCTCTTCGGTTGGATCGTCTTTATCGGTCGCCCAAGAATGGATGACGCCGCGAGGTCCAAAATTCTTGCGATAATTTGGGAAGTCCTTTTCAGGAAAATAGTCGTACATCTCCGGCTCTTCTTCGGCGTTTAAATGGTAGAGATTGCCGAAGAACTCGTCGAAGCCGTGATTGGTAGGCAGCATGTGATTAAGATCGCCGAGGTGGTTCTTTCCGAATTGACCAGTCGCATAGCCTTGATTTTTCAATGCGCCCGCAATCGTTACGATCTTCTCGTTCATGCCGATCGGCGCGCCAGGCATGCCGACTTTCGATAAGCCGGTGCGAAGCACGCTTTGGCCGGTGATGAAAGAAGAGCGCCCCGCGGTGCACGATTGCTCACCGTAAGCGTCGATAAACATCATGCCTTCTTTGGCGAGACGATCGATGTTGGGCGTCTGATAGCCCATCAATCCATGCGAATAACAACTTAAATTCGAGATGCCGATGTCGTCACCCCAGATGACGAGGATATTGGGCTTGTCGGATTTACGGGGTGCGCCGCTGCTGCCTTTCGCTTCCTTGGCCATGTTAGGCTCCTTTTGGTTTCTGCTATTCCCTCCATGGTATTTCCCAATAAATTCGCTTCGCCCGTACTGATTGCGTCCTACGTATCCATCTTGCCTCCTGTTGTTGGCGCTAGCCAAATGGTCCGATCTGGAAAAGCATGCTGACGATCGCAAAGATGCCGATCAGCAAAAGGACGATTGCAGTGATAAGTGTGAAGGATGGAGGAAAGCGGCTCTCGCCGTGGACCAGTCCGGCCTGGCGCATCATCTCGCGCTCTTGGCGCAAGCCCAACATGAATTGCACGTGATAGATGATGCCGACGACCAACATGATAATGCCGAGCAGAACGAGCGCCACACCAAAATTTCTGGATGCTCCGGCATGCGTGATCACATCCTGATCTCGCAGCTTCTTAAACACCTGAAAAATAGTGAATCCGAAGCTGATGAGCGATAGCGAGGTGCGGATGACAGACATCAACGTCCGGTCGGCGCTCATACGCGTGCGTTGAAACGACATACCAGTACGACGTAGCGAAAGCTCGACCGAAATATCGTCCGACGCAGATGCACTTGTGATGCCGGATTTTGGATCGCGCGCCATAGCTGATCATGCCTCTCGGGATTTCTGAGCGCACCATAGCCGCGCAATGCGGGCCACAGGCCCTCGGATCAGCAGGTACGGGACGAAGGCCAAAACAACGGCAATGATAACGGCCTCAGCAGGATAGAAAGTTCCCAATACCTTGAACTGATAGATCGCATCCATGACGAGTCCCAAAAGAATGATACGCGCCGTAGAAACGATGCCTTCGCGTAGCCGCTCCGAACGTTTTTGAGCATTCGTGAGTACCGTCCAGAAATAAGGGGACCGGCCGAGACGCGCGTCATTGATGCCATCGTGCAGGGCAGCCATCATCGCCATCGTCGGCTGCAAAATAAAGCGGAATGACATCGGTCCGCTGGGCCGCCCCGTAAAGTCTTGCCATTGTCTTTTAAAAACCTCGCTCGACACGCCGTACCAAAACAAGCCGAGCAGGATGAGTGCCGCGGACGCCAGCACCACGGCTTGCGCCAGGACGCTTGAGCCAGATGAGGTTTGGCTGGTCATCTATGGCGCTCCCTGACGAGATGCGTTGAGATATTTGCTTGAAATAGATTCTTGAATTGCTTCCAGGCGACTTCGCGAACGGGCGATACTCATCGCCCATCCTCTCCAGCAGCGCTAAAATTTCAGGGTAACGCTGGGCAGAGAAAATTGGCTCCTGCGCCAAAAAAATCGAGATCGCCCGCCAGTTTCTGGGCAGCGAGCGGCTTTTGATCGTGCAAACAAATACATACGCATAGCCGGCATCCGGGAACGCGTAGCGACCTCCCATCTACGACCGAGACTGTCTTGCGAGATCATTCAGTAGTCAACGTAATTTGTTATTGCGGTGCGGGCGTGCCATGGCCAATGGCATGAGCTCAAATTGGCGCGGGGGGCCCTGTGAGAACCCCGTTTTTCCTGGTTCATGGCTTGACCTCCTTGGGATAGATCGTCTTCCAGTCATGCTTCATGTCGACAACCGTCCAACCTTTGGCGGTCGCTTCATCAAGTGCTTTGTCGAGCTTGCCGACGCGAGATGAGCGATCGTAGGCCCATTCGCGTTCGGCATCGGTGTGATGCACGAGCAGGCAAAGCCGCGTGGCCGGCGCATCGCACGTCCATTCGAGCATTTGAAGATCGCCGTCGGAATTACCGAACGCGGCGACCGGCCGCCGGCCAATGTGGCGCTCGATGCCGACCGGCTTTCCGTCTTTATCGTCGTTGAGGACGAGAGTCGGCAACTTCACGATCAACGGCTTGCCGTCGTGCATTTCAAACTTCAGCCCACCAGAACTGCCGATGACTTGCTCCGGTGGAATGCCGTAGACGCGCTCCGTCCAAGGCCGCATGAACTCGATACCGCCACCGGAGACGATAAACGTCTTGAAACCGTTGGCGCGGAGATAGGATAATAATTCCAGCATCGGCTGATAGACTAGATCGGTGTAAAGCCGGCCCATCGTCGGATGCTTGGCCGTGCTAATCCAGTCTTCGGCGATTTTATCGAATTCGTCCGTCGTCATCCCTGCATGCGTGGCGGCCATAACCGCCGCAACGCCGGATTCTCCGGATTTAGCGATACCTTTCATATCGCCTTTCAGGATCGAGGCGAACGGCTCCTTATCCTTCCATTCGGGATGCTGCGGGGCGAGACTTCGAATTCTGTCGATGACAAATTGTGCCTGGACGTAAATCGGCTTCTCCGCCCACAGCGTCCCGTCATTATCGAAGACAGCGATGCGTTGCGTCCCGGGCACAAAGTGCGCTCCGCCCCTCGCCGTCACCCTTCCAACGAAGTCGAGGATCTGCCGCTTGGCTTGGCTTTCCTCCCAGGAGGGCAATGGATCGGATAGCGCGCTGGCTGCGACCGAGACAACGAGCATGCATGCCAGGAAACCCAGCATCCAGCCGATGTGTGTGCGTGCCACCGCAACTATCATGTGAGGCTCTAGGAGTTACTGAACTCGTTACAGTCTCTCATCGATCATTTTGTTCAATCCGCCTCGGAATCAGAACGCTATCTGCGCCTTCTGAAACCACCGCGCCTCCCGCCGCCGCGATGAGCGTGGAATGCTGGTCGCTTCGCATGAGGACGAGCGCGCATGTGCCGCGGCCGGTTCGGCTTTACGAATTTCCTGCCACCCGTTGAGCGCTGAACATGTGCTGCCCTGTTTTTGCCGCCTCTTGCCTTATTGAAATTGCGGCCGTTATGGCGCAATTGCGCGCCGTGATTGACCTTATTGTCGAGCGCCCTGTGGTCGGTATTTTTGAGGCGTCGTTCGACGTTGGCGCGGTTGAAATTTTTATTGCGCACGACATGCCCACGATGGTGCGCGTCGTGCTTCCAGACATTGCTCTTGATGCGGCGGCGGTTGTCGTCGATACGATTCCAGCGGTTCACGTTAACGTCGATGCGACGGTGACGCCAATCCCAGTGGTTCCAGCCCCAGATGCCGCCGGCGATGGCGACACCGGCCGCCCCCCAAAAATATCCGTCCACGAACGTCGCGTCCGGATACCCCCAATAATACGGCGGATAGTCCGGATACCACCACGGCCCGTAGACCACCGACGGTTCATAAACCGGCACGTAAACCGTATCGGGCTCGGCAGGCTGGATGACGTAGGATCCATCGTCCTGCGTGACGGTCTGCTGGGAATTGCTTCTGAGATGGCCACTTGAATCGGCTTTCTGACGCAGGAACTGCACCTCATTCATGACAGCGTCTTGCTGTGCAAGAAATGCGTCACCGAGGTTCTGCGTCCAGTCGAGTTGATTGCTCATCATGTTCAAGACGTCCGGGAACTGGACGAGCGCCTTAATGCTTGGATCCCAACTTTTACTTTTCAGGGCATCGACGAGCGCATCACCTTGCAATTTGGCGTTGGCAGGATCGCTGCGCCATCGCGCCGCTTCCACGACATCCAGGGGATAGGTCGACGCCATTAAAACGTTGGACAGAAGATCATCTGGATAAAGCGCGATTGGCGCCAGCATCTGGTCGAGTTGCTGCTTGGAAAACTTCTGCTCATCGGCATAAGAGGCAGCCGGCACAACAACAGACAGCATTAGGAAGGCAACACAAGTCTTCAAGAGTATTCTCATTTTTCCTCGCAACGCTTATTCCTCGTCAGGACGTTTTCGAACGACACATCGGAATCCGACATGACTGGTTGACGTGTCGATTGGTTCGGCATGGCGCGCCGCAGGGCGATAGCGGCGGCAATAGTTTGGTGCGCACAAGTGCGACCCGCCCTTCAACACCTTGCGAGGAATACGGATGTTTGGCTGGCACGGGTCGAAACTTTGCTCTCTCGCCGGTCCGCGCGGATTAACCGGAACGCAGCAGGCTTTTGGAGCGTCGGCCGCATGCTTCGTCGAGTACCAATCAGATGTCCATTCCCAGACGTTCCCGATCATATCGTATAGGCCGAAGCCGTTTGCGGGAAAGGCTCTGACTGGCGAGGTACGCTCGTAACCGTCTTCCTTCAGATTTTCGAGCGGGAACATGCCTTGCCAGGTATTGGCCATGTGCCGACCCTGAGGTGTGAATTCGTCCCCCCAGGCAAATTCCGCATCTTCGAGACCGCCGCGTGCTGCATATTCCCACTCAGCTTCGGTCGGGAGTTCTTTGTCGGCCCACATCGCGTAGGCTTCCGCATCAGCATACGCGACATGGACGACCGGATGCTCATCGAGCCCTTTCGTCCACGAACCTCTTCCATACGGATGACGCCAATTCGCGCCGAAGCGAAAATCCCACCACTGGCTCCAATCTCTCAAGTCGACCGCATGCCTCGGCGGCGTAAAGACGAGAGAACCGGCTTTCAACATGTGAGGAAGCGCGCCGGGATAATCTTCGGCCTTGGGGGGGATCTCGGCAAACGTCGTGTAGCGAGTTTCCGAGACGAATTTCTTGAATTGGGCGTTCGTCACAGGCGTCTCGTCGATCCAGAAACCATCGACAGTTACGCGATGGCTCGGGGATTCTTCGGAATAATGCCTGTCCGACCCCATTCGGAATGTCCCGCCGGGCACGAAGACCATACCCGGTCGTTCCGTCGGGACTTCAGCCTGAGGTCTCGAGTAGATGTCCGGATGAACGATCATCGTCTCCCCGTGCGACGGAGAATTCTTGCCAACAAAGCTGGAGGCGTATGATAGCTATCGCGCGCGGGAACGAAAATGCGTTCGAACAAAGTTAGCCAAAAATTGCTTAAGCATAACCAGCCGCTCGCTGACGCGTAGTGACCGCCTACCCAGCGCGGACTGTCTAGTGGCTTTTGCCGATAGTCAAACGAATACGTCGCTGCGCTGCGTTAGGACAGAATGAAAATCACTGCTGCGTACTGATTAAAATCCTATTTCGAATGATAAGAGGTTGGTCATTCGATAGTCGGATCAATAGCGGAAGGTGCCAGAAACTATCGTCATGCTTCCATCCCAACGCTTCTCGACATTGTACTTGTCATAGTGCCGAGCGTTGAGAATCAGGACGGTGCCGTTCACGATCGTCGTATATTGAACACCGCCGCCAATCGCGTCGACGCTGCCCTCAAGCGGACCTAGGCGGGCGCCGGATCCTGAAATTGGCGATACTCATAGGCTACGACGCCGATGAACAATCCCTTCGCGGCCTCGCGGCGCACTCGTAGTGAAAATCTGTGCCGCTTTAATAGTCCCTGGCCGTGTTCTCGAAATTATAAGTGATGCCAGCCCCGAATGCGGCGCTTCCCAGTCCGTAAGTGGAGAAGCCATATTCGTCAGCATGCGCCTCTGTTACCGCGGAGGCAGAAAGCAAAATGCAAACAACAAATTGGATTTTCGTCCGCATTCCGAGACCCCCATCTCCGAAAACGCAACGATAATTCGTAATCCTACGTTGGAAAAATCAGTTTGGCTGTAGCAGGCTTATCGCTGCTGCACAAATTGAGGTCAACGAGCCTCGCCAAGCCTTGGTTGAGCGCATCGGGTGAGCTTTTAGAACCTTGTTGTCATTAGCTGGCATTTTCACCCCGGCAGGCTGAAGTGTCGGCGCGGCCATCAACTCGATGACCGGCCGACATGGCATCACACGGACTAGAAGGTAACGGTGACGCCAGCGTTGAAGGAGCGTCCTTGTCCGGGAACAGGCGATATCAAACCGGTTTGTCCTTCGGCAGCGTAGTCGGCCCAATCGACGCCGCCGAGTGGCGGGTAGTAGAGCTTGTCGAAAAGATTTGAGATGCCGAAATCGAAGCGAACGTTCTGCCACTGATAACTGGACCGCAAATCGACAAGCGTGTAGCCCGGCGTTGTGGGCTCGTGTCGCAACGCGTTGACGTCATCCTTAGCGTTGACCATCGTCAATTGCACCGCGTTCGACCAATTGCCGAGTTGATGGCTGAACGTCAACTGCGCGTTGAGCGGCATCATATGATAGAGGGTATCGCCGGTGTCGAGGTTCTCGCCATTGACGTAACCAATAATGCCGGCGATGCCGAACTGGCCATAGACGGCGCTATTCCACAGATCGAGGCTGCCCGACACGTTGACGCCGTAGAGTTGGGCGGCGTGGTTGGCGAACTGCAAGGTCACGAACTCGCTGGACGGCATCGCCATGCCCCCCATGTTCATGCCGCCCATTTCGCCCATACTGCTCTGCGACTTCAGGAAATTGGCATCGATGTAGTCCTGCACGTATGTGTAGTAAGGCGTGACCTTGATATCCCACGCGCTCCGCGTCCGATCGTGCCAGCCTGCCGTGAAGCTTACGGTGTTGGCAATCTCGGGCTTTAAGTCGAGGTTACCGACATAGCCGTTGGCGTCACCGTACCAGCCGATCATGTCGGCCGCCATGTTGCCAGTGCTCCAGGCGTAGCGCTCGTAGAGATTGGGCGAGCGTGTCTTGCGCGCGTAGCCTATTTCGTAGGTTTCATTTGCGGACGGTTGATAGCGGACGAGCGCCGTTACGTCGAAGTTGGCATCGATGCGATCGTGGTCTTGCGCGTTGAACGCCGCAGCATCAGCTGCATACATGGTGCTATAGCCATGGACATCGCCGGTATCCATCCAGACCATGTCATTGCGGAGTCCGATCAACGTGCTCCATGCGCTATCCCAGCGATGCTCCCACTCGGCAAATGTGCCAAGTCGCTGACGCGTGCCATGATTGATATCGATGAACGTATTCGGTCCCATCATCGGTTCCATGCCGGCCACAGGCGGCCACCAATCGTTCAGCGTCTCGCGATGGAACTCGTTGCCGACGCGCAGGATATCGACGGTGGTCAACGGGATTTCGGCTTTGACTGAATAACCCGCATCCGTTCCATCGACGTTCATCGGCATAGCGCCGGATTTATCCGCTAGCATATCCATACGGTGCGCGGTCTGATGATAATACGCACGGAAGTCGAGCGTTCCCCAATCATGATGCGTGAAGGAGCGCAGATTGAAGAGCCACGCGTCGTTGTCGACCATATCCATCCGCTGGTTCATGAACCCTTGATATGGGACGGACGCATAGATACCCTGAAATGTGAAGATATCGGCGCCGTTCCTTATGCCGAGCGTGAGAGCGTGATTGTAAGCTTGATAAAGCGTCGAGCGAACGATAGCTCCGTCGTCGCCGCGAGCGTAATCATCAGCCTTTGTCCAAGCGCCCGAGTAACCGAGGCTGACGTTTTGCGTTGCCGCTTCGGCGTGCACGGAAGTTGAGACCCCGTCGCCATTGCTGCGGTAGAAGGCGGAAATGCTCCCCGAGGTGCGCACGCCTTCTTCAGCAACCGCGAATTCTGGCGGACGCGAATCCACAATCACCGTTCCCCCGAGACTGTCTCCACCTTTGCTGACCGGCGTTATGCCGGCGATTACCTCCGCGACGGCGACCTGCGATGGATCGATGTATGAAAGCGGTGGGTTCATCTGGTTGGTACATGCGGGCGAGATGACCATGCCGTTGACCAACACTTTGACCCGGTCGCCGTTCAGCCCGTTGATCGCGGGCAAGCTTGAAATCCCTCCCGACGTATAGACGCTGACGCCTGGAACCGTGGTCAAAAGCTGAGCCGTATCGCTCGTAGACGGAAGCTGCGACTGGATCTGATTGCGAGATAGGCGCGTGGAATTAAGGGGCTGGGCCAAGCTCTTTGTGCTGCTCCCGGCGCTCTCCATCTCGATCGGCATGGCAACCGGAATTGATTGTTGCTGCGAGGATCGCACCTCATCGCCTTTGCCATTCATTCCGATAGACCTCTGGGTTTTCGCCGTCTCAGGCTTGTTTTCAGGGCTTTCACGCTGAACAACCACGGGCGGCATCGAATTATCCCCGTTTGGCGTTTCCTGTGCAAAGCTCTCTTGTGCCTGCGATCCAAGCACAAGGACGGTCGTTGCCGCAGCGCCCAGCAGCTGCATTCGCTGACTACGAAACATAAAGGCTCCCCCATTTGACCGCGGGTCATCGCGCAGCGACGACGCTGGTCAACACTGGAACTGATATACGTTGTGAATGATTGGTGTCGGATCGCAGATATACAGAGCGATCCAATCGCTATCAGGCAAGCGGTGGGGGGCCGCGGCTACGGGCGTTTACAAGGAAAACAATCGCAAGGAGCACCGCTTCGCTCGCGGCGATCTTTTGGCTTTTCTGAGTGGGCGGCCGAACGATTGTGGGCGCCGAGGTCACTGCGAGTTGGAACGCAGCTAGACCTTTGCAAAACGGACAGCTCGACGTCTTGCCGCCTGGTTGTTCAGAGCGGGATTTGCCGCTTTCGCAGATGAAATCGGCGAAGCTGCCGTAATCGGCTGCGAACAGAAAGTGCCGGAGTTCGGAGACAACATGGTTAGGCAGAAGAGATGCAAAATGAAAAACACTCAGCAGCGCGAATGCTGCCGAGACGAGCGCGTGGCGCCGGCGATTAAAGCTCCTCCCTCGATCATGACTTCTGCAAATACGCATTTTCGCTATTTAATCGAAGCTCATCCGCGGGTTTTTTGTTTGTAGGGGCATTCTATCCGATTCGTTATTCGGATTAGCCCCCATCTGTCTAGGTGTTTTAATTGTTGTCAGCGTATCCCCTCGGGCGTGCCAGCCGGAACATTCGCATCGTTGCTGGCGCCCCTCTTCTATTGTCGCCCATGATGCCTCTGGCAACAACGACTTGCGGCGGCTGCACGGTTCTGGTTGTCTCGCGGCACATGTTGGAAGTAAGCGGGAAAGTTGTCGGCGCCGCATTTTCGAAAAACTGATAGATAAAAACGGCCAATGCCCATCCGCTCCATCACCACACGATGGAGCGAACAAGAGCATCGGACGACCGACGATTTATTGCGGTTAAACGGCGAGTTCGCGCGCCGTAATCACGTATTTGAACGTGTCAGCGTTCAGGCAATCGAGCCGCTCGCCTGCGACTTCGGCCTCCGGATACATCAGAAAGCCGACCTTGGGTCCGGTTGCACCCGGCAGCGCCAAATCATGGGCTGTGTTATACGCGAGCCAGTTCCCTTCCCACGCGCCGAACAGCGTCTTGCGCGCTTCGGCGACCTTTTCGTCCGTCAGCGGTAGATTTCCCGGTGGCTCCTCGAGCATGACTTTGCGCACGTCGGCGGGATCCATGGGGACCCAGCCAAATTCCGCAAGAAAGACCTCGGCGCGACAGTGCTGAGCCTTGGTAACGATATCATTCTTGGCGCCGAGGCTTTTGTAGCCGAACGCCGACGGCGCCACTCGCAGCCCATAAAGATCGCGGGCCGGCAGCCCCGCGGCGCGGGCGAGGCCGACAAACAGCGCATTAATATCCGCGCACTTACCACCAAAATTTCCGGATTTGAGAATGTTGGCAATATCGCCGATACCGCATCCGCGGGTTTTGGCGTCGCGATAGCAGTTTTCGACGATCCATTGATAGATTGCGTGCGCCTTATCCGTATCGCTTTTGGCGCCGGCCACTATCTTATCGGACGTCTCCTTCACGATGCCGTCCGTCGGGATGAGATCCGTGGGCATCAGATAAAGATGACGCTCAGTGTCCGATAGCGTTTGCGTTCCGAGCGGTCTGGAGAGATCGACGGCGCGGTTCTGAGTTGCAACCTTGCTGCTCACCTCGATGGACGGGGCCTTCTCGCCCTCGTTCCACACGACGTGCAGGAACTCGGCACCGTATCTCGGATCTTTTACGATTTCGGCGCTTTCGGCGTTCGTACTCCAGCTACTGCCCTCAGGCTTGATCCAGGACGGCTCGGAGAATGCCGGAAGCGGAATCCACGCCTGCGTTACGCCAGAGGCGTTCTCAATCGCCAACCGTGTCGATAATTCGAATTTGCGCCATTTTCCGGTTTGCGGTGCGAACCCAGCTCGCGCGGGCCAACTCGGCAGCGCTGCGATGGCTGAGACTGCAGCGCCGGCTTTCAGAACGTCGCGTCGAGACAGAACCATTGGTTGAACTCCTTTGTGCATCCAGCACTTCGTAAAGCGGTGTCCATGTTCAGCATGTTGTCGCCGGCACTGGCTTGACAGCGCAATCTGCTGCGAACGGGCGATCCGATCCCCGTTCAGCGGCGACAAAAGCGGTGAAGACTATGATCAAGACGCTCGGTCCCGCCCTCAGCGAGGGAAGGACAAGGCACCTACAAATTTTGCCCCGAAACTCGGGAGCGAGGATGCGTCTCATCTGGATCGCAACATACGCTCAGGCGCGCGTCATAATCAATTGCAACCGTCCTCTATCGGCTTGCCAAATGCACGGCGCCCACCGCCATCAGCAGACCGATCCTGTGCGCCCTCGTGCATTCTCATAACAAAGCGCAGCCGACCCGAGCCAGCAGTGGGCACGGCCGAAGCCCCGCATTTCGCAATCGCACGGCAAACTCCATCCTGCCGCCAATAAGCCGTTTACGGGCACGCTCCCAAAAGCATAATGTCGCGACGTTCCATGACGGTTATTTCTTGGCGGATGTGACCAGAGGTCTCCTCAGTGTTTGCCGGGTTCTCTCATCCCCTTTTCATTCATTTCCGCAGACACTCGTCACAGATCGTTACGCAAACGGAGAACCTCGCTCGCGAGTCATTGCCTGCGCTCCTCTTTGGGCTTCGTTTATGGGCATCGACGTGCCTGGCGTTGTATGTCGCGTTTCGACTGGAGCTGGATAACGCATTTTGGGCCGGAACCACCGCTGCAATTGTCTGCCAACCGCATCTTGGCGCCTCGCTCCGTAAGGGGTGGTTCCGAATGCTGGGCACGCTGGTTGGAGCCGTGGCAATCGTTATCCTGACAGCGCTGTTCCCACAGGAACGGATCGCATTCCTCTCCGCACTCGCACTTTGGTGCGGGGCCTCAGCATTCGTGGCGACACTACTACGCAATTTTGCTTCCTACGCGGCGGCGCTGGCCGGCTTTACCGCAGCCGTCATCGCCACCGACCAGCTCGGCGCTGTCGGAGGCCTCAACGGCGATGCGTTCATGCTGGCTATCCAGCGCTCGACCGAGATCATTCTCGGCATCGTTTGTGCTGGTGTCATTCTCGCAGCAACAGATTTCGGTGGCGCCCGCAGGCGTCTTGCCGCGTCGCTAGCATCGTTGACGGCAGATATCGCGACCGGCATCGACTCGACACTGAGGGCCGGTGCACAAAATTTGCCGTTCCAGCCGATCCGGCGAGATCTCACACGGCGCGTTATTGCGCTAGATCCCGTGATCGACGAGGCGATCGGGGAGTCGGCTGGGCTTCGTTACCACTCATCGGTATTGCGTGGAACTATGGTCGGCATGTTTGCCGCTTTGTCCGCTTGGCGTGGGATTGCAGTTCGTCTTGCCAACGCCCCCGAAACAGAAGCCAGGAAAGACGCTGATGCGGTGCTGAATGAAATTCCACTCAAGCTTCGCGACATGTCACAGCAGGGCCGCTCCGGGGGTTGGCTTTCCGACCCGGTGGATATGCAGCGGCAGTATCGCGGCGTAGGAGAAACGCTTCGCTCCTCGCCGTTCGACACGCCGTCGACGCGATTGATTGCCGATCAGACAGCGAAAGCCTTCTTTGGAATTGGCCAAGCCATCGGCGGCTTGGCGCTTCTGGTTGCCGCTCCTCGACGAAACGAGCAAAGCAAGGCGGTTCGCGTTTCTGTGGCGGACTGGTTGCCTGCGTTGATCAACGGCGCCCGCGCGTTTCTCGCGATTATGGCGATCGCGATCTTCTGGATTGCAACATCCTGGCCGAACGGCGCTGCGGCAATTACTTGGGCGGCGGTTGCCGTCACGATTTTTGCGCCAAGGGCCGAGGAAGCCTATTCGTTCGTCATGGCTTTCATGATCGGATCTGTGATCAGTGCAATTTTTGCTGCGATCATCGCCTTCGCTATCCTGCCTCAGATCGACACGTTCGCAGGGCTTTGTGTCGTTCTCGGCCTCTTTCTGGTGCCAGCCGGCGCTGCGATGTCAAAGTGGCAATCGCCCGTCTTGGTTGCGGTCGTCGCTCTATTCATTCCGCTTCTGATGCCGGCGAACGAAATGACTTACAACACCGTCAATTTCTACAACAATGCGCTGGCCATTGTGGGTGGCACTGGCCTTGGCGCATTTTTCTTCCGTGTGCTGCCACCACTCGCCCCCGCCACGCAAACACGACGGCTACTAGCATTGACCTTGAACGATCTTCGCCGCATGGCGCGTCTTGGAGTGCCAGGCGAAACGGATGACTGGGATCGGCGCATGTATGCGCGCCTCGTCGCGATGCCGTCCGCGGCAGAGCCGATACAGAGGGCGCGATTGCTTGCGGCGCTGTCTGTGGGAGAGCAAATTATCCAACTTTGCCATATCGTCGGTGCCCATGGCCCGCGGCACCAATTCGACGTCGCTCTGGGTCATCTGGCGCGCGGAGAAATCGGGCAGACTATACAGCAGTGGGGTGAGGTGGATCGGCATTTTGAATTGCTTCCGGCACAAAACGGCTTACAGCCTGATTTCTTGCGCGCCCGAAGTTGCATACTTGCGATAGCAGGCGCGCTTAACCAACATCCCTCTTACTTTGGTGCCGCATCATGAGGTTCAGCGAGATCGACATCCTCGGCGTCTATGTGGCACCGATTTCTCTGATGATGATCGCGGCGTGGTTTCTCATGATCGGCGTTCGCAGGCTCGCAGTTAAATATGATGGCTTGCGCTATGTTTGGCATCCTGCGCTTTTCGTATTTGCTATCTACATGATCATCCTATCGTCCATGATTTTGATCGCCGATCGGTGAAATTTTTATGTCGAACGTCAGCGACGAATTGAAAACGCGCACAGACGATCGCGGCGAGGTGTTTGCGAATGCAGCCCCGCCGTCGGAAGGCGACAGCGCCAAGCTGCATCCGCGGTTCGTGCCCTATCTGCTCACGCTCATTGCCGTCGCGATCGCATTACCGCTAAGCTGGAAGATGTGGGTCGCGTACATGGAGACACCGTGGACCCGCGACGGAACTGTACGCGCCTACGTCGTGACGGTCGCGCCGGAGGTCGCCGGACGGATCGTCGAACTGCATGCCACCGACAATCAGTTCGTTCATAAGGGCGACTTGCTGATGGTGATCGACCCGACCAATTACCGGATCGCCGTCGATTCCGCGAAGGCCTCCGTGCAACAGGCACAAGCCAACATCCAGAATGTGGATAGCCAGATCTCGGTCCAACAGGCGCAGATCGGTGCCAGCCAAGCGCAAGTTGACGACGCCCGGGCCGCGCTCGCGTTCGCAAAACAACAAGCATCGCGATATGGTGAACTTGCTCAGCAGGAGTTTGGCAGTGTGCAGATGGCGCAGCAGACCGCTTCTGCACTACGTCAAAGCCAGGCGTCTCTTAAGAACGCTGAAGCAGCCCTTGTCGTTTCCAAACGGCAGATCGATGCTTTAACCGCCCAGCGCGGCAGCGCAGTCGCTTCGCTTGCGCAAGCCAAAGCGGCACTCGATCAAGCCGAAGCCAATTTCAAGCGCGTAGAGGTGCACTCTCCCGTCAACGGCTGGGTGACGAACCTGTTGGCTCAGCTCGGTGATTACGCCAACGTCGGGCAAGGCGAAATCACGATGGTCGATGCCGATTCATTCTGGGTCGACGCCTACTTCACCGAGAATGTTCTGGCCTCCATCCATGAAGGCGACCGCGCTCAGATCAAGCTGATGGGTCATAGCCAGATCATCGAGGGCCGCGTTCATGGAATGGCACGCGGCATCAACATTCCCAATGCACAGCCCGGCTCGCAGGGACTGGCGACGGTCAATCCGATCTTCACATGGGTGCGACTGGCGCAAAGAGTTCCGGTGCGCATCGAAATTGATAAGCTTCCGGACGGCGTAATGCTGGTCGCAGGTCTTACCGCGACTGTTCAGATCGACAGCCGGACGACGCCAGCCTCCGCTCAAGACAGCAAACGCTAGGCAAGCTGCTGCGAAACGAGAACGGCGCCGCTTCCATTCTCGCCGGGCGCATCATCACAAATTCGCGAGTCATTCCCTCCCGCGGTAAACTTTGACCACAACTGCGGGAACATACGGCACGCGAGAGTCTTCCTCGATAGCAGGCGAAAGCCCGCCAAACAAAACAATAGCCTCGAGGAGAAACGAATATGAACTTGAAAGTCTCAGCAGTGTTGGCCGGTGCGATTGCGTTCGCTGCGGTGGCAGGACCGGCAATCGCCGACCAACAGTCGAGCAAAATGAAATCCGACCTAAACATGAACACTGGTGCATCGAGTGGTGCATCGACGGGCGAGCAAGGAAAAACCTCCGACCGCACGCCTGGAGACGCGTCACCGGATCGTTTGCCCGGATCTACGAAGGCCGGTGCTCCAGGAGCGGGAGGTGCGCAGACACCGGAAGGTACTTCCGATCGCACTCCGAATAATAACGAGAACAACGGCAAATAATAAAAATGGAAAGGGCGCCTAAGGCGCCCTTTTCAATCCTTGGGTCTTCTACCTTTTTCAGATGCCGTTAAGCGGCGATAATGACCTTCAGGGCGCCCGTTTGGGCAGCATGGCCGAAAGTGTCGTAAGCGTCCAGGATCTGACCGAGTTTGAAACGATGTGTGATGAGTTTGGTCGGATCTATTTTTTTGGCTTCCACCGTTTTGAGAAGCATCGGTGTCGTTACAGTGTCGACGAGACGTGTGGTGATACTGATGTTCTGGCTCCAAAGGCGTTCCAGGTGAAGGTCGACCTTGGTTCCGTGAACGCCGACGTTTGCAATCGACCCGCCCGGCGCGATGATTTCCTCGCAGGTCGCGAAAGACGCCGGAATGCCGACCGCCTCAATTGCCGTATCGACACCGCGTCCTCCGGTGAGCTTCATGACGGCTTCCGTCGCACTGCTTCCCGTAGCGGCGACCGTTTTGGTTGCGCCGAAACGCTTGGCCACTTCCAGCCGCTTGCTGTCAGGGTCAATCATGATGATCTCGGCTGGGGCATAGAATTGCGCGGTCAATAGCGCTGCCATTCCGATCGGACCCGAGCCGACAATCGCAACCGTGCTTCCCGGCGCGACCTTGCCATTGAGAACGCCGCATTCGAAGCCGGTCGGAAGAATGTCGCTGAGCATCACCAATGCTTCTTCGTCGACGCCTTCGGGGAGCAGATAAAGGCTGGTGTCGGCATGCGGAATGCGTACGTACTCGGCCTGCGTACCATCGATAGAGTTGCCGAGAATCCAGCCGCCCGTCGTGCAATGCGAATACATTCCCTTGCGGCAATATTCGCAGCGGCCACATGCTGAGATGCACGAAATCAGCACGCGATCTCCCGGTTTGAAGGACGTGACGCCGGCGCCGACTTTCTCGATAACGCCCGTGCCTTCATGTCCGAGAATTCGTCCAGGCGTGCAAGTCGGGACATCGCCTTTCAGGATGTGCAGATCTGTACCGCAAATCGTAGTTTTCGAAATCTTAACGACCGCGTCGGTTGCGGCTTGTACTTCGGGGATAGGACGATCCTCGACGGCTTTCAGGCCTGGGCCTTTGTAAACAAGAGCTTTCATCTGTGTACCCACTCGGCTTTCCATCAATGATGGCGCGCAAGGTACGATCACCTTTGGACTGGCCCTTGACCTAAGTCACATGGCAACATCCCGAAAACGGCCGCCCAAAAACAATCGGGCCCACCTTGCGGCGAGCCCAATGTGGATCTCTCTTTAAGCGCCGAGGCACTTAAGTCTTATATCAGCGAGGCGTTATTTCTGTCCGACTGTCGCGGGTTCGGTTAGACCAGCGAGGTAGGCAGCTACGGGTTTCAGCTGATCTTCGCTCAGCGATCTCATCAGCGCTTCCATCGGTGCGAAGTTTGCACGCTCGCCGGTATGGAAGTCCGTCATCGTCTTCAGCAGGTACTCTTCCTGCTGGCCGGCAAGTCTCGGTCGCACATAGTCGCCCTGGAAGTGCTCCTGATGGCAGCCCTTGCAGTTCAACTGGACGATGGTGTCGATCGCCTGGTCTTTAATGTTGCCGGAAGCAGCCGGCTGACCGAGGTTCGGCCATTTCTTTTCCGAGAAATAGGTGGCGAGAGCTTCCATGTCGGTCTTCGTCAGAGAGTCAACGATTGCCGACATCGTGTCGTTCTTGCGGTGGCCGTCCTTGAAGTCCAAAAGCTGCTTCAAGATATATTCGCGGCGTTGACCCCAGATGTTCGGTATCGTCTTGTCCATCGGAACGCCGGCTTCGCCGTGGCAGCCCGAACAGACCGCGGCGGCATCCTCTACCGAATCAGCCAAGGCCGCGTGCGGTCCCCAGACGAACGGGAGCGCCAACATCGATGACATCAGGGCAAACTTAAACAGACGTGAGCGTGTTGAACGATTGCGATATGTAGCAAGCACTTCGGGTGTTTCCTGACCACGGTTAGATGGGTTCATGTCTCTTGTGTGACCGCTCATATCGCTCGGTCATCCTCTTTTTGCCAACTTCGGGTGAGCCCTTATAAAGTGACTTTATCACGTTGTCGCGCCATGTTGAAATTTGACGAGGCTTCCGCGCAACAGTGATTATGCACCGTCATTTCTGTGCATCACCCCACCCAAAACACGCGGCGCTTTCTCCCGCAGCAAAAGCTGGCATTCGCCTATAGGTTGTAGGTGGGTGTGTGTTTTCGCCAACTGTTCAGATGTAGCTGCCGATCTTCGACCTCACGCGATCGGTGATCACTATTGATGCGCAGGCGAATCGCTATGGCGATATTTCTGCCGAACCGCCTTTAGCGGATGCGCGCCGTCCGGATGGAGCGAGCCAACAGCAAAGTCCGGGACCCGCAAGCCCGCGCATTTGAATGTTGGCCTTCGAGGAGCTTTAAATTTTGGCCGGCTTCGCGGTGCGCATCGCGCCATGAACATCGGTCGGCGCTGACGCGGTCGGTTTGTCGCGGGTAACGTTTCGCAGCGTCGTTGCGAATTGAATTTCGGAAACACCGAGAGCGCTGCTCTCACAATCCGAAAATCTTCTTAGCACCCCCACTGGAGGCATCATCATGAAGACCATCACACTCGCAATCGTCATTGCAGTTTCGGCAATCAGCACCGCAGCCGTTGCTTCGCCCGTTGATAACAGCTCTCTCTCAGTCCACGGCGCATTCGGCGGCAATTCGTATGGTGGCAACTAACGCCATCCACAATTCTCATTGGCCGCGACTTTGGCAAATCAAACACCGGCAGGTGCGTTCTGCACCCTGCCGGTGTTCTTTTATGACGTTGAAAATTGCCGCCGCTGAAATTCTCATGCCGGCTCCGCTATCCCGCTGGTAGTAGCCGCGACAGCCGCAGCGAACGCCGCACCGGAAGCGAGGAGAAATGCTGTAGCTGCGGACCCGACAACCACATCGACAAATGACGATAAGAACTGACCGAGGAATATCGCGACCGAAAGATACGCGAGGTTTTGTCCGCGTCGCGCATAGGAGCTGTGTTCAACGGTCATGTGATTGACGAGTGGAATCGTCAGGCCGAAGCCGATACCAAGCAACGTTCCGGCGATAGCGGTGAAGAGCGTCGCATCCATCGTAGCCAAATCGATAAAGCTTAACCGCAAAGCCTCTCGCGCGATTTCCGATCCATTTGCCGCTTCCCCACAAAAATGTTGTTCTGAACGGGTGTATAAGCGACTAGCCAGCCTCCCTCGCTCGCATGGAGTTTTCGATGACTATCGATTTATGGATCGGCGCCGGGGTTCTACTTGCGACGGCCGCGACTGACGCCGCCTATGTCATGTTCACGGCGTCGGTGGTCTCGCGTCGACCGCTTTCCGCGGCCAACTGGAGCGGCATCTGGTATATGCTGTCGTCGTTCGCGGTCATCAGCTATACGAACAATTGGGTGTATGTCGCGTTCGCCGTCGTCGGGTCGTGGATCGGCGCCTATGTTACGCTCAGATACTTTCACAAAGAACCGAGCCACCCACCGGCGCCGTTGCGGCCAGAAGCTTAGCCGTCCATCGGCTTGCCGATTCACTCAGCCGCTGGCGATGTATGCATGAGGCGGGCGATCGCCGCGTCGGCATACGTTTCAAGCTCCGGGAGAAGCACAACGCTTTCCTGTTCATTCGGGTCGGTGCGGGCGATGACCGCTGATATGGGCTTGTTGCTCAGATTGATCGGAAGATGGGGAACACCCGCAGGAATGTAGAACAAGTCACCGGCTTTCGTGACGGCCTGATACTGAAGCTTGTTGCCATAGAGGGCGATGGCTTCACCCTCCAGAACGTAAATCGCCGTTTCATGATTGGCATGCATGTGGGCCTTGGCCCGGCCGCCTGGCGGAATGGTCAGCAGGTGCATGCAAATGCTTTTCGAGCCCACAGTCTCGGCGGCTATGCCGCAGAAGTAGGTTAGACCCTGCTTGCCGTCATAGGTATCGTCGGGGCGCACAAGGTGGCAAATCTGTTCTGAAACATCGCTCATCCCAATCATCTCCTTGTCGAGATAGGGCCGCCGGCTAATGCTGAATTTATGGGGTCTCAGCGATTTTGCCAGTCCCCCATCCGGCGTTGTTTTCCCCAAGGGTCGTACTGAAACTTTCCGAGGTCTCAAAAATATGTCGATACGCTCACAGCTTCCGGATAATGAGGCCGCATGACGGCGTTTGACAGCGATTTCGAAATTTTCCTTGTCGTCCCCCCTGGGCTTGAGGCCGCACTGCGCGACGAAGCGCGGGCGAACGGTTTCAAGAAGGCCGCAATCACGTCAGGCGGCGTGACCGTGCGGGGCGGTTGGCCGGACGTCTGGCGCGCCAATCTCGAACTCCGAGGCGCAACGCGCATTATCGCACGCATCGCGACGTTTAGGGCTTCGCACCTCTCCGAGCTTGATAAGCGTGCGCGTAAGGTGGCGTGGGGCGGTGTCCTGCGCCGAGACCGGCCTTTCCGCGTCGAAGCCTCGTGCAAAAGTTCGAAGATCTACCACTCGGGTGCTGCCGAACAGCGCATCGAACGCGCAATCCGCGAGGAACTCGGCGCGCCATTCGATCGCGATGCCGCCGTTTGCGTCAGAGCGCGGATCGAAAACGATATCTGCGCCATCGGCGTCGATACTTCGGGCGATCTCCTGCACAAACGTGGACATAAGCAGGCCGTGAACAAGGCCCCGATGCGCGAGACGCTCGCGGCGCTGTTCTTGCGACTCTGCGGGTTTGATGGAGGTGAACCTGTCGTCGATCCCATGTGCGGATCGGGCACGTTCGTCATCGAAGCGGCGGAAATTGCGGCGGCCCTAATGCCCGGACGCACACGTCATTTTGCCTTCGAAGAGTTGGCAAACTTCGACGCCGCAACGTGGCAGAAACTGCGCGACGCGCGAAAGCCGAAAGTGCCGACGGTGAAATTTTACGGTAGCGATCGCGATGCCGGGGCGATCAACATGAGCCGCGCCAACGCCGAGCGCGCGGGCGTTTCAGAGTTCACAGAATTTCGTCAGCAGGTGATCAGCGATCTCACAGTGCCAGTCGGGCCACCCGGACTCGTTATCGTCAATCCGCCGTACGGGGACCGCATCGGCAATAAGAAACAGTTGCACGCATTGTATCGATCGCTGGGGGAGATATTGAAGGCGCGCTTTAATGGCTGGCGCGTGGGCGTCATTACGAACGAAGCGGCGCTCGCGACAGCGACCGGTCTGGCATTTTCGAAACCGATTGGGCCAATCTCGCACGGCGGCCTGCGCGTTTCGCTGTACCTGACCCCCCCACTCTGACACACGGGCGCAGGAGATAGGTTAAGCCGCCGATGCGTCTTCAACCGGATAGGACTGCCACGTCGCGGGCCATTCCACGTGGCCCACGGCTGAAGCCGACGGACGCAGAACATCGGCCGTTTCGTCGCCAAGCTGAATGCTCAGAACATCCTGCTTGGCGTCGAGTTCTTCATGCCAATCTGCAAGCGACGCCGACAGATGGTATGTTCCGGGCCGGATCGGCAATGCCTGTGCGTGGCATCGGAGCGTTCCCGAAGTCATTCCCTTTGTGACTTCGTTGGATGCGTGGAAGCGATTGTCCGAGCCCCAAAGCGGCTCGCCCGTGTCGGCGCGGAGCATGACACCACCGACCGGTTTCGAGATCGGTCGCGGCGAAATGAAGCCGATGTCAACGATTAGTTCGCCGTCAACGAGCGTCTCTCGGTTCACGATGATCGAAGTAATCGAGGGACGCGAGAGGTTTGCGGGGAAGGAAATCGAGTCAGCCACGCTGCTGGCATTGATGTAACGCCGAGCGACGACTTCTACTAAAGCGTCGCTTGTTATCTTTCCGCCTTCGAGCAACAGGCCGCGATTGCATAATGCCCTGACCGCTGAGAGATTGTGACTGACAAAGAGAACGGTGCGGCCTTGTCCAGCCACGTGCTTCATCTTACCGAGGCACTTCTGCTGAAATTCAGCATCGCCGACGGCGAGAACTTCGTCGACCACCAAAATTTCCGGCTCCAGGTGCGCCGCGACGGCGAATGCGAGACGAACGTACATACCGCTGGAGTAACGCTTTACCGGTGTGTCGAGAAATTTCTCAACCTCCGAGAAGGCGACGATTTCATCGAACTTTCGGCGAATTTCGGCGTGTTTCATGCCAAGGATGGCGCCATTCAGATAGATATTCTCGCGCCCCGTCAGCTCAAGATGAAAGCCCGTTCCCACCTCAAGGAGGCTTGCGACGCGGCCTCGGATCTCAACTCTTCCTGCACTCGGCTCGGTGATCCGCGACAGGATTTTCAGCAGTGTCGATTTCCCCGCGCCGTTGCGCCCGACGATACCGACGACGTCGCCGCGCTTCAGTTCGAACGAGACGTCTTTTAGTGCCCAGAAATCCTCGACCTGATCACCGGCAACGAGCTGCCGCCCGCGCGCTACATCCATTCCTGTCCGCGCCCAATGCTTCAGGACCTTTACGGCGACATCGCGCAGGGCCGTGTAGCGCTCCGGCCGGTGATGGCCGATCAGATATTTTTTTGAGAGGCCTTCGGCACGGATGACAACATCACTCATCTCTGGAGTTCTTCCTGCGATCTTAGACGAGGTCAGCGAATGAGCGCTCGGTCCGGCGGAAGTATCGGATGCCGATCCAAAGCATGAGCATGGTAACACCGAGACTTACCGACAGGCCTGGGAGGTAAAGTCTGCTGGCATCGCCCAGAAGGCACCATCGGAAGCCGTCAATCACTCCAACTACAGGATTGAGACTGTACCAAACGCGAATACTCTCGGGCACTACCTCACCGGAGAAGCCAACCGGCGATACATAGAGTCCGAATTGAATGACGAACGGAATGATGTATCGCATATCTCGGTATTTGACGTTGAGTGCCGTAATCAAGAGCGCCGGTCCAAGGCTCGCGGCAATTGCAAAAAGCATGAAGAACGGCAGGAATATAATGTGCCAATTCGGCAGACAGCCGTACCAAGCCATCAGCAAGAACAGGATTATCAAGTTAGCGAGAAAATCAACGAGTGCCACGACTCCGGCGGAAGCTGGAACGATCATCCGCGGGAAATAGACTTTGCTGATAACGTGCGCGCTTGTAATCAGGCTGTTCGATGCTTCGCTCAGCACGCTCGAAAACAAGAACCAGGGCAGCATTCCGGCGAATACAAGGATCGGATAAGGAACGCCTCCGTCGCTCGGCAGCTTTGCCAGCTTTCCAAACACAACGGTGAAAACGATCATCGTCAAAAGTGGACGAATGATCGCCCAAGCAATACCGATGACGGTTTGCTTGTATCTGACCGCGATATCGCGCCACGCTAGGATGGCGAACAGCTCGCGATAATGCCAAAGGTCGGACCAATAGTTGCGCTCAGCGCGCCCTGCTTCGAGGACGAGCAAACGCGGCATTCGATCTGCTGGCGAAATCGCGGGTCTCTTCGATGTTTGAGATGGAGAGAGAGAAACGCACGCATCAAATCGCGTCCAGCGGGTAAGCTGGTGGCGGCTTCGAAATGCGAAAGGGAAAAATCTACCGAACTGCGGGTGAATCGCTTCACCTGACAGAGAAAACTGGCAGCGGCCGTTTCAATCGCTGGAACGCGAACCGCGCCTGCAAATGCACTTGTGCAGAGCGTCGCGCCCAGCGTCAACGATTTTTTTACCAATTTACCAGTTATCGCGGCGCATATGCTGCGTCGCTATCGCTATATGTCGAGATCGCATCTGGTGAACATTGCTACCCGACCGCATTTACCAAGTCGATGAATCGAGCCTCGCAAAACAAATATATACAATACATACTATCCGTGTACGTTTTTCTATTTCCCTCTTCGGCCCCGAAGGACCTTTCTCTATTTGGGGTTTAAAAAAATACGCGACCAAAGATTGCTACACGCTGGACACTCAACGCTTCAAATTAGTGTGCGATCTTTGTCGGACGTTTAGAAACGATCCATCAACTTTGTTCGAGATTTCGTCTGCGCAAGAGAATTCGTCTGTCTAAGGCTGAAGAGAGAGCCTCGAATTTTCTCCTAATTTGTTCACGAATTGAGCATTTATATCAAACTGGGGACGCCTCGATCGTGGTTGGCGAAACGCATGATATTGCGATTGCGGCGCGACGATTGCGTAAGACGCGTTTGTTGCGGCATCAGAATGAGCGGGCGACTGGGGTGCACACGAACGATCTGCCGGTCTTTCTCGTCAACCCAACGCGCTTTCCAGAGCTTACGGAAGAGCCTGAACCCGAGCGCGACTTCCGCGCCAAGCTTGCGCTGCTTTATGGACAATCGGCTGCAGCGCTGGCACCGTACGCCAACGCAATCAAAGCTCACCTCGTCGGCCTTCGCACACATCTTTATGATCTTCCGGCTCTTTGGCGGCGCGATAGCGTCAAAGAACAAATTACAAAGCTCGCGGTCGCCGCATTCCTCGTCTCGCTCGCTCTTCTTTCGACGCTCGACCGTCCGCAACAGCCAATAAAGAACGCTAGAGCTGTCGCACCGGAGCCGCCACCACCGGCATTCGACCTCGATCAAAGACTCGCCTTTGCACAGAACCTTCGCGATAGGCTGCTCTCGAATGCCATCACTCTCAGCATGCAAACGGCGACGCCGGCTCTTGCACCTTTGCCCACGCTCGCGCCTTTACCGATCGATCGCGACGCCCGCCAAATTTCAACCGAGGCCGAGCAATCTGAAACACCAACTGTTGGCGGCGATCAAGAGACGAGCAGGATGGCAGTTCCACAAATCGCTGCCGATGACGATGCGAAGTGGCGTTTCCCATTCGATAGCCAGCCCTATGTTACTGGCAGCCTGCCTCGATCGCCAGACGGCTCGTTTCGTGCCGAACTCGCGATGTCGGATGTCATGACTGACAGAAGCAATCGGGCCAGCATCGCTGAGAACGAGAATGAGGATGCGTCAGCCGCAGTGGCACCAAAAGTAAAACAGGACAAGCCCACAAAGCGGAAGAAAGCCGTCGCGCAGAAACGGCGAGCACCCCAGGACAATCAGATGACGGCGGCCGCGGCACCACAACCGACCGGCGTTCCTGGGGAACCCAATCTGCCGCCGCCGCCTATCTTGTTTTTTCTTGGAGCGCCGCCGCCGCAGTCTGCACAGCCGGTGCAGACATCGCCGTCAGCTGCGCCAGCGGCGACCAAGGCGCCGCCGCCAGCCCCACCACCGGCAAACAAGCCGTGGGTTCCGAATTCGCTTTCGGACGTCTTCAAGGACGCTTACTGACGAAAGCCCGCGCCGCTGGCGCTATTTACCCAACCTCGACTTCGCTGATTTGCAGAACCGGCGAGAGATCGGTGTAATTGGGAATATCCGCCAGGATTTCACGCGCATGCGGCCCGAAGCCTGACTGAAACGCCTCTACGGAGTCACAGAAAATGTGGCACATGCCGATGTAGGTGGGCGGCGTACCGGGAGCTGCGCCAGCAATGCCTCTATCGACCGTATAGTACTTGCAGGTATCGCCCATCTTTGCTTTCACCATGGGCATGTGCTTGTCGCGATAATAGTCGTGGTCAAACCGGGCATTTGGCGTGTTCGGATACATGACGCTGACTTTGATCAAAGGGCGTTCCTTTCATTTTTTCACTGTCTTCAACGAACGCGGGCACACCATCGCGACCACGCTTAATCACATTTGCTTCGCGAGTAAGGTACGAACCACCGGCGCAACTTCCGTCCCGAGAAGCTCGATCGATTTCCTCATCGCAACGTATTCCGCCGATGCGGAGCTCATTTGAAATGTGAAACGATCGACGCGACCGAGGACCTCGCTCGCCTCGACGATTTTCTTTGCGACAGTGGCCGGATCACCAATCAGGAAAGCGCCGCCCGGTCCACACATCGCCTCGAACTGCGCGCGCGAAACCGGTGACCAGCCCCTCTCCCGTCCAATGTCCGTGAACATCCGCGCCCAACCCGGAAAAAAGGTATCTTTCGCTTGGTCTGCGGTATCCGCAACGAAGCCCATCGCATGGACGCCGACACGCAGATGTTGTGGAGGATGGCCGGCGCGCGCGTAGGCTTGGCGGTAAAGATCAATGAGCGGGCGAAATCTACGAAACTCGCCACCAATGATAGCGACCATTAACGGCAGACCGAGTTCTCCGGCGCGGGTGAACGATCTCGGCGTACCGCCGACGCCAATCCACACAGGCAGCACATCTTGGTGGGGGCGTGGATAGATGCCTTGGCCGGAAAGCGCCGGGCGAAACTTTCCCGACCAATTTACATTCGTGCTCTCCCGTATCTTCAGAAGCAGTTCAATCTTCTCAGCAAAAAGAGCGTCATAATCTTCAAAGAGCATCCCAAAGAGCGGATAGGCTTCTCCGAAGGACCCGCGCCCGACGACGAGTTCGGCGCGTCCCTTCGATATCAGGTCGAGCGTGGCGAATTCCTGAAACACGCGAACGGGGTCGGCGGCGCTCAACACTGTTACGGCGCTGGTCAGTCGTATCGATTTGGTACGAGATGCGGCGGCCGCAAGGATGATCGCGGGAGCCGAATCGAGAAATTCGGGACGGTGGTGCTCACCAATGCCGAAGACATCGAGGCCTGCGCGATCCGCGACTTCAATTTCTTCCAGTAAATTCGCCAATCGGTCTGTCGGAGACAAAGTCCCGACGGTCGCAGCCTCTGGCATGATTGCTGCAAAACTGTCTACGCCAATTTCCATTCAGGCCCTTTCGGAACGAGTTCTTGTGCAATGCAGCGGCGGATTTCAACGAGCGAAGGCGACGTCGAGACTCCTATCATGGGACAATTCCGCCGCGACATTAACCACCTGTTTACGTTGTTCTTGATGGACCACGGCACCCGTTTTAGTCGCTTCAACATGTGTTTGCGTAGGAGACGTCCATGCAATTTGTGGTCGATTGTTTCATCGTCGTTTGGCACTGCGTCGGCGGTGGCGGTGCAGGCGATCCCGGAGGCCCGCACCCGGCTCCGGAAATCAATGCCGCCAGCAGTGTCGCGGCGATCGCGCTTCTCCTTAGCGTCGGCGCCATTGTCTATCGCCGCATGCAGCAAACACAGTAGCGATAATCTGGCAGCCTCTGCCATCGCATGGCAGGCATGCTTCGCATGTTGAAAGCTGCCTCTCATCCCGCTTGGCCCTCGGTTCGAATTGTGTCGACGATGGCGCTTGTCATCGTCGAACTGCTGACGATCCGACTCTTTACACCTCTTCCGGATGTCTGGGGCATCTGGCCAGTTGTCGGCGTTGTCCAAGCTGTTCCGAAAATACTTCTGCTAGTGGCCGCAATTTTTGTGGTTGTCGGCTGGTCCAAGCGCAGCGCGATCCTCGCAGCCTTCAATCAAGATGCAGACCCGGTGCAGATATCAGCGACAGCCGCAATCAGCGCGGCTGCGATGTTGGCCGCTTTTCTCGCGCGCGGACTCCTCGCCCAGGCTCCTCCAGGCGCTGATGCCTTTCTTGCTTATCTCTATTCGGCGTTATTCCTGACGGCGATAACGTCGCTCGTCCTTGTCGCTGCGCCGCTAGGCTTTTGGCGAGAGATCGTAACGTTTTGCAAACCGGAACTGATGCTGGCGCTCGGACTGGGTCTCTTGGGATATGTCACTGGCGCAACCCTCGATAGAGAGCGCGGCAGTTTTTTATCGGAAGACAATTGGGCTGAGCTTTCTGACGCCACCCTGCAGTTGTCGTACTGGATCCTCAAGCACTTCGATCACAGCGCTTTCATGGACCCGGCTACGCGCGTTCTCGGCGCCGGCGATTTCAGCGTCAGGATCTTTGCGGCATGTTCCGGTTACGAAGGCATGATGCTGATCGCAGTGTTCGTCGTAGGATATATCGTGATCTTCCGTCGCTCGCTGAAATTTCCCAACGTCCTTTTGCTGTTCCCGTTGGCGATGGGCGCAATCTGGCTCCTCAACAGCCTGCGGATTGCCCTGCTGGTCTTCATTGGAGCGAACTTTTCGCCGGATATCGCTCTCGGAGGATTTCATTCGCAGTTCGGCTGGATCAGCTTCTTACTCATCGCAATCACGATCATGACGGTTGCGCAGAAGCTCGCTTTCTTCGGTAAGAGATCACCGATCATGGCAGCGGCGATGTCAAATGCAGCAAACGCGGCGCGTGCTCGACAAGCCGCCGATTCCAATCCAGCGCTTATCTTTCTTGCACCGTTTATCGCGCTGATGGCCGGTCAAATCGTGACTCGCATTGCGGCGCCTCACGACTATCTGCTTTATCCTATTAAAGTCATTGCGGTATTTGCGGCGCTGTATGCCTTCCGGAACGTCTATAAGCAGCTGCTGGGCACTCCGGATGCTGCCTCGGTTTTGATTGGCGGGATTGCGGGCGTGCTGTGGATCGCGACCGACCCAGGCGCTGGCAGCCACACGCCGCTGGAGCAGTCGCTTTCGGAATTCTCGCCGATCGTGGTCGCTCTCTGGCTCGCGTTCAGAGGCATCGGCACCATCATCATGGTTCCGATCGCGGAAGAGCTGGCGTTCCGCGGATATCTCTACCGCGTCCTACAAGCGGCAAAATTCGAGACAGTCGATTTTAGGGCATTCGGACTTGTCGCTCTCGTCGTCTCTTCAAGCTTGTTCGGTCTGATGCACGACCGGTGGCTTGCGGCAGCATTAGCCGGTACGCTTTACGCGCTGTTGATGATCCGCCGAGGCCGGATCGGCGACGCGATCGCGGCACACATGACAACCAATGCAGTCATTTTCACGTGGGCGGTAGTCGCCGGACAGTGGTCGCTTCTTTAACACAACGCTGCAAGGCGGCCCCTATTCATCAAGCCGCCTCTTTCGCGAAGATCAAGTCGAGCTGCGTCTCGAACAATTCACCGATATTGACCGGATGCGCCCGATCGAGAAACTTGTTGATGACGATACCGGCCCAGACCGGCGCCAAAAGCAAGTACGGGTTTTTGACTAGACGATCATCCTTGAGTTCGCCTGATTTCCGCGCAGCCATGGCCAGCCGCTTCACCTTCTGAAGGAGCGGCTCGATGACGTCGCGCCGGTAGATCTCGGCAATGGCCGGAAAACGCACACCCTCCGTGATGACCATACGGGCGATATCCGCACGGCTCTTCTTCTCGATCTGGTGGATCGAAACGACGAGCGTCCGGCGGAGAAAATCTTCGACACTCTCGTTCGGCGCGCGCTTGGCGTCGTCCGTATCGATGTGAGCGTTTACAATTTCTTGCTGCACGACGGCCGAGAACAGTGCTTCCTTGGCGATGAAATAGCGATAGATCAGGCCCTTTGCGACGCCTGCGCGCTTCGCCACAGTCTCGATGGTGGTGTTCGCAAACCCCTTTTCCAGAAACTCCGCCAGCGCCGCATCGACGATTGACTGTCGCGTCATGGCGGTCTTTTCCGGGCTGGCTCCGCGTCGGCGAATGACCGGCGGGTCGTTGCGGACAAGATTGGTGACGGCGGATTGTGTACTTTTTTGCATGTCGCCTCACTTCGTGAATCGGCTTATGCGGCCACGCACTCGATTTTGGATGGATACCTATGCGCCCCACGCATTATCAGCGTTGAGCGTTTGTCTTGACAAAAGTGACCGCGAAGTCATTTATACCTAGTTGAGGGCAATGTTCAAGATCGAAATTCGTCAAACCTCGTTTTAGTTGCTCTCAAACAGGATGTGCGATGGCCTTCCCGGCTCTACAGCAGTGGATTTTTTCGTTTAAGACGACGATTGCCGCCTTACTGGCGCTGCTGATCGCACTGTGGCTTCCGCTGCCTAATCCCTATTGGTCGATCGCAACGGTTTACATCGCATCAAACCCGCTATCGGGCGCGACGAGATCCAAAGCTATCTTTCGCGTCATCGGTACGTTGCTTGGTGCATCAGCCGCTATCGCGATGGTGCCCAATCTCGTCAACACCCCGATCCTGCTGATCATCGCTCTGGGTCTTTGGTCCGCAGGCTGTCTTTATATCGCCATGCTCGACCGCACGCCGCGAAGCTACATCTTCATGCTTGCAGGCTACACTGCAGCGCTGATCGGCTTTCCGACGGTGGACGTACCGGGCACGATTTTCGACGTGGCGCTGGCGCGGACCGAAGAGATCATCGTCGGCATTCTATGTGCTGCCGTCGTCTCAAGCATCATCTTGCCGCGCCCTGTTGCGCCGGTGATCGCACTGCGACTCAAAGCTTGGCTTGCCAACGCGGACGTGAGCGCCCGCGATGCGCTGCAGTTGCGGACCGGAGCCGAGCCCGACCGGCATCGGCTGAAGCTTGCAGGCGATACAGGCGAAATCGAAAATCTCAGCACGCACCTCATTTATGATGCGGGAGGCCACCCGGAGTTCCTGCGACTCATTCGTGATGTCCGGCCGCGCATGCTGATGCTTATTCCCATTCTGTCCTCGATCGCGGACCGACTTCATGAGCTTTCCTTGCTAGGTGGCCCATCGCGCGCGGCACAGCAGCTCGTCGATCGGATGGATAAATGGCTTGCGGCCGGCGGAACCGATGCCGAAGAGCTCGATCGCTTGAGAAGCGATATCGAAGCCTGCGTCGACTCAACCCGCGCTCATCGCAGCTGGCACGACCTGGTGGAGCTCAGCCTTCTTATCCGGTTGGGCGACCTTGCCGCGATCCGATCGGATTGCCTCGACATTCTAAAGAGCGTTGAGCAGGCGTCCAATCATATATCGAGACCGTATACCTATCCTATCGCCGAGCGGGCTGCCCTGGTCCATCATTACGATCACGGCCTTGCGATGTTGTCAGCGGTCGTCAGCTTCGCGACGATTTCCATCTGCTGCACGTTTTGGATTCTGCTGTCCTGGCCGGAGGGCGGCTATGCGGTGTTGATGGCTGCCGTGGCGGGCAATCTGTTCTCGGCGCAAGATAATCCGGTGCCGTCTATCGTCATGTTCGCGAAGTGCTCCGTCGTTTCTATCGGGATTGCGGCGCTATACGTCTTCGGCATTCTTCCTCACGTTCACAATTTCGAAACGCTCGCGCTTGTGCTGGCTCCGGCTCTCATCTTTTTCGGGTTATGCATTTCGAAACCCGAAACGTTATTCATGGGGCTCGCTTTGGCAATCTGCGTGGCTGCGATGATGGGCCTACAGGTGACTTTCAAGGTCGACACGTCGACGTTCTGGAACAGCAGCATCGCTACGTCTGTTGGCGTCATCCTTGCCGCGACGACGGCTTCAATGCTGCGTACACTTGGCGCCGAATGGAGTATTCGCCGACTCGCGGTCGCCAACAAGGAGACGCTGGCGGAGATCGCAGATGCTCAGACCGCACGCGACGAGGCGCGGCTGACCGGCGTCATGCTCGACCGTCTTGTTCTTCTTGCACCGCGAGCAAAAGCTGCAGAACACCGGATTCCTGGCGCGATCGGAGAGTTGCGGGAAGGTTTCAACATCCTTGATCTCCGGCGATCGCGTATCGGGCTTACGCCTTACTCGCGGCGGCGCATCGATGCCGTGCTTCTCATGCTGAAGCGCTATTATCAGAACAAGTCCACGGTGCCGGCGCCGGACTTGCTTCTTGCTGCGGTCAATCGCGCGCTGGCGGTCGTTCGAAACGAGCATGGCGCGTCTGCGCGCTCGGCGTTGCTTGGCCTCGTCGGCCTGCGGCGCAGCCTCTTCCCGGACCGCTCGCCTCCTCATTTGCCCCACGCTCCGGTCTTGCTCGAGGCTGCGCAATGAACGAGGAAATCAGTCTGTTCGGCATCTTCGTGCCGTCCGTTCTCGCGTGCTCCGTCATCTCGTATGTCGTTATGGTGGCGGTCTCGCGCGTCCTCCGCGCCGTCGGCGCATATCAGTACATCTGGCATAGGTCGCTCTTCAATCTTTCAATGTTTGTTTGCATTCTTTGCGCGACTGTCCTCTTCCTCTTTCAGGCTCAGTCATGAACCCACGCCTAAAAACCTTCATACGCTACGGCACGACACTTGCGCTCGTCGGGGCTGCCGTATTCGCCGGCTGGCTGCTTTGGGTTCATTATGAACTCGAACCCTGGACACGCGACGGCCGCGTTCGCGCCGACGTCGTCGAGATTGCACCAGACGTTTCCGGGCTCGTGACCAAAGTGATGGTTCGCGACAACCAGATCGTCCACAAGGGCGACGTTCTGTTTCAGATAGACCGTGACCGTTATCTTCTTGCGCTGAGGCAGGCTGAAGCCGATGTCGAGGGCCGCAAGGCGGCACTCGAAGCCGCGCAAAAGGATCTGGTGCGCTATAAAAATCTGACGAATCTTTCTGTCTCGGATCAGAAGGTCGAACAGGTGATCGCTACGCAGGCTCAGGCTGCAGCGGATTTACATAAAGCCGAAGCGGATCGCGACCTCGCGAAGCTCAACCTGGAGCGTTCGGAAGTCCGCGCATCGGTCAACGGCCCGATCACGAACTTCGACCTGCAGCCCGGCAACTATGTCACCGCGGGCAAGGGCGTGGCGGCCCTGATCGACAATGATTCCCTGCGCGTCGAAGGCTACTTCGAAGAAACTAAGTTGCCGCTCATCCAAGTCGGCGACAAAGCCGTCGTACACCTGATGGGTGAGGACAGACCGATCCTGGGCCATGTCCAGAGCATTGCCGGAGGCATCGAGGATCGCGACCGTAGTGCCGGCTCGAACTTGCTGGCCGACGTCAACCCGACATTCAGCTGGGTTCGTTTGGCGCAGCGTATTCCCGTGCGCATTGCACTTGACCACGTGCCAGAGGGCGTCCGTCTGGTCGCCGGACGGACGTCGACGGTTGTGATCACGCCGGAAGACGGCAAGCATCCCCGCGACACGGCACAGAAATAAGCCGATAGCCGTGGCGCTGGACGTCGTTTCCCCTTCATCGAGATCGATATATCATCGCGACACCGAGCCATCGGGCCGTCGCATCTCGATAGGGAGGCCATCATGCGCGTCAGCGATCATCTTGCATCCGACATAATCGGGCTCATCCGGCGCGCGAAGCTCTCCCGCCGCCGCTTCATGACAACGTCGGCCGCCGCTGCCGCCGGTTACACGCTCGCAGCTGGCCCGGTCAGTGCTGCCGCGATTGTTACCGACACTAAAGGCCTCGACGCCGGAGCCGCAACGATCGAAACAGCGGACGGCGCGATGCCCGCATATTTCGCCAAGCCAGCTGGCGTTGCCAATCCACCCGTCATTCTGGTCGCGATGGAAGTCTTCGGTCTGCACGAATACATCAAGGATGTCGTCCGTCGGTTGGCGAAGCTCGGCGCCCTCGCGGTCGCACCCGACTATTATTTCCGGTTGGGGGATCTCGCGAAAATCAGCGACATCCATGCTCTGATCCCGCTCGTCAATTCAAAGCCTGACGGGCAGCTCATTTCCGATCTCGACGCGACGGTCCGCTGGGCGAAGAGCCAGGGCGGCGATACTTCTCGCCTCGGCATCGTCGGCTTCTGCCGCGGCGGACGAACGGTCTGGGTCTATTGCGCGACGAACCCGAACGTTAAAGCCGGGGTTGCTTTCTATGGCTCACTTGTCGATCCTGCCGCGCAAAAAGCGATCTGGCCGAAAAGTCCAATCGAGCTTGCGTCGGAAATGAAAGCCCCTGTCCTCGGGCTTTACGGCGGCGCCGACCAGGGTATTCCGCCTGAGCAGGTTAAAACCATGAAGGCCGCACTTTCTGCCGCCGGAAAAACAGCTGAGTTCAAGATCTATCCCGGCGCGCCACATGGGTTTCATGCCGATTACCGCCCGAGCTATACGCCAGATGCCGCCAAGGATGCATGGAAGCAGATGACGTCCTGGTTCAAGCGTTGGGCTGTTCTGGACTGACGCCATCGCAGTTCAACGCGATGCTTCCGTCTCGCATACTTTGAGCTGCTCGCGCGCTTGGTCGATGCCGGTAAGATCTGCTGAGTACTCGCTACCGTCTATGCCGATCGACAGCGGCTGTGCTGGAAGCCTGTTAATGGTATTCCACGTCTGCTCGCTCTCGCCTTCCGTCGTTGCGAAAGCGGGACCCGCAGGCGTAACGAATAAATCTCCAAATGTCGTACCCTGATCGGAGAACGTCATCTTGCCCGCACGGCTCGGCGGCTGCTTTTCATCTACCAACGTGATGAGCGTCACGGGACCGCTTTTGACAATCGACAAACCAAAGGGTCGGCCCTCCTTGAAGGCTTTTCCGGTCGCGCACACGCGAGCCCCATCGGCGTGTTGACGCAGTTCTGTCAACCATCCTGCATCTGTCCACCAGGATTTGATCACTTGACTGGTGTCCGCCAGAGCGATCTGCGGAATAATCGCCCAAGCCGAACAAATCAAAGCGTAGCTGAAACGATGCATCACACCCATTTATGGTTCCTCGCCTACCGAATTGCCTGAGTTCCGGTGCTACGTCGGCGAAATCCAACATAGCCGCCGTCAGCGTCGTAGAGAAAATCGAAGCCGTTTAAGAAATGGAAACTCGTGTTCAGAAACGTGCGATCCGGCGACAATCTCAGGTGAACTTTTTCGGGAGTAAGCGGATGACCATCATCAATCTTGAAACTGTAAAGCGGTAGAGAGGATTCTCCGCGCGGAACCGCGACGGCAACCTGATCGCCGGGCTGAAGCTTCGCTTGGGATGACTGCCACGGTGGCAACGTCATAAATGCCGAACCAACCCCGCTATCCACTAAAAGGGGTCCGCAAGCCGGCGGCGTCTTCCCATTAATCGAGATGCAAGCCGGTATCGGCGACCAATCAGTATCTTCTTTGTTGCGGTCGAGCTTTACATACTCGAAATGGCCGCTTGTATTGACGGCCGACAAACCAACGTAGACGCCACTGGCCGTCAAAACATACCCATGCCGTTGCCTGGAATTGTTCGAGACGACATGCAAAAACGGGTTCTTGTCTGGCGTACTTTGACTTTGCCTGTCTCCCTCGCGCGCAAAGCCAATACCGATCATTGCAATTCGGCTGACATCTTCGTTTGGATCGCAATCTCTTGCCCGCGGCAAGCAATCAACGCGCTCAACGGCAAGCACCGGCATCGCTTCCACTTGAATGGCGCTATCGCGGCCTCCCACGATCGTAAATGCGGTGCGAACCCAATGGCCTCGCATGATGCGGCCCGAGCTGGTGTAGGTCAATTGGCCATCTGAAATTCTCGGTAGCTGATCAATGTTTGGTATCGAAGTCGCGCCAACGACCACACCTGTAGATCCGGTATCCAACGTGCCTCTATGGAAGCGCTCTCCAAATGAAATACCCAGTGACGGCGAACGGCGGAGTTCTCCATCGTTTGCGTTCAAAAACGGGAGAAATGCGGCTTGCGCATAAGCGCTAAAATTCGGTTCCTGGGCTGATGCCGCCGATATCATCGAGAGTATCACGGGTGCAATTGCAAAGGTGCGCACGCTCGTTAGACGCATTTTCTAAATCGTTCTTCTTTTCCGACTGATCTCTTATGACGCTAGCAGACTGTTTGAACTGGCGCGTCAATCAGCGATGTAAATTTTAGCTCAATTGCGATCGTGCGGCGAGGACCGCTTTCATTGGCGGCTCCAGAAGAGATATTCTCGTCGATAAAGGTTTTTTTGAATGTAAAATCTGGTAGCCAAGTTTTGATATTAGTCAATTATCGTCGCCTGATTGCACTCTATTGATCGAGATACTTTTCCGGGGAAAGACCAAAGGAATGGCGTCAGAAGCCGCCGTCGCTGCAGAAAACGCGCGTCAATCGGCGCAGCCGGCACGCTTAAAGACGACCGTCCATGGAAAAAGCGCGGCGCTGCAGATTGCGGCCTCGCTGCTGTGGGTACCTCAGGCCGCCCTTATTGCCATGACCATTGGCGACGTGGCGAACGGAGACGCATCAACCAGCAGTGCGTGGGCAGCTTTCGGGGTTCTCGCGATAGGAATTCTAAGAGCCGTACTCGATAGCCTTGGAAGCCGCATGGCCTTTCGTGCGGGGCGCCGCGTAGCGAGCCGACTGAGGCAACAGGCCGTCACTGCGCTCGCCGAACGTTCACCACTCGATATCGAACGTCCTGAAGCTGGCAAAGCTGCGAGCGTTATTGCCGAGCAAGCCGAGATGATCGTGCCTTACGTTGCGCGCTTCGAGGTTGCCAAGCTGCGCGCCGTAGTCGTGCCCATCGTGCTTTTTGCTGTCGTCCTGTGGCTGTCGTGGGCGGCTGCCATCGTGCTGCTGTTCGCGGCGCCACTCATTCCGGTTTTCATGGCATTGATCGGCTGGCGCGCGCAGGAAGCGAGCGAAGCGCAACTCGCGAAGACAGGCGACATGAATGCCTTCCTTCTCGACAGGTTGCGTGGCATCACTACGATCCGCTCGCTTGGAGCAGTCGACGCGACGGCGAAACGGCTTCGCACCAATGCCGAAGACTTGCGCACGCGGACGATGGCCGTGCTGCGCATCGCCTTTCTGTCTTCAGCCGTGCTTGAACTGTTTGCGGCGCTCGGCGTGGCGATGGTTGCCGTTTACATCGGCTTCTATCTCCTCGGGCAGCTGAGCTTCGGCACGTGGGGTGTGCATCTCGGCTTGAGCGGAGGCTTGTTCATTCTGCTTCTGGCGCCGGCGTTCTTCGAGCCGCTTCGCGAGCTGTCCGCCGTCTGGCACGATCGCGCTGCAGGGCGCGCCGCGATCGACGAACTTAACCGACTGTCGACATCCGGGCGTACGATCCCTGGTTCGATCACCCATTCGAAAGCCGCGGTGGCAGATCTGACCAGCGCTCCCGCCATTAGGATCGACAAACTGTCATTTCGGTACGGCGACAACGATGGATTGGTCTTCGATCGCTTCGACTTGTCCATCGCACCGGGGGAACATGTGGCGCTGCTCGGTCCGAGCGGCACCGGAAAGTCGACACTCCTCGCGCTGATAGCCGGCCTCGCGCGTCCGGCAGCAGGAACAATATTGATCGACGGCCAAAGTCTTACCGACAATACCGCCGCAAACCTGCGCTCCGGTATGACCTGGATCGGTCAGCGGCCGCACATCTTCGCCGGAACGCTTGCAAGCAACGTCGCGCTTGGCCGGAATATCGATAGGGCGCGCATCGCCGACGCATTGAAATTCGCAAAGCTCGGCGCGCTCGCCGTCGCGCGGGGCGCACATGCCATCGGCGAGAACGGCGTCGGCCTTTCCGGCGGCGAAGCTCTCCGGCTCGCCATTGCCAGGATCGCCGCTCGCCCTAATGCCGGGATTATCCTTGCCGACGAGCCGACGGCGCATCTCGACGCCGAAACAGCAAACGACATAGCGGACAGCCTGATCGCACTTGGTCGCGGCAAGACAATGATCCTCGCGACACATGATCTGACATTGGCGCGGCGCATGGATCGCATCGTGCGCTTGGGTAACCGGCCGCTGGAGAGAGCGGCATGAGCAGAGTTTCGCGGGACCTAGCGCCTATACTTTCGCTTTTCTGGCGTGGACCGCGTGGCAAGCTTCTGTTCGGCTTGGGCCTCAGCGCTGCAACCACATTATGCGGTCTGGCGCTGCTTGGTCTTTCAGGCTGGTTCATCACGGCAACGGCGATTGCTGGACTGAGTGCAGCGACCGCTTTGGCCTTCGACGTCTTTTCGCCGTCTGCCGGCATCCGGTTCTTCGCATTGGCGCGGACGGTCAGCCGATATGGCGAACGCCTCGTTACGCACGACGCGACGCTCAGCGTTTTGGCGGAACTTCGCGAACGGCTCTTTCGCGGCTCAGCGGCCATGCGGGAGGCGGAAAGTTTGCGTATGCGCCCCGCGGCGCTCTTGTTTCGTCTAACGCACGATATCGATGCGCTCGACTCCCTTTATCTACGCGTGTTCGTTCCGGCCGCCGCTGCCATCGCCGCCGCATTGGCCATCGGCTTGTGCTTCGGCGCGATACTCCCTGCCGCCGGCATTGGTTTTGGGGCGTTTCTCGTCATTGCCGGGCTCGGCATTCCGCTGATCGCTGCGCGGGTTGCCGAACGCCCCGCACAACGGCGCGTTCTTGCGCTTGAAGCACTACGATCTCGCGTTATCGATTTGGTCTCGGGACAAACCGACCTTGTCATGTCCGGGCGGATTGAAGCACAGCGCCGTGCCATCGCCGAGGCGGATCGGAAGCTCTCGGATGCCGACAGCGAGCTTAATCTCGCTGAGGTCGCGTCCGGTGCAGCGCTTGGCATCGTCAGCGCCACTCTCATCGCCTCGGCGCTTTTCGTCACGCTTTTGCTTGCCCGGCATGCCGAAATTGGTGCGCCCATAATGGCGCTCGCTGTCCTTGTCGCGATCGCCGCGCTTGAGCCCTTCTCCGCCTTGCGTCGGGGTGCCATCGAGCTTGGACGGACCTGCGTTGCCGCGCGCCGTGTTGCAGTTCGCCTCGAACCGCCTGCCTATGCTTCTGTGACATCGCCACCGTCAGGCATTGCATGCGTGCTGGATGCGGTCTCGGTCCATTACGGGCATGCGGACCGGCCTGCGATCCAAAATATCACCCTATCACTCCGGGTTGGCGAACGCGTTGCTCTGATCGGGAGCAGCGGATCTGGAAAATCGACTTTGATATTCGTCATAGCGGGCGAACTTTCTCCCGATCATGGTGCAGTTCGAAGTGTCCCTTCGACGCTTCTCACACAACGCACCGAGCTTTTCACCGATACCCTTCGTGACAATCTTCGACTTGCGAATGCTACCGCCGATGATGATTGCCTGAGACGCGCCATGATGTCCGCCGGACTAAAGCCTTATCTCGACGCCCTTCCGGACGGCCTCGACACGCGCCTAGGCGAGGACGGGCTCGGGCTTTCGGGCGGCGAGGGACGCCGCTTGGCGTTGGCGCGGCTTTTTCTTCGGGAAACGCCACTTTGGCTTTTAGACGAACCGACCGAAGGCCTCGATGACGCGACGGCACGTGACGTCCTTGGGCGGCTGTCGGCAAACGCGGCACAATGCACACTGCTCATTGCGACGCATATCCGCAGGGAAGCCGAAATCGCCGATCGTCTTATTGCAATGAAGGACGGGCGGGTGATCGGTCAAGCGTCGCGCGGAGATTCTCAATTCGAAGCCCTGCTCTCGACCCTGAGACAGGACTGACGACAATTGTTCCGGCGGCGTTTCTTCAGCGCCGTCATTTCGGAAGGAGGCCGACCGGGAGTCGGGAAAGCAGATGGAACTTGACATAGTGGCGCTCTCGCGCCTGCAATTTGCGACGACGGCGCTTTATCACTTCTTGTTCGTCCCGTTGACGCTTGGACTTTCGATCATCGTCGCGATCATGGAGACGGTCTATGTGATGACCGGTCGCCATATCTGGCGACAGATGACGAAATTCTGGGGCACGCTGTTCGGCATCAACTTCGTGGTCGGCGTTGCGACTGGCCTTGTCATGGAATTCCAGTTCGGAATGAACTGGAGCTATTACAGCCATTACGTCGGCGATATCTTCGGCGCGCCTCTCGCGATCGAGGGTCTGATGGCTTTCTTCCTGGAAGCAACATTCGTCGGTCTCTTCTTCTTCGGCTGGGATCGCATGTCGAAGGTCGGCCATCTCGTCGCGACATGGTGCGTCGCGGCCGGATCGAATTTCTCGGCGCTTTGGATTTTGATCGCAAACGGCTGGATGCAGAATCCCGTCGGCGCATCGTTCAATCCGCAGACGATGCGTATGGAAGTCACGAACTTCTTCGATGTCGTGTTCAATCCGGTGGCGCAGGCGAAATTCGTGCACACGGTTTCGGCCGGCTACGTTACGGCTTCCGTCTTCGTTCTCGGTGTCTCCGCTTGGTACCTATACAATCGTCGCCATGTCGCGCTCGCCAAGCGATCCATGACGGTCGCTGCTTCGTTCGGCCTAGCGGCGGCGCTTTCAGTCGTCGTGCTTGGCGATGAAAGCGGCTACCTGTCGAGCGAACATCAGAAAATGAAGCTCGCAGCCATCGAGGCGATGTGGGAAACGGAACCTGCGCCCGCAGCCTTTACACTGTTTGGCTTCCCCGACCAGCAAACCCGTGAGACGCACTACGCCGTCCGTGTCCCGTGGGTCATGGGCCTGATCGGCACCCGCTCACTGACGACGCAAATTCCGGGCATCGACGAACTCGTCAACAGCGCCAAAACGCGGATCCGCAACGGCATCCTGGCATACGATGCACTTCAGCAAATACGTGCGGCTGGAGATCCGTCCACGATTCCTCCGGCGGCGCGCGACGCACTTGAGAAGAATGGCAACGATCTGGGCTATGCGCTTCTGCTGAAGCGTTATGTCGATGATCCTCGCAAAGCGACCGATGCGCAGATCGAACAAGCCGCCATTGATACGATACCGAGCGTGCCGACCTTGTTCTGGGCGTTCCGCATTATGGTCGGCTTGGGCTTCTTCTTCATCGTTTTGATGGCGACGTTCTTCTACCTGTCGGCGCGCAGGCGGCTTGACCATTATCCCTGGCTGCTTCGCATCGCGACCTTCGCCATTCCGCTGCCGTGGATCGCGGCGGAACTCGGATGGGTCGTTGCCGAGTTCGGGCGGCAACCGTGGATCATCGAGGGCATTCTCCCGACCGCCGCCGCCGTTTCGAGCCTCGGTGCATTCACCGTACTCCTAACGCTTCTCGGCTTTATTGCGCTCTACTCGGTTCTCTTCATCGTCGAGATGAGCCTCATGGTTCGTGCGGTTCGCGCCGGTCCCCAACCCGACGACAATCCGGAAGCCATTCTTGTTTCTCCCAATCTCGTCGCTGCGGAGTAGATCAATGATCCTGCATCAGTTCATAGATTACGACACGCTCCGTATCATTTGGTGGCTGCTGCTCGGCATTCTGCTGATCGGTTTTGCCGTCATGGACGGTTTCGACCTCGGTGCCGCGGCTCTGTTGCCGTTCGTTGCCAAAACAGACGTCGAACGCCGTGTGGTGATCAACAGCATCGGACCGACTTGGGAAGGTAATCAGGTCTGGCTGATCCTCGGAGGCGGTGCAATCTTCGCCGCTTGGCCGCCGCTCTACGCGGTTTCGTTCTCCGGCTTCTATCTTGCGATGTTCGCCATTCTGTTCGCGTTGATCTTGCGGCCGGTCGGGTTCAAGTACCGCTCGAAACTCGAAGGTACCAGATGGCGCGAAACGTGGGATTGGGCGCTGTTTGTCGGCGGTGCCGTTCCGGCGTTGATCTTCGGCGTCGCGGTCGGCAATGTCCTGCGCGGCGTGCCGTTCCACTTCAACAGCGATCTTCGGATCTTCTATGACGGCACGACGCTGTTCGAGCTTCTCAATCCGTTCGCCCTGCTCTGCGGATTGGTCTCCGTCGCCATGCTCGTAATGCACGGGGCCGGGTGGATCATATTAAAGTCAGAGGGTCCGGTCGCTGACCGTGCCCGCAGCTTTGGAAGCGTCGCCGCTCTTGCGACCATCGCACTCTTCGTTATCGGCGGTGTCGTGCTGTGGCTCGGAATCGATGGTTATCAGATCACGAGCACGGTCAACCCGGTAGGACCGTCTAACCCGCTGGCAAAGACTGTCGCCAAAGCGTCGGGTGCGTGGTTCACTAACTATGGCTCGTATCCGCTGACGATCCTAGCGCCCGTACTCGGAATAATCGGCGCCGGCGCTACCTACGTCTTCATGAACGCCCGACGGGAAATCGCGACGATTTTGGCGTCGTCACTCTCCATCGCCGGAATCATTACGACGGTTGGCGTTTCGATATTCCCATTTCTTCTGCCGTCTTCCATCGACCCGCGGTCGAGCTTGACGGTTTGGGATGCATCGTCGAGCCACCTGACGCTCTTCATCATGCTCGTCTGCGCGGTGATCTTCGTGCCGATTATCATCGCATACACGACGTGGGTCTATCACGTGATGTGGGGAAAAGTTGACGAGAAGGCGATCCGTGACGGCCACGGGCACGCTTACTAAGCCACTAGAAAGGAGAGAACTATCATGTGGTATTTCGCTTGGCTTCTCGGCCTTCCGCTGGCAGCCGCTTTCGCCGTCCTCAACGCCATGTGGTACGAGCTGATGGAAGATTCAGCCGCTGCTCGTGCGCAGACGGCGCCGGCCAAAGGATCGGCTCAGCGGAAATAAAACGGAATGACGTAGGCGAGCTGCGTTGGCGTCAAATCCGCCGGCGGCTCGCCGAACGGCGCCGATTTACGAATAACAGTCAGCGCGGCGGCATCGAGCGTCGCGCTGCCTGAAGACTCCGAAATCTTGAGATATCGAATGCCGCCGTCGGCGGCGATACCGAATGAAACGCGGACCGTGCCGCGGACGCCAATGCTTGTTGGCTTATTGCGTGTAAGTTGTGCGCGGACACGCGCACCATAGCTCAAAGCATTTCCCCGGCTCGCCGAAACCCGGCCACTTACCGAAGCTTGAGATGCATTAGAACGCGACGTGGAACTGCCAGCCACCTGAGCATGCGACTCCTGCTGCGGGGTCTTCTTTTCTTTTTCGACTTCCTTTTTCTTTTCTGCCTTCGCGGGGCTGTCTTCCTTCGTTTCGACCGCCTCCGGCATTTCCGTGACCTCGGTTTCAGCGATCTGATGGGCCTTGATCTCGCTTACCGCTTGCTCGATACCCCCACCGCGAATAACCGGCAGCGGATCGTCCGTCGGCGTCAGCGCGGCCGGAGTGACGTCGGCAACATCAATCGGCTTCGGCGGCGGTTCATCTGAGAGCGGATCGTTCTCTAACTCCGCAAGCTCTTGCGGTTTCGATTCCGCAGCTTGGATGCTCCCGGCCTGAGACGCCGCTGCAGAGGCTGATGCCATCTGCACGCTTTCCGTCGAGATCGACTCGAGAACGACCGACTGCTCCATTGAGAGGCTGAAGGTGTCGGTGTTATCGGAAAGCGTGCCGAATTGCTCGCCAGATTTTCCCATAAACATCGAGGCAATGACTCCACCGTGCAATGCAACCGAAATTGCGATGGCTACAAAGAGAAGCTTTTGGGAAGCATTCTTTGCGGTGTCCAATGGCGTTTCGATCTTGAACGGCGGAAGCACAACCGCTCGTCCGGCGATGTTTGCCGCCCGATTGAGCGCCTTGGGAAAGTCGAACGCGACGATATTGGATCCGGCCGACGCATCGAGCGCGCGGCCCCCGGGCGTTCGCGAACGTTCATCGCGGCGCGGGTGGTCATTGCGTTCGATGAGCGTCACGTTCGCTCGCCTCCGGTTTACAACAAACTGGCTTTTGTCATGATGGCGTCGGCGAATTCCTCCGCCGACGCTCGAACTTCTTCTTCGTGCGATCACGCGCTGTGGTCTAGAACCTCGCCTTTGTCGTGAGCAGGAACGTGCGGCCACGACCTGTTTCGACCGGCGCATCGCCAGTGGCAGGAGCGCTGAGGGCGGGCGTGTAGGCGACGTCCGTGAGATTTGTCACGTTGAGAGAGACGTCGATGTCGTCGGTGACCTTGTAGCTCGAGAAGAGATCGTAGGTCGTATAGCCCTCGTAAGTCAGCACGCCGTCGGAACCGACATTCACATCAGCCTTCTGACTGTCGGAAACGATATTCGCTCTTGCACCGACCGTCAGACGCTCAGCAAAGAAGCGAAGGCCACCGGTGACGGTCGCAAGATCGCCAGGCAGGTAGCTGTGCAGTCCCAGGCCATCCATCTGCGATGGAAGCGTCGTATGGTTATGGCTGTAGCTCAGGCCCGCGAAGAGGTAACCCGCGTCGTACGTGCCTTGCAGTTCGACACCTTCGACTTTCGAAGTACCCTGGTTGTTTATGAACGTGCAGATAATTCCGAAGTCGTCGCACGCGGCCGTAATGTAGTTGTCCACGTCCATCGTGTAGTAATCGCCTTTGAAGCGAAACTGATCGCCGGACTGGAAGATATTGTTAATCTTTGAATTGAAGCCAAACTCCCAGCCCTTCTGTGATTCAGGCTGAAGAAGAGGATTTGGCAAAAAGTTGGGCTCGAAGACACTGCCTGGATGCGTGCCGTCGAGAAGCGTTTCCGAGATGGTTGGAGCGCGGAACGAATTCGACCAGGTCACATACGGCTGGAACCATTCGACCGGCTTTGCGGCAAGCGTCAACTTCGGACTGAAACCACCGTCGCTTTTGTCGACCTGGTACGGTCCGAGCGAAAGACCATTCGGCAGCGCCGGCGTATATCCGGGCGGCAGGTAGGGAAGCAAGTATGGCGGAATATGGGGCTCCGTCACGTCCCCGTGGCCGTTCAAGTTATAGTCGTCGTAGCGCAGACCAACGATAAAATCGAAGATGCTTTTTGAGAAGGTTGTTTCAGAAAACGCACCACGGATCGTTGAATTACCGGACGGATTGACACCGCCACCAGCGCTCGGATCTAGCGCGTTTGAGGCGTCAACTTTGTCATGAAAGTATTCGTAGCCGTAGTTCGATTTGACGTGGATACCACCAAGATCAAATAGCGACGTATTCTGCAGGGTGAAGCCCAGACCAAGATCATTGATCTTACGGCCTTCGGCAGCAGAAGCGCCATCGATACCGCTCCCGTACTTCATCGTCAGGTCGCTGCCAGAGAAATTGGCGCGAAAATGCACGAGGTCATTGCCGATGGGGTCGTAGGAATACTGGGCAGTGTAGATCTTCGAATCGATATTCTGATTGTAGGAATTTGCGGTGAAGTCGTTGTTGTAGAGCACAGTGCCAAACGACAACCGCTGTTCCGGATCCATCTGGATGTGTACTTTTGCCAAACCAGAGATCAGGTCTTGATCGGTGTAGGGCACGCGTTGCCCCAAGCCATTATCGTAATCGTCCTGATCGTGCTTGCTGATGGCGCCGATGACGCTGATCGCCCCGCTGCGGATGGCTCCCGCACCCATCTCTGAAAAGCCGACGCCATTACTTCCCCACGAGGAAAGTACCGTCGCGCCGTAGTTGCTGCCCGGCTTCAGCACATCATCGACATCAAGCGTCCGCATGTCCGCTGTACCGGCGAGAGCACCTGCACCGCCAGCTGTCGAAACCGAACCGCGCTGCACCTCGATGCTCGCTAGAAGTAATGGGTCGACATAGGCAAAACCCGATGCCGTATGGCCGGTGAACCTGAAATTCTGGCGCACACCGTCGATTGTCATATTCACGCGGCCTTCGCCTTCGAAGCCGCGGATATTGACTGCGATGCCGGGATTGTTCGGATCGTCGCCGGTCGAGACCCCGGGCATCGAACGAAACACATCTTGAAGATTGGTCTGCCCGAATGTCTGAATTTCGCTTTGCCCCGCGACGCTCACACCAGCCGGCGTGCTATAGGGCGAGTCAATCAATCCGGCTTGATTGCCTCCTTCGCTCGCCGTCGGCGGAGGCGTTGCCGAATTAGCAGTCTCCTGGACTGGAGCAGCCTGTGGCTTCTTTTTCGGAGCGCTGCTTTTCTTCGCTTGCGCGGATTGAACGTCGATGCCCGGCAGCGGTGTTTCTTGTGCGAATGCAGTTCCGGCCAACGTCAGCGCTGCGGCCGACACGGTCAGCGCCAAGGCCGCCTTGCCAAAGCTTTTGCAAGCGGGAACCTGATGCAATCCCAACGCGATCAAACGCGCTTTACTCGAATCATCAACGCCGCGCACAGCCATCCTATCGACCCCCGTTATTCCGTGTTGATACGGGGCTGGCTGGCTAGGCGCTTAAGCGCACAACGGCGGGCTTGCCTCCTCTTCGCGAAACCCTCCCCCGGAGGTGATCGCAATGAAGATCCCGACGTTTGCCGGGTATACGATGAGAATATGAAAGTCTACATTATTAGTCAACAATAAGACGCCGTTTAGTTGTGTCTTTTCAGCGACAAACATGTCGCGTTTCGCAGAAATGAATGCAATTACGGCCCCGGTCGCAAATCCGCACGAGGCGAACGTCGACCGAGGCCGTAGTCAGATCAAAGCGACCGGCGCTTCTCAGTTCAAACCGAGCTTGCCGCGAAGCGTTGAAAGTTCGGTCGCCAGAGCGTTGACCTTGGCTGACAGAACCTTGCGGTCTTCGTCCGACAGCTTGTCGTACAGCTCGTAGCCGTCAGCCGTCTTGTACTTCGCCAGCGTGTCGTCGACAACCTTGAAGTCACCGTCGACCTTCTTCACGAAGTCAGGGTGATCCTTCTCGATGAGCGGCCGGACAAGATCGTAGATCTTCTTCGAGCCGTCGAAGTTCGCTTTGAAGTCCCACAGGTCGGTATGGCTGTAGCGATCTTCTTCGCCCGAAATCTTGGTCGCGGCTACCTCTTCCATCAGGGCTGCAGCACCGCCGACAACGGTCTCCGGCGGGAACGTCAGATTCTCGATGCGGTGATTGAGATCTTTGACGTCAGCAAGAAGCTGATCGGCATAAGGGGCGACGTCCTTCGTGCTTTTCTGTTCCCAAAGGCCGTATTCGATGCGGTGGAAGCCCGAAAATTTCGGATCTTTTTCCTTGGCCTCGAAGTCATCGGCGCGAGCGTCGATCGTGTGATCGAGATCGGAGAAGAGTTCGGCGATCGGTTCGATCGTTTCATAGTCCATGCGCGTCGGCGCGTAGAGCGCCTTGGCTTTGGCTATGTCGCCAGCCTTGACGGCCTCGGTGAACTTCGTCGTGTTTTCGAGAAGTTTCTCTGTATGATCGGCCACAAAGCTCTTGTACGCGGCGAGCGGCTCAACGAGTTTTGAATCGTCGTCTTCGGCATATGCCAAGCCAGCATATCCAAACGCCGCTGCGAGCGCGGTCGCAGCCAACAAGTGTCGTTTCATCGGTCGTCCCTCCGGTGCTTAGTTGGGTAAGGGGGTTTTCTAGGAACGTGTCGACGGATCCGCCGTCGCGGCCTCGGCCAACTTTCGGCCCAGATAGTCGCCAGCTTCCCGCGCCCCTGGAAGAACGAAGAAATAACCGCCACCGATTGGCTTGATGTATTCCTCTAACGGCTCGCCATCGAGCCGCGACTGCACGGCAATGAACCCCTTTTCGAGGTCTGATTGGTAGGCAATGAACAGCAGCCCCTGATCGAGCTGGCCGTTCTTGGTGATGCCGTTCGAATAGTTGAACGGCCGGCGTAGTATAAGGTTCTTTCGCGTTTCGGAAGTTCGTGGATTGGCAAGCCGGATGTGCGCATCAAGGCGCGTGATTTTTCCATCCGGATCTTTCGTGTAATTGGGGACGTCGGTCTCCTTGACACCATCCATCGGCGCACCGGACATCTTCTTGCGACCGAAGATGCGCTGCTGTTCGCCAAGCGGCGTGCGATCCCAGCGTTCCACGAAGTTACGGATGATGCGGACGGCCTGATACGTGCCGCCAACAGCCCACTCAGGCTCGTCGTGACCTTGGCCGACCCAGACGATCTCGTCCATCATCGGCTTGTCATTGGAATTCGGGTTGGCCGAGCCGTCCCGGAAACCCAAGAAGTTGCGCGCGCTCGGCACTGAGCCGTCAGCTTCGGGCAGCACGGTTGGAACGCTGCCTTCCTGCTTCCAGCGCGGTACGAGGTATTCGGGCATGTTTTTCAGAATGTCGCGCAGCGCATGAATGTTCGTATCGGCCGTGTTCGAGCAGAACTGTAGCGAGAGATCGCCGTGGCACAGCTCAGCGTCGAGAGCGTCATTCTTGAATTGCGTCATCTGCTGCAGATGACGCGGCTTCAGTCGTCTGAGCCAGGGGCGCGTCTCGAACATTGAGTTGCCTAGGCCGACCGTAATCGTCAAATTGTCGGGCTGAATTTCAGGACCAAGAATGCCTGAATCGGCCGGCGGCAGTTTGGGGTCTAATTCCGGTGGGGTGCCGCCTTGTGTCAGGAACACGATGCGTTCGGTCAGCTTACGCATCATTTTCTCGAAGTCGGCCGGGGTATCGGCGATGACGTCGAGTGAAACCAACATGCCATTGGCCGGCCGCGGCGTAACCACGCCAGCCTGGTGGATGCCGTAGAACGGAACTCTCTGCTCGACGTCTGTGCGATGGCTTTCGGGCGCGTCCGTCACCTGCTTGTCGTTCGCGCGTGCTTCCTGAACGGCGAGGCCCGATGTCAACGCGCCGCCAGCTGCAACGCCGAGACCGAGCAGAATTTTCCGGCGGTCGGTGCTTACGGATCCGTGCCGATCAGCCGGTTTTTTTTGATCATGTACCATTGGAATTCATCCCAATAGCGGACGGTAATTCGTTGAGTGCGTCCGCGAGGTTTGTGAAAGCCGCCGTCAGCTCCTTGCGTTGACTCGGGCTGGCAGACGTCGAAGAGGCCGTCGCGGCGTCGCTCTTCTGTTTGGCGACTTCGTCTTTCGTGGCGGTCAAAGTAGCGTCGATCTTGTGAGCGAGGTCCGGATTGACCGGCTTCACAACCGGCCGAAGCAAACCGACGATCTTGTCGATGCCATCAAGGTTGGCTTCGAGATCGGTCATGTCGGTTTCGGCAATGCTGTCGTTTTTCGCGGGCAGGCGATCACGCGATAGCTGCGTGGTGAAATTGCCGGCGCTATCGATGAGAATGCCCGGCGTCATTTTCATCGCCTTCAGACGCTCATTGAGCGTCGTCAGATCGGCGACGAGACGGTCGGCAATGGGGCTAAGACCATCCAGGCTTTTCGTGACGAAGAGCCCACGTTCGATGCGATGATATCCGACGAATGCCGGATCGTTCTCGCGCTTCTCGAAATAGTCCGCGACCGGGTCGATCGCATTCTGCAAATCCGCAAAGCGATGCACGACCGGTTCGATGCGCTTATAGGGCTGCCGCGCTATGATATAGAGAGCCTGGGCTTTGGCGAGGTCGCCGGCCTCGATGGCGTCGGCAAGTTCCTGGGCATCGCGCAATGCCGCCGAACTCTGACGGCCGAGATAAAATTTATACTCGCCCATCGGCCCAAGAAGCGCGCGCATCGTCGCCTTCGGAGGCTCGGCGTTCGCTTCCTGCGATGGGGTGACAAGCAAAGTCCCGCGCGGATTCGACAGTAACCCGCAGGTGACTTCGTAGGTGCCCGGAGCAAGGCGCACTTTCAGCGTCTGCTTGAAACCCGGCGCAATATTTTCCCGCTCTGCCAGGACCATCACGCCGTCAAGGACTTCCCATTCAACGGGACGTTCCGACTTGTTCGAAATCTCGAACGTCCGCTCGCCGGCGGGGACCGAAAGCGAATTGGGCTCACATGCTTTCGACGTCACGGCAACGGGCACGGCCGCGACGTTGTCATGACGGGTTTGCTTGGTCGCCGCGTAAAACGCAGCACCCGCGACGAGTACGAGAACCGTCGCCCCGGCAACGCCAAGATACATAATGCCGGACGATGGGGCTTTCGGCTTTCCTTGGCGGGTCTCAGGCGCGGACATTTTTATTGTTACCCTGGTATGCTTCGACTGAGACACTGCCCGGACGAACAGGCCGCAAATAGAGATAGAGAACGATGGCAAGGAACCCGAGGTAGACGATGACCTCGCCGACTGTCGGATTTTCCTGATAGCTGAAAACGCCAGAAAGAATGGTTCCAAGGACACTCGAGATCGGCAAGACCGCGCTCATATCGTAGGCGGGCTGCTGCAGGCCGTTCCAAAGTCCGGCTTCATGCAAGGCGCCAACCGATGAAGAGAGGATGCCGGCGGCGACGAAAATGATGAAGACGCCAGTCCATTGGAAGAAGCGACGGAGATCGAGCCGAACGCCGCCGACATAGATGATCAAGCCGACGACAACAGCGGCCGCGATACCCGCAAGAGCGCCAAGCGGAGCTTCCAGGCCGTTGCTCTGCTGAAAGATCGCAAGCAGAAAAAAGATCGACTCGAGCCCTTCGCGAGCGACGGCGAAGAATACAAGACCGATGAGCCCCCACGTCCCGCCGTGCGACGAATGAAAGGCCGCTTCGACGGAATGCTGCAGCTCGCTCTTGATAGAGCGTGCGGCCTTGCGCATCCAGAACACCATCGAGATCAGCACCGCGACGGCAATGAAGCCAACGATCGCCTCGAACAGCTCTTGCGCCTTCTGGGGAAACTCGGCGCTGACGAACAGAAGCGCGGCGCCGGCGAAAAGAGAGATGGCTACAGCCAGCAGCACACCCATCCACACCGCAGGCATCCATTCGGATCGCCCCGTCTGAGCGAGATAGGTTGCAACGATACCGGTGATGAGCGCTGCTTCGATGCCTTCGCGAAGCATGATCAGAAACGGAGCGAGCACGCTCTCTTTCCCTTCACTTTTGGTCTCAGGGTATTGCCGCCTGAAATAGGAAACTTGACTTCTAAAATCAAGTTTCCATATGTCGCAATCGCCCTTGATCAAAATCAATTTTTCGCAATGTTTGCCGTGCGTGACGGGCGGCATAGGCCACTTGGCTAAGCCAGTGCCTTTCCTTTTCGTGTGAGCGGCACCACGCTCTCAAATCCCCACGACCTTATCGCGCGGCGACGGCAGTTTCGCACGGCCGCACGCGCCTTGACCGGCGCCGTCTCCGTCATGCCGGCAACCTCGCCTCCTAATATCCACCCAACCAAATCCGCGACCCACAATTCCGCCGTAGTCATTCCACATTAAATGTTATATTATACATTTTCTACTAGGCGGATAAATCACAACCATGTCGAACAGAGATCCATTCGAGCGCTCCTTGATGGCGCAGCCCGCTTACCGACGGCTGATCGGCGCGGGCGGCATCCTGGTTGTGCTGTGGATCGCAATTTTTTGGGCGGTGGCTCTTCCATGAGGCAACCATTGATCAAGCTTCGAGACGTGACGGTGGCCTATGCGCGTCACCCGGCGCTCCATCATGTATCGGGGACGTTCGACCAAGGCAGTATGACGGCGATAACCGGCCCTAACGGCGCGGGCAAGTCGACACTGTTAAAGGCGATCATGGGTGAGCTGCCTTTAGCGGAAGGCGCCATCGAGCGGCGTGGTCTTGCAGCATGCGATTTCGGGTATCTGCCGCAAGCCGCCGAGATCGACCGACAGTTTCCGATGTCTGTCGCCGATACGGTGATGCTCGGAGCCTGGCACCGAAGCGGCTCATTCCGACGCGTTGATTCCGGTGCGATGGAGAAAGCACGAAAAGCGTTGACGGCTGTTGGCTTGGACGGCTTTGGCGGCCGCATCATAGGCTCGCTCTCGGCAGGGCAGTTCCAGCGCGTGCTATTCGCGCGGCTATTGCTTCAGGATGCGAAGATCATCGTTCTCGATGAACCGTTTACGGCGATCGACGCACGCACCACGCGCGACCTCTTGGATATCGTCTGCCGCTGGCACAAGGAGGGACGGACGATCATCGCCGTCTTGCACGATTTCGATCAGGTCCGCGCCCACTTTCCCGACACTCTCCTTCTCGCCCGCGAGGCCATCGGGTGGGGGCCAACAAGTGTCGCGATGTCGTCGCGGAACCTGCTGCGCGCCCGAGCGATGGCGGAAAGCTGGGACGAAGGCGCTGAGGTTTGCGAGAAGGATACGGCCGCCGCATGAGCCTGCACGCCATCTTCATCTCGCCGTTCGTCGATTATGGTTTCATGCGCCGCGCGCTCATTGCGTGCTTCGCCCTGGCGCTCGGCTCGGGGCCTGTCGGCGTGCTTTTAATGCTCAGGCGCATGAGCCTTGTCGGCGATGCCATGAGCCATGCGATCCTTCCCGGCGCGGCGGTCGGCTTCTTGATTGCCGGCGGTCTTTCTCTGCCGGCGATGGGTTTCGGCGGCCTGGTGGCAGGATTGAGCATTGCGCTTCTATCCGGCGTTATCAGCAGGACGACCTCGCTTCGTGAAGATGCGAGTTTCGCTAGTTTCTATCTGACATCGCTCGCCCTCGGCGTTTTGATCGTTTCGCTGCGAGGCTCGAACATCGACCTGCTGCATGTCTTGTTCGGGACGATCCTGGCGATCGACTCGAATGCGCTTTATCTCGTCGGCGGCATTGCCTCGCTGACAATCATTATCCTCGCGGTCGTATACCGGCCACTCGTCGCCGAATGCTTCGATCCCGGATTTCTGCGGGCTGTGGGAGGTCACGGCTCGCTCTTTCACTTTCTGTTTTTGCTGCTCGTCGTGATCAATCTGGTCGCGAGCTTCGAAGCGCTTGGAACGCTTATGGCCGTTGGCCTGATGATGCTCCCCGCGGCTGTCGCGCGTCTTTGGGCACAATCACTTCCGGCCATGTTCGCAGTCGCGGCGGGGACGGCGGTCGTCTCAGGCTATCTCGGTTTGGTCGCGTCGTTCCATTTCGCCGTGGCCTCCGGCCCCACGATCATCCTTACCGCAAGCTGCATCTATGGCGTCTCGCTCATTCTCAGCCCTTCGGGCATGGCGCGGCGTCTCTATTCGCGTCCTCACCTCAAAGCATAGACAGGAGATTTATCATGAGGGTTTCTAACCTCGTCCTCGGACTACTGGTGTCTTCCGGCGTCGCCGTCGGCTTCTCGGCGGCCGCGTCGGCAAAGACGCTGAATACCGTGGCCAGTTTTACGGTGCTCGCCGACGTCGTGAAGCAAGTCGGCGGCGACCACGTAAACGTGAAAAGCCTTGTCCCGCCGAATGGCGATCCACATGAATTCGAGCCTTCGCCTGACGATGCGAAATCTCTGAAAGAAGCGGACATCACTTTTATCAGCGGCGAAGGCCTCGAAGGCTGGTTCGAAAAGCTGGTGACGGCATCGGGCTACAATGGCAAGCCAATCGTTGTATCGAACGGCATCAAGACACGAACCATGGAAGAGGATGGCAAGACCGTCACCGATCCGCACGTCTGGAATAGCCCGGTCAACGTCAAGATCTGGGTCGTCAATATTGAGAAGGCGCTTGCCTCGGCCGACCCGGCCGACGCTGCCGACTTCAAGGCCAATGCTAAGGCCTATTCCAAGAAGCTCGATGCGTTGAATACGTACGCTAAATCGGTTCTTGAGACGGTGCCGAAGGATCGGCGCAAGATCCTGACCAGCCACGATGCATTCGGCTACTTCGGACGGGAATACGGCGTGACGTTTCTTTCGCCTATTGGCCTCTCGACCGAAACTGAAGCATCTGCCGCCGACGTTGCCAAGCTGATCGATCAGATCAAGGCCGAGAAGGTCAAAACGTACTTCTTCGAAAACTCGAACGACTCTCGCCTCGTCAAACAGATCGCGAAGGCCACGGGCGCGCAACCCGGCGGCGAGCTTTATGTCGAGTCGTTGTCGAAGGCCGATGGCCCGGCCCCGACCTACGCAAAGATGTTTCACTACAACGTCGATCAGTTGTCGAAGGCCTTCGCGGGAACCTGAGCGGCAGCGAAAACCAACCTCCAACGATCTTGCGGCGAGCCTCAAAAGCTCGCCGCTTTTTTTAGTGCACGTTGGAGTCGGTGTAGCAGGCGCGCATGGCTTCGCAGCGATGCGGCCCGGCAAAGTGCATATTGTCGCCCTTAGCGGCGCTGATGAAGTCGCACACCTGATTCAATCCGTCTTCCGTTAGCCACCCTTCCCTGCGTCCGCGCTGCACGCCGAAGCAGTCGGCGGTTTGCTCATCGGGTCCGCGGAACTGATGTCCGCACTCGTGCGAATAGATCCAGAGTTCGACTGGGCGCGGCAGCTTATCGAGCAAGTGCGTGTTGAGAATGATGAAGCCTGGATAGGCCGCACCATAATCGTCAAGCTTCTCGTCAATTACGGTCGGACGGTCGCCGCATTGGATGCGATATCCCTTGAGCCTGAGTTGGCCGACGGGGACGAGATATGCCGAGCCGTTTGTATAGCCGATGTATTCTTCAGCGGTGGGGCCCCCGTCGGAAACGCCCGCCAACGCCAGGGCCGGCGCGATAACACAAAGACGCGCAAGAAGTTTCAATCGATTCATGTTGGCGATGGTCCATTCTCCGAAGGATTTGATTGCGGCCAATCCGACGCGCACTGCGGCCGCCTCGGTCCGGTCATAATCATACGGTGTCTATCCAATAATATAACATACGCATCAAGCGGCCAAAGTTACATTCACGCATTGCAGTTTCGGGGGGTCCGATGGGACATTGGAAAAGCAGCCGTACGGCCAGCCATCGGCTTGGCAAACGAGCCGCATGGGCCGCGGCCTGGGCTGCAGGAATTTTCACCATGGTCATGTCGCTCGGTTTGGCTGCGCACGCTAACGAGGCGCCCACAGGACCGAAATCCGCATTCGGATTCGCCGGCGCGATGCAGGCGCAGCCTGTTCGCGAACCTTCGATGATTACGGAGGCCATGGACGCCGCCTGGTCCATCCTTCTCTTCGAACAGCATCGCTTTACTCAAAACATGACCGGCGCGGTGCGCAATCTGAAATCGACGACCAACGTCATGGCCGCAACTGGCGCTCTTGTCGTGGCGAGCTTCATTTATGGCATCCTTCATGCTGTCGGGCCGGGACACGGAAAGGCGGTCATCTCATCCTACATGCTGGCGGACAAGGAGACGCTACGGCGCGGCATATTCCTCGCGTTCCTATCGTCCCTGATCCAAGCGCTGTCCGCAATTACGCTGATCGGCGGACTGTACGTGGCGGCCCTGGCCACGGGACTGCAGACGAAGTGGGCGGAGGCCTGGCTTGAAACGTTAAGCTGGGGCGCGGTGGCGTTGCTCGGGGCTTGGCTGATGTTCAAACAGCTTTGGCCGGTGTTTACGTCCCGGCGCCAGCCTGTTCGCGCCAATCAACTGCATGGCGACGATCACGATCATGGGCACGATCACGAATGCAGCCATGATCACCACGGCCAAGGCGCGCCTGCGTCATGCGGACACGATCATTCACACGATCACTCTCATGATTGTGGGCACGATCACGTTCATGACGAGCACTGCGGTCACGCCCATCTACCGGGTCCAGACGAGTTGAGAGGCAAGCTGTCGTGGAGCCGGGCGCTCGCCATTGCGTTCTCCATCGGCATGCGGCCATGTACCGGGGCCTTGCTCGTCATTATCTTCGCTGCGACGCAGGGGATGATCTGGGCCGGCATTCTGGCGACATTCGCGATGGCGTTTGGAACGGCCTTAACCGTATCGGCATTGGCTGCGGTATCGGTCGGCTCGCGTAATCTTGCGATTGTCTTGGCGGGCGCCGAAAGCCGATGGGGCAACTTCGTCGCGCGGGGCGCCAGCGTCCTCAGTTCGGCGGCGGTCTTCGTGCTCGGGACGGTCTTCTTTTTCGCGTCGTTCCACGACGTCCGTCCGTTCTGATAGGCACGAACTTCGCGCCGCGTCGGACTTCCGTACCTATGGAAATCCTCGATTATCGGCTTAGAATGACCGATAACGAAGGAGCCGATGCTTGATTAATCCTGCTCGTATTTCGGCTGTTGCCATTGTCGGCTCAGCGTTCTGCACGATCGCGGCGACGAACGCTGCCGCCGCGAAGATGCGCATCTGCCAAGAACAAAGCCAGCATTACGAGGAGATCAAACCATCGGCGGGGCCACTGGAGATCAACGCCGCGCTGTCAACTGCTGCCGATAAAGGGTGCGTGAAGCTCGCTCAGCGCCTTCTTGACGACGGTGCGTCACTGGGATCACGCGACCGACAAGGCGCGATGCCCCTGTCGCACGCGGCGAAGGCGGGACAAACCGAGATACTGAATCTGTTCATTGCGCGCGGCGCCATTATCGATGCGCGCAATCTCGATGGATCGACCGCGTTGTTCCTGGCGGCGGAACAGGACAACCAACCGGCCGTCGAATCCCTTGTTGCACATGGCGCAGACGTCAATCTCGCAGGCCGCAGCGGACTGACGCCGTTGGAAGCCGCCGCTTACATGGGAAATGAAAATATCGCGATGCTCTTGCTGGCCAAGGGCGCCGATCCCAAGCGCACGGACGCGACAGGAAAGGGACCGATCTGCTATGCGGCCGCCCGCGGATTCGCTAAAGTTGCGGGCATTCTGCTCGATCACTCCGTCGACGTGAACGCCCGGTACGGCAATGACCTGACGGCATTGATGTGGGCAGCTGGACACGAAGATGGTGCAGGAACGAGCGATGTCGCGGACGTGCTGGAGTTGCTTATCGCGCGCGGGGCGCATCTCGACGATCGCGACAATCGTGGACGGACGGCGCTGATGATTGCAGCTTCGCTTGGTCACGAGCGCGCCGTCGACGTGCTCCTCGCACACGGTGCGAGCCGCACATTGCGTGACAAGTCGGGAAAAACGGCGGCGGACCTCGCCTCAAACGACGAACTCAAGAAGAGGCTCGCGGCGAGTTAGTGCAGGCGGGAGCGGCTACTGCCCGTCGCCACCAATCACCGTCAAACTTGCGAGATATTGCGCGATCGGATCGAGATCGGCTGGCTGGGCTGCATTCATGAGATCTGACATGCCGGGATTGTTCGCCCGGCTGTGATCGCGAAAATCCGTCATCGTTTTTAGGAGATAAGCGGCCTGCTGACCGGCCAGCCGTGGCGTCGTGCTGTCACCCTGATACTGATCGAGATGGCACGACGTACAGCCAATGGAGCCAATCACGGTGAGCGCGTGCTTGGTGACGTCTTTCGACGGCGACGGCTGCTGAATGTTCGGCCACTTCAGGCCAGAGAAATGCGCGGCCAGCGCTTTCATGTCGTCCTTGCTGAGCCCCTCGGCGACTGCCGACATCTGATCGTTCTTGCGTGCACCCCTCTTGAAGTCGCGAAGCTGGATATAGAGGTAGCCCTGGTTCTGGCCCCAGATGACGGGGGTCGTCTTTTGCTGCGGGATGCCGTTTTCGCCGTGACATCCTGCACAAAGCTGAATTTTGTCAGCGATCTCGTCGGCAAATGCCGAATGACTGCCGGTCGAGATTGCGGCAACGAGCAACCCCAATCCAATTACTGCTTGCCGCATATCGAAACTCCCGGTCTTCGACGAGCGATTAAAATAAAATCGGAAAGGAGCATGCGCGCTCCTTTCCGACGTCCACATCATCAGTTGAGCGTGAAGGCAATGATGTTATTGCCGCGCTTGAAGTCAATCTGCGTGTTTCCGCCTGCGCCGACGACAATGTATTCCTTGCCGTCGAGCGAATACGCCGCTGGCGGAGCGTTGACGCCTGCGCCGCACTGGAACGACCACAGGATCTTGCCGCTCTCGGCGTTGTAGGCGCGGAACCAGCCGTTGGCTTCTCCGGTGAAAACGAGATCGCCTGCGGTTGCAAGTGCCCCGCCCATCATCGGCTCAGGTGTTTTGACCTGCCATTTGATTTTGCCGGTGTTGTAGTTGACCGCAGTGACGTTTCCGAACGAAGCCTCGGTCGGAATGACCTTAAAGGCGCCGCCAAGCCACAGCTTTCCATCGGGATAGGGGCTCGACTGGACCTGATACGTCATCGGCTGGTGCAAGTTGACGGCATAGGTCAGAGCGAGCTTCGGGTTGACCGCCATAGGCGACCACTCAACGCCACCGTTTGCGCCAGGAAGCATGCGCGCGCCTTCCGGTGTCGGCAAGGTCCACATGTTCTCCTGCGCGACCATCGGCTCAGAGAAGCGGATCAGGCTGCAATCCTTGCGGTTGTGAACATAGACAAAACCGGTCTTGCCGCCATGGATGACCCCCGGAACGACCTTGCCGTCCTTGTCCTTGACGTCGACCAAGATCGGCGGACTGACAGCGTCGAAGTCCCAAACGTCGTGCGGGATATACTGAAGGTGGCAGACGTATTTGCCGGTATCGAGATCGATCGATACGAGCGAGTCCGTGTAGAGATTGTCACCCGGACGCAGCGAACCGTCGAGGTCCGGCGACGGGTTGCCGACCACGAAGAACAAGCGATTGAGCTTGAGATCAACCGCCGGATTTTGCCAAACGCCGCCACCCAACGTCTTGTAGGGATCGCCAGTCTTGGCGAACTGAGCTTTCTCGGCTTCGATGTCGCGGTGCAGATCCTTGCCCGTGGCATCCTTCGTGGCCCAGACGCCGACCGTGTTTTCCGGCACGGTGTCGAAATTCCAAACCTGCTTGCCGGTTTTGGCATCATAAGCGCGGACGAAACCGCGGATGCCGTATTCGCCACCGTTGGTGCCGATGATGATCTTGCCGTTAACGGCTGTCGGCGCCATCGTTTCGCTATAGCCGTCTTCGGGATCGGCGATTTCCGTTTCCCAAACGAGGCTGCCGGTCTTGGCGTCGAGCGCGACGAGCTTAGCGTCAAGCGTCGCGAGGTAAACCTTGTCGTCGTAAACCGCGACACCGCGATTGTTCGGGCCGCAGCAATACGTCGTGATCGGCCCCATCTTGTGCTTGTAGTGCCAGTATTGCTCGCCGGTCTTGGCGTTCAGCGCATAGACATGATCGAACGATGTCGTCACGTACATCACGTCGCCGACGATGATAGGCGTCGTCTCTAGAGACTCTTTTACGTCCATCTGAAAGATCCACGCCGGACGAAGCTTTGCGACGTTGCCGGCGTTGATCTGTTTGCCCAGGTAATACCTTGTCTGGTCGTAATTGCCGTTGGTGTGGAGAAACTGCTTGGTATCTTTCGCAGCGTTTGACAATTCTTCCTGCGTAACCGCTCGCGCAGGAGCTCCTTTGATCGCCTCTTTGGATTTGTGCTCGATTTCCTGAGCGCCGAGGGGAGCAAATACGGAAAACGCAAGCGACGCTGCGAGCGCCGCCGCGGTCGCGCGGCTTTTTATACCGACCATGTTGTCCTCGCTTACTTGAAGTTCAAACCGGCCGCCAATACCGGTGGGGGGCGTCAGATCCGTTGTCTGACATTGGCATAGTGCACCCCCGATTTTTTCCCGGCAATAGGGTGAACACTTCTAAAGTATCAAATCCATTGTCGCTTTTTGCATTCCGAGACAACGTGGCGCGGAACCACAAATGCAAGACCAGGACCAGCAAATACAAAATGAAATGTATGCGAATTGTCTTTCGCGGCTGCAATATCGGCGCGTTCTAGCTTCGTATGGATTTAAGCGCCCATCGTTGTCCATTGGATGTCAGTTCGACAACGGAAAGCGGCGCAACATCAATATGCGCATATGAGATCGCTTGCGCCTCGATTGCGACGACAATCGCCGCGCGCATGACCGCCGGATGCGTCACGGCCAAAATGCGTCCCTCACGCTCCGAAATCGTCTGCATCCAGACCGACGTCCGGGCGATGAGCGCCTCAACTGTTTCGCCGCCATGAGGCGCTACGCCCGGGTCGGAGAGCCAGCTTGCTAATGCGTCGGCGTCAGATTGAGCAATGCTACTCAGGGTGCGGCCTGCCCAGTCGCCAAGTTCAATGTCCCTCAGCGCCGGGTCAATCCGGGGGGAAAGTCCTAAGACAGCGGCAGTCTCCAGCGCCCGCCGGGCGGGACTGGAGAAGACGATGGTGGAATTGCGAAATTCGCCGGCCATTGCGGATGCGTCCCGCCGGCCAAAATCGTCGATTCCTTCGTCAAGAGGAAAGGCCGCGGCCCTCGCCGCGGGGGTCGAGGCGTTGGCAACAAAGGTCAGGCGTGGCGGCATCTTGGCTCAATGGCTTGCGTTGACAAATGCCCGGCCCGCCCTATGGTGAGACGTGCATCCTCACGGGTAGGAAGCCGGTGAAATTCCGGAACGGTCGCGCCACTGTAATCGTGGGTCGCTTCAAGCGTCCACCGAAAGTCAGACCCTCCTCGTGATCAGAGCACACCTTGAAACGGGACGCGTAATCCCATGGAGGCTCTTTAAAATGGCTCATTCTTCTATCGTCGCACAATCTCTCGGCGCTCAAGGCGGCTTCGCTACGCCTATTCCGGTTCGGCAGATTCTCCCCTGGGCGATCTTCGCCGGGTTGCTGTTCCTCCTCGCCATGTATTTCATCGGCGTCGAAGAAGGCGCCATGGCGATCTTCAACGGAATGTACGTGCACGAGTATGTGCATGACGCCCGTCACCTTCTCGGCTTCCCCTGCCACTAACTGCGGCGGAGAATTTCAAATATGGGATCTCTTCTTGTGCGCGGCATGATTGCCGGGCTTCTCGCTGGTATTCTGGCTTTTGGCTTTGCGAAGGTTTTCGGCGAACCTCAGGTCGATCGGGCGATCGGCTTCGAAGAGCAAATGGCAAAAGCGAGCGGTGAACCGGAAGAACCCGAAATCGTCAGCCGCGCAGTGCAGGCGAGCTTCGGGCTGTTCACCGGCGTCGCCGTCGTCGGGACCGCGATGGGCGGTCTTTTTGCGCTGGCCTTTGCGTTCTTCAATGGCCGACTTCTCGTCGGCATGTCGCCGCGGACCACGGCTATCATCATAGCAGCGCTTGGCTTTCTTGCGATCTACTTCATTCCAAACATCAAGTATCCGGCCAACCCACCTGCGGTCGGGGCACCGGAAACGATCGGCTACAGAACGCAGCTCTACTTCGGAATGATCGTCTTCTCTCTCGCCGCGTTGGCGATCGCGATCAGCGCTGGACGGCAGTTCTTCGCTCAGGTCGGCGGCTGGAACGCTATCCTGATCGGAGGCGGTGTCTATATTGCCCTAACGGCGCTTGCGGGCTATTTCCTACCGCCGATCAACGAAGTTCCAAATGATTTTCCTGCCGATCTGCTTTGGAAGTTCCGTGTGGTGTCGTTCGGCATTCAGGGCATCCTGTGGATGACGATTGGCATTATCTTTGGAATGCTGGTCGACAGATCGAACGAGAAAATCGCTCATTGAACGGCGCACGCGCCGCTCAAATACCGCCAGATCGCATTGCGCTTGCTGCTGCGATCTGACCTGCAATCGCCAAACATCCTGAAAAGGCTGTCTGCTAGTGGCACGCCACTCGCCTTGCATAGGTATCTGCAAACTCGACGACGGGACGGGCTTTTGCCTCGGCTGCGCGCGCACGGCCGCTGAAATCGGCGACTGGATGGCGATGAGCGAAGCTCAGCGCGACTCCGTCTGGGACCAGCTGCCAGAACGGCTCGCACAGCTCTCGGTGCGCGTTCGCGTGTTGCCGTGGGTTCGCGACGAGTTGATTAACTGGGTCCGCGACACCCTCGTTGCTCGGCAAGGCGCGTGGGTCGTCGGCGTGCCGGGCGCTGTCGCGGAGTTTCCCAGCGCCGATAACACACCGATTGATTTGCACGTCGAGGACGGCGTGATAACTGCGCGGCGTGCAGATGCCGCGTTTCGTATCGCGATCAACGACAAGGTTCGTGCTTTCGCGTTCACGGATGGCGGCCCGATTGTGCTCGGACTACCGAGAGGACGCGCCGCCATTCAATCTGGTTCGGCACTTCAAGCTGTTGGGCTGGATGCCGGCGCAATCGACGAGACGTATCGCGGCGACGAACTTTTCGATCTCGGAATTGGGCGCCGATATACCCGCTTCTGCGTTCGCACGCGGGACGAGACGCTGACATCTGCGCTATCGGATCATGATCGGCGGCATTGGTCGGACTTCATGCCGGTCATGCTCAATCAATTTGTCGCCGTGAGTCCGCATCGCATCGTTGAAAGCGCTGCAGCGCGCATCGAAATCTTTTCCAGAATTCCAGGCCCTGGTGAGTCGTCGCCCAATGGCGCGCATACCCATTTCCTTGCCGAGTTCCTGAAGTCCGGCGAGGAGATCGCTCCAAGTCTGGCACCGCCCGACTATGTTGGCCCGGTCGCGATCTTTTATCCTAATAAAACCTAGGCAAAACGCACTATCGCGCTCGGAAAGTCGCTCTTGTCCCCAGTTCATGACCGCAGCCGTCCGTTGCTGGGTTGAGAGCCTCGGCGCGCCGTAGTAGTGACGTTTTGTTGATTAGCCTGAGGGCTTCGATAACTTGAGAGGGGACGGGATGCGCAGCATCAGCCTTGGACTCGCCTTCGCCACAGCGGCAGCTTTGATTTCGGCTCCAGCCTCTGCAGACGAGCGATTGCAATCTTCGTTCACTGCGCTCGTCGGCAAAGGTTACGAAGTCAAATCTGTGACGCTCATTCCTCTCGAGGTCGCCAAGAGGGTCACGGAAAAGGTCAAGACCGATAACGTCGTCGTCACGTTACAGAAGCAGGAAACGGTTGCCGTCTGCTACATCGCGTTCGCGAATTGGGCATTCATGAACAAGGCGTCGCTCGATTCCGCGACGCTGTGCGAAGTCCGTTCTTCGCCGACCGAAGAGAGCGCAGCACCGGCAGCCGCACCGAGCGAGCCGGCGGCACCTGCCGAAGCGACGACGCCTCCGGCCGAGGCGACAACGCCTGCCGCTCCGAGCACAAACCCTTAATTTCTAGCTGCTCTCGGCGGGCGAAGAGGCTTTGGCCAATTTCGCTTTCAGCCGAGGCATCGCAAAGTCGAGAAATGCCCGAAGCTTCAGCGGCAGCAGTCCGCTGCTGCCGTAAACGAGGCTGACCGGGACCTGGGGTGGCTCGAACCGCTCCAGCACGACCGTGAGCTTTCCCTCTGCAAGCGGTGCTTCGATCTGGTAGGAAAGCAGGCGCGTCAACCCAAGTCCGGCGACCGCCATGTCGACGGCAGATTCCGCCGTGTTGACGACGAGGCGGGAGTGAATGGCGGCAACCTGGGGCACGCCATTGTTCCAGAAGGTCCACGAACGCGACGACATCAGGCCTTCGAAGGTGACGCAATCGTGCGATTCGAGATCGTTCGGATCGGCAGGGGTTCCGCGTGCTTCGAGATAATCAGGGCTCGCGCAAACAACACGGCGAATCAATCCAACGCGGCTCGCAATCAGGCTGCTATCGGGGAGTTCGCCGATACGAAGCGCGACATCGACGTGCTCTTCGAGGATGTTCACGACACGGTCGGCCAACGTTAAGCGCACGTCGATATCGGGGTAAGCCTTCAAAAACGCGCCGACGATCGGCAGCACATGCAGGCGACCGAAAACGATCGGCGCCGTAATGACCAACTCACCGCGCGGCGCGCGATATTCGCCGGAGGCGGCGCGCTCGGCTTCGACGACGTCTTCCAAAATTCTGCGGCAGGCGGCGACGTACGATTGCCCGGCATCGGTCAGTTCCAATCGACGGCTGCCGCGATTCAAGAGCTTGGTGTGGAGATGGGCTTCGAGTTCGGACACCTTCCGGCTAACCGTTGCTAGCGGCATGCTGAGCCTGCGCGCTCCAGCCGAGAGGCTACCAGCGTCCGTTACGGCAAGAAGAACCGACATGGCGTCGAAGCGGTCCATTTTTGACTCTCATAATTCGGTAGGGTGGCTGCCAATATTGTCGACTATTTCGTGAAAATGAAAGGACCTAATTCAGGGGCGTCGGCCAATCCCGGCCCGAAGAGAGTAGGAGACGCCAATGTCCCGCATCCCGACCCCCGCCACCATTGCTGATGCTCCCGCCGTTGCACAGCCGCTCCTAGAGGCGGTGAATAAACAGCTCGGTACCGTTCCAAACATGTTTCGGCTGATCGCAACAAGCCCCTCCGCTTTGGAGGGCTACCTTGGTCTTTCGGGCGCGCTGGCAAAGGGTAAGCTGCCGCCGCAGACCCGTGAACGCATTGCGCTGGCCGTCGCAGAGTTTAACGGCTGCAGCTATTGCCTTTCAGCGCATACCTACCTTGGGCGGAACCTCGCCAAGCTCGACGACGCTGAAATCACGGCCAATCGCAACGGCGCCTCGAACGATCCGAAAGCCGATGCCGCCGTTCGCTTTGCGGTGAAAGTCGTGGAGGCACGTGGACATGTGAGCGCCGCCGATCTGGCCGCTGTCAAAGCTGCCGGCTACGACGATGGCCAGGTCATTGAGATTGTTCAGCACGTCGCACTCAACGTGTGGACGAACTTCTTCAACGAGACGTTCAAGACCGATGTCGACTTTCCGGTCGTGACGCCCAGCAAAATCTCCGTTGCCTGAACGGTTTCCGAAACCCTGAAATCTATCGCCGCCGGACGCCTATGCGACGGCGGCGCTTCTTTTTTGGCGTTGTTAACTTAAATGATCCGTCGGCGAACGCGCATCAGAGACGATAGGCTGGCGGACTTTTATGGACGTGCCTTAGTCTCACCATTGCGCATCGTCATATCGGCGGGCGGTAACACATCAATTCTTCTGTCAGCGAGCAAACGTGATCATCGGAAACTTTTCTAGGACGCGCATGGCATCGGTAGGCGCGCTTATCGCGGCCTTCCTTTGCGCCAGCGCCGAAGCGAGCTTCGCGCACAGCGGCACGGCCGATGAGCAGCAGGCCTGCACGCCAGACGTGTTTCGACTTTGCTCGGCTCAGATCCCAAGCGAAACGCGCATCGTTGCCTGTCTGAACAAGAACATGGCAAAGCTCAGCCCTGCTTGCCGTGACGTGATGAAAGGCGACAAGCCCAAAGCGAATGCGCGCAAGAAGCACTAAGCCCGATCGCGACGCCAACCAATTCTTGTGAGGTTCAAGACCGTGCAACGAATATTTCGACTTGGAGCGATGCTGCTGGCCGGGCTTGCGGCGCCTGCCTTCGTGATTGCGAGCACGCACGGCGCGTCCGCTCACAGCGGAACTGCCGAAGAACAATCTGCCTGCACGCCCGACGTTCTGAGCCTCTGCTTTTGGCAGATCCCTAACGAAGATAAGATCGTCGCGTGCCTCAATAAGAATATCAATCGGCTCAGCCCCGAGTGCCGTAAGGTGATCGCGGGCGACGACGAGGACAAAAAGAGCAGCAAGCGCTCAAAGAAATAAAACCGCCGCCAATTGCGTGACCGAGATCATGGAAATGGCGGCGTGATGGGCTGCCAAATCAGCAGGCGTGGCCGCGAGCGGCTGTCTTCGAGGGCGCTCTTTCGAGCTGAATAGCGTCGCAGACCGTCTCCACGATGCCTTGGGCGCACAGCCCTGCGCGCTGGTTCATCACTTCAGGCTTGTCCTGATCGACGAACACATCCGGCATCACTTTCGAGCGGACTTTGAGACCACGGTCGAGCAGGCCATTTTCAGCCAGATAATGGAGCACGTGGCTACCGAAGCCGCCAATCGAGCCTTCTTCGATGGTGATCAGCACGTCATGGTTTTCGGCGAGACGGCGGATAAGATCGGTGTCGAGCGGCTTCATGAAGCGCGCGTCAGCAACCGTGGCTGACAGACCCAGCGCAGCCAATTGATCGGCGGCCTTCAGTGTTTCCTGAAGGCGCGTCCCGAGCGAGAGAAGCGCAATCGTCGAGCCTTCGCGCAAAATGCGACCCTTGCCGATTTCGAGAGGAATGCCCGTCTCGGGAAGCGCCACCCCTGTACCTTCGCCGCGCGGATAACGGAACGCGCTTGGACGGTCGTCGATCGCTGCGGCAGTGGCGACCATGTGCTTGAGTTCGCATTCATCGGCCGGAGCCATGATGACCATGTTGGGCAGGCAGCCGAGATACGCGAGGTCGAACGATCCCGCATGCGTCGCGCCATCAGCGCCGACGAAACCAGCGCGGTCGATGGCGAAGCGCACCGGCAGGCTTTGCAGCGCGACGTCATGCACGACCTGGTCGTAGCCGCGCTGCAGGAACGTGGAATAGAGCGCGCAGAACGGCTTCATACCTTCAGTTGCGAGCCCGGCTGCGAATGTCACGGCGTGCTGCTCGGCGATGCCGACATCGAACGTGCGATCCGGGAATGCGCGGCCAAAAACATCGAGACCCGTGCCGTCCGGCATGGCCGCGGTGATGGCGACGATCTTGTCGTCCTTCTTAGCTTCGTCGATGAGGCTATCGGCGAACACGCGCGTGTATGACGGCGCCGAGGCCGGAGCTTTCGTCTGCACGCCGGTGACGACGTTGAACTTCGTCACGCCGTGATACTTGTCGGCGGAAGCTTCAGCCGGAGCGTAGCCCTTACCCTTTTTCGTCACGACGTGGACGAGGATCGGCCCCTGCTCGGCATCGCGGACGTTGCGCAAGATCGGCACGAGCTGGCTGAGATCATGACCGTCGATCGGGCCGATGTAGTAGAAACCCAGTTCTTCGAACCACGCGCCGCCGTGCCAGAGGCTGCGAGTATATTCTTCGACGCGCGCGGCGCGCTCTCCCCAGCTTTTCGGAAGGCGCTTGGCAAGCTGCTTCGCGAGATCGCGAACGTAGAGATAGGAATCGCTCGATGTCGTGCGGGCGAGATAGGACGACAACGCGCCTGTCGGCGGCGCAATCGACATCTCGTTGTCATTCAGGATAACAATCAGCCGTTCGCTGCGCGCGCCGGCATTGTTCATCGCCTCGTAGGCCATGCCCGCACTCATTGCGCCATCGCCGATGACGCAAACGACGTTGTTCGTGCCGCCCGACATCTCGCGGGCAACGGCCATGCCGAGGCCAGCCGAAATGGACGTCGAGGAATGCGCGGCGCCAAACGGATCGTATTCGCTCTCGGTGCGCTTCGTGAAACCGGAAAGACCTCCAGGCTGGCGAAGCGTGCGAATGCGATCGCGGCGACCGGTGAGAATTTTGTGCGGATAAGACTGGTGGCTCACGTCCCAGATCAGACGGTCGCGCGGCGTATCGAAGAGGTAATGCAGAGCAACCGTCAACTCGACGACGCCAAGACCAGCGCCCAAATGGCCACCCGTTTGCGAAACGGCTTCGATCAATTCCGTGCGAAGCTCGTCCGCGAGCTGCGGTAGTTCGCTTTCGGACAATTGCTTGAGATCGTCCGGCGTATCGACTTGATCCAAAAGCGGTGTTTTGGATGGCCGAGTGACCCTTGCATCCATGACCGAACTCCCCCAACTGCCGCTCGAGTCCCGAGCTCGATGGCAAATTATGAACCTATGACACGTCGCAAAAAATGGATCATACAGCGCAGAGTGGACTCTGCGGGGATGTGTTGCAGCCAAGCCTCACAAATTAGAAGGATGGCCGACTAAATACCGCCATTGTAACTGCCTAGGTCCTTATAGCCGAAACGCTGATAATGGCGGGGCTAAGGCATTCATTGAAGATATCGAGGGAGGGGCAATGCTCCTGATCAGGAAATTGCAGGCGTTTGGGTTATCGTTGGCGGCATTTGTGATGGTATCCGTCGCGGCTGCGTCATTTACGACGGCGCAGGCGGCCGATTCTCCGGAAGCGACGATTGACGGCCTCAACACGGCACTTCTGGACACCATGAAGCAGGCTCAGTCCCTGGGCGTGCAAGGGCGCTATCAAGCGCTCGCACCGGTACTGTCGAAGATTTACGATACACCGCTGATGACGCGCTTGGCGGTGGGCCAAACGTGGGGATCTCTGCCTTCTGCACAGCAGGCGTCAATCATCGATTTGTTCCGGCGCATGATGATCGCGACCTACGCGAAGCGCTTCGATGGATTCTCGGGAGAAAGCTTCCGGATCGTCGAGATTTCCAACCGCGGCGCGGCTGACAAGATGGTCAAGACGCAGATCATCCAGAGCAACGGCAAGCCTGTGGCGATCAACTATCTCATGCGGAAATCGGGACCGGACTGGAAGATCGTCGACATCTATCTCGACGGCACCATCAGCGAACTGGCGAGCCGGCGCTCTGAGTTTTCATCCATCCTGAAGGCCGGCGGACCGGATGCGCTCATTGCGTCGCTGAAGAAGCAGGGCGACAAACTGCTCTCGGGCAGCTGAGAGAGATCACGCCTCTCGATAGCTCGGATATTTTGAGGGCGCCGTAGCAATCGGCGCCCTTAATTTTTTTTGACAGGGTGAAAGCCGCTATAGGAGCCCACGTCGGCGGATCAAGCCCATAGCTTCACGGATCTCGTGGCACGTAAACAGGGCGCTCATTCGCGGCTATCGTGCCATGCCCGAATCATTCGTGCGATGGCAAATCGTCTGACTGTACGGATTTCGAGATCGCGACGCGCGGCGTCACGATCGACCGCCGATTATTCTTCGGCAGGCGATTTTTGCTCTTCGGCCGGAGACGGCTGTTCTTGCGCCGGAGACATTTCTTCGGCGGGAGACGCCTGAACGGCGGTCGGCGGTCCGACAACGACGAACGGCCTGCGGTCGGCGGTACGCGTCATCTTTGGAACGTCGGTGACCCGGCGGCGATCTTCGAGCATCATCGGCGATGAGACGAGTTCCGTCACCGGTTCGATCGCATTGGGATCGCGGACCGGCGGGTTGGTGCTCGTCAGGACGCTCGTGTTTATGGCTTCATCTAGGTCGGCCTGCCGCTTCTGCTGACTGACACTGCGAAGCATCGAATAGAAATCGATCGAGCTGTCTTCCAGCGTCTTCATGTCCTCAGCCTTGCTGAGGTTCGAGAGCGGGCTGGTCACGGTTCCGGCGAGATCAACCCGGCTTGCGAGGGTCGCGAATTTCGTCGGGATCAAAGCCGCAGCAGGTAAGGACGCACCGAATTCAACCCCACTGCCGATCGCATCTCGCACCGTCGTCGGACCCAGAACGGGGAGATAGACATAGGCGCTGTCGCGATACCCCCAGACGTACATCGTCTGGCCGAAGTCACCCGATTGATGCGTCATGCCCTGTTCAGCCGCGACATCGAACAGGCCACCCAGGCCCAATGTCGAGTTCAGCGCGAAACGCCCAAGCGTCGTCACTGCGGCCCCAGGGCGAAGCTGCAGCACGTTGTTGGCGAACGTCATCGGCTCGGAAAGGTTCGTCGTGAAAGCATCAATGCGATCACGGACGCTTTCCGGTACGTTGTTGTTATAAGCTTCCGCCGCCGGATAAAGAACGTTGTGGTTGAAGTCCTGGCTATTGTCGAACATCTGGCGGTTGAACGCCTCGTTCGGATCAGACACCGGCTTCGGTGTGGTGTCGTCGCCGGTGGCGGCAAGATGCTGGGGCTCCAGCGCAGGCGGTGACGTGCTGGCGCAAGCCGAAAGGCCCACACCAACGAAAACGCAGCCGACCCAATTTAGGATGGCGCTGACTTTCACGTCCCGATATTCCCCCTGCTTGGCCCCACCAGCCGAGCAATTCCAGATCTACCGTAATCGCGCACTAGGCGCTAGCCTCCCTGCCACTACCGACAGGCTTGCCCCCAACTCAAACCAGAAAGTAACGTCCGAATGACGTCCTGTCTGTGGCTTGTATGCACCCTTATTGCCTTAATCGGCTGCGTCTACGCCCTGTTTGCGACTTTTTTGGTGGCACGATTTGCCCGTGAACCCAAGCCTAAACTGGAACGCTTCGAAAATGTCACGCTGATAAAGCCGCTCTACGGTGCAGAAACCGGCCTTGACGTGAGTCTCGCCTCCTTTTGCGCGCAGAATTACCCCAGCGATCTGCAGATGCTGTGCGGGGTCCAGGACCCGGCGGATCCGGCCATCGCAGTTGTCCACAGTTTGCAACGGCGGTTCCCGTCGCGCGACCTTGAACTGGTTGTCGGCAAGCGACGCGGCGGGGGAAATCCGAAAGTCGAAAACATCGCCAACATGTTTCCGGCTGCGAAGCATGATTTTCTTATTCTCAGTGACAGCGACATGCGGGTCGCTCCCGACTATGCGCAGCACGTTTCTGCGATCTTGCAGCAACCCGGAGTTGGGCTCGTCACGTGTCTCTACCGCGGCACGGCGCTCACAGGCTTTTGGTCGCGGATGGCAGCCTCGGCCGTCGATCAGCACTTTCTTCCGAGTGTGCTTGTCGGCCTCGCCGTTGGACTGGCAAAGCCCTGTTTCGGTTCAACGATCGCGCTGAGGCGAAGCACGCTTGAACGAATCGGCGGCTTCGAGGCTTTCGCTGATACTCTTGCTGATGATTACGCGATGGGGGACGCCGTCCGCCGTCTCGGTCTGAAGGTCGAAATTGCCCCGTTCACGGTCGGGCATACGTTTTCGGAAGCGTCGTTTAAAGAGCTTTGGGCGCATGAACTCCGTTGGGCGCGGACGATTCGTCTTGTCGACCCCATGGGGTACGCAGGATCCATCGTGACGCATCCCCTGCCTTTTGCACTGGCAGCGTTGCCGCTCAGTGGCTTCAGCGCCATAGCGTGGATGATCCTCGCAGGAACGCTTGCCTGCCGCCTTTTTGTTCCGATACAAGTTGAGAAGTTGGCGGGTGGGGGCAAGAGCACGTGGTGGCTCAGTCCGCTGAGGGATCTGCTGAGCTTCGCGGTGTTCGTCGCGAGCTTCATGCCCGGAGCCGTCAACTGGAGAGGCCGTCGCTATAGCGTCGGCTCCGATGGAACCGTCACGCCGATATGAAAGGCGCCAAGATGCGCACACTCTTCCTGCAGGCCCCTTCGTTCGATGGCTTCGACGGCGGAGCCGGTTCGCGCTATCAGGCGCGCCGAGAGATCCAATCGTTCTGGTATCCGACCTGGCTGGCGCAGCCCGCCGCGCTCGTCGAGAACTCCAAGCTGATCGATGCGCCGCCTCACCGCACAAGTCTTCAGGACGTGCTCAGCCAAGTTCGCGATTACGATCTAGCGGTGCTGCACACTTCGACGCCATCATTCGATTCCGACGTCAAGGTCATCGAGGCAATGAAGGCGACGAACCCGAACCTCAAGGTTGGATTGATCGGCGCTAAGGTCGCAGTTCAGTCCGATGAGAGCTTGAAGGACGCGCCGATCGTCGACTTCGTGGCGCGTAACGAGTTCGACTTCACCATCAAAGACGTCGCCGACGGCCAGGCCTGGAGCGACATCAAGGGCCTGTCTTATCGCAACCCGCAGGGCGTGATTGTGCACAACGAAGACCGCCCCGTGATGCACGACATGGACACGCTTCCCTTCGTTACGCCGGTCTACAAACGCGACCTCGTGATGGAGAATTACTTCATCGGCTATCTCAAGCATCCGTACATCTCGTTCTACACGGGTCGCGGCTGCAAAAGCCGCTGCACGTTCTGCCTGTGGCCACAAACGGTCGGCGGCCATCGCTACCGGACCCGCTCCGTTGGGCACGTCATCGAGGAAGTGAAATACATCCTCAAGGCGTTCCCGCAGATGAAAGAGCTGATGTTCGACGACGACACCTTCACCGACGACCTGCCGCGCGCGGAAGCGATTGCGAAGGAACTCGGCAAGCTCGGCGTTACGTGGTCGTGCAATGCCAAGGCAAACGTGCCGCGCGAAACGCTGAAAGTGCTGAAGGACAACGGCCTGCGTCTGCTTCTCGTTGGCTACGAGAGCGGCAATCAGCAGATCCTGCACAACATCAAAAAGGGTATGCGGGTCGAAGTTGCCGAGCGGTTCACCAAAGACTGCCACGAGCTTGGCATCAAGATCCACGGCACCTTCATCCTCGGTCTTCCGGGCGAGTCGAAGGAAACGATCCAGGAGACCATCAAGTTCGCGACGCGGATCAATCCGCATACGATCCAGGTCTCGTTGGCAGCGCCCTATCCGGGGACGTTCCTTTACAAGCAGGCGTCCGAGAACGGCTGGCTCGATGTCGACAACGCCGAACTCATCAACGACAACGGCATCCAGATCGCGCCGCTGCACTATCCCGGCCTGTCGCACACCGAAATCTTCAACTCGGTTGAGGACTTCTATCGCAAGTTCTACTTCCGGGTGCCGAAGATCGCCGCGATCGTCGGCGAGATGGTGACACAGCCCGACATGATGAAGCGCCGCCTTCGCGAGGGCGTGGAATTCTTCCAGTTCCTGCGTGAGCGCCGCAGCGCCGCCGCTTAGAGCTCACTTAAGGCTCAACGGCCTCTGGAATTTTGTTGTCCTTAGGGCTCGCTACCGCACGTGGCGGGCCCATTAATATGGGCTGGAATAGAACGGCAGCGGCGAGCGTCGTCAGCAGCGAAAGGGCGAGCAATTCGCCCATGCTTGACGTGCCGGGATGGCTTGAAAAGAACAGACTTCCGAACGCCACCGCCGTCGTCATCGCGCTGAACATGACTGCGCGCGTCAACGGCGACGCAAGCAGGCTCGTTTCACCCGCACGCCACGCCAGCACATAATAAATCTTGAACGCCACTCCGACGCCGAGCAGCACCGGCAGCGCGATGATATTTGCGAAATTGAGCGGCAGTTTCAGCAGCACGCAAAGCTCCAGCGTTACGACACCTGCGAGCAGCAGCGGCACGAGCGTCAGCAGCACGTCCGTCACCCGGCGCAGCGCCACGAACAGAATGATCGTGATCGAAACGAACGCCAGCAGCCCCGCCTGAATGAAGGCACGAACGACCGTCTTCGCCGATTCCTGGATCAGGATCGGGACGCCAGTTGCGTTCGGATCGACGGCGAGAACAGCAGATGCGAAGCGGCGCAAATTGGCGTTGTCGTTGCCGTCTCCCTTGGGGCCGACCTCGACGCGGGCACGGCCATCGGCTGTCACCCAGTCGGCGACGATTTCGGGCGGCAGGTTTTTCAACGTAATCGGCTCCGCTTTAAGAGCGGCGCGGATCTGTGTCAGGCGCAATTTCATGCCGTCGAGCAATGCGGCGCCGATCTTGGCGCGGACATCAGGGGTTGCGTCAGCGAGCTTGCGCAGCGTGCTTGCCATGTGCGCAGCGAGCGGCGAAGCGCCAGGCAATTTGCTGACGTCCTCGAAGTCTTTGGCAGTATCGAGAAGCGTCTGCCTCGTGTCGGCGTCTGTCGGGGCGTCTGCCACTTCGTCCGGCTCGATTGTCGGGCCGATCAAATCGTAGCAATCGCGGATGAGCGCCAGCTTTTCATCCTGATGATCGGGAACGAAGCTTGCGAGCGTTACGGTGCGATCGACCTCGGGCAGCTTGTCGAGTTTCGTCGCGAGTTTTTCGGCGTCGGCGAGGTTCGGTGTCAGAATTTCGATCGTGTTCGGCGCGGTGTTCGGATCGCGCATCAGGTCATTGAAGGTCGAGACGGATTCGACTTTTTGGCTGCGCAGATTGATCGGATTGAAGTCGAATTCGAGCTTTGCGAGCAGCGGTAATCCAGCCATCACGCCAATTGCCGTGAGCGCAAGAATGATCTTGCGATGCCGGGCCATGAAGCGATCGACCGGCTGCAGCGAGCGGTAGCCGACATCGTGCAACTCACCGGGTGGGTTCAGCACCTCCAGAAGCGCCGGAAGCAGCGTTATGCTGGTTAAAAACGCGACGATCATGCCGCTACCGGCGATGAGACCTAGTTCGGAAACGCCGACGTAATCGGTCGGCAAGAAGGCATAAAATCCTGCGGTCGTGGCCGCGGCAGCGAGCGCCAAGGGCTTGCCGGCATTGCGTCCTGCCGCAACAAGCGACTCGCGCAGGCCTTGGCGGCTATAGCGTTCGTGCCGATAGCGAACGGCATATTGGATGCCGAAATCGACGCCGATGCCGACGAACAAAACCGCAAAAGCAACCGAGATGAGATTCAGCGCGCCGACGAGATAGAGACCCAGCGCCGCTGTAATTGCGAGGCCGGAAAAAAGTCCGACGAGCACCGCAAAGATGATTTTACCGGATCGCAACGCCAGCCAAAGAATGACCAGCACGGCAGCAATGGTAAGCGTAGTATTGAGTGCTGCGCCTTCCGCGACCGTGCCGAACTCCTCATCCGCCATCGGGACTGAGCCGGTGAGACGGACCCGAACGCCATTCTCAGGGGTCAACCCCAGCTGTTTGGCCGTAGCGCGAATGAGATCGGTCGCTTCGGCACCGGGTTCGAGATCGGAATAATTCAAAACCGGTTTTACTTCGAGGAAGCGGCGTAGCTCCGACGGGCTGGGCGCGCCGCCAGTCAGCAACTGCCCCCATGAAAAGTACGTCGGCTTGCCGGCCAGCATGCCGTCCATGGCATTGGCCATCACACCCAAAGGCTTCTCGAAATCGATCCACTTCGCCCGATCTTCTTTGATGCCGAGCGGGACGAGCGCCAATGCTTTCGCCAGGCCATTGAGGGTCGGATCAGCGGATAGCGTGCCGAGCACCGGCTGTGCCTTGATGAGGCCTGCCGTAATGTCTTGTACCTCGGCCAGCGACAGATAGAGCAAGCCGTTCTTGTCGAAGAACGGTCCGCCATCGCGTCGGCGCACGATCTGGAACGGGTCCGGCTTTGATTTGCTGAGAGCGGCTGCGAGTTCGGCGGCGGCGCTCTCTGTCAGCTCCGGGGTTTTACCGTCGACGACTATATCGATCGTGTCCGTGTGCTGGGAAAATGCCGCGTCGAACTGGCGTTCACGCTTACGCCAATCAAGCTCCGGCGAAATCAGCTGACTCGTGTCGGTGGTAATCGCAAAATTATTGACGACGTAATAAATCGCACCCGCAGAGACAGCGAGGCCAAGCAAAATCGTCAGCCATGACAGCCGCACGGAGGCTGCAACAACGCCGGCAACGACGCGCTCGATCATGCTTCGAGCACCGTCACGTTTGGGCGGCATCGCGGAGTGTCGTGTTTGGCCATTCTGCGGCGGCTCTTCCTATTCGTAAGCAAAGGGCATCCCTCCCAACCACTGCACTCCGGACGGCCGTCATGTCGAGCCGCTAGGGGGAGGAGCATGCGATCTGTGTTGCTTTTGAGACACGTCATACCGCCAGCGTGAATGGCGCGACGCTGGCTTTGCTGCCCCGCACAGCGTTCGCGCGTAATGTCAGAAGTATTAGAGGGTGGGCACGTCAAAGTTATCAGTCTTTGACGTACGGATTTAAGGCTGAAGCCCGCGACGGCGATGCCCGGTTGGCAGAAAACGGGGGGTTTCTGCATGAAAGTGATTCTGGCACAGCCCCGGGGATTTTGCGCAGGCGTCGTTCGTGCGATCGACACCGTCGAGCGCGCACTTGCTCATCGTGATGGGCCTGTTTATGTGCGCCACGAAATCGTCCACAACCGGCACGTCGTCGAAGATCTGAAAGCCAAGGGCGCCCGTTTTGTCGAGGACCTAGCGGACGTGCCGAACGGCTCCGTCACGATCTTCAGTGCTCACGGCGTTTCCCATTCCGTGGAGGACGAGGCGCGCCTTCGCCGTCTCAATGTCGTCGATGCGACCTGCCCCCTCGTCTCGAAGGTCCATAAGCAGGGCCAGCGCTATTCGTCACTGGGCAGAACGATCATCCTGATCGGGCATGCTGGGCACGTCGAGATCGAAGGGACATTGGGGCGCATCTCCGGTCCCGTTTACCTTGTGGAAAACGGCGAGGATGTCGCGAAACTCGATATTCCGGATGATACCCCCGTCGCCTACATCACCCAGACGACGCTCAGCGTCGACGATACCAGATCGACGATCGAGGCCGTCAAAAAGCGGTTCACGGACGTAATTGGGCCGGAAACGCGTGACATCTGCTATGCCACGCAAAATCGGCAGACGGCAGTGCGGGACCTTTGTCGGCATGTCGAGCTTTTGCTGGTGGTCGGGGCGAGCAACAGCTCGAACTCGAACCGCCTGAGGGAAATCGGGTCGGAATGTGGGGTTCCAAGTTATCTCGTCGCCGACGGCAGCGAAGTCGATTTGGCTTGGCTCGCCGGAGTTGCGACGGTCGGCATAACTGCGGGTGCCTCGGCGCCCGACGTCCTTGTCCAGGACGTATTAGCTGCGATAGGTAAGGCGGGGCCAATCGAAATCGAGACGCTTGACGGCGTCGAAGAGAAGATAACCTTCCGCCTGCCACCTGAATTGCTCGAAGCATCATGACCGGGACGCGTGCTGGTTCGAGCCTCACTAGAAGGAGCCCGTTGGGGTGGGAATTCCGCTAAACCAAGCTTTGTCTGTGGGTGCCTACGTCATCGGACAGCACCTCAGGGGGAACAAGCGCTATCCGCTCGTGCTGATGCTCGAGCCGCTCTTTCGCTGCAACCTCGCGTGCGCGGGCTGCGGCAAGATCGATTATCCCGACAAGATTTTGAACCAGCGCATTTCCGTCGCCGATGCTTTGCATTCGATGGACGAATGCGGCGCGCCGGTCGTCGTGCTGGCTGGCGGCGAACCATTGCTGCACAAAGAGCTGCCGGAGATCGTCGAAGGTGCGCTCAAGAAGGGCAAGTTCGTCACGGTGTGCACGAACGCGCTGCTGCTTGAGAAAAAAATTCATCTCTACAAGCCGCACAAGAATTTCAACTGGTCGATCCATCTCGACGGCGACAAGGAGATGCATGACCGTTCCGTTTGCCAAAAGGGCGTCTATGATCGCGCTGTGGAAGCGATCAAGGTTGCCAAGGCAAAAGGCTTCCGCGTCAACATCAACACGACTCTGTTCAGCGACGCCAAGGCCGAGCAGGTCGCGAGTTTCCTCGACGAGATGAAGAAGCTCGATATCGGCGGCGTCACGATCTCGCCAGGCTACGCCTACGAGCGCGCGCCCGATCAGCAGCACTTCCTCAACCGCACGAAGACGAAGCAACTGTTCCGCGACATCTTCAAGCTCGGCAGGGGCGGACGCGCTTGGCCGTTCTTCCAGTCGGCGCTGTTCCTCGACTTCCTCGCGGGCAATCAGACCTACAATTGTACGCCGTGGGGCAACCCCACGCGCACGGTGTTCGGCTGGCAGAAGCCCTGCTATCTGCTTGGCGAAGGTTATACGAAAACCTTCAAGGAGCTGATGGAAAGCACGGACTGGGACAAGTACGGCACCGGCAACTACGAGAAGTGCGCCGACTGCATGGTGCATTCGGGCTTCGAAGCAACTGCGGTCATGGATGCCGTCAAGAAGCCGTGGAAGATCGCGGCGGTTGCGCTTCGCGGCGTCAAGACGGACGGTCCGATGGCGCCCGAAATCGCACTCGACAGGCAGCGTCCAGCTGAGTTCGTGTTCTCACGGCATGTCGAGAACAAGCTAGCTGAGATCAGCGCAGCCGAGGCCCGGGCCCAGAAGCCGGTGGCAGCGGAGTAGGCTCTTCATCGCGCGACGCGTCGCGCCGGCTATGCGGATGATGTCCCATAGCTGGCTCGGTTGCGTCGCGAGCGATTTCAAAACGGCCGGAATGTTCGGCGAGCCGTCCGGATTGAGACCGTTGACGGCTGCGGGCGGCAGGCTCAGCGTCGACGGGTCGGCTATCACTCGCAGGACCGCAAACGGTAGTCCCCTCTCGGCGGCCATCTGCGCCACGACGTGACTTTCCATATCGGCCGCAAAGGCACCAGATTTGAGATAGATCGCGTGCTTCTCGTCGCGATTGGCGATGATGGTGCTCGAACCTGTAACCGGACCGCTTTCGGCGTTCGGTAGAGCCTCGAACAGCCGATCGCTCCAGCGCACATCTGCTGGATAGATCCTGCCGCTACTGTGCAGCACCGACGTGCCGACGATGATTGTGCCGGGCTTCAGTCCGGGCCGGAGCCCGCCCGCTATGCCAAAGCTGATAAGGCCGCGCGTGCTTTCCGACAGGCCCTCTTGAAGTAGCGTTGCGAGGCGGTCTTCGCGGCCACCACCGATAACGGCTTTCACGCGTCCCGGCTGCTCGGCGATGCGCGCCTCAGCCTTCAATCCCGTTGCGGCGATGACGAAACCTAGAGCCACCTTACATCCCGACGAGCACGGGCTTGGCGTTCGAGGCCTTCAAGTTACGATAGCGTGCTAGTGCCCACATCGGGAAGAACTTCGAATAGCCGTGATAGCGGAGATAGAAGACGCGGGGAAAGCCTGTCGCCGTAAAACGCTTCTCATTCCAGAAGCCGTCCGAGGTTTGGGTCGACGTGAGATAGGCGATACCTTTTTTCACGGCCGGGTTGTCGATCTCACCGGCGGCCATCAGACCCATCAGCGCCCAGGCAGTTTGAGACGCGGTGCTAGGCGCCGCTTCGTAACCGCGATAATCGAGCCTGTAGCTTTCGCTGTCTTCGCCCCAGCCGCCGTCCTTGTTCTGAATAGCAAGCAGCCAATCGACGGCCTTGCGCACGACGCTCGAAGACGGCTCGACACCGGCAGCGTTTAGCGCACACAGCACTGACCACGTGCCGTAGATATAGTTCATTCCCCAGCGGCCGTACCAGCTGCCGTCCTTTTCCTGGGTGCACTTGAGATACGCGATCCCCCTATCGAGTTCGTAGCTGTTCCCGGGACGGTCACCGAGTTGAGCCAGCATGGAGAGGCAGCGCGCGGTGACGTCTGCCGTCGGCGGATCGAGCAGCGCGCCGTGATCGGAAAAGGGGATCTGGTTCAGATATTCGTAGGTGTTATCGGCATCGAATGCGCCCCAGCCGCCATTCTTGCTCTGCATGCCGACGATCCACTCGCGGGCACGCGAAATGGCTTCGCGATACGTCGTGTCAGGCTGCTGGGTACGCCCCAGCGTGCGATCCATCGCCATTGCCACGACGGCGGTATCGTCGGTATCGGGATAGTGCGGGTTTGCATATTGGAAGGCCCAGCCGCCGGGACGGACGTTCGGACGCGTCGCTGCCCAGTCGCCCACGGTGTCGAGTACCTGCAAAGGCTTCAACCACTGCAACGCGCGGTCGGAGGCAGCCTCGGTTTCGGCGTCCCCGACTTCCATCAGTGCATGGGCCGACAGCGCCGTATCCCAAACCGGCGAGAGGCATGGCTGGCAGTAGGCTTCATCGTCGTTGACGGTAACAAGCTTTTCGATCGAGCCGCGCGCGGTCTGATAGTTCGGATGATCCTTGGAATAACCGAGCGCATCGTAAACGAGCAGTGCGTTGACCATCGCCGGGAAGATCGCACCGAGCCCATCCTCGCCGTTCAAACGCTCATCGACAAACGCGACAGCCTTATCGATGGACTTCTTGCGTAGCGACTTCGGGAAGTGTGGTTCGGTGAAGCGCAAGACGCGGTCGATGGCGCCGAAGATTTCGGACCACGGCGATTTCTGATGCGGCCCTTTTGGCCAGACCTTCACCTCGTCCGGCGGAATGGTGAAAAGCTCGGCGATGCCGACGCCAAGCGGATTGCGCGCTTTCGGCTTCAAGGCATTCAAGACCGTCAGCGGAACGACAACGGTGCGGGCCCAATAGGAAATCTTGTCGAGGTGAAACGGAAACCAGCGCGGCAGCACCATGATCTCGACCGGCATCACCGGAACGCCCGTCCACGGAATGACGCCGAAAAGAGCGAGCAGGTTGCGCGTAAAGACGTTGCTGTGTGAGGCGCCGCCTTGCGACAAGATCCAGCCGCGCGCTTTCTTCATGTACGGCTCGTCGATGCCGACACCGATCATCTTCAGAGCGAAGTAAGCCTTGACGCTGGCGCTGATGTTGGACGCCCCGTCGTGAACCAGCGGCCAGCCGCCGTCCTCCGACTGGATACGGCGAAGATAGTTGGCGATCTTGCCTTCGAGCACGGCATCGACCGGCTCAGCAAGATAGTGGCGCATCAGAACGTATTCGGCGGGAATCGTCGCGTCGGCTTCCAGCTCGAAGACGAAATGGCCGTCATCGCGCTGGAGCGCAAGGAGAGCATTTTTTGCCGCCGCGATCGCGCCTTCGATCTCCGACGGCGTCAACTCACGTGCCGTGATCTCAGACGCCAAGCGCGTAGATTGCGATGTGGATTCGAAAGTCATTTCGGGCTCTCCAGAAGTCCGAGCGTCGTATCAGAGTTGTGTCGCCATCGCCAGTTTGGCAGCGGTTTCGCCTGACCTTATCGCGCCCTCAATTGTCGCGGGAAGGCCGGTGGCGGTCCAATCTCCGGCAAGAAAAAGGTTTTTCCAGTGCGTTTGCGCGCGAGGTCGCAAGGTATTCTCGTCCGGCGTTGCCGCAAAAGTCGCACGGCGTTCCTTGACGATCTGCCATCGCGGAAGGTTGGCGTCGATCCCGGCGATTGTCGCAACCTCGGACCAGATGCGGCGGGCGAGTGGCTCGCGCTCGGCTTCGTTGAATCGATCGGCTGAGCTAACCGTTACCGATAGCCTGTCGTCGAAGGCAAACAGCCATTCCGTCGTGGCATTAATGACGCCGGTAATCTTCGGCACGCCTTTCGGCGATGGATACGCGAAGTGGGCGTTGAAGATCGAACGGTATTTGGTCGGCACGCGCAATTCGGGGACAAGCGTTTTCGCCACCCAGGCCGGTACGGCGAGGACGATGCGGTCGTCGCGACCAAACTCGACCCGGCCGTCGTCGAATTGCAGGGCGCGAGCGCGCGCGTCCTGCAATTCGATGGTGCGGAGAGAATGATCGAAGCGTACTTCGCCACCGTTTTTCTCGATGAATGCAATTGCTGGATCGACGAGCGCGGGTCCGAGACCATTGGCGGCGAACAGCGGACGGCAGGCCTTGCCGCCCCGCCCGAGCGTTTCGCGAATGACGGCAGCTGCGAGTTGCGCCGACCCTTCCTTAGGATCGCAATTCAACGCCGCAAGCAGTACCGGCTCCATCAGCCGCTTATAGAGCACCGAGTTCGAGTCGATCTTTTCCGTGACCGTTTCGCATGGTGCGGCCTTCAAGAGGCGGCCGAGACGAAGATAGTCGCTCGCCCGCGTCTGCGGCACGCGGCGGTCCTTGCTGAATATCCACCACGGCACAGGGCCGTCGTTCGGCCGCAGCACCCAGCTGTTTTTGGCAGCGAGGTCGAAGAAATGGAATTCGGCGTGCTGCGGCTCATCGAGAAGATGCCTGCCGCCGACTTTGTCGAGAAAGGCAAGCGCGCTGGCGTTTCCCGACAGCAGAAGATGATTGCCGTTATCGATCGTCATTCCGAGCGCCGGCTCGAAATAGGATCGACAGCGGCCGCCTGCGTGGCGCGCGAGTTCGTGGACGACGACCTTTTGTCCTTGACCGACCAGCGCAACCGCCGCCGAAAGGCCGGCGAGACCGGCCCCGACGATGTGAACGGTGCCGCTCGTCATTCAGAAGATGCCGTCACGCAGAACCGCCCAGATGACGGTGCGCTTCGAACGACGCACGTCCACGCGCGGCGCTTTCCAGCCACGGGCGATCAGCTTTTCGAGAATGCCGCGATAGACCGTCGCCATCATGCGCGGCGACCGCACAGCGCGACGCGGCGCGGCGGCCATAATCGCTTCGGAGCGATCGTAGTATTTCCGTGTGATCTCGGCGATACCGCGACAGACACGATCCAATGCCGGATTGGCAAGAATGGCATCAATCGATGTGTCGTCGATGCCGGCATCACGCAGCGCCTCCTTGGGCAAATAGAGGCGGCCCATCGCGGCGTCTTCGTCGATGTCGCGCAGAATGTTCGTCAACTGCAAAGCGCGGCCGAGATTGTGCGACAGCTCGATCCCCGGCTTCTCATCCATTCCGAAAATGCGCACAGACAGACGTCCGACCGCAGAGGCGGCGCGATCGCAATAGAGATCGAGAACTTTCCATTCCGGCGCGCGTAGATCGCGGAGGATGTCCATTTCCATGCCGTCAATGACGGCGATGAAATCGTCCATCAGAAGACCATATTGCCGGATCGGCACGAGCAGATCGCGCGTGCGCGGCGTCGTGCGGCCGGTAGCGTACAATTGCTCAATGTCGGTGCGATAGCGTTCGAGGTCGGCGTGGCGCACCTCGCGCGAGCCGCCGTTGTCGGCGACGTCATCGACCGCCCGGCAAAAGGCGTAAACGTGATACATCGCATCCCGTTGCGAGCGCGGGAGCACCCGCATCGCGGCATAGAATGAGCTGCTTGCCGCTGCCGGAACGTCTTCGGCACTCAAGGTATCAACTTCAGCGCTCATGCGGCATCATCCCCGTCGACTTCGAAAACGCGAAACGTGCAAGAGCCCGGCTCGCGACCGTAGCAGCTGTGGCGCGTGAAGCGACCATCGCCGCCTGCAATTTTGACAGATGCACGCGCTCCGACAGTGGATCGCGCGTTTTCAAAATGGCAATCAGCTTGCGCGCGAGTTCAACAATGATAGACGTCTCGGCGGCAAGACGAAGATCGGAAACGCCCGGCGGAAGCAACGCGGCATCGGGCATCAGCGTCTCGGTTCGCTCGGCCAGAGCGTGGATACACGCCAGAAGCGCGGGAGATGCCTGCGGCTCCGCCAACGCTTCGACACCGATACCATGCGCGGCGAGATCCATTCGCGGAATGTAGACGCGGTCGATATTGCGATAGTCCTTCGCGCAGTCCTGCAGATGATTGATGATCTGCAGTGCTGCGCACAACGCGTCCGATGCCGGCCACGTCGACTTGGACTCGCCGTGGACATCGAGCACGAAGCGGCCGACCGGCATCGCCGAATAGCGGCAATAATCGAGAAGTTCTTCCCACGTCTCGTAGCGGAGCTTCGTGACGTCCTGGCGGAAGGCTTTCAAAAGATCGAGCGCATGTTGCGAGCTGAGGTTTCGAAGCTGCAGCTGCTCGCGCAGCGCGATCGCATCCGTTGCAGCATCGGAACGACCGAGCAGCGTGTCTTCAAGTGCATCAAGGATCGAAAGCTTCGATTGCGGATCGAGCGTCGGATGGTCGGCGGCGTCGTCAGCGGCGCGAGCAAAACGGTAGAACGCCAGGATCGGCGCGCGATGGCGCGCAGCGACGATACGCGAAGCGACGGGAAAGTTCTCGTCACACTCCGACTTGCCGGATTTGTACTTCGTATCGACTGTCATTGCCGCCCTACTTCGGCTTGAACGCGGCCCTTCCACAGACCGCCTCGACCCCGTACATGCTGATACGCCGAATCTAACGTGAAACCCACATACACCGTCGCAATAAGTGGTAGCGCCAAGCCCCAAAGTGGCGAACGGTTGTAAAAGCGCAACGTCGGCTGATATGCGATAAACATCAATAGGTACGTTACGGCAGCGAGCATATTCGCCGGATAGGCGGCGAGTACAGCCAGAGCGGGCGGCGCAACATAAATTGCGAGCATCGCGAGGACCGTTCCGACCAGCAAAACCGGCGAATAACGCAACTGGGCATAGGCCGATCGCGCAACCATTCGGCGAATATCTTCGAAGGTCTCATAGGGTCTGAGGCTCAGGACACGGTCGGAAAGTCCAAGCCAAATCGGGCCCTGCGTTTTCAACAGTTTTCCGAGCGCACAGTCGTCGATAAGGGCGCCGCGGATGGCTGCGATGCCACCTGCGCGCTCAAGTGCAGTCCGTTCGACAAGCATGCAGCCGCCCGCTGCGGCGGCGGTGCGATCAGCGCGCCGATTGACGCGACGGAACGGGTAAAGCATCTCGAAAAAGAAGATGAACGCGGGGACCAGCCACCGCTCGGCGAGGCTGTCACATTTGAGCTTGGCCATCACGGACGTCATGGCGCGGCCCTTCGCGGTCGAGCCAACAACCAGCGATTTCAGAACATCGGGACGATAGCCGATGTCGGCATCCGTCAAGAGCAGGTATTCCGGCTGCGCGTCTCCTGCCGATGCCGTCGCGATGCCTTGATGCATGGCCCAGACTTTGCCGGTCCAGCGTGGCGGCAGCGGTGCGCCGCTGACGATGGTGATCTCGCGGTTCGACGCCGCGGCAATGGCGCGAGCGACGTCGGCGGTCCCGTCGGTGCTCTGGTCATCGACAAGGACGATCGAAAAGGCGCCGGGATAATCCTGCTTGACGAGCGACGTCAGAGAGCCTGGCAGCATGTCAGCTTCGTTGCGCGCCGGGATGACGGCCGTGACGCGCGGCCAAACTTTGGGTTCAGGATATTTGTTCTGCTCAGCTTCCTCGCGTTCGCTGCTCAGCCAGAAGCCGCCGTTAAAAAGTAGAAGATAGAGCCACGCGGCGAGGCCGATACTCGCGATGACGGTCAGCGCGGTCACTTGAGGTACCCCGCGCGCTGAAACCAATTAAAGGCTTCCGCCAAAGCTTCGCGTGCCGGACGCGCCCGATAGCCAAGCTCGCGCTCCGCCTTCGCAGAGGAGAAGAACATTTTGTACTTCGCCATGCGCAAGCCATCGACAGTCGCGAAAGGCTCGCGGCCCGTCACGCGGGCGGCGAGTTCGGCGCCATAGGCGATCGGATAGATCAGCTCACGGGGCAGCTTGATCGTCGGCGCGCGGCGTCCGGCGAGTTGCGCAATTTCAGCGAGCATTTGCCCGAGCGTCATGTCTTGGCCCCCCAAGATATATCGCTCGCCAATTCGCCCCTTCTTCAAGGCGGCAACGTGACCGTCCGCGACATCATCGACGTGGACCAGGTTCAGGCCCGTCTCGACGTAGGCGGGCATCCGTCCGACCGCAGCCTCGACTACGATGCGGCCGGTCGGCGTTGGCCGCACGTCGCGGGGGCCGATCGGTGTGGAGGGATTAACGATAACTGCCGGCAGGTCGTCGTCGGCAATCATGCGTTCGACGAGACGCTCGGCCAGCACTTTGCTTTTCTTGTAGGCGCCGATGGCGTCTTCTGCCTTGAGCGGCATCGTTTCGTCCGACGGCGTGCCATCACCCGCCAAACGCAGGGTAGCGACGCTCGATGTGTAGACGATCCGTTCGGCGCCGGCCTTCTGCGCGGCACTCATGATGGCGCGCGTGCCTTCCGTATTAGTTCTGACGATCTCCTCAGGATCGAGCGCCCACAGGCGATAGTCGGCGGCGACGTGGAAGACGTAACGCGCGCCCTGCATGGCCCTTTCGACGAGAGCCGCATCGCGGATATCGCCTTCGACGACGTCGAGCGGAATGTCTGCGAGATTAGCGCGATTGCTGCTCTTACGAACGAGCGCGCGCACCGCAAACCCTTCGTCGAGAAGTTTGCGCGCGACGGCCGAGCCGACGAAGCCCGAAGCGCCTGTCAGGAACGCGATGTCTTTTGCTGCCAAGTCTCCGCGCCCCGCTCGCGAATACGATCTAAAACGTCAGCCTTTGTAGACGATACGCCAGATGCGACCGGCAGCGTCGTCGGCAACGTAAAGCGCACCGTCGGGACCGACTGCAAGCCCTGTCGGGCGATGCTCGACGCCTGTTCCGTCTCCGTTCCGGAAGCCATCAGCAAAAATGATATACGGGCCAGAGGCTTTGCCATCCTTCAACGGCTGGAAGACGACACTATAGCCCTGCTGGCCGCCGGACGACCGATTCCACGAACCATGGAAGGCGATGAATGCGCCGCCCTGATATGTGTCAGGGAACTGCTTCGCCTTATAGATTTTCAGATCGTTCGGCGCCCAGTGTCCTGGGTAGGCGGCAACCGGCGGGAGTTTGTCGGCGCAGCGCCCAACGGCCTTGCCGCCATCACCGCCGTATTCCGGTGCGAGAACCAGTTTTTTCTGAAAACCGTCGTAATAACAATACGGCCAGCCGTAGTCGCCGCCATCGCGCACTTCGACGAGTTCTTCGGCCGGAAGATCGGAGCTTTGCTCGGATGAGTAAAGCTTCGGCCAAGTTTGATAAAGCTGATCGCGCCCATGCTGAGTGGCGTAGAGGCGGCCGTCTGCGCCGTAGTCGATGCCTTCGGCATTTCGCAGACCTGTCGCGTAACGCTGAGCGGATGAGAAGATCTGGCCCGGCGTATCGGCATCGAAACGCCAAATGCCGGCGCGCGTTTCAAGCTCTGTGCACGGGTCGATGCCGGGAGACCCTTTGGTGCGGTTCTCTTCCTGACAAGAATTCGTCGCCGAGCCGAGATCGACGAACATCTCGCCTTTAGGCGTGATTGCGAACGGGCGCGGCCGGTGATCGCCGTCGATAGGCAATTGAGAAACAATCGCCTCCGGCTTGCTGGTTGGAACGATCTCGCCGGGTTTCAACTGATAGCGAACGATCTCATCACCGATCTCGGCATAAAGCCAATTCCTGTAAACGCCGATGCCCGTGCCGCCTTCACCGGGCGGTCCGAATTTTTCGATGACATCGGCGTGCCCCACACCCTTCGTGTCTTTGAGCGCGAGCAATGATTTCTGGTTGTTGGCGTAAACGACGTTATCAGCGGAAACGGCCAAGTGGCGTGGCGAGCCGACATTGTCGGCGAAAATCGTGGCGCAGAATCCCCTGGGCAACTTGAGGCCCGCATTGCCGTCAGGACAGGTTTCGTCGGCCCGCGCGCGATCGACTGCCGACAGCGGCGATATCGCCAGCGTGGCTAGGACGAAAGCTGCTGCGTTGAAACCCACTCGGCGAGATCGGTTTCCGACAAGACGCGTGATCAAGCCATTCGCCATAAGCGCATGCTCCGCAGATTATTTTCAGTTGTGAAGAGACGTGGCCGTGCCTGGCGCGACCTACAAGACCCGGCCGCCGCAGGCAAGCGCGGTTCTCGGCATGTCCGCCATCAGGCTGGCCAGGCCTTCAGGGCCATCTCCGCGACGGCGAGCAGCTCATTGCGAGAAGCACCACCCGAGGCCTGCACCGACATGCCCTGAGTCACGGTCGAGACATAACGCGCGAGAGCGGCAGGATCTGAATCGGCGCCAAGATCGCCCTCAGCCTTGGCTTTCTCAAAGCGACAGCGGAGATTTTCCTCAGCTTCGGAACGGCGTTTGCAAAGCTCCTGCTTGATCGATTCCGCAGCCGAGCTGCACGTCAGTGCGCCTTGTACGGCCAGGCATCCGGCGGGATTACAGGGGTCGGTCAGCGACATCACGACCGAATGCAGAAGATGTTCGACGACCTTTCTAGAGGTCGGTTCGGCTAGGGCTTCCGACTGGACCGCGCCCGGGCCCTTTTCGGCATAGCGGTCAAGAGCGCGGCGAAAAAGCTCCTCCTTGTTGCCGAAGGCCGCGTAGAGACTTGGGCGACTGATGCCCATGGCCTCCGTCAGGTCCGACAGAGAGGCGCCCTCATAGCCATGCTGCCAGAAGACGTGGAGCGCCTTGTCCAGCGCCTTTTCGACGTCGAACTCGCGCGGGCGGCCTTTATGCACCGCTTCTTTTTGCACCGCTTCTCTCCCGAACTTCGTTTTCTTCGCCGACCCACTATACATTTACGTACTCATCAGTACAAATAGTAGTTGACAGCACCTTACCGCGACCTATATCCGTACCGCTCAGTATATATGTAGGGAACGCGCTCGTCATGAAAAGCTCTCTCACTTTTACGACCGCAGCGGCCCTTCGGGGTTTGACAGGATGGTTTGCCGGTCGCGGCGGCGATACGATGGCCGACGAGGATCACGTCCCGTTTGTTGTATCCGCCTGTGGATATCGCCAGGCGCCGACACCGACTGAATTCAGCGAGCGTGACGACCGTTGGCATCCGGGGCTCAGCCTCGACAATTTCTCCTGAAGCCGTTCGAGAACGGCAGCCGGCGCAGCGGCTGGCGTTCTCGCTCCCCAAATTTTCGCGCGCACGGCCGGTCCGGCAAGGGTCGGTCTTGGGGCCGTGCGACCAGCAAACCTCGAAGAGATCGACGATCATGAGCAGCAAAACACGATCCAAATTTTTGAACGGCCTAGCGGCGTCAGCAGTCGCGATAGCACTCGTCGGCGTGCCGTTCGACGCGACTTTCGCGCAAGAGGCACCGGCTCACGCCCCGGTCGCCGTTTCGGTCGCAACCGTCAAGGCGCGCGAGGCAAGCGTCTGGGATGAATTCTCAGGTCGCCTCGAAGCAGTCGAGCGAGTCGATCTGCGCCCCCGCGTCGCCGGGCAGATCGTCGCCATTCACTTCCGCGAAGGCGCGATGGTGAAGGCTGGCGACTCGCTGGTGACGATTGACCCGGCGCCTTATGCAGCGGAGGTGGACCGGCTGAACGGCGTCGTCGCGGCTGCACAAGCTCAGGTGGTCTTCACCAAGGCCGACGTTGCGCGCGCACGGCAGATCATCGGCGATGCGCTTTCCGAACGCGAACTCGATACGCGCGCGAATGCCTACGATGCGGCCGTCGCCAATCTGAAAAGCGCGCAAGCGGCGCTGCGGACCGCGAAACTCAATCTCGAATGGACGGAAGTGCGCGCGCCGGTTTCCGGGCGCGTGGGGCGTCGAGAGATTACAGTCGGCAATCTTGTCGAGGCTGGGCCAAACGCGCCGCTGCTGACGACGCTCGTGTCTGTCAATCCGATCTACGCGAGCTTCAACGCCGATGAAAACGTCGTCGCGCGCGCCCTTGCGACGCTCTCGCCGGAAGCCAACGCGACGGCGCACGTCGAGAAGATCGCCGTCCAGATGTCGACTGCCATCAACGAAGGCGTCTGGCAGCCAGGCGCGCTTCAGTTCGTCGACAATAAAGTCGACGTCGGGAGCGGCACCGTGCGCCTGCGCGCGCGCTTCGACAATAGCGATGGGCGGCTGATTGCCGGGCAATTCGTTCGCGTCCGGCTGGCCCGGTTCCAACCCGCGCCGGTGGTCGCGATCAGCGAACGGGCGATCGGAACGGACCAGGACAAAAAGTACGTGATGATCGTCAACCCGGACAACAAGACTGTCTATCGCGAAGTGAAGCTCGGCGCGATGACGGACGATCTGCGCATCATCACGAAAGGCCTCAATACGGGCGATCGCATCATCGTTGCGGGTCTTCAGCACGTGAAGCCTGGCGACGAAGTGGCTCCGGAGTCAGTGGCAATGAACGGCCAGCCGCTGACGGAAGAGCACGCGTCCGCGGACATTCCTCAACAATAAGCCTCAACACAGCAAGGCTTCATACCAACCTCGTCAGGCACGCTTGTCATGAATATCTCGAAGTTCTTTATCGACCGTCCGATCTTCGCGGGCGTGCTGTCGACGTTAATTTTTCTCGGCGGCCTGATCTCGCTGCCGGCAATGCCAATCTCGGAATATCCGGAGGTCGTCCCTCCGCAGGTCGTGGTGCGCGCCAACTATCCGGGCGCCAACCCAAAGGTGATTGCGGAGACCGTTGCGACGCCAATCGAGGAGCAGGTCAACGGCGTCGAAGGCATGCTCTATATGAGCAGCCAGGCGACGACCGACGGTTTGATGACACTCACGGTAACGTTCCGTCTGGGGAGCGATCCCGACAAGGCGCAACAGCTGGTACAAAACCGCGTTGCACAGGCGGAGCCGCGCCTGCCTGAAGACGTACGCGCGCTCGGCATCACAACAGTAAAAAGTTCGCCCGACCTGACGATGGTCGTGCACCTGCTGTCGCCAAACAACCGCTACGACATGACGTATCTGCGCAACTACGCGGTGATCAACGTCAAGGATCGCCTGGCGCGCATCAACGGCGTCGGCGACGTACAGCTATTCGGCTCGGGCGACTATTCGATGCGCGTTTGGGTCGATCCGGCGAAGGCTGCGGAGCTTGGCCTTTCTGCGATGGACATTGTCAACGCCGTGCGCGCCGAAAATGTGCAAGCCGCCGTAGGCGTCGTCGGCTCATCACCGTCGCTTCCGAACCTCGATTTCCAGCTTTCCGTCAACGCGCAAGGACGCCTGACGACGGAAGAGGAGTTTGGCAACATTGTCGTCAAAGCAGGTGATAACAATCAGGTGACGCGCCTGCGCGATGTTGCTCGCATTGAACTTGGCGCCGCCGATTATTCGTTACGCTCGCTGCTCGACAACAAGCAGGCTGTCGCTATTCCGATTTTCCAGTCGCCCGGCTCGAACGCCATCGAGATCTCAGACAACGTCCGCGCGACAATGGCGGAACTGAAGAAGTACATGCCCGAAGGCGTCGATTACCGGATCGTTTACGATCCGACGCAGTTCGTGCGGGCGTCAATCGAGGCCGTCATTCACACGCTGCTCGAAGCGGTGGCGCTGGTTGTTCTCGTTGTTATTCTGTTCCTGCAGACGTGGCGTGCGTCGATCATTCCGCTGATTGCCGTTCCGGTGTCGATCATCGGCACGTTTGCGGTGATGCATGTGTTCGGATTTTCGATCAACGCGCTGACGCTGTTCGGGCTGGTGCTCGCCATCGGCATTGTGGTGGACGACGCGATCGTCGTCGTCGAAAACGTCGAACGCAATATCGAGAACGGCCTGTCCGCGCGCGACGCGAGCATTCAGGCCATGCGCGAGGTGTCCGGACCGATCATCGCCATTGCGCTTGTGCTCGTCGCGGTGTTCGTGCCACTGGCGCTCATCACAGGTTTGACAGGGCAATTCTACAAGCAGTTTGCGTTGACGATTGCGATCTCGACGGTGATCTCGGCCGTCAACTCGCTGACGCTCTCCCCTGCTCTCGCCGCCGTTCTGCTCAAAGGACACGATGAGCCGAAGGACTGGCTGACGCGCGGCATGGACTTCGCATTCGGCTGGTTCTTCCGACGCTTCAACCGCGCCTTCAGCTGGGGCTCTGATGCCTACAGCGGCGGCGTCAAACGCATCCTTGGCCACAAGGCGTTGGCGTTTTTCATCTATCTCGGCCTGATCGGCGTAACCTACGGTCTGTTCCAGTCCGTCCCCGGCGGCTTCGTGCCGGGACAGGACAAGCAGTACCTCGTCGGCTTTGCTCAGCTTCCCGATGGCGCAACGCTCGATCGGACGGAAGACGTCATTCGCAAGATGAGCGACATCACGTTGAAGACGCCGGGTGTCGAAAGCGCGGTGGCGTTTCCTGGTCTGTCGATCAACGGCTTCACCAACAGCTCGAACTCCGGCATCGTCTTTGCGACGCTGAAGCCCTTTGCCGAGCGGCGATCGCCCGATCTCAGCGGCCCGGCCATCGCGGGTAAACTCAATCAGGAATATGCGGTCGTCAAAGATGCGTTCATCGTCATGTTCCCGCCGCCGCCGGTGCAGGGGCTCGGAACCATCGGCGGTTTCAAGCTGCAGGTCGAAGACCGCGCAGGCTTGGGTTACGACGCGCTGACCAAGGCGATGACGGATTTCACGGCGGCTTTGAACAAAGCGCCGGAACTTGCGGGAATCTTCACGTCCTATCAGGTGAACGTGCCGCAGCTTTACGCCGCCATCGACCGCACGAAAGCGCGGCAGCTTGGCGTCGCTGTGCAAGACGTGTTCGATACGATGCAGATCTATCTCGGATCGCTCTACGTCAACGACTTCAACAAGTTCGGACGCACGTATTCGGTTCGCGTGCAGGCAGACGCGAAGTATCGCGCGCGGCCGGAAGACATCGGCTTGCTGAAAGTCCGTTCGAATTCCGGCGCGATGATTCAACTTTCGGCGTTGCTCAACATCAAGCAGATTGCCGGACCGGAACGCGCCATGCGTTACAACGGCTTCCTGACGGCCGACGTCAATGGCGGCGCGGCGCCCGGATATTCGTCGGGGCAAGCGAAGGCTGCCGTCGAGCGCATTGCTGCACAGGTGCTTCCCAAAGGCATCGGCTTCGAGTGGACTGATCTCACGTATCAGGAAATTCTTGCTGGCAACTCCGGCATCTGGGTCTTCCCGCTGTCTGTGTTCCTGGTCTTCCTGGTACTTGCGGCGCAGTACGAAAGCCTCGTGCTGCCGCTGTCGATCATCCTTATCGTGCCGATGGGTTTGCTGGCGGCGATTACGGGCGTCTATCTTTCGCACGGCGACAATAACGTCTTCACGCAGATCGGTTTGATCGTGCTCGTGGGCTTGTCGGCGAAGAACGCCATTCTCATCGTGGAATTTGCGCGAGAGCTGGAATTTGCCGGACGCAATCCGGTGCAGGCCGCGATTGAAGCAAGCAGGCTCAGGCTGCGGCCGATCTTGATGACGTCCATGGCCTTCATCATGGGTGTCGTGCCGCTTGTCACTTCCATCGGAGCGGGCGCGGAAATGCGACGTGCCATGGGCGTCGCCGTGTTTTCCGGCATGATCGGCGTGACGGTATTCGGCATATTCCTGACGCCGGTGTTCTACGTCATCCTGCGCAAGCTCAGCGGCAACAGACCGCTGAAGCATACGGGCGATGTCTCGGCTCCGGTGGCGCATTCACACCAATCGCACGGTCACGCCCCACCCGTTCCGGCTGAATAAATAATTGGCGCGAAGATTCACAATCAAACAAGCAATAGAAGGAGAACCCCTATGGGCATCTTGCAAGGCAAAGTGGCCATCGTAACTGGCGCGTCGAAGGGCATCGGCGCTGAAATTTCACGAACATTGGCAGAAGCGGGCGCGGCGGTTGCAGTCAACTACGCATCGAGCAAAGAAGGCGCTGATCGCGTGGTCGCGGACATTACTGCCAAAGGCGGCAAAGCAATTGCCATCAAAGGCGACGTCGCGAAAGCGGCCGATGTTGAGCACATCTTCGCCGAGGCGAAAAAAGCGTTCGGTTCTCTGGATATTCTGGTCAACAATGCCGGTGTCTACGCGTTCCAACCACTCGACGCGTTGACCGAAGACGAGTTCCATCGTCTCTTCAACACCAATGTCCTCGGCACCATCTTGGCAGCGCGAGAAGCACTCAAGAATTTCGGTCCGAACGGCGGCAGCATCATCAACGTTAGCTCTGTTGCGAGCACCTCCTCAATGCCGACGACTGTTTCGTATTCGGCGACTAAAGGGGCGATCGACGCCGTAACACGCGTGCTCGCCGCGGAACTCGGTCCGAAAAAAATCCGTGTCAACGGCATCGCTCCCGGCCCCGTCGAAACGGAAGGTGTTCATACGCTCGGCCTCATTGGCACCGATTTAGAGAAACAGATGGTTGCGGGAACGCCTCTCGGCCGGATCGGACAACCCGATGATGTCGCAAAAGTCGTGCTATTCCTCGCTTCGGACAATTCCGGCTGGGTCTCGGGCGAAACTATCCGGGTCGCAGGCGGATACCATTGACAACATGCTGGTTGGGCTGCGATCCCCTCCCGGCGCTCGCAGCCAAAAGAGCAGAACAGTCCTGAATATGACAACGATCATTCGCGTTGCCGATCTCTCGAAAACCTACGCCTCCGGCTTCACGGCCCTGAAAGATATCAATCTTGAGATCAAGCAGGGCGAGATCTTCGCTCTGCTCGGTCCAAACGGCGCAGGCAAGACCACTCTGATCAGCACGATCTGCGGCATCGTCAATCCGTCAGCCGGGAGGATCACCGTCGATGGCAAGGATATCGTCACGGACTATCGCGCCGTTCGCGCGATGATCGGCCTGGTGCCGCAGGAACTCTCAACCGACATGTTCGAGACGCCGTGGGCGACCGTCAATTTCAGCCGGGGCCTGTTCGGCAAGCCGCGCAATCCGGCGTTGGTCGAAAAGGTGCTGCGTAACCTGTCGCTGTGGGACAAGAAGGATGCGCGCATCATGACGCTTTCCGGCGGCATGAAGCGGCGTCTGCTCATCGCGAAAGCGTTGGCGCATGAACCGCGCATTCTTTTTCTCGATGAGCCGACGGCCGGCGTCGACGTCGAACTTCGCCGCGAAATGTGGAACATCGTTCGTGAACTTTGCGCAGCGGGTGTCACCATTATCCTGACCACGCACTACATCGAAGAAGCCGAGGAGATGGCCGATCGCGTCGGCGTCATCGCCAAGGGGCAGATCATTCTTGTCGAGGAAAAGAACGAGCTGATGCGCAAGCTCGGCAAGAAGCAGCTTCAGCTGCAGCTTTCCGCTCCCGTCGACGTTATTCCGGAAACGCTCGGTGCTTACGGCCTGCAGTTCGGAGCCGACAAGAGCGAGCTGATCTACACCTACGACACACGCGCAGAGCGCACCGGCATCACGGCGCTGCTGAACGACATGCGCGCGGCCGGCATCACGTTCAAGGATCTGTCGACGACGCAAAGTTCGCTGGAAGACATATTCGTCGATCTTGTGAAGGAAAAGCGATGAACATCGAAGCCGTTCGAGCCATCTACACCTTCGAGATGTCGCGGTGGAAGCGCACGTTCATGCAGAGCGTAATTTCGCCCGTCCTTTCGACCTCGCTCTATTTTATCGTATTCGGCGCGGCCATCGGCTCGCGGATATCGAACATCGAGGGCGTCAGCTATGCGGCGTTTATCGTGCCGGGGTTGATGATGCTGTCGCTATTGACGGAAAGTACGTCGAACGCTTCGTTCGGCATCTATTTTCCGCGCTTCACCGGGACGATCTATGAGCATCTCTCAGCGCCGATCTCGCCGTTCGAGATCGTGCTGGGTTATGTCGGCGCAGCGATGACGAAAGCGGTCCTGCTGGGGCTGCTTATTTTAGCGACGGCGAGCCTGTTCGTGCCGATCCATATCGCGCACCCGTTCTGGATGCTGGGCTTTCTGATCCTGACGGCCGCGACCTTCAGCATGCTGGGGTTCGTCATCGGCGTCTGGGCGGACGGCTTCGAGAAGCTGCAAGCGGTGCCGCTTCTCATCATCACGCCGCTCGTGTTTCTGGGCGGCACGTTCTATTCCATCAAGATGCTGCCGCCCGCTTGGCAGACGGTGACGCTTTTCAATCCCATCGTCTATCTCATCAGCGGCTTCCGCTGGAGCTTCTATGAGATTTCGGATGTGAATGTCGGCGTCAGCGTGCTGATGATCTTTGTGTTTCTCGCGATCTGCATGGGCATCGTCTGGTGGATCTTCAGGACGGGCTATCGCCTGAAGGCGTGACGGCGAGAGCCGTCAGCCTTTCAGATACCAGCCCCAAGGATCACTGCTCAGATATTTCGTGATCTGCTTGGGCTCCAAAAAGTTGTTAAGGCCCCACGTGCCGAGTTCGCGGCCGATGCCGCTTTTCTTGACGCCGCCCCATGGAGGCTCAAGAAAATTCGGCTGCGAGCAGTTGATCCAGACGACTCCCGCTTCAAACGCATCGGCGACGCGCTCGGCGCGCTTGTGATCCTGCGACATGACGGCGGCGGCGAGACCGAACTCGCTGTCGTTGGCTAGCTTCAAGGCTTCGTCTTCGGTTTCGAACGTCGAAACGGCGAGGACGGGGCCGAAGATTTCTTCGTTCCAGATGCGCGCGCTGGATGGCACGTCGGCGAAAATCGTCGGCTCAAGGAAGTAGCCCTCATTGAGATGCGACGGCCGCGCGCCGCCCGTCACGAGCGTCGCCTCGTTCTTGCCGACGTCAATGTAGTTCAGGACCTTGTCGTATTGCGTCCTGCTGACGAGCGGACCCAGAAGCGTGCCAGGCGCCATGCCATCACCGATGGTGATCTTCTTGGCTTCTTCCGAAAGGCGGTCGATGAGTTTCGGCGCGATGCCTTTCTCAACGATCATACGCGAGGTCGCGCTGCAAACCTGTCCCTGGTTCCAGAAAATGCCGAACATCACCCATTCGGCGGTCTGCTCGATATCGGCGTCATTAAAGATAACGATGGGCGATTTGCCGCCGAGTTCCAGGCTGACGCTTTTCACATCACGCGCCGCGGCGGATGCCACGGCAATGCCGGTCGGCACCGAGCCGGTAAAGGCCAGCTTGCGCACGTCTGGATGCGTTGACAGCCGTGCGCCGGCGGTAGCGCCGTAACCCGTCACGACATTCAACACACCGTTAGGCAAGCCGACTTCGGCGGCGATACGGCCGAGTTCCAGCGCCGTTAAAGGCGTATATTCCGATGGCTTCAAGACAACGGCGCAGCCGGCGGCAATCGCGGGCGCGACTTTCCAGGCGGCCATCAACAGCGGATAGTTCCACGGAACGATGAGACCCGCGACGCCGGCCGGCATATATTTCACGCGCGACTGAAAGCGCTCGTCCGGCACGCCGATGACTTCGCCCTGGCGACCATCCAGCTCTTCGGCATAGGTTGCATAGAGATTGAAGCAGTAAGCGGCGTCGCCCACGTCCCAAAGTGCTTCGGGCAGCGGCTTGCCGTTGTCGCGGACTTCGATTTCCGCCAGAGCCTGCTTCTGCTCTTCGATTTTCGCTGCGATGGCGCGGAGATATCCCGCGCGATCATGGCCGGAGGTGCGTGACCAAGGGCCGGCCATTGCGGCTTTGGCAGCGGCGACTGCGGCGTCTATATCCGCAGCCGTTCCGGCCGCGCACTTGTGAAACACGCGCTCATCGGCGGGATTGATGACGTCGAGCGTGCCGCCCTCACGGGCGTCGGTCCACTTTCCGTCGATGAAAAGCTTCGATTGCATTACGGCTCCTGCTTGAAACGAAACACGGCGGGGCGTCAGGATGCGTCGGCCAACGCGCCCCTCAATCCGTCGAGAAAGATATCGGCGTGCTCGCGATTAAAGCAGAGCGGCGGACGGATCTTCAAGACGTTCCCATGGCCGCCTGCTATGCCAATCAGGATGTTGCGGTCACGCATGCCGTTGACGATCTTCTCGGCGGTGTCGCGATCGGGTTCGCGCGTCTGCGTATCCTTGACGATGTCGACGCCGATGTAGAGCCCGGCTCCACGAACGTCGCCGATGCAGCCCCCCTCGGAACCGACGATGCGAATTTCCGAGCGCAGATAGGCACCCGTCTCGAAACTGTTCTGCTGCAGGCCTTCGTCTTTCAGCACATCCAGAACGGCCAGTCCCGCGGCTGCTGCGACCGGATTGCCGCCAAACGTATTGAAATAGCCGGACGTCTCACCGAAGGTCTTGAGCAGGTCGGGCTTTATGGCGACACCGCCCATCGGAAAGCCGTTGCCCATGGGTTTGCCCATGACGACCATGTCCGGCACGAGGCCATGCCGATCGAAGCCCCACATTTTTTCGCCCGTGCGGCCAAATCCCGGTTGTACTTCGTCGGCAATGTAAACGCCGCCCGCTGCGTGCACGGCTTCCAACGTTTCTCTCAAGAACCCGGGTTCGCCGGGAAAGACGCCATCGCTCGAAAAGATGCTGTCGGCGATGAAGCCCGCAAAGCGTATGCCGATGGTATTCATTTTCGCGATGGCCGCGCGAACATCTCGTCCCAAACGCCGCCCGACGGCTTCGGAAATCTCGCGATACGTGTCGGGTGCGGGTACGACGAAAACGTACGCCGGGCGAGGCTCGGCGCTGGCGGAGGATGGCGAGATTTCCGTCACGGCCGAGGTGTTGCCGTGATAGGCGTTGTCGGTAACGATGAAGCCGGTTCCACCAGTCACCGCGCGGGCGACACGAAGGGCAAAGTCGGCGCTTTCGCTTCCGGTGCAGGTGAAGACGATATTCGAGACGGCGGCCGGCATCGTCCCGAGCAACCGCTCCGCATAGGTGTAGACGTTCGAATAGAGATAGCGCGTGTGGGTATTAAGCGTGCCCATTTGGCGGGCAACTGCCTCAACGACGCGCGGGTGGCAATGGCCGACGGACGGCACATTATTGTAGGCGTCGAGGTAACGCGTGCCGTCGGCATCGTGAAGCCACACGCCTTCGCCGCGCACGAGGTTGAGCGGCTTTTCGTAGAACAACATGGAGGTCGGGCCGAAGGTCGCCCGGCGTCGGCCGATCAGCGTTACCACCTCCGGCGAGAGCCCCGCGGCTGCATTCATGTCGAAGGCGTTGAGCTCGAGGATTTTTTTTGTGACTTCCATGCCGACCTCGGAGAGGCTCCTTCATAATGCGGTGCTGTTTGGCACATTCCCAATGGCTATATAGGCGCCCCGCGGTCTTGCAGCTTGACCGTCAATTGCATTGTCTGTTCAGTTTGCCGGCTCGGTCGCCATTGGCCTTGCGCGCAATACGTCAACTTCAGGGCGGCTGGGGTCAAATCCCGGTACGGATACCGGGGTATCGTGACTGCGATTCAATTCGATGCCGCCATCGCAGAGAACAGACGCCATGACCGAAGAGTCGCACGTTCGCGCCAATCGCTGGAAGCGGTTTTCCGACTGGGACGAGCGGCCGCTGCGTCTCGACAAGTTCGCTATCGAGGACGCATCGAGCGGCTTTGCCGCTTTCAAGAGCCCCGACGATCCCAAGCCAGGCATTGCGATGGGGAAAGGCGTCGTCGAGTCCATGGATGGCGTTGCCGTCCGCGACTTCGATATGATCGACATCTTCATATCGAAATATCATCTCGATCCCGAAATTGCGCCGGAAGCGATGGCGATGCCTTCGATCGAGGTGGCACGGATGCTGGTCGATATGAACGTGCCGCGCAGCACGCTCGTCAGGCTGGCGCACGGCATGACGCCCGCTAAGCTTGCCGAAGTCGTTGCGCATCTGTCGTCGCTGGAGATCGCGTTCGCCTACGGCAAGATGCGGGCGCGGCAGACGCCCGGTAACCAGGCGCACGTCACGAACGCCAAGGACGACCCGCTGCAAATGGCAGCCGATGCCGCTACGGCCGTCGCGTTCGGCTTCGATGAGATCGAGACGACGATGCGGGTGGCGCGGAATTCGTGGTCGAATGCCGTGGCCTGCGCGGTCGGAGCGTCGGTCGGGCGTTGGGGCACGCTGTTTCAGTGTTCGAGCGAGGAAGCCGAAGAGCTGAAGATCGGCATGGCGGGCTTCACCTCGTATGCGGAAACGCTGTCGGTTTACGGCACTGAAAAGAGCTTCATCGACGGCGACGATACGCCCTGGTCGAAGGCGTTTCTGGCTGCGGCTTACGCGTCGCGCGGTATCAAGATGCGATGCACGTCCGGCGCCGGGTCCGAGTTGTTGATGGGATTTCACGAGCGCAAGTCCCTGCTTTATCTCGAAGCCCGCTGTCTCTGCCTCCAGCGCGCCATGGGCGTGCAAGGCACGCAGAACGGTGGCGTTGATGGCGCGCCGGTGACCTGCACGGTTCCCGGCGGCATGCGCGAACTGATGGCTGAGAACCTGATCGCTGTCTGGCTCGACCTCGAATGTGCTTCGGGCAATGATGCGCGGGCGACCGAATCCGAAATTCGCGTCGGGGCGAAAATCCTGCCGTACTTGATTGCGGGGTCGGATCTCATCTGCTCGGGCTTCGGCTCGATCCTGAAGTACGACAACTCGTTCAACCCGTCGCTGCTCAACGGCGAAGAGCTGGAGGATTATCTGGTTCTGCAGCGGGACTTCGAGGCCGACGGCGGGCTGACGCCCGTCGGCGAAGCGCAGATCATGGATCTGCGCGCCCGAGCGGTGGACGCCATCAGTGCGGTCCTTGAAGAGCTGGGCCTCGCCAAGCCAACCGCCGACATGAAGCAGAGCGTTATTGCTGCATCCGGCTCGGACGAGACGCGGACGTTCTCCGGCCGGGAAGTCGGGCAGATCAGCGAGACGATCTTTGCGCGGTCGATCACGGTCATCGACGTCATCAAGGCGCTGGCGGCCCGCGGGTTCCGCGAGGAAGCGGAAAACCTGTTAAAGCTGGTGCGCCTGCGGGTCTCAGGCGACTACCTGCAGACCTCGGCTGTCGTCCGCGACGGCAAGATCGTCAGCGCCGTCAATGATCCGAACGAGTACCAGGGACCAGGCACGGGCTACCGCGTCAGCGAGGCCCGGCGCGAGGAACTGGTCGCCATCCGCGATGTGCTGACCCGGCAGGAAGTGCTCCGCGGCGAAGCACAATATCGTCCGGCCGAAGTGACCCGCATCGCCTATCGTCCGGTCGGACCGGCGGCAGTGACCGGCAATCCACGCGAGGTCGTCATCGGCATCAGCCCGGCATTCGGGGTCAAGCTGTTCCAGACGGTCGCGGGCCATCCGCTGTCGGCCATTTTGCGGGTGTTGATCGCCGGAATCACGGAAGGCGGCTGCACGGCACGGGTCGTGCGGATGCTGCATACCGCTGACACATCGTTTCTCGGCCTCAGCGCGGCTCGGCTGGCGGGGTCCGGCGTCGGGATCGGGATTCAGGCGAAGGGCACGGCCGTCATTCACCAGAAGGACCGGCTGCCGCATAACAACCTTGAACTGTTCTCGAACTCGCCGATTACCAAGCTCGACCATTACAAGCGGATGGGCCTCAACGCGGCCGCCTATGCGCGCGGCGAAATGCCGGAACCCGTGATCGTGCCGACGCGCGGGGAGGCCATGGGCTCCCGCTACCACGCCCGCGTTTCGATGATTTACGCCATCGAAACCGAGATGACATCGGAAGGCGCCGAGCCCGAGGAGATCGACATCAAATTCCTCGGAGCGGCAGCATGAGCGACAAACCTCTTTCCGTTGCTGATTATCCGCTGGCCGAACGACGCCCGGACATCGTCGAAACGAAAACCGGCAAAACGCTCGAGGATATCAGCCTTGACGCAGTCTTGACTGACAAGGTCGGGCTTGAAGATCTACGGATCACGGATCGGGCGCTGCGTCAGCAGGCCGAGGTCGCGAAAGCCGCCGGGCGGCCGACACTGGCGGCCAACTTCGAGCGTGGCGCCGAGCTTGTGGACGTGCCGCAGGACGTAATCATGCGGACTTACGAGCTGCTGCGCCCCGGCCGAGCGGGGTCGAAGGACGAACTGCTGGCGGCCGCCAAGGAGCTGCGGGAGGTCTACGGCGCCAACGGCGTCGCGGCCTTCATCGAGGAAGCCGCAGACGTTTATGAGCGCCGCTCTCTCTACAAGAAGCGATATTGAAAGGTCACGCATGAGCTGGAAGACAGCCTACCGGTCCATTTATTACGACGGCGCGCCGGAGCCAGCCGATCCCGACCTTTCCAAAGCCCACACCGCCCTCCTCATCATCGACGTCCAGAACACATACCTCGAACGGCCGGACCGGGCGTCGCTTTCGGCCGAAGACCAACGCCGGTACGACGCCTGGACGCCTTTCCACGACCGCATGCATCAAACCGTGCTGCCGCGAACCAAGGATTTGCTCGCTACCTTTCGCAAAAACGGCATCGAATGCCTGTTCGCCCGCATCGCCTGCCACACCAAAGACGGTCGGGACCGGTCGCTATCGCAGAAGATGCCGGGCTGGAACAACCTGCTACTGCCGAAGGACGAGCTGCCGTCGCAGATCGTGCCGGACCTTGCCCCCGTCGGCGATGAAATCGTCGTGACGAAGACAACGGATAGCGCACTGACGGGAACGAACCTGCGCCTTATCCTTACCAACCTCGGGATCAAGACCGTCGTATGCTGCGGGATCTTTACCGACCAATGTGTCTCATCGACGGTGAGGAGCTTGGCGGATGAAAGTTTCGCTGTCGTCGTCGTCGAGGACTGCTGCGCGGCTGGCTCGGACGAGCTTCACCATAAGGAGCTCGAGATCATAAATATGATCTACTGCCACGTCATGTCGAGCACGGAACTCAAACAGATCATGGGCCTGGACTGAAGTAGGTCAAGTTTTGACAGCGCAATGTCAAACCTTGCACTGCGCCGCACATATACGCTCGTCGACTATGTGCGCACTGCCTGGAATACCTGATGCATGGCGATCCGCCGTGAATCACCGCCGGATAGTACGTGTACGATTTAATATCGCGCCGAACAGATCCTGGATGTTCGGCTGACCACAACCCAGGGGGAGTAGCCAACGTGACATCACCAAACACCAGTACTCTCGAAGCCACAGAGAGCTTCGATGTAGGTAAGGATGGGTCGGTCGACAAGTTGCACGCCAAGGCCATCGGCTTGATTGGCGTGTTATTCTTGACGGTGACCGGCGCTGCACCCGAATCCGCCATGCTCGGCAACGTGCCGTTCGCAGCGGGCTTCGGCAACGGCATCTACGTTCCGGCGGCGTTCTTGCTCGCCACGATCGTGCTCACCATCTTCTCGGTCGGATACGCCGCGATGGCCAGCAAGGTTTCGTCGGTTGGCGGCTTTTATTCCTTCATCAGCATGGGCCTGGGGCGCGACGTCGGCATGGCGGCAGGCATTGCCTCGTTGGCGTCCTACAGCGTTTTCGAAGCCTCCCTTACCGGCTTGTTCGCCTTCTTCGGCAACTCGTGGCTTCAAACGCATTTCGGCATCAACGTGCCGTGGCTCTATCTCGCGCTTTTCGTCGTCGTTTTGACCTCGATCCTCTCCTATCAGGACGTGCAGCTGTCGGTGAAGGTCTTGGGAGCGGCCCTGGTGTTTGAAGTCATCATGCTGACGATCTTCGACGTCGGCGTGTTCGTCGCAAAAGGCCCCGGCGCGTTTAATCTTGAATCACTCAACCTTCTCCACGTCATGACCCCGGTAGCAGCACAGAAAGTCGGCACGGTCGATATCGCGTCCGGCGCGGCGGCGGTCGGCGTATTCATGGCGTTCTGGTCGTGGGTCGGCTTCGAGATGGCGCCGAACTACGCGGAAGAATCGGTCAATCCAAAGCATATCATCCCGCGGTCGCTGTACTATTCCGTTATCGGTCTCGGCATTTTCTACATCATCACGAGCTGGTGCGCGATCGCGGCCTATCCGACCGAGGGCGACATGCTGGCGAAAGCGGTTGGCGACTCGGGCAACTTCTTCCTGTCGCCGCTGACGGAGTTTGTCGGACAGTGGGCCAACGAAGCGATGGCTCTTCTGATCCTGACCAGCTCTTTCGCTTGCAGCATGGCGTTCCACAACACGGCCTCTCGCTACATGTATTCACTCGGCCGTGAGGGCGTGCTGCCGGGCGTTCTCGGCAAGACGCATCCGACGCACAAGAGCCCGCACGTGGCATCCGTCGTCCAGACGCTGCTTGCCGCCCTGTGGATCATCTTGTTCGCTTACTTCACGGGAACCAATGACCCGAACGCCCAGGCCTATCTCGGCGTCTACACGATGCTCGCCGTTCTCGGCACGATGCTCTTGCTCATCCTGCAGGCTGTCGTTTCGATTGCGATCATCGTGTACTTCCGGGCCAACCATCCAGGTGAAGTCAATGTCTTCGCCGGCCTGATTGCACCCGCCATCGCGTTCCTTTCGCAGGTCTACCTTGTGTACCTGCTGGTCGTGAACCTCGAGACCTTCGGCGGGACGGGCGGCTTCGGCAGCCGCATTCCGCTGATCGCCTTCATCATTCTTGGCGTCGGTCTGGTCTGGGGTCTGGCGCTACGGGTGATCTCGCCTGCCGCCCACGCCCGCATCGGCCGCATGGTTCTGAACGATTAGCCTATACGCTCATATAAAACAAAACCCAGAAGGCGGACGCTGAAACCGGCGCCCGCCTTTTCATCACATAACCGCACGAAAAAGGGGAGCAAGCCCAATGCTCACATCTATCGCAGGCAAATCCGTCATCGTGACCGGTGCCAGCAAAGGAATCGGCAAAGGCATCGCTAGCGTGTTCGCGAAGAACGGCGGCAAAGTCTTGGTTGTGTCCCGCCATCTCGACGAGGCGGAGGCGACCGCCGAGGAATTCCGCCAGGCCGGCGGGACGGCCAAAGGCTTCGCGGCCGACATCACCAGCATGGGCGACATGCAGATGCTCGCTGAAGCGGCTGCCAGCGCTCACGGCGGCATCGACATTCTTTGCGCTAATGCCGGCATCTTCCCGCAGACAAAGATCGAGGACCTGTCGCCGGAAGACTGGGATTTCGTTTCCTCGACGAACCTCAAGGGCACGTTCCTGCCCATCAAGGCGTGCCTGCCGTACCTCAAGAAATCGGACCAGGGGCGGATCGTTATCACGTCGTCGATCACCGGGCCGGTCACCGGCTTTCCGGGCTGGGCGCACTACGGTGCAACGAAAGCCGGTCAGCTCGGCTTCATGCGCACGGCCTGCCTCGAGTTCGCGAAATACGGCATCACCGTCAACGCGGTTCTACCGGGCAACATCAAGACGGAAGGCCTGGCTGCACTCGGACCCGACTATGAGAAGTCGATGGCAGCATCGATCCCGCTCAACAAGCTCGGCACGGTGGAAGACATCGGCTATGCGGCATTGTTCCTCGCCTCGAAGGAGGCCGCTTACATCACCGGACAGACGATCATCGTCGATGGCGGCCAAATCCTGCCAGAGAGCATGGACGCCCTGGCGCAAGCCTAAGATGGTGCAGGCATAGATCATGCGCCGCGAGCGCCACGTCGTCGAAGGTCACCCGTGGTTACGGAGAACCTCGGCACGCAGCGCTCGCGGCGACAGCCCCGTCCAGCGGCGGACCGCACGGCTGAAAGCGGAAAGCTCGGAATATCCCACCAGAAAAGCGATTTCTGAAAACGACAGCTGGCGCTGGCGCACATAAGACAGCGCTAGATCGCGGCGCGTGTTCTCGACCAGCGTGCTGTAGCTCAGACCGTCGTAATGAAGTTCGCGTTGGATGGTCGAGAGCGGCAATCGCAACTCGGCAGCGACGCCTTCAATCGGCGGAAACCCTTCAGGCAGCTTGGCGCGGACGGCGCTGCGAACGCGATCGGTCACGCTGAAGCGGACGTCCTGACGTTCGGAAAGCCGTTCGAGACAAAGCTTCATCGCCGACATCAGCCGCGGATCGGCGGCCGGCATGATATGCCTTAGGATCTGCGGGCGGAAGACGATGGCGTTTGTCGGCTGGGCGAAGAAAGCAGGCGCCGCGAAAGCGCGTTCGTGCTCGCGCCATTGTTCGGGCTTGGGATGCTCGAAATGAACCTCTTCTGGCGCCCAGCTCTGGCCCATCGCCTCACGAATGAAATTCAGGAACATACCGAGCGACAGCTCGGCGTCCTGGCGGCGCTCGACAATTTGAGGAGCATCCACCCGGTATTCCAGCCGCATCAGGCCTTCAGGCGACATCTTGAGCGCCATCGAGGACGACTGCTGGTGCAGCGGAAAGAGACCGACGAGAGTTTCGAGCGCCGCGCCTACCGTCGGCGCCGACAACGAGGCGTAGCCCCAGAGACCGAGATCGCGCGGATCAAAAGCGTGGCCGAACCACAGTCCGAAGTTATCGTTGCGCGTGATACGCGCACTTTCCTCAAACAGGCGGCAATAGGAACTGAGGCTGAGCTGAAGCGTCGGCGATCCGGCCATTTCCGGCGAGATGCCGGCATTGCCGAAAATGCGATCGACGTCGCCGCGCTGGCGTTCGATGAACTTGACGATGCCGGTTGCGGCGGACGCAAGAACCGAGGGATCGGCACCTCTGCCAATCGCGCTGCCGGCGTCCGACGCCATTATATCGCCAATACCGGTTCCCATCGGTTCCTGATGAGAAGATGCCTATCTCGAAGAGAAAAAGGCTATCAGATGCCACCGCGTGGTCAACCGGCGCGCACGCTGAATTATTCGGCATTCAATACTAGCAACTGCACAATTGCGCTGCAGCAATCAGCCGAACAGGCGACCAAGAACGCCTTTTTTGGGGACTGGCGCCGCAACCGTGCTGACGTTGGGCCGGCCGTACGCTGAGAGATATTTTTCGCAAAGCGGTATCGACTCGCGCGTGTAGTCGACTCCCATAGACTGCGCCAACTCTGTCTCCGAGTGCGAACCGATCCAGGCGACGAGCAGCAGGCGGCGCAACATTACGAACGTCGCGATTTCGTTCTCTTCCTCAGCGCTCAAGGTCCCGATACGGCGGTATCCCCGCACCCAGGCTTGCAGAAGCTCGGGAACTTCCGGCGTATGTTCGAAGAAAGAGACCGTGGTCGCGCAATCGTAAAGCAGCCAAGAAAAGCCGCAGTCGTCGAAATCGATCACCTTGACGGTGCTGCCGTCCATCAGGAGGTTGGCCAAGCGCATGTCGCCGTGGACCAAGTTGAAGCGGTCTGGCGACTTGCCGAATGCTTCAAGGCGCTGCTCGATCAGGGCGACCGTTTCGGTGAAGGCTTCCATCGCCTCCGCCGTCATGCCCATGCCGTTTTTCCAATAGCCCCAATGCGGGCGGCTGCCGAGACTGGTCTCGAAATCCCAAGAATGACGTTCGAACCAGACAGGGCGGCGCCATTTGCGGACGTGGGCGTGCATGCGCGCGGCCGTCTCACCCAAAAGCTCAAACCCTGCGACGTCCGTGCGCTCGGGCTCGGCACCATTTTCCCAATCGAAGAGCACCACATTGCGCGGATTGGGCAGGCCTTCGCCTGCAACGGTCTGGATGTATTCACCGTCAAGTCCGCGGACAGGCACCGGCGTGGCAACGCCGCCGGTTTCGCGCAGCGACGCAAGCCAGGCCAGTTCCGACGCAATCGCCGTGCGCGAATGATATCCCTCGCGGTGGACGCGCAGGGCCCACTTGCGGCCGGTGCCGTCTTCGACTTTGTACGTCGCGTTTTCGGATACATTGATGAGTTTGACGGGGACGCCGTCAGGCAGCCCAAACCTCTTTACCGAGCGTTCGGCAACGCTTTGCAGGCGTTGCAGCAGCTCTTCGTGGGTTAGTTCGTCGGCACCCGTCATTTTCGTTTCGAAATCCCGTGTGTTCCCGTGCGATCCGACTCGTCGACCACACCAATTTCCGTTGAGAGCACACTAAGAAGCGACGGCAAAGAGGACTTGACCTCTTCGCCGCCGCAGTTGACAGGGCAGCGCATCGTGCTGCCGCGCAATATTTACGGTATCAGAGCTTCACCATCACGTGACGCGGCACGGTGTAATCCTCAAGCGCGTACATCGACAGATCTTTGCCGTAGCCCGACATCTTGAGGCCGCCGTGAGGCATCTCGCTGCAAAGCATGAAGTGGGTGTTGACCCAGGTGCAGCCGTATTGAAGGCGGGAGGCGACCTTCATGCCCTTGCCGATATCCGACGTCCAGACCGACGATGCGAGGCCGTAGTCGCTGTCGTTCGCCCAGGCGATGGCTTCGTCGGCGTCGTCGAACGGCGTGACTGAAACAACCGGGCCGAAGACTTCCTTGCGCACGATTTCGTCTTCCTGCTGCGCACCGGCAATAAGCGTCGGCTCGAAGAAGAAGCCTTTGCCCGTTGGCGCCTTGCCGCCAGCCGCAACGCTGACATGGTTCAACTGCGACGCACGCTCGACGAAGCCCTGCACGCGGCCTTTCTGAGCCGATGAGATCAGCGGGCCGAGATCGTTGTCGTCGTCATTCGGCTGATTGAACTTCAGGCTGCTAACGGCGCTGGCGAGGTCGGCGACGAGATTGTCGTAGACCTTCTTACCGGCGTAGATGCGGCAAGCAGCGGTGCAATCCTGACCGGCATTGTAAAAGCCGAAGATCTTCACGCCTTCGACAACGGAAGCAATGTCGGCATCGTCGAACACGATGACCGGTGCCTTGCCGCCGAGTTCGAGATGTGTGCGCTTGATGTTTGAGACTGCGGCCTGAAGCACTTTCTGGCCGGTCCCGATGCTGCCGGTCAGCGAAACCATCGCAACCTTCGGATGGTTGATGAGCGCCGAACCGGTGGTTGCGCCCTTGCCGACGACGATATTGACGACGCCTTCGGGGAAGATGTCGGCGATGAGCTTGCCGAGTTTCAGCAGCGTCAGCGGTGTCTGCTCGGAGGGCTTCAGCACGATGGTATTGCCGCCTGCGAGCGCCGGGCCGAGCTTCCAAGCCGCCATCATCAGCGGGTAGTTCCACGGCGCGATCGAACCGACGACGCCGACTGGATCGCGACGGATCATCGAGGTGTGACCGGCGAGGTATTCGCCCGCAACAGGGCCGTGCATATTGCGGACGGCGGCGGCGAAATAGCGGAAGCAATCTACGATCGCGGGCATTTCATCCTGCAGGACGCGGATGCGCGGCTTGCCGGTATTCAGCGCTTCGAGCGCTGCGAAGGCTTCCGATTCCTTTTCGACCGCATCGGCGAGCTTCAAGAGCAGGGTCGAGCGTTCGGCGGGCGTCGTCTGCGACCAGGTCTTAAAGGCCTTTTCGGCAGCGCTGACGGCCGCATCCACTTGCGCGACGGACGCGTCAGGAAGATTGGTGATGACCTCTTCCGTCTTCGGGTTGACGATCGGTTCCGGAGCGTCAGTGCCGGCGACGAAGTCCGAACCGATCAGCATATTGGTTTCGAGCATGGTTTCCTCCAATGGTCGCTCGGGCGCCTCGCTACTTCGAGGAGCCGCCAGTGTGTTCGCCTTCCCGCGTCAGGTAGTAGGCCGCGAGAATGGGCAATAGCGTTACGAGAAAGACGAAGACGGCGACGACGTTCGTCACCGGTCGCTGCCGCGGGCGGATCAGTTCAGACAGCATCCAGATCGGCAACGTCGTCTGCTGTCCGGCCGTGAATGTGGTGACGATGACCTCATCGAACGACAGCGCAAATGCAAGCATGCCGCCGGCTAGCAGCGCGGTGCCGATTTGCGGCAGTATCACATAGCGAAATGTCTGGAAGCCGTCCGCGCCAAGGTCCATCGACGCCTCGACCAGATTGCCGGACAGCCGGCGGAAGCGCGCAACCGCATTGTTATAGACGACGACGATGCAGAACGTGGCGTGTCCCAGCATGATCGTCCAGACAGAGAACGGTATGCTCATGATGTCGAAAGCGGAACGCAACGCGATGCCGGTGATGATACCGGGCAGCGCTATCGGCAGCACAAACAGCAGCGAGATCGTTTCACGGCCGAAGAACTTCGCACGGGAGAGCGCCGCAGCGGCGAGCGTTCCGAAGATCAGCGCGAGAATGGTCGCGATTGCGGCGACTTGCAGCGACAGATAAAGCGGCGGCCAGATATCGGGCCGCGAATTCCAGGCGACGCCGAACCATTTGGTCGTGAGCCCCGGCGGCGGAAACTCAAAGCTCTTTTCCTCGGTCGTGAAGGCGTAGAGGAAAATGAAGAACAGCGGCAGGTGCAGGAACAGCAGTCCCGCCGTCGCAGAAATGCGCAAGCCCATCGGCGATTTCGTTATGCCGTTAGAGGACATCGAACGCCCCCATGCGCTTTGCCATCCAGAGATAGAACGCCATGATTACCATCGGAACGACGGTGAAGGCAGCTGCCAGGGGAATGTTGCCGGCGGTGCCTTGCAGCGTGTAGACCGCCTGACCAATCATCAGGCGTGAATTGCCGACGATCTGCGGGATGATGTAGTCGCCAAGCGTCAGCGAAAACGTGAAAATTGAGCCTGCCACGATCCCGGGAAGCGCCAACGGAAAGATCACCGTGCGGAAGGTCTGCCCAGGTTCGGCGCCGAGGTCCGCGGAAGCTTCAATAAAATTCGCCGGAACGCGTTCGAGCGCGGCTTGGGTCGGCAGGATCATGTACGGCAGCCAGATGTAGACGAACACCAGAAATGTGCCGACATAACTAAACGATAGCGACGGGCCGCCGATGATGGGCAACGCCAAGATGCCGTCCAGCAGCCAATTGAGATGCAAAATCCCAGCAAACCAGGTGATGACACCCTCTTTGGCAAGGATGAGCTTCCAGGCGTAAACTTTGACGAGATAGCTCGACCACAGCGGCATCATCACCGCCAAATAGAAGAGCGCCTTCATCCAACCGCGCGCGTAACGGGCAGCGTAATAGGCGATCGGAAAAGCGATAAACGCACTCGCGATCGTGACCAGCGCCGCCATTGTCACGGTGCGCAAGATGATTTGGACGTTGGAACCATCGAAAAGCTGCTCGTAGGTCGAGAGCGTAAACTCGTGGATCACGAGACCGGAGAAGTCGTCGAGCGAATAGAAGCTCTGCAGAAGAAGCGCAAATAGCGAGCCGACGTAGACGATGCCGATCCAGAGCAACGGCGGCGCCAGCAGCAGGAACGTCAACAGTTGCGGGCGGGCGAAGAAGACGTCCGATATAGCGCCTGCGATCCCGCGCGGTCTTTCTGCCGCAATCGTCACGCGCCATCTCCCATCGCGACCATTGCGGATTTCGGCCACACGAGCATGACGCGCTCGTCTTTATGGAGCGATGCGCCTGCCGGGATCGTGGCGATCAGCGGTAGTTTCTCGGTGACGACAGTGACGCGGGTCACTGCACCTTGATAGCTGACGGCACTGACCGTGCCCCTAGCGGAGGCATAGTCGGCAGCGACGGTGGCGCTTTCCGGTACGACGTCGACCCGTTCGGGACGGAGGCTCGTCCAGGACGCCGTGCCGCCATGAGCGATCGCGAATTCTGGCGGCAGCACGTTCGAAGATCCAACGAAATCGGCGACGAAACGGGTTGTCGGACGCTCATAGACGTCGGACGGCGTTCCGACCTGAACGATCTTGCCTTCGTTGAAAATCGCGACGCGGTTCGCCATCGAGAGGGCTTCGCCCTGGTCGTGCGTGACGAAGACGAACGTGATGCCGAGGCTCGTCTGCAGGGATTTCAACTCTTCCTGCATCTGCTCGCGCAGTTTCAGATCGAGCGCGCCGAGCGGTTCGTCGAGCAGCAGGACCTTCGGGCCGTTCACGAGGGCGCGGGCCAGAGCGACGCGCTGACGCTGACCACCGGAAAGCTGTGCCGTGCGGCGCGTCTCGTAGCCTGCGAGCTTGACGAGGGCGAGCGCATCCTTGGCTTTCGCCTCGCGCTCGGCTTTCGCAACGCCCTTGATCATCAGGCCATAGGCGACGTTCTCGCCGACGGTCATGTGCGGGAAAAGTGCGTAGTCCTGAAAGACGGTGTTGACGTTGCGCCGATAGGGGGGAACACCCTCAGCGGTTTCGCCGAAAATTTCGATGTGGCCGTCGTCAGGCTGCTCAAATCCGGCGATCAGCCGGAGGCACGTCGTCTTGCCAGAGCCCGATGGGCCCAGGAGCGCGAAGAATTCGCCCGGCTCAATGTCGAGCGAGACGCCGTCAACGGCACGCACGGAGCCAAAGCGACGCGATACGTTCTGGAAGCGGACTGCTGGAGACATGAAACTCTTTTGGGTCATGCGGCCGGCCGTCAGATGGCCGACCGCAGGACGTGTAACCTTTATTTACCGAGGATCGCGATGAAATCTTTCGCCCACTGCGAATAGGGGACGCAAGAGCTTTCCTTTTCGCACTTCGCAGTCGGTGTACGCCAGAACCAGATCTTTTCGAAGTTTTCTGAGCCGTTCGTTTCGCAGCCCTTGTCGCCCAGCAGCGCATTGCCCTTACAGGCGGCGGGAACGGTCGGGACCGAACCGAACCAGGACGCCAGATCGCCCTGCAGCTTCGGGTTCAGCGAGTGCTCCATCCACTTGTAGGCGCAGTTCGGATGGGCGGCATTCACATGCATCATGGTCGTGTCGGCCCAACCCGTGGCACCCTCTTCCGGAATGGTCGAGGCGATGGGCTTCTTGTCGGCCTGGAGAAGGTTGACCTGATACGGCCACGACGACGAAGCAACGACGCCTTCGTTCTTGAAGTCATCGACCTGAACGGTGGCATCGTGCCAGTAGCGGCCGATCAAGGCGCGCTGCGACTGCAGCAGCGCAATGGCTGCGGCGTACTGTTCTTTGTTCAGTTCGTATGGATTTTTGATGCCGAGTTCGGGCTTCTTTTTGCTGAGATAGAGTGCGGCATCGGCGATGTAGATTGGGCCATCGTAAGCCTGCACGCGGCCTTTGTTGCTCTTGCCGTCAGGGAGCGTCTGCTCTTCGAATACGACCGACCAGCTCTTCGGCGCTTCCTTGAAGACCGTCGTGTTGTAGGCGAGGACGTTCGGCCCCCATTGGTACGGGACGCCATAATGGACGCCGTCGACGGTATGCCACGGCGCGTTCTGAAGGCGCGGGTCGATGGTCTTCCAGCTCGGGATCAGGTCGATGTTGATCGGCTGGACTTTCTTGCCTGCGACGAGGCGAAGTGAAGCGTCACCCGATGCCGTGACGAGATCGAAGCCGCCCTGGTTCATCAGAGTGACCATTTCATCGGACGTCGCTGCGGTCTTCACGTTGACCTTGCAGCCCGTCTCTTTTTCGAAGCCCGTGACCCAATCGTAGTTCTTATCGGACTCGCCGCGCTCGATGTAGCCGGGCCAAGCGACGATATCGACCTCACCCTCGCCCGGTCCGATGGACTTCAAAGGCTCGCCCCAAGCGGAGAAGCTGCCCAACAAAAGAATCGCTGACGATGCTACTAGTGTCTTCCGGGTGGGCGTCATGTGTGCTTACTCCTCCGATTGCACGCCGCGACGAAGCAGCGGGCACCAAGAGCCGCCCAAACCTCTTCGCCGGGTTATACCGGAAGGGATGTTAGTTCAGGATTTTCGGACACGCCAGAGAGGCCTGAAGCGACTCGTTTGCTGAGCAGATGCGAAAATGTCCTGTGGTCGCAATTGGTTGTCACGTAGAGTGCACCAATGCGCTCTTAACGGAACGTGCTTCCTGCCGGATAGGATGAAAGACCGGCGAGCTTCAGCGCCTCTCCGAAAATACGACACGGTGCGAAATGACAGTCATTAAGATCCGGATCGACTTCGACGACGACCGCTACATCGGTCATGGCCGGATTCAGCTCTTGGAGCTGATCGGCCAGCACGGCTCCATCGCCAAGGCCGCGAAGGCCATGGACATGTCATACAAGCGAGCCTGGTATTTGATGGACGCGTTCAATTCGATGTTTGCCGACCCGCTGATCGAGCGTCAGCATGGCGGCAAGGGCGGTGGGGCCGCGAAGCTCACCCCGTTCGGCGCCGAGTTGGTCCGTCAATACCGGGAGATGGAAGCCAGAGCGCTGACCGTCTTTGCGAAACCGCTTTCGGCAATGGAGAAACATCTGGCGGAAGTCGAAAAGCCAGAAGCCAAGCCACCGAAAAAAGGATCGCAGCCAGCGCGGACGTGATCGCGAGCTAGCGACTCAACACCTCGGCGGGCGTGCCTACGGCGACTAGTCGACCATCTGCAATCTTAATGACGCGCGACGCCAACCGGCGCACCTCGTCGGTGTTGTGCGTCACAAAAACGATCGGCACCTTAAATTCATCGCGGACGCGCTCGATCAGGGTCATGATTTCCATGCGTCGCGCGTCATCGAGGCCCGACAAGGGTTCGTCCATCAGCAGAATGCGCGGCGAGGACAAAAGCGCCCGCGCTATAGCCACACGATGCCTCTCGCCGCCCGAAAGCGTTGCGGGCCGGCGCTTCAAAAGGTGGCCGATGCCAAGCACGGCGATAATTGCATCTTCGGGCAAAGCGTTGCCTTCGCTCCGCCTGAACCATTGCCCGAACTTGATGTTCTGCCGGACGGTGAGATGCGGGAAAAGCTGGGCGTCCTGAAAGACCAGCCCGACGCGGCGGCGATGGCGCGGCACGAAGATGCCGGCTTCGATATCGGTCAGCACGTGACCTGAAACAACGATGCGGCCCTTATCAGGCCTGTGAACGCCAGCGATCATATTCAAGACCGACGTCTTGCCCGAGCCGGACGGCCCGAAAAGCGCCGTCAGCGGACAATTGCTCTCGAAGGCGATGTCGAGGGTAAATCCGTTTCGCTTTTGAAACGCCCAGACGCTGAGTGCCGGCTCCATGCTCGTCATTCGAATACGGCAATCCGCTTCTGGATGCGGCGGTTCAGCATTTCGGACACAATCAATGCGATCATGGCGATGAAAATCGAGACTGCCGCCAGCCGGAGAGCCTGATAGTCGCCGCCCGGCACCTGCGTATAGGTGTAAATCGCCGAGGGTATCGTTTGTGTTTCGCCTGGGATGTTGGAAACGAAGGTGATCGTCGCGCCGAATTCGCCGAGCGCCTTCGCGAAACAGAGAATGGCGCCGACCAGGATTCCGGGCAGCGCCAACGGCAGTGTCACAAGTGTGAAGGTCCACCAGGCATTGGCGCCGAGCGTAGACGCCGCTGTTTCGAGGCGGCGGTCGATGGCTTCAAAAGACAGCCTTATCGCGCGCAACATCAATGGAAAGCCCATGACGCCACATGCGAGCGCGGCGCCCGTCCACCGGAAAGAAAAGGTGATACCGAAAAGGTCATAGAGCTCTCTGCCCACCGGCCCATGGCGGCCGAACGTCAGCAGCAGAAAATAGCCGGTAACGACGGGAGGCAGGACGAGCGGCAAGTGGAGGAACCCGTCAAGAATGACCTTCCCTGGAAACCGCCACCTCGCGAGAACGTAGGCCAGAAAAAGCGCGATCGGCAGTCCGACAAGCGTGCCGACCGTTGCGACGCGCAGGCTAAGCAGAATGGCCGTCCATTCGTCGGGGGAAAATCCTAGCACCCTAGCCGCCTTTCATTCGCAATTTCGCGGATCGTTTCGCTATTTGTTGAGAACGGTGAAGCCTTGCTTCGTGAAGAATGCGTGTGCTTCTGGCGTCTTCAGATAGCTGACGAAGGCCGTATCGGCGTCTGCATTCTTCGATGCGGCGATGATCGCAATGGGATAGATGATCGGCGGATGCGTGTCGGCGGGGAACGCGTCGACGATCTTAACCTTGGGCTCCGCAGCAGCGTCCGTTTCGTAGACGATACCGAGTGGTGCTTCGCCCTGCGCAACGAGCGCCAAGGCGGCGCGGACATTATCGGCTTGCGCGACTTTGGGTTCGACATCCTTCCAAACGCCCAGCTTTTCAAGTGCGGCATGTCCATACTTGCCGGCCGGCACCGATTTGACGTTCGCCATCGCGATGTGATTGTCGCCCAGGGTCGCGGCGAGCGGGAAATCCTTCGCGATCTTCAATGAGACCGTGCTGTCTTTTGGAGCAATCAGGACAAGGCGGTTGCCAAGCAGGTTGAAGCGCGTGTCGGTCTTGATCAGATCTTTTTTCTGGACGTAATCCATCCAGTCGAGATCGGCCGAAATGAAGATGTCGGCAGGTGCCCCCTGCTCGATCTGCTTAGCGAGCGCCGATGAACCCGCGTAAGAGATGACGATCTTGTTGCCGGTGCTCTTCTCATAGGCCTTGGCGGCGTCGTTGAGTGCGTTCCTCAGACTGGCTGCGGCGAAGATAGTGATGGTTGATGTACCGGTGTTTTGCGCCTGGGCGTCGGCCCAAAGCGTTGAAACCAGCATGAGGCCGGCAAGGGCGATACGCAGAGACAGACGTGACAGAATCGACGCCGCGAGCATTTCCAGACCCACCCTGATGATCGATTGCGATATAGTCGCAAGGATATCTAGGGCGGGAGCGTTTGCAACGGGTCGTTTGGAAGCATAATCCAGACTTAGTTCAAACTTCGACTCCTAAAGGCCGTCGCCGGGATACGCGACACATGAGGTTCAATCGACCTTCGGTGCGCCATTAACCGCGCGGCTTTGGCTTTTTGGCGCTACCCGCCTCGCGCGCGATCAACATGCTTTTACGCTCCACGCCCCAGCGGTAACCAGCCAGGCTGCCGTCGGCACGAACGACGCGATGGCAGGGAACGGCAATCGCCAACGGGTTGGTTGCGCAGGCCCTCGCGACGGCCCGGGCAGCTTTGGGACGGCCGACCCGGTCAGCAATTTCCGTGTACGTGGCAGTTGCGCCGAGCGGTATGTCCCGAAGCGCCTTCCAGACGCGCTGCTGAAATGCCGTGCCGCGAATATCGAGCGGCAGGTCAACCGGCTGTTGCGGATGCTCGACCAGACCGACGACGTCCGAGACGATTTTTTCGAACTGGCGATCTCCGGCAACGCGTTCGGCGTGGGGAAAAATAGCTTCAAGGTCTGCGATCAGTTGCTCGCGGCCGTCGCCGATCAGAATGGCGGCTATTCCCTTAGCGCTTGCGGCGACCAGAATATCTCCCAGAGAGCTGCGTCCATAGGCAAACGTCAGCACCTCGTTTTTGCCGCCGCGACGGAACGTTTTCGGCGACATGCCAAGCGACTCGGAGGCGTTCGCATAAAAGCGAGCGCTCGAATTGAAGCCAGCATCGTAAATTGCTTCTGTCACGGACGTGCTCCTCTGCAATTCCTTGCGAACGGCTTTGCGGCGATGCGCGAGCGCATACTCTTTCGTTGTCACGCCGACGATCTCCTTGAAGATCCGATGGAAGTGAAACCGGCTGAGGCCGCTCGCCTTCGCCAGTTCGTCGAGGTTTGGAACATCGCTGCCGTCCTCCAGCGCACGGCATGCGGCAGCGATGATTTCGGCGCGACGCGCGACCAGCGACATCTCATCGGGACGACAACGCTTGCAGGGGCGAAAGCCTGCGGCTTCGGCGGCCGCCGGCGTTGCATGAAATGCCACGTTCTCTCGCTTAGCGCGACGCGATGGGCATGACGGCCGGCAATAGACGCCCGTCGACTTGACGGAGAAAAAAAACGCTCCGTCGGCAGATCTATCGCGCGCAAGGACGGCGGCCCAGCGCTCCGCATCCGGGTCGGCCGTCTCAGCGGATTTCTGTGGAGCTTTATCTTTGCGGGCCATTGCGGTTCGGGATGTCATGGTGCGCGCATCGTAGCGCGAGGCCCATTTCAATACACCCCGAACCTTGCTTTCAAATTTCAGACGATCGCCTTTACGGCGACTGCCGGTTGCGAGATGATGGTCGCGACCTGCTTTAGCGCTTCGACCAGCGACTCGCGGTCGGGTGCGACGCCAAGCGAGAGCCGCAGCGCTTCAGGTTCTTCGGTGCCCGTCGCAAAAGCGGAACTCGGGACAACGGAAATTCCTGATCGGCCTGCGTGATCGGCGAAATCCGCAGCACGCCAATGCACCGGCATTTTCAGCCAGATGTGATGGCCGCAGCGGTCGGCTGCGATATTGGCGTCGCCGAGGACTGTTTTTGCCAAACGCTGACGGGCGATATTTTCATCGCGAATGGCGACAGTCAGATCGTCGACGATGCCCGTCGAAATCCAACGCGAAGCGACGGCGGCATTGATCGGCGGCACCATCAAGTTGACGGCGCGGATGACGCCCGCCAGCCGCATCGCCTGGGCTGCGCCGGGCGCAACGACGTAGGCGATACGCAGCGCTGGTGTTGCGCACTTCGACAAGGTCGCAATATGCCATGTCAACTCCGGCGCTAAAGCCGCGAGCGGTGCCAGCGGCTCGAACTGCAGTGCCGAATAAGGATCGTCCTCAATGATCGTCACGCCGTAGCGTCGGGCGATGGCGACGATCTCGCGGCGGCGTTCTTCGGGAAGGGTTGCCGTCGTCGGGTTGTCGATGGACGGGATGACATAGAGCGCCTTCGGCGGCCGTTTCAGGCAGCAGGCCTCGAACGACTGCGGAACGATACCTTTGTCATCCATTGCCAGCGGATACAAAGCAAACCCGCGCTGCTGTGCGACTGCCTTCAGCCCAGGATAGGTGACGCAGCCGGCGGCAATCGTATCGCCTGGAGCGAGCACGCATTCGCAAATGGCGAAGAGCGCGCTCTGGGCGCCACTCGCCAACACGATCGACGATGGCCGAACCTGATTGATGCGACGCCCAAGCCATGTTGCCGCCGCGGCGCGATCGGTGTCGCTGCCGGTGCTCTCCTGATAGTGCAGGTGGAGCATTCCATGTTCTTCGGAGAGGAGATTGGCGACGGTCTCCGGAATCAGGCGCTTGAGATTCGCACTTGTCGGCTGTGGGGGAATATTCATGCTGAGATCGACGGCAGGCGGTGATCCGAGACCCAACATGCGGCCATCATCAATGCGGCGGCGAATAAACGTCCCGCGTCCGGCATTGGCTTCCACAAGTCCACGCCGCCGCGCCTCGTTGAACGCACGCGTAACCGTCGTGAGGTCGACCCCCAGCACCTCGGCGATCGTTCTTTGCGGCGGCAGCCGATCGCCGGGCTGAATGTGCCCTTCCTTCAGGTCCGCCTCGATGGCTTCGACAATGCCGCGGTATTTGAGCTGGCTACCTTCAACCAGCCAAGGTTTCCAAGACATTTCCGATATCCTTGAATACAGAAGCCATACATGTTTCTATCATGTATGGCAAATACACGGAAGCGCAAATCATACAGTTTCGCCAACGTTGACTTCCGAGTCTGACGAAAGTAGCTATTTACTCGTATCTTGTCGTATTTTGAAGCCTTTTAGACCAAATGACGCATGAACCATACAATAGCTATAATGTCCGGCCCATAAGCCATACATTATGTGTGCACGTGGTCTGAAACTGACTAAAAAGGGATTGTTATCATGTGTGCGGAACATCAATGGCCGGAACTTCCCCCGACGAAAACGGGGCTGTGGGGCCTTTGCCCGCGCTGCGGCAAGGGCAAGATTTTCGACGGATTCCTGACGCTCAAGAAGGCCTGCCCTGTGTGCGGACTGGACCTGTCATTTGCCGATCCGGCCGATGGACCGGCGTTTTTCGTAATGTGCTTCGCCTGTATTCCGAGCGCCTTGTTCGCGGTCTGGCTGGAGGTCGCGCATTCTCCTCCGTACTGGGTGCATCTCGTCACCAGCCTGCCGTTGATCCTGCTGACGTGCATTCCGCCACTGCGCCCACTCAAGGGATGGCTCATCGCGAGCCAATACTTCAACAAAGCTGAGGAGGGCCGACTGGTGTTCAGCAAGGAGCCTCCGAAGACGCCGTGAGACGCCCGTCGGTGAGGCGTGAGACATGCGATCCAGGCCGTTCAAGGGGTAACGGACAGCCGCTATAGTCGGCAGATGCCCAATTCCGACGAGTTCGCTTCATCTCCGACGGTCCTGCTGACGGGTTTTGGCCCATTTCCGGGTGTCCCGGTTAATGTGTCTGGAGAAGTTGTCAGGGTTGTCGTTCGCCGTGCACGCCGGGCATTTCCGGCATTTCATTTCGTCGCTGCGGTGCTGCCGACGGAATGGCGGCGCGCGCCTGAACTTGTCGCGGCGCTACAGCATCGCTTTCGTCCGAGCCTGACGCTGCATATCGGTGTGGCATCGGGTGAGCTGGGCATTCGGCTTGAGACATGCGCGGGGAATATGTGCCGGGCCGCACCCGATGCTGCGGGGTTGCTACCGCTCGCGACCTCACTGTGTGCCGGCGGACCGTCGGAACGCCGCGCCAGCATCGATAACGTTGCGATTGCAGCCGCGTTGCGGGCACATGGCACGTCCTGCACGGTTTCCGACGACGCCGGCGGCTATCTCTGCAATGCCGTGCTCTATCAATCGCTCGCGAGCGCAGAAGCGCGCGGGTCAGGAGCGGTAGGCTTCGTCCATATTCCTGCAGATCTTGGTTCGGCCGGAGCCATCACCATGGATGAGGCCGGAGCGGCAGTGCTCGACATTATAGGAGTCGCCCTCGGCGCGAAGGATGCAACAGCCGCCACACCGGCTTCGGCATAGGCCTAAGGTTCTGATTTTCCGTGGGGATTAGGCTGCGGCCCGACCAAGCGGGGAAGACGGGGGGATGTCTTGGGGCTCGGTCGGGCTCAGCAGCATCTGGTGCGCACGGGGGGAGGTGTCGACACCAGCTTGAGGAGCAACATAGCCGGGAAAACATGAACTCATCCTGAACGCAGGGTTAAATAGTCGCAACCTTTCGGCATCAGGGAAGCCCTCAATAGAATCAACGACTTTTTGAGTTGCACGGGCCATGAGCGGAGACCCCGGCCCTCGAATCAGATTAGCGTTCCGGCTTCGATCGTTCAGTTCAAAGGTTTTCGAATGCCGGCCCGCGCCGCGCCGCTTTCCCTTCCGCTTGCGCCAACCACGGACAGCCAGATGGAGGCCGCTCGCGCGACCCTTGAAAATGTCTTCGGCTACAAGGGTTTCCGGTCTCACCAAAGCGACATCATCCGGACGCTCCTCAGCGGCGGCGATTGCCTGGCGCTGATGCCGACCGGAGGCGGCAAGTCGCTGTGCTATCAAATCCCTGCCCTCGTCCGACCCGGCACCGGCATTGTCGTCTCACCGCTCATCGCCTTGATGCAGGATCAGGTCGATGCCCTGCGCGATCTCGGGGTGAAGGCGGCATTCCTCAACTCGACGCAGGATCGCGCAACCCAAGACCAGATCGAGCGGCAATTCGCTGCCGGTGGGCTCGACCTGCTCTACGTCGCTCCCGAACGGCTCGTGCAGGAGCGCACGCTCAATCTGCTGGAACGCAGCGACATCGCGATTTTTGCCATCGACGAGGCACACTGCGTCTCGCAATGGGGACACGACTTCCGGCCGGAGTACCGGCAGCTCAAAATCCTGGCGCAGCGTTTTCCGAACGTGCCGCGTGTGGCGCTGACGGCGACGGCGGACGAGCGCACGCGGCAGGACATCATCTCGGAGTTGTCGCTCGAAAACGCGGCGGCATTCATCGCAAGCTTCGACCGGCCGAACATCCGCTACACGATTGCTGAGCTCGGCAGCGTCAGCTCGCGCGAGCGGCTGTGGCAGTTCATCGAGAGCGAGCATCCGACGGACGCGGGCATCGTCTACTGCCTTTCGCGCAAGTCGGTCGAAGAGACGGCTGCGTGGCTGTCATCGAAGGGGCGCAAGGCGCTCGCCTATCATGCAGGCCTCGATGCACACTTGCGTGCAGCGGCGCAGTCGAAGTTTCTCACGGAAGACGGGCTTATTATCGTCGCCACGATCGCGTTCGGCATGGGAATCGACAAGCCGGACGTGCGCTTTGTCGCGCATCTCAATCTGCCGAAGTCAATCGAGTCCTACTATCAGGAGACGGGCCGTGCCGGGCGCGACGGCGAAGCGGCGAACGCATGGATGGCCTATGGCTTCCAGGATATCGTGCAGCTTCGGCAATGGATCAATCAATCCGAAGGTTCGGACGCCTTCAAGAAGGTGCAGCGGCAGAAGCTCGACGCGCTGATCGGGCTGGCGGAAATGCCGGGCTGCCGCCGCCAGGCGCTGCTTGCTTATTTCGGTGAGACGCGTTCGGAACCGTGCGGTAACTGCGATAACTGTCTCAATCCGCCGCACACTGAAGATGGTACTGTGCTGGCGCAGAAAGCACTTTCGGCCGTCTATCGCACCGAGCAGCGTTTCGGCGTTACCTATCTCGTCGACGTTCTGATCGGCGGCGTCGATGAGCGGATCATCCGTAACGGCCATGATCGCCTTTCGGTCTACGGTATCGGCAAGGACGTGCCGCAGGCGACGTGGAAAGGGCTTTACCGGCAGCTCACCGCGCTCGGCTATCTCTCGATCGACGAAGAGGGCGTCGGTTCGCTCGTGCTGACCGAACGGTCGCGGCCTTTGCTGCGCGGCGAGGAGCGTTTCCTTTTGCGCGTGACGCGGCAGAGCGCGAAATCGTCGAAGCGTTCGGCATCGGCGAGCCCCAAAGTCGCGCGCGAAAACCAGCCGCTGTTCGACGCACTGCGCGCGATGCGCCAGAAACTTGCGGCGTCTGCGAAGCTGCCGCCTTACGTGGTCGCGCAGGACAAGACGCTGATCGAGTTATCTGAGAAGCGGCCGACGACGGAAAGCGCTCTGCACGACATCATGGGCCTCGGCGCCAGCAAGATCGCGCGCTACGGCGCGGCGTTTCTTGAGGTGATCTCGCAATTCAAGAAGCATCCGGCGTTGAACAATCGCTTATCGGCGACGGTCAACGTAACGCTTGCCGCGCACCTGCGCGGGCTTGATGCCGAAGCGATCGCAGCGGATCGCGGGATCGAGGTGTCGACGGTTTACGGTCATCTGGCGGAAGCCATCGAGGCGGGCCTCATCACTGCGGACGATGCGCTGAAGCTCGACCCGGCCGAGCGCGACGAAATCGAAGCGGCGTTCGAGCGATGCGAAACGCGCGACACCGGCAAGCTCGGCCCCGCCTTCGCGGCGCTGCAGGGGCAGTACGACTACGGCATCTTGAAATGCCTGCTTGCGGATAGCGTGTAAATCTCGCGTGCCGTCCTGGTTCCCGGCTCGCCGCTGCACGTCGGCGGGAATGACAAACGGCGAGACACCCTCGCCTCTCAACGTCATGGCGGCGCAGGCGGCCATCCACGGCAACCATCAACTCTCGCGGCTAAACTACCGCGCCGTCGCTTTCTCCGGGATCGAGGCGGACAGCTTGCCCGTCAGTTCAGCGCAAAGCGCTTCGAGTTCCGGCGTCCATGGCGCGGCGTTCGTCGCGAACAGGTTGGCTTGCGATTTGAGGATCACGCCGTCGTCCAAAATCTTGAGACCGTTGGCGCGGAGCGTTTCGCCCGTCGTCGTTATGTCGACGATCAGCTCCGCCATGCCGGATGACGGGGCTCCCTCGGTCGCGCCGGCGCTTTCGATGATGCGATAATCACCGTAACCCTTGGAGCCGAAGAAGCGGCGCGTCAGGTTGATGTATTTCGTCGCGACGCGAGGCCAGCGGCCGTGCTTGCGGCGAAACGGAATAGCGATCTCTTCGAGTTCGGCCACGGTCGAAACATCGATCCAGCACGTCGGCACTGCAACGACGACGTCAGCGAAACCGAAGCCAAGCTTGTGCAGGAAACGAATGCGCGTAGCGGCGTCGGAGATGTTCTCGCGGATCAAGTCCTCGCCGGTAATACCGAGGTGGACGCTGCCGGACTTCAAGGCTTCGGCGATTTCGCTCGACGACACATACGCGACGTCGACGCCGGGAAGGCCTTCGATCTCGCCGCGATAGCCGCGAACGTGGCCGACCTTGCGCACGACAAGACCAGCTCGCGCGAACATGTCTGTCGTCTGTTCCATCAGACGACCCTTTGAGGGGATAGCGAGCGTCAGCTTGCTCATGCTTTGCCTCCCCGGACTGCCAGCAAGCGCTCGGAATGAACCGCCGCGCCGACGGCCGGAATGTCTTCGTTCGAGCCCGCGGCGCGCATCAAACCGTCATAACGACCACCTCCGGCGATCGGACTTTTGGCGCCAAGTTCCGCGGCGTTCACCTCGAAGACGAGGCCGGTATAATATGCGAGTGTGCGGCCGAACTCGGCGGAAAACGTCACGCGGTCGAGGTCGATGCCGGCGTTGGCGAGGAGAGCCAGGCGGCGGTCGTAGGTTTCGAGCGCGTAGCCAGAACCGTTCGGCGCTTCCTTGATCAGCGCAGAGATCTTTTCGCCCGCCGTGATCGCCGGACCGGAGACATTGATGTAACGCTCGATCAGCTCGATGGTTTGCGTGTCGAGCGGCTTCTCCTGGCGATCCTCGGCGATGTCGATGAGGTGCGTCGTGATGTCGGTGAGCGAGCGCGTGCCGATCAACTCGATGGCCTCTTCTTCGAGGTAGACGGCAACGGCAGCTTCGCTTGCCTCCATGTCATCGCGACTGAGTGACGACAGAACCTCTTCCGGAATGCTTGAAGACGCGGGACGCACGCTGGCCGCATAACTTTTCAAGGCTTCTCGGAACGAAAGCGGCCGAAGAAATGCGTCGTCGAGACGCTTTTTCCAGTTCGGCGATAGACCCGCGGCATCGAGCACGCTCGAAAACAAGCCGAGGTCTCCAAGGCGCATCGTCCAGTCCTTGAAGCCCGTCTTCTCGATGGCCTTGATGATGATCGCGACTGTCTCAGCTTCGGCCACTTCGCGCGACTTATCGCCGAAGCGCTCGATACCGGCTTGGCGGAACTCGCGCGGGTGCGCGGCGGTTGCGCCTTGCGGCTGAAAGCGGAACGCCGGGCCGTTGTAGCAATAGCGCGCGGGCGTCATCGGATCAGCATGACGCTCCAAGTGCAGGCGGCAGGTCGGCACGGTGATGTCGGGCCGCAGACAAAGCTCGGCGCCGTCCTGATCGGCGAAGACGTATGTTCGCGCGCGCAGGCTCTCGCCGATGACGTCGAGAAAGACGTCAGCGGGCTGGATGATCGGCGGCGCGACGGCGTCATAGCCAGCCTTGATAAAGACCGACATCATCGTCTGCGCTTGGCTTGCCAGCGCTTCGAGATTTTGGACCGTCTGGGCGGTCATAGCTATTCCTGGTGCCGCTTGATGAGATTGTGAACTTCTTGCACGAGGTGCGCTTCGGAAACAGAGAACTGAGCCGGGCGTGCCTCTTTCCATTCCTTGTTGTCCTTGATCGCGGCAGCGGCTTTCGCGCCTTCAATCAAATCCTTGATCGTCACCTCACCCTTGGCGCGCTCATCCGAACCTTGGATGATAACGCACGGGCTGTTGCGCTTGTCGGCGTATTTAATTTGGTCGCCGAATGATTTTGCGTTTCCGAGGTACATCTCGGAGCGGATACCGGCGTTGCGGAGCACTTGCGTCATTTCTTGATAACCGGCGACCGAGTCGGCGTCCTTATCCATGACGAGAACGACCACTGGGCCGAGCGCTTGGATCTTGCTCTCATTGATGAGTGACAGCGCAGCCTGCAGGCGCGACACGCCAATGGAGAAGCCCGTGGCAGCAACTTGCTGGCCGGTGAAGCGCGCGATGAGATCGTCGTAGCGACCGCCGCCGCCAACAGAACCGAAGCGCACGGGTTTGCCGTCGTCGGCTTTGATCTCGAATGTCAGCTCGGCTTCGAAGACCGGGCCGGTGTAATATTCGAGCCCGCGGACGACAGAGTAATCGGGAACTCGAATTTTGCCCTCATATCCGGCTTTCTCCACGAAGCGTTTGAGTTCGCTGAGATCGGCCAATCCATCGACGTAGAGCTGTGACGGCTCGAAGCCTCCGGTGCGCTTTGCTGCGATGCCAGGGCTGGCCTGTTCGAGAGCCGGCTGACTCACGAAATCCAAGAGCGCATCAATTTGTTCTTTCTTCAGTCCAGCACCCTTGGTGAAATCGCCGGATTCGTCCTTGCGTCCAGGGCCTAAAAGAAGCGCGACTTCGTCCTTAGAAAATTTATCGAGCTTATCAAGTGAACGGAGGACTGCTAAGCGGCGCGTGTCGTCGGCAAGATCAACGCCGACCGTCTCCAACATCCCGTCGAGCACCTTGCGGCTGTTGACCTTGATGACATATTTGCCCTTCAGCCCAAGTGCTTCAAGCGTATCGGCAGCGAGCATGCAGAGTTCGGCATCGGCTGCGACGCTTTTCGCCCCCACCGTATCGGCATCGAACTGCATGAACTGGCGAAAGCGGCCGGGGCCGGGTTTCTCGTTGCGATAGACGTTGCCGAACGCATAGCGGCGGAACGGCTTCGGCAGGGTCTGGAAATTCTGAGCCACATAACGAGCGAGCGGCGCGGTGAGATCATAGCGCAGGCTCATCCATTGCTCGTCCTCGTCCTGAAACGAGAAGACGCCTGCATTCGGACGATCTTGGTCGGGCAGAAACTTGCCGAGCGCGTCGGTATATTCGATCGCAGGAGTTTCGAGCGCCTCGAAGCCATAGCGCTCATAGACGTCACGGATCTTCGCGATCATGTCATTGAGCGCCTTCAGCTCGGGCGCTTCGATATCGCGAAAACCCTTCGCGAGGCGCGCTTTGGGACGCGTGTTGGTATTTGCTTTGGACATGACGAGGATCGGAGAACCAGGGCCAAATAAAAAAGTTGCCGAGACACCCTGGCGGGCGTCCGGCGTGTGAGCCCGCCTTATATCGGATCGACCGGCATGAGGAAAGTCGGGCAGAAATGCCCAAAATTCAGCTTCGGAAGCGGGGCAGCGCCCTCTTGAGCGCCGACGTGAGGCGCGAGGTGCCGCGTAGCTGGACGGCAAGCTCGTGAACGAGTGCTTTCGGCACCGCCGCGAGGTCTTGGGCGACGACGAGATCGTAAAGAGGGACTTCCTCGGTTCCGAACCCGTGCTTCAGCGGATTGGCGTTAATGCCAAAGTCGAAGCGGCGGATACCTTGGGCCACCAGATGCTTCACCATTTCGAGCACAACGAGGCGGCCGGGGGAAAGGTGGCTCCATTGTTCGCCGCCCGTCGAAATTGAGAGCAGCGAAAAGGCGCCCTCATGGGTCAGGCCGAATAGGGTGGCAACGATCCGGCCGCCCGCTTCCAGTGCGAACAGCGAGGTCACCCCGGCGTCGGCGCCGTCGAACGCCAGACGCTCGAAAAATTCGCGATTGGACCTCTCGGCAAAAATGTCCTTGGTTCCGCGAGCAGCGTGCCACACGGCTTGCTGCTCCTCCATCGTCGCAAAGACGTGCGCGATCTCATCATCGGTCTCGGCACAGACGAGGCGCGGATTGTCCTCGCTCTGCCAGAGCCGATGGCAGCGCTCCACGTCCTTGCGGTACCTCTTGCCGAGTCCCTGCAGATAATCATCGAAGCTGCCCGTTATGACGAGGCGGTGCGCCGAAGCACGTGACGTGGAACTGCCGAACAGATCAATCAGTGGGTTCGGGCAACCGCCAATCTCGGCGGGCATACGTTCGAGGCGGATAAGATCGACGTCGCGGATGGCGGCACGCAACGCCCGCCAAATATCGCGAATGCGGTCGGGATCGGACAACGGCTCGGGCCCAAGAAGAGGCGCGCCTTGGCCCACGGCTTCGAGAGCGGCGAGGCTCGCAACGCGCAACAGACCTTCCTTCGCGACAACGAGCGGCAAAGCCAGAACAACCTGATCGCTTTCGCTGTCGGTTACGACAGCAAGACGCGGCATGGCGCGGTGCGCGTGCGCGACTTCGTCATAGAAAACGGTAAGCCAGTTGAGCGTTTGAAAGCCCGTTGCGACGAGGCCGCCTTCAATGACTTCGAGCGCTGCCAGCGCGTCGTCGGCACCGTCAAAAATTTCGGCAACAAAGCGGCTTTCGCCCGGCGTCGCCGACCGCGCCTGTTCCCCTCCGGCGCTCAGATAAACGCCGTTCCCCGTTTCTGCCGTCGCCATTACGCACTACACTCTTGGCGTTGCGAGCGGATACTCGCCCCCCATCGCGGCGAGAATGCGCCGTGTGAACGACATTCATTTAAATGAGAACTGCGGCTTTGCCTCGTGCCGTTTTGGATCAGCAGTTCTGCGCGAGGCGGACAAGACGATCAGCCGGCGCCTGCGATTACGGCAGCGGCAACAGCCAGGAACGCAGTCTCGTAAACCTGCTCGACGGCGCCCAGCACGTCGCCGGTATAACCGCCGATCTTGCGTTGCGCGAGGATCGCAATCACGGCCGCGGCGGCGAAAGCGACAACGGTTGCCGCGAGGAAAGCTGCGATGCTCATAACGAACGGCCCGACGGTGAGACCCGTCACGATCGCGACGATGAGTTCGCCGCGCGTCATCCGGACCGGCGTGCGGCTGACCTTGACGTTATCGCCGCCGGCATAGGGGAGAAATGCCAGCGCTAGCACCGCGGCGAGGCGGCCACCCGCATAAGCGGCGATCAACGCGCCGATAACCGCGACCGGCCCGATGGCGGCAAGCGACGTTCCTTTCAGTGCGAGAACGGCAATGAGCGCGAGGACGCCATAGGTGCCGATGCGGCTGTCCTTCATGATTTCGAGGCGGCGCTCGACGTTCGACCCGCCGCCGAAAGCATCGACCGTGTCAGCAAGTCCGTCTTCATGCAGCGCGCCGGTCAGCAGCACCGACGCGACGAGGCCGATGACGACGGCGACCGATGTGGGAAAGACAACAGTAGCCGCGAGCATGACAAGGCCGACGGTCGCGCCAATGAGCGCGCCGACAAGCGGCATATATTTCGCCGAGCGCGGCAGCCAATCCTCGGGAAAAGGAATGATCTGCTTTACCTGGATGCGCGTCAGAAATTGCAGAGCGATGAGGAAGAACCGAACCTCATGCGCGATCATTCGGGATGTTCGCCCGGTAGATCGGCCATCTCGCGCAGCATCAATTCCGCGCCGCGAATGATCGGCACGGCAAGGGCCGCGCCCGTCCCTTCGCCAAGCCGCATCTCCAGTTCGAGCAGCGGCTTAACGTGCAGATGACGGAGTAATGCAGCGTGGCCGGGTTCAGCCGAGCAATGGGCGAAGACACAGTTGTCGAGCGTGCCCGGATAAAGCGCTTCCGCGGCAATGGCGCCTGCCGTCGAGATAAAGCCATCGACAACGACGACGCGGCCGGCTTGTGCCGCCGCGGTCATGGCGCCTGCCATCATGACGATTTCGAAACCGCCGAACTGCCGGAGGACCTCGAAGGTGCGGCCCGCTTCAGTCGATGGTGCGATGGCGGTGCGATCAATCGTTTCCTTCAGCACCTGATATTTGTGATCGAGGCCGAGGGCGGGCGCGCCTGCGCCGGGGCCGACCAATGTTCGGAGATCGAGGCCTGTCAGGGCATGTGCGATCAGCGACGCCGAACTCGTATTGCCGATGCCGATTTCGCCGTAGCCGACGATGCCGACATTTTCGGTGCCTAGGCGTGCATCGAGAATGCGGCCTGCGTCGAGCGCAGCGGTGCATTCTTCAACCGACATAGCGGGTTCACGGCGCGCGTTTTTCGTGCCGGGGCCGATGCGGCGCTCCGTCAATAATTCATGCGGCGGCAGCGGTTCGAGCAGTCCGGCATCGACGAGTTCAACGCCGATGCCAGCCGCGCGCGCGAGCACGTTGACGCCAGCGGAGCCCAAGAGAACGAACTTCGCGATCTCGCGGGAGACGACGGAGGGATATGCCGTCACGCCTTCGGCCGTGATGCCGTGATCGGCGGCGAAGACCACGATCTTTGCATTGCCGAGATCGGGCGCCGTCGATCCGGCGATCAGGCCGATCTGCAGGGCGAGCTCTTCGAGCCGTCCGAGCGAGCCAACCGGCTTGGCTTTGCCGCGGATGTGGGCCTTCAGCTTGTCGCTTAAAAGCTCGCGGGACTTGGTAACTGGGGGTGCGGGGGTCATGCGCCGATATAATCCTCAACTGTGTTCTTCGGCTGCGGAACGTCTGTCGAATACTTCTCAAGCGCTTCGAGGCCTGGTGGAACCGGGCCGCCATGCGCCCAATCGAGCAGCTCGATCGTATGCACGACCGGAACCTCAAGAGCCGTCCCGAGCTGCGTGATGCAACCGATGTTACCGGCCGCCACAACGTCGGGCTTCAACGACTTGATGTGACCGGCCTTGCGATCCCGCAGCGCGCCTGCGATCTCCGGCTGAACAATATTGTAGATGCCCGCCGAGCCGCAACATAGATGCGCTTCCGGAACGTCAAGCACGGTAAATCCAGCCTTCTTCAATAGCGCTTTCGGTTGCGTCGTCACGCGCTGACCGTGCTGCAGTGAACAGGCGGCGTGATACGCGACCTTAAGCCTCGACCAACGCTTCGGAGCGCCGATGTCGTACTGATCTAGGAATTCCGTCACGTCCTTAGTCATCGACGAGATGGTTTTAGCCCGCTCGGCGTAGTCGGGCTCGTGCTTCAACAGGTGGCCGTAGTCTTTCACCGTCGTGCCGCAGCCCGACGTGTTGATGATGATGGCGTCGACGCCGCCCTTGGCGATTTCCTTGCTCCAGGCATCGACGTTGATCTTGGCCGCTGCGATCGCCTTTTCCTCCTGGCCGATGTGCTGGCTCAAGGCGCCGCAGCACGCCGCGCCCGCTGAGACGACGACATCGACGCCGCCACGCGCAAACAGCCGGATCGTCGCGTCGTTGATCTCGGGCCGCAGCACCTGCTGGGCACAGCCGGCGAGCATTATGACGCGGCCGGTTCGTACGCCTGTCGGCGACGCAGTACCGGGACCTTTGAAGCGTCCGGCATTCGGGCTGTGCTGAGGGGCGAGTTCGACCATCGCGGCGAGTTCGGGAAAGTTCAACTTGCGCAGCGTTGGCGCCAGACGACGGCCGAGCGGGGCTGCGCGTAACGCCCAGCGGAAGCGGCGCGGATGCGGCAGGATTTCTGTCAAGGCGCGGCGGATGAGGCGATCCTTCAGGCTACGATGCCCTGTCTTCTCGATATGCTTTCGCGCCACTTCAACCAGATGCATGTAATCGACGCCCGATGGGCAGGTCGTCATGCAAGAGAAGCACGAAAGACAGCGATCGATGTGCGTCGAGATTTCGGGCTTCGCGTCGAGGCCTTTCTCAAGCATGTCCTTGATGGCGTAGATGCGGCCGCGCGGGCTGTCGCGCTCGTCGCCCAGCACGACGTAGGTCGGGCAGGTCGCCGTGCAGAAACCGCAATGGACGCAACGGCGCAGGATGCGCTCGGCCTCCTTCACATCCGGATCGTTGAGTTGCTCTGGCTTGAAATTGGTTTGCATCGCGCCTGACTGCCGGGCTTATTTTTCTAGAAACTGGCGTACATGCGGCCGCGATTGAGAAGGCCTGCCGGATCGAACGCCGACTTGATGCCACGTGTCAATCGCTCGATTTCGGGCTTCAGCGGTTCGAACACATCGACGCTGCTGCGAACCTCGGGTTCGGCACGGATCAAGGTTGCATGACCGTCGCGAACGGCGACGGCGCGGCGCACGTCGGCAGCGCCTGCGTCCGCGGCGGCTGGAACTTCGAGCCAGATCATGCCGCCCGACCAATCGTAGAAGGCAACGGCTGGCATGAATTTCTGAATCGCGAAGACGATCTCGGCGGCTTTCGTGGGCAATGACGAAATGCGCCACAACGCCGTCTCGGTTGAGAAAGGCATGATCGACAGCGCGCGAAATTCGCTCCAGAGACCGAACGAATGTTCGGAATCGAGTTCGACTGGCGCGCCGTAGACCTTCAGCGCAGCTTTCAGCTTTTCCTTGCGCTCGTCGATGGTGGCCGCAAACGTTTCAAGTCGCAGCAGCGTCAATGACTGGTCAAGGCCTCTCAGCTTCGGCGTTCGGAGGCGCGCGGCACAGTTCTTCGGAAGATGGACGGCGCCGGAAACCTCCAGCGGCGTATTCAGCGCGACGTTCAGCGCTTCGATGGCGAGATCGTCAGGCAGGCCGACAAACGCCAACGTCTGCATCGTTTGCGGGATCGGCGCGACCTTAAACGTCAGTTCCGTCATAACGGCGAGGGTGCCCCAGCTTCCGGTTAGGCCGCGCGCGACGTCCAATCCTGTGACGTTCTTCATCACGCGTCCGCCCGACTTAAACAGCTCGCCGCGACCGTTGACGGCGCGCACGCCCAAGAGGTTATCGCGCGCGCTACCAGCCGAAATACGGCGAGAGCCGGAGAAGTTCGTAGCGAAGACGCCGCCGATCGACAGCGCGCCTCCTGGAGCCCCCGTCGCCGGACCGAGGTCGATCGGCTCAAACGCCAGCATCTGGCCGCGCGCTGCCAACACTGCTTCGATCTCGTAAAGCGGCGTGCCGGAGCGCGCCGACATGACAAGTTCGGTCGGCTCGTAGAGCGTGATGCCTTTCAGGCCCGACGTCGTCAGTACGACATCGGATTTCGCGACGCGGCCGGTGTTGCGAAGCGCGCCATGACCTACCACTTCGATGCCGCGCTGCTCGCGCACGAGCTTGGCGATCATGGATTGCAATTCCCACTCGGCGGCGGGACGCCAAAGTTCGCTCACAGCCAATGATCTCCTAGGCGGCCTCGGGCGCGCTTGCGGCATTTCCGGTGCGCATGACGTCGGTATAGGCGAGCGGGAAAACCTTCGCCTGGTTGAGCCGCCACGTCGGGTCGAAGACGGTTTTAACGCGCATCTGGACCATCAGATCCGTCTGCGAAAATTGCGTCGCCATCAGCTCGCGCTTCTCGATGCCGACGCCATGCTCACCCGTGAGACAGCCGCCGAGTTCGACGCAGAGCTTCAGGATAGCTTCTCCCGCCAGTTCGGCCTTGTCGGCCTGTTCGGGATCGTTGGCGTCGTAGAGAACGAGCGGATGCAGATTTCCGTCACCGGCGTGGAAGATGTTGGCAACCTTCAGGCCGTATTCGGCGCAGATCTGGTTGATACGCGTCAAGCAGTGCGGAAGCTGCCCGAGCGGAATGGTGCCGTCCATGCAAAGGTAATCGGCGACGCGGCCAATGGCGCCGAACGCCGCCTTACGGCCCGCCCAGATGCGGGCGCTTTGCTCGGGATCGGCGCTGATTTTCACGGTCTTGGGATCGAAGCGCGCGGCGATTTCGGCGACGCGGCCTAAGAGGATGCCGATTTCACTTTCGGAGCCTTCCACTTCGACGATGAGCAAAGCTTCAACGTCGAGTGGGTAACCAGCGCCCGCGAATGCTTCGCAAACTTCGATGGCCGCGCGATCCATGTATTCGATGGCGACCGGAATGATGCCGGCGGCGATGATGGCCGACACGCAACTGCCTGCCGCTTCCGGCGAGCGGAAGCCGATCATCATCGGGCGAGCGCCTTCCGGTGCGGGGACGAGCTTCACCGTCGCCTCTGTTATGACGCCGAGCTGACCTTCAGAACCGATGACGTAGCTCAACAGATCATAGCCGTTGCGTTCGAGCGTCGTGCCGCCGATCTCGACGATAGTGCCGTCGATCAGGACCATCTTCACGCCGAGAATATTGTGCGTCGTGACGCCGTACTTCAGGCAGTGCGCACCGCCAGAGTTCATCGCGATATTGCCTGCTAGCGAACAGGCCAATTGCGACGACGGGTCCGGCGCGTAGAAGAAACCTTGCTTGGAGACCTGCGCTGTAATCTGCAGATTGGTAATGCCGGCTTCGACACGCGCGATGCGATTGGCGCCGTCGATCTCGATGACGCGGTTCATCTTCGAGATGCAGAGAACGATAGAATCTTCTGTCGGCAGCGAGCCGCCGCAGAGCGATGTTCCGGCGCCGCGCGGAACAACTTTGACGTCGTTCTCGTGGCAGAACTTCAGGATCTTGGAGACTTCCTCGGTGGTGCGCGGCAGCACGACGAGCATCGGCACGCGGCGGTAGGCGGTGAAGGCATCCGTCTCGTAGGCGCGGCGGCCTTCCTCGTCGAGGATCAGAAGGTCTTTGCCGACGCGCGCTTTCAAGCCTTCCACCAGGATCGGCAAGCGGCGGATGACGCCGGCATCGGGCTCAGGCAGCTCGATATGCGGCATCGTCGTTCGTCTCCACGTTGGTCTTCAGGGTGCTGTTTCGAGGTCGCGGACGGCAGCCTTTGGCGCCGCTCAACAGCGTTAAGCATCCTCGCACGTGTGTCCGCGACCGGCAATATGGCCGCACGCCAGCGACCACAGCCATTGATGGGTCAGCGAAAGCTGCCCCAACGCCCGGTTCCGCCGAGCCAGCGCGGACCTCTCGGGTCGCGGAAATCGCGTGGCGGGCCGCGTCGCTCTGGCGGCTCCCTCATTTCCGGCGGCGGAGGAGGGCCACGGTGATCACGGAAATCGCCAAGTCCGCGGCCTTCGCGAATGCCACGATTGAACCGCCCGGCCGAGAAACACTGACTGATGCAGGCCTGCAGTTGTGCATCGCAGCGCGGCGTATACAAAAGCTTGGTCGCCATGCGGCAGGCGTTGTGCTGCGAGCGGCACGCTATGGCACAAGGGTCGGCCTTCGCTGCGTTTCCGGCAAAGGCGAAGAAGATCAGGACAGCCAGAACAGCCATCCCCCCCATCCTCATCGATGCCAACCGCAACCGCGACACGTACCGCCTCCTCAAACCTGGCCTAGGTGCTGGGCGGCTGGTCCTAAGCAAACCGGGGAGGCTAATGCGGCGACCATGAACACGCGCTGAACCGCACGCTGTCGAGGCGCGCGGTCAGAACGCAAGCTCTTCGAAAATATGATCAATATTGTTCTGCCATTCCCCCGAATAGCGCCGAAGCAGCTCATCAGAAACCGTCTGGCCATTGCCGGCAATTTTCTCAAGCGGCGCCAGATAGATCGTTTCGTCCTGATTCTTAGCGTTGATGCGACGCCGATTTTTGAGACCGGTGCGCGAAATGCGCAATACCCGCAACGCCAACGTCCTTACCGTCTCGGTACGAAACGGGGTCGCGAGCCCTGTTTTCGGGACGCCGACACGCAGAGCTTCGCGTTCGTCTTCGCTCCAATCGCGAACCAGCTCCCAGGCCTGATCGAGCGCGTCGTCGTCATAAAGGATTCCGGTCCAGAACGCGGGAAGCGCGGTGATCGTCCCCCAGCGTCCACCATCCGCACCACGCATTTCTAGAAAACGTTTGAGGCGAACTTCCGGAAAAAGCGTGGTGAGATGATCCGCCCAGTCGTCGATGGTTGGCAGTTCGCCTTCGAAGCCCTTCAGGCGGCCCGCCATGAAATCGCGGAACGAAGACCCAGCGACGTCGATGTAATTGCCGTCGCGGTAGACGAAATACATCGGCACATCGAGGGCATAATCGACGTAACGCTCGTAGCCCATACCGTCTTCGAATGCGAAGGGCAGCATGCCGGTGCGCCGCTTGTCGGTATCGAGCCAGACGGCGCTACGCATCGACTGATAACCGTTCGGCTTGCCTTCGGTGAAGGGCGAAGACGCAAATAGCGCCGTTGCAATTGGCTGTAGCGCCAGCGAGACGCGCAGCTTTTTCACCATGTCGGCTTCGGAGGCGAAATCGAGGTTCACCTGAATGGTCGCGGTCCGGAACATCATGTCGAGACCACGGCTGCCGACGGTTGGCATATAATGTGCCATCACCTGATAGCGCTTCTTCGGCATCATCGGGATCTCATCGAGACGCCACTTCGGCGTGAAGCCGACACCGAGAAAACCGATAGCGAGATCTTCGCCGACGCGGAGGACTTCGCGCAGGTGCTCGTCCGTTTCGTCCGCGGTTTCATGCAGTGTTTCGAGCGGCTGACCCGAAAGCTCGAACTGGCCGCCGGGCTCCAGGCTGATCGTGCCACCCTTCTCGCCCTCAGGCCGCTTCAAGGCGATGATGTTGTCGCCTTCCTTGATGGCGACCCAACCATAGCGCTGGATGAGCGCTTCCATCAGCGCGCGGATGCCATCCGAACCGCCGTAAGGCACCGGCTTCAGCGTGACGGTGCGAAAGACGAATTTCTCGTGCTCGGTGCCAATACGCCAATCGACCTTCGGCTTCTCGCCCGCCGCGATCCAGCGCACGAGATCGTCGCGCGTCTCAATCGCCGCGCTGGCAGCACCTTGTTCTCGTGTCGACATGCCCGAGCGGCCCAGCTTCCTATTCCGACGCGGGCAGACCCGCAGCTTGAGCCTTATGGCGAGGTGCGAGGGGGACGGCAATAGGTTCGGCTGCGTCACCCTAGTCGCGGCGCCAATCCCCAAGTGTGGCATTGACAAGCGCCAGAACTGCGACGGCAGCGGTGTCGGCGCGCATGATTCTCGGGCCGAGCGACAGCGGCGTCACGAATGTCTTGCTGACGAGGCGCTCACGCTCGCGCGGCGAAAACCCGCCTTCCGGACCGACCAGGATGGCGAGCGGACCCTGTTCAAGCTTTTGCAGCGTGGCAATAGGGTCGTTTTCCTGATCCTGCTCATCACAAAACACGATGCGTCGGCTGGCGTCCCAGGCATCCAAAACGTCGTCGAGCCTGACTGGCGTCTGAACTTCGGGTACTCGAAGGACGCCGCACTGCTCGGCCGCCTCGATGACGTTGGCCTGCATCCTCTCGCCATTAACCCTCTCGGCGATGGTCCGCTCCGTGATCACAGGCCGCAGCCGAGCGACCCCCATCTCGGTTGCCTTCTGGACCATGTAATCGAGCCGGGATCGCTTAAGCGGAGCGAAAAGATAATCGACGTCCGGGCCGCTTTCCTGCGGCCGCGCTTGATCGTCGACGGTCAGAGCACCGCCGCGCTTGTGGGTTTCGCTGAGGGTCGCAACCCACTCACCGTTCCGGCCGTTGAAGACCAAGAGCCGGGCGCCGAGCTTCAGCCGCAATACCGCCGTCAGGTAATGGGCTTGCGCGGGCTCCAGCTCGACGCGCCCGCCCGGGGCGAGATCGGCGTCAACAAACAGTCGTTCTGAGGTCAAGTCTCTGATGGCCATGATGCGGTCTTATCGAAGCCGCGCGCGCAGTCAAATTCATCGCAATCGGATGGTCGTGTTGCTTCGATGACGGAGGCCGGATAGGTCTTGCGGATTAGGCTAAGGAGAAACTGAAGTTGACGATGGGTGCCGCGATTTCGCCCGAGCCGCCAGCAAGTGTTGCCGATGCACCGCCGAAAAACTGGGTCGATCGCTGGGCGCCGGAATCCTGGCGGCCGTTCCTTCGGCTTGGGCGATTCGATCGCCCGATCGGCATGTGGCTGCTGCTTTTCCCCTGCCTTTGGTCGCAAGCGCTGGCGCAGGTGAACTCAGGCGACCACTATCCCGATCTCACCTATGTCCTGCTGTTCGCCATCGGTGCGCTGGCGATGCGCGCCTCGGGCTGCGCCTATAACGATTACGTCGACCGCGATATCGACGCCCGCGTGCAACGAACGGCCAGCCGGCCGCTGGCGTCCGGGCAGATCTCACCGGCGGCTGCGCTTGCGTTCATCATCATCTCGGCCCTCGTCGGCCTCGCCGTGCTCGTGCAGTTCAATAGCTTCACGATCTGGCTGGCGATCGCGTCGCTGCTGATCGTTGCCGTTTATCCGTTCGCGAAACGGGTGACGTCTTATCCACAGATCGTTCTCGGACTGGCGTTCAACTGGGGAGCGCTCGTCGGCTGGGCGGCGATCAAAGGTTCGATCGGGCTGCCCGCCCTGGCGCTCTATGCGGGCTGCGTGTTCTGGACGGTCGGTTACGACACGATCTATGCGCATCAGGACAAGGAAGACGACGCGCTCCTCGGGCTGGGCTCGACGGCGTTGAAGTTCGGCGAGGACACGGTTTCTTTCGTCGGCGGCATGTATGCACTGGCGGGCGTGATGTGGCTCGTTGCGGGTGCGCTCGCGGGCGCTCACCTCGTTTACTTCCTCGCTGTGGTTTTGGTTTTCCTGCAGATGTCGTGGCAGGTCTCGACGCTCGATATCGACGATCCGGCCAATTGCCTGCGCCGCTTCAAGTCCAATCGCGACGTCGGGCTGGCGCTGCTCGCGGGGCTTGTCGCGGATATGGCCCTATCGTGGTTCGCGGGCCTTAGCTGAATGCAAAAAAATAACGCGGCGTGAGAAGGGACACCTCACGCCGCGCTATTCGGTCTCACTGTTGACTTTTCGAGCCGCTCAAGACGGGCATTGATTGTCATCCTGGCAGAATTTTCTTCCGATCGGCTTAATAAATAGCGTAAACAAATACTTATTCTGAATTCGCGACTTTCCCGGGCCATGGCGGACGGTTTGCGCCGTTGACGGTCCTGGAACGACGCGGTTTCTAGGAATCTCGCGGGAGCAACCTTCAGGAGTCGACAGCCGTCCATGTCCAAGTCCACATCTTCACCCGAGTCTGCGCCTCAGCTTCTGCACCTCGTGTTCGGCGGTGAACTGAAAACCCTCAACGGCCACGAATTCCGCGAACCCGACAGTCTGGATGTCGTCGGCATCTTCCCCGACTATCCGTCAGCTTATGCTGCGTGGAAAAGCGCGGCCCAGCGCTCCGTCGACAACGCCATGATGCGCTATTTCGTTGTTCCGCTGCATCGGATGCTCGACTTCTCACAGCCGACAACTGCCGCGACGTGACGGATCTCCTGAAGAAAGCCGAGAAGAAACCGCGGCCGAAGCTCCGGCTCGATGCCGCTTCGCGCGCGCTGCTTGCGCGGTTCGTGCGCGATTGGGTATGGCCGCGTCGCTGGCAGCTCGCCTGGACGCTTTTCCTCACGACCTGCCTTGCCGCCGTCACGGGCGGCTATCCGGGCGTCATCAAGAAATCGTTCGATCTGTTGATGGGCGGCAAGCCCGGCGCCCTACCCTACGTTCTGGTTGCCATCGTCGGAATCACGCTCGCGCGTGCAACGTTGCTGTTTCTGCAGGCGGTCGCGACAAGCCGGTTTGTGCTGCGCATGACATCGGACATGCAGAAGATGGCGTTCCGACATCTCATCAACGCCGATTTCGCGCGCCTCTCTCGCGAGACGCCGGGACGGCTGATGTCGCGACTGACGAACGATATCGGCTTCATTCAGAGCGCGCTGACGGCGACGCTGAACTCGATCTTCCGCGATACGTTTTCGGTCATCGCGCTCGTCATTGCGATGCTTTATCTCGACTGGGCGATGACGCTCATCGTGCTGGGCGTCTATCCGCTGGCCGCCATTCCCGTTGCCTCGATCAGTCATCGGCTGCGTCGCGTCGCCAAGCAGACGCAAAGCGGCCTCGGCGACATGACATCGCTGCTGACTGAGAAGCTTTCCGGCGCCCGGCTGATCAAATCGTTTCAGCTCGAAAACTATGCCGCTGACCGGCTCGATTCGATGTTCGAGCAGATCTATTCGCTGCGGATGAAGTCCGTCCGGACGCGGGCGCGGATGGATCCGATCCTTGAGGTTCTGGGCGGCATCGCGATTGCGGGCGTCGTGGGCTTCGCATATTTGCGCATTTCGCAGGGCATATCCTCAGTCGGCGATTTCATGGGTTTCGTGACGGCGCTGATGATGGCCGCGCAGCCGATCAAATCGCTTGGCAATCTAACGGGGCGCCTGCAGGAAGGCCTTGCCGCCGCGGAAAGTTTCTACGGCCTGATCGACGAACTGCCGTCGATCACGGACAAGCCCGGCGCCAAGACGCTTGCTATTTCAAAAGGCGAAATCGCGTTCCGCAACGTCTCGTTCGCCTACGACAAGACGTCCGAGGAACGGGCCGTGCATGGGTTCACGCTCGACGTGCCGGGCGGATCGACGATCGCGCTCGTGGGCCGCTCCGGTGCCGGAAAATCGACGATCATTAACCTCGTGCCCCGGCTCTTTGACGCGACCGAAGGGCAGATCCTGATCGACGGCCAGGACGTCATGGATGTCACGCTCAAATCGCTGCGCGATCAGATCGCGATCGTCAGTCAGGACATCACGCTTTTCGACGATACGATCGAAGCGAACATCCGCCTCGGGCGGCTCGGCGCGAGCGAGGCCGATATCATCGAAGCTGCGAAGGCCGCTGCCGCGCACGACTTCATCATGACGCTGCCCGACGGCTACAAGACGATCATCGGCGATCGCGGCAGCCGACTTTCTGGCGGACAGCGTCAGCGTTTGGCGTTAGCGCGCGCGATCCTGAAGAATGCGCCGATCCTGCTGCTCGACGAAGCGACGAGCGCGCTCGATAACGAGAGCGAGCAGCTCGTGCAGGAAGCGCTGGCGAAATTCACCCGCTCGCGCACGACGCTCGTCATCGCGCATCGGCTTTCAACGGTACAGAATGCCGACGTCATTTGCGTGATGGACGGCGGCCGCATCGTCGAACGCGGCAGGCATTCGGAATTGATTGCGCGAAACGGTTCTTATGCGCGGCTTAACCGCTCGGCGAGTGGTCCGCAGGCGATGATCGCCAATTGATATCGCATAATGCCGATGCCAGCCGGCGCGAAGTTACTCGCGGCGAAGGATGCCGTTGACGAGGCGGTTGGCCCACCCGCGCGCCTTGAACGTCGTGCTGACCTCGCGGGCGTCATAAACAGTGTTGACCCAATCCCAGAAGCCGATGCCTGTCTGTGCCTCGGCTTCGAGATAACGATCGAAGACCGCATCGATCACTCCGGTGTCGGCACTCCGGATGTGTCCGTAGCGAAACGAAAGCTGGTCAACGGCTTCGCGAATCGGAACACCGTCGTGGATATGACGCACCATGACGCTCATCAGACCGGCGCGGTCGGCACCCGACTTGCAGTGCACCAGAATCGGAAATTCGACCTTTTCTAGCAGATCCTTGATCGACTGGAACTCGGCGCGCGTCGGCGCGGCGCGCGAACGCAGCCGCAAGTCCGCGAGGGCGATGCCGTGGCGCGTGCACGCCCGCTGCTCCAGCCAGCGCGTCCCGAAAGACTGCTCAGGCCCGCGTAGATTGACGACGGTTCGGATTCCTCGCCGCGCGGCCCAGGAAATGTGATGTGGAGCAGGTTGTGCGGAACGCCAGACGTCTTTGGAGATATGATGGCGATTGTTATATAGGATGCGAACGATGCCATAATCGATAAATAGCATCTCAGCGTAACAAAGCGCTGGCGCAAATCTAGAACGCATCCAAGGTGGCGAGGCGTGCACTGCATTATGCAATAGCGCACCGCTCTTGCGTCGCAATCCGCGTTTTGCCTGCTTAAGGAGGCTTGCCATCAGGAGTTGTCTCGATGCTCCCGATTAGCGGGCAGCCCTTCTGCTATGATTTCACCAGCGACGGCTCGGGGGGTCATGTTCGTTTACAAAACGCCATAAAAAGCCACGCCCGTTCGCAATTGAACTTGCTAGTTATTCGCTATAGCAACGTGCTGCAAGGGGCTTGAAGAACCACGTCCTGCGTCGCGCACAACCTTCCGCTTACCTCACAATTAAGGCAGCCCCTGCTCGCATGGCCAAAATCAATAAGCAGCTTATGCGGCTAGGCGGACAAACCGCTGCTCGTATCATTCGGCTCGTTGCTCAATCCTCGACCGTTATCCACGAACCGCCGGACCTGATGAAGCGTCTTAGCGAGGCGCATCCGTGCATTGCGGCGTGTTGGCACGGCCAGTTCATGATGGTAGCGACGCTGCGGCCGGAGAATGTGAAAATTGCCGCAATGGTGGCACGCCACGGCGACGCGGAAATCATTAGCGAAACGCTCCAGGCCATCGACGTTCAGCTAATTCGCGGCGCAGGCGCGGGCTACCGAAAAAAGGATCGCGGCGGAGCATCGGCGCTCAGATCGTCGTTGCAAGCTCTTGAGGAAGGCTCATCGGTCGTCATGACCGCGGACGTGCCGCCGGGACCGGCGCGGGAGGCGGGCGCCGGCATCATCGCGATCGCGAAAATGTCGGGACGCCCGATCGTGCCTGTTGCCGTTGCGACGAATCGGTTCGCATCCTTCGATACTTGGAGCAGGCTGACGATCAATCTGCCGTTCTCGCGGTTAGCAGCGGTCGCCGGTGATCCCATCACTGTTCCGAGCACAGCGACGGCCGAGGATGTGGAAGCCAAGCGTCTCGAACTTGAGACTGCGCTCAATGCCGCTACTCTGAGGGCTTACGAACTTGCGGGGGCCGATATCACACGGGCAACGCCACTCGATGTGCTCGCTGCGGAGACACCTCCGGCGCCGGGGATGGCTCTGAAAACCTATCGCCTTGGAACGGCGGTGTTGCGACCGGCCGTGCCAATGCTGCTGAACTTGCGCGGCAAGCGCGGCAAGGAAGATCCGGACCGGCGCGGCGAGCGGCTGGGCTTCGCGGGCAGGCCGCGGCCCGAAGGCCAGGTCGTGTGGATACATGCCGCGAGCGTCGGCGAGACGAACGCCATCCTGCCGTTGATCGACAGCATTCTCGGGGCAAATCCGCACGTTCATGTTCTTCTGACGTCGGGCACCAGGACGTCGGCCGAGATCGCCGCCAACCGGCTGCCGGAGCGCGCTGTGCACCAATACGTGCCGCTCGACGTGCCGCAATACGTGAAGCGCTTTCTCGATCACTGGAAGCCGTCGCTGGCGATTTTCACGGAATCGGACATCTGGCCCAATCTCATTCTGGGCACATCGGAGCGTCATATTCCACTGGTGCTCGTCAATGCGCGCATGTCGCCGCGCAGTATCCGCCGCTGGCGGAAATACGCCGCTGTCGGACGGCCGCTGTTCTCGCGCTTCGCTGCCGTGCTGGCGCAGAACTCGCAGATCGCGCGCGCTGTGAAATGGCTCGGCGCGCCGAACGTCATCACGGCCGGCAACCTCAAGATCGATGCACCGCCGCCGCCTGTCGATGCCGCCACGTTGGCGTCGTTGCGCAACGCTGTCGGGCAACGACCGCTGTTTCTCGCCGCTAGCACGCACCCGGGCGAAGACGCGATGATCGCCGCGGCGCATTCGCTGATCCGCCGCGAGATCGACGGCCTACTGACGATCATCGTACCGCGGCACCCCGAGCGCGGCAGCGGGCTTGCCGCTACGCTCGGCGGCCTTGGCCTCAGGACGCAACTTCGCACGCGCTCGGCGGCACCAGAGAGCGACACGGAAATCTATATTGCCGACACGATCGGCGAGCTTGGCGCGTTCTATTCGATTTCGCCGGTGGCGCTCGTCGGCGGATCGCTGGTGGAACATGGCGGCCAAAATCCGATTGAAGCCGTGCGGCTTGGTTCGTGTGTGCTGACGGGGCCGTTCGTCTATAATTTCCGTGATGCTTATTCCGCTCTGTTCCGCGAAGGGGGTGCGGTCGAGGTCCGTTCGTCCGATGACATCGCAAAGCAAGTGACAATGCTGCTCGAAGATCAATCGGCGGCGAAACGCATGCGCCACGGCGCGGACCTTGCGCTGCAATCATTGAGCGGCGCGCTGGCGAAAACGGTCGGCGCCATTCAGCCCCTGCTCGAAAAGAAGCAGGCCTGAGCCGTGCCCGTCTCGGAACCGAGATGGTGGTACGAGGCGGGCGGGACATGGAAGGCATCGCTGCTTTCCCCCATCGCCGCCATCGTCGGCGCGATCGCGCGGCGACGCATTCTTAATGCCAGGCCTTACCGCTCGTCCCTGCCCGTCATCTGTGTCGGTAACTTCACGGCAGGTGGATCAGGCAAGACGCCGCTCGCGCTGTTGCTGGCGAACATCATCGCCGCGGAAGGCCGAGAGCCGTGGTTTCTGTCGCGCGGCTACGGCGGCAAGCTTGAAGGTCCGCTTCGCGTCGATCCGGAACATCATAGCGCGGGAGACGTCGGTGACGAGCCGTTGCTGCTCGCGCGCGCATTTCCGGCGGTCATCGCCCGCGACCGCCGTCAGGGCGCGAAGATGATTGAAGCGATGGCATCCGCCAACGCCGTCATCATCATGGACGACGGGTTGCAGAACCCGGCGCTGGCGAAGGATCTTTCGATTGCTGTCGTCGATGCCAAACGGGGGTTTGGCAACGGCCGCGTTATTCCGGCCGGACCGCTGCGCGCGCCACTGGCCGTGCAAGCACCGCTGGTGCAGTTGGTGATGCTGATGGGCGGCGCGGCGGACGCCGACAATCCCGCCGTGCGAATGATCCGCAAGCTGACGGAAGTGCCGATCATCGCCGCACGGACGCAAGCTGACGAAACCGCCGCCCGCTTTCGCGGTCGAAGGGTCGTGGCCTTCGCTGGCATTGCCAATCCGGAACGGTTTTTTTCGACACTGGAAGAGACGGGCGCGAATATCGTTGCGAAGCGGGCATTTGCCGATCATCACCCGTTCAGCGAGGCAGAGGCGCGCGGCCTTCTCGATGATGCCGAGCGTCTCGGCGCGATGCTCGTGACGACGGAAAAGGATCACGCCCGGATTGGCAATCGCTCAGGATTTTGTGCCGATCTCAAAAAGCGTTCGGAAACGCTGGCCATTGCGACGGTGATCGAAGGCGACGGCCTTGAAATTTTACAGCAATCATTGCGCACTGCGCTCGGGCGGTGATGTTAAAGTCTGCTGACTTCGGTTCCGTCATGCCCACGAAGGTCGGCACCCAGTCAAGCACCCGCATGCGTAGAGTCTCGATTTGCCTGGATCCCGGCCTGCGCCGGGACGACGGGGGAGAAACTGGAAAGCTGGCTCAGCCGGGCTGGGCGTCGTCGTTTTCCTTGGCTTTCAGTTCAAGGTAGCGCTGCACCGAAATTTCCGGCGACGCGTAGGCTTCCTGGGCGTCGACGCTCCAATAACGCAGATCCGGCAGGGTGATCGGCTGGCCCGTCACGGCGCAGCGCACGAAGTCGCCAGGCGACAGGACTTCGAATTCGCCATCCAGGTAGCGAATTTTAGCTTCGTTGCGCAGACCAAAAAATTTCTCGATGCGGTTCATTCGTTTCCGAGCCGTAATCCCGTTCTGCCGCCGCTATCATCTGCAATCGGATAATCCGGGCGGATGCGAACTATAATCTACTTCAAGCCTTTTAAAATAGTGAGCCTTGCCCGCCTCGCCCACTCGACTTTTGACGCGGCGTTTTAACTTTGCTCGACGTCGGATTGGAAACCTCAGGCGTTGCGGAGGATACGTCGGAGCCGTTTACCGTGGCGCCGACCTGACCGTCGGAAAACTCAATATTCAAAACGTCGCCAGCCGCGAGAGAGGCGGCTTGACGCACCATATGCCCGGCTTCATTGCGCACGAGGGCAAAGCCGCGAGACAGAACGCTCTGATAGCCCAAGGACTTGAGCAGCGCCGCACGGCCTTCGAGAACGCGGCGGCTCACCGCGACGCGATTGAGTAAAGCCCGTCCGGCGCGGCGCTCCAGGCCATCGAGCCGCTCGGCACATCTGGAATGCTTCTGAACTATCGGTGAGGGCGACAGGCGGCCGCTGACGCGGGCGAGCCTGGTTGCATGGGCGCGGGTGTTGGCCAGCAGCGCGCGGGACAATCGGCGGTCGGCGGCATCGAAACGCTGCCGCGGCAAGGCGACCAGATCCTGAAGCTTCGGCAGGCCACGCGCCGAAGCCTTCAGATGCGTACGGGCACTTTCGATGGCGCGGCGCACAGCCGTTCGCTTGCGCAGCATCAGCTTTTCGACGTTTTCGATCAGCTCGGAATACTTCGGCACCGCCCATTCGGCGGCCTTCGTTGGCGTCGGCGCGCGAGCGTCGGCGACGAGGTCGATCAAGGTCCAATCGGTTTCGTGACCGACCGCAGAGATGAGCGGAATTGTACTTTCGGCAACGGCGCGGACGACGATCTCTTCGTTGAAGCTCCAGAGATCTTCGAGGCTGCCGCCACCGCGCGCGACGATCAGCACGTCGGGACGCGGGATAATGCCGTCGGCCTCGAGCGCGTTGAATCCGCGAATAGCGGCGGCGACCTCGGCGGCGCTGCCTTCGCCTTGCACACGCACCGGCCAAAGCAGGACACGCGTCGGGAAACGCTCGTTGAAGCCGTGCAGCATGTCACGGATGACGGCGCCGGTCGGCGACGTCACGATGCCAACGATCTTCGGCAAAAACGGACGCGGCCGCTTGCGGTCTTCGTCGAATAAACCCTCAGCGGCGAACTTGCGCTTGCGTTCTTCCAAGAGCGCCATCAGCGCGCCAGCGCCGGCCGGTTCCAGCGCTTCAATGACGATCTGATATTTCGATGAGCCGGGGAACGTTGTGATCTTGCCCTGCGCGACGACTTCCATGCCTTCTTCAGGCTTGAAACGCAGGCGGCCGAACGTGCCCTTCCAGACGACGGCCTCGATCTTTGCTTTGTCATCCTTCAGGGCAAAATAGCAGTGGCCGGACGCGTGCGGCCCGCGGTAACCCGAGATTTCGCCGCGAAGGCGCACATAGCCGAAACCGTCTTCCAGCGCGCGCTTGATGGCGCCCGACAGCTCGGAAACCGAAAATTCGGGCGCATTGGCGCCGGAACGGGATTCGCGCGTGTTTGGAATGGAATTCAAGAGTTTACCGTTCTCTTTGGCGGTCTTGCTTGTTTCGCCGCCGATGCTACACGGGGATGCTACACTGACAACCGGATTGCAACAGGCGACCTGATGAATGTCCTTCTTCTCGGCTCCGGCGGCCGCGAGCATGCGCTCGCCTGGGCGTTGAGCGCGAGCCCCCTCTTGACGAAACTCTTCTGCGCGCCGGGCAACGCCGGAATTGCCGAGGTGGCGCAATGCATTCCGCTCGATCCTGCGAACCAGGACAGCATCATTGAATTCTGCCGCGATGAGCGCATCGAGCTCGTGGTAATCGGGCCGGAAGCGCCGCTCGTGGCCGGATTGGGAGACGCGCTCGGTGATGCCGGCATCCGGTATTTCGGGCCGACGAAAAGCGCGGCGCAACTCGAAGGGTCAAAAGGCTTCACCAAAGATCTTTGCCGTAAAGCCGGTATTCCGACAGCGGCTTATGGCCGTTTCATGGATCTCGACGCGGCGAAAACGTATCTCGCATCGCAGAGCGTTCCGATCGTGATCAAAGCGGACGGACTTGCTGCCGGTAAAGGCGTCGTCATTGCGGAAACGCGCGCCGATGCTGAGGCGGCCGTCGAAGCGTGTCTTGGAGGCGCATTCGGTGCAGCGGGCGCCGAAGTCGTCATCGAGGAATTTCTAGTCGGCGAAGAAGCGAGCTTCTTCGCGCTCTGCGATGGCGTCACGGCGCTACCGCTCGCCTCGGCGCAGGATCACAAGCGTGTCGGCGACGGCGACACCGGACCCAATACGGGCGGCATGGGGGCCTATTCGCCTGCGCCCGTCATGACGGCTGCAATGACCGAACGCGTCATGACCGAGATCATCAACCCGACGGTCAAGGAAATGGCGGCGCGCGGCATGCCGTTCAAGGGCGTTTTGTTTGCAGGCCTGATGATTACCGCAACGGGGCCGAAGCTCATCGAATACAATGTGCGTTTTGGCGATCCCGAGACACAGGTTCTGATGATGCGGCTCAAATCCGATCTGCTGGCGGCGCTTCTTGCGACGACGGACGGCGTGCTCAAAACCTTCGACATGCGTTGGAGCGACGACGCGGCCTTGACGGTCGTGATGGCTGCAAACGGCTATCCGGGCACGCCGCAGAAAGGCACTGAGATCAAAGGGCTCGATCTTGCGAAAGCCGTCCCGAATGTCGAAATCTTCCATGCCGGAACGCGCCGCGACGGGGACCGCATCATCGCCGATGGCGGCCGCGTTCTGAACGTCACGGGGCGCGGCAAGACGGTGAAGGACGCGCGCGATGCCGCTTATGCGGCGATCGCCAAGATCGACTGGCCAGGCGGCTTTTATCGCAAGGACATCGGCTGGCGCGCGCTGGAACGGCAGAAGACGTAAGCGGGATTATCGGACAACAGCTGGGCATGGCGAGGACACAGGAAACGTCTGCGGGCAACGGCAAGCTCCCGACGCACAAGCCGACAATCGGTTTGGCGCTTGGCGGCGGCGGGGCGCGCGGTCTTGCCCATATCGCCATGCTCGAAGCCTTCGATGAACTGGGGATCAAACCGAGCGTCATCGCCGGAACATCTATCGGCGCGGTCTACGGCGCGGCGTACGCGTCGGGCATTCGAGGCCGCGAATTGCGTGAGCATACGCGCTATATCTTGTCGCAGCGGTTCGGACTCATTCGCGATCTGTTCGTGCGTCGCGCGCAGCCGTTCTCGCAGTTTCTGAGCCTTTTCGGCGCGCGTAACGCCATTCTCGATCCGCTAGCCGTGCTCGACATGATCCTTCCGAATGACGTGAAGGAAACGTTCGATCAATGCGAAATCCCGCTGAAGATCGTGGCGTCCGATTTCTACGATCAGGAACAGAAGGTCTTCACGGATGGGCGGCTTCGTCCGGCGGTTGCGGCGAGCATGGCGCTGCCGGTTATTTTCCAGCCAGTTATTCAGGAAGGCCGTGCGCTGATCGACGGCGGCCTGACCAATCCGTTGCCCTTCGATCTGTTGCTGCCTGAAGCGGATATCGTCGTTGCCATTGACGTTTCGGGTGCGCCTGTGCCCGATCCGAGGCGCGTGGCGCCGACCGCGTTCTCGGCGCTCTTTTCGAGCGCGTTTCTGTTCGAGCGGACGATCATCAAAGAGAAGCTCAAGACGCGGCAGCCGGACATTCTGATCTATTCGGGAACGAGCCAGTTCCAGGTGCTCGATTTCCTCAAATGCGACGATATCCTTACTGCCGCCGAGCCCGCAAAAGAGCGTCTTAAGCAACAGCTTTCGCGCGTGCTGTCGGTCGAGACGCTGCCGGTGCTCGAGGGCAGCGACATCGAGGTGCGCACGATCCAGCGTCCCGAACGGCGAAAACGCCGCCTGCTGCCGCGTAGCCGCAAGGGGCAGCAGTAAAGCTCGCTTCAACACCGTCATCCCGGCGCAGGCCGGGATCCAGACAAATCGAGACACCGCCCTGCGGATAGTTGACTGGGTGCCGACCTTCGTCGGCATGACGGTGGGTATGGAGGCAAAAGACGCCTCAATCCCGCCGGGCAGCGAAGAAATCTCTCAGCAGCGCGCTTGCCTCGGCTTCGGCCAAGCCGGGGTAGATTTCAGGAGCGTGATGGCACGTCGGCTGGCTGAAGATGCGGGGGCCCTGCTCAATGCCGCCGCCCTTCGGGTCGCTGGCGGCGTAATAGAGCCGCTTCACGCGTGCGAACGAGATCGCGGCGGCGCACATCGGACAGGGTTCGAGCGTGACGTAAAGGCTGCAGCCAACGAGGCGTTCATCGGCCAATTCGGCGCAGGCGGCGCGGATAGCGAGCACTTCAGCGTGAGCGGTCGGGTCGTTCAGCTCGCGGGTGCGATTGCCGGCGCTGGCGAGAATCCGACCGTCTGCCGCGACGACGACGGCCCCAATCGGCACCTCGCCGCGGGCAGCTGCCGCTTCCGCTTCGGAAAGCGCGCGTGCCATATGGCTTACGGCGTCCTTCGATGTCATAAGCTCGCTTCGCTCCTCATAGCTCGAATCTGATGATGTCCAACGCACCACGATCCAGGCCCAAACCCTCCGGACCGAAACCGTCTGGCCCAAAAGCGTCTGGCCCGAGACAATCCGGGCCAAAGCGCTCCAAGCCGCCGGAACCGGCCACCGTGCCTCCGCCCGCGAACCGCGACGGGCCGATGCGCATCGCAAAAGCGATGGCGCGCGCAGGGCTCTGCTCGCGCCGAGAGGCCGAACGCTGGATTGCCGATGGGCGCGTCAGCGTCAACGGCAAGCTGCTGAGGACGCCGGCCATTGAAGTCAAACCCGGCGATAAGGTGATCGTCGACGGCAAGCCGCTGCCTTCGGCCGAGCCGCCGCAGCTTTGGCGTTACCACAAGCCGAAGGGCATCGTCACGACGCATTCGGACCCGGAAGGCCGCCCGACGGTGTTCGACAAGCTGCCGCCCGAGATGCCGCGCGTGATCTCCGTCGGGCGGCTCGATTTCAATACGGAAGGGTTGCTGCTCTTAACCAATGACGGCGCGCTGGCGCGGCATCTGGAGCTTCCGGCAAATGGCTGGGTGCGGCGCTACCGCGTCCGCGCCAAAGGCCGCGTTTCTCCCGACGATCTCGCCAAACTTAAGGACGGTGTCACCATCGACGGCGTGAACTACGGTCCGGTCGAAGCGCAAGTCGATAGCATACAGGGCGCCAATACGTGGCTGACGATTGCGATCCGCGAAGGCAAGAACCGCGAAGTGCGCAACGTGCTTGCGCATCTGGGCTTGACGGTGAACCGACTGATCCGCGTCTCGTTCGGGCCGTTTCAGCTTCTCGATCTACAGCCGGGGGCCGTCGAAGCCGTTCGCCGCAAGGTGCTGATCGCACAGCTTGGACCGCGCACGTCCGAAGCGCTCGGGCTTTCGGAAAGCCAGGCACAGCGCAAAGAACGCCACGCACGCGGCAAGGCGGCGAGCGAGGCCGACGACAGATGAGAGTTGTCGCCGGACGGTTTCGAGGCCGGGCTTTGCAGGCACCGGACGATATGAGCATTCGTCCGACGTCCGACCGGGTGCGCGAGAGTGTTTTCAACATTTTGACCCACGGCATCGAGGGTTTTTCGCTGAACGGCGCGCGCGTGATTGATCTCTTCGCCGGGACGGGCGCGCTCGGCATCGAGGCCGTGTCGCGCGGGGCAGCGTATTGCCTGTTCGTCGAGGACGCACCGGACGCCAGGGCGCTGATCCGCAAGAACGTTGAAGCCATGGGCCTCACGGGCGAGACGCGCATCTTCCGGCGCGATGCGACCGATCTTGGGCCAGCCGGCAATATGGAGCCGTACGAGCTCGCGTTTCTCGATCCGCCTTACGGCAAAGGCCTTGGCGAGAAAGCGCTGGCCGGACTTGCCGAGGGCAAATGGCTGACGCCCGGCGCGATCTGCATGCTGGAAGAACGCGCCGGAACGGACGTCGTTATTCCGGCGGCGTTCGAACTGCTCGATACGCGGACCTACGGCGACACCGACGTGCGATTTTTGAAGTTCGCAGCGACGGCGTGATCCGTCAGGCGAATGCGCCTTCGGCCAGCCCAAGCGCATACGTGCGGACGTCTTTGGGCCAGCTTTCGATCTGCGCCGCGAAGCGCTCTGCGTCGCCAGCGAAAAGCGCGCGGCTGGCTTCCTCGAAGCCCGGCAGATTGCCCGCCATCGCCGACATGAACCGGTAGACTCGCTCCCGTGCGACGCGCGGCGTCTCGGTGGCCGCCGTGGTGCGCCGCGCCTCGTCGACGAGCTTGCGGATTGCAACCGACGCGCCGCCCGGCTGTTTGGCAAGCCAATCCCAATGCCGCGGCAGCAGCGTCACCTCGCGGGCGACGACGCCGAGTTTCGGGCGGCCCGGGCCGCGGCTGACGTCTGACGCCGGTGCTGATGGCGGACTTGCAGCGGGCTGCTCGCCGCTGTCGCGCAAATCCAAATCAGTCTGATTGCCGGTGGCATCATCGAAGACGAGCAACGACGCCTGCGGCTGGCGCTCGAGGTGCTTCTTGATGGCTTTGATTACGCAGGCGCGCGTGCCGGACGCAAAGCGGTGGCTGCCGTCGAAGGCGCTGAAGGAGTCGGTCATTTCGGTATTCCCAATTGTGATTGGGATCAATATTACCCGGATTAAAACCGCTGTCAATATACCCGGATAAAATTAAATGGGTTGGGCCAATGACGCTGCGGATTTCGCCCGCCATCCGGCCACACCGTAAAACAGGATGTAGAGATAGCTCGGCACGGCCAGCAGCAGGTACGCCAGCTGAAAATCGACATACTCCTTCAGCAGACCGAACGCGTAGGGCATCAGCGCGCCGCCCGAGATCGCCATGATGAGGAAGGCCGAGCCGGTTTCGGTGTGGCTGCCGAGACCGCGGATCGCAAGCGGGAAGATCGCGGGCCACATCATGGCGTTGGCGAAGCCCAGCGCGGCAATGAAGGTGACGGACGTGTACCCGCTGGTCAGGTACGCGCCGACCGTTAGGATGACGCCCAGCGCAGCAGACACCGCCAGATAGCTTTGCTGCGAAATGAAGCGCGGAATGACGAGCAGACCGGCGACATAACCGATCAGCATGGCAAAGAGCGTGTATGAGGTGAACAGCCGCGTCGCCGAGATGGGCAGGCCGAAGCCCGCGCCGTAGAGGCCGATGGCATCGCCCGCCATCACCTCGACGCCGACGTAGAGAAACAGGCACACGACGCCGAGCCAGAGATGCGGCACGGCAAAGACGCTTCGCATCTCTCCGCTGTTGACGGCGGGTTCCGGCCGGACATCCGGCAATTTCGAGCGCGCAATCCAAACGCCAAGCAGCGCGAGCATCAGCGCCATCAACAGATAGGGCGCGTGGACGCGCGCGGCGAAGGCATCCAGAAGGGCTTCTCGCGCCTCATGTGTCGGCGCCTTGGCGACGTCGGTGTCGAATGTCTCGACGTCTTTCAGCACGAGCGCCGCGAAGATGAACGGCGCGATGACGCCCGCGAGCTTATGGCAGATGCCCATCACCGCAATGCGTCGCGCGGCGCTTTCATGCGGACCGATGATGCAGACGTAGGGGTTCGACGCCGTCTGCAACAGAGACAGGCCTGCGCCGGTGATAAACAGCCCCGCCAACGCACCGGGATAGTCGCGCATCATCGTGAACTGACCGAACAGCACCGAGCCCGCCGCCATGATGTAGAGGCCAAGCGCCATCCCCTGTTTCATTCCCGTGCGCCGCAGAATGGCGGACGCGGGCAGCGCCAAGAAGAAATACGACAGATAGAACGCCATCGGCACGAGGAAGGCGTTGACGTCGTCGAGGGTGAAGGCGAGTTTGACGAAAGTGATGAGCGGGCCATTCAGCCACGTCACGAACCCGAAGATGAAGAACAGCAGGCCGATCGTCAGGATACCTCTGACGCCGCCAGTGCTGTCTGGGGATATCTCCGGACCCCTATTATTCAAATCCCACTCCAAGGGCCGTCTTTTGCTGCGCCGACGCCATTCACCAGGGGCGTAGCGCTAAGACATGCTAGCAGCTTGAGAATCCCCATTTTCTCGTCAAAGTTAGCAGATCCGGCGACGCGGCGCCGCACCTATCGAAAGCGCGAAAATGCACGCATTTCTGCACGGAAGCTTTTGATTTTCGCGAACTGGCGTACTATGTCCAACGCATGAAAAAGGGCGCTTGACGAAAGTATACTTTTTCTGAAAACTACTAGCCGATAACCCGACTGGGTATCCGATGCCGGGGCCTTGAACCCCGTTTGATTGGAGCCGCAATTGATTGTTTGTTCGTGCGCCGTAATCACTGATCGCGACATTGATGTTGCGGTTTCCGAAATCATGAGCACAGGTCCGGCCATTCTGCCGACTCCTGGCGTGGTTTTTCGCCATCTCAACAAGAAGATGAACTGCTGCCGCTGCGCGCCGCTGACGGTTTCGGCGATTTATGCCGCCATGGACCGGCTTGAGACGACCACGCGCGTCTGTCCGTTTGCACTGGCTGAAGCGCGCGCACGCCTCATCCGCATCGAAGAGCGCCGTGAGCGCCGCCAGCGCCGGATCGACGCGGAAATTGCAGAACGTCGTGCCCACAGACGCCGCGCAATCGCGTAACACTCTGAAAAATTTGGTGCCTTTGCGAAGGCGCGAGAAATCTCGCAAGCCTCTGGTTAAACTCGCTCTAATCCGTTAGTTGTCTACTTTAGAATGTTTCTGGATTTCCAGGACGGAAGCATTCAGAGACAACATTCGGCACGGAGCGGCGCCATGAAGGGCAATAAAGACGTCATCACCCGTCTCAATGAGGCATTGAAGCTCGAACTGGGCGCCATCAACCAGTACTGGTTGCATTATCGCCTCCTGGACAACTGGGGTTTCAAGAAGCTCGCCAAGAAAGAGCGCAAGGAATCGATCGAGGAAATGGAGCACGCGGATCGCCTGATCGACCGCATCATCTTCCTCGACGGCCACCCGAACCTCCAGCACGTCGCACCGCTGATGATCGGCGAGAACCTCAAGGAAGTTCTGGAATGCGATCTCAAGGGTGAGAATATCGCCCGCGATCATTACAAAAAGTCGCGCGAAATCTGCCGCGATGTCGGCGACTACGTGACGATGCTGCTGTTTGAGGATCTTCTGAAAGACGAAGAAGGTCATATCGACTTCCTCGAAACGCAGCTCGACCTTCTCTCCAAGATTGGCGTCGAGAACTACGGCCAGCTCAACGCTGAGCCCGCAAGCGACGACGATCACTGATAATTTGGCGCTTGCGACACGCGTTCCGCGCGCCGGCCGCAAGCGCATACCTTCCCACTTGTCATCCTCGGGCTTGTCCCGAGGATCCATTTCGCACCAACCTCGATGCAGGATGGACCCCTCGGCATAAAGCCGAGGATGACAAACTTTGCATCCACACCACCGTCATGCCGACGGAGGTCGGCATCCAGGCCATTGGCAGCACTTGCGCCGTTTATGGTTGACTGGATCCCGGCCTTCGCCGGGATGACGCTTGGTATCGCTCAGCGCCGGCCGAACAGGCGTTCGATGTCGGTAAGCTTTAGAGCGACGTAGGTCGGGCGGCCGTGGTTGCATTGGCCGGAATAGGGCGTCGCTTCCATCTGGCGAAGCAGCGCGTTCATCTCTTCGACAGTCAACCTTCGCCCAGAGCGCACGCTGCCGTGGCAGGCCATGCGGGAGGCCACGCTATCGAGGCGATCCTTCAAAGCGCGCGGCGCGCCATCCGCCCGTATTTCGGCGGCGAGATCTTTCACCAAGCCTTCGACGTCGGTATCGCCCAACAGTGCAGGGGTTTCGCGCACGGCGACCGCGCCCTCCCCGAAGCTTTCCAACACAAGGCCTAGTTCGGCAAGTTCGTCGGCGTGATCCGCCAACAACGCAGCGTCGTCGGCATCGAGATCGACGATCGCCGGAATGAGCAAGCCTTGCGTCGCGACGCCGCCATTCGCCAGCGCGGTTTTCAATCTCTCATAGACGAGACGCTCATGCGCGGCGTGCTGATCGACGATGACGAGGCCATCGCGCGTTTGCGCGACGATGTAATTCTCGTGCACCTGCGCGCGAACAGCGCCGAGCGGCTTGTCGATCGTGTGCTCGGCGACGGGGGGCGCGTGCATGACCGGCGCATTAGCACTTGGCGCATCGAATACGGCGAACGGTGACGGCGTGGTTTCCGCGAAAGCCGGTGGACGCGCGGGTGACGGCATCCAGGCGTAATCCGAAGGCATCTGAGGGGAATACTGTTGAGCCGCGACATTCGGCAGAACGCCCGTCTCGAAACTCTCGACCGTCAGCACACCGCCTTGCGCGGAGGCACGATGGCCCGCAGTCGCCAATGCGTCGGCCAGCGCACGCACGAGCATGGCACGGACGCGGCCAGAATCACGGAACCGCACTTCGGCTTTGGCCGGATGCACGTTCACATCCACATCCGACGGCGCGACGTCGAGAAACAGCGCCAGCAGCGGCGAGCGTCCGCGCGGAATGAGATCGCCGTAGGCTGCACGGACCGCGCCGATCAGCAGCTTGTCCTTCACTGAGCGGCCGTTGACGAACAGAAACTGCTGCGTGCTGTCGGGGCGGTGCAGCGTCGGCAGACCTGCAAAGCCAAAGACGCGCATCGGAGCTGACGCCCCGCTCGCCGCGCCCGAGACTTCGAGCGCGTCTGTCATGAACTCGCGCCCCATGATGGCGCCGATACGTTCGAGCCAGGCAGCCGAGGAGCGATCGCCTTGCGCGAAAACCGTTGGACGCTTTTCGCCCGTCTGCAGTGTGAAGCCGATGTCAGGATGCGCCATCGCCAAACGGCGGACGACGTCGGTCACGGCCATCGCTTCGGCGCGCTCGGATTTCAGAAACTTCAGGCGCGCAGGCGTCGCGGAGAAAAGATCTCGGACCTCGACGACCGTACCGCGATTGACTGCCGACGGCGCTACGGGTGCTTTGGCGCCACGTGTGACGGCAATGGCCGAACCTTGCGCGACGCCGTCCGTGCGCGAACGTATCTCCAGCCGCGCGATTGAGCCGATGGACGGCAGCGCTTCGCCGCGAAAACCCAGCGAGCGGATGTCGAACAGATCTTCTTCGTCGAGCTTCGAAGTCGCGTGACGTTCGACGGCGAGCGCGAGATCATCCGGGCTCATCCCGGAGCCATCATCGGTCACACGGATGAGGGACAGCCCGCCGCCCGAGACTACGACCTCGATGTGCGTTGCGCCGGCGTCGATGGCGTTCTCGACAAGCTCTTTGACGACGCTCGCCGGACGCTCGATCACCTCGCCCGCGGCGATGCGATTGATCGTTTCTGGCGATAGCTGCCGGATCGCCACCTTGAACGTTCCCCCAGTCAAAAGGCGCCTAAGCGCCTTTCGCGAGGCGCTCTCTCGTCAGGACCTTCGCAAGCTCGACACCCGGTTGATCGAAGGGATCGACACCGAGCAAGCGCCCCGCGAGAATCGTTTCAATCATAAAATGCATCAGCAGCGCACCGATGGTCTTTTCGTCGAGTTTTGCAATGTCGATTGTTCGCACCGGACGCCCAGCGCGCGCCAAAGCCTCAGGCAGAGCATGCGACTGGGCGGAGACGATATCGCCGACGGTGTGGCCGCCAAGCATTTCGGCGCCAGCGATTCGCGCGAGTTCCGGGTCTATCCTGGGGCCAACGCCCTCGCTCGCGACACGTAGAATCGTCAAATAGTGATCGTGCGGACCATCCATGAAAAGCTGGAGCTGGCTGTGCTGGTCAAGGGGGCCAAGCGCGCCGATCGGCGTCGTCCCCTCGCCGCCCTTGCCGAGGCTTTCTGCCCAGAGTTGCACGAACCACGCCGAGAGTCGGCCGAGCTTGTCGGCGTAGGGCATCATTACGAGCGTGGCGATGCCTTTTTCCTTCGACAGCGCGACGGCTGTGGCGGCGCCGACGGCCGGCGCGAAATCAGCCGCGGACTTGGCGGCGAGAAGCGCGTCGACCACGCTCTTGGCGCCAGCGCGAATGGCGCGCGCATCAAGACCGCGCGCGAGAGCCGCCATCAGCCCGACGTTGGTCAGGCACGAAAAGCGGCCGCCGATGCCGGTGTGATGCTCGAGCATGGGAATACCGAACGTCGACAGAAGCGTGCGCAGGCCATTCGTCTTGCCGGGCTTGTCGGGCTCGGTGATGCCGAGAAACATTTTCGGGATTTGCGCTTCGAGACCCGCGGCTTTCACCACCGTCAACGCGGCGATCGTTTGCGCCAGTGTTTCGGCGGTGCCCCCAGATTTCGACGTCACGATGAAGCGCGTCGTCGGCAGGTCTAGCGAGTCGAGAACACCTTGCAGCGTACCGCCGTCGAGATTGGCGTAGAAGCGCGTACGAGGACGCTTGCCCTGTCCCGGAAGCGCGACGCCGTAAATGCCCCAGCCTGCGATCTGCGCGAAAGTCTCGCCGCCGAGGCTCGATCCGCCGGTGCCGAAGAAGACGAGCGTCTTGGCGCCTTCGGAAAGTTTCGCGAGCGCCGCTTCGGCGTCAGCGATGTCCTGCTCCTCCTCGGCGATGCGCAGAAGCGGGAGACGGTCCTTGCGATAGTCGTCTTTCAGGGTTTCGACATGCGGCCCGATGCTGTCGAGCCAAGAGGCGTAAGCCTGAGGCGCGAGACCGTGTTGGCCAATCGCGTTTTCGAGGCACCCGTCAATATTCTGCTGAAACATATTCCCGTCGTGTCGCTGCCCGTCTTGCATGGCCGCTTCAACGCTCCCTACCTAAATCCGTTCCGGCCTAACCGATTTCGGATGTGCGGCCAAGTGCGCTTCGCGTTATGCCAAGGGGAGCGTTAACCGGCGTGCCAACAGTTATGGGACATGTGCCTAAGAGATGTGCCGCAAAGACGCGGGACAGACCGGCCGTTATGCCGACGAAGAGCCTGCGCGAGCCGTATCGGCCCCGGTCAGGCACCGCAGTTGTTCTGCTTGGCTGGGTCCCGGCCGCCGCCAGGACGATGTAAATGGAAACGGGGTCACAAATGCCATCCTCGGATTAAATCCAAAGATGGCATTTTTGCTTTTTGTCAGCCACGGGTGGGGGCGGCGACCGCGGGTTGTAGAACCGGCGGTGTTGCAGCGGAGTTCATGCCCACCGGCTTACCGACAATCGTGACGACCAGATTGTCGGGCTGCAGGAAGCGAGCAGCGACACGCTTGGCATCGGCCAGCGTGACGGCGTTGATCATCGCATTGCGGTTCTCTACGTAGTCGGGGCCGAACCCTTCCTGCATCAGGCCCAGAAGCTGCGAGGCGATCTTCGAGTTGGTGTCGAAGCGCAACGCATAAGAGCCCGTGAGATAATCTTTCGCCGCCTGAAGGTCTTCCGCTGTCGGGCCGTTGTCGGCCATCTTCTTCATTTCGCTACGGATGATCTTGAGGCTCTCAGCCATCGACGCGTTCTTGGTCGCGACGCTGCCGACAAGGATCGATGCGTGCTGATAGGGCTGCAGATAGGTGTAAACCGAATAAGCCAAACCGCGCTTTTCGCGGACCTCTTCCATCAGCTTGGCCGAGAAACCGCCACCGCCGAGGATGTGGTTGACGACGAAAGCGGTGATGAAATCCGGGTCCTTGCGCGGCATGGCACCCATGCCGAACACGGCGACCGATTGCGGCACGCCCATTTCGACGATCTTCTGGCTGCCGCCCTTCACCGGCGCAGTCTGGGCGACGGGCGCCAGATCGGCCTTGGCGGGCAGGCCGCCGAAGACATCATCGAGCAGCTTGCCAAGCTCGGCAGCGTTGATATCTCCGACCGCGACGACCTTCAGATTGTCGCGCGCGAAGTTGTTCTTGTGATAGGCGACGAGATCATCGCGCGTGATCTTCGAGACGGTTTCGGCCGTGCCCGTCGCCGAACGGCCGTAAGGATGGTTCGGGAAAGCCTGCGCGTACCATTCACGGATTGCGACCTTGTCGGGATCTTTATCGGCATAGGCGAGGTTGGCGAGAAGCTGCTGCTTGATGCGCTCGACGGCATCGGTGTCGAAGCGCGGCTTCTGCACGGAAAGCTTCAACAGCTCTACGGCCTTATCGCGGTTCTTCGTCAACGTCTCGAACGAACCGTAGAGCGAATCCTTGCTGTCGTCGTAGCTCATGCGCATGGCGATATTTTCCATGCGCTCCTGATAGTCTTCGGATTTGATGTCGCCGGCACCCTCGTCCATCATCGCGGTGAGGAAGTTGGCGAGGCCTTCCTTGCCGACCGGGTCCTGGCTGCTGCCACCGTCAAATGCGTAACGCAAAGACAGCAGAGGAACGCTGTGCTCTTCGACGAGCCATGCCTCGATACCACCGGGAGATTTGATTTTCTGAATATTCATTGCTGATGCTGGCTGACTGGCGGATGCGGTGAACAACAGAGCCAAGGCCGGAAGGGCCGAGACGATGCCGAGGCGGGCTGCATGGTGAACGACCTTTGCAGCCGCGCGTGAGATTACTGTCATCAATATCACCTCAATACGCCGCCTGCGGACGGGGGCGGAAGATCGTCGTTGGCCTGGGCAACGCCCGACTGGTCGGGAACGAGGTAACCCGTCACCGAATCCTTGATGTCGAGGTACTGAGCAGCGGCTTTCTTCACGTCGTCGGTCGTGACCTTGGAGATATTGTCGGGCCACGCTTCGACTTCGGCGACCGTGCGGCCGACGGCGAGGTTCCAGCCATAGCGGCGCGCGAGCGTCGCCTGATTGTCGCTGTCGTAGACGTAGTCGGCGAGATAGCTGTTCTTGGCGCGCGTCAGCTCTGCGTCGGTGACGCCGTTCTTGACGATGTCGGCCAGGACAGCATCGATGCCGGCTTCGACCTTTTCGAGCGGCACGCCATCGGCGGCGATGCCGTAGAGCGAGATCGTGCCGCCGTCGAGACCGTAGCCGGAATAATCACCGCCGGCGCTGGAGGCGATTTTCTGCTCGACGACGAGCTTCTTGTAGATGCGGCTGGTGGAGCCCGAGCCTGCGATCTTCATCAGCAGGTCAAGCGCTTCGGCTTCGCCGGGCTTGGCCGTTACGTAGCTCGGCGCCTGATAGTAACGCTGCATCAGGTAATTGCCCGCTCGGGGATCTTTCAGCACTAAGCGGCGCGCGACAAGCTGCGGCGGCTCGCCCGGACGATGGCGAACGGAAGAGACGGCCGGATTGGCTGGGATCTTGCCATAGGTGTCTTCGGCGAGCTTCTTCACTTCGGCATCGGTGACGTCGCCCGAGACGACCAGGATGGCGTTGTTTGGCGCGTAATAGTGCTTGTAGAAATCAAGCGCATCCTGACGCGAGAGCTGCGCCATCTCGCGATACCAGCCGATCACCGGCTTATGATACGGGTGATTGAGATAGAGCGCGGCGTTCATCTGCTCATCGAGCAACGCAGAGGGATTGTTATCGATGCGCGAGCGGCGCTCCTCGAGGATGACGTTCCGCTCGGTCAGCACTTCCTTTTCGTCGAGCCGCAGGTTGACCATGCGGTCGGCTTCCATCTCCATCATCTTGCCGAGACGGTCTTTCGAGACGCGCTGAAAATAGGCGGTCGCGTCGTTGCCGGTGAAAGCGTTGTCCTGGCCGCCGAGACGGCTGACGATCTTGGAGAATTCGCCGACCGGAATCTTGTCGGTCGATTTGAACATCAGATGCTCAAGGAAGTGAGCGATGCCGGACTTGCCGAGCACTTCGTCTGCGGCGCCGACCCGATACCAGACCATGTGGGTTACGACCGGAGAGCGATGATCCGGAATGACGACGACTTCCATGCCGTTCGACAGCTTGAATTCCGAAGCACGGGTGCTGCCGTCGGCGGCGCGGGCGTGTGGGGTAACTGCGAGCATCAGGGTGGCCAATACGGTTAAGAGGCTAATACGGGAGCACGTCGCTAGACGCATTATGGCGATCCTTCGAACCGAATGCAGTAGTTTGCTCCCTAGCGTTTTTGATCCTACCCCAAACTGCAGAGCCGGGGATTACTTTCGCGAGAAGGCGCGGACGCCGGATAGCGGGAAGCCGTGCCAGTGAGCGGCAGATGGGCAATCAAAGTCAAATGACAAGGCGTTCATCTCAAGGCGCGTCAAACCCCGCCCCGATCAATATTTTTACGGCGATGGAAATATTTGGTTATTGCGCTTTTGGGGCGATCACTGCGTCGACGAAGTGTCTTCGCCGCCGGTGTCCTCATAGGGCTTTTTCTGCGTCCACTTCTGAACGGCCGTGAAAATCGACGGATGACATGAGCCAAGCGGACCCGACGCGGATTCGGCAGACGAGTCGCCCCGCTGCATCGGCTCCGTGTAGTTCTTCTGGCAATATTCCGCCTGCTGCTTTTCGAGCGCGGCCTGATCGACAACCTTCTTTCGATCGGGGTCTTGAATGGAGGCAAGCGACGGCTGGTCGGCCCTTCCGCTTCCGGGTGGCGGCAGCGAGTCTGTCGGCGGCAGCGTCAGCGGCTGGCGGACGGCCATTTTGGGATCGCCTTCCGGGGTGGACGGGCCGTTCAAACCAACAGCGTCAAAGACCTTGCCGTTCAATTGCACGCCGTCAATTCCGCCGCAGCCAGCCAGAACCAGCGTCAGCGCCGATACGCAGAAACTGATTTTCGGACCGTTTTTCAACGACATGCTTTTATGTCCGTGTCCCACCGACACGCCCCCGAAGCCGAGTTAGGCCGACTTTGCGGCGCTAATGCGACTCGCCCCTGAAGGACTCATACAACAAGCCAATTACCCCGGCAACGATGGCTACATCAGCGATGTTGAAGACGTACCAGTGAAAACCGTAGGCGTGGAACGAGAAGAAATCGGCAACACCGCCCAGATGCAGCCGATCGATGGCATTGCCGAGCGCGCCGCCAATGATCAGTCCGAGGCTTAAGGCCATGAGGCGGCTGCCACGGCTCCAGTTGAGCCAAAGCCACAGACCGAAGCTGGCGGCTACGGCAAAAGCAACGAGCAAATATTGGCCGGTCATGCTCGCCTGATTGAAGAGCGAATAGCTGATGCCGATGTTCTTGACGTAGACGAGATCGAGGAACGGACCGACCGTGACGCGGCCCTTCGCTTCGATGTCGTAGACGTGCAGCATCCACCACTTGTGGAACTGGTCGATTGCCATCGTCAGGACGATGACGGCAAACGCCAGCGGCGCCGAGCGGCTCCAGAAGATGCTTCGCGAGGACGCTATATCCGTCATACCGTTGCTCCGGCGTCGATCTCGCGCATGGCGGCGGCGTCGCGCGCCGACAGTTCCGGATACGCCGGATCGGAACCGACGTCCTTCGTGATGCGCCACGAACGCGCGCACTTTTTCCCTTCGGCGCGTTTTACGACAACGCCAACGCCGGGCTCGTTCGGAAGCGTGAAGGCACCGCTTGGCGGCGCATCGGCCGAGATCGAAATGCCCGACGTGATGCAGACTTCCGCCATGTCGACGCCGTCAAGACCCGACATCAAATCCGCGTCGGTGACGAACACGTCGGGCGCGGCTTCGAGCGATGAGCCGATTTTCTTTTCGGCTCGGGCGATTTCGAGCGCGCCTGTCACGACGCTGCGGACTTCCTTCACGCGATCCCACTTGGCAGCCAGATTGTCGTCGCGCCACTCGCGCGGAATCTTCGGGAATGGCATTAAGTGCACGCTCTCGGCTTCATCGGGCTTGTAGAGCAGCCATGCCTCTTCTGCGGTGAACGACAGGATCGGCGCGAGCCAGCGGATCAGCGCATCGCACAGCTTGTCGATGACGGTGAGCGCCGCCTTGCGCTTCAGGCTCGACGGCGCTTCGCAGTAGAGCGTGTCCTTGCGGATGTCGAAATAGAATGCCGACAGCTCGGTATTCATGAACTGCGAGAGCAGGCCGATGATCTTGCGATAGTCGTAGTGCTCATAGGCCTTGCGGATCTCGTGATCGAGTTCGGCAAGACGATGCAGCATGAGCCGCTCAAGCTCGAACGGCTTCATTGCGGTTACCGGCACGGCTTCTTCGGGCTTGAAGTGCGCCAACGCGCCGAGCATCCAGCGTAGCGTGTTCCGCAGCTTGCGGTAGGTTTCCGAGAATGTCTTCAGGATTTCCGAGCCGATGCGCAGATCGTCGGAATAATCGGACGCGGAAACCCAGAGGCGAAGAATATCGGCGCCGGACTTCGACATCACATCCTGCGGCGCGACGACATTGCCGAGCGACTTCGACATCTTCTGCCCCTTCTCATCCAGCACGAAGCCGTGAGTCAGCACGATGTCGTAGGGCGCGTCGCCGCGCGTACCGCAGCTTTCAAGCAGGGACGAATGGAACCAGCCGCGATGCTGGTCGGAGCCTTCGAGATACATGACGCGGTCCTGGCCACCCTCGCGCTTGCGGCGTAGGCCTTTGAAACCGGGGAAAGCCGTCGGATCTTCAAGCGTGAAGGCATGCGTCGAGCCTGAATCGAACCAGACGTCGAGCACGTCTTTCACCTGCTCCCACTTGTTCTTGTCTTTCGGCGAGATGAAGCCTTTGAGGAAGCGATCTTTCGCGCCTTCCTCGAACCAGACGTCGGCGCCTTTTTCGTAGAAGGCTTTTTCGATGCGAGCGATCAGCTCGTCCGACTTTTCGAAGCCCGGGCCGGGGATGACCTCGTCCGTCTCGACGTTGCGGAAAACGGTGATCGGCACGCCCCACGCACGCTGGCGCGAGACGACCCAGTCGGGCCGGTTCTCGATCATGCCGGTGATGCGGTTCTCACCTGCTGCCGGCACCCACGCGACACGCTTGATCTCGTCGAGTGCAAGCTGGCGGAGCGTTGGCGCATTATGTCCTCTTTTGTTGGCGCTTGGCGACTCCCCTTCGGGGAGCCGGCCGCCAAGCGCGGAAAGTGGTTTATCCATCGAGATGAACCACTGCGGCGTGTTGCGAAAGATGACCGGCTTCTTCGAACGCCACGAGTGCGGATACTGATGCTTCAAGCGTCCGCGGGCGATGATGTTTCCGGCTTCGGCCAACGCCTTGATGACGGCGTCGTTGGCGTCGCCCTTATCGCCGTTCTCTTTCAACACGCGCTTGCCTTCGAAGCCGGGTGCTAATTTCGTCAGCATGCCGTCGGCGTCGACGGTGAAGGGGATTTCGGTGTCGATGCCGCGATCGCGCAGCTTCTTCTGGTTCGCGATCCAGATGTTGTAATCGTCAGCGCCGTGGCCTGGCGCGGTGTGGACGAAGCCCGTACCGGCGTCGTCGGTGACGTGATCGCCGTCGAGCATCGGCACATCGAAGGCATAGCCGAGGTCGCGCAGCGGATGCTCACATACGAGATGGCGCAGCTCGAAGGCGCTGACTGTTTCGCGCTTCTCGTACGCTTCGACCTTGGCTGCCTTCATCACGTCGGCGGCAAGCTTATCGGCCAGGATGTAACGGTCGCCGACCTTCGCCCAGTTGCCGTCGGGCGCAGCCGTCACCTCGTAAAGCCCATAGGTGATTTTCGAGGAGAAGCTGATCGCGCGATTGCCGGGAATCGTCCACGGCGTCGTCGTCCAGATGACGACGGAGGCGCCAAGTAGATTGTCCGGCGTCCACTCGGGATGGAGTTCGGGCGGCAGATCGGCTTGCGAGATGTAGTCGAGTTCCGGGAGCGCCTTCGCTGGGAACTTCACCCAGATCGTGTCGGACTGATAATCCTGGTACTCGATTTCAGCCTCAGCCAGCGCCGTCTTCTCGACGACGGACCACATGACGGGTTTAGAGCCGCGGTAGAGCTGACCGGTGGCGGCGAACTTCATCAGCTCACGCGCGATGATGCTCTCGGCGCGGTAGTCCATCGTCAGGTACGGGCGTTCCCAATCGCCGATGACGCCGAGACGTTTGAATTCCTCGCGCTGGATATCGATCCAATGGGCCGCGAATTTCCGGCATTCGTCGCGGAAGGCGTTGATCGCTACGGGATCGGAGAAGTTCGGTTTCTCGTTGCCCTTGGCGCGATACTGCTCCTCGATCTTCCATTCGATCGGCAGGCCGTGGCAGTCCCAGCCCGGAACGTAGTTCGAATCGTTGCCGAGCATCTGGTGCGATTTAACGACCAGGTCCTTCAGGATCTTGTTTAACGCGTGGCCGATATGGATGTTGCCGTTGGCGTAAGGCGGGCCGTCGTGCAGCGTAAACTTCACACGGCCTTTCGACTGCGAGCGCAACTTTTCATAAAGGCCGATCTTGTCCCAGCGCTTCAGCAGTTTCGGTTCGAGTTCGGGCAACCCGGCGCGCATGGGAAAGTCGGTCTGCGGCAGAAACAGCGTTTTGCCCCAGTCGCGTCCGGCGGCGGCTTCAGGAGTTGCGCCTGCCTTGTCGGCGGCCTTGGCGTCTTTCGACATCAGTTGAGCTTTCAATTCCAAAGGAAATCAGCGCGGGTTCTAGCAAGGTGCGCCCGCCAAGTCATCCTGTGCCCGGCCGCCACCCTGTCGCTATCTGACATCGTCCCGGTGCAGGCCAGGATCCAGACAAGCCTTGGAAATCGCCTTTGTATCCGGCTTGGCTCGGCCCCGACCTCCGTCTGGGGTGATGAGATTGGATGTTTTCAGCCTGTCATCCTCGGCTTTGTGCCGAGGATCCATTTATCCACTTGCTTCGCGGCCCTATGCATCGTCGGGCCGAGCCCCCAGGATGACTAGGGTTAAGACTTGGCCAGAACGGCCTTCACGGCGGCGATGTCTTTGGCCATCTGGGCGACCAGCTCTTCGACCGTGTGAAATTTCCGGTCGGCGCGAATGAAATCAATGAATTCGACTTCCATGTCGCGGCCATAGAGGTCGCCGTTGAAGTCGAAAAGGAAGACTTCCAGCACCGGCATGCCGTCGTCGAACGTCGGCCGGGTGCCGAGATAGGCGGCGGCGTCATGCGGCACGCCGTCGAAATAGGCCTTCACAGCATAAATGCCATGGCCGAGCGTCGTCCCCTTCGGCATCGGCAGGTTGGCGGTCGGGTAACCCATGCCGGTGCCACGCTTGGCGCCGCCGACGACCTTGCCCGCAACGCGCCAAGCCTCACCCAGCATGTGGGCGGCGCCTTTGACGTCGCCCTGCGCCAGATAGAGCCTGATGGCCGAGGAAGAGAACGGTTCGCCCGCTTCGGCGACTGGCGGCATGACGGTCACTCCAAATCCAAGTTCTTCCCCGGCGCGCAACATCATCTCCGGATTGCCGCTGCGCTTATGGCCGAAATAAAAGTCGTAGCCGATCACGACGTGGCTGGCGCCAAGGCCCGCCACGATCACGCGCTGGATGAAGTCTTCGGCAGTCAGCCCGGAGATTTCGGCGTTGAACGGCTCGACAAACGCAATATCGAGACCGAGGCCCGCGAAGATCTCGAGTTTGCGCCTGAGCGGCGTCAACCGGAAGTGGGCCTCGTTCGGCTGGAAAAACTCGCGCGGATAAGGCTCGAAGGTCAGCACCGATGCGCGGACGTGCTTTTCGGCAGCGCGCGATTTTGCCTCCGAGATCAGCGCCCGATGGCCGCGATGGACGCCGTCGAAATTGCCGATGGCGACGGCCGAACCGCGATATTCCGGCGGAACGTGCTTGTATCCATGGATGACGTGCATTCGGCGCAGCCTCGTCGGAGTTCCCGGTGGCATACCTATTAAGGGAAAACGATCGCGGGCTAGACTGCCTTTACCTCGGCCGGCCAGGAACCATCAGAACCGCTTCGCCGGTCAGCACCGGCTTACCTGCGACGGAGCACAAGCACTCGAAGCGCGCGCGCTTTTTATCGGGAATGAGTTCGACGAGCCGGACCAGGGTTTCGACGCGGTCGTCAATCTTGACGGGGCCGCGGAAATTCAGCGTCTGGGAAATGTAAATGGCGCCGGGACCGGGCAGCTTCATGCCGAAAATGGCCGAGATATAGCCCGCCGACAGAATGCCGTGCGCAATCCGTTCCTTAAAGATCGTCTTGGCGGCGTATTCAGAGTCGAGGTGGACCGGGTTGTAGTCACCAGACAGCGCCGCGTAGGCAACGATATCCGCCTCGCTGACTATTCGCGACATCGAGGCTTCCTGACCGACCTCTAAGTCTTCGAAATATTTGGTTCGGCCGGCTGTTGCGAGCATTCAGACGTCCCTGCATGTTATTGAGCCAGATCATTGGACCAAGCCATTTTTCTCGAACACTAACCCGCTACAAACGCTGGCTGCAACCATACTGGACCAGTTATGGCTGCGGCCTTGTTGCATTTGATTAAGGCAATGAGCCTTGCATCGAGGCGGTTGGAGGCGTTATAAAGGACCATTCCCCTTTAATTTACCGTTTTAGCCGCCCTTCGCGACCCGTTGCGAAGGACCGAACGAGGACATCATGAGCGACCGCCGCCCCCTAATGCCGAAAGCCACCGCCGTTTGGCTGGTGGAGAACACGGCGCTCTCCTTCGATCAGATTGCCGAATTCTGCGGCCTGCATCCGCTTGAGGTTAAGGGTATCGCCGACGGCGAAGTCGCGCAGGGGATCAAAGGCATGGACCCCGTGACGACGGGGCAGCTGACGCGCGAAGAAATCGCGCGGGGCGAAAAGAACCTTTCTCATAAGCTCCAGCTTGCCGTCAGCAAGGTCGAGCTGCCGCCGATGCCGCAAACGCGCAAGGGACCGCGCTACACGCCGGTTTCGCGCCGTCATGACCGGCCGAACGCGGTGCTCTGGCTGCTGCGTAACCATCCGGAATTGAAAGACAGCCAGATCATGCGCCTTGTCGGGACGACGAAGCCGACGATTGCGCAAATCCGTGACCGCACGCACTGGAACTCGGCACAGCTGACGCCGCAGGATCCGGTGACGCTCGGCCTTTGCTCGCAGATCGATCTCGATGCCGAGGTGAAGAAGGCTGCACGCCGCACGGAGCGAGATCGCAAGGAAACTGGCGGCGAAGAGTTGGAACGCGCCGGGACGCTGCTGCCCGCCGCCGAGACGACGGCTCGAGCCGAAATTCTGGCGCCGAAGGCTGCTGAAGAATCTGAAGAGACGCCCGAGCAAGAGCAGGCTCGCGTTTTCGCCAAGCTCAAGGAAATGTCGTCTGCACCCAAGGACGAGTCCGAAGACGAGTAACGGCTGTTCGCCGTTACTTGATCGTCTTTCCGCTCCGGTACGAAGCGACCGCATCCTCGATCTGCGCCGCATAATGCACGAGCGGCGTGCGAAGTCCGGCAGCCAGGAGCGTGCGACGCACGTTCCGGTTGGCTGACGTGAAATAAAGCTTCGTCCCAGAGCGCGTAAGCTTGTGCGCAAAGCCCTCCAGCGTGCGCGCCGCCGTGCTGTCCACGAGCGGCACGTCCGCGAAATCCAAAACGAAAAGTTTCGGGCTGGCGCCAACGCGGTCCAGCACCGTGCCGACGGCCGCGGTCGCTCCGAAGAAGAACGCGCCGGAAATGCGGTAGACCATCACGTCGTTGCCGAGATCCACGGGCTGCTCGGTATCGGAGACATCGGCGACATCGTCCCTGATGAGAGGCGCGCCGGTTTCGATCTCGACGGCTTCCGCCATGCGATGAAGAAAGAGGAAGGCGCCGAGCGTCACGCCGACCGCAATGGCCGTCGTCAGATCGACCAAAATCGTCAGCAGAAAGGTTGCGAGCAGAACGGCGGCGTCGCCCCACGAGGAGCGTAACAGCGCAGCAAACTCCGCCTTCTCCGCCATGTTCCAGGAAACGATCGCGAGAACGCCGCCAAGGCTCGCAAGCGGAATATAGGCCGCGAGCGGCGCGGCCACGAGCATGAACAGCAGGACGAAGACCGCGTGCAGCATGCCCGAAACGGGGCCGTGCGCTCCGGCGCGGACGTTCGTGGCGGTGCGCGCGATCGTTCCCGTCACGCACATGCCGCCGAACGTGACGGCCGCAATGTTGGCCGCGCCCTGCGCGACGAGTTCGCAATTCGAGCGGTGACGGCGACCGGTCATGCCGTCGGCGACGACAGCGGACAGCAAACTTTCGATGGCGCCGAGCAGTGCAATCGAAATGGCGTCGGGTAGCGCAGCCTGTAATTTGGCAATATCGAACGCCGGCAGATGCGGCGCGGGCAGCGTGCGCGGCACTTCGCCAAACCGCGAGCCGATGGTCGCGATGTCGAGACCCAACGCCCAGGCGAGGACAGAGGTCACGCCCACGGCGATCAGCATTCCCGGCCAGGTCGGCCTCCATCGGCGCAAGCCGACGATCAACGCAATCGACAATATAGAGATTGCAATGGTCGCCGGATTGAGCGTTCCGATATGGGAACCGAGCGCCGCGAGCTTGGGCAATAGCGCGGCTGGCTCATGCGCGAGATTGAGGCCCAGGAGATCCTTGATTTGGCTGGCGAAGATGATGACGGCGATGCCAGCCGTAAAACCGACCGTCACCGGAAACGGGATATACTTGATGTAGGTGCCGAGGCGCAGAAAGCCGGCCGCCATCATGATCAGGCCCGCCATCGCGGTCGCCAAGACCAGGCCGTCATAGCCGCGCTGTTCCACGATGGTCGCGATCAACACGATGAAGGCACCGGCCGGGCCGCCGATCTGGTAGCGGCTGCCGCCGAGCGCCGAAATCAGGAAGCCGCCGACGACGGCCGTGAACAAACCTTTTTCCGGGGAGAGCCCGGAACCTATGGCAATGGCCATCGACAAAGGCAGAGCCACGATGGCGACGGTCAGACCCGCGACGGTATCGGCGCGCAGGTCATTCCAGCGGTATCCCTCACGCAAGACCGTCACGAGCTTGGGCGTGAACAGGTCAGCCCAGCTCGGTCGTCCGCGTGCGGATCTACCGGTTACCGAAGTGTCCATGTCTCCGTCTCCCATTTTGACAAGGAGCGGCGAGATCGTCGGCTGCACTGTCGGCGGTCGTCGTCGCGAAAGCTTAGATCTGCGGGCGTTCAGAAGTGCCGGTGCACTCAGACGCTCCCCTTTTTGCCTCGGCCGTGGCCCGGCGCCGGGGGCGCGGCCTTCACGGGCTGCTGCTCCCTCAGACGAACGCCCCGGCCCTGTCCGGTGCTCGGCATATTCTCACCGATGAGTTCGACGCCCGCGGCTTCGAACGCTGCTACGACTTTCGTCAACGTATCGACGACGCCGCGAACATTGCCGCTGCTCGCTTCCATGCGCTGGATCGTCGGCAGCGAGACGCCAGCCCGGTCGGCAAGCGTCTGCTGGTCGATGCCGAGAAGAGCGCGACCTGCACGCATCTGCGAGGCCGTGATCAAGCGCAAACCCCCTGTGCCGATTCTAACGCTTTATGCCTAAGTATTGATGCTTTAAACATCAAGATGAATATTTGAAACATGATCTAGATCAATGGCACGATTGCCCTCGTCCCTCGCGGCTGCTCGCATTGGTGGATCAAGCTGAAATCCGGCATTGTCGGCTCAAGGCGCATTCGCTAGCGTCGGCCCATGCTCGGACCGGCTTTCGGCTTTGAAAGTCTGAGCGTTCGCGTGCAGGAAGAAGCAGGGCAGCAATCGTGTCGAACCCTTTTGAGCACCACCTCGATAAGAATCCGGCAAACTATCAGCCGTTAACGCCCCTTTCGTTCCTGCCGCGGTCGGCGATCGCCGCGCCGAACCACACAGCCATCATTCACGGCAACACACGCATCTCGTACGCGGACTTCTACACCCGTTGCAAAAAGCTCGCGTGTGCGCTGGCGCAGAAGTACATCGGACCGGGCGACACCGTCGCGGTCATGCTCGCCAACACGCCGCCGATGCTCGAAGCGCACTACGCGGTGCCAATGCTCGGCGCAGTTCTGCTGACACTCAACACGCGTCTTGACCCAGCGATCCTCGCGTTCCAGCTCGATCATGGCGGCGCGAAAGTTCTCATCACGGACCGCGAGTTCGCAAACATCATGAAGCCGGCCTTGGCGATGGCCAAGGTGAAGCCGATCATCATCGATTATAACGATCTCGAATTCCCGCAGACGGGCGAGGCGCTCTCGTCAATCGACTATGAAGCGTTCCTGCAAGGGGGTGATCCGGATTTCAAATGGCGCTGGCCGAAAGACGAGTGGGAAGCGATCTCGCTCAACTATACGTCCGGCACGACGGGCAATCCGAAAGGCGTCGTCTATCATCATCGCGGCGCGGCGCTGATGTGCTACGCGAACGCGATCTCGACCGGTATGACACGCTTCCCAGTGTATCTGTGGACACTGCCGATGTTCCACTGCAACGGCTGGTGCTTCCCGTGGACGATCACGATGGTGCAAGGCACGCACGTGTGTCTTCGCTGGGTGCGCGCCAAGGCGATGTACGATTACATCGTGGCGCACAAGGTTTCGCATCTTTCCGGCGCGCCGATCGTGATGGCGACGCTGCTCAACGCACCGGACGACGAAAAGCAGAAGATCGAGCATGTCGTCGCGTTCAATCACGCGGCCGCCCCGCCGCCTGCTTCGGTGATCGCGGCGATGACGGACGCCGGTTTCCATTTGACCCATCTCTACGGGCTGACGGAGACCTATGGCCCGGCGACGATCAACGAATGGGATGCATCATGGAATGACCTGCCACCGGCCGAACGCAGCGCCAAACGCATCCGCCAGGGCGTGCGCTATGTGGCGCTCGAAGGCTTAAGCGTTCGCGACCCCGAGACGATGCAGGAAGTGACGCCCGATGGCGAGACGCTGGGCGAAGTCATGTTCCGCGGCAATATCGTGATGAAGGGCTATCTCAAGAACGAGAAGGCGACGGATGAAGCGTTCGCAGGTGGGTGGTTCCATTCCGGAGATCTCGGCGTGATGCACCCGGACGGCTACATTCAGCTGAAAGATCGCTCGAAGGACATCATCATCTCGGGCGGCGAGAACATCTCGTCGATCGAGGTCGAAGAAGTGCTTTACAAGCATCCGGCGGTGGCGTTCTGCGCCGTGGTCGCAAAGCCCGACGAGAAGTGGGGTGAGACGCCGTGCGCCTTCATCGAGCTGCGGCCGGGAACCACGGCGACCGCCGATGAGATCATCGAGTGGTGCCGCGCGGGCCTCGCGCGCTACAAGGTTCCGCGCCACATCGTGTTCGCAGAAGTGCCGAAGACGTCGACCGGCAAAATCCAGAAATTCAAATTGCGCGAGATGGCAAAGGAGGCGTGAGCGCCTATCTGCATGGAACTTCCGTCGCGCGCGATGCTTTCAAAGGTATCCGTTGCGAAGGGAAGTTCTGTTGCCTGCCGCTGCACCGTTTCCCGACTGGTTGATCATTCTGTCGTGGTCGGCGCTCTATCTGGGCGTCGGATGTGCGGCGCTGATCCTGGTCGATGTGGCGCGTTTTCCCCAGCATATGGGGATCATGAATGTGGTGTGGCCGGTGACGGCGCTGTTCGGCACGGTGCTGGTTGCGGCCCTTTATTTCAAGTATGGACGCAACGCCGAGCCGTCGCTTCACAGCGAAAAAAGCCAAGCGCCGGAGACGCCGTTTCCGATCATGGTGGCGAAAGGAACGCTCCATTGCGGCGCGGGCTGCACGCTCGGCGACGTGATTGCCGAGACGCTGGCATTCCTCTTTCCGGCCATCGCTATTCTGTTCGGCTGGAAAACGATTTTTGCCGACAAGACGTATGCCGTCTGGATTCTCGATTTCGTGCTCGCATTCGGGCTGGGCATCGTCTTCCAATATTTCGCCATCGTGCCGATGCGGAAGCTGGCGCCCCTCGAAGGACTGCGCGAAGCCTTCAAGGCGGATGCGCTGTCGCTGATCTGCTGGCAAATCGGGATGTATGGACTGATGTTTCTGGCGCAACGCTATTTCAGTGCATCGTTCGGCCAACAGGCGAAGCCGGACAGTCCGGTATTCTGGTTTGCCATGCAGATCGCGATGGTCGCCGGGTTCGTCACCAGCTTTCCGGCGAACTGGTGGCTCATCCGCGCGGGCATCAAAGAGAAGATGTAAGACCCACGCAGACCGACGCCGTCAGTACGGCACGGGACCGGTGCCGAGGTGCGAAATATCGGGCTCGGGCCAGATCACCGGCACGAGTAAGCGACTGGCAATCAATTGTGCGCCGCTCATCGACAGATGGTTGTTGTCGAAGTAGAGCACCGCGCCGTCTGTGTAGGGCTTGCAGCGTTTGTCCGAGCACAGCTCCGATGACACGGGAACGAAGACGGCTCCATGCTCCGTCGCGATGGCGTTCAGACGCGCCTCGACGGCATGGACTTGCTTGGCGCCATACTTGAACGAAAAGTCGTTCGGGTCGCGGCCCTTCGCCGTCCAGCGCGCAACCGCTGCCGGGATGCCGGATGCTTCAGGTAGGTCAGGCACAGGGCCGAGGACGACGACGCGATGCCCGGCGGCTTGCAGCGTCGCGATGGTGCGCTCGAAGCTCGGCCAGAACTGATCGGGATATTCGCGATCCCAGGCGAGCGAATAGGTTGCCAGCACGACGGTCGCCGGAGAGATCGCCGTCAGCCGGTCGATGATGCCGGAGTTGTAGTGCTCGCAGCGATCGTCTGCCGGGAACGTGAAACCGGCAGCGGGCGGGCAGCCCGAGGCCGTGATCTGGCGGACGCTGGCGTGCCGGGCTTTCGCAAACTCGCCCAGCGCGGCGCTGAATTCGGCGCCGTGGCTGTCGCCATAGACGATGACGCTTGGCGCGACGTCATCGCCGATGATGCAGGTATCGTCGAAGGAGCGTTTACCGTCGCCGTGGAAATGGCATTTCTCGCGCAGCGGGCTGGCATCGGCTTGCGCAGCGGCGATCTGGAGGACGGCGTCGGGGAAACGCTGCGGCATGCCGTTGAGCCCAACGAGGATCGCCGCCGAGGCGGTCAGCGCGCCAAGGCCCAGCGTGCCGCCTTTGAAAATCGCACTCGGCGAATAGCCCGCAGAGCCGCGGCTGCGGAACGGCTGCTCGACGAAATACCACGTCGCGGTGGCAAGGCCGATCGCGACGGTCGCGAGTGCCAATTGCTCGATGCCGGAGAGGCGTTCGGCTGTCAGGACCTTGGTGAAGACGATCAGTGGCCAGTGCCAAAGATAGAGACTATACGAGATAAGGCCGAGCAGCATCAGCGGCCGGAATGTCAGCACGCGCGTGCCGAAAGCGCTTTCGGGGCCGCCGCTTCTCCCTTCGCCGGCCCAGATTGCCATCGCCGTACCGACGCATGGCAGAAGGGCTGCGGCGCCGGGGAACGGCGTCTTAGACGTGTAGGCAAAAATTGCGACGGCGATTGCCGTCAGGCCGAGCGCTGCCGCCGCTTCGCTTTGAAGGCGTGAAGTCGGGCGCGGCAAAAGCCCGAGCGCGACGATGGAGCCAGCGAGGAGTTCCCAAGCGCGGGAATGCAAGAGGTAGAACGTCGCCATCGGATGCGCGGGCAGGAAGACAACGCTGGCGACAAGCGATGCCGCGAACGCCAGCCAAACAGTCACGCCGAGCGCCCGCGGCCACCAGCGAAAAACCGCCATCAGCACGAGCGGAAAGACGACGTAGAACTGCTCTTCGATGCCGAGGCTCCAGGTATGGAGCAGCGGCTGGGTGCCGCTGCCGGGATCGAAGTAGCCGGAATGCTGGAAGAACCAGACGTTACTGTAGGACAGCGCTGCCGCCATCAGGCTCGACGCGTAACGCTGCAGCTCGTCGGGCAGAAGAAACGCCATCGCCGCGACCGTCGTGCAGGCGCAAACGAAAACAAGGGCGGGCACGATGCGCCGGATGCGGCGCTCGTAAAAACGCGCGATACTGAATGTCCCGGCGCTCAGTTCGGCGGCAATCAATCGGGTAATCAGAAAGCCGGACAGAACGAAGAAAATATCAACGCCGACGAAGCCGCCGGTCACGAACGGCAGGTCGAGGTGATACGCCACGACCGCTGCGACGGCGATGCCTCTCAGTCCATCGAGATCCGGCCGATAGCCTTCGCCCGGCTTGGCTGAATGGCTAAGCACGCGCGCGGTTCCCCGCGACGGCCCAAGCCGGCTTCTTTGCAATGGCGCTCATGAACCCTCAGAAGACTTCCGAATTCCGGTGCGCACGACCAAGGCGCGGCCGCACTATCGTCATTCGTCGACCGGCTCTCAAACGATTTATTTCTCGTCTTCCGTCGCAGCATTCAATGGGCGTTCAGAAATGCCACAGTGTGGTCTTTCGCGCCTTGCTTTCGCCATCGGTGGCGTCCGAAGCGCTTCAATGCATCAAAATTTGGCATGGAGGTTTTGGTCCCAGGTCTCGCGAACGGGCTCGGCCGGGATGACACGCCGATCAAACGCCATCGGGCCGCAATACGAAGCGAGAAAAGGACCTTAGCCCTGAAGCCGAGACGACATACTAGCGGCGGTTAAAACTCAACTTCGAGTTCAACGATCTCGTCGGGTTCGACGAGCGCGCCTTGCGTCCATTCCTGCATCAGCGGCCAGTGGAAGATGGTTTCGCAGTAGCCCGACAGTTCCGGTTCTAGCGGCACGGCGTAGGTGCGGAAGCGGGTGCAAACGGGAGCGTACATCGCGTCGGCGACGGTCGGCGTCTCGCCGAAGAGATAGGGACCACCGTATTTGCTGAGACATTCCAGCCAGATAGTCTTGATCCGCTCAACGTCCGGCCGGGCGCCGGAAAAGATCTTGAAGGACTGGTGACGGGCCTTCAGGTTCATCGGCAGAGCCGAGCGCAGGTTGTAGAAACCGGAATGCATTTCGCCCGAGATCGAACGGCAGTGCGCGCGCGTCGCCTGGTCGGCGGGCAACAGCCCGGCGTCGGGCGCGATCTCCGCCATGTATTCGGCAATCGCGAGCGTGTCCCAGACCGTCACAGCGCCGTGGATCAGCCGTGGCACCCGGACCGAGGGTGAGAGCAGCAGAAGCTCCTGGCGAATCTCCTGATCGTCATGCGTCACGATCTCCTCGTCGAAATCGAGGCCCGCCATCCGGCACAGCAACCAGCCGCGCAGCGACCAAGATGAATAGTTCTTCGACGATATCGTCAGTGTCGCGTTCGCCATAGACGATCAGCTCCGTCGCATCCTAACCCTGCCTAAACAATCCTCTCGCAGTGCAACGAAGAATGCACTACGTTTTTCAGTCGCATGGTTTTTTACGGTTACTGCCGGGGGGACTTTCTCGCGAATGCTTTACCAAGCCTATCAGTTTCAAGACGACCTGCTCGCTCCTTTCCGCGAAGTCGCCAAGAACTCGAAAGCCGCGATAGAAAAAGAGCTTTTTCCAACCGTCGACGCCCTGAAGTCGCATTTGGCTGCGGGCTTCGAGATGATCTCCCGGTTCCAACTTACGCATACGCGACCCGACTTCGGGATTTCGACGGTGCGAGTCGGCAACCGCGACGTGCCGGTGACGGAAGAAGTGGCGTTCAGCCTGCCGTTCGGGAATCTCCTGCGCTTCAAGAAGGATATCGACGCGCCGCAGCCGAAGGTGCTCGTGATCGCACCCCTGTCGGGACACTTCGCGACGCTCCTTGCCAAGACGTGCGAGACCCTGCTGCAGGACCACGACGTCTACATCACCGACTGGGCGAACGCCCGCGACGTGCCGCTGGATGCCGGGCGTTTCGGCGTCGATGAGCACGTCGATTACGTCATTCGTTTTCTTGAAGAACTCGGACCCGACTCGCATCTGCTCGCCGTCTGCCAGCCGTGCGTGCAGGCGCTCGTCGCCGTTGCCGTCATGTCGGAGGATAAGAACCCGGCGACGCCCCGTTCTATGACGCTGATGGCCGGTCCGATCGACGTGCGCGAAAGCCCCACGGCCGTCAACAAGCTCGCGAACGACAAGCCGCTGTCGTGGTTCAAGTCGAATGTCACGGCGCGGGTGCCGTCGCGGTATCCGGGGCGCGGCCGCCGCGTCTATCCGGGATTCGTGCAGCTCTTCAGCTTCGTCGCCATGAATGTCGATCGTCACCGGGCGCAGCACCAGAAGCTTTACGAGCATCTGGCTAACAACGAAATCGCGGAAGCGCAGAAGATCAAGACCTTCTACGACGAGTATTTCGCGGTGCTCGATCTAACGGAAGAATTCTACATCGAAACGATCGACCGGATTTTTCAGCAAGCGCAACTCGCGACTGGCGACTTCACCTATCACGGCCGCAAGGTCGATCCCGGCAAGATTCTGAGAACGGCATTGCTGACGGTCGAGGGCGGACGCGACGACATTTGCTCGCTGGGGCAGACGTCAGCCGCGCACGATCTCTGCCATTCGCTTCGGCCGCATTTGAAGCGCCATCACCTGCAAGCCAATGTCGGCCACTACGGCACGTTCAACGGCAAACGGTGGGAACGCGAGATTTATCCGGTCGTGAAGAATTTTATCCTATCGATGGAATAGCGGCGCGGCGACGCGAAAGTGACGTCGCTGTCGCGCCCGGCAGCGTCCGAGTTCTCTCCGACCGAGCGAGCACACTCGAAGGAAGCGCCGGGCCGTTCTATTTCACCCAGACTTTATGCTGGCAATCGAGCCATTTAGCGATAACGGACCGATCGTGAAATTGGATCGCTCCGCAATTCTGGCAGACGATCATCAGCACGTTGACGGGTGCGTTGCTGGATGACGATTTCCGCTCGCACGTCAGCATGTGAATGTCGACGTCGCAATTGGAGCGAAAGCGTCCGCAGACCGGGCAACCCGTAATGTGCTTTCCGAAGAGGAATTTATCGACCTCGGCTTTCGTGAGGTCGCGTGTCTCAGTGGCCGTTTCTCGTTCCACTGTTGCGGTATCAGTCATCGCAATCACCGTGGGTTCATTTGAATAGTTGAATCGTATGATGATAACCCCTGCGACACAAGAAGAGTTCGGCAACTCTCGCGATATTTTACGGCGATTCAACGCGCTCAATCCTTTTGCGACGCGGCGATTGCGTTGCAATAAGCGCAGTGGTTTTTGAGCCGTTTGCCGCAAGTCAATGCGATCGAACGCAAAGCACTTCTCAGCACGCGTTCCATTTCGGCGAATTGGAACGGCACACCATTCAACACGTTGATTACCCGAACGCGAGGGGCAGTCGCGCTTCAATGGACAACGTATGGAGGTGTTTCAATGCTGAAGTTTTCACTCACTGCCCTCGCACTCGTCGCGACGTCGACGTTTGCGATGGCGGACCCGAACATGAGCAAGCCCGGGGGCGGAAACGGTCCGGGCGGCGGCGCGATGGAGCGCTCCGGCGGCGATCTGAAAGGCGGAGGTTTAGGTGACCGCGGTATGGGAGATCGCGGCCCGGCAATGAAGGGCAGCGAGGCGGGCCAAGCGAAAAGCCTTGGCGACCGCCAAATGAGAAGCGACCGTAGCGAGGCACAGGAGAGCCATCGCGACGCGACGGACAGGTCTGCGTCTTCCGGCGACAGGAATGACAGCGCACGCAGCGAGAATAGCCCCAACGACAAGCGGAATGCTCACCAGTACAATCGTCAAGCCGAGGACAATAATGGTAGTGGCAAACGCGAAAACCGTGCTGATACGAACGATCGAAACGACCGTGCACGTTCCAATGAGGCCAGGGACAACTCCCGGCCGGATCGGGGCGCGACGGGCGCCGGCGAGGGCACGGAAGGCAAGGCAGGGGCAAAAGGTTCGCTGACGAACATCAGCCCGGAGCAGAAGACGAAAGTGCGCGCGGCATTTTCCGGACATCGGGTGGCGCCCGCCCGCGATATCGGGGTCGATGTGCGGGTCGGCGTAGTCGTGCCGCGGTCGGTGCATTTCTATCCGTTGCCGCCTACCATCGTGACGATCGCGCCCGACTATAGCGGCTACGAGTACTTCATGATCGACGACTCGCACGTTGCGATCGTTGATCCCGACACGCTCGAGGTCGTTGATATCATCGTCATTGCGTAGCCTTTACGCGCAGAGGATTGAAAGCCGCCGGAATTCCCGGCGGCTTTTTTTTGTGGACTGTTCCCGCTTGACTGGGGCCGGCATTCACCGAGATGGCGAGGACCAAAGAGTCATCGTCCGTCACTTGACGGATGTTATAACATCCGAATATAGGGTCGATCCTCAACCCGGGAGATTGGCTATGGATTCCGACATCATCACGCATTTGAAAAAGACCGCCGCCACGAAGGACGGGCGCTTGCCCGTGACGGTGCTTTCCGGGTTCCTCGGCGCAGGCAAGACGACGCTGCTCAATCACGTCCTGAATAACCGGCTGGGCCTGAAGGTCGCGGTCATCGTCAATGACATGAGCGAGGTCAACATCGATGCTGATCTCGTCGCAATGGGCGGCAGCAACCTCTCGCGAACCGACGAGACACTGGTCGAGATGTCGAACGGCTGCATTTGCTGCACGCTGCGCGATGATCTCTTGAAAGAGGTTCGCCGCCTCGCCGCCGAACGCAGGTTCGATTACCTGATGATCGAGTCGACCGGTATCGCCGAGCCACTTCCCGTCGCGACGACGTTCGAGTTTCGCGACGAAGAAGGCCGCAGCCTTTCGGACGTCGCGCGCCTCGACACGATGGTGACGGTGGTCGATGCCGCACATCTGCTGAAAGATTATTCGTCCCGCGACTTTCTGAAAGATCGCGGCGAGGTTGCGGGCGAAGACGACGAGCGACCGCTCGTGCAGCTTCTCGTCGAGCAGATCGAATTCGCCGATGTGATCGTTCTCAACAAGGTCGATATCGCGACGCCGGAGAACATCTCAGCGGCACGGATGATCCTCCGTTCCCTTAATGCCGATGCGCGGATCATCGAAACGAGCCATGCGCGCGTCGATACCTGGGACATTCTTGATACCGGCCTTTTCGATTTCGAGCATGCTCATCGCCATCCGACCTGGCTGAAGGAGCTCAACGGCTTCAAGGAGCACACGCCGGAAACGGACGAATATGGCGTTACGAGCTTCGTCTATCGCGCGCGGCGGCCATTCGTGCCGGAAAAAATCCATGCGTTCTTCAATACGGCATGGCCCGGTGTCGTCAGGGCGAAAGGTTTCTTTTGGCTGGCTTCGCGGCCGCAATGGGTTGGCGAGGTCAGCCAAGCGGGCGCCGTCGTGCGGCATGAAGCAATTGGCTATTGGTGGGCGGCGGTGCCGAAAAAGAACTGGCCCGCCGATGCCAGCCTCGTCGAGCGGATCGACAAGGGTTGGCACAAGGTCTGGGGCGACCGCCGCCAAGAGATCGTCTTCATCGGCATGCGCGACATGGACCAGGACCGTATCAAAGCCGATCTCGATGCCTGCCTGCTCCCCGTTGCTGAGAATAAGCCGCTCGACGTCTCGGCGTGGCGATCGCTACCCGATCCTTTCCCTGAATGGCGCCGGGACGCCGCATAAATGAGCCGATGCCGTTTCACTGGGCCGGACAAAACCGATGTCCGGCCCTACATCATTATTTTCGATCAGTTCGATTGGGCTTTACGTGGCTAAGGGCCGCGTACACAGTGCTTTCCCCGCAATAATTGTTCTCTATCAATGACGGCGTTAGGAGAGCGGTGTCGTTCGGCGGGATTTCCGCTCTCTTTCTGCAAACCTGCAATGGAGAGCTTCCATGAATTTCAAACGGCGTGTAGCTGCCGCCATGCTTGTCGCTGCGCTTGCGATTGTCCCAATCTCCCGCGCATACGCGGAAGAAGCCGATGCCGAAAGCCTCGTCAACGCACTCAACGCCGTCTTCGGCGCTCACAAAGGTCTGCGTGCGGCGCATCCGCATGGCTTTTGCGTCAAAGGCAACTTCGTGGCAGACCCTGCCGCTGCCACGCTGACGAAAGCTCAGCACTTCAATTCGAAGACGCCGGTCGGCGTCATCGCCCGCTTTTCGATGGCAGGCGGCAGCCCGGATGCTTCCGACGCTCAGAAAGATAACGCACGCGGCTTTGCGATCCATTTCGATCTCGGACAGGACACCACGACCGACCTCGTGACGATCTCGGCACCCGTTTTTGTTGCGCGCGATCCGGATCAATTCCTGAAGCTGCTGCAAACGGTCGCGACGAAAGACAAGGCGAAGATCGGCGAATTCTTCAAGGAGAACCCGAATTCGACTGGGCAAGTCGCATGGCTCAACGCACGACCGGTACCAGCGAGCTTCGCGACCGTCGATTACTGGGGCGTTCATGCTTTCACTGCAACGAACGCGGAAGGCAAGAAGCAGGTCTTCAAGTACAAGCTCGTTCCGGTCGCGGGCGACGTCGGCCTGTCGGATGAGGAAGCGAAAAAGAAAGATCCCGACTTCTATCGTCCGGAGTTGAAAGATCGGCTGGCCAAAGGCCCTGCGCAGTTCAAGCTGATCGCAATTCTCGGTGAGCCCGGCGATCCGACCGACGATCCGACGGCGATGTGGCCGGAAGACAAGCGCAAAACACTGACGCTCGGCACACTCTCGATCACCGGCTTCGAAGACGACAAGACGTGCGATGCCGGCATCTTCGATCCGACCAACGTGACCGACGGCATCGACGGGCCGGAGAACGATAAGATCTTCCCGATGCGTTCGGCGGCTTACGCGGTCTCGTTCTCGCGCCGCGCGGCGCCGTAAGGGGCCCAAGGGCAATTCCTTTTCATCCCGGCCTTGTTACCAGAAGCCTTGGGCCGGGATGACCACCGTTTGAACGTCTCGCGAATCAGCGACGCACGGTAGAAAACTCCAAAAATATAAAAGCCCCGCCCGGCTGTCGCCGGTGGCAGGGCTTAGACCATGAATTCGATTTTTGGTTCCTGAGCTAGTGGCGCGTCTCTCTACGCAGCCGCTCGATTTCGTCTTTGAGTTTCAGCTTTTCTTGCTTCAACCTGCGGACTTCGATGTCGTCCGAACCTGGGCTGACTGCTACCTGATTAATTTTTTGTTCCAGTGCCCGGTGCTTCTCTGCGAGTTCCGCGAGATGAGCCGTGATCGTCATCAGTTGCCTCCTATGGAGATTGCCGACGTTGAAATCGTGCCACACGTTTCTCACGTTGTCCAACGCGTCTTAGGTCTGAGCTTGGATGTTTGATTTTTGTTACTGTTGCCGTCATAGCTGCGGCTATTAGTGATTCGTAAAATAAATTCAGACGATTAGAAAGGTCGCCCAGGTCCGCGCTTTGGAAGGCTTGCCAGATGGGAGGCAATCGCCCAAAAGCGATGGACAGTCGATCCGGGTAGCGACAGGGAATAGGCATGGAGCGGCGCGACGAACGCGAGCTCAGGGAACAGTTGGTCACGTTGCGCGGCGAGCATCGCGAGCTCGACAGCGAAATCGCTGCCCTTGAAGGTAACCCTTCGGCTGACCAACTTCTTATCAAGCGGCTGAAAAAGAAGAAACTCGTCCTGAAAGATCGAATAACCCAGATCGAGGACAAGCTCCTTCCGGACATTATTGCGTGAACGACGTTTCGCGCTAGGCTGCTTTGCAGCTCCCGCGCGTTTATGAGTTCATGACCTCGCCCTCACCCGCCGTCGATACCTGGCTTTATCCGGTCGGATCCGGAATTTATTGCGAACCCGGCGATTTTTACATCGACCCCGGTCGGGCGGTCGATCGCGCCATCATTACCCATGGCCATAGCGACCACGCCCGCTCCGGGCATCGCGCCGTTCTGGCGACGGCTGAAACCATCGCCATCATGAAGGTGCGCTACGGCGAGGAATGCGCCGGTTCGTTCCAGGCGTTGGCGCTCGGCGAGACGATTTCAATCAACGGCGTCCGAGTTCGGCTCGTACCGGCGGGCCACATTCTCGGTTCGGCGCAAGTCGTCATCGAATGGGCCGGACGACGCGCGGTTATCTCGGGCGACTACAAACGCGCCAGCGATCCTACGTGTACACCGTTCGAACTCGTGCCTTGCGATGTGTTCGTGACCGAAGCGACGTTCGCGCTACCCGTATTCCGGCATGAGAAGGCCGCGCACGAAGCGCAGAAGCTGCTGGCATCGCTCGCGGCCGAGCCCGACCGCACGCATCTTGTCGGCGCCTATAACCTTGGCAAAACCCAACGCATGATCCGCGTCGTTCGCGATCAGGGCTATGACAAGCCGATCTATCTGCACGGTGCAGTCGCGGCGCTGACGGAGCTATATCAGAAGCTCGGCATCGATCTTGGCGACCTTCAACTTGTATCGGAGACAGATGCGAAAGCGATCCGCGGCGGCATCGTGATGTGTCCGCCGTCGGCGCTTGGCGATCGCTGGTCTCGCCGGTTCGGCGATCCCGTAACGGCGTTCGCGAGCGGATGGATGCGCGTGCGCGGGCGCGGTCGTCAGCATGGTGTCGAGCTGCCGCTTGTCGTGTCCGATCACGTCGATTGGCCGGAGCTGATCCAGACGATCATCGAAACGGAAGCAGAAGATGTTTGGGTGACGCACGGACGCGAGGATGCGCTGGTGCATTATCTCGGCTCCATCGGGCGCAAGGCGCGCGCGTTGGCGCTCGTCGGATACGGCGAGGAGGCGGAATAGCGATGCAAGCGTTCGCCCGCCTGCTCGATAGTCTTGTCTATACGCAGAGCCGTAATCGCAAGGTCGCGCTGCTTGGGCATTATTTTCGCAACGCGCCCGATCCCGATCGCGGCTGGGCGCTCGCGGCGCTAACGGACGGCGTGCCGATCCGCATTCCGTTGCGGCGCATGCTGAGCGATCTCGTCTCGCGCTTCGTCGATCCGGTGCTTTACCGCCTGTCGCGTGACTACGTCGGCGACACGGCGGAAACGGTGTCGCTGCTCTGGCCGGATGATCGGGTTGTCGTTGCGACGCCGGACGTTTCAGAGGCTGTCGAAACCCGAGATGACGTGCCGGAAAAGCCGAAGCAGCTTGTTCTGGATCTCACCCCCACCGCTCGTCAGTCCTCCACCCCTAGCCCCTCCCCGCAAGGGGGAGGGGAATCGTTCACTTCTCCCTCGCCCCGCGTGCGGGGAGAGGGCTGGGGGGAGGGGCAGCCGTCGCCGAATGTTTCCGCGCCTCGGCCTCTCCCCGTAAAGGAAGGAGAGAGTAACAACGGGAACTCTTACCTGCCCTCCACGATGGGCGTTCCCACTTCTCCCCTCGCCTTGACGGGGAGGGGTCGGGGGTGGGGTGAAGCGGGACATAACTCCGGTGAGCCGCCGGAGCTTGCCCTCGGCGCGGTCATTGAGGCGATGGCGGACGGTACGACTGCGCAACGCACCGAGCGCCTGGGACACCTCCTCGATCAGCTCGACGCGACCGGCCGCTGGGCGCTTTTGAAACTCATCGGCGGCGCGCCGCGCGTGGGCGTATCTGCGCGTCTGGCGCGAACGGCCTTGGCGGAATGCTACGGGCGCGACGTCTCTGAGATCGAAGAGATCTGGCACGCGCTGACGCCGCCCTATCTCGATCTCTTCCAATGGCTCGACGGCAAAGCAGAGCGGCCTGATCCTGGCTCAAAGCCCGTCTTTCGGCCAGTCATGCTTGCGCATCCGATCGAGGAAGAAGATTGGCCGCGGCTTTCGCCGGAAGATTTTTCGGCGGAATGGAAGTGGGACGGTATTCGCGTGCAGATCGCGGCGCGTGGCGGCGAGGTGAAAATGTTCTCTCGCCAGGGCGATGACATCTCTGGCGCGTTTCCCGAAATTCGCAGCGCATTTCAGGGGCACGATTGCGTCGTCGATGGCGAATTGCTTGTTATGCGCGACGGCGACATCGCGCCGTTCAACGACTTGCAGCAGCGTCTCAACCGCAAGACCGTGACAGCGAAGATGATGCAGATGTATCCGCCGCATGTGCGGCTCTACGATCTGCTATTCGATGGAGCAGAAGACTTGCGCGGGCTGTCGTTCGGAGACCGGCGCGCGCGGCTCGAAGCGTGGCACGCTAAACATCATCCGCCGCTGACGGATGTGTCGCCGCTCGTGGCGTTCAAGACGTTCGAGGAACTCGGCGAGCTATGGGCGTCGGCGCGGGCGGAAGGTATCGAAGGCCTCATGTTGAAGAGGCGCGCGAGCGTTTATCAGGCGGGCCGCGTCAAGGGCGAATGGTTCAAGTGGAAGCGCGCGGCTCTGACGCTTGACTGCGTGCTGATGTACGCGCAGCGCGGATCGGGCAAGCGGTCGTCGTATTATTCAGATTACACGTTCGGCGTCTGGAAGACGGACGACAACGGCGAGAAGCAACTCGTTCCGGTTGGTAAAGCCTATTCAGGCTTTACCGACGAAGAGCTGCTCGAACTCGACAAATGGATCAGAGGCCATACGACGGAAGCGTTCGGTCCGGTGCGCGCGGTCGAGCCGCAGTTGGTGTTCGAAGTGGCGTTCGATGCGGTACAGCCGTCGACGCGGCACAAGTCAGGCGTCGCGATGCGGTTTCCGCGGATTCATCGCATTCGTTGGGATAAACCCGCGACCGAAGCCGACACGCTGGAAAGTGTGCTGCGGTTGATCGGGGGTGCAACGGCTGCAGAGCGATCGCATCTCGCGTAAATATGCGGGCGGCCCGATCTACTCCGTCATTCCGACAGAGGTCGGCACCCAGACACGCGTCAGAAAATTTGGTGTGTCTTGCTTGGATGGATCCCGGCTGCGCCAGGCGGACGGCAATAAAAACGTTTCATCCTCGGCAGGAAGCCGAGGATGACATTTGTTGAGGTGATCGCTTACTCGGCGGCGGCTTTGGCGGCTTCCGCAGGATTGGCCGTCTCGGCGATGTAGCTCATCGCCGCTGCAACGCCACCCTTCTTGTGCGGCACGCCGGCCAACTCGAAGCCCATCTCGACGCCGGTCAGCGCGCCGAGCACCGTCAGCTCGTTGGTGTCACCGAGATGCGCGATGCGGAACGCCTTGCCAGCGATCTTGTTGAGACCGGTACCGAGCGACATGTTGAAGTTGTCGAGCACCATCTTGCGATACGCGTCGGCGTTATGGCCTTCGGGCATCTGCACCGTCGTGACGGCGGGCGAATAATACTTCGCGTCGCGGCACTGAATTTCAAAGCCCCAGGCGCGGACGGCGCGACGGGTTGCCTCTGCCAAGCGGCGATGACGCGCGAAGACGTTTTCCAGGCCTTCCTCGTTGATCATGTCGATCGCTTCGGCGAGGCCATAGAGGAGGCTCGTCGCCGGCGTGTACGGGAAGTAGCCAGTCGAATTCATCGACAGCATGTCGTCCCATGCGAAATAGGACTTCTTGAGCTGGGCGGTTTTCGACGCCTCAATGGCCTTGGCGCTGATCGCGGTGAACGACAGGCCCGGCGGCAGCATCATGCCCTTTTGCGAGCCGGACACCGTGACGTCGATGCCCCACTCGTCGTGGCGGATGTCGGCGGCGGCCAGAGAGGAGATCGCGTCGGCCATCAGCAGCGCGGGGTGGCCCGCGGCGTCGATCGCCTTGCGTACTTCATCGAGGCGCGTCAGACATCCAGTCGAGGTTTCGTTGTGGACCACGCAGACGGCTTTGATCTTCTTGTTCGTGTCTTCGCGCAGCTTCTTCTCAATGGCGTTGGCATCGGCGCCAATGCGCCAGTCGGTCGAGATGACTTCCGTTTCAAGACCGAGCCGGCGCGCCATGGCTTCCCACAGCACGGCGAATTGCCCAGTCTCGCACATCAGCACCTTGTCGCCGGGCGACAGCGTGTTGCTGAGACCCGCTTCCCAGGCGCCCGAACCGGACGAGGGATAAATGATGACGTGGCCCTGGGTCTTGAACAGTCCCTTGATTCCCCCAAGCACGCGGCGGCCGAGTTCTCCGAACTCAAGGCCGCGGTGATCGAGAACCTGACGCGCCATCGCGGCCAGAATCCGCTCCGGAACGGGGGTCGGCCCCGGGATCTGCAAAAAGTGGCGGCCGGGGCGGCGGTGGCTTGTCGACATTCGCGTAGTCCTCAAAGAGTCTTATTATTGTTCGTCTCCGCGGGTGTCCTAGTACCGAACCGTTCCGGATACAATTGGCCCGAAGACCGATTTTCGCGCCTGTACTGCGCATTTTGTCCTGGTGACTGTTTGAACAGGAAAAAATGGTTCTTTCCCGTAATAACAAGCACGTCGGAGGCGCGCCACTTGCATCGAAGCGCTGGTGGGCGCATGTCACCCGGACATGGGGCGAAATACTGAAATGTATGCAAGTGAACCAGGCAGTCTTGTCCGTCTGACGGCGGTCGAGGCGCAAAAGGCGCTCGCCGCAGGCGATCTGACATCGGAAGAGCTTGTCGGTGCTTGTCTCAAGCGGATTGCCGAGCGTGAGCCGGAAATCGGCGCGTGGGCACATCTCAATAGCGCCGCTGCGCTGGCGTCGGCCCGTGCGAGCGACCAACGGCGGGCGCGCGGCGAGCCGTTGGGGGCGCTGGAAGGCATCCCGGTCGGCGTCAAGGACATCATCGACACCAAGGACTTCCCGACGGAGCTTGGCTCTGAGATTTTCGCAGGCCGTCAGCCGACTGAGGATGCTTTCGTCGTCTCCGAACTGAAGGCTGCTGGGGCGATTATTCTCGGCAAGACGGTGACGACGGAATTCGCGTTCTTCGGTCCGGGCAAAACGCGCAATCCGCACGATTTCGAACGAACGCCGGGCGGCTCGTCGTCCGGATCGGCCGCTGCCGTCGCCGATTTTCAGGTGCCGATCGCGCTCGGCACGCAGACGGCCGGGTCGATCATCAGGCCCGCATCCTATTGCGGCGTCATCGGCTACAAGCCAACGTTCGGATACGTGTCGCGCACCGGCGTTCTCGAACAGTCGGCGCCGCTCGACACGATCGGCGGCTATGCGCGCTCGGTCGACGACCTGGCGCTGTTGATCGACTGCATCAGCGGTTTCGATACGGTTGACCGCGATATGATCGGCCACGATCCGCAGTTGATGTCGGCGATGCAAAACGCGAAATCACGGGCGCCGCGACGGCTGGCGTTCGTCAAATCGCCAGCTTGGGCGCAGGGCGACGAGAAGATGCGCGCCGCGATCGAATTGTTCGCTTCGACTTTCCAGGGCATCGAGGTCACCGAAACGGAATTGCCTGCGGGCTTCGAGCACATCATCCGCCTACAGCAGATCGTGCAGTTCTCGGATATCGCGCGCAACTACGGGCCGATCGCCGATGCGCATCCTGACCGCGTGTCGGAGAAGCTCAAGGAAGTGATCGCCGAGGGACGGTCGTTCTCGGCGACAAGCTACGACGACGCGCGCAGCAAGCAGGAAACTCTGTGCGAGGCGCTGCGACCGATCTTCGTCCACAACGACGCCATCCTGACACCTGCAGCCCCCGGCATCGCGCCGGTCGGACTGCAGAGCACGGGCAGCCCAATGTTCAACGGCCTGTGGACCTATCTCAAGCTGCCGTGCATCTCGCTACCACTGCTGACAGTCGATGCAATGCCTCTTGGCGTGCAACTCGTCGGCGCGCGCGGGGACAGCGGACGCCTGCTCGGCGTTGCGTCGTGGATGATGAAAGAGCGCGGTCAAAGAGCGTAGGCGAACTGCTCCCGAAAATTGCCGCGCCGGTTTCGTCCTCTGTCGTCATCTTGGCGCAGGCCGAGATCCAGCCAACCCGATACACCGCGCATGTTGATCGGTGTCTGGGTGCCGACCTCCGTCGGCATGACGGAGATGGAGGCAACGGAATCGCCAGCATGATGCAAAACAAAATGGCCGGGTGAGCCCGGCCATTTCGTAAAAACATTTGCGAGCGTTCAGGCTCAAGCGAGCTTGAACGGCATCTCCTTGCCGGCGAAGAACGCATCGATGTTATCGAGCGCTTCGAAGCCCATCTGGTTGCGTGCTTCGATCGCCGCCGAGCCCAGATGCGGGAACAGGAACGTGTTCGGCAGGTCGTAATAGCCTTCGTTGATCTTCGGCTCACCGGCGAAAACGTCGAGGCCGGCGTATGCCAAGCGGCCCGACTTCAATGCTGCAATCGTGTCTTCGTCGTTGACGAGATCGCCGCGCGCTGTGTTCACGACGATGGCGCCCTGCGGCAGCTTCTCGATTGTTGCCTTGTTGAAGAAGCCGCGCGTTTCCGGCGTCGACGGAGCGTTGATCGAGAAGAACTGCGAGATCTTCAAGAGGCTGTCGAGGCTGTCGTGGTAGGTGGCGTTGTACTTCGCTTCCACCTCGGGCTTCGCGCGGTAGATGTCGTAGTAATGGATTTCCATGTCGAAGCCGCGGGCGCGCTGCGCGAGGGCCTGGCCGATTTTGCCGAAGCCGTAGATGCCGAGCTTCTTGTTGTCGAGGCGCTGACCGACGAGTTGCAGCGGCTGCCAGCCCGGCCACGACCGCGTGCGGATCATCTTTTCGCCTTCGGAAGCGCGGCGCGCCGAGCCCAGAAGCAGCAGCATCGCGATTTCGGCGGTGGCGACCGTCACGCCGTGCGGGGCGTTGCCGACCTTGATGCCGCGCTTCTTGCAGGCTTCGAGATCGATGTGGTCGAAGCCGATCGAGAACGTCGAGATGCACTTGATGTTCTCGGGGATCTTTTCGATCACCGCAGCGGGGCACTTCTCGTTGAGGGTGAGAAGGATGGCATCGACCGTTTTCGCCGTCTCGAGCATCTCGTCGACGGTGATCTTCGGATTATCTCCATGTGCGATGACATCGTAGGTCTCGCGGGCGCGGGCCATGGCGGCTTCGGGCAGAGGCCACGTAATCAGGATCTTCTTCTTAGACATGACGTGAGGGGTCCTCCCGGACATTCGGATGTTTTTCGCCGGCACGCTTGTGCCCGACCAAAGCGCAACTGACAAGTCCGGCAAGTCGCTCCGCTGCACCGCAACCTGCCGCTGGACAACGCTTTTTTCACCATAACGGAGGCATGATCGGCCGCGAGGGAAATTTAGGTTTTCGCGTCCAGGGCGTTGTCATGCGTACGGTCTTGTTCGGTTTGATCCTGCTGGCAGTCGGCAAGGTCTGGTTCCAGGACCATACCTATCGCGTCGCCATGAGCGATGCCGTGGTGGATGCCTATCGCGACCATGCCATCGAGATCTGTCGCCGGATGGCGCTGAAGCGGGGCACGGATGCGCGCGAGGACGGCGTTTCTGCGTGGGGTACGGCATCGAAGGCCGAAGCCGTTATAGGCAATCCGGACATCGACGTCGCGATCTGGGATACGCAGAACCCACGGTGGAACCAGCGTTTTCGCGATCCGCAGTTGATCCTGAGTTCGACGGGCGGCGCGGCGCGGTGTGCCTATGACGTTCGCCAGGGCAGTGCGACGCTTTCGCTAGCGGCGCGCTGAGCCGGGCGATCTTCCGACGCGCTATGGTTCGACCTTATCCCTGCCTGCGGCGGGATGGCGGTGGATGAGGCGCACTGGCAGCAGCTTTAGGCATGCAGATACACTGCGCACCCTTTAACCAACAACATCCTGTTCATCTTTGATCGTGACAATGACGGAGTGAGTCGGCTTCGCCGATCACGAGAGCGTTCGGCAATGGGGTGCGTCGGCGCTGTGGGGAAATGAACTGAGGCCATGGCCGAACACAGCGCACGCGCCGACCATCATCGCTTTCGGTCCGCCCTTGCGGATGCCAAGGTGGCTGTCGTCAAGCGGGCAAAGGCCGTGGCGCTTTTCCCGTTGGTGATAGGATTGATCGCCTGGGCCGTCGTGGCGTTCGTTCCGGACCGTTATGCGGCATTCGTATTGATCCAGGTCGATCCTGGACGGGCGATGCCATCGGCTGATGAGCCGAAAACGTCTCCACCGGCGGCATTCGAACTTGAACGCCGCGAGGTCGAGAAACAGATCGAGAGAATGACCTCGCCTGCGTTGCTCGATAACGTGGTGACGGCGATGGATCTGACGGCCGATCCGGAATTCCAATCGCGGTCCTGGCTCTCGCGGCTGATGTCGCCCCTCGATAACTCCGATCCACATGCTATAGCGCGCGAAGCACTGGAAACGCGGCTGTCGGTTCGACGGGTTCACAATTCGTCTTTGATCAATATCGGCATCTCATCGCACGATGCGGCGAAGGCGGCGAAAATCGCCAATGCCGTCGCGGCGCGCTACATCGCCGAGCTGCTTTCTGAAGCAACCGCGAACAGCAGCGCAGAGAAACGATCGGCCGAACCGACCGCTTCGGAGAAGGTTTTTGCTTCCCTTCTCGATCGCTATGGACTGACGCGGACGCTGACGGGCTCGCGGATCGTTGAGGCCGCAAAAATACCTGATGTGCCAGCGGGGCCGAAACGCGTCCGCATCGCTGAGACGGTGGCGATGTCAACGCTTCTGCTCATGCTGATGCTTGCTGTTCTGCTCGAACGCGATACGCGACTGCGTACCCGAAAGGTCGAGCAGATGCTCGCCTGTCCGCATATGACGTCGCTTCCCGCGGTGACGCACGACGACGAAGCCACGCATGCGATGCGCCGGGCGCGATTGATCATTGCTGAGCCCGGATGCCGTTATGCGGAAGCCGTTCGTGCGGCGTGCGACGCGCTCAAGGCGCGCGCCAATGGTGACGGTCCGAGCGTGATCCTCACGGTATCGGCGCTGACCGGTGAAGGCGCTGAGCCATTCGCATCGAACATCGCGCATCATCTGGCGGTCGACGGACAAAAGACGTTGCTGGTCGATTGCGATTTTCACGCCAAGGTGCTCAGCCGCGAGCTGACCCCGCATGCGCCGCCAGGGCTGCTCGATCAAATCGCGTCGCATGCGCCGGTCGAGAACGTCATTCTGCGCGACAACCTGACGGGACTGCATTTCCTGCCATCGTGTGGCTCGGCACCGATCCCGCTGGCGATGCCGTCTGCACTTCGTTCGGTGGCGTTCACGGCGGCATTCCAGCACCTCAAGGCACGCTTCCCGACAATCATCATCTCGGCGCCGCCGTTACTCGAAGCGGACGACGCGCAAATTCTGGCCGATCTCGCTGATCAGATCGTGTTCCTCACGGCCTGGCACCGGACACCGCGCGCGCTTGCCAAGAAGGCCGTGGCGCTGCTCGAAGCGAACCAGCGCAAGATCGCGGGGGCGGTGCTCGCCGATATTTCGGATGACCGCGACGCCGGCTTCATGACCTTCGCTGCCATGTTCAACGAGATCCGCCGCGCGGCTCGGCTGCCTGCCGTCGCCCACGCCGCTTGAAATCGCCCGACGTCGTGCGCGAAGCGCTGGCGATCATGCTCGCATTCAAATCGCAGAGTTCCAACGCAACGGGACGGCGCGCACATAACAGCTCAAATCGCCGCGCGGGAGCTTTTCCCGTGTTAATTCGGGAAAAATTCTTGGTGCGCCGCGACGACAAAAATCGCGCTTCGCTTAGGCCGCTGCCGCATCTGAAAATTGTTCTAAATCGAAAACTCATCGCGTTGACGGAACTGGCCAGCCTTACGAATTTCACACTGGCAACAACGGGCCAAAGTGGCTACACGCGTTTGGGGAATTTCAATTTAAACGCAATGGAAACCTTAGCGTGATCAGAACCCTGAAGCGTTTCTCGCTTTCCTGCCTGCTTGTTCTTCCCGCATGTCTGTGGGCGACACTTGCAAATGCCGATCCCAATGCCGCTCCCGCTTCGACGACGCATGCGGAAGAAGCTCCCGCAGCCCCGAGCGCCGGTGTCCACGTAGAATTGAATAAGCTCGAAGCTTCCTCGAAGGGTTGTCGTGCCTATATCGTGGTCGATAACCCTGCTGAGACAACGTACAAGTCGTACAAGATCGACCTCGTTCTGTTTCAGACCGATGGCGTGATCGGCAAGCGCTTTTCGATCGATCTGGCGCCGCTCAGGGCAAAGAAGAAATCCGTCAAGCTGTTCGAGATCGACGGGATTCAGTGCGACAAGATCGGATCGTTTCTGATCAACGACGTCATGGAGTGCAAGGCCGAGTCAGGGCCTGTTTCCGGCTGTCTCGATCAGCTCAAGACGACTTCCCTGACAAAAGTTCAACTTTCGAAGTGACGCGATGAACCCCTTATATGTGATGTCAGCGGAAATCGCCGCCAAAGATCTATCGATCATGGGGCTGTTTCATCACGCCGATATCGTCGTGAAATGCATTATCCTCGGCCTGCTGGCCGCCTCGGTCATCTGCTGGGCCATGGCGTTCGAGAAGCTCATTCGCGTGTGGATGGTCAACCGCGAGATCACCAAGCTCGAAAAGAGCGGTGTGACCGCTAAATTGCCGGAAGCGCGGGCGTCAAGCCTGATCGGTGCGGTTGGCGAAGCGGCACGCACCGAATGGAGCGAAGCCGGCAACGATGCTTCCACCGGCGAAGTACGCGACCGTCTCGAAGTCGCCATGCGCGCCGCCGTCAAACGCAAGCTCAAGAGCATCGAGCAAGGACTGCCATTTCTGGCGACGATTGGCTCGGCTGCACCCTTCATCGGTCTCTTCGGCACCGTTTGGGGCATCATGAATTCGTTCACGGCGATCGCGCAGCAGAAAGACACGAGCCTTGCTGTCGTGGCCCCGGGTATCGCCGAGGCGCTATTTGCCACCGCGGTCGGCCTTGCTGCCGCCATTCCGGCGGTCATTTTTTATAACCAGATCACGGTCGCGCTCGGACGTGCGTCCGATCGGGTCATGCCGGCGATCGTCGGTATCGCGCGGACAATGTCCCGGCGCGGCCTGGAGGGCGCGAACTAATGGGAATGGCTGTTGGCAATGGTTCGGGGGGTGATGACGACGGAGGCTATAAGCCTCTTGCCGAAATCAACGTCACGCCGTTCGTCGACGTCATGCTCGTGTTGCTGATCATCTTCATGGTCGCTGCACCGCTGATGGTTCAGGGCGTGCCGCTCGAACTGCCGAAAACGACCGCTTCCAAGATCGGTGCACAAAAAAAGCCGATGGTCGTTTCGCTGGCGCCGGACGGCAAGCTCTACATTCGCGACGAAGAAGTGACGCGCGATACGCTTGTGCCGCGGCTTGAGCAGATCAAGGCTCAGGAAGGCGACGCGGTCGTCTACGTTCGCGCCGACCGGAAGATTCCCTACGGCGACGTGATGGAGCTTTTGGGACGCGTCGGTGATTCGGGCTACGCCCGAGTGTCGCTGCTGTCTCAACCGGCGCCATCGTCGTCGTCCGCCGCATCGGGTGCCCCCCCATCGGGGGCCACGGCCAACAACTGACGACGAGAGCCGCCCGGGATGTATTTGCGAATTGCCGCCATACTCTTTGCCCTGATCATTCACGGGGCGGTCGGCTACGCTATGCTTCCGCATCTCATGGATACCAGTGCGCCTGCCATGGACATGGGCAAGGGCATGGACGTGATGCTGGTCCAGGGCGCCGACTCGAACGAGGGCGTTACGAAGGGCGATTCTTCGGAGACGCGCGAGATCCCCGAAATCGCTGCGATGCAGGCTGCGCCGCCGCCGCCGCCGGAAGAAAAGAAGCCGGACGAGCTGCGCGACGTCATCTCGTCACCCGAGGGCACGGTCGAGCAGCAAGTCGTCAAGACGGAAGAACCGCCGCCGCCCGATACGCCGCCTCCGCCGCCGGAAGTGGTGCAAACGATCACGCAGCCGGCCCAAGTCGCTGTTCTTGAAGTCCGCAGCGCCGGGCAAGCGTCCGGCGGCAACGCCAAGGCATTCGGACGCTACATGAGCCAAATCAACGACCGCGTTCAAAAGGCGAAGCGCAACCCGCGCGTTCCCGCATCGGGAACGGTGGTGCTCCGCTACACGATCGGCATCGATGGCCACATCCTGTCGAAAGAGATCGCGACAAGCTCGGGCTTCAAGCAGCTTGACGACGCGGCGACCGACGCGCTCGATCGCGCTGCGCCGTTCCCGCCGATCCCGCCGGATGTCAGCGTCAAGCCGCTCGCCTTCACGCAGCCGTTCAAATTCATCATGCGGTAACGCCGGCCGGCGTTCTCGAATCCCCGCCTGCGCGATGCCTACAATTTTACGCAATCTTTATGATTTCGTTCGCGCGCCTGCGCGCTGAGGACTGTGATTAACCTTGAGTTAGGCAGTCGCCGATAAGTTGAGCCGAGCAATTGTAATCGCGTTGAGCTCAGTCGATGATGTTTGGGTCGGTTGGACAGGTCAAATCCAACTCGTTGATGGACGAGTACGCCTCGCTCTTGAGCGACGCGGTTCTGCGCCATCGTGCCCGCGCCGCAGAGCAGTCGGCCCGCATTCAGGCCGAACTCGCAAGCAAGATCAAATCCGAATTCATCGCGAACATGAGCCATGAGCTCAGGACGCCGCTCAATACCGTCATCGGCTTTTCGAAGCTGCTGTCGCAGCACGATGAGCGCAAGCTCGCCGACAAAGACATCGTCGATTACGCGAACCTCATTCATGACGCGGCCGGGCACCTGCTCTCGGTCATCAACGACATACTCGACATCTCTAAGATGCAGAGCGGCAAGTACACGCTCGAGGCGCAAGAGATCGACGTCGGGAGCATTCTCTCGGGCTGCGTCAACGCTTATCAGATGATGGCGAGCGAGGCGCATGTCGACCTTCGCTCGGATATCTCCGCCGATCTGCCGGCCATTCGCGGCGACGCGACAAAGCTGCGCCAGATCTTCATGAATATCATTTCGAATGCGCTGAAGTTCACGCAGGCGACCGGCATCGTCGAGGTGATCGCCCATCGCAGTGTGAGCGGCGGCACGATCATCGCCATCCGCGACAGCGGGCTGGGCATGACGGCCGAAGAAATCGATATCGCGATGACGCCATTTGGGCAGGTCGATAGTGGCCGCTCGCGCTGGCGCGAAGGCGTCGGCCTCGGTCTGCCGATCGCCAAGGCTCTCGTCGAGTTGCACGGCGGCGTCATCGAGATCAGGTCGAAGAAGGGCTCGGGAACAGATGTCGTCATGGCATTCCCGGCGAGCGACAGCGTCAGCCCCGTAGATTCGTCGCAATCGACTTTCAGCGCTGCTTCGTCCCCCTGACCTCCGGATCCTGAATGCCAAGCATCAGCACCCCGACTTCCACGAACGGCGGCACCGACCTCTCGATCGGCCGTATCGTCTCAGTCACCGGTTCGAAAGCCATCGTGCTGCTTGACGGGGGCGGCGATCTTCGCTTCCGCTCACCGGAGCACCGCCCTGAAATGGGCACCCTTCTTGCCATCGATACGTCGCGCACGACTGTTCTTGCTATTGTTTCTGCGCTGAGCGTTCCGGTGCCCTCGCAGCGCGAGGGTGAAGGCGAGGTGTGGATTGCGGAATTGGGACTCGTCGGCGAGCTAGCAGGTGCAAAATCCGAGAGTTCAACGACGTTCAACCGGGGTGTCACCGCATATCCAGCGCTTGGCGATCGGGTGCGGCTGGCCCAAAAGCCGGAGCTTGAGGCGACGTTCTGTGGCGATCTTTCGGCCATGGTGCGCGTCGGGACCATCCGCCAGGACAACAGCATTCCGGCCATGGTGCGCGTCGACGAATTGCTCGGCAAGCATTTCGCCATTCTCGGCACGACGGGCACGGGCAAATCGTGCACGACGGCGCTCATCCTGCGCTCGATCGTCGAAAAGAACCCGGCGGCTCATATCGTTCTGCTCGATCCGCATAACGAATACGCGACCGCATTCCGCGAGTGGGCCGAGGTAATTTCTCCGCGCAACATGCAGCTGCCCTACTGGCTCCTGACGTTCGAGGAGATGGTGGAGGTTCTAGTCGGCGATGGCGATCGCAAGACCGAAATCGAGGTGCTGCAGGATCTCATCCCGATCGCAAAAACGCGCTACGCGACGGGGCGCGCCGGAGAGCCTCCGCGCGGCCGACGCGGACTGGGAGACGCGAGCCGCTATACGGTCGATACGCCGGTTCCCTATCGCATCTCGGACTTGCTATCACTCATCGACGAACGGATGGGCAAGCTCGAAAATCGCAAGGATCTCGCGCCTTACCGCGTTCTGAAAAACCGCATCGAGACGCTGTCGCAGGATGGCCGCTACGCCTTCATGTTCGGTTCGCGGACAGTCTATGATTCCATGGCACAGGTGCTGAGCCGCCTGTTCCGCGTGCCGGTGAACGACAAACCCATCACCATTCTCGAACTGACCGGCATTCCGTCGGAAGTCGTCAACGTTGTCGTGTCGGTGTTGTGCCGCATGACTTTCGACTTCGCGCTGTGGAGCGAAGGCCAGGTGCCGGTGACGCTCGTCTGCGAGGAAGCCCACCGTTACGTTCCGGCGAACTCGGCGCTCGGGTTCGAGCCGTGCAAACGCTCGATTGCGAAGATCGCGAAGGAAGGCCGCAAGTACGGCGCGTCGCTTTGCATCGTCACGCAGCGCCCTGCGGAAATCGATCCGACAATCCTGTCCCAGTGCAATACCGTGTTCGCGCTGCGCATGTCGAACGACCGCGACCAGGCGATCGTGCAATCGGCTGTCGCGGACACCGGCTCGGGCTTGCTGGAATTCCTGCCGTCGCTCGGGCAACGCGAAGCCATCGCCTTCGGTGACGGTATGGCGCTGCCTGTCCGCATCAAGTTCGATGAATTGCCGAAGCACGGACTACCGCGATCTTCGACCGCAGTTTTCTCGAAGCGCTGGCAGACGTCGCTGAACGACGAAGGCTTCCTCGATCAAATCGTCGAACGTTGGCGCGCATCGGCCATTCCGGTGACGGCCGACGGCGCGTCGTCTCAGCTTGCGATGATGGCCGATGCTCTCGGTCTTCATGGCGCGCAGCCCGTGGAAGCGCCCGCCCACGAACTCGCTCCGGAACCCGCCGGATATCGGCCGGCCACGATGCCGCCGCCCTATCCCGGTTCGGCGTCAACGACGCGTCCGAACAGCTCGATCGTCCGCCGCGAGACTTCGGCAGCGCCGTCTGAAGGGGCTGCGCCGATGCACAACGCTGCATCTTCCGCACCGCCAGCTAAGCCGATGGCGCCATCTGCGGCGAGCACGTTCGATACGCTCAGATCGTTGCGCGAACGGCTGGCGCGCTCCTGATATCGCGTTCGTCCGAAAACGCTGTTCCCGGTCGATTATCCAAAATGAACCGCTTGGAAACTGTCATGTTTCCGCGCTATCTTGGTGCCTTGTTCAACAAGCCATTGAGATTTAAATTTATTTCTCTTAACCGGGGTTAGACTGTTCCATGAGCACCATTTATCCAGTGATCTTGTCGGGTGGTTCGGGGACGCGGCTTTGGCCGCTGTCGCGCTCGATGTATCCGAAGCAATTCATTCGCTTCTTTAATGGTCAGAACACGTCGTTTCTGGGTTCGGCATTGGCGCGCTTGCCGCAGAAGGCCGGTTTCGAGGCGCCGATCCTGCTGTGTAACAACGATCATCGCTTTCTCGTGCGCGAGGAAGTCGACCGCGCCGGCATCGAGCCCAAGGCCATCATTCTTGAACCGATCGCGCGCAATACGGCGCCGGCGATTGCAGTTGCGGCGCTGATCGCGCTGCGTGACGATCCCAGTGCGATCCTCGCCGTCATGCCGTCCGATCACGTCATCGGCGATGAGGCGCTCTTTGCGGAGAACATCCGGCGGGCCGCCGCCGTGGCCGAGACGGGCAAGCTCGTTCTCTTCGGCATCACGCCGACGGAGCCCCACACCGGCTACGGCTACATCAAGCGCGGCGCGGCGCTGTCAGGATTTGACGGCGACGCCTTCGAGGTTGCGAGCTTTGCCGAAAAGCCCGACCGCGCCACCGCCGAAGATTATCTGGCTGATGGCTCGTACTTCTGGAACAGCGGCATCTTCGCGCTCAATGCCAAGACGTTCCTCGCCGAGATCGAACGCTACGAACCGGGCATTCTGGACGCCGCGCGCGCGGCGCTCGCGGGCGCCAGCGAAGACCTCGGGTTCCTGCGGCTGGATAAAACGAGCTTTGCGGCCTCGCCGAACATCTCGATCGACTACGCGGTGATGGAGAAGACGAACAAGGCCGCGATCCTGCCGATGGATGTCGGCTGGAACGACGTCGGCTCGTGGTCGTCGCTGTGGGATATCGCGCCGCGCGACGACAAGGGCAACTTCATCAAGGGCGAAGCCGTGCTGGAAGATACATCCGGCTGCTATGTCCACTCAGAGAAGTCGATCGTGTCAACGATCGGGCTCAACGATCTCATCATCGTCAACACGCCGGATGCGCTGCTCGTTGCCGACAAGACCCGCACGCAGGACGTTTCGAAAGTCGTGCAGCGCCTGAAGCTGTCGAACCGCAAGGAGCAGGAACAGCACCTGCGGAACTATCGGCCGTGGGGCTACTTCGAGACGCTGAACATCGGACCGCGCTTCCAGGTCAAGCTGCTGCACGTCAAGCCCGGCGGCAAGCTGTCGATGCAAATGCATCATCATCGCTCCGAGCATTGGATCGTGGTGCAGGGCACGGCGCAGGTTTCGATCGGCGATAAGGAACAGCTCGTTCGCGAGAACGAGAGCGTCTACATATTTGCGACGCAGTGGCACCGGCTGCAGAACCCCGGCAAGGTTCCCGTCGAGATCATCGAGGTGCAGATCGGGTCGTACCTCGGCGAGGACGACATTCAGCGCACCGACGACATCTACAATCGCCAGCCCGAAGAGACGAAGTAGCGGAGCGCGGATATATCCGCGCTCGAAAAACTTCTTATTTTCCCGGATCGTTCGGACGGAACGCGAAGATGCGGCCTGTCGTCGTCTCAGGCTTTCCCGATGTGTCTCCCGGCGGAGATGCATCCGGAGAAGCAGCGGCAGCCGACGCAGCCCCCTCACCTTCGCACTTGTCGCGGAATGCACGCCAGCTCAGCGGGATGAAGCCGAGGTAAAGGCACGTCAGCACCGTCAACGTCTCGTAGGGATAGGTGAAGAGAAATGCGACGACGCCGATAGCGACGATGAAGATCGGCAACACCCATTCGCGGCGGACACGCTCTCCGAGCAGCTTGCCGGAATAGGTCGGAATGTTCGACACCATCATGAAGGCTATGAAGACGGTGTAGGTGAGCACGATTTTCAGCGCCCACTGCGACTTCGTTTCATCGAGACCGAGCTGAAAGAGATAGACCGGCAGCAGCACCGCAATGGCGGCGGCGGGCGTCGGCATACCCATGAAATAGTTCGACTGCCACTTCGGCCGATCGTCATCGAGGGCTGCATTGAAGCGCGCGAGACGCAGAGCGGAGGCCAGAGCGAAAATCATCACGCAGATCCAGCCCGCGCTTTTGAGATCGCCAAGGCCCCAGTTGAAAATGAGGAAGGCGGGCGCGACGCCGAAGTTGACGAAGTCGGCCAAGCTGTCGAGTTCGGCGCCGAAGCGCGAAGACGCTTTCAACAGGCGCGCGATGCGGCCGTCGATGCCGTCAAGGCAGGCGGCGAAGACAATCGCGGCGATGGCGAGATCCCAGCGGCCTTCGATGCCCATGCGGATCGACGTCAGACCAGCGCATAGCCCGAGCAGCGTGAAGAAATTCGGGACGAGCATCCGCACCGGAACGCGCCGATGGCGAAACAGCGATCGGCGTCTGCGGCGGCGCGTTTCGGTTTCGATAAACGGCTCATCGTTCTCCATGGCAGCCTCCTTGCCCCCATGCCGAATTGACATCGCTTTTCGTCAACGACGCGATCGTCCAGCCTCTAGGCGCGACGCGCCTCCCGTTCCGGCTCCGGCGAGTGAAGATCCGCCAAAACGGTTTCGCCCGCAACTGCACGTTGGCCTATACTGACAAGAGCCGTTTTTCCGGGCGGCAGATAGATATCGACGCGCGAACCGAAGCGAATCAGGCCGAATCGCTGCCCCACGCCGACGGCGTCGCCGACATCCGAAAACGTCACAATGCGCCGCGCGACGAGGCCCGCGATCTGGACAACGCCGACATCGCCATCGGTCGGCGTTTCGATGACGAGGATGCGCCGCTCGTTGTCCTCGCTCGCCTTGTCGAGGGCGGCATTCAGGAATTTGCCCGGAACATAGAGCGAGCGAATGATGCGGCCGGCGACCGGCGAGCGGTTGATGTGAACATCAAACACCGACAGGAACGTCGAAATGCGGACGCGTTCCTCGGAGCCAAGACCAAGCTCTGCCGGCGGAATGATTTTCTCGATGCCGGAAATCTTTCCGTCGGCGGCCGAGACGACGAGGCCGGGCCGAAGCGGCGTCACGCGCAGCGGGTCGCGGAAAAAGTAGATGACCCAGGCCGTGATGCCGGCGCAAAGCCAGCCGAGCGGTGGATAAAGAAAAAAGAACAGCAGCGTCACCGCGGCGGCGATCGCGATGAACTTGTGTCCATCGGGATGCACGGGCGAAAGCTGGTCAAAGATCGTATCGAGTAAGCCGTGACCCTCAGACACCAATTCTCTCCTGGCGTGAATTTTCAGATGGCGATAGCACGCCCGTTACGACACCGGTACGGCGACGAAACGAAGATCCCCTTTCGAATCCTCGACGCGCAATAGCACGGCCTTGCGACCGGACTTCTTCACCTTCTCGATGCTTTTGGCGACATCCTGCGGATCGGACACGGTGTCCTGGGCCGCTTCGACGATGACGTCACCTGCCTTCAGCCCCTTCGTTGCGGCCGGGCTTTGCGGATCGACGGCTTCGATGACGACGCCAGCGATCTTGGCGTCAAAACCATATTTCTTACGCAGTTCATCGGTCAGCGGCGACAGGCGCATTCCGATAATGGCCGAGCCCTTCGGATCTTCGTCTTCCGTGCCGTCGTCGTTTTTGAGATCGCTGGCGTTATCGTCATCGTCTTCGAGACGGCCGACCGTCACCTTCGTGCTCTCCTGCTTGCCCTTGCGCAGCAGCTCGACGTCGACGGCCTTACCTATGGGCGCCTGCGATACGATTTTCGGCAGGCCGCGCATGCTCGTCACTTCCTTGCCGTCGAACTTCAAGATGACGTCGCCCGGCAACAAACCTGCTTTCGAGGCGGGGCTGTCCGGCGTGACGGCCGCGACCAGCGCGCCTTCGTTTTCATCAAGCCCGAGCGTTTCGGCGATCTCGTCGGTCACCGATTGAATTTTGACGCCGAGCCAACCGCGGCGAACCTCACCGTATTGCTTCAACTGCTCGACGACGTTCGAGACAGTGTCGGACGGCACGGCAAAGCCGATGCCGATCGAGCCGCCGGTCGGAGAAATGATCGCGGTGTTCACGCCGATCACCTCGCCGTTCATGTTGAACAGCGGACCACCGGAGTTGCCCTTGTTGATGGCTGCGTCGGTCTGCAGATAGTCGTCATACGGACCGGAATTGATGTCGCGGCTCTTGGCCGAAATGATGCCCATCGACACCGAGCCGCCGAGCCCGAACGGATTGCCGATCGCCATGACCCAGTCGCCGACCTCGATGGCGTCGGAGGAACCGAACTTCACATCTGCCAGCGGCTTCTTCGGTGAAACCTTCAGAAGCGCCAAGTCGGATTTGGTATCGCGGCCGATGACCTTCTCGACGACCAGCTTCGAGCCGTCGTGGAAATTTACGTCGATCTCTTCCGCGCCCTCGATGACGTGGTTGTTGGTGACGATCAGGCCTTCCTTGCCGTCGATGACGAAGCCGGACCCGAGAGAGGAAATCTTGCGGTCGCCGTGCGGAACGCCGCCGCGCTTGTTGAAGAAATCATCGAAGAAGTCTTCGAATGGCGCACCTTTCGGCACCTTCGGCAGCGGCACGCCTGCCGGCCCCTTCACGGTCTGCGACGTCGAAATGTTGACGACGGCATCAGAGAGTTTCTTGGCCAGCGGAGCAACAGACGCGGGACCGTATTGGAACGTCTCAGCCCAGGCGCCTGGCACGTTCAACAATCCCAGGCTCAAACTCAAGCCGAGAAGAAGCGCCGAAACTTTCTTCGTCATTGCAAGGAACTCCAAGTCTGACCGGCACCCGAGGACCGCCGCGGACCTATGCTAGCTCGCCCAACATCAAAGCGTGAACATGGCAAGGTAGCATATCGCCAGCATGCGGGGATAAGTTGCCTATCCCCGCGCGAGCCAGACTACAAATACGCCAACGGCCACTGCGGCGACCGCGCAGATCTGGATGCGGCCGGTGGAGAAATTCGCAATCTCTTCAACGGTCCGCCGCGCAAACTGGGGCGCGGCGGCCCATAAGAGACCCTCAAGGACAAGGGCGACGCCCAGTCCCGCCAGGAGGTCGTTCATCGCTGGGGCGCGGGAGCAGCCGCAGTGGGAGGCTTGCCGTTAGGATCCTCAAAGTACCGGAAGAATTCGCTGTTGGGCGACAACAGCATGCGGGTGTCGCTCGGCTTCAGGGCCGTCGTATACGCCTGCATCGACCGATAGAAGCGGAAGAAGTCCGGATCTTGGCCAAAGGCTTCAGCGAAGATGCGGCTGCGCTTGGCCTCGCCGTCACCGCGGATTTCGTCCGACTTCTGCGTGGCGGTCGCCTTGATGATCGTCACATCCTTGTCGGCGTTGGCGCGAACGCGGTTGCTTTCGGCTTCGCCCTGGGCGCGAAGCTCAGTCGCCTCGCGAACACGGTCGGCCCGCATGCGGTCATAAACCTTCACGAGGTTTTCCTGCGGCAGGTCTGCGCGCTTGATGCGGACGTCGACGACTTCGAGGCCATAGTCGCGGCCTTCCGTATTCACCTGATCCGCGATCTGTTTCATCAGCGATTCACGCTTGTCTTTCACGACCTCTTGCAAGGTCGCCGAGCCTAGCACACGGCGGATTTCAGATTCGATCAGCGGGCCGACAACTTCGCGGACGCGATCCTCGTCGTGGACGTTCTGATAGAACTTCAGCAAGTCGACGATGCGATAGCGGGCGTAAGCGTCGACGATGAGACGCTGCTGATCGGACGCCGTCACTTCCTGCTCGGTCGTGTCGAGATCGAGGATACGTTTGTCGAATTTCTCGACCGTATCGATGAACGGCATCTTCCAATGCAGGCCCGGCTGAGTGATCGCGGGTTGCGCCTTACCAAAGCGCAGGACAAGCGCCTGCTCGTTCTGGTGGACGATGAACGCGGAGGAATAGAGCACCACCGCTGCGACGCCGATAACGGCGAGAATGAAAGCGAAGAACGCACGCATGTTATTTCGCTCCATCCGTATCGGTGCTGGTCTGATCGTCACTCGGGCGGCGCTGGAGCTGCTCCAGCGGCAAGAACGGCACGACACCCTGGCCGTTGCTCTTCTGGTCCAGAATGATCTTGTCGGCGCCGGAGAGCACGCGCTCCTGCATTTCGAGATAGAGCCGTTCGCGCGTTACGTCGGGCGCCTTCTTGTATTCATCGTAGACCTTGAGGAAGCGGGCGGCCTGACCGGTTGCTTCCGCGACCGTCTGATCGCGATAGCCCTCGGCGGCGGCGATGATGCGATCGGCATCACCGTGGGCGCGCGGCACCACCTGATCGGCATAGGTCTGCGCCTGCTTAATCAGCGTTTCCTTTTCCTGAGCCGCGGCTGCAACTTCGCGGAACGAGCGGATGACTTCTTCCGGCGGATCGACCTCTTTCAGCTGAACCTGGTCGATCTTGATGCCGGCCCCATAGGAATCGAGCGTCTTCTGCATGAGCTTTTGCACGGCTTCCTGCGTCGCCTGACGGCCGCCGGTCAGCAGCGGCTGCAGATTGGACTGGCCGACGACTTCGCGCATCGCGCTTTCAGCAACCTCGCGCACCGTCGTTTCCGGCTGTGCGATGTTGAACAGGAATTCCTCAACGCCTGTCTGGCCGTTGGCTTCATTCTTGTCAGGGCTGATGCGCCAGAAGACGACGAAGCGGACGTCAACGACGCTGCCATCGCCTGTCAACATCAAGCCGCTGTCGCGCGCACCGATGACGCTGCGGCCGGCGCCGATTTCGATGGTGCGCTGCTGCGTAACCTTCGGCAGGCGCACTTCCTCGATCGGGTACGGCAAGCGCCAATTGAGGCCGGGTCCGACCCAGCGCTCATACTTGCCGAAGCGGAGGACGATGCCCTGCTCGTCCGGGTTCACGCGGAAGAAAAAGCCGTAGAAGACGACGCCCGCCAGAACGAGCATCGCAATAAAGAACAGGAACGGTTTGGGCACGCCGCCGCCGAAGCTACCGCCGCCACTGCCGTTGCCGCCGCCACCGCGCATCACCTGACGCATGCGATCCTGGCCGCGACGCAAAATTTCATCGAGATCCGGCGGTTCTTTCCCGCCGCCACCGCCGCCCTGCGGTCCCCATGGCCCTTGGCCCCACGGACCACCACCGCCTTTGCGGCCGCCGTTTCCCCCACCGCTGCCGCTACCGCCTTGACTACTCCAGGGCATAAATCAGGGCCTCTTTCGAATTTGAGCTGAAGATTAAAATCGTGCCCCCCAATGGCCTTTTCGAGATGTCGCGGCACCGTGGTGACGCCGGATGTAAACACACGCACTGCAAAGGCCTGAGCAACGTAGATAAAACCGGGATTTGCGCAGCTTATAGGGCAGGGCCCCGACGTTCGCAAATTTCCCGTTGGTTTGGCTAATCGCAATTTGGGGCCTCGGCACGCGCCTTCAAGGGCGGCCAGGCTTTTCAGGCGTCTTGCTTTTGGCGATCGTAAACAATGAGCGTTGCGGCGTGGTCGTCACGCGGGCCTTGGGGCAGCGGCTCGCGGCTTAACTCGCGCCATTCGGCTGCATCGAGCGCGCCGAAATGGCGGTCGCCTTCGACATCGGCGTGAACACGGGTCAGATAAATTCGATCTGCAACGGGAAGCGCGGCCTCGAATACCTGAACGCCGCCGATAACCATGATCTCGTCGGCGCCGCGGGTTTTGGCGAGCACTCGGGCGAGCGTCAGCGCGTCGGCTACGGACTCACAGGTCGAGACGCCTGCTACCTCGAAAGCCGGATCGCGCGTGATGACGATATTATCGCGGCCGTCCAGCGGCTTGCCGATCGAGTCGAACGTTTTTCGGCCCATGACGATGGGCTTGTCCATGGTCAGGCGGCGAAATGTTTTCAGATCGGACGAGAGCCGCCACGGCAGTGCGCCGTCACGGCCAATGACGCCGTTTTCGGAAACGGCGACGATCAGGGATATGCATGTGTCATTCATCGGCGGGGCATAGCATTATTTGTTTGCTCTTTGCGACTCCCCTGCGGGGAGCCGGCCGAGCTTTTCGTTTGTCGCGACGACTCTCATTCGTCTAGCCGGCCGTCGTGGACGGAGACCAGCAACGTCATCCCGGCGAAGGCCGGGATCCAGTCAACTCGAAACAAGCGTCTGCTGATGCTTGCCTGGGTGCCGACCCCGGCCTTCGCCGGGGCAGGCTCTTCGTCGGCATGACGATGTGGAGATAGCTTAAACCGCGACGGGCGCTTTGATGTGGGGGTGCGGGTCGTAGCCCGACAGCGTGAAGTCTTCGTATTTGAAATCGAAGATCGAGCTGACGTTCGGGTTGATCGTCATCGTCGGCAGCGGGCGCGGTTCACGCGAAAGCTGCAGATCGGCCTGTTCGAGATGATTGAGGTAGAGGTGTGCATCGCCGAAGGTGTGCACGAACTCGCCGGGCTTCAGTCCGGTCACCTGGGCCATCATCATCGTCAGCAGCGCGTAGCTCGCGATGTTAAACGGCACGCCCAGAAAAATATCGGCCGATCGCTGATAGAGCTGGCAGGAGAGCTTGCCGTCGGCGACGTAGAATTGAAAGAGGCAGTGGCACGGTGCCAACGCCATCTTGGCGAGGTCTCCCGGGTTCCACGCCGTCACGATGATGCGGCGCGAATCCGGGTTGCGCTTCAGATCCGATACGGCATTCGCGATCTGGTCGATGGTCGAGCCGTCGGCAGCTTCCCAGCTGCGCCATTGCTTACCGTAGACGGGACCGAGATTGCCCTCCGAGTCCGCCCATTCGTCCCAGATGCTGACGCCGTGCTCTTTCAGATATTGCGTGTTGGTCGCGCCGGCGAGGAACCACAGCAGTTCGACGATGATCGACTTGGTGTGGAGCTTCTTGGTCGTGACGAGCGGAAAGCCTTCAGCCAGATCGAAGCGCATCTGATGGCCGAAGACTGACAGCGTACCGGTGCCGGTGCGGTCAGTCTTTTCGGTACCGTGGTCGCGCACGCGGCGCAGGAGATCGAGGTATTGCTGCATGGGGTCAGACTTATGCGATTCTGAGACGACCTTCAGCCCGTAGTCAGCGCACTATCGGGCGCCAAGACCATAAGCAGAATGATCAATGAGTTGTAGCACCCATGGCACACCATCGGGGTCAGCAGGCTGCCGGTGCGCTCGCGCAGCCACGCCAGGTAAAGACCGATGAGCGTGATCGCGCCGAGACCGTAAAGCGAATAGTTGGCGTGGAGGGAGGCCCACGCGACCGCTGTAATGACCATCGCCCCCACGAAGCCTAGCGGCGATTGCCGCAGCGCGCCGTAGATCAGGCCACGAAACAGCAATTCTTCCGCCAACGGTGCGCCAATGCCGGCGGCCAGCAAGATCAGCCACCAGGTCCGCGACTTCATCATCTCGGAAAACGGCTGCAAATCGTGGCGCAGCGCATCCGGATTGAAGACGAAGACGAGCGAGGCGAAACAGGTCGCCAGTGAGACTAGGGCAATGACGGCGAGAAAAAGCGTCCAGATTCCGCCGCGCGGCATGGCAAAGCTCAACGCGCTGGCGCCCGTCGTCCGGCGTCCGTAGGCGTTGACCATCAGGACCGAGGCGACCGTCACCACCTGGAAGGCGAATAGCGAAGACGCGACGCGGCCGGTCAGCAGTGCCTCAAGCTCGCCTGCGGCAAATGCGCGAGGCTCATGAATTTGAGCCCAGACGTCGAACAGCCAGGCTGCTCCATACCCGGCTCCGGTGGCCAGGACGATGATCGCGACAGCCAGAACGGCCGTGACGACCACACCTTTCCAGGTCTGAATTATGTTTTCCACGGGGGATTATCTGCTTCTTTCCGGCGGCGGTCGCATCGAAACACCCACGTAAATACGGCATCCGGGGGGGTCCGCCTGAGCCGGTTGATCGTCACCCAGCCGTCACAGCGGGTAACAGGTTTTCAGGGCGAGCGAAACTAGGTCACCGAAACGCTTTTTTTCGTAAGCGTTGCCCCCTATATTCAATGGTGCTGGCTCTGCCAGCTATGGCGATAAACGCGGTCGTAATAAGCCGATCGGACCCGGGGGCGGTACCCGGCGCCTCCACCATTTATGCTGGGCCTTGCGACTCCCCTTGCGGGGAGCCGGCCGCAAGGCCCGGTGATCTCGTTGGGTTTCCCGGCGAGCACCGGCCGTAAGGCCCAGCTGTTATGGGGGCGAAATAGGATCGACGAAGGTGTAAAGGACTTAGCTTTTGCCCGGCATGATACCACCGTTATCGGGTCATACAGAATAGTTGCCAATGACAACTATGCTGAGGCCGCTCTCGCTGCGTAATGCAGCGCGACTAGCCTGAACTTGAAGCCCTTGCCCCTAGCAGGGTAAGGCGCGGTCCGGAGGGCACCGGGCAACAGAAGCCCTCCACCTTTCCGCCTGTGCGCCGAGGTAAACTTGACGGCGCGGGCTTGACGGGACGGGAAATCTGATTTCAGAGGTCAGATGGAATTCAAGTAGGATCGAAGGCTGAGGCATGGCATCGGGGCCGTCCATAGATTACGGGAAATTGCAGCAGGAGGCGATGCGCGGGGTCGTGCGCGCCGTTCTGCAACGGGTCGTCAAGACGGGACTCCCCGGCGAACACCACTTTTATATTTCCTTCCTAACGCAGGCTCCGGGCGTGATCCTGTCGAAGCGGCTCAAGGAAAAATATCCGACCGAGATGACGATCGTCCTCCAGCATCGCTTCTGGGACCTGATCGTTTCCGACGAACGATTCGAAGTGAAGCTGACGTTCGACGGCATTCCGGAACGTCTCGTCGTGCCGTTCGCGGCGATCAAGGTCTTCATCGATCCGAGCGTACGCTACGGCCTGCAGTTCGATGAAGAAACGAACGAGCAGGAGGCTGCCTCTTCGCCTCGCGCCATCGACGCAACTTACGATGACGCGAGCACCGAAGCGCCGCGTCCGAAGAAGCCGCGCGCCCCGCGCAAGCCCCGCGCCGCCGAAAAGGATGCGCAAAACGTCTCGACGCTGACGGCAGTCGAACCGGTGGAAGTGCTGCCGCCCAATCCGGAGCCTGCAGCGCGCGCCGGAGAAAACCTGCCGGGCGACGGCGACGAAGATGGGGCGGATAAACAGCCCGAAAGCGGCGGCGCAAAAATTCTGAGCTTGGATCAGTTCAGGAAGAAGTGAGCCGTCTTCGACGGCCGCTCTCGATTATCGTTCGAAACGAGCAAGCCGCAGCCGATAAGAGCATCGGATTGATGCTCCCATTTCGTCGGTCGATGCCGGCTTCTTGCTAGTTCAATCGAAGCAACGCGAAGTGGTTAAACGCGAGAACCGATGTCATTAGTCCGTGGCTTCGAGCGAGCATGGCGCGCGCATCAGTCTCCGGCGCGACAAGCCAAGCCGGTCTCGTAATCTTTGCTATTTGATTGGGCGTTATCGTCATCACCGGGACGTGCACATACGGAAGTTCGTTCAAGGCCACATGCCAGCCCGTTCGATAGACTGGGCCTGGCGCTTCCTTCACGAGCGTTGCGATTTTCGCGCCGTCGACTTTTGAACGAATATATCCCGGCGTCAGGAACACGTCGCTCATCGAGTGGTAAATCGCGTATCCCAACAGAGCGGCGACGAGCACACCGGCTGTCGCAACAAACGGCGCCATTCGTTTCGACAAGGCATCAAATGCAACGCCCCCAAGAACGCACAAGGGTAGCACCGCAGGCAAGATGTAACGGGGGTTAACTTCGGCCGGCCAGAACAGAACGACCAAAGTGCACGTCAGACCATAACAGCTGACAGCAAGGATGAAGTGCCGGCGAGGTTTCGTTTCCATAGCGCTGAAGTCGGCAAACGGAAGAGCCGCCGCCAGCATTGCAGCCGGCAAACATTCAAAAAAGAAATCGGCGCCGTTCGCAAACGGGTGAGGCCACACAACGCCGTTGGACGAAAGCCGCGTGTAGCGCAGCCATTCGCCTTGATCTCCGGCGACGAAAACATGGGCATACCACAACGCAGTTGGAACCGTTGCGATAAAGCCGGCGAGGATGAGGCCAGGAAGTTGACGCCACCCTGAGGTCAACGAGAGAAAGACGAAGATACCGAGAAAGAAATATGCCGTCGGTTGCGGACCCTTCATAAGGGCGGCGATCGCTAAGATAGCTCCAATGATAATCCAGCGACCGACCGTTAGCCGGTCGGCGACATATGCATTCCACCACACCAGAAAAGCGCCAAACAATAATGCCGCTAGCGGAAGGTCCGCCACGGACGTCACGTAATATCTCATGACAAGCGGGCAGGCCAAAAACAACAGGGCCCCAAAGCCTGCAGCTTCAGGACTGACATTCGGTCGTACTGCGCGCCAGATCAGAACGGTGCCCGCGACGAGGGAAAGCACCACGGGCAGACGCGCGATAAATGGGAACACTTGGCCAAACGGCGTACTCAGCGCGGCAATAACCCAGGACAGTAGCATAGGCCGCTCTATCCAGCGCAGATTGTACATATGCTGATTAAACCAATTCCCGTCATCCAAGGCGCTTTGAGCCACGGTGACGGTTAGTCCTTCGACGTAGTGATATCCGTGAAGGAGCGCTTGCGGCACGGAGACGATGAGCGCCAGGACGATGATGAGGACTATCGCATCGCTGCGATGGGCTAGCAGTTTGAATATTCTCTTTGAATGCTGAGCGAGAAGCGGAAGACGCAGCGCGCGCCAACCTTTGGCTTGGGCCAACCCGACGATTTCGTCTGACATGCTTTTTGAATTGCCCCGAGACGGTTTTGCAAAATGACGCCAGGAGGAATTGCCGTTCCTGGCGGCAAAATCAGGTCATCGGTCATACGATCCTGTAACACGACATGTGTTCCGTGTGCGCACTGGCTTGCGCAACCTCTCTCTCATCTTCTCATGTCATTGATCACTCCTCCTCCTTTGGCGCTTGACTAATACATAACTGGTCAGATATGGATCTATTCATAGCCAATGGGTTATGGATTGCGATGCAGGGCACTCACGACATTCTTTTTCGCACACTCGCCGATCCCACACGGCGCGCCATTTTCGAGCGCCTGTGCCGCAATGGAGAGCAAACAGTCAGTGTGCTGACGGCGCAAGCTGGGATTTCGCAGCCGGCCGTTTCGAAACATCTCGGCATCTTGAGAGATGCCGGGCTCGTGCGAGACCGGCATGAAGGCCGGCAGACGCACTACAGCGCAAAGGTCGGCGCGCTTGCTCCGCTCATCGACTGGACGAGCCAGATGACCGGCTTCTGGCAGAGCCGTTTTGATCAACTCGAAGACCTGCTGAAGAGGATGGACCAATGACTCTCAACATGTGGGTTCGGCAAATTCACCGCTGGCTGTCGATTGCATTCACTCTGACGGTCATCGCCAATTTCGTTGTGCGGATTTGGGGCGAGCCTCCGGCGTGGATTACTTATTCGCCATTGCCACCGCTCTTTTTGCTGCTGTTTAGCGGACTCTACATGTTCGCTCTGCCTTACATGGCGAAATCACGCCGGAGGGCCAATGCCCTTCAATGACACGCATCGCAACGAAGAAAATGAGAGGACGCCCCATGAAGCAGACTGCGAGCGAAACGCTGTCCGTCGTCATCGAGCGCGATATTCCCTATCCGGCGGAAAAGATCTGGAGGGCGCTGACGCAGCCGCATCTAATCGAAGAGTGGCTAATGCAGAACGACTTCGTGCCGGTGGTCGATCATCGCTTCCATCTTCGCGCTGACTGGGGTGCCGTCGATTGCAAGGTTCTGGTCGTCGAACCGGATGCGTCGTTGTCGTACACCTGGGCAGCTTACGGTCTTGAGAGCGTCGTGACGTGGACGCTCACGCCGACGGCTACGGGGACGCGTCTGCGCATGGAGCAGTCGGGCTTCCGGCCGGATCAGCAGCAGGCGTATCAAGGCGCGAAGTTCGGCTGGTCGAAGTTCTTCGACAATCTCGACAGCGTGCTCGCGAAAACGGAATAGCGCCAATCTGATGATACCTTCCGGCCGCGTCGCCGCCGCTAGAACCACATATCGCGGATGCAGCGTCCGTCGCGCGGAAGGTCATCGAAACTCACAAGACCATCGAAGTGATCGATCGGGATCGCGGCGATTGCGTCAGGCTCGGTGAGGCGAAGGTTTACGGCGATGCGGCGGCGGCCGTCTTCTTGGGCGAAACATGCGCGCCAATAGGCCACGCATCCACACTCGGGACAGAAGTGGAATTCGAGGGCCTTACCGCGGGCGTAATCTTTCGTCTGGCCCGAGACGCGGATGCGCTCATTTTCGAAGTCGTAGGCCCAAAGTACACCGTAGCGGCGGCAGACCGTACAATTGCAGGCGGTGGCATCCTGCGGGACGCCATCGAACGTCCAGCGCACAGCGCCGCAGTGACAGGATCCTTCCAGCATTCCGCTATTCTCCCTGGCGGCTCGACTTACGGGAAAAGCGACGACTGGAGAAGTTAACCCCGTAGTCGCATTCGAAACAACTCGACAAAGCGGCTTCCATGCGCGACGAAGCACGCATTTTCCGGCATCCGAACGAAGAATGGACCGATCTCATGACCAAGACGCGCATTGAAACCGACACCTTCGGGCCCATCGACGTTGCTGCGGACCGATATTGGGGTGCGCAGGCCCAGCGCAGTCTCGGCAATTTCAAGATCGGCTGGGAAAGGCAGCCGGCCCCGATCGTCCGCGCGCTCGGCATCGTCAAGCGCGCTGCAGCCGAGACGAACATGGCGCTCGGCCGGCTCGACCAAAAAATCGGCGACGCTATAGTCAAGGCGGCGCAGGAAGTCATCGACGGCAAGCTCGACCAGCACTTTCCTCTCGTCGTCTGGCAGACGGGCTCTGGCACGCAGTCGAACATGAACGCCAACGAGGTGATCTCGAACCGCGCCATCGAAATGCTCGGCGGCGAGATGGGCTCGAAGAAGCCGGTGCATCCGAACGACCACGTCAATATGAGCCAGTCGTCGAACGACACCTATCCGACTGCGATGCATATCGCGTGCTCGGAGGAAGTCGTTAACCGGCTGATCCCGGCGCTCAAGAAGCTTCAAGGCGCGCTCGACGACAAGGCCAACGCGTGGGCGAAGATCATCAAGATCGGGCGTACACATACGCAGGATGCGACGCCGCTGACACTCGGTCAGGAATTCTCCGGTTATACCCAGCAGGTAGAAAACGGCATTGAGCGCATCGAGCAAACTTTGCCAAAGCTGATGGAGCTCGCGCAGGGCGGCACCGCCGTCGGCACCGGGCTCAATGCACCGAAGGGCTTCGCGGAAATGGTTGCGGAGCGGATTGCGACCATCACCGGCATGCCGTTCAAATCGGCGCCGAACAAATTCGAAGCGCTCGCCGCGCACGACGCTATGGTCTTCACGCACGGCGCGATCAACACGGTTGCGGCGTCCCTGTTCAAGATCGCAAACGATATCCGCCTACTCGGATCGGGTCCGCGCTCGGGTCTCGGCGAGTTGTCGCTACCTGAAAACGAGCCGGGCTCGTCGATCATGCCGGGCAAGGTTAACCCGACGCAATGCGAAGCGCTGACCCAGGTCTGCATTCAGATTTTCGGCAACAACGCCGCGATCTCGTTCGCCGGCAGCCAGGGTCATTTTGAACTCAACGTCTACAATCCGGTGATGGCGTACAACTTCCTGCAATCAGTCCGCTTGATGAGCGATGCAGCGGTATCGTTCACCGACAACTGCGTCGTCGGCATCGAACCGCGGGAAGACAACATCAAGGCGGGGCTCGAGCGCTCGTTAATGCTTGTGACGGCGCTCGCACCGAAGATCGGTTATGATAACGCCGCCAAGATCGCGAAAACCGCGCACAAAAAGGGCTCGACGCTGCGCGAGGAAGCCGTCGGCGGCGGCTATGTAACAGACGAAGAGTTCGATGCCATCGTGCGTCCGGAAAAAATGATCGGACCGGAGTGACGATTTAAAATCGTTCTATCTGTGTGCGTCCGCTAAGGCGCACCGGCGACGTCTCTGAACGAATGCTGAAACCGAAACGCGTTGCGACCGAACGGCACTCGCGCAATAAAATGTGCGCGAGTGTTTGACGACTTTGCGCAGGTGCTCCTAAAATAGCGCGAAGCCAGGATGCGATTTGCATCCCATGCGGAGAGCATTTTATGACCGCCGAGATCATCAATCTCAACAAGGTCCGTAAAGCCCGCGAGCGCGCCGACCGCGAACGGGAGGCGCACGAGAACCGGCTTAAGTACGGGCAATCGAAGGCTGAACGCAGTCTCGCCGATGCGCAGCAGCGCAAAACGCAAGGCGAACTCGACGGCGCGCGGCGCGACGATAACAGTCCGGCGGAAGATGCTGACGACTTCGATCCCAGCACCGCCTCGTAATGAGGCCTGAGAAGCGCTCGTTCTCGATCCAGGGCCACCGCACGTCGATTTCGCTGGAGAGCGCGTTCTGGGTCGCACTCAAGGAAGCCGCGGCGGAAGACGGTATGACGCTCGCAGGTCTCATCAATTCCATAGACAAAACGCGTGGTGAAGCCGGGCTTTCGAGCGCCGTGCGCGTTTGGTTGCTGGAGCGGCTCAAAGCGCGCGCGCAGCCATCGGCCGATCGCTAACGCACTTCTTCAACGTTGCTTTTGCAGGCGCTGGCGCTCGCGGAACTCGATGTCGGGAGGCCGTGACGAGCCGGTGTCGCACCATGGATTGCCATAATAACCAAAGCGGCCATTGATCGGCACGCAATCACGGTCACCGCGGGGCGCGGGCTTCTGCCAAGTGTGCTTGGTTTTGGAGCGCGGCTTATGCGTCGCCTCTGCCGGTGATGAGACGGCAAAAGCTGCAACGGCAGCGGCTAGTGCAATCGATAATCCTCGCATGCCCAACCTCGCTTAAAATGCGCGGCGCACGTCACAAACGGGACCGCGCCGCACCGGAGGTAAGCATTGGCGCGACGGATAAACAGCCGCCGCGCCGAAATTGCCTAGGGCAGTCTGCCCCAGCTGAAGAGGCCGTAAAACCACGCCGTGACCGCGCCGAATCCTGCCGACATGCACAGGATGGGCACGATCTGACTGACGTCACCCTCAAGCAGCGGCGAAGGTTTTCCGGCGAGGTACGGCACGACGATGAATGCGCCGATGAGTGCCGGACCGAAAAGGCCGAGGATGGCGCCGCGGATCGTCATCATGCCGATCGGCTTCCAACCCAGGAGAAAACCGAAGAGTGCGCCCCAAAGCCCGGCGGTGATGCCGTTGCCAATCATCCAAGGCAGCACAACCGAAGGAATAAGGAGGCTCGGCATCGGCCGAAGGCTCCAAGGCTCGGCATCCCACCCGGTCCAGTAGTGAACGAAAAACCAGCTGATCGCCTCTTGCACGGTCGCGGCGGCGATCACTCCCGCGATGAAGCCCAAACCCAAGCTCTTCAAGACATTCATGGCCGTGTCCCCCTTCCAGATGTCCCCTTTTTACGTGTGACGCTCCCCACACTGTCTTGCTACTCTGCTTGTTCGGCCAAATCCATTGTCCGATGCTCAAAATGCGGATTTCGGGCTGGCATTGTCCGCATGCGGCAACGGTTCCGGCCTCGGCGACGCGAACGGCCTCATTTTCGCCTATTCGCTACGGCTTTCAGTGCGCGCCGCACAAGAGGTGCCGCTTATCCACAGGATGGGCACCGCAATCTCGAATGAGATTTGAAACGGGGGCGGCGCGTCGGGGGGCTGGCGCTCGCGGTTCCCTGCTTATCCCAATCGCTTGGCCGTTCGAGCCTTGAGCTCGCCAGAGCCGCGTCGCACCGACGCGGAGCGGACCCCGATTGGGCTTTTTCCCATCAGTCAACCAAACGAGGACTTCCCATGCGTAAGGGAACGATTGCCGCGCTTTCTCTTGTACTTGCCGCCACAACGTCGGGTGTAGCCGACGCTAGGCCGGACAGCGACGACGGCGACCACTATCGAGATCGGGCCATGACGAGCCGCAAGATCGCGCGCGGCTCCGGTACATCGACTGCGTGTCTGACATCGGAGACTCGCAACCTCCTCGCGCGTATCCGCGGACAGTTTGGCAACGTCCAGATCGTCTCCACCTGCCGGCCGGGCGCTCGCATTGCCGGTACGGGACGGCCGTCCCGTCATGCCTCGGGGCAGGCGATCGATTTCCGCGTGCCGGGCCGCAAGGCTGAGGTCGTGCGTTGGCTTATCGCCAACCACCGGAACGGGGGCGTCATGACCTACCGGGACATGGACCATATTCACGTCGACGTCGGGCCTCGGTTCGTGGCGCTCAATGCCGCCAGCGGGCGCAGCTAAAGGTTGAAGGCGGGAATATGGTTTCCCGCCTGATTTTCCTCCGGGCGCCGCATATGGTTTGCGAAGACGATCGGAAACGCCCCGCATTTCAAAGCTATTTTGATCTCGGAAGGGGGTGCCCGGAGGCTGCGACGATCTTGCCTTTCTCACAGGACCAAGGCATATAAGTCGCCGTCGAACACGCCTTGGCTTACTCTTACCAGCGCTACCGCCTGCCCTAAGACGTCTCCATCGCGCGATTTGATTAGCCTCCGGTGTTTAACCGGGGAATTTATGTTTGCTTTGGAGGCAATTGATGTCGAACGGGACTGTGAAGTGGTTCAATGGTCAGAAGGGCTATGGCTTCATTCAGCCGGAAGAAGGTGGGAACGATGTGTTCGTCCACATTTCCGCTGTTGAGCGTGCAGGCCTTCAGTCGCTCCGCGAAGGCCAGAAGATCTACTTCGAAACCGAGCGTGGACGTAACGGCAAAATCGCTGCCGTGAACCTGCGTCCGCTCTAAGGTTTTCGAAACCACTCCACTCATGCGGGGAGCAGCTCGTCTGCTCCCCGCTTTTCTTATTCTGAAAACAAACAACGTTCGGAGATCGAATGGCGAAAGAAGAGATGCTCGAGTTCGAAGGCGTGGTGGACGAAGTTCTGCCGGACGCCCGCTGCCGCGTGAAGCTCGACAATGGGCATGAAGTGATTGCCTACACATCCGGTCGCATGAAGAAGAACCGCATCCGCATTCTCGCTGGTGACCGCGTGACGGTCGAGATGACGCCTTACGACTTGACCAAGGGCCGCATCAATTTCCGTCACAAGGACGGACGCCCGCCGATGGGCGATGCTTCTGGCGCCTCGCGCACGAGTGGCGGACCTCCGCGCCGCGGCGGACGCTAATCAAGACCAACGGCTGCACCGTCATCACGGCGACGCAGCGTCTATCTACTGACGGCCCCGAAGCGCTGCTCAGGCGCGAGTGACGATCTCGGAGGCCCGTCTTTTGTGATCTGCGCCGAGGCGCTGCGCGATCCACAACCAAGCGGCGGCAAGCGGAACGGCGACGGCGCCCATTGCGCCTCCGGCAAAGCCAAGGCCTCCGCCGAGCAACGCATAGAGCCAGCCTGATGCTGCGTCGCCGCCGCGAAACACAACGGTGTCGATGAAATTCTGCACCTTGTATTTCTCGTCCGGGCTCGCGAGCGTGTAGATCAGCTTAATCGCGGGGTTGGCGAGCGCGAACGCCACGATGCGCTCGGCGACCATGACGGCGGCGACGATGCCGAGCGCAGCATCGAACGACAACATCAGCACACCGATCGCGCCCGTCACCGGCAATGCAAGCAATGCCGCCGTCACGCCAAAGCGTTTCAGAATGCGTGCCGTGCCAAACACTTCGATCAGGAACGTCACGATGCTGACGACAAGATCGCGGCCGGAGAAAAATAGAACGCGGTCGGCGTTGCTCGAGATCGACGTTGCCACGAGGCGCGCCTGCTCCAGATAGAAGAACGTACCGATGACGTTCGCGATGAAAATGAAAAGCGCGATGCGAGCGAACATCGGCGTCGTGAAGACCTTGATGGCGCCGTCGAGAATGCCGCCGCCAGCGGGCTCGGTTTCACCACCCGTCGCTTCCGGCGGTTTGATACGGCGCAACAGCAGGCTCGCGATCATCGCGGCCAACAGCAAGACCGCCGAAACGAGCATCAGATCGACGGGCGCGAAAATGCGCACGAGCCCTTGCGTAATGAGAGGACCGGCCAGCGCGCCTGCGGTGCCACCGGCTGAAATGAAGCCGTAAAGCCGCTTCGCCGCGTCGTGCGACCAGAGCTCCGACATCAAGCTCCAGAACAGCGACACGACGAAAAGATTGAAGACACTGCCCCATACGAAAAACGCTCCCAGCGCCGCGTGATTTTCCGGTGCCGCTCTCAGCACCAGCCAGAAGGCAACCAGATTGGCGACGAAGAATGCATAGATCGCGGGCAGCACGTAGCGGCGCGGAAAGCGGGCAGCGATAAAGCCAAAGAGCGGCACCAGCGCCAGCATCACGAAGAAGACGATGGTAAAAAGCTGGTGGAGCGAATCCTTACCTAAGGCGACGCCGATTTCATCGCGCACCGGGCGGATGACATAATAGGCGGACAGCAACGCGAAAAACATCGCGAAGGACGCGAGAAGTGCCGCCACCTCGTCAGGCCGAACATTAACGAAACGGCGCAACCACAGCCGCGGCGACCCAGACTGTTCTGTTAGCATTGTTCCCCGCGGTACCGACGATGGTACGGTCTTTGCTTAAAACGGAACAATCAATCAAGGGCGCGCGTCTTTATGATTGGTGCACCGCAATCGTGAAGCACCAAGTGTACCCTTTATGCACGGGGTGCTTAATCGTTAGGCTCATGAACTATTTCTAGATTGTGACGATGTGTAATCGTTCTATACTTATGCAATGCAGCAACAACGCGCTGCACTGCGACGTGGTCGAAGCCCCCAAAGACCATATAAAACAAAGGGTTGGGATTGATATGAACTATTACGCCTATGAAATGGCCCATGCGTTCATGTCCCCGGTGCGATTCGGCGTCCAGGCCTTGAGGCAGACGCTTGGATGGCCACTAAATCCAATGGGGTATACGACTGCCGGCAAAAACATGATCGCTGCGTGCGAGGTGTTCGAAAACATTACGCGCCGCTACGGGAAGCCTGAGTTCGGCATCAGGAATGTGCAGCACGCGGGTCTTACAGTCCCGATCAGCGAAGAAATCGCGCTCTCCAAGCCATTCTGCAACCTCATCCATTTTGTGCGCGACGAAACGGTCACCGGCAAACGCCACGATCCGAAGGTGCTGATCGTAGCGCCGATGTCGGGCCACTACGCAACGCTGCTGCGCGGCACGGTCGAAGCCATGCTTCCCGAGCACGATGTCTACATCACCGATTGGTCAGACGCGCGGAACGTTCCCCTCGCCTCCGGCCAGTTCGATTTCGACGATTTCGTCGATTACCTGATCGAGTTCATGAGTTTTATCGGCACCAACACGCACGTCATTGCGGTTTGTCAGCCGGCCGTTCCGGCACTCGTCGCAGCGGCCGTGATGGCGGCGCGCGGCGAGCAGTGTCAGCCGTCGTCTCTGGTGCTTATGGGCGGGCCGATCGACACCCGGCGCAATCCGACGAAGGTCAACGATCTGGCGGCACAAAAGTCGCTTGCGTGGTTTGAGAACAACGTCATTTCGACGGTGCCCTTCCCGCACGCTGGTTTCATGCGTCCCGTCTATCCGGGCTTCATGCAGCTCACCGGCTTCATGACGATGAACCTCGACCGGCATATGAATGCGCACGTCGATCTGTTCAACAACCTCGTCAAAGGCGACTGCGACAGCGTCAAGCAGCATCAGACGTTCTACGAGGAATATCTGTCAGTGATGGATCTCACGGCCGAGTTCTATCTGCAGACAGTCCAGATCGTATTCCAAGAGCATCTGTTACCTGATCGGAGACTGATGCACCGCGGCGAGCTCGTCGATTGCGCAGCGATCCGCCAGACCGCGATCATGACGGTCGAGGGCGAGCGTGACGACATTTGCGGACTAGGACAAACGGAGGCGGCGCACGATCTCTGCGTCGGCGTACCGACGGACGAGAAAATTCATTATGTGCAGTCCGGCGTCGGGCATTACGGCGTATTCAACGGCACACGCTGGCGCACCGAAATCCAGCCACGCATTCGCGAGTTCATCCGCACGATCAACTACAAGCGGCTGACCGGCGGCAAGAGCACGAAGATGCCGAGACCTTATCGCGCGCTGAAGGATACGCCCGACGTCGCGCCCGATTGGCGAGCTAAGGCGAACGGCGTTCTTGATGAGGTGAATGGCCAGCATTCGCCTGCTTCCGCCGGCGAATAGCTTTAAGGTCAGTCATGTCGTGCTGACCTCATCTCTGTCTCGGATGGGATTCACATGACAACTCCTCTGACAACCCCTCTCGACTACTATGAAGTCGTATGGCGCATGGTAGCAGCTGTTCTGTGCGGCGGCGTCATCGGCCTCGAGCGCGACCTGCGACGCATGCCAACAGGATTCCGGACGATGGCGATCGTCAGTCTCGGTGCATGCATCGCTACCCTCGCCGGTGAGCGCACGGGTGACACAGCAGCGTTCAGCCGTATCGCGCAGGGCGTGGTGACCGGTATCGGCTTTCTCGGCGCAGGCGTCATTCTTCAACGCGGCGACAAGATCCGGAACGTCAAAGGGCTGACGACGGCGGCCACGATTTGGCTCACGGCCGCAATCGGCCTGTTGTGCGGCCTCGGCGAGCTGCAATTGGCGGTTGCCGCGTCCGCGCTTGCGATAGCAGTGCTGGTCCTCGACTTCCTTGGATCGCGCTTTTGGACAAAGCCCGACGATCCTCCCGATCAGCCCGAGGAGGACACGTTCAAGTCGCGCGACGGGGATTAATGCGCCTCATCCCAGTTGTCCGCGGCCTTGGCATCGACGTGGATCGGAACGGAGAGCTTGATCGCAGGCTCGGCTGCGGTCTCCATCACGTGGCGTGCGGTCTTGATCAGCAGCTCAGCCTTATCTTTCGGAACCTCGAAGACCAGTTCGTCGTGGACCTGCAGCAGCATGCGCGCTGATGACAGATTTGCCACCTCGAGAGCATTCGGCATGCGGATCATCGCCCGGCGGATAATGTCGGCGGCGGAACCTTGGATCGGCGCGTTGATCGCGGCACGCTCAAGAAAGCCACGCATCGACGGGTTCTTGGTGTTGATTTCGGGATAATGGATGCGGCGTCCGAAAATCGTTTCGACATGGCCGTGCGCGTGCGCCTGCTTCTTCGTGGCATCCATGTAGTCGCGAATGCCGGGAAAGCGTTGGAAGTAGGTCTTGATGTAATCGCCTGCTTCCTCGCGGCTGATGCTGAGCTGGTTCGCTAGGCCGAAGGCCGAGATACCGTAAATGATGCCGAAGTTAATCGCCTTGGCGCGGCGACGAACTTCGGCCGGCATATCCTTCACGGGCACGCCGAACATTTCTGACGCGGTCATGGCGTGAATGTCGAGGCCGTCAGCGAAAGCCTTCTTCAACTGCGGAATGTCGGCGACGTGGGCGAGCACGCGCAATTCAATCTGCGAATAGTCCGCCGAAACGAGTTTCATGCCTTTTTCTGCAATGAAAGCCGTGCGAATTTCGCGGCCTTCCTTGTTGCGGATCGGAATGTTCTGCAGGTTCGGCTCGGACGATGCCAAGCGCCCAGTCGTCGTGGAGGCGAGCGCGTAGCTGGTGTGAATGCGGCCCGTTTCTGGATTGATATAAGTCGGCAGCGCGTCGGTGTACGTCGACTTGAGCTTCATCAACTGCCGCCATTCGAGCATCGTGTTGACGAGGCGACGGGCGTCGCCGTGAAGGTCTTCGTTGGCGGCGAGATCATCGAGCAGGTTGGCGCGCGTCTCCCATTGGCCGGTTTTTGTTTTCTTGCCGCCGGGAAGTTTCAGGCGATCGAACAGCAACTCGCCGAGTTGTTTCGGTGACCCGAGATTGAACTTGTGACCGGCGAGGCCGTAGATCTCTTCTTCGAGCTGCACAGTGCGTTGCGCGAATGTACTTGAAAGTCGTGCGAGAATATCGCGATCGACCTTGATGCCTGCGTGCTCCATCGCGACGATCACGGGGACGAGTGGTCGTTCAAGCGTCTCGTACACCGTTGCCATGTGCTCAGCGGCGAGGCGCGGCTTCAGTGCCATCCAGAGACGCAACGTGATGTCCGCGTCTTCGGCCGCATATTCGGTTGCCTTGTCGATTGGAACGCCGGCGAACGACTTGTCGGCCTTCTTGGCGCCGGGCGCGTGCTCGATGACTTCGGAAAACGACAGGCATGTGTGGCCCAGGTGGCGTTCCGACAGAACGTCCATACCGTGCTGGCCGCGCCCGCCGTCGAGCGCATAAGAGAGCAGCAACGTATCGTCGAACGGCGCGACCTCGACGCCATAACGCTTCAGGACCAGCACGTCGTATTTGATGTTCTGTCCGATTTTCAAAACCGATGGGTCTTCGAGCAGCGGCTTCATCAGCGCGACCGCCTCGGCAACGGCGAGTTGAGGCGGACGTTTGCCGTCGCCAAAGAGATCGCCGCCGCCGGACTGGTGGTCGACGGGAACGTAGCAAGCCTCGCCCGGCGTCACGGACAACGAAAAGCCGACGAGATCAGCTTCCGTCGCGCTCAGCCGCGAGGTTTCGGTATCGAAGGCGACGCGGCCTGCGCTCTGCGCCTTGGCGATCCATGTTTCCAACTCGGCGCGCGTTGTGACGGTCTGATAACGCGACCGGTCGACCTGCGCGCCGCGCGCAAGCGCGCTACCGGCCGCCACTGCAGCGGCGGGCGTGGCATCTTCCGATGCAGCTTCTTCTTCTAAATCTTCGATCTTGTCGGAAAGCGTTTGCGGCTTAGCTTTCACGCTCGCACCGACTGATACGGCAAGAGGCGGCGGCGCTTCGGTGCCCAGCGCTTCGGCGATACGCTTGGTCAGCGTGTTGAATTCCATCGTGCGCAGGAAGCTTAGAAGGGCATCCGAATGCGGCTCGCGCACGCCGAGCCCTTCGATGACGGTATCGAGCGGAACGTCGTCCTTCAGCAAGACGAGTTGGCGCGAGATGCGGGCTTGCTCGGCAAACTCGATGAGCTTTTCCCGCCGTTTCGGTTGCTTGATCTCGCCGGCCTGCGCCAGAAGCGTATCGAGATCGCCGTAGCTGGTGATGAGTTCGGCCGCCGTCTTGATGCCGATACCGGGCACGCCCGGAACGTTGTCGACCGAGTCACCTGCCAGAGCCTGGACATCGATAACCTTTTCGGGCGGCACGCCGAATTTCTCGATCACCTCGTCTCGTCCAATGCGTTTCGACTTCATGCCGTCGAACATCGTGACGCCAGGACGCACGAGCTGCATAAGATCCTTGTCGGACGACACGATCGTAACGTCGCCACCGGCATCGACGGCGAGCCTGGCATAAGTCGCGATCAGATCGTCGGCCTCGTAGCCCTCGCGCTCTATGCAAGCGACATTGAAGGCTTTGACGGCATCGCGGATCAACGGGAATTGCGGCAACAGTTCTTCCGGCGGGGGCGGCCGCTGCGCCTTGTACTTGGGATAGATAGCGTTGCGGAACGTCTCGCGCCCGGCATCGAAGATGACCGCGAAGTGCGTCGGCGCTTCAGAGATTTTCGTCTCGCGCAGCAGCTTCCAAAGCATGGCGCAGAAACCGTGGACGGCGCCGACCGGCAAGCCGTCCGACGGTCGCGTCAGTGGCGGTAGGGCATGAAAGGCACGGAAAATGTAGCCTGATCCATCGATCAGATAGACGTGGCTTCCTTTGGCGACCGGTACGGTCTCGGCCAGTTCTGAAGCTGAAGGAGATTCAATTTTCGTTTGCTGCATTGTTTCTCTGTTGGCCATGGCGGAAGCGCCCGGTTGCGGTTGCGCGTCGTTTATCGAATTGCCTCGGAATATGCGCTTCGCCGCGAAATCGCGGCCATTTTCCCACGCTATCGGAACATTCTGTTGCTTGGGTCAGACGTCCGTTGACAGCGGGTCGCCCCCATGGCTGAAGTCCGCCGGTCCTTATCTAAATACCGGCCGGCAAAGTTGCAAATCGTCGCTCTTGGGAGAGTATTTGTCATGCGCACGACCGTCAAACTCGCTGCCCTCGCCGTCACTGCTGGAGCCATGGCGTCCGGCCTTGCGGCCACCGACGCCAGCGCCCTGCCGCGCTGCCGGCCCCCGGTCGAAGGTACGGCATCTGCGACCGGCATCCTAGGTGCCGGTACCGAGAAAGCGCGGATCGAGGCGCGGGAAAATTGGAAGTACACGGTCGCCCGTCTCTATGGCCGCCGCTATGCCGATTTTTACAACGCCCAGAACAAGCAATGGGATTGCAAGAAGGGCGCGATCCTGCTCGCCAAGTGTGTCGTCGTCGCCAAGCCTTGCCGGTATTGAGCGGCCAGTATTGAGGGTTTGTGACGAAGGGCTTCGGCGCCTGAACTCCCGGGTTGTAGCTCGCGCCGCTCTGGCAGGAAGCCGGGTGAGGCGTCCCGCCTCACCTCAATTTTCCGAGGATCGCCGGTTCTGCGGCCTGGGCTGCGCAGCATGGCGTTTGCGGCCGACCTTCGAATGGGCTATCAGTCTCGCCCGAAGCACCCGTAGCTCAGCTGGATAGAGCGCTGCCCTCCGAAGGCAGACGTAAGTCAAGCATGGAGTTTATGGGCGTTGAAAAAATCGAGAGATACCAAGCGATTGGAGAAACTCGACGGAAGCAAGCAGAATGCTCTTGGGGTCGCGGAAGCACCACGGAAGCAAATGAGAAGGAGGTTGTAGAGTACGAATGGCGACAAACGGCGAGGCAGCAGCCCGCGTGGTTTAAGCCGGTTCGTTTTTTGATTTCGGGATTGACCCCGGTCGATCTCAGACACTAACTGAATATCGATGCGCCCGTAGCTCAGCTGGATAGAGCGCCACCCTCCGAAGGTGGAGGCCACACGTTCGAATCGTGTCGGGCGCGCCATTTCAGTACAGAACTATGAACGCCAGAAACCGCCAATTTCACGCTTGAAGCGGCCACGAGCGTTCGCAAGAGTTCCGATTTCGATCCCATGATGCGAACTTCGGTATCGGCGACCTCGACGCGCTGCGCCAGTGCGCGCAGGTGATCCCGCCGATAACCCCTCCCTCAAGCCGCAGCTTTTCGCGAGCGACATTGGCAAAGCCCTCAATCATCTCCGGCGTGACCGCCTGATTGCCGGTGGTGTCGAGCGTGGCTTGGGCGCGTTCGGCGTCGGTCGTGGCCTGATCCCGAATCGCCTTGAGACCAACCATGCGCTCTTTCAGTACCGAATCGTTGAGATCAGCGAGACCGGCTTCGATGGCGTCATAAAGCCGATTGGTGAGGCGATATTCGGCAAGGTTCATCATGATTGTGCCTCCCTCACACCGACAGATGACCGGGGATGCGCAGATGACGGCGGCCGACCTCCACGAAGAGCGGATCGCGCTTTGCCGCCCAGACCGCCGCGAAATGCCCAACGGCCCAGATGAGCAGGCCGACCAGCCAGAGGCGCAGGCCGAGTCCCACGGCCCCGGCCAGCGTCCCGTTCAGGATCGCGATGGAACGCGGTGCGCCGCCGAGCAGAATGTGTTCGGTCAGCGCCCGGTGGACCGACACGGTAAAGCCCGGCACGTCCAGTTGCTCGAAGCCCGCCATCAGACGAGCGACCCGCCGCCGAACGAGAAGAACGACAGGAAGAATGAGCTGGCCTCAAAGGCGATCGACAGCCCGAAGACGATCTGGATCAGCTTGCGGAATCGGCCCGACGTATCGCCGAAGGCGAGCGCCAGACCGGTCGCGATGATGATGACGGCGACGATCTTGGCGACCGGCCCCTCGATCGACTGGAGGATTTTCTGGAGCGGGGCTTCCCATGGCATGGACGAACCGGAGGCGTGGGTTGCCGGGATGAGGATCAGGTTGACGTAGGTGAAGGCGGTGGCGGTCGCGATCGTGCGACGCACACGCATGGTGGTGCGGATCATGCGGATTCTCCTGTGCTGGTGGGGATGGCTTGGATGATGCGGTAGTCGCCGTCGGCGCCGAGCCCATCGACACGGGCGAGTTCGACGAGCCGCCGCGCGGAACCGCGGCCGGAGAGGACGGTGACGACGGCCTCTTGAATGAGCTGTTCGAGACGGCGCAGCGCGCCGATGCCGGTTCCGGCATGGATCGTGCCGATGCCGCCCGGATGGCCGGTGCCCCACGCTTTGAGAAGGTCGAGCGCTTCAGCGCCGCGCACCTCGCCGATGGGGATGCGGTCAGGCCGCAGGCGGAGTGAGGACCGGACGAGATCGGAGAGCGTGGCGACGCCGTCCTTGGTGCGCATGAAGGCCGGTGCTGCGACGACAGGCGGCAACAGCCCCTCAAAGCGTTCGCCGGTCTCGGGCAATTCAGCTGAGACGCGAGGGCTCCGGGCGTGGACTTCCGCGCCGGCATGATGCGCGACCAGGCGCACGATACGTTCGCCATCGGCTGGCGACATCATCTCGCCGGTATCGGCCAGACCTTCGGACAGCCGATCGACCCAGATACGGCCATCCGGGTTCAGCATCACCTCGACGACGGCGGGCTCTTCCAGAAACCGGGCGATGGCGGGGCCGAGCGCGGTGCGCAGCATCCGCGCGCCGCGTGCGATGGCTTCCGGTTTGTTGTGACTGGCAGTCATATCGGCCCCGTTTCTTCGCGGGGCGCGCAAGACAGTCCCCGGATCGGGGTCGATTAAAAGAGCCTGAAATCAGGCCTGTTCAACAAGTATCTAGCCGTGTGCGGGCATCGGCGGCCATTGGCGGCGAATAGGACGGGCAACGGAAGAATTGCAAACCACAACGCACAAGAAAGCTATGCCAACAAACGAAACGCTCCATTTTGAACAGAAGCCGTGACGACACCTACTGTTTCGTCGCGGGTCTTCCCATCAATAGGCAGGACGTGCCGCTCTAGTTCTCCAAGGGAAGAAAGCTGACTGTAAAGATCTGCGATAATCTCTGGATTATTCAGTGTTTCACCGCCACGCGCCTGGCAACGCTGAATGGCCTCTTCCAATGCAGGACGCAGGACCACATAATGAAGGGGCACGGTTATGGTCCTGAATGGCGCAAGAAACCACGGACCGATGATGCCGTCCACGATTACGAAATAGCCACCTTTGGCATATCGAACTGCAACCGTCGCCAGCGCATCCATCACTACAGCATTCTGCTCGTGTGCATCCGGCAAATAGGGCGGGATTGCTCCATTTTTGATGAAGTGCCAGAAATCATCCGCGTGAAGATGAACTTTGGGCGACCCCGGGTGGTTTGCGATAGCTTGCGCTGCTGTTGATTTTCCTGAACCGGGAGAGCCGGTCAGAATGAGAATTTCGCCTGCATTTTCCATGAGTGCTCAATATCACAAAGTATTGGCAAGCGAAGGTTTGAACGCCCCAAAAGTGCCGTGTTCACGCAGATTGTCTATCCGCTTCCGACTTATCCATGACAGCAGGTTTAATATCACGCGACAACTCTTTCAGGAACCTGTCGCGAGTCGCTTGCCGAGCGTCTGCATGAAGCCCTCGAACCTCTCCGTGCCTTTCACGCGCGCGGACGCCTGGGCGGATTCCGGCAATGGCGGCGTGATGGTCATCCAGAAGCGGATGAACAACGAGACGGCTTCACCGAGCACGGCGAGATCTTCGTCGAGCCCATCGATCTGGCGGCCGATTTTGTCGAGACGGCGCGACATGGCCGCTTCCAGCTTCTCGCTCGTATCGCCCGACAGGAAGGAGGCGACAGCGGCTTCAACAATGGCGGATTTCGAGACTTTCCGGCGCATCGACAGGGCTTCGATCTGCTTCAGAAGGGCCGGGTCGAAATAGACATTCATGCGGGTGCGGGTCGTCATGGCGCGTTCCTCAAAGTTCGATGCCGTCACCTGGGTCCAGGGACGCCTGCCGCGCGACGATGCGCATCCGGGCGCGCATCGCGTTGGCCTTGGCGGCGTCCACATCGGGTTCGTCGTCCAGAAGGTCGAACTCCTGTGCCGACGACGGCGGCGCCTTGGCGATTGCCTCATGCTCGGGCAATTCCGGATCGCGGCGGATGCCGGCATTGGCCGGGTCACCATCGGTGTTGCCAGCGGCATTCATGGACGATCCCGCCGCCGCGACGACGCGGGCGGACCAATCGTCCAATGCAGACGGGTTGGCCGGAACTGCCGCCAGGTCGGGCGGGGTCAGGATGCGCTCCTGCAACCGCCGATCCTCAAAATATCGAGCCTTGCTGGCGCGGATCGGCGGCGTTCCGGCCACCATGACGATTTCGTCGGTGGGCGGAAGCTGCATGATTTCACCGGGCGTCAGCAACGGCCGCGCCGTCTCCTGCCGCGACACCATGAGATGGCCGAGCCATGGCGATAGCCGATGGCCTGCATAGTTGGTGGAATCGCACATCTCGGCGCCGTGCCGAGCGCATCGCTGACCCGCTTCGCCGTCCTTTCATCGTTGGTCGCGAAACTCACCCGCACATGGCAATTGTCGAGGATCGAATTGTTCTGACCGTAAGCACGTTCGGTCTGGTTGAGGCTCTGCGCGATCAAAAAACCCTTGATGCCGTAGCCCGCCATGAAGGCGAGCGCCGATTCAAAGAAGTCGAGACGGCCGAGCGCCGGAAACTCGTCAAGCATCAGCAGCAGCCGATGGCGCTTGCCGGAGGTGGTCAGCTCCTCCGTCAGGCGCCGACCGATCTGATTGAGGATCAGGCGGATGAGCGGCTTGGTGCGGTTGATGTCAGACGGCGGCACGACAAGGTAAAGACTGACCGCCTTCTTGCCCCCGACGAGATCGGCAATCCGCCAATCGCACCGTGCCGTGACGCGCGCCACGACCGGATCGCGGTAGAGGCCGAGAAAGCTCATGGCGGTCGAGAGCACGCCCGATCGCTCGTTGTCGGATTTGTTCAGCAGCTCGCGGGCGGACGATGCGATGACGGGATGAACCCCGGCTTCGCCGAGATGCGGCGTGTCCATCATCGCGCGCAAGGTGGCTTCGACCGGGCGGCGCGGATCGGACAGGAAGTTGGCGACGCCGGCCAGCGTCTTGTCCTTCTCCGCGTAGAGGACATGCAGGATCGCGCCGACCAGCAGGCTGTGGCTGGTTTTTTCCCAATGGTTGCGCTTATCGAGACTGCCTTCCGGATCGACCAGAATATCCGCGATGTTCTGCACGTCCCGGACTTCCCATTCGCCCTGCCGGACCTCCAGCAGAGGATTGTAGGCCGACGATTGCGCGTTGGTCGGATCGAACAGCAGGACGCGGCCATGCCGGGCGCGAAATCCGGCGGTCAGCGTCCAGTTCTCGCCCTTGATATCATGGACGATGCAGCTTCCCGGCCAGGTGAGCAGCGTCGGCACGACAAGGCCGACACCTTTGCCGCTGCGCGTCGGCGCGAAGCACAGGACATGCTCCGGGCCGCCATGGCGTAGGTAGTCGCGATCATAGCGGCCGAGCACCACGCCATCGGGACCGAGCAGACCGGCGGAGCGGATTTCCTTGTTCTCAGCCCATCGCGCCGAACCATAGGTCGCGACGTTTCCGACCTCCCGCGCTCGCATGATCGACATGGTGATGGCGACGATGATGGCGAGGAAGCCGCCGGACGCGTCGATAAACGCCCCCTCGGTGAAGATCGACGGCGCATAGGCGTCGAAGGAAAACCACCACCAGAAGAATGCCGGGGGATAATAGACCGGCCAGCCGATCAGCTCGAACCATGGGGTTCCGAGTTGCGCCTGAAAGCCGAGCCGCCATGCAGTCCATTGCGTCGCCGCCCAGGTCATCACCAGAACGATGGTCAGGACGATAGCGACCTGAGCCCAGAGTATTCGGCCACCACGCATAAGGGTTCCAATCGTCAAAATTGTCGGAGCCGATCAGAGAATGGGCATTTTCGCGAGGTGCAATAGGCAAGTCGAGGCCGGAGGGCTGCCGGATACGGTCGGCGGCGAATAGGATGGGTGGGTGACGGTACGATCCCGGCACTGTGCCGGAGTAAGGGCCGCTAATCAGTCTGTGGGAAAGATCAGCGCAATTCTGTCGCCAGAGTGAGCAGCTTCATAAGAGCGGGATCGCGGTTGGAGGGCGACCAGACGACTGAGAAGGCGATGGTTTCAGGCTCGTCGCGGATCGGCAAGAACGCTACATTCGCTGTAGTCGCTGCTGCAGCTTCCTCAACGAAAAGCGAAACGCCATGCTTGGCCGCAGTCATCGACAGCAACGTGCTGCGGACGACATCTACCCGGAGGATCGTCGGTGTCAGCCATCTTCCAGCCGCACGCGCCACGATCAGGTCATGAATTTGCGGGCCGGTGCCGCTGTGCCGGACAAGAAAGGTTTCCCCCGCAAGCTGCCGCCATTCGACATCTGCCTGTGCCGTCAATCGATGGTTTGCCGGTAGCGCAACCATCAGTCGGTCTCGCCAGATCACCCTGGAATGGAGGTCGGGAATTTGGTGGGTCTGGGCCATGAAAGCGACATCGACCCTCCTTTCCCGCAGCATGATTTGAGCGTCGCGTGCCGTGCCCTCGGTGATATGCAGACGGACGCTCGGATGGTTGCCGTGGAACCGTTCCAGCAGTCGGTCGAGGAAACACCCTGTTGTGAGAGCGTAGACACCAATGCGCAACTCACCTTCCTCGCCGCGCGCCTGTACCTCGGCTGTTTGGATCGCATGATTAAGGATTTCCATGGCGTTCTCGACCTGATCGACGAAACGGCGCCCGGCTTCGGTCAGCCGAACACCGCGCGTATTGCGGTCGAAGAGGACGATGCCAAGGTCTTCTTCCAGTGCCTTGATCCGGGCGCTGACGCTCGACTGGCTGGTGTCGAGCGCAAGAGCGGCACGGTGGAAACTGAGATATTCCGCGACTGCGAGCATCTGGATCAGGGCGACCATCGGGATATGGCGGCGTAGCAACGGCGATGACAGCCCGATACTGGAAGTATTCTTAAGATATCTCCGCATCCTGGTAACTCACCACGAGTATACCATCGGCCCCAGGAATCTCACGATAGGAGTGGGGCACTTTAAGGTTGCCAATGAACGCGCTGTTGAGCACCTCCACGGCCTCGCGCAGAGGTGAGAGGGGGCTCTATAATTGATCATTATTGCCCGCCCCCTTTACTGAGCGCGGCATTGAGCGCCTCGCGGCCTCCGCCAGCAAGCCAAGACCTGAACGAGAGCAGCTCTGGATTAAGCTCACGCATGACGTCCAGGTCTACATGCTCTGCAAGCGGACCATCCTCCAAGCTCGAAGCCATGTGCGCTAGGTCAACATTGGCTGCCAGGACCTCATCCGGAAACCGGGCATAGGTGATGGGCTTGCCGGCGACTTCGGTGAGGGCGGCTTCCAACTCGTGGCCTGTAACTCTGTCGCTAGCAATCTTTAACGTCACACCGCCAAACCGAGCTTTGTCGGCGAACATCGCCGCAACAATTTTTCCGATGTCTTCCACAGCGGTGAGTTGTATCGAATGATCGGGGCGGATCAGGGAAATCAGCCGTCCTTCGTCCAGGCCAAAGCCGGGTCGCACGAGCATCTCCATGAAGATCATGGGCCGGACAACGGTTGCCGTGAGCGGCAATTCGCGGACATGTGCCTCGATACGAGGCTTGGCGTCGAAGCGCGGAACGCCCGTCAGCTTGTTGCCAACGCTTGCGCCCGAGGAATAGATGAAGTGATCGATGCGGCTCTTTGCGGCCAGATCAGCGATGGATGTTCCATAACGGACCTCGTCCTCCGCCGACAGGTTGGCTGGCAGCACGCTGAATACGCCATGTACATCCTTCATCGCGGCGGCGATTACATCGGCGTCTTTGAATGACCCATGCACGAGTTCGGCGCCTGCATCCCGCAACGCAATAGACGCGGGTTCTGAAGGATTGAGCACAATGGCACGAACGGGCCATCGGACCTTTAGCAACGCTTTGGCAACCGATCCGCCCTGCCGGCCAGTGGCTCCGAAAACCAAGATTGGAAGTCGATCATCTATCATGGGACACCCTCGTGTTGAACAAGGGCTATCCATATATACAATTCTGGCTAGGTCGGAAGACAGCACATTTCGTAGCCTCAGGCACAAGGATGTACGTTTTGGAAGAGACGATGGTTGGCAAAACTAGCAAACAAACTGATGATGGGCGACGCTTCAAGCCGTACCCATCCAATGGAATTTGTGGAAGACTTGGAGACAAGTGGACCGCTCAAGTGATTTGGCACCTATCGCTCGCCAGTGGGCGAAGGCTTCGGTTCTCGGCGCTCAAGTCCGAGATTGATGGGATCACCCAGCGCATGTTGACACTTACTTTGCGAAATTTGGAGCGAGACGGCTTGGTGGTGCGTCACTATTTTCCCGAAGTGCCCCCACGTGTCGAATATGAACTGACCGAGATGGGTGCAGGAATCTTGTCTGCCCTTGAAAGTCTTAACTTCTGGATATGGGACAACCTGCCACGCATAGAGGAAAGCAGGCGAGCTTATGATCGTTCCGACCTCTAATGTCCTATCAACAGCATCCGGACAATGTGCTGTATGTCGAGGACAATGGCCATGCAGAAAACAGCAGGCGCTGGAGTAGCGGCGGAGACTACAGCGACACCCCCCGCTGCCGCCCAAGCTGCCACGACACCGAACCGCCCTGCATAACGCCCATGACCTCGCGGCCAAGCTGGCGGTCGATGACCCGCCGCCACGGGACAAGTGTGAACTCGTGGCTCTTCTCGATGATGGCGAACTTGCCGCTGGATAGCTGGACGGTCCCCGTGAACTTGCCGCTGACGGCCTCGCCATCAGTGACAGCGCGGAACGGCAACGCCTTCCAGCAGACCGCGTAACAAAGCGCCCTTGCGCCGGATTTCCGCGAGCAGCGTGGCATCCTTCACGATGTCGAGCACCGCGTTGGCGACGGCCCCGGCAAGCGGATTGCCGCAGAAGGTCGAACCATGGGCGCCAGGCGTCATGCCGAACGCTGCGCTGCGGGTGGCGAGGCATGCGCCGATCGGGAAGCCGCCGCCGAGTCCCTTGGCCAGACTCATGATGTCGGGAACAACGCCGGATTCTTGATGCGCGAAGAGATAACCCGTGCGGGCCATGCCACACTGTATTTCGTCAAAGATCAGCAGAAGGCCGCGTTCGTCACAAAGCTCGCGGAGCTGGCGCAGAAAGCTGTGACGGACCGACCTGATTCCGCTCTCGCCCTGAATAGGCTCGATCATGATGGCGGCGGTTTCTGACCCGATGCAGGCGCGGACAGCCTCTATGTCTCCGAGCGGACACTGATCGAACCCGTCGACCGTGGGGCCGAAGCCGTCGAGATATTTTCGGTTCCCGCCAGCGGCCATCGTCGCCAGCGTTCGACCGTGAAACGCGCCTTCAAAGGTGATGATGCGCAAGCGGCCTGGATGGCCATGTGCGTCGTGGTGCCGGCGCGCGATCTTGATCGCGCATTCATTGGCCTCGGCCCCGGAGTTCGCAAAGAATGCAACGTCGGCAAAACAGGCGGCCGTCAGACGTTCGGCCAGTCTCTCCGTTTCAGAAATACGGTAGACATTGGACAGGTGCCAGAGCTTGCGGCCTTGGCGCTCCAGCGCTCCGATCAGATGCGGATGCGAATAGCCAAGTGCATTGACGGCGATGCCGGCGCCGAAATCGAGATAGCGTTCACCATTCGCCGTAGTCAGCCATGCGCCTTCGCCATGGTCGAACAGCATGGATGCCGGCTGGAACACGGGAAGAAGCGCATTGCTCATGCCACGCCCCCCGCAGTGACGACAGGACTATGCTGCTGCGCCGCCACAGCCAGTTCCCGCCAGCGCGGAGATGCCTGGCGGATCGCGACGAGCGCCGCGACAAGGGCATTCTCGTCCTCGTCGGTATGGAGCGGGGTTGGCGTGATGCGCAGGCGTTCGGTTCCGCGCGGAACGGTCGGGTAGTTGATCGGCTGAATGTAGATGCCGTATTCGCCCATGAGCTGGTCGGTGATCGTTTTTGCCAGCGCAGCATCGCCTATCATCACCGGCAGGATGTGGCTGGGGCTCGGCAGAACCGGGATGCCATTCGCCAGCATCTTCGCCTTGAGCGATGCCGTTCGTCTTGCAAGCGCTAGCCGGGACGATCCGTCTTCCTTCAGGTGATGCAAGGCCGCACGAATCCCGGCGACGACGGACGGCGGCAATGCGGTGCTGAAAATGAAACCGGGCGCAAAACTGCGAACGAAATCGACCGCGTCACGACTGCCGGCGATGTAGCCCCCGATCGAACCGAAACCTTTGCTGAGCGTCCCTTGAAACATGTCGATGCGGTCAAGCAGGCCATCGCGCTCGGCGACGCCGGCCCCGCGCGCGCCGTAAAGACCGACGGCATGGACCTCATCGACATAGGTGAACGCATTATGCTTCTCGGCGAGATCGCAGATCGCCTCCATCGGCGCGAAGTCGCCATCCATGGAATAGCAGCTCTCGAAGCAGACCAGCTTCGGCCGGTATTTGCAGACCGAGGCGAGTTGCCGTTCGAGATCACGCCAGTCGTTATGCGCGAACACCCGCTTTTCCGGGCCCGAGCGGCGCATACCCTCGATCATCGAGGCATGGTTCAGCGCGTCGGAAAAGATCACGCATCCGGGCAAGAAGCGGCCGAGCGATGAAAGTGCGGCGTCGTTCGCGACATAGCCCGATGTGAACAGCAAGGCGGATTGCTTGCTGTGCAGGTCGGCAAGCTCCCGTTCGAGCAGGACATGTTTATGACTGGTGCCGGAGATGTTGCGCGTGCCGCCCGCGCCCGCACCATATTGTTCTAATGCGTCGCGTGCTGCGCCGATGACGTCCGGGTGCACGCCCATCGACAGATAATCGTTCGAACACCAGATCGTAACGCGCCTGCCAGCCCGATGATCAAATGCATGAATGCCGCTCTGCGATTCCCGTTCAAGATCGGCGAAGACGCGATAGCGTCCCTCCCGGTGCAATTGCGACAGTTCGTTGGTGAAGAAATCCCGATAATTGAACAGGGTCATTGAGAGGGCTCCTTGCAGGCGGGACCAAGCGTTTCGATGACGCTGGCGAGCTGCATTTCGTGTTCGCCCTCAGCCATCGTCCGCCCGAGAATGTCGAGTACGATGGCGGCGGCGCGGCGGGCGGCTTCCACCAGCGTGAGGTCCCGCGCGAGGTTGGCGGTCAGAAGGCCGGTATAGAGATCGCCTGTCCCGACCGGCACTATCGGCAGGCGCGGCGATGTCAGCCGCGTGCAGGACTTGTCCTCGAAGACGATATTCTCCAGCGAGCCGTCCGGCGTATCGGAGAGTGTGCAGCCGGTGACGACAAATCGCGCTCCGCGCTGTTCCTGAATTTTCAGAACGGCCGCCTCAAGCTCGCGCCATGTCGATAGCTGGCTGCCCGCGATCAGCCCGACCTCGTACTGGTTGGGCGTCAGCAGGTCGGCCAGCGGGACCAACTCATCGCATATGCATTCCACTACCTGATCGGATACGAAGACCCCGAGATTGGCGTCTCCCATGACCGGATCGCAGATGTATGTGATGTCGGGATTGAGTTGCCGTGCCCGTTTGACGAACGCGGCCACAACTTCGCCGTTGGCGCGGGAGCCGAGATAGCCGGAGACGATATAGCGGCTCGTCTCGATCAGCCCGCGCTCCTCGACTCCGCGCAACAGGTCGCCGACAAGTTCCGGCTCCAGCACCCGTCCGCGCATGGTCTCAAAGCCTGGGTGGTTGGAAAGCAGAGTGGTCGGCACCGCCGCGACGTTCAACCCTTGCGCCTGCATGGGCAGAACGGCGGCGCTGTTGCCGACATGCCCATGCACGACCTGGCTCTGGATCGAGATGATGGAGGTCGTCATGGGCATCGTCCGGCGTGTCACTTCGCGGCTCCCTCGCTGACGGTCAGGTCGGTGTGCGCGCGGCGCGGCAGACGACCGTTGAGGACGAGGTAGGCGACGAGGCCGATCAGCAGTCCCCAGAACGCCCCGCCGATGCCGAGCAGTTTGATGTTGGCGGCGGACGCGAGGAAGGTGATCAGTGCTGCCTCGCGGGAGGTCGGGTCGGCCATCGCCCCTGCGAGGCTGCCGCCGATGGTGCCAAGGAGCGCCAGACCGGCGAGCGTGGTGATGAACGTCGCGGGAAACGCCATGAAGACGGCGGCCAGTGTCACGCCGAACACACCGACCAGCACATAGAAGCAGCCAGCCGCGATGCCGGCGATCCAGCGCTTGGATGGGTCTTCATGTGCTTCCTTGCCCGTGGCGATCGCTGCCGTGATGGCCGCGATGTTGAAGGCATGGGAGCCGAACGGGGCCATGATGAGCGAGCCGAGACCCGTCACGGTCACGATCGGATTGGCGCTGGTCTTGAACCCATCGTTCCGCAAGACCAGCATTCCCGGCATATATTGGCCGGTCAGCGTAATCAGGAATAGCGGCAATGCGACCGAGAGCAGCGCGTTCAGCGAGAACGCCGGCATGGTGAAGACCGGAGCCGCGAATTCCAGTTTCAGCCCCGACAGATCGACGCGACCTTGCGTCAGCAGGAAGGCGAGTCCGAGAACCAGAATACCGACCACAGCGTAACGGGCGGAGAAGCGCTTCAACGCGACATAGGCGACGATCAGCAAGCCGACCAGCAGCGGATCGACGCTCGCGCCCCCGAAGGCCCCGATGCCGAATTGCAGCAGAATACCAGCCAGCAAGCCCGAGGCGATACCCGGCGGGATCAGGCGAATGACCTTCTCGAAATAGCCGGACATGCCGAGCGCGACGAAGGCTGCCGCCGAGATCATGTAAGCGCCGACCGCCTCCGCATAGGGCGTCGTCGCAAGCGCGGTGACCAGAAACGCCGCTGCCGGCGTTGACCATGCCGTGATGATCGGTTCGCGATAGCGCAGGCTCAGGAATAGTCCCGTCAATCCGACGCCGATAGAAACCGACCAGACCCAGGATGCCGTGAGTTCCGGGCTTAGCCCTGCGATCTTCGCCGCCTGAAAGACCAGAATGAACGTGCCGCCATAGTTGACGATGACGGAGATCAGGCCCGCGACGATTGGATGGGTCAGATCGTTGAAGCGGATGGGTAAAGGCGAGGAACGGGACGACATAATCCTGAGGAGTCTCCTGTGGTTAGGGCGCGCGGCGAACAAGGCGCATTGACATTTAGCCAATAAATGGCCTGATTAGCCCATCCACTTTCCTCAATAGGTTCAGACCATTTGTTCAAGCACTCCCAACTCGAATCCGTGAAGGCATGGGTTGCCCATCCGGCCCATGCGGCGATGCCGCTTCACGCACGGATTCAGCGGGCGATCCGCCAACTGATCGTCGACGGCGCCCTCGGGCCGGGCAAGCCGCTGCCCGCCTCACGCGCGCTCGCCAAATCGCTGGGGGTCTCGCGCGATACGATCGAAGCGGCCTATGCCCAGCTTCACGCGGAAAGCTTTATCGACCGGAGGGTCGGCAGCGGCAGCTTCGTCGCGAAGATGACCGAGTTCACTCCCGGTCGTCGTCTATCCCAGCGGGACACGCTGTTGCGCAATCAGGCTCCCAATCTCAGCAAGCGGGGAGCGGCCATGTTCCGCAGCGGCGGCGTTCGCGAGATGCTTTCACCGCGGCCGTTCGCCCATGGCGTGCCGGAGACGCGGACCTTTCCGCTTCAACTCTGGGAGCGTCTGGAACGGCAGGTTCGCAAGGAGCTTGGCGCAAAGACACTGCATCACGGCGACCCGCAGGGAACCGAGCCGCTTCGCCGCGCCATTGCCGATTATGTGAATCTTGAACGCGGCGCGCGCGCCACGGCTGACCGGGTACTGGTGCTGACCAGTTCGCAGCAGGCCATGTCGCTCTGCGCGAACATGCTGCTCGATCCCGGCGATCTGATCTTCATCGAAGACCCGGCCTATTACGGTGCACGCAAGGCGTTCGATGCGGCGGGGCTGGACTGCGTTCCGATCCGTGTCGATCGGCAGGGGCTCGTCATTGAACAGATCATGGCTGAGCCGGGCCGGGCCAAGGCGGTGTTCCTGACGCCATCCCACCAGTTCCCGACCGGCGCGACACTGGCTCTGGACCGCCGTCTGGCCCTGATCGAATGGGCTGCGCGGCACCAGGCGTGGGTCATCGAAGACGACTACGACAGCGAATTCCACTACGCAGGCAAGCCGACCGCTTGCGTGCAAGGTCTCGATCCGCACGACCGGACCATCTACATCGGCACCTTCACCAAATCGCTCTTTCCAGGCCTTCGGATTGGCTATGTCGTGTTGCCGCCCCAGCTCGTGAAGCCGATGACCGTCGCGCGCACGTTGCTGGATGGCCATACGGCCCCCATGGCGCAACTGACGCTGGCCCGCTTCATGGAAGGCGGACATTTCGGCGCGCATGTTCGCACCATGCGCGGAATCTACGCGCATCGGCTCGACGTGCTTGTTCGTCTCGTCCGCAAGCATCTGTCGGATTTCGTCGAGCCGCGTGTTCCTGTTGGCGGGCTGCAAATGCCCTGCGTGTTGACCTGTGATCTCTCGGAGCGCACGGCCATCGACGCGGCGCGACGGGTCGGGATCGAGCTTCTGGGCTTGTCGGCGCTGCATGCTGCCGGCGATGCGAAGGCCGGCTTCCTGATGGGCTTTGCCGCCTACACACCTCTCGAAATCGAAGTAGCGGTCAAGAAGCTGGCGAATGCGCTTCGAGCGGTGACGAAGCCATAGACTGGCCCGGTTCTGCCTCTGGCTGAATGGTCTGAACGATCCGTTAAAAGTGGAAGGGAACAGCAGACCACGCCCGTGATAGGTGCTGACGGACACTGCCGCTCGAAACCTGCACAGAGAAACCAATCAATCAGCATCTTGAAGGAGATCAGCAATGGCCACATCGCGAGCGCCGCACGCAGTTCAGAAGATCGAAAACGCAGGCGTGAGCGCTGCCGGTTTGTCGCTCGCCGATGACGCCGTTGCTGTTGCGATCGCCAATGAGACGATCCGCCAGCGCGAGTCCATCGAACTGATCGCCTCGGAAAATTTCGTGAGCCAGGCGGTTCTCGATGCGCAGGGCTCCGTTCTCACCAACAAATATGCCGAAGGCTATCCGCACCGCCGCTACTATGGCGGCTGCGTGAATGTGGATGTTGTCGAGGATTTGGCGATTGCGCGCGTGAACCGGCTTTTCGGCAGCGCGCACGCCAACGTCCAGCCGCATTCGGGCAGCCAGGCTAATCAGGCGGTGTTTCTGGCGCTCCTTACGCCCGGCGATACGATCCTCGGCCTGGATTTGAAGGCCGGCGGACACCTGACCCATGGTGCTCCGGTCAACATGTCCGGCCGCTGGTTCAATGTTGTCAGCTATGGCGTCGATCCGGAAACCCATCGCATCGACATGGATCAGGTGGCCGCGCTTGCGCACCAACACCGGCCCAAGCTCCTGATTGCCGGCGGCTCGGCCTATCCGCGCGTCATGGACTTTGCGCGTTTCCGCCAGATCGCGGACGATGTTGGGGCGGTCCTGCTCGTCGACATGGCGCATTTCGCGGGGCTGGTCGCGGGCGGCGTCTATCCGTCGCCGGTTCCCTTCGCCGATGTCGTCACCTCGACCACGCATAAGACGCTGCGCGGGCCTCGCGGCGGCTTCGTTCTGACCAATGATGCCGAGATCGCGAAGAAGATCAATTCCGCGACGTTCCCCGGCCTTCAGGGCGGACCGCTCATGCATGTCATCGCCGCGAAGGCGGTGGCGTTCGGCGAAGCACTGCAACCGTCATTCAAGACCTATACGCAAGCTGTGGTCGAGAATTGTCGTGTGCTGGCGCAGGCTCTTTCCGATGGCGGTTTGAAGATTACTTCCGGCGGCACGGATTGCCATTTGGCCGTCATCGATCTGCGTCCCTTCGGCACGACCGGCAATGTCGCTGAGAAGGCTCTGGAGTCGGTGGGCATCACGCTCAACAAGAATGCGATCCCGAACGATCCGGAAAAGCCCATGGTGACGTCCGGCATCCGCGTCGGGACGGCGGCAGGCACTTCGCGCGGATTTGGCGTGGACGAATATCGTGAGATCGCCGCGCTCATTCTCGATACGCTTCATGCTGTCCGCGCCGAAACGCTCGACGCGGATCGGCAAGGGATCAACGAGCGCGTGCGCCAGCTCGTCGCGCGCTTTCCGCTGCCTTACTGATCGGGGACGGGCCGCGATGACCATCCCTTCCACCGTCGAACTCTCGCCGGACGAGATTGCCCGTTTCGGCAGCGATCCCGTCGCGGCCTTTGCCGCAAACCTGAAAGCAGTTCAGGAGCGCATCGCAGCCGCCTGCCATCGTAGCGGGCGGAGCCTTGATGATGTGCGCCTTCTGCCCGTCACCAAGACGGTTCCGGCCCGTGTCCTGCGGCTCGCATACACCGCCGGCATCGCCGACTTCGGGGAAAACAAGCTCCAGGAGGCCCGCGACAAGCGGGCCATCCTCGGCGATCTACCAATCCGCTGGAGCATCATCGGCCACCTCCAAACAAACAAGGTGAAGTATCTCGTCCGGTTTGCTTCTGAGTTCCATGCGCTCGATAGCTTCCGGTTGGCCGAGGAGCTGAACCGTCGCCTGGAAGCCGAGGGGCGTGACCTCGACGTGTTCGTGCAGGTCAACACCTCCGGCGAGGCCAGCAAGTACGGCCTTCATCCCGACGACATCATTCCCTTTGTCCAACGTCTGTCCGAATTTCCCCGGCTCAAGCCGCGCGGTCTCATGACGCTGGCGATCTTCAGTGCCGATATCGAGCGCGTGCGGACTTGCTTCCGTTTGCTCCGCTACCTGCGCGACCGTGCCGTCTCCATCCAACCCGAAATGGCTCGGCTTTCTATGGGCATGTCGGGGGATTTCGAGGTCGCCATCGAGGAAGGCGCGAACGTAGTGCGAGTTGGACGGGCCATTTTCGGCGTTCGTCCGACTGGCAACGCCTACTATTGGCCGGGCTTCGCTTCTGATCCTAACCCGACGAGAGCGGATATCGACCTACAAGGCTAATGTAACAGGGCTAACGATAGCGGATATTTTCGAGGTCACCTTGGTGACCGGCCTCGACGACCTCCATCCGACTAAGCGACACTATCTCACGGGGAGTATGTCTTCGGGCATCGCTCCTGCTTTCGAAACACTCCATCAGGTGGTCGTTTCCTACGATGGCTCGACCTTGGACCTCCTGACATTACTCATCGAGCGTTTATATGCGACAGTCTTCACATCCGATGTCGAATTGTTGGCGCGGATCATCATCTCCGAAGGGCGACGATTTCCGGTCATCTCGGAACTCTACCATCAGCTTCTGGTGCGCCATTGACATTCTGCATCGAGCCATTGACCGATCACATTGCGCCGGGATGCGGATCAAGCCGAAAAATGGATTATCGCCACCGCCAGGCCGATTGCGACAGCAATCACGACTCCCAGGCGAGCCAGCATTTTGAGTTCGGGTATATCATGCTGTTGGGCCTGAGGGTTCATGTAGTAAAATAGCCCGAGGCGTGAAAACATCATAATTCTCCTGCCTTTAATCAGTTTGGCAACGAGAAACATAGAGACGGCGATGTCAGGGTTGCGTTCTGTTTTATCGAAACTTGTAAAGGCCGTAGAAGCGACCGATTTGGATCCGCCATTGTTTGTGGGGGGTGGACAATTGGCGACAGAATTGAGTGCCTGAAGCACAACATTCCTCAGTCGAGATCTGCGACGATCCCCCGCATTCATGACGTTTCCCCGCTTGTCAGATCCCCACATCGGGGGATCGAATCAATGCCGTGGGGCGCCTAACCAGCCTCCGGAATCTCCAGACCGGAGAGACGATAGCCGACCTGCAACTCGGTGATGAGATGCGCTGGCTGTGAGGGGTCCTCCTCCAGCTTCTGGCGAAGTTGCGCCATATAGATGCGGATATAATGGGAACGCTCTGCGTAGCCCGGTCCCCATACGTCCATCAGTAGCTGCCTGTGCGTGAGCACCTTGCCGTGTCCCCGGATCAGCGCCGTGAGCAGACGGAATTCATTCGGCGTCAGGTGAACAGGCTCGCCGGCCCGGGTGATTTCATGGGTTGCGAGGTTGATCGAGACTTTGCCGAACTTCGCAACCGGAGAAGCGCCTGCTCCGTTTGATACCGTGCTCGAGCGACGCAATTGCGCGCGCACACGTGCCAGCAACTCGGGCACACCGAAGGGCTTCACCAGATAGTCGTCAGCTCCGGCGTCCAGCGCTTCGACCTTCTCCGATTCCTGCTCGCGAGCCGAGAGCACGAGGATTGGAGCAGAGATCCAACCTCGAACCTCGCGAATCAATGCCTTGCCATCCCCGTCAGGCAAGCCGAGGTCGACGATCATGAGGTCCGGCTTCCGACTTCCCGCATTCAGACGCGCTTCCTCGGCTGTGGTCGTCTCGAAGACGTTCATGCCCTCCTTTTCCAACGCCATGCGGACAAAGCGACGGATATCGGCTTCATCCTCAACGATCAGGATACGTGGCTTGATCATTCACTATCTCACTCTCGAATTCGGGAGGCGTACCTAACGGCAACTGGATCTCGAAAGCCGCTCCGTGCGGTTTTCGCGCATGCGCCCGAATAGTGCCTCCATGGGCGGATATGATGCTGCGGCACAGCGCCAGGCCAAGACCGACCCCAGCGATGGACGATTCCTTCTGCCCCCTTGCGAACGGCTCGAAAAGTCCCTCCGGATTGGCTGTGGGTAGGCCGGGGCCGTCGTCTTCGACCACCAAATAGACTGAATCGCCCGATGCTCCTCCTCGAACCATCAGCGTTGTCGTGGGCGGCGTATATTTAGCGGCATTGTCGAAGAGGTTAATCAGGACACGCTCGATGAGGGTCGCATCGACCTCGACGAGCGGCAGGTTGACCGGCAAATTGGTCCGCACTGTCCGCGGCTTTAGAAAAGAGGTCGACTGCGCAAGTGCGCTGCCGACGATTTCGCTGAGCGGATGCCATTCTTTGTTGAGGCGCACGCCCTCGCTCTGCATCCGCGCCAGGTCGAGCAAATTGCTTACAAGCCGTTTGAGTTCATCGGCCTGCATTCTGATGGATCTGGCGAGGTCGCTGCGATCCTCGTCGGGAAGCCCCTGTGCGTGCTCAAGGGTTTCGGCTAGGCCGCGGATCGCAGTGAGGGGAGTCTTGAGATCATGCGACACCGCCGAAAGGAGTGTGTTGCGAAGCTTCTCGCCTTCCATGCGGACCAGAGTGTCCTGGGCGACGTCCACGAAGTGGATACGTTCCAGGGCCAGCCCTATGGTTGAACAGCAGGCGTCCAGCAGGCGGCGGTCATCCGGATCGTTGGATATCGGGGAACCGCTTGGCAGGATGGCGAGCACGCCCCGGGTGGCCATCGATGCCTTCAGCGGGAGGTACAGGGCATCGGCAGCGCTTAAGGTCTGCGTCCCGAGCCCTGCTTGCTGAGCGTGGTCAAAGGTCCATTGAGCCACAGACAGGTCGATGATGCCCGCATCCTGTGTCGCAACGAGTCTTTCCTTTTCATTTGGTACGAGGAGAACCACCTGCGCGCCGAACAGGGGCGTGATTGCATCGCGACAGATCGCGACGACCTGTTCGAGTTTGATGGCGCTGGACAGCTCACGCGCGATCCGGGCGAGTGCGGAGGCGCGGCGTTCACCAGCGCGAGCAACCCTGGCTTCGGAGCGCATGCGCGCGGCGAGCTGGCTGATGACCACGGCCACGACAAGCATCAGGGCAAAGGTGAAGAGGTACTGAGTATCCGTCACCGCAAACGACAACCTAGGCTCGATGAAGAAGAAATCGAAGCACGCGACAGACAACAGGGCTGCCCAGGCGCCGGCGACGCGACCGAGACGCATCGCGACAAAAATCACTGTCATCAGGAACAACATGACGACGTTGGATGGATCGAAGACCCGGAGCAGCCAGGCCGCGAGCGCCGCCGTCACGCCGCAGGCGAGCGTTGCAATGACAAGCCCGCGAGCATAGCCGTCTGGCTGATCCGTGACTTTGCGTTTGATCGCGCGTGGAACATCATCCAGGTTGAGGAGGATCACACCCATTTCCGGGCCTGCGCGGGCGATCCTCTCCTGAAGCCGCGACCGGAAGGGTATGAATCGCCAACCGTGCGGATTTCCGACAATAAGCTTGGTAACATTGCGCTTGCGCGCGTAGTCCAGCAGGGTTTCGGCGACATCCTGTCCAGGCACGTTGGCAAATTCGGCGCCGGCAGCCTGGGCAACGGCGGCAATGCTCAAGAGTGACTCTCGTGAGCTGGTATCGTCGCCCTGATAGGGCCTATCGACATGGACGACGATCCACTTGGCTTGCAAGCGCTGGGCGAGCCGCGCGCCTTCGCGCACCAACCGCTCCTGTGATTGGTCGGCGCTGACGCACACCATCAGCATTTCCTGGGTCGGCCAGACGGACTTGATCGCATGCGAGACACGGTAGGTCCGCACATCGGCGTTGACCCGATCGGCGACGCGCCGCAACGCCAGTTCCCGCAGGGCAATCAGGTTGCCGCGCCGGAAGAAATTCTGCCGCGCACGCTCTATCGAGACCGGCAGATAGACCTTACCCGCGTTCATGCGCGCCAGCAGGTCATCAGGCGGCAGGTCGACGAGGACGACGTCGGTCGCTGCATCAAAGATGCGGTCGGGAACGGTCTCCCGCACCCGAACCCCGATGATGCCACCGACGATATCATTCAGGCTATCGAGGTGCTGGACGTTCAGAGCAGTATAGACGTCGATGCCTGCATCGAGCAGTTCGTCGATGTCCTGCCAGCGTTTGGCGTGGCGGCTGCCGGCGACATTGGTATGAGCCAGTTCGTCGACAACCAGGAGCTTGTATCCCGATGCCAGGGCGCCATCGAGATCAAATTCGGTGGTGGGCCTGCCATTGCCGCTCATGGTTTTGCGCGGCAGAACAGGAAGGCCCTCCAGGAGCTCTTGCGTATCCTTGCGACCGTGCGTCTCGACGATCCCGATACCGACCGGGACGCCATCGGACTGGAGTTGGCGTGCCGCCTGAAGCATCGCGAAGGTCTTGCCCACCCCGGCGCAGGCGCCGAAGAATATCTTCAGCTGTCCGCGTTTGGAACGATGGGTTTGATCCTTCACGACCTCCAGCAGATCGTCGGGATCGGGTCGCTGATCCACCATGATTGAGCGCCTAACCTCAAGCCAGTTTCTTGCCTTTTACGAGTGACCCGTCAAAAGAAGGGTGTGATGAGCATATCGATCACCTTTATACCGATAAACGGCACAATAATCCCGCCCAATCCGTAGATCAGCAGGTTCCGGCTCAGCAGGCGCGCAGCCGGTTCGGCCCGGTACTGGACGCCCTTAAGCGCCAGCGGGATCAGGACCACGATGATCAGCGCGTTGAAAATCACCGCGGACAAGATCGCCGATGCCGGGCTGTGGAGGCCCATGACGTTCAGGGTCGCAAGCGGGGGATAGGTCGCAACGAAGGCGGCCGGGATGATGGCGAAATACTTGGCAAGATCGTTGGCGACGCTGAATGTTGTCAGGGCCCCGCGGGTCATGATCATCTGCTTGCCGACCTCGACAACCCGCAGCAATTTTGTGGGGTTGCTGTCGAGATCGACCATGTTGCCGGCCTCCTTGGCGGCTTGGGTACCGCTATTCATGGCCACCGCGACGTCAGCCTGCGCCAGTGCGGGAGCATCGTTGGTGCCGTCGCCGGTCATCGCGACGAGCCGTCCTTCCGCCTGATACTCGCGGATAAGGCGGAGTTTATCCTCGGGCGTGGCTTCGGCGAGATAGTCGTCCACACCGGCCTCGGCCGCGATGGCGGCCGCAGTCAGCTTATTGTCGCCCGTGATCATCACGGTCTTGATGCCCATGCCACGCAGTTCTGCGAAGCGCTCCTTGATCCCGCCCTTGATGATATCCTTGAGTTCGATGACGCCGAGGACGGTGACCCCATCGCTGACGACCAACGGCGTGCTGCCTCGCCGGGATACTTCGTCAACGATTCTTGCGACCTCCTGGGGGAACACGCCGCCCATTGACTCGACATGAGCCCGAATCGCGCTGGCTGCGCCCTTGCGAATCTGGCGACCGTCGATATTGATGCCGCTCATCCGCGTATGAGCGCTGAATGCGATCGCTTCGGCTCCGTGAAGCTCACGACCGCGGATGCCGAAAGCGTTCTTGGCCAGCACCACGATCGATCGGCCTTCCGGCGTTTCGTCGGCAAGCGACGCCAGCTGGGCGGTGTCGGCAAGCGCGCGCTCGTCGATGCGGGGGGCGGGAAGAAATTTGGTGGCCTCCCGGTTCCCGAGTGTGATGGTGCCCGTCTTGTCGAGCAACAGCACATCGACGTCGCCCGCCGCCTCGATGGCCCGGCCGGAGGTCGCCAGTACATTCGCCTTCATCATTCGGCTCATGCCTGCAATGCCAACCGCCGACAGCAATGCGCCGATGGTGGTCGGGATCAGGCAGACGAGCAGTGCGATAAGCACCGTGATCGTGACGACCGAACCTCCTCCAGCGATGATTGTGCCGAAGCTCGAGAACGGCAGCAACGTCACGCAAACAAGAAGGAAGATCAGCGTGAGCGCCACCAAAAGGATCGTCAGGGCGATCTCATTGGGGGTCTTGCCGCGCTTGGCGCCTTCGACCATGGCGATCATGCGATCGAGGAAGGCTTCGCCTGGCTTTGCCGTGACGCGCGCGATGATCCAGTCGGAGAGAACGCGCGTGCCACCGGTGACCGAACAGAAATCCCCGCCCGCCTCGCGGATCACTGGCGCGGATTCGCCGGTGATCGCCGATTCGTCGACCGAGGCAGCCCCCTGAACCACTTCACCGTCGGCGGGAATGATCTCGCCGGCCTCGACCAGAAAGTAGGTTCCAAGAGCGAGTTCGTCGCTCGGAGAAGGCCAGGATTCACTCTGCCGGTTCGGCTCTTTCAAGACGCGGGCAATCACCCTTTGGCGCGTTGCCCGCAACGCATCGGCTTGCGCTTTGCCGCGTCCCTCAGCGAGTGCCTCTGCGGCATTGGCAAAAAGAACCGTGAACCAGAGCCAGGCGGCGATCGCAAAAATGAAGGCCGCGGGAGCCTCACCCTTTCCGGTCAACGCCTGGATCCATAGCAGCGTCGTAACGATACTGCCGAGATAGACCACGAACATCACGGGGTTTTTCAGCTGGACGCTCGGCGACAGCTTTCTGAACGCTTCGCCAATGACAGAGGCCCAGGAGACGGGCTTGAGGGTTCCGCCCACACCTGCGCCTTGCGGCGCGTTTGTCTCTACTAAGGACATGATGACACCTATGTCTTATTGAGCGGCAGGGCGGGCTGGATGAGCCGCGTCAAGCGCGAGATTGAATTCGAGAACGTTGATCCTGGGATCGCCGAGCGCACCGAACTGTCGCCCCGTGGTGTGTTGATCCACGAATTGCAGCATCTGCTCGGTCGACATCCCGCGGGCCTTGGCAAGGCGCGGCGCCTGAAGACGGGCGTTGGCGACAGAAATATCAGGATCAAGCCCGGAGGCCGACGCTGTGACGGCGTCGACAGGCACCGCAGCATCGGCTGCCAACCCATTCTCCTCCCGATAAGCCTTTGCGCGTTCGGCAACGGCGTCGAGCAGCTTCTTGCTGATTGCGCCTTGATTGCTCGCTCCGCTCAGGGCGGCGTTGTACGGCTGATCAACGGTCTTCGAAGGATCGCTGGGGTCCGTTCCCGATGTCGCACTCGGCCGGCCGTGCAGATATTCTGGTTTGGTAAAGTACTGGCCAATCTGGCGCGAGCCGACGGCGTTTCCGTCTCTGACGATCAGGCTCCCTTTGGCCTGATCGGGAAAGAGGATGTTGGCGACGCCGGTCGTCGCCAAAGGATAGGCGACGCCGGTTACCAGCATGAAGAAGGCGGCGGAGGCCAGAACCGGCCGCGTAATACCCTTGAACGCCGATTGCGACCCTGGCGCGGGTGAGTGGATGATGGTTTGTTCGTTGCGCATGAATGGATCCTCAGAATGTCGTGCCAGCAAGCATCAGCAGATGTTCGACGATCGGGCCGAGCGCGAGCGCCGGCAGGAAGGTCAGTCCGCCAACAACCAACACCACGAACACCAGAAGCCCGGTGAACAGGGGAGTTGCGGTCGACAGCGTGCCAGGTCCTTCGGGCACCGTCTTCTTGGCCGCCATCACGCCGGCGACGGCCAGCATCGGCAGGAGGGTGAAGAAGCGGCCGATCAGCATCGCGAGACCAATCGTCGTGTTGAAGAACGGCGTATTGGCGTTGAGGCCCGCGAAAGCCGAGCCGTTGTTAGCCGTGCCCGATGTGTAGGCGTAGAGAACTTCGCTGAAGCCGTGCGGTCCCATATTGGCAAGGCTATCGAGCGTGGAAGGCAACACGCAGGCGAGTGCAGTGAAGCCCAGGATGCTCAGCGGATGCGCGAGGATCGCAATCATCACGTACTTCATCTCGCGCGCCTCGACTTTCTTGCCGAGGAATTCCGGCGTCCGTCCGATCATCATGCCGACCAGGAACACTGTCAGGATCGCGTAGGTGACGAGGTTGATGAGACCGACGCCGTCACCGCCGAACACATTGTTCAACATCATCTGCGCGATAGGAACGAACCCACCAAGCGGTGTCAGCGATGAGTGCATGGAATCGACGGAGCCGGTCGTCGCCGCCGTTGTCGTTGTCACAAACATGCTGGTCTGAGCGATGCCGAAGCGAAGCTCCTTGCCCTCCATGTTGCCACCACCCTGGAAAGCTGTCTGGGCCTGATCAACCCCCATGGAAGCCAGCATCGGATTGCCAGCCTGTTCGGAGCTGTAGACCAGGGTCAGGAAGCCGACGAACATCACCAGGAAGGCGCCAAAAAACGCCCAACCCTGACGCCGCCGCAAGATCATGGCACCGAAGGTGTAAGTGAGCGCGGAGGGGATCAACAGCATGCTCAGGATATGCAGCGTGTTGGTGAGAGGTGTCGGATTCTCGAAGGGATGCGCGGCGTTCATCCCGTAAAAGCCACCACCGTTTGTACCGATGTGCTTGATCGTTTCAAAACTCGCCACCGGTCCCAGGATCAGCTGTTGCTTGGCTCCTTCAAGGGTCGTGACGATCGCATCCGCGCTCAGCGTTTGCGGCATGCCCTGCCAGACGTAGACGAGAGCCATGAGAAAGCAGAGCGGGAGGAAGAGGCGATAGAGAACACGGGTGAAGTCGACCCAATAGTTGCCGATATCAGCGGTCGTCTTTCGGCTGAGTCCCCGGATGAATCCGCCGGCCGCCGCAACACCTGTCGTAGCGCTGATCGACATCAGGAAGGTGATGGCGGCCATCTGCGAGAAGTTCGAGAGACTCGACTCCCCGGAGTAGGCTTGCCAATTCGTGTTGGTCGTGAAGGACGCCGCCGTGTTGAAAGCCAGATCGGGCGTTTGTGCGGCGCGCGCGAGCGTATCGCCGGGCAGGAAATCCTGTATCCGGAGAATAAAATAGCCCAGGAGCAACATGGCGGCATTGCTGAGCACCAGCACCATGCCATAGCGCTTCCAGGACATCTTCTCTTCGGGGTCGACACCGAGAATACCATAAGTGCCGCGCTCCAGGGTGTTGTGGCCTGGGCTCGTGAATAGATGCGTCATCCATTTGCCCAGAACCACAACCAAGCCGGTCATGATTGCAAGGATGAGGATGAATTGAGTGATGTCTTGTGTCATGCGAGCGTCCTCAAATTCGATCCAGGGCTACGATGAACCCTGCAGTGATTGCGAAGAAGACGAGCGTCACGGCTACGAATGCGAGGTCGCCCATGTTTGCTACCTGGTGTTTGTTGTTGCGGATGTCCGTTCCAGGCTCAGAAGCGCTCGGGCTTCACGAGGGCGTAGAACAGATAGGCGAAAAGACCGATGGCGCAGAGCCCGGCGAGCCCGGTCATGAACGATGCGGTCATGGCTGCCCCCTCCCAACTGACCGGCAAATCGGGGGCCGCGCCGTGATGATCGGCGCGCGTTCGTCGACTACGGGCCCGCGTGATTGGGGTCCGGATCTATGAGTAGGATGATTGTGCAGCATGCATACCGGCTCCATTTTGAGGTTGGATTGCCGGCAGGCATTTACTGCGTCGCATGTAAGGGTAGTGCTGAGTTTTTACGCGCACGCATAAGGACGGTGTAAAGAACTCAGAATAACTGTCTCGCGGCCAAAATTGATTTTTCCAGATCGCGCCAGATCGGTCGGATCACCAAGTGATGACTATGGCGCCGCGGACAAGTGAGGCGACGGATTTCTTACAGCGTTTTTATATATATGGATAAAAACTATATCCCACGCTTACACTCAATCGCCTAAGCGTTGAGCCTACCTTTACGAACTCAAGTGTCGAAAATCGTCTAATGTTGGAGGCTAGACCGGCATATACGGAGGTTTTCGCGCGACCTTAACCATCTAACCGCCGGTCTATGCGTTGTGGTCACGCCCAAATGCAATATCGAGGTTCGGCATCTTCGTTATGTCGTCACAGCTGCAGAGCAAGGAAGCTTCCGAAAGGCTTCCGCCAAACTGGGCGTGCGGGAATCGACCATCAGTCGGCAGATTAGAGAATTGGAAGATGGGCTAGGCTCCAGCCTCTTCGTGCGAGGACGCTCCGGAGTCCTACTCACTCAAGCCGGGGAGAGTTTCGCTGAGAGAGCCCGATGCGCCCTCATGCAGATCGATTTTGCGATCCGCGATGTTGGAGCATTTGGGCGCGGAAGTCGCGGCATCATTCGTATCGGCCTTTTTTCCTCCCTGGCGACCGGATTTGTCGCAAATCTGATCGAGCGGTTCATTGCGGATCACAGGGAGGTGCAGCTCGAGTTCCTAGAGGGCGATCATCTTGAACTGATTCCCGCTATCCGTCGACGTCATCTTGATATTGCCTTCCTCCTCGAGCCATCGGAGGTCGAGAATTTCAGCTCGCTCCGTCTGTGGACTGAGCAAATCTATGTCGTTCTGCCGGAAGCTGACAAACTTGCGTCAAAGCCGGAAATTTCGTGGGACGATATACGCCGTCGCCGCTTTATCGTTACCGAGGCCGCGCCAGGTCGAGAAATCGAAGCCTTCCTTTTCCGCAATCTCTCTGCATTGGGCCTTCGCCCGGATATTCAGCGTGATCGCGTGTCTCGGCAGACCTTGATGCAGCTCGTCGCCTTCGGGCGGGGGATCACATTGGCCAGCGAGTCTATCGTCGAAGCGCAGTTCGCAGGCGTAGTATACCGACGGCTTGCCGGATTTTCGCTCCCCTTTTGTGGGATATGGTCGGATGGCAACGATAATCCCGCGCTTCGTCGCTTCCTGAGCATGGCAAGTATACTATCGCATGCGCAAGCGAGTGCCGAAGTTCATGCGTCGGATTCTGCGCATCAAGTTTCAGAATAAATTCTCAGTATTTGCTATTACAAAAATTCGATTGCAGGTCGGCCCATCTCCTGCTTGTCCGAATTGACGCCCAGGCGAAATTGCGAGCCGCGTCGGATACGCGAAACATTCACATCGCCCATATTTTTACATGATCTTTACGGGCCTCCAGAATATAAGACGCCGATTTTACGTACATACTCTTACCTCTCGCGTGCATTGACCTTTCAGACAAAGGGATGCACCCATGACCAATCCGTTGCCGCCCCGCCATTCACCATGTGTTGCGGAGGCTGCGAAAAACCTCAGATCAGGCATGCACGCCAGACGAGCCGCTTTGCTACTCGGTGTCTGTAGCTTGCTCTTTGGTGCCCAGGCGGCCCACGCGGATCCCCTGCCTACGCCGAGCTTCTCCGGCCCACTTACTCCGAACTCCAATCCGCTGTCGTTGGATGCTGGGCCGTTTGGACCGATTTACATCACCGGGCAGATCAGCGGAATTGGCGCGCTCCAAAGCAACGCTACCCATGCCGGCGGTATTGGAAATAATACCGGGTTCGTCGATCTGAGCAACGCGCAGATCGAGATCCAGACCAACCAAGGCCCGTTGCAGTTCTATGTTCAGGGCGGCGCATATTCACTACCGTCCTTGGGCACATCCTATCTGCAAGCGACCAAGGCGACGGACCAACTCTTCGGCCCCATCCCCGTTGCATACGCCAAAGCCGTGATCACGCCGGAGTTATCGGTCACGGCCGGCCTTCTGCCGACAATGGTCGGGGCAGAATCGACATTCACTTTTCAAAACATAAATATCGAACGCGGGCTCCTTTGGAATCAGGAACCGGCGATTAGTCGCGGCGTCCAGATCAACTATGCACGCGGTCCTCTTTCCGCCGCGATCTCGCTGAATGACGGTTATTTCTCAGGCAAGCTGAATTGGCTATCCGGTAGCATTTCCTATGCAGTGGATTCCTCCAACTCGCTGACTTTCGTCGGGGCAGGAAGCCTATCTCGCAACGACAAATCCTCATCTGCTACGCCGCTAGCACAGAACAATAGCAGCATCTTCAACCTCATATACAGTTACACCAGCGGGCCGCTAACGCTTACCCCGTATCTGCAATACAGCCACGTCGGGCGTGATGACCAACTTGGGATCAATCGCTCCGCCGATACCTACGGTGGTGCGCTGCTCGTCAAATATGCACTGAATACGGAATGGTCGCTTGGCGCTCGCGCCGAATATCTGAAGACGACGGGGGGGACGTGCGGTGCGGACGCGGCCTGCACGCCAACCAACCTCCTCTACGGCGCAAAGAGCAACGCATGGTCGCTTACCATCACGCCAACTTACCAGAAAGGCGTGTTTTTTGCGCGGGGCGAGCTGTCTTACTCGCGCGTTGGCAATCTTGAGGCAGGCTATGGTTTCGGCCGCGACCTGAACCGGCGCGATCAGATGCGCGCCTTACTGGAGACCGGAATCCTCTTCTGAAACGATTGATCGGCGCGGTTTGGGCACCGTGCCGACCATGACGTTCGGTTCTTTCCTCGAAGCAAAGGAGATTGGCTATGAGTTCTGAAAAGTCGGAAGAACCTGACAGTGAGCCACTACAGCGGTTCTTCATGGCGCCCGACCCCTTAGGGCATTGGATCGTACAAGACCAGGCTGGTCGCCGATCAGGTTATTTCATCAACCGAGAATGGGCGCGGAAATTCGCTCTTGCCGAGAATGGACATCGGCCTGATCTGCTCATCGAACTTCCTGAAGCCAGTGCGCTGACATTCACGCAGATCGCATTTCACAACGATTCATCAAACGGCGGGTTGTCCGCCTATCGTAAGGCGGCATGAAATGCTCGCAATTGGCAACGCACCTCGCATTTCTCCTGTGGCGAAGGCGTATGATCTGTCCGGCGCTACCTATGGCAGCTACGCAGATGGCGACACGTCCGATCTGTTCCGTTTCAGCGGCACACATGGCTACGCCGATCATCACGTCTGGGCATGCGTTATGGCCAAGCTATCTGAGATCCGCCTATCAAGAGCTACGCGCTTGAGCGTTCTCGATGCTGGGTGTGGCCCCGGCACCTGGCTGAAGCGCCTGGTGGTCACGGCCAAGGAGATGGGCTTCATTGAAATTTCCGCTCGCGGTTTCGACGTTTCCGCCGAGCAGATCCAGCGGGCTCGCGTAAACTGCCGCGACCTCTCATCTCTTCCCGGCATTAGATTGGAATTTAGCGTCGGCGACCTCACCGAGGCGCTTCCTGAGGCTGACGAGAGTATTGATCTCACGCTATGTCTCTACAGCGTGCTCAGCCACATCGCCCCTGCTGACCTTCCGTTAGTTGCCAGGGAGCTCGGACGCGTGACACGTGGCTGCCTCATTACAACCGTCCGACCAGTCGGCAGCATGCCGTCCGCGCTGGTTGCCTCGATCGACGAGGTTCGTCGGCTCTTGCATGACCAGCAACGGAACTGGTGCGAGGTTGAACTGGCAGATGGCTGTCTTACGGCATTCAGCTTCCATCTCTTTTCCACCGACGAAATGAGTTCACTGTTCGAAGGCATGTTCGACATCGAAGTGATCGAAGGGCTGGACTTCTTTCATGGACGCTTCGCGGCCGATCCAAGATGGAACCCGAAAGGACATGATCTTCCCCATGCGCTCGCACGGGAACTTGCGAAACTGGAGAAGAGCTTCGCCGCCAATCGAGAATACAGCGATCATGCCAACCACCTGCTTCTGATCGGTCGGAAGCTGGCTCACGCAAGTCGATCCGACCAGCGACAGCGGCAACCAAAGCTTACGCTGCACTCAGTGAGCCGCTGACCAGCGTTTACGAAGAGCGATCGGTAGGCTGGCTTTGCATTCTTGCCGTTTTGGTTGCAGCCGGGGCCCTCATGGGCCTCGCGCTACTTTGCAGACGAGCCGACGCCAGACTACCGATCGATCCAACGATTGGTTTTCGTGATCCGCAGCGAGATTACTTGGAAATGTATGGAGCGAGCAATTCGGCTTCCCAAGGTGAAATCGACCCAGCGCAACGTGTTACTCTCCGAACGAGGCAGCGCGACAAAGCGTGCTGACAGCTTCATCGTTTCGCGGACAATCTATCTTTCGGCGAAATGGATCGTGACTATTGGCGTGGTCGGGCCAAATAGTATCCGCGGCGCGTTCAGCCCCGCCTGTCAGAACTCACGAGACAGCCGATATCCGATACACCGTTCGGTCCTCAAGAGAGATTGATCGTCCGAGCGCCCTGAGAGCTTTCGACGTAAGCTTCGAATAACGGCGCGGAGCGCTATGCGACGCCTAGTGCCCGACTCGCCCCAGACGCTTTTCTCGATATCGCTAAACTGCGACACTGCGCCCGGGCGTTGCACCAGAAACCAGAGCGTGCGGTATTCCGCGTCTGTCAGTGTGATTTCGCTGTCTCCGACTTTGACACGCGATCGAGCCACATCAAGACGGAAGCGATTATAACCGCCAGGTACAGCCAGACCATATTGGCGCCACGCAGCGCGGAAGAGCAGCTTGGTGCGCGCGACGAGGTCCGCCTCCAGGAACGGAGCCTCGAAGCAATCGACACCAGCATCAAGTATTCGACCGACAAGGTCCGAATCGCCGCCCTGGAGAATAAGCAATATCGGAAGGTGCGGCCGCACTTCATGGAGCATGGAGCACCAAGTCAGATTTTCCTGATGTCCCGATATCACCGCAACATCGTATTGGTGTTGTGCCAGCGAGCCGAGCACCGCTTGCGGCTCGGCAAAGCTGGTTGCCTTATATCCGTGTCGTTGCAAAATGCGCGCTATATAGCGCCGCATCGCAGGATCAGAGGCTACAACCGGTACTGCTGCGCAGCCGTCAAGAGCCACCTGCGGCCATCTAACCACCAAGCTCCCGCTTGGGAATTCTTCGACCTGTGAAAGGACTGTTAAAGTGGGCGCAGACGAGCTTGCTGGCGCCGCCGTCCTTTGCGTCGGGGCAGGCGAAATATCGCGTTGATCAATGGCCGTCCAATCGTGTGTTGCTGACTGTAGATGCATTGCTATCTACGCCAGCAATCGAAGAGCGGCGGAACAGCCGAGCATCAGTAATAGAAGCGCAAAGGCATGATCCCACACGCATAGACTCGAAGGAGAGATCGGCCGCCGTTTGACGAGGGCGGCGACGAGCACGACAAGCGCCGAAAGCCCGAACATTACATGAATGAGAGAGAGGAACAGGATGGGTCTGTGCTGATCGATCAATAGCGTTGGAGCGCTAAAGAGGATGACAAATGCGACCTGTCCAAAAAACAAACGAAGATGAATCCGCGAGCGGTCGTCGAGGTTACGAAGCAGTCGTAGCCATCTGAGCCTGTTAATCTCTCGCCGCATATACATTGAACGCCTTACCGGCGCGGGAAGCCAGCCTTTTGGGTGTTGTCTCTAGATCGTTTTGACGATCATCGTCGGCTGATGGTTAACATTGCAAATGTCAGGGTGGTGTATCGTTTTCGCGGTCTGCATAAGAACGGTATATCGACAACCAGCGGGAACATGACCTTGACGCAGAATCTGGTCGGCATGCGAGCGAATGCCCTCGCCGCGCTCTACACAGCCATCTTCGTCCTCTTTGCAGTGGTGTTCCTCAGTGAGCCGAGTTCGACACGTGTTGTTGGTCAGACCGTTTGCGGTGTCGCGCATATAACCGCTGACACATCTTGAAGAATGGATCGGAGGTGGATTGGCTCAATATAACGATGGCGGCAACACCGTAGTACGCCGCAACGCTGAATCACTCGAATCCCCTAGGGGGATGTGATGCGCTTCAAGCGCATGCTGGACCCATCCATGGCGATCCTAGGGTCAGTCCCCGGCCCTATCTTTTCCCGATATGAGCCTCATCGGACGGCTTGAGACGATAGCCGACACCCAGTTGGGTAAGTAGCAATTGCGGATTTGCTGGATCTTGTTCGATTTTATTTCTGAGCTGGCGTATGTAAACTCGCAGGAATTGCGTATCAACCTTATCTTCCCAAAGCTCACCCATCAGAAATTGATGGGTGAGTACTTTACCAGCATGCAGGACGAGCAGGCGGAGGAGGTCATACTCCTTTGGAGATAGCATAACGTCAGCATCGCGAAATTTAACGATGCGACGCCGTAGGTCGACCTCTAGTTGATCAAGCCGATATACAGGGCGCTCAACGCGATATTCGAATTGCCGCCTGAAGTTGACTCGTATTCTGGCCGCCAATTCCTTGACTTCGAACGGCTTCATCAGAAAATCGCTGGCACCGAGTTCGAACGCTTGGACCTTGGTGTCAGTATCGGCACTCGCTGAGAACGCAATGATTGGAAGCCCCTCGCCTCTTTCTCGAAGGCGCCCAATAAGGTCAAGGCCGCTTCCGTCAGGCAGATTTATTTCAACAAGTGCAAGATCTGGCTCCATATGCAGCAACCCAAGAGCCTGCTGCGCATTGGACGCCATCAGCAAATTATATCCTTGTCCGGCTAAGTCTCGACGCAACAATTTATGGACAGTACGATCGGGATCGATCAACAGGACGCTTGGTAGAGATGATTCTGTCAATTCTCATACGAGCAGTTCTAGATGCTCGTCCTCCTTTGAACTGGTCCAAGCGCTAGCTTCAGGTAACGACCCGGGTCGGATCGTCCCAAGGTTCTTCTATTGATTTCATGAGTCCCGGCTTGTACCCGGTGGGCTGCACCGTGACTCGGAGAGGTGCTCGTAAGTTGACTGACTATAGCGTACACCCCTCAGCATAAGTTCGCGACTGAGGCGCCTTGTTTTGGCCCTACCTAACGTTGCAATCAGACATCGAAGCCAATTTTCAATCGATCGCCCGATGCGACCGCATTCGCGCAGGAATGGCTTTTGGCTTGGTGAGGAAAAGTGCGGTACCGGCTGAACCCAGCGCGAGACAATAGTCGTGTTATTGCTGGTGCTGTTCTGGAAACTGCAACTCTGTTGCCATCCATTACACATTTGGTCTTTGGGAAAGCTGTCATTGTTCAGCATGGAGCCGCGCCACTACAATTGTGCCGAATGCCGTGACTGTTGCCAGTATCACCGCAGGTATCAGTATGGCGTAGTGTTTCGTCTGCTCGCCCAAGTGGAACGAAGAAGGAAGACGCTATCGCTCGGCTGAGCTGGAAGCGCGTTCCTCACAACGAGCGGCCGCTCGATCTCAATGTAAAATATTACGCGGTCTTTATTTGGTTTTCGATACATAGAGCCGTATGCATCGCGCCGGACTAACTAATTCATGCTTTCCCGTCTCAATGCTGAATCGCGGCTGACGATCCGTCGCTTCTGTACCAAAATTGCAATTTCCGCGGTGATAGGAACCTACAGCAAGGTATCCTACCTGACCGCCGTCTCGTTCTGGATTGGGCTCTACTCTGCGTTCTGCGTTGGCTTTGCTGTCCTCCTGAAGGAGCGTCCCGTGCAGCGGGAGGGATTCAATCATTGGGATGAGGCGCTGTGGCTCATTTTCGTTGCTCTCGGCTTGCACATCACTAAAGGCGTGATTCACTGAGTTCTTGGGGGCACGCGCCGTACGAACGGGCCCGTACCCGGTCATCTATCCCGGTTTGTGACTGTCGCGCGCCTCGCCTTCGCGAACTCACGGTCAGTGGCTATGAAGCGCTCGAGCATAGGAACGATCAGCCGCACAGGATCTGTCGGAGCATGGTTATTCTCGCGAGCGAGGATTTCGGCGTAGGCTGCGAGGTTGCGATGGAGTGTCGCTGGCAGTTCCACTGTCACCTTCACCGGCTTATCGTCCGCAAGCGGGCCGAGTTTCAGCTTTGCCACATCAACCTCCGTAGGGTTCGAGCACAAGATCGCGCGTAACGATGACGCGGACGGGGAAGCCTGGTCGGATCGTCAGTGTCGGGGCGATGTTGAGCTGACGGCTGACAATCTGCTGGCCTGTCTGGCTGATGCTGTCGCCGGCTCCCTGTCGCAGCGCCCGAACGATGTCGCTCTCCTCCCCCGATGATCCGGTCTGCGCGCCGATGCTCAGCAGTGTCGACAGGGCAGCCGCCTTGAACAGCTCGCCCCAGTGATAGTCGACACCATCCTCGAGACCGGCATAGCCCTGCGCATCCGCGCCGGGCTGGCGCTCCAGCACGATCGAGCGTCCGTTCGGGAAGATCAACCTGTTCCAGACGAGCAGGACGCGGCGCTGCCCGAAGCCGACGCCATTGTCGTACTGGCCGATAATGCGCGTGCCCTGCGGTACGAGAAGGATCTTGCCCGTAGGGCTGTCGTAGATGTTCTCCGTCACCTGGGCCGTGATCTGGCCAGGAAGGTCGGAGCGAATGCCGGTGATCAGCGCCGCCGCGATCACCGCGCCGGCTTGCAGCACATTCGTCGATGCCGGTGCGGCCACACGATCAGGAGAGACCGTGCGTTTATCAGGGGCTTGGTTGAGGAACGCGAACTGGCGATCCTGGGCGGTCGGTGTCGCGGGTTGCGGCGCCAGGCCGAGATTGGTCAAATCAGGCGTGGGGATCGCGGGAGTCGTGGCGGGCGCGGCAGGCTGCGACGCGGCGGTCCGCGTCTCAGTTGATGCAAACAGCCGCGCGGTCCGCGCCGATTCCAGCTCCTGAAGTCGACGCTGCTCCTCCGCGCTGACGCCGGGGTTGGGTGTCGCGATCGACGGCGGCGACACGGCGTTTTGCGCGTTGAGGATCGGTCGGCCGAGATCGCCTGGCAGCGGGGGGCCGAGCACCGGTCCGGTGTAGTCGCGCGGCAGGCTATTCAGACCATCCGGGGTTGCGCGGTTGTCGGTCGCGTAAAGTTCCTCGTTGCCCTTGCGTCCGCCTTGGATTTGCAGGGCGTAGATCAACGCGCCGCCGATCCCGACGCTGGCAACCAGGCCGAGACCGGCCAGAACCTTGCGCGACAGCCGCGTTACACGCGGCGGCTCCGGGCGCAGGCGCATCGGCGCGGCCGGCTCGCCGGTCAGCGGCAGAGCGCCGTCCTCACCGGATGGTTCCGGCCCTTTGTCTTTTCCGGGTTCGATCTCGCTCATGACGCCGGCCTTCCGTCGGTACGCGAGATCCTCACGCGCTTCTGATTGCGGTCAGCGCCGAAGCGCAGCTCGGCGGCGGCGAAGAGTCGGTCGACGATCATGTAGTTGCCGCGAACGCGATAGTTCACCAGTTCGGACGTCGCGCCCTCCGGGCCGACGACGAACAGCGGCGGCATCTCGCCCTGGCCGATGCCGCGCGGGAATTCGATGAACACCTGCTTTCCATCATCGAAGGCGCGGAGCGGTCGCCACGGTGCGCGGTCCCCCGTCACCTCGTAGCGGAAATTCACCCGCGAGAGATCGATGCCGGTCGAGACAGGCTGCGCAGCCTCGGCCTGCGCGTTCTGTCGGCGCAGCGCGATGAGCTGATCCTGCGGATATTGCCAGGATACTGACGCCATGTAGGTCGACGAGGTGGAGCGAAGCTCCATGTAATAGGTGCGCAGGTTGGTGTTGATGACGAGATTCGTCATCAGGTCGGGTCGTGTCGGCTTGACCAGGATATGCACCTGCTTTGCCGTACCCGCGCCGCTCTCGGTGTCACCGATGATCCAACGCACGGTGTCGCCGGCAGCCACAGGACCGGCGCCGACGAGCTGCTCGCCCGGCTGGAGCGCAATGTCCGTGATCTGCCCGACTGCCGTATAGACCTGATAGAGCGCCCCTTGGGTGAATGGATAGACCTGCATGGAGTTGATGAAGCCATTGCGCACCGGCTGCACGCGCGCTTGCGCGTTGGCCTGATTGACGCGGACGGCGGGATCGGCGGCCTCGGCCGGCTGGCGTGTCCCATCCACCGGCTTCATCTGGCCAGGCAGTGGCAAAGGCTTCGGCAACTCGACGATGCGCACCGGCGACGGCGGATCGACCGTCTGAACGGCGGGTGCCGCGTTGTCGTAGCTGATCTCGGGCGGTGGCGTGTTGGTCGCGCAGCCGGCGAGCGCAGACGTGCAAAGCAGCAGAAGCGCAAGTGACGATTTACGGAGAGCCGGCTTTCCGGCTGTGCGGAAGGCAGGCGTCATTGTCCAAGCTCCTTCGACCAGTTGATGGCGTTGACGTAGATTCCGAGTGGATTGGCTCGAAGCTTTTCGGCGTCGCGCGGTGTCTGCACGACGATGGTGAGGATGGCGGACCAACGCTCCGTTGCGGCAAGCGAGCCGTCCTGATAGCGGCGCTCGATCCATCCGACGCGGAAGGAGTCCGGCGATGCTCGGATGACACTCGAAACCTCGACGGCGATCTGCTGCTTGCCGACCTTGGTGAACGGGTCGTTCGCACGAGCATAATCGTTGAGGGCGAGCGCGCCGGCTTGCGTGGTGAACTCGTAGGCGCGCAACCAGTTTTGCCGCACGATGATCGGGTCCGCCGGAATCGAGCGGACCTGCTCGATGAAGCGGGCCAGATGAAAGGCAATCTGCGGATCGGACGGCCGATAGTCGGCAACCGCGGGCGCGATCGCCTGGGCTTGGCCCAGTTTGTCGACCTGCACCACCCAGGGGACGATGGTGCCGCTGGCCGATTGCCAGACGAGGCCGCCAGAGAGGCCAGCGGAGAGCGCCAGGCAGCCGAAGGCCATGTAACGCCAGTTGCGGGCCTGCACGCGGGCGGAGCCGATCCGGTCGTCCCAGACCTGCGCAGCGCGCTGATACGGCGTTTCCGGTTGGGGGGCTTTTCCGTAGTGGGTCGATGGTCGTTTGAAGAAGTTCATGATCAGTCGCTTTCGGAGAGCTTGATGGAGGAGCCGCCGCCGTGGCTGTCGCCGGATTTGACGGCATGGGCTACGGCCTGGACGCCGTGGGCGAGTTGCTGCGAGCGTTTCATGCGCTTGGCCCAGGCGGGCGGGCCACCGGCAGCGGGAGCCGATGCGGCGGTCGGCGCGGATTCGGTCGCTCCGCCCTCGCTGCCGCCACCGGAGATCTCGGCCGCCGCGCGGGAGCCGGCATCGAAACTGGATTTGAGGCCGTCGGACGCGCGCGTCATGGCGCGCTTCAGCGGCGAGGCAGCGGCCTTCGCGCCAGTGCTCGCGACATTGCCGAGACCGGACGCGACACCCGACGCACCAGACTGCCCGGCTGCGCCGAGGCTATAGGCGGTGGAAGCGCCACCAGCGACGGCCGCGCCGCCTCGAGCAGCGGCGGCTGCGCCACTGGCGAGAGCAGCGCCACCGGAGGCGACGGCGCCGACGGTCGCAGCGCCGGCCGCGACCATTCCACCGGCCGCAATGCCTGCACCAACTGCAGCGCCAGCACCGAGTTGCGGACCGCCGGATACGAGGCCGTTGGCGATGCCAGGACCGAAGATCCCGAGACCGAGCAGCGAGAGCGCTGCGAGCACGATCGCCATGGCGTCGTCGATCGTCGGGGTTTGGCCACCGAAGCCTTGCGTGAACTGCGAGAACAAGGTGGAGCCGATGCCGATGATGACGGCGAGCACCAGCACCTTGATGCCGCTTGAAATGACGTTCCCCAGCACGCGCTCGGCCATGAAGGCAGATTTGCCGAAGAGGCCGAACGGGATCAGCACAAAGCCGGCGAGCGTCGTCAGCTTGAACTCGATCAAGGTGACGAAGAGCTGAACCGCCAGGATGAAGAACGCGAGCAGGATCAGCGCCCAGGCGAAAAGCAGGCACGCGATCTGGATAAAATTCTCGAAGAACGCGACCCAGCCCATGAGGTTGGAGATGGATTCAAGCAGCGGGCGACCGGCATCAAGGCCGGTCTGAGCAACCTTGCCGGGACGCAGGAGATCGGTGACGGAGAAGCCCGTTCCCGAGGCTTTCAACCCGAGGCCCGCGAAGCTCTCGAAGACGATGCGGGCGAGATTGTTCCAGTTGGAGATCAGATAGGCGAAGACGCCGACGAATAACGTCTTCTTGACGAGGCGAGCGATGATGTCGTCGTCAGCGCCCCAGCTCCAGAACAGGGCGGCCAGCGTCACATCGATGACGATGAGCGTGGTGGCGATGAAGGCGACTTCCCCGCCGAGCAGGCCGAAGCCTGAATCGATGTAGCGGGTGAAGACGCCCAGGAAGTTGTCGATGACGCCGGTGCCGCCCATATCAGTGTGACCCCGGACGCATAGGTTCCGGCTGCATGACCGGCGCGATTTCCTTGACGATCGAGTCCGGCGTGGGCGCTGGCGCGATCGTCGCAGTCGGCGTCGGTGCATCCGGCGAGGCCGTCCGCGGCGCTGCCGGGTTCTGGCCCAGGAAGCGGTTGCGGTTGGCGGCCCAGAGCTTGAGGCAGGCCGGATCACGGATCGCCGCCTCGCCCATATCCCGGCACCCACGAAGCTGACGTTGCAGGGTAGCGGCTTCCAGGCCTGGCCGGAGGACCAGCGTGCGGACCTCCGGCGCTTCCTCTTTCCGGGTCATCTCGATGACGGTGGCCGTGATGGCGATGCCGACGAAGACGACGGCGCCAAGCCGGGCGAACGTTTTGCCGTCCATGAAATCGCCCCCCGCTCAGTTCCGGTTGTTGAACATCTGGGCGTTGCCAGGCTGGTAGCCCGCGCCCGGTGTCAGGAAGCGGCGGCGCTGTTCACGGCCCTGTTCGGCCGCGGCCGTGCGCTCCGCCTCAGTCAGCATCTGCGCGCGTCCGTTCGCAGCGATGACGGCGGTGAGATCGGCGAGCTGCTGTGCCTGAAGCGCCAGGAGCTGATTGCCAGCCTGCGCGGCCTGCAGCGCGCCGGTCGCGCCCTGGCTCTGGCCGACAAGCGCCGACATCTGCGCGCGATTGGTGTCGATGTTGCCCACAACACCGGCCTGCACCCGCATCGCGTCCTGCAAGCCGCCGACCGTGTTTTGCCAGCGCGAGCGGGCGTCGGATACGAGCTGCTGGTCGGATGCCGACATCGAGACGTTCCCGTATTTCTGCTGGAACATCTGGTCGATCTTCTGGACGTCGTAAGCGATGTTCTGCGCCTGGCTGAGAAGCGCTTGAGTCTTCTGAACCGACTGCTGCAACTGCTGGAGCGCGGAGAACGGCAGGCTCATCAGGTTGCGCGCCTGATTGATCAGCATCTGCGCTTCATTCTGGAGCGAGGTGATCTGGTTGGTAATTTGCTCCAACGAGCGCGCGGCCGTGAGGACGTTTTGCGCATAGTTCGAGGGGTCGAAGACGAAGATGGCGTGAGCGGGCGTCGCCAGCATGGGCGAAAGCACGACGGGGGCGGTCAGCAGGATGGCAGCAAAACGCGCTGCGCGGGAATGGCGCAGTTTCATGTCAATTCTCCTGGGTAGTGAGGGTGGGAACGAGATCCGCCGCCCAGCCGACGTCGCGGTGATGCAGCCAGGCGGTAAGGAAGCCATCGCGGCCGTGCTCGGCGACGATGCGGGCGATGGCCGTCTGATCCGTCTTTGCGGAGGCGGCGCAGAGCGCCAGCGCGACGGCGGACAGGCCAAGTTCGAAGAGGCGATTGCCGCGTCTGGACTGGCAGTAGTAGTCGCGCTTGGGCATCGCCCGTGCGATGATCTCGATCTGGCGATCGTTGAGACCGAAGCGCCGATAGATCGCGGTGATCTGCGGCTCGATCGCCCGCTCGTTGGGGAGCAGGAGCCGGGTCTGGCAGCTCTCGATGATGGCCGGAGCGATGGCCGAGCCGTCAATGTCCGACAGCGACTGCGTGGCGAAGACGACGCTGGCGTTTTTCTTGCGCAGCGTTTTCAGCCATTCGCGGAGCTGGCCGGCGAAACCTTCGTCGTCGAGCGCAAGCCAACCTTCGTCGATGATGATCAGTGTTGGCGAGCCATCGAGCCGGTCATCGATGCGATGAAAGAGATAGGCGAGGACGGCGGGCGCAGCGCCGGTGCCGATCAGCCCTTCGGTCTCGAATGCCTGGACCGAGGCTGAGCCAAGATATTCATGTTCAGCATCGAGCAGGCGACCATAGGGACCGCCGACGCAATACGGCCGGAGCGCCTGCTTCAGGTCGTTCGACTGGAGCAGGACAGCGAGGCCCGTCAGGCTCCGCTCCTCGACCGGCGCGCTGGCGAGCGAGGTAAGCGCCGTCCAAAGATGCTCCTTCACTTCCGGCGTGATGGTCACGCCTTCGCGGATTAGGATCGCGACCAGCCAGTCGGCGGCCCACGCCCGCTCGGGCACATCATGGATGCGCGAGAGCGGCTGAAGGCTGACGCTGTCGGATGCGCCGTCGCTGAGATCGCCGCCGAGATCGTGCCAGTCGCCGCCCATGGCGAGCGCGGCCGCGCGGATGGAGCCGCCGAAGTCGAAGGCCACGACCTGCGAGCGCGCATAGCGGCGGAACTGAAGCGCCATCAGCGCCAGCAGCACCGACTTACCCGCGCCGGTCGGGCCGACGATCAGCGTGTGGCCGACATCGCCGACGTGAATGGAAAGCCGGAACGGTGTCGAGCCTTCGGTCTTGCCGAAGAGCAGTGGGGGAGCTGCAAAATGCTCGTCCCGTTCCGGTCCCGCCCATACCGCCGAAAGCGGGATCATGTGGGCGAGATTGAGCGTGGAGATCGGCGGCTGCCGAACATTGGCGTAGACATGGCCGGGCAGCGAGCCGAGCCAGGCGTCGACGGCGTTGACGGTCTCCACCATCGCGGTGAAGTCGCGGCCCTGGATGACCTTCTCGACCAGCCGCAGCTTCTCGTCGGCGGCGCGTGGATCGGCATCCCAGACCGTCACCGTCGCCGTGACGTAGGCCATGCCGGCATAGTCGGCGCCGAGTTCCTGCAACGCCATGTCGGCGTCGGCGGCCTTGTTGGCCGCGTCAGTGTCCACGAGGGCGGACGCCTCGTTGGTCATCACCTCCTTGAGGATCGCGGCGATCGACTTGCGCTTGGCGAACCATTGGCGGCGGATCTTGGTCAGCAGCTTGGTCGCGTCGGTCTTGTCGAGCAGGATCGCGCGCGTCGACCAGCGATAGGGAAAGGCGAGCCGGTTCAGTTCGTCGAGCAGGCCGGGGGTCGTCGCGGTCGGAAACCCGGTGATCGTGAGGACGCGGACATGCTGATCGCCAAGCCGGGGCTCGAGCCCGCCGACGAGCGGCTGATCGGCGAGCAGCGCATCGAGATAGATGGGCGTTTCGGGGACGCGGACGCGATGGCGCTTGGTCGAAACACAGCCGTGCAGATAGGTCAGAGTCTCGGCGTCATCGAGCCAGCGGCACTCCGGCATGAAGGCTTCGACCAGATGAAGGATGCGGTCGGTGCGATCGGCAAACCCGGTCAGGGCTTCGCGCGGGTCGATGCCCGACGTCTCGCGGCCCTCGTAGAGCCAGGTTTCTGCACGCGCCGCGTCCTCGGCCGGCGGCAGCCAAGCGAAGGTCAAAAAGTAACTCGACTCGAAATGTGCGCCGGCTTCCTCGAAGTCGGCCTTGCGCTCGGCATCGACCAGGGCGGAGGCGGCGTCGGGAAATTTGCTGTCGGGGTAGTGGTTCGAAGGGTGACGCTGCGCCTCCACGAAGATCGCCCAGCCGGAGCCGAGACGACGAAAGGCGTTGTTGAGGCGGCCGGCGACGGCGACCAGCTCAGCGGGAACGGCCGAGTCCAGATCGGGACCGCGGAACTGCGCCGTGCGTTGGAAGCTGCCGTCCTTGTTGAGGACGATGCCGGCACCCGCGAGCGCGACCCAGGGCAGGAAGTCGGCAAGCCGGCTGTTGCGGTTGCGATATTCAGCGAGGTTCATCATGGCGCGGCTTCCCTCAGACCGCGAGATGGGCGGGGATGCGCAGATGTCGCCGCACGACATCAACGAAGAGCGGATCGCGTTTCGCCGCCCAGACGGCCGCGACGTGGCCGATCGCCCAGATCGCGATGCCGACGAGCCAGAGGCGCAGGCCGAGGCCCACGGCGCCGGCGAGTGTGCCGTTCATGATGGCGATGGCGCGCGGGGCGCCGCCGAGCAGGATCGGCTCGGTCAGCGCCCGGTGGACCGCAACCGTGAAGCCTGGCACCTCGCCAGCCTGATCCACGACACCCGCCATCAGACGAGCGCTCCGCCGCCGAACGAGAAGAAGGACAGGAAGAAGCTTGACGCGGCGAAGGCGATCGAGAGGCCGAACACGATCTGGATGAGCCGGCGGAAGCCGCCCGACGTGTCGCCGAACGCGAGCGTCAGGCCGGTGACGATGATGATAATCACCGCGATGATTTTCGCGACCGGACCTTCGATCGACTGGAGGATCTGCTGGAGCGGCTGTTCCCACGGCATGGAAGAGCCGGAAGCGTGGGCGGCGGGCGCCATCGCTATGCTCATGACGATGGCGGATGCCGTCATCGTCAGGCGGCGAGGCAAGCTACGGGCATGCGAGATCATGCGGATTCTCCTTCTTGGGGCTTCGGGGTGATGGGGGTGACGCGGTAGTCGCCGTCGGGGCCGAGCCCTTCGACGCGGGCGAGTTCGGCGAGCCGGCGCTGCGACCCGCGGCCGGACAGGACCGCGACGAGATCGATCGTCTCGGCGATCAGGGCGCGCGGGACTGTGACGACGGCTTCCTGAATGAGCTGTTCGAGGCGGCGCAGCGCGCCGATCGCGCTGCCGGCGTGGATCGTGCCGACGCCGCCGGGGTGTCCAGTGCCCCAGGCCTTGAGCAGGTCGAGCGCCTCCGCGCCGCGCACCTCGCCAACCGGAATACGGTCGGGGCGGAGGCGCAGCGACGAGCGCACGAGATCGGAGAGCGAGGCGACGCCATCCTTCGTCCGCATGGCGACGAGGTTCGGCGCGGCGCATTGAAGCTCGCGCGTGTCTTCGATGATGACGACGCGATCGGCGGTTTTGGCGACCTCGGCGAGCAGCGCGTTGGTGAGGGTGGTCTTGCCGGTCGATGTTCCGCCGGCAACGAGGATGTTGGCGCGCGAGGCGACGCCCTGGCGAAGTGCGGCAGCCTGAGCTGCCGACATGACGCCGGCCGCGACGTAGTCGTCGAGCGTGAACACGGCGACGGCAGGCTTACGTATCGCGAAGGCCGGTGCGGCCACGACGGGTGGCAACAGCCCCTCGAACCGCTCCCCCGTCTCGGGCAGCTCGGCGGAGACACGAGGGGCTCCAGCGTGAACCTCAGCACCGACATGATGGGCGACCAGACGGACGATGCGTTCGCCATCCGCTGCCGACAGCCGCTCGCCCGTGTCTGACAGGCCCTCGGAAAGACGGTCGATCCAGAGCCGCCCATCAGGATTCAGCATCACCTCGACGATGCTGGCGTCGTCGAGATAGCGCGCGATGGCGGGACCGAGCGCGGTGCGCAGCATCCGCGCGCCGCGAGCAAAGCCTTCTGAATTTTGGTGAGACGCCGCCATGCAACCCCGATTCCAACGGGGTTGAGACAGACCTTCCCCGGACGGGGATGATTAAAAGGGCCTGATTTTGGGCCGATTCAACAAGGATTCATCGGCGTAGTAGCGTAGCGTGCAAATACAGGAGATTGGCGGTTGAGATTGGGGAGGAGAAAGACCGTTGAACGTAAGTTCTGTGAGCCGGCAGACCGACTCGGTATCACGCTTTGTTGCTCCCGTTGTCCAGCTGCCCGGGTAAAATCGCATGGGAACGCTTAAGGCACTGGACTGAACGGGTATCGGTACGCCACTGGCACCCTTCGGCCCGTTTGATTCCGGAGAGGCTAAAGTGAGCCGAGAACGATGAAGCGGGACGCTATGTCTACGCTATGCCCGTCCATGAACTTCGAAAAAGGAACAGCGGGCGAATAGCATTCCCGGGCGGAAAGCACGCTGTCGCGCTTGGAAGGAGTTGATGCGTCAAAGCGAGCATCTGGAACGTCACGCTCCGCTTTGCAGCATTGCTGCTTCGTCGTGGCGCAGCGTCAGGACCTCAACGCCGGTCCCTGTGACGGCAACCGTATGCTCGAATTGGGCGGAGAGCTTCCGATCATTGGTCACGACCGTCCAGCCATCATCAGCAGTGGAAACCTTGCGGGTGCCCTGGTTCACCATCGGCTCGATGGTGAAAACCATGCCCTCGCGCAGCTTCAAGCCGGTTCCCGGTCGCCCGAAATTGAGCACCTGCGGTTCCTCGTGCATCTCGCGGCCGATGCCATGTCCGCAATATTCCCGAACAACCGAATAGCCATTCCTCTTCGCGTGCCGCTCTATCGCGAAGCCGATGTCCCCGAGATGCGCTCCGGGGCGCACCTGCTTAATGCCTTTCCACATTGCCTCTTGGGCGACCCGTACCAGCCGCCTCGCGGCGGGCGGAGCATTGCCGACCAAGTAGGTCTTGCTCGAATCGGCGATGAAGCCATTTTTTTCGAGCGTGATGTCGAAGTTGACGATATCGCCGTCACGGATGATCTCGGCCGGATCGGGCACCCCGTGACAGACGACATGGTTGATCGAGCAATTCAGGACATACTCGAATCCATATTGTCCCTTGCTGGCGGGACGGGCGGCGAGATTCTCGGTGATGAAGCGGTCGACAAGATCGTTGACCTGTAGTGTCGACATGCCGGCGAGGTCCTGCTCGTCCAACATCTCGAAGGCTGAGGCCAACAATCTGCCCGACACCCTCATGAGCGCCAGTTCATCAGGCATCTTGACCATGTCAGGCAGCTACCGAACCCTTCGGGCGGGCGTCTGCCGCTTCCAACCGCATCTTCACGATGTCGTTGAAGGAAAGGGTTGGGTTGGCCTCGGCCAGCATACCGATCTTCATCCAGAATTCCGCCTGTGCATTGATGGAACGGCACATGACCGTGCTCGCTCGACGAACCTCGTCATGCAGATCTTCGTCGATTTTTACGATACCCATGGATAACCATCGAAGCCGGAGAATATACGAAATGTATATGGATCATATATCGTGTGGTCAAGAGAGCTTGCGAGAACTGACGAACAATTGGTGCGCGGGGCTAGGCAATAAGATCGCCTGAATCAGATCGAACGCTGCCATCGTGGCTTTGAACGAGCTCAGGACCAATCAAGGGATGCCGAGCTAAGTGTGAAGACGGCAGTTTGCTATGCCACGTGGTGATGATGCGGTGATCGGCCGCAATATCGGACCATAGAGAAAATGGGAGATTGTGGCGGATCGAGAGAGTTTTGAACTCACTTCCTTCTCGCCAGGCTAGTCGGTCGGCGTGGCGACATCCTCCGTGATTTCCTGTCTCAGTTTCGGTCCCTTTGCGAGTCTGCGACCGAGCGCGGCGACAAATTGATCGTAGCGTTCGCTGGCCTTGGCCCGCGCAGCCTGCGCCGCGGGTTCCGGCAGCGCGGGCGTGGTGGCGACCCAAAAGCGCACGAAAACTGCAAGCATCTCGACCGAGATGCCGACGTCGCGCTCCATCCGTGTCATGCGACGATCGAGTTGATCGAGCCGCTTGGTGATGGCTGCTTCCTGTCGCTCGGCAGCATCGGGCGACAAGAAGGATTCGATGGCCGCTTCTGCGACGAGCGAACGGGAGTGATCACGACGCGCGGCGTGTTCGGTGAGGCGCCGCATTACGGCAGGATCGAGATAGACCGACAGGCGCTGTTTTCGGAGTGATTTCGACATGGGCGCCTCACAATTCCATGCCGTCATTCGGATCGAGCGAGACTTGCCGCGCCACGCCCTGCATCATCCGCGTCATGCGGCGGTTACGGGCAGCGGCGTCCTCATCCTCGTCGCCTTCGACATCAATCTCGAATTCGTTCTCGACAGGCGGCTTTTTCTCGATGGGCGCTACGCGGTTGAGTTCGGGCTGGTGCCGGCGCTCCGACTCGGTTGGATCTTCGTCGGCGGCATCGGAGACGGACTTGGATTCGAGCATCTTCGGGCGTGCGGGCCGCGGCAGCGTCGTCCAGTCGTCCGGCCGCCCTCGCGTCGGCACAACAAGGGACGGCGGTGACAGCAGGCGCTCCTTGAAGCGAGCGTCCTCGTAGTAGCGCGCCTTCTTCGCCCGGATGGGCGGCGTGCCCGCGACCATGACGATCTCGTCCGCCGGCGGAAGCTGCATGATCTCGCCCGGCGTGAGCAGCGGCCGCGCTGTTTCCGAGCGCGACACCATCAGATGGCCGAGCCAGGGCGACAGTCGGTGGCCGGCATAGTTCTTCATGGCCTTCATCTCGGTGGCGGTGCCAAGCGCATCCGATACCCGCTTCGCCGTACGCTCGTCGTTGGTGGCGAAGCTGACGCGCACATGGCAATTGTCGAGGATCGAATTGTTTGCGCCGTAGGCCTTTTCGATCTGGTTGAGCGACTGCGCAATGAGGAAGCTTTTCAGGCCGTAGCCGGCCATGAACGCCAACGCGCTCTCGAAGAAGTCGAGGCGGCCGAGCGCCGGGAACTCGTCTAGCATGAGCAGCAGACGGTGGCGTCCCGCCTTCGCCTGCAAATCCTCGGTCAGTCGGCGGCCGACCTGATTGAGGATCAGGCGGATGAGCGGCTTGGTGCGGTTGATGTCGGAGGGCGGCACGACGAGGTAGAGCGTCGTCGGCCGCTTGTCGCCCACGATGTCCGTGATCCTCCAATCGCAACGCCGCGTCACCTCGGCGACGACGGGATCGCGATAGAGGCCGAGGAACGACATGGCGGTGGAGAGCACGCCCGAGCGCTCGTTGTCGGATTTGTTGAGCAACTCGCGCGCCGCACTGGCGATGACGGGATGTGGCCCAGCCTCACCAAGATGCGCCGTCTTCATCATCGCGGCCAGCGTCGACTCGATCGGCCGCTTCGGGTCGGAGAGGAAGGCGGCGACGCCGGCGAGCGTCTTGTCGTCCTCGGCATAGAGGACATGGAGGATCGCGCCGACAAGCAGCGCGTGGCTTGTTTTCTCCCAATGGTTGCGCTTCTCAAGCGAACCTTCGGGATCGACCAGGATGTCGGCGATGTTCTGTACGTCGCGGACCTCCCATTCGCCGCGGCGCACCTCGAGCAGCGGGTTGTACGCTGCGGATTTCGTGTTGGTCGGATCGAACAGCAGCACGCGGCCATGCTTGGCGCGAAAGCCGGCGGTGAGCTGCCAGTTCTCGCCCTTGATATCGTGGACGATGGCCGAGCCCGGCCAGGTCAGGAGCGAGGGCACGACCAGACCGACACCCTTACCGGATCGGGTCGGCGCGAAGCACAGGACATGCTCCGGCCCATCATGGCGCAGATAGGCGTGATCGTAGCGCCCCAACACGACGCCATCAGGACCGAGAAGACCGGCCGCCTCCACTTCCTTCTTCTCGGCCCAACGCGCCGAGCCATAGGTTTCGACCTTCTTGGCCTCGCGCGCCCGCCAGACCGACATGCCGATGGCGACGGCGATCGAGATGAAGCCGCCCGACGCGGCGATGAACGCGCCCTCGACGAAGATCGACGGCGCATAGGCGTCGTAGAAATACCACCACCAGTAAAAGGCGGGCGGATAGTAGAACGGCCGGCCCAAGATCGAGAACCAGGCCGGGCCGAGCTGAGCCTGAAACCCGAGCTTCCACGCAACATATTCGGTGGCGCCCCAGGTGGTGGCGAGCACGATCAGAAAGACGGTGAGGATCTGGCCCCAGAGGATTTTTGTTGCCGACATGACGGCTGTCCTTTCGCAAAGAGGTTAGAGGCCGAGCCCCCGCTTGCGGCCGAAGCTCCAATCGACGCCGCCATCGTCGCGAGCGACGCCCGAGACGTGCTTGCCTAGCTGCTTTTCGAGGGAGGGCGACCACGGGACGAGCTGGAAGCCGAGGCCGTCGTCCAGCATGGCAAAGCGGCCTGACGCGAGCGCCAGGCGCTGGCGATAGGTGCCCGCGACATACTCACCGCTGCCCGCACGATTGAACGGCTGGCCTGTCTCGGCGGCAAGCTTTTCGCCAACGGCGTCCAACTCGCGGCGACGCAACGTGTCGATCAGCCCGCGGTTGAACGTGACGCGCTGACCGTGCCGCTCGCCGAAGCCCTGCCCAACCAGATGATCCGCGCGCCGGTCCAGTGCCTGCCGTACCTCGGCGCCGAAGCCGCCCTCGGACAGGGCCGCCGGTTCGCGGGCGATGTTCTGCCGATCGAGCCAGGTTGCGCCGGTTGCCGTGACCTGACGATCGATGTCGAGATCGGAGCGGACGGCGATGGCGACCCGCCGCTGCCCCTGAGCATCATCGAACTTGCGCAGCTCGACGATCGAGCCCGGCGCGCTGTCGCCTGCGGCATCGAGGTCGGGCAGCTTGACGTGATGCGTGCGGCCATCGACACCATCGACCACCGCATAAGCCGTCCCCTTCAGCTCGTCATCAAGACCGCGATCGATCAGTCGGCCGATGACGGGCGCATCGAGGCTCTCGGCCGCGAGCACATAGCCCGCCGAGCCGCGCTCGATGCCGCGTTCCGTCAGCGCCCTGTGCATCCGCTTGATGATGTCGCCGCGCTCGCCGAGTTCGCGCAGCGTCCCCTCGGCTTTCGGGTCGATCGTCCATTGGCCGGGGCCGACCTGTTCGGCGAGGCCGAGTGCTTCCAGCTTGCGGAGCCTTCCGACCTTTAGCGCGTGAAATTCGTCGGGCCGGACGCTCGGATCGATCGCCATGTCGATGACGCCGGTGGCGCGGCCGTCGCGGACGAGTTGCCGATCGAGCTGCGTGAAGCGCTCGGCCCCGACCTGACGCTCCAGGCTGCGCTGAATGTCGAGATCGGAGCGCGGCCCCAATTCCTGCGTGATGAGGTCACGCGCCCGGTCGCGCATCCCTTCCTTGATGTAGTCGCGCGCGATGACGAGATCCTGCCCATCATCGCGAACGCCGCGCACAATCAGATGGACGTGGGGATGCTCCGTATTCCAGTGATCGACGGCCACCCAATCGAGCCGGGTGTCGAGATCCTTTTCCATCTGCGCGGCGAGATCGCGGGTGAAGGATCGGAGATCGGTCATATCGGCGGCATCGTCGGGCGAGACGATGAACCGGAAATGGTGGCGATCGTCCTGGCACCGTTCCGCGAAGGCCTTCGGATCGGCGTCGTCACCGCCGGGTCCGAAGAGATGGGCTTTCTCCCCATCGCGGGTCACGCCTTCGCGGCGCAGATAATTGAGGTGGGTCGCGAGCGGCGCCGAGCGCGAGGTCTGGCGCACGACGCGCGCCTTGATGACGGCGCCACGCGAGCGGGCCGTGAGCAGCCGGTTCGCCTGGATGCTCGCACGCTGGCCACGCCCAAAGCGCGAGCGATTGCCGGACACGATCCGGCCGGAGCGCGAGACGCCGGCCCCTGCTTTCTTCGCCGCCGCGAGGGCCTGCGCGATGAAGGGACGGGCCTGCTGCGCACGGGACGAACGGATGCGGCCCGGCCTGATGCGGAAATCACTGTCTCCGGTCATGGCCGATGCCCCGCACAGCGCGCCAAGCGCAAGTAATCACGGGAAAATCGGCATTGCCGCGAGGTGCGGGGAAAACCCGCACCTCGCGAAATCGCCTCATAACTTATTGAAAAACCACAACCGGCCGAAGCCGCACCTCGCGGCCTTTTATCCTGCCATCGTCCGGTTGTGGCGCCTGCCTCCCACCTCCGCGCCCTCTCGAATGCGCTGGAATGCGAAATGCTGCGATTGCCGCCGTTTGCCATCATCGCGGCTCTTCCGAGGAGGCCCGCGCGACGAACAGTCCGTTCGACTGCGGCACGATGGCGGAAACATCGCGCACCGTGGTCGGATTGGATGCGTCATCCCTTGGTCGCTCGGCCGGCACAGGGACGGAGGCCGACGTGCGACCGGACTGCGCGATGAACAGCGGTGCGCGTGTCCAGGCCGATCGGTCGATCGCAGCCACGACGGTCGCATTCGTGTCGGCCGAACCATCGACGATCGGCGCGAGCAAGGCGACATAGGCGCGCGTCTCGGCCGGCAACGAGCGGCCATTGAGCGATGCTTCGTAGCGACCGGGTCCGGCATTGTAGGCCGCGAGAAATCCCGGCGAGCCGTAGCGATCGTGCAGCTCGCGAAGGTATGCTGCGCCCGCAAGTATGTTGTCGTGCGGGTCGTAGGGATCGCGGCCGAGGCTGTGCCGCGCACGCAAATCGGCCCAGGTCGCGGGCATGATCTGCATCAGGCCCATTGCACCGGCGGAGGATACCGCGCGCGACTCTCCGGCGCTTTCGGCGCGCATCACCGCCCTGATCCATGCGATCGGGACGCCAAAGCGCCGCGAGGCCTCGGCGATGTAGTCGGCATAAGCATCACGTGGCGACGGTCGAACAACGGGCGCGTCCTGCGCCATCGTGATCGCCGGCATCACGCTCCCGATGGTAAGGCCGGAAAGGAGAAGGCGAGCCATGCGCCGGGCAGCGCGGCGCGGCCCGGACGCAGTCGAACGGCTCATCGGCTGACGAGAGCCACGCATCGCTCAATCCTTTTCGGCGCGGTCGCGCGGGCGCGACCAGTGCAGCGACCAGGCCTTACCGGCATCGTCGTCGCGAAACAGGTTGGCGCGGATCGGATGCTGGAATGCCGGATCGTCGATCAGCAGTGCGATGTATTCGCCGGCCTTCTCGCCGGTGCGTTTCCAGGTCGCGCCGACCTCCGGGCCTGTTTCGTTGCTCATGCCGTCGAAGAGGTGAACGCGATAATCTGGCGCGTTCTCAGCGTCGGTCGGCTCTGCGGCGACGATGATGATATCCTGATGCAGTAGGAGCGTTCCGAGGTGTCCGATGAAACCGGCCTCGTCGCGTGTGAATTCGCCAATCTGGGGCATGTCAGTCTCCTTGGCGGTGAGGTTGAAGAAGCCGTCGGCGAGCACCGCTCCCACCGATGGGGAAGCGGTCAGCGCGTCGGCGCGCGCCATTCGAAGCGGCCGGCGCCCTCTTCGTCGGTCCACAACGGGACGGCGCGGCCGATGATCTGGTCGGTCGAGATCAGGCCGAAATACCGGCCGTCCAAACTGTCGCGGACCTGCCAGTTCATGAGGAAGACTTCGCCCGTCTGAACGCGGCGGCAGCCCTGCCAGACGGGGAGATTGCGGCCGGCGCGATCGTGTTCGAGCGCCGCGCCAACCTCGACGGCATCTACCGTGATGGTGAGGTTCGAGCGGCAAACGGTCTGTCCGGACACCGCGAGGATGCGCTTCATCAGCGGCACGCCCTTGGGCAGATAGGCGCGCTCGGCGAGGAAGGTCGCAAGCGGTTCGGGCGCATCGACGGCGACCAGATCGGTGACCTCGAACGGGCCGTCGAAATCGATCGTGTAGAAGCCGATCGGCGCGCTCGCAGATGCGTTCCAGATCAGCTTGACCGGCATCGGCGTGAGGCCGGGATAGCCGACGCCGAGCGCTGCGAGCGTGGTGGCGAAGAGAAGTCCGGCGCGGCTCACGGCTCGGCCCTTCGGCGCAGCAGGAACGCGCGGTGATGGTCGAGCGTGTAGGCTCGCGGTTCATGGCCGGCGGCGAGCCGGTTGTGGACGTGTCGCCAGTGATCGGGCGAGACCGCTTCCGGGTCGATGCCAAGACGCTCGATCCCGTCGATCGCCTGCAGCACGCGCTCGACCTTCGGCCAGCTTTCGACTTTCAGCAGGATGTCGCCGCCCGGACGCACGAAAGGTAGCGTCTGATAGGCTTCACCGCGCGACACGGCGCGCACGATGTCGATGCTGGAAATGATCGTACCGAAATCGTTCGACGCCCAGCGAACGAACGCGAAGACGGTGCCGGGACGGAAAGACAGGATGCGCCGTCGACGGTCGAGGATCTGTTCGTGGGCGTGCGTCCCGAAGCGAACCCAGTTCTCGATCTTCTTCTCGACCCATGTCAGCTCGACGTGGGTGAGCGTGTCGTGCAGGAGCGCGGCCGGCGACGGGCCGCCGCGCATGCGGGAGAGCGCGATGCCGGTCATGGTGTGTCTCCTTGGGGTGGCGGGAATTCGCGCGCGAGCAGTTCGCGCAGCATGTCGGCGACGGTGACGCCGCGTTGGAACGCGATGATCTTGATGCGCCCGCGCAGCTCCGGCGTGATGTCGATGGTCAGGCGGGCGGTGAAGCTAGCAGCATCGGCGGTTCGCGCCGGCTCAACCTCGGCGGCCTTGATCCAGGCGTCGGGGTTGGTCGGGCGCGATGCGAAGCCGCGCCGCTCGGATCGCTCGCTCATGGCGCGATCCTTTCGATCTCGGTGACGAGCGCCGCGATCTCGCGCGCGGCGGGACCGTCATCGTCGATCTCGAAAGCGAGGCGACCGGACTGTGCCGCATCGGCGTAGATGACGCGCTGGCCGATGGTATTGCGCAGCACGGGCGGGTCGTGATCGGCCAGCGTTTCGGCGGTCTCGCGCGCGATCACCGTGCGCGCGCCGCAGCGATTGAGGACGAAACGGGCGCGAAGGTCTGGCCGATAGATGCGCGCCTCCGACAGGAGCGCCAGCATCTCGGCCGAGGCCCAGCCATCGAGCGGTGATGGCTGTACCGGGATCAGCACGAGGTCAGCGGCTAGCAGCGCAGAGCGCATCAGCCCGGCGACGCGCGGCGGTCCGTCGATGACGACGTGATCGACGTCGCGCGCCAGCTCGGGCGCCTCGCGATGCAGCGTGTCACGCGCCAGGCCGACGACGCCGAACAGGCGCGGAAGGTCACTGCGGCTGCGCTGTTGCGACCAATCGAGCGATGAGCCCTGCGGGTCGGCGTCGAGGAGCGTGATGCGCTTACCGCGGCCGGCCCATTCGCCGGCAAGATGCAGCGCGAGCGTCGTCTTGCCGACACCACCTTTCTGATTGAGGAGCGCAATGATCATCGCGCACCTCCCGACTGCGGTCGAAGCGGAAGCTCGGGCGCGGAGGTATCTCGGGTGGAGTCGGAGGCGGGTTCGCCGCTCTTCCTGGCGGCCGTGCTGAGGCCGCGCGCGGTGTCGCGAATGAGCTTTTGCACATCGCGCGCGCGCTCTTCAAAGTTAGATTCTTGGTTAGACTCTAAGTTAAGGGCGCGATTCCGGCTTCGATTTCCGTGGGTTAAACCCTGTTTGGGTTCCTGATAGCACGAGCCTCGGGTTCCCGATGGCACGATAGTCCGGGTTCCCGATAGCACGAGGCTATCCACAGCTTGTCCACAGGCCACAGAAGGCTCGAAAGCCAGAAGAACGCGGCCACCTATTTCGGTTTCGAGGAATAGCGTGTAGCCCGGCAAAGGCTGTCGGCGGACGATGTCGCGCAACTCGAAGGCGAAGCGTTTGAAGGGCGAAAGGCTGCCGGATTTCTGGTGAAGGTGGCGAAAGTCGAACCGCCAGCCATCACGCTGCCGGCCGCCATGCTTGCGGACCAGGCGATAGAGCCAGCGATCCAGACCGCCGGTAAGATCAAAGTACGCCCGGTCGATCGTCAGCACGAGCGCGTCGTCGAGGACGGCTCGGTAGAACCAGTCCGGTACGATCAACTCCACCCCGGCCGGCTTTCCGTCGCGATCCGTCCGCTCCTGCCATTCGTTGATCCAGGAGAAGCGATGGCGCCGGCCTTCGGCAGGCTGACGGATCGATGTGGAGACGGTGGTCGATTGCAGGCGGTCGAGCGCGGCCTTCAGGCGCTGATAGTCGCGCAGGCTGGTGCCGCGCCCGACGAACATGAGGATCTCGTAGGGCGTGGCCGCCATCAGCCGAGAGGTGCGGAGGCCGGCGTCGCGGGCCTCCACGATCTGGCTGGCGGCCCAGATGAGGATGTCGGCGTCCCAGATGGTCGCCATGCCGTGATCGGGCACCGCCTCGACACGGATCGATACGTTGCCGGCCGCGAAATCGATCGGGGCGACGCGATGGGATTTGGAGAGGGAGAAAAACGGATAGGCCATGAGATCCTGCGCGTCTCGTGGCGCGAAGTCGCCGGGGAGCGCTCGAAACAGGTCGAGCTGTCCACGCTCCGAAATTGACCGGGGTCGCGCCGCCATTCTGAAATCCGGTCAGCGCGTGTGGCGGCCGGCGTGGGCCGGCGACTGGGGCGTCTGGCGCTTGGCCGGGAGCACGCTGCCGCGCGGATCGGAGGTGGAGGTGACGGCGCCGCGCTCGGCCCAAGCCTGGAGATCGTCGACGGCGTAGACGACGCGGCCACCGAGCTTCCGATAGGCGGGGCCGGTGCCGTAGGTGCGATGCTTTTCCAGCGTGCGAGCGGAAAGGCTCAGAAATTCGGCCGCTTCCTTGGTGCGCAGGAAGCGCGGCGGCAAAACGGCGAGTTCGGGTCGCATGGATCGGGCCTCCGTGGAGTTCGCGAGGACCGCCGAAGATCATCGGCGGGCGAAGGCCACGATGGCGAAGCGAAAGCGGCGAGCTGGAGTGGGAAGTTGGGGGATCCCATAATTCCACACCACCGCGACTCAGCTGGGATTAACGGCGATGGCGATGACGCAGAAGCTTGCGATAGCCGCCGGCAATCAAGGCGCGTGCATCGCGCAGCAAGGACATGACGGCATGGCGGGTTGATGATGCCTGCCATTCGTCGCGCGAAATGGGGCCGACGTGGAAGATTACCTGTGCGATTTCCCGTTGGCTCGCCCCTTCGCGCGCACCGTCGAAGGCCTGCAGCATGCGCCGCGCTCTCGCCCGCTGCTGACGGGTCAGGCGTGTGTCGGGCGGAATGGCGCGCCCATGCAGCACGGCAAGGAGCCGGCTGACGGCCTCCAGACGATCGAAGCCGGTTATGTCGAGGGGCACAACCGCAGCTAGTGGAGCGTCACGAACAGCTGTGTCTACGCGTAGGATTTGGATTTTCTGGAACGTGTCGAGGTCATAAAGGCTGTGGACGCCTTGCCCATCGACAATCGAGCTTAGGTTGGAAAGGGGCGAATGGCTTTCTGCCCCGATTGTCAGGACTTCCGGTTCAGCTGCGAGGACAACGACGCTCGTGTCTTCATGCGGGAGCCAGAAGACGGGAGCATTTGGAGGCGCCCGGCACGGATCCACCGGGAAATCGCAACCCCCAATTTTTCCAAATCATGTGCATCAGCCGCGTCGGATCGACATCGCGTTCCATCACCGCCCTGAAGTCCCTGCCATAGGCTTCGTTGCGGCGAAGCCATTCCCAGGCGAGTCCTGATGCAGTGAGTTCCTCGACATGATCATAGCTTGCCGAGGAACGCCACTCTGATGCGTCCGACGTCAATCTGTCCTCCGTCGTCTTGGGTGGAGATTTGCGGAAGGAACAGAGTTCCCGCTCTGGTTGCCTTTTGGAAGACCGGTTTCAGGCAACAGGTGATGCCCCTGCTGCATCACTGAGGTTATGAGCGCTGGCTCTCACGGACCAGCTGACGATAACCTTGCTCCGTCATCCATAGCGCGCGCGCCATGTGAGATTCGTGGACATGCCGACATCGCGCAGGATCGTTTTCAGGGTCGAGACCGAACAGGACCTGGACGGCTTCCCGCCAGTCCGCGCCATCGCGTGCCGAGTCGAGCAGGCGCATATAGAGAACCATATGCTCGCGATCGTAGGTCGTGAGCGATTGGCTGGTGGGTGGCTCGTCAAGAAACGGCGGTATGGCTGATCCCATAGGACGACTATATTCTCTCAGAGACTATTCGTTAACCCATTCGCATGGTCGTCTTGCGACAACAAGCTCGGACAGTGCCTGCAAGGTGATCCGGAGGCGGCTAGCGCTTTGCTGGTCGATTGTCCTGATCATGGAGCAGCAGTACCCCTTCGCCCTTGTCTGTGGAGAGCAGCACGATGCCGGCTGTTTCGAGCGCCCTGCGAACCTGATCGCGCGTTGATTCGTAAACCTCCAATCCGCTTTCGGATTCGAGGCGCTTGAGTGCGGTCAGCGATGTCCGGGCCTTGTCAGCGAGCGTCTCCTGTGTCCATCCCAGCAGCGCGCGTGCGGCCCGTGATTGTCGGGCGGTGATCATGCATGATCACCTCCCACCGACGCGAACCCACTTGCTAGAACTACGACTATATTAGTCGTTCTCTGTGTAAAGTGCGAGCAAAAATGATGATTGCGGGACGTGGGTTGCCAGGCGCCGTGCTGAACCGATTCGGTCGCTGCTAGTTCGACGTGCGTCGTGTGGAATGTGCGGATGATGTCGCTAGTCGGTGATCCAGTCGATCGCCCAAATGGCAAAGGCCCCGGCCGATCCGGCCGGGGCCTTGGTTGGGGCTCAGTCGCCCCGCCGACCGTTCGGGCGGGACCAGATGAGCGAGAAGGTGTCGCCTTCCTCCTCGTCGAAGAGGTTTGCGTAGATCGGGGCGTTGAAGCTCGGATCGTCGAGCTTGAGGCCCAGATAGTCGCGGCCCTCGTTGGAGCGCTTGGACCAGGCGGCGCCGATCTCTGCGCGGCCGACCAGAACCCGGTGGCTGGGGGCGTTCTCGCCGGTGGCGCGCTGGTCGGGGACGATGCGCACGTTCTTGGCCTGGACGCTGAGGGTGACGATTTCGCCGGTGAACTCGTTCGAGCCGGTCTTCTTGAAGGTGCCGATGGTCGCCATGGTATTTCTCCGTTTTCCGTTCCCGAGACCGCACCATGCGGCCTCGATGGCGATCGGTGGGCCGGAGGCGACCGACGACGCATCGCTCGCGACCGCAGCAACGCGGAGGACGGCGCAGAATCGACTTTCTTGTCTCGCGAGGAATGACGGCCTTGGCCGGCAGGGGAAGAAAGTCGAGACGCGCTGTTGCGGCATAGGCGGTCGAGGCGTCAGCCGTCCTTCGGCCAGATCAGCCCATTGGAGAGGCCGTTTGGAGCGCTCGCTGAACGGATGGCAGACGGAGGAGCTGGTGATCATCCTCGCCTGAAACCAGCCGGAACGATGTTCCCGCCGATCTTCACCCATGTCCTTGGCGCAGACGCTTGGCTTCGCCCGCTGCCCCTAGGGAGAACATGCACTCCAGACACTGTCGGTTCGCGCCGCGCCAGACGGCCTGCTCGTGCAACCAAGTGCTTCGCGGCCGCTGACATAGGCCTTGACGGTGATACGGTCCATCATCGCGCAGTGTCCGTACCTCCCCGTCACGGGACCGAGCCTCCGCCTCTTTTTGATCCGCCTACGACGAGCTGCGATCTCAAGCCTGAACAAGGCCCCGGCCGGATTGGCCGTCGCCTGCCATTCCAGCGATCCGCAAGAAGGCCACAGTGCCGACGGCAACCGCGCCGATGATCGAGAAAGCGATCTGCCATCCCTCTGAGGGCATGAGGTGTTTCGCGATGCCGTGGGTGGCGTGATAGCCGGCAACAATGGCTGGCGCGACGAAGACGAGCGCGATCGCCAGTTTCGCCCAAAGCGGGCGAACGGTTCCAAGCAGGAGTTGGCCAGCGCCGAAGGTGAACCCAGCGGCCAGTGCTCCGACAAGAATGGCGCCAAGCCATCCTGCGCCGGAATTAATCGCCCACATGCCGGTGGTCACACCGACGAAGAAGGGAAGCGCGAACACTGCGAGCGTGAAGAGCAACCAGCAGAGGAAGCCGATTGCAACTATGCAGGCGAGGATGCCGAGAATGATCATGGTGGTGTCTCCGATAGGAAAGCTCTAGCGGCTGCGCCTTCCACCACCACCGCGGCGCAACGCCGACCATAGCAAAAAATGAGTGCCTGCCGACGCGAAAACCGCTGAGGTTTTCGCGTCGGCGGACATGATCTTCGCCTCGTCATGAGGCGAAGGGGTCGATTTCGCCGACGATCTCAGCGTCATCGCCATCGTATTCGGTGGCGGGGACCACTGAGAGCGTCCCGTCGCCGGCGCGGAAGATCACGATAGCGACCATCAGGGTGGCCGCGAGGCTGAAGGCGAAGGCGTGTGCATCGGGAAAGGACATCGATCCGGCTCCTGCTGGGGCGGAGGACCATCCCCCGCTGACAGGCGCCCGATATGTCCGGCGGATGGCCGCAATCACCGCGCGGGCGAAGCCGGCGCGGCGGCACGCTTTGCGTAGTCCGACCCCTTGCGGGTTGATGGCGTCAGGCCATCGGCTGGACCAAGGATCAGCGCAGATAAGCGGGGGTGGTTTTCCGACCGCATGCTCGCCGGTTACGCTGTCCCGACGCACATGCCTTCGACTTTCCGCCGGTGAGTCAGTCGAGGACGATTTTCTTCCCGATCCGCGTCTCCAGATGATCGAGCTGCTTGTTCAAGCTGACGGTGACGAAATGCTCAGTGTGCGCGACGGCCTCCAGGAAGTCGGGTAGCTCATCGAGTGGGAGGGCCGATGTGCTCAGATGACGAATGATGACGCGATCCGGCTCATCTTTTGCCGCTAGCGTCAGGCGTACCAGATCGGACTTGTCGGTGTGTGCCGCGATGGTGTTGCGAAGCTCGATGAGTCGGCGATGCACCTCTATGCCGTCCGCCGAGCCATTGTAGACCTTCTTCGCGTCGAGCGTCGGAATGCCGGGGCCGGACGATGCGTAGCAGCGACCGTATGCCATAAGTCCCGCGACAAAATATGCTTGCGTTCGAATGACGTTATCAACGTCGCCAAGATCGGCGGGTTCGTCCCGCATCCATTCGAAATTTTTGCGCGCACTGGGGAGGTTCATCAGCATGTGCGTCCATTGCCTCAGGCGCTCATAGCCCGGAGGGTCTATTGCAAAACCTCCGGTCGCGGCCGCTTCCATATGTGGCTTGAAGTCTTCTTCGCTAATCTTGCTCATCGATCCTTCGGCATCCTTTTTGAAGATTGCCGGTCGTGTAGCACAGCGAAGCTTGCCCGGAGTAAAGTTGAGGGCGGCGCTCACGCGCCGCCGAATTTCCAGACCGGGATGCCGAGCTTCTTGGCCTTGTCGGCGAGGTTGTCGTTGATGCCCGTGCCGGGGAAGTGCATCACGCCCTTCGGCACGATGTCGAGCATCTCGTCATTACGTTTGAACGGTGCGGCGCGGCCATGCTTCGTCCAGTCGGGTGCGAAGCCGATCTGCGGGACATTGCGATTTTTTGCCCAGAGCGAGGCAATCTTTTCGGCGCCCTTCGGGGATTTGCCGTGGATCAGCACCATATCGGGGTGCTTTTCGTGGACCTGATCGAGCTTGGCCCAGACAGCTAAGTGGTCATTGAAGTCCAGTCCGCCGGTGACGACAATCTTCGGTCCGGGAGGGAGGAGGACCTCCTGCTCGACGCGTTTCTTTGCCATGAGGAAGTCGCGGCTGTCGATCATCGCGGAGGTCAGGTTGCGATGGTTGACCTTTGAGCCGGTGCGAGGGAGCCATGCTTTGCCGATCTGGCGCTCGTAGTGCTCTGCGGCCTGGTCGCGCATCAGCTCGAAAGCGTTCTGCCGTTCGATGAGCGTCTTGCCCTCGGCGATCTGGCGCTCAAGTTCGACCGATTTCACCTCGCTGCCGTCCTGCTGCCGTTGCGACCGCTTCTGCGCCTGCTCGTTGTCGTCGAGTTCGCGGGTGATCCGCTCGGCGGCGCGGTGGAAGACGTTGACGGTCGACCAGAGGAGATCGTCGAGGTCGGGTTCGAGGCGCGTGTCCTCCAGGGTCGAGATCAGGGCGTCGAAGATGTCGGCAACAGCGCCTGCGACCTGATTGCCATCTGGCAGGAGACGCTGGTCGGGCTCATCGGCGAAGGGACGGTAGCCGTAGAGCTGGAGTTCGTTGAGGACGTGATCGGTGGGTGACGATTCATGGTGGGGTTCGTAGTCGTCGTGCTCGGTCATGGAATGCTCCTTTGGCTGGACCGCGACCGTCGCGGCCTTCATGGCGACGGAGCCTACAGGCGGAGCGGACCTGCACCCGGCGCGCAGCACCGGGCCGGAGCGAATGCGGAGGATGCCGGAGGCCGGCTATTTTGTTTCGCGATGGAAAGGCGGTGATCCGGGGCCCCCACGCGACCTGTCGCGTGGGGTGGTCGGCCGCCGCCGGAAAATAGTCGGCCGCAGGCATTGCCTGTCCGAGCCGCTTGTGGGCCGATCGCCCTCTCGAAGGCCGAGGCGCGGTCCTCTCCAAAGGATCGGGCATCCATGTGAGCATGGTGGCGGCCGCACGCCGCCACCGTTCCGCCGCCGGTCTACGCCGCCAGGAGCATGAAGCGGGCGACGTCCTGCGGTGCGAGCTGCACCCGGATATGCGCCATCAGTGCATCACGTCCGTAGGTGCGGAGATCCTCGTTGAAGTCCCCGAGCATGGATGACAGGGCAATCGCCTCGATCCCGACCGCGTTCGCCCGTTCGATCAGCGTGTTTCGCGCGCCATCCCCGGCACGGTCATTGTCGCGGACGACATAGAGCCGGCGCAGTGCATCGTGGAACTGGATGGCAGCGAGGTGTGCTGCGGAAAGTGCCGCCGCCGCCGACATGCCGGGCATGACCTCACGGGCCGATAGCACGCTTTCGATGCCTTCGCCGGCCGCCAGCACGTCGCCGGAGAGCCCGAAGCGGACCGCGTGCCCGAGAAGGTCACCCATCGCCTTACGCTGGATCTCGATCGGCGCCTTGCCGGTGCCGTCCGGGGCGAGCCAGGTCCGATGTGCGCCGGTGATCCTGTCGGAGAGATCGGTGACGGCGGCGACCATGGCCGGCCAGGTCTCGGTCGGGCTGTGCTCGTCCGGGCGATAATAGCACCGGGGATGGAAACTTAGGCTTCCGCATCCGTGCAAAGCCGTAATGCCGCGTCCACGCAAATACGCTTCTACGAGTGTGCCGCCAATCGGCTGACACATGGCGATGAGCCGACGTGCGGCTTCAGCAGACCCCGATGGTGCTGGCGTGCGCGCGTGCTGTTTCGGCGCTGGTTCTTGATCGGGCGGCAGGCTGAGAAAGATGCGGGCCTCTTCCGCGACGTCGGCGAAGTCGATGAGGCCGAGCGATTCACGGATCACGTCGAGCAGATCGCCATGCTCGCCCGTCGCGGCATCCGTCCATTTGCCCGCCGGGCCTTTGGCGGTGTCCTTCAGGCGCACGAACATTGACTGGCCGGGCGTGTTGCGCGCATCGCCAACCTGCCAGTAGTTGCCTTGCCTGCGGCCGGCGCCGAGATAGCGTTTGCACACCGCCTCGGCCTGCCGGCCGAGACGGGATGCGAGATCGGAAGCGTCGCGGCGGGCCATCAGGCTGCCTCCCGCTCGCCAATGCGAGCCACCGGATAGGTGTCGAGCAGTTTGCCGAGCACCGTCGGTCCCATGCTGTCGATCGGCACGAAGAACCGCAGCGACCAGGAGATGATCTCGGTGAAGAGGCCATAGGCGCGAAGGCGGTCGCGCATCGCTTCGGTGAAGCCGGACAGCTCGATGCGGTTCGTGCCCATGACACGCACGCGACGGAGTTGAAGACCTTCCGCGAGGTCGAGGATCGTCCGCCCGTCGATCAGGGCGGCATAGGCAGCGTCAGCCGTCAGGTTTGCCGTGCCGGTTGATGCGGCGTTGGCGGCCCAGGCCGGAGAGACGCGACGACCGATGATGCGCTCGCCGTCGTCAGTTTGCAGCCGATAGACGCGGGTCGACTCGTTCGGCAGTCGCTTCCACACCGGCAGCAGCAAGCCCGCGACGATGTGGATCGTGCTCTCGCTGAAGGCGGGGACATCGCCGAGTTCGCGGGACCAAGCCGCAGCGAAGGTGCTGCGGTCGGCCTCCTGCCAATGGCTTTCGGCCATCGCCTTCAACGAAGCATGGTGGTGTTCCATGGGCCGTATCAACCGAACGCGGCGTTCGATCTCGCCGTCGTCGAGCATGAGCGATGGCGCGGGGATCTGCACGGCGGCTCGCCCGGATCGCTCGTTCACCAGCAGCTTCGCACCGCGATCATCAAGCCAGCCGAGCGCGTCGTCGAGCGACAGCGGACGATTACGTTCGCGCTGGGTAATGGTCAGCAGCCGGGTTTGCGCGCCCGACGCCGGGTGGGTGTAGATCGTCGTGCGGTCGGTGACGACGAAGCTTTCCGCTGTCAGGGTTTCGAGACCGACGTCATAGACGCCGCTGGCGATCGCGCCCGACACCTTCGCATCGAGGAGCTGTTCGAAGGCGGTGAAGAGGATGCCCTGCAGCTCGATGGTGAGCGCCAGCAACCGGTTGAGAAACGTCGTGATCGGCGGCAGTTCGTCCTTGATCCCGTTGTCGTCCATCAGCTTCAGGCCGGTGGCGGACTCGAAGCGATGCAGCGAGCAGCCCTCGATCTTGCCGCGCAAGATGAGGAGATAGAGTTGGCGTAGCGCGTCGCGCGCGTAGCAGGATTCCAGATTATCTTCGGGCCGGAACAGGCCCTGGCCGCCGGTCTGGCGCTGCCCGCGCGTGATGGCGCCGAGCGTATCGAGCCGGCGCGCGATCGTGCTGAGGAAGCGCTTTTCCGCTTTCACGTCCGTCGCAATCGGGCGGAACAGCGGCGGCTGCGCTTGGTTCGTCCGGTTCGTGCGGCCGAGCCCTTGGATCGCCGCATCCGCCTTCCAGCCCGGTTCGAGCAGGTAATGGACGCGCAGGCGCTGGTTCTTCGCCGACAGCTCCGCATGGTAGCTGCGGCCGGTGCCCCCGGCATCCGAGAAGACGAGGATGCGCTTCACGTCATCCATGAAGGCGGCGGTCTCGGCAAGGTTCGCCGATGGTGCGCGGTTCTCGACAGCCAGGCGGTCGCCCTTACGGACGATCCGCCGCGAGCGGCCCGTTACCTCGGCCACCATGTCGGTGCCGAAGCGCTGAACGATCTGGTCGAGCGCGCCCGGCACGGGTGGAAGCGACGCAAGGCGCTCGATCAGCTCGTCACGACGCGCGACGGCTTCGCGGCTCTCGACGGGCTGGCCATCACGATAGACGGGACGCGACGACAGATTGCCCTCGCCGTCGGTGAAGGGCTCGTAGAGTTGTACCGGGAAGGAATGGGCGAGATAGTCGAGGACATATTCGCGCGGCGTAATGTCGACGCGCACGTCGTTCCATTCTTCGGTCGGGATCTCGGCCAGGCGCCGTTCCATCAGGGCTTCGCCGGTCGACACGATCTGCACCACAGCGGCATGGCCTGCCGCCAGGTCGTTCTCGATCGAGCCGATCAGGGTCGGCGTCTTCATCGACGTCAGCAGATGCCCGAAGAAGCGTTGCTTCGCGGATTCGAAGGCTGAGCGGGCGGCGGACTTGGCCTGCCGATTCAACGTGCCGGTCGAGCCGGTGATGTTGGCGGCCTCCATCGCAGCGTCGAGGTGATTGTGGATGATGGCGAAGGCGCCGGCATAGGCATCGTAGATGCGGCGCTGTTCGTCGGTGAGCTGGTGTTCGACCAGTTCATATTCCACACCGTCGTAGGAGAGCGAACGGGCGGTGTAGAGCCCGAGCGAACGCAGGTCGCGGGCCAGCACCTCCATCGCCGCGACACCGCCATCCTCGATGGCCTCCACGAACTCCGCGCGCGTGGCGAACGGGAAATCGTTGCCGCCCCAGAGGCCGAGCCGCTGGGCATAGGCGAGATTGTGGACGGTGGTCGCGCCGGTGGCGGAGACATAGACGACGCGAGCGTTCGGCAGGGCGTGCTGAAGCCGCAGGCCGGCGCGACCTTGCTGCGAGGGGGCAACGTCGCCCCGTTCTCCCTTGCCGCCGCCGGCGTTCTGCATCGCGTGGCTCTCGTCGAAAATGATCACTCCGTCGAAGTCGGAGCCCAACCATTCGACGATCTGACGGACGCGCGAAACCTTCTCGCCGCGGTCGTCGGAGCGCAGCGTGGCGTAGGTTGCAAATAGGACGCCTTCCGACAGCGCGATGGACTTTCCCTGTGGGAACCGCGACAGCGGTGTGACCAGCAGGCGCTCCATGCCGAGCGCGGACCAATCGCGCTGCGCGTCCTCGATCAGCTTGTCGGACTTGCTGATCCAGACCGCCTTACGGCGGCCCTGAAGCCAATTGTCGAGGATGATGCCGGCCGACTGACGGCCCTTTCCGGCGCCCGTGCCGTCGCCGAGCATGAAGCCACGGCGGAAGCGAACGACGCCCGCGGCGTCGGCGGGTGCGGCCTTCACGACATCGGAGGTCTCGTCGACCGTCCATGATCCAGCGAGGAAGTCGCTGTGCGCCTCACCGGCATAAATCACCGTCTCGAGTTGGGCATCGGACAGCAGATTATGGATGTTCGCCGGCAGGGACGGCCGATAGCTCGGTTTCGGCGGGGCGACGCTCGCCATGGCAGCCGACTGGACGAGCTTGGTCGGGTGCGCCTGCGAGCCGGGAATACGGATCGACTGCAATCCGTATTCCTCATAGATCGCCTCGGTCAGGTGCGCGCCCTCGGCGGGCGTCCAGTCCATCGTCTCATAGGCGAGCGCGACACCGGCGGGATTTTCGGCGACCGATGTGGGCGAACGCGGGGAGGCCGCGCGGGCGATATAGCCCCGCACGGATTTCGGGGGCGTGACCGCGACGGGTGCGGAGATCGCCGGAAGGGTGACGGGCAAACGGGCCGGCACGTCGCGCTCGATCCAACCGAGCAGCGTGGCGACATCGGGCGCCATGCCGGGCGATGTCGGAAACGCAGCCGGATCTTCGGCCGGCAGCTTGTCGATGATGGTCAGCCTGGTGGGGAACGTGGTGCCGTGCTTGGCATAGACCGAGCCGGCGATTGCGGCGGAGAAGACGACGCGGCCTCGCTCCTGCAGGCGCGCGAAGGCATCGCGCCAGTCGGGCATGTCGGGACCGACATTGGCGCCGGTGATCGCCACGAGCCGGCCGCCGGGCACGAGCCGGTTCAGGGCCGAGGCGATATGACGAAAGCCGGCGTCGACAACACGGCCGGAGACGCTGGCCATCGCCGAGAACGGCGGGTTCATCAGCACCACGGACGGAACGGCCGCGCGATCGAGATGGTCGTCGATCTGCGCGGCGTCGAACCGCGTGACGGCAAGCGCGGGAAAGAGGGACGACAGGAGGTCGGCACGGACGTCGGCCAGTTCGTTGAGGATCAGCGTGCCGCCGGCCGTCGATGCGAGAATGGCGAGCAGGCCGGTGCCGGCCGAGGGCTCCAGTACGATGTCGGTCGGCGCGATCGCCGCGGCCGTCACCACGGCGAGGCCGAGCGGGACCGGCGTCGAGAATTGCTGAAGCGCCTGGCTCTCCTCCGAGCGGCGGGTATGGGTCGGCAGAAGCACGGCGACCTTCATGAGTGTTGCGAGCCGTGCTGCCGGCGATGCGGATTTACGGAAAAGCGCACGTCCGTATTTCCGCAGGAACAGGACGGTAGCGACCTCGCAGGCCTCATAGCCGGCCTTCCAGTCCCACGCGCCGGCAGAATCGGAGCCGCAAAACGCGACTGACATCGTCGCGCGCAGGAGCGACGTGTCGATGCGTTCGCCGCGTTCGAGATGGGCGAGCAAGCTCTGGGCAGCCGACAGGATGGCAGGCGCGAACGCGACGGGCGCAGCCGGTGGGGCCACGGGCAATAGGACAGTCATCGGGAGATCCTCGGGAGAGCGGGAATAGAAAAGCCCGACCGGCGCTCTCTCTCGAACCGCCCGGACTCATCCCGTCCCGGCGGACCTCTCACTCTCAGCCGGTTGGCATGAAAAAAGCGCCCGGCCGCTAGGCGGGGCGCTCTGGAGATCGAGCGGAGGGCGTGGTCGCTCCAAACTACATTGGTGCCTCGGAACGCAGGAAGCCGCCTGGATCGTCTGGGTCTGGCGGCAGATAGGCGTCGTAGGGATTCCCGTCGGCCAGGTGGCCGAAGGGGGTGAAGACATAATCACCGCTATCGCGTCCCACGGCGCAGATGACATAGCGCAGGGTGCCAGTCTCGGCGTCGAGGCATTCCATGAGCGCGAGGTTGCCGTCCGCTGCCGCACGCAACAGCGTCTGAAAATTGCTCCGCGCATGATCGGGGATGCTCATGTCCGCTCTCCATCGTCGGATAGTGTCTCGGCGAGCCAGCCATCGGTATAGGTCCAGTCGATCGTCCCGCCGGTGGCGAGATCGAGGACATCCGCCCCGCCGCCGAAGCCGTCGAGGCGCGGGCGCGAGCATGTGTTGGCGTATTGGAAGCCCCAACGCCCGGTGAGACCGAATTCCGTGGCGCAGCGTTTCACGAACTGGATCAGCCGCTCGGGATCGCCGGTGACATCATCGCGCATCCAGAGCTTGGTGCCGCCGTGTTCGGGTTGGATCGACAGCAGAAAGCCATCGGAAGGCGGCTCCTCCGATGCGCCGTCCTCAGAAAGCTTGTTGTAGAGGTCGAGCGCCCGCGCCGCGTTGTCGGGCGTTCCGACATCGAGCAGGCATGAGAAATGGGTGAAATAGTCAGCCATGTCAGGCTCCTCAAAACGAGAAAGCCCGGCGCGAAGCCGGGCTTGTGAGAGATGGATGGAAGCGGACGGGTCAGTAGCCGAACCGCCAAGACGGCCATGGTTGACCGTCGTCGGATGCGGCGACGGCCGTGGCGAGATAGGTCGCATCGCCTTCGACAACGACGGGATCGCGCACGGGCGTCTCGTCGATGACGGTGACACAGGTCACGCAGCCGTCCTCGACCTCGACATGAACCGGGACGAGGTATTGGAAAACTACGCGGCGATCGGCGGTGTGCTGATGAACGGGCATGATGATCTCCTTGGAAAGGCGCAGGGGTCGGCCGAAGCTGGCCCCCGCTGTGCTCGTCATTCGGCAGCCATCAGGGCTTGCTCGTCCTCGCCGGCAGCATCGTCGTCCTCGCCGTCTTCGGTGAGGAAGTCGGGCAGTGCTGCGTCTTCGCCCGCGTCGACCTTCTCGCGCTCGATCGGCTGATCGCCGTCGAGGGAGGCCATGCGCAGCGGTTCGGGCAACCAGCCGGTGTCGGCCAACAGGCGTTCTGCCTCCTTGGCCATATCGCCCTTCTTCATGTGGTCGATGAGCTGCGCGGCCCGCTCGCCGGCGCCCTCGCGCACGGCTTCAAGGATGCGGGTCTTGGTCACGCGGCCGAGATAGTTGCCGACCGTCGGCTTCCAGCCGGCCGCCGCCATGTCCATGCCCGTCGCACGGGCGAGCCGGTCGGCCTGCGCCAGGCGCACATCCAGCCCGTGACGGCTGATGCCGGACGCGGCGTGCGGATTCGGGCGCTCGAACAGAGCATTGATCCCGAAGCTCACGCAATGCGCCAGCAGGTCGAGGCGGGTGCCGTCATCGAGCTGTTCCAGCCAATCCCAGAGGGCCTGGTCATCGGCGGGAACGTGGTCGCCCCAGCTTTCGTGACGCGCGTTCTCCGATTGCGCCGATGGACTGGCTTTCATCTCTTCGGATTGGCCGGAGAGATAGAGGTGCTTGACCCAGGCTTCGAGGCAGCCGGTCGGCGCGGTGTGGCGAAACGTGTCGCTGACCAGCTTGTGCAGCAACATCGTCAGGGCGACCTGCGGGTTGGTCGCAACAGCGTCGCGGAGGGCCAGCGTGCGATGGGCGGTTAGTTCGATAACCAGCCGCTCGGGCAGCGGCTTCAGGCCGTCGTCCTCGTCCTCCTCTTCGGTCTGCACGGGCTGGCCTCCGATGGTGATGACGGTGCGCTGGACGGCAGGCGTGCGGATTTCGCCAGTTTCGGGGTCGACATCGTCCTCCGGCACCGATTCATCGGCAGCCTCGACCGGCCGCTCGTCCTCGGGGCGGACGTATCCGCGATCGACGGCGAGCGAGCCATCGGCATCGATGCTGACGAACACACCCGCGATAGCGATGTCCTCCGGATCGTAACGGACGGGGCGGTTGTCGAGCGCATCGATCGCCGCTTCGATCTCGCCCAAACGGGTATCCACCTCGTCCGGCAGCTCGTCAGCGTCCTCGTATTCGGTCGTCAAGCGGTCGAGTTCCTCCTGCAGGGCATCGCGCGTAGCCTTCTCCTCCGCAGCGATGTCGAGCGGAACGCCCTTGATCTCGCGAAGACCGTGGGCGACGCCGTAGGGAATGCTGACGGCGGCCTCGACCCATTTCCAGCCGTGTGTCGCAATTTCGTCGGCGATCATCGTGAGCTTCTCGGACACGAGCTGGTCGAGAAGACCGACGTCTTGAAGCCAGCCGCCGTCGTCGGACTCGAAGAGGTCGCGCATCACGACGCCGCCGGCCGCCTCGTAGGCGTCGATACCGACGAAGACGGCGCGTTTGTCCGAGGCGCGCACCGTCGTCTCGGTCAACATGCGGCGGATGTGATAGGGCTCCTTTTGCCAGCTATTGCGGATCGTCTCCCAGACCTGCTCCTGGCGAGCATGGTCCTGTGACACGGTGAAGGCCATCAGAAGCTTCAGCTCCATGCCGTCTTCGGCATAGATGTCGAGCAGCACGGGCGAAACGGATGCGAGGCGCAGCCGCTGCTTGACGACATTGACGTCGACGAAGAACGCCGCGGCGATGTCCTCTTCGGTCATGCCCTTTTCGCGCATCGCCTGGAAGGCGCGATACTGGTCGAGCGGATGGGCGGGCACGCGCTCGTCATTCTCTGCGAGCGAGATTTCCTCCATCAGGATGCCGCTGTCGGTCGCGCCGACGACGCAGGGCGCCGGCGCGGACTTGTTGAGGCGCTTCTGCTTCACCAGCATCTCCAGCGCGCGATAACGGCGGCCGCCAGCGGGCACCTCGAACATGCCGGTCTCCTCGCCTTTACCATCGAGAACCGGGCGGACATGCAGGCTCTGGATGAGCCCGCGCCGCGCGATCGACGCGGCCAGATCCTCGATCGAGACACCGGCTTTCACCCGCCGGATGTTGGACTGGCTGAGCACCAGCTTGTTGAAGGGAATGTCGCGCGCGGACGACAGGGTGATCTTCTGAACGGCAGTTGCCATGTTCCTTACTCCGCGACGAGCGCCGAGAGCCTCTCTCTCGAACCCAAACTCGTCACGAAGCGAACCGCCACCCTCTCACTCTTGGAGGGCAGCGCCACGGATACGAAGGAACGGAGAGACACGAAGGCGCAAAGCCGGAGACACGGAAATCCGTGCTTCCGGCTCCACGGCAATCAGGCGGCGCGGTCGAGCAGCTTCTTGGCCTTGCCCTCCAGTTCGAGCCGCGCATCCTGATTGGTCTTCTCGCGCGCAGCGGCGGTAATGCCCGCGACGAAGTCGAAGATCGATTCCGGTGGTCGGCCTTCCTCGGCCAGGACGGTCTCGATGATCTTGCCGGTCTCCGCCTTCGAGAACCCGCGCTTGCGCAGGAATTCGGTGCGGTCCTCATCGGATTTCGCAACGATCCGTTCGCGGGCTGCCTTGATGCCGTTGATGAAAGGCATCGGCGAGGAATTCGCGAAGTTCAGCAGCGCCGGCGCGGCTTCATGCGCGAAGCGGGACGCCGCGTATTTGCTATGGCGGATGGTGATTTCCTCGAAATCCTCCACGCCCCACAAGTTACGATTCTGGCAGACCGCGCGCAGGTAAAAGCTGGCCATGCCGAGCGTCTTGGCGCCGACTTCTGAGTTCCAGCAGTAGAAGCCGCGGAAATAGAGGTCGGGCGATCCATCGGGGAGCCGACCGGCTTCGATCGGGTTGAGATCGTCCACGAGGAAGAGGAACACGTCGCGATCGGACGCATAAAGCGTCGTCGTGTCCTTTGTGATGTCGACACGGGGATTGTAGACGCCCGACGACCAGTCGAGCACGCCCGGCACCTTCCATCTCGTATCGCCCGTGCCGTTGCCCGCAATGCGCTGCACCGCCTCGACCAGCTCGTGGTCGTAGATCCGGCCATAGTCAGGGCCGGTGACGGCGCGCAGCTCGATCCTGCCGTTGTCGGTTTCGAGTGTCTTGATCTGCTCCGCCCGGTGCGAGGTCAGGCCGTATTGCAGATTGATGCCAGCGAGCGCGGCCGGGAGTTGGCGCAGATAGGCGGCGGGCGCGCCGACTTGGGCAGCGAGTTGGCCGAAGCTCCAATGCGTCGGCGCGACGGGCGTGTCCGAACCCGGCAGGATGAGAGACAACCGCTCCGGGTCGGTGCGGCTCGCCTCAACATGGATCAGCGCGGTTTCCACGACGCGCGTCCGGCTGCGCTCCGAGCGGCTGCGCACAGAGTCCGCCAGCTCGGAAAGGGACAGATAGCGTTCATCGTCGGGGCGTGAGAACCACTCCGAGGAAACGCGGCCGATCCGCTCACCGCGGCTGACATCCACCTTGTAGCCGCCGCTCATATCGCGGCGGGCGTCGAGAACCTGCATGTTCATGGGACGAAACTCCATGACGGGCGCCGAGAGCCTCTCTCTCGACACTCAACCCGTCACGGAAATCGCGTCAGCACTCTCACTCTCTTTCAGGGGCGTTGCGGGGGTGTCCCCGCAGAAGGGGTCGGCCGAGACCTTGGCTCGGCCGCAGGGGAAAGCTTTCCCCTCCCGGCCTCCAAGATTGTGGCTTCGTGATTCCCGATTGGCGAGACACTGACTCCCAAACGGCCGATTTCGGAGTTGGCGGCCAATCCGGCGACGCAGGCTTCGCGGTCTTTCTCCTTCAGGGGGGCACCCTAGCCCACACTATGGGGCAAGCGGGTTGAAGAGTGTCAGAAAACCGCGTATATTTCTGACAGGAGTTTATTGTGCAGCGGCTAACCGAACAGATTCTGGCGCATACTGAGGGCCTGCCCGAAGGCGCTCCGATTGCGGCGAAAGGCCTACTCCATCTCGGCAATCGCGCTGCGGTGGACCAGGCGTTGTCGCGACTCGTTGAACGTGGCCGGCTGATGCGTGCCGGGCGCGGCGTCTATTTGCGTCCGGTTTCGAGTCGGTTTGGTATTCGAGCCCCCTCAGTCGAGAAGGCCGTCGAAGCCCTCGCGCTTCAGCGGGGTGAAGTCATCGTGCCGAATGGTGCTGCTGCCGCCAACGCGCTCGGCCTGACAACCCAAGTGCCGGTCCGATCCGTGTATCTGACATCGGGCCGTAGCCGGACGATGAATTTGGGCCAGCAGATCGTCGAGTTGCGGCATGCGCCACGCTGGCAATTGGCGCTGGCCGATCGGCCCGCCGGACAGGCGGTGCGCGCGCTGGCCTGGCTGGGGCCGGAGAAGGCGGAAGCGGCCCTGAAGACGTTGAAGCGCAAGTTGCCGTCTTCCACGTTCGGCGAGCTCGTCGCAGCCGCGCCCCAGCTCCCGAGCTGGCTCGCCAGGTCGGTGGGCAAGGTCGCGCATGGCTGAAGCCTTCCTCACATTGTCGGCCGGCGATCGGCGCGAGGCTTTGGCTGTTGCCGCCGATCGATCCGGCCGCCCGCTCCATCTGCTGGAAAAGGATGTGTGGGTTGTCTGGACCCTCGCGACGCTGTTCGGGTCCAACCTTGGCGAGCATCTCGTGTTCAAGGGCGGTACGTCCTTGTCCAAAGCCTACCGCGTTATCCGACGTTTTTCCGAGGATGTGGATCTCACCTACGACATTCGCGCCATCGCCCCCGATCTGGTGGGCGAGAACGGCGAGGCCCTGCCGAAAAACCGCAGCGAGGAGAAGCGGTGGTCGAAGACCGTCCGGCACCGCCTGCCCGAGTGGGTGGACGGAACAGTCCAATCTCTTCTTTCCGGCGCGATCGACGCGCAATCGCTGCCCGCGACGCTCCGGGTCGATGGTGACAAACTGTTCGTCGACTATGAAGCGATCTCAACAGGGTCGGGCTATGTGGCTCCGAGCGTGATGCTGGAGTTCGGCGCGCGCTCGACCGGCGAGCCGGCCAGTTCGCGCGATGTAGTGTGTGAAGCGGCCGGACTGATCGAGGGCGTCGAATTTCCGACGGCACGCCCGCGGGTGATGCATGCCGAGCGAACCTTCTGGGAGAAGGCGACGGCGATGCACGTCTTTTGTCTGCAGGAACGGTTGCGTGGCGAGCGCTTCGCGCGCCACTGGCACGATGTTGTTCGACTGGATGATGCCGGTGTCGCCACCGCCGCATTGGCTGACCGCGACCTCGCCAACGCCGTTGCTCGCCACAAGAGCATGTTCTTCGCCGAGAAGGCGGCCGATGGCGAGGCCATCGACTATCAAGCCGCCGTCAGCGGAAAGCTGCAGCTCGCACCGGCTGGTGAAGCGCGCTCGGCGTTGGCCACGGACTATGCACGCATGGTCGAAGATGGGCTGCTGCTCGAAGACGCTGAGCCGTTTGAGGCGCTGATAGAGCGATGCGCAGACATCGCCGAACGGGTGAACCGCGCGGCGGAATAATAGGAGTTGGGGAAAGCGTGGGGCTATATAAAGAGTGGTGCGACGCCACCAAGGAAAAGAACAAGCGCAAGCGCTACTGGACCTATGTCGAGAAGGACGGCGGTCGCGACGAGATTCGCGATGATCTCGCCGAGACGATCCGCTCGCATTACGACCGGCTCGAACGCATAGCCGAAGACGTGGAGCGGCTCGGCTACAAGGTCGCCGCGAAGATCCTCAGCGAGGCAATGCCTCAGATGCCCAAGGGCCGTTCCGGCGATCTGGGCGAGATTCTTGCGACAGAGCTGGTGGAAGAAGAAATCGGCCTACGCGTCCCTGTGCGCCGCCTTCGCTACAAGGACGGCCGCAACATGGCCATGCGTGGCGATGACTTCATCGGCGCTGGATACGATGGGGCCGGCGAGAAGCTCTGGCTCCTGAAAGGTGAAGCCAAGAGCAACGAGAAGCTCGGCAAGGCCACGGTCACGAGCGCCCGCAAGGTACTTGACCGTGACAATGGACGCTGCACGCCCGATTCTCTGCTGTTCGTCGCCAACCGTCTGTTGGAGAGCAACGACCCAGGCGACAACGAATTGGGCCGCAGCCTCCGTGACGAGGTGGGTCTGAAGTCCCTTCGCGCCGATCGCATCGACCATATGCTTTTCACTGTGTCGGGCAACGGGCCGCACGCCTCGCTGAAGGCGGACCTCGACGCAGCGGGGACTAACCGGGACCACTACGTCGTGAACATTCACGTCGAAGATCACCAGGACTTCATCGCGGCCATGTACCAGGAGGCGGAAGACCTTGGAGACGATTGACGAACTGACCGCGTTCCTTGCGACCGCGACCGTCGATGGCATCCTTGGGCGCCTCCTCTATCGCGGCGCCGCCTGGTCGCTGATGCGCGAGGAAGGCGTGTTGCCGGCGAATGCGCCGCCGCTCGGCGCGACGATCGAAACCGATCTTGCCGAACACGGCTTCGCCCTGCTTCGGGGCGCGATGGCCCTGCGCGCTCAGGCTGGTGCGTCGGATTTGACCAGCAAGGCGTTTGAGCGCGCCGCCAACGCCTTCGAAGCCCTGGTGCGCAACGGCGATCCGGAGTCGCCCGACCGCGGTTTCCGCCGCACGATTGCCGCTGCGGCCTACCACCTGGCCGGGTTCTCGGCCGTCGCCTATTCGCTCTTCAACGAGACCGGGGACGACCTCAATGCTTCTCCGGGCGAAACGGCGATCCGGCATCTGATCCTGCGCGATCTCGGCCAGTTGCGCGGCTTCGTTCGTGCGTGGTTTGACGATGGGGCGCACGGCGACGAGCGGATCGCTGAAACGCTGACCGGCGAGGAGCCTGACATCGACGAGGCGTTGTCGACCATCCTCAACACGACGATCTGCCGGGCTCTGGCGCATTTTGACTTCGCGCTCGAGACGGGCGAGGCCGAGCCGATCGAGACCGCGCGGGCATTGCTCGGCACCGCGGTCAGTCTGGCGGACAATGCTGAGAATGTTCCGCTGTGGTGGATCTCGAACCTTTGCCGTCACCTGATCGATGACCTCTGGCAGCACTCGCTGCACGAGAACCTGCCGACCGAGCCGCCTGAGGGGACAGAGGAAAAATATCCGGACCTGCGCAGACTGTTCATCTCGTCGCTCTACGCCCGCAAGACGTCCGAGGTGGAGCTATGGCCATCGCAGCGCGAAGCTGCCCAGCGCTCCACGGACGTCACCGACGATCTGGTCGTCGCCTTGCCGACCAGTGCCGGTAAGACTCGGGTGGCCGAGATCGCCGCGCTGATGACCCTGTCGTCGGCGCGCCGGGTGCTGATCGTCACGCCGCTGCGCGCGCTGTCCGCGCAGACCGAGCGCTCCTTCAGAAAGACCTTCGCGCCCCTCGGGTTCAGCGTCTCCTCGCTTTACGGCGCCAGCGGTCTTTCGGCTGGTGATGAAGACGCGCTGCGCAGCCGCGAGATCATCATAGCGACGCCAGAGAAGCTCGATTTCGCGCTGAGAAGTGACCCGTCGCTGATCGATGATGTCGGCCTTATCGTCCTTGACGAAGGCCACATGATCGGGCCGAGCGAGCGCGAAATCCGCTATGAGACACTGGTGCAGCGCCTGCTTCGCCGCGCGGATGCGGCAGAACGCCGGATCGTCTGCCTGTCCGCCATCCTACCGAGCGGCGACGAACTGGACGATCTCACCGCCTGGATACGCTCCGACGCACCGGGTGAGCCGGTGCGTTCCGACTGGCGCCCTACACGACAGCGGTTCGGGGTGCTCACCTGGCGGGGCAAGGACGCTCGTCTCCGACTAGACCTCGACGACGATGGTCCGTTCCTCGACAAGTTCGTCCTGCAGAAACCGGCGCGTGGGAAAGAAAAGAACCCCTATCCGCGCAAGAACTCGCACCTCGCGCTGTTCGCAGCATGGGAATTTGCAGGCCAGGGCAAGCGGACCCTGATTTTCTCCACCCAGGCGAATTGGGTCGAGAGCTACGGCAAACAGGTCGTTGAGCTCTGCAAGCGGGGCTATCTCGACTCGCTGCTGGAGGATGAGGCGTTGATCGCGCGTGCTCTGGAGGTGGGCAAGGAGTGGTTGGGCGAGAACCATCCCGCCGTTGCCTGCCTGAAGGCCGGCGTTGCCATCCACCACGGCCGGCTGCCGAGTCCATTCCTGCGCGAGCTGGAAGCCTTGTTGTCCGACGGCGTCTTGAAGGTCATCGTCGCGTCGCCGACGCTGTCGCAGGGCCTCAATCTCAATGCCGCCGTCCTGTTGGTGCCGGCGCTGTATCGGGCGTCCGAAAAAATCAAAGGCGAGGAGTTCGCGAACGTGGCCGGCCGCGCCGGGCGTGCCTTCGTGGATGTCGAGGGCCTCATCGTCCATGTCATGTTCGATAAGGTCGATTGGCGAAAGAAGGAATGGAGGAAACTGGTCGCTTCCGCCAAGGCCCGCACGCTGAAGAGCGGCCTCATCCAGATCGTCGCCGAGATCCTTGAGCGCCTGTCCCGCGAAGGTGTCTTAGACCGCGATGATGCATGGGAATATCTCGCAAATGCCCGTGAGGCGTGGAGATCGCCCGAAGAGGAAGCCGCGGTCGCCGAGCGCTTGGCGACTGGCGCGGAGTACGACGCTGATGGCGATGACGACGAAGGCGGCGGTGACGACGAGGAGGAGACCATTGACGAGGAGCCGCTTTCGCAAATTGTCGAACGCCTCGACGCGACGGTGTTCGGGCTGATCGAGGCGCTCGATTCCGACCGCGCCGATTTGCCGAAGCTTTTGGACGAGGCGCTCAAGGGATCGCTTTGGGCGCGCCAGATCGCGCGCGAGGACGAGGATGTCGCGCCGCTGCATAAGAAGGTGTTCGAGGCGCGCGCCGATCTTATCTGGAAAACCACCACGGCGCAGGAGCGGCGCGGACATTTCGCCATGGGCGTCGGGCTTGAAGCTGGCCTCACCATCGACGGAATGGCTGACGAGCTGGCCGAACTTCTCGACCGGGCAGACGCCGCGGCGCTGGGCGGTGACATCGACGAACTTGTCGATGCGCTCGGCGGCCTCGGTGAGCGACTGCTGTTCATGCGGCCCTTCATTCCCGATAAGGCGAACGCGTTACCGGCGAATTGGAGGGCCATCCTGCGCAGTTGGGTGTCCGGCGAGGATGTGGCCAAGATCGGACCGCAGAACATGCGGGCCGTCGAAGAGGCCTTCACCTATCGCTTGGTCTGGGCGCTGGAAGCTGTCCGCACTCGCCGCATGTCCCTCGGCTGGACGCCGGAGACGGTGGCGGGTGGCGCGGCGGCGGCGGTCGAAACCGGCGTCCCGCAATTCATGATGTCGATGCTGATCCGCGCGGGTCTCCCCTCACGGCGCGCGGCCATGGCGGCGATCGAGGATGCCAAGCCGATCTTCGTCACGCCCGCCGAGATGCGGGTCTGGCTCGAATCCGACCAGATCACAGCCTACACGGATGCCGGCGACTGGCCGACGCCCGACACCGCCGCGCTATGGGCACGGTTCCGAACCGAAGCCCTCAGCGGCGGCATCCAGAAGTGGTCAGTCGAACATTACAAGCGCTTGCTGGACGTCGCGGCCGCCCCGCCTGCCGGCCTCTATCGGATCGTCACCGACGAGGGTGACGGGCGGACCTGGCTGACGACGCCCGACTATCAGCGGGTCGCTGCCTTCAAGAAGCCAGCGGTCGATCCCAAGCCCAGCCTCTTCTCGGGCCGATTGCCCGGCGGCACCAGGCTAGTGGAGGCCTTGCGTGTTGGCCGCGGGAAGCTGCGCTGGCCGACGGCCGATACGTAAAAGGGAACGGTAGCCTATGCTTTATGCTTGGGTCGGCGACCAGAAACGCGCTCCGGTCGCGAAGGGAGAACGGACCACCTGTCGAGATTGCGGAGGCCTGCTCACCGCTGTCATGCCCGTCGAGAACACGCCCCATTGGCGGCACAAGGCGGGCGACTGCGATCCTTGGAGCGAGCCCGAGGGGCCTTGGCATCTCGGCTGGAAAGAACTTTTCGACATGTCGTGTCGGGAGATCGCTTTGCGCGATCCGGCGACCGGAGAATTGCATCGCGCGGATGTTCTGGTCGGTAGCGGCACCCCCATGGCGACCGTGCTGGAGCTGCAGCACTCCTCAATCAGCGAGGACGAGCGCAACTCGCGGGAAGCTTTTTATCGGCGCGGGCATCGGATGTTCTGGCTCGTCCACATCCATAGCGAAAGCTCGTTCCTGGGGACTTATTTCGGCATGTCGCTCGATTTCAAATCCCGCGTCGTTAATCTCGACGGCAAGGAGTTTGCGACCATGCGGTGGATGGGACCGAACAAGCAGTTCATTGAGAAGTGGAAGCGCGCTGCGGCACACGTCTTCTTCCATGCCGGTCCGTACATCTTCTACCTCGCCGGTCCCGGAGCGGCCGCTCGCCTCGGCAGTCCATTGAAGCGTGGCGAATTTGCCATCTGCGCGCTCACTCGCGATGAGTTTGTGCGAGCCGTTCGAGGGGAGGACGTTCGATCGGCGTAGGGTGCCGGTCAGGTCCGCGACGGAAATACGTGATCGATCCACGAAGCGCAGGCGGCCACGACGTCGAGCGCCATTCCCGGCGAGTGAATGTCGGTTGTGCCATGAGACAGTCCATTTCGCAGCGCGATCAGGGCTTCGATAGGGTCAGATAACGCAGTAGCGCCCGGCACGAGCGCCGGTAGGACGCCAGCCTTCCTCGCTCTGTCGACGAGATTGCGGAGCGTGCCGCGAGCGGCGCCGCCGTGACCGTTGAGCCGGTGTTTCAGCGCCAACTCGAACGCACCGAATGCCTGCACCTCGCCAACGACGAACAGGTCATAGTCGAAGAAGGCGTAGATGATGGTGTTTCGCGCACGATCAAAAGCCGCCACTACGTCCGCCGGCGCGGCGCCTTTGAGGCCGAGGCGAGCCAGCGCCCCATAGTGGTCCGCGAGCGTCATTCGGCGGGCTGCACCGTTCTCAATGACACAGAGATCGGCGAAACGCGGATCAGGCTGAAGAATGTTCTCGACCGATTTGAAAGCCATATGACTGATCCGCTTCGTTCAATACGCGACCGCCTCGTCATAGACCTCATGCGGCCAGGCGGGTCTCCTCTTCGATTTCATCCGACTGCTGCCCAACTGCTTTGGTCAGGAAGCGATCGAGTGCCGCCCTACGGGAATCGCGATCCAATGCGTAAGCCGTCTGTTTGAATTCGATCCCGTCGAGCAGCCCCTGAACATAGCCGGAGATGGTGTCGGCAGCCATGATAAGGGCGGTATCGAGCGTATGGATATATTTGCTCGTCACCGAGCCCTTGGAGTGGCCGACTAGCGCGGCGATCGTCACCTCGGTGAAGCCGAGATCGTTGGCGATGCTGGCGAAGCTGTGACGCAGGACGTGTGGGGTGACGCCCGCGAGCGGGCTGTCTTTGAAGATCTGTTCCCAATGATTAGGGAAGCTGCCGAACGCATTGTCCTCGCCTTGACCGGGGAAGACGTAGGTGCCCGCCGCTGACTTGCGCCGTTCCTCCAGATACTCGACGACAGGCAGTCCGATAGGACGAATGGACTCGCCTTCTTTGCTGTCGACCAGGCGCATGCAACTTGCGTCGGTATCTGCCTCGATCCACATCAGCGAGATCATTTCCGAGCGGCGGCAGCCGGTGAGCGCGATCTGCCGGATGATATCGACGGTCATGGCGTATTTTTCGTTCGCCGCGGCATCGCAAAGCATTTGCCCGAGAGTGCGGTACTCCGCCTCGGTCAGCCGGCGATTCCGGACATTGTCTTTTGGTTTTTTGATGCCGTGCGCCGGATTGACCTCGATGATCCCGGCATCAACAGCGTAGGTGAGGATGCCACCCAATAGCCCGACGGTGCGCGTGGCGGTGCCGGCGCCACCGCGGACAATGGCCTTTCCACGCAGCTTCTTCGTCTTGACGGCGACGCGCGTCTTGCCCGCCATGATGTCCTTCAAGACCTTGTTGATGTCGGCCTTGGTGAGATCTTTGACCCGGCGCGCGCCGATCAGCGGGATGATGTGCCGCTCGATGCGGCCGGTGTCGGTGACGATGGTGGTCGGCTTTTTCGGCCGCCCGCCCTTACCCAGGATGAGCCCAGCGTTCAAGTCAGCGGTATAGAGGGCGCAAAGCTCCTTGACCGTGATAGCCTTGTGATCGAGTTGACGTTCCTCCGAAGGGTTGTCGCCGCGCGCGACGCGTCCCAGTTGCGCCTTCGCTTCTTGCCGGGCTGTCTCCGGCGTCCACACGCCATGTAGGCCGATGGTGTAGCGCCGCGTGCGTCCAGCAGCGCGATATTGAATGAGGTAGCTGCGCTTGCCGGAAGCGAACACGCGGAGGCCGAAGCCGGGCAGTTCGTCGTCCCAGATGAAATAGTCCTTCTCGCGGACTTCGGCAGCATCCACGATCCGCTTGGTTAGCTTGCTCATAACGCGGCCCCCTCGCTGATGAGGGGCTGCTTCCGCGGAAGCACCACGGAAGCAACCGGATGGATATCGGAGCGAAATTTCGGATAGACAATTCGGCGCGAAAATTGAAATTGTCTAGTGAATTCAATTGCATATCGCATTGTAGCGTGTCCTGGCGTGCATTTCGGATAGCCAGGTCAAATTGCTCCGAAGGCAGAGGCCAGAGGTTCGAATCCTCTCGGGTGCGCCATGTCACCGAGCGGGATTCGAACAAGTAACTCGCCGCCACACGGTTGACGTCGCTTTGCAGAGTGGCTGCGTGAAAATTCCTCCGATCTAGCGAACTATTGTGCGATCTCGCCGAAGCTGTTGCGACGCCTAGGCGCGACCGATACCGCAATCGCGAGATACTTGGCCGAGTTCGAGCGAGCCGACGAGGTCCTGAGCAAGACAGGTATAACGATGCCCGAAGGAAGGGTGGCTCGAGCCATGTTAATTCTCTTGGCACCCTCGCCTGAGTTTCCTTTCAACGGTGCGGGCAAATCACTAGGCCTCTTCGCGCGCCGCGAGCTCCCGCGAGACATCCTGCTTCAGCAAATAGACAGAGACAGCCAACAAAACGAGATCTTTCAAAAGAAAGGCCGAAACAATTGTCATGGCTGGAAAACCTCCGGCAGCGGGGTCCCACGCACCAGGAGCGAATGGCATTATCGTCAAGGTAGCAAGGAAGGTGCAGCAAGAACCGAGAGCCCCGAGCACGCCTAATTTCTTATTCCAAAACCCCAATAACAGTAACGAACCGAAGATCCATTCGGACATTCCTAGAAAATAGCTGGTGCCTCGAATGCCGAAGACTGGAATCGTCCAGGAGATAAAAGGGCCGTGGCTGATCAATGGAAGTAGTCCTCTGATTTCAGATTCGAACCATTTATCATATCCGAACCACGCGAAGATAATCACCATCGAGGCACGGAGCAGGTGATAATCGAGATCGCGCCGGAGCAGTCCCGAACGGCTAAGCGCATCGACGATAAAGTTCATAGTGTTCTCCTGTTGAAACGAAGGCGCCGATCCGCGCCGCCTGGGCAGCGCAGCGGAACAGGCTTGAAAAGAAAAATGGCCGGGCTCCGACATGAGGCGTTTGCCAGCGGAACTGCGTCCAAACGATCTCAGCAAATTTCGCGGAGCGATCGATTACGAGCCAAGTCGTCGCCTGCTAAAGACCAAGCAGTCAAAGCGCTATGCAGCGTCTATCTTGCAATTGCCGCTCTGGCACTGATAGTCACTGTGCTTCTCATCTCTCAGACCGGCGGCTTTCTCCGGGCAATGAACGAGGAGACTTCCTTCTAAGAAGTTTACTGTTTTTGCAGTGATGGGTAGCCGTTCGTGTAAACCCAGTCTGTCGCCTGCGCGGGCTCATGACATGACTTGCAGTCGTTTTTGTAATTTGTCGACGTTGTCTTGTTAGGATTGCTGGCGTCGAACCACGACCACGCCCAACCATCTCCCCAAAGATTGTTTTCGGGGTGAGCGTTTTTATCGTCCTTGACCATCATGAACCAACCTTGCAACTTATCCTCATGGCTTACGGTGCCGGTCGTCATCGGCTGGGTTTTCGCGGCAAAGACCTCCTTCACTAGCGCTGAGCCGTCCGGAAATTTGCCGCTCGTTCGATACGCTTCTATCGTTCCCGGAGATGCGTAAACTGTATGGATCTGCTTCGAACCTTCCTGGCCCTTGTCGTCAGCAACTGCCCAGCTTCCTAGATATTCGTAAGTCGCGCGGTAATTAGACGGGACCTTCAAATTACCGGCGTTGTCGACAAGAGCTTCCGTCTTATTTGAGGTAGCATCCTGGCTGCTAGACACCGTCGAGAGCGCGCCGACCGCACCCACACAGGCAAAAACTATTGCTACTTTGTAGGGTATTTTCATATTATTTCCCTAAGCGAATGGTTATATCGGGAAGTTGAACGCACGGGGCCGACGACCTTGAATTCCGCCCTAATGTGAGTTCGCGCGAGAGCATCGACTTTATTGGCCCGCGAGCCCGAAATGCTTCTCACGTTTAAAATATTGGCTTCAGCCGAGAGTCCTGAAGTTGGTGCCGATAGTCCTGAAGTGCCTCCGCGTTCCGACCCTTGAATATTGAAACCAACCTGCAACAACGGAGCTTTTCCCGAATAATTGATATCGGATTTGTCCTAAGGCGAAAGATCGTGGCTAAGAATGCACGGCGCGTCCCCATCTATTGCAGCCTATGTGTCGCGCGATGCGGTGCAATGGCGGTGGTCGAAGACGGTCGCTTCACTACTCTGGAAGCTGATACCGCACATCCGACCGGCCAAGCTCTGTGTGCGAAGGGCCGCGCGGCGCCCGAGCTCGTCTATCATCGGGACCGACTAAAATACCCACTTCGGCGGACGACCCCGAAAGGGGAGGCCGATCCTCGCTGGCAACAAATTAGCTGGAATGAGGCACTCGGATTGATAGCCGACGCAATGTCGGGAATTTCCGAGAAGTATGGACCGGAGTCAGTTGCCTTCAGTTTATCTTCGCCCTCGACGACCGCGCTCGCGGATTCATACGCTTTTGTCCAGCGACTGATGAGCGCTTTCGGCAGTCCGAATGCAGTTAATAGTATCGACCTATGCGGCTGGGGCCGCGCCTTGGCAACGAGCTACACCTTCGGCGTCGGGAGTCTTGGTGCCGGCGCACTCGGCGGTGCCATGCCGGAAATATCAAAAAGCGGTTGCATGATCCTTTGGGGCTACAATCCTAGCTTCTCCCGTTTAACCCACGCGACCGCTATTACCGAAGCGCTTAAGCGCGACATGCGACTGATCGTTATAGATCCACGCCATGCGGGGTTCGCCAGCAAGGCGGATCTCTGGCTCCGCGTGCGACCTGGAAGTGATGGCGCCCTAGCGCTCGGAATCGCCAATGTGATGATCGAACGCGGCTGGTACGATCGCGAGTTCATCCGCGCTTGGAGCAATGGACCGCTCCTAGTTCGAGCCGACACAGGAAGGCTGCTCACTGAACGCGACGTGACACCAGGTGGAGATGCACATCGCTATTTTGCATGGAACAGATCGGCGAAGCGATTGGTGCCTTACGACACGACGACCGGTCGCTACAAAGTCGATACCGCTGATGTCGCTCTAGAGGGCGAGTATCGCGTCAAGGCTACTGGCGGTCATGTCATCTGCCACACCGTTTTCGAACTTTATGCTCGGCTCTGTCGACGCTATTCGCCCGGAATTGTTGAAACGATTTCAAGTATTCCAGCCAATCAAGTTGAGGAAACTGCACGGCTTATCTGGCACTCGCGTCCGGTTTCCTACTACGCCTGGAGTGGACACGAACAGCATTCCAACACCACCCAGACCGCACGCGCGATGTCGCTGCTTTATGCGCTTACCGGAAATTTCGATGCGCCGGGTGGGAACGTAATCTTGCCAACAGTTGGCGCGGCGCCGATTAATCGTGTGGAATCGATTTCGAACAAACCCATGGCTGATGTCCTCGGCCAAACCGAACGTCCTTTAGGACCAGCGCGATGGGGCAGCGTCACCACCCATGATCTCTACCGAGCTATTCTCGAGAACAAACCGTATGCGATCCGCGCTTTGATCGGCTTCGGATCAAATATGCTATTGGCGCACGCGGACAGCAGGACGGGACGAAAAGCTCTCAGCGCATTGGAATTTTACGCACACGCCGATCTGTTCATGACCCCGACTGCCGAACTTGCGGACATCGTCCTCCCGGCCGCTTCGTGCTTCGAACGAGAAGCGCTCAAGATCGGATTCGAAATCAGCTCTGGGGCGCAATCGCATATTCAGTTGCGTCAGGCCGTGGTATCTCCGCCCGGCGAAGCCCGCTCAGATACGGAGATCGTCTTTGGGATTGCTTCGCATCTAGGCTTGGCCCAGCAGTTTTGGAACGGCGAAATTGAGGGCGCTTATCGCCAGCAACTTGGTCCGACGGGCATCACGGTGGAACAACTGCGGGCCGCTCCAAGGGGCGTCCACCTGCCCCTGCAGACCCGCTATGCCAAATATGCCGAGAGGGGTGCGTGCGGTGAGGCACGTGGCTTTGCAACGCCCTCGCGCAAAATCGAACTCTATTCGCAAACCTTCCTCGATCATGGCTACGCACCGCTGCCCGAATTCGAAGAACCGCAGATCGGGCGCGTTGCACGCTCAGATTTTCTGGCACGCTTCCCATTGATTCTCACGAGCGCCAAACACTCATTGTTCTGCCAGTCGCAGCACCGCGCGGTGCCAAGCCTCCGCAAGCATGCGTTTTACCCGAAGGTCGAATTGCACCCCGACACTGCAAAATCACGGGGTATTTCTGAAGGCGACTGGGTCTCAATCTTCACACCCGAAGGCAGCGTGCATGCCCACGCGCGCTTGAACGACAAGCTTGATCCTCGCGTGGTTGTCGGAGAGCATGGTTGGTGGCAATCTTGTCAGGAGATAGGTGCGCCTGGCTATAATCCTTTCACCAGTGACGGCGCCAATCTTAATTTAATCATCGGCACCGAGACACTCGATCCCCTCAGCGGAACCGCATCGCACCGTTCGTACCCTTGCGAAGTCCAGCGAGACCCGAAGTGACGCCTTCGATCCACCGCGAGAGAAAATACTCGACGGCCCCAGCGCTTCGGCGGCAAGTTTGCTACTTCCCATTTGCGAACTTCTTGGCGAGATACCTCAGACTTCGGTGATGGGTTACGCGGACCGTAACCTCGAGCATTCCCAAGCGAGCTGCGACCTCGCGCGCGGAATTCTGATTCAATGCAATAGCTGCAACTATTTCCTGACTCCTCTCCGGCAGGCATTTGATAAGGCGCTCTACGTCGTATTTTGCAAGAGCATTTGCCTCTTCGCAGGATGCGCCGCTGAAAATTTGTGAAACGTCGCCGGTCGCTGTACAGTGGTTCCGGTTGCGACGCCGCATCTCATCGATAATTTTGTTTCTTGCAATTGTTGCCGCCCAGGGCATTAGAGGTAACGTTGGATTCCAACGGTGCCGCTGAGTATGGACCGCAATAAGGGTTTCCTGAAGAATATCATCAATGTCTGTTGCCGCCATTCGGTAGCGCCGCGACTTGGATCGGATAATGGCACCCAGTCGGACCGACAATGTTGTAAGAAGCTGGTTATAGGCCGCTTCGTCACCCGCAAGTCCTTTGCGCATCAAGGTCGAGCAGCGGGCTTCTTGGCGTCTTTGAGTTTCCCATATTGAGTCTCTTAGCGGGGTTGTCAGTGTGTGGGACTCTTTTGGGGAGGTGGAACGTCGAAGTTCAAGCTCTGCATCGACCTCATCAAAAACATCGGCGTTCGCCATAGCTCAACGCTCGTTCGCATAATTTAAAGTGAAATCTCACTGCTATCATGATCCGCCTTGCGGCTCGCGCTCTGATAGGATGGAACCTTGCCTAGGAGTGGTCCGAGCCCTTCGGCCATCGTCAGATGAGTGATCACAGCGTCCCGAAGCTTTGGATATGGCAGCTTCGCTAACATCGCTGTTTGCACCGCTGCCACAACCTCGCCGGCATCCGAGCCAACCATTGCAAATCCAACGATGAGGTCACTCCTATCGACTAGTATTTTCATGAAGCCCTGAGTTTCATCCGTTGCAGCGGTCCTGAGCACGGCGCTCATTGGCAGCACCGCGACGCGGACCGAAAGTCGTTGCCGTTTGGCGTCACCTTCGCTCAATCCAACGCGGGCGAATGGAGGATCGGTAAACACGCAAGCCGGAATGAGCCGATCCCCGGTGTTGCGAGCGCCGCCAGCTAAATTGTCTTTGATAATTCGGAAGTCATCGACGGAAACATGCGTAAATTGCGGGCTACCGGCACTTTCACCAATCGCCCAGACACCGGGTGCCGTTGTCTCCAATCGCTCATTCGTTCGAATGTAGCCGTTTGCATCCAATTCGACACCCGCATCTTCAAGCCCGATACCTGCTGTGTTCGGAACGCGGCCGATTGCGACCAAGATGTCGCTACCGTCTATCGTTTGATCACCGGAGGGCGTTCGAACAACGATGCTGACTTCCCGGCCCGATTTGCCACTCACGCGAATGGACTCGGCACCGAGCACAAATTGAATGCCTTCATCACTTAGGATCTGCTGCAGAGCGTCTGCGATGTCCGAATCCTCACGCCCGACGATTTGCGGACCTGCCTCTATGACGGTGACGCGACTGCCAAATCGTCGATAGGCTTGGGCCATTTCGAGCCCAACATATCCGCCACCCAAAACAATCAGATGAGACGGCGCGTAGTCGAGATCGAGAGCTTCAATGTGCGTGAGGGGTCGAGCAGCCTCGAGGCCGGGAACATTTGGAATAGCGGCATGCGTCCCGACGTTGAGGAAAATGCGATCGCCTGTGAGCAGACGTGTACTCTCATCTTTCTGGCGGACCTCAAGCGTTTTTTCTGCAATAAGCCGGCCGCTTCCCATGATGAGTTGAGCGCCACTTTGCTCGTAGTTCTGCAAATGCAATGCGATCTCATGGGCAACCATGGCTCGCTTGCGCAGCCGGACCTTGGCCATGTCTACCGTGACCGGTCCTGTCATTGCGCCGAACTCGGCGCCGCGCTTCACCAAATGAGCGACCCGCGCGCTCCAAACTTCGTTCTTGCTAGGCATGCACGCGACGTTAGGACAGGAACCTCCAATCCAGCGTTTCTCCACGACGGCCGTGCGTTGTCCTGCTCGCGCCAAATGCCAAGCGAGTAATTTCCCTCCCTGTCCGCTACCGAGAATTAGGTTTTCGAAGTGCTCGGCCGTTGCCATTAAATCCTCTTAGATATGTTCGATCAGTGATTGAAATTCTTCAGAGATGGCGAAGTGCCGTGAAATTTCCGGATCTCCCGGAGACAGAGTGGAAGGTGATGCCTGGGGTAGGCCACCACCTTCCGCTCGCTATTGCCCAACCGATACAATTGGGCAGTTGATCAAGAGCGTTTCGGCGGGGACTACCTTCGCCTTGAGCGCTGAGTCGAGGTCGTGTACCGACGGCCAGGCTGCGCTATCGTAGACAACCCGTAGCCACAGTGGCGAGTAACCTTCATCGCCTGGCGCAGTAGCGACGACATTATGCGTCTGCTTCGAATTTGGCTCGGTGTGGAAGACTTCTCCCCCATTCGGTTGCCCGGGATTAATGGTGAAGCCATCGTATATTGGCGACACTGGGACTTCGCCGTCCGATACCGACAGCGGCGCTTCGTCGAAAAGGAAATATTTCGCGACCTCGCCCCGATACCAAGCGCGCTGTAACTCGGATTTTCCGCCTTTAAAGCGCATGCGCGCGACCGATTTATCGGGCACGACCGCCATGTTAAGCAGCGTGCCTGTCTTCTCCATCTTGTAGCCGGCTCGCAGCAAAGACGCTGCGTCCACTATCGTATTGGGCACGTATTCCTTCGGCACCCACACTTTGGAAACTTGGCGGAAATCGTTGTAGCCCTGATCACCCGGCAACGTGTCTATGATATCGAGCTGCCCGGCGATGGGCGTGTCTTCACCGTCCCGATACAAGATATAGACCGGCGCCGGCGTGGTGCTTCGCACATCCAGATGATAGTAAAGCGCTGGCTTACCCTGGGGAGATAACCCAAGCGCGTTCAACGGCTGGGTGTCGAAGTCGATCGGCTCGTTCGGCCCAGGGAGACGTTTATCAGCCGACCGCCGTAAAAGAGTTCCGGCTTTGTCGCCGAAGCGGTCGACCGATGCGATTGGTGCGTGGTCCGGATCCTTAGGCTCGATCGCCGATTGCGCAGGACAGCTGGCAACAGCCAACCAAGCTGCGATCATAACGAATGGGAGGCGGAAGTTCATAAGCGATCCTCTTTAGTCGGATCCGTAGTTGAGACGTCGAACCGGCAGGCTCGACACGCGGTGTAGGAAGTTGCTGGGGTTTCTCGCTAGCGCGCCGGCTGACTTTTCACAGCCGGGGGCGAGTTCTCCATATCACCATTCTGCCCGCCCTGAGGCCTGCTGAGATCCTCTTCTACGGTCATGACGCGCGCTCCTATATGCGGAATTAGTTGGACCCTGTAGGAGGCTTCATCGCAGCGCAAAGTCCAAACGACTTGATTAGCCGCTGAATTTTCGGAGTTCCTGTGGGCGTGTCGCGGAAACGTGCAAGCGACACCTTGGCGACGTAGCTGAGCTGCGATGACCTTAGCTGCATCATCGGCGTGCATGTTTTTCATTCGTGAAGAGAGGTCGCCGGATTCTGAGGCTTGGCGAAGATAGCGCCAGCTACCAGAATCCTTTCTCGACTCGATGATCGGAGCAGTGGTTGCCGTCATCGGTACCCGCATCATATTGGCAATATCGATGACAGGATGCATTTCTTGCTTTCGATCCTTTTCATCTCACAACGGGGCCAGCGGCACTGTTTCAATGAGAACAATCGGTCCGATAACTCTCTCGAACTGAATAGCCATTTGATAAGATCAGGATGAAAGCTGAAGGTCCGAAATCGGTTGCCGTTCGTCCGAAAAATTTCGGATTTTGTTTCCACGCGGGCGATCAACTGGGCCAAATATCGCAATTCTTAAATTGACGTCAGCTTCCTCTACTGAAATGCACATTTCTTCAAAGCTCGGGCAGCGGGAATTGACCGCTCCCCGAGCACTAACGCCAATTTGGCCGGCGAAATGGCCTGTTTCGCTTAATAGTTTCGACAACGCCTCTGGCAAGAAGATCGGCATCAAAGATAAATTTTACCGGCAATGTCTGAAAGCATGGTCATTGCAAGCACGCGGGTCATCATGCCCACCCGCAACTGCCAAAGTGCTCACCGCTATAGATAATGCGATAGCCGCGACGCCAATTCTAAGAAAGACAGACATGATGAAACTCCAAATCAGATTGCGAAGTTGCGCGAGGTCGCTCATTCTTGCGATCGCTCGAGAACAGGTTTCGCCTATCCAATTCGATGCGTTTCATAACCTCAAAAATAAACTCATTACTGACGCTGAATATCAGGATCCGGGAGCAGAGGCCGGCCCCCGACGATAGGCCTGGACAAAACATCTCAAAAAAGCTGTCGGCTCAATCTTGCCGGGACATATTTCAGCCGAGCTGAAACGGCGTGCTTTCTATCAACGTAGGAGCCGCGTCCGCCCGACGTTTTGAGAAAATGTCGGGCTCAACGCATTAGTCGATCGGGCTAATGGCAACTCTTGGAGGATTGAATGAAATTTTCTGTAAATTCCGGCGCCACGATTGCCACAGCAGCGGCAGCACTTTTTATTGCTGGAGCGGTCGTTGCTCCCTCTGCTCATGCTGCAGCCGCTGGCCAATGCTTCGGCGCGAATGCCTGCAAGGGCCAAAGCGCTTGCAAGTCTGCCTCGAACGCTTGCAAGGGACAGAACGCCTGCAAGGGGCTGGGGTTCAAAGAAATGACTGCAGCCAAATGCCAAGAAATTGCGGGCACTCGGTTCGTGCCGGCAAACCACAAAGGTTAGTATTATAGAGGCCCTGCGGAGAATCTGCGGGGCCTTCCCTCAACGAAACAGCACACCAGTCACGATTTTCGAGCGACGAGCGCTGACGCTTCGACGACATCGTTACGTCATCGCTGATCCGCGCCCTGCGGCTGCGGAAAGGCGAGCACCTCCGAAGTGTAGGTCTCGACCACTTGGCTGAACGGAATCCCATTAGGTAGTGTCAGCATGGCACGGTGCTCCAAAACCGCATGCGGCACCGCAAGCTAGTCTCTTGCCTCTCCGGAATTGGCTCTCCCATATCCCAGTTATGAGGCAAAGGCGACCAGAGAAGCTTCGCTGAAAGCGTCCGCCGACGGAAATTGAGGGCGTGCACTGCGCGTCCAAAGGCAATGCTGGTGTGATCGAGTTGCTGGCTCATGTCTGGTGTCAGCCGACTAGGCACGCACCAGTTGTCCGCTTCCGAGAGGACGTGGTCACCACAGCTAAGACACACCTTGCGATAGCGGATCGGCTCTGAGGGCGTCACGCCGAGCAGCTGGCGTTGCTCTGCTGTTGGCGCCTTGTCCGTGCCGTGGATAAGCTCGGCGACGACGTGGGCCGAAGACGCAAGATGGTGGCCATCACACCAGCGGTCTAGAGTTAGCGTTGCGCTGTCGTGACTGAGAAGATCTGCATTCAAGGTTTCGAGCACCGCTAGAGCCTCGAGCCGGCCGGTAAAGCTCTCCTGCCAAGGAGAAAGACCGCTACTTTCCGCAGCCGCAGAACGCGCAACGAAAACAAGAGCGAGCATAGCGATTGCACTTGCAGTGTTTCGGTGTATTCCGAAATTCTTTGGATTTTTACTGAGCTGCGCAAATCACATCGCAGGGCTGATTTGGAACCGAATATCCGTTCGAATCTCGGTGCCGGCAAAAATTGCAGCGGTTCTCAACACAGCTCCGTTCATGCGTGCACCACGACCATTTTTCCGTTCGCCTGATTTGCCTCCATAACGCGATGTGCTTCACGGATGTCTTCGAAATTGAAGATGCGGGACGGCTTCGCTTGCAACCTTCCTTCCGCCACGTCCCGTGCGATGTCCTGAAGCGGCACGTCTGACAAAGGAAATCCCGGAGTTCCAAAAACGAAGCTCCCGAAGAACGTGAGATAGACCCCGCTCGCCATTTGGAGGAGCGGGTTGAAGTCGTGGATCGGATCAAGACCACCGAGCCATCCAGCGAGGCAAGCACGGCCGCCCCGCCGAAGCATGTTGAGCGAATCGACGATCGTGCTGTTGCCAACAAGATCGAGCACCGCATCGAGCTTCTTGGTTTCCGGCAGACGGGCCGACATATTTGGCCCTTCAATTTCACAACGCAGGACGCCAAGAGCTTCGAGCTTGGCAAAGCGCTCTTTGCTGCGTGTGGTAGCGATGACTCGAGCGCCGGCGTTGACCGCCATGTTGACGGCCGCCTGGCCGAACGACGAGGTCGCGCCTCGAATAAGAAGCGACTGACCTTTTTGCAGGTCGAGATTGCGGAAGAGGCAGGTCCACGCGGTTGCATAGGTTTCGGGAATGGCAGCAAGCTCTGCCCATGGAAGTTCGGATTCAATCGACGCGACATTTGATACGGGCGCACGCGTAAACTCCGCATAGCTGCCGTTGATCGTGCGTCCGAGACCTCCCATTAATGCAGCAACTTTTGCTCCGACGGGAAATTCGCCGCCGGGACAGGACTTCACGATACCAACACACTCAATGCCACTGACCTCGGCAGCTTCGGGCCATTCGCCGCGCCGCATGTGCATCTCGGCATGATTGATACCGAACGCTTTGATCTGAATCACGACATGACCAGCCATCGGCTTCGGCTCAGGAATGTCTTTGTAGACAAGACTGTCGAGGCCGCCGAATTTTTCGAGAACGATCGCGCGCATAGTGAACCTCCAGGACGCCGCTCTGTCGCACCTACGATGATGCGGTCCACGGCTGCGATGGTTGTGTTCAGGAGAGGAAGTTCCGGATTGCCGACGCAATCTCGGAAGCATGTGTCTCAAGAGCGAAGTGGCCAGTGTCGAAGAATTTCACGGTTGCATTCGGGATATCGCGTTTGAATGCATCGGCGCCCGAGGGCAGGAAAAATGGATCGTTCTTGCCCCAAACAGCAAGAAAAGGCGGCGTGTACGCCCGAAAATACTCCTGAAAGGCCGGATAAAGTGCGACGTTGCTCTTGTAGTCGCTGAAGAGATCCAACTGGACGTCGTCGGCGCCTGGCCTCGCGAGGTAAAAATTATCCAGCGTATATCCGTCCGGCGACACCGATGATCCTTCGGTCACGCCATGCGTATACTGCCACATCGTCGTTTCCGGTTTCAGAAAAGCCCGGAGCGCATCGCGATTGGCTTTAGAAGCATCCTGCCAATAAGCGCGAATGGGGTTCCAGCCATCGCTCAACCCTTCCTCGTATGCATTACCATTTTGTGAGATAATCGCGGTAATACGATCGGGATGTTTTGCGGCAATTCGGAAGCCGGTTGGCGCGCCGTAATCGAAAACGTAAATCGCGAAGCGCTGGAGGCCGATCACTTCCGTAAACCGATCCATCACGGCTGCGATGTTATCAAACGTGTAGGCGAACGTGTCTCGCGACGGCATATCGGATTGACCAAAGCCTGGGAGATCTGGCGCAACGACGTGAAAGCGATCCGCAAGCAGCGGGATCAAGTCTCGAAACATATGGCTGGAGGTTGGAAACCCGTGAAGCAAAAGGATGGTCGGCGCATCCTTAGCACCTGCCTCTCGGTAAAAGATGTTGAAGCCATCGACATCGGCTTTCTTGTAGCTGACCTTGCTCATGGGGAACCTCAAAGTGACATGAAAACGCGCTTTGATAGTTGTCGGAGTGCGATTGCCGGAAATTTTTGGCGTTAGGGGCGCGCGGGCCCCATCGCCTCCAGAATGATTTCCACGACGAGTTCTGGCGCCGTGACCAGAGGCATGTGATCGACTTTCTCGGAGTGTATTTTCGCGCCCATTCGTTCAGCCATGAATTGCTGAGTTGCCGGGTTGATCATGCGATCCTCTTCCGCAATCAAGAACCAAGACGGTTTTTCTTTCCAGGCGGGGCGCTGTACGCCTTCCTGAATGCAGGCAACTGCGATCGGCCTTTGGGTTGCAGCGAACAGCGCATTCTGCTTCGGCGAAGCATGTTGAGCGAATGCTGATGCGAACCCATCCGCCGGCATCCAGATGAGACCATGCTCGTCCGGCACCAGCTGCGGCGCTTCGGGATGTGGCGGTTCACGATAGAAGACATCCGCGACCGTCTCGCCTTCATCCGGTGCAAGCGCCGATACGTAAACGAGAGATTTCACGCGCTCATTCCGCGTGGCGGATATCACGGCCCCCGCATATGCGTGCGCTGCCAACACCACGGGACCTTGCGTCCGCTCGATGGCATGCTCGAGTGCCGTCACATCCTCAGACAACGACGTTAATGGTAATGGTGCGGCGATGACATCGAGGCTTCCCGCCTGCAACGGTGCGATGACCTGATTCCAGCTTGAGCCGTCAGCCCAAGCGCCATGAACCATAATCACTGTTGCGCAACCGCTCGATTTACTCACGTTGCCCTCGATCATGGCCTGTCTTGCGAAATAGCATCGGATTTCCGTTCTCCGGAGCTAACTTCTATAATCTTATTTTAGCGGTTACTTTATGGTTGCGTAACTTGTCAAGTTAAGTTTTAGAGGTTATCAGTCAGCGTGCAGAAATTTCGCAACGGCGCCGGAGAACGCAGAGCATGGGTGCCATCGTCTCCGGTCTGCGAAATGGACTTTGAATGTCAGGAATGACCTCAAGAACCTCCCGAATGCCCACTGGCATTAGAGTGATGACTTGATCTGAGGGTCCAAAATTGGTTGCCGATCGTCCAAAAAAAATCGAGGTTTCGGATCTCGACCGGTTGATATCCGGTCTTGAAGTCGACTTCGTCAGCTTGACTGAATGTCTCGTTTCGCCAGGCTGGGCATTATCGTTACCCCCGAGCGAATTCGCCGGCATGCACTACAATCTCGCCGGTCATGGAAGAATGATTGCCGGGACTTTCCCCCCCATTCCCCTCGCTCCGCACACGTTGGTCATCCTACCGCCGATGACGCCCTTTCGCATTGAAGCGAATGGGTCAAACGGAACTACGTACCAACAGGTGAACGTGCAGCAGTCCGCCCCGTCAGAGCTAACGCGTTATGTTGCGGGTAACGGCGCGCCGGAAATCCTTCTGATCTGCGGCTTTATCCGTACGGTTTACGGGACGTCGCTTGACATTCTCGGCAATTTACCCACGCCGCTTGTCGAACAGTTCGGTGCCTGCGATCGACTTGATCTCAGCCTCAAAATGGCGCTCTGCGAGCTAATCGGCCATGAGGTCGGAGCGCGAGCGATGACGGCATCATTGATCAAACAGGTATTGATCGCAGTTTTACGGCGGTCGTTTACGTCTAGTGAACGTTGGATCGAACGTTTTCCAATCTTGAATGATTTTCAAATCGCCCGCGCATATGCCGGGATGGTCGCCGAACCGGGAGCCTCTCACACCGTAGAATCGCTTGCGCGCACAGCTGGTTTAAGCCGATCGAGTTTCATGCAGCGCTTCACTAAACTTATCGGATCCCCGCCCCTGGTCGTATTGCGGCAACTTCGAATGAAGAAAGCGGCCGGTCTTCTGGAGGCCAACGTGCGCTCTGTCGAACAGATTGCAAGCGCGGTCGGGTACAAGAACCGAAGTGGCTTTTTCCGTGCGTTTCGCGCGATCTACGGCATAGATCCGATGGAATACCGGGCGATCCACTCTTTGGGAAAACTTGAGAGCCTCGAAACGTCCCTATTGGACTGATCGTTTTCTCGCTGTTTGTCGGACGCAAATCGCAGCGGCACGGCGTAAAGCGTATATCAATGACGCTGATCTCGTGCCTTTTGCGTCCGCTCGCGGTGTGCAGCTTGTTTAGCCCTATTGCCACAGACAGCCATGCTGCACCACCGTCTGCCGCGAGCTCGCGTCCGATCGACAAAGAGAAGCGTGCAGGCTGGCCCTTCACAAGCTTTTAGGTTGGTGAAATCCTCTGTGCAGATCAAATCAGCCAGAGATCGCGCCAACGGAAACAGCAACGAGTCGGGCGCTTCCCAGCGCCTCTGTGGTCGCCACATGAAACCCGATCCCGGCGCAACATCGTGACCGTGCACCGAATTTCTGCCGTGGGATCGACCGCGAACTACCAGCTGACCATACTCTGCATCGCGCGCAAGAAGCTGATTAAGAGGCTGGAGTTCGCGGAGCGCTCGCGCGTCGAGGGGCTTGCCCATGTGCTTATAAACAAACCGCTTGAACCAATCCCGTAAGTCGCGAGCTTGCGCTGCAACCGCATCGAGTTCACGGGGAGCCGACTTCTTCCGAAAAGCCTCCAACACGTCCTCGGGGACCAATCCACCTTGTTTAAGCCAAGCGAGAAGATCCTCCCCAGAGCCAAGCCACTCAACCTTCTCGTCCACCGGAACGGCGATAGAGTTCAGGAAGTCTAATCCCAAATTGTCAGCAATGAAAAACGGGGGCGGACGGTTGGTTGTCATGGACTTTCAAGAAAAACTTCAACCCACTAAGTAACCATTGATTTCGGATTTTACAAGTTACACTAAAATTGAGCCCTCTGACCAAGAAAATTAGCTGAGGCGAGCAACAGGCGTTTCAACCTGCCTGCCATTAGCTTGAAGGGATACCACAGCGTGCGAACCCACATCGCGTGGGAACTCCACTGCGTCCCTACGCTCCAAGCCGCCGAGGTAGCAGCCTAAAAATCCGAACTCAACGTCACCGAAGGCGTCGAAATTAAAATGAAACTTCAATGACATAAGTGTTCGTACTTTCATCTTGTCCGGCGCGCCATATGGCGAGAGGGCCGCAGTCGACCACCACTCAAATCACGGCTCGGGAAGAAGTTGGCAGAACATCTGCTTTCTGACCAAAAAGCGTTTGCGCGAAACGCCGAAGACCAATTCCGCTCGGGCCAAAGCGAAATTTCATCCAACGGAAAGAAAGACAAGTTTGAACGAAGAGTTGCCGGACGCCAGCATCGTCAACGATCCCTTGCGATCTGGAGGCCGTTCCCCTGATTGGCGCCGGTGACCTGGGTGTCGCGTTTGTCGTGCGTAGCCATTCTCCTTCGAAGTTACGAATTGTCTGGGTTGTCGGGCGATACCGCTGATCTACACGGCGGCGCGTTCGACCGCGGGCCGGCGGCGCAGGTCGGCTTTCAAGATTGCCGGCGGATTGTAGGCTGCCCCGTTTACAGCGATATCGTTGCCCGGCGGGGCGATCTGGTCGATTCGGTCGAGAAGATCATCGCTGAGGCGCAACTCTGCACCGGCGAGGAGATCGTCGAGATGCTCCATCGTGCGCGGCCCGAGAATGGCGGACGTCACGCCCGGGTGCGCCATCACGAACGCCATCGCCAGGTGGGTGAGTGATAGCCCTGCTTCGACCGCAAGCAGAATCAACTCCTCCACGGCATCCAGGCTCCGCTCATCCGACATCTGTTTCGGAAACACTTTCACCCGCAGGCTATCAGGCAGCGGCTGCCCCTTGCGGTAGCGCCCGGTGAGCAGGCCCTTCGAAAGCGGGCTCCAGACCAATACGCCCATGCCATAGCGCTGACATGTCGGCAGCATGTCCCGCTCAATTCCCCTGTCGAGGATCGAGTAAGGCGGTTGTTCGGTACGGAAGCGAGCGAGGCCGCGCCGCTCTGCCACCCACTGCGCTTCAACGATCTCGGAGACGGGGAAGGTCGAGGAGCCGATCGCGCGCACCTTGCCCGCGCGCATCAGATCGGTGAGCACGGAAAGCGTCTCCTCGATATCGGTATCGGGTGAAGGCCGGTGAATCTGGTAGAGGTCGATGTAGTCCGTCTGCAGCCGGCGAAGCGAGTCTTCAACCGCGCGGGTAATCCAGCGCCGCGAATTGCCCTGCATGTTTGGGTCATCGCCCATCGGCCCATGCACTTTTGTCGCGAGCACGATCTTATCTCGACGTCCCTTCAGCGCCTTGCCGATAATTTCTTCGGACTCGCCAGCGCTGTAACGGTCGGCGGTATCGATGAAGTTGATGCCAGCGTCCAGCGCTTTGTGGACGATGCGGGCAGCATCGTCGTGATCGGGGTTTCCAAGTTTTCCAAACATCATCGCACCCAGGCAATATGGGCTGACCTTGATGCCTGTTCGTCCCAATGAGCGATATTGCATTGCTGGTTCTTTGCTCCGATGTGGTCAACTCAAGCGTGCCACGCTATAGAGATCAAGCGGAACACGATTCCGTTTATATGGAACAATGTTCCGATTAGCAAGAGGCGCATGTGAAGGACAAACCGGCGCATCGCGAAGAGGGATCGGAACATTCGAAGCGCGCAGATGCGCGGCGCAACGTCGACTCGTTGCTGCAAGCCGCTAAGGAAGTCTTCGCGACATCAGGAGTAGACGCGCCGGTTCGAGAGATTGCTGAGAAAGCCGGCGTCGGCCTCGGCACCGTCTACCGACACTTTCCTCAGCGATCTGATCTGATCGTCGCAATCATGCAACGTGAGATCGACGCCTGCGCAGAGGCCGCGCAGACTTTGTCTGCCAAGCACAAGCCGGGCGAAGCATTGGCTCGTTGGATGCAGCGTTACGTCGATTTCGTTGCGAACAAGCGGGGCCTGGCAAGCGCACTCCACTCGGGCGATCCGGCCTACGAGCCGCTGAGAGGATATTTTGACCAGCATCTCAAGCCCGCGCTTTGCGCGCTGCTGGATGATGCGGTTAGAGCAGGCGAGATCCGAGCGGGGGAAGAGCCGGACGATCTGCTGCGCGCGGTTCCGAGCCTGTGCATGTCCGCCGAGGGAAAGGAGGGCTTGGCGCGCGCTCGACGAATTGTTGCCCTCCTTGTCGATGGATTACGCTACGGCGCGTCTTGAGTGAATACGTTGCCATAAAGCTACCGCACGTCCGCAACGGGGCACGAGCGATCATGAAGCACACCTTTCCTGACGTGGGCATTAACACGCATCTTGCGATCGAGGAACTCGAACGATCAGCTGCGCACAAGCGATCGCAGTGCGGCTTTCGCGGCTGCTGTCAACGAAATCCCGTGCTTTCCAGTCTGCGCGACGAATGACGTATTGAGGATCACGGACGTGTCCTCGCGCAGTTGTGGGGCAGAACGGCCTGAAGGGTCAGCAGCCCGGCACGAGCTAATATATGTCGGAAAAACGACGCGCGCTGCTGGGCTGCAGAGCTACAAGACGCCTACCGCCGACGAGCCCGTCACCGAAGCTGCGCCTTGAAGCGGGTCAGGCTGTTTCAAGCAACCTTAACAATGACGCAAAAGTTCTCATCTTCATCATCACCGGCGCGCCACTCCAAAAAGCTAAATTAATTCAGCCGTTGCAGCGGCCGTTCCTATTCGACCTTATAAAGGTTGTTGCGCCACGTGGCCGGAGGGAGCCCCAGGCTGCGCTTGAAGGCTCTGTTGAAGGCAGCTTCGGACTTATATCCTACTTGCTCACCTATGCGCGCCAATGACATTTCGCTGTTGCGCAGGTGATGCGCGGCGACCTGGATTCGCCAGCGCGCTAGATAGCGCATTGGTGGCTCACCAATTAGGCGGACGAAGCGGTCCGTTAACGCCGAGCGGGAAAGGCCGACCTCGCGCCCTAAGCTCTCAACGGTCCATTCGTCGGCGATCTGAGTATGAAGCAAGGAAAGAGCACGCGATACGAATGGATCTTTCAAGCCCGCGAGCCATCCGGTGTGTTCGTCGGGAAGACCTTCGACATACCTCCGCAGAGTTTCGATAAAAAGGAGTTCCGACAGCTTTGCCAACACTGTCTCGGAGCCAGCTCTGTTGGCTGCGACCTCGTCGGCCGCGAACTCGAGCGAGCTTCGCATCCAGGCCGCGGCGCTCCCCTGTCGGATGTCGAAGCGAAGCAACGGCGGAAGCCTCTCCGTTAAGGGATTGCCATCGAGGCGATCGCAACCCAGGAAGCCGCACACAATGCGTGTGCGTTCGCCATTGCCACCGTGCCGAGCCGTCCAAAACCCGCCACCAGGCGTAACGTTCATTACCTGCCGTGTCGGCACGGGCGGCAGATCTAGTGTGCTGCCCAGGACATGGATGTGATTATGCGGGAGGATCACAACCTCGCCAGCCTCGATAGCTACGGGAGTTTCGCCCGGAACCTGTGCTAGCAAGCGTCCTTCAACGACGTAATGGTAGAGAACAAGGTGCTCCGCGCCCTTGGTCAAGACTCGCCTTTCCTCTTCGCCGAGATGAGAGGAGACGCACCACGGCGCAGCGAACTCGGCGTGCAAGAACACACCGCCTCGTAGCCGAACAACTCTCAGGACATCTGACAGCGCATCCATTGCCGAGCAACATATTCCGGCGTTTTGAGCAAGACGTTCGGTGAACTGATCATAGGTGTCCAACGGGGCTTCAACTATACCAGTCTCCGAGGAGACGGCTATGCGCCTACTCGGCCGACAAATTCGGCCTGCCCCAAACGAGGAGGAATCTCAATGGGTCGAGGAATTACCTTCGCCTATGGACTCGCATCTTACTGCGCGTTCCTTGGCACAATCTTGTACACTATCGGCTTCGTTAGCGGTTTTGGCGTTCCAAAGACGATCGACACCGGCCAAGCTGCGCCTCTCAGTGAAGCACTCATTGTGAACATTCTTCTCCTTTCGGTGTTCACTGTGCAACATAGTGTGATGGCCAGGAAGCCGTTCAAGAAATGGCTGACGCAGTTCATTCCTTCTGTAGTCGAGCGCAGCACATACGTTCTCTTGTCCAGTTTGGCGCTCATTCTGCTGTTCTGGCAGTGGCGACCGATTACTCACGTTGTATGGCACGTGAGTGAACCAACTCTGGCGATAGTCTTGTTTGGGCTGTCATTGTTTGGCTGGTTGCTCGTCTTCGCCAGCACGTTCCTGATCAGCCATTTAGAGTTGTTTGGCTTGCGGCAAGTCCTTCTCAATCTGACGGGGCAACGTCAAGCGGAGCCTCAATTCAGGACACCTATGCTATACAAAATTGTCCGACATCCCCTCTATCTCGGCTTTGTCATTGCGATGTGGGCAACGCCGCTGATGACAGCGGGGCATCTGCTTTTCGCCGTGGGGGCAACCGCCTACATCCTGGTGGGCATCGCACTCGAGGAGCGAGACTTGAGCGAACTCTTTGGCGACGAGTATAATCACTACCGTCAGCGCGTCCCGATGCTTGTGCCATTATTGCGGAAGCACGATATGGACAAAGCTACGGCGATCCACCGGGCCAACTCCGAAATTTGCTAGTGTCCGGACGCAATACGATTGGTCGGTTGCACTGCCCGGCGGGATAACTCCTCCTCCGACGAGGCAGCGCGCCCTTCGCAGTCATCGTCTTCCCGCATGAGATTATCCGCCTCCGCCAACGCGGCGGCTGCGACCCCAACTGCCGGGCCAAGAGTAGGATTTTCGCTCAATGCGACTAGTGCGATTGAGCAGACTGGGTCACCTTACGAACTAGAAAGGGCGCTGCGGAGTGCGGTAGGTTGCTATTACCTCTGCTTTTGGCTGAGGCAGGTCTCCAACAGCGTCTCGATCGCCTTCGCATGCAGGCTGAAAGGGGTCTCCGTCGCAGGGTGGGTCGTTCTGCAGGCGGTATATCCCTCAAAAAACCGCAGCGCAAAGCGCACGCTCAAACAACCGCGTATCCACTCTGCGGCAGGCAATGCGCGGCTATGGTTTCGGTTCCCGCGTATACTGATCCGATTCCGAGTACGAGCGGTTCCGAACGATCGAACTTCGCAACAACACTTTCAAGCTCTTTAAGCTGACAGCTCGCAACCTTCTGATTTTGACGACTGAGCGAAGACGCCACACCAACGGGTGTATCCTCTGACATCCCGAGCGCGATGAGGCGCTCAGAAATTTCTGCGGCGAGAGGCGCGCCCATATAGAAAACCGTCGTCGCCGAAGGATCGGCGATCGCTTGCCAATCGAGATCTTCCGGCAGGCCGCCGTTTTTCGAATGCCCGGTCACGAAGCGTACTGATTTTGCGTGATTGCGATGCGTCAGCGAAATTCCGAACGCGGAAGCCATCGCCGATGCCGCTGTGATGCCGGGCACGATTCGTGCCTCCAGACCTTGTGCTGCGAGATACGATACTTCTTCTCCTGCCCTTCCGAAGATCGCGGGATCTCCGGCTTTCAGGCGAACGACATGACTGCCCGCGCTGGCGTATTCGACCATCAGCCGATTGATGTCGTCTTGGCGGCAACTCGGCCGTCCACCTCTCTTGCCAACGCAAATCAGCTCGGCGTTTCCCGATGCCATTTTGAGTATGGCGTCGGAGACAAGCGCATCGAATAGAATGACATCCGCTGCTTCTATGGCGCGCAACGCCTTGATCGTCAGAAGCTCGGGATCACCGGGCCCCGCGCCGACCAGCGTAACGCAACCGCGCGGCTTGTCGCCTTTTATTGTCGAGCCGATCTTCGCTGCCGAACCCTTCAGCATTGCGGCAACCGGCGCCACGGCGGCCTTTAATGCCAAACCGAACATTCGGAGCAATGACAACTGCCCTGAACTTGCCGCCGGCTGCGAAAACGTCGTCGCATCAGATTGCATGGAGAAGTCCTCAGCCATCGCCGATCCAAATTTCAGGCTTCAAAAATTGATCAGCCCACCAAAGCTGACGAGGTCGAGGCCTTCGAGGTCGGATAGACTGGACACGCCCGACACATCCGCATCGTAGTGCTGATATTTGACGTAGACCGTCATCGCTGCTGCGTCCATCTCCTGGGCTATGCCACCGCCGTAACGCTGGAACGAACTCCCCGTCGCGCCAAGCGCCAGCGCAGCCGGTCCAAGCTGGTCATCGTATTCGGCATAATCGCCATAGACGATCGTCGCACCCAGCGGCGTCCAGTTCCGGCGGATACCCGACTTGATGTACCAGTGATGGCTGTCGGGTGCGGTCGCACCGTTCACAAGCTTGGCGTCGTTGTTGTCTTCACGGCCGTACGCGCCGTGGAAGAACAGACCCGTCGGCATATGCTCGATGTAGCCGCCGGCCTGGAAGTATTGACTGTCCTTCGAGGTCAGCACGGCCGTGCCGCTGATGCGCTCATCAGAGTTCTCAGAATAGCCGACGCCAAGATTGACCTTGAAGTCGTTCCACTTGCCAGCATAGCGCGCTGCAAGCTCCCAGTCGTCGTCTTCGCCCCAACTCGCCGAGACTGAGAAGCCGCCAAACACAGGTGAATCATAGCGCACCGCGTTCATCACGATGCCATCGCAGTCGCCGCCGATCGGCGCATCCTGCGAATAACAATAAGACAGCTGCCCCCAAGTCATGTTGCCTGGTGCATAGCCGCCGCCCTTCTGGCGCAGCTTGAACTGCGGAAAGCCGTCGAAGAACGTGTAGTTGTCGATGACCTGCGTGCCGGATTTGTCCGTGAACATGGCCGCACTTTTGGAGGCGTTCGCCTGACGGCCGACGCTCAAGCTGCCGAGCTGCTCGCTCTTCAAATACCAGAACGACATCTGGACATTGAGGCCTTGGTTGAAGTCCGCCGAATTCTGGTTCATCGCCGCGCCGGTCGAGGCGTTGCGTCCAAACGGATTATCAGCGAGGTTCTGGATGCGCAGCAGGTAGCCGGCGGTCCATCCGGGCAGGATCTGGGCCTTGCCGTTGAAGATCACATGCGTGGCCTGCGTCGGGCCGAGGCCATGCAGGTAGACGTTGCTTTCAGCGCCATCGTCCCACCAGGTCATCTCTTGAGCCACGTAGCCCGAGATCGTCAGCGAGACCTTGCGATTGCCTTTGCGCGCCGTCGTTGCTTCAAGCTCGGCAACGCGTTCTTCCAAATCCGCGCAGCAATCACCGCCAAGGTCAGCCGCCTGAGACGGGGTAGAGAAACTCGGCAACGCACCAAACGCCAGCATCACAGAAAGATATTTGCTTGCTCGCTTCAAAGATTCACTCCGCTGCCTGAAGGTTCTGCGCTTCGATAATGGTTTTGATTTCGGCACGGCATGAGCCGCAATTTGTTCCGGCCTGTAACGTCTCGCCGATGTCTGCCACGGTACGGCAGCCGCGCCGCGCAGCAGCAGCGATGTCGTTGGCGCCGACCCCGAAACACGAGCAGACCGTTGCGCCCTTATCGGCACCGCCAGCGCCCGGACGACCAGCGATGATCCTAAAGCGAGCAGCGCGCTGATGTGCCGCCGCGAGTTGTGCAACAGCCCAATCGCGGGACACGGCCACCGGCTCGGGAGCGAGGAAAACAGCGCCCAACAGCGTTTCATCGCGATAGCAAGCGAAGCGGTAGCGTGCGCTTTGGCGGTCGTGAAAGGCGATCGTATCGGCGTCGGACGACGAACCGAAAAGCGCGTTGGCGAACGCGGCCCAATCTTCGCGCGCCGACGCAAAGCCAAGCTCGATGCGCCAGCCGCCGTTGCACTTGGCAAGCGCCCAGTATTCAGCGTCGATGTGCTCTGGCTTGCGGGCAAGAACCGCAAAGCCATATGTTTCGGCGACGAAGCGCTCGATGCGAACAGCGACGTTCTTCGAAGCCGGCTGACCCGAGATCGGATCGACAATAGACGGCACGAGAGTATCGACGCGAGCCTTCGAGGAGAACTGATCCGTCCAATGCATCGGAACGAATATCGAGCCGCGTTGCTGGCGCGGCGAAATCAGCGCTCGCACCAGGACAGCCGCAGACCCAGTCGAAACGCGAACGAGATCTGCGTCCGCGATACCGTAACGACTTGCGTCTTCGGGATGGATCTCGGCAAACGGCTCGCCGTAATGCTGTGACAGACGCTGACTTTTTCCAGTACGGGTCAGCGTATGCCAATGATCGCGAATGCGACCGGTATTGAGAGTCAGAGGAAAAGCTGAAAGTTCGCGCCGACCGCTGCCGATCCTAGTGTTTACGAAGCGTGCCTTGCGATCAGGCGTGAAAAAGTTTCCGTCCGCAAAGAAGCGGATGCGGGAACTCTCGCCTATCCGGCGAGGCCACTGACACGGTTCGAGTGCGTCGAAATCGTCCCCGGAAATATTGCTGAATGCGCCGATATCGAAATCGCGGGTGCCTTTATTCTCGAATGCGGAGAGCGCCGCATGCTCAGCGAAAATCTCTGACGGCGACTGGAACGCGAAGGCGCCGCCGAATCCCATGCGCTTTGCGACTTCGCACATGATCCACCAGTCGGGTTGTGCTTCGCCGGGTAGCGGTAGGAAACTGCGCTGTCGCGAGATGCGCCGCTCGGAATTGGTGACGGTGCCGCTTTTCTCTCCCCATGCCGCGGCCGGAAGCGTGACATGAGCATGGCGCACCGTGTCTGTCTTCGCGATGACGTCCGAGACAACAACGAACGGGCAGTTGCGCAAGGCGTCTTCAACGTCGCCTGCATCCGGCATCGAGACGACGGGATTCGTCGCCATGATCCAGATCGCCTTGATGCGTCCATCGGCGACGGCGCGGAACATATCGACGGCTTTGAGGCCGGCCCTTGCCGCGATCACCGGAGATTGCCAGAAGCGTTGGACGCGGTCGCCGTCGCCTACCCTGTCGAATTCCATATGAGCGGCGAGCGTGTTTGCCAGACCGCCAACTTCGCGACCGCCCATGGCGTTTGGCTGGCCGGTAATGGAAAACGGCCCCATGCCTGGCTTACCAATGCGGCCCGTCGCGAGGTGGCAATTGATGATGGCGTTGACCTTGTCGGTGCCGCAGGACGATTGGTTGACACCCTGACTGAAGATGGTGACCACCTTTTCCGTGCGCGCGAAGATATCGAAGAAGTCTTTAAGCCGTGCGTGCGACAGTCCGGTTCGCTCAACGACGGTCAGCGCATCGACAGATTGCGCAGTGTTGAGTGTGCCTTCGAACCCCGTTGTGTGTGCGGAAACGAAGGCGTCGTCGATTGCGCCCACATCAGCCAGATGATTGAGCAAGCCGACGAACAGCGCGACGTCGCCATCAGGCTTGATCGGCAAATGCATCTCAGCGAGATCGGCGGTCATCGTTCGACGCGGATCGATCAGCACGATCTTCATGCTCGGCCGCTTCTCTTTTGCCGAGACGATGCGTTGATAGAGAACCGGATGACACCACGCGAGGTTCGAGCCGACGAGCACGATGAGATCCGCGCATTCGAGATCCTCGTAGCAGCCAGGTACGGTATCGGTGCCGAATGCGCGCTTGTGCCCCGCAACAGACGACGCCATGCACAGCCGCGAATTCGTGTCGATATTCGCCGAGCCGATGAAGCCCTTCATCAGTTTGTTGGCGACGTAATAGTCTTCGGTGAGAAGCTGGCCGGAGACATAAAACGCGACCGAGTCCGGGCCGTGCTCGGCGATCGTCTTGGAAAAACCAGAAGCGACGAAATCGAGCGCCGCGTTCCAGCTCACGCGCCGACCGCCGACTTCGGGATATAGCAGGCGATCATCGAGAGCGACGGTTTCGCCAAGCACCGAACCCTTCGAGCACAGCCTGCCAAAGTTTGCCGGATGATCCGGATCGCCGCTCACCGCGACCGTGCCGTCAGCCGACGCTTCTGCAAGCACACCGCAGCCGACGCCGCAGTACGGACACGTCGTCTTGGTTGGCTGAGGCATGGTCATCTCTATTTGCCTTACGCCGCGCGATGGGCTTTGGCTTCGGAAGCCAAGGCAATAAAGAGTTGGTCGCCTTCGACCTTGACCGGTATCGTCCGCACGCTGCCTTCATCGGCGCCGAGCGCTTTGCCGGTTTCGAGCGAGATGACCCAGTTGTGAAGCGGGCATGTTACGGCGGCGCCGTGGACGATGCCCTGACTCAGCGGCCCGCCCTTGTGCGGACAATGATCTTCGATTGCAAAGATGCGATCTTCCGCCGTGCGGAAGACCGCGACCTTGCCTTGCGGCGTCTCGACACAGCGCGCACCGCGTCGCGGAATATCGGTGATGCTGCCTATCAATGCCCAGCTCATGTCCATCACTCCGCCGCGTCTGCCATGCCGATGGTTGCCATCGGCTTGAACTCATGCTTGTGCAGGCCGGAAACGCGTTCCGACCACGGGTCAACCTGTGCGAATTTCTGCGAATGGACGAAGCGGTCGTAATAGCCGCGGCGCTTCTCGGTATCATCGAGAACCTGGCGACGAATCTCGTCGATGGTGACGCGCTTTGCCCATTTGTAGATGCGTTCGAGATAGCGCGCCTGCTCGCGGTACATCTGTACGAGCGCAACAATGACTTCGAGGGCTTCGTCCTCGGTTTTGACAAGACCCAGAACTTCCGTGCCCTTGATGTCGAGACCGGCCGCACCTGCAAAATGAACCTCGTAGCCGGAGTCGACGCAGATCACGCCGACGTCCTTACAAGTTGCTTCGGCGCAGTTTCGCGGACAGCCCGAAACGGCCATCTTGACCTTCGCGGGCGTCCACGAGCCCCACATGAATTTCTCGATGCGGATGCCGAAGCCGGTCGAATCCTGCGTACCAAAGCGGCACCAGTCGGTGCCGACACACGTCTTCACGGTTCGCAGACCTTTCGCGTAAGCGTGACCCGATACGAAGCCCGCTTTGCCGAGGTCGGCCCAGACCGCGGGCAGGTCTTCTTTCTTCACGCCCAGCATGTCGATGCGCTGGCCGCCGGTCACCTTCACGGTCGGAATGTTGAACTTGTCGACGACGTCGGCGATGGCCCGCAGCTCATTTGCACTCGTAACGCCGCCCCACATGCGCGGCACGACGGAATACGTGCCGTTCTTCTGGATGTTCGCGTGCACACGCTCGTTGATGAAACGCGATTGATAGTCGTCGGCGTATTCGCCGGGCCAGTCGCAGACGAGATAGTAATTCAACGCCGGGCGGCACTTGGCGCAGCCGCACGACGTCGTCCACTCAAGCTCCTGCATGACGGCGTAAATGTTCTTGAGGCTTTTCGCCTTGATCAATCGGCGAACATCGTCATGGCCCAGGGTTGTGCATCCACACATCGGTTGCACGGCGGTCGGGTTGTAGGTATCCCCGAGCGTCAGAGCCATGAGTTGCTCAACGAGGCCCGTGCACGAGCCGCACGAGGCAGAAGCTTTGGTGTGAGCCCGGACGTCATCGAGCGACGTCAGGCCCTTCACCTGAATGGCACCGACGATCTTGCCTTTGCATACGCCGTTGCAGCCGCAGATTTCTGCGTCATCGGGCAAGGCTGCAACGGCCGCCATAGGGTCGAGGGGCGTTCCTCCCTGATAGGCCTGGCCGAAGATCAAGGTGTCGCGCATGTCGGAGATATCGACCTGCTTCTTCTTCAGGTCGTTGAACCACGCGCCATCGGCGGTTTCCCCATAAAGGACAGTACCGATGATGCGGTTATCCTTCAGAATGATGCGCTTGTAGACACCGGCCGAGGCATCGCGCAGGACGATCTCGTGCCGGTCTTCTCCGTCAGCAAAGTCACCGAGCGAGAAAAGCTCGATACCGGTGACTTTGAGCTTCGTCGGCGTGTCGTTGTGGACGAACGCCGCCGTGCTTTTTTCGTCTGCGAGGTGGGCCGCTGCCACGCGCGCCATTTCGTAAAGCGGTGCGACGAGGCCGTAAACGTGCCCACCGACTTCGGCGCACTCGCCGACAGCATAAATATCAGGATCGGATGTCTGCATGCCGGCGTTGACGAGAACGCCGCGATTGGTGGCCAGACCAGCCTCTTTTGCGAGCCCGGCATTCGGCTTGATACCGGCCGCCATGACGACGAGCGTCGCTGGAATGATACGACCATCAGCAAGCTCGACACCTTCGACACGTCTGTCGCCGAGAATGGCTTTCGTGTTGGCCTTGCAGATGACCTTGATGCCGCGATCTTCAATCGCGCGCTGCAAGAGATAACCTGCCGCGGGATCGAGCTGGCGCTCCATCAGCGTCGGCATTAAATGCAGGACAGTGACGTCCATGCCCTGTGCTTCAAGACCTGCCGCAGCTTCCAATCCCAAGAGGCCGCCGCCGATAACGACCGCCTTGGCCCGCGACTGCGCCGCAAGCAGCATGGCGTTGACGTCATCCAAATCACGATAGCTCAAGACGCCCGGCAGATTGTTACCCGTCACCGGCAGAATGAACGGCACCGATCCTGTCGCGATGACGAGCTTGTCATAAGTTTCGACGACGCCGTGATCGGACGTCACGGTTTTGGCGTCGCGATCGATAGCGACGATCTTGTGGCCCTTATAGAGCGTGATGCCGTTTTTGATGTACCAGCCGTCGCCGTGAATGATGATCTGCTCATAGCTCTTCTCGCCGGACAGAATGGGAGAGAGCATGATGCGATCGTAATTGACGCGCGGCTCGGCGTTAAAAATCGTGACGGCGAAGCGGCCGGGTGATGTCTCGAACAGATGCTCAAGCATCCGCCCAGGCGCCATGCCATTGCCGATTATGACGAGTTTTTCCGTCATGACTGTTGTTCCCGCTCTCATGCCTGGCCGGCGATTTGGGCCAGGGCGCTGTCGGTATTGGTTGCGGATTTCGGGGAGGCGTCATCGCGCTCCATGCTTCGGATCGAAAGGTGCATCCAGACGAACAGAGCGACGACGATGACGAACAGCAGCATGAAGCAGCTCGTCCAAAGGCCCGTCACCTGATTGAGAAAGCCGAAGGCGATTGGCAGAACGAAACCTCCCAGGCCGCCGATCATGCCGACGAGGCCGCCGACAGAGCCGACGTTGTCCGGGTAGTACGTCGCGACGTGCTTATAGACGGCGGCCTTGCCGATGCTCATGAAGAACCCGAGCACCATCGCGATTCCGACGAATATTAAGGGGCTGATCTCGAAGTGCGCAGAGATCGGTCCGTGCGTGCCGTGCATGACGTAATCGGTCGGTGGCAGCGACAGAGCTAGCGTCGCGATGGCGGAGACGCCGAAGCACCAGTACAGGACAGCGCGGGCGCCGATGCGATCCGACAGCACGCCGCCGTAAGCGCGGAATATGCTCGCCGGAATCGAATAGGAGGCAGCGATCATGCCAGCGGTTTCGATGTCGAAACCATAGACGCCGATCAGGTAACGCGGCAGCCAGAGTGCGAGGGCGACGAAAGCGCCGAACGTGAAGAAGTAGTAGAAGGAAAACCGCCAAACGCGGATATCCTTCAGCGGCGCGAGTTCCATTGCGTACGCCTTTGGCGCTTCGCCTGTGCGGCGGCGCTCAGCGGTGACCGGGTCGTCGGTCGTCGTAAACCAGAAGACGATGGCCATCACCGCCAGTACAGCCGCCCAGATCAGCGCGACGGCATGCCAGCCCCAGGCAACGAGTGCGAACGGGGCAAGAAATTTGGTGACGGCCGCGCCGACGTTGCCGGCGCCGAAGATACCGAGTGCGGTGCCCTGCTGTCCGGATTGATAGAAGCGCGAGACATAGGCAATACCGACCGCAAATGAGCCGCCCGCGAGACCTACTCCAAGCGCCGCAACAAGCATTTGCGTATAGGTGTGCGCGAAAACGAGAAGCGCCGTCGCGATGCTTGCAGCGATCATGTTGAGCGTGAACACGACCCGTCCGCCGTAGCGGTCGGTCCAGATGCCGAGGAAGATGCGGGCGAGCGAGCCGGTCAGAATGGGCGTTCCCGCCAGCAGACCGAACTCGGTTTCATTCAATCCGAGCTGCGCCTTGATGCGAATGCCGATGATTGCGAAGATCGTCCAGACTGCGAAGCAGGCCGTGAAAGCGATCGTCGAAATCCAAAGGGCGCGCCCTTCAACCGTGGACAGCGATAATCCCGAACTTTCCTGTGTGCGCATCGATTGCTCCCGGTCGTGGCGCTAAAAACAAAAAAGCTGCCGGCCAAGCGCTCACACCCTCGGCAAAGAGGGTAGGAAGGCTTGAACGGCAGCTTTGCCTATTGAGCGCCCGTCATTGGACGCGGACGAAACCCTAAGCGCGGAAATCACGCAGCTTAGGCGAGCTGAAATTACAAACCTTCAACTCGAGTCCCTGCCAGGATTGCGGCAGTAGCGAACGCTTCGCAAGTCCAAACATTTAGCAATTTCACGACCCGTCGGCGCAAATTTTGTGCAGTGCACGTTTGACGCAGGTCGGGGATCGTCACCGCTTCTGGCTTGTGATGTAGGCGTCGAGCTTGTCGGGATCGAACAAGCCCCCGTCGAAAAAACCGTCCGGCCCAAGCACCAGGCTCGCGCCGGATGAACCGACCGGAGTGGGCGCCGTGAGCGCTCCTTCAACCTTCGCGTTCGCCACCGGGAGCGCAATGCCTGACGGCTTCAGCGCGGCACGGTAAAGATCCGGCCGATACGTTTCGCGCGCAATTTTTGCGTTCTCCGCGCTGTGTAGCACCTGCCCCCAGCGAACCATCTGCGAATAAAACCAGAGCGCATGACTCTTCCATGGGAACGTCGCTGCTTTGGCAAACGGTACAAAGAAGTCGGAGACGGCGACGGCGTGTTCATTGCCGACGGGCAACTGGCCCTGCAGCGCAGGCAGCATCCATTCGACAGGCTGAGCGACATACGTCCGCTCGGCCAGAATGCGTGCCAGATCATTACGATTGTGCGCGTCGGCGCACCATTGGGCGGCGTTATTCAACGCGCGCAACAAGGCGGACAGCGCTTCAGGATTCTCTTGCGCCCAGTGCGCGCCGGCGGCGAGAACTTTCTCGGGGCTCGACCGCCAAATGGCGGCCTTCACGGTCGCTATATGGCCGTGCCCCAGGAGAGCCGCGGCAGAATTCCACGGCTCGCCGACGCAATAGCCGTCAATCGTGCCGCTCGCGAGAGCGTCCACCATCAACGGCGGGGGCACGATGACAATCTCGATATCGCGCGATGGGTCAATGCCGCAGGCGGCCAGCCAATAGCGAAGCTCGTAGTTATGCCCTGAGTGTGGATGGACGACAGCGAACCGCAACGGCATCTTGTTTTGGGCCATGCGCGTACGAACGACGTCCTTTAGAGCCTTGCCGTTCGTCGCAGGATCGAAGTCGGCCTTTGCGCCGTTGTCTGCCATCGCGTCCCACAGGGCATTCGACACGGTAACGGCGTTGCCGCCCAGACCGAGCGCCATCGGAACGATGGTTGGAACAGCCAGCGGTGTCAGGCCAAGATTGCAGGCAATCGGCATCGGCGCCAACATGTGGGCGACCTGGAAATGTCCAACCGCGAGACGATCACGGATGTTGGCCCACGACATCTCACGGACGAGCACCAAATCGACGCCTTCGGCCTCGGCGAAGCCCATTTCTTTTGCAGTCACGAGAACCGCGCTGTCGAGAAGCGGCATGAACCCGGCAGTGATCTGGTAAAGGCTCGCCATCGTCATCCCTCCTCGTCGGGTGGGGCGAGAAGCCCGGCTGCCGTTATCAAGCTTTCGGCGATTTCGGAGAGCTTTCTATTTTGGTTCATCGCAGTCTTGCGTAGCAAGGCGTAAGCCTGGGGCTCGGAGAGACCGCGCGTAGTCATGAGAATGCCCTTCGCCCGGTCGATGAGCTTGCGGTTTTCAAGCTCCGAACGCGCCTCTTCAAGTTCCCGGGTCATGCGCGAGAAGGCGTTAAAGCGACTGATCGCCATCTCGAGGATCGGCTTGACGCGCTCCTGCTTCAGTCCGTCAACGACGTAAGCCGATACCCCCGCTTCGACCGCCGCCTCGATCGATGCACTGTCCGAACGGTCGACAAACATCGCGATGGGGCGGTTCACGGCACGAGAAAGTTGGAACATGTTCTCGAGCATATCGCGGTTGGGATTTTCGAGATCGATAACGATGACGTCCGGCTCAATCTCGGAAATACGGCGCGCAATTCCCGCGACGTCGTGGACGACGGTGAGGTGATCATAGCCGGCTTCCCGCAGGCCCGCTTCGATGACCGAGGCGCGCAGACGGTTTTCATCTATGACCAAGATGGAAAGTCGTTTCGGCCCTGCGTGCATGCCCGTGTCCACCAAGAAGACTGTCTCGGGTACACGATTTCCGCGCTCGGTCAACTGCCCGCAAGTGCTCAGGGCCGGAACTAGGGTCGCGACAAGGTCGGACGACGGACCGTTGATTGCATGGAAATTCGCGCCGGGCCGTTCTGCTCAAACGGCGCCGTTCCGATACCGTCGCGGCGATACGCCCGTCCACCGGCGGACGGCGCGGACGAAAGAGGGCTGCCCGGAATAACCCAGATCCGCGGCAACGTGCGTGATCGATTTCGAAGAGCCGCTCAACGCAACGAGCGCGCGGGCCCTTCGCGCTTCATCCAGAAGATCCGAAAAGCTCGTGCCTTCGGCCGCAAGTCGCCGCTGCGATGTTCGCACGCTGAAGCCGCTCGCCTCGGCAAATCGCTCAACGGTCGGCTCGCCATCATCGAGCATGAAATCGATGAATGCCCGCGCCGTACACGCGAAACTGTTTGCACTGTAGAGCGGATCCCAATGATCTTTGGGCCAATCGCCTCCGAACTTCCGGATGGAACTGGGGAACGGCCGATCCAGAACATCATCGGATATAAAGACCGTGAGCGCGTTCGTGGCGCTCGGCGTCAGCTCTGGTCCGAGGCTCCCGTTGAGGTGCGACAAGCCGAATTCCGGATGCGGCGTGAGCTCAATTTTGCCGAGCGGCTCGCCTGCGTAACCCGTCATTTTACAGAGCGAACGGATCAGTGCGGCCACGTATTGCTGCACAGTGTGCCGCGTGACATCGTCCACATCGAGAGTGAGTTCCTCACGAATGAACGCGCCTGCGGCGGCCGGCGTGATCGATAGAAATTCGTGTGTACAATGACGGGGCATCGCTTCACAGACAAGAGTGAGTGCCTCGCGCGGCGTCCTGCCGCCAAGCATGAGTTGACCCAGCTCTCCGAGATCGAGAATGCTCGTGTCTGTCACTACGCGCGTCGCGATGTCGGGTCCTTCCTGCAGGGACAGCATCCGCATCACTGAAAGAGCTTTGATCAGGGAAATCGGGCGGGCGGTCGCGTCCCAAGGCGGGGCCGGTAGCCCTCCGCACGCGAGCACGTCGTCGAGCGACCGTCCGTTTTTTTGAACCCATCGAACGAACGGCGCGATATCGGACGCGCGCACCAAGGGAAAGCTTGAGATCATGCGAGCAGCGATAGCGATACAAACAAGCGAACCTTGGCTATTTTACACCGTCTGGCGCATAAAGCGAATTATTCCTCCGCCTGCATCGTATTCTCTCGCAAAAATGTGAAACGGAGAGACAGCGTGGTAATAAAAAAACAATTTAAAATTGCGTCGGCGGCTCACATGAGTGCCGCTTTTTTTTCATGCGCCGCTCACGCCTTGACGGTGGACGAATCCAAAGCGATTGCGATGGATGCCTATATCTATGGTTATTCTCTCATCACTACTGAAGTTACGCGCGTTCAAATGACGAACGTCGACAAGCCCGACGGCACGCGGGGGCCAATGGGCAAGTTTGTTAATATTCCGCGTTATCCGCCTGCGGACTATCGCGGCGTATCAGCGCCGAATGCCGATACGCTTTATTCGCTCGCCTGGATAGATTTGGAAAAAGGTCCGACCGTTTTCTCTCATCCGGATATGGGTAAGCGATACTATCTGTTTCCCATGTATAGTCTTTGGATGCCTGTGATCCATTCTCCTGGCACCCGCACGACGGGCGGCGCAGCAGAGAAATTCCTGCTGACCGGCCCGGGATGGAAAGGCGAGGTGCCGTCCGGCATGACGGAGATCAAATCTCCCACGCGTTACATGCTGATTCTCGGACGGACGTACGCAGACGGAAGCGAGGCCGACTACAAAGCCGTGAATGCTCTGCAGGCTGAGTACGACCTCCGGCCGCTCTCGGCGGTCGGCGCTGATTACACGTATGTGGCCCCGCCGGTGGATCCCAATCCGGGTTTCTCCATGACCGACAAACCACAGGACGTCATTCTTGGCCTTGGAACCGAAGGCTACTTCAATATGATGGCGCGATTGATGTGCATGGATGCGCCCCCGGCGACTGAGGACGCACCTATCCTCGCAGAGATGGCGAAAATCGGCATTGAACCGTGCAAGACATTCAGCTTGGCTCATCTCGATCCTGATGTTCAGGCAGCGTTGAAAGCGTTGCCGCAGCAGGCGCTCGATAAAATCGGAGCGAACAAGGCTGCGATGGGAGTGGAGGTCAAGAGATGGATCTTCACCAAGGGTCTTGGTGAATACGGCACCGACTACATGAAGCGCGCGCTCGTCGCGGCTTTTGGATGGCCGGCCAATTTGCAGGCTGACGCCGTCTATCCCTATACGGAGGTCGACAGCGCCGGACAGCCGCTCAGCGGCGCGGACAAATATACGCTGACGTTTGCTAAGGGCCAGGAGCCGCCGGTCAACGGTTTCTGGTCGATCACGATGTACCAAATCGACCAGGGGTGGTGGTTCGTACCGAATGCGCTGAACAAATTTACGGTCAGTCCGCGCAACGATTTGAAAGCCAATCCCGACGGCTCCGTTACGCTTTACTTTCAGAATGAATCGCCGGGTGCCGATAAGGAATCCAATTGGCTCCCGGCTCCGAAAGGTGCATTCCTGCCGATGCTGCGGATGTATTGGCCTAAGGAAACGAGCCCTTCGATTCTGGATGGGAGTTGGAGCCCGCCCGAGGTCGTGAAGGCAAACTGAGCTGCACTTATCGGAGTGAAAGATCGCGCATACGGCGATGACCTGATAGCCTGGAGTTCATCAAGCGCCAGCGAGCAGCCCGGGATTTAGCTGCTCGCTGGCATTCCGCCGAAGTTGCGGAAGGAAGCTTCGATCAAAAATTGATCAGCCCACCAAAGCTGACGAGGTCGAGGCCTTCGAGGTCGGATAGACTGGACACGCCCGACACATCCGCATCGTAGTGCTGATATTTGACGTAGACCGTCATCGCTGCTGCGTCCATCTCCTGGGCTATGCCACCGCCGTAACGCTGGAACGAACTCCCCGTCGCGCCAAGCGCCAGCGCAGCCGGTCCAAGCTGGTCATCGTATTCGGCATAATCGCCATAGACGATCGTCGCACCCAGCGGCGTCCAGTTCCGGCGGATACCCGACTTGATGTACCAGTGATGGCTGTCGGGTGCGGTCGCACCGTTCACAAGCTTGGCGTCGTTGTTGTCTTCACGGCCGTACGCGCCGTGGAAGAACAGACCCGTCGGCATATGCTCGATGTAGCCGCCGGCCTGGAAGTATTGACTGTCCTTCGAGGTCAGCACGGCCGTGCCGCTGATGCGCTCATCAGAGTTCTCAGAATAGCCGACGCCAAGATTGACCTTGAAGTCGTTCCACTTGCCAGCATAGCGCGCTGCAAGCTCCCAGTCGTCGTCTTCGCCCCAACTCGCCGAGACTGAGAAGCCGCCAAACACAGGTGAATCATAGCGCACCGCGTTCATCACGATGCCATCGCAGTCGCCGCCGATCGGCGCATCCTGCGAATAACAATAAGACAGCTGCCCCCAAGTCATGTTGCCTGGTGCATAGCCGCCGCCCTTCTGGCGCAGCTTGAACTGCGGAAAGCCGTCGAAGAACGTGTAGTTGTCGATGACCTGCGTGCCGGATTTGTCCGTGAACATGGCCGCACTTTTGGAGGCGTTCGCCTGACGGCCGACGCTCAAGCTGCCGAGCTGCTCGCTCTTCAAATACCAGAACGACATCTGGACATTGAGGCCTTGGTTGAAGTCCGCCGAATTCTGGTTCATCGCCGCGCCGGTCGAGGCGTTGCGTCCAAACGGATTATCAGCGAGGTTCTGGATGCGCAGCAGGTAGCCGGCGGTCCATCCGGGCAGGATCTGGGCCTTGCCGTTGAAGATCACATGCGTGGCCTGCGTCGGGCCGAGGCCATGCAGGTAGACGTTGCTTTCAGCGCCATCGTCCCACCAGGTCATCTCTTGAGCCACGTAGCCCGAGATCGTCAGCGAGACCTTGCGATTGCCTTTGCGCGCCGTCGTTGCTTCAAGCTCGGCAACGCGTTCTTCCAAATCCGCGCAGCAATCACCGCCAAGGTCAGCCGCCTGAGACGGGGTAGCCGCAGCAACACACACTCCTGCGACAACAGCAATGCAAAGAAGTTCGGTAGCTCGTTTCAATGATCGACTCCGCGTCCAGATTCCATGCTTCGATTTGTGTCTGGCGGCAGTGTCGATTATCCGCTCGTTGCCGAGAGGCAGTAGCGGGCGATCAACCGACTCTCGGCTATCGAGAGCGGTGATCTCTGTGATGGCGTTCATGCTGTACCCCCCGGTTCATCCGTCGCCTGAGAGAGGGAGGTTGCAATCGATGTGCCAATTTTGGCAGAAACGGCGGCAGCTCGTAACGCTTGAATTCAGGCGCTTATCAGTGAGCTTTTCGCGATGGCCGGCATTGTACGCAAGACAAAGTGTCGACAATGTCAAAGTTTGTCGACTTAGAATTTCGTACCTTCGGCCTTGAACTTGCGAAGCCGATACGAGAACTGCCGCTCCGTCAAACCGAGCCGTTGCGCGGCTCGCGATTTGTTGCCGCCGGAAAATTCTAGAGCACGCTTAAGATCGTCGGGTCCGTGCGACGCCGCCGGAAGATAGGGGCGAACAGGCATCACGGATGACATCGGTTGCCGCGTCTGATGGTGCTCGCTCGGCGGACTGATATCGAAGACGCGATCGGTCAGCAAGGCGGAAACCTCGACACGTCCGAGAACCGGTGCGCTCGCGAGAAGAACCAGACGTTCGATGAAGTTCGACAGTTGACGGACATTTCCCGGCCATGGCTGTTCGACGAGATAGTGCATCGCGTCGGCCGTCAACGCGACCTCCCGCTTGTTCGCAACGTTCGCGCGGCTCAAAAAATGACGGACGAGTTCGGGAATATCGCTCTGGCGCTGCGCCAGCGACGGTAGAAGAATGGGAATGACGTTGAGACGGTAGTAAAGGTCCTCGCGAAAGTCGCCGCTCTCGACCGCTCCGGCAAGATCGCGATTGGTGGCCGCCACCACACGCATGTTGACCTTGATCTCCCGCTTACCGCCCAAGCGGACGACTGTCCCCTCTTGCAGCGTACGCAGCAACTTAGTCTGCATGAGCAGCGGCATCTCGCCGATCTCATCGAGAAAGATCGTGCCGCCGTTGGCTTGCTCGAACCAACCCATGCGGGCTTCGCTCGCGCCGGTAAAGGCGCCGCGCTCGTGCCCAAAAAGTTCCGATTCAAACAGCGTTTCGGGAATGGCTGCGCAATTGACTTTGATAAACGGCTTGTCTTTTCGCGGCCCGGCGACGTGCAGCGCGTGGGCGAAAAGCTCTTTTCCGGTTCCCGACTCGCCAAGCAGCAAAACGCTCGCGGTGGCGTCCGCGACCTGCTCGATCTGCGAGATCGCACGCAGCAGGGCCGGCGAGCGTCCGACAATGCCGTATTGTGTTGCCTTGTCGCCGGCCGGTGCCGACGCTGCATCGCGCGCCTCGATGGCCCGCATCCGCCGATCAATGCGATCGTTGAGCGTTAGAAATTGACCGAGGATCGCAGAGAGAATTTTGAGAATGCGAACATCGTCCTGCAGCGGGCGATCCCTATGGCGTATCCTGTGACAGGCCAGCGCACCGACGGTGCGGTCTTCGACGCGGATCGGGCAGGCAAAGAACGAGACGACGCCTTCCGGCAACTTGCTGCGTTCGACCGCGCGGCCAAGAAAGCTTGGGTCTTTATCGATATCCTGGACGATAATGAGTTGGCCGGTCTGAATGACGTAACCTGTGACGCCTTCGCCGAGTGCATATCGGCCGCGCGCAGCTTCTGCGGACGTCAACCCGTAGTAATAAGCGATGCGGTAGATGTCTTCATCAGGCGACTTCAGCACGATGCGGCCGCGGTTCAGCCCAAGCATCTCCGAAAGCAGGTGCAGCACCCCGCGCGCAACCTGATCGAAGTAGAGACCCTTCCCGATCAGGTTCGCGACTTCCTGAATCAGATAAAGCTCCTGAGCCCGCCAGAAATTGCTGCTCTCGCGTTGTGATTTCTTCTCGCTCGCCGTCATAACGCTTTCGATTGCATCTCCGGACCTTTCATAACGCGAAATCGCCCGCGCCGACGATGCGGCGCGGGCGTCCAGTGCCGAAAGATCGCGGATCGAGCGTGTCACCCGGCGCGACTTATTGCAAAGGACTTCAGATATTCGTCCGGTTTGGCGGGATCGAATCGCTTGCCCATGACACTGAACGTCTTTGTCGTCGCTTGTGGCGGCGTCAAACCTGCTTGTTTCATGGCCTTCGCCGCGTCCGTCACAAGGTAGACCTCGCGCGCGACCGATTGATAGTCAACGTCGCCCTTGATCTGGCCCCAGCGCTTCATCTGCGTCAGCGTCCAGACGGCGAAGCTTTCGTAAGGGAACGGATCGAATGCGATGCGAGCCGGGTCCTTTTTAACGCCGCCTAGACCATCAGCGTAAGTCCCAGTCAATACCTGCTCGACCACAGTCAGCGGCTGATTTAAATAGTTCGTTGGTGCGATGGCCGCGGCGATCTCCTTGCGATTTTCCGCCTTCTGCGCATAGGCCGTCGCCTCCATGATGGCGCGCAGCAACGCCGCGGACGTGTTCGGCGTCTCAGCGATCATCTTGCGCGACAGCGAGAAGCTGCAGCAAGGGTGACCGTCCCAAATCTCTTTGGAGAGAATGTGAATGAAGCCGACGCCGTCGTATACGGCGCGCTGGACGAGGTTGTCGGGTGCCAAGAAACCGTCGATGTTGTTGGCGCGCAGGTTGGCGACCATCTCCGGCGGCGGCACCAAACGAAGCTGCACGTCGGTATCGGGATCAATGCCGTGCTCCGCCAGATAGTAGCGCAGCAGATAGTTATGATTTGAGAAATCGTAGGGTATTGCGAACTTGAAGCCTTTCCAGTTCTTCGGATCGCGATTGTTCTTGTGCTTGTTGGCCAAACAAATGGCCTGACCATTGATGTTCTCGATTGCGGGCGAAACGAACGGCGCTTTCGTCGATCCGAGTCCGAGTGAGATCGCGAGCGGCATCGGCGCCAGCATATGCGCTGCGTCATATTCGCCGTTGATCGTCTTGTCGCGGACGATGGCCCAACCCGGCGTCTTCATGAGCTGCACGTTGAGCTTCTGTTTGGTGTAATAGCCCATCGGCGCCGCCATGATGATCGGCGTCGCGCAGGTGATCGGAAGAAATCCGATCTTGAGGTCGGTCTTTTCTGGCTTGCCGGTTTCTTCCAGCGCTTCGGCCGCTGCCTTGACCGGAAAGAGATGATTGAGTGCGGCCGCAGCTGTCGTCGCGCCGACAGCTTTCAGGAAGTTGCGCCGCTCCAGCGGATTGGGAAACACAGCTCTGAAAAGTGCGCGCTCAGTCGCTCGCTCAAGGGCGCTGGCTTGACCCGATGTCGCAATGTCATGCGCGGCTTGATCGTCGTGCCCCCCGCACGAACATCCGCTTCGACCGCCTGCCACTTTGTCTTTATCCATATCGCACCCCAGTTGTTGCATGGATCGGCGCTTCGCAACAGCTGTGCCAAGGCCTGGAGTTTTGAAATAGACGCGCAGAATCAATTGACTACGTAAGCGCGACGCTGTGACAGAGCGGCCAGTCCCCGCCTCTTGTCGACTTTCGTCGACATTTTGTCAGTGCCTTCGCCATGGCTAGGACAGCCCATCTAGGACTCCTCTCGCATCCCAATCGCCAAGCAAAAAAAGACCGTCGACATTGTCGACAAATTGTTGGCGAGAGAGCCGCATTCGAAATGCGCCCGATATGGCGCCACAGTCAATCTAACAAATTGAATATGTTTATGAATTTTTGGTTGTTTACGATTGCTTGAGGTCTTGGCACGCGGCTTGCGGATATCCCCTCGAAGGCGACGGAAAGACCGTCAATCCATGAGAACCGAGGAAACAGCATGACCGCCTCTGCCCAGACCAAGACCATCGAAACCTATCTTCGGCCGATCGACCGCGACGGCCTGATGGCATTCGCCGAAAAGGGCCGTAACAACCCCGGCTCCCGCGGCACCAACGTCGTCAAGACGGTGTGCGAGGGCCAATACCGCACGCTCAGCTATGTCGGCGACCACACGCCGGTCGTCGTCGACGAGCCGCTGCATCTCTTCGGTCAGAACACCGCTCCGGCTCCGGGCGAGATCGTCCTCTCAGCGCTTGGCGGCTGCCTTGCCGTCGGCATCACGGCCGTCGCGACCTGGAAGAACGTGCGGCTGTCGAAACTTGAGCTGAAACTTGAAGGCGACATCGGCAACCCTGCCGCATGGGGTGCAGGCGGCGCTGAGCGTGAACCGTCGCAGATGGGCTTTCAGGAAATCCGCGTTACGGTCGACGTCGAGGGCGACGCCAGCCGCGAAGAACTCGCGGAAATCGTGCGTCATGCGAACTATTTCTCGCCGGTCGCCAACACGATGCGCAATCCGATCCCGTTCAAGATCGCAGTCGCCGACTGATTGCCGATGAAGAGACCGACCCCCGGTCTCTTCCCCATTTCCTCAGCGGGAGTTCCACCATGCAGACTGTCCTCGCGTTTAAAAAGAACGCGCCGAGCGGCGATGCAGCTCCGCCCGTCAGTGCCCGGCCAGACGAGGAGATTCTGTCGCGCACGCGCACGATTGCCGAAGGCCCTTTGCGCGACCAGGCCAACGCCATCGACAAAGGACACTATCCTCTCGACATGATGCGCGCCTTGGGCGAGGCCGGAGCCCTGTCGGCGCATCTCAAAAGCGGCGGTGAGCGCTTCGGCGTCGCTATCGAGGCGATGCGGGCCGTCAGCAAGTCGTGCGGCTCGACCGGCTTTCTGACATGGTGTCACGACGTATTCGGTCTCTATCTCGATCAGTCGCCGAACCGATCGCTGGCCGACCGCATGCTTGCCGCCCACGCGATGGGCGAGACCTTCGGTGGCACCGGCCTGTCGAACCCCATGAAGGCCTTCGCCGGGATTGAGCCAATGGCGTTGAAGGCCGTGCGTGCTCCTGGTGGATATCGCGTTTCGGGCACCCTGCCGTGGGTCAGCCATATCGGGCGCGGCCAATATTTTGGCGCGATTGCGCAAGTCTTCGATGGTTTTGGTGCCCCATTGCACGAGATCATGTTCGTGCTCCGCTGCGACGAGCCCGTCGAGTTGCGAGAGTGCCCGGCATTTTCGGGGATGGAAGGCACGAGCACGTGGAGTGTGCGACTGACCGACGTCTTCATTGACGAGTCGGATTTGATTGCCGATCCGGCGCGGCCGTTCATCGGTCAGATTCAAGGCGCGTTTATTCTTCTACAGTACGGAATGGCGCTCGGCATCATCGACGGCGCAATCGAGTCGATGCTGGACGTCGAAGGCGTGCTTGGTCACGTCAATCAGTATCTTGCCGATCGTCCGGCAGACATCGTAGCGGAGTTCCAAGAGCTTTCGACCCGCGCATCGAAGCTTATCGAAACCCCATTCGAACGATCGAAAGATTTTCTTCTGGATGTCATCGACGTCCGCGCGCAAGCGGCGGAGCTAGCGTTGCGGGCGACGCAGTCGGCGCTGATGCATCAGGGCGCGCGCGGCTATCTGATGTCGGCCGCGCCTCAGCGCCGCATCCGGGAAGCGCATTTCGTTGCTATCGTCACCCCGGCGATCAAGCATCTGAGGCGCGAGATGGAACGCCTGTCGAAAGACGTGCAGCCAACGGAAGCGCAACCATGAGCACCAAAACACGATTGATCGAACCAACCGACGGCCGCGGGCCGTGGAAGCGTTTCATCTGCCGCGTCTGTGGATTGATTTACGACGAAGCCGAAGGCGACATCGACAGCGGACTTCCATCGGGCACGCGTTTCGAGGACATTCCAGACGATTGGGAATGCCCAATCTGTAACGTCACCAAGGCCGATTTCGATCCCTACGTGCCGCGTGCCATTACGGATATGCCCGTATCGACGGCGGTGCGGTCGCGCGAAACAGGCGTCGTCATTGTCGGCGCGGGTGCTGCCGGATGGGCAGCGGCGGAAGCCATTCGCGCCCACGACGGCACGCTTCCGATTACCGTCGTTACCGGTTGCAGCGGGGATGTCTATTATAAGCCTGAGCTTTCAATTGCATTGACGCGTGGTGCGACGCCCGAAAGCCTGACGCGAGAAACCGGCACCGAGGCGGCCGCGCGCCTTGGCGTTCAGTTGCTGCCGCAGACGTATGCGGTCGGTCTGTCGCCAAATCTCGGGATGCTGCGGACCACGCGCGGCACGCTGCGTTTTAACAATCTCGTTCTCGCGCAAGGGGCGCGCTCAGCGGCGCCCGATTGCTTGCCGCCCGAGCTCGTTTGGCGCATCAACGATCTTACCACGTGGAGCGGGCTTTATCGTGCGCTCTCGACCGGTCCTCAACGTATCGTCATCGTTGGCGCTGGAATGGTCGGATGCGAATTGGCCGAAGATCTTGCGCGTGCGGGCCATCACGTCACACTCTTGGCGCCGGACAAGCTGCCAATGCGGCCCTTTTTACCCGTGCCCGCTGCCGCGCGGCTTGCCGCTGGACTTAAAAGCGTCGGCGTGACGTTCCAGGGCGAACAGAATGTAAAGCGCGTCGCGCGAAGTAACGGTAAACTGCTCGTTGCGACCATGAAGGGCGACACGATCGCAGCCGACCATGTCGTCGCGGCTACCGGCTTGGCAACGGAGCAGCGGCTATCACGCAGCGGCGGCATTGCATTCGACCGCGGCATCATCGTCGATCCGAAAACGATGAGAACGAGCGTCGCGCACGTCTACGCGCTCGGAGACTGCGTGACCATCGGCGGCGCACCATGCCGCTACATCGAGCCGATCCGCGGCCAGGCCGAGGCGATTGCCAAAGCCATCCTCGGACATGAGCACGAGGGCTACGCTCATAAAACGCCGACCGTTCGCCTGAAGACGCGATCGACGCCGATCGTGCTCGAAGGCTGGATCTCGGCCTATGGCGAGTGGCGCATCCTGCGCGACGATGCAAGCGCGCTGATCATGGAGCAATGGGTGGGAACCGAGCGCGTTGCCAAGCTCGCTGCATGATGTTGCCGCTCGCGGGAGCCACGTGATCTCCCGCTCATACTGCGCCGGAACTTTCACGGAGACTTTGAAGATGGCCACGACAGATATCACCACCTCAGGCGCATCCCTCCGGCGCAAAGAGCGCGGCAGCTTGCCGAAGTTTCCGCTGGCAATCCGCGCAGCGTGCTTATCGCTCGTCATCCTCCTCCTGCTAGTCGGGGTATGGCAGCTCGCAACGACGCCGGCCGCTAGCACCGCGACGTCAGTCGACCCAGAATACGCAGCTCTTGTTTCAGGTGCCGCCGCCGAAGGACAGAAGACCGGCTTTCCAACGCCGGCCGACTTTGCGTCGACGCTCTGGGGCCAAATCAAAAATCCGTTTTACGTTCATGGCCCCAACGACCAAGGCATCGGCATTCAGCTCGGCTACTCGCTGGGACGCGTGCTGCTTGGCTATTTTCTTGCGGCAATAGTCGCGATTCCGCTGGGATTCGTGATCGGCATGTCGCCGCTCATCCACCGCGCGCTGGATCCCTTCATGCAGATCCTGAAGCCGATTTCGCCTTTGGCCTGGATGCCGCTCGCGCTCTACACGATCAAGGATTCCAGCATTTCAGCGATCTTCGTGATCTTCATCTGTGCGCTCTGGCCCATGCTGCTCAATACCGCCTTCGGCGTCGCAAGCGTGCGTAAGGAATGGCTGAACGTTGCAGCCACCCTTGAGGTCAGCCCGTTGCGCAAGGCGTTTCAGGTCATATTGCCCGCGGCCGCTCCCACGATCATGACCGGCATGCGAATTTCGATCGGCATCGCGTGGCTCGTCATTATCGCAGCCGAGATGCTCGTTGGCGGTACCGGCATCGGATACTTCGTCTGGAACGAGTGGAACAATCTCTCGATCTCCAACATCCTGACCGCGATCTTGCTGATTGGTCTGACCGGCATGGCGCTGGACGTCATCCTGGCGCGCGCGGCGCGGCTGGTCGCCTACCGGGAATGACGTACGCCAGCGGAAGATTGCAATAACTCAACCCAGGCCCGAACACGAGGACGCCATGGAAAAGCCACTGATCTCCATCGAAGCCCTGGCTCGGCGCTATCCCAAGCACGGAGGCGGCGAAACAACCGTCTTTGAAAATATCTGGTTGCCGATCGCGAGGGGCGAATTCGTCTGCCTCATCGGGCATTCGGGGTGCGGCAAGACAACAATCCTCAACGTGCTAGCGGGCCTCGACAAACCGTCCGACGGCGTGGTGATCGTCGACGGCCGCGAGATATCGGGACCGAGCCTCGATCGTGCTGTCATCTTCCAGGGGCACTCGTTGCTGCCATGGATGACAGTCCAGCAGAACGTCGCGTTCGCGGTGAAGTCCCGTCATCCCGATTGGCCCAAGGCGAAAATTCTTGCGCACTGTCAGACGTATATTGATGTTGTCCATCTCAAAGGCTCTGAGCAGAAGAAACCAGCTGAGTTGTCGGGCGGCATGAAGCAACGCGTCGGCATTGCCCGCGCGCTCGCCATCGAGCCGAAGATGTTGCTGATGGACGAACCGTTTTCGGCACTCGATGCACTGACGCGCGGCTCGTTGCAGTACGAAGTCCGCCGCATCTGCACCGAGACGCAGCAGACCGTCTTTATGATTACGCACGACGTCGATGAAGCATTATTGCTCGCTGACAAGATCGTACTGATGACGAACGGTCCGCATGCCAAGATCGCGGAGATCGTTGAGAATACGCTGCCGAAAGACCGGCAACCGGCGACGATGCATCGGCATGCCAATTACTATCCGATGCGGAACCATCTTCTCGATTTTCTCGTCAGTCGCTCGAAGGCGTTCGACAAGGAGATCGCGGGCAAGGCCTACGATCCCATGCGGCCTCCCATCGTGCGCCCGACTGCAAAGCCTGTGCGGGTCGATGCCGAGAAAGATGGAGCCGCGGCCGTCGTCGACCGCGCTGCCGTAACAGCCTGAACCGAATTCTTTAGCCATCCAAACCAAAAGGAGTGACGCGCATGAACCGCGCCGAAGTGACCGAACTTGTGCTTTCCGCAAAACGGATGAAGGGCCTGACGTGGGCAGAGATTCAGCAAACCGTGTCGGTCTCGACCTCACCGATCGTCGTCACCGCAGCCCTTCTCGGACAGATGCGTCTGGAGCCTGAGGAAGCCGAGCGTGCCGCGAGGCTGCTGGATCTTCCCGAGGAAGCGAAGATTATTCTGACGGAAATTCCCTACCGCGGATCGCTCCCGCAAGTGCCGCCGACCGATCCGCTGATCTACCGCTTCTACGAATTGGTTCAGGTCTACGGTACGACGTGGAAGGAACTCATTCAGGAGGAGTTCGGCGACGGCATCATGTCAGCAATCGATTTCGATATGACGCTGGAACGTCAGCCCGACCAGAAGGGCGACCGGGTGAAAATCGGCATGTCCGGAAAGTTCCTCGGCTACCGCCGCTACTAAAGCGGCGTGACCGCTGCCGCTCTCGCACGACAGAACGGATCAAACAAGGCCATCGCACGGATTTCCGCGCGATGGCCATTTCGTTTCAGTTGTCGACGAGAGATTCGTAAGCCCGGTCCGTCAACGTCTTCAGGAATGCGATCAAAGCATCGACGTCGGCGTCTGACAGCGGTCGCGCCTTCAGATCGGAGGTTGCGAGATTGGTGCCGTCTTCCGGTGCGTTCCACGCTGTTCCGGTTTCCGGATTAATCTTCCCGACGCTGCCGTCTGAAAATCTCAAGTGAAATAGGACGGCGGTGCGCAGCTCCTGAAAGGCGCCGTTGTGCATGTAAGGGCCGGTGACGGCAATATTGCGTAACGTCGGGACCTTAAACGCACCGTCATAGGTCGGGTCATGCGCTGCAGGATTTTGCATGAGACCATGGTCGACGCGTTGAGCGGCGCTTCCGTTCAGACGGCGAACCGCAACATTTTCCGGAACTCCCAGATTATAGTACCGGAAGTTTGTGAATGCATCGTTGCGCGAATCTGCGACGCCCGTGCTCGAATGACAGCGGGAGCAACCCGCCCCGTTCGCGGCGAAGAACAAGTCGCGTCCCCTGGCTTCGTTTTGCGAGAGCGCCGCTTCGCCTCGGAGCGACTTGTCATACCTGGAATCGAACGGCGCGAAATCGGACGTCTTCAAATAGGCCGCCAATGCGGTCTGAAGTGCCGCGAATGCCTTTGGCGTATCGTCCAAGACGCTAGGTCCGAAAATTGCATGAAAGGCCGCTTGATAATCCGCGCTCTCGCGAAGCCGCGCGACGACGCTTGCCTCATCTGGCATGCCCATCTCTATTGGATTGAGGATTGGGTCGCGCACTTGATCCGTTATGGTTCGCGCTCGGCCGTCCCAAAACATTCCGCCTGCCGCCGTGTGCTCTGCCGAGATATGAAACGGTGGCGTCATCATGATGTAGCTGAGTGTCGGCGAATTTCTATCGCCGAGCGAGTGACCGTCTCCTCCACGAGAAACCGCGCCTTGCACGTCTCCTAGCGCACGCGGATCGGTGAACGCCAACTCCGGCGAGTGACAGCTTACGCAGTTCTGCTTGCGGCTGAACGAAAGGTTTCGATCTGCGAAAAGCGCCCGGCCAAGTTCGATCGGCGTACGCAAGCTTGCGGCCTCGACAGGACGGAATGCTGCCGCGGTCGCGATTGATGTGGCCGCCAAGAAGCCGATGAAGGCCCACCGCCGGCTCTTGCAAGCCATGGCTATGCTGCGGGACGCATTCACTTCATTTTTTTTCCGCGGCATGGATGGTCAACTTCAAGGATTTATCCGGCGCCCCGCTGATCTGAATGATCGCAGGCCCAGCGCCAAGATCGTACTGCACGCTCTTGCGCAAACTTTTACAATTCTTGTCGCCGGAAAATGCGACCGTGGAAACCAACGCATCGTTCTGGACGACATCAACCCAGGCGTGGCTGGGAATCGTGATTTGATAGAGCCCGGGCTTGCCCACATCGGCAATCGAGAACCAGCCGGAAAAGCTGTTTTTCGGTAAGGCTTGTTTCTTTATGCCAGGCGTCGCCGGTAGCTTGACTGATGGCGAGGGTTCGAGCGTCAGCTCGATCGCCTTATCAGGGATCGACACGATCTTGCCGCCTGTCGCCACCGCTTCCGCGTCCGGCGCGGCGACCCAACTCAATTCGGTCGCAACGGACCATTGAAAACCGGTGCACGTCTCGGCGGAGGCTACTCCGGAAAACGCCGCCACCAAGGCCGCGATCGGTAAAAGAGATTTCAGTAATGGAAAATTGCGCGACATCTCTATTCCTTATCGAAGGCCGGCGCTATCGAAGCGCCGGCGATATGTTGAGATCGTGATCCTAGAATTGCGTGCGCATGCCGACGTAGAAGTTGCGTCCCTGCTCGGGATAGCCGTCCGTCAGCGTGTAGTTCTCGTCCGTCAAGTTGCGAGCGTTAAAGATAAGGCTCGTCTTGTCGTTGATGTCGTATTCGGTCTGAAAGTTCGCGAGCGCGAATGCCCCAGTTTCGTAATACACGGTGCCGGCGGTGTTGACCGTCCAGCGATCAGTGGCGAATTCGACGTTCGGCGTGATGCTCCAGGCGTTGGTGATCTTGTACGTGGCGTAGGCAATGCCCTTCACCGCCGGCAGGCCGGTCAGCTCGAATGATGGGTTGTCGGGATTATGCACGTCACGGCGGATCCAGGTGATGTTGCCACCGACGAGCAGCGAGTCGTTCACTGCATAATCGATTGAATATTCTATGCCGTAGTAATGGCCGTCGCCGACGTTCTGGCTTTGAGTCACTGCCTGCCCATCATAGATGAACGGCACCGATTGAATGAGGTTGGTGACATCGCTGTAGAACACAGCAGCCGACATCTGGCTGTTGCGCGCGAAATTGTTGGCCCAGCCCACTTCGTAATTGATCGAACGCTCAGGCTGAAGACCCGGATTCGACGTGGCGCCGCCGAAGCGTGAGCTGAAACGCTCGAAAATCGTGGGGAATCGAGTGCGGTCGGAAACGCTCGCGTGCACCGTGCCGGTATCGTTGTAGCGATAGACGATGGCCGACTGCCAATTGAGCGCGTCGGTATCTTTCTTTGGATATTCGAACAGACCGTCGGTCGTCGTGAACTCCTGGGCCTCGTAAAGCCTGCGCCAGTCGTAGCTGATGCCAGAGACGATATCGATGCGATTGGTGGCGCGGAGCGTGTTCTCGAAGGCGACGGAATAGGTGTCTTCCAGATCGGTTTGATCAGGTTCCCAGAAGCAGGGCGTGGTTTTACCGCAAGATACGCCCTTGACGTTGTAGCCTTGCGATTCCGTGTGGTTATCGCGCCGATAAAGGAAGGTTGACTTCAGCGTGTCCCACGGCGTGATGTCGAGGCCGTACAGGATGCTGCCGCCGCCCGCCCAGTCGTTATAAATACTATCGAAGGCTTTTGGAGTCTTCTGCGTGGTCTGAGCCGCATCGTCGTAGCTCATCAGGTTATCGCTGAAAGTCGTGTAGTAAACTTTGGTTTCGACGAACGACGCCGGAGAGAGTTTCGTATGTGAAAGCCAATAGATGTTTTGCTGCGTGGTGTCCGGCCAATCCCAATAGCGCTGCGTCGAGACGGGATCCGTTACGTGGTAGGGCGCGCCCTTGGAATTGTTCATTCGCACGTAGTTGATCGAATAATCGTCGGTCGCATTCGGGGTCAAACCGATTTTGGCGTTGGCTTCCCAATTGCTCTTGTTGGAATGATCGCGCTCGCCGCCGTTTTCGACCGACGTCGGCTTGAAATTGTCCGACAGGTACCAGCCATCCAAATCAAGCACAGAGCCGCTGACCTGCGCATAGTATCCGCGCTGCCGCGTTCCGAACGACGCGTAGGTTCTATAACCCTCGTATTGTCCGTCACCGCCGAACATCATGCCGCCTTCGATCTGGCCTTCGAACGGTTTGGTCGGCTTTTTGGTCACCATATTGATCCAGCCACCCATGCCGCCGGGTCCGTTGAGAACCGACGTGTAACCCTTCGCAATCTGCACTTCGGACAGATTGGCTGTCAGGAAGCTTGAGAAGTCGATGCGGTTATCGGCCGGACGATAGATCGGGATACCATCTATCGAGATCGGAACCTGCCAGCGGTCAAAGCCGCGGACGAAGATCAGCTGTTCGTTGCGCGTGCCGCCTGAATTCGATGCGGCGACGCCGGGAGCCAGAGACAGCGACTGATCCAAGGTCGCTTTCGAGAACGTCCACATAGCGTCGTTCGTGATCGCCGTGCCGCCGACCATATCGATTTGGCCGAGGGTAAAAACGCCTGCGGATCCTGGCAGGCCCTGACTGGATGCTGCGGTATCGGTGCCGCCGTCGGCTTTTTTAGATTTGCTGGCTGTACCTTTTGACTTGCCGTCGTCGATGCCCGCGGATGTGCTGCTGGGCTTTTGCGAAATGAGCTGTTTCGGAGCTGCCACCACGACGGGCGGCAAGGCGACGGACGATGCATCCTGAACGTTTTGTGCGGCTTCTTGGGCTTTCAGGTTTCCAGCAGATGACATCGCAAAGGCAGTGAACGCTAACACACGAACTTTTCGCCGGCACATTCGCTAATTCCCCCAACTCCAATTACGCAAACGATATAGCCGAACGACTATGTTGAAAGTTGCGGGGATGCAATACGCATGGCCGAGGCGATGGCGCCTATCGGATGCAGTGTGGCAGTTTGGTTTCAGTGAACAGATTAGTGAATCGAAATGTCGCTTCCACATTGCCCACTTGCCGAAGACTGCGTGTGTTCGTTCGCAGTCGAGGCATGCAACTGGGTCACGACTTCGGGGATCCGCGGTGGCGTCTTGCTCTCCGACACGTACTTGATTTCGGCGAGCCACATGGTCCTGCCTGTTTCATGGCGCCTGCGGCTGTGATCTTGAGAGACCAAGTCCTTCGTTGAAAGGGGCGTTCGATCAATGAAAATCCCTAGAGCCCGGCAGAATGCGGACGTTGCGGGGATGGCCCGCACGTGAATGCTGGGGATGCACGAATTCGTCGGCATTAGATAATTCGATCGTCGGCTCGTAGGCGTCTGAAAGGCGAGAAAGCTCAGCCGTCCGGTCGATGACACGCGCCGCCATGAGATGGATAACGTTTTCGGGACTGCGCTGCACTTTGCCTTCGATCAGCAGCAACCGGGCGCCCATAACCTCCTTGCGGAACTTCTCGAACGTACGCACCCAAAGCACGGCGTTCGTAATTCCCGTCTCGTCCTCCAAAGTTATGAAAATGGCATTGCCCTTGCCCGGGCGCTGACGCACGAGAACAACTCCGGCGACGCGTCCTCGGCTGCCGTCACGTTGAGCCGCAAGCTCGGCGCAGGTGGCAATGCCTTCGCTCCGGAAGATGTCGCGCAGACATTCCATCGGATGGCCTTTGAGCGACAAACGGGCGGTCTGGTAGTCCACCGCGATGTTTTCTCCGAGCGACATTGACGGCAATTGCGCATTAGGCTCGTCACCCAGATCCGGCTCGCGCGCGGCAGCGAACAACGGCAGTTCGTCTGCCTCCGGCAAACGCCGCGCCGCCCACAACGCGTCTCGGCGATGAATACCGACAGAGCGGAAGCAGTCGGCATCGGCAAGCACGCGAAGCGCCCGTTGCGGCAGACGGGTGCGCTGCGCCAGGTTATCGAGGTCGGCATATCCGTTTCGGCGCAGCTCAATCAGCCGTTTGCACCACGCCTCCGACAAGCCGTCGACTAGCCGGAAACCGAGACGCAGCGCCGTTTTGCCGTCGGCGCCAGCGCACAGCGTATTGTCCCAGTCGCTTTCGTTGACGTCCACCGGATAGACTTCGACGCCATGATTGCGCGCGTCGCGCACGATCTGTGCCGGGGCATAAAATCCCATAGGTTGCGCATTCAGAAGCGCGCACGCGAAAGCCGCCGGATAGCGGCATTTTATGAAGGCAGAGATATAGACGAGCCTGGCGAACGCGGCGGCGTGACTTTCGGGAAACCCATATTCGCCGAAGCCTTTGATCTGCTCAAAGCAGCGCTGTGCGAAATCGCGATCGTAGCCACGCTCGACCATACGCTCGACAAGCATCGATTCGAATTTATGGATCGTGCCGACATTGCGAAACGTCGCCATTGCGCGGCGAAGCTGATTGGCCTCGGCATCAGTGAACTTTGCCGCGACCATCGCGAGTTGCATCGCCTGTTCCTGAAACAGCGGAACGCCGAGCGTTCGCGACAGCACGTTGCGAAGCTCATCAGGATCGTGCGGTGGCGCGGGCGATGGAAAGGTTATCTCTTCCGGATTTTTGCGGCGGCGCAGATAGGGGTGCACCATATCGCCTTGGATAGGCCCCGGCCGTACGATCGCGACCTGGATGACGAGATCGTAGAACTCTTTCGGCTTCAGGCGCGGGAGCATGTTGATCTGCGCCCGGCTCTCGACCTGAAAGACGCCGATTGAATCGCCCTTCTGCAGCATTTCGTAGACATCCGACTGCTCGGCAGGAAGGTCGGCGAGATCGAAGCTCTTGCCTTCGTGCGTGCGGATCAGGTCGAACGCCTTGCGGATGCAGGTCAGCATGCCCAGCGCGAGAACGTCGACTTTCATCAGACCGAGAACATCGATGTCGTCCTTGTCCCATTCAATGAAGGTCCGCTTATCCATCGCGGCATTGCCGATGGGAACAATGTCGTCCAGCCGTCCCCGAGCCAGCACGAAGCCGCCGACATGCTGCGAGAGATGGCGCGGAAAACCGAGAATACGTGTCGCAAATGCGATCGCCTGGCCGATGACCGGATTGCGCGGGTCAATGCCGGCTTGCCGGAGATGCGCTTCGGACAGTTTCGATCCCCCGCTTCCCCACACGGTTCCGGCGATGCGGCTGGTGATGTCTTCACTCAAGCCCAGAACTTTGCCGACTTCACGAATAGCGCTGCGCGGGCGATAGCGGATCACCGTCGCCACGAGGCCCGCGCGCTCGCGTCCATAGCGCTTATAGATGTATTGGATGACCTCTTCGCGCCGTTCATGCTCGAAGTCGACGTCGATGTCCGGCGGCTCGCGCCGCTCGCTCGAAATGAAACGGGCGAAAAGCAAGTTATTGCGTTCAGGATCGACCGACGTGATCCCGAGCACGTAGCAAACGGCGGAATTCGCTGCTGAGCCTCGTCCCTGACACAGAATTTTTTGTTCATTGGCGTAGCGGACGATGTCGTAAACGGTGAGAAAGTACGGTGCATACTCGAGCTTGGCGATGAGTGCCAACTCGTCCGCCACCTGATTTCGCACTTTATCCGGGATGCCTGCCGGATAGCGCTCGTGCGCTTTCTGCCACGTCAAATGCTCAAGCCACCCTTGCGGTGTCCAGCCGGGCGGAACGGGCTCGTCGGGATACTCATATTTAAGCTGCCCAAGAGAAAAGTCGATGCGCTGAAGAAGTTCCTGCGTGGCGGAAATGGCGGAAGGACAGTCGCGGAATAGCTGCGCCATGTCCGCGGGTCGCTTGAGGTGGCGCTCTGCGTTGGCTTCGAGGCGCCGGCCCGCCGTCTCGATGCGCAAGCCTTCGCGGATGCACGTCAGGATGTCTTGCACCTCCCGTTGCTCCGGTATGTCGTACAGAACGTCGTTTGTGGCGATCAGCGGCACATGCGTTAAAGCAGCGACGCTCATCAGATGATGCAGCTCTTCCCGATCGTTTCCGCGCAAATGCATTGCAGCGGCAAGCCATGTTTTTCCGGGCGCTGCTTCTGAAACAATTTGCACATGCGCTTCGAGGCCACCGCGCACCGACGGCGGCATGAGGATCAATTGCAGATCGGCGCAGTCCGAAAGCAAATCTTCGCGTTGCAGACTGCATTCGCCCTTCTTGGCCTTTAGCTTGCCAAAGCTGAGCAGACGGCAGAGCCGCGCCCAACCGGCCCGATTTTCGGCATAGGCGATGATATCCGGGGTGCCGTCGATGAAGACGAGGCGTGCGCCGACGAGCAACTTGAAATTTTTTGCGCGAGCTTTGACGGCTTCTGAAATGCCGGCCCAATCGTCGGCGTTCGCATCGTCGATCCAAGCGTATTCGCCGGGGCCGGAGCCTTCGCGGACTTTTTGCGGAGCGGGCAATCCTTCGTTCCGCAAGTCTTCGAGAGCGCCGTAAGCTCTGACGACGCCGGCGAGTGTATTGCGGTCGGCAATGCCGAGCCCCGTATGGCCAAGAAGGACGGCGCGCGCGACGAAATCCTCAGGGTTTGAGGCGCCGCGCAGAAACGAGAAATTCGTGGTGGTAGCAAGTTCGGCATAGGGCGTCATGGAAACACTCCATGCAGGAACCACCGAGGCTGTCCATCGGCCGCCGTTACGGCTGCGCGGAAAATCCAGAAGCGCCGCCCTTCAGAGCTTTCGACACGATAGTAGTCGCGCACACCATAGTCTAACTGTGGGCGCCACCATTCTTCGGCAATGCGCTCCGGACCGATCGCGTTCGCAATGCGATGCGTAACGCGGCGCCAGCGGATGCTTTCCAGCCTATCATCTTTATCGGCTTCGACGTCGATCGGATGCGGGCGCGCATAGATCAGTGGCGGACGCAGACCCGCCCTGCTTTGGATCGTCTCCTGCTCCCATTCGTGTGGCGATGCGGGAAGCGCTGCCGGAACCGCAGCCTGCGCCCGTTCCGGGATATGACTATCGACCGGCTGCAATCGCATTACGCGCTCGCGTCCGAACATGATGCTCAACCGGTCGACGAGTTGCGCGACCTTGTCTTGCTGGTCGTCTTGCGCATTGAACGTGCACTGGCTCTCAGTCCACGGTTCAGCGCGCGTCGCCTCGAAGCAAATGAGATCGAAACCGAAGCCAGGATCGAGCGGGTCGGCGAGGCCATCGAGACGGTCGCGGTAGAGGCGCAAGATCCCTTCAGGATCGCGTGTCGGGCGGCTGGTCTCGACGCGGATGCGGCGGACGACGCCGTCAGCCCGAAAAAAAGTTCCCGTAAAGATGCGGCCGCCGACGCTTCGCGCTGCCAATTGATCGCAGACGGACGCAGCCAGATCGGCGAGCATGTTGGCAATGACCTCGTGGCTCGCAACCGGCTCGGCGCAGCGCTGCTCGGCCCTGTAAGGCGCAGGCTGGCGGCGAGGCGCGATTCGTCTGTCTTCCTCTCCGAGCACGCGGGCGAGCTTGGCCGTGAAAGCCGACGAAAAACGGGCGGTGAACAGCAAGGACGGCCGGTCGGCAATCTCGGCGACAGTCCTCAGCCCGGCGCGCCTCAAGGCAGTTGCGTCTTCTTCCGCGCATTCGAGCGCCGCGACAGGAAGTACCCGCACAAGCCTAGCGTCCTCGACAAAGCATGGATTGACGTCAGAGAAGCGCGCCAGTGCGCGCGCCATATCAGGCGTCGGAGCGACGGCAAGTTTCGCGACTGAGATGCCGGCCGTCTGCAAAACCTTCTGCAGGCGCGCGGCAAGCATCGTCTCACCTGCGAAGAGATGGCTGCATCCTGTGATATCGAGTGCGAGACCGTCGGGCGGATCCAAGGTGACCGAGGGCGTAAAAGCCAGCGCCAGATCGGCAAGATACGCAACGAAAGCGGTATCGGCTGAGGGATCGGCCTCGATGGCGCGCAATCGCGGCATCCGCGCCCGCGCGTCGACGAGCGTCATTCCAGCTCGCAGGCCGACGGCTAGAGCCCGGGAATCGACGGCGGCCAATTGCGAGACGCCCTTGACCTTGGCAACGAAGACCAGCGGCAGAGGTGCGCCGCCGCCGTTGTCACGCTGCCAACGATCCGACGACAGGAACGGCATCCAGAGGCACAGATACCGTCTGCGCGAAACATCGCCGCTCATGATCCCACTCCAAGATACAGCTTCTCTCATCGAGACCCGACGAGCTTTTCAGCACGAACACGTCGAAGGCTGCCCGCCGCTGGCCGTTCGGCTTCATCTGAGGTGCACCCTGCACGCGCCAGCGGATTTGCGCGGCATTGGGGGCGATGCGGCCACCGTGCCGAATGAGCACGATCTCGACTCCCGACTTCTCCGCAGCAAGTTTCAATCGTCGGCTGGCCGTCAGGTCGATCGGAGCGGCCGTCTCCAGGATGACGGCATGCAGCGCACTGCAACGCACGCCTTCAAGAGCGGCGCGCAGTCCGTCAACGGAAGAACGCGCTTCCACAACGATGCAGCTCTCGGGAGACAGGCCAAGCGCGACCAAGCCCGGACCATAGGCGTCTCCGGTTTCCGCGATTGCCGCTGCCTCGCGCACCCACAACAGCATGGCATCGCGCGGCGCTGCTGCCTTCGTCTGGGCCGCCAGCGTCAGGCCGAAGCCGACAGCCGCAGCGGCATGCCCCGGCCCGGCGACGACTTCGCGAAGAATGACAGGGGCTGAGGGGGCGCAAATCGAGAGCGGCAGCATGGCAAAAGAGAAAGAGCCTCAGACATGATTGTTCACTTTTTGTTCTACAGCAGGATAGCCGCCCTGTCCAGTCCTGCTTTTGCAGTCGACAAGGCAGCGATCTCGCGAGAGATGCCGCTCAGACAGCCTCTTTCTCCAGCTTCGGTGTCCGATGCGCCATCAGATACAGAATCTCATCCGCCGGCCGTGGCTCGCTGAAGAGATAGCCTTGCACCTCGGTGCAGCCCTCATGGCGAAGCTGTAGCAGCTCCGCTTCCGTTTCGACCCCCTCCGCCGTCGTCGCCATGCCGAGCGCATGGCCGATGCTTGCAACGGCACGCACGATAGCGATGGAATCCGGATTGGCCTCGAGATCCTGAATGAACGACCGGTCGATCTTGATCTTGTCGAACGGAAACTTCCGCAGATAACCAAGGCTCGAATAGCCCGTGCCGAAATCGTCCATAGAGATGCGGACGCCGAGGGCGCGCAGTTCATTCAGCATCGCAACCGTTGCATCCGTATCGCGCAGCAGGACCGTCTCGGTGATTTCAAGTTCGAGGCGATACCCAGGCAGGCCTGATTTCGCCAGCGCACCGACAACCTGAAGAACGAGCGCATTGTTCTTGAACTGCAGCGGCGAAAGATTTACGGCGACCTTGACGTCTGATGGCCATTTCATCGCATCTGCGCAGGCGCGATCCAGCACCCAGTTGCCGATTGCGCCGATCAAACCGATCTCTTCGGCGAGCGGGATGAATTCCACCGGAGAAACCATTCCGCGCGTCGGGTGTTGCCAGCGCACGAGCGCTTCGAAGCCGCTGACCTCGTTCGTGTCGAGAGAAATTAGCGGCTGGTAAAAGAGTTCGAGCTGGTTACCGTCAATTGCCTTGCGCAGATCAATTTCGAGCGCGCGGCGTTCCTGCAGCTTGGCGTCCATGCCAGGCTCGAAGAAGTGATAGATGCCACGACCCGCTTCTTTGGCGCGATAGAGTGCCATATCGGCGTTCTTCATCAGCTGATCCACGGTGTTGCCGTCCGTCGGCGCCATTGCAATACCGATGCTAACACCCACCGCGACCTGGTGCCCGAGCACTTCGAACGGCGCACTCAATTCGGCGATGATGCGCTGCGCTAAGATCGTGACTCCGAGAGGCTGATCGGCATCGATTTGCACGATTGCAAACTCGTCGCCGCCGAGACGCGCGATGATGTCATGTTTTCTGACGCAGGCGCGCAGCCGATCCGCCACCGCCTGGAGCAGAGCGTCCCCGACGGGATGCCCAAGCGTGTCGTTGACCGTCTTGAAGTTGTCGAGGTCGAGACAAAGAATTGAGACGGTGCGACCGTGCTCGGCGCCCTTGAGCGCCATTTCCATAGCCTCGTGGAACCGCACTCTGTTGGGAAGGTCGGTCAGAGCGTCATGATGCGCCATGTGGGCGATTTTGGCGTCCATCTTGCGCCGCTCGGTGATGTCTTCATGAATAGCGATTGAGCCACCGTCACGCATCGGCTGATGGGAAATGGCGATGACCTGGCCGTCGGTCAGTTCTTCGATTCGATAGATTGGATCGCGGCCGGATGCCGACTCGATATGATCGACCAAAGCCATTTCCTGAAACTTCGAGAAATGGCCGTTCTTACGGCGCTCCCGCAATATCGATCTGAGGGGCGTGCCCGCGACGGTCAGCTCTGGCTTCAGACCGTAGAGCTCGGCATAGCGCCGGTTGCAGATGATGAGATTTTGCTCAGCGTCGAACATGCAGAGACCCTGAGGCAGGTTGTTGATCGCAGCATCGACACGGGCGTATTGAACAGCCAGCGACTGTTGGGCCTCGGCAAGCTTCGTCAGCATTGATTGGAATGAACGCGCAAGCGTTCCGATCTCGTCGGAGCGGCGGAGCAGATCCTCATCGAGATCCAGTAACATCGCCCCGCCTTCTCGAACTCGCAGCGCAGCTTCACTGAGATGACGAAGGGGACGCGCCTGCGAATAGTGAACGAGCGCCAACGCCAATAAAACGATTAACGACGTGCCGATTGCTAAGATCGCGATGATAACCTCAAGCATCGCGTTCTGCTCGGCTTCCGCCTGGGCAAGGACCTCACGGGATTCAGCGCCGAGGAGATTGGTCAGCCGGTTCATCTGCCCTAGCGCGTCGTCGAGCGCCGCATCGAAACGGAGATCGAGCATTTCATCAGCACGACGTTTCTTGTCGCTGGAGAGGATCGCATCGCGAAGCGGACGTACGGTGCCTTCGAGATATCGCAGCTTGCTCTGGATGAGGTCGCAATCTGCGCCACGCGCGGGGAAATAATCGGCGACGGCGGAGATCCAGCGGCGTGCAGCTGCGATTTGATTGATGGCTTCGCGGCTGGCCATCCGCGCATCGTCCAAGTCCGATGCGGACATGCTTTTATAAACAGCCAAGCCGACATCGTTCAGGGCCGCCTTGGCATCGGACAACGCGAGGCGTGCGGGTCCAACACGCTCAATCATTGCGCGATTGACCCGATCGAGACTTTGCGCCCCTTCAAGCACGAAGAAGTTAGCGAGCGCCGATAGCGCCCCAAGGGAGACAATGAGCACCGCGGCTTTGGCGGCGATGCCGAAGCGGAAAACGATAGGCACTTTCATGAGAATCTATGCTGCCAGTTGGACCGGCGCCGGCATTAGATCAAAAGTGTTTTATCTTCACTAACGCGTTGAAAATGATGCCTAATTCACTTTCTAATATGTCAGTTTGATGACAATGAAAAATGCACAGAAAAATGATGTCGAGGCGGACGCGCCGAGCAATCTCTTCGGCGTCAGCACGTCGCTCGTACTCCGATGGTGGCCTCATGTAGGTCTTCTAACCGCCACGAGGTCGACGGCACTTAGCCGATGATCGACACAAGCGCAGCTTAAGAATGATGCGTTAGGGCCCACGAAGAGGGTCACGCCGGACTCAAACAAACGTGAACCGATATGGCCAAGCGGCTTACTTTTTTTCTGCAGCGGGCACCATACGTCAAACATAGCGATCTTAAATTCCCGCTCGCGCAACTCGGACGGGGCGCGGGGAGGTTTTCGAGTCGCCGAAGCCAACTTGCCAGAATGGAGATCCCCTATGTCTCGTCTGAAAATCAGCAGTGGAATCGCCGCCGCCACTCTTATGCTGTTCGCCGTACCGATGTCGGCCTACGCCCTCGTAGAGAATCCTTCTAGCACTATGTCGCAAACGCCGCCTTCAGTGATTGTGTTCAACCAGAAACCCAAGGACGGCCAAATCAACGTCACGTATGCGTTTATGCCGTCGGCTGGGCACTTCGTGATTTACGGATCGAGTGGTTCGGGCAAAGCCAATGACTCGATCGTCGGCAGTGTGAAACTCGATGCCGGCGCGCACAACGACTTCAGCGTCAAGCTCGATAAAGATTTGCCAGCGGGCACATCTTTGTGGGCTTCGCTCACAAACTCCGACAAGCAGCCCTTCTGGAAAAAATCGCTCCCTCTGCAGAACGAATTTTTGATCAAGTAACAAGGCTGCAAAACCTTTGTGCATGACCGCCAGATCGACACAACGCCGGAGCGAAAGCCCCGGCGTTTCTTTGCATAGCCTGCCATCACTCGCGGATGGCTTCGGCTGCTACGAGTTCCGTGCGGAATTTCAGCCAGAGTACGACTGACAGCACGGCGAAAGCGCCCAGCGTGGGAAACATCGCGGCGTAACCGAATTGTTGTGCCATCCACCCGCCGATCGCGGGACTGAGCGCGGCGCCGACGCCTTGTGTCGCCATCACAGCGCCTTGACCGGCGTTGATGCGGCCAGTGCCATTCAATATGCGCGCAACCAATCCCGGGACGGCAACACTCTGCAAACCTGCGCCAATGCCATCGAGGATTTGCACAGGGTAGACGCCCCAAGGCGTCAGCAGCTGTGCAGCGATGACGCCCCGCACCGGCAATGCCAAGAACGAGATCAAAAGCACCGGCCAATACCCGCCGCCTTCAGCCATGTGCATCGCGACAATCGAAGCAACGATCATGCTGGCTTGTGCGACGATGATCGTCATCGCAACGAACGACGGACCGCTTACTTGTCCGTGCGAGACGACGGCCATACCGTAAAGCGGCAGCATCGCGCCGTTGCCGAGATGAAAAGCCAAAAGAGCGACCGCGAGAATAAGAAGCGGCTTGCATTCGAGCAGCACGGCAAGGCTGCTTGCCGACGAGTCGCTTTCACCTTCCTTCATTCCGCGGGCGGCGGCATGGTCGATCGAGGACGGCGGGATCAGCATGATGCATGTTATCGACGGCACACCGAACACGGCGGCCAACGCGAAGATGGCGCCATAGCCGAATTTCCAGCCCAGATAACCCGACAAGGCGGCGCCGATGACGTTGCCTGCATGGTTGAAAGCCTGGTTTCTTCCATTCTGGCGATTAAATCCGCGCTGCCCGACAATTCCGAGCGTAATGGCGTTCATGGTTGGAACGATTGCGGCTCCGGCGATAGCTGTTGCGACTTGCGATGTCGCGACGACCCAGAACTCCTGCGACAGCAAGATGATCGCCGATGCCGCTATCGTGCTGATCCCGGCGACGACAACCCATGCTCGTTTGGCATGCGTGCGATCGATGAATGCGCCTGCGGGGATGACCATCAGCATTCCGGCGATGCCACCAATCGTCATCACAGTGCCGATCAGTCCGCTTTGCCAGTGATGCCCGAGCAGATAGACGCCGAGAAACGGACCGATCCCGGCCTGAAAATCCGCCATAAAGAAATTGACGGCGAGCAGCGGCCAAAGGTGAGCGCCCGCAAGTTCTGGCTTCGTCTGCCTCTCGATTGAAAACTCGCGTGCAGACGACCGTTGCACTTCCCTGCTCCGAACAACAAAGCCGCGATGAAGACGACTGACCAATCTTAAAAGTTCCCGCGGCCGTGCCCGCCGTTGGTGGAATGAAAAGCACCTCGCGGGGCATGCATGAAACATCAGCTCTAATTTGTTGGCTGACCATTCCGGGGCCGGGGATCCAATTTTTCTCGGAACAAGCAAGCGGGCACGGCGTTTCGGTCGCAAGGAGTGCGGCCATGTATAAAGCGACGTTATTTCTTGTGTTTATTCTATTTTCCTCAGATTCCCTCTGCGCAGGACAAGTCGGCATCGCCTCAAAATTTTGCGAATTATCGCGCACCGCCAGCGGACGATCCTATCCGTGCACGGCGCTGGTCGCTGCTCATCGCTCTCTGCCGTTTGGCTCTCGCGTAACAGTAAAAAATCTGGCGAACGGTAAACGCGTGACGGTGACGATCGTGGATCGCGGGCCGTTCGTCAAAGGACGGATTATCGATCTTTCCGAGGGCGCGGCGCGCCAACTCGGCTCGGCGGATTTGATGCGGGTGGAAATTTCGGCCCAATAGCCCGCGACCGAATGTTCGCGGGCCCGTCAGGTTCTTTACAAGCTTTCATATAAATGAAAAACTTTCGCCATTCTTCATTTAGGAAGGATGGGGACATCTCGTGACAGCTTTCACGACCGCTTCGGCATGGGCCGATACGTCTTCAGGGGCGCTTCCCGACGATCCGCTGCGGCCCGACGAACATTGCGACCTTGCGATCATCGGTGGCGGGATTCTCGGACTTTGCTCTGGCCTTCATGCGGCGCGACAAGGACTTGCTGTCCGTATTGTCGATGCGGCGCGGATTGCCGACCGCGCTTCGGGTCTCAACGGTGGGCAGGTCATCGCGGGATTTAAGTACGATCCTGATTGGCTCATCGAGCATTTCGGCGACAAGCGAGGATCAGCACTGGTGTCGTTCGGTGCGTCGACGCCCGATGCCGTCTTTGGGCTCATCGAGCGCGAGAATCTTAACGTCCCACGACAAGCCAAAGGCTGGATCCAAGCTGCGCATTCTGAAACGGCATTGAAGGCCGCGGAAGATCGCGCGGCGCAGTGGATCGCGCGCGGTGTGCAGGCAAAAATTCTTACCGCCGATGACGTGACACAGATGACCGGAGCGCAGGGTTATCTCGGTGGCTGGCTAGATCCGCGCGGCGGAGCGATCCAGCCTTTTACGTACACACGCGAGCTTGCGCGCATCGCCGTGGCAGCCGGCGTTCGCATTGCGGAAAACACGCGAATTTCGCGGTTGCGGCGCGAAAATTCGTCATGGGCGCTTGCGACAGCAGATGGAAAAACGCTGCATGCGAAATCCGTTATCGTTGCGACGAACGCCTATGCAGACGGTCTTATTCCGGGCCTCGCGCGCACGCTGTTACCGCTGCACTCATTCCAGATTGCAACCGAGCCGCTCCCCTACGAGGTGCTCGCAAATATTCTTCCCGGCGGCCAGGTCGTTTCGGATTCGCGCCGCATCGTCACCTATTACCGCAGAGGACCGGACAATCGCATGCTTCTCGGCGGGCGCGGCTCGATGGCGGAGCCAACGAGCCCGAAAGCCTGGGCGCACCTCGAACATGCGCTGAAGCGGCTCTATCCCGCTCTCACCGATGTAAAAATCGAAAAGCGCTGGTATGGGCGCGTCGCCGTCACGCTCGATTACTTACCGCATGTTCACGAACCGGAGCGCGGCTTGATGGTCGCCGCGGGATGCCAAGGGCGCGGCGTCGGCCTGATGACGGCGCTCGCTCCGCGTCTCGTCGACTATCTCGCGTCACGTGATCCCGAATGCATTCCGCTCCCAATCACGCCGATAAATCCGATCCCGTTTCACGCGTTTCGCAACATCGGCATCGGTGCAGCCATCGCGTGGTACCGGCTGATCGACATGCTGGAGCGCTGAGTAATACAGCGATTGACATTTTCGCAAATGTGAAAAACTATCCTGCCAGTTCAGGATTGCGAGTTGATGAACGCTTCCGCCGAAACTGACCACGCAATACCGGCGGCCTCTGCGCGCCACAGAGGGCTATTCCAGCTTGGAATGTCGGCGCCGGGTGCGCTGGCGACATCCATCCTCGTTCTCTTTGCGCTTGGCGTGGTGCTGTTTCTGAGCTTCAGAACGAATGATGGCTCTCTGCTCGGCGGGGCGTTCACGCTCCGCAATTTTTCAGACACGTTGTCCGATCCACTTTACGCAACGATCATCCTCAGATCGCTGGCGATTGCCGGTTTCGTTACGCTTGCGACGGTCGTGACGGCCTATCCGGTGGCGTACTATCTGGCGTTTCACGCCGGCAAGCATCGCGGATTGTTGCTCTTCATCGTCACGCTGCCGTTCTGGACCAGCTACCTGTTGCGCGTTTTCGCGTGGAAAGTCGTGCTGGCGTACAACGGCGTTCTAAACTCGGTTTTGCTGACGACCGGGCTCACGTCGGAACCGATCCTCGCGTTTCTCAATACGCCGGCCGCTGTCGTCGTAACGCTGGCACATGCCTATGCGGCGTTCGCAATCCTGCCGATTTACGTCGCGCTGGAGAATGTGCCGCGTTCTCTGATCGAAGCCGCAGAGGATCTTGGTGCGCGGCCGTTCACAATCTTCCGCAAGATTATCCTGCCGATTTCGATGCCAGGCGTCATGGGGGCGGCGCTCGTCGTGTTCGTGCCGACCGTTGGTGACTACGTTACGCCAGCCCTCGTCGGCGGACCAAACAGCACGATGATCGGCTCGATGATCCAAGCGCAGTTCGGCAAGGCGAACGATTGGCCGTTTGGCGCGGCGCTTGCGGTGATCGTGATGCTGGTGATCCTTGCCGTTGTCGTGGCTGTGCGGCTTGCCGACAAGCACTTCGGGAGCCGGACATGAGCGCGGGCGCGGCTTGTTCGAAAAACGCGACGTGGCTCAAGGGTTATATCCTTGCCTACGTGCTTTTTCTCTATCTGCCGATCGCGATCATTCCGATCTTTTCGTTCAACAATTCGATCCAGGCGGCGTTCCCGCTGTCGGGTTTCACGCTCGAATGGTACCGCAGCCTCGTCAACAACGAAAATCTTCACCGCGCCTTCGAGACGAGTCTGATCGTCGGATTTTCCGCGGCGTTCCTGGCGACGTCTATTGGCATGACGGTCGCCTACATGGAAATTTCGGCAGGCGATCGCGTTTCGCGCGCGATATCGGCGCTGGCGCGGCTGCCCATTCTCATTCCAGGCGTCATCGTCGGCATTGCTCTGCTCATTCTGGTCAATCTCGCCGGACTTGGCCCTTCGCGCACGGCCATCGTGCTGGGGCATACTCTCGTGGCGCTCCCGACCGCTGTCGTCATCATGCGGAGCCGGTTCCTGTCGCTGCCGAAAAGCTACAGCGAAGTCGCGATGGATCTCGGCGCGCACGAATGGACGACCTTCCGGCGCATCATTCTGCCGCTCGCCACCCCCGCCATCGCATCGTCGTTCATGCTGTCGTTTCTGACGTCGTTCGACGAATTCATCGTCGCGTTCTTTCTGTCCGGAACCGAGCCGACGCTGCCGCTCTACGTCTGGGGGCAGTTGCGCTTTCCGAAATCGCTTCCGAGCGTCATGGCGCTCGGCTCCGTCATTCTTTTGGCTTCGGTCGTCATTGCGACAACCGCCGAGATCATCCGGCGGCGCGGCGCATCCGCGACCGAACTTCCCCTCTCTTTCAAATGAAGTGTGCCGAGCTCTTGAACGCGAACAGGGAGTATCAAGTTATGCAGGGATTGACGTTACGAAACACGCTGCGCAAGGCCGTCGGCCTGGCGTCTCTGGTTGCGGCCATCGCAACACCGGCGCTTGCCGCCGACAAGCTCACCTATTTTACATGGTCGGGCTATGAACTGCCCGCCTTCAACAAGAGCTTCCTGAAAGAACATCCGGACGGCGTCGAAACGTCGGTCTTCAGCGATGACGATGAAGCTTTCACGAAAGTGAAAGCCGGTTTTCATCCCGATCTCGCGCATCCCTGCTACGACAAGATCGCGCGCTGGAACAAGGAGGGCCTGCTGCAGCCGATCGATACGAAGCGGATCAAGAACTGGGATACGATTTTCCCGGTCTTCAAAGACCTTCCCGATATTCAAGCCGGTGACGGCAAGGTCTGGATGGTACCTTGGGATTGGGGCAATACCTCTGTCCTCTACCGTACCGATCTCGTGAAAGATCCCGCTCCATCGTGGAACCTGCTGTGGGACAAGCAATACGCTGGACGCCTTGCGACGATCGACGCGGTTCACGATACGCCTGTCGTCGCGGCCATCATGGCCGGCGTCAATCCGTTCGACATGTCGCCAGCCGACCTCGAAAAAGTCGCTGCGAAGCTGCGTGAACAGCGACCGCTGCTGCGGGCCTACACGACGGACATGACCTCGGTCGAACAATCTCTCGCCAGCGGCGAGCTTGTCGCGGCGATGACATGGAACGCTTCGGCGACCGCCCTTAAAAAGCAGGGCGTGAAGGTCGAATTTATGAAGCCGAAGGAAGGCATGCTGACGTGGGCATGCGGGTTCGTGATGCTGAAGGACGCCAAGAACATCGATCTCGCCTATGACTTCATCAACAGCCGCCTAGAGGGCGACTCAGGCAAAGAGCTCATCACGCAGTACGGCTACGGCAGCGCTTCGAAGGCGGCATTCGATCTCGTTCCGAAGGAAGAGCTTGACCGTCTGCAGCTTCCGGCCGATCCGAACGTCGTTCTGAAGAGCACGGTTTTCACTGGACCGATGAAGCAGAACGACGAGCTCGCCAAGATGTTCGAGAAGATCAAGGCTGGCGGCTGATCGCGCGCCAATCGAAGACAAAAGATGCAGCTCTTTTTCAGATAGAGGGTCACGACTGTGGCGCGGATGAAGGTAAAAGAAGCACGCGACGAGGCTTCCGATCAGACCCCCTCCGAGGCGGACATTCGCCTCGGCCGCCGCATTCGTGCGCTCCGACTCGAACGAAAGCTCGGCATCACTGATGTTGCCCAGCGCGCCGGAATTTCCGTCGGCGCGCTGAGTCAAATCGAACGTGGCTTGACCTCGCTGAGGATTCGCGTGCTCTGGCCGTTGGCCGCTGCACTCGGTGTCGAGCCGCACAGCCTGCTTGGCGACGACGAGAACAAGAGCAGCGATCTTTACGTCGTCCGTGCGACGAAGAGAAAGGAAGTGCCGGTTCGATCGCAGGGCATGCGTAAGGAGTTGCTGTCTCCGCCGGGTTCGGTGCTGACGGGCCTTTTGGTTCATGTCGAACCGGGCGGCGGGACGGGGGAGTCCTACAGTCATGCGGGCTACGAGTTCGGCCTCGTCAAAAAAGGCCAGGTCGAGTTGACGATCGATAGCGTCGTCTATCTTCTTAAGGCTGGCGACAGTTTCGCATTCAAGAGCACGCTGAAACATTCGTTCCACAACGGCGGCAAAGAGCGGTGCGAGATCGTTTGGATCAACACGACAAAGACGACAGAGATTCGTAATGGCGACTGATTCACTGCTGCGCCTCGACGGGGTTTCCAAAGTTTTCGATAGTGGCACGGTCGGTCTCGATAACGTTACGCTCGACATCGCTCATGGCGAGTTCATTAGCCTTCTCGGCCCCTCAGGGTGCGGAAAGACGACAAGCCTGCGCGTGATGGCGGGCTTTGAAGCGCCGACCAGTGGCCGCGTCCTGCTCGATGGCAAAGACATCACGGCGCTTCGCCCCTATGACAGGCCGCTTAATACCGTTTTCCAAGACTACGCCCTGTTTCCGCATATGAACGTCGCGGAGAACGTCGGGTTCGGGTTATCGCTGCGAAAGCTTCCGGCCGGTGATGCTAAACAGAAAATCGCCGAGGCGCTGGATCTGGTCGGGCTTGCCGACAAAATCAGCGCACGCGTTTCGATGCTGTCGGGCGGTCAACGCCAACGCGTTGCACTGGCGCGCGCGCTGGTGTGCTCGCCGCGCGTGCTTCTTCTCGATGAACCGCTGTCGGCGCTCGATGCGAACCTGCGCGAGCAGATGCAGATCGAATTGAAGCGGCTGCAATCACGTCTCGGCACGACGTTCGTGATGGTCACGCACGATCAAGCGGAAGCACTGTCGATCTCGGACCGCATCGTCGTCTTGAACTGCGGGAGGATCGAGCAGATTGCGTCGCCATCGGAGCTTTACGATGCGCCTGCGACGCGCTTCGTGGCGGATTTCATCGGAAGCATGAATGTTCTTGACGCCGAGATCGTGGAAACGACAACCACAGGCGTGCGCGTCGCTGCGGGTTCGATGATCCTCGAAGTTCCAGCAGAATGCATTCGCGCTACGCCAGGCCGAGGCGGGCCGGTATTGGTATGTGTGCGGCCGGAGGAGCTGACCGCTCATCCGGATGCAATGGACAACACGGTCGCAGCGCAGATCCTATCGACTGTCTTCTATGGTCCGACGCTCCGGCTGTTCGTCGAAACAAATGCCGGCCAGAAGCTGATGATCGACATGGGGCGCCGCCGATCGACCGAAACGTTCGACGCCGGGGCGACGGTGCACGTCCGGCCCGTTCGCGGCTCCGGGCGGCTTCTCGACAAGGACTAACGTTTATGCACGGGCCTGCTGGGTTACGAGGCCACAATGATTTCGGCTCCGGCATCCTTCAGAGCAGCTGCGATATCGTCGGGTGGCTCCGCTTCGGTCACAACCCGCGAGACGGCATCGAGCGGCGCAACCTTGATTAAGCCGCCGCGCCCGAATTTTGTCGCGTCAGCGAGCACCGTCACGGATTTAGCTTGCGCGATCATCGCCCGGGCAACATCCGCTTCCCGGACATCATAATCGAGAATCCCGACCGTCTCGATGGAGCCGACCGCCAACACCGCGTGGACCGCGTGAAACTGACTGATCTGTTCGACCGCGAGCGGACCAAGGTTCTCGGTTCCGTCGGCGCGGTATTCGCCGCCGACCAGAAACGTCGAACTCGATGGGCCTCGCGCCGCGAGTGCAGCGATAGCTGCCGAGTTGGTGATGATCGTCAGTCCGGTCGCCGTCGAAAGCTCTTCGGCGAACCACAGCGTCGTCGTTCCAGTGTCGACGAACAACGTATCTCCAGGTTGAAAAAGCTGGATCGCACGGCGGGCGACGGTGCGCTTGGCATCGGCATTTTCCAACAGTCTGCCCTGAAACGATCCTTCGATGTCAGCGTCGGGAAGTCGTGGCTCCGAGATCGTCGCGCCGCCGTGAATCTTCCGTACACGCCCCCTTTCGGCCAGATCGGTCAGATCCCGGCGAATGGTTTCCCGTGAGGTTCCAAGGAGTTCGGCTAAAGCATCGACCGTTACCCGCTCACGCTCGCGAACGACCTGTTCGATTCGTTCCCGTCTAATTGTAGGTCGCATTTCGCCTTGCCCGTTCGGTCATTCTATTTGACTGTTCAACTATTCTGTCGGACCATACAAACAAATAAAGTGCCCGAATGGGCAAATTTTGGTTCGCATAGATCCCGATTCACTTCGCAACTGGGGGTTGAGCATGACTCACGACGAAGACACTAAGGTCCTGCACTCAATGGGCTACGCGCAAGAACTGTCGCGGCGTATGGGCGGGTTTTCGAACTTCGCTATCTCGTTTTCGATCATTTGTATCCTTGCGGGCGGTATCACGTCGTTTCCGCTCGCGATGGCAACGGGCGGTGCGTTCCAGGCGACGATCGGCTGGATCGTCGGCGGCTTGTTCGCGATGCTGGTTGCAGCATGTCTCGGCCAGATCGCTTCGGCCTATCCGACGGCAGGCGCGCTTTATCACTGGTCTTCGATTCTCGGCGGGCGCGGCTGGGGGTGGGCCACGGCTTGGATCAACCTGCTTGGTCTCATCTTCGTCGTGGCGTCTGTCGACGTCGGCGTTTGGCAGCTCTTCCGCGACCTCGTCGTAGCTGGCGTGTTCCATGTCGATGTGACGTCGTGGACTGCGTTGTCGACCGATCCGCTTCCTGCCGGAATGACGCTCGATCAGGTCAACGCCAATAATGCTCATGCCTACTACGTGCAGGTGGCGGCGGTGAGCGCCATCGTCATCGTGCAAGCGCTGGTGAACCACTTCGGCATCAAGCTAACGACCTTGCTGACCGACTTTTCGGGCTACCTCATCTTGGTGGTCGCGGTGGTGCTGACTGTCATGTTCTTCGTCTGGGGCGCGGGTAACTATTCGCACGCATTCACATTTACGAACAACACTGGCGACGCCGGTGGCGGATACGTTCCGGCGGCGCGGACGGCGATTATCGCATTCTTGGTCGGCTTGCTCTATCCGCTTTATACAATCACCGGCTTCGATGCTTCGGCACATACGTCAGAAGAAACCACTGACGCTCGACGTGCAGTGCCGCGCGGGATGATTCACTCGGTATTCTGGTCGCTGGTGTTCGGTTTCGTAATGGCCGTGTCATTTGTCGTGGCGAGCCCAGACCTTGCAACAACGGCGAAGGATGGCGCCGCAGCGTGGTTCAACCTCTTCAATAATCTTCCGGCTCCGACGCCGCTTAAGGACGTCATCGCAATCTGTATCGTGCTGGCGAACTTCATCTGCGCACTTGCCGGTCTCACCTCGACGTCACGCATGATCTACGCGTTTGCGCGTGACGGCGGCCTTCCCGGCTCAAGCTTGTGGAAGCGGGTCAGTCCACAATGGCGCACGCCCGTTCCGGCGATCTGGCTGGCTGCGATTTTGTCTATTGCGGCCACGCTCTACTCTCCGGCCTTTGCTGCACTCGCGGCCGGGTGCGCCCTCTTCCTTTATGTGTCGTACGCTATGCCGGTCGCCGCCGGTCTCTTCGCTGAAGGAAAGACGTGGACCGAGTTTGGGCCGTTTCGGCTCGGCGTGTTTTCGAAGCCAATGGCGGTTCTGGTCATAATCGGCACATTTATCCTGATGTACGCCGGTATCCAGCCTCCGTTCGACATCCTGATCAACTACGCGATCGGATTGATCGTACTGCTGGTCGTTCTGTGGTTCGGCCTCGAGTCGCGCCGCTTCAAGGGCCCGCCGATCGGTGCGGAAATCGCGAAGCGTCAGGCGGAGATTGCAGCCGCCGAGCGTGCTGTGGGCGAGTCGTCCTAATTACGTCACGACAACGGCCGTGGGCATGGCTTTGCCCACGGCTTTTCTATTTTCATTTCGGCGCGGACGCCGAAGCTTAGAGGACGAAGGTCATGTCGGTCGCAGACGTCGCCATCGTTGGTGCGGGCGCCGTAGGCTGTGCGATGGCGCGGCGGTTTACTCTCGAAGGCGCGCGCGTCATCCTTCTGGAGCGCGGTGCCGACCTGCTTTCCGGCGCCAGCAAGGGAAACAGCGCCATTCTACATACCGGCTTCGATGCGCCTCCGGGCAGCGTCGAGCTGAGTTGTATGCAAGCCGGCTATGCCGAATATCTCCAAATCCGTGATGATTTTAACCTGCCGCTGCTGGAGACGGGCGCGATGGTCGTCGCCTGGTCAGAGGCCGAGCGCGCGGCACTCGATGGCATCGAGGCACAAGCGAAGACAAACGGCGTCAATGACGTCCGCCGCCTGACGGCAGCAGAAATTCGAGCCCGCGAACCCGAACTTTCTCCGCGCGCACTCGAAGCGCTGCTGGTGCCGGGCGAGCATGTGATCGACCCCTGGTCGCCGTTTCTGGCGTATCTGAAACAGTCGGAAGCGCACGGCGCTGAAATCGTATTCGGAGCAGAGGTCGTTTCCGGCGCCTTCGATGGAACGACCTGGACGCTTCAGACCACGCGTGGCGCGCGCCGGGCTCGGACCGTAATCAATTGCGCGGGTCTTTACGGCGATCGGCTCGATGCCACGCTGCTCGGGATGGCGTCATTTCAGATCAAGCCGCGGAAAGGCCAATTCGTTGTCTTCGACAAGGCGGCGTCAAAGCTTTTGAAGACGATCATTCTCCCGGTTCCGTCGGAGCGGACCAAAGGCGTCGTGCTGACGCGGACCGTGTTCGGCAATGTGCTCGTCGGACCGACTGCGGAAGAACAGGACGACCGTGATCGCGCGACCGTCGAGGAGGAAGCGCTGCGTGGCCTGCTCGCCAAAGCCGAAGAGATGGTCCCCGCGTTGGCAACCGTCGACGTCACGGCGATTTATGCGGGCTTGCGTCCGGCGACCGAGGAAAAAGGCTATCGCATCAACGCGCGAGGTGATCGCAATTGGATCACGGTCGGCGGCATCCGCTCGACGGGGCTCACGGCATCGCTCGGCATCGCGCGGCATGTCTATGGTCTTTATAGCGATATGGGACATCAGCACGCCGCCATTATCGACCCCATAATGCCGCGCGTGCCCAATCTCGCCGAGCATCGGCCGAGGGATTGGCAGACCGCCGGATACGGCGAGATCGTCTGCCATTGCGAAATGGTGACGTTGCGCGAAATCGAAAAAGCCTTGTCAGGGTCGATCCCGGCAGGCGATTTCGGCGGCCTGCGGCGGCGCACGCGTTGCGGCATGGGACGTTGCCAGGGCTTTTACTGCAATGCGCAGCTCGCGCTTCTAACGGCGGGCTGTTTCGCATCGCCTCTCGCGGTCGGAGACGCAGGGTGATGTCGGCGCCATTCGGAGTTCGAAGCGCCGATGTTCTTATCATCGGCGCGGGTCCAGCTGGACTGTCCGCAGCGACACAGCTTCGCAAGCTCGGCGTCGCCCACGTCATGGTGGTAGAGCGCGAACCGATGGGCGGCGGCATTCCGCGCCACTGCGGCCACCCGCCGTTCGGCATTCGCGAATTCGGTTGGGTCATGACAGGACCTGCTTACGCGCGGCGGCTCGTCGATCGGGCGGTGAAATCCGGTGTCGAGCTTCAGCTTGGCTGCACGGTCGTCTCGATCGACCATGCCGACGATCTTGTCGTCACATGCGCCAGCAATCGCGGCCCGCTCACAGTCGTTGCGAAACGTGTCGTTATCGCTACGGGCGTTCGCGAACGGCCTCGCTCGGCGCGGCTGGTTTCCGGCGAACGGCCGATCGGCGTCATCAACACTGGCGCGCTGCAGGAATACGCCTATCTGCAGAAGCTCATTCCATTTCGACGCCCGTTGATCGTCGGGACGGAGCTCGTCTCTGTTTCTAGTCTGCTGACATGCCGTAACATCGGCGCGAAACCCGTGGCGATGATCGAGAGCCGGAACCAACCGACCGTGCGACCTATTTCCATGTGGCTGCCGAGGTTGCTCGGTGTTCCCGTTCGCTATGGAACACATCTCGTCGACATCAAGGGTCGGTCACGCGTGGAAGCCGTTACGCTGCTGTGCCCGGACGGGACGCATGAAGACATCGCATGTGACGGTGTGCTGTTTACGGGGTCGTTCAAGCCGGAAGCCTCGCTTGCCCGTTCTGTGGGTTTGGATATCGACGCGGGAACAGGTGGCCCTGTCATCGACCAATTCGCGCGCACGAGTGAGCCGCGCATCTTTGCGGCAGGGAATATATTGCATCCCGTCGAAACGGCCGGCTGGTCGTGGCGCGAGGGCCGGCGCGTCGGCGGCTTCATCGCCGATGATCTCAACGCCAGGCTGCCCGCGGCCGATCAAGCGATTCGCCTGAAACCGGGCCCTGGCATTCGGTATGTCGTGCCTCAACGGATCGTTCCCGGCGGCGAAGGCCTGTCGCATCTTCAGTTGCGTGCGGCGGATAGCGTTTCGGGATCGCTGGTCGCGATGGCCGACGGCCAGATCATCTGCAAGCAACCGTTGACCTCGTCGCCGGAGCGGCGAATCCTGGCGCCTATCTCGGCATTCGAGAATGCCAATTCCGACATCACCATCGGTGTCGAGGGAATGCAAGCCACTGACATTCGGAGCCGTTCCACATGCGAGTAGCCGCGATCGACCAAGGGACAACGTCGACGCGTGTGCTGGTCGCCGACACGGATGGGAGACTTGAGATTGCGTCCTCGGTGACGCATCAGCAATTCCATCCGCATCCCGGTTGGGTCGAGCACGATCCGGAGGAGCTGCTGACAAACATCCGGCGCTGTCTCGATGCGGCAGGCGAAGTCGATGCCATCGGGATCGACAATCAAGGCGAAAGCTGCCTTGCTTGGGATGCCGAAACCGGCGCAGCGCTATCACCCGTTATCGTCTGGCAGGACAATCGCACTGCCGATGCTGTCGGGCGCTTGAAAGATAAAGGCGCAGCGTCACTGACACTCTCGCGTGCGGGGTTGCCGCTCGACGCCTATTTTTCTGCATCGAAGCTTGCCTGGATCGTCGCCAATATTCCGGTGGCGAAGGATGCCCTGGCGGCAGGACGTTTGCGGCTCGGCACGACGGACGCATTTTTTCTCGATCGTCTCGCTGGAACTTTCGCGACCGACGTGACGACCGCATCGCGGACGTCATTGATGGACCTCGAAACCGGCAAGTGGGACACCGATCTTTGCGATCTGTTCGGTGTGCCGATCTCGGCGTTGCCGGAGATAAGACCGACGGTCGCAAATTTCGGCCGCATCAATGATGTGCCCGTCACTGCCTCAGTCGTTGATCAGCAGGCTGCACTTTTCGGTCACGGTTGCCGCGAGCCGGGAGATGCGAAGATCACATTCGGGACGGGGGCGTTTGCGCTGGCCGTGACGGGCGAAGAGATCGCTCATGCGCCTGAAAAGGGGCTACTGCCGACCGTCGCCTGGTCGATCAATGGGACAATGACCTATGCGATCGACGGCGGCGTTTACGACGCTGGTTCGGCGGTCGAGTGGGCGCGGCGTATCGGACTGATCGCAGACATCGAGAAGGATCTCGAATGGTTCGACGCCGAGCCCGCCATCGACCGTGACGTCGTGTTCGTTCCGGCGCTTTCAGGCCTTGCTTGCCCGCACTGGGACCGGACTGCGGCGTCGTTGTTTCTGGGCATGTCGGCGGCGACGACACAGGCAGACATGCAGCAGGCACTGCTCGAAGGTATCGCCTTGAGCGCTGCAGATGTCATCGCAGCCATGCACGCGCACGTCCCGATCGGCGGGTCTATTGCAATCGACGGCGGCCTAGCGCGCAGCCGGTACTTCGCACAATTCCTGGCCGACATGATTGGGCGCGAGGTTATCGTCGCGGATTTCGATGAGCGCACGGCGTTCGGAACGGCTAAGCTCGCGGCGCTCGGCGCCGGCATATCGCTGCCGAATGCCAAGAGCACCGCTCAAAGCTTCCATCCCCGAGTTGCCGATAGCTCGGCGACGCGGCGGCGTTTTCATGACGCAGTTGCGCGCTGCAAGGGTTGGCGTGATCTCGGCGAATAATTTTCTGCCGGTTCCAATAGAAAATCGCGCCGCTCGATCCCGAGCGGCGCGACGCGTTTCTGCCCGTTGATGCCGATTAGTGCGTCTTATATTCGGCCGTACCTTTGGAAAGCGCGAACTCTTCCTCAGGTGAGAGGATGAGCTTGTGGCGGCCGATTACAGCGAAGTAGAGAATACCGACCGCGAACCAGGCGATGACGCCGTAGATGCCCTGCTGATAGGTGCTGTCGCCAAGCTGGTACCACAGCGTAACGGCGGCGATGATAATCGTCAGAACGGCACCGGGAATACCGAGCGGACTGCGATAGGGACGCTCGATGTCGGGCATCTTGATGCGCAGCAGTATGAACGAAATCGCCTGCAGCATGTAGGAGCACATGGCGCCGAACACCGCCATGTTGAGCAGCGTCGTGCCGATCTGATCCTTGTTGATGAAGTAGATGATCGTCATCAAGATCAGGCCGACGGCCGAACCCGTAAGCATCGCGACATAGGGCGTCTTGAGCTTGTGCCCCGTGATCGAAAGGGCCGTCGGGAAGTAGCCCGCGCGGCTCAACGAATAGACCTGCCGGCCCATGGCGTAGAGAATGGTGTGGAAGCTCGCGATCAGACCGGTCAATGCGATGATGCCGAGCAGCACGACGGCGCCGCTGCCGTAGATCGCACGGAAGCCATCGAGCAAAGGTTCGCCCGACGTCGACAGCTTGAAAGCGCCGACGCCGATGACCGACGGGTTCAGCAGCACGATCATGAAGGCCGAGACGATCAGCGTACACATGCCAAGGATGATGCCCTTCGGCATGTCGCGCTTCGGATCGACCGATTCCTCAGCCGCGAGCGGAAGCTGTTCGATGGCGAGGAACAACCAGACCGCAAACGGCAAAGTTTTCAGAACGCCTTCCCAACCATAGGGGAACATCGGGCCGTTGCCGTTCGGAAGCTCCGTGCCGTCAGGCGCGATGTTGAGCGCCCAGCGGTTGAAGTCCATGTTCGGAATGGCGCTGATCCAGAACACGACCAGGATCGCGAGCGAGAGCAGCGTGACGATCAGGGTCACGCGGAACGACAGCGCGACGCCGAAGATGTTGAGTGCGAGGAAGACGACAAACGTCGCTATCCATAAAAGTGGCTCTGGCTGAGCACCTATCCCCGCGGTTTCAAGGATTCCGTTCAGATAGGAGCCGATGAAGTAGCAGACGACCGTCGGCGTGACCACGTATTCGACGTTTTCGCAAAGGCCGGTGATGAAGCCGCCCCATGGACCCATCGACGAGCGGGCGAAGGAGTAGGCGGCGCCCGTGTGCGGCAGCGCCGGGCTCATTTCGGCGATGGAAAACACGAGGCCGAGGTACATGACGGCGATGATGCCGCCAGCGACCAGCATGCCGCCCCAGCCACCGGTGCCGAAGCCGAAGTTCCAGCCGGAGAAGTGTCCCGAGATCACCGCGCCGACGCCGAGCGCCCACAGTGACCAGATGCCCGCATATCGCTGAAGGCCGCGGGCCTTGAAGTATTCGTCACCTACGCGTTCGTAGCTGACGCCTGACGCACTCTGATCGTCCATGATTGTCTCCCCACATGAAGCTGCCGACCAGGCGCGGAAGAGAGCCGAATTTTGGATGAAACTCCCCGCGAGGGTGATGGAGCGCCACGAGGATGCGGAACTTGCCGGCTTGCGCCGTCAATGCTCAAACGCATGCGCGTCCTCTGCATGCCACCCCCTGCGCCAGATCAGCGTTCGAAACTGAACACCGAAGCAATTGCAGCTTTGCACCAGAGTCCTGGGAGCGATAGCAGGGAGAGGATACCAGAGTACAATTACTCTATCGGCACAGAAAAAGGGGCTGGCCGTTCGCATAAGTCAGCGATTTCAATGATCCTGTAAATGGGTGCCGTCGAGCCAAGTTGCAAGTCTGACGAGTTCGGCGAGGTTGCGTGTGCGCATTCTTTCCATCACCCACGCTCGGTAGTTTTCGACGGTGCGGGTGCTTAAGCCGAGCTTCAGCGCAATCTCCTTGTTGGAGAGCCCGAGAACAAGGTGGTCCATGACTTGCTTCTGTCGCGGTGAAAGCTCGGCAACGCGATTTTGAAATTCGGCGCGCATGTCGGCATCAACCTTTTTGCGCGCGCCGACATCGACAGCATGGCGGATGCTGGCGACGATCCGTTCGTCCGAGAACGGCTTTTCGATGAAATCGAGCGCCCCGTTCTTGACCGCCGTCACGGCCATAGAAATATCGCCGTGACCGGTGATGAGAATGACGGGCAGACTCGGATAGCGCTGCGCGATCTCGTGATGCAGTTCGATCCCCGTCATGTTGGGCAAGCGCACGTCGGAGACGACGCAGCCGATGTCGCCCTCATCAGCCTCCGACATGAAGGCCTCGGCGGACTGGTAGGAACAGACGTCAAGCCCCGCGCCTTGAAGGAGCTGACCCAACGAATCCAGAACGGCAAAATCATCGTCGATAATAGCGATCTTCATGTCGTCGTGCTCTTTGCCTCCTTGCCGACTTTCGGCAGCGTGAAAGATACGCGTGCGCCTGCTGTGTTCCCGCCGAGCTTCAACCGTCCGCCGTGCGACTGAATGATCGAACGGCTCAGCGACAATCCAAGCCCCATGCCGTCGGGCTTGGTCGTGGTGAAGGGTGAGATGGGGCGTTCCAATAAAACTGGCTCGAAACCTGGGCCATTGTCGATGACGGAAATGACGATGAAGACCTGTCCGTCGTCGGCGACTTCTATCTGGATTTTACCATCTGCAATGCACGAGGCCATGATTGCCTCGGATGCGTTCTTGACGAGATTCGTGACGACCTGTTCGATCTGCAGGCGATCCACACAAACGTTCGGCAAATCGCGCGGGACGATCGTATCTAACGTGATACCGTGCTCTTCCAGGTCTGCGCGGCAAACCGATTCCGCTCGTCGGACGAGATCGGGCACCGAGACAACTTCGAAGCGCGAACTGCCCGCACCAATGAAATCGCGAAGCCAGCGGATGACAGCAGCTGCGCGATCGACCTGCTCAATAATTTGTTCGGTCGTGCGGACGGCGGCGGCCTGATCGACGACATCACGTTTCAGGTTCTGACGACCCACGCGCGCGTAATTGCCGATGGCGGCCAAGGGTTGATTGATTTCATGTGCGATTGCCGCCGCCAGCGCACCCAGTGCTCCGACGCGAGACGCACGGCCAAGGGCTTCGCGATGCAGCCACAGCTCACGCTGGGTGTTGCGCTGCTCGGTGACGAGCGCGCCGACGATTAGTCCCGTCAAAGCCAATGCGAGCAACATTGTCTGCAGCGCTGTGATGCTCACGCCGCTGTGTCCGGTAAGCTGGATCGCGGTAATCAGCAGCACTTGCGTCACAACCAGTGCGCCCGTTACCGCCTCCAATCCAAAACGCACGGCAATCCAAATGACCGGGAGAAACAAGAGATAGAAAAGCTGAGACGGATTGCTCGTCGCAGTTCCGAAAATCAGGAAGAGCGCACCGACCATGACTGCAAACGGCAGTAAAAGCTCAGCCGAATGCGGGAGGATCGTGCGGCCTGCAAAGAGAAACAGCAGAAATGGCGTCATCACGGTGATGCCGATCATGTCGCCGACCCACCAGCCGAGAATTCCTCGTCCGATCTGATCGACGCTGATGATCGACATCATCGCGAGGAGTGTCACGCAGACTGTAGCGGCCACCGCCGCCGCAACCGCAGCCGTCCCCAGCAGCCAAATCAGATCCTGCCTTAATTGAAGCGCACCTGAAAATGGGCCGTTCTCGCGTGTCAGAAACCAAGCGGCGGCCGAATAGGTGCCTCCAATGATGAGGACCACTGAGACTTCGGCGCCGAGCGGCAGAGGAAATTGGCGCAAGAGACCATCTGCCACTAAAGGCGCAAGGAACAGCCAGGGGATGAACGAACGGCCGAATATCAGCACCAACGCGATGCTGACGCCTGTCGTCGGATTCCAGGGCGTTATCCCGAACGCGCTCAGGGGATCGACGAAGCTCAACCAGTCCAGTGCGACGTATGCTGCAAGATATGCGGCGCCCAGCGCGACATACCGTGGCGGCGGCATGCCGATGACCGTATCTCGCGTCAACGCCTGAAGCATTCCGCGCACCCTTTGGGAGCGACCCCATGCCGGCCCCCGTAGAGTTACTCTAGTTCGATCGCCAGCGATTCACTACTCGCGCACTTGCCCAGAATTGCATCATCCTGCCGACTACGGTGTCGTTATGGCCCATGGAGCCGTGCACCGACGAGCCACGGATGTGCGGCAAGCCATGCCCGGATCACGTATTTTTCGTGGTCGCCACAAAGGTTCGTGATCCGGTTTATCTTTTCCTCGCGAGGCCGCGATGCGTTCAAGCGTCAAAAGCGATGGACAAAAATCGCCGCTTCGGCGGCGTCCCGTGAGCCTCTCGGATTATCTCGACGCCGATAACGGCGATAGCGCCGCCGAGTTTCAACGGCTTACGGCCTCCGACCACCAGCCAGACACAATTCACCGAGATGGCCAGCACACCGGAGAAACGTCGTCTGATTCAGCGACATCGAACGGCAACGAGGCCGATTCCGCACGACGCCGAGGACCACACACAAGGGAGACGTGAAACGCACAGCCGGGCGCCGGTGGTTAGCCGGGCTATCGGCATTAAATCCTTTATGGGGAGGACGTAATGTCATCGGCGGGATCGAAACGCATCCGGCACCTCGAGTATTTTTTATTGCATGATGCCAAACCGACAGGGCCATCCGTCGGCATTTACGCCAACAGCGATATTCCTGCCTCCGTCGCCGACGATTTCGGCCGGCGCTATACTTTTGCGGGCGTGGCACCGAGACGGACGAACGGAGATTTTGATCTCGATGCTCTTGGAGCCGGAGAATTCATTCTGAAGCCGGGGCTCGTCTATCGGATGGAGCATTTGCCGCAATCGTGGTTCGAGGCGATTTTCAAATAGCCTAAGCGCCTACGCTTGACGACGGAACCGCAGCCGGGGGGGATGGGCGCTATGGCGCTCGTGCAAAAAGCCAGGAAGCAGGATAAAGACGGCGCCTCGCTCTCAAATGAGGACGCTCGTGACACGGTCTATCGATGCTTTTTCGTCGGCCTTTCCTTCAGCCGAGGCGCTGGCGAAAGGAAAAGTTCGCTCATCACAAACGCTGATCTTCCGACCGTATTGGTGGGATGCGCTGCCGGCGGAAGATAACGGCGGCGAAAAGCCTGTTCCGGAAAAATGCGATGTGGCAATCGTCGGGTCCGGCTTCACAGGATTGTCGGCGGCGCTGACTTTGGCGCGCGCCGGGCGGGACGTCGTGATTTTCGAGCGGGGACGAACCGGATTTGGCGCCAGCACCCGCAACGGTGGTCAAATCGGCAGCGGCAACCAGAAATTCCGCGTCAAGACGCTCATCGCATTGCGGGGACGGCGAAAGGCCGAGGACATGCTGCGCGAGGGCACGCGTATGCTCGACCATATCGCGTCGCTGATCGAGAGTGAGAAAATCGACTGTTATTTTCGCCGCTGCGGCCGCTTTCGCGCGGCCATCCGACCTGAGCACTATGATGCGATGGCTGCCGACATGCAGGATCTCAAGGCGATCGCGAGCGTCGAAAGTTTCATGGTGCCACGATCAGAGCAAGCGTCGGAAATCGGCTCCGATATTTTTTATGGCGGTGCGGTCTTGCCGAACGACGCGTCGCTGCATCCCGGGCTCTACCATGCCGGTTTGGCGGCGCGGACGGCCGAGGCTGGCGGCAGGATTTTAGATCAGACGGCGGTCGCCCATATCGAGCCGGTATCGGGCGGTTTTCGCGTGCGAACGCCTCGCGGCGAGACGATTGCCCGAAACGTTGTTGTTGCGAGCAACGGCTATACCGAGGGTTTCGTGCCAGAACTTGGGCGACGGATCGTTCCCGTCGGCTCTGGCATTATCGCAACCGGTGAGATTCCGCAGCAGCTTTACGACCGCCTGCTGCCGAAGAACCGGGTCTACGGCAACAGCAATCGCGTCTTCTATTACTTTCGCGGAGCGCCGGACGCGCGGCGCATTATCTGGGGTGGACGCGTAGGGCGGTTCGCGTCGAATACCTCGCCGTCAGCGTTCGGGCATCTGGCGCGCGACATGCTGCGTGTCTTTCCGGACCTCAAAGACGTGCCGATCACGCATGCCTGGGATGGCAAGATCGGCTACACCTACGACGAGATCCCCCACATCGGCCGGACTCCGAAGGGCATCCATTATGCGCTCGGGTACTGCGGTACGGGCGTTTCGCGCGCGACCTATTTCGGCAATAGGATTGCGTTGCAGATGCTCGAAAAGCCGGAGGGGCGCACGGCCTTCGACGATTTGGCTTTTCCGCCGTTTCCGGCGCATCCGATTGCCCGGCGAGCGGTGCCGTTCGTTGAGGCATGGTATCGCATCCGCGACACTATTAATTTCTAGCAATCGCCCCGGATTGGCATTCTTGCAGGCGCGAACCTACATCATGCGTCAGCCCGGAGGACGTCATGACGGCCATTTCCATTCTCGATCTCGTTCGCGTTACGGAAAACACGGATGCGCGCGTTGCGCTTGATAACGCCCGCGATCTTGCCGCTCATGCTGAAAAATGGGGTTATCGCCGGTTCTGGGTGGCGGAACACCACAATATGCCGGGCATTGCGAGTGCAGCAACGTCGGTGGTGATCGGTCACATCGCGGCTGGCTCGAAGACCATTCGCGTTGGCGCGGGCGGCATCATGCTTCCGAACCACGCGCCGCTGATTATCGCCGAACAGTTTGGAACGCTGGCGCGGCTGTTTCCGGGCCGAATCGATCTTGGGCTGGGCCGAGCTCCCGGCACCGACCCGCTCACCGTCCGAGCCTTGAGGCGACAGCCTGCGGCCGCCGATACGTTCCCACAAGACGTTGTAGAACTGCAATCCTACTTCGCGCCGGCGCAGGCGGGACAGCGAATCCAAGCGGTGCCAGCGGCAGGAACGAACGTGCCGCTGTGGATCTTGGGTTCCAGCACGTATGGCGCCTATCTTGCGGCCGAGCTTGGCCTGCCCTACGCGTTCGCCTCGCACTTCGCGCCGGAACAATTGCTGTCCGCGCTTGAAATTTATCGCTCGCACTTCAAGCCGTCTCAGCAGCTCGACCGCCCGTATGCGATGGTCGGCGTCAATGTCGTTGCAGCGGAGACCGACCGCGAAGCTAAGCGTCTCGCGACGACACAGCAAATGTCATTCGCCAATCTGGCCCGCGGTGCGCGGCAGCTTAGCCAGCCCCCCATCGACGACATCGAGACCTACTGGTCACCACGCGAAAAGGCGCAAGCGACGTCTATGCTCGCACGCTCTGTCGTCGGCTCACCCGAGACCGTTCGTGCTGGCCTTAAGGCGCTCATTGACGAAACGGCGGCCGACGAGCTTATGATTGTCTCCGACATCTACGATCACGCGTTGCGGCTACGTTCGTTCGAGATCATCGCCGATACGCAGAATGCCGACGCGCGGCGCCAATTGTGCCCGGAGACCTGAGCCTCGATGAGCGATGACAGCAACGACCTGCCGGAAGCCAATAAGCTGACGCGGACGAAACAGAAATGGGCGCGCGAAGGACGCTTCCTGACAGGAAAGACCTCTCGGCCCAATTCGGAGAGGTTACCTCCAGGCCAGCATCTTGTCCGCGACTGGCCGGTGCTTGACCTCGGGCAACAGCCGGAGATCGCGCTCGATCAGTGGCGGTTGATCATCGACGGCGCCGTCGAACATCCGACGACACTCGACTGGGCACAGTTTCAGCGCGAACCAAGCAGCGTCAAGACGTCGGACATCCATTGCGTCACGACCTGGTCGCGCTACGACAACCGCTGGACCGGTGTTTCGACACATGACCTGCTGGATCTCGTGATGCCGACGCCTGAGGCGCAATTCGTCATCCTGCATAGCTATGACAGGTACACGACAAACATTACGCTCGCGGATTTCGCGTCCGAGGATGCCATCGTCGCGCATAGCTGGGAGGGCAAGCCGTTGACGCGTGAGCATGGCGGACCGGTTCGCCTCGTGGTCCCGCACCTCTATTTCTGGAAAAGCGCGAAGTGGCTGAAACGCATTGAATTTGTTGCGAGCGATGCGCGGGGATTTTGGGAAGTGAACGGCTATCACAATCGAGCCGATCCGTGGAAAGAACAGCGTTACTCGGACGATTGACCGGTTAATTCGGCAAACTCCGCATTTTTATCATCAGTCGGCGGCAAAGAATTCCGGCTCTGCCATCGTTTGGGCAAGGCTCTCGCGGTAGTGTTCCAAATCTAGGGAGCACAAAACGGGGGTTAGTCGCTTGTTTCCCCAATACCGATTGCGCCGAATTGCGCCTGCGATAATCCTCGCGGCAGTGGCGATCTCCGCTACCGCCTCGCCGTCTGTCGCCCACGCCAAGGATGCCTTTTCTGCCTGTGACGCGGAGGCGGGGCTCGCGGTTCTCGCGTCGCCGATCTCCCCCTGGACGGGCATGCCGCTGCGGATCATCTTCACGGCCGAGAAGCCGCTTGATGGAGTGCTTTCCCTCACCTCTCCCGACGGCAAGGTTGCAGTCACGTCCAAGGAGCGGCACGGCGGCCCGCCCTACTTCTGGTATGCGGATGTGCAATCGCCGTCGGCCGGCACCTGGACCGCTTCTCTGACGCGCGATGGCGCGAGCGCAGAATGTGCAACCGTAAAACGAGCGTTCGCCGTGGCGAAGACGGCCGGCGCTCCGCCACGCGCGACATCAAAGAGCGTATGGCCGATCCGCGGCGCGTGGACCCGCGAGACCGAAAACCTCTATTCCGCCTGGATCGAAAAGCTCTTCGACGATCCGATCGACGCCCAGCCATCGTGGCCTGCGTTGCACCAAGTCTTGCGCGATCCGACGCGCAACATGCTCTTCAACGCCATGGGGCTCGGTGAAGACAGCAAGAAACTCATCATGAAGCCGGACTGCGCGGACCTTCCGTATTTTCTGCGCGCGTACTTCGCCTTCAAGACCGGGTTGCCGTTCGGCTATTCCAAATGTACGCGCGGCGGTGGCGGGAAAGCGCCACGCTGCCCGCAGTGGTTCAACATTCAGAAAGAAGACAGTCCGCAAGCGGAGGCGAAGCAAAAGCCTATCCAGAGCGCGAGCAATTCACTTTTCGGCGTGTTTGACTCCGCGTCCGTTTCTGAGTCGGCGCAGCGAAGTTCATCCCGGCCTCAGGCGCTTCTGCCGGGCTTTGGATATTACATCCGCACTGTCGTCGCCAACGCCGTCCATTCCGGTTCTGGGCGAACCGCTGCAGCAGACAACAACACTGATTATTATCCCGTACCTTTGACGGCCGAGACGCTGCGACCGGGGACGATTTATGCCGACCCTTATGGCCACGTTCTCGTGCTCGTTAAACGCGTTGCGCAGACGAACGATTCGGCGGGTGTCTTCCTTGCCGTCGACGGTCAGCCGGACGGAACGGTGGCCCGGAAGCGCTTCTGGCGCGGTAATTTCCTGTTCGCCCAAGATCCTTCGCTCGGCAGTCCGGGCTTCAAGCGCTTTCGGCCGATCGTCGCCGACAATAATGGTACGCTGAGGCGATTGACGAACGCCGAAATCACGAAAAGTCCCGATTACGGCGATTTCTCCCTCGAGCAATCGAAGCTCGGCGTCGAAGATTTCTATGATCGCATGGACGACGTGATGTCGCCCGAGCCGCTCGATCCGGAGCGCGCCATGAAAGAAACGATCACCGCCCTCGAAGAACAGGTGAAGACGCGCGTTACGTCTGTCGAAAACGGACGAAAATATCAGAACAGCGGCGGCGCCGACGTCGCTATTCCGTCGGGACCGTCGATATTCGAAACGACAGGCGCGTGGGAAGACTTTGCGACGCCATCGCGCGACTTGCGATTGTTGATCGCAATCGACGTTGTTCGCGGTTTTCCGGATCGCGTCGCTCGGCGTGCCGATCGTTATGCGATGCCGAAGGGCGAAAGCATCGCCGACGTGAAATCCGCGCTCAACCAAACTCTCACGACAGAAATCGCGTCGCGGAAATTCTCTTACACTCGGAGTGATGGCTCGCAATGGACGCTGACACTCAAAGACGTCCTGGACCGTTCGAAAGGACTGGAAATGGCCTACAACGTCAACGACTGCGTCGAGATTCGCTGGGGCGCTGACCCCAAGAGCGATGAAGCCTCCACGTGCAAGCGGCGCGCTTCGTCCGCTCAGCAAGCAAAAATGGAGGACTATCGCTCGTGGTTCCGCGACCGGCGCCGACCTGTGCGCCAGTAAGCGCAATCGTAGGCGGCAACTGCCGAACCGTTTAGCGCGCGGGTACACGTGTAAAAAGCGGGCCTAGACCTTCCGCCATTGTCGGATGCGCGATGATGGCGTCGCGCAAAGCTGTATATGGCAGACCGGCGAGCATCGCCGTCTGTACGACGGCCATCACTTCTCCTGCCTCCGGGCCGACCATCGCAAAGCCGACGATGCGATCGTCATCACCCACTAGAGCTTTCATGAATCCGCGCGTCTCGGAAATTGTGCGAGACCTCAAAACGCCAGCCATTGGCAGCTTTGCGATGCGCACATTGATCCCCTTGGCTTTTGCCTGTTTCTCGCTGAGCCCTACGCGGCCAAGCTGAGGGTCGGTAAACATGCAATAGGGAACGAGGCGATCCTTTTTGCTGCGCGATCCGCCAGCCAAATTATCGCGAATGATGCGGAAATCGTCGAACGACACGTGCGTGAATTGCTGGCTGCCCGCGCATTCGCCGATCGCCCACGTATCCGGCGCGGTCGTTTCGAGCCGATCGTTGACGACAATGTAACCGCGTGCGTCGAGTTCTACGCCCGCGCTATCGAGACCGATGGCATTCGTATTCGGCGTGCGCCCGGCGGCCACCAGCAGATCGGTACCTTCGAAGCGGCCGCCGGATGTCATCACGATAACGTTTGTGCCGGAGCGGCCCTCGACGTTTGTAATCGTGACACCCGTCTCGATGGCGATACCTTCGGCGCGAAGTGCATCGGCGATCTCGGCAGCGACGTCAGGGTCTTCCTGAGCTGCAATCTGCGGGCTCGCTTCGAGAATGGTGACCTGCGAGCCGAAGCGACGAAAACTCTGCGCGAGTTCCAGACCGACATAGCCGCCGCCAAATACGATCAGATGCCTCGGCAAATATTCAAGCTCGAGCAGTTCGATGTTCGTCATCGGCTTTGCCGCAACGAGACCCGGAATGTTCGGAATAGAAGCGTGCGTGCCAATATTGATGACCAACTTATCGCCGCTGAACGTGGCGTTGCCGCCGTCGTTGAGCTTAACCTCAACTGTTCTTGGCGCGACGACGCGAGCTTCTCCCATGATGAGTTCCGCGCCGCTGTCCTTATAAAATTCGAGATGCATCTTGATGAGGCCATCGACCATTTCTCTCTTGCGCGCCACGACTTTTCTCATGTCGGTCGCGACTGCGCCGGTGATCGACCCGAATGCTTCAGCGTGATGCGTGAGATCGGCGACCTTGGCGCTCCAGATCTCGTTCTTGCTCGGGAGGCAATTCGTGTTGGGGCAAGAGCCGCCAATAAGTTTGCGCTCGATGACGGCGACTTTCTTGCCAGATCGGCCCAGATGCCAGGCGAGAAATTTTCCGCCTTCGCCGCTTCCGATGATAAGGACATCATATGAATTCGAAGACATCGGTTCTTCCTCCCGCGTGCACGTTGGGGCGCGTGTTTAGCCAGATTTTATGCAAGCGCAATCGGAGATTTGCATCGAACCGCTTTGCGAGTTCAATTCGCCGCATAAAAAATACGACGTTTGTCACGCCGCTTTAGATGTCCGGTCTGCAGACACGTACAAAGCACGATTTGTAGGGAAGATAAGACGCATACTGTTTTGTCCTGACGGACGCTCTCGCCACAAACCAAAAACGCGCCGTTTTCGGCGCGCTTTTCCGTGGTGCGCGTATCAACCGCCGATTAATCATTATACGGCGCACAGTACATATCGTAATTCGTATCCGCACCGTGCCAGCGGCAGAATTCAGCCGGTGTTTCCGTCTGCATCTCGGTTTGAGCACGTTCCATCGCTCGACTGTGTGTGGGAGTGCTTAAGCGAGCCGCCAAGGCGCCCGTTGCGCCGGTTGCGAGCAGGATCGCCGAGAGGGCCATTACAGACTTTCTCATTTTTCTTCTCCTTATCTTGTCTTCACCTCCGCTCCCGTGAGCGGCTTGTCTTGAAGAGCTGATAAGAGAATGGGCGCCGCCAAGTTATCATTCCAACGCGATGTTTGATTGGTTCCTATCGCTTCAATCGATCGATGGATGTGCGGCCGAACGATACAAAAGAATCTCAGTACCGACACTCTGCTGAGTGGGCGTGCCCGCGGGAAGAACAAATGAAAAAGGGCGCCCCTTGCGGACGCCCTTCTTTCAATTTGACGATTGTGGTCGGCGTTATTTCGTTATCGCGCACGCCACGCTGGTGGAGGCGCCGGTAGACTTGAAGTCACCGCTGCAGTGAGGCGCGGCAAATGCCGAAGCGCTGGCCGACACCAAAATTAGCGCGCTGAGAGCTACGAGTTTCATCACTTATCTCCATGAGCCCGCTTGGCGAAATGCGCGAAAGCAGGCTGCTCCATCGAAGGAGCGATTAGATATGAAGAACGCGGAGCGAAACCATTATCTGAAAGTATGATCTGGCGGCAGGACGTTTTGGCGCTTCCGCCGTTGAAATGCGCTGGAAACCGGTGAATTTCCGATCAATCGCGCTCGTGCCTTGACCAGCACGCAAAGCAGGACGTCACTATTTCCATAGCTGGTAAACGATCGGCTCCAGCGAAAAAAGGGCGCCGCGGGGCGCCCATTCTTCGCGTGTTTAACGCTCGACTTATTACTTCGTGACGTCGCAAGCAGCGCCAGCGGTCTTGAAGTTACCGGTGCAGGCCGGGGCAGCGAACGCGCCAGAGACGCCAGAAACCAGCAACATCGTAGCAAGGACAGCGATCTTCATTGTCATTCTCCATTCATCTAGTTTGCACCGGCGGCAGCCCTGGTTTTCAGGGCGGCGCTTATTGAAAGCCGCACAAGGTAGATACGCTCTCTCACCCGAAAAACATTTCATCTCTAAGTATGTTTTCGTGGCCTATCGGTTTACGTCTTTGGCGCTCGAACCATCAAAAACACGCGCATTTTCTGGTGTTTCGCGCGGCATGAAAACATGTCGTGATTTAAACGCAGAGCTGTCACACATCATTTCGATATCTCGCAAAATTCTTCAGCTTGCGTTTTCCAAAAAAAGGGTGCCGCAAGGCACCCCATTCTTCGAACTTTTTTACGATTGATTTATTTTACTTCGTGACGTCGCAAGCGGCGCCAGCGGTCTTGAAGTTACCGGTGCAGGCCGGGGCAGCGAACGCGCCCGAAACGCCAGAGACCAGCAGCATCGTAGCAAGGACAGCGATCTTCATTGTCATTCTCCATTCATCTCGTTTGCACCGGCGGCAGCCCTGGTTTTCAGGGCGGCGCTTAATGAAAGCCGCCTGCACTACATACGCTCTTCGACCCACAAAACATTTCATCTCTAGGTATGAGGAGATGGCCAATCCGTTTGTGGGCAAGACATTCGTTACATCGAAAAATGCCCGTATTTCCTGGCGTTTCGAGCGTTTTGAAAATGTGTCGTGATTGAAACGCAGTTCTGGGTGACGTCATTTCGATGCCTTGCCCACAAAATCCGCTGCTCGTTTTTCGGCACAAAAAAAGGGCGCCGCGAGGCGCCCCATTCTTCGAACTTTTTTACGATTGATTTATTACTTCGTGACGTCGCAAGCAGCGCCAGCAGTCTTGAAGTTGCCCGTGCAGGCAGGAGCAGCGAATGCGCCAGAGACGCCAGAAACCAGCAACATCGTAGCAAGGACAGCGATCTTCATTGTCATTCTCCATTCATCTCTTTGCGCCGGCAGCCCCCGTTTGTGTGGGCGGCGCTTGTTGAAAGCCGCACCACAAAGATAGGCGCCTGTCGTGGCCGGCCCCATTATCTGTGGGTATGATCAAACCGATGAAATCGGGAACGAGCCGCGATGCGAACTTCGAACAGCGCCCATTTATGGGCCTCTGCGTTCGGTTAACCGGCTAAACCTAAGTTTAGGCACACGCAAAAATTTCCCGCCAGAGATGACAGGATGCGCGTGAGGAGGTGCGCCGGATAGAGCTATCGGCGCACATTTCTTCGTGTGGTTCTGCTTCCGGCGAAGGCTATTCGCTGCGACTTGTAAGCTTGCTGTTATTGCGATGGTGGCGGCTGGAATAGAAAAGCAGCAGCCCCGTTCCAACGGCTCCCAAAATGAGGAGCCCTTCAAGGGCGAAGATCATGGTGTAAGCAGAATCGGGCATTGCACATCCTCTTATTTGTTATTGTTCAATGAGACCCCGATATTCGCCGGAATGCCAGTACCGCCTGCAGCAAATACACGTCTGATCTGCATCTGGGTTCGCGCCGCACAAAATGGAGCAGCTGGCCCGCCATGCGGGTCGATGCCAATTCGACCAGTCCGTACACGGCATTAAGGGAGCGTGCTGTCTCAAGGATTGATCGACAGCCGATCAGGATTTCTTTGCGCTGCACCTACGGCGGTGCAGCAGAAAACGCGGATTTTCTCAAAACGGCCCGGTTTGAAGGAAGAAATCTCTCGATTGCTCGCGACGTTCAATTTCTCTGCCGTGGTCGCTGCGAAAGAAAGCTTTCCACTTCATCATACGTCGGAAGAGCGGCGCGGGCCCCGAGACCCGTACAGCTCAATGCGGCTACGGCCGAAGCGATCCGGGCGCAGTCGGCGTCCGTCTCGTTCCGCGCGACGCACCAGGCAAACGCTCCGTGGAAGGCATCGCCCGCGCCCGTCGTATCGACTACGTCGACCGCATAGGCGGGTTGCCGGCCATGCTCTCCGCTCTGCGATGCCCAGAGATACCCGCGTTCGCCGCTCGTTACGCCAGCGTGGCGAATGCCCGATCGGATCAGCCGTGCCAAGCGGTCCTCGTCGCTGCCGCCATGGGTGAACTGCTTAAATGCGGGGGCCGAGAAGATCGCGTAATCGGCCAAGCCGATGACCTTGTCGAGCAGTGGACCGCCGTTCAAGTCGATATCGAGCACGGTCGGCACGCCGCGATCACGCGCGGCCTGGAACAGCGCCAGCGTGCCTTCAAGCCACGTCAAATCGCTGAGGACCACATGTGCCGTCTCGACATGCGAGACCGGCAACCAATCGGCGGCGAGCGGAAATTCATGATCGTCCTCGCTGATGACGAGGCGCTCGCCACGCTTGTCGACGATCACCGCGGCCGTCGCCGACGAAACGCCTTCGAAGGCACGAACGTGGCTTATCCCGACGCCGGCAGTTCTAAGCTGATGCCGGATAATTCCCCCGGCCGCGTCATCGCCGATCCGCGCCCACAGCGATACCTCTCCACCGAGACGCGCGATCGTGGCGGCAGCATTCGCAGCCATGCCGCCCCCGCTCGCGACATGATCGGTCGCCCGCAGTTTCGTTGCCGTCTTCGGAAATGCGTCTATTCGGTAGACGTAGTCGAGCGCCGCGTGTCCGACGGCAATGATGTGTTTGCCGGCCATGTGCATCACTCACTGTGTATGGAAGCAGGTCTACCGGGTATCGTCGCTCGAACGGTCGACGAGCGAGGAGTGCGCGCTCGTCAAGACATGGAGACGGGCTTTGAGCCGATCAATCTCATTCAAGAGGTCGAAGACTACGGCGATGCCAGCCGGGTTGACGCCGAGATCACGGTCGAAGCGTTTGGCTTTCGCCAACTGCACGACGCTGACGCTCGAAAAGCGCCATTCGGAGACGCTGGCGCCGCGTGCCTCGATGATGCCATGCTCAACGAGCTCGACGACCCAGGCGGCTTCGACTTTGCAGATGCCGGTCAGCTCTTCGAGCGAATAGATGGGTTCGGTGCCGATTTCTTCTGCCGATACCGCGCCGGTGCTTTTCTCTATCATCGCTTAAACTCCAAGACCTGCACGCGGATCGAACGCCAATTCCTTCGCCATTTCTTCATAGATCTTGCGGGCCTTTTCATCCGTCGCCGGAGGCCAGACGATCTTGAGTACCGCGTACAAATCGCCCGGTTCCTTGGCGGGAATGCCGCGTCCGCGGATGCGAAGCTCGCGGCCGTTGGCCGAACCCGCGGGCACCTTCAGCATAATGGCGCCGGACGGCGTCGGCATCTTGACGCTCGCGCCGAGCGCGGCTTCCCAAGGTGCCACGGGAAGCTCAAGATATAAGTCTTTGCCGACGACACGATAAAGCGCGTCAGCCTTGAAGCGGACTTCGAGATAAAGGTCTCCCGCCGGCGCGTCGCCCATGCCCGGAGAACCTTGCCCCTTGAGGCGAATGCTCTGGCCTTCGGTCACGCCCTTCGGGATCTGCACGGTGAGGTTTTTATCGCGAACCAGGACGTGTCCGCTGTCATCCATCTCCGGCATGCGCAGCGTGATTGTCCGCGTGGCGCCTTCCAGCGCATCACGCAAATCAATGACGATCGACGCGTGGTGATCCTCGCCGCGCATATTGAAAGTGGTGCGCGTGCGGCCGCCTCGCGATGCTCTGTCGCCGCGCGCCGCCGCGCCGAAGATGCTGCTGAAGAAATCGCTGAAATCTGCGCCTTCGGGTGCGCCGGAATATTCGAAACCGGCATCCCAATTCGGCGGCGGTCTGAATTCCTGCCCCGCCTTCCAGTCCTTACCAAGCTGATCGTATGCGGCGCGCTTTTCAGGATCGCCGAGCGCTTCATAGGCTTCGCCGATTTCCTTGAACTTCGCCTCAGCGCCCGCTTCCTTGTTGATGTCGGGATGGAACTTGCGCGCGAGTTGACGATAAGCCTTCTTGATGTCGTCCTGTGTTGCGCCGCGCTCGACGCCGAGAATCTTGTAGTAGTCCTTGAATTCCATTGGCTCTCACATCATCGGATAAGGTTCAGCGCGTCAGTGATAATCTTTCGATGGTCGAAGGCGATTTCAATGCCGTCGAAATTCTTGATCCAGGCCACGGCCTCGGCGTCGTCTCCGGCTTTGGCTTCTTGGTTTTCTGCACGAACGAGAAAGGCGATGGAACAGGTGTGGCCGCGGGGGTCGCGGTCCGGTTTGGAATAGACGCCGACCAAACTCAGCGTCTTGGCGTTGATGCTCGTTTCTTCCATCAACTCGCGCTTGGCTGCGTCCTCCACAGTCTCTCCGATTTCGACGAAACCTCCCGGCAAAGCGTATTCTCCCTTGAAGGGCGGATTTTTCCGGCGAACCATAAGCACACCGCGGGCGGGATCGACAACGACACAATCGACGGTGAGCAGAGGTGTTTTCGGAGGCGACATGACAATTCCATTTACGTCGAAAGAGCCCACGTGAAAACGCCGGAGAGCGCAGGACTGCTTTTATATCGCCGCCAGCAAGACCTCGAAGTCCTTCTTGCACATCCGGGCGGTCCCTACTGGCGGAACAAGGACGACGGCGCCTGGACCGTTCCAAAAGGTGAAATTCACGGCGAAGAAGATCCATACGCGACGGCGTTCCGGGAATTCGAAGAAGAGACCGGATTGCGTCCCCACGGCAAGACACTTTCGCTCGGCTCGCTGCGGCAGAGCGGCGGCAAGCTGGTTTACGTCTGGGCCGTGGAAAATGACTGGGATCCGGCATTCCTTGTTAGCAATCAATTCAGCATCGAATGGCCGCCGCGCTCGGGGCGGACCGCGACGTTTCCGGAGATTGATCGCGCGAATTGGTTCGATCTCGCGACCGCGCGCCGAAAAATTCTCAAGAGCCAAATGGATTTTCTTAACCGATTGGAAGCCGCACTCGATGCCGGAGCGGCCTGACGCCGATCAGGCCCGCGCGCGGAATCGGACGTTGAAACAGCGTTAATGCTCCAATACGAGCCGATGCTAACGGCATATTAAGCAGAACAACAGCCAGCGCTTTGAAACTCCGCAATTTTTAGGAATTCAGGCTCATACCCTTGGATACGCGCCGGCACCCAAAAAGCGAAAACGCAGGGACGGCGAACACATTTCTCAATCGGGGTTGAGTGCGTCATGAGTAACGAGTTTTCGAACATCAAACCTGCCGAGATCTATGCGGATCTTTCGGCGGACGACATTGCCGAGATGATGGCAGAGGCCGCTGCGGTCGATGCCCTGTTCCAGTCAGGGCACGCGTCGACGACGTATCTGAGCAGCCTTTCAGCTGCCGCCTTCGCGGTCGCCAAATGCGAAGAGGAAGTTCCGGAAGCGCCGGCGACGGCGGCTTAATCGGCCAATATCCGAAAGTTCGCGAAAAGAACATGAGCGGGTCAACGAGTGGCCCGCTCATTCAGTATGTGCCGGACATCGATTTTAAAGCGATGATGTCGTTCGGCAAAGACCAGGTTGGATCGTCGGACGAGCAGTCGGCGATGCCGTATCGTTTTTGCTCTGTGGCGCAGCGTTTTCGTGCTTCGCCATTCTGACAAGCTCGGAAATACGGACGCATGAAAGCTTCTGGTCCGTGAGAACCAATTTAAGATCGAGCTTGTAGATACGTAATTATCGGATTGGACAGGTCGCAAAACAAAGCCGGAGCCTCACGGTGTGAAGCCCCGGCTGGGATCGTCTCAAAGATCGACGAATTCTTATTTTATCGGCTCGTAAGCAGGCGCAGGAGCAGGAGCAGCTGCTGGCGCACCAAAGAGGTAGGTCAGACCGACGCGCGCAACCCAGAAGCTGTCGTCGTAACCGACACGCGCCGTACAGGTCCCTACGCAGCCGCCGCCATTAGCCGTAAACGTGTCATCCGTAGAGCCGAAATCAATGTATGATGCATCGGCGCGGAAGGCCCAGTTGTCGTTGAGGAGGTATTCGATACCGCCGCCCGCGGTCCAGCCAACCGCGGTATCGCTTTGGGTTCCGGAAAACGTCACGCCATTGAAGGCATTGCTGTTGATGGAATGATCGACTCCGCCATAGGCCAAACCACCCATCGCGAAGATGAGAAAGTTCTCGTTACCGACCAAGCCGACGCGTCCGCGCACCGTGCCGTACCAATTGATTTCCGACCCGAACGTCAGTGACCCGCCGCACGTCGGGCACGTAATGCCCGTGGTCATATCGGCGTTGAAATAGTTGATGTCGGTTTCAGCGCCGAGCAGCCAACCGTTGCACTGCCAGTTATAGCCGGCGACGCCGCCGCCGGTGAAACCTCTATCGTTGTCCTTGAGCTCGATGCCCACGTTGGTCTTCGTGCTTGCACCGCCAAAGCCAATCAGGCCGCCGGCATAGAAGCCCGAGAAAGGGCCGCCACAGGAGTTTGCAGCCGGGGGCGGCGTATAGGCATAGTCCGTCAGATCACCGCCGGCATAGGCGGAGGAGGCGCCGAGAAGACAAAAAATTCCCGCTATAAGTATTTGAAATATCTTCATAATTCGTCGCCCTTCCCCCGTCCGGAAACGCGCAAAAATCCCTGCTCTGCGCCGAGTCCCGTTCACATGCCACAAAACGTGATTCGCGAGGCTGCGTCGAGCAGGGTCGAAACTCGCTGGTGTCAATCCCCCGCCCGGGCGGCGCTTCCTGAATCATTTTCCGCCATAGCGACAGCCGCATTGCCCGCGATGATGTCGAGATCGGAAACGCCGCGCTCGACTTGAATTTGGACGGCCGCCGCCACGCGGGCGTAGGCGCCGTCATCAAGTAGTTCGTCCACATTCAGAGACAGGCCAGCGATCGCACAGGCCCTCTCGAAGGCCAATCGCATCAGCAAACGCTCATTTCTCTGCAACTCGTCGAGCGTCACTGCCTGCTCCTCGCAAAAATGCAGGCGCCTCGGCCGGGGGATGGACTTCGAGGCGCCCGCTCAGTGTCAGCCGACGCGGAGGCGGCGTCGCTGTGGGTGAAACTCTCAAGTTAGTTGCCGCTATCTACTATTAGAAGCGGCAGGCACTCGGCTCTGCGCGGCTCGGTGCACAATCACAATCGCCGCAAGTTGCATGGGGCAACATTGACCTTGCGCAAAGTTGGAGAAAGCGAAGTTTGACGATGTAGATCTCTGTCCGCATGGACGGTGCTGCGTAAGACCCGCAAGCCCTGCACCATGTGCGCTTGCGATCTGCGATGCGCTACAGTGAGAGTTTCGCAAATATGAGCGTTCCAACTCGCCCTCATCCTTTCTGGACAGAGCCGGTCGAAACGGCAATCCAATCGTTGGCGAGCAGGCCGACAGGTCTTCACACTGGCGAAGCTGCAGAGCGTTTGGCGAAGGACGGTCCAAATCTCATCGGCATCAGCGGCCACCCAAGCCTCCTTGTGAAAGCACTCCGACGCGTCGGCGAACCGATGACGGCCATTCTGTTGCTGTCTGCGGCGGTCTCCGGAACGGCCGGCGATTGGCAAAGCTTTTTCATCATCGTTCTGATTGTCGCGCTGTCGATTGCATTGGACCTTTATCAAGAGCGCGAAGCCGAGAGGGCCATCGACGCGTTGAAGAAGTCTGTTGCCGTCACGGCGACCGTGCTGCGCGACGGGCGGCCGATTGAGATGCCGGTCAAGGATATCGTTCGCGGCGATGTCGTGAAGCTGCGCGCTGGAGACCTTGTGCCGGCCGACGGCATCGTTATTGCCAGCCGCAACGCTCTGACGAACGAAGCCAGTCTGACGGGAGAACCCTATCCGTGTGAAAAGTGCGCTGCCACATGTACGAGCGTGCTGATCGCGGAAGCGCATAACGCGCTATTTGCCGGAACCAGTGTTGTCTCGGGTGAGGCGACAATGCTCGTGATGGCAACCGGCGGGGCGACAATGTTTGGCGCCATCGCAGCTTCGGTCGAGGCACGCGAACCGATGACGGCGTTCGAACGCGGCGTGCATCGGCTCGGGACTCTCATTCTCCGACTGACGGCATTTCTGGTGCTCTTCGTGCTCCTGACGCAGCTGGTGCTGCACGGGCTGTCACTCGAAAGCTTCATGTTCGCGGTAGCGCTCGCCGTCGGGCTGACGCCGGAACTGCTGCCGATGATCATGACGGTAACGCTCGCGCGCGGTGCCTTGCGCATGGCGAAGCAAAAGGTCGTGGTCAAGCGGCTTTCAGCCATCCACGATCTCGGCGCCATGAACGTGCTTTGCACGGACAAGACCGGGACGCTGACAGAAGCCAAGATCGCGTTGGTCGAGAGCATCGGAATCGATGGCAGCCACAGCGAGGCTGCTGCGAAGCTCATCAGACTCAACAGCCAATTTGCCAGCGGCGTTCGGAGCAATCTCGACGACGCGGTGATAGCCGCTCTGCCGCCTGCCGACGCAAGCTGGACATTTCTGGATGATGCACCATTCGACTTCGAGCGCCGCCGTTCATCGGTGCTTGTCGCGCACGATGGCAAACCTCAAATCATCGCCAAGGGCGCGCCCGAGATGTTATTGGCGCGGTGCTCGCAAGTTGAGCTTGCGGACGGCACGGTGCATCCGCTCGACGCAGCGCGCCGGTCCGAGCTTGATCGATTATTCGAAGCCAAGTCTCACCAAGGGTTGCGATTGCTCGGTGTCGCCCGGCGCGACGTTGGTCCAGAGTGCACGACGACCCGGCCTGAGAATGAAACGGACCTGACCTTTGTCGGCTGCGCGTCCTTCCTGGATCCCCCCAAAAGCTCGGCGACGGCGGCCGTCGCAAAGCTCCGAGGCGCGGGCGTCGCGGTAAAAATCATTTCAGGAGATGCCGCGCCGGTCGTGCTCAATCTCGTCAAGCAGCTCGATCTGCCGGCGCAGGGCATCATGTCCGGTGAAGACCTCGACGGCATCTCCGAAGTCGCACTGATCGAGAAGGTGTCGAGCAATGATCTTTTCGTACGTGTTTCCCCCGAGCAGAAGGGACGGATCGTTAGAGCGCTGCGCATGCGGGGTTTTACGGTCGGCTTTCTCGGCGACGGCATCAATGATGCGACCGCTATACACGCCGCAGACGTCGGACTATCGGTTGAAGGTGGAACCGACGTCGCGCGCGATGCTGCCGACATCATCCTGCTTCAATCCGATCTCGGTGTTCTTGCTGATGGCGTCGCCGAGGGCCGCAGGACCTATGCCAACATCATGAAATATGTTCGCATGGGGACGAGTTCGAACTTCGGCAACATGCTGTCGATGGCGCTCGCGTCGTTGATCCTGCCGTTTCTGCCACTGATGCCGCTGCAGATTCTCATCAACAACCTGCTCTACGACCTCTCCGAGATCGGTATCCCATTCGACAGCGCCGACGACACGACGCTGTCGCGGCCGCAGACCTGGGATGTCGGCTCTGTGCTCGGCTTCACGCTGATCATGGGGCCACTGTCGTCGCTGTTCGATCTGGGGACCTTTCTGATGCTGTCGCTGGTATTCAAAGTCGACGCCGATGTCTTCCGGACGGCGTGGTTCGTCGAATCAATCACGACGCAGATCCTGGTCATTTTCATCATCCGGACGGCCAAGCCATTCTGGACAAGCCGGCCAAACAGCGTTCTTGCGGCGAGTTCGATCGGGGCGCTCGCCGTGGCGATGGCCGTCGCCCTCTCGCCGCTCGGACATTTTGCAGGGTTCGTTCCGCTTCCTAGCGGGGTCCTTGCGGCCATCGCGGGAATTACCGTTGCCTATTTGGCAGCCGCCGAAACCCTGAAGCCCTATGCGCTCAAGTGGGCGCCTAAAAATTTCTGGGCAATGTCAATAAGCAAAAAGGTGGGCGGCGTTCGCTCGCATCTGAATTTCAAATAGTTACCCGCCATTAGCGGTGATCATATTGCCTGGTGGCGGCGACCGATACGGGCGCCCCGAGGGCTCTCCAAGCGGCGAAGCGACACTTCCTGCTCGAGGAATTTTTGCGTATATCCAACATCTACTCGTCGCAGTCATAGCGATGGGGCGCCTGAACCCTGATCGGGCGCTGCTTGGAAGATCGACAGAAATCCGGGGATCGGGCGTGACGACTGAAATTCTCGTTATCGATGATGACCCGGAGATCAGGCTGCTGTTGCGGACGTGCTTTGAGCGCGAAGGTTATCTGGTCTCCGAGGCCGGAGATGCTACCGACGCTCGGGCGGCCTTGGCAAAGGGCGGCGTCAGCCTCGTTACACTTGATCTGACGCTCGGCCGGGACGACGGCCTTAGTCTTGCGCGTGAAATTCGCGCCAACGGCGACATTCCGATCGTCATGGTCTCTGGAAAAGGCGATGCCGTCGATCGTATCGTTGGGCTAGAACTCGGAGCCGACGATTACATATCGAAGCCGTTCAACTTACGAGAGGTCCTTGCCAGGGTACGCGCGGTACTGAGGCGCCATGATGCGAGCCCGTCCGGCGCTCCGGCGCCGCAGGCGAAGCATGAGGTCTATCACTTCGGCTGCTGGGCCTTGGATATAACCAGCCGCGAATTGAAGGATTCAACCGGCGGCGTGCGCGAGCTCACGACAGGCGAGTTCAATCTACTCGAAATATTCATCCGGCGGCCGCATCGGGTCTTGTCGCGGGACGAGATCATGGACTTGCTCAAAGGGCACGACTATTCGCCGCTCGATCGCTCCATCGACGCGCTGGTCAGCCGTTTGCGCAAAAAAATCGACGATGACGGATCCAAGTCCGCCCAGATCAAATCGGTGCGTGGCATCGGGTATATGCTGGCGATAGACGTCCGGCGCGGCTGAGGATCGCGCTCAGGACGACGGCGCAGCAGCTTTCTTGTCGAGGACCGCGCGAAGGATGTTTGCCAAATCCTTCTGAGCATATGGCTTGCGCAAAATCGCCCATGTCTCATCGCCCGATGCTGTGGTCCCTGCGATCTCTTCGGCGAACCCGGTCGTCAGGATAACCGGCAGTCCTGGACGATTTGCTGCGATCCATTTGCCGAGGTCGATCCCTGTCATGCCGCCCGGCATCATGATGTCGGTGAAGACCAGATCGACGGCCAGGCCTCCCTTCAACGCTTCCTTCGCCTCCGCGCCAGTGACGCATTCGACGACGCGGTAGCCGAGGCGTTCGAACCGCTTCACCGTCAGGGCGCGGACGTCGCGATTGTCCTCGACGACGAGCACCGTCTCGCCGGTGGCTTCGTGCGCCTCCGAAGCAGGCGACGACTGCTGGGCATTTTTGGCATCGACGCTGCGCGGCAAATAGAGATTGATGGTCGTGCCGGTGCCCGGCTCGCTGTAGATCGTGATGTTGCCTTGCGACTGCTTCACAAAGCCGTAGATGGTGCTGAGACCGAGGCCGGTGCCACGACCTGGCGGCTTGGTCGTGAAGAACGGCTCGAACACACGGTGCAAGGTTTCTTTCGTCATGCCGATGCCGTTGTCAGAGACGGAAATGCGAACGTATTCGCCAGCGGTCAGCGGGCCTTCAAAGCCGATTTCTCCCTCTTCGAGCGTCGCGTTGTCAGTCCGGATCGTGAGCTTGCCGCCGTCGGGCATCGCATCGCGAGCGTTGATCGCGAGATTGATGACAGCGGCTTCCACCTCGCCGGCATCGACGCGCGCCAGCCACAGATCGGGCGCCAGATGGGTTCGCAATTCGATCGTGTCGCCGAGCGTTCGCCGCAGCAATTCGGTCATGCCGCGAACCTGTTCGTTGAGATTGATCACCTCGGCGGCAAGCTGACGGCGGCGCGCAAACGTCAAGAGACGATTGGTCAATCGCGCGCCAGAGTCAGCGGCACGCGCCGCGCGCGTCAGAAGCTCGTGATCCTGCGGATTGGTGATTGTCTCTTCAAGCAGCTCCAAATTTCCGGAGATGATGGTCAGCAGATTGTTGAAGTCGTGAGCGATGCCGCCGCTGAGCTGGCCGATGGCTTCCAGCCGCTGCGATTTCAGCGCGGCTTCTTTCTGTTTGATGTCCGAAGTCATGTCGCGAAAGAGACCGACGACCGCGACGCGCGAACCATCGGCGCCAACGATATCGGCCACGTGACCTTGGCCTGGAAACCTCGTCCCGTCGCGCCGCCGGAGCGACGTCAGGATGGTCCGGCTGCCCGTGCTGTCGGCCTGATCATCCTCGAGTTTGTGAAAATCATGCGGATCGGCAAAAAGGTTCGACAGATCGGATATCATGGCTTCATCGGACGTGTACCCGAACATGCGTGTCGCCGCCGGATTGACGAGAATGATCTCTCCATCCGGGGACGAAATGACGAGCGCTTCCGGAACGTGATCGAAGACAGCCTGAAATAGCAGAGACTGACGGTCGATCTCGGCCTGCAATCGCGCACGCGCACTCAGATCGTTGATGATACCGGAGAAGAATTTCCGGCCACCGACCTCGAACATGCCCACCGAAAGATGGATCGGAAAAACGGTGCCGTCCTTGTGCAGACCCTGCACCTCGCGGCCGACGCCGATGATCCTTTTTTCGCCGGTCGTCAAATGGCGCTGAAGATAACTGTCGTGTTGGGACTGATACGGCTCCGGCATCAGCATATTGATCGGCTTGTTGAGCATCTCGTCGGCGGAATAGCCAAACATTTGTTCGGCGGCCGGATTGACGCTTTGGATGCGGCCTGAACTGTCGATTGCCAGGATCGCAGCGACCGCCGACTCCAGGATCGCCTTTAGCATGGCAGACCTTGATATGACTGGTTCTTCCTGATCCACTCTAATGCCTCAATGCCTTGCAATCCAGATGTTGCGATCCGCGGATCGGGATGACGTGTCCCCGTGCGTCCCAGCCATCGACTGATCTCGGTCAAAGCAGTTTCGTGACAATTCCACGAAATTCGAGACATCCGATTGGAGACGTTATGGCTACCAACAACCGCCCCTACATGGCAGGAACGACAGACAGTGAGCACCCGGCGGCGCGCTTTAAAGCAGATTGCGCTCTGCAGCTCGACATCTGCAAGTCCCTGCTAGCTGTGGCCGATAGCCTACCTGGATCGCTGAATACAACAACAATCGACATCCTGTCGAAATTGTTGCAATCGACATGGGCAGCGCATCTAAAGCTGCAGGACGAAGTTATCGTGCCGCTCATCGCCCGGCGCCATGAAGCTATTTCCGATGTGTGCAGATGTTTCACACCGCTGACCCGACAGCATATCGAGATCTCGGGCATTAATGACGAACTGGCTGAATGTTTCGACATGATCGCTAAGGGCGAGCCGGTCGAGAGCAGCATGCTGGGATTTTTAATCCGCAACGCAGCAGAGCGGCGGCATGAGCATGTCGAATGGGAAAAAACCCTGCTCGGGCCTCTTCTGCCCAAGACCTTAACTCCCGCGGAGCGCCAAGTTTATTGGGGCTGGGCGGCCGCCAATCCGTGGCCCTACGAAGGTTTCAAAGTCCTTACTATGAGCAACCTCAATTGATCGAGGTCAATTCGGACTGCCGCCCCGACGCCTGATCATTGGGACTGGGGAAGGGCAGCAATAGTGAAACGTACCTGGATCTTAATTGCGGACAGCAGCGGCGCGCGGATTCTCGAAGCGCTCGGGAACAGTCGTGCATTTTTCGAGCACGCCGTCGGGGACGGACGCTATCCATACCGGTCGGACCCCGCGCCTCAGGAAGAGCGACCGAGAGTAACCAAGGCGCTCGATGGGCTGTTTGCTAGCCAGCTCAGCACCATGTTGGCAAACCGACTCAAAAGCCGCTCGTTCGACAGGCTGGTTCTCGTCGCTCCGACGGTGATGCTGGGCAAGCTTCGCAAAATGATCAGCCCCGCCGTTCGCGAGACCGTCATCGCCGAGATCGAGATGGATTTGACCAACGTCCCGACAAGCGAGATCGCACAACACCTAGCCGACGTCTCCCTGTTCTAGGACGACGTCTTTTCAGGCGTCTTTTGTACCGCTTCGACGGCTGGCACTTTGAGCGCCGATGCCGCCGGATGCCAAACGACCTCGCGGATCGACGAGTCGCCATCGTAGGGCCGCGTTTCGAAACCGAGGTCCCTCGCCATGTCGAGCATATGGGTATTGGCCACGTTGACGAGGCCGTAGATCTGCTCGACGCCTTCGTGCTGGGCGTAGCTCAACAAGGCTGACATCAATTGCCAGCCGAGGCCGTGGCCGTGGAGATCGGACCGGACCAGAATACCGAATTCGCCACGCGTCTGATCCGGTTCGAGGACAAGGCGCGAACCGCCGATCATTTCATTCGTTTTCGCGTCGATTGCGACGAATGCCATTTCGCGGGCGTAGTCGATTTGCGTCAACGACGCGAGGAACGGGTGCGGGAATGTCTTACGGCCGGTAAAGAACCGTAGCCGGACATCTTCCTCGGAGATCTGCGAAAAGAACTTAGCAAAAGCCGGCTCATCTTCGGGGCGCACGGGCCGAATGAGAACTTTGCCCACCGGATTGATTGAAATCTCTCGTTCAAGGTGAGCGGGATAAGGCCTTATGGCGAGCGGCAGACGCGGGTTCGCGTCTTCGTTTGCAAGCTTCATGCGCGCGTCGATCGCGATCACGCCGTCTTTGTCGACGAGCAGCGGATTGATATCGAGTTCGCGAATCTCCGGGTGGTCGACGATGAGGTCGCTAATGCGAACGAGCGTGTCGGCAATTGCGTCCATGTCGGCAGGAGCGTGATCGCGATAGCCCTTCAGCAGCCGAGAAATCCGCGTTTCGCAGATCATCTGGTGCGCGAGATGCATATCGAGCGGCGGCAACGCCATTGCGCTATCGCGCAGCACTTCGACCGCAACACCGCCTGCACCGAAGAGAAGCATCGGACCGAAAGTCTGGTCGACGCTCATACCGACAATCGTCTCAAGCGCATCCGGCCGCTTGACCATCGGCTCAACCGTGAAGCCGTCGATCCGGGCTTTCGGCAATTTGGCCTTGATCTTCGCCAGCATATCGACCGCCGCTTGTTCGGCGGCTGCCTCGCTTTCAAGGTTCAGGTGTACGCCACCGACGTCCGATTTATGCGAGATGTCGGGCGAGGCGATCTTGATGACGCACGCGTCGTTGTTTTTCAGAATGCCGGCCGCGACAGAGCGAACGGCCGCTGGATCGGACGCCAGAACTGCCTTGTCCGTCGGAATGCCATACGCTGCCAGGATCGTCTTGGTTTCGAGCGCCGACGCGACAGTTCTGCCGCTTTCGAGAATCTTTCGGATTTCCCGACCGGCAGATCGCGAGTGATACTTGTGGTCGCCAGCCGCGATTTGTGGCGTCCGCATTAGCTCAGTCTGCGAGCGTGCGTGATCGACGAGTTGCATGAACCCGGTGATGGCGGCGGATGTCGATTCGAATGTCGGGATCTTGTTTGCTTTGAAAAGCGCACGTGCTTCGCGGACGGCACCGTCGCCGAGCCAGCACGCCATGACTGGCTTATCCGCGACCAGCTCCGAATGTGCAGCAACCGTGTCGACGACAGCCTTAGCCGCGTCGGTCGCAGATACCGTCGCCGTCGGACAGTGAAGAACGAGAACCGCATCGGAATCGCGATCGTGCAGCAGTGCCTCAAGCGCGTCTGCGTAGCGCTTCGTTCCGGCGTCGCCGATGATATCTACGGGGTTCCCGCGCGACCACGTCGGCGGGAGTACGCGGTTGAGCGCTTCGATCGTATCGGGTCCGAGCACCGCCAGCGTGCCTTTCCAGTCCTGCAGTTCGTCAGCGGCCAAGACACCTGCACCGCCGCCGTTCGTCAGAATCGCCAACCGGTCGCCGCCGAGCCGCGGCACATGCGACAAGGTCTCGGCTGCCGCGAAGAGATCGTCGAGCGTTAGGACGCGCAGGATGCCTGAACGGCGGAAAGCAGCATTGTAAGCGGCGTCGGAACCGGCCAAGGCGCCGGTGTGCGATAGCGCAGCGTGGGCGCCGCCAGCGTGACGGCCGGTCTTGACGACAACGACGGGCTTGAGGCGCGCGGCCCGGCGTGCGGCTGAAATGAACTTCGGCGCGTGGGTAACGGCTTCGACGTAGAGAAGAATGGCGCGGGTGTTAGCGGCGGTTGCAAGATAGTCCAGCATATCGCCCAGGTCGATGTCGGCCATCTCACCGAGCGAGACGACGTGCGAAAAGCCGATTCCGCGGCCGGCAGCCCAGTCGATAACGGCCGTCACCAAGGCACCCGATTGCGAAACGAACGCCAAGTCTCCGGCGAGTGGCGCGCGATGAGCGAAACTGGCATTCAGGCCAATGTTCGGGACCATCAGTCCGATGCAGTTCGGACCGAGGATACGCAGGCAATTCGGCTGTGCAGCCGCAATCATCGCCTTTTTCTGCTCACCCATACCGGCCGCAAGTACGATTGCAGCTCGCGTTCCCTTGGCGCTCAGCTCCTCGATAAGGCCAGTGATAGTACCGGGCGGTGTCGCCAGCACAGCGAGATCGGGCGCTTCCGTCAGGTCGGCAACAGTTGAGTAGCAACGGCGGCCGTCGATATCGCGGTATTTGGGGTTTACGAGGCTGATCGGACCTTTGAAGCCACCCTCAAGCAGGTTCTTCAAAACGGTCGCGCCCACTGACCCTGGACGCTTGCTGGCTCCAATTAATGCAACCGAGCGCGGCGCGCACAGGTAGTTCAAATTGCGAACAGTCATCAGCCCCAATCCTTAATCAAGGTCATGCCCATGTCCATTAAGTGACCGCGCGACCTACTGTTCTGATCTGAATCAATAATCTCTCGCAATTGCTCACTTGCGCTGCGTCAATGAGATTTAATGCAATGAGCGTATCAAAGCCGCGGGATAAATCGAGCAAAGAGGGCATTTTCGTGCATATGCCAACCAACGTGCAAAATGCTCTTCCGCCGCCGCATTCGAACGCAACCGCACTTCTAACCGATCAGTCGGGAACGCGATCCGAAGCGGCAAAATTTAAGCCCACGTCGCTGCCCACCCCCGAGCAGCCAGAACTTGATCGCTACGTCCATTACCTGATCGCACGAATGACCGGCGGGCTCTCTCCCGCCGCTTGCGCCGAAGCTTTCGTCGACTGGGGCTCGCACATGGCGGTGTCGCCAGGGCTGCAGCTCGAATTGATGGGTGAAGGCATCCGCCAGTGGATGCGGCTGCTAGCATTCACGCAGCAAGCTATGGGCAGCAATGCGGCCGTGCCGCCGAGTGTCGAACCGCAACCGCACGATCATCGCTTCGTCTCTGACGGTTGGAAGCAGTATCCCTTCAATGTTTTCGCGGAAGCCTTTTTGCTTGGTGAAGAATGGTGGCATTCGGCAACCACACGCGTTCGCGGCGCTGAAAAGCAGAGCCTCAATCGCGTCGATTTCATCACACGCCAGATGCTCGACGTTTTTGCTCCGGCAAACTTCGTCGCGACCAACCCGGACGTGCTTTCCCGCACGCAGTCGGAAGCCGGGCTCAATCTGCTTCGCGGCTATTCGAACTATCTCGATGATGTGAAGCGCCTGCGCTCGCGGGAGGCTCCCCCGGGAGCAGAGAAATTCAAGGTCGGCGAAACGGTTGCCGTGACTCCCGGAAAGGTCGTCTATCGCAACCACCTCATTGAGCTGATCCAATATGAGCCGACCACGGAGACCGTACATGCCGAGCCGGTTCTGATCGTACCGGCGTGGATCATGAAGTATTATATTCTCGATCTCAGGCCCGAGAACTCGCTGGTCAAATATCTCACCGCGCAAGGCTTCTCGGTCTTTATTATTTCATGGCGCAATCCGGACGCGGGTGATCGCAATCTGGGCTTCGCTGATTATCGGCGCCTTGGCGTGATGGCGGCAATCGATGCGATCACACGGATCGTCGGCGATCGCAAAATCCATGCGACGGGTTATTGCCTCGGCGGCACGCTGCTTTCCGTTGCAGCTTCCGCCATGGCCAACGAGAATGACGATCGCCTCGCGACCCTGACGCTGCTCGCCGCGCAAGCCGATTTTCGCGAGGCCGGCGAATTGACGCTCTTTATCGACGAGAGCCAGATCACGCTGCTCGAAGACATGATGGCCGAGCAGGGCTTTCTCGATAGCGCGCAAATGGCTGGCGCTTTTCAGTTGCTGCGATCGAACGATCTGATCTGGTCGCACGTCGTCAACGATTATCTGCTCGGCGAGCGGCAGCCCGTTTTCGATCTGCTCGCGTGGAATTCTGACGCGACGCGAATGCCGTACCGGATGCATTCGGAATATCTGCGATCGCTGTTCCTCAACAACGATTTTGCCGAGGGACGTTTCAAGGTCGACGGCCGCACCATTGCGCTGACCGATCTCCGTGTGCCGATTTTCGCGATCGGCACCGAGACCGACCACGTCGCACCGTGGCGGTCCGTTTATAAATTCAACATCTTGAGCGATACCAGCGTGACGTTCCTGCTGACAAGCGGGGGCCACAATGCCGGCATCGTCTCGCCGCCCGGCACACCGCACCGCAGCTACCGGATGGCAACCAAGCTTGCAAACGACAAGTTCGTCGATCCCGACACGTGGTATGCAACGACGTCGAAGACAGAGGGGTCGTGGTGGACTGCATGGGCCGAATGGCTCGCCCGCATGTCGACCGGAATAGTCGATCCGCCGTCGATGGGCTCGCCGGAGAATGGGTTGAAGCCTCTGTGCCCGGCCCCTGGCACATACGTACTGCAAAGGTGATGTCCAGGCGTTTCCTGTCTTGACCTTCGTCAAAGCGCTGGAATGGCCGAGGACGAAAATCCATCATTTCACGGCGCAAGCATAGGAGTGAAGAGCATGCTTGATCGACCTGCCAGAAACGACATGAACACACAGGTTCCGGCACCCGGCATCGCGCCGATGCTCAACGCCTTCAATCCGATGACGGCCTATATGGCCTTCTGGGGAGGACCCGCGCTTCAGCTCGGTGGCCAAGTGGCGCAAAGCTGGCTGCATTTTCTCGGTTCCCGCTGGATGAAGGACATGAGATTTCCGCAGCAAGTCGCGGGCTGCAAGACAGCAGACGATGTGGTGGCCGCCGCTGCCGAGTTCTGGCAACAGGCGTCGAAAGATTATTCGTCTGAGTTCAATCAGCTTGCCGATTTGACGTGGACTGCCACGCGGACGGCGTTCGACGGCGCGGGTACATTTACCTCGAAAGATTGCAGTTGTTCCGGTAAATGTGCGTCTCACCCGGCCGGCACTGCGTAGGAGAAGCGTCATGAAAGCCAGCGACGTAATGACGACGAAGGTCATCTCCATTCGCCCCGATGCAACGCTCACCGAGATGATCAAGCTGATGCTCGATCACAGGATAAGCGGCCTGCCGGTCGTTTCCGACGATGGCAAACTCGTCGGCGTCGTCACCGAAGGCGATTGTCTTCGCCGGGCCGAGACCGGCACGGAAGTGAAGCGCTCGTTCTGGCGCGATTTGCTGACGGGCTCGGAGACGCTTGCCAACGAATACATTCGCACGCACGGCCGCAAGGTCTCAGAGGTGATGACTGGCGATCCGATCAGTGTTTCGCCCGATATGGAGCTCAGCGAAGTCATCCATATCATGGAGAAGAACCGGATCAAGCGCGTGCCGGTCGTGAAAGACGGCACGGTTGTCGGCATTCTGAGCCGCGCGAACTTGCTGCAGACGTTGTCGGGCCTCGTGCGCAGTACGAGCGTCGACGACAGCGATACAGACATCCGCAAAAATGTCATCACGGCGCTCGGAACCCTGCCCTGGGCTGCAAACGAATTTCTGAACGTCACTGTCAAGGATGGCGTCGTCGATCTCTGGGGCTGTTATACAGCCTATCGACAGGACGAAGCGGCCGTTGTCGCCACTGAGAACGTTCCCGGCGTCAAACAGGTGCGCAATCACCTGTCCTGGGTCGATCCGATGTCCGGCACAGTCGTCTACTCGCCGGACGAAAAGGCATCTCTGGCTCGCGCGTAAATCGAGTTGACCGCGTGCCGCGCGATTGATGCCCATGCGATGGTCGCGTAGAATTGCGATCATCGCTCATTCGTTTCCGAAAGATAGTTCGCTAATGAAAGCCATGGTCTTCCGAGCCGTCGGAGAGCCTCTGACCCTCGAAGAAAGACCTGACCCGCAACCCGGAAAAGGCGAGATCCGCGTTCGAGTCGAAGCATGTGCGGTTTGCCGGACGGACCTGCACGTCATCGATGGCGATCTTCCCGATCCCAAGCATCCCGTTATTCCAGGGCACGAGATCGTCGGCATCGTCGATGCACTTGGCGCAGACGTTCACGACCACAAAATCGGCGAGCGTGTCGGCGTGCCGTGGCTCGGCCACACGTGCGGGCACTGTCCCTATTGCCTCGCAGAGCGCGAGAACCTGTGCGACTTTCCGCTTTTCACCGGTTACACGCGTGACGGCGGATTTGCCACGCATGTGATCGCCGATGCGGACTTCGCCTTTGCGATGCCGGGTTTCAGCGATCCCGTTGCCGCAGCGCCGCTGATGTGCGCGGGCCTGATCGGCTGGCGGTCGTTACGCATGGCAGGCGACGGCAAGCGTATCGGACTCTATGGCTTCGGCGCGGCGGCGCACATCATCGCGCAGGTCATCATCTGGCAGGGACGCGAGGTTTACGCATTCACGCGAGCGGGCGACAACCAAGCGCAGGACTTCGCGCGCGCGCTCGGTGCGGTATGGGCCGGCAGCTCAGACGACATGCCGCCTAACGAACTGGACGCCGCAATTATTTTTGCGCCTGTCGGCAGCATCGTTCCAGCGGCACTCAAGGCGGTCCGCAAAGGCGGCCGCGTCGTCTGCGGCGGCATTCACATGAGCGACATTCCGCAGTTTCCCTACGATATTCTATGGGAAGAGCGCGAGATCCGGTCGGTCGCCAATCTCACGCGCCAAGATGCGCACGAGTTTCTCGACATCGCGCCGAAGGCTGGAGTCCATACGACGACGACCGTCTATCCGCTCGCTCACGCCAATGAAGCGCTTGCCGACTTGCGGGCCGGACGTTTCTCCGGCGCCGCCGTTCTTGTTCCCTGATGCTTATTGCGCCGGGCCGTCGAGAACCTCGACCTGGGGGAGCGCGACGCGTGGGCGCGAGATCTTTTCAGTCGGCGCCATGACGGTCGCGACACCGGTGATAACCTCGTCGCCCATCTGATTGACCACCTTACAATCAAGATTGACGCGGTTGTTCTTCGGCATTTTCTCGGAGACCGTCAGTGTGACCGTCAGGGTATCGCTGACGCGCACCGGATGCCGAAACTGCAGCGTCTGGTCGAGATAGATCGTGCCAGGGCCAGGCAGCTTCGTACCCAACACCGTCGAGATCAATGCCGCACCGAGCATACCGTGCACCACGACGCCATGAAAAATATCGCTCTTCGCGAATTCGGGGTCGACGTGCGCGGGGTTGACGTCTCCGGACACCGCAGCGAACAGCTCGATATCGCGGTGGGTCAACGTCCGCACGAGGCTGGCGCTATCGCCGACCTTGAGTTCGTCGAAAGTGCGATTGGTCAACGTCTCCATGAAGTCTCCTTGGCGCTATCCGAGAATGTGATAGCCGCCGTCGATGTATTCGAGATTGCCGGTGAGCGCTTTGGCGTTATCGTCCGCCAGGAACGCAGCGACGTTGCCGACATCGTCGATCGAGACGAGTTGATGGTCGGGCATGCGCTCGCGCGTACGATCCAGCAGCTCATCGAAGCGATCAATACCGGACGCAGCACGGGTTTTCAGCGGTCCCGGCGACAGGGCGTGAACGCGAATGTTCTTTTTGCCAAGCTCGGCCGCCATATAACGCACCGAGGATTCGAGCGCGGCCTTCACCGGCCCCATCAGATTGTATTCGTCGACGACCTTTTCCGAGCCGTAGAAGGTGACGGTCAGCAGACAGCCGCCGTCCTTCATCAGAGGTTCGGCGAGATGCGCCATGCGAATGAAGGAGTGGCAGGAAACGTCCATCGCGAGTGAGAACCCGGCCTGCGAGCAATCGACGACGCGGCTGTGGAGATCATCCTTCGGCGCAAAGGCGATGGAGTGCAGCAGGAAGTCGAGCTTGCCCCACTCTTTTTCGATGCGCGCGAACACCGCTTCGAGCTGGCCGGGCTCGCGCACGTCACAAGGGACGATAATCGGGCTTTTGAGCTCTTCGGCGAGCGGGCGAACGTAAGGTTCGGCCTTGGCATTCAGATAGGTGATTGCGAGATCGGCGCCGGCGTTACGAAAAGCTTTCGCGCACCCGTAGGCGATGCTGTGTTCGTTGGCGATGCCGACGACAAGGCCCTTTTTTCCAGTGAGCGACATGCGGCGTCTCACCTCACTCGGACAGAGTTGCGATCAAAGCGCCTGGATCGACGACACTATTTTCGCCGGCTACGATGGTGATACGACCATCCAAGGGCGCAGTAATCTCGTGCAGGGCATCCTCGATGCGGACGACCGCGATGCCGTGTCCGGCCGCGACGCTTGCGCCGTCGGGGACAAGCCAGCGCACGAGCGTGCCTTCCGGGAAGATGCTTGAGGCCCACAGGGCTTCGTCAATTTTGATGTCAGACATGTCAGCTCCGATTGCCCCTCGGCGATGATGTTGTTTTTTCGCCGGGCGGGCGCACTCTTGCTGCACCTGCGTACAATTATAATGATCTTGGTCAAAAAAATTCGCTGCATCGCAAAAGACGATGCAGCGAAAAAGCACAATATATTTTTCTGAATTTGTCCGCGTTACGCGACCGGCTCGATCTTGCGAGCCTGCAGCGCCATCGCGATCAGGGCGAAGCCGCCGAAGATCATGTTGATGCCGACGAGCAGACCGATCGCCCATGCCGCCGATGACGGCAGGCCGAAGAAGATCATGGCGCCGAGCACCAGATCGACTATGCCGCTCAACAACATCATGACCCAGGCACCGGGAAGCTCGTTGCGATGTTCGAGCGCGAACATAACTGACGCGATGCCTTCAAGGATAAAGAAGGCGACGAGCACAATCGTCAGCGAAACGGCGCCTGTGGCGGGCGAAAAGAGCAAAATGAGACCGGCACCGATGCCAATGATGGCCGATAGCAACGACCACCAGAAGCCTGGCATGGGGCGCATGGAAAATGTCGTAAAGAGGCCGGCGATTCCGCTGAAGAGAAGGAGCCAGCCGATAAAGAACGTGACTGTGAGGGTCGCGATCGGCGGCACTATGATCGCTGCCGTGCCGAGAACGACGAGAACAATCCCTTCGATAAGGAACATTTTCCAATTCTCGTGAAGCGACGTTACGAGCGCCTGCCTCATACGGCGGACGTCTGATGGATCGAATGACATTTTCAAGCTCCTGTCTGGGCGGGTAACGCAGCAAGCACGGGCACTAATCTTACGATAGTTCGCGACTTGGTGCCGTACCAAGCGTGCAAAGTCGTGAATGTCTTACGACCGAGCACATTAAAATCCGCACTTGGCGTTGATCCGCCGCAACGCACTGCACCGCACAGATGCGCAGAGAACGGCGCTAATGATCGTTAAACGGTGCGAAAGAAAAGTTGTAGAGGCCGGACGCAGCTTTGCTGCTTCAAAGCATGCCCGCGAGCAGCGCGTCGCGTTCGTTCTCATGCCTTCTCAAGCCCCCTCCAATCCGGACCGAGCGAGCCGTGGTCGGCGTGGCCATCGCCCGCTTTTGTCGAAGCCGTGAGCGAGTTACGCGCCGTGCATTAATCCGCACTCTGATTTTAGCGACGGCTAAAGCCGCCAACCGCTGCCGATTTTTATTCGCCATGATTTGGCCGCAACCTATTCACGTTCGCTTCATACGGCTGCCCTTATCCGCCTGGGCTTCGAGAATAGATTGCCGACGGCACAATTGCCGTGAAAGCGCGACGCCGACGTACTAACGACTAAACGGAAATCGATTCGCAGCGTTCGACCAGGACGCGACAAAATTCGAGGAAATGCCATGAACTCCAGCCGACACGCTGCTCTCGCCGCTGCGTCGCTTCTAACGGCACTGACGGTCACGCCCGCAGTCGTCATGGCGGACGATCAGCGGCCGCCTAACAAAGAAGATAAAATCAAGAGGCACGAAAAGGAAGGCAACGGCGGCCAGAATCAATGGCAGCAGGGCAAGCCGCAGGGGCAACCCGGAAAGCCTCAAGGGCAACCGAAGAATTTCGGCCAGCAAGGTGGGCGTCCGGAGAAGCACGGCAACCCGGCATTCGGCCAGCAGCAGAAACAGCCAAACGCGCAGCGGAAGAACTTCGGAAATGGCGGCGCTGGAGGAAATCCGAATGCGTTCGGCAAGCCGAAGCCGCCACAGCCACCGGTCGTGAATAAGGCGGTGGTACCGCAGCAGCAGCCACAACAGCGCCCCAAGCATCAGAATGCGGGCCAGCAGAACTTCAACAACCAGTTCGGCGGCCCAAACAAAGCACCGAACAATGCGCCGCCGCAGAGGCCGCAGAACCAGCAAGGCTGGAAGCGCGTCACGCCGGGCACGCAGCCTGCACCCGTCGTCAATCCAGGCCAGCCGAACAAGCCGCAGAACCAGCAGGGCTGGAAGCGCGTCACTCCGGGCACGCAGCCCGCGCCGGTGGTCAATCCGGGACAACCGAACAGGCCGGTAACGCCCAATTTCGCTGCGCCGAACAAGCGACCGCAAACGGCAGCCGAAGCCAAGCGGCGTTTCGAGGCGATGCGCGGCCAACGCAAAGAGATGAAATTCGATGGCGGCAAAGGCGTCGTTATCGAAGAGCCGGGTAAGCGCCGGATCTACCGCGAGAACAATCGCGTCTTCATTCAACACGACGATACCGAGCGGCTGCGGCGTGTCGCGCCGAACGCCCGCTTCGAACGCGGAAAAGGCGGTACGAACGTCGCCGTGATCGACCGCCCAGGCGGTTATAAGATCTATTCGGAGACGGATGCCAACGGCCAGCTCATTCGCCGGTATCGCCGTGGACCCGACGGGCGCGACTTCATCATCATCGACAATCGTCGCCGCCGTCATGACAACTTCGGCAGAAATCTCGCGGCCGGAATCGGCATCGGTGTCGGCGTCGTTGCTGGGGCCGCCATCCTGAATTCGGTGCTCGACGTGCCGCCGCCGCGTGTCACCATTCCGCGCGACGAGTACATCGTCGATTACGAACGCGCGAGCGACGAAGACGTTTACGAGGCACTGAGCGCACCGCCGGTCGAAGATTTCCGTGGGGGATATACCCTCGATGAAATCCGGGCGACGGCTGCGCTTCGCGACCGCATGCGCCGCGTGGACCTCGACGACATCACGTTCGATTTCGGCTCGTGGGAGGTCAATCCGAGCGAGTACGGTAAGCTCGACCGGATCGCGCGCGCCATGCTCCGGATCATCCATCGGCATCCCGATGAGGTGTTCATGATCGAAGGCTATACGGATGCTGTCGGCTCGCCGGAGGACAACCTTTCGCTCTCCGACCGGCGCGCGGAATCCGTTGCGGAAGTGCTGACGCAGCAGTTCCAGATCCCCTTTGAGAACCTGACGACGCAAGGCTATGGCGAAGAATATCTGAAGGTGCCGACCCAGGCTCCCGAGCGGCTCAATCGTCGTGTCGCCGTTCGCCGGATCACGCCGCTTCTGGCTCGCGGAAACGCCGGCGCGCCTCCTCCTCCGCCGCCGCAGGGCTCTGGCCAATATGACGACGGCCCTGGCGGTCCTGGTGATGGCGGACCGGACGATGGCGGTCCCGATGACCAGGGTTACGATGGCCCACCGCCCGGACGTAACTAAAGGTTCTCGACGATCACTGCTCCCGCCGCTGCAAAGCGGCGGGATTTCTTTTGGACGCGCCGTTGCTAATTCGCCGAGGCTGGCCGCCATCCCGCTTCGATGGCTTCCTGCTCAGAACAGAACCAACGCTTGCCTTTGCCGGGTTCCATCTTGACCCGGTCGTACCAAGGATCCCACGGCATATGAAAGATGCGGCCGCGGGATGAGACGTTTCCCTTGATCGCGCAGCCTTTGGGCGCGCTCGTTTCGGCGACCTGCCATTCGTTGTGGCGGAAATCCCAAGGTGCTTCCGCGGCACCTTGCCAAACGCCGACCCTGGCGCTCCGCGCCTCCGTTTCGACGGCGACGTATCTTTTCGAGTAGCGGACGAACGCCCAGGCAAGTCCGACGCGGACCATGGCCTCATCGATATCGACGCCATCCGCAAAGCAGGTCGCGAGCACGCGCCGATAACGATCGGTGCCTTTGCGTTCGCACATCAAGTCCCGATGTTCGGCGAGCTTGCGCAGCATCGCGGCGGCGGCAACGCCGCAGTTCCACGTCTCACCCGATGCTGTTTGGCACGTCTGCGCTATTTCAGGCGCGTCGATGCCTTCGAGACGGATGCGGGTCGCGCCAACATCGAGCGTGTCACCATCGACGACATGGCCGATACCCGAGACGATCGCGGGTTGGCCGTCGTCGCCGGGCAACGCATGCACGACGAGCGGAAACAGTGCGATAACGAGCGTCGCAACGCCAACGCTCGTACGCGAGGGGTGCCGGACAGGCGATTTAATGAACATTTGGCGAACATCGCGCTCGGCGGTGTCGCAACATGGGCGTCGTTATGGTGATTTCTTGCTGTTTCACGAGTCGATACAACGCGCGAGGATGCTCATGAGACGGGAGCGTTCCGCCTCGGCCGTTGGACTTCGCAGCGTGTCGATGGAATGAAGGGCACGACTTCGACATCGCGGTGGGGAATCGCGCACAATGACGACAGACCCTGCGCCGCAGCCAGCGGCCCGCAAGTGACATAATTCGCCGCGATATTTCGCGTGCTTTGCGCGCGGCGCCCGAGGCCGACGACAACGAGGACTTGAATGACTTCCCAATATCCGCAGCCGCCCGCTCCGCCGCCGCTGCCGCCGTTTGCAGCCCAGCGGCCGGCGTTCGAGCGCGCGCCCCTCGGTTCAGGACCGCGCCGCGGACCACCGCCGCCGGGGAGCCCGCGCAAGCCGCCGCCACGCCGGCGCAGTGGCTTGCTCATGGGCGTCGTCTATTTCCTTCTCGTCGTCCTGTTCGTCGGTGGGGCTGGCGTCGGCTATCTCGTGCTCAATCCGCCGAGCGACTTCATCCGGCAAAAAATCACCGAACAGGTAAAAGCGCGAACCGGCCGCGACCTCGTGATTGCTGGACCGGCGACATTTGCGTTCTTCCCCGAACTCGGCGTGTCGCTGCATGACGTGTCGTTGTCGGCGCCTGCAGGAATGGACGGCACGCTGCTTCATGCCGAAGCGCTTCAGGTGAGCGTTGAGCCAATGTCGCTTCTGCAGCAGCGGCCGAAAATCAATGCCGTGACGCTTCGCCAACCGGTGTTCGACTTTCACGTCGACAAAAACGGACGGAACAACTGGAAATTCGCAACCAATCGCGCGCCGACGCAGGTCGCCGAGTTGCAGAGGGCGGGGACTCTGCGCGACGCAGGCGCTTTCGATGTCGCCGTCGCTGAGGTCGAGGGCAATTCGGTTGCCATTCCATCCGTCTCGAATGTGCAGCTCGATAACGTCCGCATCGAGGATGGAACGATCCGCTTCAGCGACGACCGAACTGGGCGTAAATCCCAGGTGTCAGGCATCAACGTGAAGCTCGGCTTGCCGTCGCTGGAAAGTCCGCTTGTTGCAAACGGCAATCTCGTCTGGCGCGACCAGCGTCTCGATTTCGATGGCAAAATCGAAAACGTGCGTGGCTTACTGATGAATGCGCCAGCGCATTTAATGTTCTCGACGAAGAATGGTCTGATCAATGCCTCCTACGATGGCGATCTGACTGTCCAAGAGGGGGCGGTTCTTGACGGCCAGGTCTCGGCCAAGGCGGATTCCGCTCGCCAGCTTGCCGAATGGTTCGGTTCCAGACTGCCCCCCGTCACCGGCTTCGGGCCGCTGTCAATCGAAGGCAAGCTGCAGACGGCCGACAACGTCACTGAGTTTTCGAACGCGACGTTCGCGCTCGACGGCGAAACGGCGAAAGGCACGATCAAGGTGACGACGGGCGGTGCGAGGCCATTCGTTGAAGCGAACCTTGCGATTTCCGCGCTCGATCTCAATAAGTATCTAACGAACGCCGTCGTCGGCACGCTGGCGACTGAAAGTGCGAATGCTCCGGCCCATCCGGGACCGGCGGCCGCGCCTACCGCCGGCCCCGACGAGATTCAGAAGCTTCTGCAGAAGCAAGGCACCAAGGTTTACGGCGTCGAACAGCGCGCCGGCTGGTCAAGCGAGCGCCTCAACCTTACGCTCTTAGGCATTGCAGACGGTAAAGCGCGGCTTTCTGTGGGCAAGCTGCATTTCAAGAATATTTCGATCGGGCAGTCATCGGTCGATGTCACGGTCAACAATCGGGCGATGCAGGCGTCATTCAACGACGTTGCACTCTACGAAGGCCATGGTCGCGGCGTGCTGACGCTCAACGGTTCGGCCGATACGGCAAACATCGGCGCCAATTTCAATCTCGACAGCGTGTCGGCGCTGCCGTTCCTGAAGGATGCCGCCAACTTCGGCTGGGTGTCGGGCAACGCCAACGTCAAGCTGCAGCTCGCGGCGAACGGTGCCAGCCAGCTGCAATTGATCGAGAGCCTGAACGGCAACGCCGGGTTCCAGTTCTCGAACGGCGCCATCGTCGGCTTCAATCTGCCCGGCGCGCTGCGCGGACTGTCGCAGGGCAACCTCGGGGCGCTTAGGACGTCGCCGACGGAGAAAACGGATTTCAGCGCGCTGGCCGCGACGTTTACGGTTACGAATGGCGTCGCGCAGAACCAAGATCTGCAGCTTGTCAGTCCGCTTTTGCGAGCGACCGGCAGCGGCGTCATCCACATGCCGCAACGAACCGTCGACTATACCGTGAAGCCGAAGCTCATCGCCTCACTCGAAGGCCAAGGCGGCAATGCACAGACCTCCGGCATTGAGGTCCCGGTAAGGATTACCGGGTCCTGGGATCATCCGAGCTATCATCCCGATCTCAACGGGGTGCTCGCCGACCCGAACAAGACGATGGATGCCATCAAGAACATCGGCAAAAAACTCAAAGGGAAGAATTCAGACGAAATCGTCGACTCTCTTTTTGGAAAGAAGGGCGACGAGGATCCGCAGACCGAAAAGACGAAGAAGAAAGCCAAGAAGCTGCTGAACCAATTATTCGGCAAGGCAGACGATCAAAATTAGCAGAAATTTCACGGCTGAGTTTCGCTTCGATGACAGTAAAAGCCATCGAGCGAGGCGTCACAAAACCGGTTGTTAAGCCGCTGGCGCTCCACGGCTAAAAAAAATTGGCGCAGGGCACAAAAAGCTCTTGCGTAGGGGGGGCATTGGCCTCATATGCACGCTCTCTCGTCTGTCCACCTGCCAACATGGTCGAGGTTTCCCAGAACCAATGAGGTAAGGAGCGGGCGGGTCAAACCTATCTGCTGGTTGGGGAGGGTCACATGGCCTTTAATGACACCCTCTTCCAATTGGGGATGGACTTGACTCGTTCAAGCACCGCCCAAGAGGAAGATCACGCGCGCGCTGAGTTCAACGCGGAAGTCGAGGACTCAATTGTGAGTCCGATTGCTGAGCTAAGCGTACCTAGTGCAGGGACTACGATCTTTATCGATCTCCATGGCGCCATGCGCCTCGGCGACGTCAAGTCGGCCGAGCGTGCGATGAAGCGTGCCGTCGAGAACTTGGGCCTCAAGCTCAAGAGCCTCCACCTTGACCGCGCCGCTGGCGGCGACGTGTCGGGTGTCGCGGTCTTGAGCTCCGGGCACCTGTCCTTGCAGGCTTGCTCGCGGACCGGCTTTGCCGCTGTCGATGCGCGCGGATGCGATGGGCTGACGCCGTCAAAGGCGCTGCTCGCGCTCGCGGGCGCTTTCGGAGCGCGCGAGGCTGTCATCCAGCGCAAGCGCGCGGCTTCGGTCGTTGAAATGCCGACCGTACGAGTCGTACGGCCCGCGCAGCGCCAGAAGGCCCAAGCGAAGGCGGCTTAAGAAGGACTCTTGTCTTTGCGCCGAGCGACTGCTTGTTGATTGCGCTTGGCGACTCCCCTGCGTGGAGCCGGCCGCCAAGCGCGGAAGCGGGCTGTCGGTGCTGCCGACTTCGCTGAAACTGACACTCTACCAGCAATAGGTTGCCGCGATCGGGTACGTCTCGATCGCGGCTTTTGGCGTACGCGGATGGTCCACTATAATCCTAATTAAGATCAAGTATGCTCGAAATGCTGTTTTGTGCTTCGTTAGCGAGACAGAAAACTTTCCAAGCTGTCGGCAACTAAATGTGAATTTGCGTTTTAGACCCGTTTGCGCTGAGGATTTGTTCAAATGGAAACTCTATATTCGCCAAAGTTTTATACTAATCAGCAGGCAGGTTCATTATCTTCGGCTGAGGTCGTCATTCCGATCGTGCTTAGTTTGTTTAAGGTGAACTCGGCGGTCGATATCGGATGTGGTGTCGGGGGGTGGCTAAAGACGTTGTCACAGCACGGCGTGAGCGACTACCAAGGGCTCGATGGCGATTATGTGAGCGCCGAGATGCTACAAATTCCGGCCGAGCATTTTACGCCCACCGATTTGTCACGCTCCTTTTCGCTTTCGCGCAAATATGATTTGGCGATTTCCCTGGAAGTTGCTGAGCACCTACCTGAGAGCAGTGCTGACGAATTCGTTGAATCAATCGTAAATGCTGCGCCGGTCGTTTTGTTCTCGGCTGCAATACCGCTGCAAGGCGGACTCAATCATATCAATGAGCAATGGCAGAGCTATTGGGCGTCGAAGTTTGCTACGCACGGATACGTTGCGATTGATTGCATTCGCCCCGCTATCTTCCAAGATCCCCGTGTTGCAAGCTGGTATAGGCAAAATATACTAATTTTCTGCGAGCCGGCTAAAGTCCCATCTTCTCTATCGCCCGTGACATCGGCTTATCAGTTAGATCGCGTCGATCACGGCCTTCTCGCGTATTTTCAAGACGGTTCGTCTCAACCAGGAAGCGGCAGGCAAGCCTTACAGAGCATAAAGCAAGCTGTACCCGTGCTCCTAAATGCGGCCCTTAAGAAAGTACGATTGGCTTAGCGGACAATGGTTTGTTTCGGTCTAAGTCATATGTCCTTCGCGCAAACGTGCGGCTTCCTTGGCGGGCTCGGCGGCTTTCATGGCTTCTGTCGGCAGAAGCGATGCGCCCGCTCCGCGTGAGAGCCGGGAGAAGAATAGAATCGAAGACAGCGACACCAAGCCGATCAGGATGAAGACGGGCGGAAAATGCGCCGCGTCGATGGCACTCCCGCCGCGCAGATACTGCATGCCCTGAAGTCCCATCGCAGCAATGGTGACGCCGACCGAACCCGACAATTCTTGCAAGGCTGCGGCGAAACTCGTGGCGCGGCTCAGGCGCTCGGGCGGCACGTCGGCATAGGCCAGCGTGTTGACGCTCGTGAACTGCAGGGAGCGCGATAGGCCCCCGACGAGAAACAGCCCGACGATCAGCAGCGCGGGCGTGCTTGAAACAAACAGCGACGGCAGCGCGGCAAACAGGCTCGAGATGACTGCGTTCGCGAGCAGTACGCGCTTGAAGCCGTAACGCCGGATGATAGCCGCCGCCTGTGTCTTCATGAACATGGCGCCGATGCCGGTCGCGAAGGTCATCAGGCCAGACTGAAACGCGGTCATACCGAAGCCTGTCTGAAAGAGCAGCGGCAGCAGGAACGGTCCAGCGCCAAGCCCCGTGCGAAACAAGAAGCCGCCGACCACGCCCGCGCGATACGTTGGGATCGCAAGCAAACGAAGGTCGATGATCGGCTGGGGAACGCGGAATGCGTGCCAGACGTAGAGCCCCAGCAGCACGGCGCCTGAGAGCGTGATCAAAACCACCAGATCGCGATCGAGAAGGCCAAGCCCCATCAGGGTGACGCCGGTCAGGAACAGCGACAAACCGGGGCCGATCAGGAAGAAGCCGCGCATATCGAAGGTGCTGGGGGTGCTTTCGCGCGTGTCTGGAATCAGGCGCGTGACCAACACGATACCGACTAGCGCGACTGGGATGTTGATCCAGAAGATCCAGCGCCAGCTAAAGTAGGTCGTGAGGAAGCCGCCAAGCGGTGGACCGAGGACCGGACCGACGAGCGCCGGAACCGTGAGCCACGCAATCGCATTGATCATATCGGTCTTTGGAATTGTGCGGAGCACAATAAGCCTGCCGACCGGCGCCATCATCGCGCCGCCGATGCCTTGCACAACGCGCGCGACAACGAGCGAACCCAGATCCGACGACAATCCACAGGCAATCGAGCCGACGGAGAACACGACCATAGCCGCGCGGAAGACGTTTTTCGCTCCGAAGCGGTCGGCCATCCAGCCCGATGCCGGAATGAAAACCGCCAACGCCAGCAAATACGTGGTGACGGCGAGTTTGAGGTGAATGGGGTTGGAATTGAGATCTTTGGCGATCGCCGGCAACGACGTGGCAAGCACGGTCGCGTCCAGGTTCTCCATGAAGAGACCTGTCGCAACGACCAGAGGTATGAAATTGCGGCGAAAAAGTTCAGTCATGATGGGTTGTCTAGCAAGCGTACAAACGATTAACGCTGTCGCAATCCGGCGCGCGACTTATGCAGATCTCGATTGCAAATTGGGTGCGGCATATACCACCGCTGACCCACGGATAGGCTGCCATTACCCCGTTGAGTGGTGCGGACCTAACAGAGCTAAGCTATGCGCGATCATTGGCCAGGCGCATAATCTGGTGTTCGACATAAAACAAACAACAGCGCGGGTTTCGCGAGGGCCGGACGAAGCCCTCCTTGATCCAAGGCTGTGACTTGGGGAAACGCATCGCATGGTTACCAACAAGGTCATGTCGGCTGACGAAGCCATCGCCCGCATCGGCGACAACGCCGTCGTCACGACAACGGGATTTGTTCAGAGCTGCATTCCGGAAGCGTTGCACGCGGCGCTCGAGAAGCGCTTTGTCGAAACCGGCGCGCCGCGCGACCTGACGTTGATCATGTGCGCCGGCGCCGGCGACAGCAAAGGCCTCGGCACCGGACGCCTGCACCACGACGGTCTTTTGAAACGCGTGATCGCCGCCAACTTCGGACGGATGCCGAAAGTTGCACAGGCGGCGCAGGACGACAAAATTCAGGGCTACAACCTGCCGCAAGGCGTGATCTCAAAACTCTATCGCAGCTGCGCGTCGGGCAGCCCCGGCCTCTTCACGCGCGTCGGTCTGCACACGTACGTCGATCCGCGGCTCGGCGGCGGCAAAGTCAACACCAAGACGAAAGAAGACCTCGTCAAGCTCGTCGAAGTCGATGGCAAGGAATGGCTGTTCTACAAAGCCACGCCGATCAATGTCGCCCTCATCCGCGCGACGAGCGCCGATCCGCTCGGAAACTTGAGCATGGAGCGCGAGGCGCTAACGCTTGACGTCCTGGCGCAAGCCATGGCGGCGCACAACAACGGCGGCATCGTCATCGCGCAGGTCGAGCGCATCGTCGCGGAAGGCTCGATCAAGCCGAAGGACGTGAAGGTTCCAGGCATTCTCGTCGACTGCGTTGTCATCGCCGATCCGCCGGAAATGCACCGCATGAACTATGGCGTGATGTATGATCCGGGTCTCGCTGGCGAGGTGCGTGTGACCGTCGACAGCCTGCCGACGATGGAGCTGGATGAGCGCAAGATCATTGCGCGACGTGCATCCTTTGAACTGCCGCCGAACGGCGTCATCAATCTCGGTGTCGGCGCGCCGGACGGCGTTGCGAACGTCGCCAACGAAGAAAGGGTGACGCCCTACCTCGTCATGACGACGGAAGCGGGTGCCGTCGGCGGCGTCCTGGCGGGCGGATCTAGCTTCGGCTCATCGGCGAATGCGCATTCGATCCTCGACCAGAACCAGATGTTCGACTTCTATCATGGCGGCGGCTTGGACCTCACCTGCCTCGGCATGGCGGAATGCGACAGCATCGGCAACGTCAACACCAGCAAATTCGGCGGCAAGCTCAACGGCTGCGGCGGCTTCATCGACATTTCGCAGAACGCGCGCGCTGTGGTGTTTGCAGGCACGTTCACAGCCGGCGGTCTTAAAGTTGCAATCGAAGACGGCAAAGTTCGCATCCTGCAGGAAGGCCGCGCGAAGAAATTCGTAAAGCAGGTCGAGCAGGTGACGTTCTCAGGCAAATACGCGGCGCAGAAAAGCCAACCCGTCATCTATGTCACCGAGCGGTGCGTATTCCAACTCACCGAGCACGGCCTTGAATTGATCGAAGTGGCGCCCGGCATCGATATCGAGCGCGACATTCTCCCCAACATGGCGTTCAAGCCGCACATCCACAAACCGGTGACGATGAACCCGCGGATCTTCCTCGATCAGCCGATGGATCTGCTGGCAGACCTTTTGAACCAGCATCTGAAAGATCGCATTAGCTATGATGCGGGCCGCAACATCCTGAATATCGATCTGCGGGCGTGGAGCGTGCGCAAGAAAGCCGACGTCACCGATCTCAAGAAGGCGATCGTCGAGGCTTGCCAAGCAACGGGCAAACGCGTCGACGCGATGATCAACCAGGATGGTTGCCGTATCGCCGAAGACCTGTACGACGATTACGCTGACATGGTCGCCTACGTCACCAAGAACCATTACGCGCGTTCCGCCCGCTACGCGACAAGTGCGGTCACGCGGCAAAAGCTGCAAGACGCGTTGCGTCGGCGCGGGCTCAATACGCACGTGTTCGAGAACGCGGATGCGGCTTTCGAGTCGCTCGAGCGCCAAGCCGCGGAATAGGATTTTTGCGGGGGCGAACTCGGGAACGGATTGAGTTTGATGCTGACCGGAAGTGAGATGTCGAGCGATGTGCGACGAGGCATATTCTCCTAACAACGATCGCGGCAATAATAGGTCAGCATGATGCTACTCATTGTTGGAACCGTTCGCGTCCCGGCGAAAAATATGGAACTTGCGCGGCCTGTCATGAAGCGTATGGCTGAGGCTAGCCGCGCCGAAGATGGATGTCGGGAGTACTGCTACGCTGAGGACGTTTTTGATCCGGGCCTAATACACGTCAAAGAGCTTTGGATCGACCAAGCTTCGCTTGATCGCCACTTTGATTCAGCACACATTTCTGAATGGCGGGCCGCTTGGCCAAGCCTTGGTATCGGTGAGCGTGACCTGCGCGTCTATGAGGTCGGTGAAGCGCGGCGGACATAGCATCGAACTCCCGCTGATGGCTGTCGGATTGGCTGCTGCGATTCTGGGCGGGACTTGATGTGATTAATGACAGTCGCCATCTATCCGCGACTTCATCCTCATCAGGTGCATTATGGAACACACCATTTTCCGAGTCTTCGATGACTCAGGCGTCGAGCGCCAACCTGCGCAGGCCGAAAGCGTGGCCCGCGATGACACAGCGCTCATGGACGCTTACAGCAACGCGGTCGTCGACGTCGTCGATGCGGTGTCGCCTGCCGTCGTGCATGTGCAGGTGAAAAGCACGCGCGGTGGGCGTAGCGGACAGGGCTCCGGCAGCGGCGTCATCGTTTCGCCGGACGGGCTCATCCTCACGAACAACCACGTCATCGACGGCGCACAATCGATCACGCTCGCGCAGGGCGATGGTCAGCATTTCGGTGCGCGCCTCGTCGGACGCGATCCCGATACGGATATCGCCGTGCTGCGGGCCGAGACGACGGAGCGATTGAAGTTCGCAAAGCTCGCGGATTCCAAGAAGCTGCGCCCCGGTCAGATCGCGATTGCAATCGGCAATCCGCTCGGTTTTCAATCGACAGTGACGGCCGGCATCATCAGCGCGGTCGGGCGGTCGCTGCGCGCGGAGAACGGCCGCCTGATCGACGATGTTATCCAGACCGACGCGGCGCTGAACCCCGGCAACTCCGGAGGCCCGCTCGTCAATTCGTCGGGGCATGTGATCGGCATCAACACCGCGACGATCATGGGCGCGCAGGGGCTTTGCTTCGCCGTTGCGTCGAACACGGCCGAATATGTGCTGACGCAGATCCTCAGTCACGGTCGCGTGCGGCGGGGTGTGATGGGCATCGTCGCAGAACATGTCGTGCTGCCACAGCGCATTCGGCACGCGTTGCATCTGACGCAAGCGGGCGCCATCGGCATTCGCAGCGTGCAGGCGAATGGACCGGCAGACGCAGCGGGGCTGAAGGCGGGCGACATCATGATTGCGCTCGACGGCGTGGCGATTGCGGGTGTCGATGACGTGTCGCGCGTGCTTGACGCGAAGCACATCAATCAGAAGGTGATCGCGACGGTGCTTCGCTCCGGCGAGAAGCTGGAGTACGCGATCGTGCCAGAGGAGCGTGGCTAGTTTTTTGTTGGTGCGGGCGGCTTTCCTTCGTCGAGCCGGCCGTAACTTATGTTGGCGCAGGCGACTCTCCTTCGTCGAGCCGGCCGCCTGCGCTTTACTTATTCCCGTGTCAGTCCTTTGGCGGAGAGTTCTTCGAGATACTGATCCCAGCGCTGATCCTTCTCGCGGCCGATCAGGTGGAGATAACCCCACGTATAAAGGCCCGTGTTGTGGCCATCGTCGAATGCAAGACGCGTGGCGTAGTTCCCAACGGCGTTCATGCCGGTGAGCTTGACGTTTTTCTTGCGCGGCACGGTGATGCGCTGCGACGGCGAATGGCCCTGCACTTCCGCCGACGGGCTGACGACGCGAAGGAATTCGGCGGGCAATTCGAACGTGCGGCCGTCCGGGAAGGCGGCTTTCAACACCTTACCACCATCGATAATTTCGAGCACGGGGGGCGGCGTCAGCGTACCTTTGGCGCGCTCGACCTCGCTCCATGTGCGTGCGGCGATGTCACGGAAAATCGCTGCGTATTGGCTTTCCGGCGCGGCGACCGTGACGGGCTTGCCGCTGTCGGACGTCTCGCGGATTTCCATATGTAGGGGCACTTCACCGAGGAACGGAACACCGAGCTTCTTTGCCTCGTCGTGCGCGCCGCCGTGGCCGAAGACGTCGGACCGCTCGCCACACTTCGGGCAGAGGAAGTAGCTCATATTCTCGACGATGCCGAGGATCGGGACCTCAACGCGCTTGAACATGGCGATGCCCTTGCGGGCGTCGATCAATGCCAGGTCCTGCGGCGTGGAAACGACAACGGCGCCAGACAGCGGCACGCTTTGCGAGATCGTCAATTGCACGTCGCCGGTGCCAGGCGGCATGTCGATGATGAGCACATCAAGATCGCCCGTCGTGCCGGCCCAGTCGGTTTCGCGCAGCATCTGGCTCAGCGCCGAGACGACCATAGGTCCGCGCCAGACGACAGGGGTGCCTTCGTCAACGAGGAAGCCCATCGACATGACTTTCAGGCCCCAGCCTTCGAGCGGCGTGATGGTCTTGCCGTTTGCGACCTTGGGCTTGCCAGTGATGCCAAGCAGGCGCGGTTGCGATGGGCCGTAGATGTCGGCGTCGACGATGCCGACTTTCAAACCAATCGCCTGCAGCCCGAGCGCGAGATTGACGGCGACCGTCGATTTGCCGACGCCACCCTTGCCGGAGGCGACCGCGACGACGTGCTTAACGCCTGGAATGGCCTGCGCCTTAGGAGCTGCCTGAGCCGCGGCTGCGGCCTGGCGCGGTCCGGCGCCATCCCCTGTTGCGCCTTTCGCACGCGCCGCCTGGACGCGCGGGTGCTCGGGCCGCGGACCCGATACGGCTTTCACCGGGCCGCCAGCAACGCGCGTGTCTCTTGATTGGCCAGCGGCGGCGTCAGCAGTCAGAACGGCTGTGACGCCCGAGACGCCGCCGATCTCGGAAACGACCTTCTCGGCAGCAAGGCGTAGCTGCTCCAGCTCTTCCGCGCGGCTCGCCGGAATCGTGATCGAAAAATACGGATGATCGTCCTTGATGAAGATCTCGGACACGAGGCCGAGGTCAACGATGTTGCTTTCAAGATCTGGGCCTTTGACCCGACGCAGGGCATTGAGCACCTGTGTCTTATCGACTGGCATGAGCGTCTCCCGGAGGCGCCGAAGCGACGGCGCATTTTATCTGGGCGATATAAGTCGCGCCGCGGCCGGTGGGAAGCGCCTCGCGCGTCTGATGGCAAGCAAAGCCCGGAATTCGGCGGGTTGCGGTGCCTGCGAAGCCAGCCTAATCGTGTCGCATGGTGGCGAGTGATCACATTCTTGGCGTCATCCTGGCGGGCGGACGGTCGCGGCGCTTCGGCGGCGGCGACAAGATGCTTGCCGAGATTGACGGGAAATCCATCCTTGCGCGCGTGATTTCGCGGTTTCGGCCGCAGGTCGGGCGGCTGGTCTTAAGCATCAACGGCGATGCGCAGCGATTCGCCGACTTCGGGGTCGAAACGATCACCGATGATGAAAGCCCGGAGCTTGGGCCGTTGAGCGGCATCCTTGCGGCCATGAATTGGGCCAAGGTGCATGCGCCGGGCATTACCCTAATCGCGACTGTGTCATCGGACGTCCCGTTCCTGCCCGACGACCTCATCACCCGCCTCGACGCGGCCCGTCATGAGGACCAGAGCGTTGCAATTGCTGAAACGGCGGGGCGGCGTCATCCGACCATCGGGCTATGGCCCCTGAAAAGACGGTCTGACGTAGCCAATGCCCTTGCCCGGCGGGCGTTGAGCATCAACCGGCTGGCGGCCGATCTCGATGCTGTTGCAGTGACCTTTCCGATGCGCGACAGTGATGGCGATGAGATCGATCCGTTCTTCAACGTCAATACTCGTGACGATCTCGATGCTGCCCGTGTGCTCGCGCAAAAAAAAGGATGACCGTTTTGGGCAAAGCCTTTCTCTCGCACGCCACTCTGCCGCTGTTCGGGATTGCCGGCTGGTCGAATTCCGGCAAGACAACACTGATCGAAAAGCTCGCCACGCATTTTTCCGGCGAAGGGCTGCGGGTGGCAACGATCAAGCACACACACCACAAATTCGATATCGACGCACCGGGGAGCGACACCGAACGACATCGTTCGGCAGGCGCTGCTGAAACCGCGATCGTCTCGGGCTCTCGCGTGGCTTTCATCGAGGAAATCGACCGGGCGGGCGAGCCGACGCTCGAAGAAATTGCCGCGCGGCTGCGTCCGGCGGACATTATCCTGGTCGAGGGCTACAAGTCGGCGCACATCCCTAAAATCGAGGTTCGGAGGGCGGCGGTCGCGGCCGAAAAGCTGTTATCGACGACCGATCCACTGGTCGTCGCCATCGCGGCGGATCACGAGGTCGATGCGCACGGCAAGCCGGTGTTCGATCTTAACGATATCGATAATATCGCGGCCCTGATCGTCAGGACCGTGGGGCCGTTCAACCCCGTCCGCCAGCTGGCCTAGTGGCCGCTGAAGTGGGAAAAGACGTTGAGGAGCTGGTCTCCCAGCACCGTCAAGGCGATGAGCCAAAATACCGAGGCCACAACCGCCCCCAATACGAAATAACCCGCCGGACTTTTCATCGATTTTTCCTCCCCTCAGCCGATTTTTTTCTACAATACGGGAAAATGTGACGCGAGAGCTTCGCTTGTCCTTGACGGGCTAAGGCACGATATACGAACTCAAGGCCTTTACGGGAGAATGTTCATGCAGGGCGCAACCGCCCAGAACGCCGAAACGCCCCTCGTCGACCCCTTTGGGCGGTCGATCGAGTATTTGCGCGTCTCGGTGACAGACCGCTGCGATTTTCGCTGCGTCTATTGCATGACCGAGCATATGACATTCCTTCCAAAGAAGGATCTGCTGTCGCTCGAAGAACTCGACCGGGTTTGCGCGGCCTTCGTCCGGCGCGGCGTGCGCAAGCTCCGGATTACCGGCGGCGAACCTCTTGTGCGGCGCAACATCTTGTGGCTGTTCCGGTCGCTCGGCCGCCATCTCGAGAGCGGTGCGCTCGATGAGCTGACGTTAACGACGAATGGCAGCCAACTCGAAAAGCATGCCACCGATCTTTATTCCGCTGGCGTCCGCCGGATCAACGTCTCACTCGACACGCTCGACCCCGAGAAGTTCAAAGCGGTCACGCGTTGGGGTGATCTTTCGACCGTGCTGCGCGGTGTCGATGCGGCGGAAGCGGCGGGCATCCAGGTGAAGTTCAACGCAGTGGCGCTCAAGGGCATCAACGAAGACGAGATCGAAGACCTCATTCGTTTCGCGCATGGCCGCGGCGCCGACCTGACGCTGATCGAGACGATGCCGCTCGGCGACATCGGCGAAGACCGCACGCATCAGTATCTGCCGTTGTCGCTCGTCCGTGCGCGGCTCATGGACCGGCTGACACTGGAAGACAATCCGTATCGCACCGGCGGCCCGGCGCGTTACGTGACGGTGAAGGAAACCGGCGGCCGTCTGGGCTTCATTACGCCGCTGACGCACAATTTCTGCGAAAGCTGCAATCGCGTGCGCCTGACGTGCACCGGCCAACTCTACATGTGTCTCGGTCAGGAAGACGACGCCGATCTCCGAGCACCGCTACGAGCTTCTTCTGACGATACCCTGCTTGATGCGGCGATTGTCGAAGCGATCTCGCGCAAACCGCGTGGCCACGACTTCATCATCGACCGGCGCACCAAACAGCCCGCCGTCAGCCGGCACATGAGCGTCACGGGCGGCTAAGTCCGGCTGCGTCGCCGCGCCCCGGTCTGCCTTCACTCTTACTCAATCACATTGCTTTAGCGTCCAAAGCGGTAGGTCCGGTTTTACCGATCGTTAAAGTTGTGCGTATTGACGATGAGCGAAGCTGCTGCACTCGAAATCCGCGGTTTGACCAAGTCATTCACGCATAAGGCGGTCGACGACCTTTCTCTTTCCATCAGGCGCGGCGAATTCTACGCCCTTCTCGGCCCCAATGGCGCCGGCAAGACGACGACGCTGCGCATGGTGGCGGGACTGCTGCGGCCGGATGGCGGGTCGATCGAGATCCTCGGCATCGACGCACTCAACGATCCGGTCGCGGCGAAAGCCGTTACCGCCTGGGTGCCGGACGAGCCGCTGGTCTACGACAAGCTCGACCCGATCGAATATCTCGAATTCATCGCCGGGCTCTGGGGTATGGACGAAGCCAAGGCAGCCGAGCGCGCCGAGCATCTGATCGACCTCTTGGATCTTGAAACGCAGGCACGCACGCGCTGCCAGGGGCTTTCGAAAGGCATGCGCCAAAAGGTGGCGCTTGCAGGCGCACTCATTCACGAGCCGAGCCTGATCATTCTTGACGAGCCGTTGACCGGGCTCGATGCGGGTTCGGCGCGCAGGGTCAAGACCGTGCTCAGAGAGCATGTCGCCAATGGCGCGACCGTCGTGATGACGACGCACATCCTCGAAGTCGCCGAGCGTATGGCCGAACGGATCGGCGTGATCGCGCGCGGCCGTCTCGTCGCGGAAGGAACGCTCGATGAGCTGCGAGCGCGCGCCGGGCGCCAAGACAGCAATTTAGAAGATATTTTCCTGACGCTCGTCGCCGACGAGAGCGCAGCCGCATGACCGTCGCAAGCGTCTCATGGTTCGCACGCCACGAATTCAGGTTGGCGTGGCGGGACATCGCGCAGATGCTCGCAGGAGGCCGGACCCGGCGCGAACGCACGCTGCTTGCCGGCGTGGTCGTTATCATCGCGGCCTTGCACGTGCTTGCTTATATCGTTCTGTCGCATGTGCTCACGGGTGCCGATCTCGCCAGCAAGAGCACGCTCATTACGCTTACGGCGTCGATCCTATTGACGTTTTCGATGATGCTGTCTCAGGCGGTCGAGCAGGTGACGCGAGCATTTTATGCGCGCTCCGATCTCGATCTCATTTTGTCGTCGCCCGCATCGTCGCGAAACCTGTTTGCTGTGCGCATCTGTTCGATCGCGATCACCGGCACGATTATGACGGCAGCGATGATTGCGCCCGCGATCAACGTTGCCGCCTGGATCGGCGGCCCGCGGTGGCTTTCGGCTTATGCCGTGATCGCCGGATTGAGCGCCTTCGCAACAGGCCTCGCCGTGCTCGTCACACTCGGCCTTTTTCGAGTTGCAGGAGCGCAAAAGACGCGCTTCATCGCGCAGATCATTGCAGCGGTCGTCGGCGCGACGCTTTTGATCGGCTTGCAAGCTGCGGCTGTTTTCGCCTACGGCCGGTTATCGCGCTTCTCAGTGCTGAACTCCGAGGCCGTGAGCCGCGCCGCTCCCGCGCTCGACAATCTCATCTGGATGCCGGCCAGGGCCGCGCTCGGAGACGTCAACGCTGCGGTTGCCATCATCGCGGCGGGGGCCGCATTCCTGGCGCTCGTCATCATTGTTTTCTCGCCGCAATTCAGCGCGAACGCGATTGCGGCTTCAGGCGTCAGCACGGATCAGAGCGAACGCCGATCAAGCCGAAAGTCATTCCGCGCCGCTTCGAGCGTCAGCGCCCTTCGGCGCAAGGAACTCATTCTGCTGGCGCGCGATCCTTGGCTGTTATCGCAGACGCTGATGCAGGTCCTCTATCTCATTCCCCCGGCGCTTCTTCTTTGGCGCGACATGGGCACAGACACGCACGGCGCGGTCATTCTGGCGCCGGTCCTGGTCATGGCGTTCGGCCAGCTTTCGGGTGGCCTCGCGTGGCTGACCATCTCGGGCGAAGACGCGCCTGACCTCATCGCAACAGCGCCGGTTGTTTCGACCACGGCGATCCGCGCCAAAATCGAAGCGGTCCTCCTCGTCATCGGCTGCGTCGCGGTGCCGTTCGTTCTCGGCATGGCGTATCTGTCGCTATCCGGCGCCGTTGCGACGGCGGCAGCCATCACGGCAGCCAGCGTTTCGGCAATCGTCATCCAGCTCTGGTTCAAGAGCACAGCGCGGCGCGCCCAGTTCCGCCGCCGTCAGACGGCAACCAAGATCGCGACGTTTTCGGAAGCGTTTTCGTCGGTGTTCTGGGCGGCAGCCGCGGGCCTTGCTGCGGCTTCATCGTGGTTCGCCCTGGCGTTTGTTATGCTCGCGCTGGCGACACTTTGGCTGACGCGACTGGTCAAGCCGCAGGGCGACAGAGTTCTCAGCTCAGGACTGTCCGGACGATCTGCTTGATCTGATCGAGCGTGAACGGCTTCGTGATCGACAGCAGCTTGCGTGCGCGCAGGCGTGCGGCGCGTTCCAGCTGATCGGAAAAGCCAGACATCAGGACGATGGCGAGGCTCGGTTTCAGCGCCAATGCCTGTTCGGCCAGCGATATGCCATCGAGCTGAGGCATATCGACGTCGGAGATCAGGATATCGATGCCCGACGCCGAGGTTCCGAGAATATCGAGCGCCTCCAGACCGTCTTGCGTGACTTGCACCTTATGACCGTCGGACGTCAGCGCGCGGCGAACGAGGTCCCGCACAGCCGCATCGTCGTCAGCAAGCAGGATCGTTGCCATGCCGCCCCTTCCCTCTCCCGAACCAGGTGCGCGTAGCCCTAGTCGACAATGCGGCCGACGAAAGGCAACTCACGATAGCGATGCGCGACGTCCATGCCGTACCCGACCACGAACACGTCGGGACACTCGAAAGCGCAATAGTCCGGCTCGATCGATACGGCGCGAGGGGCCTTCTTGTCGAGCAAAACGCAGGTTTGAATGAGATTGGCGCCTCGAGCGGCGATCAGATCCTTGGCAAAAGCGAGAGTGCGGCCGGAATCGAGCACATCGTCGATCAGGATGACGTGGCGGTTCTCAACGTCGAGGTCGAGGTCGCGCAGAATGGAGACCTGGCCGGAGGAAACCCGGCTTTTGCGATAACTGGACAGCGTCAAGAAATCTACCTCAGGCGCCAGTCCGGCTGCGTGGAGCGCCCGGATCAGATCGGCGGCGAAAACGAAACTGCCCTTGAGGATAGGAACGACCAACAGATTTTCCGGCTGTTTGGCCGCGATCTCGGCGGCGAGCACGCGCAGGCGGACCTGAATATCCTCGGCTGAAAAGATCGTTTCGATGGTCGGAGAGATGTCTAAATCGCGCATGTCGTTATCCTGCAACTCGCGGCGGCCGGGGTCCACTGACCGGAAAGGTTCCTGTGTACACGACCACGCCACAATCGTAATCGATTGATCATTGTGTCTTCGAGGTGTCTATAGACGCGGAGACCCGTAAAGAGCCCAAAATATCCACTATCAAGGCGAGTACCTCTTGATTCGCTTGACGAATGTCGGACTGAAATACGAGGGCGGGCCAGAGGTGCTGTCAGATGTGACGTTTCATCTGCGGCCCGGATCCTTCCACTTTCTGCATGGTGAATCGGGAGCGGGGAAGACCTCTCTCCTGCGCCTGATGTTTATGTCGTTGCATCCAACGCGCGGCGAGCTGCGCATGTTCAGCGAGGACGTCACCCGGGTGAAGTCGCAGATGCGCGCCGAGATGCGGCGGCGTATCGGCATCGTTTTCCAGGATTTCCGCCTCTTAGACCATTTGACGGTGTGGGAGAACGTCGCGTTGCCGCTGCAGGTGATCGGTAAGAAACCCTCCGACTACCGGGAAGATGTGACAGACCTTTTGCAGTGGGTGGGCCTCGGCGACAGGATGTATGCGAACCCGTCCGTGCTGTCAGGCGGTGAGAAACAGCGGGCCGCCATCGCGCGGGCCGTTATCGGCAAGCCCGAGGTGCTGCTGGCGGACGAGCCGACGGGCAACGTCGACCCGCAAATGGCGCGCCGTCTGCTACGCCTCTTCGTCGAGCTCAACCGGCTTGGAACCTCCGTCGTCATTGCGACGCACGATCATCAGCTCATGCGGCAGTTCAAGGCGCCGCGTATCGAGGTGCATAAGGGCCATGTCCGGATCATCTAGCCGCTTCACCGGACGGGCCGACCCAGCGATGCCGCTGCCGGGCTACGATCCTTATGACGAACCGGTGACGGGGCTGCCCGCACATACGGGCGGTTATCCGGCTTTCCATGCTGACCGCACAATCACTCCGGAAGACACGCCGCACGATCTCAAGCCGCCGTCCCGCGATCGCGACCGTGGACGCAAAATGAAGGTCACGGCACCGGTCGTCCCGCCCGGCTCGGTCACGGGACGCTCGCTGACGCTCGTCATTGCGATCATGTGTTTTCTCGCCTGTCTCACCGCGGGCGCCGTCTGGATGATCAAGGAATCGTCCGACGCCTGGCTCAGCGACATCGCGAGCGAGGTAACGGTGCAAGTTGTGCCGCAAGAGACCGGCAATATCGACCGAACGGTTTCCGACGTCGTTACCTTCCTGCGCAAGCAGCGAGGGATCGCCAACGTCAATCCCTTGAGCCTCGATCAGTCGGCGGCCCTGCTGCAGCCGTGGCTCGGCTCTTCGGATGCGCTCAAGGCGTTGCCGGTGCCGCGGCTGATCGCCGTTGAGATCGACCGCACCGATCCGCCCGATTTCCGTCAGATCAGCGACGACCTTGGTAAGACTTTCAAGGGCGCATCGCTCGACGACCATCGCCGTTGGCAGCAACAGATTCGGGCAGTGACGCGGTCGTTTGCGCTCGGCGGCCTGGCAATCCTGGCGCTGGTCGGCGCAGCGACGACGGCGATCATCGTCTCGGCAACGCGCAGCGCCATGGCGTCCAACCGGGAAATCGTCGAAGTGCTGCACTTCGTCGGCGCCACCGACAAGTTCATTGCCCGCGAATTCGAGAAGCACTTCCTGCGTCTCGGCATCAAGGCCGGCATCGTCGGGGCCGCGTTCGCCATGCTGGTCTTCATGAGCATGCCGGCCATCACGGAGCTGCTCGGCGGGGGGGCCGTCAGCGCCGTCGAGATGCAGAGGCTGATGGGGACCGGCGCGCTCGACGCGCTCGGTTACGTCATTTTGGGGTTTGTCGTCGTCACCATTGCGGGGCTATGCATGGTGACGTCGCGCGTCGGCGTCTATCGCATCCTGAACGGCAAGCACTAGCCGCCGTCCGATAAGACATCTGCAGGGGGAACTACCGTGATTTGCTTGGCACAGCGTCAGGCTCAGCCGGAGGAGACGGCTGCCTATCCGGTCCGAAATCGGCTAGAGTCCAACGCCTTGGCAAGCAGCAGGCCGGCGCGCGAGATCGAACCAGCATTCCAACCATGACAAGGATTTCTAAGGCCTTCGTTTTGATGCTGGCGCTCGGCGCGGCTGCGCTCGTGTTCGGGTTCGTGCTGTTTGCGGTTTCCGTGACGCGTGACGACGCAACGGGCTGGGACAAGGCCGACGGCATCGTGGTGCTGACGGGCGGCGACAATCGCATCGAGGCCGGCGCCAAGCTCATGAGCGAGGGCCGCGCCAAGCGGATGCTGATTTCCGGCGTCAACCGCAAGGTCAGCCGCGAAGAGATGCAGCGGCTGCTCGGCATCGATAAGCAGATCTTCAATTGTTGCGTCGATCTCGGCTATGAAGCGCTCGACACGGTCGGCAACGCCGACGAAACCCGAACCTGGGCCAACTCGAACGGCTATACGAGATTGATCATCGTGACGTCACGCTACCACATGCCCCGCAGTCTCGCCGAGCTGGCGCTCGCCATGCCGGGCGTGACGCTGCTTCCCTATGCAGTAACGCCGCGGCGGTTTCCGGAAACCGCCTGGTGGCTGCATCCGACCACGACGCGCGTGCTCATTTCGGAATATTTAAAGTTTCTTCCCGCCGTCGCCCGCCTTACCGCGCAGAGGATCATGAACTGGAGCGACGGGCGGTCTGTTGCGATCATGCCGGATAAGCGCGCCGATGGCTAATTCAGTAGCAGCCGGGCCAGGCGCTTTGGTTATCGTCAGATCGCTGGTCTATTTCGTCGTGTTCTACGTCGTGACGGCGCTCTATCTCGTGCTCGGCTCGTGGTTGCTCATCGGGCCAAGGCCATGGGCGATGAAAGGTCTCGAAGTTCACGGCCGCACCTGCGTCTGGCTGCTGCGCCTCATCTGCGGCACAAAACTCGAAGTTCGTGGACATGAAAATCTGCCGAAGACGGGCTGCCTCGTCATTTCAAAGCATCAATCGGCGTGGGACACGTTCGGGCTCATCTCGCTTTTTCGCGATCCGGCGATCGTGTTGAAAGACGAGTTGAAGTGGATTCCGTTCTACGGCTGGTTTTGCATCAAGTTCGAGCACATCCTGGTTAAGCGCGAGAAAGCCTCGGCGGCGCTCAAAGCCCTCATCCGGGACGCCCGGCAGCGGATCAGCATCGGCCGCGAGGTCGTGATTTTCCCGGAGGGGACACGGACCATTCCGGGTGCACCGCCCGACTATAAGCCCGGCTACGTAGCTCTTTATGAAGCACTCGGCGTCGTCACCGTGCCGCTGGCGCTCAATTCCGGGCTGTTCTGGCCGCGCCGCAGTCTTTGGCGCTATCCGGGCACCATCGTCGTGGAATTCCTGCCGCCGCTGCCACCGGGATTACCACGCGCGGAGTTTCGCAAAAAAATCGAGACGGCCATCGAAACCGCGAGCATGCGACTTATTGAGGAAGCGGCACGTGGTCCCTCGCCGCCGCCCCTGGCGAAGACGCAGAATTCGGCTCAAGCCGCATAGGTTTTCCACATTTTATCCAACCGCCTGATGTGCCGATGCCGCAACGCGGTGAAAATCGTCGGTGTGGTTGCGCTTTGTTATGCACGGTGTTCGCATCGCTGTGGCAGATCTTACGTCTGATCGTTTCAGCAATCATGGAGCCATCCAATGCGTACTTCCGCCCGGTTGATGTGGGCCATTCTTGCCGTCGGAGGCGTCGCTATGGCCGCCGCTCCGGCCGAAGCCAAGCAGTGTTTCAAGAAAGCCGCCCAGGGCGTTGCGCTCACGGAAGGGCTTGCACATTTCCAGGTCGATGCCGCGCTTCTGCAAGCGACCGACTGGAACATTTACTTCACCTGGGTTTCGGGCAACGGCACGCCGGGATATTCGTTCGGTCCCCGCCACTATAAGTGCAACTCGGAGGCGATCGGCTATTCGTGCTACGGCGAAGCGACGCTCTGCAAACTTTGAGGCGATCAGCCTTCCCGAGATAAACGCTCGCCGCAAAGCCCGCCAGATCGGCGGGCTTTTTCAATTGCCGTTGACCGCAAATTCCAGGCCCATCGAAGGCGGTGGTTACCATACGACCAATTGTTTTTCCGCTAACCATTACAATTGGAAGCAAATGCTTTCTAATGGTCTGGCGGGGAGTTTTATTTTTGAGGAGTGCGTATGTTGAAAATCAAAGCAGCTCTCGCGACGTTTGCTGTCGCGATGCTCTGGGCTAACAGCGCGTTCGCCTTCTGCATTGGTCCGTGGTGCTTTGGCGGCGGTGGCGGAGGCGGCGGTGGTCCGGCTCCTGCGCCCGAGATCGATGGGCCGGCTAGCCTCACGGCTGTCGCCTTGCTCATCAGCGTCGGCGCCATCGTCTACCGCAAAATGAAAGACTAAGGTCGGCTCGCCTCGTTGGGCGCGCAACGATTCCAAAGATGGGACCGCGGCTGTCTTCGGCCGCGGTTATATTATTTGAGCGATTGACTTGCCAAGCTCGGGAACATATAGTGAACATGCATTGAAGATTGGTTGGCAACGCCTATATCCCGGTGTCCCCGATGTCTGCGATTTTATCAGCTCTGCCCGCGATTTCCGACGCCATTTGGCGGCGCAAGTACCGCTTTGCCGGGTCGCCGACAGCGGCTGGCGATGAGACGATCGAAGACACCTTCCGGCGCGTGGCCAAGGCTGCAGCATCGGCGGAAACCGACGAAGCCACGCAAGCGAAGTGGGGCGTTGCCTTTTACGATGCGATGGCCGATTTCGGCTTTCAGCCGGCCGGTCGCATCCTGGCCGGGGCCGGTACGGACCGCAACGTTACGCTCTTCAATTGCTTCGTTCTCGGCGCAATCCCTGATGATCTTTCCGGCATTTTCGAAAGCGTTAAAGAAGCCGCGCTGACGATGCAGGCCGGTGGCGGCATCGGGCATGATTTCTCGACGCTTCGTCCCCGCGGCGCAACCGTCAAAAGCATCGGCGCAGACGCGTCGGGACCGGTCAGCTTTATGGACGTCTGGGACGCCATGTGCCGCACGATCATGTCGGCGGGCCAGCGCCGCGGCGCGATGATGGCGACACTACGCTGCGATCATCCCGACATCGAAGCTTTCGTCGCAGCGAAATCCGATCCGCTGCGGCTCAGGAATTTCAATCTTTCGGTTCTCGTGACCGATGCCTTCATGGAGGCCGTGAAACGCGGCTCGCCTTGGGAACTCGTGTTCGAAGGCAAGGTCTACAAGACGATCGACGCCAAGGGCCTCTGGGACAAGATCATGCGGGCGACGTATGATTACGCAGAGCCCGGCGTCATTTTCATCGACCGGATAAACGCGGCCAACAATCTTGCTTATTGCGAGACGATCTCGGCGACGAACCCGTGCGGTGAGCAGCCGCTGCCGCCTTATGGGGCGTGCCTTCTCGGTTCGATCAATCTTGCCCGTTTCGTGGAGAAACCATTCTCGCCGGACGCGCACGTCAATCACCAAAAGCTCGAAGCCCGCGTTGCAACCGCCGTTCGCTTTCTCGACAACGTTATCGACATCTCGCGCTATCCGCTCGAAGCCCAGGCGCAAGAGGCGCGCGCGAAACGGCGCATCGGCCTCGGCATCACGGGGCTTGCAGATGCGCTGATCTTCCTCGGCCTTTCGTATGGCAGCTTGGCTGCTCGCGAGAAGGCGGCCGAATGGATGGCGATTATCCAGAATGCCGCCTATCGCGCCAGTGCAGCGCTGGCCGCTGAGAAAGGCGTGTTTCCGCTGTACGACGCCAACGCTTTTCTCGCCCGGCCCAATGTCGAGCGTCTGGACGGTGACGTGCGCGCGGCGATTGCGGCCAATGGCATCCGCAACGGCTGCCTGACCTCGATCGCGCCGACCGGCACGATCTCGCTGCTCGCGGGCAATGTTTCTAGCGGCATCGAACCTGTGTTTGATTTCGTCTACCGGCGGCGCATCCTCGGCGATGGTGCGACGGCGAGCGAAGAAACCGTCGAGGATTACGCTTACCACGAGTTCCGCGCCCAGTTCGGCGAGAATGCGCCACTGACGCATGCGTTCGTGACGACTGAAACATTGTCGCCCGCCGAACACGTGGCGATGCAGGCAGAGATGCAGCCCTACGTCGACAGCGCCATCTCGAAGACGATCAACACGCCTGAAGCCATATCCTTCGAAGACTTCCGGGATATCTATGCGGAAGCGTTTGCGCTTGGCCTCAAGGGTTGCACGACCTATCGGCCGAATGCAGTCACGGGCGCGGTGCTGTCCAAAGCGGAAGGGGTAAACGATGCGAAACCCGCGCCGACCTCCAGCGTCAGTGCTTCGGAAGACCCGGCGAAATTCGGTGACGTCGTCTACATGACGAAGCCACTTGAACGCGACGCAGCGCTCGAAGGCATAACGTACAAGATCAAATGGCCGGCGAGCGCGCATGCGCTCTATGTCACGATCAACGATATCGTTCGCGACGGGCGACGGCGGCCGTTCGAGATCTTCATCAATACGAAGAACCTCGAACACTACGCCTGGACGGTGGCGCTGACGCGCATGGTCAGCGCCGTATTCCGCCGCGGCGGCGATGTTTCGTTCGTTGCTGAAGAGTTAAAGGCGGTGTTCGATCCCGAAGGCGGGCGCTGGATGGGTGGCCGCTACGTGCCGAGCCTGCTGGCCGCCATCGGTAACGTCATCGAACAGCATATGCTGCACATCGGTTTCCTCACGCGCGAAGATGCCGAAGGCAGCGACGCCAAACCTGCGCACCTACCCGTTGCGGCCATCGAACGATTGGGCAGCGGGCCGCAGACAGCGGCGCGTGATGGCACGGCATCACAGGTGGCGGTGGCGCGAATTTGCCCGAAGTGCGGCGAACGGGCGCTTCGCCATATCGAGGGCTGCTGGACGTGCACGAATTGCGATTATTCGCGCTGCGGCTAAAGCCGTCAGAATTAACGATGTCGGAACGACTTTTTTGCGCGCACCGGAATGGTGCGCTGCGTATTCGCTAACGCCTATTCAGAATTGCGCGCGAAACGCCTCTCTGCTCAGGCAGAGTGTTTGCAATTCTTCCTGTTCTCAACACCTCATTGACCATCGAGGCGCGATCAGGGCGAGCACGTCAAATTTTCGAACCAAAGTTCACCATTTTTCACGGGGATGCGGGGTATCACGGTCTCAAGAGCAATATTCGGCGACAGTCGCCGATCAGGGGTCATGCGTAATGAGTGCCGAAATTATTCAGCTTGCCGATTTCCGGGCGCGTCGTCAGAGCGGTGACGAAGCGCTGCAGGTGAGCATCAGCGGGACGTATCCGGAGCAGCCGCCGCGGTTCCACTTCTGGACCGGCGCGTCAGGCAAGCGCTACGTCCACACGGTCTACAGCTTGTTCGATTGCCCGACGCTCGAAGACGCCAACTACATCCTCGTGCGTCGCAACGATCGCTCGACGCGCGCCGTTCTCGCCATCGGCCGGTTGTCGAACAACTGCCCGTCGGAGAACCTGGCCGAGATCCGTCAGCATGCGGCAGCGCTCGGCGCCGATGAGGTCCACGTGCATCTGCTCGCGTCGTCCAATCAGGAAGCGGCGGCCGTCGAAGCCGATCTCATCACCGCGCAATTCATGAACACGCCGCACTCGGCGTAAGCCACGAATACGCTTGGATCGGCCTCAAGCCGATCCCTTGCCGGTACGCGCTGCATTTCTACCGAAATCGGGCTGTGCCGTATCCTGGCCAGCCTGAATGATACCGCGGCGAATGGCACGGGCGTTGGCGAATGTCTTCTCCAGCGTCGGCCCATCGCCGAAACGGATTGCACGCTGAAGCGCTACGAGGTCTTCCGAAAAGCGGCCGAGCATTTCGAGCACAGCCTCTTTGTTGTTCAAAAAGACGTCGCGCCACATCACCGGATCCGATGCGGCAATGCGCGTGAAATCACGGAAACCGGCCGCCGAGAACTTGATGACCTCGCTGTCCGTCACGCGCTCCAGATGCGCTGCCGTATTGACGATATTGTAGGCGATGAGGTGCGGCACGTGACTGGTGATCGCGAGCACCATGTCGTGGTGCTCGGGCGTCATCAGCTCGACATTAGAGCCAAGCTTGCGCCAGAACGTTTCAAGCTTTGCGAGCGCGGCCGGGTCGGCATCCGGACCGGGCGTCAGGATACACCAGCGACCGTCGAACAGTTCGGCAAAGCCCGCGTCTGGACCCGACTGCTCGGTTCCTGCAATCGGATGGCCGGCGATGAAATGCACACCATCGGGCATGCTCGGCGCGATGTCACGCATAGCCGCGCCTTTGACCGAGCCAACGTCTGAGACGATCGCGCCCTTCTCCAGGTGCGGACCGATCGCCTCGGCGACAGTCTTGAAGGCGCCGACCGGCGTGCACAGAATGACGAGATCGGCACCTCTGACGGCCTCAACGGGATCGGCGTAGGCCTTCGTAACAAGGCCCAGCGCCTCTGCCCGCTCGCGTTCTTCAGGCGTTAGCGCGCTGCAGACGATCTCGCCCACGAGCCCGGCACGGCGCGCAGCGTGGCTGATGGAGGAGCCGATCAACCCGATACCGATGAGCGCCAGGCGCTTGAACATCGGCTTTGTCTCACTGTCTCCGGATGCCATCAGGCAGCGCCCTTCATGTAGCGCGCGAGCGCATCGACAGCGCGTTTGTTGTCGCTCTCGGAGCCGATCGTCATGCGGAGCGCATTCGGGAAACCGTAGGCGCCCACCTTGCGGACGATGACGCCTTGCGATTTCAAGAATTCATCGGCGCCTGCCGCGGTCTTGTCGCTGCCTTCGGGGAAATGCATCAGCACGAAGTTGGCGACGCTCGGCGTGACGGTGAGGCCGAGCATTCTCAACTCGCCTTCGACCCACGGAAGCCAGACGTCGTTGTGGTGCTTGGCGCGCTCCATGTGTGCGATGTCTTCGATGGCGACGGCGCCTGCTGCAATGGCGGGCGACGACAGATTGAAGGGGCCGCGGATGCGATTAAGCACGTCGGCGATTTCCGGCGGACAATACGCCCAGCCAATGCGCAGCGCGGCGAGGCCATAAATTTTCGAGAACGTGCGCGTCATCACCGTGTTCGGGGTGGTCGCGACAAGTTCGATACCAGCCTCGTAGTCGTTGCGGCTGACGTATTCGCTGTAGGCCGCGTCAAGCACGAGCACGATGTCGCCGCGCAGCCCAGCGCGCAGTCGGCGCACCTCTTCGATCGGAATGTAGGTGCCGGTCGGATTGTTCGGATTGGCGAGGAAGACCATGCGCGTCTTGGGCGTGACGGCGGCGAGAATGGCGTCGACGTCGGTTTTCAGGTCGCGCTCGGGCACGACTACGGGCGTCGCGCCGTTGGTCAGAATGGCGATGCGATAGACGAGAAATCCGTGGGCGGTGTAAATCGCCTCGTCGCCGGGGCCCAGGTATCCCCGCGCCAAAAGACCCAGCAGTTCATCAGACCCTGATCCGCAGACGATGCGCGCCATATCGAGGCCGTAGCGGCGTGCGATGGCTTCGCGCAGGCGGGTTGCCTGACCGTCGGGATAACGCTCCAGTTCGCCGGCAGCGGCCTTGAAGGCCTCGATCGCGGCGGGGCTCGGGCCGAGCGGCGTCTCGTTGGACGACAGTTTGGCAGGGGTCAGGCCGCCCGGCACCTTGCTTTCGCCCGGCACGTAGGCTGCGATATCGAGTATGCCCGAACGTGCAATTGGAGCAGTCGCCACCATATAAGATCTCAAATTGTTGACCGAAACTGGGGATTTCGGGCGCATTGATAGGGGCTTCACCACTTGAAATCAAAGTTTAAAGTTGACTTTATCGGCCGCTCAGCCAGACCGCTTTCGACGCCCTTAACACCGGGACTTCTTTCGCAGCCATGACCGCAGCTCCACCAGATCTCATCGCTCCGGCTGCGCGGCGCTATTCGGAGGTGCATTCGCCTTCGAGCCCGGTCGCGTGCTTTGACGCGAGCGCGCCGTTGCGGCTGGCGTGTCAGCAAGATTTAGCCCCGTTTTCAATTGCATATGAGACTTACGGCGAACTCAACGCCGCAAAATCAAATGCCATTCTGCTCTGCCATGCGCTGACGGCCGACCAGTACGTCGCAAGCAAGCATCCGATCACGGGCAAGCCCGGCTGGTGGGAATCGCTTGTCGGGCCGGGCAAGCCGATCGACACAGACAGGTTCTTTGTCATCTGCTCGAACATTCTCGGCGGCTGCATGGGCTCGACCGGCCCGGCCTCGATCAATCCCAAAACCGGCGAGCCCTATGGCTTGAACTTTCCGGTCATCACCATTGGCGACATGGTGGAGGCTCAGGCCCGGCTCATCGACTCTTTGGGCATCGATCAGCTCTTTGCTGTTATCGGCGGCTCGATGGGCGGCATGCAGGTGCTAGAATGGGCATCGCGCTACAAGGATCGCGTGTTCGCAGCTGCGCCTATCGCAACGGCCGCCTGGCACTCGTCGCAGAACATCGCGTTCCATGAGGTCGGGCGGCAGGCCGTGATGGCGGACCCGGAATGGAAGAGCGGCAACTATTACGCCTCGGGCACGGTGCCGAAGAACGGCCTCGCGGTCGCGCGCATGGCTGCGCACATCACGTATCTTTCGGAAGAGGCCTTGCACCGCAAGTTCGGCCGCTCACTGCAAGACCGCTCGGAGAAAACGTTTTCGTTCAGCGCTGATTTCCAGGTCGAGAGCTATTTGCGGCATCAGGGCTCGACGTTCGTCGATCGCTTCGACGCCAACAGCTATCTCTACATCACGCGCGCGATGGACTATTTCGACATGCGCGAAAGCGCGGGCGGCACGTTGGCGAATGCGTTTCGCGGCACCAAAACGCGCTTTTGCGTCGTCTCGTTCACATCCGACTGGCTTTACCCGACGAAGGAAAGCCGCGAGATCGTGCAAGCCTTGAACGCCGTTGCCGCCAACGTGTCGTTCGTCGAGATCGAGAGCGATAAGGGGCATGACGCGTTCCTGCTCGAGGAGCCGACGTTCTTCGCGACGATCCGCGGTTTTCTCAATGCCGCCGCGGTAAAGCGCGGCCTTAGCGCGCCGAAAGAGGTGTCGCGATGAATGCCCCGGATCTTGGCAAAATCGTCGGCGCTCCGAAAACACCACGCCTCGACCACGTTCTCATTACCGAGATGGTCGAAGCGGGCTCGCGCGTGCTCGATGTGGGTTGCGGCGACGGCGAACTTTTGCAGCTTCTGACCGAGCGCAAAGGCGTCGACGGTCGTGGCGTGGAATTGCAGCGCGACAAGGTCAATGCCTGCGTTGCGCGCGGACTTTCCGTCATCCAGGGCGACGCCGACCGCGATCTCGATAACTATCCGGATCAGGCATTCGACTACGCCATTCTTTCGCTGACAATCCAGGCGACACGGCAACCGAAGACGGTGCTCGAAAATCTGCTGCGCATTGGTCGGCGGGCCATCGTGTCGTTCCCGAATTTCGGGCACTGGCAGGTGCGCACGAAGCTGCTGTTCACCGGCCGCATGCCCGTCAACGACAATCTGCCGGACGCCTGGTATCTGACGCCAAACGCGCATCTGTGTACGATCCGCGATTTCGCTGATCTCTGTGCGTTAGTGAACGCTGACGTCGAGCAGGCCGTTGCCTTCAACGCTTATGGCGCGCGGCTTCCGATCCGTTGGTCGCTGTCGATGCAAAACCTGTTTGGGGAAAAGGCTGTGTTCCTGCTGCGTGGTCCGAAGCCGGAAGCGGCGACGACACTCACCTGAAAGGGCGAATACCGGCGGTCGTTCGCGTGTCGGCGGGCTTCAGGATCGCGGGCTGCGCGACACGTTTGCCGCTGCCGACCGGCGCCATCACTTCTTTCGTCGCTTCAACCAGTATGACGCCGGCAACGCCGATGGACATACTCGGGCCGAAGCGCTCCAGCGCAGGCGCCATGCGTAGCATCAGACGTTGGTTGACCGGCGGGAAGTAGAGCGATTCTCCCCAATCGACGGGCGTAAAGAGCGCATCCGTCAATTGCGTTTCGAGCTGGCCACGACTGAACGGCAGTCCGTAACCGAAGGGCGTGCGGTCCATACGCGACCAGAGTCCGCGGCGGTTGGGGACGACGAACAGCGCGCGGCCGTCAGGCTTCAGCACCCGCCAGAATTCCCGTAGCAGCGGGCCGGGCCGTTCGGATTGTTCCAGGCAATGGACCGCCAGCAACCGATCAATCGAATTATCAGGGAGCGGCCACTGGTTGTCGCCGACGAGCACCGAATGACAATGGCCCGAGCGCGGCCACACGATGGCGCCCTGGCGCGCGGGCATCAGGCAGGCAAGGCTCTGGGCTTCGGTGCGAAACGTGCCAAGAAACGGCGATGCAAAGCCGGCGCCCGCGATCGCGAGGCCGTTAACCCGTTTCCATCTTTCCCGGATGGCCAAGGTCAGCTGGCGCCGCACGACCCGTCCGAGCGGCGTCCGGTAGAAATCTCTCAAGGTTTTGGCGTCGAGAGGCATCTTGGCGCTTAAGTAATTCGATCAAATCTGAGCATCGGACCCTCTCTAGACGATCCGACCATCGAGAGACAGTCCGGACACGCAACAAACGGATTTTCACTGCGTCGTTTCGCTGCGTTTGACAGGGCGTTCCGAGCCAACCAAAGTCCCCCGCCATGGGAGCCCTTGATATCGTTCTTCTGCCGTGTCTCACGGACAATTACTGCGTCATTCTGCATGAGCCGGAAACCGGTGAAACAGCAGCAATCGACGCGCCGAGCGCGGCTGCCATCAAAGCCGCATTGGCTGAGCGCGGCTGGCGGCTCAATCACCTCTACATCACGCATCATCATACCGACCACACAGGCGGCATCGAAGAGCTGAAAGCTTTCTACGGCATGCCCGTCACGGGGCCGGAGGCCGAGGCCGACCGAATTCCGGGCTTGACGCAAGGCGTCACTGCGAAAAGCGAATTGTCTTTCGCCGGTCATCCGATCCAAGTGCTCGAAACGCCTGGGCATACGCTCGGCCACATCACCTACTATTTCCCCAACGACGGAATTGTCTTCACCGGCGACACGCTGTTCTCGCTCGGTTGCGGCAAGATCTTCGAGGGCGACCCGAGGATGATGTGGGAATCGCTGTCGAAAATTGCAGCCCTTCCCGGCGAGACCAACATCTACTGTGGGCACGAATACACGCTGAACAATGCCCGCTTTGCGCTGACGATCGAACCGGAAAACGAGACACTCAAAGCCAGAGCGGCGGAAGTCGAAGCCTTGCGCGCAAGTGGCAAGCCGACGCTGCCCACGACAATCGGGCTCGAAATGGCAACGAACCCATTCCTCAGGCCGCAATCGCGCCCAATTCAGGCGCGGCTCGGAATGCTCGGTGCTCCCGACTGGGAGGTTTTCTCGCGCATCCGGCAGTTGAAAAATAAGGCCTAGGGCCCGCGCATCCGGGAGAAGACCGCAATGAACCCCGACCTTTCCGGCGATGACGTCATTGCGCTGCTCGAGCTTTCTCCGCATCCCGAGGGCGGGCACTTCCGCGAGACCTTTCGCGACAAGGCCGAGCCGGGAAAGCGCGCGGCATCAACTGCGATCTACTTTCTACTCAAAGTCGGAGAACGTTCGCATTGGCATGCGGTGGACGCAGCCGAAGGCTGGCATTTCTATGCCGGTGCGCCATTGTTGCTCGAAATCTCGCCAACGGGCGGGCCGATCGAAAAGGTCCATCTTGGCAGCAATCTCGCGGACGGCGAGCGGCCACAGGCGATTGTTCCCGCAGGGCATTGGCAACAAGCGCGCAGCCTCGGAAAATGGACGCTCGTCGGCTGCACGGTGGCGCCCGCTTTCACGTTCGAGGGCTTCACGTTGACGGCTCCGGATTTCTCACCCGTGTCGCGTCCATCTGTCGATTAAGCGGCGCAATGGCAACAGCCAAACGCGTTTCAACGATCTCCACACGCCATCCCCAGAGCAATTAGCCTAGCGCGTGGCGCGCTCGACCTCCATCCACGGGTTAATTGTCTCTTTGGTGCAGGAGCGGGCTGCCGCTTCTTGTGGGGGGCCTTCGACTCGTCAAATAGTGACTGCGAATCAAGTTCCGATTCACGGGGGTTGCAGTCCATGAAACGCGAGTCCTTAGGGCCCGTCCTTACAACGGTGTTCGTCGATTACGACAACATCTATCTGTCGCTGAAGCGAAAGAACGAAGATGCTGCAAAGCGCTTCGCCAAAGACAGCGGCGTGTGGCTGCAAGGCATTGTGTCCGGTGAGCTGATCACCGCGACGAACGGATTTGCGTTGTCGGGCGAACGCCGGATCGTGATGAACCGCTGCTACGGCAATCCAGTGCCGCGCCGAAACACGCACGACAATTCGACGGACATGAATTCGTTTCCGTTTATCCGTCACCATTTCCTGCGCTCGGGCTTCGAGGTGATCGACTGCCCGCCGCTGACCGCGCAGCTCAAGAACTCCGCCGACATCCGCATCGTGATGGACGTGCGCGATATTCTCAATCACGACACGTATTTCGACGAGTTCATCATCCTGTCGGGCGACGCGGATTTCACGCCGTTGCTGCATCGCCTGCGTGCGCATGCGCGGCGAACGGTGGTCTTCGCGAACGATCATACGGCGCAGCCCTACACGGCGATCAGCGACGGCGAAATTCGCGAGTCGGATCTCATCGCGCTGCTGACGAGCAACCGGGCCATCTCTGGCGAGACTGCACGGGAAATTCCGGCGCCTGCACCGGCCATCGACGTCGAGGCTGCACGCAAAGCGATCCTGGCTGAGGTCGTTGATTTCGTGCGCAGTGCGCCGCAGGCCGTACCGCTGGAAACGCTTGCGGATCGCGCCGTGCGCATCATCGGTCGCGACAAGACGGTCGGAACGAACTGGGGCAACTATGGATCGTTCCGCGATCTGCTGCTCGCCGACCTGCCGGACGACATCCATTTGAGCGATACACCGCCCTATACGGTGTTCGACGCCAACCGGCATATCTCGGCAACCGGGCTTATTGCTCCGCAGTTGGCCGCACCGGCAGCCGAGCCACAGCCGACGCCGCGCCGCGAGTATGCGCCAGAGCCGGTTCGCGCCGAGCCGTCGCAGGTTCAGGCTCAACCACCGCGGCGCGAATACACGCCGGAACCCTCCCGGATCGAAGCACAGCCGCAACAGCCTCAGCGCCGCGAATACGCACCAGAGCCCGCTCGCATAGAGGCCCAGCCGCAACCGACAGCACTCGCGCCGGCAGCGCGAATTGCAGCGCCTCAGCCGGCTCCTGCACCGGCTCCGGCCTTGCAGCCCACCCCTTATCAGGCGCCCGCGCCGCAGCAGCGCTACATCGACCGGACCTCGGCGCCTCCGGCGCCGCCGATGGCTGCACCACGCCCCGCTCCACAGCAGGCGGCTGCCCCGTTGATGCCGCAGCGGCCGGTGTCGCAAGCTCCGGCACCGACGTACCAGCCCGAGCCGAGGCGGGAGTTGCCGCGTGCTCAGGCTCAGCAGCCAGCACCGCCGCCGCCCGTGACGGCTGCGCCGCGCAATGCCGACCAGGCGACGCAAATCCAGCAGTCCATCGCGCGCATTCACGAAGCGTGTCAGGCCCCGGCGCTGGCGCCTGCCGAATATCGCGTGCTCTTCGACGTCATGTCGCAAGAGATTTCGACGAACGGGCTGCAGGGTGCGCAGACGCTCGTCAACATCACACAGCGGGCGCGCGAGTTCGGCCTCGACATCAAGCGAGACGATCTGCGCTTCATCTACGACGTGGTGAGCGAGAGCGATCCGTGGTTCGAGCAGGGAACGTCAGCGGGCTTGTTTGCAAGCCGCTTCCGGAACTTCGTTGTCGCGCGCTGCCGCAGCCAGGGCCTCAGTCTGTCGGCCGATGAGCTCGATCTGATCGAAGCGTGGTTTTCGGCGCCGCAGCAACAACAGCACGCCCAACCGCAGCAGACCGCACGTCAGCAACAACAGGCTTATGGCGGCGGGCGGCCAGCGGCTCCGGCTCCCCAACAGCCGATGTCCGGGCAGCTTCCGGGGGCGCCGGGGGCCGGCGGCGAGCGCTGGTGGAACGTCGAAGGAAGCCGCCAGAACATGCCCGAGCAGCGTGGCGTCGATCCGCGCGGGGCGAACGCTTACGCTCAGCAGCAGGGCGAAAGCGAAGATGAATTTCCGCGTATCGTGCGTTCCAGGTTTCGCGGCTAACGCCGCGGGCGCGCTTCCGCGACTAACGGCCCGATTTAACTCCGATACAAAAAAAGGCTCTGGCAGGACATCCTGCCAGGGCCTTTTTCGTTTGCGCTCGCTGCAATCAAGTACGTCGGTCGCGCCGACAGGGTCAGTGCTCGGCAATGATCAGCGCACGCTGGAAACTTGGCTGGCTCTCGGCCTGCGCCGGGATGACGGGAAATGGAGCAGCTTTCCCTCAATTCATCCCCGAGTTTGTCAAGATGACGGGGACGACAGCCCTTTGCAAACGATGGCTCTTAAAAATCATGGCCGGGCGCGAAGCCGCCCGGCCATGACGAAGTGATGCGCTCTGAGTATCTTCGGCTGGCTACGAGAATTAGCTCGCGAGGTACTGGCCGCCGTTGGCTGTCAGCGTCGAGCCGGTGATGAAGCCGGCATCGTCGGACGCCAGGAACACGACGCAGCGCGCGATCTCGTTCGGCTCGCCCAAACGGCCGACGGGAATCTGCGGAAGAATGCTTTTCTCCAGGACTTCCTGCGGCACAGCCTTGACCATTTCGGTCGCGATATAACCGGGGCAGATAACATTGACCGTAATGCCCGCGCGGGCGCCTTCCTGAGCGAGCGCCTTGGTGAAGCCGATGTCGCCTGCCTTCGACGCCGAATAGTTCACTTGGCCCATTTGGCCTTTCTGGCCGTTGATGGACGAAATGTTGATGACGCGGCCGAACTTGCGCGCGCGCATGCCTTCCCAGACCTGACGCGTGACGTTGAAAAGACCGTTCAGGTTGGTGCCGATGACGTCGTCCCACTGCTGCTTCGTCATTTTGTGGAACATGACGTCACGCGTGATGCCAGCGTTGTTCACGAGCACGTCGATGGGGCCGACATCTTTCGCGATCTGCGCGACGGCCTTCTCCGTTGCTTCGTAGTTGCCGACATCGAACTTGTAGACGGGAATGCCGGTTTCGATCTGAAAGGCTTGTGCAGCCTGATCGTTACCAGCATAGCTCGCTGCCACCCGATAACCGGCGCTCTTCAGAGCGATCGAAATCGCGTGGCCAATGCCGCGCGTGCCTCCCGTGACGAGGGCAACCCGTGCCATAGCAGTCTCTCCCTAGATTTTCTGATTGTGGGTGTCGATGGAAACGCAGCCGCTTGAACACAAGCGGCTGCGCGATGGATTTGATCAGGCTTAGTCGCGGGCGACGCACATGGCGACGCCCATGCCACCGCCGATGCACAGCGTGGCGAGACCCTTCTTGGCATCGCGGCGCTGCATCTCATAGACGAGCGTGTTCAGGATGCGCGCACCCGAAGCGCCGATCGGATGGCCGATGGCAATTGCGCCGCCGTTGACGTTGACCTTGTCGGTATCCCAGCCAAGGCCCTTGTTCACGGCAATCGCCTGCGCTGCGAACGCTTCGTTGGCTTCGATCAGGTCGAGATCGTTGATCGACCAACCGGCCTTCTCCAGTGCCTTCTTCGACGCCGAGATCGGGCCGGTGCCCATGATCGACGGATCGACACCGGTCGTCGCCCACGAGACGATGCGAGCGAGCGGCTTGATCCCGCGCTTCTTCGCTTCCTCGGCGCTCATCAGCACGACGACCGCAGCACCGTCGTTGATGCCGGACGCGTTGGCGGCGGTGACGGTTCCCTCTTTCGGATCGAAGGCCGGACGCAGCTTGGCGACGCTATCGTAGGTGACGCCGTCCTTGATGTATTCGTCCTGCTCGACGACCGTGTCGCCCTTGCGGCCCTTAATGGTGACGGGGATGATCTCGTCCTTGAACTTGCCGGCCTTGCGCGCGGCTTCAGCTTTGTTCTGCGATGCGACGGCGAATTTGTCCTGCTCTTCACGCGTAATCTGCCACTGGCGCGCGACGTTCTCGGCCGTCGTGCCCATGTGATAGTTGTTGAAGGCGTCCCAGAGGCCGTCCTTCACCATCGTGTCGATCAATTTCATGTCGCCCATCTTGGTGCCGTCGCGCATGTGCGCAGCGTGGGTCGACTGGCTCATGCTTTCCTGACCGCCCGCGACGACGATCGACGCTGCGCCGGTCTGGATCTGCTGCATGCCGAGAGCGACGGCGCGCAGGCCCGAGCCGCAAATCTGATTGATGCCCCAAGCCGGGGAATCAACCGGGATGCCGGCGCCAACCGACGCCTGACGCGCCGGGCCCTGGCCCTGAGCGGCGGTCAAAACCTGACCGAGGATCACTTCGGAAACGTCGCCCGCCGGCACGTTCGCGCGCTGGAGCGCGGCTTTGATAGCAATTTCTCCAAGCTTCGACGCCGGCAGCGAGGCCAGCGCTCCGTTGAAGGAACCGACGGGTGTACGCGCGGCACCCGCAATAACGATCGTCGAAGCGTCTTGGCTCATTTGCGGCCCCTCCCTGGGCAGAGTAATCTTTTTCGTGAAGATTTATCGAAAGCCTTGCTGCTGCGCCAGTTTTTACGGCGTCAACCTGAAGACGAAAACAGTTTGCAGTGAGCGGCCATATTCAGCAATTGCGACCTCTTGCCTAGACTGCCCAATTGCGCTGGCTCAGGCCCGCCCAAAGGAGTGACAGAAACGTCTGGCGAAGGGCCCCCAGGGTGTGGTACGCTGCCGCAGTGCAGCAACCCGCTGATAAGCCGTCGATAGAGAACGCGAACGCGATGTTGACCAACCCAGATCCTCAAACGCAGGCGCCTAAAAAAGAAGCGGTCGTTATTAAGAAGTACGCCAACAGGCGGCTCTATAACACCGAGACGAGCACCTACGTGACGCTCGAAGATCTCGCGAAGATGGTTCGCGGCGATCGGGACTTCGTTGTTTACGATGCCAAGAACGGCGATGATCTGACTCACGCCGTTCTGACGCAGATCATCGTTGAGCAGGAAAGCCGCGAAGGCGGACAGGCGTTGCTGCCGATTCCGTTCCTCCGCCAGCTCATTCGTTTTTACGACGATAGCATCGCGCGGATGGTGCCGAGCTACCTGCAGTTCAGCCTCGAGCATCTGGTGAAAGAGCAATCGCGGTTCCGCGAGCAGTTCGCATCGGCGTTTTCCAATCCGGCCGCGGCCTTCGAGTTCTATCAGCAGCAGGCTCGCCAAAACATGGCGATGTTCGAGCAGGCCATGTCGATGTGGGCGTCGTTCGGGTCGCCCGGCAGCGGCAAGCCTGGCGAAGGTCAGCCGTCTTCCGCACCAGCCGCGACGACGGAATCTCCTGGAGACCGCAACGAGCTCGACGAACTCAAGTCGCAGCTTTCAGCCATGCAGCAGAAGATAGAGAAGCTCTCGCAGTCGCGTCCCTAAGCGACTGCGATAATGCGCGGCGAGACCGTCAGGCGGCTTCGACGTAGTCGGTGCTGTCGAATGGCATGCCGTAATAATAACCCTGCATGTAGGTTATTCCGGCGCTCTTCAGAAAACGGGCAGAGCGCTCGTCTCCCACCCACTCGGCAACCGTCTCCATACCGAACGTGTTAGCGAGTTCGATCATCGTCTTGACGAAGATCTGATCGCTGGTGTCGTCGGCAAGGTTTTTGACGAAGGCGCCGTCGATCTTGACCATGTCGACGTTGAGCCGCTTCAAATTCTTAAATGACGTGTAACCGGCGCCGAAATCGTCGATGGCGACGCGGCAGCCCAACTCGTTCAACGTATCGACGAAATTCACCGATTGATCGAGTTCTTCAAGGGCAACGGTTTCGGTGATCTCGACGATCATCCGCGGCAACACGTCGGGGCGATCTCGGGTCAGACGGCGCAGCGCCGTCACCCATTCGAGATCGGAACAGGTCAGGCCGGAGACATTCACGGACAGCGTCAGTTCGCGGTGCCGCTTCAGCAGATCAACCGTCAGCTCCAATGTCCGGCGGTCGATCAGACGCGAGAGCCCGAGATGCTCGGCGATCGGCACGAATTCGCCGGCCGAGACGAGGCTGCCATCGGGACGCTCCATGCGCAGCAATGCTTCGTAGATTTCGGCCTTACCGGTTTTCGTCGAAATCATCGGCTGCAGGACGAGACGCATGCGGTTGTCGTCGAGCGCGGCAATGACGCCCTCGGCGATCGATTTGTTCCGCATGCGGTTGCCTTCGGCCGACGGCGACGGCTCGTGCGCGATAAAGCAATCGAAGCGTTTCGATTTGGCGACATCGAGGGCGCGCAGCGCGAAGTTCACCGTGTCCTGCACCGACTTCGCTTGGTCGGGGATGATGACGCCGCCCAGAGAGATCGTCGCCGACAATTGGGCGACCGAGGTTTTGATCGTGGTCTCGCGAACGGCTTTGATGAAGCGGTCGGCGGCAATGCGAAGCGCGCCTTGTCCGCAGCCGAGCATAATGATCCCGAACTTGTTGGACGAATACCGCCCGATGACGTCGCCGCCGCGCAGCTTTTCGCGAATACGGCGGCCAACCTCGGCGATGACCTGGTCGCCGATCTCGATACCGAACGTTTCGTTGATAACGGCCAGATTGTTGACCGAGATCATCAGGAACGCGCACGGCTGATAGTGCCGCTCGGCGCGGGCGAGGATAGCACCCAATGCTTCGGTCAGGCGCGTGCGGTTGAGCTGACCAGTCAATTCGTCGAGATCATCGCGAACGAGCCGGCGCTGCTGTTCGAGGTATTCCTCGGAGATGACGCGAATGACGCCACGCGCACGCGCCGCGTGGCCGTCGGCGCCCGGCCACCAGCGGCCCTGATCTTCCACGCGGATCTCATGTTCGCTACGCTGGCCGTTTGGACGCAGCCGGTATTGCAGACGGTAGGGCACGCCGCGTACGCGGTCGGCGCCGACGCTGCGTGACAAAGCTTCCAGGCGGGAATTCAGATGCTCGGGTGCAATCAGAGCGTGATAGGCGGCACCCGTGGCGATCTTGCTCATGTCTCTGACGCCGAGGATGTCAGACGCATTGCTTTCCCACTCGACGCGGCCGGTGGTCAGATCCCAGACGTAGGCCGTCTCCTCGATCGACGACAGGATGCCGACGAGATCGAGCCCCTCCGTTTCGGTCAACGTATCCGGCACATCGGACATCGATTGCGCCCGAGCGTCTGAGGTCAGGCCGGCAGGATATTCATCTGGACTCGGCGCGGAAACCACGGCGTGTTCTCGGTTTACTCACAGCAGGCCTTCCAACTTTCGTCGAAGATGGAAGGTGCCGAAACGATCGGGAAATTATTCCGGTTTCGTTAATGAGCCGTGAACACCTGGCCGCCATTGGCGCGCGGCAGACCGAAGGCGGGTGCATGGGCCGCCTTCCGTACCGCCGTCATCGTCGGATTGCTAAAACTTAGTGGTCGGCGCCGATGTTGAGATCGCGGCGAGCGACGCGGATGCCGATCGTGTAACCGCCGATCACGTCGATCAGTGTTGCGACGAGGATCAGGAAGAACACCGACGTCGCGGCCTGGGCAACGAGCAGGAATTCCGCACCGACGGCCATAAAGACGATCATCGACAAAGCATGATCGATCAACGTCGAGGTGGTCGTGAAGGTGGACTTCACGATCTCGATGAAAAGCAGGATGAGCGTCACGAGCAGGATGAGGTCACCCCAACCGAATTTCCAATCGCCGCCGCTCAGGAGATGGATCCGGAAAATGTAGTGATTGGGATCCGTCAGAACTTCGGGTCCCATCGTCATTACGACCGCGTTGTAAAGGAGGAAGGCGAGAACCAAGAGCGGAAGGGCTCTGATCGACATGAAGCTCTCCTGAGATTTCAATCACCCCGTGGCCAGCTCGCTCAGACCGGACTTTGCAAGCCAGACTCTCGGGCGCGGCCGGGGTTTATAGGCACGCTCCGCCTCGTTTGCCAAGCGACGGTGGCCGGCGCAAGGCAACGCACGCCGGAACCTCGGCTCCGGCGCTACACAACCCTTTTCGTCGCTGAAACGACTTACTCTTCGTTGGCTGGCGGCAGAATCTGGCGGCCGCGGTACTTGCCCGACTTGAGGTCGATGTGGTGCGGACGGCGGCGTTCGCCGCTATCCTTGTCTTCCACGTAAGCCCGGGCGGTCAGGGCGTCGTGCGAACGGCGCTGCCCCCGCTTCATCGGGGACGTTTTTTTGCGTGGAACTGCCATCAGTGTTGCTCCAAAAGTGACATCCCACCCCACAAATGCGGGCGGGCCGCCGAACATGCGGCGGAAATGCCGAACGTCTTAATTGCTGGATGAACCGGCGGCGCCTTGTTTTGGGCGCGCTCAGTACCTCGGGCGGGGCTTATACGCAAGTTAGAGGAGAAAAGCCAGTCCCCTGCGAAGCCATCTTAATAGGGCCTTCTGGGCAGGACGCAAGCGAACTGGCCCGATGGGGCGAGCCGCATCCGGACTTGGATTGCATTGGCAAGGCGCTGAAGCCCCGGCCCCGGCCGGCCGGCGTTTCGCTCCAATGGGTTAGGCAGCGACACGGCCAAGCGTGCCGCGTCCCGGACCGACAGGCTTCGGGCTGGCTTATCGAAATGATGTTCGGCCGCCGCGCCGATGCCGAAAATGCCCGGCCCCCACTGGGCGATATTGAGGTAAATTTCCATGATCCGGCGCTTCGACCAGATCACCTCCGTTAGATAGGTCAGCGGCAGCTCGATGGCCTTGCGGACGTAACTCTTGGACGGCCACAGAAACAGGTTTTTCACGACCTGCATCGATATCGTGCTGCCGCCCCGCGCGCGGCCATCGGTGTTCTCGATGGCTTCCTCGATGGCTTCGAGATCGACCCCAGGATGCTGGCAGAAGCGCGCGTCTTCACTGAGTATGACGGCACGAACGATGTTCGGCGATATCTGACCGAACGGCACCCATTCCTGGACCACGGGCTGGCCGGTGAGCCAATGCTGCAGCATCAGCATCGAGGCCGGTGGATTGACGAAACGATAAGCCACGATCAGCGCCAGAATGAGCGCCAGCCAGCCAATGGCAATCCAGACCAGTAGCTTCAATCCGCGCTTCAAGAGCCCCCAAATGCTTCCAGAAGGCTGTGGAGGCCGCTCTACGGCGGTGGGGGGCTCTATTCCCGCGTCGTCTGCCCTTAGCGGTTCGGAGCGCGTCGCCGTGTCGATGCGAAGGCCGCCCGAAGCTGCCTGAGGGGGCGTCAGGAAATGCGGCTCGAACATGCGCTGCGGGATCATATGGCCGAGATCGGTGCTCGCGGCAGCTGTGGGCGACGGCAGCACGAGTTCGGCGATATCGAGGGGCTTGTGGGGCTTGATTTCGCGGAGCGCCTCCGCGGCCGCCGCTTCGATTGCCGAGAGCGATCGTGACGAGGCTTCAGCGTCAATCTCGGAAAAGATAGCGTCTGCCGAGAGCGTGCCAGCCGCAGCATGCGCATGGCTGCCTGCAGGCATCGCGGGAGCAGGCGCGGGCGATGTGCTCGGCTCAGGCTGAAAGGCGCGCGCAGGCAGTGGCCGCGGCGGCTGCAGCGACATTTCGGCCTCCGCCGGCCGGGAGGGAGCCCTTTGCGGCACGTTCATAGGCGGCGCGGCAGATAACCCCGATGTCTCGTCCGGCCGATCCATGCTTTGCTTCAATCGATCACGTTGTGCTAACCGCGTGCCACATATCGCCGAACCATGGCCATGTTTGAGCAGTGGTCGGATTCTCGGGGGAGAGCATAAGGCAGTGTCACAGTTTCTTGTCCAGCTTGGCAACTCCGCAACAGTCGTCGAAGCCTATTTAACCTCTGCTCTCGCCCGACAGGAAAGCGAGGGCACCCCTGCACGCCTCGCCGATGCTATCCGCCATGCCGTCCTGGGCGGCGGCAAACGCTTCCGGCCCTTCCTGGTTTTCCACAGCGCTGCGCTATTCGGCGCGACCGAGGAAGCGGCACTTCCCGCGGCAGGGGCCATCGAATGCATCCATTGCTATTCTCTAGTGCACGACGATCTGCCGTCGATGGACAACGACGAGCTTCGGCGCGGCCGCCCGACGGTGTGGAAGGCGTACGACGACTGGACCGCAATTCTCGTTGGCGATGCGCTGCAGGCATTTGCTTTTGAGCTGGTTGGGCGGCCGGAGAGCAACAGCAATCCGAGTATCAGAGCCGATCTCGTGCACATTCTTGCCGTCGCCTCAGGCGCGGTCGGCATGGTCGGCGGCCAGCAGCTTGATCTCGAAGCGGGGAAACTCAGCAATCAGCCGACGCCGACGATCGAAAGCATCATGCGATTGCAGGCGATGAAGACCGGCGCGCTGATTACGGCGGCGTGCGAGATGGGTGCCGTCGTCGGTGGTGCGAAGCCGGAGGAACGCGCGGCGCTGAAGACCTATGGCGAGCACCTGGGTGCTGCGTTCCAGATCAGCGACGATCTGCTCGATGCGGAAGGCTCAAGCGCCGATACGGGCAAAGCTACCGGCAAGGATGCCGCCGCCGGTAAAGCAACGCTTATCGGCATGCTCGGAATCAAAGAGGCGCGTAGCCACCTCGACCGCTCGATCGCGGCGGCTATCGCAGCCCTCAACGTGTTCGGAGAAAAGGCAGAACCTCTCGCCAACGCTGCGCGGCTGATGGGCCGCCGCGACAGCTAGCGAGAGGCGAGATCGGCGCGTTACCAGAACTTGTAGTTCAAGCCGACGCGAACGGTCTGGAAGTCGTTGTTGATGCGATCGCCGCTCGAGAGCGTATCGTCGCCGAAGCCCATGTAGAGATACTCGGCCTTCATGCTCCAGTTCGGAGCAAACGCCCACTCGACACCGCCACCGGCTGCATAGCCAGCCTTGGTGTCGTTGTCGCGGAAGTTTCCGATGCCTGCGAGGTTGACGTTGGTATCGAAGTCCGCAACGGCGAGACCGGCCGTGCCATAAACCAGGAACGGTCCGCTCGCGTATCCGAGACGTCCGCGCACGGTCGAAAACCAGTTCACACTGCTATGCGCCGTGTCACCGAACTGATCGAACGCGCTGCCGCTGATATCCGCGCCCTGGAAATCGCCTTCAAAGCCGAAGACGAAATTGCCACGCTGCCAGTTATAGCCGATCTGACCACCGCCAAAGCCGCCTTCGGGCTTCGTGAAAGTCGAGTTCGACCAGCCGTAGCCGCCGTTGATACCGATGTAAGCGCCCTGCCAGATCGAAGGCTCACTGTACTGAACAACTGGAGCCGCAGGCGGATTGTATGGCTGGTAAGGACCGAGATCGGCTGCCCAAGCGCTTCCGCTTGCAGTCAACGCGAGCACAGCTCCGCCCAGGAGGGACTTAGCGATTTGCGATTTCATTTTTAGAACCCCGTCACAGTAGGCCCAGCGGCCCAATCGTACGCACTAACGCCAACAACCCATTTGGGGTTCCAGTTGGACAATTTCGATGCGCAAACCGATACGCTGGTATGCATCAACTAGCGGCCACGAGTGGCCTAGGTATTTCTGAAATGCCCTATTAACGGGTGGATACTAATAACGCGTTGATTAAACGCAATTAGACTCGCGCCGCTAATCCACTTTTATCTGCATTGATCTTTTCTTTACGAGCCATCCGCTTATCCCGCAGTTTAAGAAGCGGTAATATCCAGTGTGCGAGCCTAATTTCGCGCCGGGATTTCTCGGGATCGACGAGATGGGACGTCGGCAGTTTCTGCGTGAATGAACTCTCCATGAGTGTACCCAGCGGAAGCTGAAGCTCGTCCTGTAAGGCGATCATACGTGCATAAAGTTCAGAGAGCGGCGTGATCAATCGACCGAAACCGTTGCGCGCCTGCGCCCAGCCGACGAGATAAAGACCGCGCAATCCTGGCGGAAATGCGCCGCCGTAAACTTGCACGACGTTATTCTTCACATCGACGAGGCCTTCGGGCAGAAACGGGAACGTGGTGTTGAAGCCCGTTGCCGCAACGATCATGTCGTAGGTGCCGGTCGTGCCATCGACGAATGTGACCGTGTCGCCATCGACGTGATCGATAGCCGGACGCGGCTTCACGCGACCCAAGCGAATGGCATTCAACAGATCCGTTCCGAACGCGGGATGACGCTCGAAAATTTTGTGTTTGGGCTGCTGCAAACCGTAACGACGATAGTCGCCGATGCTGATGGCGATGATCGATTTCAAGATCGCGCGCTGCAGGAAGATCGGCAGGCCCCAGATCGGAAGGTCCGTCAGCGGACGACCGAGAAACGTTTTGGGCAAATACCAATAACCTGACTGCAAACTGATATCGCACGATTTGCCGAAGCGCCCCGCATCGACAGCCATATCGACACCAGAGTTGCCGCCGCCGATGACAAGCACACGCTTGTCGTCGAACTGGTGCGGAGCGACATAATCTTTCGAGTGCAGCAGCTCGCCCGTGTAAGTGCCCTGGAACGTTGGATAGCGCTTATCCCAATGGTGGCCGTTGCAGACGATGACGCCCTTGTACGTCCGCTCCTCACCGTCGGCGAACTTCACGGTCCAGTGTCCGGCGTCGTCGGGCGCAGCGTGCACGACCTGCTTGTTGAATTCGGCGTTGGCGTAAAGCCCGCGGTCCTTCGCGAAATCGGTCAGATAGCTGAGCATCTGGTCGGCCGACGGAAAATCCGGAAAATCATCCGGCATCGGGTAGTCGGTATATTCCGTCGCCTTTTTGGACGAAACGATGTGCGCATTGCGATAAACGCCGTGCAGCCAGTTGCCGCCCACGCCTGGCGCGGCGTCGATCAGATCGAAGGGGATGCCGCGGTGCTTCAAGGCCGCGGCCATCGCCAAACCCACTGGGCCTGCGCCAACGATGATGTGACGCTCGAGCGTGCTTATACCTTCGCTCATTCTCTGAAATATCCTTGATGGCGGATGCTCATGCATCCATCAGCAACGCGTCCGCAAGGCGGAGGGTCCCTGGGAAGCGGTCGTAATCGTCCGCTTCGATACATCATTGACCGACCGCAATGCGAGCGCAGCAACGTCGCAAACGCCGCACTTAGGCGGCGATTTTCCAAGAATTACTTAAGAAATAGCCGCTTTCTTGCTTAATCAGAAGGGCAGCTATTCGGCAGCCTCTCCACCGGCAACGGCGCCCGCGCCGAAGCGGCGGGAAATATAGTCCTCGACGATGGCCTTGAAATCTCCGGCGATATTGGGACCGCGGAGCGTCATGGCCTTTTTTCCGTCGATGAATACTGGGGCGGCGGGACTTTCTCCCGTGCCCGGCAGGGAGATGCCGACGTCGGCGTGCTTGCTCTCGCCGGGACCGTTCACGATGCAGCCCATCACGGCGAAGTTCAGCGTTTCGACGCCGGGATACTGCGTCTTCCAGTCGGGCATACGATCGCGGATCATATCCTGGATGTCGCGCGCCAGTTCCTGGAATACGGTCGATGTCGTGCGGCCGCAGCCGGGGCATGCCGCGACAACCGGCACAAACGAGCGCAGACCCATCGTCTGCAGCAGCTCCTGCGCGGCGCGGACTTCCTGTGTACGGTCGCCGCCGGGCTCGGGCGTCAGCGAGAAGCGGATGGTATCGCCGATGCCTTGCTGCAAGAGAATGCCCAGCGCAGCGGAAGACGCAACGATGCCCTTCGAGCCCATGCCTGCTTCCGTCAGCCCGAGGTGCAGCGCGTAGCGGCAGCGGTCGGCGAGCATGGCGTAGACGGCCAAGAGATCCTGGATCGAGGAGACCTTGCCGGAAACGATGATCTTGTTGGCGTTAAGGCCCATTTCCTCGGCACGCTGCGCCGACATCAGCGCCGACTGCACCATGGCTTCGTGCATGACGCTGCGTGCGGGTTTCGGCTCGGCGGACTTGGCGTTCTCGTCCATCAAATGCGTCAGCAGCTCAGCGTCGAGCGAGCCCCAGTTGACGCCGATGCGGACCGGCTTGTTGTACGTCATCGCCATGTCGATGATGGCGCCGAACTGCTTGTCTTTCTTGTCCTTGAAGCCGACGTTGCCGGGATTGATGCGGTACTTGTCGAGGGCTTCGGCGCAGTCCGGATTTTCGCCCAGAAGCTTGTGGCCGATATAATGGAAATCACCCACGAGCGGAACGTTGACGCCGCGCTTGCGCAGCTGATCGCGAATGTGCGGGACGGCTTTGGCGGCTTCGTCGCGATCGACCGTGATGCGGACAAGCTCCGAACCAGCGCGCGCCAAGTCTGCGACCTGCTTCACCGTGGAGGCGACGTCCGCCGTATCGGTGTTGGTCATCGATTGCACGACGACCGGCGCTCCGCCGCCGACCTGCACGCCGCCGACCGCGACCGCTGTGGTCTTGTGGCGCGGTTTCATCGTGATGCTGTCGCTATGCAACATCGAATTGCCTTTCCCGTCCCTGGTCCCGTCCCTGGGGCCCCGAGTTCTAGCGCCCTCTCGCGCTTCCCGCCAGAAGTGATATGGCCGCGATTGTGCACAGCGCTATGACGATTGAAGGGCCGCCGGGAACGTCGCTCGACAATGACAGCCAAAGCCCGAGGATTACGCCGAAAATCGCGATTGCGGCGGCCAGGACGGCCATCCGCTCCGGGGTTGTGGATAGTGGCCGGGCGGCCACGGCCGGAACGACAAGAAACGCCATGACGAGCAGAACGCCGACGATTTTCATGGCGACCGCTATGACGATGGCCAGCAAGAGGTCGAAGGCAGCGCGGGAGACGCGCGGGTTGATGCCCTCGGCGGTCGCGAGGTCCTCGTGCAGCGACAGGCGGACGAGCGGCTTCCATAGATAGAGCGTTACGGCCATGACGGCGGCCCCGCCGACGTAAATCCAGACGAGGTCGCCGGACGTGACCGCGAAGACGTCGCCGAAGAGGTAGCTCATCAGGTCGATGCCCGGACCCTTGACGAGCGAGATCGCGGCGATGCCGAGCGCCAGCGTCGCGTGGTGCGTCAGGCCGAGCGCGGAATCGAGCGGCACCGTTTTCTGCCGTCCGAGCAGCGTCAGCACGCCCGCAGCGGCGACTGCGGCGATGACGACGGCGAGCGTCAGATTGATGTTGGCGGCGAGCCCCAGCGCCACGCCGAGCAAGCTCGCCTGCGATAGCGTTTCACCGACATAGGACATGCGCCGCCAGACGACGATGCAGCCGAGCGGCGCCGCGATGACAGCCAAGCCGACTGCCGCGAAGAAGGCGCGCCAAATGAAAGGATCAAGTCCAACGATCACTCAGGTGCCTCGCCCCGGCATTGGCGTTTGCGTCGCCGGTTCGATGAGCGGCTCGGTTTCGCCGGTCAAGCCATGCTGATGATCGTGGTGGTGGCGATAGACACCGAGCGCTGTTGCGGCGTGCGGTCCGAAGATGCGGACGTATGACGCGTGTTGGGACACATCCTCGGGTTTGCCGGAACAGCAGACGTGGCCGTTGAGGCAAATGACGCGATCGCTCTTCGCCATGACGACATGGAGATCGTGCGAGACGAGCAGGACGCCAAGATTGTGGCGGTCGCGCAAGCTGCCGATCATGTCGTAGAGGTCGGCTTCACCGGTAAAATCGACGCCGCTCGCCGGTTCATCGAGGATGAGAAGATCGGGACGGCGCAGCAGCGCGCGAGCGATCAGAACGCGTTGTGTTTCGCCGCCGGACAGCTTCGAAAGCTGCTGAGTGAGTGTGCGAGCGGCGCCCGTTTCTTCCAAGGCGCGCATGATCTCGTCGGTCGTGACGTTCGCACCAAGCGCCAGGAACGAGGCGACTGTCATCGGGATTGTGGAATCAACATCGAAGCGTTGCGGGACGTAGCCGATGCGGGTTGAAGCCGCCTTCTCGATGTGTCCGCGGGTCGGCCGTTCGATGCCGAGAAGAAGGCGGACGAGTGTCGTTTTGCCCGCGCCGTTCGGCCCGATCAGCGTGACGATCTCGCCGCGGTGAACATCGAGGTCGATATTCCAGAGCACCTCGCGGCTGCCGCGGGTCATCGCCAGGCCGCGTGCCGAGATCAACGCAGTCGTATCGAAGGGTCGAGCCTTTTCCTGTAAAGGCGCGTGCTCGTGATGGTGGCCGCAACTACACGCTGCGGCCTCCTCCGTGAGGGCCTTCCCTCGTGCGTCGTCCAAAGCTGACAAAACGGCAGTCTCCGTGTCAGGCCGTGCGGCGGGCGGCGGCGCATTCGCGGCACGTGCCCGAGACTTCGACGAAGCGGACGCGGGTCTCAAATTCGGTGTTGGCCGCAGCCGTGTCGATGGCGCGGAAGATCTCGTCGCCGTCGACCTCTTGCACGGCGCCGCACTTTTCGCAGCTCAGAAAGATCGGCGGCCGGCCGGTGCGCGGCTTGTCCATGCGCCGGCAGGCGAAATAAGCGTTTTTGCTTTCAAGCCGATGGACGACGCCCGCTTCAAGCAGCGCATCAAGGGCGCGGTACACCGAGATCGGGGCGAGGCGCGTGCCCTTCTTGGCCAGCCGGTCGAGGACCTCGTAAGCACCGACGCTGGCCTGGGTCGAGGCGATCTCCTCGAAAACCTTACGGCGAAGGTCGGTGAACCGGATATTCTTTTCAGCGAAAATCGCGGTCGCCTGCTCAAGAGATGTCTTCAAGCGGTCCCTTGCCCTCTGCTCGTCGGCTGCGTTCGCTATCATGGTCATCCTCTGGAGCCCGGCCGAAGGGCAAACCGTGGAACTGATGCCTCTCCGGACGATATAACATGTCGGGATGGCGGACCATCCGGTTCAAGGGCCGCATGCCTTATTTTATCCCCGTGCGGCGCGACCAAGGTAAAATGCGCCGGTGGCTGGCGGAATGGGTGAGATTCTCAAAAGAAGTTCATCCGATGAGCACATTTCGTCTTAATGTCGCCGCCAATCAGCCCGTTGGGGCGCGCAATTTTAACCAACGCGGCCGGCGATTCGACGGGCGCACTGGCTGGGAACGACTTCAGGATGGACGTCAAGTTTTTGATCGACAGACTGGCGGAGAATGCCCGTCCGATCGGTATTGCCGTTGTCATTGCCTGCACCCTCACCCTCCTGCTGCGCAGCCGGATTGCGCGACGGCTGAGGACCGCCATCGAAGAAACGATTTTTTCCAATTGGCGCTTAGCCTTACTCGGTACGACCGGCCTCGTGCTTTCTGCCGCGGCGGGCTGGCGCACATGGGAAGGCATGTACAATTTCACCGGCGAGCCCCTGCTCTCCGGCATGGTGACGTTCGGCATCCAGGGCATCATGCTGATCGTCGCGTGGCTGATCGGCGAGAGTTTCGCCACGGGGATGAACCGGCAATCGCGACCGGGACAATCAGCACTCGCAAGCTCGGGCGCGCAGCCGTGGATCGGCACCTTCATCGGGCTTTTGCTGTTCCTCACCTGTTTCGTGTTGTTTCTGCAGTGGTCGGGAAGCGGCGACGGCCGGCAGGCGACTGGCCTGTCCGATATCGACTGGTCGACGGCGGGCAACAAGTTCCTGATGTTCGGGGCCGGGCTTCTGCTCGTGGCGCTGTTCGCGCTCTATGCGGCGAGCGACATCGTCCGCCCTTACGTCCAGGTCGTGCGCATCATCCTGCGCAATTCGATGCTGTGGCTGATGTTCCTCGCCTGCATGGCGACGAGCGTGTTCTTCTCGTTCGATAGTTTCTTCACGTCGATCTTCCCGCAGTCGGAGCGCGTGCGCGCAGCCGAACTGCGCGCGCAGAACCAGGTCTCGGGCATCATCACCGATATCGAGCAGGCGATCGCGGCGCGTCATGCGGCGCTGGCTGATGAACTGTTCAAGACGCAAGCGTGGAAAGATTACGACGTGCAGCTTGAGAAGATCACACAGGCCGCGACGCAATCGCAGGCCGTGATCGAAAAGTTCGTCAACGATCAGATCGAAGAGCGTCGCCGTGCCGTGCAAGAGCAGCAGGAGCGGATGGCGTCGGCGCAGGCAGGGCAAGCGGGCCTCGCCAATCGCAAGGTTTCGCTGACGGACGAAAAAGCGAGCCTTGCGGCGCAGCGCCCCGAACTGGCGGCCGATTATCAGACCAAGAAAGCCGACTACGACCAAAAGCTGAAAGACGTCGATGCCAAGCGCGTCGAGGCGTTGGCCGAAGACAAGGGCGTGGAAGGCAGCGGCAAGGCCGGACGCGGACCGCTTTATCGCCAGCGCATGGCGGAACTCTCCACACTGCAAGGCGCGGCGCAAATCGCGCAAGAGCGCATGGCGAATGCGCAGAAACGTCTGAGCACGGTCGAAACGCGGCTATCGTCCATCGACACCGAGCTTGCAACGCTTGACGGCGATCTCGCCAAGTACAAGGGCGAAGCCCAGACGGCGGAGCAGCGGATCAAGCTCGCCCAGGACAGCGTGCAAACGGATGCCGGACCGAAGGTCGATCCGACGCGGATCCTGCCGTTGTTCGAGCGCATCCGGTCAGAGTTTCGCGCCGATCCGACGGTCGCGCATCTCAACAGCGTGCAGCAGATGTGCGGCGACATCTATACGGCGATGCAGGCGACGCCAGAAACAAAGTCGCTCGTCTCCGGCATCGACTGCGATCCGAAGACGACGGCCGATGCGGCAGGCACGCTGTTCGCGCTGCAGGCGGGCACAAAGGTTTTCGAGAACACTTGCGCGGGCGGCGACAAGCTCAACGCCAACACGTCGACCGATGCGCTGTTCGCGTTCGCGCGGCGCTGCCTGTCAGACAGTGCGCTTCCGAGCCACGACACCGATGCGCTGCGGACCGAAATCAACCGCATCGAGCTTTCGCGCGATGACAAGGCGCACCGCTTCGTCGTCACGCTCAATGCATTCCAGGACGGCAACCACCTCGCCTACCTGGCGCTGGCGATCGCGATCGGGCTCGACGGCTTGATTTTCATGTCGGGCTTGTTCGGCGCCAATGCCGTGCGCTCGCCGCTGTCGGATATTCCGAGCTATCGATCGCGCTCGGGCGCGCAGCTTGAAGCAACGATCAACGCCGCGCTCGGCGCGCATCCGCATGAGACGGCGTGGCTGACGCTGACATCGCTCAGGCCGATCACCAATCAAGACGGGTTTTCGGCACTCGCCGATTTGAGCGCGATGGAGCGGTCGCAGGCCGATCGCGTGCGCATGGTGCTTACGGCGGGCGCCGATATCGGCGCGGTCGAGACGATCAGCCATAACCCTGAGCGGTACCGCGTGCGCAGCGAGTTGCGCGAGTATCTGTCTTCGATCTGCGACAAGCAGTTCAAGACCGACGCTTCCGCTAAAGACAAAGCGCGGCTCGACCAGCTTGTATCGGCCGCGCTAGCGCCGCATCCGCGCGAGCATTCCGAAATCGTGCTCAATACGCTGGAGCCGATCCGGGAGACGGAAGGCTTCACGTCGATGGTGACGCTGTCGGAGATCACCAACGACTATGACACGCGCGTCGTCCGCCGCGTGATGAATGCGGGGGCGGCGGTGAAGGCCGTTGCGCCCGACGTCAAGATCGACGACCGCTATTACATCCGCCCGGCGCTTTATGAGACGCTGCTGACCATCCGCGCGACGGCACCGGAAAGCGCAGCCTATGCGCGAGATCGGGCGCGGTTCGAGGGCGTTCAAGAGCGTCCGGCCATTGACGCCGGGATCTTGCGCGAAGCGAAGCCGGAATTGCCGCCACAGCCCAAAGGCAGCGTCCCCGAGATTGAACGGCGCCGCGAGCCGCCTGCCCTGCCGGGCTTGTTGCCTCTGACGCGCGAAGAAAAGCAGGAGCTTGCGGCGCATTTCCGCGAAGTGCTGCTCGAAGCCATTCACCTACGGTCCGACATTGTCGATAACCGGTTCAGTCAGCCGCAGTCGCGCGATGCTATCCGGGAAGCGTGGAAAGCGCTCAATGCACACAGCAAGAAAAATGAAAATCTCGGCTTCCTCTTGCGCGATTTCCAAAACGAGCAAGACCGCTTGTTGAGCGAAGCCTATTCGAGACTCCGCAGCGAAACCGGCGGTGACGAGCGCAAGCTGTCAATCCTTGAAGGGATTGACGGAGCGGTGCGCGACGACCTTTCGCTTTACATGCTGTTTCCCGAGATGAGTCTCGTCACATATCTGATCGATGAACTCGAGACTGCGGCACAGCCGGACGACGGCCTCGCGCACGGCGAGCAGGATCTCAAAGATCAGCTGAAGTTCGTGCGCGAAGCGCTCGGGCGATTGGATCTCGACAATCCGCGGTCGTGGGACGAAATCCGCCAGCGGCTCGCGATACGAACAGGTTCGGATTTCCGCAATTTCTATCGGCCATCCGATAGCGACAGCGAGCCCGGCGACGACGCGTGAGCGCGCACTGAGCGACTTACACGGTTCGCGCCGAAGCTTGACTGGATCCCGGCCTTCGCCGGGATGACGTTGTGAAAGGCGACCGTTCAGAGCTTGAAGTCGACGACTTTCTGGCGCTGCGTGCCGAGGCCGTCGATCTTCAGTTCCATGACGTCGCCAGCTTTGAGGAACTCTTTCGGATTGCGGGCCGTACCGACGCCGGGTGGCGTGCCGGTGGTGACGATATCGCCGGGCTCAAGCACCATGAACTCGGTGATGTAAGCGAGCAGCGTCGGGATGCGGAAAATCATCGTCGAGGTCGAGCCGGTCTGCTTGCGCTCGCCGTTGACGTCTAGGGTCATCGTCAGGTTGTCGAGATCGGTGATCTCGTCGGGGGTCACGAGCCACGGACCGATGGGCCCGAACGTCTCGGCGGATTTGCCCTTGACCCACTGGCCGCCGCGCTTCGATTGGAAGCGGCGCTCCGACACGTCGTTACAGATGCAGTAGCCCGCGATGTATTTTGCCCAATCCTGCACATCGACGTAGCGGGCACGCGTGCCGATGACGAACGCGATCTCGACCTCCCAATCGAGATGGCGCGAATTGCGCGGGATCATCACATCATCGTCTGGGCCGCAGATCGACGTCGTCGCCTTGTTGAACAGGATCGGCTCGGTTGGAATCTCCTGCCCGGTCTCTTTGGCGTGGTCGGCAAAGTTGAGGCCGATGGCAATGAAGTTATGCGTGTCGGCGACCGGCGGGCCGAGGCGTGCGTCTTTCGGCGCGAGCGGCAGAGACGCGAGATTGAGCTTGCGAATTTCATCGAGCGATGCCGGCGAGAGATATTCGCCGGAAAAATCCGGGATGACTTCCGAGAGATTGCGAACTTCGCCATTGGTATCGAGAATGCCGGGTCTTTCGGCACCTGGGGCGCCAAAGCGAACAAGTTTCATTTGCGAATATCTCCAGAAAGCATCGCCTTGCGGCGCCGGGGCAGCTTCTAAGCAGAAAAAGTCCGGCCTGCCAATCAGGTCGCCACGGTTCCAGTGATCATGCGTCCGCAGCTTTGCGCTTTGTGAAAGTTAGCGAAGGCGGAACTTGCGCCATGCTCGGCGGTTTCCTCTTGGCCGCCGAGTGTGGGCAAATCGAGCGCGAGGCTGCAATGCCTCGCGTTTCAGCATGGAATGGGGACCTTCCGATGCGTGTTATGGTTACGGCGCGTGTTTCCTTGATGCTTGCGGCAATGTTCGCATTGGCCGCAGCGGGCGTAGCGCGCGCGGACACGGCATCTCCTGAAGCGCAGCCGCCGTCCACCGCCCCGCCGGACCAGCACGCGACAGCCCCTGCCGATGCGGGCAAGAAGCCCGACGAGCAGACGCCCGGCGATATGCCCGCCGTCGTCGTCGATGACAACAAAGTCGAAAGCCTGCTTGGCAAGGACGTGACGAGTGCGAAGGGCGAGAAGCTCGGGCAGATCACCGATATTCTCGTCAGCCACAGCGGCGAGGTGCGGGCGGCGGTGATCGATTTCGGCGGCTTCCTAGGTGTAGGGTCGCGGAAGATCGCCGTTGCGTGGGGAACGCTGCAGTTCTCGCCCAAGGCCATCACACTCGGCATGACGCGGGACGAATTGCGCGTGACGCCCGAATACCATCAGGGCGAACCGGTGGTGATCGTCGGCGCTTCTGCTCCCCCTGCACAGCCGGCGCCCTCGGCGCAGCCCGGGCCGCCACAACCTTCAGGACCGCCAACCACTTCTGCTCCGGCCAAATGATGAGGGCCGTCAGCGCGGGGGCTCACATTCATTTGCTTTGCGCGCCGGACTGACGCCATGCGCGGTATCGCTCGGTTTTGGCGGCGCGCGGGTATCAGGCCGACAGGCAGGAGCCAACTCGGCGTCGACGGCTTTGCGTTTTTCCTCGCCGATGCCCAGGTCGGGTTCGGCCCGTTTCTCACCGTCTATCTGACGTCGGAAAAATGGACGAGCGCCGACATCGGCCTTGTGTTGACGGTCGGCAGCATCATCGCGCTCATCGGACAGGTGCCCGGCGGCGCACTTGTCGATGCGATGGGACGGGAACGGACACTTGCCGCCACCTCGACACTGATGATCGGCGCGTCGGCGTTTTCGATTGCGATCTGGCCACAGTTTACCGCGGTCTTCTTCGCGCAAGTCTTTCATTCGCTCGCGAGCGTCGTGACCGGGCCTGCGCTCGCGGCGATCAGCCTGGGGCTCGTCGGGCATAACCTGATCGGCGAGCGGCTCGGTCGAAACGCGCGGTTTGCGTCGCTCGGCAGCATGATCGCGGCGGCAAGCATGGGCGCGTGCGGTTATTATCTTTCGAGCCAGGCTGTGTTCTTCGTCGCGGCGGCGATGACTGTTCCGGCGGTGCTTTCGCTTTATCTGATCTCGCCCGCCGACTTTCATCGCGAGGAAGTGACGCCGAAGCCCAAAGCGCATTACGATATTCTCGACGCGGTACGGACGCTGGCGTCGAACCGGCCGCTGCTGATCCTGGCCGGAACGGTATCGCTGTTTCACCTTTCCAATGCGTCGATCATGCCGCTCGTCGCCAATCTCATTACGCAGCGTGCGAGCGACGCCGCGACGATCCTTGTCGCGTTGTGCATCATCGTTCCGCAATTCGTCGTGGCGATGATCTCGCCATGGATCGGGCGCTATGGCGACCGGCATGGGCGGCGGCCGTTGCTAATGCTGGGCTTCGCGGCGCTGCCCATACGAGCCGCGCTGCTGGCATCGAGTTCGGACCCGGTCGTCATGGTGGCGATCCAATGCCTCGACGGCATCTCAGCGGCGGCGCTCGGCGTGCTGGTTTCGGGCGCCGTCGCGGACGTCACGCGAACGTCGGGGAACTTCAATCTGGCGCTCGGATTTGTCGGCATCGCGATGGGCGTCGGCGCGTCGATCAGCACGACGCTGGCGGGTATCATCGCCTACGATTTCGGAGCATCGACGGCCTTCCTGACGCTGGCGTGCATCGGACTGGCGGCTTTCCTGGCAGTTGTGCTGCTGCTGCCTGAAACGCGGACTGCAGAAAATAAGGAACATGAAAGCCCTATCGCGCGTTGAGCCGCAACCAGGGGATCATCCTCATTGGACGGACGGAATTTCGCGATGGCTCAAGTTGTTAGCCGCCGTTTCCTGCTTCTTGATCTGTGTCATCGCCGCCGTCTCGCGGTCGTCAGAACATCTTTTTTACGAATTTATGGTTCTTTAATTTTCCCAATAGGGCGCGTACACCATATCCCGATGGGCGCTGTTGGAGTGTTTTATGGCCCATAATCGGGGCAAGTCCGTTGCTTTGGATGGCCTAGCGGCATCACGCGTTCAGCGTCGGGTGTCCGTTGCCTGCAGCGGTTTCTTGGCGGCGGTGGTCTCCTGCATTGCTCCGCATGCGGCGCTCGCCGACGGCCCGTTCGACAACTCAATCGCCAATCCGACCATCGCAACGGCATCGTCCGACTGGGTTGTGACGCTCGGCGCCTGGGGCAATATCTCGCCGGAGTTTTCCGGTTCAAGCCATTACGATCTGGGCGGCTCGCCCATCGTCGACTTTCATCGGGTCGGCGATAAGGAATGGCTGAGCCTGCCGAACGACGGCATCGATTACGAACTGTTCTCGACCGATAATTTCCGCGCCGGTCCCGTCGGTCAGATCCGCTGGGACTTCGGCAATACGCGCGATCGCGGCCTGAAAGAGATCGGCAACACGGGCGTTGACCTTTCGCTTGAGATCGGCGCTTTCGTCGAATATTGGCCGGCGGAATGGCTCCGCACGCGCCTGGAAGCGCGCAACGCCGTCTATGGCGCTGAAGGCTGGGTTTTCGATCTGAGCTCGGATTTTGTGTGGCATCCGACGACGCAATGGACGGTCGCCGCCGGTCCGCGACTGTCGATCGCAGACAGCGACTACATGAATGCCTACTACGGTTTGAATGCGGCGCAGGCGGAAAGCGCCCACCTTTCGAAATACGAAGCGTCTGCGGGCGTGCGCTCGGCTGGGGCCGGCCTTTACGGCGAATACAAATGGACCGAACAGTTCTCGACGATGGCGTCGTTCGAATACGAGCGGCTGGTCGGCAGCGCCGGGGATTCGCCCCTGGTCAGCGAAGCGGGATCGCCGGATCAGTTCACCGTTTCGTTCGGCGCGAAGTATAGGTTCGTCTGGAGCCATTAGCGGCTTCGGTTATGGCGCGGGCGCGGCGTTCGCAGGACCCGCCTTGTCACTCGGCGCCTTAGAGTCCTCCGCCGATTTCGTCAGCCAGTTCGACAACCGATCCATGTACAGAAAAATGACCGGCGTCGTGAAGAGCGTCAGGATCTGGCTGATCGCAAGACCGCCGACCATCGCATAGCCAAGCGGCTGGCGGATTTCTGCGCCCGTTCCGGCGCCGATCATCAGCGGGACGCCGCCGAGCAGGGCCGCAAGTGTCGTCATCATGATCGGCCGGAACCGCAGCAGCGCCGCCTTGCGGATGGCTTCGACCGGCGACAGGTGCTCGTTGCGCTCGGCGTGAATGGCGAAGTCGACGAGCATGATGCCGTTCTTCTTGACGATGCCGATCAACAGGATAACGCCGATCATGGCGACAAGGCTGAAGTCGAAGCCGAACAGCATCAAGGTGATGAGCGCACCCGCACCCGCCGATGGCAACGTGGACAGGATGGTGATCGGGTGAATGTAGCTCTCGTAGAGGATACCGAGGATCAGATAGACGACGAAAAGTGCTGCCGCGATCAACAGCGGGATCGTCGTCAGTGATGCCTGGAAGGCTTGAGCGTTGCCCTGGAATGTCGTCTGCATCGAGGCCGGCAGGCGCAGCTCGCGCTCTGCGGCCCTGATCTGGTTGGTCGCCGTGCCGAGCGAAGCGCCGGGCGCGAGATTGAAGCTGATCGTTACGGCCGGAAACTGCCCCTGATGCGAGATCGACAGCGGTTCGGTCTTCCGTGTCGTCCACGAAGCGATCGTTCCGAGCGGGATGAGGCCGCCGGTCGTCGGCGAGTGGATGTAAAGCTTATCGAGGCTGTGGGGGTCGGCCTGCACCTCGGGCGATGCTTCCATGATGACGTGATAGCTGTTCTGCTGGGTGAAGTACTGCGCGACCTGCCGCTGGCCGAACGCATCATAAAGCGTCGCATCGACCTCGTCGGGCGTCAGGCCGTAACGCGAGGCCTGATCGCGATTGACTTCGACCTTCAGCGTCGTGCCTGCCATCTGCTGATCGGTCGCGACGTCGCGGAGCGTCGGCAGCGTCTTCAGTTTTTCGAGGATTCGCGGTGCCCAGGTGTTAAGCTCGTTGGTGTCGGCGTCCTCAAGCGTGTACTGGAATTGCGTGCGCGACGCGCGGCCGCCGACATTCACATCCTGCGCCGCCTGCATGAAGAGGCGAACGCCTTCGAGCTTTGCGAGCTTCGGCTGCAAACGGCGGATGACCTGGAATGCCGACGCATCGCGCTCGGACTTGGGTTTCAAGGTGATATAGACGCGGCCGCTGTTGAGCGCGGGCGTCGTTCCGCCGGCGCCGATTGCCATTGCCACTGTCGCGACAGCCGGATCGCTGGAAACAACTTTGCCGACTTCCTCCTGATACTTCATCATGGCGTCGAATGAGGTGTCTTCGGCCGCCTCGGAGATGCCGATAATGAGGCCAGTATCCTGCTGCGGGAAGAAGCCTTTCGGGATGGTGACGAAGAGATAAGCGGTCAACCCCAACGTCGCGAAGAATGTCATCAGCGTCAGGAACTGATGGCGAAGAACGAAATCGAGGCCGCGGCTGTAGCCATTGAGCAGCGCGTCGAATCCGCGTTCGCTCAGTTTGTAAAGGCGGCCGCGCTGTACCTCCTTTTCGCTTTTCAGGAAGCGCGAGGCCATCATCGGCGTCAGCGTCAGCGCGACGAAGCCCGAAACAGCAATCGTCATTGTGACGGTAACGGCAAATTCGCGGAACAGGCGGCCGATGATGCCGCCCATCATCAGCAACGGGATGAAGACGGCGACGAGAGAAATGCTGATCGAGACGACGGTGAAGCCGATTTCGCGCGCCCCCTTCATCGCCGCATCGAACGGCTTTTCGCCGTCTTCGACGTAGCGCACGATGTTTTCGAGAACGACGATGGCATCATCGACGACGAAGCCGACGGCGATCGTCAAGGCCATGAGCGACAAATTGTCGAGGCTGTAGCCCAAGACATACATCAGCGCGCAGGCGCCGAACAGCGCCAGCGGTACCGTCACGCTGGGAATGATTGTCGCCCAAAGGCTGCGCAGGAAAACAAAAATAACGGCGACAACAAGCGCCACCGAGAGCAGCAGTGCGAATTCGACATCCTCGATGGACGCGCGAATCGTCTGCGTGCGATCGCTCAGAATATGCACGTTGAGCGCCTTGGGCATCGCCGCCTGAAGCCGCGGCAGCTCGGCCTTGATGCGATCGACTGTCTCGATGACGTTGGCGCCCGGCTCCTTGAAGATAATCAGGAAGACGCCGCGCTTATTGTTGGCCCACGCCGCCTCCTGATCGTTTTCCGGCCCAACGATTGCCTTGCCGACGTCCTTGATGCGGATCGGGGCGCCATTGCGGTAGGCGATGATGACGTCGTCCCAGGACTTCGCGTCAGTCAGCTGATCGTTGGTGTAAATTGTATAGCCGCGATTGGCGGATTGGACCGAGCCCTTAGGGCTGTTCACGGTGGTGATCGAGAGCGGCGTTCGCACATCTTCGAGCGTCAGGCCGCGGGCGTAGAGCTTCGCAGGGTCGAGCTGAACGCGGATCGAAGGCTTTTGCTCGCCACCGATCACGACCTGACCGACGCCGTTGATCTGACTGATCTGCTGCGCAAGTTTCGTATCGGCGTTGTCGTCAACCTCGGTCAGCGGCATGGCGTCGGAAGTAGCGGAAAGCAGCAGGATCGGGCTGTCGGCGGGATTGACCTTGCGATAAATCGGCGGCTGCGGAAGGTCTTGCGGCAACTGACCGCCAGCAGCGTTGATGGCGGATTGGATGTCGTTGGCCGCGCCGTCGATATCGCGATCGAGATCGAACTGCACGACAATAGTCGTGACACCGAGGCCGCTGGTCGACGTCGTTTGCGTCACGCCAGGAATCTGCGCGAATTGCCGCTCAAGGGGCTGCGCGACGTTCGATGCCATCGTCTCGGGGCTCGCCCCGGGAAGATTGGCCGAAACCTGAATGGTCGGAAAATCGATCTGCGGCAACGGCGCGACCGGCAGATTCATAAATGCGATCACGCCGACGAAAAGAATGCCGACCATGATCAGCGACGTCGCGATCGGGTAGCGAATGAACGGACCTGAAATGCCGCCGCTGTCCATGTTACTCGGCCTCGCCGGACGGGCGCTTTACTGGCGCGGTCATAACTGACGCGGTGGTGTGCGCGGCCTTTTCCTTGCGGTTATTCTGCTCCGTCAAATCAACGAGCGTTCCGGGCGCAAGGCGATAGTAGCCGGATGTAACCACGCGCTCTCCGGGTTCGACGCCACTTTTGATCACGGCTTCACCATTCTGGATCTCACCGACCACAAGTTTGCGCATCTCGATCCGATTGTCGGGACGCACAACGTAGGCGAACAAATTTTCAGGGCCGCGCTGGACGGCTGCGTCGGGGATGACGACGACGTTCTTTTCCGTTCGGATGAGCAATCGCGTCGACACCGAGAGGCCGGGCCAAAGCACATGATCGGCGTTGGCGAATTTTCCCTTGAGCTTGATCGTGCCCGTCGTCATGTCGACCTGATTATCGACGAGCGACAACTCGCCCTTGCCCAGTTCGCGCTTACCATCCGGAGTATAGGCAGCGACCTGCAGAGCGCCGTGCTTCAACTGATCGAGGATGCTCAAAAGCTTTTGCTCAGGCTCCGTGAAGATCACGGCAATCGGTTCGATCTGCACGATGGTCGCGACGCCGCCGGTGTCGGTCGCGTGGATGATGTTGCCTTGATCGACCAGGCGAAACCCCATGCGGCCCGAGATCGGTGCGCGGATCGTCGTATACGTGAGCTGCACCTTGGCGTCGTCGATGGCGCCGGCGTCGGCCGCGATCAATGCTTCCTGCTGCTTCACGGCCGAGCGCTGCGTGTCTATCTGCTGTTGCGTTGACGCCAACGGTCCCGCATTCACGAAACGATCGAGATCGCGCTTTAAATTGACGAGGTCGGCTTCGTCCTGAGCTTTTTTAGCGACGGCCTGATCGAGTGTCGCTTGAAACGGCCGCGGATCGATTTGGATCAGAAGATCTCCGGCCTTGACGAACTGGCCTTCCTGGAACGCAACCTTGTCGATCTCGCCATCGACTCGCGAACGCACGGTCACGGTATTCCACGCCTGCACGTTGCCTAAGCTGTCATAGTAAACGGGAAAGTCTTTGCGTTCCGCGGTCGCGACGGTGGCGGGAACGGCTTCTTCCGGTTTCTTCTTTTCGGCGTCGGCAGGATGCTCGCGCATCCACGCCGCATAACCCGCGCCCGCAACGAGCGCGATGATTATCGGCAAGACAAAACTTTTGGCACGCATCCGCGATACGTCCGTTTCCTAATGCGTTTCTATGCAAAGTATCCGAGGCCAGTCGTCGCCCCCGATTAACGACGGTTCAGAAAGGCAGTTCCGTCGCTGCCTGCCCGACAAATCGCGTTACAAAGTGGCAAGGGACAGCCCGAGGCCCACACTATCGCTTAAACAAGCGGAACTCTTTCCCACAGTGAATGACGCGTATGAATTGCGTGCGTATTTGAAAATTCTTTAGCAACGGCGTCGCGAAGGTAGACGGTCACGTGACATTCGGAAATATCATTCTGCCGCCCCGCGATTTCCGGCGTCGATGGCGCGGCGCATAACGTCCCATACCCGCGGATCGGTCGATTGTGCGACGTTGACGCGCAGAAATTCCGACGCAGTATCCGATACGCTGAAAACGTTTCCTGGAGCGAGCACAACATCTTCCTTAAGCGCCGCTCGCGCGACAGCCGCGGAATCCCGTGCGTTCGGCAGCTTGCACCAGAGGTGAAAGCCGCCGCGGGGCATCACCCACGGCTCGATATTCAGATCACGTAGTTTATCTGACGTCCGACGGCGCAACCTTGCCAGCTTCGATCGAAGCTCATCCATGTGCTTGCGATAGCCGCCGCCGGTGAGCACGTCGGCCAGCACTTCGGTCGCGACGGGGCTCGGGCCGCCAAAACTGGTCGCGACCTGGAGGTCAACAAGATCTTCGATCCAGTCGGGCCGCGTGGCGATGTAACCGCAGCGTAGGGACGCCGAAAGTGTCTTCGAGAAACTACCGATACGAATGACGCGTCTCAAACCGTCCAATGCGGCGAGGCGCGGAGACGGGTCGGGTTCGAGATCGGCGAAAATGTCATCCTCGACGATCGTCAGGTCATGCGCCTCTGCCGCACTCAACAGGCGATGAGCGGTCTGCAACGACATCGTTGCACCGGTCGGATTATGCAGCGCGGAGTTGGTGATGTAGAGGCGCGGCCGTTCGGAAGCGAGGATGGCTTCAAAACGTGCAACGTCTGGACCCGACGGCGTATAGGGGACGCCAACGATCTTCACCTGATGCACGCGCAAAAGCGCCCGAAAATTGAAGTAGCAGGGATCGTCAATCAAAGCCGTATCGCCCGGACGCAGCAGGAAGCGGCAAATCAGATCAATCGCCTGCGTGCCCGATGCGGTCAGCAGAAGCTGATCCGGCGTCAACTCAAGCGCGTCTTCTGCGAAGCGCGCGAGCAGATGGCGGCGCAAATTTATCGCTCCACGCGTGCTGCCGTATTCGGTCAGCAGATGATCGTCGGCGCGCGCAAACTTGCGAAAGGCCCGACGCAAGTCCTCGCCCGGCATCCAATCTGACGGTAGCCAACCGCAGCCCGGCTTCAAGACGCGTGCATCCGCTTCGAGAGATTGACGCGAAACCCAAAACGGATCGACGGCGCGATCGAGCTTGGGGCCGGTTTCCTTGAAGGCGAGCGGCGGCAGCGCCGTTCCCGACACGTAGAAGCCGGAACCTCTCCGCGCCCGGATCAGGCCCTCGGCCGCCAGCCGGTCGTAAGCTTCGACAACGGTCGACGGGGAGACACCCATTGTCGCCGCGAACCGGCGGACGGACGGCAATCGGTCTCCGACCGCCAAAGTGCGTTTTGCGACTTTGGCCCGGATCTCGTGCATGACGGTGTCGGTGCGGGTTGCGCCGCGATTCTTCGGTTTCTTCATGTGTATGGCTTTTTGTATCAGTACAGTTTCTTGAAATTGTACTGCATTGTGTCTGGGCGCGCCAGTCAGCCCCATTTAAGTCTATCGGCCTTCAGCACTATGGAGGCGATATGAAATCCTCGGCCGACGGATGGATCAGCGGCCTGATCGGCGTGATCATTTTCAGCGGGTCCCTGCCGGCGACGCGCGTCGCCGTTTCTGGATTTTCTCCGTTGTTTTTGACGTCCGCCCGCGCCGTCATCGCTGCCCTGCTGGCGGCGATGCTGCTGATCGCTCTGCGGCAGAAAAAGCCCGACCGCGGCGAGCTTCTGCCGCTCGGCATCGTGGCAGCGGGCGTCGTCATCGGTTTTCCATTGCTGACGGCGATCGCGCTCCAACACATCACGTCGGCGCATTCGATCGTATTTATCGGTCTCTTGCCGCTTGCGACTGCGATCTTCGCCGTCGTGCGCGGGGGCGAGCGACCGAAGCCCTTGTTCTGGCTCTTCTCAATCGTGGGAAGCGCCACGGTCGCTGGCTTCGCCTTCGGTTATGAGGGAAATGCGTCGCCCGTCGGTGATATTCTGATGATCTGCGCGATCATCGTTTGCGGCTTGGGCTACGCCGAAGGCGCCAAACTCGCTCGCCAGTACGGCGGATGGCAAGTCATATCATGGGCGCTGGTCTTTGCCGCGCCGGCAATGTTGCTGATTGCGATTGCGACGCTGCCATCGTCGTGGCCCGACATTGGATCGGCCGCGTGGATGGGCCTAGCCTATGTCTCGGTCTTCAGCATGCTTATCGGTTTTGTCTTCTGGTATCGCGGACTGGCAATCGGAGGCACTGCAAGCGTCGGTCAGCTGCAGTTGCTACAGCCGTTTTTCGGCCTCGCGTTCGCAGGGCTTGTGCTGCACGAACCCGTCGCCTGGACAATGATCGCGGCAACGGGCGTGGTCGTGGTTTGCGTCATGTTCGCCAGGCGCTTTGCATGACGCGACGCAATTCCCTTATCCGGCTGCGGGTTTGTCCTGACGTTCGACCCAGAAGTAGTACATGCCGTCGAACGTGTGGGGTTTCAGCCGCTCAAAAGCCGCCCAGTCGGCAAGTGTGCCGGCGGGGGCGGCGGCGGGAAACAGAGTTGCGAATTCCTGCAGCACATTCGCGTCCAATGCGAAACCGCGAAACACGAGGCCTTCATCATCGAGGAACTGTGCTATCTCCTCGATCGTCACGGTTGCTTCGCTTTCGTGCAGGACGAGATCGCGGAATGTGTTGAGTGCATAGAAATCGCGGCTTTGCTTGACGTAGCTCGCCGCAGTTCCATCATCACGCAGCAGCAGTGACCGGCGGTAGATGCGCGCAGCAGAATCCGTACAGCCCGCGCCGGGATAATCCTTATCGTCGCGCAAGTCGCGAAGACCTTGCCGCGCCGTCGCGCTGTAGAGCCCGATGTTCATTAGGCCCGACGGTTTCAAGCACGACAGCAATGCGCGCCAGCCTGCACGCCAGTCAGCCATGTGGTGCAGAACGCCGACGCAATAGATGAGATCGAAGCGACGTTCCAGGCGCGCAACATCGAGAATGTCGGCCTGGACGAACGAGACGTTGGTGACCTTCTCACGCGCGGCCATGACGCCGGCGTAGGCGAGGCTCGCCCGCGAGATGTCGATGGCGAGCAGCCGCGCTTTGGGGCCATGCGCCGTCGCCGACATCAAAGCCTGTTGCCCGGTGCCGCAGCCCGCAATCAGGACGTCACATTCCTTGTCCATGAACGCAAAGCAATCTGCAGGCATCAAGCGGCCGAGGTAGCGTTGCAGCGCACCGGGCGCCGAACGCTGAACCGTTTTCCAGCGCGGATAGGGCGAGGCTTCGTACTGGCGCGCAACCTTCAGCGAGGTTGCATCAGAAAGCGCACCGACTGCCGGGATCGACTTGGCGGCAGCGTCTCTGTCGGCGCGTTCGAGAATTTGTGCGCTGAGCGTTTCGCGGAAACTTTTCGGCTTCAAGACGCGCATATCGTCCACGCCGAGCGGTGGCGACACGATCTCCTCCAGCGGTCGATACAGGGCCGCGCACAGGAACGCGCGCGTCGTCGGCATATCGGCCGCCAGCAGCGCGGCGCGCTCGATCTCCAAGGCGGAGATTGCGTCCGTCTCTTGCGAGGTTTCGGCCCAGGCAAAGTCGTTGTTCCAGCCTTGAACCATCAGTGCCAGCGCAAGATTAAAATGATCGCGGTCGTCGAACAACGTGCGGCCGCCATCGAGCAGGATCGCTGCGCGCACCCCTGTGAGCAGGCGTTCGTTGTCGATGCTCTTGACGATGCCCTCGCGTAGGCAGAGGCAAAGCATTTCGTGTTCGGCGCGGCCGAGGTGACGTAGCTTACCGAGGATCGCGCGGCCCGCTTCCAGCTCACTCACTTCGCCGCTTGCAATACGACGAATGCCATAACGCCAATCTGCGTTCTGCGTCGACAGCCATTGCAGGCCCGCCTCGGTGATCGGCTGAAGCGCGACGTCGCGGGTTTGCAGCGCGGTGCTCAAGCCCGCGGCCGTCAAAACGGCACCGTCGTCGACGCGATAGCGGGTGAACAGCCGCGACAACTGCGAAGCCGCCGCGAACGGGCTCGCCGGCTTGCGTTGCAACACCTGGATGAGCAGCGACGCAGCCTTGCCGATGTGGCCCAAGTTTTCTTCAACCACGGCGAGGTTGTATCGCAGATCGAGATTGCCAGCGTCGAGCGCGATGGCTTGCTCGAAAAATGCGGCGGCGCCTTCGAATTCGCCGACCTGCGCTAGGCGCAGAGCGTGTTCGGCAAGCTGGGCTATCGATTCACGCTTTCGCAAGGCGCTTACGACTCTGTTTGGAAATGCGAGTTGGCACCAGCGTACATACCCGCGATCGTTGTCAATTCGACAAATGGTGCGGACGGAGGGACTCGAACCCTCACGACGTTACCGTCTCAGGATTTTAAGTCCTGTGTGTCTACCGGTTCCACCACGTCCGCGTTGCCGGACCTTATGGCGGGTCAGAGGGGCGAGCGCAACACGCTGAGGAAAAGTTCCGAAGAATTATCAGATCGGGCTTTCGCTGGATGGCTGCGGGTCGGTCGCAGCAGGCGCAATGTTGTAGACGCTGTGCGCTTTCTTCATCAGCGCCAGCAGTTCAGCTGGACTGTCGACGTTGACGGAATGGGGATACTGCGGATCGGTTCCGATGAGCTTGTCGGAGACGTTGCCATCCGAATCAAGAAAGAGCGTGCGCGGGACGTAAGAGCCGTCCGGCTGGAAGGCGCCATTGACCTCTTTTTCCTGGTCGGCATCGACCAGGATCATCACAAAATCGCGCGAAGCTGCAACCACGGCCGGGTCCTTGAAGACCTGGCGGAACCGTTTGCAGACGGAGCACCATGTGGCGTGAAATACCATGATGACAGGCCGGCCCGTGTGCGCCGATTCATAAATGCCGGACCGCGCGTCGCGCCAGTTAATCTCGGCACCGTTCCATTCGTCGGCGTGTGCAGGGGCACGCGCGTCCGCCGTTGCTGTCAGAGCGAACAGCGCGAACACAGCGGCGGCGAGCATACGGATCATGCCGGATCTCCAGGCTGAAGATGATTTCCGTATTAGTCTCGCAACGGCGAATTGGAAACAAGGCAGAAGCTGCAGCCGGATTAACAAGTCGTAATCCTACGGGCTCTATAGCGATCAACCGGGCTTAACGGCCGCACAGCGGTTCTCATAAGCCTGCAAATGGAGATAAGCGAGATCGAGAAGCGGCGTCGCGACGCCATGCGCCCTGCCGCGGCGGATCATGTCGCCGACGATCTGGTCCGCCTCGATTTGCCCACCGCGCTGGATATCGCGCAGCATCGAAGCCGACAATGTCGAAGCCGGATCGGTCAGGAAAGTCCGCGAAAATTCCATCATCTCAGGCTGAGGCGGATAACCGTTCGCGCCGGCAATGGCGGTGCATTCGTTCAGCACATTCAGCGTAAACTCTGCTCCGTGCGCGGCGCGCACGATGTCGCCGACGCCGGCGCGCATCAGACACGTCGATGCTGCGAAGGCGGCGAGGAAGTACCACTTCTCCCACATCGCCAAGATGATGTCGTCGGCATGGCGTGCCTCGATGCCGCGAGCGAGTGTCTCGTAAAGCGCCGTCGCCGCCGCCTTCTGCCCGGCGAAGCGCGCGCCCATCGTCAGCGTCGACAATTGCCCAAACTGGCGGATAATCCCGTCTTCGGTCAGCGTCACGCTGATATGAGTAAGACCGCCGAGCACGCGCGCAGCGCCGAACGCAGCGTCGAGCGTATCGAGATGTTTCATGCCGTTGAGCACCGGCAAAATCAGTGTCGTGTCGCCGACAGCCGGGCGGATCGCGTCTGTCGCGCTGTCGAGGTCGTAGGCTTTCGCGCTGAGGATGACTGCATCATACGGCGCGACGATCTCGTCGCGGGTTATGGCTTTGACGGGGATATCGAGACGCCCGTCCACGCTTTCGATCTTGAGACCGTCGCGCGCCAACTGCTCGCGGCGCTTCCGGCGGACGAGAAACGTCACGTCGACACCAGCCTTCGCCAAATAGCCGCCGAAATAGCCGCCAGTCGCGCCGGCGCCGAGGAACAGCAGTTTCATTGCGTTTCGCCTCTCATTTCAATCATTCGATGCAACCGAACGGGGCGTCGATCACATCTTGTTCACGACATTCGCGATCGGACGCACGGGGAGTTGTGTGGCGGTGAACGGGTCGAGTGTCTATCTCAGATTCATCACAGGCGGCATGTGCGCCGCGCAGTTTAATGGAGCTTACATGACTCGCATAATGTTAATTGGATTAGCACTGACCGGCATGGCGCTTCCGGCTTATGCCGACGAGGCAGCGACGAACAACGGCGCGTCCGCGGCTGCGTTCAGTGCCGAACTCGCAAACGCGGCAAACGCCGAGCAGGCGCGCGTGCAGTTAGCGCATCAGGGTTATACGGGAATTTCGCCGCTTTATCGCGGCGAGCAAGGCCAGTGGGTCGGCAATGCCGTCAAGGATGGCAGAACAGTCATCGTGTCGGTGCTGCTGCCGCAGGCGCAGGGCCTGACGAACTAATCTCGACGATTACCCCACCGGATTTCAAGCCCAGCAGTCCGGATAAAACTCAAGCGCCTTTCAAATGAAAGGCGCTTTTTTTGTTGGCGATTGGCGACTCCCCTGTGGGTAGCCGGCCGCCAATCGCACACACTATTATCGTCATGCCGACGGAGGTCGGCATCCAGGCGGCCTTTCGCATGACGATGGTGCGACTTGGCTGGATCCCGGCCTGCGCCGGGATGACGTTAGAGATGGTGACACGTTGATTGTCATCCTCGGTGCAAAGCCGAGGATGACAAAGAGTTCTAGGCTTTCTTCTCCGGCGTGACGACACGGATGGAGAGTTCGCGCAGTTGCTTGGGCGAGGCTTCGCTCGGCGCGCCCATCAGAAGATCTGCCGCCTGCTGGTTCATCGGGAAGAGCGCGACTTCGCGAACGGTCTTGCCGCCTGTCAACAGCATAACGATGCGTTCGATGCCCGCGGCCATACCGCCGTGCGGCGGCGCGCCGTATTGGAACGCGCGGTAGAGACCACCGAAGCGCGCCTCGACATCGGCCTTCGAAAGCCCGGTGATCTCGAACGCTTTCACCATCGTCTCGGGGACATGGTTACGGACCGAGCCCGAGGCAATCTCGTAGCCGTTGCAGACGATGTCGTACTGGTTCGCCTTGAGCGCGAGAAGCGCATCGCGGCCGGACTTCTCGGCAGCTTCCAACGCTTCGCGTCCACCCTTCGGCATCGAGAACGGGTTGTGCGAGAAGTCGATCTTCTTGTCTTCCTCGTTCCATTCGTAGAACGGGAAGTCGACGATCCAGGCGAGCGCGAAGCGGTCTTCGTCGATCAGTTTCAATTCATGACCAGCGCGATCACGCGCGGCGCCTGCAAACTTGTAGAAGTTCGCCGGGTTGCCACCGACGAAGAAGACAGCGTCGCCGTCTTTCAAGCCGAGCTGGTTCTTGATCGCAACCGTGCGTTCGGGGCCGATGTTCTTCGCAATCGGACCGGCGCCCGCTTCGTCGCCATCGCGCCAGAAGATGTAACCCAGGCCCGGCTGGCCTTCGCCTTGCGCCCAGGAGTTCATGCGGTCGCAGAATGCGCGGCTGCCGCCGGTCGGCGCGGGGATTGCCCAGATGCGCGTTTTGGCATCCTTCTCGATCATGCCCGCGAAGACCTTGAAGCCCGAGCCGCGGAAGTGCTCGGTGACATCGGCCATTTCAATCGGGTTGCGCAGGTCCGGCTTGTCGGAGCCGTACTTGGCGATGGCCGTATCGTAAGGAATGCGCGGCCAGCCTTGCGTGACCGGCTTGCCGTTGGCGAATTCCTCGAACAGGCCGGTGATGACGGGCTCCATCGTCTGGAACACGTCTTCCTGCTCGACGAAGCTCATCTCGACGTCAAGCTGGTAGAACTCGCCGGGCAGGCGGTCGGCGCGCGGGTCCTCGTCGCGGAAGCAGGGCGCGATCTGGAAATACCGGTCGAAGCCCGAGACCATCAAAAGTTGCTTGTACTGCTGCGGGGCCTGCGGCAGCGCGTAGAACTTGCCCGAATGAATGCGGCTCGGCACGAGGAAGTCGCGCGCGCCTTCGGGGCTCGATGCGGTCAGGATCGGCGTCGGGAATTCGTTGAAGCCTACGTCATGCATGCGGCGGCGAATCGAGCGCGTGATGTCGAGCCGCTTCATGATGATGCCGTGCAGCGTCTCGCGGCGCAGATCGAGGAAGCGATATTGCAGGCGCAGGTCTTCCGGGTAATCGGGCTCGCCGAAGACCGGGACGGGAAGCTCTTTCGCCGCGGAAAGCACTTCGATTTCAGTGGCGTAAAGCTCGACCTCGCCGGTCGGCAGTTCGGCGTTTGTGGTGCCTTCCGGCCGGTCGCGGACCTTGCCGTCGACGCGGACGACCCACTCTGAACGCAGGGTTTCGGCCACCTTGAACGCCGGGCTGTCGGGATCGGCCACCACCTGGGTCAGGCCGTAATGATCGCGCAGGTCAATAAACAGAACGCCGCCGTGGTCGCGCACGCGGTGCACCCAACCCGAAAGACGCACTTGCGAGCCGACGTCGCTCTTCCGGAGCGCGCCGCAGGTGTGCGAGCGATAACGATGCAGCTTAGCCTCGGCCATGGCCGGAAAACCCTTTGGTCATGTGGGTGAAAATCGCCGCGGAAAAGCGCATGCGGGCGGCGGAAAGTCAAGGTTACCGGCCCTGAGACGTCCTGGCGGCGTCTCTACCCGGATATTGGGGCATTCGGGTCCGGTAATTGCAGGGATTTTCCGGCTGGCCCCGAGAGGGTAGGAGTACGCCGAAAGCCTGTCCACTCCGCGACCAAGCTGATGGCGACAACCGCGAATCCATGCGCTATAGGCGTTGCCCTGATGCGAATGATCACGACCACGTCCGAACTGTCGGCACTCTGCGACGTGCTGGCGAAAAGTGAATATGTTGCCGTTGACACCGAATTTCTGCGCGAGCAGACGTTCTGGCCGTTGCTGTGCCTTATCCAGCTCGCGGGACCGGAAGCCGAGGCGGTCGTCGACCCGTTGAGCCCCGGCATCGATTTGGCGCCATTCTACAATTTGATGGCCAACACCTCGGTGGTGAAAGTCTTTCACGCCGCGCGGCAGGATATCGAAATCGTCTATCTGAAGTCGCAAGTCGTGCCGACGCCGGTTTTCGACAGCCAGGTCGCGGCGATGGTGTGCGGCTATGGCGACAGCATCAGCTACGTCAACCTCGTCAAGAAGACGACGGGCGTCGATCTGGACAAAAGCTCACGCTTCACGGACTGGAGCCGCCGGCCGCTTTCCGAAAAGCAGCTCGATTACGCCCTCGCCGACGTCACGCATCTGCGCGACGTCTATGTGCGTCTCAAGCAGATGCTGGAGAAGACTGGCCGCACGCCGTGGCTGCAGGAAGAGATGGAAGTGCTCATCAGCCCTTCCACCTATGATGCGAAGCCGGAAAACGCCTGGCAGCGGCTGAAGCTGCGCGTGAAGGGGCGGAAGTCGCTCGCAGTCCTGATCGAGCTTGCCGCGTGGCGCGAACGCATGGCGCAGCAGCTCGACGTGCCGCGCGGACGCGTGCTGCGCGACGATGCGCTCTACGATATCGCCAATCAGTTGCCTGCCAGCGCCGATGCGCTTGGCCAATTGCGTACGCTTTCGGACGGTTTTGCGCGCTCGCAGCGGGCGAAGGAAATCATCGATGTCGTGAAGGTGGGTCTGGCGCGCGATCCGAAGACGCTGCCGAAGATCGAGCGCAACGAAGCGCTTTCGGCCGAAGCGAGCGCGACGCTGGAGCTTTTAAAGGTACTGCTGAAGGCGGCCGCTGCCGAGCATGGCGTGGCGCCGCGCATCATCGCCGACAGCGATGATCTCGAACAGCTCGCGACGTCAGATGAAGCCGACATTCTGGCCCTGCAGGGTTGGCGGCGGACGCTGTTCGGGGATGCTGCGCTTAAGCTTAAGCGCGGCGAGCTTGCGCTGACCCTCGTCAACGGCGAAGTGCGCGCGGTACCTGCTGCAAGGTAGAGTTTGTAATCGCGATTGGCGACTCGCATTCCGTACGGCCGCCAATCGTGGACACACGCCACCGTCATGCCGACGAAGGTCGGCACCCAGACAAGCCTCGACAGGACAGATATTGCAGTTTTACTGGATCCCGGCCTCCGCCGGGATGACGATAAGGACTGGCTACTTCCGGCCCGGATCGTAGCTGTGGGTCTGGCGCCATTCGGAGAAGAAGTATGAGAGGCTGTCGTCGATCTCGGATGGCATGACAATCTTGACGGTGACGAGCTGATCGCCGACGTGGCCGTTCTTGCCGCGCGCCCCTTTGCCCTTCAAGCGAAACGTCTTGCCGGAACTCGTGCCCTTGGGAAGCGTCAACTGCACGCGACCCGTGGCGGTCGGAACTTCGACACGGCCGCCGAGAACCGCTTCGTCGATCGTGATCGGCAGCTCAAGCAGCAGATCATCACCCTCGCGGCGGAAATCGGGATGCGGGCGAACCTTGATTTCGACCAGAGCGTCGCCAGCCTCGCCACCGATGGCACCGGGCGCACCCTTACCTTTGAGCCGCAGAACCTGGCCGTCGACCACGCCTTCGGGAACGTTGAGATCCAGCGTGCCGCCGTCAGGCAGCGTGACGCGCTTCTTGGTGCCTTGAACTGCGTCGAGAAAATCGACCTCTAGCGAATAGCGGACATCGTTGCCGCGGGGACCCGCTCCCTGCGCATCGCGGCGGGCGCGTGTGCCGGCGGCGCCGAAGACATCCGAAAAAATGTCGGAGAAGCTGAAGTCATCGAAACCGCCACCCGCCCCAGCCCGGCCCTCGAAACCGCGGGCGCCGAACGGGCTGTGACGCCCGGCACCGGCTCCGGCCCGGCTCCATTGCGGGCGGCGTGGATCGCCTTTGGCGTCGATCTCGCCGGCGTCGTACTGGCGGCGCTTTTCCGGATCGCTCAGGATGTCGTTGGCGGCGGTGATTTTCTTGAAGCGCTCGGCTGCGCCTGCATTGCCGGGATTGACGTCAGGATGGCTGGCTTTCGCGAGCTTGCGAAATGCACTGCGTATTTCATCTTCTGACGCCCCGCGCGATACGCCGAGAATATCGTAAAGATCTTCCGCCATGGAGGCTGTCTTCATCCTGCGAACTTTAATCCGAGATTATCAGAAATTGTTGCGACGCAAGCGAGGCGTACTGCCTCTCAACCGCTAAATCGGATTTCCGCCCGCTTGCCGACCAATTCGGCGAGTGCTCCGAATCGCCGCCGCAGCCTTTCCCCGTCCAGGGCCGCATAAACCGGGGGCAGGGTCAGGACAAGCGCGCCGTCTTCAAAGCTGAGGGGCGTCTGGTCGATGACGCCCGCCATGCCGATCGAGAGCATATGGGCAGCCCGGATCGCCGCACCAAGAATCCGGGCTCGACGCTGCACACGTTTACTAACAAGGCTGCGCAGGCGGTCGGAAAGCCCGGCGCTGCTATCCTCGGATGTCTCGTGGCGGTGAAAAACCGAGAGGGCCAGAAATATCCGCCCCTGGTGGTCCACGCCGCCCAGCCCGGCATGGGCGATGGTGTTGATGCTCTGCTCGCCACGGTAGTCGGGATGCGCCCGCCAGCCGGCATCCGACAACAGACAGGCTGCGTGTCTCAGGCGTCGTTCATCAGCCGTTTCTTCGAGGGTTGGATCGGAGAAGAGTTGGTCGGTCCAGGCGCAAAGCTCGTAAGCGTGCTCGACCGAACGGGAGCGGAGCGCGGCGTAATCCTCACAGAAACTGATCAGCGGATCGCGCGCTTTCTCGTAGGGCGGCAGAAGTCCGTAGATCAAGCCCTCACGGATACCGAACACGGAGAATACGACTTGGCGCGGTTCCATCTGCCGCAACAGGCGCTCCAGCACGAGAGCACCGAAAGGCAGGACTTCGCGGCGGGCCCGGGCGACGCCGGTGATGCCGGGCAGATCAAGCGGCTTCTTGACCTTGCGGAACTGCTCGCACAGGTCGAGCGCTTCGCGCGTGGTCAACCGATAACCCTGCATGACGCGCAACGGATAATCGACACGGTCCATCTGCATTTTCGCGAGCGCGCGCCACGTGCCGCCGACGGCATAGAACGTGCGCCCCGTGCCGTTTCTGAGCCAGGGCAAACTTGCCAGCGCATTGTCGATGATATCGGTCGCGCGTTCGATCTTGTTGCCGGTGGTGTCGATCAAGCGCAGACCGCCGAGCGGCAAGGTCGCGGCTTCCTTGAGGCGATCCTGCTCCAGATCGATCAATTCGAGGCTGCCGCCGCCCAGATCGCCCGCGACGCCGTCGGCATCGATGAAACCCATCATGATGCCCTGGGCGGCGAGGCGGGCTTCCGTTTCGCCGGAGAGGACTTCGATCTTCGCGCCGATAGCCTTCTCGCCGCGGGTGATGAAGTCATGGCCATTCTGAGCGTCGCGAACGGCCGCGGTGGCAATCACCATGATGTTCTTGACGCTGAGGATATGCGCGATCACGCGGAAGCGCGACAGGGCCGCGATGGCGCGTTCGACGGCATCGGCCGCGAGACTTCCAGTCGTTGCGACCGAGCGCCCGAGACCGCAAAGGATCTTTTCGTTGAAGACCGGCGTCGGTGCCCGCACGGCGCCTTCATAGACGACAAGGCGCACGGAGTTGGAGCCGATGTCGACAACGGCGATAGGCTCCATTTCTGCGGTGCGCTCATTCGCGCCCGAGATTTCTTTCCACCGTGTCATTCAAGCTCCGGGCCTAACCAGGCTGGCGGAAACGTTGCGGGAAGCTCTCTTTCAGAGACTGTCCGCGGCCCGAAAGCGAAGGATTGGTCATGAAGTACTTATGGGCATTGAAGGCTTCCTCCCCCGGACCCGGTTCGATCCGAGTCGCGCTGCCGTCGGAATTGATCCGCCAGCTCTGCTGGTTGTCTTTCAGGTTCGCAACCATGATCTGATTCAGCACTTGCTCGTGGACTGTCGGATTCTTAATCGGCGCCAAGGCTTCGACGCGCCGGTCAAGATTTCGAGGCATCATATCGGCGGAGCTGATGTAGACGGCGGCCTTGGGGGAAGGCAAGGCCTCTCCATTGGCAAAACAATAAATGCGCGAGTGCTCGAGGAACCGGCCGACGATGCTTTTTACGCGGATGTTGCTCGATAGCCCCGGAATCCCCGGACGCAGGCAGCAAATGCCACGCACGACGAGATCGATCGGCACACCGGCGTTGCTGGCATCATAAAGGGAAGAAATGATCTGCTGATCGACGAGCGCGTTCATTTTCCACCAGATGCCGGACGGTTTGCCCGCCTTCGCATTCCTGATCTCTTCGGCAATGTGCGTCATGATACGGTTGCGAATGCCGTGCGGGCTCGCGGCCATGCATTCTAGTTCCACAGGCTCACCGTAGCCCGTGACGAAATTCAGAATGCGCGTGACATCGCGTGCGACCATCGGGTCGGTCGTGAAGAGGGAAAGATCCGTATACACACGCGCCGTTTGCGGATGGTAGTTGCCGGTGCCGATGTGGCAGTAGGTCGTGAGGTCGGTGCCTTCGCGGCGGACAACGAAGCCAAGCTTGGCGTGGGTCTTCAATTCGGTGAAGCCGTAGACGACGTGGACGCCCGCACTTTCGAGATCGCGCGCCCAGCGGATGTTCGCCGCTTCGTCAAAGCGCGCCTTGAGCTCAACAACGGCCGTCACCGACTTACCGGCTTCCACGGCTTCTTTCAGCGCCTGAATGATCGGGCTGTCGCGCGAGGTGCGATAGAGCGTCCATTTGATCGCCATGACGTTCGGATCGGCAACGGCCTGGCGCAGGTACTGCACGACGACGTCGAAGCTTTCGTAGGGATGATGGACGAGGATGTCCTTGTTGCGGATCGCGGCGAAACAGTCGCCGGAAAATTCGCGAATGCGTTCGGGAAAGCGGATCGTGAACGGCTTGAACAGCAATTCCGGTCGGTCGGACACAATGAGCTGGGTGGTATCGGCGAGCGCCAGAATACCTTCCTTCACGAAAACACTTTCATCGCGCACTTCGAGTTCGTCGATGACGAACTTGCGAAGCTTTTCCGGCATGCGTGAATCGATCTCGAGCCGAATGACGTTGCCGCGGCGGCGGCGCTTCAACTGGCTTTCGTAGGAGCGGACGAGATCTTCGGCTTCCTCCTGGAATTCGATATCGCTGTCGCGCAGCACGCGGAACGTGCCCTGGCTCTTGATTTCGAAGCCTGAGAACAGTTCAGACAAATGCATGCCGATGACGTTTTCGAGCTGAATGAAACGCACGTCGTGCGGCTTGTCGGGATGTGTTTCGAGACGAATGAAACGTTCGAGCTGACCGGGAATGGGGATCAGGCCGTTCATGGTCTTGCCGTCGACCGGGCGCACCATTTCCACCGCGATCGTCATGGCCTTGTTGAGGATGAACGGAAACGGATGCGCAGGATCGGCGGCGATGGGCGTCAGGATCGGAAAGATGTGACTCAGAAAGAGCTTTTCCAACCAGGCGCGTTCGCCATCCGTCAAATCTTTCGGCTGAAGAACATGCAGCCCGGCTGCGCTAAGCTCGTCTTTGATGGTTCGCCAATTCAACTGCTCGTCGGCAACGAGGCCTGTTACAAACTTATTGATGGCGGCGAGCTGCTGCATCGGCGTCATACCGTCTTGTGACAGCGTCGTGACACCGGCGCGGATCTGGCCATACACGCCGGCCGCGCGCACCATGTAGAATTCATCGAGGTTGGCAGCGGCGATCGATAGGAAGCGCAACCGTTCGAGAAGCGGGTGCTGCCGATTGCCCGCTTCTTCAAGAACACGGCGATTGAACTGGAGCCACGACAGCTCGCGATTGTAGAAGCGGTCCGGCCCCTCGGGCACGTCTGGAACGTTTGCCTTGCTGCTTCTGCTTTTCACGGTCGCCATGATGGGGAAATGCTCCGAAATCCGGTTCAAGAAATCCATATAGTAGGTTTACACCCAAATGACGAATGGGTGGGTGACAGCCGATTCTTAAGCTGATTCAATAGCCCAGTGCGTCGAGCGTGGCAGCGGCAATCGCGCGCGTCAGCCGCCGCTGCAGGGCGAGCGCCCGGCGGTCAGCCGCCGACACGAACCGTTCTGCCGCCAGCATCGATCGCTCCATGCGAACGAGCACGTAATCGACGAGTTGCGGCTCGACGCTCAACTGCCGGTCGGCGAAGAGCTTGACGAGGACGGCGCGCAACAGCGCATCGTCCGGCGGATCGATGGTCGCGAGCGGCAGAGCTTTCAGACGGGAGCGGAAGTCCGGCAGGGTGATCGAGAGATCGCCCGGCGCAGTATCCGTCGTCAGCAGGATCTGCAGCCGCTGCTCGCGCACAAGGTTCAAGAGGTGAAACAGCGCAGCTTCGTCAGCGGCGTTCTGGATGTCCTCAATCAGAACCGCGCCGGCTGCCGCAACCTTGGGAACGGTTTCGCGCGAGATCTGGGACGCCTCGACCGCCGTCGCGCCGGCGCGCGTCAGCCAGACGTTCGCAAGATGGGTTTTCCCGCTGCCCTTGGCCCCCGCGATGACCGCCGCGCCGATGGGCCAATCGGGCCAACGATCGACAAGGCTCACCGCGGCCGCGTTCGACTCTGAGACGAGAAAATCTTCAAGTCCCATTGCCGCGCGGTGCGGAAGTTCAAAGACAAGCTGCTGTGGCGTCGTGGTCATGGATTAGGGTTGCTGCGGATCCTTTGGCGCCGCTTCGACCTCTCCCTGATAGACAGAGGAGTCGAGATACTTTCGGAGCGCGAAACGTACGAGCACGCCGATTGCGGCGGAAACCGGCACGGCAACGAGAAGACCTAAAAATCCGAACAGATAGCTGAAGGTCAACAGCGCAAAAATTACCCAGACAGGATGAAGCCCGACTTCGGAGCCGATGATGTAGGGACTCAGGATCGCAGACTCGAGCGCCTGTCCGACGAGTAGGATGCCGACAATGACCAGGATGGGCGTGAACTCGGGCCAATACTGAACTATCGCAAGCAGCATGGCCGTTATTGCGCCAATCGACCATCCGAATACAGGAATGAAGGACGCGAGCCCTGTCGCCACGCCGACGAGAAGGCCGTAATTCAGTCCAGCCACGCTGTAGGCGCCCGCGTAGTAGATTGCGAGCAGAATGCAAACGACGCCTTGGCCGCGGATGAAAGCCGAGATGCGTGAATCGATTTCAGTGGCGAGTCCACGAATCTCATCGGCTCCGTCGCGGGGCAGCCAGGAATCGATTTTCGCGACGATGCTGGGCCAGTCGAGCAACACATAGAAGAACACCACCGGCGTGATGAGGACGACCGTAAAAAAGTTGTATGCGGCGGTGCCTTGAGTCCAGATGCTTCCCGCAAAACTTGCGAGCAATGATGGAACGGCCTTGCTGAGGCTGTCCAGAGCGTTGCGAACCGTTGCCTCAGCCTCAGGATAGCGGGGTCCGAGATGGTCGCGCGCAGTGGTCTCAATCAGTGACTTCAGGCGGTCGATTGCTCCTGGCGCAGACTCGATGAAACCCGCTGCCTGCTGAAAGAGAATGGGGACGACGAAGACAAGCGCTAAAATGATCAGCAAAGTCGAAAACGCGAGCAGCAGGATCGTCGCGATCCAGCGCGGAATACCGATGCGGCCCATCGCATCGACGACGGGACTCAGAAAGTAGGCGAGCGTCAGACCGATGGCGAACGGCAGCAATGCCGGAGCGATGAGCTGCACGATATAGGCAAACAGCAACGCCGTCGCCGTCCAGAACAGCGCGTGCCGCTCAAAATGCATAGGTCCCGATCCTCACCCAATTGCCGAAGCACCCCGAAACAGCATGGCCTTAAATGCTCAGCTTTTCGAGCCGGGAGTTTCGTATACCGTCATGTGCCGCAGCCAGACGCGCAAATAAGCAACGAGGGAGGCAACCGTGGTGGCGGCGGCGAGCAGGGTTAGTAGTTGTACCGGCCCTTTCAGCCTCAGACCGAACGCTTCATCGGCAAGCACGGTTCCGGCCAGCACGATTTGAGCAACAGTGTTCATCTTGCTGATGGCGAGTGGCTTCATCGGCGTGGGGTGGTCGAGAAGCCAAGACAGGACGACGGCGATGACGATCAGCACGTCGCGCGATACGACCAGGATCACCAGCCACGACGGCAGGCGGCCCGTCACGCCCAGCGCCACGAAGATGCAGACGATCAGCAATTTATCAGCTAGCGGATCGAGATAAGCGCCAAGCTCGGTTTCCCAATTGAAGCGCTTGGCCAAGAAGCCATCGACCGCATCGGAAATACCGGCGACGACGAATGCCAGAAATGCCGCTTGCAGCTCACCGGTCAGCAAAAGCCAGAAGACCACAGGTACGAGGATAACCCGACCGAGCGTAATTAAATTTGGAATGCTCACGCCGTTATTGACCCCGTCTCTCCCTGCAACCCGGCCGTCTCGATATCCGGGCGGCGCGAACCTACCCTCTCGACGTTTGTCTCGTCGAGAACAACCTCCTTTGCAGTGCGGTAAAACAAAAGGGAGGAACACGCATCGTTTGGCGTGAGACGACGCGATCCGCGGCAGGTCAGAGTTTTATATTTTCTATGCTTTTCAATAACTTGGGCGAAGAACCCAACCGGAGGATGTGTTGGCGAGGCTTAACCCACGAGCGCCCAGCGCGTTCGCAAGACTTGCAGCGCCGCCGGGATATTTAAGTGACACGTCGGCGCTTCGGTCCGACACAGACCCGATATTCAGGGCATCGACGCCGGGCGTATCGAGAAGTTGCCCACGCATCTCGTCCCACTGATCGGAATTGCCGAAGACCACGGTCAACCTCACGTCTTCGCCGCTGCCCGTCGTCGAGGCGGCCCAGACAGGCATGTTCGAAGGCGGCGCAGCGGCCGTGTCGAGGACGCCGGCTTTAACCGCCTTCCAGCGTCCCTCCAAGATGCCGAGCGAGATGACGGCCGCCAATTGCGAGGCGTAATCGAGATCACCGTCGTTAATGCGATACACCCGCTTCAACAAAAGTCCGCCGACGGCGTCACTGCCCGCGATCGTTACGTTGAGCCGCTTGGCCGCCATGTCCGGCTCGGCAATGGCGAGAACGACCAGACCCTCACCGTACTCGGCTTTGAGCTTCTGCAGCGCGCTGTCCTGGCCGGACATCAGCGCGATTATCGTGTCGGTCTGGATCGAGGGCTTTAAATCCTTCATGACGACAGGCGTGATCGTGTGCGTGAGATCGAGGGTCGACCAAGCGCGGTGCCACAGGCCTCTGTCGTTGCTCGCCGTTGGCGGGGTGCCCTGCAAGAGCACCGTTACGACCGTCACCGGCGGGGCCTGCTGATCGACGAAGGGAATGCCCTGCTGCGTCAGAAGTGAACGCACGCCGTCCGGCTGAAACGAGAAATCGAGGCCGGCATAGTAGGTCGTCGAGGAATTGCGTTCCGAACGCACCGAGATGCCTGAGATGAGATCGCCTGCCTTCACGTCGCGGAGCCGATCCAACTGCTTATACGCGGTTACAGGAACCAAGCGCTTCAACAGCGAGCGGAACGCGGCCTGTTGGCCCTCGCTCATGGCCTGCTCCTTGGCGGCAACCGCATTGGCGGCCGTCGCCTCGACAGGATAGTTCCCGACCGTGTATGGCGCGTCGGCGTCGGCGCGCGCGGGCGCGACATCAACGCCTGCCAGAACGGACGAAATCAGAATAGCAATGGCGAGGCAGCGGCTCGCAAGCACCGTTAATCCCCCATCTTTGTCGTGTTGCAGGACCACTCAAGCCGGCAAGACCAGCGCTGCGACATCCCGTGGAACCCAGAGGTCAGTGCTTCGTTTGCTCTCAGGTCCAGTCGCTGCTACGACCCCCATGACGGGTTGGCAATGGGGCAAAAGTGAGTTTAACCGAACCTTTCCCCGCTGCGATGCTTGCAAGACCGCTCACCCTGTTGCATCCGGCATTCCAAACGACCACGAGGATTGATGTCCGCGGCTGACGAAAATTCGCAAAAACCCATCACCTACGCCGACGCGGGTGTCGATATTGACGCAGGAAATGCGCTTGTCGCAGCTATCAAGCCGCTGGCGAAGGCAACGAGCCGTCCGGGCGCCGACGTTGACCTTGGCGGGTTCGGCGGTCTCTTCGATTTAAAGCGCACGGGATTTCGCGATCCGATCCTTGTGGCCGCAAACGATGGCGTCGGTACGAAGCTCAAGATCGCGATCGACACGGGACGGCACGCGACCATCGGCATCGACCTCGTCGCGATGTGCGTCAACGATCTCGTCGTCCAGGGAGCAGAGCCGCTTTTCTTTCTCGATTATTTCGCGGTCGGGAAGCTCGACGTGAACGTCGCGCGCGATGTCATCGCGGGAATAGCGGAAGGCTGCCGGCTCGCCGGATGCGCGCTGATCGGTGGTGAGACGGCGGAGATGCCCGGCGTCTACAAAGGCGGCGACTATGATCTCGCAGGGTTCTCGGTCGGCGCGGTCGAACGCGACGAAATTCTGCCCCGCGCCGATGTCGGCGTCGGCGATATTCTAATCGGCCTTAAATCGTCGGGCGTGCATTCGAACGGCTACAGCCTCGTGCGCAAGCTCGTCGAACACGCCAAGCTCGACTGGGACGCGCCCGCGCCGTTTGCCCATTCGCAAAACGAGACGTTGTCAGAAGCGCTGCTGACGCCGACGCGGATCTACGTCAAGCCGCTCCTCAGCGCGATCCGGGCGACGGGCGGCTCCGGCTTGAACGGCGCGATCAAAGCGCTGTCGCATATCACGGGCGGCGGCCTTTCGGAGAACGTGCCGCGCGTCATGCCAAAGGATGTCGCAGCGCGGATCGACCTGTCGTCGTTCATAGCGCCCGGCTTGTTCGAATGGCTGGCAAAGACGGGTAATATTCCCGATACGGAGCTGCTGCGCACCTTCAACTGCGGCATCGGCATGATCGCAGTCGTATCGAAGGCGCGCGCCGACGATGTGATCGCGGCGCTGACATCGGCGGGTGAAGAGCCTGTCGTCATCGGCGACGTTATTCCGCCGACGGGTGAAAAATCGGAAGCCAAAGGCAAGGGCGAAGCCTGGGCCGTGAAGTACGACGGCAAGCTGCGGTTTTCCTGATCGTGGAGCCGATGGATCTCCGCGGCTTGAGCCGCCTTTCACGGCAGCGCGAACACCGTCAGTGTGCCGCCGAGACCTGTATAGCTCGATAGAGAAGCAAAGCCGCCGACTGCGCCGGAACCGTCTTCCGGATCGGTCAATCCGGCGGCGAGGCCGATGCCCGCCCATCCACCGACGCCTGAGAGGACGGCGACATATTGCTTGCCGTCGTGCATGTAGGTCATCGGATTGCCGACGATGCCGGACGGCGTCTTGAACTTGAAAAGTTCCTTGCCGGTCTTCTGGTCTACCGCTTTCAGATAGCCTTCTAGAGTGCCGTAAAAGACGATGCCGCCCGCCGTCGTCAGAGCGCCCGACCACACGGCGAAGCGTTCCGGCTTCGACCACACGGTTTTGCCTTTGGCGCCGTCCCACGCGATGAAAGCCCCGGTGTTGCCGTTTTCGCCCGGCGCGGGAAACATCGTCAACGTCGCGCCGACGTACGGCTGGCCGACCTGATACGACACCTTGAAAGCTTCCATATCCATGCAGAGGCGCGTCACCGGAACGTAGAACAGGCTGGTGAGCGGCGAATAGGCCGCCGGCTGCTGGTTCTTCGCGCCCATCGACGACGGGCAAATGCCTTTCGTCACGTCGTCCGTTCCCGTCTCGAACGGCGAGAACTTTTTATTGATGAGCGGGCGTCCGTATTGCGGATCGCTCTTGTCCGTCACGACCTTCGTCGCCCAATTGACGTCCGGCTCGAATTTTTCTGCGACGAGCAGCTCGCCGGTAACGCGATCCAACGTGTAGCCGAAGCCGTTACGGTCGAAGTGGGTCAGCGCCTTGCGCTTGACGCCATCAATATCGAGGTCGGTCAAGATAGGTTCATTGACGCCGTCATAGTCCCACTCATCGAACGGGGTCATCTGATAGACCCACTTGGCGATGCCGGTGTCGGCGTCACGGGCGAAAATCGTCTGCGACCATTTCTGGTCGATGCGCTTACCGCCGGGCCCTGCGCGCTGCACTGGGTTCCATGTCGAAGGATTGCCGGAGCCGTAGTAAATCAGATTGAGAGCCGGATCGTAGGCCATGTAGCCCCAGACCGGTCCGCCGCCGATCTTCCACTGGTCGCCGTTCCAAGTCTTGAGCGAGGAATCCTTGCCGACCGGCTTGCCGAGCGATGTCGTTTTGTCGGGGTCGATCAGCATGTCGGCGTCCGGTCCCATCGAATAGGCGCGCCAGACGCGATGGCCGGAATTCAAATCGTAGGCGGTGATGTAGCAGCGGACGCCAAACTCGCCGCCCGAGACACCGACGATCACCTTGTCTTTCACGACGAGCGGCGCACCGGTTCCTGACGCGCCATTCTTCGGATCGTCTTCCTTGACCTTCCAGATTTCCATGCCGGTCTTGGCGTCAAGCGCGATGAGCGAAGTATCGGCCGTATGCACGAGGATTTTGCCCTCGGCATACTGCACGCCGCGGTCGACCGTGTCGCAACACATCACGGCAGCGGCGAACGGGTCCTGCTTGGGCTGGTACTTCCAGAGAATCTTCTGCTCATGCGCGAGGTCGAGCGCCATCACGACGTTCGGAAACGGCGTCACGAGGTACATGACATCACCAATAACCAGCGGGCCGCCTTCGTGGCCGCGCAACACGCCGGTCGAGAACGTCCACGCGACGCGAAGGTCGCCGACGTTCGAGGCGTTGATCTGATCGAGCTTCGAATAGCGGTGGCCGCTGTAGTCTCCCGATTGGATCGCCCAGTTGGCGGGATCGCTGGCGAGCGTTTGGACATCCTGGTTCGCTGACGCCTGGGTCGCGAAGCCCAATGCCGCCAAGACGGCCACGAGGCCCAAACACTTCGTCATTCCAATTCCTCCCGAGATCCGGCTTGGTCTCGGGCCCGGCATATCAGGACCCAAGAGCCGGGCGTACCAGACTTTTGTCGGCCGGAGATGAAAACGCGGCAAGCTGAAGCGCCATCGCGGAAAATCCCGGAATTGCGCTGTTACTCGCGTCGCGCATTAACGACTTGCAATCCGGCGGTCAGCGAACTGCCACGGAACTGAAAAATTCCGCGTCTACTCACGCCGCTCCGTAAACTATACAGGAGCACCCACATGGCTGGCCCTACCTCAGACCTCGCTGTGGGCGAAATCATCGAGATCAAATATCGCGTGCCGCGTCCGGCATTCGACGGGCTGGCGGACGAGCAATTTTCCGACCGCTGGATCATGGCCGAGATCATCCATCGGGATGAGGACGCGCCGCCGATCGCCCGTCTCGCCGACGGGCAGTTTACCGATATCCGCGCCTATATGACGTGGCGCCGGATCGCCCAGCTAAGCGCGACTGACGTTGCACGATGCAAGTCTTGAGGCTTCGTAGAGGTTAAATTGCAGATTGTTCGGGCAATTCCTGCCAACTGTCACACAATCGAAAACTGGTGAGGTCAGAAGCGGATTAAAATACGCCGTTAGATAGATTCGGACCTGCTTCTCGTCATGCTCTCTGGCCCGCTCGGCGATTTTGCGGATCGCGCCGCTCACAGCCTGTCATCGGCGCGGCGCCCCAACATCGAGGTAGCGTGATGCGAATATTCATCGCGACCGACGCCTGGAAGCCGCAGGTCAACGGTGTCGTCCGCACCTACGAGAACCTGAAGCGCGAGCTTGAAGCCGCGGGCCACATGGTCACGATCCTATCGCCGTTGGATTTCGCGACGCTGCCGTGTCCCGGCTATCGCGAGATCCGGTTGGCGCTGGCGCGGCGGTCGCAGGTTGCCGCGCTGCTGAAAGAGGGCAATTACGATCACGTGCACATCGCGACGGAAGGGCCGATCGGGCTTGCTACGCGCGGCGTCTGCCTGCGCAAGGGCATTCGCTTCACGACGTCGTTCCATACGCGGTTTCCGGAATACATCGAGGCCTACACCGGTCTGCCGGCGTGGATCAGCTACGCGTTTCAGCGTTGGTTTCACCGGCCCGGCATCGGCATGTTCGTCGCAACGCGATCGCTGAAGACGGAATTGTCGGGACGCGGGTTCCGGCGGCTGATGCTGTGGTCGCGCGGCGTCGATACTGCGCAATTCAAGCCGCGCGCGAAAATGGGCGACGCTGAAGACGCCGCCGCCAAAGCCGGGCCGACGTTTCTCTACGTCGGCCGCGTCTCGCGCGAAAAGAATGTCGAGGCGTTCCTCAATCTCGATCTGCCGGGCCGAAAGGTCGTTGTCGGCGACGGGCCGATCCTCGGACTTCTGCGGAGCCGGTATCCCGATGTCGTCTTCAAGGGCGCTAAGACGGGCGAAGACCTGGCGCAGGAATATTCAAACGCCGACGTGTTCGTGTTTCCGAGCCGCACCGACACGTTCGGCCTGGTGCTGCTCGAAGCCATGGCTTCAGGCCTCGGTGTTGCGGCCTATCCGGTGACCGGGCCGATCGACGTCGTGACGCCCGGCGTGACCGGCTGCCTCGATGAAGACCTGCGGGCGGCGGCACTTGCGGCGTTGAAGCTCGACCGCGATCAGGTACGCGTGCAGGCCATGCGGCACGACTGGTCGCGCGTCGCCAATCTTTTCCTCGCCAACATCTATCAGGCGCGACGGGCAGCAGGGCTTGGCAAGCGTCTTGTCAAAGCACACGCGGCGAAACACCTACATATCAAGCCGCGGGCGACGGCGCGCCCGATCAGCTGATCGTTTCTCGCGGGGTGCAAACAAAAAAGCCGGAGCAATGCTCCGGCCCTCCGTTATCCTGATGTGCCGTGCGATCAGCGACGGTCGTCAAAGTCGCCCAGACGATTGAAGCAATCCTGAAGTCCCTGAGACCGGAAGAGCTGATCGCGTGCCAAGTCGGCGCGCCGAGCCCATCTGCACCAGCGAAAATGGTTGCGGGTATCAGTATCCCATTGCGGACCGCGGAAACCACAGCGATAGCGGATATTGGCATCAGCCTGAACCTGCGCGATGCGGGCATAGACTTCGCAGCTCGCGCGTTTGCCTTCGACATCGCCACGGCGATCGTCCTTGCCGAAGCGGAAGCTGAAGCCGCGATCATCCAGCCGAATGGTCTGAGATGTGGCGGTCCCGGCAGTTCCTGCGATGATGATAGCAGCCAGGATGATCCTTGAGCTGAGCATGTTTTCTCCTCGTTCTTTGACGCTCGCGCCTATACGAGGAGAATTTGGCCTGACTGTTGCGCTAACATGGCGTCATCGCGGTGCGCATCGAAAACGAAGTTCACTGCCGATTGCGGGCGATCTCGCATTTATCCGTTGACGTCTTCGTTGCGCACTTTAAGCGGCGACGACCTGCGAAGCGCCGGTGTGCGCGGCGTCGCCTGCCGGCCCGCCGAGGAGCTTCTTGATAATCTCGACGGCGTTGGCGGCGCCGTCTTCCTGCTCCATGGCGCGGCCGATCTCGGCGGCCCTCAGCGCATACGATGGATTGGTCGCCACGTCGCGGATGCGGGCGGTCAATGCCTCAAGCGTCCAGTCCTGGATCGGGAGCTGGTCCGGCCCGGCGCCGAGCTGGAAGATCCGATGGCCCCAGTATTTTTGATCCATCATGAAGGGACCGACGAAGCTTGGACGTCCGGCACGCAAGGCCGACGTCGTCGTGCCGAGGCCGCCATGATGGATGACGGCGCCGACTTCGCGGAACAGTTTATCGTGCGGCACGAACTGGTCGATCAGATGGAAGTTGGCGGACAATGGCACGCGATCGAACTCGCCGCGCCCCTTGCCGAGGATCACACGCTGTCCGGCCGCCTCGCAGGCGCGCAAGATCATCTCGGTGCGTTCAAGGCCAAGCGCTGGCATGCTGCCGAAGCCGACGTAGATCGGACGCGGTCCGGCGGCCAGAAACTCCGCGAGCTTGCCGGATGGACGCCAATTCGGCGCCTCATCGCGGAACCAGTAACCTGTGAAGTAGATCTCGTCGCCTTCCGTGCTCGCGCGCGGCTGCAGAACTGGGCTGACGGGGTAGAGAACGGACGCACGCTTGCCGTGGACGCGATGCGGATGCTTCATCCAGAACGACCGGCCAAGGCCCAGCGACTTGCGGATCTCGCCGATGACACGCCGATAGGCCAGCCGCTGCAGTCCGAGCGTCTTGTAGCCGTACCGGTTCCAGGCCGGGATGCCGGTTCCGGGAATGACCGACAACAGGTTTTCGGCCGACGGCGAAACGGAGCCGAGACCGGCCATGACGGCAGGGATGTTTCGCGCTTCGGCGATTTCACCGGCGACCGAGATGACGGGATGGAAGATCATGGCATCGGCATCTGCGGTCGCAGCTACGGAATCGAGAAGGATGCTCTCGAACAGCGCCCGCATGTCGGGGCCGGGACTCAGCCATTTCTTGACCGTGACGAGCGTGTGGGCGCCGGCGATCTCCGCCATCTCGCCCTCTTTCATGAACTTCGAAAAATCCGTGCCGCAGCGGCGCGCTTCGAGCCCCTTGCTGCGGACGTAGTCCATGAAGTCTTCGGGAGCTGCGACGCTGACTTCGTAGCCAGCCTCTTTGAGCGCCAAGCCGAGGGCAACCATCGGCCCGACGTCGCCCAGCGTTCCAACGGTAAGCAATGAAATCCGGCGTGCCATTTCGACCCGATTTTGCAGATAACTGACCGCCGCGCGGCAGAAGCGCCGCTGACGTATCAGTCGCCCATTTCTGCGATCGTGGCCCCCGATCCCTTTCAGAATGCGTAAGGTGACACCCTGCTGCAACAACGGTCGTCAACCATGGCTAACAAACCCTGCGGCTCGTGGCGTTCATGTCTCACCTCAGATGCACTCGCGCACCGAAGCCTGCTCTGCTATTCCGGGCGGCCATGAGCACCAAGAAACGCACCGCCATTTTGATCTCCGGCCGCGGCTCGAACATGCAGTCGCTGGTGGCTGCTGCACGCGCCCCCGACTATCCGGCCGAGATCGTGCTTGTCGCTTCGAACCGGCCTGATGCCGCGGGTATCGCGTGGGCAGTGGAGCAGGGGCTGCCGACGGTCATCATCGACCACAAGGGCTACGGGTCGCGCGCGGCGTTCGAGCGGGCGCTCCAGTCGGCGCTTGATACGCACCATGTCGAGCTTGTCGCGCTTGCGGGCTTCATGCGGCTGATGACGCCCGAATTCGTCGCGCATTGGCAGAATCGGATGATCAACATCCATCCGTCGCTGCTGCCGAGCTTCAAGGGCCTGCACACGCACGAGCAGGCGATTGCGGCTGGCGTGAAGATCGCGGGCTGCACGGTTCATTATGTCCGGCCGGAGATGGATGCCGGTCCAATCATCGCGCAGGCGGCAGTTCCAGTCCTATCGAGTGATACCGCGGAGACACTCGCGGCCAAGATCCTCAAAGTGGAACACCGAGTTTACCCGGCAGCGTTAAGACTTGTCGCCGCAGGGCAGGTATGCTGCGAAGGGGAGAAAATTGTTATATCTTCGGAAGTTAGCGAAACGAACCCACTGTACTCTCCAGTGATCTGATCCACAGCGTCATTTGCTGGTTACCTTGCACTGGCCGTCGCATGGACAGGCACCCCCCAAACCGTGGTATTTCTATGGCTTCCGGAGAGGGAGATCCGGCGACCGAAGTGCAGCGCGAGCCCGATGGGCGCACGAAGCGCCCGCAAGGCTGATACGCGCACCGCTCCTCCGGTCCCGAATGGAGAATGCCTATGGAAACGACCCCCAGCCACACCCTGGGTCTCGGCGACGAATCTAGCATCTGGTTCAACCTGACGCCGCTATTGCGCGGCGATCCGGATAACCCGATGCGCATCCTCATGCAGATGATGGACCGTTACGGTCCTGTCCTGCCGGTCAATATGGCCAATCAACGTGTCGTGCTTATTTCAGAGCCCGAATATTTCAAGCACGTGCTGGTCACTAAAGCCGACAACTACATCAAATACTTCGACGGCCTGAAGCCGATCTTCGGCAAGTCGATGATCACGAACGACGGTGCGCTCTGGCAGAAGATCCGGATGCCGCAGCAGCCCGCGTTCCACCCCGACATGTTCGCCGAGTACATTCCGTACTTCCTGCGCGCGATCGATACGAAGATGGCGCTCTGGGCCGACCTTGCGAAAAGCGGCGAGACGGTCGAGATGGTCGAGCAGACGTGGACGCTCGCAGCCGACATGATCTGCAAGGCGCTGTTCGACCGCGATATGCCGTTCAATCCGCACGTCGTGTTCAAGTGCGTGAAGACCTATACCGACGTCATGAACCATCGCGACATCCGCCTGCGCAAACAGGCGGGCGAGATCTTCGAGTTGACCGACGAAGATCCGGCGAAGGCGATGGAAGTTTGGGCGAGCGTGCCGCCGGCCGTGATGGGCGCCGATCCGCGCGAGATGCGCGAGCGCACGCTGCTGAAGATGATCGAGGCGACGGTTGCCGATCCTTCCGTTCCGGAATTCGACCAGCAGCAGGCCATCGACGAGCTGAAACAGTATCTGTGGGCCGGCACCGAGACGACGGCTTTGACGCTGGCGTGGGCGCTTTATGAGACGTCGCGGCGGCCGGAAATGGCCGAACGGATTCGTCGCGAAGGCGATCAGGTCTACGGCGATCGCGAACCGACGGCGGCGGATTATTCCGGCCTCGCCTATACGCGCGCTGTCATCCAGGAAACGATGCGCATCTATCCGCCCGTCTGGAGCCTCATCCGCATCGCCGCGGCCGAAGACGAAATCGGCGGCGTCAAGATCAACCCGGGTGACCGCGTGTCGATCTTCAGCTACGGCGCGCACCACAATCCGAAATTCTGGCCCGAGCCTGAGTCCTTCCAGCCTGAGCGCTGGATGGCGGGCAACGCCAAGAAGCAAGTGAAATATAGCTATCTGCCGTTCGGTGCCGGCAAGCGTTCATGCATCGGCGGCGCGATGAGCCAAGTCGAGAACACGCTGGCGCTGTCGCGTCTTCTGCGTCGCTTCCGGCCCGAGTATGTCGGCAAGGATCCGGCTGGGCTCAACGCGACGGTGACGCTGACGCCGAAGGGCGGCTTGAAATTCAAAATCCACGAGCTGAGCTGACGCTTGTTGCCAGCGAATTGACGTTGAGATGCAGAATGGCCGGGAAATCGTCCCGGCCATTTCTTTTTCAGAACTTTTCAGCCGGATTTGCACTCAAGTCGTGCGCGTAACATCGCGTTACTCAATTTGATTCCTTGTCCGTGAATACCATTCGCAATGTTTTCCACAGGCAATATCGCGCCGCGATACAGGCTTTTACGCCCGCAAAGTGCTCAGGAAAGTGCAAATTCGAGTTGTAGAGAGGCTCGCATACGCGAGAGTGCCGGGTTTCCTGCACTGGTTAATGCTGTCATAGTCTCTGCACGTTAATGAATTAATAGCACATTCTGGATGTCACTGCCCCCCGTGTCGTCCAGACACAGCCGAAACGCCTACGTTCCAAACTCCAGGAGGCCCTCACCATGGAGTCCGTGAGAACCGTCGTACTTGGCAAGCCCGTCTTCTTGTTGACGGGTGCAAAACCGCGCAGATCGAAAGAAAAGAACGTCGCGGTTGCGCTAGACGTGGAAGCGCCCGAGAAATTGATAGAAACTGCACGCCGCAACCCCGATGCCGTTGCCTTCGGGTTCGTCGCGGGAAGTTGGGTCGCGGCCGCCTAAGCGCCGTCCACCGTCCGGCCTGCGGATGCGTCGGTGTGCATCTTTGGCAACCGGACGAAGCGCCACGAGGGTCAGTTCCGCCGCATTCGGCGCGACCCTCGCGGCGAATTCCACATTTGCCTTTGCCACCGGCTTTCGCATTCAACCATCGAACGAGATATTTCTGCGGCCGGAAACTATCGCGCCCGGAACGTCACCGTTAGTGTGCCGCCTCTCAATCGAGCGAGGCGCTAACGTCTTTTCATGCAGCAAGACTACGAAACCATTCTCGCGGAGCCACGTGGGAAGCCGTTCTATACCCATCTCTACTTCCAGGTCCTGACGGCGATCGCTCTGGGCGTTGGTCTTGGGCATCTCTATCCGTCCGCAGGCGAGGCCATGAAGCCGCTGGGCGACGGCTTCGTCAAACTCATCAAGATGCTGATCGGGCCGATCATCTTCGTTACGGTCGTGCACGGCATCGCGTCGATGGGCGACCTGAAAAAGGTCGGACGGGTCGGCATTAAAGCCCTCATCTACTTCGAGGTCCTCACGACGCTGGCGCTCGTCATCGGTCTGGTCGTCGTCAACGTTCTGAAGCCCGGTGCCGGCATGAACGTCGATATCGCGTCGCTCGATGCGAAGGCCGTCGCAAGCTTCGTTGCGAAATCGAAGGAAGAGTCGGCGGTCGGCTTCATTCTCGACATTATCCCGAACACGTTTCTCAGCGGCTTTGTCGACGGCAATATCCTGCAGGTTTTGCTGGTCGCCCTGCTCTTTGCGTTCGGGCTGCAGTCGCTTGGGCCGCGCGGCAAACCCATGCTTGATCTGGTCGCACAGATTGGCGACGTGCTGTTCAAGATGGTCGGCTTCATCATGAAGCTGGCACCCATTGGTGCGTTCGGAGCGATGGCCTTCACGGTCGGGCGATACGGCATCGACAAGCTGTCGAGCCTCGCCTTTCTGATGTTCGCCTTCTATCTAACGTGTCTGATTTTTCTGTTCGGCGTTCTGGGCGTAATCGCGCGGCTGTCAGGCTTTTCGATCCTGCGCTATCTCGCCTACATCAAGGACGAGTTGCTGATCGTTCTTGGGACGTCGTCCTCGGAGAGCGTCCTGCCGCGCCTCATTGCCAAGATGCGCAAGGCCGGCTGCGAGGAAAGCGTGGTCGGGCTTGTCGTACCGACCGGGTATTCGTTCAATCTCGACGGCACCTGCATTTACCTGACGATGGCCGCGATTTTCCTGGCACAGGCGACGAACACCGAGCTCACGATCTGGCATGAGGTGTCGATCCTCGGCGTATTGCTTCTCACGTCGAAAGGCGCTGCAGGCGTTACGGGATCGGGCTTCATCACGTTGGCCGCAACGCTCAGCACGACATCGCATATTCCGGTTGCGTCGCTGGCGCTGATCCTCGGGATCGACCGCTTCATGTCGGAAGGCCGGGCGCTCATGAACCTGATCGGCAATGGCATCGCGACCATTGTGATCGCCAAGTCGGAAGGTGCGATCGATGAGGAGACGTTTGAGCGGGAGCTGGGCGGAAACGGCGGTGTTATCGTCGACGCCGCCTAGGCGGGATCGGGCGAAAACGGCAGATCCGTCACGCCGGGATTGATGCCGAAGCCCGTCAGCATCGCATTCACCTGACCGCGATGATGGGTCTGGTGATTGAAGATGTGCATGAGGATCAGGGCTTTCGGACGGGTCATCTCGCGCCCGGCCGAACCTGAATACCAGGTCAAATCGCCTTCACAGCCGGATGCTTCGAAGCGATCGGTCCAATCTTCAATGACGCGGTCGAAGCGCTGGCGCTCGGCTTTCAGGGCGTCCCAGTCCTCGAATAATGTTGTGCTATCGGAAAGAGCGGGCTTGGCTGGCGGCGAAGCGGCTTCGAACCGCGACAGCCACATCTGATCAGCCCAGAGAATATGGTTCAGCGTGGCGTGGATCGAGCCGAAGAACGCATCGCGATTATCTTTCCGCTGGGCGTCCGTCAGTTGTTCGCAGGCCCGGTAGACGCTGGCGTTCTGCCAACTGTTGTAGCGGGCCATTGTGCGGAGGTAGGACGGCGAAATCATCGCCATTTTCCTTGGCATTGCAGAGGCCGGAGCGCACGCGGCGCTCCGGCCAAGATTTTTAACCAACGATCTCGTCGAGGCGGAAATTCAAGGCAATTTCGCGCTCGGCGGCTGCCGGGCTGTCAGATCCGTGCGTCGAATTGGAGCCCTTCGACTCTGCGAAAAGCTTCCGAATGGTGCCCTCGGCGGCTTCCTTCGGGTCGGTCGCGCCCATCACTTCACGATACTTTGCGATGGCGTTTTCGCCTTCCAGCGCCTGCAGAACGATCGGGCCGGAGGTCATGAAATCCACGAGTTCGCCGTAAAAAGGCCGTGCCTTGTGTTCTTCATAGAACTTCTCGGCCTGGGCGCGGGTCCAGCGGACGCGCTTCTGAGCCACGATGCGCAGACCCGCATCTTCGATCACGGCATTGATCTTACCGGTAAGATTGCGGCGCGTGGCGTCGGGTTTGATGATGGAAAACGTGCGTTCGATGGCCATAAGTCTGTCTCGCTTTACGGATTTTATGTGGGTTCCGCGGGCTTATAGCGACGCGCACCGCCGCCAGCAAGCGCTGGACCGTCGCCCCGCAGAGCATTCGGTTGCACGTCACACGCGAAAGTGGAGTTTTACCGCATAATCGCCCGATTGACGCGCGCAACTACGTATGAACAGTGTGGGCCGGCGAAGAGCGCACGGTCTGGGGGTTAGGCAGCGATGCCTACGTGTGCGAAGAAGCGATGATGACGGCACAGGCCAACGACATTCAGTGGTATATCGCCCGCGACGGTAAGCAGCACGGGCCGTTGACCGATATCGAAATGCGCACATTCGTCGCGCATAACTATCTGCGTATCAGCGATCTGATCTGGCGGCCCGGAATGCCGGAATGGCAATCGGCGCCGAACGTATTTCCGACGGCATTCGAGGCGCTCGGACAAGAGCCGAAGCAGATCGCTGCTTCGCCGTCCGCGCCAGCCGCTCAGCCACAAGCGGTGACCTACGGGCAAGCAACAGCGCAACATGATCAGCGTGGCATCGACTATGAGAGCGACGCGGCACCTCGGCCCGACCGCAGCAATCTCATCAAACGGCTGGCGCTTGCCGGCGTCGCGATCATGGTCATTGGCGGCGGCGCGTTCGCATTCACGAATTATCGGGGCGCCATCATGGGTATGGTCGGCGGCTCGAATGGCACGACCGCGGACAATGCGCCGGTCGTCGCTGCGCCATCCGATCCATCGTCGACTGCGACGACGGCGGCGGCTTCCGCCGATCAATCGGCCCAACCCGCAGCCACTGATACGACGCAGACTGCGTCCAATGAAAGCGCTCCGTCCGCAACACCGACGAACGACGTGATTTCGTCCGCGCCGCCGGCCGACGCAACGACGACGTCGTCGGTCTCACCATCCGCGACGGACGCGTCTTCTTCTCCGCCGCCGTCCTCGCAGACACAAGTTGCCGCGGTCGAGCCACAATCGCCGACCCCACCTTCGCCGCCTGCCGTTGATGGCTCGCCGCTCGATCTGCGCCTGCAGACCGTTCCGGTGTGGGCACTCATCAAGCGCGAATACCCGGATTGGTATTCGAACGAAATCTCATCGGCCAACAAGCTCGTTGCTGACAACAAGCCCGATAGCGATGTCGCGACGCTCTTAGCGCAGGGTCTCGTTACGCTTCGCCGCCAGAATGCGGAAAAGGCCCTTGAGGCAAGCCCAGAGAAGCTGCAAGCGATCGCGGAAGCGTTCCTCAATCATCTCAAGGCGCTCAGGGCGCAAAGCGTCAGCGCCTGCTTCGGCTTTATCTCAAAGGGCGAGATGAGCCCGGCCGTGATCCAGACAATGGAACATCCAGAGACCGCGACGGCGCTTAACGCCCAAACCGACGCGATTTTCGAGGCCATCTCCGAGGGATCGAAAAATCCGGTCAAGCACGACTCGGCGGTCAAGAGCGACTACGACATCCTGATCAAGGAACTCGGCAAGCTCGGCTGGAAGGAAGAAGACCTGCAGGTGTTCTCCAATCCGACGCTGCTCGCGAAGCGTGAGCCGGAGCAAGTGTGCAAGATGGTGCAGGAATGGTTCATCGCGCACTTGGCCGTGCAGGATAAAGCTGTCCGCGACCGCCTGCTCTACGAAACGCTGAAGCCTGTGGTGTCCGGCTGATGCTTTACACCGCGCTCAAAGTTTTTTTGACCGCGGGTTTGGTTGTCGCAATCTCCGAAATCGCGAAGCGCTCGACGGTCTTTGGCGGCATCGTTGCCTCGCTGCCGTTGACATCGCTGCTGGCTTTCATTTGGCTCTACGGCGAGACCGGCGATACGGCCAAGATCGCGAGCCTTTCGACGAGCATCTTTTGGTATGTGCTGCCGTCTCTCGTGCTGTTTCTGGCGCTGCCGATGTTGCTCGGGCAGGGATTCGGCTTTTGGTTAAGCCTCGCCATCGCCTCGGCGCTGACGTTCGCGGCCTATCTGGTGATGACGGCAGCGCTTGCCCGCTTCGGCGTTACGCTCTGACCCGGTGACAGCGGGCGGCGGACCGGCTATCGCGATGCCATGCTGCATATCAACGATCTCACCTATCGCATCGAAGGCCGGCCGATCCTGGATCAGGCGACAGCCGCCATTCCGTCAGGCCACAAAGTCGGGCTCGTCGGCCGCAACGGCGCGGGCAAATCCACGCTGCTGCGTTTGCTGAAAGGCGAGATCGCGCCCGACGACGGCTCGATTTCCATTCCGAAGAATGCGCGGCTCGGTCATGTGGCGCAGGAAGCGCCGGGCGGCGACGAGAGCCTGATCGACTGGGTGCTGTCGGCCGATACCGAGCGCGCGAGCCTGCTGGCCGAGGCGGAGACCGCGACCGATCCGGAACGCATCGCGGAAATTCAAATGCGGTTGACCGACATCGACGCGCACTCGGCACCGGCGCGGGCGGCGCGCATTCTATCGGGCCTCGGTTTCGACGAAGAGGCGCAGCGGCGCGCGTGCCGGGAATTTTCCGGCGGCTGGCGCATGCGCGTTGCGCTCGGTGCGATCCTGTTCCTGAAGCCCGACATCCTGCTGCTCGACGAGCCGACGAACTATCTCGATCTTGAAGGCACGCTCTGGCTCGAAAACCATCTGAAGAGCTATCCGCACACGGTGCTGATCGTCAGCCACGACCGGGATCTGTTGAACAGCGCGGTGACCGAGATCCTGCATTTGGACAAGGGTAAGCTGACGCTTTATGCGGGCGGCTACGACGATTTCGAGGAAACGCGCCGCGAGCGGCAGCGTCTCGAAATGAAGCTCAAGAAGAAGCAGGACGAGCAGCGCAAGCATTTGCAGGCATTCATCGACCGCTTCAAGGCGAAGGCGAGCAAAGCCGCGCAGGCGCAGAGCCGTGTCAAGGCGCTCGCCAAGATGCAGCCGATCGCGGCGCAGGTCGATGATCGCGTCGTGCCGTTTCATTTTCCCGATCCGCAGAAGATTATCGCCAGTCCGCTGCTGCGGATCGAGAAGGCGAGCGCGGGCTATGAAGCCGATCATCCGATTTTGTCGGGCATCGACTTGCGTATCGACAACGACGACCGCATCGCGCTGCTGGGCCAGAACGGCAACGGTAAATCGACGCTCGCGAAACTGATCGCGGGGCGGCTGAAGCCGTTGTCGGGCGAGGTTTTCGGCGCGCAGAAAATCGAAGTCGGCTATTTCGCGCAGCATCAGCTCGACGACCTGCTGCCGAATGCGACGCCGTACGACTACATGGTGAAGCTGATGCCGGAAGCGACGGAAGCGCAGCGGCGCACCAAGCTCGGCACGTTCGGCTTCAGCGCCGACAAAGCCGATACCGCGTGCGGAAAGCTTTCGGGCGGCGAGAAAGCGCGGCTGCTGTTGGCGCTGACAGCATTCCATGGACCGCACGTTCTCATTCTCGACGAGCCGACGAACCATCTCGACGTCGATAGCCGTGAAGCGCTCATTCACGCGCTGATGGAATACAACGGCGCTGTCATCCTCATCAGCCACGACCGGCATTTGATCGAGGCGACGGCCGACCGGCTTTGGCTGGTGCGCAACGGCACGGTGAAGCCTTACGACGGCGACATGGAAAGCTATCGCGCGTTGCTGCTCGAAGAGCGTGGCGCGCGAACGTCAGAACGGCGCGACGAAAACGGAAGCGATGCGCGGACGTCGCGTACGGATCAACGCCGGGCCGCCGCCGAAAAGCGGGCCGAGTTGGCGCCGCTCAAGAAAGCCATGCAGGCGGCCGAAAAGCACGTCGATAAGCTGGCGAAGGAGATTGCGGCGCTTGATGCGCTCCTGGGCGACACGGAGATTTATTCCTCCAACCCGCAAAAGGCTCAGGCGGCCGCCCAGCAGCGCGGCCAGTTCGCCCGCGACCTGCAGGCCGCCGAGGACGCCTGGCTGGAGGCCACGGAAGCCTATGAAGAAGCTTCGGCCGCCGCGGAGGCATAGGCCAAGCGGCTAGCACCCCGATTTTTTCAGTGCGATTCGAAAAAGATGGGCGATTTTGCGAAATCGCCGCGCCTATCCACACCTGGACGAAACGAATTTCGGAACCCATTTCACGATCCAGAAGTTCAATGGAACGCGCAGGCTAAGTGCTCCCCCCATTTCCCCCGCGTACTGCGCAAGCGAGAACGATCATGGACCAGAAATTCGTCTACCATCCCCTCAATCGCACGAATGCGCCGCGCGCCCGTGTTGCGAGCGCGAAGTTGGTCGTTTCTGAGTATCTTGCGTACGTTACGATGCTTTCCGCGGCGGTCGTTATTGCAATCATTACGTTCGCTTACGCCGCGAACGTCACCGTGCATTGGCTTCACATCATGAACGGCCCTGGCTTCTTTACGTCGGAGGCACTGCCGGTTTCACAGACCGATGTGAAGCCGTTCGCGCCTGCAAAGGTCGCAATGATTTCCGCGCATTGAGTTTGTTGTTCCTCCACGCCTCGTGATCCTGATCCTCGGGCTTAAACCCGAGGACTTTTTTGAAGCGCTTGCGGTAGGGGCCACCGCCCGACAAACGTCATCCCGGCGCAGGCCGGGATCCAGGCAAGCCTTTTGCAAGCGATAAGCTGAAGCTTGTCTGGGTGCCGACCTCCGTCGGCATGACGGTGGTGGGGCTATAGTGAGGCCATCACCTTTCGGCGTCGGCGACCAGCATTCCAGGCCCGCCGCCGATGTTTTTCAGCCGCTGATCTTTGAGAAGTCGGCGACGGTGAGCGTCGCGGCGCGGATTTCCGACAAGAGGCGCAGACGGTTTTCGCGGACCTGCTTATCGTCGGCGTTGACGAGAATTTTGTCGAAGAACGCATCGACCGGCGCACGAAGTTCCGACAGCGCGCGCATGGCGCCAGCGAAATTTTCCACCTGGATGGCCGACGTCGTGTCCTGCTTCACCGCTTCGATGGCGGCGGCCAGCGCGATTTCCTCTTTCTCTTTGAGAAGCGCCAAGTCGTAGGGACCGGCGTAGGATTTTTTATCCTTCTTCTCTTCGATCGAGAGGATGTTCGCGGCGCGCTTGACGCCTGCGAGCAGATTCGTGCCGTCGTCGGTTTTGAGGAATGCGTCGAGCGCTTCGACGCGACGGACGATGAGGGCGAGATCATCCTGGCCGCCGAGCGAAAAGATTGCGTCGATCAGGTCGTGACGCTGGCCTTGGTCTTTCAGGAAGACCTTCAGTCGGTCAGCGAAGAAGGAGAGGAGGTCCGGAACGCGTTCAACTCCCCAAGCAGCAACCACCTCTTCGGCGATCGTTTGCAATGTCGCGTCGGATGGCCGTTCCCGATCGAACAAATCTGGCTTAATGCCCGGCAATTTCCATGAACTTAAAAATTCCTTCACGCTGGTCTTCGCTAACCCAGCAGTGAAGATACTTCTGACCACTGGTGCGCCATGTTCGGCGAGCCGTTCTGAAAGCGGTACTCTTAGATCATTTTCCAGCACGATGCGGATGACGCCAAGGGCGGCGCGGCGGAGCTGATAGGGGTCGCCGGAGCCGGTTGGTTTTTCGCCGATGGCCCAGAAGCCGACGAGCGTATCGAGCTTGTCGGCGAGCGCGACGGCAACCGCGACGGCGTCGCCCTGATCCTCGCGCGGCACCGTATCGGTCGGGCCTTTCGGCTTATAGTGCAGCTCCAGCGCGCGGGCGATCTCAGGCTTCGTTCCGACGTGCTCGGCGTAGTAGCGGCCCATCAGGCCCTGGAGCTCGGGGAATTCGCCGACCATTTCCGAGACGAGATCCGCCTTGCACAGACCCGCGGCGCGGCGCGCGTCTTGCGGGTCGGCGTCGCATGCGCCAGCGAGTTCAAACGCCAACTGCTCGATGCGCTCGACGCGATCTTTCTGGCTGCCGAGCTTCTCGTGGAACGTGATGTGCGCGAGCTTGCCCGCCATCTCACCCAGCGGATGCTTGAGGTCCTGTTCCCAGAAGAACTTCGCATCCGAGAGACGCGCGCGAATGACCTTCTCGTTGCCCGAGACGATCTGTGTGCCGCCGTCTTTCGCCACGAGGTTCGAGACGAGCAGGAATTTGTTCGCGAGCTTCTTCGCTTTCGGATCGCGCACCGAGAAGCACTTCTGATGCGTCTTCATCGACGTGATCAGAACTTCGCCGGGCACTTCAAGAAACGCTTTTTCGAATGAGCCCATCAGCACGACCGGCCATTCGGTGAGGCCGGCGTTCTCGGCCATCAGCGCATCGTCTTCGACGAGTTCGAGCTTCGCTTCTTTCGCAAGCGCGTGCGCCTGCTCGGAGATAGCCGCAGCGCGTTTTGCCGGATCGAGAATGACGTGATGGCTCTCAAGCTTCTCCTGATAGTCGGCGAAGCTTTTAACCTTGAACGGTCCGGGACCGAGGAAGCGATGACCGCGCGTCTCATGGCCTGACGCAATACCATTGATCTCGAACGGCACGACTTTGCCGCCGAGCAGGCAGAGAACCGACTGCAACGGGCGCACCCACTGGAAGGGCGAGGAGCCCCAGCGCATCGACTTCGGCCAGGGGAATTTCGCGGCAACGTCCGTCACCGTTTCGGCGATGATTTCGGGCGCGGCACGGCCGGGCTTTTCGATCTTGGCGACGTAATAGTCGCCTTTCTTCTCATCCTTGACGATGGTCGCGTCGTCGATCGACGCGAGACCGGCAGACTTCAGAAAACCTTGAACCGCTTGCTCAGGCGCCCCGACGCGCGGGCCTTTCTTTTCATCGGAAATGGCGGGCGAGCCGTGCGGGACGTTCTCGATAACGAGCGTCAGGCGGCGCGGGGTCGAAAAGGCGCGCGCTTCACCGACGTCAAGGCCGCGTGCTTTCAGGCCTTCAACGACGAGGCGCTTCAAATCATCCGCCGCACGCAATTGCATGCGCGCCGGAATCTCCTCCGACAGAAGCTCAAGCAGAAGTTCAGACATTCAGGATCGATCTCGCGAGACTGGCTCTTTCCCAGTCATACAGGAAAGAGTGGGGTGAGGGGTGGAATTGCAGGGTGCTGCTTTCGCCCCCTCACCCTGTGTCTCTCCCCGCCGCGAAGCCGCAACGGGGAGAGCGGTTGCGTTATGGGTTCGTCGGCGCCGGAGCAGGAGCTGCTGGCGGCGTCGTGGATTCTTCCGGTTTGCTTTCCGGAGCGGGTGCAGTTTCCGGTGCAGCAGGCGCCGGTTCCGTCGTCGACGGCGTTGACGGCGTCGCTTCCGGTGCAGGCGTTGCCGGTGTCGATTCCGCCGCCGGAGGTGTCGGCGCCGGCTCCGCAGCGGGTGGTGTCGCCGGAGGTGTCGGAGCAGGCTCTGCCGGTGGCGGGAGCGCCTTCATCGCGCCGCCTTCGGCGGGCTCGGCTTCTTCAGCTTTTTTGTGCTCCGGGATCATGCCTGCGGGCAGCGCTACGCGCACCTGGTGGCCGATATCCTTTATTGCGCCAGTCGTGTGCAGATAGCCGATGCCGACGGCAACGAGCGCAACGAAAAATGCGAAAACCCAAGGCAGCCGTCGAAGAGCGAAGAAGCCGATAATGATCAGCGGCACGGCTAAAGCGATTATCCCAAGCGTGGTGTCGTTCATGCGCGTCCTCCTTCTGTCTTTAGCCAGGCGCCGCAGCAGGCTTTCGCCAACTCGCGGACGCGCAGGATGTAGCTCTGACGCTCCGTGACCGAGATCACGCCGCGAGCGTCGAGCAGGTTGAAGATGTGGCTCGCCTTGATGCACTGGTCGTAGGCGGGGAGCGCGAGCAAGTGCTCCTCACCATTCTTGGCGCCGGCCTCAAGCAAGGCCACGCATTCGGCTTCGGCGTCTTTGAAATGGCGGAGCAGCGCCTCGGTGTTGGCGTGCTCGAAGTTGTAGCGGGAGTACTCGCGCTCGGCCTGCAGGAAGACATCGCCGTAGGTCAGGCGCTTATCGTCATCGCGGCCGTTGAAGTTCAGATCGAAGACGCGGTCGACGCCCTGAACGTACATGGCGAGGCGCTCAAGGCCGTAGGTAATTTCACCTGCTACGGGATTGCAGTCGAAGCCGCCGACCTGCTGGAAGTATGTGAACTGCGAAACTTCCATGCCGTTGCACCAGACTTCCCAGCCGAGACCCCAAGCGCCGAGCGTCGGGCTTTCCCAGTCGTCCTCGACGAAGCGAATGTCGTTCAGCGAGGTGTCGATGCCGATGGCGTCGAGGCTCGCGAGGTAGAGCTCCTGCATATTCGCAGGCGACGGCTTCATGATGACCTGGAACTGGTAATAGTGCTGGAGCCGGTTGGGATTTTCGCCGTAGCGGCCGTCTTTCGGACGGCGCGAAGGCTGGACGTATGCCGCCGACCAGGGCTTCGGCCCGAGCGAGCGCAGCGTCGTTGCCGGATGAAAGGTGCCGGCGCCAACTTCCATGTCGTAGGGCTGGAGGATGACGCAGCCTTCGGCGCTCCAGAAGCTTTGCAGGGTGAGGATCAGGTCCTGGAAGGCAGCTTTAGGGCGCAACGCGGGAAGGCGTCCGGCTTTCGTTGCAACCGACGTCTGGGGCATGTCTTTTGGCTCATTCCGGCTGAATTTTCGGCCGCAATATACGCGTTAAGGGCCCCTTGTCACGCATCGCTGAGGCGATTTTACAGGCTTGCCGGTCGAAAGACGGACACGGACAGTGCGGCGCCAAGAATGCTGCGGTGCCACGCCAAGGGCCGGAAACGCGATAGTGGAGGGTAACAGAGCCTTTAACTGTCGCGCTGCTGGCGGGGGCGATAAACGCCGGCCGTTTCATCCCATTCGAGATTGCCGAGGTCGCGGACTGGCGCGGTGGCGCGGCGCATGCGGGCTTCCTGCTCGCGTACGGCTTGGCCTTGGCGAGCCAGAGCAGACAGCAAACGGTATCCGGCCAGACCGGCAGCACCGACAACGGCTAGAAATATGACTGGGGGCATTGCTCGGCCCTCCGGGCCCTAAATCCCAAAGCGCGACCAGAGCGTGCGCGCCTCGATAGCCGACACCAGATCGTCGGCAAAAGCAAGACCGCCATCGCCTAGGCCGGATGCGCCAGGCACACGGCGGAGGCGCGACAAAAGCCCTGCACGGTCCGGCTCGACGACCTTGAGCCGCACCTTGCTTCCGAACACCTCGTGCATCTTCGAACGGACGTCTGTTATGCCGTCGATGAGGCCAAATTCAACCGCTTTGGCCGCCGACCAGAATGCGCCGGAAAAAAGCTCGTCGTCTGGGGCTTTGAGTTTGCCGACGCGACGTTCCTTGACGAGGCCGATGAAGACGTCGTGCACGTCCTTCTGGATGGCTTTCAGGCGCGCGATGTCATCTTGATCCTCGGGCAGGAAAGGATCGAGCTGGTTTTTGTTGGCTCCGGCCGTGTAGACGCGGCGTTCGACACCCATCCGGTCGATCAGCTCGACGAAGCCGAAGCTGCGCGATACGACGCCGATAGAGCCCACGATCGAGGATGGGTCGGCATAGATTTCATCGCCTGCGATGGCGAGAAAGTATCCGCCCGATGCCGCGACGTCTTCGCAGAAAACATAGATTTTCTTGTCTTTTTCGGCAGCCAACTGACGAAGACGCTTGAAGATCAGGTTGGACTGCACCGGCGATCCGCCCGGCGAATTGATGACCACCGCAACGCCGGGAAGCTTCGACAGCGAGAACGCCTTGTCGATGGCGGCGGCATAGCTCGCAAGCGACAGTCCAGGCCGTAGCGGCGTCGCCATGCCGATCGGGCCACTGAAGCGAAGAACTGGAACGACGGGCGTGCGCGAAAACGGCCACATAAATTCAAACTCCTGCGGGCGACTTTGGGAGGATTGGTTTGCGCGACATGAAGAGCGGATTGTCTAGTGCAATCACGGACCTGCTGCCAGTGGCTATCGGCCGCCAATTTGCGACGGCAGCGCTGCGCCGTGGCGAAAAACGGCTTCGATTTCAGGCAGGAACGCCTGATCGGGTCCATGCAGTACGAGGCCCGGTTTGATCGAGATCGGGGCGCGACTGCCCTTGATTCCGGAAACGATCACACGGATGGCCGGTTCGTCCGCACGCGCATAAATGGGCAAGATGTTCACGCCGCCAAACCGGCCTTCGAAAGCCGAGAGAATGCGCGGCAGCGCCTCCACTTTATGGATCATCGCGGCGCGGCCTCCGGGAGCGGCCATGCGATTCATGAACCGCGCCCAGATTTCCAGCGCGTCCTGCGGCATCTGATGGGAGGCGGCGCGAAGATGGTTTCCCGCCGTGGTACTGCGTCCGGCTTCGTGATAGGGCGGGTTGGCGAGCACAAAGGCGAATGTTTCGGACGCAATTCCGGCGGCATCCAACGCACCCGTTGCGCGCGAAATATCCGTTTCGACAACCGACACGCGTGCACTCAAGTTGTTGTGGTCAACATTGTGGCGGGCGAGCGCCGCTAGTTTTGGCTCGCGTTCGAGCAGAACGACCCTGGCGCCGGGACAACGTACCGCCACGCACAGTCCGACGACGCCGACCCCCGAGCCGACGTCCAAAACCGTCTCTTCACCAACCAATTCCGGAGCCAAGGTGGCGGCCAGAAGCACCGCGTCGGTCCCGGCGCGATAGCCGCTTCGCGGCTGATGCACAGTCAACGCATCGCCAAGAAACAGGTCCTCACTGACGTTTTCGCTTTGCGGCAGATCTGTCTCAAGCACGCTCATGGTCCACGACCCATTCACCAAGTCCGGCCTCCCTCAGAACCCGGCTTGCCTTGTTCCAATCGTCGTCCGTGACGACAAGACGTCGCGGGAATGCTCCGATTGACCCTTCCATCAAGCTCATATTTCGATCAAATATGACCGCTTCGATGCCCTGACCTGCGAGCAGAGCCTCGACATAACTGATAAGCACAAGGTCGTTCGTCAAAATTAACTCGCGCATGGCAATTCCCAAAATGAACGATAATTTTTGCCACGCCCGATGCCGCGTGACGGTCTAAAGACGACTGCCTATATTAGCATGGTCTAGAACATTGGGGGCCACCTTGGGTCGCGTAATACCGCTCGAAGACGTCCGCGAAACGAGCCAGAAGCTGCAGCCGCTTCTCGATCTCGTGGCCGATGACATGGAAGCGATCAATCGCATCATCCTCGACAAGGCCGTGTCCGATGTCGACATGATCCCGGAACTCGCGCACCACCTGATCGACAGCGGCGGCAAGCGGCTGCGGCCGATGCTGGCGCTCGCGGCGGCGAAACTGTGCGGCTACACGGGCAACGGCCACATCCGCACGGCGTCGGCCGTCGAATTCATGCACACAGCAACGCTGCTGCATGACGACGTCGTTGACGAAAGCGCGACGCGGCGCGGACGCAAGACCGCGCGGATGATCTGGGGCAACCAGGCGAGCGTGCTCGTCGGCGATTTTCTGCTCGGCCAGGCTTTCAAGATGTTCGTCGACGTCGGATCGCTTTCGGTGCTGCGCATCATGTCGAATGCCGCGGCGACGATTGCCGAAGGCGAAGTGATGCAGCTTGCGGCGGCGAAGAATACGTCGACGACGGAAGACGACTACCTCACGATCATCAATTCCAAGACGGCGGCGCTCTTCTCGGCGGCGGCGGAGTCCGGTGCGGCACTGACGCAGCGACCTACCGAAGAGCAGGCGGCGCTGCGATCATACGGCAAAAATCTCGGGCTGGCGTTCCAGCTCGTCGATGACGCGCTCGACTATGCAGGGGACAGCACGCGGCTCGGCAAGTCGGTCGGCGACGATTTCCGCGAAGGCAAGATCACACTGCCCGTCATCCTGTCGTTCCGGCGGGGATCGAACGACGAGCGACAATTCTGGAACCGGACGATTGCCGAGGGCAACATCACGGACGGCGACCTGGAGCATGCGATCAGCCTGATGCGCCGTCACAAGGCGATCGAGGCGACATTCGAGCGGGCGCGTTCGTATGGCGCGATTGCGCGTGACGCGCTGGCGATATTCCCGGAAAGCCGCGAAAAAGACGCGCTGGAACAAGTCATCGAGTTCTGTATCGGCCGTTCACACTGATCGGTGCTCGGACGCCGCGGCCAATGGCCTTCAAGTCAACCTTGAGGCTGCGATCCACCAGTTTGGCTGGCGCGTCTTGAGCATGCGCGCGCCCGTCTGTGCTGCGGCTTCGGATTCGAACAGAGCGAAACACGTCGGGCCGGCGCCGGACAATTGCGCGACCCGCGACCGCGGCAGCTTCGCGAGTTCCGACAGCACGTTGATGATTTCGGGAAAAAGCTGGCGCGCAGGCGCTTCGAGTGAGTTGCCGCGCAATGCCGCGTAACGGATCACGTCGCCGATGCTTGAGAACACAGGCGGATTTTCCGGCGCCAGATCGGCGGGCAATGGCCCGGCATTGAGAAGGCGGAAAACTTCGGCCGTCTTCTTGGCGGGTACCTCAACGAGAGGATTGGCGAACACTGCGTAAAGCTCGGCCGGCAGGACGATATCGGTGATGTTCTCGCCGGTTCCCGTCATCACGGCGCTTTGGCTTTTCAGACAGACCGGAACGTCGGCGCCAAGTGCGCGCGCGATGTCAGTAAGATCACGCGATACCAAGTCGGAACGGCTGGCACTGAGAAGGCGGAGCGCCGCGGCCGCGTCTGCCGATCCGCCGCCAATGCCGCTCGCCACAGGGAGATTTTTCTCCAATGTCAGACGACCGGCGACGAAATCCGGCACCAAGCGCGAGATCGCCGCGACGGCCTCATCGACAAGATTGGCATCGCCGAGGCCAGCTGCGAACGGTCCGGTAATTTCGGTTTTGGACGTAGGGCCAGCTTCGCGCGTCAGGCGATCGCCGACGTCGGCCGCAAAGGCGACGAGGCTCCGCAGCTCGTGATAGCCATCCGACCGGCGCCCTAAGACTTCAAGCGTTAGGTTGATCTTGGCTGGTGCGAATTCCAATTTCGACATGCATTCCACGATACGAAAACGGGCGCTCAAGCGCCCGTCTTCTACGATTAATATTGACGCGCAGTTACTACTCAACTGCTCGGCCGGAAGTTCCGGTCTTGTTTTCGCTGCGTCGGCGTAATGTCTCGGTTTGAACCTGACGCGTCTTGCCAGAAGCGTTGGCTTCGCCCTTCGCATCCAGACCACGTTCAAGCTTGGCCTTGATCTTGTCGACGTCCTCCGGCTCCGGGTCAAGCGACAAAGCCTGCGCCCACTGGAAGCGCGCTTCGCGCTCGCGGCCGACCTTCCAGAAGGCATCGCCCAGATGATCGTTCAGGGTCGGATCTTCCGGCTTAATCTCAACGGCGCGCTCTAGATAGCGGACAGCTTCCTTGAAGTTGCCTTGCTTGTAGTGCGCCCAGCCAAGACTATCGACGATGTAGCCATCATCCGGCTTGAGTTGCACGGCCTTCTCGATCAGGCGCGTGCCCTCTTTCAGGTTTTTGCCCTGATCGACCCAGGAGTAGCCGAGATAGTTCAGAACGAGAGGCTGATCGGGCGCGAGCGCCAACGCACGCTTCAAATCCGCTTCAGCGGCGGGCCAATTCTTCAGCCGCTCATAGGACGTGCCGCGGGCATAGAAATAGCCCCAATTGCGCGGGTCGGATTTGTTGATGACCTTGAGCGCCTTGGTGAAATAGGTGACGGCGCCGGCATAATCCTTGCGCGCACGCATGATGTTGCCGAGCGCTTCCAACGGCCGAACGTCTTTCGGATTTTCCTCGGACAGCTTGACCAAAATTGCCTTGGCCTCGTCCGTCTTGTCGAGCGAGTTCAGATCGAACGCACGGCGAATGTCGATCGCGCTCTGGAGCGGCGTGCCTTTGGGGATCTTGTCGTACGTTTGCAGCGCCTCGTCGTAGCGCTTCACAGCTTCCTGCGCGTTGGCGAGCGCAGCGAGTGCAAAGATGTGATCGGGCTTGGCGTCGAGCGCGAGCTGGAGATAAATCGTGCCCAGACTTACGCCGCCCTCACCGGCCAGGGCTTCGCCCAGGCCATAGAAGACTTCCGATAGGCCGTCGGTCGCATTGGCGATGAGAAACGGCGGTTTCTTTTTCTGCTTGATCGTATCCAGCATCTCCTTGGCGAGGGGATGTGGGTCGCCCTGGCTCTTGGCGAGCTGTTTATTGATGACCATGCGCGCCGTTTTGAAGTCGCCGTAATGGGCCGCCGACTGAGCATAGGCCAGCGACGTTCTGAGCGTGCGGCTGTCCTGACGGAAAACCTTTTCATACGATGCGCGCGCGATAGCTTTGCGGCCGGCGATATCGGCGATCAGCGCACGGTGATAGCGCAGATAGAACTGCGCCCAGTCCGGCTGCTTGGGAAGATCGAGCGCCTTCAACGCGCCGTCCGTATCTCCGGCGGCGAGACGCGTCCAGCCGATGGCAATTGCGCTGGTGAGTTCGCCAATCGGGTTTTCGGATGCTGCTGCGAAACGCTCCTCGGCTTTCTTGTAGTCACCGGCCTTGAACGCAGTGACGCCGAGAAGGAACTGCGACATGCGATGCGAGCCCTGCGAGGCAGAAAGTTGCTCCGCAAGCGGGATCGCTTTCGGCCAGTCGCCGGACATCGTTTCCATCTGGAAGGCCTGCTCGAGCAGCACCTCGTTGTCCGGATCACGCTCAAGGGCGCGGCCGTAAAATTCAGCGGCTTCTTCGGTGTCCTGCGCGGCGCGCGCGAAACGTCCCGCGAGGTAGTTGCCGAGAATGGAATTTGAAACTTCGTCCTGACCAGGTTCCTGGTCTTGCGAGCGGGCCGGAGCCTCGCTGAAAAACCCGGCAACCGTCAGAGCGACCGCTACTAGGCATACACTCAGCCCACGCCCGAGGAGTCCCCGCATCGACTTTTTCCCTTTGCTGCCGGAAGCCAATTCGATTCCTGCGGCGGCGAGCCTAGCAAAGATATCGCAAGCTTGGCGACAAGCTTTACGTGAAAAATAAGACATGAGCCGAAATTGCTAACTGTTATCAACCGTCAACGCCTATCGGCATAACGCTCAGCCAGCGCAGCAATTAAGCCCCCGCATGCTGGAACGGCGCCGAATTTTCGGACGCAGGATTACCAGCATTTGAACTACATCGTCACATTCCGGCGTAATTTGGCCCGCCGCCACCTTCGGGGCACGTCCAATTGATATTTTGGCTTGGGTCTTTGATGTCGCAGGTTTTGCAATGGACGCAATTCTGCGCGTTGATCTGGAATCGCGGCTCGCCGCCATCTCCTTGTACGATCTCATAAACGGCGGCAGGGCAATAGCGCTGCGCGGGCTCTGCGTATTCCGGCAGATTGACTGCAATCGGCACGGTCGGATCGAGAAGCTTCAAGTGAACCGGCTGATCTTCTTCGTGATTGGTCGCCGAGAATGATACGTTCGTCAGCCGATCGAAGGTCAATCTGCCGTCGGGCTTGGGATAGGCGATCGGCTTGAAATTCTTGGCCTTGCCTGTCGCCAAAGCGTCGTTCTTGCCGTGCTTTAACGTGAAGCCGAGGCCGACGCCGGAAATGATGGTGTTGAGCCAAAGATCCGTGCCGCCCAGCAGCACGCCGAGCACCGTTCCAAAGCGGGACCAGAACGGCTTCATATTGCGTACGCGCTTCAGATCGCGCGCGATGTCGCCAGTGCGGACCTCGGTCTCGTAGGCATCGAGTTTGTCATGTGCGCGGCCTGCCGCGATCGCGGCCGTGACGGCATCTGCTGCAGCGATGCCGGACAGGATCGCGTTGTGGCTGCCTTTGATGCGCGGCAGGTTGACCATGCCGGCTGCACAGCCCAGAAGCGCGCCGCCCGGAAAGACGAGATCGGGCAGCGATTGCCAGCCGCCTTCCGTAATTGCGCGCGCGCCATAGCCGATCCGCTTGCCACCTTCGAATGTTTCGCGAATGGCGGGATGTGTCTTGAAGCGCTGGAACTCTTCATACGGCGAGAGGTAAGGGTTCGCATAGTTCAAGTGAACGACGAAGCCGACCGCGACGAGATTTTCGCCGTAGTGATAAAGGAAAGATCCGCCACCGGTCTTGTTGTCGAGGGGCCAGCCGAACGAGTGCTGAACGTAGCCCGGCCGATGTTTCTCCGGCGCGACCTGCCACAGTTCCTTTAGGCCGATGCCGTACTTCTGTGGCTCATGATCGTTGGCGAGGTCGAAATGGCGGATGAGGTCCTTGGCCAGCGATCCGCGCGCGCCTTCCGCGATCAAGGTGTACTTGCCGCGCAGTTCCATGCCGCGCACGAAACTGTCCTTCGGCTCACCATCCCTGCCGACGCCCATATCGCCCGTCGCGATGCCGACGACAGCGCCTTTCTCATCATAGAGCACTTCGCTCGCAGCAAAGCCCGGATAGATCTCGACGCCCAGTTCCGCCGCCTGATCGCCAAGCCATTTGCACAGTGCACCGAGGCTGACGATGTAGTTGCCGTGGTTGTGCATCAGCGGCGGCATCGGCCAGTTCGGCAGGCGCAATTTGCCCGCGGGACCAAGGACCAAGAACACGTCTTCCGTAACGGGCGTTTCAACGGGCGCGCCGCGCTCTTTCCAATCGGGGATGAGACGATTGAGACCAATCGGGTCGATGACGGCGCCGGACAGAATATGGGCACCGATCTCGGAGCCTTTCTCGACCACCACGACGGAGATATCAGACCCTGTTTCGGCCGCTTTCTGCTTCAAGCGGATCGCTGCGGCCAGCCCGGCAGGGCCAGCGCCCACGATCACTACGTCGAAGTCCATTGCCTCGCGGGCCGGCAGGTCGGCGGCGTCAACGGCCATCATCACCTCTTTTGGATGTTCGAAAGTCCATCGGTTTCGATTAGGTTGCGGGAGGGAAAGCGTCAAGTTGACCAATAACGCGCCACAGTCTGTTGCCGATGCGTGCAATTGACGGCGCGCATCTTTATTGTCGGCCCCAATGACGAACTCTTACGATAAAGACGAAATGCTGGCGCTGCTCGATTGGTTTCAAGCCATGGGCGTCGATGCGGCCGTTGGCGAAACGGCGCACGACTGGCTGGCGCGCGGAGACGAGGCGCCAGGGGCCGGTTTTTCGTGGCCGGAACGCGACGCGCCGGAGCGTGAAAAGGCCGCGCCGACCGCCCGTCCGGCAGCACCGTCACAATCGGCGCGACCAGGGCCCGCGCAAAGTGCGCCGGGGCTCGATCCGAGCCGACCACGCGCCGCGACGCCGCTCGGCGCCAGCGAAGCTGAAACGGGCGCCCGCCGCATCGCGCGCGCCGTGACATCGCTTGAAGGGCTGGAAGCAGCGCTGCAGGCTTTCGACGGCTGCGGCCTCAAATCGACGGCAACGAAGCTGTGCTTCTATCGCGGCGCGCCGCAGGCCGACATTATGTTCATCGGCGAAGCACCCGGACGCGACGAGGATTTGGCAGGTAAGCCGTTCGTCGGGCGTGCGGGGCAATTGCTCGACAAGATGCTTGCCGCAATCGGGCTGTCTGAAGGTGACGTGCACATCACCAATATCGTCTATTGGCGGCCGCCGGGAAACCGCACGCCGACGCCACAGGAAGCGCTCTCCTGCCGGCCGTTTCTCGAACGGCAGATCGAGCTTGTCGCGCCCAAGATGCTGGTCGCCGTTGGCGGCGCGGCGGCGAAGGAAGTGATTGGCGCAACGGAAGGCATCATGCGGCTTCGGGGCAAGTGGCGCGAGGTTAAAGTCGGGGAGCGAAAAATCCCGGCTATCGCCACGTTGCATCCGGCGTATCTGCTGCGAACGCCTGCCGCCAAGCAGCTCGCGTGGATGGATCTGCTACAAATCAAGTCGAAGCTTTAGACAACACAACGAGGCTTGCCATGGCCGGCATCGACGCCGAACGCCAATTCGTTCCCATCCGCATCGCAATCCTGACGATGTCGGATTCCCGCACGCTCGCGGAAGATACATCTGGCGCCTATCTCGAGCGCGCCATTGGCGAAGCGGGCCACGAACTCGCGGACCGCAAGCTTGCGAAAGATGACAAGGCGCAGATCCGCGGCATCGTGGAGGGATGGATCAATGACGCGTCCGTCGATTGCGTCATCACCACGGGCGGCACCGGGTTCACGGGACGGGATGTTACGCCGGAAGCGGTGAAGCCGTTGTTTGAGAAGGAGATCGAAGGGTTCGCGATCCTGTTTCACATGCTGTCGTATCAGAAGGTCGGCACGTCGACGATCCAGTCGCGCGCGTGCGGGGGCGTGGCGCGCGGGACCTATATTTTCTGTCTGCCCGGCTCGACGGGCGCATGCAAAGACGCCTGGGAAGGCATCCTGAAGCTCCAGCTCGATATGCGCCACAGGCCGTGCAATTTCATCGAAATCCTGCCGCGGCTCGAAGAGCATCGCACGTCGGCGTGAGACGGGCGCGCTTAAGCGCCGGTTTCGACCTTGCCCTGAAGACGCGCGATCATGCTGACCGGAATGCCCGCGCCGTACAGCATGTGACAGATCTGGTTGCGGAACGATCGCGAGAGGTAGCCGTCGCGCCGATAACGCTCCGCCGACGTCACGGCATTGGCATCGAGAATTGTGAGGCGCCGGCGTCCGATACGGCGCGCCAAGTCCAGATCTTCCATGATCGGCAGATTGCGGTAGCCGCCGACGTCATCGAACAGGCGGCGCGGGATCAGCAAGCCCTGATCGCCATAAGGCACGCGCAGGAGCTTACAGCGCAACTGCACGACCAGTTCGAGCAGCCGCGGCGCCAGGCCCTTGTCATCGAGACGGAACGTGAAGGCGCCCGCGGCCATCGACCGTTCGCCGAAATCGACGCGGCGCATGAACGACGTTGCACTTCGTTCCCAGCCGTCTTCCAAGACGGTATCCGCATTCAAAAAAAGGAGCCAAGGAAAGCGGGCGATTTCAGCGCCTTGGGCCAACTGGCCGCCGCGTCCGGGCGCGCTCTTGACGATGTCGGCCCCAGCCTGATCGGCTACCTCAGCAGTCTTGTCGGTCGACCCGCCATCGACGACGATGACCTGCTTAACGAGTCCGTCCACTGCCGCCGGAACCAGGGCAGATAGCGTCGCCGGTAACGTATGTTCAGCATTCCGAGCGGGAATGATTACTGAGATCATTCTCTTTTCCTGACACGTCAATCCGCGCACGGCAAGGCGCGCCACGTCGCGGGGCTTAACCAATCGCCATGGCACGGTTCGCTCTCCGCATGTTCTTTATTTGTTCCGCGCCGTGTGCTATTGGCTGAACATCCTCAGCAACGACCGCGAACAATGGCGCCCGACCGAGACCATCAAAACCCGCTTCCCGCCCCGCATGCCGTCGATACGGAGCGGCGGCGCGGGCGCGGCGCGCGGACGAATAAAACCGGACGGTTCGAAGCCGAGGTCCACGAAGCCTTCGACGACGGCTGGGAAAGCCTCGGCGATCTCGACGCCTTCAAGACCGAGGTGATCGAAGAAGCCGCAAAGTCGATCATCTCTCACAACGACAGCCCAGACGTTTCGTTTGAAAGCTCGATCAATCCGTATCGGGGGTGCGAGCATGGCTGCATCTATTGCTACGCACGTCCGAGCCATTGCTATCTGGGACATTCGGCGGGCCTCGACTTCGAAACGAAGCTCTATGCCAAGCCGAACGCCGCCGCTCTGCTGGAGCGTGAGTTCAAGAAGCCGAGCTACCGACCGCACACAATTGCGCTCGGCGGCAACACCGACCCTTATCAGCCCATCGAGCGGGAGCGGCGGATTACGCGCTCGATCCTGGAGGTGATGGCGCAGACCAACCATCCGGTCGGCATCATCACGAAGTCGGCGCTGGTGGCGCGCGACATCGACCTCCTGGCACCGATGGCCGAGAAAAATCTGGCGCGCGTCGCGGTGTCGATCACCACGCTCGACCGCCGCGTGGCGCGCGCGATGGAACCTAGGGCAGCAACGCCGTCAAAGCGTCTCGAAACCGTGAAGAAGCTCGCCGACGCCGGGATACCCGTCACAGTCATGGTCGCTCCGATCATTCCCGGGCTGACCGACCACGAGATCGAACCCATCCTGGAAGCGGCGCGCGAGGCCGGTGCCTGCAATGCTGGATATGTGCTTCTGCGCCTGCCGCTCGAAATCAAAGATCTCTTTCGCGAATGGCTGGCGGAAGAATTTCCAAACCGTGCCGACAGAGTCATTTCGCTTTTGCGATCGATGCACGGCGGGCGAGATTACACACCGGACTTCGGAGTGCGCCAAGTCGGGCGCGGACCATATGCGACGCAAATCGCGCTGCGCTTTCGGCTGGCCAAGAAGCGACTCGGTCTCGGCGAAGAACGAGTTGCCTTGCGAACCGATCTCTTCCTGCGTCCCGGTAACGGTGGACAACAGCTCTCCCTGCTTTGACAGCTTGTTCTGCGCGATGACCAAACTGGCGAATGAAAATCGCCGATTCGCGCATCAAGCCGACGTTCGAACTCGAAGCTGCCGAACATCAGCTCGGGTTTCGGCCGATCGCGGGCGTTGACGAAGCCGGGCGCGGCCCGTGGGCGGGACCGGTCGTTGCGGCGGCCGTCATTCTTGATCCAGATAAAATTCCGGCGAACATCGACGACAGCAAAGCGCTTGATGAAGAGTCCCGCGCCTATCTCTTCAATCGCATTATGAAGGTCGCCATCGTCGGCGTCGGCGTCGCGGAGGTCGATCGCATCGATCGCGACAATATTCTTGCCGCAACGCTGTGGGCGATGGCGCAGGCCATCGGGCAACTTGCCAACGCACCGAAGCTTGTGCTGGTTGACGGCAATAAGGCGCCGCGGGTCGCGATGACGACGCGAACCATCGTCAAAGGCGACGCGAAGTGTCTGTCCATTGCGGCGGCGTCGATCATCGCGAAAGTCACGCGCGACCGCATCATGGTGCAGATGGCGCGCGATTATCCGGGATACGGCTTCGAGCGTCACAAGGGTTACGGCACGCCGGAACATCAGGCTGCCATCAACAAGCTCGGTGTTTCGCCGCTACACCGGCGCTCATTCAAGCCCGTGCAGCTCGCGCTCGGCCTCGGCGCCCTCGTCTGAACGATATGTTTTCCGTAAACGGATCAGGTTGCAGATCGAATCAAAAAATATAAATCGCTTGCGCGTCTTTTGAGCGTATCCAAGCCCGATTCCCATGATGTACAAAGCTCGGCAGCCCGTTGCGTAAGTTTATGGCGGGCGCTCAGTTCATAGTAGCGTACAGGTTCGAGTTCATGGGTTCGCGTCGCGTCAAGGGCCGCTCGGAAAGCGGAAAGATTCTTATTGGTGATTGCATTGCTGAGCTAAAGAAGCTCGAAAGCTCTAGCGTCGATCTCATCTTCGCCGACCCGCCGTATAATTTGCAGCTTGCGGGCGACCTCCTCAGACCGAACAACACGAAAGTCGACGGCGTCGACGATCAGTGGGACAAATTCGACGACTTCGCCGCCTATGATTCCTTTTGCCGCGCCTGGCTTGCCGAATGCCGCCGCGTGCTGAAACCGGATGGCGCGATCTGGGTGATCGGCTCCTATCACAACATCTTCCGCCTCGGCGTCGCGATCCAGGACCTCGGCTTCTGGATTCAGAATGACGTTATCTGGCGCAAAGTGAACCCGATGCCGAACTTCCGCGGCAAACGCTTCACCAACGCGCATGAAACAATGATCTGGGCGAGCCGCGATAAGAAATCGCGCGTGACGTTCAACTACGAAAGTCTGAAAGCATCGAACGATGATGTTCAAATGCGCTCCGATTGGCTGTTTCCGATCTGCTCAGGCCCAGAGCGCCTGAAGGACGACGGTGGCCGCAAGGCGCATCCGACACAAAAGCCGGAAGCGCTGCTTCATCGCATTCTGATCGCTTCGACGAAGCCTGGCGATACGGTGCTCGATCCGTTCTTCGGCACCGGCACGACCGGCGCCGTCGCCAAGCGGCTCGGCCGCAAGTTCATCGGTATCGAGCGCGACATGGATTATGCGAAAGCGGCGGACGAGCGGATCGCGAAGGTGCGGCCGCTCGATCTCGACGCGATCGAAGCGATCCCGTCGAAGCGCAACGAGCCGCGCATTCCGTTCGGGCAGATCCTGGAACTCGGCATTCTCGAACCCGGCCGCAAGCTGTTCGATCCGCGCCGCGAAGTGCGCGCCGAAGTCCGCGCCGACGGCACGCTGTTTTATGCCGGACAGCAGGCGTCAATTCATCGGCTTGGCGCCATCGTTCAAGGCAAGTCCGCGTGCAATGGGTGGACGTTTTGGCATTACGAGGTCGAAGGAAAACTCAAACCCATCGACGCGCTCCGTTCCGAGGCCAAGCGTCAGCTCGGCTTGAACGGCCGCATGGCGATCTGAAGTCATTTGCGAGGCGACGGCGGGCGCTGTTGGCAGCCGTCGCCTCGCAGATCCGCGCAAATACGCGCGATTTAAGACATCCATAACCATGCACGACGAAATGTCCTGCCTGTCAGTTCGGCAGAAGATTTCCCAAACTCATCGACAAAAACCTCAATGTGACTATTCAGTAGTCAGCTTGCTGCAAGCCTCGGCAAGCGCACATACAGTCTGACCAGATAACGAGCAGCGCCGCGTTTTTCTCTACTGAACGCGGTGAAGCTCCATTAACGGGCCGCGCAAATACTCCTCCGCAACATTTTTAGCGTGGGGGTACCAATGGCTCACGATCTTCTTCGTAAGTCTCCGATTTCTATGGCGCCGGACGTTTCGACAAGCTCGGGACGCCTCAGGACACGGCGCCGACTGACCGCGATGCCGAAGCGTCGGAAGCGCGACGCCGACGATGTGATGCAGCGGCTCGAACGTGCCGAAGCCACCAACCGACAGCTCCGCGAAGCCATCGACATGCTCCCTCAAGGTGTTGTCGTTCTCGACAGCGATGGACGCTATGTTCTCTGGAACCAGCAATATGCGGACATCTACAAAAAGAGCGCGGACCTGTTTGAAATCGGCGTTCGTCTCGAAGACACGCTGAGGATCGGCGTCGCGCGGGGCGATTATCCGGAAGCACGGGGCCGCGAAGAGCAGTGGATCGCCGAACGCGTCCGACGGCTGTTTCAGCCAAAGGATCGGCACGAACAGTGGATCTCCGACGGGCGCTGCATTCTCATCGACGAACGACTGACGACTGATGGCGGCGTCGTCGGCCTACGCGTCGACATCAGCGAACTCAAGGAGCGGGAAGCATCATTCCGGATGCTGTTTGAAGCCAATCCCGTGCCGATGTTCGTTGCGCGCCGGGAAGACAAAGTCATTCTCAGCGCCAACAGAGCGGCGCTACGACACTATGGGTTTGCGTTGGAGGATCTCCACACCAAAACCCTGTTCGACCTTCATCATCCCGACGATCATCAGAATCTAGATAGCCTTTACGACGGCAGGGCCGAGCAGTTTGCAGGCCAAACCTGGCGTCATCTCAAAGCCGACAAAACGTCGATCGACGTTGCCATCTATTCAAGCTCGATCACGCAAGGGCAGACGCCTGCGATCCTGTTTGCGGCAATCGACATTACGGAGCGTAAAGCGGCGGAAGCGAAGGTTGCTTATCTTGCTCACCATGATGCGCTGACCGGCCTCGCCAATCGCGTATTCCTGCGCAAGCGCCTCAACGACATGCTGATGTTGAGGAAGCGCTCCGGTACCGGCGTTGCCGTGCTCTGCATCGACTTGGACAATTTCAAAATCATCAACGACTCGATGGGGCATGCCGCCGGCGACTCGCTGCTGCAGCAGTTGAGCGAGCGCATTCAAGGCACGCTGCGCAAAGACGACATGGCTGCGCGATTGGGCGGCGATGAGTTTGCCGTCGTGCTCGCCAACGCCAACCATGCCGTCGAGGTCAGCTCGGTTGCACAGCGGATCATTGATGTTCTGCGCGAGCCGTTCAGAGTCGACGATCACACGATCAACGTCACGGCAAGCGTCGGTATCGCGCTCTGTCCGAGCGATGGCGAGGAGGCCGAGGTCCTGTTGAAGAATGCCGACCTTGCGCTCTATCAGGCGAAGGAAGACGGCAAAGGCTGCTACCGCTATTTCGAAGCGGAGATGAACGTTCGCGTTCAGGCGCGGCGCAAGATCGAAGCCGACCTGCACCAGGCCTTCCTCAATGGCGGCCTCGAAATTCATTATCAGCCGCTCGTTTCTCTAAGTTCGCGCGAAGTGTCCGGCTTTGAGGCCTTGCTGCGCTGGCCGCACCCCGAACGCGGCTATATCCCGCCGTCGGAATTCATTCCGATTGCAGAAGAATGCGGGCTTATCGGCTCCATCACCGATTTCGTGCTGCAGCGTGCCTGCCACGATGCGGCCCGGTGGCCGAAGAAGGCACGGCTCGCGGTGAACATGTCGCCCCAGCGCTTCCGCATCGGGAACGTCTTCAATGCGGTGTCGGATGCGCTGCGCTCATCGGGTCTCGAACCGGGCCGGCTGGAACTCGAAATCACCGAGGCGCTGCTGCTTGAAAATTCCGAAAGCGTGCTGACGATCCTGCATGCCATCAGAGGTCTCGGCGTCCGCATCTCGATGGACGACTTCGGCACCGGCTACTCGTCGCTCAGCTATCTGCGCATGTTCCCGTTCGACAAAATCAAGATCGACGGATCGTTCGTTCGCGGCATCGGGTTCGGCAATGAATCGCAGGCGATCATTCGCGCCATCATGGGTCTGGGATCAAGCCTCGGCATGACGATCACGGCCGAAGGCATCGAAACCGAATCCGAGCAGGAATTCCTCCGCGCCGTCGGATGCGACGAAGGCCAGGGCTTCCTCTACAGCAAGGCGCGGCCGGTGACAGAAGTGCCCGAGATCTTGGACACCCTCAACCAGCAAAGCCAGTTCCGCCTGATATAGGCGGCTGGCGCTTCAGTTGTCGGCAAGGCCGTGCGCGATGATTTTTTTCATCACGCTCGGCAGCGCTTGACCGTGAAGATCGCGACGATGGACCCAGCGGCAGCGCTCCGGCTCAGCCCAGAGCGTGAAGCCGGCGTCGACCGACACGAGCGCGCGGTAGACGACGAGTTCCAGACGAAAGTGGGTGAAGACGTGCACGACTGTACCCGGCACCGGCATCCATGACGCCGAAACGGGCGCCGAACGCATCGCTTGCGTCTTGGTCGGCAGCGCGTCTCCCCACGCGGTCGAGGGCACTTCGAGCATGCCGCCGAGCAGGCCCGCCTCGGGACGCTGGCGCAGCAGCACTGCGCCGTCCTCCCGCTGCACAAGAAACGCGATGCCATAGCGTGAGGGGCGCGCCGTCTTCGCGGCTTTCAGCGGCAGCAGCTCGGCGAGGTTCTGAGCGCTCGCGGCGCAATCCTGCTGCACCGGGCAGACGAGGCACGAAGGTTTTTTCGGCGTGCAGATTTCAGCGCCTAAGTCCATCATCGCCTGGGCGAAGTCTCCCGCCCGGCGCTGCGGCGTAAGCGTTGCAGCGAGCCTGCGGATCTCGGGCTTGGCGGTGGGCAAGGGCTGCCTTACAGCGAACAGGCGCGACACCACCCGCTCGACGTTGCCGTCAACCGGCGTCGCTTTTTCGCCGAATGCGATCGCCGATATGGCCGCGGCGGTATAGGGGCCAATGCCGGGGAGCTTCAGAAGCTCGATCTCAGCGCGGGGAAACGCGCCGTCGTAATCGCGTACCACCACGTCGGCGCAGGCTTTCAAGTTGCGAGCGCGGGAATAGTAGCCGAGGCCCGCCCATTGCTGCAGGACCTCTTCGAGAGGGGCAGCCGCAAGGGCGGTGACGGTCGGCCAGCGGGCGACGAATTTCTGGAAATACGGGACGACCGCCTTCACCGTCGTCTGCTGCAGCATGATTTCCGATAGCCAGACGCGATAAGGGTCGGCGGCCTTGCGGGGGCCGTAGCGCCACGGCAGGTCGCGCCTCTCGGCCGCGTACCAGTCAAGAAGAGCCTTGACCGTCAACGGACCGGCGGGCCGCAGCGGAAGCTGCTGCTGCTTTCGTCGCTCGGCGATATTTTCCTGGACCGCGCCCATGCGCTTGGCGTCTCCGGTTGCGCGGGAAGCTCGAATCGCATCGACAATGGTATCTGTCCTATACGTCACCACAAGACCGCCAGGCGGGGGAAACGCCGTTGTCAGACTATGAACCCACAGCCCAGATGAAGGCGCTGCCGGCGGATACGCGCCCGGCCAAAGGTGTGTTCGCGAAAGCGGTGGGCGCGTTCGTGCCCAAGGTGACATCGGCCGTATTCCAGAAATTCGGCTTCCACAGCGCCGAGATCATGTCGTCGTGGGAGACGATCGTCGGGAAGGACCTTGCCCGGCTGACACGACCGGACTCGATCAAATGGCCGCGGGGCGGCAAAGCGCCGGTGGATGCCGACGACGAGGGCCGCAGCTCTGGCGCGACGCTGATTGTCGCGACGGACCCGGCGTTTGCACTGGATGTTTCCTACCGGCATGGGGAAATCATCGACCGGATCAATCGGTATTTCGGTTATCGCGCCATTGCCCAGATCAAGATCCGGCAGGTCCCGCGGATGGAAGAGCCGATTGCGGCCAAGGACTTAATCGCTCAAAGCGAACGAAAAGAACCCGTGCTCCCGGCGTCGGGGGATTTCGACACGGCGTTGCAGACGCTCGGCAGAAGTGTCGCGGCGGCGAGCGCGCGCTGAGACGGCCAGTTTCCCATAGTGTTGATCGCTCCGTTCGGTTGCTATTCACCCGGGATTGGGCTTATTCGGGCGCCGGAACGGTTTCTGGCGGACGTTCTTTTACCGCCATTCTGTTGCGAGATGCATTCCCAGAGGAGTTGGGACCTTGAACACGTTCAAAAAAATCATTCCAGGCCTGCTCGCTTTGGCGGCCGTCGTCGGCGTTGCGTTTACGAGCGCCGAGCCGAGCTTCGCGCAGCGCAAAGACGGCCCGGCAGAAGTTCCGGTCGCCGAACTGATGAAGGCCCCGGACGGGCTCGACGAATTGTCCCTCGGCTCGGCGGATGCCAAAGTCACGGTCGTCGAATACGCGTCGATGACGTGCCCACACTGCGCGCACTTCACCAACGAAGTCTTCGAGCCTTTCAAGAAGAAGTACATCGATACGGGTAAGGTCCGGTACATCTTCCGTGATTTCCCGCTCGATAATCTCGCCGCCGCCGTTTCGATGCTGGCGCGCTGCGCAGGCAAAGACAAAGCCCTGCCGATGATCGAGACGTTCTATGAAAAACAGTCGGATTGGGCGTTCACCGGAGGCAGCCCGGTGCCGAAGCTGTTCGACATTGCCAAGCAGGCCGGCTTCACGCAGGAGAGCTTCGATAAGTGTCTGACAGATCAGAAACTTCTTGACGCGATCACGGCCGAGCGGTCGCGCGCCAGCGAGACGTTCGGCGTCAATGCCACACCGACCTTCTTTATCAACGGCAAGAAGCTGCAAGAAGCGCCAACGATGGAAGCATTTGATAAGGTGCTCGAACCGCTGCTGGCGGGGAAGTAACCGGGAAATCAAATGTCTGTCGCTCGACCGCTCAAACTTGCTGCCGCCCTGCTGTTGACCGGCTGGCTCGCAGGGTGCGGTTCGACACTGCCGTCGCTGTCACCGGCGACGGCAAGCATCTCGTCCGATAGCAGCGGCCTCGGTGCTTATCCATCGACAAGCTCGGATACGCCGGATGACGGTATGCCGACGCCGTTTAGCGATCCGACGGCCACGGCTTCGACCACCGGGCGACAGGTTATCCAGAACCCGACGATTGCCGACATCATGGCACCGAGCCCGCTCCCGGAAATGAGCTGGGGGCGGCCGGATGCGCCGGTCACGATCGTGCAATACGCCTCGCTGACGTGCCCGCACTGCCGGAACTTCCATTTGACGGTATATCCGGAGCTCAAGCGGCGGTTCATCGATACAGGCCGCGTGCGGTATATTCTGCGGGAATTCCCGATCGGCAAAAGCTCCGGCAACGCTACCATTGCCCTGCGTTGCGCGCCACCTGACAAGTATCTGGAACTCTACGGGAAATTTCTTGAGCAGCAGCCTTCCTGGGTAAGCCTAGAGGTGCGGCTCGATGCCATCTACGCGGTCGCTAAACAAGTGGGGATGACTCGCCCGCAGTTTGACGCTTGTCTGCAGAATCAAGACATGATCGCCAAGTTGAAGTGGGTTAAGGATCGTGGGCGCAAGCTCGGCATCATCGGAACGCCGAATTTTTTCATCGGCACCAAGCTCATCAAGAAAGAGCTGACGATTGCCGAAATCGCCGATTACGTCGAACAGGCGACCCGGCCGCAGAATACGCCGACGGCCTCGGCAAGTCCCTGAGGGGCGCGTCGCGACGGTCCTGAGGCACGGCAATACCGGCATCGAGGACTGACGCGACCGACATGAAAATCACCCGGCTCAGGCTTCTCGGCTTCAAGTCCTTCGTGGACGCGACCGAACTCGTGATCGAGCCTGGTTTGACGGGCGTCGTCGGTCCCAACGGTTGCGGAAAGTCGAACCTTCTCGAAGCGCTTCGCTGGGTGATGGGCGAAAGCTCGCATAAGTCGATGCGTGCCGCCGCAATGGACGACGTCATTTTTTCCGGCAGCGGCGGACGGCCGGAACGGCAAAGCGCCGAAGTCACGATGTTCCTCGACAACAGCGCACGGAAGGCTCCGGCCGAGTTCAACGGCAGCGACGTCATCGAGATTACGCGGCGGATCGAGCGCGAGGCGGGTTCAGCCTATCGCATCAACGGACGCGAAGTACGGGCGCGCGACGTCAAAGTGCTGTTCGAAGACGCGGCGACTGGATCGCGCTCGCCGGCGCTCGTCCGGCAGGGGCAGATCGGCGAACTCGTCAATGCCAAGCCCGAACAGCGGCGGCGCATTCTGGAAGATGCGGCAGGCATCGCGGGTCTGCACACGCGCCGCCATGAGGCGGAGCTGAAGCTCAAGGCGGCCGAAGCCAACATCGAGCGGGTCAGCGACGTTGCGGGACAACTGCAATCGCAGACGGAATCGCTGAAGCGGCAGGCGCGGCAAGCGCGTCGCTATAAAGAGCTTTCAACCGAGATCCGACAGCAGGAAGCGCTGGCGCTGCATCTGACGTGGGAAGACGCACAGCACAGCGTTGAAGCCGAAGAGACGCAACTTGCCGACGCCATGATGCGGCTCGGTGCGGCGACGGAAGTTGAAGCGAAGTCCCTCAACGATGAACTTCGTTTCGGCGAAGCGTTGCCGGCGCTCAGGGAAGCGGAAGCCGTGAAAGGCGCGGCGTTGGCGCGTTTCAAAATCGAGCAGGAAAATCTCGAACGCGAAGCAACTCGGGCCACCGAGCGGGCTCGAGAACTCGAAGCGCGGGCAAAACAGCTCGACACGGATTTGACGCGCGAAACAGGCTTCATTCACGAAGCCAAGGAAACGCTCGTCCATCTCGAAGCCGACCTCAAAGCAATCCAGGACGCCGACAGCAAGGCGATCGACGAAGAGACGGCGGAGAAAGCCCGCTTCGCGGCAGCCGAAGCCCGGCAGACCGCAGCAGATGCACATTTCGCCGACATCACGCATCGTGCGGCGGAAGCCCGTGCCAAGCTCAGGAGCCTCGAAGCGGCCCTTGGCGAGCGCAAAGACGTCGTCGCCAAAATCATGCGGCAGATCACGGCATTCGATGCGCAGATCGCCGATCTTACCGCGAAGGCGCCGGACGGCGAAAAAGTTGCCGACATGGCACAGCGCGGACAGGCGCTGGCGCAAGAGATCAGCAAGATCGAGGCCGATGCGCTCACCGCCGAGGAGACCGTCAAGACTTCACAGGTCGAAGCGAAAGCGCGCCGCGACGAGGCTCAACGTGTGCGTCTCGCGGCCAATGCTTTTTCAACGGAACGCGAGACGATTGCCAAGCTGCTCGCGCGCGGAGACGAAGACGTTTATCCGCCAGCCGTCGATTTCATTCGCGTATCGCCCGGATATGAAGCCGCGCTCGGTGCCGCACTCGGTGACGATCTCGAAGCGCCAATCGATCCGGAAGCGGCGGTGCACTGGCGCCGTCTCGATCTGCCGGCGGAAGATCATGCACTTCCCGCCGACGCCGAGCCGCTCGATATGCATGTCGAAGCACCGCTGGAACTGACGCGGCGGCTGCGGCAGATCGGCGTCGTCGAGCGTGAAGACGGTGCGCGCCTGCAGCCGCATTTGAAGCCCGGCCAGCGGCTCGTCTCACCGGAGGGCGATCTATGGCGGTGGGACGGTTTTGTTGCAGCGTCGGACGGCGTGACGCCTGCCGCCCAGCGCCTCGCGCACAAGAACCGGCTGGCGGAACTCGACCGCCGTGCGCAGGCGGTGCTCAACGAAGCCAAAGACACGATTGAAGCCGAACGCGCGGCGGCGGCAGCCGCGCAGCAGGCTGAAGCGGAAGAGCGGAGGCTGCGTCAGCTTTATCGCGAAAAGCAGAACGAACTCGCTCAGGTCCGCCAGCAGCTCACGGCGCTGGAAAAACTTCAGCGCGAGAGCGAGACGAAACTCGCCGCCGTTGTTGCGCAACGAGCGCGCGCAGATGAAGAACTGACCACGGCGCAGGCGCGCCATGTCGAGATCGAAGCCCACATTGTGACGATGAACGAGGGCGAAGATCTCGAACCGCAGCTGAAGGCCGCGCAAGCCGAAGCCGAGCAGGCACGGCGCGATGTTTCAGAGTCCCGCATCCGGCTTGGCAGCCTCGATCGCGACAAGCAAATCCGTGCCGAACGCATCCGGCATTCGAATGCCGAGATCGCGCGCTGGAAGGGGCGGCAAGCGAGCGCCGAAGCGCAGGTCGAAAGCCTCAGCAGGCGCCTGAAAGAGGCTCGCGACGAGATCGCGGCTGCGGCGGACCTGCCGGAAAAGATTGCGGCCCAGCGCGAAACGTTGCTTTCGGCCTTGTCGCGGGCAGATCAAGAGCGGCGCGAAGCAGCCGACGCGCTGGCGGCGGCGGAGTCTGCCGTCAAGACTGCGACGGACGCTCTCCGGTCGGCGCAGGCTGACGTGTCAAGCGCGCGCGAAGCCAAGGCACGGATCGAGACGCGGCTTGAGAACGCTCGACACAAACGGCAAGAGGCGGCGCGCCACATTCGTGAGACGTTCGAAGTCGCGCCGGAGGATTGCTTGGCGTTGGCTGCGTTCCCCGAGGCCTCGTCCATTCCGGCGCTCATCGACGTCGAGCGGTCGCTCGCGAAGCTTAAGGCCGACCGCGAGCGGCTCGGCGGCGTCAACCTTCAGGCCGACGAGGATCTGGCCGAAGTTTCGAAACAGCTCGAAACCCTGGTGGCCGAGCGGGAAGACCTCGAACAAGGCATCGCGAAACTCCGCCAGGCGATCCAGCAGCTCAATCGCGAGGCCAAGTCGCGGTTGGATGGCGCCTTCCAGACGGTCAACGGCCATTTCGAACGGCTGTTCACGCATCTTTTCGGTGGCGGCGAAGCGCGCCTCGAAATGATCGAGAGCCCAGAAGATCCACTGGAGGGTGGGCTTGAGATCATCGCCAAGCCGCCCGGCAAGAAGCCCGCGACGCTATCGCTGCTTTCGGGAGGCGAGCAGACGCTGACGGCGCTTTCGCTGATCTTTGCGGTATTCCTGACAAACCCGTCGCCGATCTGCGTGCTCGACGAGGTCGATGCGCCACTCGACGACGCCAACGTCGACCGCTTCTGCCGTCTGATGGAGCAGATGGCGGCCGAGACCGCGACACGGTTCCTAACCATCACGCACCATCCGATGACGATGGCGCGGATGAACCGGCTGTTCGGCGTGACGATGGCCGAGAAAGGCGTGTCGCAGCTCGTTTCCGTCGACCTGCAGACCGCGCAGAGCTTCCGCGAAGCCAGCTGAACAGCACACCTAATTGAGCGGCTGCTCCGAAGGCCCATGGACCGCGCGTGGTCACGCGCTCGTGCGGGAACCTGTCGCATAAGGGGGGCGTTCCGTCTCATCAAGAGAAAGGAGCCGCCCTATGCAACCACAACGAGATCCTCGCGCGCGCCGAGACACTCTTCCACCGACCGATGCGCGGCAAGGCAGCCCTCGCAAAATGAACTTTCGGGTTTTGCTCGCGTCGATGGTGCTGGCTACGGTGGTAGGCGTCGTGCTTGTCATCGGCTTCTGGCGTGCGACGCCACCGAGGGTCGATGCGTCGTCCGGCGGCAACCCTAGCCAGAACACCCAGCAGGCGGCTCCTCCGTCCGCTACGGCCCAGCCAGGGGCCGGCGGCGCGCCCGAGACTGCCCCGGCAACGACAACCCCACCTGCACAAAATCCGTCCACCCCTTAACCATTGCGCAAAAAGCCCTCAGAATAATGCGCCCTCGTCTGCGCAGGGGACTGTGCCGGACGAGGGCTTTCCCTTGCAGATCAGACTGAAAATAGTTCAGCAAAAGCCTGCGCGGTTTCGCCGTACCCCCATGGTAGAAAGCGTTATGCCCAATTCCTTGACACCCCCAGACCCCCTAACTATGGTCCGCGCCGTCGATCTCCCTGAGCGGCCGGTTTTCCGCAATATCTGGATGGTTTGAGCCATGTCAGCCGATGGCAAGGGTCAAAGTCCGGAACGCGGCGAAATCAGCCCGGAAGACCGTGATGCGTTTCGCAAGCGGTCGGCGGAACTTGGCCAGAAGCTTGACGCGCTGAAAGCGCAGAAGGCAAAGGCTGAACGATCGGCGGGCGGAGGACCTCAAGATCAATCCGCCTATGGAGCCGCCTTCAAGTTCGCGGCCGAGCTGATCGTCGGCGTCGTTTTCGGCGGCGGCGTTGGCTGGCTTCTGGACAGGCAGTTCGGCACGGCGCCCTGGCTGATGATCGTGATGGTCATAATCGGCTTTGCGGCAGGTCTTTTGAATGTTGTCCGCGCCGCTCAAGAGGCGCAGGCAAAAAACGAACCGCTACAAAAGGCGGCGCCGTCAGTCAAAAATGACGACGACGAATGAGAGAGACTAGGGGGTAGGCCTTGGCCGCTGAAGGCGCCGGACATCATGGTCCGATGGAGCAGTTCGAGATCACGAAGATCGTTGATCTCGATCTTTTCGGTCACGACATCTCGTTCACCAATTCATCGCTGATGATGGTTCTCGCGTTTGCGGTCATTGTCGGCTACCTGCTCTATGCCATGCGCGGCCGTGCGCTCGTTCCGACCCGTCTCCAGTCGACGGCGGAAGTGACGTACGAATACATCGCCGGCATGGTGAAAGAGAACATCGGCGAGGAAGGCATGAAGTTCTTCCCCTGGGTGTTCACGATCTTCATTTTCATCCTGGTTCTCAATATCTTCGGCCTCATCCCAGGCAACTTTGCCGTCACCAGCCACATCATCGTGACGTTCGCGCTGGCCGCCATGGTCTGGCTCGTGGCGACGTTCGTCGGCTTCTGGAAGCATGGCGTTGGCTATCTGAGATTGTTCGCGCCGGCCGGCGTGCCGCTCTGGCTCATGCCGATCATCATTCCGATCGAACTGACGTCTTATCTTATCCGCCCGATCAGCCACTCGGTGCGTCTCTTCGCCAACATCATGGCGGGCCACACCATGCTCGAAGTCTTTGCAGGCTTTGCGGTGCTGCTGCCCTGGTGGGGCAAGATCGCACCCACCGGCTTCATGGTGGCTTTCACGGGTCTTGAACTGCTCGTTGCATTTCTGCAGGCGTTCATCTTCACGGTTTTGACCTGCATCTACCTCAACGACGCGGTCAACATGCACCATTGAACATTTCAGGGCGAAGGCGGGCCACCCGCCGGCGCCCTGTTTTGCTTGTCAATCTGAAACCTCTAAAACCGAACACAAAGGGAGATACTCCAATGGATCCGCAAGCCGCCAAGTTTATCGGCGCCGGCCTCGCCTGCTTCGCGCTCATCGGCGCCGGCATCGGCATCGGCAACATCTTCGGCAACTACCTCTCGGGCGCGCTGCGCAACCCGTCGGCTGCTGCTTCGCAGTTCACAAACCTGCTGATCGGCTTCGCTCTCGCTGAAGCGACGGGCCTTTTCGGCCTTCTGATCGCGCTCATCATCCTCTACGGTTGAGACTGGGCCGGGACTACTGAACCAAGCCCGATCAACCGGAGGCTATGATGTTTGCCGGCACGACAATGCTGTTCGCGGTCGCCGCTGAGGCGGCCGAGGAAGCCGCCAAGTCCGGTGGCTTGCCGCAGCTCAATCCGCATACCTTCGAGACCCAGCTCTTCTGGCTCGTCGTAACGTTCCTGGCTTTGTTTTTCGTCATGTCGAAGATCGCGCTTCCGCGCGTCGGCGAAGTGATCGAAGAGCGCCGGGACCGGATCAAGCGCGATCTCGATGCTGCTGCACGCCTGAAGGACGAAACCGACAAGGCGCTCGCCGACTACGAAAAGGCGCTCGCCGACGCTCGTTCTAACGCTTCGAGCATCGCCAAGGATACGCGCGAGAAGCTCGCCGCCGAAACGGAGGCCGAGCGTCACCGCGTCGATGAGCAGATCGCAGGAAAGCTGCGCGACGCCGATTCACGCATCGCCGCAACGAAGACTAAGGCGCTGTCGGCAATTGGCGATATCGCGACGGACACGACGCGTGCCGTCGTCGAGAAGCTCATCGGTCAGGATGTTCCTGCCGAGGACGTGAAGAAGGTGTTGCGTCCGGTAGCGGGCAGTTGAGGATTTAGGACCATGTTCGATCCAACTAATCCGCTTTTCTGGGTGCTTGTCGCCTTCGTGGCGTTCCTTGCTCTGCTCGTCTACTATGGCGTTCCGGGCGTCGTCGCGAAGGCGCTCGACGAGCGTGCCGACAGCATCCGCAAGGAGCTCGATGAGGCGCGTAAGCTTCGCGAAGAAGCGCAGTCGCTGCTGATGGACTATCAGCGCAAGGCCCGCGAAGCCGAGGTTGAAGCTCAGTCGATCATCGAGCAGGCCAAGCGCGAGGCGGAAGCGCTCGCAAGCGAATCTCGCAAGGCCCTCACTGAGAGCCTGGAGCGGCGCTCGAAAATCGCTGAAGACAAGATTGCACGCGCCGAAGCACAAGCCCTGGGCGAAGTTCGCTCCGTCGCCGTGGAAACGGCGCTCGCAGCGGCGCACGAAATCCTGAAGACGCGCGCAGCAGGCGCGACCGGCGACTCGCTGGTTTCGCAATCGATTGGCGATCTCAGCGGCAAGCTCAACTGAGCGAATCGCAGACGGCCAGAAAGTTTAAAAGCCGGGCTTTATGCTCGGCTTTTTTGTTGGCTTGAATTTCGGTTAGAGGAAAGCGGACAGCTGACGGATCAACCGGAGCTTGGCGCTCTGCCGTCGAAGCCGACGACGAGCTGATACTCGCCAGGCCGCGTGCCTTCAGCAATCGGGAACGTGACAGTGCGGACGGTCGAGAAATAGCTGATCGGCTTATCGAGGCCGACGTTGACATCAAGCTTCACGCTGTCGGTTGCAATGCGCGTGCGCTTGCCATCGTTGACGGACACCGTAATCGGCAAAGTGACGTTGCCAGGCTGGCCTTTGGGTCCCAGCAGCACACGGCCCGAGAAGCCATATTTCACAGTCACGCGGCCGGGCTCGACTTGGCACTCGCGCGCCGTCTTGGTGATTTCGCCGCGCTGTGCGACGGCCAGCGCATCGCCGACATGGCCGATTTCGTAGAAAGTGATGTAGTTGTCATGCGGCGCGATGACGAGACGCGGGCAACCGGCGTCAACATCGCCGACGAACGTGCTTCCTGTCGCGCTGGTGTCGTTGGATTTGGCCGCGTCGAGCAATTGGGCTTCGTTGACGGATGCGACTTGGGTATTTCCCGAAGAGCCGCCTCCGAACATTCCGCCGCCGAGGCCGGACGTCAGCGAGGACATGCCGCAGCCACCAAGCGCCGTAAGCGGCATAACAAGCGTCACCGCTGCCATTATTCGGGCGGTCGGTGCAAAGAAGCGACGCGTCAACGTCACATCCCTGTTAAAAGGATGCCGATAACCCCAGTTGCGCAACACTGTCCCCCGAGGTTCGGACCCCCGGCCCCTTGTATTGTCCGAAAAGCACCGTAGCATCCGACGCCACTGGTCCCCAAATGCATTTTCATGCATGCCGAACGAATATAGAGGACGTCTTTCTTCCATGTCCGGCCTTAACCAAAGTAATGCGACCGTGAAAAAGCCGCCCCTCAAGATCCTTCTCGCTGCGCCGCGCGGCTTCTGTGCCGGCGTTGATCGCGCAATTCAAATTGTAGAACAGGCTTTGACCAAATTCGGCGCCCCCGTCTACGTCCGTCATGAGATCGTACACAACCGTTATGTTGTTGATTCCCTGCGGGCGAAAGGCGCCGTTTTTGTGAAAGAGCTGGATGAGATTCCAGATACCGAACAGCCCGTGATCTTTTCAGCACACGGTGTGAGCAAGGCCATACCTGCTGCGGCACGCAGCCGTAACATGTTTGTCGTCGACGCGACGTGTCCGCTGGTTTCGAAAGTTCACATGGAAACGGCCCGCCACCACGAGCAAGGCCGCGAAATCATTCTCGTCGGACACGCTGGCCACCCGGAAGTGGTCGGCACGCTGGGGCAACTGCCGCAAGGCGCGATTACGCTCATCGAATCGGTCGACGACGCACAGGCGTTCACACCGAAAGATGCATCCAATCTGGCCTATGTCACACAAACGACGCTGTCGCTCGACGACACCGCTGAAATCGTCGCCGTGCTGAAGGCGCGTTTTCCCGGCATCGGCGGCCCGGTGAAGGAAGACATCTGCTACGCGACGACCAATCGTCAGAACGCTGTTAAAGCGCTCGCTCCGCAGATCGACGGACTGCTAGTGGTCGGCGGCCCGAAAAGCTCGAACTCGCTGCGTCTTGTCGAAGTTGCGTCGCGGGCCGGTTGCCGCTTCTCGTTCCTTGTCGAGCGGGCGGCCGACATTCCGTGGGACAAACTCGAAGGCGCAGAGACCGTGGGAATCACGGCAGGCGCATCGGCGCCGGAAGTCATCGTCGAAGAAGTGGTCGAAGCGTTCCGCGACCGCTATGATGTGACGATCGATATCGTCACGACACTCGAGGAGCGCGTGGTCTTCAATGTGCCGCGTGAGGTCCGGGTCGCTCGCGCTCCGGCCGAACAGCACTAGCTCCCATTCGGCGCACAGGAACATGGCGGTCTATACGGAAGTCAGCGACGACGAGCTTGCGCGCTTTATCGCCGGGTATGATCTCGGGAAGCTGCTTTCGTTCAAGGGCATCGCGGAAGGCGTCGAGAACACCAATTATCTGGTGCACACGACCGGCGGCACGTTCGTTCTGACGCTCTATGAAAAGCGCGTCGACGTCGCCGATCTGCCGTTCTTCCTCGGCCTGATGGAACATCTGTGCGCGCGCGGCGTCACGTGTCCGCTGCCGGTTCGAGATCGGAACGGCAACGTTCTCAACGAGCTTGCCGGACGCAATGCGGTGCTCATCACGTTTCTTAAGGGCGTGTGGCCGAAACGGCCGAAGGTTGAGCATTGTCTCGAGCTCGGCAAAGCGCTGGCGCGCATGCACTTGGCGGGCGAGGACTTTCCCTTGCACCGCGCCAACGCTCTGGGGCTTGCGGGCTGGCGGCCGCTCTACGACAAATTTGCAGAGCGGACGGAAGAGATCTGTCCGGGCCTTGGAGCGCTGATCGCGACCGAGCTGCGTTTCCTTGAAGAGAAATGGCCGACGGATCTGCCGCATGGCGTCATTCATGCCGATCTCTTTCCCGACAACGTTTTCTTCCTCGACGACAAGCTTTCCGGGATCATCGATTTTTATTTCGCGTGCGATGATGCGCTGGCTTACGACATCGCGGTCTGTCTCAACGCCTGGTGCTTCGATGCGGCATCGGCATTCGAACCGGCAAAAGGCGCAGCCCTGCTGAAAGGCTATGACAGCGTTCGGCCGCTTACCGATCGCGAACGAGACGCAATGCCGATCTTAGCGCGCGGCGCAGCGATGCGCTTTCTGCTGACGCGCAGCTATGATTGGCTCAACACGCCGAAAGACGCGCTCGTTGCGCGCAAGGATCCCGCGGACTATGTCCGACGGCTCAAATTCCACCAATCGGTCGGAAGCATCGCGGACTACGCACCACAATTGATTTCATGACAGACGAACAACGACCGAAAGTTCAAATCTACAGCGACGGCGCCTGCTCGGGTAATCCCGGCCCCGGAGGCTGGGGCGCCATTCTCATTTCCGGCGCACACCGCAAAGAGATCAACGGCGGCGAAAAGCTGACGACGAACAATCGCATGGAGTTGAAGGGCGCGATCTCGGCGCTCGAAGCCCTCAAGCGAAAAAGCGATGTCGATCTCTGGACCGACAGCAACTACGTGCGCCAGGGCATCACGGCGTGGATTCACGGCTGGAAGAAGAACGGCTGGAAGACGGCCGACAAGAAGCCCGTCAAGAATGCCGAGCTGTGGCAGGAACTGGACGCGCTGCGCGCCAAGCATCACGTCACATGGCATTGGCTGAAGGGACACGCGGGGCATCCGGAAAACGAGCGCGCCGACGAATTGGCGCGCCTCGCAATGGCGCCGTTCAAACGCCGGGGAGCTTCGCAGCTCCCCGGCGACAACTCAGATTGAGCGGTCGATCATCGAGCAGAGCGTTGCGGCGCTCGATTTGTCAGCGATGGGCGGCGAGTCCTCGACGTTCAGAACTTTGACGACGCCGTCATCGACCAGCATGGCGTAACGCTTCGAGCGCAGACCCAGGCCGAAGTTCGAGAGGTCGATTTCAAGGCCGATGGCTTTAGCGAAATCGCCGGAACCGTCGGCAAGCATTTCGATCTTGCCGGTCGCGCCCATGTCCTTCGCCCAGTTCGTCAGGACGAACACGTCGTTCACGGCGGTGCAGGCGATCGTGTCGATGCCCTTAGCGTGTAACTCGTCGACTCGATCGACAAAGCCCGGCATGTGGCTCTTGCTGCACGTTGGCGTATAAGCGCCCGGCACCGCGAACATCGCGACTTTCTTGCCAGCGAAGATTTCGCCGACTGTTTTGGGCTGTGGACCGTCTGGCCCCATCACCGTGAATTTTCCGTCCGGCAGGCGATCACCGACCTTGAGCGTCATGGGCATGTCCTCTGCGTTTCAGGCCTCGTCGGCCGGTCCTCTATGTAGACCGGAAGCCTTACTTCTCAAGGACAATCGTCGTCTCGGACTGGCCTTTGGCGTCGATCATCGTGACCGTCAGCGGCTTGCCTTTGAGGTCCTTGATGTTGACGCCGTCGGTCAGATCGACCTCGAATACCGCCTTGCCGGATTGATCGGCCGAGCGTTTCGGCAACGGAACGTAAATTCCTCCCGGCCCTTCGACGAAGGCATCGGCAGTCTTGAGCTCGGAGCTGGCGATATCGAGAATAAGCTTCGGCTTGCCCGCACTGTCATTCAGATGCCAGGACGCCAGGGTCGGGTCGATGCCCGATCGCGCCGCTTTGTCGGGCACACGCGCAAGACTTGCCGTCAGCTCTGCGGAGGTACCGACGTCCGGCGGAATGGTGAGTTGCAGCTCGGCTTCGGCGGGAATGCAAATGTCCTTGCAGATGCCGTACTGAACCTTGCCTTGGAGCGTGACGGGCTTGCTCGGGTCTTTCGGCGTCACTAGAACTGGGAACAACACGGCGTTCTTGTACCCGACGACGTCGCCGGCCTTGTCGTGAATGCGGTGCGGTGCCGGATAAAGGACCGTCGCCGAGGCGAGATTATCGGAACCTGTCCAATCGAAATCGGGTGGGACGCCGCCCGCGTCGCCCGGTGTGCGCCAATAGGTTTTCCAGCCCCCGGGCATTGAAACGTCGACGCCGGCGTAGAGCGCCGTCTTGCCATCGCGGGAGGCGTGTCCGGCAATCAGGCGCGCCTGATTGTCCATGCCGCGAAACCAGTCGGAGGCAACTGGTCCGGCATCGCTCCATGCCGCCGTGCCGCTCAGTAGAAAGAATGCCAAAGCCAGTCTGATCACGCTCGCTCGCCTTCCAATGCTTAAATTCATTGTCATGTCGGCCCGGACCGGGCTCTCGTTCGACCCCTACGAGCCCTTATATGCGGCGGGATCGCCTCTCGTTACAGATCCAGATGCTGGTTTGCCGGACTTTAAAGATCTTCACGCCGCCGTTGTATGAGGTTAGTCTGGACAATATGAAGGTCAGCCGACAGTTGAGCCCAGATGACGGCTCAGAGATCAAGCTCGAAGGCCAGCTCCTCATCGCTATGCCGTCGATGACGGACAAGCGCTTCCAGCGCTCGGTCATTTACATGTGCGCGCATTCTGCCGAAGGCGCGATGGGGCTGATCATCAATCAACGCGCCAACCATATTACAGCGCCCGATCTTCTCGAACGGCTCGGTATTTCTCCGCGTGATCCTGACGACGAAATTACGAGCGAGGTGCTGTCGCTGCCGATTCAGGTCGGCGGACCAGTCGAGACGGGGCGCGGGTTCGTGCTGCACAGCTCCGACTATTTCTCCGAAGATTCGACGCTTGCGATCGAACAGGGGGTCTGCCTGACGGCAACCATCGACATTCTGAAGGCCATCGCGCAGGGACGCGGGCCGGAGCGGGCGTTGCTGGCACTCGGCTATGCGGGCTGGTCGCCAGGGCAGCTCGAAACGGAGCTGCAGGCGAACGGCTGGCTGCACTGCCCGGCCGATCCCGACATCATTTTCGATGATGACCTGGAGAGCAAATACTCGCGGGCGTTGGCCAAGATCGGGATTGATCTTTCACATCTCGTCAGCGACGCCGGACACGCTTAAGGGCGCGCTGGAGGGAGCGGCGTCGGCCGCGGTCTCTCTTCTCTCATGAGGCTACAGGGCGCCTAAACGCCGGCGGAGCCGACCTTTGACGGTTTCTTCGGCTCTCTAGACGCGCTGTCACTCGAGGCCGGACCGCCGGCGGTGTTGCCGTTGCCCGGCAGTGGGGCGCCGGCGAGACGGGCGAGGCTCTGAGCGATCGACGGCGGCAGCGTTGAGAAATCAGGCTGCGTCGACGACTGAGAGGGAAATCCCGAGCCGTTGCCATTGCCCGGAAGCGGCGGTGGCGCGGTAGGCGGGATGATGGTCGGCGTATCGCTGCGCAGCGACGCAGGGATAGGCGTTCCGGTTCGCGGCGACGGCGGTGGTGATGCCGCTTGAGACGGGGCGGAAGGTGCACCGGGAGGCGGCGGTGCCGGAGACGCGCTGGCGCGCGCAAGCGCCTCGGCAAGCGGCGAAACGATATTCTTGCTGCGCTCGTCTTGCTGCGCGCGATCCGGCGCCTGCCGAGATTGCGGCGAGACCGTCGTCGGTACGCCATTGGCGTGTGGTGGCGCGGGCATATGGGGGGCTTGCCGGTTCGACGTCTGGGGCGACATCGAAGGCGGCGGCATGGTTTGTGGCGACGGCGCCAGCGGCCCGCCGGGACCCGACGGACCGGCGTCGGCCAGTCTCGGCGCTGCCGTTCGCGTCTGGGGCGACTGCGTGATCGGACCGGCGCCGTGGTTGCCGTTGCGATTGCTCAAGGGGTTGGGAGGAACCGGAGCCAACGCCGAGAGCGTCGGCGGAGCCGTAGCCGGGTCGGGATTGCGCGAAGGCGTATCGGCGGGCTTTGCCGAACCGTTCAAAGCACCGTTGAGAGCAGCGACGGTCGCCGGGGCGATGCCGTTGACGCCATTCGGCTTGGCGGCAGCGGGAGCGGCCGGTTTCTGACGCTGCCGGACGACCGATCCGGACGGCAAAGCCGCCGGTTTCGTCGCAGGCGAACCGGCCGTTGCCGGGACTGCGGCGGGATTGGCTGTCTTGGGATCTTGCGGCGGCGCTTTGGCCGATGCCGTAATGAGCTTTCCAGACTTCTTCGTCACCTCTTTGCCGGGCGTTTTCGCCTTTGGCCGGAAGAACCCGCGCGGCTGCAGCTTGCGCTCCGAACGCCGGACCATTTTCAAGAGCTGCGAGACGGCGCGCTCGGGGATCGGCTCGCCGAAGTGATAGCCCTGTGCGTATTCGCAACCGATCGAGCGCAGGAATGCGGCCTCGTCGGCCCGTTCGATGCCTTCTGCCGCGATGGTCATCGACAGCTCGTGCGCGAGCGCCACCATCGACCTCATGATCGCGGCACCGTCTCCAGTGCCGCTGCCGCGGACTAGCGTGCTGTTGATCTTGATCGTATCGAAGGGGAAACGATGCAGATAGGCGAGCGATGAGAAGCCGTTGCCAAAGTCATCGAGCGTCAGCTCGACGCCCGAGCCGCTGAGCATCTTCAAAACTTCGACCGCCTGCTCTGGGTTGTCCATGAGCAGGCTCTCGGAGATTTCGAGCCGCATGGTGCCGGCAGGCGCAATATTGCGGCCGAGCACATGGCGGACTTCCTGAACCGACTCCGGACGGAAGAACTGACGGCCGGAGACATTCACCGAAACGAAGATCGGCCGCTCCGAGCGTGGCAGCTCAAGCACCCAGCGTGCAACGTCGCGCGAGGCGCGCAGGAGCAGGTGCGAGCAAAGCTTGATCAGGATCTCGCTGTCGCCAGCATCAGCCAACTGCGCCATCGGGTTGACGAGACCGAGGTTGGGATGCTCCCAGCGCAACTGGGCTTCGAAGCCGGCCAGCTCTTTGGTCGGCAGATAAACGATGGGCTGATAGAGAACCTTGAGATGGTTCTTCTCGATGGCCCGCGCCAGATCGGCTTCGATCTGAGCGTCAGAATCGCGGTCGCGGCGCATCGACGGCTCGAAGACCTCGATACGGTCCGGGCCGCCGCGCTTGGCGCGATACATTGCCAGTTCGGCATCCTTCAGGAGATCGCCGTCGGCGCCTTGCGTTCCATCCCACAGCGCGACACCCATCGATCCCGTCAAGATCACTTCCTGGTTCGCAAGTGGTATCGGGGCGCGCAAGGAGCGGCGAATGCGTTCAGCGAGCGCTGGCAGATTGCGCGCTTCCCGCTCACCGATGAAGAGCAATGCGAACTGATCGCCGCCAACGCGAGCAACCGTATCCTGCGGCCCAAGATGGCGTTGCAGGCGGCGCGCGACCGTCAGCAGCAAGCTGTCGCCGCGAACGAGGCCGAACGAAGCGTTCACGCTCTTGAACTTGTCGAGGTCGATGAAGATCACCGACGGTTTGACGGTGTTGTCGGTCTTGGCGCGTACGATGACTGACTTCAGCCGGTCGATGAACAGTTCGCGGTTGGGCAGGCCCGTCAGGCTGCAATGCACCGCGTCGTGCAATAAGCGTTCGTGCGCCCGCTTGCTGTCGGAGACATCGCGGATCAGGCCGACGCAGCGCAGGGTACGGCCGTCGGCATTGGGAACGCTGGCGGCTTCAAGCTCGAACCAGCGCCAACTGTTGTCGGCGTGGCGGAGACGGAAATCGCTCTTGATGCGAATGCCTGAGCGTTCCTGTGCCGACATCATCGTGACGCGGAAACGCTCTTTATCGGTCGGATGGACGTGTTTGAGGAAATCATCGACTTTCGACGTCAATTCGCCCGGCATGAGAGACAAGGCGATCTCAACCTCCGGCCCGACCTTGATCTCGTCGCGGCGGATATTCCATTCCCAGATGGTCGATCCGGATGCAGCCAGCGCCAGCGACCGACCCTGCAGCTCGGTGGGAGCGCCGGTGTAAATGGCATCCGACGAGCGGAACGCAAATTGCGTGACCGTAAAGCCCATCAGAATGACGACCAGTACGAGGCCGGCGACGAGACTGGAGACGACCACGTCGCCGGACATGCGGCCGGTAAGCGTCATGCCAGTCGCGAAAATCCAGACCAGGAACAGAACCCAGGTCGGCACGAGCGACAGGGCGCGATCCTGTCCCTTGAAAGCCAGGAAGAGCGTAAAGAGCGCGCCAATACTACCGATGGCCAGGAACGATAATCGGGCAAACGTCGCCGCCAGCCGCGGATCGATGACGGCGACGGCGATCAACGTCAGCTGCGCGACGATCCAGACGCCGATCATCATGCGCACGATGCCGTGCCAGAGCCCCAAGCGCAGGAACGTCGAGAAGAACATCACGAAGCTCGCCGCCATCGCCGCTTCGCCAGCGGCTCGATAGACGGCGTTGTCTTCCGGTCTCAAATTGAAGAGCTTATGGAAGAAGCCGAAATCGACACACAGATAGTTGAGGACCGTCCACGCGACCAAAGCCGCGGCGGGAAAGATCAGCTTATGGTTGGCGGCGAAGATCGACGTCAGGAAGATCGCGAGCAGGCCCGTCAGGCCGAGCATCGCACCATTAAATAGCTGGCGGTCGCGGGTTTTGATTTCGTAGTCGATCGGCTGCCAGAGATACATGCGGGCGTAGCGATCACCCGCAAGCTCAGCGACGTAGGTGATCGTCTGCCCCGGTTCGAGCGTGATGCGGAAAACGTCCGCCTTATCACTCTTGATGCGTTCGGGCACGAAACCGACCGACGGCGTAACGCTCTCGATGCGGCGGGCGTCGAGGTCGGGCCAGACGGCGCCGGAGCCCACAACGTTGTAGCGGTCGGCTGTCAACAGGCGTTCAAGGGATTTGTCGGTCTTGTTCGTCAACGCGAAGACGACCCAGTTCGGACTGGTGCCCGGAACGGAGGCGCGAACGGTCATGCGGCCGGAAACGCCGTCGGGACCGGCGGCCGTCTCGACCTGCAGGCTGTCGCCGCGGCCTTCGTAGGCTTCTCCGAGGGTCGTGATCTCGATCCGGTCCTGGTCGCCTTCGACGGGAATGGGGGTCAGCGCTTCGGCCCGTCCGACGAGCGTAACGAGGCACGTGACAACGAGGCCCAGCAACGCCAGCCAGGACCGTGTCCGTTTCCCTCCGTCAACCCCCCAGACTGCCATTACCCCCCCAGTTCCGAAGTGCCTGACGATGGCCCCTCAGCCAGACGCGCGTAAAGCAGATGGTCTTCCCATCGGCCATTAATCTTCAGGTATCCGCGCGCCAACCCTTCGCGCTGAAAACCGACGGATTCAAGGACGCGCATCGAAGCAAAGTTTTTCAACATCGTCGCCGCCTCGATGCGGTGGAGCCGCAAGGCATTGAAGGCCATCGGCAGCAGCATAGCGACGGCTTCCCGCATGTGGCCGCGACCGGCGAACGGCGCGCCCATCCAATAGCCTAGCGATGCCGTCTGCGCCGACCCGCGGCGGACGTTGGAAAGCGTGACGCCGCCGAGCAGTGTGCCTGTCGTGTTCTCGAAGATGAAGTAGGGATACGAGACGTCGTTGTGGATGTCCTTGGCGTAAGCGCGAAGGCGGCGCCGATACATGGCGCGGGACAGATCGTCCGGCGACCACGTCGGCTCCCACGGCGTAAGGTGCGCCCGGCTGGCGGACCGGAGTTCGGCCCAGGCCGTATAGTCGGCAGGCGCCGGCTGACGCAACGTCAGGGCGCGGCCGTGGACGACCTCGAAATCTTCATCGGGACGTATCGAACGAAGGAATGCCACGCCCTGTCACCTCGCGACCTTGCCAACCGCAGCCGGAACATGGCGCGATGTGAACTGCGCCGCAATGCGCGAAGCTTGTCCCGACGATTTCCGGCCAGACCCGATGACGGCGACAGACGGCGCTTCCTCGGTCAACGTTTGGGCAAAAGCCTTGATCCGAGCGCGGTCAACAGCGTCGACGTGCTCGATCAGCTCGGTAACCGGGATGAGGCGCCCTTGGGTCAGAAGCTGACGCGCCATCTGCTCGGCGTTGACCGCCGAACTTTCAAGCGCCATCAGCAGACCCGCCTTGAGCTGCGCTTTCGAGCGCTGCAATTCGGCTTCCGTCGGGCCGGTGTCGGCAATTTCCGCAAGCTGCGCTGCGACGACGTCGGCGAGTTCGCCAACCATCTCCGGGGAAGTCGCGGCATGCACAGACAGCATTCCAGTGTCCCTAAGTCCCCAAACCGAGGAGTCGATCGAGTAGCACAAGCCTCGATCCTCCCTGATTTCCTGAAACAAACGCGACGACATTCCGCCGCCGAACAACCCCGAAAACACCTGCGCGGTGTAGAACCCCGGCTCCAAATACGATGGGGACGGCAATCCGATCAAAACGTGGCTTTGCTCGAACGGCTTGCTCGACGCAGCGAAGCCGCCCCTGTAGAGCGCAAGCGATTCAGTTCCCTGTTGCCGGGAAGTGAGCCCCCCGAATAGGGCCTCAACGTGGCGAACGATGGTTTCGTGGTGTACAGCCCCCGCGGCCGAAACGACAATCGCCTCAGGCAGATAGTGCTCATCGAGGTAGGATTTGAAATCGGTGGCCTGAAAGCTGCCGACACTTGCCTTGGTGCCGAGGATGGGACGGCCGATCGATTGGCCCGGAAAGGCAACGCCCTGCATCAGGTCGAAGGCCATGTCGTCGGGGTTGTCATCGGAGGCGGCGATCTCCTGCTGGATGACGACGCGCTCGCGGTCGATGTCCTCGTCGGCAAATTTCGAATTGAGCAGAATGTCGGCGATGACATCGAGCGCGATCTTATCGTCGCCCTTCAGGACGCGGGCGAAATAGGCGGTCGTATCAAGGCCGGTCGAGGCATTGAGGTCGCCGCCGATGCCTTCGATTTCGTCCGCGATCTGACGGGCAGAGCGCGTCTTCGTGCCCTTGAAGGCCATATGCTCCAGGAAGTGAGCGAGGCCATGCTGATCTTCACGCTCATGCCGTGCGCCGACCGCGACCCAGACGCCGAGCGACACTGTCTCAAGGCCGGGCATATGTTGCGTAACGACGCGCAGTCCGTTCGGCAGCGTCGAGATTGCAATCGTCATCGCGATACCCCCGGCGCAGCGCGGCTGTGGTTCAAAACGAACTCTTCGACCGCCGCGAGGCTGTTCGGCAAGACTTCGAAATGTTCTTCGTCGGTCATCAAATGCTCAAAGCCGGGCGGCAGCGGCGGCCGCTTGCCGGTGATCCGTTCGATGGCGTCGGGAAATTTGGCGGGGTGCGCCGTAGAGAGAACGACGGTGTCGCCCGCGCTCGTGCGTTCGGCGGCAACGAAGGCGCAGGCGGTATGGGGATCGAGCAGATAGCCGTAGCGCGTTTCCGTCTCGCGGATGCAATCGGCCACGTCCTGCTCAGTCGCGGAGACGGCGGCGAAATCAGCCTGCAAAATCGGGGCAACGCGCCCCAGCTCGAAAGAGCCTTTGGCGGCCAAAGAGGTCATCAGGCTGCGGACCAAGTCGGCGTCGCGACCTGAGGCTTCGAACAGATAGCGTTCGAAATTCGAGGAAATCTGAATGTCCATCGAAGGCGAGGACGTCGCGATGACGTCGCGCATGGCGTAGACGCCCGTAGCGACGGCGCGCGGCAGGATATCGTTTTCGTTCGAGGCAATGATGAGCTTTTCTATTGGCAGGCCCATGCGCTTGGCGACGTAGCCAGCAAAGATATCGCCGAAGTTTCCGGTCGGCACCGCGAACGACAGCGCGCCGTTCGAACCGCCGCCAAGGCGCGAAGCGGCATAAAAGTAATACGTCACCTGCGCGACGATGCGTGCCCAATTTATCGAGTTGACGCCCGACAGCTCGACGCGATCGCGGAAGGCGTGATCGTTGAACATCGCTTTGACGAGCGCCTGGCAGTCGTCGAACGTGCCGCGGATGGCGAGCGCGTGGACGTTTGTCTCTGACGGCGTCGTCATCATCCGGCGCTGGACGTCGGAGACACGGCCTTCGGGAAACAGGATGACGACGTCAACGCGCTTCGAGCTTCTGAAGGCTTCAATCGCGGCGCCGCCGGTATCGCCGGACGTCGCGCCGACGATCGTCGCGCGGCGGCTGCGCTTCGCCAAAACGTGATCCATCAGGCGCGCGAGCAACTGCATCGCGACGTCCTTGAAGGCGAGCGTCGGGCCGTGAAACAGTTCGAGGATCGTCAAGCCGGGCTTCACGGCATGCAGCGGCGTGACTTCATCGCTCGCGAATGTGGCGTAAGCCTCGCTCGCCATGCGAAAGAGGTCGTCGCGGGAGATCTCATCGCCGGTGAACGGATGAATGACCTCGACCGCGATTTCGGCGAAGGATTTTCCGGCGAAAGACTTTATCGTTTCCGAAGAAAGGACCGGCCAGATTTCCGGCACGTAAAGGCCGCCATCGCGAGCGAGTCCCGCGAGGACGACATCCTCAAATCCCAGTTTTTCGACTTCGCCGCGCGTTGAAATGTAGTTCAAATTATCTCTCATTCTGCGGTGGATCGGACGAACGTCGCCCGGCCGGCAAGCCTAATTCGACAGCCTCGGTCGAACAACTTATTCGCCCGCTGTCCGGCTGCACCGCGACTTACTCTTTCTTAGATTGCAGTCCATCATCTTCCACAGCCGCAAGTCGCTGTCGAGCAAAGACCGCAAACACGGCGATAAGCGTCAGCGCCAGCCCGTACCACGTTACGACGTACTGGAGATGATTGTTGGGCAGATTGATCTCGGTCGTGCCACCTCGCGGCCATCCGCCCGGATTGGGGGGCGCGGCGTCGGCATCCAGGGAAAACGGAGCGTAGGCCTGACGCTTCTCGGCGTTGAACTGGAGCGCGGTCGGGGGGCCTTCCGGCCCCCACTGCATGCCCTCCAGGTCCGGCCAATACCAGCGGTTGCCGGCATAGTCGTTGTCGGGCGCAAACCAGGGTTTCGGTTGCGCCAGACGAACGAGGCCGGTGACGGTCACGGGTCCGGCCACTTGGCCCTCGGCGCGCTTCGAGGGATCCTTCAGCGTCTCGGGCACCCAGCCACGGTTCACGAAGAGCGGCGGCAGTCCGCCGTCAGGAATAAGCAGAGTGTAGACGTCCCAGCCCTGCGACTGATCGGTCGGGTGATAGAGGTGACGCTCGCGGCTGTAATCGAAGCGGCCGGTGACGCGCATGTGCATGTATTCGACGTCACCCGTTTTCACGTATTCGGCGAGGACGGCTGGATAGGAGATGGGCTCCGCCGTCCGGCGCGTCTCGATGCGTGAGATCAGCGCCTCTTTCCAGGCCTTTCGGTGCCATTGCCAGTTGCCCAGCCCGATGAGGACCGGCAGCAGGGCAAGCGTCAAAAGTCCCGGGACGATGAGGCCGGCGGCGCGCCAGCGCGCAAACATGCTCATCCCTCCTCGGAGAGACGGCCTTCTTCGGCCTTGTTCTTGAACTGCAAGGCGATCAACAGCGCCTTGAGGAAACGAAGCAGCAAAACGCCGAGCAGCGGCGTCAGAATTCCCCATAGGAGGACATGGACCCACCAGGGCACGCCAAACTTGAACTCGGCGATGAGGGCGCCGCCGATGCAGAGAAAGCCGAGGATGAAGATTGCGAAAACGGCAGGCCCGTCACCCGTATCGACGAACTTGTAGTCGAGGCCGCAGGCATCGCACTTGTCGCGCATGTTCAGGACATTCACGAAAAGCTTGCCGGTGCCACAGCGGGGACAACGGCAGGTGACGGCCGTGACCAAGGGCGAAACGGATTGAGTGTGGCTCTGCACGACCATCTCGATTTCTGCATCATCGCGTTTGTCGCGACGCTGCGTATCTGGTGCGACATTCAACTGCGAAGAGCGCCGCGCTTCAAACGACAAAAGGCGGCACATTAGCCGCCTTCTGCCTTTGGATCTCATTTCTCGACGCCACCGGCCGTTTATTCGGCGCCCGGAACGATCGGACCGGCGCCCCAAACGTAGATGCAGGCAAACAGGAACAGCCAGACGACGTCAACGAAGTGCCAGTACCAAGCAGCTGCCTCGAAGCCGAAGTGCTGTTGCGGCGTGAAAGCGCCCCGCAGCGCGCGGATGAGGCACACGAGCAGGAAGATCGTGCCGATGATCACGTGCGCACCGTGGAAGCCGGTCGCCATGAAGAACGTCGCGCCATAGGAATGGCCCGGGAAGCTGAAGCCTGCATGGCTGTATTCCAGCGCCTGGCAGGCCGTGAACGTCATGCCGAGGATGACGGTCAGCACGAGGCCGATCACGAGGCCGCGACGGTCGTTCTTCAAAAGCGCGTGGTGCGCCCACGTGACCGTGCAGCCCGACGTCAGCAGGATGAGCGTGTTGACGAGCGGCAGCCCCCACGGGTTGAACGTGTGCTTGAAGTAACCGGGGATCGTAGCGTCGGTAGCCGCGACCGGCACCGGCGGCCACTTACCGCCGAAGACTTGGTCGCGCGTGGTGGTGCCGACGACGGAGGCGGCATTGTTCATCAGGTCGTGTACGCCGGCCGGGAAGAAAGCGAAATCGAAGTAAGCCCAGAACCAAGCGACGAAGAACATCACTTCCGAGGCAATGAACAGGATCATGCCGTAACGGAGGTGAAGCTGGACGACGGGCGTCTGATAACCCTGGTTGGCTTCGCGGATGACGTCGATCCACCAGGCCCACGCCGAGGCGACCACCGCGGTCATGCCGATGGCGAAGAGCCAGGGCCCCTTCATGCCGAGGACGCCAAGACCGTCGACATGCGTGCGCATCCAGACGATGGCGCCGAGGGCCATGATGAGCGCCGACACCGACGAGGCGAGCGGCCAGGGGCTCGGATTTACAAGATGGTAGTCATGGTGCTTCGCGTGCGTGTCCGCCATTTCCGTCTCCGTCCCCTTCAGGCTTATGCCCGTTCTTGCTTGAACCTATGCGCGGCACCGCAGTGTTCGTCTCTGTCTGCCGAGCTTTCAGTTCGTTTTCTCAACCTTCTTCTTGCTGACCTCAGCCCCCGTTCTTCTGAGCCGGCGAAGCATCGGCGGTCGCAGCCGGATGATCGACAGGATAGAAGACGTAGGAAAGCGTGACTTCCGACTGCACCGCCGCATCCCGATCCTCGACGATCTTCGGATCGATGAAGAACGTGACCGGCATCTCGACCGTCTGATGCGGCTGGAGCGTTTGCTGGGTGAAGCAGAAGCATTGGATCTTGTTGAAGTACAAGCCGAAGATCTCCGGCGTCACGTTGTAGATGGCCTGACCCGTGACCGGCTTGTCCGAATTGTTGGTGGCGCGGAAGAACGCGAGACCGGTTTCGCCGATCTTGACGTCCATCTTGCTAATCTCCGGCTCGAACTTCCACGGCAGGCCCGGAGCGGTGCTGGAGTCGAAGCGCACGGTTATGGTGCGATCGAGCACCTTGTTCGTATTCGCCTTCACGCGCTGCGTCGTGCCGTTATAGCCGGTCGCCTTGCAGAACATCGTGTAAAGCGTCGGCGACATGGCGGTGATCGAACCCATGACGCCGAGGGCGCCGAGGCAAATCATGACGGCTCGCCGGTTGTTGCGAGAGGATTTCGCCGGCTTGTCCTTGTCGATCTCCACAGCGCGATCCTTTTCCATCAGCCGATGCCGTTGATCACGTTGCCGCCGAGGCGAACGAACGTGGCGATGTAAAACGCCAGGACCATAAAGCCGAGCGCAAGCCCGATGGCGATCGACCGGCGGCGACGGATCTTCTCGCTGCGCGAGTCCAGACGCTCAGCGGCTTTCGGTTCGGGAGCTTTAGGTTCTTCCGTCACGCCGCCTCACGCAAAAATGCGGCTGAAGACGGCTTCACCAAGAAGCACGGCAAACAGCACGTAGAGATAAAGGATCGAGAACCAGAAGAGCTGCCGCGCGGCGGTGTCAGCCTCGCGCCCTTCGGTCGTGGAATAGACGCGCACGGCAAGCGCCAGGAACACCGCGCCAAGCACGGAAGCGCTGACGAGGTACGCGATGCCGCCGAGGCCGACGAAATACGGCACGACGGCCAACGGCACGAGCAGCACGGAATAAAAGAGGATCTGGCGGCGCGTCTCTTTCAGACCGGCCACGACCGGCAGCATCGGCACGCCGACGCGCTCATAATCACGGCATCGATAGAGCGAGAGCGCCCAGAAGTGGGGCGGCGTCCACATGAAGATGATGAGGAACAGCAAGAGGCTGTCAAAGCTGATGCCGCCCGTCACGGCCGCCCAGCCGATCATGGGTGGGAAGGCTCCAGCGGCGCCGCCGATGACGATGTTGTAGGGCGTCCGGCGCTTCAGCCACATCGTGTAGACGAAGAGGTAGAAGGCGATGGTGATTGCGAGCAGCGCTCCGGCCGTCCAGTTGACGAGAACGCCGAGCGTCAGAACGGAGCAGACGGCGAGCACGCCACCGAAGCTCAGGGCTTCGTCGGCGGTGACGCGGCCGCGCGGCAGTGGCCGGGCCGCGGTACGCGCCATCCGGGCGTCGATGTCTGCGTCGTACCACATGTTGAGAGCGCCCGATGCGCCAGCGCCGATAGCGATGGTGATAATCGCGATGACGCCGAGAATCGGGTTGATCGGGCCGGGAGCGGCCAGCATCGCGGCGAGCGCAGTGAAGACGACCAGCGCCATCACGCGCGGCTTCATCAGCTGAATGAAATCGCCGACACTTGGCTCAAGTATCAGTTCGCCGTCGCTGATTTCACTTTGAATGCTCATAAGCCGAAGCGCCGTCCTGGAAGTTATTTGTTTTTATTGTAGGTGGCTGCGGACCGGCTAGACCAGCCCGCAGCGCGTCGTGTTTCCTTAATGATGGTCTGTCGCAGCGATGCGCGGCAGCGTCTCATACGAGTGGAATGCCGGCGGAGACGACAGGGTCCATTCAAGCGTCGTTGCGCCGACGCCCCACGGATTGGCGGCCGCCTTTTCCTTCTTGATGAAGTAGGCATAGAACATGCCGAACAGGAAGACGAGCAGGCCAGCCGTCGTAATGTACGACCCGATCGACGAGACTCGGTTCCAATAGGTGAAGGCTTCCGGATAGTCGGCGTAGTGGCGCGGCATGCCGGCAAGGCCGAGGAAGTGCTGCGGGAAGAACAGGACGTTCGCACCGATGAACGTCAGCCAGAAGTGCAGCTTTCCAAGGAATTCGCTGTACATGTAGCCCGACATCTTCGGGAACCAGTAGTACCAGCCCGCAAAGATCGAGAACACGGCGCCGAGCGACAGCACGTAATGGAAGTGCGCGACAACGTAATAGGTGTTGTGCAGCGAACGGTCGATACCGGCGTTGGAGCACATCACGCCCGTCACGCCACCGATCGTGAAGAGGAAGATGAAGCCGAGCGCCCAGATCATCGGCGTGCGGAACTGGATCGAGCCACCCCACATCGTTGCGATCCAGGAGAAGATCTTGATGCCCGTTGGGACAGCGATGACCATCGTCGCGAACATGAAGTAGGCCTGCGTATCGACGCTCAGGCCCGCCGTATACATGTGGTGCGCCCACACGACGAAGCCGACAAGGCCGATAGCGACCATCGCGTAGGCCATACCGAGATAGCCGAAGATCGGCTTGCGCGAGAAGGTCGACACGATGTGACTGATCATGCCGAAGCCCGGCAGGATGAGAATGTAGACTTCAGGGTGACCGAAGAACCAGAACAAGTGCGCGTAGAGCAGCGGGTCGCCGCCGCCGGCCGGATCATAGAAGGTCGTACCGAAGTTACGATCCGTCAGCAACATGGTGATCGCACCGGCGAGAACCGGCAGCGAGAGCAGCAGCAGGAAGGCGGTGACCAGCACCGACCAGGCAAAGAGCGGCATCTTGTGCAGCGTCATGCCCGGAGCGCGCATGTTGAAAATCGTCGTGATGAAGTTGATGGCACCGAGAATCGAGGACGCGCCAGCAAGGTGAAGCGAGAGAATGGCGAAGTCGACCGCCGGTCCCGGATGGCCGATCTTGCTCGACAGCGGCGCGACGACGATCCAGCCCGTGCCGACGCCGTTGGCATCGCCCGTACCCGGAACGAACAGCGAGATCAGCAACAGCGTGAACGCAATCGGGAGCAGCCAGAACGAGATGTTGTTCATGCGCGGGAACGCCATGTCCGGCGCGCCGATCATCAGCGGCACGAACCAGTTGCCGAAGCCGCCAATCATGGCGGGCATGACCATGAAGAACACCATGATGAGGCCGTGGGCCGTAACGAAGACGTTGTAGACGCCTTCGTTCGAGAAATACTGAAGGCCCGGCTCTTGAAGCTCCAGTCGCATCATTACCGAAAGGAACGCACCGATGCAGCCCGCGAAGATTGCGAACAACAGATAGAGAGTGCCGATGTCCTTATGGTTGGTCGATAAGAACCAGCGCCTGAAGAATGGCGGGGCGTGATCGTGATCACTGCCCGCTACGTGTGCCGTGCTTCCCATTTCGTTGAGCCCTTGTCCCGGTAGTTTGTGTGATCTTTTTATTGGGTTGAACGTTTGCTGCGCCGGGCAGCTGCCGCTTTGCCGTTACTGCGCCTGAGCCACGGATTGCTGGATGACAGGCTGGCTTGCGGTATCCGCGTCGAGGATCTGCTGAGCCTTCTTGCTGTCCTTGGCTTTCAGGGCCGCCATCCAGGCGTCATAGACCGGCTGTTCGACGACACGAACTTCGATCGGCATAGCCGAGTGCAGCTTACCGCACAGCACCGAGCACTGACCGAAGTATGTGCCGATTTTCGTTGCCTTGAACCAAACGGCCGCCGTGCGGCCCGGAACGGCCTGCTGCTTCACACCGAAGGACGGGATCGTCCAAGAGTGAATGACGTCATTGGAGGTGACGAGAACGACGACGTTCTTATTGACCGGAACGGCGATTTCTTGGTCGACCGAAAGACGGCGGATCTTCTTTTCCTCGCCCCAGAGCGGCAGCGAATCTTTGTAGAGCGCCTCGTGCAGGGCGGCACCGTCGAGCGAGCCGTACTTCTTATCGAAGGCGTCGTCGCCGATCTTATTGCGCAGCACTTCCTCGTCGCTGACCATGTTGGATGTCACGGTCACCTTGTCGTCCATATACTCATGTTCCCAGAACCAGGCGTTGCCGGTGGCCTTGATGGTCACATCGGCCTTGGGGAACGTGTACTGGTTGAAGAGGAGGTGGAACGACGGAATCGAAATGAAGACCAGGATCAGAATCGGGACGATTGTCCAGGCGACTTCCAGAAGCGTGTGGTGTGTCGTGCGGGAGGGATTCGGGTTCTTCTTTTCGTTGAAGCGAAACATCACGTAGACCATCAGCGCAAGAACGAAGAGCACGACGACTGTGATGATGATGTTGACGACGTCGAAGAGGCTCGAAATCTCATCCATGATAGGGGATGCAGAAAGCTGCAGTCCAAGCTCGCCATCCGTTGGCTGGCCCAGACCGGCCAACGCCGGCGTCACAGCGCCGAGAGCAACCGCCAAACACGCGGCCACCATAACGGCAACCGCGCCAAACATCCTCTTCGACATTCCTTCGCTCCCAGTTTGTCGCGCCGGATCCCTCAGAACGCGACAGCCTCCCATTGACTTGACGCGGCAGGCCAGCGGCCAATCCCCGTTTGATTATTGCCCGGCTTCGCAACCGGGAACGCTCCGAACAAACTCGGACCGTATGCCTCATCGATTTGTTAAAGCGGGTTGATAAAGAGCACAATCCATTCGCGTGCCTCAAGTGAACTTTTCTGCGTCATTTATTCGCGAAAGTATGCGAGGGATCAGCGAATCAGTGACCTTGGGCGATCAGACGTCGCTATCCCGCCGCGACAGAATTCGGCCGAATTCCTGGTCGACGAAGCGCGTCTCCTGCCATCGCTTTACACGCATTGGGCGTCGCCCGCGAAATCGAGGACAACCGCTTGTTGCCAGAAACCGAGGGTTCTATCGACCGAGGCCCATTTTGCGGGCGTCTGGGCAAAATGTTTGCCGCCAAAAACTGGACTTTCGTAGCGCATCTGTGCGGCGCGGCCATGCTGTTCGCATTCGCACAAGCCGCGACAATGCTGGCGACGTCGAAGGCGGCGTTCGCAGTCGATGCGCCGGAAGGAACCGTCAAAGCCCAGTACGGCGACTGGCAAGTTGTATGCAAAGACCCGCCGCCGGGCGCCAAGAACCCCGTCTGCGCCCTGGTCCAGAGCGTGACAGCCGAGGACAAGAACAATATCGGGCTCACGGTCTATTTTCAGAAGTTCTCGAACGGCACGCGGGTGCTTCGCGTGTTTGCGCCGCTCGGCGTGCTGCTCCCGCCAGGGCTTGGCCTCAAGATCGACAATAAGGATGTCGGCCATGCACCGTTCCTGCGCTGTCACAGCTTCGCGTGCTATGCGCAAGTTGTAGTCGAGGATCCGCTGATCGAGCAGCTCAAGACCGGCAAGACGGCAATCTTCATCATCTTCCAGACCGAGGAAGCGGGCATCGGCATCCCGATTTCCCTCAAGGGCTTTGGGGACGCGCTCAAGGAACTGAAGTAAGAGCCGATGCCTGGGGCAACCTCCTGGAGCCGCCCTGCTTAGGCGACTTTACGCACGCTCTCGCCAGCTGGGTCGCGGTCCAACAGGATCAGCGTATCGCGCGTCTGCTTATGCGGCAGCTCAAGCACTTTCGGAGCAACAGATTCGGCGGCCGTTTCGACGACTGCCGCCACGCGCGGCGCAGACTCCAAACACTCCTGCATCACCGCTGCCCAGAGCTGCATGTTCGCGTGAAAAAAGTCGGCAGGCGTCGCTGGGCGTGTCATCTGATGCACCCAATGCACGACTGCACGGGATTGCCGGGACTGCGAGCTTGCGAATTCGAGATGGGTCCGGCCGATAGCCTTAAGTACCGGCTGCCAAGCGAAAGACGTTACGTCCACAAGCTCAAACATATTCTGGAAAAATGGATAGTATAGAGAAGTCGTTTTTACGGATACTTGCGTATCACCTGTCATTGACGCGTCCTCCCAGACACTCAATTGCTCGGCTCCGTTGGGAGCTCACAATATTTTTTGGCGCTCGCAATGACGACTTGCGCCCATTTTTTAGTCAGTACCATGGTAGGACACCGACTGCATTTCACAGATCCGTGCACGTTGTAACAGCTTTCTAACGTCTGCCCCTTCCTGCGGGCTTTGCGGCAGGTCAAACAGTAGAATTGAGCGGAGCGGCGCGGACAAACTTCCGCGCGTTCTCCAGTTGCATTGCTAGACATTTCGCAACCCAAATCGTTAAGCAAATTCTTCTTTGTTCTTCTTGACGAAAGCTCGCGCCGGACGGCCTTATGATCAAGTTGCCTAATACAAATTTATTCAAGTTGGCGTTCGAATGCGTGGGGCGTGGCGTCAGGGGGGCATCGGCGTTACCGGCGTGATTGCTGCGGCAATCGCGACGCTCATCATGATTTCTGCGTCCATGGCGGCTTCGGCAGGAGACCTTCAAGCCCAGCCCGACGTTCCCGCATACGGCTGGCGCGAAATGTATGGCGGCGTCGATGCCGCCCGCGACCAGTGGCTATTCTATTCGGGCATGACGATCGTGCCCTTCAGCCCAAACATCTACAGCGACGGCTTGCGGTTGCGCTTCGGAGGCGGGTACGGGCGCTATAGCTACGATTCCATGGGTCCGCATACGAACTGCGGCATGGCATGGCTGAACGATATCTGCACGGAAAAGGACCGAACCCGACAACACTACGAGGTCTCGCATTCCTACGCCGAGGCGCTGCTGGGATATTATCTCCAGCTCGGCCGTTTGACGGCGAAAGCCTTTGGCGGCTTGTCGATGTCATCGGAAAATCATCTCAACGCTTTCGATCCGGCGCACGATAGCGACGGCACCGAGTTCGGCGTCAAAGGCGCGCTGGAGTTCTGGCTCAACCTTACCGACACATCGTGGACGTCGCTCGACGTCAGCTATTCGACGGCGCGAAACGAGACGGCGTCACGGTGGCGTGCAGGTTGGCGCGTGACGCCTGCGCTCTCAATCGGGCCGGAGCTTCGCTACGATAAAAATATCGAAACGGGCGATGGGGCGTGGAACGGCCGCGCGGGTCTTTTCGCACGTTACGAATGGACGGGCGGCGAGGTGTCCCTGGCGAGCGGCGGGGCGTGGTGGATCGACGGCTGGACGCCCGACGATCCTTCCGCTTACGGCACTCTCAACGTGCTTTTCCACTACTGACGAAGTTGGTGCGAAGACTTGCCAAGGCGAGGGAAAGCGTCGTTGTATTCTGTTCCAAAAGCAGATGCCGCCACACGCATGAGACAATGAAGAACATTCTCGGGACCGTCTCGGTCATCATTCTTGCGACGATCCTGGTTCCTGAATTCCCGAACGGTGCACATGCCGACACGTGCGCCTCGGCTCCGGTCGTGGCGCGAGGCGAGGAATCGCGCTTCGAATGGTCGGCAAAGGCCAAGACGCGTGCCAACTGGCGCGCAAAGGTCCGGGCCATGACGACACTCGGTCCCGATTACGCCAACTGGGGGCGGGCGCAGGATACCGAAGAACGATGCATGACCGGTCCCAAAGGAACGGTGTGCATCTTCACCGGAATACCCTGCCGGCGCTAAGGCGCGGTCGCTGCGATCCGCTGCGATCCTGGCCTGCGGCTACGACGCGCGTCGGAATGATGCGTTTCGTCGCCAAGGTGACCTTGGCGATCGCTGGAACAGCGCCCCATATGAAATGCAATAGCCGCCCGACGGCCGCGCGCTGACTGCCGAAAGGGCTTTTGCGCCACCGAACCCGGCATCGAGACGAACCGGGTCTGATTCGTTCGACGTACCGGCAGAAATCCGCCCGGCCGTACGGCACGGGCAGATGAGAGAGGAGCGGTGGGTTGCGGGACCTACTGCTCCTCTTTTTAAATATCTCATTCAATCCAATAACTTATGTGCCGCAAAGCCCCAGACCGGCGCTTTTGGAGGCATGCCTTTGCAACAAAAATTTACAAAGCGAACAATCATTCGCCTTGCGGCCACCGCAATCTGACGTCAAACAGAATAGTCATTCGTTTTTTATTTTTACCGAGGGGACGATCCGTCCGTTATGCCGAAGCTCAAGCCGGATACCCAACGTGCGCGGCGCGAGCACATTCTCGATGCCGCGCTTCGATGCTTCGCGCGCGGCGGCTTCCACGCGACGACGATGCAGGCGATCTGCCGGGAAGCGCATGTCTCGCCCGGCGCGCTGTATGTCTATTTCGACAGCAAGGAAGCGCTGATCGCGGGCTTGTGCGAACGCGACCGGGCGGAATTTGCCGAACGCTTTGCGGCGCTGGCGACGGCACCGGATTTCCTCGGGGCGCTGCGCGAGATCGGCGAGCACTATTTTTTCGAAGAGGCGGTGGAGAAGCAGCGTTTCGTCGCCGAGATGGGCGTTGAGGCGACACGCAATCCACGCATCGCCGAAATTTTCATGAGCGTCGACAAATTCTGCAAGGACAATTTCGAAGCTCTGTTTCGCCGTCTGATCGACGAAGGCCGCATCGCACCCAGAACAGACATTCAGACGCTCGTGAAAGTGTTCAACGTCTTGGGCGACGGCATGTTTTGGCGCCGCGCGATCGACCCAACGGCCGACATGCGCACCGTGCTGCCGGTCATCATGGATATCATCGGCGATCTGCTCAATCCGAAAGACACGTCCGACGACGCGCGGCCTTCGACAAAGTTTTCTGCCCGTGAGGCCAGACAATGAACCTCAAGAAATTCCTTTTCAGTCTCGTTGCCGCTGGAGCACTGGCCGGCACTGGCTACATCTACCTCGAAAAGAAGCACACGGCGGAAATCCAGGCCGCCCGGCTCGAGGTCGCCAAAACCGTTGCCGCACCTGCGATTACCGTTTCGAAGGTGACGACGGAGAATTTCGTCGAGACAGCCGCCGTATCCGGGTCGCTCGTGCCGCGCGAAGAAATTTTGGTCTCGCCCGAGGTCGAGGGCCTTCGCGTTCTCGAACTTCTCGCCGATGAAGGCGACAAGGTGAAAAAGGGACAGGTGCTTGCCCGTCTCGTGGCTGAGCAGCTCGATGCGCAGTTGGCGCAGAATGATGCGAACCTGGCGCGCGCCACGGCTGCCATCGCGCAAGCGCAAAGCCAAATCGTACAGGCCGACGCGCAGTCGAAAGAGGCGCAGGCCCAGCTCGAACGCGCCGTGCCGCTGAAGCAATCGGGATATCTCTCCGGTTCGACCTACGATCAGCGTGAGAGCGCTGCGCGGACGACGGCGGCGCAACTCATAGCGGCGCGCGACGGCCTGAAAGCCGCCGAGGCCGAGAAAGAGCAGGTCGAGGCGCAGCGGCGCGAGCTTCTCTGGCGGCGGAGCAATACCGACGTCACGTCGCCGGAAGACGGGATCATCAGCAGGCGAACGGCACGCATCGGCGCGATGGCATCGGCCAACGGCGAACCGATGTTTCGCATCATCGAGAACGGCCAAATCGAGCTCGATGGTGAAATCGTCGAGACCGAATTGAAGAACGTCAAGGTCGGACAGAAGGCCATCGTCACGGTACCGCAAATCGGCGACTTCGAAGGTCAGGTGCGTCTCGTTTCGCCGGAGGTCGATAAGACGACGCGGCTCGGACGCGTAAAGATTTTCCTCGGCGTCAATCCGGTCTTGCGGATCGGCACGTACGCGCGCGGTCGGATCGAAACGGCTTCAAGCCGAGGGCTCGCCGTTCCGGCATCGGCAGTGACGTTCGATCACGATCTTGCGTCGGTTCAGGTTGTGAAAGACGACAAAGTCAAAAAGCACATGGTCACGATCGGCCTCGTCGCCAACGATCTCATCGAGATCAAGGATGGCGTCAGCGAGGGCGATCTCATCGTGACGCGCGCCGGAACCTTTCTGCGCGACGGCGATGTCGTGCGCCCGATCCTTCCCGAAGCGCGACTGAGCGAGGCGAAGTGATGCGGATCAACATCTCGGCATGGTCGATCCGCCGTCCGGTTCCCGCGATCGTTCTGTTCGCGGTGCTGATGCTGCTCGGCACGCTCAGTTTCAAATCTCTGCCCGTCACGCGGTTTCCGAACATCGACATTCCGATCGTGTCGATCAAAGTCACGCAATCGGGGGCGGCGCCTGCGGAACTCGAAACGCAGGTGACGAAGATCATCGAAGATTCGGTCGCCAATCTCATCGGCGTGAAGCACATCACGTCGACGCTGACGGATGGTCTGTCGTCGACCGTGCTTGAATTCCGGCTCGGCACCGATACCGACCGCTCGTTGAACGACGTCAGAGACGCGGTTGCGAAAGTACGCGCGGACCTGCCGCGCACGATCGACGAGCCGATCGTGGAACGCATCGACGTCGAGGGCCAAGCGATCTTGTCGTTCGCTGCAACTTCGCCGGGCATGACGCTCGAACAGCTTTCTTGGTTCGTTGACGACGTCATCAAGCGCAAGCTGCAGGCGACGAAGGGCGTCGGCCGGGTCGAGCGCTATGGCGGCGTTGATCGGGAGATCCGCATCAACCTCGATCCCGACAAGTTGCTGTCCTACGGCATCACGGCCGCGCAGGTGAACGCTCAGGTCCGTGCAACGAACGTCGATCTCGGCTCAGGACGCGGCGAGATCGGCAGTCAGGAACAGGCGATCCGCACGCTTGCGGGCGCCCGACAGGTCGAGACGCTTGCCAATGCCAAGATCATCCTGGCGGGTGGGCGCGAAGTAAGACTCAAGGATCTCGGTCAAGTCATCGACGACGCGAGCGAGCAGCGGTCGTTCGCACGGCTCGACAGCAAGCCGGTCGTGTCGTTCTCGGTGTTCCGGACGAAAGGTTCGAGCGAGCTTTCCGTTTCCGACGCGGTTAACGAAAGCCTGAAGGAACTCGAAGCCGAATATCCCGATGTTCACCTGACGAAGATCGACGACGCGGTCGCATATACGCGCGGCAACTATGTTGCGGCAATGGAAACGCTGATGGAGGGTGCCGTGCTCGCGGTGCTCGTCGTCATGGTGTTCCTGCGTAATTGGCGCGCGACCTTGATCTCGGCCATCGCACTCCCGCTTGCAGCGATCCCGACGTTCTGGGCGATGAGTGCGCTTGGCTTTTCGCTGAACCTCGTCAGCCTGCTCGGCATCACGCTCGCGACCGGCATTCTCGTCGACGACGCCATCGTCGAGATCGAGAACATCGTGCGCCACATGCATATGGGAAAATCGCCCTATCGCGCCGCGCTCGAAGCTGCCGACGAGATCGGCCTCGCGGTGATCGCAATCACGCTGACGATCGTCGCGATTTTTGCGCCGGTATCGTTCATGGGCGGCATAGCCGGACAGTATTTCCGGCAATTCGGTTTGACGGTTGCCGTCGCCGTGCTCGTCTCTTTGCTCGTTGCGCGTCTCATAACGCCGATGATGGCGGCTTACTTCTTGCGTCCCGTTCCGGAAGAACATCACGCCGACGGGTCGCTCATGCGCTTTTATACGCGCTTCTTATCGATGACACTGCGCCACCGCTATCTGACACTCGTGACCGGCGTGGCGCTGTTCTCTGCGTCGATCTACGCAACGACGCTGCTGCCGACCGGCTTCCTGCCTGACGAAGACACGTCGCGCGTCGTCGTCGCCGTTGAATTACCACCGGGCACGCAGCTCGATGAAACACTGACCAAGACGGATGAGGTCGTCAAATCGCTGGAAAGCATTCCGGAGGTAGCGCAGGTTTTCGTGCTTGGCGGTACGAGCCCCACGGGCCAGCTCGAAGTCCGGCGTGCGGCGCTCTATGTGAAGCTCGTCCCGAAGGAAGACCGCAAGCTTACGCAGAAGCAGCTTAAATCGATTATTGCGGCAAAGATCTCGGACATTCCCGATACGCGCGCATGGTATGTCAACGAGCGCGGCGAGCGCGAACTGTCCTTCTCGATGCTGTCACGTGATGGCGATGACCTGAACGCCGCGATTGGCAAGGTCGAAGGTGCGTTACGCGGCGTTCCGGGCTTCCGCAACGTTGCAGCATCAGGTTCGACCGACCGGCCGGAGATCCGTGTCGTGCCAAGGCTCGACGTTGCTGCGCGGCTCGGCGTGGCGCCGGATCAGATCGCCGAAGCGATCCGCGTCGCGACGATTGGAGATACCGGTTTCAATCTCGCCAAGTTCACAATCGGCGATCGGCAAATTCCAATCCGCGTGCAGCTCGCAGAAAAGACGCGCACCGATCTCAAACAGATCGAGCAGCTTCGGCTGACGAATTCCGGAGGCAAAGCTATTCCGTTAACGGCGGTAGCTTCCGTTTCGCTTGGTCGCGGACCAGCATCGATCGAACGCTACGACCGTTTACGGCGTGCGGTCGTCGGTGTCGATCTCGATCGCGGCATGGCGATGAGCACCGCGCGCGACAAATTCCTGAAGGTCATCGAAGATCAGAATTTGCCGAAATCCGTCACGCTGCAGCCGTCAGGTGATGCCGAGGTGCAGGACGAAGTCGCCGATGGTTTCATCACGGCGATGGGTACCGGCATTCTGATCGTCTACGGATTGCTGGTGCTGCTGTTCGGGAGCGTATTTCAGCCGGTCACAATTCTTCTGTCGCTGCCGCTATCGTTCGGCGGCGTCGCACTCGCGCTGTTGCTGACAAACAATCCGATCAGCATGCCGGTCTACATCGGGCTTTTGATGCTGATGGGAATCGTGACGAAGAACGCGATTATGCTCGTCGATTTCGCCATCGAAGAAATCGCGACTGGCGTCAACCGCGATCAAGCCGTGCTCGATGCGGGACGCAAGCGCGCGCGCCCAATCATCATGACGACGCTCGCTATGGCGGCGGGAATGCTGCCCAGCGCTTATGCGCTTGGTGACGGCGGCGAATTCCGCGCGCCAATGGCGATTGCGGTGATCGGCGGCCTCCTCGTCTCGACGCTGCTGTCTCTGGTGTTCGTGCCGTCGTTCTTTACCGTGATGGACGACGTCGGGCATTTGATGCAGCGCATTTTCGGCCGCTTTATCGGACCGCGCGACGAGCCAGGCGACGAAGTCGAAACGGCAGGCCATGTTGCAGCCAAACCGGTGCCACTCGCGGCAGAATAAATTCGCCAAGATTGTGCAGAGGTCCGATTGTGCTGCAGGCTCTGCATACCTACGTTGCAGGCCATGGCTGCAACAGAAGGACCCCCGCTATGTTCGACGCCAAATCCATTCTGGAAAATATTGTTAGAGGTGCCTCGCCTTCCGGAGCCGGCTCATCGCCGCAATCGGGTGGCGGTCTCGGAGACATACTGAACGACATATTGAAAAACGCTGGCAGCGGTGCGGGTGGAGCGCCCGCTGGCGGAAACGGCAGCGGCGGCCTCGGAGATATCCTGAGTCAGATCGGGAAAAGCTTGTCGCAAGGACAGTCGACATCGTCTGGCGCGGGCGCTACGGCCGCGCCTTCCGGCTCCAATCCCGAACTCGGCGATATTCTTACTCAGCTCAAGGACAAGCTTGGGCAGGCCGGAGGCGCCGTAACCGACGGCGGCAGTATTGGCGATATTCTTGGCAAGGTTTTCACGCAGGCGACGCAGGGAGTGAAAGAAGGCTCGTCGCGCCTTGGCGAGGCGACAGGCGCAAATGATGCGCTCGGCCGCCTTGCGTCTGATCCGCAGGCAGCTGAAATCATCAGCAAGCTGAAAGGCTTCATCCAGAACAATCCCTACACGGCAGGTGCCGCTGCGGGTGGCTTGGGCGGACTGTTGCTCGGCACGCAGACGGGACGATCGCTTGCGGGCAGCGCGGCGCGGCTTGGCGCTTTGGCGATGATCGGCGGCCTCGCCTACAAAGCTTTGCAGAACTATCAGGCCGGACGGCCGCTCGTCACGGGCGCGACATCGACGGAGCCGCCGCCGGCTGGATCAGGCTTCGAGCCTGCCGCCGTCAGCAACGATGCCGCCGTGCATTACATCCAGGCGATGATCGCCGCGGCGCATGCCGACGGACGGATCGATGTCAACGAGCACGACAAAATCATCGGCAGTTTGAAACAGGCGGGCCTCGACGGCGAGGCGGAGGCGTTCTTCGCAAGAGAACTCAATAACCCGGCGTCCGTCCAGGACCTCGCGGATGCGGTCAAAAATCCGCAGGAAGCGCTTCAGCTTTACACCGCAGCGCGCATTGCAGTGGCCGATAACTCGCCTGCCGAACAAGCATTCTTGTCGTCGCTTGCGGCCGCGCTGCGGCTCGATCCGAAACTTGCGGCGCATATCGATGCGACTGCAGCGGCTGCCGCCTGAGTGATCTTCGGCACGCTTCAGCTCAAAAGAAAGGGCGCCGGCATAAACGCCGACGCCCTTTTTGTTTTCATCCCAAGATAACGCGATCAGTTCGTCTTGGTCGTCGAAGGCATGCTGGTCGCGGCTTCGTTGTCGAGCTTGAAGAATGCATCGACGCGCATGCCCGTGAACAGCGGCGGGTGACCATCGAGCGCGATCATCACTTCGACGACCTCAACGTCATTCGGACGACGCGGGCCTCGGGTTGCAATGCGCGGCGCACCGAGCGACTGCGAGATTGACGTGACGGTGCCTTCGAACGTCTTGTCGGGGAAGGCGTCGGCCTTCACGACGACACGCTGGCCGACGTGAACCTTGGCGGCGTCGCGCTCTTCGACTTCGGCGCGCAGGCGCAGGCTCGACATGTCGCCGAAGACAACAAGAGCGCTGTCCGGCGACGGGACGGCCGTCTCGCCGACGCGGGCGAGGACGTTCAAAACCGTGCCGTCGGCAGGCGCGCGAATGCGGGTCCGCTCAAGTGCCAGTTCTGCCGACGTCAGATCGGAGCGCGCCAGCGCAAGGGAGGATTCCAATCGCTGCTCGAGCGGCATGTTGGGCTCTTTCTCGACCTGAGCGAGCTTATCCTTGGCGGCTGCCAAAGCTTTCTTCTTCTCGGCCAGATCCTGACGGGCCTTGTCGACGGCGTCTTCCGGACCATCGGCGGATTTCCAAGCGCGGTAAACCTTATCGAACGTTTCGTGCGCGTCGAATACAGCCTGCTGAGCCTTAAAGACGGCGTCGTCGGCATTGCGGCGATCAAGCGCCGGACCTGTTGCCGGCTCGTCGGCGCGCTCACGCTCGCGGACGCTCGCCTCGGCGGCAGCGGCGTAAATCTTGTTGTAGTAGTCCGCGTCATCGAGACGGATCAGAAGATCGCCTGTCTTAACGATGTCGTTGGTCTTGGCGAGGATTTCGACGATCTTGCCGCCGACTTCGCTGGCGATGCGGACCTCGCCGTCTTTCGGCTCGACACGCGCGGTGGCGGAAGCGGCCCATTGCGGTGCCGGGGCGGTCGTGTCGGCGTGGGCCGAGCCCGCAATATTCGAAAACAGGGATTCGGTTTGTGTCAGGGCGTTGACGCCAAAGCCTCCGACAAGCGCAATGGTGGCGGCAACCACAATGGTCGCGACCGCCGGATCAATCTTCTTAAGCATGCAGCTTTCGCCTCTTCGTCAAATCCGTAATTTCGGGGGAATCGATACCCTCCGGCCGGCGTTCCTCACCGACGATTTTACCGTCTTCGATGCGCACGACGCGATCGGCATATCCGAGCGTTCGTGGATCGTGCGTCACGGCCAACACGCTACGATTTTGCTCCTTGGCAATGCGCGACAGGAGCGCCATCACGGCGTGGCCGTTTTCGCTATCGAGAGCGGCCGTCGGCTCGTCCGCTAGCACTACGGACGGGGAACTTGCAATGGCACGAGCGACAGCAACGCGCTGCTGTTCGCCACCAGAAAGATTGCGCGGGTAGTTCGTCAGCCGGTGTCCAAGGCCGACTTCGCGCAGAACCTCTTCGGAGCGGCTGGTGGCTTCGAAGCCTTTAATGCCGCGGACGTCGAGGGCAATACGCACATTTTCCAGCGCATTAAGCGTCGGAAAGAGGTTGTAGGACTGGAAGATGAAGCCGATGTGATCGCGGCGGACCTTGGCCAACTCTTCGGCCGAGAGACCGTCGATGACCGTGTCGGCAATGCGCAGGCTGCCCGATGTCGGCTTCAGAATGCAGCCGAGAATGGAGAGCAGCGTCGTCTTGCCGGAGCCCGATGGTCCCATCAGCAGCGTCAGCTCGCCGGGAACCAGGTCGAGCGAGACGCCCTTGACGGCGACCACCAAACCGGCGCCCGAGCCCAGTTCCTTGACGATATTTTCTGCGCGCAGGACAGGTGTTATGGTCATCTCGAAAACACCGTGGCCGGATCTATCTTCGTGACCTTGACGATGGCCGAAAGCGCCGAGATCGCGCACATGAAGAGTGTCAGTGCGAAGAGCCAGAATGCCAAACCAGGGGTCATGACCAATGGCAACGACGAGTTCCTACTGAGGTAAAGTATCAATAACGCTATCACCATACCCAGGACATATCCCATGACCGCGCTGAGCGCCGCCTGAGCCAGGATGACCTTGTAAATGTAGCCTCTTGAAGACCCTAACGCACGCAAGGTCGCGAATTCGTGAATGTGGTCTTTCGTGCTCGAATAAAGGGTCTGCGCCACGATCACCGTACCCACGAGACTGCCTAGAATGGCACCGCCGATCAGGGCCAGACCGGCGCCGGTCCGGAACAGCCACTGCTTGAGGCTACGCGATTCAAACTCGTCTTTCGTCAGCACGTCAGCTGAATCGAGACGGCGCGCGAGGTCCTTCTGCACCTCCTGGACGTTTGCACCCGGAACGAGCTTTACAAGCAGGAACGTCGATTTGTCGTCGTCAGCGCCCAGAAGCTGGCGCGCGCGGTTGAGCGTCGTGTAGGCGTAGGGCGACTGGGTAAACGACCGGATGCCTTCCGTCAGCGCGCGGATCTTAACGCGGCCGTTGGCGACCTGGGCCGTATCGCCGATGCCGGTGATGCCAAGCTCGCCAAGATAAGTCTGGTCGACAGCGATTGCGTCAGGCGCCTTGATGTCCTCGATCGTGCCTTTGGTCAGCGACCACGGGACAAGACCCTGGTCGTCGGCATCGGCACCGATCAGAACGACGCGCGAGGAGCCGCCCTCGGGCTTACGCCATTCGGCAAAGGCAACGACGATCGGAACGACGCTTTCGACGCCGGGGGTCGCGAGAGCCTGATGCCGCTCACGGTCTCCCAGCAGCAGGCCGCCGTCTTCGAAGCTTTTCGCGCCGTATGTGGTGATGATGAGATCCGCGTTCGAGCGCGCAATGTTTGCCGTGATCATGCGGCTCGAACCGAGATACAGACCAAGTTGCACAGCCACGAGGACAATCGAAAATAAAATGCCAATCAGCGTCACGGCGAGGCGGACGCGGTCATGCAGAAGATTACGAAGCGCGAGCGTAAAAACCATGTGCCTGCGGGGTCTCTCAAACGTTTCCAAAGGGGCTGCCGGCCCAAACTCGGCGCTGACCTGAAATCGAACAACGGCGCGCCCATGCACGCCTGGGTCGTATAGCGCTATTGGCTCGTCGCTACTACAGCGAAACGCTTATTCTGTCCGCGTCACGTTTTGCCAGAATTAGCCGCTAAGCATCTTATACGTAAGGCCCAAGACAAAATTACGGAAGCCTTAGCGAGGGTTTAACAAATAGGTTCCAATGTTTTGCCTCTTTCGCGGCATAGGAGTATGAAAGTTGAACTTTCATCTGCGGTTTATTGTCATGCGTTGCTTCAACATTGCGAATTGTTCAGGCGCTGCAATCGCTGCCGCGGGATTTTTACTCGGCTTTACGATGCAGGCGTCCACCGCTGCGGCTGATCCGAAGGAAGTCGGCGTCTGGTATGACGACACCGGCAAAGGCGCGGTCAAGATCGAGATCTGCACGCCGACGACGCTCTGCGGGAAAATCTATTGGCTCAAAGAGCCGATGGCTGATGACGGTCAGCCGAAGATAGATCGCTATAATCCCGAGCCCTCGAAGCGTACCCGACCAATCTGCGGCTTGCCCGTCTTGGGCGATCTGGAGAAAATTTCGGATGGCGGCTTCGACAACGGCTGGGTCTATGACCCCAAGCAGGGCAAATCCTTCAGTGTAGCGCTCGATTTGCTCGGCCCAGACACGTTAAAGGTGACGGGCTACAAGGGCATGCGCTTCCTGGGCAAGTCCTTCATCTGGACGCGTGCGCCTTCCGACCTGCCGTCATGCGATTCGCAAGCGGCACTTCCGCCGGTGCCGGTGCCTGTTCCTGCAGTTCGCAAGAAGCAGGCTTCGAACGCGAAGAAGAGCAAGACGGCGTCTGGCGCCTCCAAGCTCGGAGCCGCCGACATCGCCAAATCATCGCATCACAAAAAGAAGAAAGTTGCGAAGGCGGCCGTTACCGCCGAGCCTCCGCCAGTCGCTTCGAACCCGTGATCGAAGCGGACGCTTGATTACCGGAATTGTCGGTGGCCGGGGTTGCCCGGGGGTGACTTCAACTGACCTCTCCCGGCCACAAGTCGTGGCCGGAAGGGCTGATAGCATTGCGATTGTTGTGACAGGAAACGCCTGGAAGAGCGGCTACTCAGCCGCTCCCAGTTGCTTTGAATTCGTCGACGAGACGGCTTTCTGCACGGCGACCTTGTCGGCCTGACGCGCAAGCAGTCGATCAACAAATTCCGTCGACCGATCAACGACATACCCGCGCTGGCGATCGAGCGTCACGAGGTGATAGCTGTCGTCGAGAACCGAGACTTCGACCAAGCCACCGAGGCGTCGCTGAAGCGCCATCGTATTCTTGATGTCGCTCTGGTCGTCGTGACGAGGATGGAAAATCAGCGTGTGCAGCTTTACGAGCGGCAGCATCGGCCGAACGTTACGCACGAGTGAAAGGAATTCGTAGACCGTGCCGCCACCGCGCTCGGTGATGTCGGCCGGCATGTTGTCGGAGCCACGCAGCGACTCAAGCGCGAAGTTACGAACGCGCTCGTCCTTGATGCCGTACGGTGCCGGCGTGCGGAACTTGAAGAGTCGCGCCGTCCACTTGTCGGTGACGAGGTGGAACAACTTGATGGTTTTCGGAATCGCCCAGCCGTTGACGGAGAGCGTCGGGGCGAACAGCATCAGGCCGCAAGCTTGATCCTGCCGGTATGCGGCAAGCCGCAGAGCAAGGATCGAACCGGCCGATGCACCGCCGATAATGATGTTGTCGCAAACAGTCCGCATGTGATCGAAAGCGGCTGCGACCGACTTATACCAGTCCTGCCACGTCGAAAGCCCGGAGACGTCGGTTCCGAAGGTCAGACCTGGAACAACGGGACAGTAAACTGTCATTCCCTTGCGCGACATCGCATGGGCCACTGCTTTCATTTCCAGCGGCGAGCCGCCGAGAGAATGAATCAGCAGGATGCCCGAACGGCCGCCGGGGATGTACAGACTTCCACGAGGGGCCTGAAATTTTTCTTTGTTTTTCATTACCTACGTTGAACTCGTTATTTCCCTGTCGGTGGCTCTTACGACGCGGTGGCTTTGGATGCCAACGCAACTTTGTCGCGTCGCCGCAGATTTGAGCTTTCTTGCAGATACCCGTACTTCAGACGTGATTTGTGAAGCTATTACGAAGTAACTGAAAACGCCATAGCTTTTGACATCCGCTTACTTCCGTTTGGTTAAACAGGACTTCATGCCGCGGCCTGACTTCCCTAACACGTTGCTGCATTGCGGCATACTACGTGGTGAACGCCGCCGCTGTTACCAAGGGTACCGCGTTAATCGCTCCCCGATGAACAGAACATTACCGAACTGTGCGGATCTCACTCCAAATCCCGGTACCACAACGAATAAACCTGGATTTAGGTTCAGTCGTCACTGGTCACCCGCATTGGGTCAATTATACTTAAGAGTGCGTTACCGGCCCCGCCCTGCGGATGCCTACCGGTAGATGACAAGGCTGGGACTGAGCTGCAGTGATTTTTTCGTTACGCCCGCCCGTTTCGCTGCTCACCGCTGCAGCCCTAGCGCTCGGGCAGCTCTCGTCCCTGGCTGCCATTGCCGACCCGATCAGCCGCGCCGACTATGAGGCCTGCCAGGCCAAGGACGATGCCTCGCTGAGGGCCGCCGTGGCCAGGATCGTAACGGACGCAATCACGAACGGCACCAAGTCGATCGACTATAAAGTGCTCGTCGCCGACCAGTGGCGGCAGCGGAATCTCGACCAGATCATCGACAACCGCGTCGACATCGCCGTCGCCGAGGTGACGAGCGAAACGAGTTGGTCAGAACGGCTGCAGTCGCTGGCCTACAGCGAAAAGTCGCAGAAGCTCGCGACCATGGTGGCGGAACGCGTTTATCGCTCAGATGCCGTCAAGACCGGCATCGAGGACCTAGCTGCCGGTGTCGCCAAAGAGGTCGGCAAGACCATCGAGTTCGCAAGCTCGGACGCGACCGGCCCCCTGCTCGATTGCCTCAAGGCTTACGTCGGTCCGCGATACGGCGGAGCGGTCGCCAGCGCGCTGGCGGGCGATGCGAGCAAGGGCATCATCGTCGATCCGAGTAAAGGCTCCGGCGACGTCTCGACGGGAGCGATGCTGAAAGAATCGGGCGCCGGACTGGCCGGCGCAACGATCCTGATCGTTCGCCGTCAGCTTGCAAACCTTGCCGAACGGATCGGCCAGCGTCTGGTTGGCAGCGTCCTGTCGCGGCTCGTGTCGGTGGTCGCGGGGGGCGTCGGGCTTGTCCTGATCGCGAAGGATCTTTGGGATTTCCGCAACGGCGTTCTGCCGATCATTGCTGAGGAGATGAAGGCGCCGGCGACGAAGGACAAGGTGCGCGACGAACTGGCGAACGCGCTTCAGTCGCAGATGAACGATAACGTCAACGAGATTGCGCAGGCCGCCGCCGATCAGGTCATTCAGGTTTGGCAGTCGTTTCGACGCGCGCACGCCCTTGTACTGCAGCTCGCCGACCAGAATGGTGCGTTCAAGACTTTTCTCGATGGCGTGAAGCCCGAGGCATTGCCGAGGCTCGATGAAGTGGTCTCGATCCTGGTCACGTCGGAAGGCGAACCGTCTATCTTGAAGCGGCTGCAGGACGGCACGCTCAATTCGGCCGTTCATCTGATGCCCGACAAAGGCATGGAGATCGCCCGCGATCTCAAATCCATTCAGGCCGGGCTCGATTGGACGGCGCTGGCGGGCGACAAACTCGGCAACGTCGCCGATTATGAGTTGCATAAGCGGATCAATCCCAAGAATCTTACCCGCGCATCGCTCGATAGAATCCTGGCGCTCAACGACCGGTCCGCAATCCTCAAGATCGCGAGCGTGCCGCCAGACGCCCGCGACATGCTGTTCACACTCAATTCGTCGGCACTGGACAGTCTGCTGCGCTCGTTGTCGGAGGATGAGCTGAAGGCGCTGGCGGGCTATCTTTCAGGGTTGAAACCTGCCCCTCGTGAAAAAGTCTTGCAGGTGGTCGCTGCCGAGCCCGCGAAAATGCAGATCCTGGCTGCGCGCACCGTCCGCGAGCGGATCATTTCCAGCAGCGACCAACTGGCGGCGGTTAACATGATGCTGGCGCCCGATAAGGGCTTATCGAGCAAAGAGCTTTTCGACGACAGCCGGCTGGTCTGGGAAGGCCGTGTGGCCCCTCTTCTGCTCTGGGACAAACATCCGCGGGCCGTCGCCCTCGCCGGGTTCCTGGCGCTCATCGTCATGATCTGGCTTGCCCGGCTGTTCCGGCCGAGGCGGTTTTCCCGGCCACAGGCCGACCGCCCTTCGGCTTGAACGGCCGAACCTTTCCACATCAATCGATGAAGTCTCATCTCTGGTGTGATCGGCGCCTGCTATAAGGATTCGCGATTTGGACCCGCGAACAAAAGGGGGGCGGACATGCGCGTTCGATTGAGAAGCGAGGAGGGAACTCACGATATGGGATTGAAGGCGCCAAGCATCATTACTTTTATGCTGTCCGTGATTTTGACCGTGGTTGTTCTGATGTCGAAATTTTTCGGTGCAGAGATCCCGATGCTAACCGGAAACGAGTCCTGGGCGATGCTCGTGGCTTACACCATCCTCATGCTTGGCTGCATGGTACGGGGCATGTAGAGGCGCTGAGCTATGCGTCTTGCGTCTAGTCCGAGCTGTATCAATTTATGCCGTTTGTGAGGCCTCCGTTTGCGCGTGCGCAAGGTGTCGCGCGGCATCCGGTGGACTGGAGAGACGACATCTCGGCGCGTATCGATCAGGACATGCCCAAGGAAATTTCTCAGGTCTTTGCACGTCGCGCGCGGCTTTCATCTAAAGCCATCGTTGCTGCGATTGCTTTGACGTTAGCGGCTCTGGCCGCCATGTCGATCGCCGCCCGGCAGGACATCAAGACCTCGGTCATCAACTTTAAGCCCGGCAGTCAAGTATCTGTCGAAACCGGATCAGTCTTAATTCCGGTTGTCGACCGATAACGGCGGCACAAGCGGTCCGGCACGTACCAGACCGCGCACCGAATTTCCTAGATAGATCGTCTTTGCGGCGTTGGCGTCTTCGATCGTAAGACGCGCCTCGACAGCCCGACCTTCATCCAACAGTGCCGCCCGCAGCGTGCCGGGCAACAGACCGGCTGCGAGGCGTGGCGTCAGGAGACGTCCGTCGCGCTCGATAAAGATCGAGGTGCGGCTACCTTCGGCCAACTCACCATTTTCGTTAAGATAGATCACTTCATCGGCACCAAGGGTGTCGTGATAGTGCTTCCATTCGCGGTCGTAGAGTTCGCGCCGCGTGGTCTTGTGATAAAGGAAAAGATCGGCGCTGTTGATCCGCGTATCGGAAATGACGTAGCGCATGACCGCGTCGGCCGCCGTCTCTGGTTGTGGCGTTGCGGTTGCGGAAACGGCGCCGTCTTCATCCAACAACAAGCGAACGCGCAGTCGCTGATCAGGCGCCGTTGCAATGGCGGCGTCGATCGCATCCCGCACCTTCTCGGCATCGTAAGAAAAGCCGAAATATGCGGCGGAGGCGGCAAGGCGCGCGAGATGATAGCCCTTCAGCCAGAGGCCGTCTCCCGGCACGTACAGCATCGTTTCGATCAGCTCGAAGCGGCGCACGGGATCGGTCAGGAATTTCATTTTGAGCAGGCACTCGGCGTATTCTTTCGGGCCATCGGAATCGGCGACGACGCCCGAACCGATGCCCATTTCGCCGAAGCCCTTACGGTCGATGATGGCCGTGCGGATCGCAACGTTGAACTGCGCCGACCCATCCGGTGAAAACCGGCCGATAGCACCGCAGTAGACGCCGCGCGGCTCAGTCTCCAGCTCCCGGATCAGTTCCATTGCACGGATCTTTGGCGCGCCCGTGATTGAGCCCGGGGGGAAGATCGCTTTCAGAATATCGACGATGCCGATGCCGTCTTTCAGACGGGCTTCGACGCCCGACGTCATCTGATGGAGCGTCTTGAAGGTTTCAACGGTGAAGAGATCGGTGACGCCGACAGACCCGAGATCGGCGATGCGGCCGAGGTCGTTGCGCATCAGATCGACGATCATTAGGTTTTCGGCGCGGTTCTTCACGTCTTTCGAAAGGGCGCTGCGCACTTCGGCTTCGCCTTCGGGCGTACCGGCCCGCGGGGCGGTCCCCTTCATCGGACGCGTCTCGATGATGCGGTCATGCTGCTTGATGAACAGCTCGGGCGAGGACGACAGGATCGTCACATCGCCGGTATCGACGATGCCTGCGTAGGCGACCCGCTGTTTCAAGCGGAGATCGCGATAGAGCGCGAGCGGCGAGCCCTGAAGGTTGAACTTCGCCTTGAACGTCAGATTGAGCTGATAGATGTCGCCGCTTCTGATGTTCTTTTGAACTTCATTGAAGCGCTTCAGATAAGAACTGCTATCCCAGCTATGTGCCAGCTCACCGAGCGTCGGATTGCCGATCGCTTCCTCGGTCAGCCACCGCTGGACCTCGCCGCCCGTCAGCTGACGCGGAGCCTCATACAGCCCAAACCACAGCAGCGGCACCTTGCGTTGTGTCGGCAAGAGGTGGGTCAGTTTCGGCTCAAGCAGATAGCCAAGCTCGTAGGAGAAAAAACCGGCAGCATGCAGTCCGCGACCGATGCCTGCCTGCAATGCCGCGAGCGCGGGCGCGACCTCGTCCGCGGCATCGGCTCTGATGATTTCGGTAGGGCGCTCGAAAAGCTCTGAGATCGCGTCCAGGCTGGTGCTGTTGTCGAGCAGCACAAAGCCCTCGGCCAATGCCGGTGACCGTATCGGCGCGTCTAAGGTCGTCTTGAGCGGCGCTGGACTAACGGTATCAGGAGACGTTCGAGAATTTGACTGCATGCGCCCGCTTCTAGCGCGGCGGCCAGGCGATTGCCACTGCGCGTTCGCACTCAGCAGGTCTGCGCGACTGCTGCACGCCGTCGCGCCGGAATGGCGTGGCCGGCGGCCTCAGCCGCCCCGCCTAACGGCTCATGCGTGGGATGGGGCGTCTTGGCCGGCCCAGCGCTTTCGAGGCGGCATATCCATGGGCCGCTAGACCGATGCCCCAGCCGAGCAACGGCCAGAAGAACCAGATGTGCGCGGGGTTCATGAGATTGACGGCAATCAGGATCGCGTTGACGATGACGTAGGCGATCAAGTGAAACTTGAAGCCTTGGTCCTGAAGAGGGTTATGCATCGTGATCTCCATTCCATCTTGCGATTGCTCAGCATGATGGCATTCGGGGGCAGCACACATATATAACGGCGAAGCTGGCAAATGCGTATAGTTTATCGTGACCCGGCATGGGCCCAGCGCAAAACTGAACTGTTCGGCAGGCACACGCGTTGATATCGGTCAGCCCGGATTGAAAAGAAAATCGGCGAACGTTCGCGGAGTCCCCCCTATGAATCGCGAGAAGCCCAAGGCAGAAGTCGACAAAGAACTGGACGAAGCTCTCAAAGAAACGTTTCCCGGCAGCGATGCGATTGCCGTCGACAGCCGCGACGACGAGCCGGTGCGGCCAGCTGATCGGAAGCCGCCGATCATCGACAAGGCATTGGTCGATAAGCTTGCCGAAGAGGCCAAAGCAAAAAAGGACTGATTTCGGTCCTGCCAGCATGTCCCAAAGTTTTGCTTTGTAAAGGCTGTTATGGCGTGCTCGGGGCCGCCGGGGCGGGTCCGGAGTTCGCCTCCTGCGAAGACTGCCTGGACGCACCAATTCCGCTTAGCAAGACGTACCACCCTGCCAGCGCGACGCCGATGACCAGCACGATTACAGCCAGCCATGAGGAATTTACGGTCGGCCGCCCCATTTCCAAATCGTCCGGGTCGCGGCGAGGATCGAAGTCGGAGATCATCGCATTTTCTCCCAGATCGTCGTTAGTGCGTTAACAGAGTTATCTAGAAATCGGTTCCGATCCGACGTTTGCTATACGACGTTCAGACAATTTGGTTGATGTGCGCAATGTCAAACCTGTATTCGGGCCCCTAAGACACAGGGCGGGACATCTTTTCATGACGCTTCGGCAGGTTGGCGCACTACCCGTGCGAAAATTGCAGGGTGGAGGTTTCGAAGTGCTTCTCGTGTCGTCGCGGGAAACCCGGCGATGGGTCATTCCGAAGGGCTGGCCGGCAAAGCGCCTAAGCGATCCCAAAGCCGCTGCGCGGGAAGCGCAGCAGGAAGCCGGCGTAACGGGCAAGATCCGCAGCCGTCCGATTGGAACCTATCGCTACAGAAAGAAGATGCCGGAAGGCACCTTTCGCATCGTCGACGTCGATGTCTATCCGCTTTTGGTCAAGAAGCAGCGCAAGAGCTGGCTCGAGCGCGACGAGCGCGTCCGCGCGTGGTTTTCACAGAGCGATGCCGCGCAGAAAGTCCGCGAACCGAAGTTGAAAGAACTCATCGCGCAATACGGCACCTGAGTATCGCTAGCGCGAGCCGCTGGCTTTATCGTCTGGTTCTTTCTCCCAGCCAAACACCGAGAGACCACCGTAGTCCGGCGAACGCGCACGCTCACGGGCGATGTGCACTTCGAGGGATGGACCGCGTGCGGAGCTTTCGAGCCGCCGGGCTTGATCGTCGAGGCGTTTCAGCGCCGCGAGCATTTCGTTGTTGCCAAGCTTCGCTTTCTGCATCGCCGATTTCAGCACGGTGATCGTTTCGTCGTAGACCTTGACCGGAACAGGGAACGGTTGGCGATCCTTGCCGCCGAGCGCCAGGGAAAAGCGACCCGGATCCTGAAAGCGATAAGGTGCGCCGTGAACAACTTCAGCGACCATCGCGAGCGACTGCACCGTTCGCGCGCCGACACCGGGCGTCAACAGTAGCTCCGGAAAATCGACAGGCCCACGCTCGGCCGCGGCCGCCAATGTGGCGTGCAAGCGACGGGTGAATACGTCGCTCGAACGGACGTCGTGATGCGCGGGCATGACGAGGTGCGGCAGCGATAGCTGGGCTGACGGCGCTTCGGGCGGCATTTCCGTCTGCAGCTCTTTCACGATCCGGTCAGGACCTAAATGCGCGAGCAGATCAAGCTGCGCGGCACGCGATTTTTCCGCTCTCCGATCCGTGAGATTTATGATCTCGCCTTGCTGCGGCCCTTCGATCGCGGCATGCGGCTGATCGACAAAGCTTGCCAGTGCGCCAGAGTGCCAATGGTAGCGCCGGGCTTGGCGTCTCTCTCCATTCATGCCTTGCTGCACGACCGTCCAGCGGCCTTCGCGCGTGACGAAAAAGCCGTGAAGATAAAGATCGAAACCGTCCTGGACTGCGGCGCTATCGACTTTCGCAACGAGGCGGCTGGCGCGGGTCAGGCCTTGCGCATCGAAGCCGATGCGCTCGCCGAGCAGGTTCAGTTCATCGGGCGTTCGCCGCGAATGCCGGCCACGGCCGCCGCAAACATAGATGCCCAGATCGTCCTTGAGCGGCTCCAGGCCGCGTTTCAAGGCGCCAATGACGCTCGTGGTGATGCCCGAGGAATGCCAATCCATTCCCATGACCGCACCGAACGACTGAAACCAGAAGGGATGTGCCAAACGGCCGAGCAACTCGTCTCGGCCGTAATGCTCAACAATCGCCTGACAGATGACGGCGCCGAGCGTGGCCATACGCCCCGCAAGCCACGCGGGAACGCGTCCGGTATGAAGTGGAAGATCAGCGCTTCCTGTGCGACGAGCCATGGAATCGTCATCGCATGTTCGTTCGCCGATCGTCAAACGTCAGATGCAGGCGTCAGACGCGTGACCGCGAATCGTCCTGCGCATCGTTTTTGGGGAAAAGCGATAAAACGGGACGGCGCGTTTCGCTCCGCAGATAATGCACGGTCGGAGCGGGGCGCTGCGTCGCGGATACGTCCGACAGATCCAAATCGCGAATCGCGCGCTGAAAAGCGGCTTCGTATTTCGCCTTTTTTTGCATACGGGACGCGCGGGCCCGACGGGTGAATTCGCCCAGCTTCATACATCGATCCTGTGTTGTAAGGGTCCAATCGGAGCACCGGCGGGACATGCTCGCCGGTGCTCCTTACATGGGCGGAGCCTATCGCTCCGTCCGACGATGCTAACGCGCTATCCGCCGACTCGTTCCACACGTTTGTGCAGGCAGCACTTCAACGCCGACTACTGCTCATCACACGATGAACCGACATTGATGAACCGACATGGAAGGCAGGGCGCAGTGCTGTCGGACCGATCGAACTCGGCCGGAGCGATGTCGAAACCAACTTTGGCGAGACGATCGAAGAAGACCGTAGCGAGCGCATGAATGTTGAGGCGCCGACTGCGGGCGGATCAGATGTCATCGACTCAACCGGGCTTGAGTTGATCACGGCGGCGGTGCCGATCAATGGTGCCATGGAATTCGAACTTGAAGTCGTCGCGACGCGCCGGTTCGACAATGATCTCTCGAACCCAGCTCCACTCAGTGAGGAAAGAAATGATTGCGTAGCCGTCGGCTCGGAGATTATCGCGGGATAGACGCTCGTCGACGTGGGCGGCGAGATCGATGACCCAAGCGACGGCAACGTCGTCGACGTCGTGCCCTGCACAGCATTGAGCGATACACCGGCTGCAGTCGGCGCCAATTGTGTGACGTCGGGGCTGAGTAACACCGACTCCGAGCTCGTTGGATCGATCTCCAACTGCAGCGGACTCGGGGCCGATGGGTCAACGCGGTTGTCCTCGATCGGTGCCTGGACAAACGTTGACGGCACTTCCGAACTCGACTGTACGGCAGCGGCGCTCGACGGTTGCTGGTTTTGTCCTGTGATGGGATTTGGCTGCGTCGGGGTCAACGGACTGCTGGTATTGGGATTAGTCGGCGTCAGCGGGCTCGACGTATCCGTCTGAGACGGCGGCAGTGGGGTTGTCGTCTGAGTCTGAGTTTGCTGGGTTGCGTCCTGAGCGGACGCGGCTACGGGGGCAAGTGCGACGGTCAGCACGCTCACAAATGTTGCGAAAGATTTCTGCATAAACGGCGTCCTCGTGTTCCCACCCGAAATAGGAACAAGGGCGAATATTGCCCAGTTCCCAAGGGACAGCGCAGCCCCGCGGAAATCCGATGGCTGCCATCGGTATAGGCCGATCAGCCGATGACAATTCTCATATCCGAGTGAAGGGCGCGACCAATTGGTCTTGTCGCTCACTGCCCATGAACCGCCCTCGCTTCGATGAGTTGTTATCGCGAACGGTCGACCATCGAGGGACGTGATATTTTGACGAACGATTTATCGGCATTTGCCAAGCATCCTTATCGTTTCATTGCCGATATCATTCGCGGGTATCGGTGGTCTCACTTGGCGATTCTCCTCTCCGTAATCGCCGCGGTGACGTTTTCGGTTTCGACGCAATATGGCGTCAAAAAACTCGTCGATGCGCTTTCCGATCCGACGAAACATCAAACTGTCTGGGCCGCTTTCTTTCTTCTCATTGCATTCATTGCCGCCGACAATCTGTCTTGGCGGCTTGCGGCGTGGCTGGGGCACTCGACGTTTACAGGCGTTACCGGCCGTGTCCGTCGGAAGCTTTTTCGGCACCTGACAGGGCACGCGCCAAGCTTCTTCCACGGTCGCGCACCGGGCGCTCTGACGAGTCGCATAACCGCGACTTCTAATGCGCTCTACACCACGGAAAGCATGGTGACATTCAATGCCCTGCCGCCGCTGATCGCGACGGTTGTCTCAATCATCTATTTGACGACAGTCAGCGTCGCGATGGCCTTCACTCTTACGGCCATCGTCGGCGTCGTGGTGGTGATCATGTTCTATTGGGCCGCGCGAGGGACACCGCTGCACCACGCTTATGCGCGTGAGGCTGCAAACGTTGACGGCGACATGATCGACGTCATCTCCAACATCTCCGTCGTCAAATCGTTCGGGCGCATGCGCAGCGAACATCGCCGCCTTGGCGGCGTTATCAGCCGCGAAATCCGTGCACGCAAAGACAGCCTCTACTTTCTGGAACGGCTGCGGATCTTCCACGCGCTCACGACAGCCGTTTTGACGTCGTGCGTGCTGGCGTGGTCGATCGCGCTTTGGCAGGCCGGCCGAGCAACGCCGGGCGACGTCATTCTGGTCTGCACGCTGGGTATTTCCATCCTCAGCGCGACGCGCGATCTCGCCGTGGCACTCGTCGATGTGACGCAGCATCTCGCCCGCTTTTCCGAAGCGCTACGGACGCTACTCATCCCGCACGAACTGCCGATCTACGCGTCGGCGAAGCGTGAGGCGACGACGCACGGCACCGTCGAGTTCCGCGATGTCGGCTTCGCCTATCCGGATGGCAAAGAGGTTTTCTCGTCGTTGAACTTCAAGATCGAGCCGGGCGCGCGCGTTGGCATCGTCGGACCGTCCGGCGCCGGAAAGTCGACGATCTTTGCTCTGATGCAGCGATTCTACGATGTACAGCATGGCGCCATTCTGATCGATGGCGAGGTCAGCGCGACGCTTCCTGACGACGCCTTGCGCAAGACAATCGCTGTCGTGCCGCAGGACATCAGCCTCTTTCATCGCTCGCTTCGGGATAACATTCGCTACGGCCGGCCCGATGCGAGCGATGAAGAGGTCTTAGCCGCGGCTGAAATGGCGCGATGCCTGAGCTTCATCGAACAACTTCCAGATGGGCTCGATACCGTTGTCGGCGATCGCGGCGCGAAGCTGTCCGGCGGCCAGCGGCAGCGGATCGCGATTGCCCGCGCCTTCCTGAAGAATGCGCCGGTGCTGCTCCTTGATGAAGCAACGTCGGCGCTCGACACGCATTCCGAAGAACTGATCCGGGAAGCGCTGACGACGCTTATGCGCGGTCGCACTGTCATCGCTATCGCGCATCGACTTTCGACGCTGCGCAACTTCGACCGCATTATCGTGATTCAAAATGGAAAGATCGTGCAGGACGGGACACCGGCGTCGCTGATCAGCAAGGCGGGGGCGTACAAATCGCTTGTCGATCTTGAAGTTCGCCGCTTGCAAACGGCAGCGGCGTAAACCGCGCACTCGGACGCCGATGTTCAGCTCAAGCCAAGACGACTTTGGCGCCGCCACGGCAATTGGTAACGTCAATCGTCACGACGCCGTGGTGGCGACGTAAGACGAAATCGGCAGAGCCTTCGCCCGCTCGAATGTTGCGCAGCTCAATTTCTCCGGCTCGAAGCGGCAAGCGCGGTGAGCGCAACGTGACGGTGCGCGATGCGCCATCGATTTCGAGGCCCATCAGCGAGCTGACCATATGGAGCATGGCACCACTGGCCCAGGCTTGCGGCGAACACGCAACAGGATAAAGAATCGGTGCGCGTCCCGGCCGACGGCGAAAGCCGCAGAACAACTCCGGCAACCGGCCTTGCGACATCTTTAGCGCGGCGTCGAGCAACCCGTCGAAAATCGGCTCGATGCGCTCCGTCTGTCCGTAGCGCGCAAAGCCAGCGCCGATCATGGCGTTGTCATGCGGCCAGATCGAGCCGTTGTGGTAGGACATTGGGTTGTATCGCGCTTCGGTGGTCGCGATCGTGCGAATGCCCCAACCGGAAAAGAAACCTGGCGACAACATCTGCTGGACGACACTGCAGGCGCGATCGGGAGATGCTATGCCCGTGCTCAGCATGTGGCCGGCATTGCTCGAGCGGATCGCGACGCGTTTCTTGGCACCATCGAGCGCGATGGCATAGGTGCCGATTTCCGGCGACCAAAATTCCTTTTCAAATCTCTGCTGAAGCATGGCGGCTTGCGCGCGAAGATTTTCTGCGAGTTCGCGATGTCCAAGAATATCCGCTATTCGCGCCGCGGCGATCTTGGCGGCATAGACGTAGCCCTGAACCTCGACGAGCGCGAGCGGGCCTTGCGCGAGCGAACCATCAGAGTTGAAGACGGAATCGTGGCTGTCTTTCCATCCCTGGTTCGCTAACCCCGCTTCGGTTTCCCGCGCGTATTCGACGAAACCGTCACCGTCGGGATCGCCCGGGCCGTCGATCCATTCGAGCGCCTTCAGAATGGCCGGCCAAAGCTCATTCAGGATCTTCGTGTCGCCCGTGACGCCAACGTAAGCTCCGGCAAGGACGACGAACAGCGGCGTGGAATCGACGCTGCCATAATAGAGACCAAACGGAATTTCGCGCAGCGCCGCCATTTCACCGTTTCGCATCTCATGCAAAATTTTTCCCGGTTGCGCGTCGGCTGCTGCGTCGTGCTCGACTGCCTGATAGCGTGCGAGACGACGCAGGACGCCGCGCGCGATCGAAGGGTCGAGCCACAGCACCTGCAGCGCCGTAATGAGCGCATCGCGTCCGAACGTTGTCGAATACCAGGGCGTTCCGGCATAGGGATATGGGCCATCCTCCGTTTCCGTGACCAGAAGCCGAAGATCAGCGAGCGCGCGGGACAGCACCTGATCCAATTCCGAATTGGATACGCGTATGCTTGCGGCCTCCAGCTCGATGCGGCGCTGCGCGCGATGAGCATCGCGCAAACCTTTGACGTAGGAGCACGGCGGCTGCTTGCGATCCGTTCCGGCGCTTGCTGTTATGAAGACGCGTTTGGATTGCTTGGCCGGAATGTGCAGATGAAAGAAGGCCGAGGTCTCTTTCAGAGATGCCGGCTCGGGATCGACATGGATCGTCGTTTGCCGCACGACGTTGTCCAAGCCGGAGTAAACAAAGCGGACCGAGTTCGGCGCATCAACGACGCGCTTGACACTGCCGCGTTTCTCCCGGCGCATCCCACGCACTTCAAAAATATCCGCAAAGTCGGCATCGAAGATAAGCGACACCGGCAGCATCAAATCGACGTTGGAGTGATTGGTGAAGACCAAACGCTGACGCAGGGCCGCTTCTCGCACGTACGTCGTCCGAAAGACGTGGACGACATCCTTGTGAAGCCAGAGCGTGCCTTCGGCGAAGACGTCGGTGTTGGTCAGATCGCAGCACAGCTGCAGGTCCTTGCTGTCCAGCGTTGAACCGAGCAGCAAAGGCGAATGGCGCGCAATCAGCAGCTCAAGCCGCGACAAATACCGCGTATCATTGAAAAAGAAGCCGTCGACGTGATTGCCGAATGCGCCAACATCGCCGTGCGTATCGACGACTGCGAAAGCATCGTCATGCTTTAGCGTTTCGTGCGTGCGCGGAGAGCTATCCGCTTCCGCATGAATCCGTTCGATCTCGTTTTCATCATGATCGGACTGCCGTGATGGCGCGACTGCCATCGAACCACTCCCTTCCGAAGATATCGCGCCACTCTTACAATCGCAGACGCTCCTCAATGAGCATAGTAACGATCACATCAATTGACGAGTGTTTCCTGCCCTATTGCGACGTCGTCGCCCCGCACCGGTACCAACGCGCGATCTGTTTCCGCGAAGGCGCGGGCGTAAATATCGACGTAATTCATCGCCATCGAGGCAGCGGTGAAGCGCTCATCAAATTGTTGGCGAACGCGAACGCGGTCGAGCGCGAGAACACGCGGCAGCGCGGCTATCGCGCTTTGAACGTCTTCGACGACAAACCCCGTAACACCTTCGTCGATGACCTCGCGAACCGATCCGCGATCGAATGCCAAGATCGGCGTTCCACAGGCCATAGCCTCGATCATGACCATGCCAAAAGGTTCTGGCCAATCGATCGGGAACAGCAAAGCCGAAGCTTCGCCTAGGAATTTCGCCTTATCGCAATCACCGATCTCGCCGATGAATTGGATGTCGTCGCCCTGCAGCAGCGGCTTGATGACCTGCTCGAAATATTCGACGTCGACGGCATCGACTTTGGCGGCGACCTTCAGCGGAAAGCCGACGGCGCGGGCGATCTCGATGGCGCGATCCAAGCGTTTTTCCGGAGAAATGCGTCCAATGAACGCGAGATAGCCGCCGCGCGGATTGAATGTCGGCTGATAGAGCTCCTGTGGAATGCCATGATAGATCGTGGCGGCGAAGTTCGCATAAGGGATCGGTGCGCGCTGCGAATCCGAAATCGATATGAGTGGCATTTCGGGAAATGCGCGATAGAGCAATTGCAGGTCGGGCAGATCCTGGCGACCGTGCAAGGTCGTGATCGTTTTGTCGGCGATAGAACGAAAGAGCGGAAACTGAAATTGATCGATATGAAAGTGGATGACGTCGAAACGGGACGCCAGTCGGCGAACCTTATCTATCATCATCATGTAATAGGGCAGCGGATCCCTAACGTTAGGATCAGAACGGAGCGCAACATCGCAACACGGGATGAGGTTGGCCGCCGTAACGGAATCGCCACTGGCGAAAAGCGTGACGTCATGACCTTGCGCCACGAGCTCTTCCGTTAAATACGAAGCAATACGTTCGGTTCCGCCATAAAGCTTCGGCGGAACGCTTTCGATAAGGGGAGCGACTTGCGCAATTTTCATTGATTTCGGCCCTTGTCTCGATCCGGAAGTTGAACGCAGCCCCACGGCTATCGTTCCCCTGTTCCCGTGCGACTCGATGTTCGAAAAAGTGTTCAGAACCGGTTCAGGGCCATCGCCGCACACATTGCACATTCGTTGGCCGAGTTCCGTGCTCGTCAAAGCAGACGGCGGCGCGCCAGCGAAGATTGCGGAAGGCGGCATTGCTCAAATGATGCGATAGTCATGACGTTGCCATGGTTTCAGATTGAAGAGAGCACACCATTCCGATTGAGGAGCTGTAATGAGAATAGGAAAACTTGCGGGGGCCTTTGCCGTCTTCCTGACGCTGGGCACCGCGGCTGCTGAGGCCTCGCCAGGCTACTCCACGGCAAACGTCAACATGCGGACCGGGCCGGACACGGAATTTCCGAGCGTCGGCGTCATTCCGGAAGGTGCGCCCGTCGACGTCCGCGGTTGTCTGCGCGATGAATCGTGGTGCGATGTGATCTGGGGTCCCAATCGCGGCTGGGTCTACAGCGAGTACCTCGGCTTCGACTACCGCGGACAGACGACGCTCTTGCCGGATGTCGGCGTGGCAGCGTTCGGCATTCCCGTCGTGGCATTCGTAGCGTCGGACTATTGGAACCGCTATTACGTCGGCCGCCCATGGTACGCTGACAGAGCACGGTGGTTTGGATTCCGGGTCCACGGACGCCCCGGCTGGCGCGCACCGCCTCCGGGTCCCCGTCACGCCGGTTGGTGGCGTTCCGGCTATCGCGCTCCGGGTGGCATGAAGCCGCCGCCGGGTGCAGGCTGGCACCGTCCGCCGGGAAACTGGGGTAATGGACCGCGTCACGACGGCCCGCGCAACGACGGCCCGCGGCACGATGATCGCCGCCATGATGATCGTCGACCCGACGATCGCCGCTAACGCCCATCATCAGAAGAAAACAAAAGCACTCGGAAGATTGTCTCTTCCGAGTGCTTTTTTTGATACTGCCGAGACAGCTAGTACTTGCGCAGATTCCGATTTCTCGCCGTCGGATCGATGAAGTTCGGATCGTACTCGCGTCGAATCGGCTTCGGATACGTCGATTTCGACGACGACGTCGCGGAACCGGAGAGACCTGCACCGGGCAGACTCGACGGTGGAACTCTGACCATCGCGGGATTCGTATCCGACTGTCTTTGATTGAAACGCATCTGCGCGCATGCCGGTCCGGCAAGCGCGACGGTTATCGAAAAGAATAAAATCGCTCGTTTCACGTCGTTCCCCTCCACCCCTTGCTGCGGCTGTTTACTGGGGTACTAGATTTCCCCGTTCTCAGAGAGCCGCGATTCACTCGGGGAGGACTTCTGGTCGGGAATGTGGCTCAGACGTGGCGATTGCCAGGCTGCCGGGAATAGTACCCCTTCTATCGCTCCAATAAACGTCGGTCTGAGAAGAAATTCGGCCTTTCTGTTGCCGCGCTTGCATTCCCAAATGCTGGGCGGGGAGCATGGGGACGAACGATGACGCCCATTGCATCTAGGTTATTGCTGACAATTGCCTTCGCGGGCTGTCAGGCCGCCCAGGCACTGGCCGACGACGCCCTTCCCCTGACGTCGTTCGATACTGCGCTCCCTGCTTTCGTGCCGAATTCAGGACGCGGAAATTTCACCACGGCGCTCAACGACAATCGCGCGTCGGCGACAGCGGCGCGGCGCGCTGCCGAAGCCTTAAGCGCGAAGTTTACCGACATCACGACAAATTCGATCGCGAAAGACGATTCGCCTCCGACAACCACGCCGGCTCCGGCTCCGGCAGCAAAGCCGACGCCCCCTGCGTCGGTCCAGGCACATGCGCCTGTGGCGGCTGTCGATCCGCCCCACATCGTCACCACGAACAGCTCGCGATCCTTCGTGCTCGCATCACGACAGGCCGACGGCAACAGCAAAGCGAGCGCATCATCAAGACGGCGCTTGACGACAAATGAAAAACGACATCGCGTCCCGCGTGCCGTCGCCGCGCAAACGGACGAAACAGGCAAGGGAACTGCAGAGGGTCAGAAGGGATCGGAAAAAGATCTCGCGGCGATCGGCACGAAAGTCGGCTTCCTCGATCTCCTGACCAATCCGTCACTGTGGTCGTCGCCTTTTGGAGCGAAGCCGTGATCGGCGATCCGCGCGGGGCGGGGTGGGACGCGGATGTCTGAGGTGCCGAAGACGGCCTGATGCAGTTTCCGGGCGTCACGCTCGCCACGATCTGCGAGCGAGAAAAAACGCTCGACAATGTCGTCGGTTGCGAGATCGAGGCGACGCGTTCGTGCCTGAGCCAGAATATCGTTCAAGATGCGAACGAGAGATTTCAACTCATCCGAGCTGTAACAGCCGTGCATGCGAAAACTTCCAAAGCCCGTTTTGCTCGCCGAATCATCCCGGAAAGCGCCTTTCGAGCGCGGTTCCACGACCGGCTCCGTCACGCAAAACGCGAATGGATAACCGCGGTTCCGTTGCCAGCGATAACGATGATTTCATTTGGCCCGGCGGGACCGCCCCCGAGTCCGCCGCGTAACACTTGTGGCGGCAACCGGCGTCCTATGGACGCAATGGGTGGTGAAATTGTGCATGCGCTAAAGACGAAGGCGCCCAATGCGTGCCAGCATGGAGTCGGTCTGAACTTCTGTGGCTGATGCGGAAGGTGAGCAGATGGGAAATCTGGTTCTTCTAAGTGGTGAACGCGCAAAGAAAGAGTTGGAGGAAAAGCAACGGCTGATTGTCGGACTCAAAGAGCTGCTTGCCCGCGCTGAGTGCGGAGAGCTTAAGGCAATCTGCTATGCGAGCGTCGATGCAGACGGACAGAACGTCACGCTGGGCATTCTGCAAGACGACAAGACGGGCCTTCACGAGCTGATCGGCCTATCGCAGATGCTGAGCGACGCGATCCTGCAAAGCGCGCGCGACTAAAGCGGTCGATCGACGACCCACGTACGGTCCGGCTCTTCATCGGGCCGACGTCACATGACGAAAGAAAGTTGCCGATGTTTCGGCAACGATATGAATGCTCGTTCCATTCGAGATTAAAACAGGTGCGAGGCTTCAGCCGCGCACCTGTTTTTGTAGCTTAGCTGACGTGCTTCTTGGCCGGCTTCTTGGAAGCGACGTGCTTCTTCGTGTGCTTCGAGGCAACGTGCTTCTTCGTCGTCTTTTTGGAGGCGACATGCTTCTTCGCGGTGTGCTTCGTCGCGACGTGCTTGTGCGCAACGTGTTTCGTGGCGACATGCTTCGTGGCGTGATGATGGTGGACCGGCTTCGTGGCTTCTGCCGCATTGGCAACGCCAGCACCGAGCATCGTGGCAACAGCGGCGACTGCCGCGATCAGGGTCTTGTTCATCGTGGGCTCCATAGGATTTGCAACGTCTGCTGACATTGCCTGATGCCCTCTGGTACCCTGTTCTTGCTGTCATCAAGATGAACAAAACAATGGATTCGCTATACGTTTTCGTAAGGAGCCCGACTGCCGGTGGCCAGCTCGCGCGCTTTTGGTTGTAGCTCGGCGCATAGCGAATTTTGCGCATGTGGACTTGACCGCGGTGACCCAAATCAGATTGCTTAACACACGCCGACAGCAGCGCGTGTGCTGAGTAGTTGTTGCCCCTGGATCTACAGGGTCAACCTCTACCCCGGAGGTGTCATCGGCAGCAGACAGAACCGCGCCGTCCCCAAATGGTTCTGTCCATTGAGCGACAAGCTCAAGAAGAGAGCGGTTTCCAATGCCGCTCTCTTCTGCATTTTCAGGGGCATTTTCGACTTTTCGGAACCCACCGCCGACATGAGCCGTTACGCTCTCCATAGACGTATGGAGGACGTACTCATGACGATTGATCATGATCACGATTTCATTGACGTCGCCGACGAAGCTGATGCGCGCCGGGCGGCGCGGATCGTGTCGCTGATTGGCCTGCTGGGCGTGCTGGTTCTCGGCGTCGGGCTGATTTCGTTGTTGATGTATGGGCGCATATTGACGGACAGCGGCGTCACCGAGCTGACCGCGCGACCGGCCATAACTGTGCCGCAGGCACCCTCAGTTCCTCAGCCTCATGCGGACTGACAGCAATCGCAAGAGAGATTGGCAGGGAGATTGGCCATGGCCTTCTGGCATGAAAACAGGACGCTCGATGACTTGGTGCGGACCAGCGATCGTACGCTCAATGTGCTGGTGATCGTGCTACTGGCCGCTTTTGCGCTCGGTTCCGGCGCCTATTACTACGGCCAGATGAATCCTCGGGTCGAGACATCGGCCACGGGCATCGGCTCAGATGCGCCTCCTCCTGCCAGTCAGCCGAGATAGCGGAATAGGAAACATCGTCTCGTTTTGATTCGCGTATTCGCGACGCGGAAACCGTCGTGCATAAATAACTGGAGCGCTTGGACACTCTATAGGCCGACGGCAATATCTTTCGCCGACACTTCCGACGAGATCTGCCTTCCAATCGGAGAGATGTCGTGAAGAAAATCGCAATCGTTGCCGCTACAGCGTGCCTTCTCGCTGCAGATGCGGCAGCGGCTGGTCCGTTCGCTCTTGGCGGGCTTGCGCATCCGGGATTGGCTCAGAAAACCCATTGGATCCGCAAGAGCTGGCGCGGCTATAGCGGACCGCCGTACGGCATCGAATATTCGCGCGCCTATAGCTACGCCTTCGACTCGAGCTACTACGAATCCGGCTACGCTGGCTGCAGAGGCGTACAGCACATGTGCGCCAGTCGGTGGGGATGGGTCGGACACGCCTATCGCCGCTGCCTTTCTAATCACCGTTGGTGCTAATGCCGCCGACGGTATGGTCCGGCATTTCGCCGCCGAACCCGACCTAACAAGCCTGCAAAATCAAACCGCCTTATCGTCTCCAACGTCATAACATCCTCACGCCGCGACGCGCATTTGCGCGATTTTGCGGCCGTCAAGGCTTATGTTTTGAAATAAATTGTGTGTTGCGATAGCGGCACCCCTGTGGTGGGATTGGGGCGGAAAGTTTGAGCGGACCTCGGGGGTTCTCTCTTAAAAATCGCAGTGGCGACAGTTGCGTTTCGTATGCGCTCGGCTGAAGGGCCGGGCGGTAGTGGGATAGCTGTTGCCGATCGAAAAGATGGGACAAGAGCGATGACTGTTACCCGCCAGTCCGAGGACAAAATTAACGCGCGCGAAGAGGGATTGCTCCCTTTGTGCATCCTTGGATTTATCGCCGTCACGGTTGTGATCGGGTGGCGCCTGTTCGATCACGAGAGGCCGAACATGCCCCGTGCAACTGTGATGATGGACGCTGGCACGCCCCGCGGATAGGCGTTCTTAGCGAAAGGCCGATTGGCCTCAAGGATGGTCGCCGTCGTAATGGGCGACATCCGTGTACATGATATAGCGGCCAGCAACGAAGCCGATTGCGATCAAAATACAAGCGACGGTAAGGATCTTTACGTGGCGATGCATGGTGCCTCGTGCTGGGCGTTGGCGTTGAACGGCCGACCGTAGCAGATCCCTAGCCTTTTTGTCTTAAGGCTCTCTTCCAGCGGGACATTGGTCGGCGACACAATTGCCGCTGCCGTGGCGCACCATTTCAGGCTTCGGAAAACACGCGGGACTTGATCGGGCGAATGGTGGTCGAGGAGCCGCGAATACCGGGCCTTGGGCGATAATCGGCGAAGCCCTCCAGCCGTGTGCGGCGTTCCGGATAGACGACGTCGGCCGCCTTTATCCCGAACAGGGCAAATTCCGAGGGCTGCAGGCTGTTTGCCGAGAAGACGACGGGCACCTTAAGGACCTTCACAGCATCGTAGAAATCAAGCGTGTCGGTCTCAACGCTGAACTCGATAATGACGGTTACCGCTTTTGCGGATCGCATGAACGCCAAGGCGGCGGAGAAGGCCTCGAACGCATAAGCGCGGCCTTTGGCAGCTTCACTCAAGCGCCCGGAAATTACGATTGCTTTGAGGTCATCCCCCACCGCTACCCCGCGTTTATCAAACTTCCTTGCTCATTAGAGCCCGCACCAGTCTAACCGGGTGGCCACGACGGCCAATTCACGATCCGCACAGTTAAGCAAATAACTGTGGGCCGATTGTGGATAGATCGGCCATGAACCCGCTCCGCGCCCGAAAACGGCGGGCGTCTTGTGGAACGCGCGACGTGCGCGCTCTCGCAATTCCCAGTATTCGCCGCCCATTGAACGGCGGCCAGAGACGCCCCTATTGTTCGCATGCGCAGCAAATCCGCTCGCTGCCGCGAAAAACAACTCGGCGTTTTGCTGGCGCTTTCGACAGTATTCACAAAGCGTGGGAACGAGGCATACTGATTGCACGTTGGGTAGAAAGGCCGCCGACGTGTGAGCTGTGCGTCATGTTTCGAGACAATGTAATCTGGGTCGATTTTCGCCTGTCAAAAGACATTCGTGCCAGACAGGTCCTGTCGTTCGCCGAGCGTATGAAGGCAAGCTCGGATCAGACGCAGCAATATCTGCAAATATCACAAAGCGCTCTCGACGTTATTCGGATGATGTTGGAACGCGACCCGCACACGCCGCGGCGGTCGTGATTTAGGATGCCTGCGGATTATTCGATCCAAAGCGGCATTTCACGGGTAACGTTGGACTTCGGTAACGATCAGCGGCCGATCAATGGAGGAAAACATGGCTCTGTGGGCAGATCCGCATTCTTCCAAAGCCGAAACGCGCATTCCGGATCGGCAAATCGACGACGACGCATTTGAAAGTGCGAACAACGTCGGCTCAAGTTTGCCGATGATGCTGCTGGGCGCAGCATTCGGTGTGGCGCTGCTCGGCGTAATTATTCGGCTGGGATATCCCGGCACGGTGACGACCGTGGCAGACCAGACATTGGATCGTCCGGTGTCGAGCGCTCCAGCCGGCTTACCGTCAGCGCATTAGATCTGGACGAGAAAGCCAAAACCGACTTCCGCGCGTTTTCCTCAACGAAACGGCGCGAGATCGCCGTAAAAAATTGCGAGAAGTGATTGGTTGCGGGGGCCAGATTTGAACTGACGACCTTCAGGTTATGAGCCTGACGAGCTACCGGGCTGCTCCACCCCGCGTCACCAAAAAACGCAAGGTCTTCAAGACATATGCGCTTTGCCGGATAAACAATGCCGCTCGTTGGAGCGGCAGGAGGGGCCGTATAGCACAAAAAAAACGTCTGGGAACCCCCAACGTCGAAATTCTTCGGCATCCTGTTGAGAAGGCCCGAATTACGGGCCTCGCGCGCACCTGCGCCAATCGCTCAGTGATGGCACAGGCTTGTTGAGCCGCCGTCTGACGAGGCTCAGGGGAAGTGCTGCAGCCGCAGCGTGTTGACCGTCAGACCCGATTGGTCGAGCGCCTGGGCGATGAGGTACGTCGGCGTATCCCGACGCTTCGGCTGGTAGCTGGCGGGCTGCACACTGGCTGCCTGCCGATGCGTCGCGCGGTGTGCCGTCCGACTGGACTTTGCGGATCTAACCGCCTTCGCCTGATGATGGTGACGCTGGCGATGCTCCATCGCGCGTCCGAGATTGCCTCCCAATCCCATATAGCCCGTCGACCAGCCCCCGGTTAGGGCCAAGGAAGCGGCGTCGCTGAGGCTCTGCGCGACACCAGCCTGAGCGCCTGAAAGCGAAAGCGCGGCGGACAAGACGAGAGTGGGGAAAAGCCGGGGTATCTTCACGGGTTCAATCCGATATGAAAGAGATGTCCATTGATTTCGAGTCCGCAGTGTTTCGGTTAACAAAAGATTAATTTCAATTCATTTCAATACAATTGGACGATAAATTTTCATTTTTTGGATTCGGCCATTTATTCTCGACCCCATTTCGCTCCGGCCCACAATCTGAGATTCCAGGGGCGTTCCCGCTCCCGTTATGGTTTTTGCAATTTGGACACAAACTGATTACCGACTGCGATTGGCCACAAAGAAAAGCAGCAGCAATATAATTCCGATTGCGGTGCCCATTGCTGCAGTCATCGACCAACCGCCCCAATGCAATGTAATTGTTCCGAGCACTGATCCGATAGCGCCGCCAACGAAATTGATCGTCATATAAATCGCATTTACGCGGCCGCGTACTTCCTGAGGCACGGAGAAAATTATGCGCTGGCTCGTGATTTGATTGGTCTGAATAGCAGCATCAAAAAAAATCGTGACTACGACAAGGGCTGCGAGCCATTGCCAAGCGACCACCAAATCCGCCACGTAACAGGTGAGAGCAAGCACCGACATGGCGCCGATCGTCATGATGCGCGTATAGCCGCGGTCGGCAAAGCGCCCCGCAATCGGCGCAGCCAACGCACCGCCGGCACCTGCCAATGCAAAAAGCGCGATGCTCTGCTGGCTCATACCGAATTGATCGGCGAGCATGATCGGGGCTGCCGTCCAGAACATGTTGAATGCAGTGAACATCAGCGCTTGATACAACGCCCGCTCGCGGAGGATCGGCATGCTGCGAAACAAGCCGACCATCGACTGCAGAATATGGAAATAATGCTTGCCGGTTGCCGGGCGATGGCTCGGCATTATTCGAAATAGCGTCGAACCGATCGCGATCATCAATATCGCCGAAAACCAAAAGACTGCGCGCCAACCGAAATGCGCCGAAATGAAAAGCGCGGCCGGGCGCGCCAGCATGATGCCGGTCAAAACGCCGGCCATCACATTTCCGACGATGCGGCCTCGCTTGGCCTCGGGAACGAGATGGGCGATGAATGGCAGGAGAACTTGCGCTGCCGTCGAGCACACTCCGACAATGAACGACGCCACAAAGAACGGAAGCGCGGATTCTGACGTGGCCGCGCCGACAAGACCTACCGTTGTCAAAGTCAGAAGCGTCAGGACCAGGCGCTTGTTCTCGACGAGATCGGCCAGCGAGACGAGCAGAAACAAGCCAACGCCGTACCCGATCTGAGTGATACTCGAGATCGAACCCGCAAGATCGGGCGTAATGTGGATCTCTTTGCCGATCTCTGCGATCAACGGCTGCGCATAATAGAGATTGGCGACGAGCGCTCCGGCAGCAATCGCAAATATCGTGATGAGCGTAGCCGAAGGCTCGGCGGTGCGCTTGTCTTTCGTCTGGACATTCAAAGGACAACTCGCTGATATCAGATTTCAATGACGATTCAGCCCACGCATCGTTCCTTGCAAACGACATCCGGCTTATCCGGAATTTGCGTCCAGAGCTTCGTGAGAGGCGGTGCATGGCGACAATTTCTCGCCGCACGGGCTGGGCGGCGAACAGATAGTCGAGCGGGCCCGCTTAAACAATGTGACGAATTCCGCCTCGGCGGGGAGATAACCCAAAATATCTTCGCGTCGCGCTTGAAGCAGCGCAGGATATTATGCCCAATAATTCGAATACGGCATTCGGTTTGCGCCGCATTCTCCTGACGGCGAATATCCTCCACCTAGGAGGAGCCAACCGTTTGACCCGGAATCTCCGCCGCAGTAGACACGCCACATCACAGGCGGATGCAATCGGCAATCGGCTTATAACAATTACCCGGGTGATTTAAAACGGCCGGACGCGGCTTCGGCGTCAGTTATTGCTTTTCACGGCAGCATCATAAAAGGACGAACATGCAGACAAAAGCCTATGCCGCGGCGGCAGCAAAGGCGCCGCTTGGATCTATTACGATCGACCGTAGAGATCCCGGACCAAACGACGTTGTGATCGACATTCTCTTTTGCGGGGTTTGTCATTCCGATCTTCACACCGCACGCGGCGAGTGGCCGGGCATTCTTTATCCCTGCGTTCCGGGCCACGAAATCGTCGGTCGCATCACGGCCGTCGGTAAGGACGTGACCAAGTTCAAAGAGGGCGATGTCGCCGCCGTCGGCTGTATGGTCGATAGCTGCCGAACCTGCGGCTCCTGCGAGCACGATCTCGAGCAATATTGCGAGGGGCCGCATAGCTTCACCGGCACCTATAACGGCGCGGCGAAGGGCGGACTGCCCAATACGTTTGGTGGCTATTCAAAGCAGATCGTGGTCGATGAGCACTTCGTACTGCAGGTTCGACACAAAGAAGATCAGCTTGCGGCCGCGGCGCCGCTGCTTTGCGCGGGCATCACAACGTGGTCGCCGCTGAAGCATTGGAACGTTGGGCCTGGCAAGAAGGTCGGCATCGTCGGCATTGGTGGGCTCGGCCACATGGGCGTCAAGCTCGCTCACGCACTCGGCGCGCATGTCGTGGCATTTACGACGTCGGACTCGAAGCGGCAGGCCGCGCTCGATCTCGGCGCGGATGAGGTCGTCGTATCGAAGAACGCCGACGAAATGGCAGCGCATGCCGGCACGTTCGATTTCATCCTGAATACGGTGGCCGCGTCGCATAACCTCGACGCGTTCACCAATCTGCTCAAGCGGGACGGCGCGCTGACTCTCGTGGGCGTGCCTGAGCATCCGCATCCCTCGCCATCAATATTTCCTCTTATCTTCGGCCGGAAGTCGATTGCCGGTTCGTTGATCGGTGGCATCGCCGAAACGCAGGAGATGCTCGATTTCTGCGCCGAGCGTGGCATCACCTCGGATGTAGAGATGATCTCGATGAAGGACATCGATCACGCTTACGATCGTATGCTCAAGAGCGACGTCAAATATCGCTTCGTCATCGACATGGCGACGTTCGAGTGACGCACAGGGCGCCGGCCGGTCAAGCCGGCGCCAATGCCTTGCTTGCCGCAAGTGTCGGCATGTTGCGAGCCCTGAAGAAATCAATCACGGCGCGCACAGCAGCCGACATGTCCCTTTGGCGCGGATAGGTCAGATACCATCCAGGAAAGTGCGGCGAGAACTCTTCCAGCATCGGCACCAGCTTTCCCGTTGCGATCAGAGGTCGGACGTCCGACTCCGTCCAGAATGCAATGCCGACACCTTGCGTTGCGGCGTGGATCGCCATTTCGGCGCATGAGACCGTCAGCGGACCGTTGACGACCACTGACATCCAGTGACCGTCCTTGAAGAATTCCCAGTTGTAGATTCCGCGCCGGCCCGACCACCGCCAATTGATGCAGCGGTGCTTATTGAGTTCGCTCGGATCTCTCGGAATGCCGTGCTTCGAGATGTATTCGGGCGATGCGACAGCGCACATGCGGAGATCGTCACCCAGCTTAATCGCGACCATATCGTCTTCGAGAAGTTCACCCAGTCGAAGTCCGATATCGAAACCTTCGTCGACGATATCGATGACGGCGTCGTCGACGGTGATATCGAGCACGATATCGGGATGCTCGGTCGCAAACCGGCCCAGATGCGGGGCGATCAGCGTGGCGGCCGCTTTGCGCGGTGCGAGAAGCCGCACCGTACCGGCGGGAACGACGCGCAAATTCTGCACGTCGCGCACGGCCTCTTCCATTTCCTCAAGTGCCGGCTTGAAGCGCGCCAGCAGGCGCTGCCCCGCCTCTGTTAGAGAGACGCTGCGAGTCGTGCGATTGAGCAAACGGACGCCAAGCCGCTTTTCCAGCTCGCGGATCGTCTGGCTCAATGTCGATGGTGAAATTCTGAGATGAGCGGCCGCCCGCGCAAAATTGCCTTGTTCGGCAATGGTCACGAAGGCGCGTAGCTCAGCGAATTCGCTTCCGCGCATTATATACTCAAAGCCAAAGGAGGTATTCGGATTGCCTCATATTATATCGGCACATGCCAGCTATTAAATGTGGCCGATGTTCGCGGAAGCCGGATTTTTGTGCTTTCGACGCGAATTCCCCCGAACATGGTTGAGAGGTGGCGCTGTGCTGGAGAAACGCAAGCTAGGCACGCAAGGACTCGAGGTTTCGGCGATCGGCCTCGGGTGCATGGGCATGAGCCGCTCGTACGGCGTCCCGGACGACGCTGAATCGACGGCGACGATCGCACGTGCGATCGAGTTGGGCTGCACATTCCTCGATACGGCGGAGGCGTATGGGCCATTTGCCAATGAAATTCTGCTGGGACAGGCCTTAAAGGGCAAGCGGGATCAAGTCGTGATCGCGACGAAGTTCGGTTTCACATTCAGCAGCAACGGCATTTCAGGAACCGACAGCCGCCCAGCGCATATTCGCGATGTCGTCGAAGCCTCACTGAAGCGATTGCAGACGGACCGCATCGACCTTCTTTACCAGCACAGGGTCGATCCGAAGGTCCCGATCGAGGATGTCGCCGGGGCCGTCAAAGAGCTGATCGCGGAAGGCAAGGTCCTTTATTTCGGCCTCTCGGAGGCGAGCGAGGAAACGATCCGCCGGGCACACGCGGTGCAGCCGGTCTCGGCGCTACAGAGCGAGTACTCGTTGTGGGAACGCGGCATCGAAGAGCACATTCGCCCAGCATTGTTCGAACTCGGCATCGGCCTCGTGCCGTTCAGTCCCCTCGGGCGCGGATTTCTGACAGGCAACGCGAAGCGTGCTGAAGACTATCCGGCCAACGATTATCGCTCGCGCAACGATCCGCGCATCCAGGGCGCGAATTTCGACGCGAACATGAAAATCGCCGATATTGCACGCGAGATTGCGGTCGCCCATCATGCAACGCCGGGACAGGTTGCCCTGGCGTGGCTGCTCGGCTGCAGTCCACATATCGTGCCGATTCCGGGGACGAAGCGGCGCGTCTATCTCGAAGAGAACCTCGGTGCGGCGAAACTTGAATTGTCCACCGAGGAGACCGATCGTCTCGACGCTGCAGCAAAGTTGCTCGGTGTTGCGGGTGCGAGATACACGGAACGGATGATGTCGTTCGTCGATATTTAATGAGGAAACGGACTACTCGGGTTTCGGCTCTTTCTTCAGGGTGGAGCCCGCGTCCTTGAACTTCATCAAGTGAGCGTCGTCGGCGGAACCTTTGGTTTCGGCAACGACGCCAAATTCCAGCGGCTCATCCTGCGCGTAGCGTTTGCCCAGGCGGTAGGCGATTTCGGCGCGCGCCGTCTCGACGCCGAGATAAAACGCGTGGCCGGGATCGGCGCGGGTATCGAGATGCGGATAAAGCTGGAACGGATCGTCTGAGACGTGATGGCCGTCGCGATTGTAGATATGGACGCCATCTTCCGCGACCTCGATGCGATAATTTTGGTCGCGAATTTCCGACGCGAGCGATCTGATCTCTTCCGGTGTCGAAGCAAAGCCTTTGCGATCGCGCAAGGCCATGAGGCCCGAGCCAAAACCTTGCGGCAGTGCATTGGCCTTGCGAGCGGCGAAGTACTCGCGGCGGGCGCGGTCGAATTCCTTAATCGCGGTCCGGCAATGTGGACTCACCTGCACAGCAAGCACTGCCGTGATGTGAAGCTCGGAGCACATGCCCATCAGGATGGCGTTGATGCCCGTGGTGTCAGCGTCGGTCAATTCCGTTACGTTACCAATGCCCATCAGGATCGGAATGTCTGGGCGGCGCTTGCGCAGGTCGTAATAACGCGCGACGGATGCGGTGAAGCCATAGTGGATCGGATCGAGGATCGGGTCGGCGTAGAAGGGGCGGCCTTTCGCGATCATGATATCGATGACGCGATCGAGCGAATCCATGTCGGCGGCACCAGCCGAAATGAGGATCGGCGCAGCAGGACCTTCGTGGACAATCGAGATCGTCTTTTCGGATAGCGAGAAAAGATAGTCGGCGCCTGCGCGCGTGGCGCGCGACAACTCTTCCGGATTAAAGGAATCGACGCTGACCTTCGCACCATCGGCATGCAACGCCGCGATGGACGCTTCCAGATGTGGAAACGGACTGTCCGGCAAGCAGCCGAGATCGATGACGTCGGCCCCGTCGGCGCGATACTTGCGCGAGCGTTCGACAATCTGCTCCGGCGTCATCAGAGTTGCATCGACGATTTCGCCAAAGATTTTGACGTCGTGCTCGGACAGGTCGATCTTGCGTGCGGCGTGGCCGAGATATTCAGGCAGATCGGCGATCTCTTCCGGGCCACGCTCAAAGCGTGTGCCGAAATGGTCCGATAGGCGTTCGAGATCGCCGCGAAAACGGCCGGGCATGATGACCCGGTCGGCGTGCTCGGGCAGCTTCAGGCGGCGCTCGACGATTTCCGTCGTCATGAGGGCCGCGACCTTGACGCCGATATTGGTGACGACCGGCTCCAGGTCGGGATCATTCAGCTCTTCCGCCACACGCTTGACGCGCGGCTCGGCCAGCGATCCGGTTACCAACACAATGCGCTTGGCCATCGACGGGCATTTCCCTTTACGAATTCAACCCCCGTGAATTGGCACCGAATGCGGCCTCGTGCAATGTCCCGCACGTGCCCCATCGACAAATCGGCAGATTTACGGTTTCCGTCGCCCGTCACCTTGGAGAAGCCTTGGCATGAAGAAAGTTCTGCTCATCGGGATCGGCGCGGGAAACCCCGACTACATCACCATGCAGGCGGTGAAGGCGCTAAACGCGGTCGATGTGTTCTTCTTTCTCGACAAAGGAGAAGTTAAGGCTGATCTCGCCAATCTTCGGCGGGAAATCTGCGAGCGCTTCATCGAGGACAAGTCCTATCGGATCGTGGAGATTCCAGGGCCGGTGCGGGACCAGGGCGGCGATTATAAATCCGGTGTCCATGCATGGCATCGCGAGAAGGCGCAGATCTTCAGCTCGCTTATTGCGGATGAACTGAAAGACGGCGAGGTCGGCGGGTTTCTCGTTTGGGGCGATCCCTCCCTTTACGACAGCACGATACGCGTCATCGACCAGATCGTAGCGCAAGGAACGCTCGCATTCGAATATGAGATCATTCCTGGAATCACGGCTGTCCAGGCGTTGGCCGCCGAGCATAAAATCGCGCTCAATCCGATCGGCGAGCCGGTGCACATCACTACGGGCCGCAAACTGCTCGAAGGATTGCCGCAAAAGGTCGATACGGCCGTCGTGATGCTCGATAACGGTTCAGGGCTTCGTGCGCTGATCGACGAGGACGTCGAGATTTTCTGGGGCGCCTATCTCGGCACGCCAGATCAGGTCTTGATCTCCGGCAAGCTGAAGGAATGCGTTGACGCAATCGAAGAAGCCCGCGCGGAAGAGCGGACGCGGAAGGGCTGGATCATGGACACCTACCTGCTTCGGCGCGCGCCTCCCCGGCCGTGACGAGGCGGAATTTTTGTCAGTGCTGACCTTCGAAGTCGTCCCAGGGTGGCGATTTGCCGAAGCGATCGACGAGAAAATCAATGAAGACGCGGGTTTTCGCGGCCAGATAGCGGTTCGGCGCATAGAGCGCGTGAATGGTGAGGTCTGACGGCCGATTGTCGGGAAGGACAAGCTTCAGCCGTCCGTCGGCAATATCCTGGCCCACGATAAACGTCGGCAAGTTTGCGATACCTATGCCTTGCACGGCTGCGTCGCGCAGCACATCGCCATTGTTCGATGCCAGGCACGCGCCGATGGCGACCGAGACGGGCTGGCCCTTCTCGGTCAGGTGCCAGCGCTGCATCGATGTGGTGTGGCCGTAGCTCAGACATTTGTGATCGACCAGTTCGGCGGGCGTCTGCGGCATTCCATGTTTTTCGAGGTATCCGGGCGACGCGACGATCACGATCCGGGCCGGTGCGATCCGGCGGGCGATGAGGCTCGAGTCCGTCGGCGTCCCGATCCGCAGGGTGACGTCCGCGCCTTCTTCCAGCGGGTCGATAAAGCGGTCGGTCAGCAGGAGTTCGACCTTGAGGTCATAATAGAGGGTCATGAAGTCGGAGATGGCCTTGCCGAGGTAGAGCATGCCGAACGACATCGGTGCGTTGACCTTCAGGATGCCCTTTGGCTCGTCATGGAGGCGGGAGACCTGGGCCTCGGTTTCCTCGATCTGGGAGAGGATGGAAACGCAGCGCTCATAGTACGCAAGGCCGGCTTCGGTCGGGGTCACGCGCCTCGTGGTGCGGTCCAGGAGACGGGCGCCCAGCGCCTGCTCGAGCTCCATGACGCCCTTGCTGACGGCCGAGCGGGTCAACCCCAGGCGACGCGCCGCCTCGGCGTAGCTGCCGCTGGAGACGACTTTCACCAGCGCTCTCATGGCGTCGAGCTTGTCCATTTGTATCCAAATTGGAAACAGTTTGCTCGTATATTGATATATTGAGCGATTTTCGTCAACGAGCCATATTCAGGACGTCGGACGGCTGATGCCTCCGCACAAAGCGAATTTCAAGGTGTCTGGAGGCACGCATATGACGAAGGTTCTGGTCCTCTATTATTCCAGCTACGGCCACATCGAGAAGATGGCGGAGGCCGTGGCGGCAGGGGCGCGCGAAGGCGGCGCCGAGGTGACGATCAAGCGGGTGCCCGAACTGGTACCGGAAGAGGTTGCGCGGCAGTCGCATTTCAAGCTCGATCAGGCGGCGCCGATTGCAACGGTCGATGAGCTTCCGAACTACGACGCGATCATCATCGGCGTGCCGACCCGTTTCGGCAACATGCCGGCCCAGATGAAAAACTTTCTCGATCAGACGGGTGGCCTCTGGTTCGGCGGCAAGCTGATCGGCAAAGTCGGCAGCGTCTTCTCATCGACGGCCACGCAGCACGGCGGTCAGGAGAGCACGATCCTGTCGACGCATACGGTTCTGCTTCACCACGGCATGGTGATCGTCGGACTGCCGTACTCGTTCCAGGGGCAGATGGGCGTCAGCGAAGTGACCGGCGGCTCGCCTTACGGCGCGACGACGATCGCGAACGGTGACGGCTCGCGTCAGCCCTCCGCCAACGAACTTGCAGGCGCGCAGTTCCAGGGCCGGCACGTCGCGCAGGTCGCGGCCAAGCTGAAGGCGTAAGCCTCACTAATTCGGACCGTTGCCGAATTGGCGACGGTCCGCTTCCACCGGCTCCGATTGAAGCGCCGGATCGACCCTCCACATAGCAGATCAACCTAGTGACATCTCGTGCGAACGAGAGAAAGGACAAGCCATGTCTGGTATTCACCACATCACTGCGATCGCTGGCGATGCGTCCCGCAATCTCGACTTCTACACGCGCGTTCTCGGCCTTCGCTTGGTCAAGAAGACCGTCAACTTCGACGATCCCGGCACCTATCACCTCTACTTCGGTGACGAGACCGGCACGCCCGGCACGATCCTGACGTTCTTCCCGTGGGCACATGCGTCCAAGGGCCGGAATGGAGTCGGGATGGCGCAGCAGACGATGTTTCGCGTTCCCGAGACCGCGATTGGCTATTGGACACACCGCTTCGTCGAGAAGGGCGTGCCGCACGAGGCGATCGAGAAGCGCTTCGGACAGTCGGTCCTGCAGTTCACGGATCCGGACGGCATGAGCCTCGCACTCGTTGGCGTGGCTGGTGCCGAAGCCGAGGCCGCTTGGACCGGCAGTGACGTTGCAGCGGAAAACGCCATTCGCGGGTTCCACGGCATCCGACTGCTGCTTGAAGACGTGAAGAGCACCGGCGCCATCCTGACGGATGTGTTGGGCTTCACGGAAGCGGGCAGCGAGGGCAACGTCACGCGGTTCGTGGCGAAAGGCACGAAAACCGGAAGCGTCGTCGAAATCCACGAGGCGAAGGGCTTTCTTGCGGCTCGCATGGGCCGGGGCTCGGTCCATCACGTCGCGTTCCGCGCGGCGTCGGATGAAGAGCAGGCCGAGATGCGCAAGAAGCTCGTCGAGAACCATCGCATCCAGGCGACGGAACAGATGGACCGCAACTACTTCCGGTCGATCTACTTCCGCGAGCCGGGCGGCGTGATTTTCGAGATCGCAACCGACCAACCAGGCTTTGCCGTCGATGAGCCGGTGGCCACCTTGGGACAGGCATTGAAACTGCCGGCGTTCCTTGAAGGGCAGCGGAAGGAAATCGAGGCAGTGCTGCAACCGTTGGAGAAGGCAGCATGACGACAATGACGACAAACGTCATTCGTGCGGGCGCACCTTTGGGTGCCGCCCGTGCGGCGATGATCATGGTTCACGGACGTGGAGCAAGTGCCGAGGGTATGCTCGGCCTTGCGGACGCATTCGAAGCCGGCGACATCGCCTATGTCGCTCCGCAGGCGCGTTCGGGCAGTTGGTATCCGCAGTCTTTCATGGCACCGATTGCCCAGAACGAGCCGCATCTCAGCAACGCTCTGGAAACGCTTTCGGACGTTGTCGCGGATGTCGAGCGGCAGGGCGTGCCGTCCGAGAAGATCGTGCTTTTGGGATTTTCCCAGGGCGCATGCCTCGCGCTCGAGTTCGCAGCCCGGAACGCTCGCCGTTTCGGCGGCGTCGCAGGCTTGAGCGGCGGCTTGATCGGACCAGAAGGGACGCCGCGGACTTATGCAGGCTCTCTCGCGGGCACGCCGGTATTTCTCGGTTGCAGCGATATCGACTTTCACATTCCGCTCAAGCGGGTGAAGGAGTCGGCGGAGGTTCTTAAGGCGCTCGGCGGCAACGTGACGGAGATCATCTACCCCGGTATGGGCCACACGATCGTGCAGGACGAGGTCGAGCACGTTAAGAAGATCCTCAAGGATCTCTAACGGCCGCACAGGACAGGTGTTGGAATGGACTTCGACTTCGAAACACTTGCAGCAGACGATCGCTACAAGCTTCTCACCAGTACGATCGTTCCGCGGCCTATCGCCTGGATAACGACACGAGCAAAGAACGGCGCCCGCAATGCGGCGCCGTTCAGCTTTTTCAACGCCATGGGCAAAGACCCGGCACTGCTTGCCGTCGGCATCATGACCGACGGCGACGGCAGCATGAAGGACACCGCCCGCAATATCCTCGACACGGAAGAGTTCGTGGTCAATCTCGTGCCGCGCGTGGCGGCGGAGGCGATGAATTTAACGTCGGTTGATGCGCCTCCGAATGTTGGCGAGCTTGCATTGGCCGAGCTTGAGACGGTCCCGTCGCTCAAGGTCAATCCGGAGCGGGTTGCGATCAGTCCGGTTTCGTTCGAATGCCGGCTGCATACGCCGCTCATCTTTTCCAACCAGCTGCTCGCGATTGGCGAAGTCGTTCAGGCGCATATTGCCGACGAGGCCATGCTCGACCCGGCGAAGTTCTACGTCGACACGGCGAAACTCAATCTGATCTCGAGGCTCCACGGACGCGGCCTCTATGGAACGGCGGAGACGGCGTTTCAGATGCAGCGGCCCCGGGCGTATGACGCGCTGGAAAAGGAAAAGGCGCGAGATTGATCTCGCGCCTTTGTCCGAATTGTCCTTAATCGTAAGCGATGCTCAGGCTTCGTGCGGAATATTCCGGGTCGATTCGAAGAGGAACCACACGCGGCGTTCAGCTTCGTCGATCCAGTTTTCGAGAAGGCTCGCTGTAGCGACATCACCATGCTCGTCGCAGAGATCGTGGAGCTGGCGCATTTCGTCCGCCAACTGCAGATTGTCGTCGCGAAGCTCTGCCAGCATATCGTTCGGCGAAACGAAATCGGCGTCGTTGTCGAGAATGCGCTTTTGGCTGTTGATCTGGCCGATGGAACGGATCGTCGTGCCACCGAGCTTGCGGGCACGTTCGGCGATATCATCCGTCGCCGCAAAAATCTGCTCGCTCTGATCGTCGAGAAGCAAATGGTAGCTCCGGAAATTCGGACCGGACATATGCCAGTGGAAGTTCTTCGTCTTGATGTAGAGCGCGAAGAAATCGGCAAGCAGCGCCGAGAGCGACGCGGAGATGTCCTTGATGGCGTTGTCGGAGAAGTGCGACGGCGTATCGAGTGGAGCCTTACGCCGGGATTTGGTCGTATCCGCTTTCATGTTTATCTCTTCCTTGGCTATGCGTTGAGGGGGGTGTGAAAAGGGGTTTGCAATTGATCAGACGGTAGATACCGCCACATTGATCGAGGTCATCCGGCAGCCTCCTCTACGACGACTTTAATCAATGAGCACATTTTTTCTACGGTTGGCTGAATGGCAGGCGGAAGCTCATATCTTTTCGCGAGCCAGACTAAATCCTGATACGAAATCCATGTCGCGGAGCGCTCATCCTGCCAGACCAAGGCCTTCAGAGGCAGGTCCAAGCCGGTGGTCTGCTCACTTTGCATAAGCACAGTGCCCGCCTTCGGGTTTCCGAAGAATAGCACTTCTGTCGGCCGGAGATCGAGGCCGGCTGCCGTTGCGCCCGCCGCATGGTCTATGCGCGCAAAAACCGTCATGCCATGGCTGGACGCGGTCGCCGCGAGCCGGTCGGCCGTCTCCTTCGGACCATGGGAGCTTTGGAGAGTGATCAATCCTTCGACCATTTTGCCGACGCTTCTTCCGGTTCCGGCGCGAGATTTTTGGGCCGCCACTGTTAGCTCCGACCACCGGTCATTGTCCACCGGGGCCGACGCAAAATAGTGCATTCAGAAAAATTGCGACAAATGCCACCGCTTGGCGGCTCTCGCGGGTGACGACATTCGGGCGGTCGTCTAATCGTGTCTGGGCTAATCCGACTCAACGAGGGGAAGAATGATGCCGCGCCTTATGACGCTGCCAGCCGTGCCGGCCGTATTGAGTATTACGGCTGGCTACGTCGATACGTCGAGCTTTCTCGCTTTGAGCGGGCTCTTCACTTCACATGTAACGGGAAACTTCGTGACGCTCGGGGCATCGCTTGCCCAGGGTTCATCCGATACAATTGCCAAGATACTAGCACTGCCGCTTTTCTGCGCGGTGGTGTTTGCGACGCGACTACTGCGTTTCCAGCTTGAGAAAAGCGGCCTGCCGATTCTCGGCATCTGGCTTACGCTTCAATTCATTTTGATGACGATTGCGGGCGTGCTTGCCGTTCACTACGGCCCCTTCCCCGATGCGGATACAGTTCCCGCCGTCGCTGTCGGTCTTATTCTGGTCGTTGCGATGGCCATTCAAAATGCGTTTCATCGCATTCACCTTGCGAACTATCCGCCGACGACCATCATGACCGGGACGACAACGCAGGCGATGCTCGATCTTGCCGATCTCTTTCATGGCGTGCCCGTCGATAAGAAGCCAGCCGTGACGGCACGGGTCACCAACCTGCTCAACGGCATCGTGGCCTTCGCGCTCGGCTGCGCAGCCGCCGCCGTGACCTATGCTCACGTCAAGGAGTGGGTTTTCATCGGCGCTCCGATTTTTGCAGCGATGACGATCGGCTTCTATATTCGGGAAAAGTCGATCGGCGCGCGATCTGGCTCAACATGAAAAACGCCGCCATTCGTCTGGCGGCGTTTCCGTATTGCATGTGCCGGGATCAAGCGTGGGCGTGGGTTTTCGTATAGCGCGGCGCCGGTTTGCTAAGGGAGAGATTGGGACGAAGCGCGAGGCGCGCCGCATTAAGATCATCCCAATCCTTGCCGTTCGGCAGTGCCGGGATCGTGACGAGTTCGCCGAGGTCCAAGCCTGCGAGCGCCGCATCGACCATCGGCTCGACATCCATGATCATTTCCGGCGGATATTTGTTGACGTCGATGCCCGCACGTTCCCAGATTTCCGTTCGCGTCGCGCCGGGAAGGACCGCTTGAACGCGTACGCCGGCATCCGATAGCTCAGTATTGAGTGTGAGGGACAGGTTCAGAACGTAGGCTTTCGAAGCGCAGTAGACGGCGCTGGCGATTTCAGGCGCGAGCGCCAGGACCGATGATACGTTGATGAGGGTGCCCGACTTCTTCGCAGAGAAGTTGGCAGCGGCAGCCGACGCCAAATGCGTCACCGCAGTGATGTTCAGATCAATCAGCCGGTCGGTGAAGGCGAGGTCGGCGCTAGCCATGGCGCCGTTGTAGCCCATGCCCGCATTGTTCAGAAGAAGCGTTATCGCTTTGTCTTCCCGCAACCGCTTGGTGATAGCGGCGAGATCGGTCTTCGAAGTCAGGTCGGCCGCGGCGACCTCGACCGACCTGCCGGTTTCGGCTTTGATGCGCCCGGCGAGCGCGTTTAGCCGCTGTGCATCTCGTGCCACGAGCAATAGATCATACCCACGCTTGGCAAGCCGATCGGCATACACAGCGCCGATGCCCGATGAGGCGCCTGTGACAAGTGCCGTTCCCTTAGAATTCGACATTTGATGTTCCTTTCTTGTCCTCGTTTGGATTTCGAAATGGCGAGGCCTCGCCGCTATATATTTTTTCCATCATATAAAATGGCGAACGTAATTATCATCTTGGCCAACCGGCCTAGCAGCGGCCATTCAAAACTTCGTCAAGCGTCCAACAGAGCGTCCCGCACCGCCTGCATAATCTCGTCGGAGACGGGCGATCCCTTCGTCGATCGCGATAGAACCACTGCCCCGACGAGCATTGCGATCTGCGCTAAAGCATCTTCGCGCGCGGCAGCTTTGTCCTTCCTTTTGCGTGACAGAAGCGGTGTCAACCGCTCGACCATCACGTTAAAACCGGCGGCAAATGCGGTTCTGATCTGGCCTTTGGGGTTTTCGCGTGCCATGTCTCCGCACATGGCGGCGGCCGGACAACCGAGGCCGATTGCGTCGCGGTGTGCTTTCGTCGTGTAGCGTTTGATAAATTCCACTCGCGCGGATTTTTTATCGGCGCCATTGCGTTGCTCGATCCCGTCGTAAATGCTGCGGCGCTCTTTAAACGCGCGTTCACAGGCCTCGGCGACGAGCGCCTCTTTCGAATCGAAATGACCGTAAAATCCGCCGTGTGTCAGACCGGCTTCGGCCATGACGGCGGGAACGCTCACGCCGTCGATGCCGTACTCAAGAAAGAGCTTCGATGCTGCATTGAGCACGTCTTCGCGGTGTTGATCTGCTTCCTTGCGCGATACTCGCGGCATTCTTTTTTCTCCTTGGGCCTAAGCGTGGGTCGACGCGCCGTTGCGTTGGCCCATGACCATGCATGTCTCTGTCCCGTGAGCGACAAGGTTCCCTTCCTTGTCGAAAACCTTCCCTTCCGAACTCGCGATGCGACCGCCGAGCGAAAGCACGACGCCTTCACACCGCAGGACACCCGTCGAGGCAAAGACCGGACGCACGAAATTGGTCTTGAGTTCCAGCGTCGTATACGATTGTCCGGCGGGCAACATGGATTGAATAGCACACGCCATTGCGGTGTCGAGAAGGGTTGCAATCCAGCCACCGTGAACAGTCCCCATCGGGTTATAAAATTGCTCAGTTGGCGTCCCTTCGAAAACGATGCGGCCGATCTCAATCTCTTTCGGCAAAATTCCGGTCGCGCGGCTGAATGGTGGCGCCATAAGCGCGCCATCCCGCAGCGCAACAAGAAAATCCAATCCTGACATCGCTGCCGCACCATGGGGCGACACAATCCCGCTCTTCATTGGCTCATCCAATTTCGTTTTCTCGCGGCGCGCGTTGAGGTGCGTCAACATTCGGCGTTGCGGAGCGATGCACTCACTTGCATTACGTCTATCATATATTATGTCGGCCGTCATGAATAGCCAAGAAGGCGGAGGAGCCCCACCAGTGCGTCAGGACCCGATTGTCATCGTATCTGCGGTTAGGACACCTCTCGGGCGGTTTCTGGGCGATCTTGCCCCGCTCCAGGCTTCGGAACTCGGTGCGCACGCCATCCGAGCCGCACTGGTACGGGCTAAGCTGGCGCCAGAGAAAGTGGACGAAGTTCTTTTCGGTAACGTGCTGACGGCGGGACAAGGGCAGGCGCCGGCACGGCAGGCGGCGCGGGCAGCCGGGCTCCCCGATGCAACCGGTGCGACGACCGTAAACAAGGTTTGCGGGTCGGGCATGAAAGCCACGTTTCTCGCCCACGATCTGCTCGCCGCGGGCTCGGCCGATATCGTCGTCTCGGGCGGCATGGAATCGATGTCGAACGCGCCCTATCTGCTGCAGAAGGCCCGTGCCGGATTTCGCGTCGGGCACGGACAGGTGCTCGATCACATGCTGCTCGACGGCCTCGAAGATGCTTACGAAAAAGGCCGCAGCATGGGCGATTTTGGCGAGGCAACGGCTGAGGCCTATCAGTTCACGCGGGCGGATCAGGATGCGTTCGCAGTCGAGACACTGACGCGTGCGCGCTCCGCTATTCAGTCCGGGGCATTCAAAGCCGAGATTGCTCCGATCAGCATCGCGACCAAAGAGGGCGAGAAGGTCGTGGTCGATGACGAGAATCCGCTCAAGGTCTCACCGGAGAAAGTGCCGAAGCTGAAACCGGCGTTCCGGCCGAACGGCACGATAACCGCGGCCAGCTCGTCGGCAAACGCCGATGGGGCGGCAGCTCTGGTTCTAACGCGTCGCTCGCTTGCAGAGCGCGAAGGACTACCGATCCTTGCTGAGATCCGCGCGCACGCGACGCACAGTCAGGAGCCGGCCTGGTTCACGACCGCGCCAATTCCCGCCATTCGCAAAGCCTTGGCAAAGGCCGGGTGGGAGGCTGGTGACGTCGATCTTTACGAGATCAATGAAGCGTTCGCGGCGGTCGCGATGGCCGCGCAGAAGGATCTTTCGATCGCGCGCGATAAGCTCAACGTCAACGGCGGCGCGTGTGCACTCGGACACCCGATCGGTGCAACGGGCGCGCGGTTGATCGTGACTCTGCTGCACGCGCTTGAGCGGCAGGGAGCGACGAAAGGGATCGCGTCGGCTTGTATCGGCGGTGGCGAAGCGACCGCAATCGCTATCGAGCGCGTTCAGCATTGAACTCTGCGTGATGGACCTCAGGAGAGGCCCATCCGTGACTGGAGCCGATCGGTCGAAGCTCTGATCAGGCGATCTGAGACGATGCCGATGAAGGCGATGGCAAAACCGGCGGTCAAACCGCGGCCGGCATCGGCCTTGGCAAGCGCGATGAAGACCTCCTGGCCGAGATCGCGCGTTCCAATCATGGCGCAGATAATGATCATGCTCAGCGCCAGCAGCACGGTCTGATTGATACCGAGCATGATCTCGGGGAGCGCTAGGGGAAGCTGCACGCGCCAGAACATCTGGCGTGGCGTGCATCCAGATACGGTCGCAGCCTCAATCAGGCTTTCGGGAATCTGGCGAATGCCGTGGTTGGTGTAGCGAATTGCCGGAACGATCGCGAACAGGACGGTTGCGATCATGGCAGTCACGTCGCCTACACGGAACAGCATGACCACCGGAATGATGAAGCAGAACGACGGCAGCGTCTGCAAGGTGTCGAGGACCGGCGTCAAGAACGCCGCAAAACGATCGCTGCGCGACGCAAGGATGCCAATCGCAATTCCGAACACGGCACAAATGATCGCCGACACGCCGCAGAGATAGAGCGTCGCCATCGACTTTTCCCAAAGTCCTGTGACGGCGCAGAATGACGTCATCAGAACGACGAGCACGGCAAGGCGCACACCGGACAGACGATACCCTGCCAGTCCGACGAGCAGAACCATTCCGAGCCAAGGAAAATCGACGAGAAAATCTCGGATCGGGTTCAGGATATAGAGCAGCAGGAAGGTGCGGAAAGCTTCGATGGCATCGAAGAAATGGATGTTGATCCAATCGACGGCCGCCTTCCAGTAGGGAGCAGTCGAAACCTTTATTGCGGCCGGGACGGCTGCGAATGCCGGCACATAGACACTCAAGATCGTGGTGACAGCGAGAATGGCGACGGCCAGCGTCAGCATCGGGTTTCGCTGTATGAAGTTCTGGTCCTGCACGTGCATAGCGGGACGCTGACGGGCCGCCGCCTGACTCAACCGATCGAGAACGATCGCAAGCGCGACAATCGCAAGACCGGCTTCCATGCCCTGGCCGATCTTCAGCGCTCGAAGAGCGAGAAGCACATCATAGCCGAGACCACCGGCGCCGATCATCGAGGAGATGATGACCATATTCAGGGCGAGCATGATCACCTGATTGACGCCGACCATCAGTGTCGCGCGTCCTGAGGGAACCAGCACCCACCACAATTTCTGGCGTTGCGTGCAACCGACCATTTCGCCGAAATCATCGATCTCGTGAGGCACGCGCTTCAGCGCAAGCACGGTGGCGCGCACCATCGGTGGCATTGCGAATATGGCTGTTGCGAGCATGCCCGACACCGGACTGTTTCCAAACAGGAGCAGCATCGGAATGAGATAGGCGAACGTCGGCATCGTCTGCATCAGATCGAGCATCGGCTGGATGATCGTACGATCGATCCAGGGCTTCCGAAAGGCGACGACGCCAAGCATCAACCCAACGATAACGCACAACGGCACGCTGATAACGATGAGTGCCAATGTCAGCATGGCGCTCGTCCACTGGCCGAAGAGGGCGATGTATAGCATGCAGGCTGCGGCCAATGCCGAGAGACGCCAACCACCGAATTTGTAGCCCGCGATCGCAAAAGCTGCGCACACGCCGATCCACGATAGACGCGGCAGAACGACCGCGTTGGGGCCGTAACCGGACTTCCAGCCCTTGGCCAGCAGGTCAATCGCCCATTGCAGCGGCACGTTGAACACGTTGGTGATGCCGCGCGTCAACCACATGAAATTCGACTTTAGCCACGCCATGATTATCGAGATCCACTTGGAAATCGGGATAATGGCGGCGTCGGGGTACTTAACAGCCCAAGGGGCGATGCTCGGAACGAGATAGAGGATCGCGACAACGGCGATGGCCACAGTCCAGATCAACGTCGGGGTGGAGATGGCGGACGGCCGGATGGGCGCCGTCGTGTCTGCGACGGTCATACACGTGCCTCTTTAGCCAAGTCGCGATCGGCAAGGATATCGATAACGTCATCGGGCGTCACTTCACCGAGTGGCCTACCATCAGCGGCGGTGACAAGAAAGTTCTTGCGGACACCGACGATGCGAGCCGAAAACGATGAGATCTTATCTCTTGCACCGACTGTTCCGCCGTAGTCGGCAGATGGCGAAACCGGGCGCATCAGACTTGCTGCCGACATCACCTTCGAGCGCTGGACGTCGCGCGTGAATTCGGCGACGTAGTCTGTTGCGGGATGGAGCACCAGTTCTTCCGGCGTGCCGATCTGTATGATTTCCCCATCCTTCATAATGGCGACGCGGTCGGCCAAGCGGATCGCTTCATCGAAATCGTGAGTGATGAAGACAATGGTTTTCTTCAGCACGCTTTGAAGGCGCAGCAGTTCGGCCTGCATCTCGCGCCGGATCAAGGGATCGAGCGCGGAAAACGGCTCGTCGAGGAACCAGATTTCTGGTTCGACCGCGAGGCTCCGCGCAATACCGACGCGCTGCTGCTGGCCGCCTGAAAGCTCACGCGGATAAAACTGCTCGCGCCCGCTGAGGCCGACAAGCTCAATAACTTTGCGCGCGCGTGCCTCGCGCGTCTTGCGTTCGACGCCTTGAACGGAAAGCGGAAAAGCGATGTTTTCGAGCACCGTCAGATGCGGCAGCAGGGCGAAGTGCTGAAATACCATTCCCATGCGGTGACGACGGATCTCAATCAATTCATCAGGGGATGCTTTCAGCAGGTCGATGCCGTCGAGTTCGATCTTTCCCCACGTGGGCTCAACCAATCGAGAGAGACAGCGAACGAGCGTCGACTTGCCCGAGCCGGACAAGCCCATGACGATGAAATTTTCGCCGCGACGAACTTCGAGCGACGCATGCCGGACGGCGCCGACGAGCTGGGCTTTGCTCAGGTCTTCGGATGTCGGTGCGCCGTTGTGTTTCGCCAGAAAATTCTTCGCGCCTTCGCCGAAGACTTTCCACACATCCTGGCACAACAGTTTAACCGGACGATCGTCAGTCGCCGACGTCGTATCATCGCGCAGGGGCGCTTGGGTGTTCATTTTAGGATCGCTCCATCGCGCCAAGCGCGCCGTGTGGCCTCAAAAACAGACGGGAACCGACAGCCTGCGATGGCACACCGGTTCCCGTCGCGTCTTCACTCAATGCTGCAAAGGAAGCTCAGCCGAACTCTTATTTCGCCCATTCCTTCCACTTGGCCTCGTTGGCATCGACCCAAGCCGCAGCGACCTCGTCCATCGACTTGCCGTCGAGATCGATCTCACCTGACATCTTGTTCAGTTCGTCAGTGTCGATTGTATAGTTTTTGGCGACTTTGTAAGCGACGGGCCATTTATCTTTCAGGCCTTTCCAGGAGTACTTCCAGATTTCGCCGTGCGGCTTGCCGCAATCGTACTTCTTATCCGGGTTCACGCCCCACTTCGGGTCAGTGTAGCAGGCCGGTTCATATTCCGGGAACTGAACCCACTCGCCTTTGTATTTCGCTGGCGCCCAATGCGGTGAATAAATCCAGAGCATGATCGGCGCTTTGCGCTGATAGGCGGAATCGAGTTCGGCGAACATCGCGCCGTCGGTGCCGGCGTGGACAACAACGAACGGCAGGCCGAGAGCTTCGACGCGCTCGTCGTCAAAACCTTCCCAGGTCACGGGGCCGCCGAGATAACGGCCCTTTGGCGCTGTATCGGGCGTCGAGAAGGCTTCGGCGCACTTGGGATCCTTCAGAGCTTTCCAATCAGGAAGGCCGGGGCACTTTTCTTTCATGTACTCCGGGAACCACCACTCTTCCTTGGCTTTGGGACCAAGCTTGCCGAGCCGCTCGGTCTGGCCGGTGGCGTCGGATGCCTTCATCGCTTCGCGCGCGGTCGTATCCCAGTATTCGACGCCGATATCGATATCGCCGTTCGTCAGGCCGGTGGTGAGGCTCGAGAGATAATCGGCCGTCGGGTATTCAACGTTGTAGCCGAGTTTGGTCAGAATGCCGCCAAGGATCTTGGCGTTGAGATTGACGCTCGTCCAATCGAACAATGCAATCTTGATTGGATCTTGCGATTCAGGAGCGCCCGCCATGGCTTGGCTAAAACTCGCCAGCGATACGATCGCTGCGCAGGCCCCCCCGGCCAAAACGCGTTTGACGGCAGTGTACATAGATCAGCCTCCAAGCCAAATCAGTTGAGGTCGAATTGCAGAAATCGCGTGCAGTGACTTTCCTGAGAGTGATGATTTTTGAATTATGATACCTATTTCATAGTGTGTTCAAGGCCAAATTCAGGGCAGTTGGTGCAAATATAAGCAGCACGGGCGCGAATAAATGTTTCATAGAAAGTCGTCGTCTTGCGCCGATTGCGCTACCGCCAAACGCGATCTTTGACGAATAGAATAACCCAAAAAAGAAAGCGAACGCAGATGGTTTGCTCTGCGTTCGCTCCGATGAAATGCGTTGGCCGGTTATCGATCCTGAAGCGGACTATTGCCGAATGGTCCGCATGAAATTGCGATAAAGCGTTTCGGCATCCGCAGCGAAATTCGCGGTGTGGGGTTTAGCAGCTTCCGCCATGCGCGGCAGTGCGCCAGGTCCATGCGTGCGTTCCAGCGCTTGCGCGTAAGCCGGGATATTTCCCCAGTCGTCGATCGTGTTGTCTTCGATTTCGACGTGATACTGCATGCTCCACGCCGTCTTGCCGACACGCATCGCCTGGCAGGGACAAATGTCCGATTTGGCGAGCACAACAGCGCCTTCAGGCGGCTGCGCAACGCGCACGGAGTGCCACTGAACAGCTTTGAATTCCTTGGGCAGATTGCCGAACACCGGATCGCTTTCGGCTTCCGTCGTCAGGGCGACATCGAGAATGCCGATTTCAGGCGGACGTTGTGGTCCGCATGTGCCACCCAAGGCATCGGCCAGAAGCTGATGACCGAGGCAAAGCCCCATGAAGGGTTTTTCCAATTCGCGAACCCAGCGGCGGATCGCGCGCTTTTCATCGACAAGCCACGGGCATTCATCGACATCCCAGACGTCCATTGGTCCGCCCATCACCCAAAGCGCATCGTAGTTTTCAAGCGCGGGAATCGCGGCTCCTTCATCGAGTTCGACGGCATCCCAAGCGATGCCGTCGGCGGCGAAGAATTTGCGAAAGATGCCTGGATGCTCACAAGCGATGTGCTGAAAAACAAGAAAGCGCACGTTTCCCCCTATTCCCTGTTCACGTATGTCATGATCGACCGGCCGACGACACCAGGGCGCAGATATACGATGTAAACTCATCCGTCATCAGCGCTTCGATGCCCCTGGTCATTGGATGCCAGAGCTTTACAGGTCCGAACAAACGCGAAATTCCCCATATATTTCATACATGTCGCATAACCGTCATGGATATGGGGCAATGGTGAGAGGCGCGTTGAAGGGAACTCGATTTCGAAGCTGCTCTGCGGCGCAATTCGATAGCAAGCCGAGGCTCTCATGCTTGATGAAGTCCGTTCCGAAACTGCGGCCGGGTCGGGGATTGCACCACACGCTTCAGCCGACACCCGCATCGGACACTTCCGGCAGATCCTGATATGGCCGGTCGAGTTGATGCCGCCCAATCCTGAGCCGTCTCATCACGACTTCGCGGCGATCCTTTCGAATCTCGGCCCGGACAATCCGTGGAAAGAGGTCGATGACGAGTTCACGTGCGATCCGAAAGATTTTCAGGAGCGTCACTACAATGAGTTCGTGACCTTCCTGCCGCCGGTCCAGCGCTTCCTTTACGGCGGACGAATTGGCAGATCACCGGGATCGGTGTCATCGGAAAGTCCGGTCAAAACCTTCCGGCGTACCGATGTAGCGGCCGTGCGCGTACAGCTAACGCCCGGCGCGGTCCCGATCGAACTCAGGGTGGCTCACGTCGACTTGTATTTCTTCTTCGAAATCGATGTGGCGATCCTAGCGTTGGAGCTTTATTCCGAAGACATCGGACTCGCCGACGTTCAGGACGTGATGTTCCGACTGGGACGAACGCATCCGGCCTATTGGGAGAAGGACACCGGCGTTGCCGGACATTGCCCAGTGAAAGTCGAATTTCTTTCAAGCCACGGTGACGTTCTGGCCGCCTCCGATTACGAGGATCGCGACAAGTTTCTGGCGCAGGTTTGCGCAAAGCGCGCCGCCCGCGTTGCTGCGCATTGGCAATATCTGCTGCATCCGCTGGTGCCGCATCACTCCGATCACCCGGGTGCGTTGCGCTACAAGCAGCTCGAATATTATCGCATGCCGCAAATGGCGCTTATTGCCGTGAAAGCCGGCAGCGAGCTGACGCGCGCCGATTACGTCCGCCTCGCTTTTGCATCCGGTCCAGGCGACTGCTCGGAGTTGCCATTCTCCCAGCGCCACCTTGAAGACTTCGAGGAGCGGTATTGCTACGATCGATACTTCGGACAGCACAACGAGATCGAGTGGCCGCAGAGCCGCTATATGTCGTGCGGTCATGCCCTTGTCGTGACGGGCAGCGCCGACAACCCGTTCTTCGTCGACCCCAACCATGGCTGCCTCAACAGCTTCCGGCATGAGCACTTCCTTGTCTTTCTGATCGCGCACTTCCACAAGGCTTCGCTGCTGATGTTCTCCGATCATCTGACCGGCGCGATGAGCCGTCTCGATGCCAATAACAAGAGCGCGATTCTGGCGTTCAGAGCGGCATCGCGACGGGCGCTGCAAACCTTCCTCCGGTTCACGCATCGCTACTGGTTTCACTCGGTCAGCAATCAGACGCAGGCACACGATATTTTTGCGCTGTGTCGCCGCCATCTCGATATTGACCGCCTCTACGACGACATTCGACAGGAAATTCAGGAGATGAGCGAGTTCCTTGAAAACGAGGCTATGCGCCGTCAGAGCGATACCGTTACACGACTGACCGTCGTGACCACGCTCGGACTTGTCGGCACCACCGTCACCGGCTTTCTCGGTATGAACCTGCTCGATTGGGCCAATCAATCGACGCCATGGCGATTGGTGGCATTTTCTGCAGTGCTTGTGCCGACCATCCTGCTGACGCTGATTACAATCGCTAAATCGCGCGCCTTGTCGGACATGATGGAATCCCTGTCCGACGGCTCGGCGAACTGGTTTCCCAGGCTTCGCCGTAAGATGCGCATTTGAACGGGGAATGTCAGAGGAACGTCGCTTCCATCATCTAGGCGATGGACAAGCGCATCTTTCGCTTAGAGGGGACGACTTCAATATGGTGCCGAAGCAGATTCTTTCGCGCGCATGCTTGTGCCTTGCGGTGCTTCTCAGCATTGCGCCGGCCCACGCCGATGCATCAAAGCACAACGTCATTCTTTTCGTTCCCGACGGCTTGCGGCGGAAGATCGTCACGCCTGAAACGGCGCCGACGTTTGCCGATGTACGCGACAAGGGCGTAAACTTCGTCAACAGCCACTCGTTGTTTCCGACGTTCACGATGCCAAATTCCAGCGGCATGGCGACAGGACATTACCTCGGCGACACCGGCGTGTTCGGCAACGTCATGTATGCCGGTTTTATCATTCGCTCGGCAAAGTCGGCTCGGTTATCGTTCATCGAAAGCGATGGCGTTATCGGTGACATCGACGACCACTTCGGCGGCAATTTCATAGACGAAGAGACGATCTTGCATGTTGCCCATCGCTCCGGCTTCAACACGGCCGCGATCGGCAAGATCGGCCCGACGGCCGTATTCGATCACTCCTCGCGCGGTGGCGCCGAAAGCGTCATCATCGATGACGCGACGGGTAGATCGGTCGGAATTCCGCTCGCTCCTTGGGTCAGCGAAGGCCTAAAGGCGTACGGACTGCCAAGCGAAGCTCCAAGCCGTCTGACCAACAAAGATCATGGCGATTTCAAAACGCCGGGGACGAAAGACGCCAACATCGTCCAGCAAGGTTATTTCGTGCAGGCATTGACGAAAATTGTGCTACCGAAATTCAAGGAGGACGGCAAGCCGTTCGTCATCGTGTTCTGGTCGCGCGATCCCGACGGGACGCAGCACAACCAAGGTGACAGCTTCCTGCGGCTCGAACCGGGCATTAACGGTCCGACGTCGATGGCGGCCATCAGCAATGCCGATTCCAACCTGGCCGTGATACGGCGCACGCTCGATCAGCTCGGGCTCGCCGATACAACGAACATCATCATCTCGTCGGACCACGGCTTCTCGACGATCTCGAAGCAGAGCCAAACGAGCGAAGCTGCGAAGGCCACCTATCCGAATGTGCCGCCTTCGCTGTTGCCGCCTGGGTTCCTCGCAATCGACCTCGCGAAAACGCTCGATATGCCGCTTTATGATCCGGACGACGGCAATGCCAAGGTCTCGGAGGGAACGCATCCGTCCGACGGCAATGGCTATATCGGCAAAGATCCGAACGCTCCGAACGTGATCGTCGCCGCCAATGGCGGTTCGGATCTCATTTACATTCCGAGCGGCGACCGTGCTCTCGTTCAGAAGACGATCGACTCGCTGATGGCGCAAGACTACGTCAGCGGGATTTTCGTTGAGGATGACCTCGGCAGCTTTGCGGGGACACTGCCGCTCAGCGCCGTCAATCTCAAAGGCTCAGCGCTAATGCTCAGACCCTCAATCGTCGTCAACTTCAAGAGCTTCTCGACCGGCTGCTCGGAACCGACCACGTGCGCGGTGGTCGTCTCCGATACCGAATTGCAGCAGGGCCAGGGCATGCACGGCAGCTTCAACCGGGGCGATACCGAGAACTTCATGGCCGCGATCGGCCCTGATTTCAAAGAGGGCTTTGTCGACGAGGCGCCGGCCAGCAATGCCGACATCGGCAAGACGATCATCGCGATCCTTGGACTGCTGCCCACGAGCCATGGAAAATTGGTCGGCAGACCATTGATCGAAGCGTTTCCGAACGGTGCAACGCCGCAGTGGGAGCGCAAGACACTGGGGTCAGCGCCATCGGCTTCAGGCCTGCGTACGATCCTGAATTATCAGGTGGCGGGCGATACGAAATATTTCGACGCCGCCGGCTTTCCCGGACGAACGGTCGGCTTGCATCCGGAGGCGACCATCGCCGAGACCCATAAGTGAACGCATCTGAAGCGCCCGGCCTTGCAAGCCGCGATAGGGTCCGTTTCAGACCGGACTCTGAACTTTCTGATTCAGATCTTATTGGTGACTGCGAGTTCGCGGTTCTGCTCGGCGACGCTCATATCGTTGCCGCGCCAGACGAAGGTGTCTCCCACCCAGCCCTCGACCCAGAGTACAGGCAAAAGCGCATCGCGTAGAAGCCACGTAAATGGCGAATGCCACCGCAGATGCCAGCCCGCAACGTGTGCCAACAAGACTTCGGCACCCAACCAAAGCGACAGCAGCCCAGCGAGCGCCATTAACGGATCAACGTCGAAGGCCGTTGCGGCGACGGCGGCAGCGGCGGCAGGCAGAGTGCAGCCGGAAAGTATTTCCGGCGCATAGAACAAGGGGAACGTTGCACGACGCAGTCGCGCCCAGCGCACTTGCCGATCCCAGACTTGAGCCCTGGTTCGCAGGCCCAGCGGCTGCTCGAACGGGCGATCTACGAGCCGGACGTCAAGACCATGAGAGCGGACGATCTTGGTAGCGGCAGCGTCTTCGGCAATCTCGGCGCCCAACGCTTCGATGCCACCAGCATCGTCGAGGATATCGCGGCGCCAAAGCATCGACTTGCCCTGAGCAAATCCGAATCCGATCGTATCGGCCGCGCTTTGCCAGCGAGCCTGATAGGTGTTGAGGAATGCGCATTCGAGTTCAGCCCAAAAACCGATCGGTCGACTTCCGATGGGCGGCGAACAGACGAGGCCCACACCCGGCGTGAAACTCTGGAACAGATCGTCGAGGTAGTGCGCGGGCATCAGGACATTGTTGTCCGCCAGAACGATCCACCGATGGCGTGCGGCCGCCCATCCTTTGACGATGTTGTTGAGCTTAGGATTGCTGGTTGGCCGATCATCGCCGATCAACAGGCGGGCCTGGATATGCGGGTATTCGGCGATCAGCTTGCGAACAAGCGGTACGGCCGCATCATCTTCGCGAGCCGCGCAAAATATAACCTCATAGTCCGCGGCTTTCAGTTCGAATGTCGAACGCAATGTCATTTCATCGAAATGATCGACACCGCAAACCGGACGCACGATGCTGACCGGCTCAACATTTGTCGCACGCGATCGGCTACGTGGCGCCGATACGCGGTAGAGTGTCAAGGCGACCGTCAAAAGGTGGGTGGACACCGCCAAAATGCAGAAGACAAGAGCCGCCGTCGTCACGAGATCGGCCATAGCTCCTCCGTCGACAAGAATGAACCCGCTGCATTTCAAGATTCATTGAAACATTGACGACGGTTGCACGACAACTCTGCGACATCCAATAAGAATGCCCCAAAGTTGTAGCTCATCCACACTTTTGTCGCGTGAACTGCGAACGGTCTGCGCGCTGCGAGATTTATGATTTCGGCGGGCTGGCCATGCGGCGCACGGCAGTGGTCGACAAGTAGGCGCCAACAAAGGCCGCCGCGCAAAGGCTGATCACGCCGGGCAAGCCGTCATTCAAGTTGGCAGCCAAAAGCCCTTCGTAGGCGATCGCCGCGCCGATAACGCCGCCGATCGCTGCGATAACAGTGTTGGAAACGCCGCGAAGCGACAAACCGTAGAGAATGCCCACAATCAGGCCCGGATACATCGAAGGCCAGAAATGATCGTCCATAATTCCCCTCCCAAGCTTCACTAGCCTGCAGCTAACACCCGCGCCGCCAGGAAGGGGTTGATACCAGTCAATGACAGCCGGGACGAGATGGCCGCGCAGACGACGTCTGGTCGCGGTTGATCTCAACTCGGAGAAAAGGAGACCGGCAGCGCCGAGTTGGCACCGCCGGCCTCAAGTCCTGTTCGCGGACGCAGCGATCAGGTCCAGGGAGCGAAAAAACATTACGGGTCCGCGCTTCCTAATCCGCCTACAAATCGGGCGATGGGCCGACGGGCGCGAGTTCGGACACGGGATCCGATAACGGTTCATCGCGTGACGCTGCGACGATCAACGAGGGCCTTTCGTTGCCACGAACGCGAGTTCTCGGCTGGTGGCCCGAGAAATCTTGCTCATGCTCTGGTGCAACGATGCGATATCGCTTTTCCGTCATAGCCCGACGCCTCTCGCAGCAGCTGCCCGGCCTCGAAAATGGCGCCGGGCCGATGCGTGCGCGATAGCTGCTCTTTCTGCCAGGAACGGATTGGCGAAGCGGCGTCCCTCAAGGGCGTCGTAAGCTGCTAACGCTGAGTGAAAGAGGTATTCGCGTTCTCCGTCCTCTCGAATGACTAGACCGGCTTGATCGTCTCCAACTTCGATGACGTATGATTTTGACATGTCTTCTTGTTCGCCGGCAGTGGCCAGCGTCCTCTGAATGATTGCGATTGGGGAATAAAAACGCCGTTTTCTGAGCGGTTTTGCGCGCTCAACAGCGGCAGAGACAACAGCTCATCCGACAACCGACGTTCATCGTCGTTTCGTGAGGAGAAAGACAGTCAAAGTTCGTCTGTTTCATAGCGGTCTCCAGTGGCGGAGCCCACGAGTGCGTCGTGGAGCTTAGCGTTTGATGACGCGGCGCAAGTCTCATCGAAATCACCGCGGCGAGCACGCCAATCTTGCCCGCAAGAGCCATAAGACGCTGTTCGGCACGCCGGATCAAATAAGAAGACGTGCAATGCTTAGAACCGTGCTGATGAATAAGCGCCATGCACGGAGCTTGCGACTTTTTTTCAGCATCGAGCTTAGCGTCATAACGCAATGATATTGCGCAGTTTTACCAACCCGTCAGAATGCAGGGCGTTCGCCGGAAATATGGGCTGGCGGTGTTCGCCGTTTGGTGGAATATCGTCCCTGTGGGATACGAGGGATTGCGACTATGAAGATCTGTATGATTGGAGCGGGCTACGTCGGTCTTGTTTCGGCGGCGTGCTTTTCCGATTTCGGCTGGACGGTCACCTGCGTCGACAAAGATCCGGACCGGCTGGCAGATCTCAAAGCTGGGCGCTCCCCGATCTATGAACCCGGCCTCGATGATCTCATGGAGCGGAATATCAAGGCCGGGCGCCTGCTATTTACGGAGAAGCTGGGTCCGGCTGTCGCCGACGCCGATGTCGTCTTTCTGGCTGTCGGCACGCCAATGCGCCGGGGCGACGGATACGCCGATCTCTCCTATGTCTTCACGGCCGTCGAGGAAGCAGCGCCGTACCTTCAAGACTTCACTGTCGTGACGACAAAATCGACGGTGCCCGTCGGAACGAGTCGCGAAATCGAACGCCGTCTCAAAGCCAAGCGGCCGGACGCCGATGTGGCTGTCTGCTCCAATCCGGAATTCTTGCGCGAGGGATCGGCGATCCAGGACTTCACGCATCCCGATCGCGTTCTGGTCGGGACCGACGACGAGCGTGCGCGCGAGGTTATGGGACGCCTCTATAAGCCGCTGGCGCTGCGCGGTTCGTCCGTCATGTTCGTCGAACGCGAATCGGCTGAGCTCGCGAAATACGCGGCGAACGCCTTCCTGGCGCTCAAGATCAGCTTCATCAACGAAATTGCCGATCTGTGCGAGAGCGTGGGAGCCGACGTGCAGGAGGTCGCATCGGCTATCGGCAAGGACCGTCGCATTGGCGATAAGTTCCTGCATCCGGGGCCGGGTTATGGCGGGTCCTGCTTCCCGAAAGACGTCTCAGCGTTGATCCGAACTGCGCGGGAATTCAAGGCGCCAATCTCGATCATCGAGCAGGTCGAACGTGTCAATCATGAGCGCAAGCTGGCGATGGCCATCCGTATCGAGGAAGCCGCCGGCGGATCAGTGCGCGGCAAGACGATTGCGGTGCTTGGGCTGACGTTCAAACCCAATACCGACGACATGCGCGATGCGCCGAGCCTTGTCATCGTGCCGATGCTGCAAGAGCGTGGCGCAACGATTAGGGCCTGCGATCCGCAAGGACGCCGCCAAGCGGAGCCTCTGCTTCCAGGCATCACCTGGTGTGAGAACGCGAACGAGGCGGCCGAAGGCGCCGACATCCTGGTGGTCGTCACGGAATGGAACGAGTACCGCGCACTCAATCTTGAGGCCATCAAAGCGCGCATGACCGGCAATACCATCGTTGACCTCAGAAACGCGATCGACGCCGAAACGGCGCGTAGCCTCGGCTTCAATTATTCCGGCATCGGCCGAGGGAACGCCGCAGCCGAGATATCCGAACCGAGGCCGCGACCGCTGTCTGCGGACCTGCATTCGGCGCAAGCCGCAAAATAGGCGCCCCCGGCGTCCGACGCGCCTTGAGTTGCGGATGTCACTCTCTGCGATCGGCTGAGTCATCCTATTGACGCGGCCGGAATTTCGAGAATTTTTGTATTTTTCTCCGCTGTCCATGATCCGATGACGACCTCGCGCAAGCTTCGGGTAGGAAGCTCGCCCCAAAGCGCGAGGGATCTCTTTTCATGGCTGCGACGAAAACCGCCGCTCAGGGTGGCATCGATTTAGGCTTGGGTCAGCGCGATGCCGGCCTGGCTGTCGGCATCGTCGGCATCCTGACCATTCTCTTTCTGCCACTCCCTGCCTTCATGATGGACCTGGGGCTGGCGCTTTCGATTGCGCTGGCCATTGTCATCTTGATGGTTTCGTTGTGGATACGACGTCCGCTGGAGTTCTCGGCGTTTCCGACGATTCTACTTATCGCGACGCTGCTGCGATTGTCGCTCAACGTCGCGACGACGCGACTTATTCTTTCGCAGGGCGCCGAGGGGCCGGGCGCGGCCGGACACGTGATCGCCGGTTTCGCTCAGTTCGTCATGGGCGGCAATTTCGTTATCGGCATCATCGTCTTCATCATTCTGGTAACGGTGAATTTCGTCGTCATCACCAAGGGCGCAACGCGTATCGCCGAAGTCGGCGCGCGTTTCACCCTCGACTCGCTGCCCGGCAAGCAGATGGCCGTCGACGCCGACTTGTCGTCTGGCTCGATCGACGAAAAAGAAGCCATCCGCCGACGCAAAGAACTGGAAGAGGAAAGCCAGTTTTTCGGCGCCATGGACGGCGCTTCGAAGTTCGTGCGCGGTGACGCCATCGCGGGACTCATCATTACGGCCGTCAATATCTTCGGCGGTATCATCATCGGCATAACGCAACACGACATGCCGTTTGAAAACGCCGTCGACACCTTCGTCAAGTTGTCCGTCGGCGACGGCCTCGTCACGCAGATGCCGGCTCTCATCGTTTCGCTCGCGGCCGGCCTTCTGGTCTCAAAAGGCGCGACACAGGGGTCGACAGAAGGCGTCATCGTCAGCCAGCTCGGCAACTATCCGCGCGCGCTGATGGTGGCTGGCGGCGTCATGTCCATCCTCGCGTTGGCGCCGGGTCTGCCGCTGCTGCCGTTTGCGGCCATCGGCGGTCTGCTTACCTTTATCAGCGTGGGACAGCTTCGACAGAAAGCAGCCGCGGAGCGCACTGCGGAGCAGGCGAAAGACGCTGCACAGGTCCCGTCGGCCGATGAGCAATCGCGTCAGTCCATCCGCGATCAACTTAAGACCACCGAAATCGAGATCTGCTTTGGCAAGCAAATCTCAACGGTTCTTATGCGTCCGACCGGCGACCTGCCGCAGCGCGTCGCCAAGATGCGCCGGAAGTTCGCGAAGCAATATGGGTTCGTCGTTCCGGAAATCCGTCTCTCGGAAGACCTGTCTGTGCCGACGAAAAGCTATCAGATCAAAGTTCACGGCACGGTCGTCGCGAGCGCCGAGCTTCGTCTCGGCGACGTACTTGTCGTCGTCGGCGATGGTCCGAAGCCGGAAGCTCCAGGTGACGAGACGCGCGAACCGGCGTTCGGCATGAAGGCCTTCTGGATTCCGGATATATTCACCAACGCGCTTAAACGCGATGGTTTCGTGCCGGTTGAAAATACATCGGTGTTGCTGACGCACGTGGCGGAAGTCATCCGCAACAGCCTCGCGCAGCTGTTCTCATATCGTGATCTCCGGGCGCTGCTCGAACGCCTCGATCCGGAATATCGCAAGCTGCTCGATGAAATCTGCCCGACGCAAATCTCATATTCCGGCCTGCAGAGCGTTCTTAAAATGCTCCTCGCCGAACGCGTTTCGATCCGGAATCTGCATCTCATCCTCGAAGCCGTCGCAGAGATCGCGCCGTTTACGCGCAAGGCGGAGCAGATTTCCGAGCATGTTCGCATGCGGCTTTCGACACAGATTTGCGGCGATCTCAGCGAAGGCAACTATCTCAAGGTCGTGCGCCTTGGGAACAAATGGGAACTCGCGTTCCATCAGGCATTGAAGCGCGACGCCAAAGGCGAAGTCGTCGAATTCGATATCGAGCCGCGCCTGATCGAGCAATTTGGAACAGATTTGGCTCGCGTCGTGCAGCCGCTCATGGATGCCGGACATCAATTCGTGCTCGTGACCGCCGCCGAAACGCGCCCATATGTTCATACCGTTACCGAGCGCCTCTACGGCACGCTACCCGTTCTTTCGCATTTGGAAATCAGCCGGGGCGTCCAGATCCAGTCGCTCGGCGCGATCTCATGACGGAACTGACACATCAAACACTGCTTGTTCCGTTTGTCGTATTCTGCCGTGTCGGCGCTTGCTTCATGGTCTTGCCCGGCATTTCGAGCGAGCGCATTCCAGTGCAGCTTCGTCTCTTCGCGGCGATTGCTGTCGCGCTTGCGATAACGCCCTTGGTGTTTGATGCGGTCCAGCCGGCCACGACGGAAACGTCCGGCAATCTCCTTTCTCTGATCGGCATCGAAACTCTGACCGGCATTCTTCTGGGCTTCCTTGTGCGCGTTCTATTCTTAGCGCTCGAGTTTGCGGCGACAACGATGGCGAACCTTGCGGGCTATGGCTCGATCTTCTCGCATTCCGTCGACAACAACGATCCCTCATCACCCTTCAGCTCGATGGTGACGATGCCGGCCGTAGCGCTGTTCTTTATTACGGACCAGCACATCAACGTCATTCGCATGCTGCAGAACTCATATGTCGGGCTCAAAGTCGGCACGGCAATTGCCTCGCCCCCCAATCTGCAATTGATCGTCTCGAATATCGATACGGCCTTCCGCCTCACGATTCAGCTCAGCGCGGCACTCGTCGTTTATTCAATCACGGTCAACCTTGCGTTCGGCTTCCTGAACAAGATGGTGCCGCAGATCCCGATCTATTTCGTGTCTACGCCGTTCGTCCTGCTCGGTGGTCTCTTTATTCTTCTGCAGATCGACAAATCCGTATTGGAAATTTTCGCATCTCTCGTCTCTCAAGCTATCCAGAATATCGGTCAATATGGCTAGATCATCGAGCAAAGTACGCCGTCTCGTTGATCTCTTTCGCGATCTCGAGACGACAGAGCGGGCCAAGGTCGGCGAGCTAGCGCGGCAGGTCAACGATTTGCGCTCGGCGCAGGACGCTTTGCTGGCGCGGGTCGCCAATCCGACGCCCGAAACCGAACCGTTCCTGGCGCTCATGTCGCGTAGCATCGGCAATATGGACCGGCGCCTTCAACGCCTCGCGAGGGAGCACGAGGCTGCCGTCCGCCGCTATGCGCAAGCGGCAGGCCGCACCCACGGCGCATCCGAGTTACTTGCCGATGTTCGCGCCGAAGAAGCACGCAAATCCGAACAAAAAGACCTCGAAGCTTTGCTCGAATTCCAGCAATCCCTCGCCGCGCAAGGCCGGTGTAAGTCTCCGCGTTCAACCTGATACCGTCGCACACATTCCAACGATGATTTGATGTCGAGCATCCCACCCGTTTCAGCAGCAGATCAGGCCATTTGGGCCGCGAAGCAGAGCGTTCGGCTGACGTCGGCGAGCAATAGCCAGACTGCGCAGACTGCGACTTCGTCGACCCAAGTTCCGGCGAACGACGCGCGGCAGAAAAAGCTCAAAGAAGTGGGCCAGCAATTCGAGGCGCTCTATCTCCGACAGATGCTTGAGGAATGGCTGCCGAAAGATTCCGATGCGTTGTTTGGGGAAGGCACTGCGGGTTCGATATGGCGTTCCATGCTGGCAGACCATATGGCGACGACGCTGTCCAAATCGGGAACGATCGGAATTGCTCAAATGATAATGAAGCACGAGCCTGATGGCTCGAAAGGAAAGTAGATATGGGCACGCTCATTGCAGATGATAAAGCCGGCTCTTCTCAGTTCCCGGCTGGCGGTGCGGCCCGCACGAATAACCACGCTCGGGGCGACCGGCGCAATGCGCCACAACATCAGCCGCCGATGCACGATGCTGATGCCGCGCGCGCCGTCGTCTTTGCCGTGCTCAATCGCATCGAAGGGTATCTCGAGGAAGAGACGATCGCCCTCGACAAGGCGCCCAATTTCGATCTCAAGACATCAAACGATCGCAAGAGCCAGGGCCTCGTGGATCTCAATCATGCGATGCGGCGCTTGAAAAGCGACGACGTCAATGAAGATCTCGAATTGCGATTGCAGGTCTTTCGCGGCAAGCTCGCCGTCAATCTTCGGAAGATCCGCCTGCATCTTGATGCCGTAAAAGAAATCACGGCAATGCTGTCCGATGCGATCCAAAACGCCGAATCGGATGGCACATATACGCGCAATATCGGACCGATGCGGAGTAGCCCGTGATCCGATCGCTGGTCCTTGCACTCATCACTTGTCTGTCGACAATCGGCGGCCTTTATGGCGCGATGTCGTGGAAGGCGGCGGCGAAGGCCGCGAGCGCAAACGCCGAGCAAGGCCAATATCAAATGATGCGCACGCGCATGGTCAGCGTGCCGCTGCTGTCGAACGGCGAGGTTCTTGGTTACATCGTAACGCGCCTGCAGTTCCTCGCCGACACAAGTCTCTTGAAGATCAGCACGGTGCAGCCTGAGGCGTTCGTCGCGGACGAAGCTTTCCGACAAATCTACGAGAAAGCGCCGGAAGACATGAAGAGCGGGCGCAAACAAGTGATCAACGAGCTCGCCAATAACGTGGCCGCCGGCGCGAACAAGCGCATGGGGCGCGATGTCGTTAAAGACGTAATGATTGATAGTTGGGCCTATCTCTCCAAACAAGACATGATGAGAAAACTATGACAGCCATTGATACTGATTTCGGCTTCGATGCCGTTTTCCGGAAGTCTGCCGCCGAACTCAAAGTCCGTCTCACGCGCGACGTTGAACTTGGGATTAAACCGCAATCGGTTCGACGGCGCGGCAGTCTCGCCGCGTTCTCGGTTTTTGCCGGGCTTGGCGCGCTTTCGGTTGGCATCTTCATTATCGGCTGCTCGGCTCTTCGGTCCGATTCACCGGAAATCTGGATTCACCGATTGATGGCGCTGGCGATCGTGCAGAGCATCTTGATCGCCGCCGTTTCGATGAAAATTCTGCCGGTTCTCGAGCGCGGCCGTTCGCTGACGAAGGTTAGCGCAATGCCTCGGAGCGCACCGCCCCTCGAGCCGCCTCGCATGTCGCCGACGCCAATGCCGACACCGCCACCCTTGCCGTCGCCTCCCCAAGCGGTTATTGGCGGCCAACTCGCGGGACGCGAATTTCTGGAATACGACGACGGCTCGATCGAGATCGACACGCTTGTCGGGCGTCGCCGCTTCGCCTCGCTCGACGCTGCGCGGGAATTCGTCGGCGCTTAGCTCAACGAGGCATCGGCCAGCTATCGAAATCGTCAAAATCGCCGGTCGCGTTCTGGCTATCGGCTGTCTGCCCCGTCAACCGCTGGGCGACATCGGCGAGCTTGATCGTCTTCGCGGCGCTTGCGACATCGATTTTCCAGGCGGGCAGCGCGCTTTCAGAAAGGCCGTCCAGAAAATCGGCAATGGCGTCTAGGTTCTGGCAAAGCCGGTCCAGATTTTGCAGTTCGTAAATGGACTGCGAACCGCCGAATGCGCCGGCGACGACGAGATTGCCAATCAAATTCTGAAGATCCGCAGCCGAGCCAGCCAGCATCCGCACTTCGTCGGATGTCGTGCGCAGAACGTCGGGAACGGGCACGTTCACAGACTGCTGGAGTCCGCCGTTGTGGTTGTTCATTTTTATCCCCCAGCTTAGTGCCACTAAAAAAGTTCGAGTTCGCCGGCATTGTCGACGAGCGAGGCAACCGGCAGTTTCGCCGGCCGTTCGATCTCCGTCGGCCCCGTCAGCAGGATTTGCCGCGCGCGGCCGGAAACCGGCCAATACTGAATTCTGCGCCCCTGCGCACCCCCAGTGCTGCCACCGACATAGGTGATGCCTTCGGCCTTGAGAAAGCGCATCGCGAAGTCGGCGTTGTTCTTGCCGATGTCGGAGCGTGATCGCACTGTTCGGGCGCCCCCGAACACCTTGGCTTCGAGGCGTTCGCGTCGTGCGCCGGCTTTCAGCAGTCCGTTCACGAGCAGCTCCATAAGATGGACGCCCATGCGTTCGGCCTGCTGTGTGCTCCCAAGCTCACCCGGCAGCAGAAAGTGATTGATCCCACCGACACCCGCCAGCGGATCGCGAATGCACGCTGCCACACACGATCCAAGGATCGTCGTCACCATGACATTGCGGTCGTCAGTGACGAAGAACTCGCCCTGGATGATGTGGATCCGCTTTTCCGCTGTGGACGCGGTAGTCATGTCAGCTTACCAACCACGGCCTCGATGCAGGTCTTCAATTGCGGGACTGAAAAGGGCTTTGCGAGAAAGTTGTTTAGCCCCCACTTCCTGCCTTCATCAATCAGCGCTTTGTCGCCTTTGCCCGTCACCAGAATGAAGCCAACCTTGCTTGTTGGGGCATGCTGGCGGAGCGCGCGAAGAAGCTGAATGCCGTCGATTTTCGGCATGTTGAAGTCCGAGATAACGAGGTGGCAGGGCGCCGTCATCATCATCTTCAGGCCTTCTTCGCCATCCTTCGCAACCTTGAACGACTTCAATCCGATCTGATCGAGTCCGTCCGTCAGAAGCGCTCGGCTGACCGACGTATCGTCGACAACCAGAATCGATAATTGCTGCATTGCGGGCATAGTGAAGGCCTCCTAGTGATTCTTGTTCTTGGACGTTTCTACAATGATGGCCGAAGCCAATTTATCGAGCGGGAGTTGCCTTTCCACGGCGCCCATTTCAAAGGCGGCTTTGGGCATGCCGTAGACGATGCAGCTGGCCTCGCTTTGTCCGAAGGTCTTTGCGCCTGCCTGGCGCATCGAGAGCAGGCCGGCGGCGCCGTCTTTACCCATGCCGGTCAGGATCACGCCAATTGCGTTGGCTTTGCAGGTCTTCGCAACGGACTGAAAAAGAACGTCAACCGATGGACAGTGACCGTTGACGCGGTCGGCAGTCTTCAATCGGCAGCGAAGATCCGCCGTGATTTCAAGGTGCTGCGTACCGCCCGGTGCAAGGAAAACGTGTCCGGGAAGAAGCTTGGCCCGGTCGGTCGCTTCTTGAACTTTCGGCGCACACTGCCTGTCGAGTCGCATTGCAAAGCTGCGTGTGAACGTCGGCGGCATATGCTGCGTGATGACGGTCGGCGGACAATTTTCAGGAAACTGAGAAAGGAGCGCCATGAGCGCTTCGACGCCGCCCGTCGAAGCACCGATGGCGATGATGCGGCCATCGGGCTGATAGGACTCATGCGGCGCACGGGCATTTGAAGCCTCCGGCGCATGGACGTCCGATTTGACGAGCGGACGGACACGCGCCGACGCTGCGATCTTGACCTTGTACGGAAGCTCTTCGAAGCTGTGCTCGTTGCCGGGACGCGGCTTCTCGATACAATCGACCGCGCCGATTTCGAGCGCCTGGATTGTCTCGTCGGCGCCTCGGCCCGTCAACGTCGAGACCATGATCACCGGCATCGGCCGCAGACGCATGATCTTCTCGAGAAAATCGAGTCCGTTCATGTTAGGCATCTCGACATCGAGCGTGATGACGTCAGGATTGAGCGCTTTGATGGCCTGACGCGCCTGAATTGGATCTTCGGCCTGCCCGACGACTTCGATATCGGGATCTTTGGTCAACGCCGTTGCGATTAGCCCTCGCATCGTCGAAGAATCGTCGACCACAAGGACTTTTACCTTCTTCATGACGTCTTGCCGCCTTTCTTACGATAGGTCGTGATGCCGTCAGCCAGCAGCACTGCGGCGGCAGGTCCTGCGACACGCTCGGAATGACCGATGTAAAGGGTGCCATCGTCTCGCAACATCCGCGCCAATCGTCCCCAGATCGCGCTTTGCGTTTCGCGATCGAAATAGATCACGACGTTTCGACAGAAGATCGCGTCGAACGGTCCGTGAAATGGCCACGACCCCATCAGATTGAGTTCGCGGAACGACACGAGAGAGCGTGCTTCCTCAGCGACGCGCATGATGCTGTTATCGCCACCAGGCGCCGCTTCGAGCCACTTGCTCCGAAGGTTCGATGGAATGTCCTGCAGTTCTTCTTTCTGATAGCAGGCCGCCTTACCACGAGCGACGACGTGCGGATTGAGATCCGTCGCCAGAATACGGATATCGAGAGATGCAGCCTCCGGCAGCACGGATAGCACCGTCAGAGCCATCGAATAAGGTTCCTGGCCGCTGGAACAGGCCGCCGACCATAGCCGAACGCGTTTGCCGCGGCGCGCGGCATCGGCCAATGGCGCGATGATTTGGGTGCGGAGATGTTCGAAATGATGGGGTTCGCGGAAGAATCGCGTGACGTTGGTCGTTAGCGCAGCGATCATGCTGTTGCGCTCGTCGTCATTTTCACGGACGGCGGCGCAATAATCGGAAAATGTCGAGATGCCGAGGGCGCGCAGGCGCTTGGCCAGACGCGAATAAACGAGGGTTGCCTTCGACTGCGGCAGGTCGATACCCGCTTCTTCCTTGGCGATGCGTGCGATCTCACGAAAGTTTGCATCGGAAAATGCAAACTCTCCCGTCACGAGCGCGCCCGACGGCGCCGCGGCAGATCCTCGCGGCTCCGGCGTCATGCGGCAGCCTTTTCGCTGATTGGCAGAACACAATCCAACGCCACGATGCTGATCATGCGCCCGTCAACAGGATACACGCCCTTCACAAACGTCTTTGCAAGGCCCGAAGCGATATCCGGTGTCGGCTGCATTGCAGCTTCGGAGACTGTCAAGATATCCGACACGGCGTCAACGAGAAGGCCGATGACCTGCTGATGGACTTGAACGACAATGATGACACTCCGCGGCGTGGGCTCGGTCAGGCCCAGCCCGAAGCGCATCGCGAGATCGACAATTGGCAATACCGCACCGCGCAGATTGATGACGCCGCGAACATAGGGCGGCGCATGGGGCAGCGGCGTGGCCTGCGTCCAGCCCCGAATTTCGCGCACGCCCATAATGTCGATACAGAATTCCTGATCGCCGACGCGAAACGCGACGAACTCGCGATTGACGTTGTTGGCGGGGGAGCTTGCGTCTTGCATGGTTGTTATCCTCCTGTCCCGTAGCGCAGATCATCGCTTCGAAGGGTATCGAATGAGCTGGTAAGCAAGGCGTCCACATCGAGAATGAGCGCGACGCGACCGTCTCCGAGAATGGTTGCCGCTGCGATTCCAGCGACCGTCCCGTAGTTCGTCTCAAGGCTTTTTATGACGACCTGGCGTTGATCCTGGATCGAATCGACTAGAAGAGCATTGCGCGTGCCGCCGTCGGTTTCGACCAGGATCGCGACACTGTTTTCGGGATCGGCCGGCGTATCGCGAAATCCGAGCTGGGTGCCAACGTCGATGAGAGGAACGAACGTGTTCCGGATCGACATCACCCGGCCGTCTTTGCCAAGTCCGTGAAGCTCGGCCTTCTTCGGCTTCAACGTCTCGACAATGGCGGTGAGCGGCACGACAAGCGTCTGACCGGCAACAGAGACGGCCATGCCGTCGAGGACCGCCAGCGTCAACGGCAAACTCATCGAGAAAGTCGAACCCTGTCCCGGCCGCGATGAAATGGCAATGCGCCCGCCGAGCGCAACGATCGACCGCTTGACCACGTCCATGCCGACACCACGACCGGAAATGCTCGATATGGTTGCGGCGGTCGAGAAGCCCGGCAGGAACAACAGATTGTCGATGTCGTTATCGGACAGTTGCACGTCAGGCGAGATCAAGCCCTTCTTGATTGCCGAGGCACGCACTTTCGGACGGTCGATACCGGCACCGTCGTCGGATATTTCGATCACGATCCGGCCCGAGCGATGCGCGGCGCTCAAGCGAATGGTTCCTTCAGGCGGCTTTCCCGCAGCAATGCGGGCTTCCGGCGTTTCAATGCCGTGATCCACCGCGTTGCGGATCATGTGCGTCAAAGGCTCGGCGAGTCGCTCGACAACCGTCTTGTCGACCTCAGTCGCTTCGCCCTCCGTCTTGAGGCGGACCTGCTTGCCCGTCGCATCCGCCACTTCGCGAACAATGCGCGACATGCGCTGGAACAGCGGCTTCACCGGCTGAGCGCGGATCGCCATCACGCTTTCCTGGATTTCGCGCGTCAGCTGCTCGAGCTCTTCAAGGCCGATGACGATCGATGACGATCCTGCGAGGTTCGCTTCGACGACGCGCTGCGACAGCATCGCCTGGTTGATCACCAGCTCGCCGACGAGATTAATCAGGCGATCGACGCGATCGAACTCGACTCGGATCGTGGTTTGCGCGGGAACGGCAGCCGCTTTTGGGGTTTCCATCGCCTGCGCGGCCTGCGGAGTGGGTTCAGGCGCGGCGACCTGCTCTGCAGGCGTGTCTGCTTGCAGTTCCAATTGCGGTACAGCGGCTTTGAATCCCGCGTCCGGTATTTCCTCCACAGGCGCTTCAGCTTCGGGCGGGGATGAGCTTCCAAGCGCCTTGGCGAGCAGCGCAGCTATGTCGGCGTCGGAAACGCCGGGCTGGCCATCCGTCTCAATGTTGATTTCCGCTTCGCCGTCGACAAATTCGAATACTTCGCGAACGGCCTCAGTGGGTTCTTGCGATGAGAGTTTGATATCCCAGGCGAGATAGGCGCCTTCGGCCTCGATGGCTTCGAGGTCGGGAACGGCCGTTGCATCGCACGAAACTTCGATGCTGCCGAGACGGGACAATTCCCGAATGATGAGCGCCGCTTCGTTGGCATTGGCATAGAGCTCGGGGCGCGGCACAAACCGAATGCGATATTCGTGCAGCGGCGGAGCTTCCGGCTCCGTCGCAATGGCCGGCATCTCGAAATCTATAACCGACGGCTGGAAGTCTATGACTTCTTCAACGTCCTCTTCTTCGTTGGCGGCCGTCAGCGCTTTGACCTCGGCAGCGACTGCCGCATACGACGATTCGTCGATGTCTGTGCCGTCGCGCGAAGCTTCCACAAGATCGGCCAGGACGTCGGCGGCACGGAGCATCGGCTTCATCACATCCGCCGTCGGCGCCAGCTTACCACTGCGAACGTGATCGAGCGCCGTTTCGAACGTGTGTGCGAACTGCACGAGCGCAGTCAGCTTGAATGCGCCGGCACCGCCCTTGATCGAATGTACCGCCCGAAAGACGGCGTTGACTGTTTCTGAATCCGCATTGCCCTCGTCCATTGCGAGCAGGCCAGCCTCCATTTCGGAGAGTTGCTCCTCGCACTCCTGGAAGAAAGTCTGGCGGATAGCGGCCATCGTATCGACGGTCATTGCACTTCTCTTTTATTTTATGCCGCGACGCGCCGAATGGCTGCGATCAACTTCGTGGGTTCGAAGGGCTTGACGATCCAGCCCGTGGCTCCGGCTTCCTTAGCGCGCAGCTTTTTGGCGGCATCGCTCTCGGTCGTCAGGACGAGAATCGGAACGCGGCGATAGCGGCTGTCCTTGCGAACGGCTTCTATCAATCCAAAACCATCCATCTTCGGCATGTTGATATCAGTGACGATGACGTCAGGTGTCGCCGTCTGCAGGACTTCGAGACCGTGGACACCGTCTTCAGCCTGCAGGACGTTGTATCCCGCTTCGGCCAGCGCCATTCGCAACATGTCACGCATGGTTCGAGAGTCGTCGACGGTGAGTATTGTCTGTGTCATCCGGCCATTCCTTCGAGAAAGATCTGCTCGCGCGTCAGTCCGACAAGTGTGATCGTGTCGAGAAACTCGCTGCTGGGATTCGTTACCGCATAGCTATGCCCGTCAGCCTGCCAAGTCTGTGCAGCCGCGATCAAGATCTGGACCGCCTGCATACCCGTTCGGCGCACCTGCCCGGCATCGACGACCAACGGCGAACCGCGGCGTTCCAACAGCATGTTTCTCACCGATATCGCACACGCCGAATCGAGTGTTTCCGGCAGCAACAACGGCTCAGAAATCGTTGCTTCGGGAAGAACTGCGACCGAGGTTTCGGCCTCCTCGCTCAGCACCGCCTCTTGCGCCGCTTTCGCTGCCGGCGCTTTGCGCTGGCCGGTTTTAGCAGCCTTCGCGCGTGCCGGTTGTGCCCTCTTTCTTGCCATTAAAATTCCTCCCAGCCCGCATCAGCTGCTGCGGCTACACTGTGACGGCTACCGCCACCGGCGGCCGCTTTCATTTTTGCGGCGGCCTGCGCAAGACGAGCAACCGGCTTCGGCTGCTGCTCGCGACGCGGCGTCAATTCGACGACCGTGTCTGCACCCGTCCGGAAGCGGCTGACGAGACGCACCAGCTCTTCAGTCTGCTGGGCGAGCGTCTGCGTGGCTGCCGTTGCTTCCTCGACCATAGCGGCGTTCTGTTGGGTGACTTGATCCATCTCGTTGACGGCCGTGTTGACCTGTTCGAGACCGTGCGCCTGCTCGTTGGCGCTTGCCGCGATTCCCGTGACGATCTCGTTAATTTCTCCGACCTGAGAAACGATGCGCGTCAGAGCCTGACCGGTTTCGCCGACCAATTGCACGCCCTGCGCGACCTGGCCGGTCGACGCGGAGATCAATCCCTTGATCTCCTTCGCAGCCTCGGCGGACCGTTGCGCCAGAGCGCGGACTTCCGAAGCAACGACAGCGAATCCACGACCCGCATCACCTGCACGCGCCGCCTCGACGCCGGCGTTAAGCGCGAGAAGATTGGTTTGGAATGCGATCTCGTCGATGACGCCGATGATCTGGCTGATCTGCTTGGAGGACGTCTCGATACCGTTCATTGCAGCGATCGCTTTGCGAACGATCTCGCCGCTCTTTTCGGCATCCGACTTTGCGACAGAAACCGTATCGCGAGCATGCGTTGCACCTTGTGCCGTCTTGCCGACGGTATCGGTGATTTCCTTGACCGCAGCAGCCGTCTCTTCAAGGCTCGCCGCCTGGTTCTCGGTGCGACGAGACAAATCATCGGACGCTTGCGAAATTTCTTCGGTGCCGATTCTGATGCTGCCAGCGCCCTTTTTCACGAGTTCGATCGTGCTCTTGAGCTGTGAGGCTGCCGTATTAAAGTCTCGCTTCAGCTTTTCGAATTCCGGAGCGAATTCGGCATAGACCGTCGTTTCAAGATTCCCGTCCGCAAGCTCGGAGAGCGCCGTTCCAAGAGATGCGACGACGACGTTGATCTGGTTCTCAGCCTCGATCTTTCCAGATTGAGCCGCTTCAAGTTGACCCATCATCAGGTTCATCTGGTTGATGATGGCTTCGTACTCGCTGATGACATTCTCGGTAATGCGATGCGTGAAATCTCCGCTCGCAATACGTTCCGCTGCAGAGGTGAATGCTGCCATGAAGCGTTCGTGCTCACGGGCGTAGTGCTCACTCTGTTCCTGCTGTTCCTTGGCCGCCGAAACAATCGAATCCGTCATCGATTTGTTTTCCAGCAAGGCTTCCTTGAAGCGTGACAGGGCGCCAGCGATCTTGCCATTCTCATTGGTGTCAGCGAGATAAGGAATGGTTGCGGTCAGGTCCTTGTGGCTCAGCTGCTCCATGGAGCGGACGAGATTGGAAAGCCGGAGTGACGTCCCTCTCGAAATGAGAGCAACTAGAACGATTGCGAGGATCGTTGCCGACACCAAAAGGCCGAGCGTCCAGTAGAGCGCGCTTGATTCAGCGTTCACGCGCCGCTGGGCAATCTGAAGGAAGGTCTCGCCGAGCGAACTCGCCACCGCTCCGATCATGTCGTTGGCATCGGAGAGAGAAGCTTGGAACGCGCCGCCCAGTGCCGTTCGCTGATAGTTCGCAGCTTTGATCTGCGCAGCGATGCCGTCAAGCTTCGCCACGAGCTGTGCAGGCTCATCCCCAATGGCGCGCTTGAGTTCACCCGTTGCATCCTCACCAAACAGTTTGCGCAACGAGGCCTTCAACTTGGCGTTGGTGCGTGACAGCACGGCATAATTCATCGCCAAATCAGTTTGATCGCCCGCGGTGGCCTGCGTCGAAAGCGTATCCTGCAATTCAACGATTGCCTGCTTCACGCCCGAGAGGCGCTGAATAAAGATATCCTGAGCATAAAAACCGTCGTCCGACGCGTCCGTCGCAAGGCCGGACGCATTTGCGATCTGATCCAAAAGCTCGAAGCCGTTGTGGGCCTGCTCGCTCACCGTCTTGGCATTTTCGAAAGCGCCAAGCGCCGATCCAACCCCAAGCGCTTTTGCTGCGCTTGCGAGCTCATCGCTCTCTCGGCCCGTCACCACTCCGTCCTTGCTGGTGGGCATCTTCGCCCAAACGGCCGACGCGAGCTTGGCACCCTCAATTTCGCGATCGACCACGCCGATGTGCCGGAACGTATTATCTGCATAGAGATAAAGTTGAGCCAGCGACGGAATAAGAAAAACCGAAGCGATTAGCACAAGCCGACGGGGCATCGACCACTTGCTATTAATATACTCAACGACCATGGCGTGCTTCTCTCCTCGTATTTTTTCGTATTCGTTTTGAGATGGACCGGCTTTCGCCTTTGACGGTGGGAGGACGAATTTCGTTTTCGTGGGCTAACGACCGACTATGCGCGCACGACTTCATTCGCCGCGATCCACGTGCGCGAGCGAGCGATGACGTTTCGGATATCGAAAGATGCGCAGCAACGACCGGCAAATGCCGGGCGCAATCGACCATTGCCCATGAAGGGTGTTCCTGCTCGAATAGGCCGGAACATGTCGGATCTAAACCGACACGGCTGCGCGGCGTCATGCCTTTGATTGCTTAATCAAGCTGCCGTGCGATAACCGTATTCGGCAATGCTATCGAATTCGTTTACGACGTAAATTTATTTCTCATTAATTGAATAAATATCGAAATATCACCAAAGCTCTAATTTCGCCCCAATAAGGAACTTTTGTAGCACCCTCTTAACCTCGCGGCTCGGCACAATTTCTAATTCGCCAAACCTTGAATCATTTCAGGCAATTGCCGACTCGCGGCGCACTATTTCTTAACCCATGACAATCGGCGCGGCGGCTTGATATAGCGCAGGCCGACGATGCCCGCGTCGACCCGAACAACACGGCATCGGACAATCAAATCGCCGCTCGGCACTTCGAAAAAAAATTCGCCGGTCAATAAATTCGGATTCGGCACTTTAATCTTAGCGCCGCCCTCCGAAAGATCGAGAATGGTACCGTCAATACGTTGACCATCGTCAAGCACGACGGTACCCGGCTTGAAAACCGTGCGCCGGCCGAATTGCCTCTGATCTTTTGGACGTTCTATCGCCAAGTTGCTGACCTATTTTCTGCGTGATTGACGCATTTGGTACACTTGCATCTACGCTCATTACGATGGCGCCGACGCGCCTCTGCCGCAAACGCACCTACTGTAGAGCCAGCCTTCTATCTGCCCTGGTGATTTGAGGGCTTTCGCGCACCAAAACACATATCCGTATACCGACGAGTTATGAACAACCTGATTCGCCCGGAAATCGGATAATCGGACCTTAAGAGATTTAAGACCAATTATGCGAATAGATGAGGTCTGTCAGTTTCAGAACTGGCAAAATGTAAAATAATGTGGACGTGACGCGCCGACGCATGGTCGGCATGATAAAATGGGAAAGTTGGGCCCGCTCGAAATCCGAACGCGAGGGATTTCGTTCAGTATTCGGCCAGAATGTAAACGGGCGGGATGATGCGGGGCTCAGCAGCTAAGGGCGTTACGGCTTTCAAGCCCAGCGAACGTACGCAAACTGCTGCGGCTAAGAAAACAGCCCGCAAGGCAAAACCTGCGGCCGCCCCTCCTAGCCTGTCAGGAAACGCCAAAGCGCTGGCGTCAGCGCTCGATCCTTTCGGCTGCGTATCGATCACAGACAATGAAGGTCGCATCATTCATGTGAATGACGCGTTCGTACGGATCAGCCGCTATGCGCGCGAAGCGCTCTTGGGGCAAAACCATTCAATCTTGAGTTCAGGCCATCATTCCCGCGCATTCTGGAGCGCGGCTTATGAAGTTCTCAACCGCGGTGAAACTTGGCATTCACGCATTCAAAATCGAGCCAAAGACGGAACTCTCTATTGGGTCGACGCGACCCTTCGGCCGCTCAAGGGCCGGAGCGGACGCGTCACGGGGTTTGTGTCGCTTCAGGTGGAGGCGTCTGCCCCCGTCGAAACCCACGTCGCGCGGCCGAATAATGATGTGTTGCTGCAGGCTGTAGCTGAAAGCTTTCCTGGCGGCCTAACTATTTTCGATCGCGATCTGCACATGGTGCTGATCAACGAACGACAAAAGCAGCTTTTGGAATATCCGGACGCTCTCTTTAAACGCGGTCTTCCAACTCTTGAGGATCTTTATCACTTCAATGCCGAGCGCGGCGAATACGGGCCGGGAGAAACTGAGAAGCAAATCCGCTCTCGCTTCGATCTCACGACGAAAGGTGAGTCGCAAGTGTTCGAGCGGCGCCGGCCCAACGGCACATGCCTTGAAGTTCGCAGCACGCCGCTTACCGACGGCGGGTTTATCGTTGCCCACTTTGATATTACCGAACGCAAACGCGACCAGGAAACCATTGGGCGCCTTGAGCATCAGGACGCACTAACCGGACTACCCAATCGCACGCTGTTTCAAGAGCGCGTGCGTTCTGCACTTGCGCAAGCCAAGGGCGGCTGGGCGCTCGCCATTCACTGCCTCGATCTCGATCGCTTCAAGTCGATCAACGACACTCTCGGCCATCATGTCGGCGATGCGCTGCTGTTTGCAGTCGGAGAACGGTTAAAAAGCGAAGTCCGTGATACCGACACGGTCGCACGGATCAGCGGCGATGAGTTCGCCATTATTCAGATGGCGCCGCAATCCATCGAAGAAGTCGAATCGCTCGCAAAGCGCATCCTTTCGGCGTTTGCAGAGCCCTTCGAACTCGGGGACAATACACTTACCGTCGGTACAAGCATCGGGATCGCGGTCGGCCCGTCCGACGGGAACGATGCCGAGAAGCTACTGACGAATGCCGACATGGCGCTCTACCGGACCAAATCCGTGCGGCGCGGAAGCTTCGGCTTCTTCGAACATTCGATGCATGAGCGCCTGCAGAAGCGTCACCAGATCATCATGGGACTGCATGAGGCGATTGCGAACAGCAAATTCGAACTTCACTACCAGCCGATCGTAAACGTCAAGACGCGGCGCATCGTCGGTTGCGAAGCTCTGATACGCTGGTCGCATCCGGTCCGCGGAATTATTCCTGCGTCCGAGTTCATCCCGATTGCGGAGGAATGCGGGCTTATCGGCCAAATTGGCGACTGGGTTTTGAAGCGCGCGTGTGCGGAGGCGAGCCTCTGGCCCGATGACATCTGGGTTGCCGTCAATATCTCCCCGGCTCAGTTTCGCGAGCCAGACCTTGTCGAGAAAGTCACCAACGCTGCAAAGAATATACCGCTGTCCCGTGTGATCCTGGAGATTACTGAAACGCTCCTCATGAAGGACCGTGACACGGCTTCCGCGACGCTTGAAACGCTTCGGAAGATGGGGGTTCGCTTTTCGATCGACGACTTCGGTACAGGATTTTCTTCGCTGAGCTATTTACAGGACTTTCCGTTCGACAAAATCAAAATCGACCGGTCGTTCGTGTCGGCGGTCGCGAACATCAAGCGATCAGCGACACTTCGCAGATCAATCATTCAGCTCGGATATAATCTTGGAATGACGAGCGTCGCAGAGGGCGTCGAGACTGAGCAGCAGCTTGAGCGACTGCGAGCAGAGGGCTGCGTCGAGGCGCAGGGCTTTCTTTTCTCGCGGGCCGTGCCTGCGGCGAAGCTCAGGACGCTGTTCGCCAATCCGCTTTAAGAACGCTGTAATCCGTCAGTGTCTAAGCGAAGCTCTTTCAACCGACTTACTCGTCGACGACAACACGATTACGTCCTGCCGCTTTCGCTTCGTACAATTTGGAATCTGCGCGATCAAGGAAATCGTCGTATTCTTCGCCTTGCCGCAATTCGGCGATGCCGAACGATGCCGTCACCTTCCCGATTGGCTGCCCCGTGCGATGATGCATCCATTTCTTAGACTCGAGCTCACCGCGCATTTGCTCGCCGAGATTTCTGGCGCCCGCGAGCCGCGTTTGAGGCAGAACGACGATGAATTCTTCACCACCATACCGAGCCGCCGTGTCTCTGCCCTTGATATTCTTGGAGAGGAGTTCCGCGAAGCGCCGCAGGATCTCGTCGCCGACTGCATGGCCGAACGTGTCATTGATGCGTTTGAAGTGATCGACATCGGCCATGATGATGCTGAGCGGTTCCTTGGCGTGCGCCGCCGCTTCCACTTCTTTGGGAAGATGAACATCCAGCCAGTGCCTGTTTTTCAGTGATGTCACCGCGTCCAGCATGCCTAATCGATGGCTGTCACTCAGACTGACGCGCAGCTTATCGATTTGCACCTGCGACTGCTGAAGCCGGTTGTTAAGCTCGTTGACCTCGGTCTGCACCTTTTTGTTTTCGCTGATGAGGTACTGGATGATCGCCCGGATACCATCTGGCGACGTCGAAGAAACGAGACCATCAGCGGCTTTCGTCAACGATTCCGAATGAGATCCGCTCAAATCCAGATGCTGCTTCAAGAGGCGCATCACGGACGACATTTCGTCGTCGAGTTCTTTGCCGACTTTTTCGAGCCGATCCGAGAGGCCCTCGTCCGCCTCTCGTTGCGTAGGCCTGCGATCGATGAACTTCCAGGCGCCCCAAGCGAAGCTCATACAGCAGGCCGTGACTAGTCCGAAAAGAAGCGCCAGTCCGAAAGGATGGGCTCCAAGACGAACGATACGACCTCTTGCATCGACCTCGGCTATTTGCCAGGAAACATCGGACCAGCTCAGAAGCGATGCTAAATCGCCATCAGAGCGCATCGAAATGTTCCACACGAGAAACGTGCAAGCGATGGCCGCAAGGCTTGCCAACATGAAAGCCGCGGACGACGGTAGCTGCCGGAGTGCAAATGTGCTCATGCTTCGTGCTCGGCTCGAATTGACGGAACTCGCAACCCAATCGGACGTGTTTCCTGCGGCAAAGACGCGGCGACGCTCAATGAAGAGTGGAACTTCCCGGCAATGAAGCCGACGGCACTAAAGTCGTAGCTATGATTAGGCTGCGTACTTATTCAAATAAATGCCGCCAGCATCCCGACCACGAGTCGGCTACTGGCGCAATGCTCTTTTTGCGCATTTTCGAAATAGTCTGTTTATATTACCATTTACGCAACGTGATAGATCAGAAAACGCTATTTAAAACCCATGGCAATTCGCATGAATATCTGTTCGGTGAATACTTTCAGCAAACTTCCGCTGTAGCTTCCCGTCAGCAGAAGGATGACAAATCCGGCAATTATCTTAGGCACGAACGTCAGCGTCATTTCTTGGATTTGCGTGAGCGCTTGAACAAATGCGACGCCTACGCCGATAACCATTGCGGAACCCACAACTGGGCCAGCGAGCACAATCGTCAGCCAGATAGCCTGTTGAACGAGCTGAAGTGCATCACCTTCTGTCATGATGATATGGGATATCCTATCGATACGCCTGCGGTGATCGGGACTTGAGTTCCGTCGGTCAGGATCGCAGTCGAGCCTGAGGAGTCGATACGGACCGACTGAACCACGCCTTGCGTGCCATCCGTTCCCGTTATGACCAGCCCGATCATCGTGCTCGCCTGGGAAATATTGGAATTCACCAGAAGCTGGTCGAGCTTCGAATTCGCGTTGATGCTCTGCTCGACATTCGAGAATTCGGCAATCTGCGACATGAATTCGTTCGTATCGGTCGGATTGAGCGGATCCTGATTCTGCAATTGTGCGACCATCAACTGAAGAAAATCATTATAATCGAGCGTCGTTGAGGACTGACTGCTCGAAGACGTCTGCGTACCCGACGTACCGCCGGTGGCTGGAACCGTGGTCATGCGACCTCCTTGCTGCGTTCTTCCGAGGCGTTTGCCGCGACCTCTAACGGAAGCAGCGTTCTCACTTTCTTCAAAGCATCGAACGGCCGGTCGCCATCCAGCATGTCGCCGGCCTCCTTGAGACCGACAAGAATCTTGGGATCGCGGATGCTGGCTGAGAGGTTCGATACCGATTCCCTCGCCATCGTCCGCGCTTTCATGTAGAGCGCCGGATCCATGAGCATCATTTGAATCATGAAATACAATTGCCGCAGAGGCGTCGTTGTATCTTCCGGCTTCATCACGTGCTGTTCGAGCAGGAAGACGACGTCGTTCATGAGCTCAAGGCTGACCTTGCGATCAACGCGCAGAACGCCGCCGTTGATGAAGATGCGTTCACCGGCTCTCAGGGTAATTTTCAGGCCGCCAGCCATCAAAGACCTTCCGCGATGACATTTGATACGTCGATAAGGCCCGCGAAATTCCGCGACCTGCCGTTGCTGATCGCCTCGGCTTCTTTGAGCATCCAGATCCCTATTGAGATCAACTTGGCTCGCACCTCGTCCGGCAACCCATTTTCGGGTTTCGCGAGATCTTCAAGAAAGAAGCTCCAAAGCCTGTTTAAGAAGATGATCGCGTCTACGGCTTCGCGCGACTGCGGTCCCGCCTTCTCTGCCGTCTTCAACAGGGCCACAGATTGCTCCAGGGCGAGGCGCTCGTTCTCGCGCTGTCGATTGCCGGACTCGCTCAATGTTTCTTCATATGAGAACTTATACATCTTTCGCCTTCCGCAATCCGCCCTTGGATGCCGTCGTTAGTTATTCAGGTAATCGAGGATACTGAGATTGTTGAGCTGGCTCGTCAGCGAATACGCAGCCTGAAGCGCCGTCGAAATCTGCGACAACTGTGTCGTGACTGCTGCTGGATCGATCTGTTCCAAATTGTCGATCGACTTCGTTAGAAAATCGACTTGCGAGTCGATCTGACTGTTGGCGTCAGTAACGCGCTGTTGCGTGACGCCCAGGGCCGACTGAACTTGCGTGAGACCGCCCGTCACGTCTCCGGTGAGGTCGCGAGCCTTCGAGATGATCACCTGCTGCGTACCGCTGTTCAGGTTTGCAAAGCCGAGGCCGGAAATCATTGCGAAAGCTTCGCCCAACGACCGGAATGTGCCGTTGTCGGCTGTCACTGACGTATCGATGATTTGGTTCCGAGAGATTCGGCTGCTCACCGGTTTATCCGATGCGGCCGACCAGGTGCTCGACCAGTTTGCATCCGAGAACAGATTGGCGAACTCATTGTTGAGAAAGTCGCTCATATCATTGGGCGAAATACTGGAGACGTTGGGGTCATCCGGACTCATGCCGAACTTGGCGGTAAAGGCGGCGGTGATCGCCTGCGCTCCAGCCGATGGCGGCGTTCCAAAAAAGTCTTCCATGGGCTGGACGTCGGAATTGATGCCCGCGAACAGATACTGGCCGTCGAGCGAGGCGTTGAGCTGATCCTGCAGCGTTTGCATCCCGGCCTTCGCCGATTGGATCAACGTATCCTGGGACGTGGCGGCCGTTTGCGCCGTGATCAGACTCGAGAGAAAATTGGACGTGCTCTTCGCCAGCGTATCAAGCGCTGATTGCGACGCGCTGAGACGGTTGAGCACAAGATTGTTTGAACCTTGGATGGCCTGGATCTGATCCATGTCCTGGCGCATCGAGATGCTAACGCCTGTCGTCGCACCCAGGGTTACCCCCACGTCTGCGTGCCTGCCCGTCGCAAGCTCTTTTTGGGCGTCGACGAGCTGCTGCTGGTACTTGGCTATCGATCTGAGCGTTTCATTGGAGATCGAAGCGGAAGAGATGAATGACGAGGAAATCATGAATGTCAGCTCGCTGCCTGTAAGAGCGTCGAGATCATATTGTCGACGGTGCTGATGAGACGGGACGAGGCTTGAAACGTTCGCTCTAGCGAGAGCAAATTGGTCATTTCCTCGTCGAGGTTCACACCGGTGGCCTGCGACAACGAGGTGGCGGCGCGATCAGCAATCGTTTGGCGCGATTCCGCCTCGTTACTTGACGATTGACGTAGCGCTTCGAGCCACGAGACCGACGACTTGGCGAAATCGAGCATCGAGCCCGTCGAATGAATCTGGGTCGAGGAATCGAAGGCTTGGGTGGAACCGAGATTCGTTATCAGCTGCTGGATGCGGTCCGTATAAGATGCGCCGCCGTCGCTGTTGTAGGTGTAGCTCGCGCCGGCAATACCGCCATCACGAATGAGCTCGGCGTTTCCGCCCTGGGTCGGATCAACGCTTGCGTTGATCTTGATCGAGCCTGCTAGACCTGGAACGATACTTGTCGGCACTGATGAGGAGCCGCCGTCGGTAAACAATCCGGCTGCATCGGGCAAACCACTTCCAGATTGATCGCTTTCGGCAAAGGTCGAGATCAGACCGCGGGCCATTTCATCGAGTTGGCTTTGATACGTCGGGGCGATGCTGTCGCGGACTTCAACGAGACCGGCAAGCTTGCCGGAGCTGATCGACATCATGTGCGGCGTGCCAGCAATCGGCACACCATCAGCATAAACCGGCGATCCGACGGAGTTCGCGGACAGATTCGCAGATTGCTGAAAGGTCACCGACCTCGCCGTTTTGTCGAACAGAGTGACGCCGCTGTCCGTGTAGATGGCCATATCGCCATTGTCGCGCGTGGCCGTCCGAATTCCTATTTCATTCGACAGTTGCTTCAATACTGCATCGCGCGCGTCCAAGACGTCCGTGACGTCCCTGCCGCTACCCGAGGCCGACACAACCTGCTGGTTGAGTGTTTGGAACTGCGAAAGAAGGCTGTTGATGTTGCCGACCGATGTCGCGATGTCGGAATCGGCCTGATTTCTAACGTCAGTGACTGCCTGTGTAGCTTCGTTGAGAGACGTCACCAGCTCTTGTGCGGCGGTTACGACTGTTGCCCCGACCGCGCTATTCTGAGGAGTAGCAGAATAGTTCTGAAGTGCCGTGTTGAGCTTCGACATCAAGGCGGCGGGCGACGTATCAGAGTCCGTGTCGCCCACCGTATTCTGCAACTGATCCAAGGCCGAATTGACGGCCGATTGCGTTTGGCTGCTTGCGTTTGCGTCGAGGTACGTGTCGAGAAGCAGCTTGTTGGCTGTTCTCGTCACGCCCGCGATGCTGACGCCACCGCCCGGCCCGCTGACGACGTTCGCGACTTTTCTGCTTGCGTCCGTATTGTTTACGCGCGCGATGTTCTGTGAGACGACAGAAATCTGCTCGGAAACCGTCGAAATGCTTGAAAGCGCATTACTCGTGCTCTGCGTAAGCGACATCAGCTGGGCCTTTATTTCCTATGTTTTCCGTCACCGAACGAGGTTGACGAGTACGTCCAGGAGTTCGGTGCCGGTCTGAAACACTTTCGAGTTTGCCGTGTAGTTGCGTTGAGCCTGGACCATCGTCGTCAGCTCGGAAGCAAGATCGACGGTGCTGCTTTCCAATGCGCCCGAGATGATTTTGCCACGACCGCTCTCGTTAGCGGTGCCGAGTTGCAAATCTCCGGACTCCTTGTTCGTGGCGTAGACGTTCCCAGAGATCGCCGTGAGATTGTCCGGGCTCGCGACGGTCGCCAATGGAATCTTGAATGCGTCGACGCGTGAACCGTCCTTGTAGACTGCCGTCACGATGCCTTCGTCGCTGATCTCAAGACGGTCAACAGCAGACGGAGGACTGCCATTCGCGCTCGGTGCTTCGGCACCGGTCTGGGGCGAATAGCTCGCGGCCAGCTGGGTCATCTTGCTGATATCGAGCGAAAATGTTGAGCCATTGGGGATGTTGACGCTCAGCGCTTGCGGGCTTGTCGAGGTCAACGCGCCTGTCGTGCCGTCGAACGTCACGTTCGTCGTCGCCAACTGCGAGCCCGCTGCGTAGGGGAAGCCACCGTTGGTCGCGCCGGCCGCATTGTATACGGTTATCTGCCAGGTGTTGTCGGCCGTTTTTGCGGAATAGACGTCGAGCGTCACTTGATGACCGAGGTTATCGTAAGTGACAATCGAGGTCTTGCCGGCATATTCCGCCGTCGCAGCGTTCGCCGCCGGGAGGTTGGCCGCGGCAGTAATGTCCGCGTCAGCAGGGAGGTTTACGCCGAACTTGCCGCTTGTCGAAGGCGTTGCCTTCAGGCCAAGGCTGCTCGTGCTCACAACCTGAAGACCGGCGGCACTGTTTACGACGGAACTCGAGCTGCCGTCCAAAAGGTTGTAGCCGAGCAGCTTGAACCCTGCAGCGTTCACCAGATCGCCATTGGAGTCCGGAACGAAATTGCCTGCACGCGTCAAGAAGGGCGTTCCAGAATCGCTTTCCACCATAAAGAATCCGTTGCCGCTGACCGCGAGGTCGGTCGGCGACTTGGTGTAGGTGAAGTCTCCCTGCTGGGAGACCGCCCGACGAGCGATGGTCGAAACGGAACCCGGCACGTACTCTGCGACGCTGCCTTCCGCGATGAGCGTTGCGAATTCCGTTGATGCGCCTTTGTAACCAGTGGTGTTGATATTTGCGATGTTGTCCGCAACCGTACCCATACGGTCAGACTGGACAGACATGCCCGAGACGCTGGTAGTCATTACTCCGTAAAGACCCATCGACATTCTCCTCGTCGCGAATGATGCTCGGCGCAATTGAAGCATCTGGGCCTTGCGTGAGACTGGTTTGCGCTGCTTCCGCGGGCTGTGCAGCATCATCGCTGGCAAGGTCTTTCAAGCGGTAGCCAAGGAAACGCTGGGAATCGATCGGATCGTGACCAAGTCTCTGCTTCAGCCGCTTGCGCAGGCGGCTAATGTGGCTTTCGATGACGTTCTCATGAATTTCGTCATTGAAGATGCCGTACACGCGATTGAAGATCTGGGTCTTCGTAATGCGGGTGTTGCGGCTCAGCACGAGACACTCGAGGATCCGCCGCTCACGACGCGGCAGGGGCAGCACTTCTCCGTTCACGATCGGATCGCGACCGTCGAAGAAAATCCGGATGCCACCAACATCTACACATTCGTCGACGATCTGCATCCGGCGACGAATGGCGCCGCTGCGTGCCAAGACTTCGCGGACGTGAAAGGGCTTCGCGAGGACATCATCAAACCCGAGCGAGAAAAGCTCGAGCGTTTCACTCAGCGCTCGCGCTTCGATCAGCCCCATGAGCGGCGCGCGGCTGCGTGCTCTGATCCTTGCGGATATCTGGCGCCGGTTTGCCACGGCACCAATCAAAAAGCCCTCGATAACCGCGATATCGGCATCATTGATGAGTTCGAACCACTCCGAGAACTCGTTTGGATCAACTGAAGTTGCCGCTACTCCTTCGCGTTCAAAGCACGCAACGTATCCCCCCGCGACCGTCAAACGGTCGTCAAGCACAACGAACATGATGCCCCCCAAGCCCCGCAAATCATTGGCACAGAAGGAAATACAGTGATTCACGTGACTTATTAACAATTATTTCATTATTGCGTGGGTCGGAAATGCCACGCCAAATCATAAGTCCGCTCCCGCTGCTTGCGTCTGCATCTGTTCTTCTAGTCGTCGCTGTGACTGAGGCTGCGAAGGTGGAAGATGGAACGCGCTCGCCTTTTTGCCGATCGTTGGGAAATCGATAAATTTGAATTTATTTCCAAACGATTGCGTAAACCAAAGACTTCTTAATTCGGGCGTTTCTCCGGAATAGAAAGATCCGCTTGCGAATTAATGGCTATATGCTGCGTGTTTGCGCGTCCTGACGCGCGGATTTAAAGTTTGGGTGCGTAAATGAATAAGACCACGTTTGAAAAGTTCATGAGCAGCTTTCAGACCGAGGTCCTGGTTCCGGAAAGCATCGAGGCCGACGACGAGCGGCGCGACGGCATCCGGCACATAGCTCGCCAGCACGTCGCTTTAAACTTTCGCGGTATCCGGCTCATCTGCGACCTCGTCGACTTATCGGAATCCGGAGCAAAAATTAGCGTCGGAGACGGAATCGTCCCGAACGTCGGTGACAGAATCGCGCTGACGCTCTTCGATGGCACGATGCTCGATGGCACAGTGACTTGGCTACGCGACAAACACCTTGGCTTAGAGTTTCTCTATCCGGTTCCTAACGTCGATGAACGACTCGACTTTGAAAATCTCGGTCGGGAATTTTTCGGCAGAGCCGTAACGCTGCAAAAGTCGACTCGACGGCCGTGATTGGCGGGACGTGACCCGTCAGCGTACTGCAAGCTGCGTTTCGTAACGTTCCGCGATCCGGCATTTCGCTTCGAACCGCGGTCCGAATGACATCACGGGAACCCCTTCCGTCCGATTTTGAATCGATCATTGACAGTTTGTTCGGTCGTGACGATCGGCCAGCCGGTGTATCACGCCCCAATCGTCTTTCCATCGATGGTTTAGAGGCCGCGTGGGCCTTGGCTGCTGCTTCTCGCGGCGGTGTGGGAAATTCTCAAACCCCTCCGAAACACCCCTACGCCTTCGATGAGCAAAGCAGCATCAGCGCAGATCCGTTGCTCGATCCGAATAAAATCTTAATTGAGCTTGGACTCGACGCCAATTTTTCCGAAGCTGACATCGCGACACTGCGGCGAGAATTTGCACTTAGAAATCATCCGGATCGTGTGCAGTCCGAGCTCAGGGAGCTTGCGACACAGCGCATGATGATCGCCAATGATCTCATGGATCGCTACGTTGCCCGGTTGAAAAAAAGTGAACGCTGAGCCTCGCGAACTTATCTAAAATGCGAGATTGTTCTTTCGCGATGTTCCCACGAATGTCGGGTAATGTCTCATCGTAGCCGGCCCTCGACCGGCAGAGAATGCGATGGGGTTAAAGATGGACGACGTGAGCGCCGACCTTAAGATGTTGCAGTTGCGTATGGCCGGCATGGGTGCACAGCTCGACGGGAATTGGTCAAAAATTCTCGAAACGCAACGCCATCTCGATCGCGACACCGACGAATGCGCCTACTGGCATGCCGGCTATCATCAGGCGCTTGCGGACGTCATCCGTCTGCTATCGGCGAGCCAGGCTAACGACGACATTTCGGACACATCCAATCTGTTCCGCGCGGTCGGCTAGGGTGCAGGATGTTTCCGTTCGGCATGAACTTGTGAAATATCTCGCATTCTTTTTCGAAGGCCTGACGCTCATCCGCGAAATGGCGGAACTTGAATTGTGTTGCGGTTCCGATATGGGTTTTCAATTTTGATTTGAGGTCCTCGCCGGCGCTTCCGACGTATGTAATCGCGAAGCGTCCAAGATGATCGACGAAGCCAAGCGCATACGTACCCGGACAACGATCGACCAGTTCTTCCTCGATGGCATCAGACGCGAGTGGAAATGGACCACGTAGCCCAGCTCCTGCCAATTCCTGCTGCTGCATCATTTAACGAGTCCTAGATATAGACTGCGTTGCCGGACCTGACACCGGCAACTTCAGCCGGCGCCGGCTGCTGAGTGGATTCTCTGGGGCGGCGTTGGGCCTGATCGGACGGCGATCCATCACGTCTTTGCATCTCGCCATCTTGCCGGCCCATGAAGCCCGAACGCGATGGATCTCCATCACGGGACGGGGAGCCGTTCGTCTGCCATCCGTTCGAATTCATGGTGCTGCTGGCGGAAGTATCCGTAATCTTCATGCTTGAGATGTCGTAGCCTGCATCTTTTAAGCCGCGTTCGAGATTTGGCCGATCGTCGTTGAGAAGCTTGGCTGTCGACGCCTTCGATGCTTCTGCTTCGATCGACAATGAATTCGAACTGAGACTCAGACGGAGCCTGACCGAACCAAGATCCGCCGGCGACAACGTTAGATCGAGCGTGCGCAGAACGGGCGTTGTGGTTGCCCGCGTCGGCACGTCGACGGATGATGTTGCTACGCTGGCGTCGGTCGCAGTCGATGCCAAGCTCGTGATTACGCCGTCGCGAACCTGATTGCTGACGTTAGCCGCGTTGGCGTTGGACGTTTTGCTGGTTGCAAAAATCTGGTCGAGGGACGACACAGCATCCGGCTTTTCCGTCTTCTTGGCCGCCTCTGAAGCTATTTCCGTATGCGACTGCGATTGCGTATCGCTCTTATTTCCGCTGTCGTTGTTAAGCGATGCATTCGCATTCTGATCGGTATTTGCCGCTGCGATTGTCGGCTGCGCTACGGACTGCGACGCGTCGCCCGATAAGTTGACGTCCGGCTTCTGTTCCTTTGCCGTCGTGACCGACGCAACTGTCTGAGCCAGAACGGCGGCCGCGGATGGCGCAGCCTTATCCGTGTTCATAGCCGAGAGCTGCGACGCGACGCTCGTCATGGCGTCGGAATTAAAGTTCCAATGCGTCTCCCGTCGATTGATCGCAACCGGCACAAGCTCGTTCGTATCTTGCGGAATGGCGTCGTGGTCGACGGCGACATTAACAGTCCCATCGTCGGCTTTTAGGTCGCCGGAATTTCCGAAGATTCTGTTTTTTGCATCCATGAGAGCGAGAATGCTTCTCTGCTGCATCAACGCTGCTGACCGGACCGGAGCCTGAGACGCATCGGTGTTGGTTGTCACGGAATCGGTATTCGTCGCTGGCGTTTGATCCGGTGTCAGATGTGCCGACATGAGATCCGGAGATGCTCCCGCTCCGTTGGTTGATTTCGAGACGGCGTCTTTCGCTTGATCCTGGCCGACGCTGTCGAAAGCATCCTCGAACGAGCTATCGTCGTCATCCGATTTTCCCTTGCCGTGCTTTCGCTGCGACGTCTTTCGCGTTTTATCGACATGGGTCGCAGCATCGCCATCATCGCGCGGCGCGCTCTGGGTCGCGCCTTCCGACTTGGGATCGTTCTCATCCGTCTGCTTGAGGTGACCGCGATATCCGTTCGATGCTTTTCCCGATACGGATTGCAGGAGAGCTTCGGCTCCGCCAGATGCGGCGCTTCCAACTGCTGCCGTCATTTCCCACTCCTAGTAATCATTGAATCTGCTTCTTTTAAAATCTCGTCGGCTTTACTCAGCGCCGTCATTGCATTCTTTTCACCCGGAGCCTGCGCCACAGCTTGCGGAGCGGTCTTTCTGACAGCAGTCGGCGCGACGTCTGTTCCGGTTACTGTTTTGGCGATAAATCCCGCCACTTCCCGGATCTCAGCGTCGTCCTCCGAAAGCCGATCGACAGTGATCTGATCCAGCGCCTTCATAGCATTTACCGCATCGTTCGAAGGCGCTTCGGCTGCGGCCATGTAGAGGCGCGCACGTTCCTTATTCTCTGGTGATGCGTTCGGTGTTGCGAGAACTTTAGCAGCAGCGGCCTTCGCAAGCTTTAGCCGTCCCTGTAGCAAACCCTCACCGGCAAGATCGATGAACAGCTCGGACGCTGGCTGCATGTCGTCGTCATCGAAGGTTGCAGCGAGGCGATCGATGCTTTCCTGATTATCGAATTCCCCGTGCTTGGCGGCTGCTTCCGCAAATTCTCGAAAGAGCTTCCAGGCATAAATCGACTTGCCGAATTCCTGCACATAGCTTGTCGTCAGCATCAGCGCCCGGCTCGTATCGCCAGCATCGAGTAATACAGGAATTTCGCGCCGCGCCGACGCCTCGTCGATCGCGGTATGGGGACACGCCAGACGCGCATCATCGAGCAGGCGGATCGCGGTTGCGTGATCATCTTCAAGATAGAGCGACGCCTTGGCCAGCGCGAACGGCCCAACAAGGCTGACGTCGAGTGAACGGGGATCTATATCTTCAAAAAGATCGCGCGCCTTTTTAGGCTGCCCCTCGGCAAAGCTCATGATGCCCGCAGCCAAATTCTGATCCGCGACGCTCAAAGAATTCTGCTTGATCAGTGGTTGCAAGACGCGCGCATCACCGCCACTCAGAACATAGAGCAGACTCGTACGGACGTTGACGTAATCGTCCCACGCCTCTGGGCTGAAACTCTTCACTTCGCGCGCGATGTCGATCAGCAGACGCTGTTGCTCCGCAAGCGCCGCACGATCGCCGCGAATGATCTTGTCCTGAACCGCGCCCAACTCTTCCAGAAGACGCAGCGTATGGCGACGAACCTGAGCTTTTTCGCTCGCATCCTCTGAATAGATTGGAACGCCGTGCTCGGCCGCGACAACCTCGTCGTTTTGACCGAAAATAAATGCGGGCTTGAAATACGCCAACGAGCCCGCGGCGAGGCCCGCGAGCACAACGAACGACGCTGCAGCAATCAGCGCGATCCGCTTCATTTCTTATTCTCTTTAATGAGGATATCGATGCGGCGGTTGGCGGCCGCGAGAGTGTCGTCCGGCACTTTCGGGTCGCGATCCGCACGGCCTTCGATGGCGACGACGCGAGATTCGTCGACGCCGCCACGCAGAAGCATGTAATAGGCCATTTGGGCGCGAGCAGCGGAAAGGCGCCAGTTGTCATAGACCCGGCTCTTGTACGGACGCGAATCCGTATGGCCGCGAAGGATGATATCCCCCTTCTTGCTGCTCAAGACACGACCGATTTGCTCCATGACAAGGACGAGTTCCGAGCGCGGCTTTGCCGAACCGACCTCAAACATGCCGAAGTTGGCATCGTCCGTCAGACTGATGAGTAATCCCTCGGGCGTCGCTTTCACGTCGATCATCGGCAGTTCGCGGGAAATGTCCGCGACGGCTTTGCTAATCTGATCCCGCAGGGCTTTCGCGTCCTGATCTTTGTCGTGATCCTTGTCGTGCGTCTTATCTTCTTTCTTTGCCTGATCCAACGTTGCAGGAGTTTGCTTTGTGATTGTGTCCTGCTGCTTCGGCTTATCGCCGACATCATCCATTGATGCGCGCGCGGAGAGCTGCTGCTTTGGGTCCTGCGTAACTGGTTTTACGTTTTCTGCGGGCAGGGCGCGCGCCACGTTGGATGGGTGCTCCGGCACGATCGGCGCTGCCTGGGGCGCAGGCTTCAACCTGACATCTGACTTTCCCGCCTTGCGATTGATGCGATCGAACGGATCATCAATATTGCCGTCTGATGGGCTGGCCGCCGTCGTAGACTGACTTGCGCGCGCCTCGTCAGCGAGTTTTTCAAGCAAGTTACCAGGATTGTCGAAGAGCGCCATCTCGCGAAGCTCTTCTGAGCTCTTGCCCCCCGATCCGACACTCGATTCGTGCGAGGCGTCGTCTTTGGCGTCACCGCTGTTTTCTTTGCTGTCGCGATCGGCCTGCCGTTTCGAGGCGTCATCGACGACCTGCTTTTCGAATCCGCGCTTACTTTTCTCGTCAGAGTGTTTCGACTGCGTCTCGACGAGATCTTCAATGCCTTTCGGCGCCGCATAACGATCGGTCAAACGCATCGGATTGAAGTAGGCGGCGACCTGCACGATGGTTTTTTTGTCGGCTGCATTGATCAGCCACATGACGAGAAAAAACGCCATCATGGCCGTCATGAAATCGGCATATGCGATCTTCCAGACGCCGCCGTGATGCGGTTCTTCCGTATTGCGCCGGCGACGAACAATGACGAGAGGTTGCGATGATACGTCTTCGCGGCCGTCGCTCATGGTACTAGCGCCTCAAGCTCGGCGATCCACGCCGCAATGTTGACTTCGATTTCGGTGTTTTCTATGTGAGCGCGAACATCTGCACTCGGACTTTCCGAATATCCGATCTGAAATCCGGCCGTCGGCAGCCGTTCGTTAAGATGCTGGATAATTTCGGCCGGGCCTTCGATGTGGATCTTTGCGCCTTCCACCAAGCCACGCAAAATCGCCCTTTCGAGATCCTGCAACGCGCGATCCTGTAGACGCCCGATGAGCCAGGGCCGCAGCAGCGTCGCGACCCGCTCAGCGATGTTTTTCTCAATCAGGCCCGACGCACTTTCCAAACGCGCAACAAGCTGCTCAGCGAAATCGCGCTGCCAGCGGTCTTTGTCCTGCGCGAGCTCGTTCGCGTGATGAATCTTGGCTTCGGCGAGACGATGCTCTGCATCGGCCTCGGCTTCCGCACGGCCTTCGGCATAGCCCTGCCGATGGCCATCCTCGAACGCGGCTTTCAGCTGCGCTTCATGGTCCGGCTCTTCGACGTCAGGGGTGACGCGACCGAAATCCCTGAGCAGGGAGAACGCCGAACTGTGAGGCCGAGCCGTCATCCGTTCTTAACCCAATGCTTCATGATCGCAGTCGCTTGCTCTTCATCGCGATCAATAATCGCGCTGAGCTTCTCGACGGGACCGAGTGCCAGCGAGCGTCCGAACGCCAGTCCGCTGCCAAAGTCTCCCGAGCCGCCGCCCATGCCATCGAATGGGTTGGCGCCCGGTTCAAGCAACGGCGACGCCATTTCGGGCATGTCGATGGGAGCTGCGCCCGTGCCCGTAATCGAAGCGAGCGGTGCCTCGATTGCAACGTTATCGGCGCTTTCAATCGCGGGCCTATCGCTTGAGAGCAGGGTCCGCATCACGGGCCGGAAGCCAGCCATCACGACAATTGCCGCAACCAGCAGGATCGTCAGCGATCGGATGCCGGTTCCCGCCAGGCCCATCAACAGCGAAGCCCATGCCGTTCCCGACGATCCGTCTCCTTCAAACGGAGACGGCGCGAAATCGACGGCAGCGACACTGATGCGATCACCGCGCTTGGTGTCTATGCCGGCCGCGGAAAGGGCGATCTTCTCAATTTCAGCGACCTGCTTATCGACGTCTTCGGGCTTTGCGTCTTTACCCATCGCATCCATCAGTCGCTTTTTGTTGACGACGACGGCAACCGAGATGTTCGCGATCTTGTAGCCTTCGCTCGTCGAGGAGGCCGTCGACGAACTGATCTCGTAGTTGGTCGTTTCCTCCTTGCGATCCTGATTGCGTTTGTTCTGGTCTTTGTGGCTCGTTTGTTCGTTCGGAATGTTTTCCTGGACGCTGACGTTGTTCTTGCCGGCGCTGTCCTGCGAACTCTGAGCTTCCTTGATGTATCGCGTTGATCGCTCGACCTTGCTGTCGGGATCGAACTTCGTCTCGTTCGTCTGCAGCTTATCGATATTCAAGCGGGCGATGGCACTGACTTCGAAGTTGTCCAGACCGAGATAGGGCGACAACGTGCGGCGAACGCTATCCTGAATCTGTTTTGAGACCGTGTGCTCGAGTTCGAGCATCTGTACCGGCGCGTCGCCGCTGGCGAGACCATTCCCAGAGCCTCCAAGAATCGAGCCATCGGTGCCGATAACCTGGACTTCGTTCGGCGTCATTTCCGGGATCGCCGAGGCAACCAGATGCTTGATGGCCGGCGCTGCAGTGGCATCTCCCGCAACATCCGTGCGAATGACGACAGACGCCGACGGCGCTTCTTTCTTGACCTGAAGCGCATTCTGATTCGGCATGAAGATGTGAACACGCGCAGCTCTCACACCCTTCAAGTATTGGATCGTTCGCGACAGCTCGCCCTCAAGGGCGCGCACGCGCGTGACTTCTTGCATGAACGACGTGAGTCCGAGGGCACCGAGCTTATCAAACAGCTCATAACCCGCTGTTTGGCTGCCGGGCAGCCCCTTTTCCGCGAGCAAAGCGCGAGCTTGTGCCGTCTGTCCGACCGGAACGCTCAATTTCGTCCCGTCCATGCTGCTTTCAAATGGGATGCCGGCCTCGGTCAGCTCCGTGCCCATGCGGCTGATGTCAGGAGGCGTCAGGCCGACATAAAGCGTCTCGTAGCTTGAGCGCGACGCGAAGTAACTGCCTATGGTAATCAGTCCGAAGACGAGCGCGCCGGCGATGCCAAGCGCCATAAGGCGCCTGCGGCCGAGACCCAGCAGACTGCGATAAAGGTTCTCTAATTGACGCCAATCCATCTCTCGACCTTGCCGGCAAAGTTTCCGGTCAACGGTAGGGACGGAACCTTGTGCAAAGGTGACGGGCCGCCCTCCGTGGCCTGATCCGCGCTGGCGGAAGAGGTCAGGGGTGGCGGCCCGTCTAACAGATCGGATTGTATGGGTGCCTGACGCCGCTCGGCGTCAGGCGTTATTTATTAGCCGCGGAAGAGCGACAGGATGTTCTGGCTCGACTGGTTAGCGATGCTCAGTGCCTGAACACCGAGCTGCTGCTTGACCTGCAATGCCTGCAACTTTGTCGATTCCTGATTCATGTCAGCGTCCACCAACTGAGAGATACCGGTGGTGATCGAGTCCATCAGCGACGATACGAAGTCGGTCTGCAGATCGATACGCTTCTGCGCCGAGCCAAGGTTCGTGGCTGCCGTCGTCATGGACTGATAGGCAGCGTCGACGCCGGCGATGTAGCCGTTCAAGGTCGCCTGATCGGTCGGGCTGTCGGTCAGCGAGCTAATGTCGATGTTCATAACCGACGTACCACCCGTCGTCACAACGGCGCCCGTAGACGAACGCTGCGAGTCGAGGATGCCGCCCGCGCCAGAAGCGGTCGAGCTATCGAACAGGATTGACGTCGAAGTATCGACGCTGATTGTTCCGATAGAAACACTGCCGTCCGAGGCACGAGAGAACGACGAAACGATCGTCTTTGTCGCGCTGTAGCCAGAGCTCGACGAATCGACCGAAACCCAGTTCTCGCCCGAGAAGCTTGCTGAGGAAGCGATGCCCTTCAGCTGATCCTGGAGCTGCGTGATTTCCGATTGAATCTTCGTGCGGTCAACGCCCGGCGATGCGGCCGCAACGAGTTTGTCTTTGATCTGGCCGACCAGATCGATCGACTGGTTGATCGCGTTGTAGGCGACGTCAACAGTGCCCTTGCCAAGGCCGAGCGCGTCCTGCACGGTGGAGAGTGCCGAGTTGTCCGACTTCATCGTGGTCGCAATCGACCAATATGCTGCGTTATCCGAAGCGCTCGCGACCTTCAGGCCGGTCGAAATCGCGTTCTGCGTCGTCAGCAAATCTTTGGAAGTCTGCCGCAGCGATTGCAATGCAGTCATTGCGGAAATGTTGGTATTGATACTGCTCATGCCCATGTCCCTTGTCCTTTTACTCAGCACAAAACGCTACTGGGGACATACCGGATCTACCGGCTTGACAGATCGGCGTCATGCCTATGGCGCGTGTTCGCTGCCACCCTGTCATCGGCAAGATTGATAGACGAGAGTCGTTTCCTAATGGTTAATTTTGACGGTTAGAATGTTAATTATTTTGCTCGGAGGCGGATTCTTAATGACGCACGTCATCGAGCTAAGTGAATGATTTCACAAGTGCTCCGACGAGCAAGCTCCATCCGTCGACCAGCACGAAGAACAGCACCTTCAGCGGCAACGCGACGACGGTCGGCGGCATCATCATCATACCCATTGCGGTCATGATCGTCGCCACTACCAGATCTATGACGAGAAACGGCAGCGTCACCAAAAAGCCGATCTCAAACCCTCGGCGCAACTCAGAGACCATGAACGCAGGTATGAGCACGCGCAGGTCATCGGGGCCCGCCTTGTTCTGCTCCCCGAAGCGTTCTGCAGACATCTGTTCGAACAGCGCGAGATCCTTGTCGCGCACATTCGCCTTCATGAACGTCCGGAAGGGCGCCGTCGTTCGCACGTAGCCATCCTGCTGGCTGATCTTGTTCTCGACCATTGGTTTGACGCCATTATCCCAGGCGTCCTGGAAGGTCGGGGCCATGACGAACAGCGTCATGAAGAGTGCGAGGCTGACGAGAATCATATTGTTCGGCGTCGTTTGCAGTCCAAGACCAGCGCGGAGGAATGAGAAGGCAATCAGGAATCTCGCGAACGACGTCACCATCATCAGCAAGCCGGGCGCGACCGACAGGACGGTCATCACGACAAGAAGCTGAACGATGCGGCCGGAAACGCTGGCGTCTCCCGCGGGAAAAAGCGTCTGGAGATCGATTGCCTGCGCGGCAGCCACGCTCGAAGACGCTGCCAAAAAGATCAGCGCGCACAGAATTTTCTTGATCATTCGAGCACCAATCCACCTATCAGAAGGCCCAGAATGGCGCCTCGGCCGCGGACACGTGCGCGATCATCAAGTTGCTCTCGCAAGTTCTGGAAGCCACGCACGCCCTGGATGTCGGCAAGTGAAAGGCCCTTCAGGTAGGCGATCACGTCTTCGCGGACCTCGCCGAGCAACGTCGTCGTTTGGGGCGTGCCGTGGACGACGATAATGGAGACATCGAGCCTGGCGCGGACAGCAGGCTCCGAATTCAAATCCGTAATGACCGACGGTATGGCCAGCTCTATGGCGTCGCCCGGGAACCGCCCAGCGGTTGGTCCGGCCGGCGGCGGCGCTTTATCGGTTGGCCCAGAATTCTGAGGCGCAACGTCGGGCATTAGAAGGTAGCCGTAAGCGCCGCCGCCGCCGGCGCCGAGAACGATCGCGATAAGTGCCGCTATCACGAAGCCGCCGATGCCACCACCCGCGTTCGACTCGTCCTTTTTTCGCTTATCTTTTGCCACCTGGCTCTCTCCGCCGACCCGAGCCTTAGAAGGGCGAAAGATTATCGAGAATCTGCTGGCCGTAGGCGGGCTGCTGAATTTCCATGACACGGCCGCGGCCGCCATATGAAATTCGCGCTTCAGCAATTTTCTCGTAGGAGATCGTATTGTCGGTCGCGATGTCTCGTGGCCGAATGACGCCCTGCACATTCAGGACGCGTAATTCGAAGTTGACCCGCACTTCCTGCGAACCGCTGACGACGAGATTGCCGTTCGGCAACACCTGACTGACGACGGCGCCGACAAGAAGATTGATGTTTTCAGAGCGGTCGATGGAGCCTTTCGAGTCCGTCGCCGTGGTGCGATCGAGATTGCCATCGAGGCTGCCCGATCCGGTCGGTCCCGGTGCGCCGAAGCCAAAATTGAAATCTGCCGATGATTTCAGCCCAACGCTCGAATCACGTGAACGATTCAAATTGTTATCCAGCGACGCCTTATCGTTGATCTGGATTTTGACAGTGACGACGTCGCCGACCTTGAGGGCGCGTGCATCGCGAAAGAGGTCGGCGCCGGAATCCTGCCAGGTAGAGTTACCCGAATGATAGGCAACAGGTGTCACGGGAAGATTGACGTGCGCCGCCTGACCGGGAGCCAAGCCGCTTCCCATCGGGGACATTGCAGGTGCCTGCGAGACCTCACGCAATTGGTCTATGGCACACGCGCCTAGCAGTAACGACAGCGACGCAGTCGCTGGAGCCACCCATCGAAATCTATTGCTGGGCATTGGCCTTGTGCTCCGGCTGAATTGCGAGTTCGCCGGCACCGGCGATAACGGCGGAGAGACGCGCCGCCTTCGCGACTTCCATCTCAGCTAGAATGGGGCTCGAAACTTTCGGTGCCAGCTTCGAAATGATTGCTGCGGATGTCATCTCGTCCATCGCCGCGAGCTGTCCCGCGGCGGCGTCCGGTTTCATCCGGCTGTAGATTTCAACGAGCGCGTCTGTAGCATGCGCGACGAAATCCTCGCGCAGCTTCATCCAGCTTTTCAGGACCTCGGCCTTCGCATTGAGAAGCGCGATCCGGGCGTTAATTTCCTTCTGCGCCTTTTGAAGACCACGTGTCTGCTGTGCGATTTGGGCGGCCGACGTCGCATCGAGAATATTCGAGCAATACTGCTGCGCGGGGCTCAACTGCTGTTTGGTCGTCGGCGGGAGCGGCAGCGCGTCCACATCTGCAGCCTCGGATTTCTGAGCGCCTTCGGGCTTGGTGTCGTCTACCGCGATGCGGAACGAATAAGCGATCGGAGGCGTTTGCTCCGCATTCTGGCGAAGCTCGAATGCGCGCTCGCTGCGATCGACGGGCGGACCAACCAGCGGATTGTGGATGCTTTCGGCCACTACCGGGATTGCGGTGGCTATGACAAGCAAACAGCCAACCGACCACGCCACGCCGCCGCGTTCGAGAAGTTTGCGTGCGATCAGAGATCTCATTGCACCACCAGTTCAGCTTGCAATGCGCCTGCCGTCTTCATGGCCTGCAGAATTGCGATGATCCCGATGGGCTTCAGCCCCATCTTATTCAGTGCGCTTACCAGCTCACGCAGATTAGCCCCCTGGAGCGTTGCGACCGTGCCGCCCGCTTCATTGACGTCAACCTGCGTATTGGGAACGACGACGGTCTGTCCACCTTGCGAGAACGGTAGCGGCTGCGACACTTGCGGTGTTTCGGTGACGCGAACGGTTATATTTCCGTGCGCGACGGCGACGGTCGAAATCTTCACTTCGCTGCCGATCACGATAGTTCCGGTTCGTTCGTCGATTACGACGCGCGCGGTCTGATCGGGATCGACTTCAAGTTCACCGAGTTCGGCCACCAGACGCGACGACAGGATATTCCGCGGTTTGCGTATCATCACGCTCTGCCAGTCGCGGGCGCGTGCGATCGGCATGCCGAAACGTTCTTTTGCGAAATCGTTGATAACGTCCATGACGCGCACGGCAGTCGTGAAGTCCGGATTGCGCAACTCGAACTCGAGCGGCATGCTTTCATCAAATGCGCCGGGGGCGTCTTGCTCAACAATCGCACCGTTGGGAATACGGCCGCGCGTCGGAATGCCGGACGTGATCGATTCCGCGGCGCCCTTCGCCAGATATCCCGAAATGGTGATCGGGCCCTGCGCAGCAGCGTAGATTTTTTGATCGGCGCCGGCAAGCGAGGTTAGAACCAGTGCGCCGCCAGCCAGAGATTTGGCATCGCCAATCGACGAGACCGTCACGTCGAAGCGTGATCCCTTCGAGGCGAACGGCGGAAGCTCAGCTGTTACCATAACCGCCGCGACGTTCCTCGTCCGCGGTTCGTATTGCGAGCCGCGAATATTCACTCCCATGCGATCGAGCATGGCCTGCACGGATTGCTGCGTGAAGGGCGAGTTACGGAGCGTATCGCCGGTTCCATTCAAGCCGACGACCAGACCATATCCGACGAGCTGGTTGGCGCGGATGCCTTTGAGATCAGTGATATCCTTGATCCGCGTAGCACCGGCACAGGCCGTCGCGGCAAGAAAATAAACCAGCGCGACAATCACCAATCTCATTGGTCATTCACCGCCAAGGTCTGATCAGGTTCGATACGCGCCTTGATGATGACGCCCGACTCGGGATTGCGGACATTGATAATTTCGCCGGCCGCACCCGACTGCAACGGAACACCGACGCCGACGATCGAGACGTATTTCGAATTGTAGACGAGCTTGTAGGTGCGGCCTTGCTTCACGAGATCTTCGGCGCGGATCGCCATCTCGGGGATGAGTTCGCCTGGCAGCAACGTGCGCCGTGCGATCCGGCCCAGCAGATCCTGTTCTCGCTCTCCAAAGACAGGCGGATTGCCGGGGTCGACGATCAGCTGACGCTCGATAAGATTCGTATCCGTTATTCGGTCGCCGGGATAAATGACGGCGCGCGGCACAAATATGGTTCGGCCGGGATCCTCCGCGCGCGCGTTGGACGCAAATGCGCACGCGGCGAGCAGCGTAAGTCCGAGCTGAACTGTCTTTTGTGTTTTGCGCCAAACGGACATCACCGAATGTCCTTCGTTATCACGTTATACATATCGTCGGCAGCCGAAATGACTTTGGAATTCATTTCATAGGCGCGCTGCGCGGTGATCAGCTCGGTGATTTCTTTGACGGGATCGACGTTCGAGCTTTCGAGGTAACCCTGCTGGATCGTACCGAAGCCCGTGTCACCTGGGGTGCCGAGAACTGGCGCACCGGACGCTTCCGTTTCCTGAAAGAGATTGCCGCCGAGTGGCGCGAGGCCGGTTTCGTTCGCGAAATTGGCGATCGCGAATTGCCCGAGGAGCTGCTGCGTTCCGCCGACAGTCGCATACACCTGGCCAACCGCGTTGACGGTGATGTCGGTCGCATTTTGCGGCACGGTGATATTTGGAATGACCAGGTTGCCGTCGAGCGTGATGAGCTGGCCGGTGTTGCTACGGTTGAACGCGCCGTCACGCGTATACAGGATTTCGTTGTTCTCGCCTTGGACCTGGAAGTAGCCACGACCGCTCAACGCGAGATCGTAATGGTTGTTGGTCGACGCAAGCGGACCCTGCGCAGAGAGATTGCGAATGGCGACCGTGCGGACGCCCAATCCGAGCGTGTTGCCTTCCGGGATAATAGTGTCGTCGTCACGGGCAAGCGTGCCTGCGGGGCGGTCGCTTTGGTAAAGCAAATCCGCAAACTCCGCACGCGAGCGTTTGAAGCCCGTCGTGTTGATATTGGCGACGTTGTTGGCGATCACCTCAACGTTCGTCTGCTGGGCAGACATGCCGGTCGCTGCAATCGAAAGTGCTCGCATAGCTTATATCCCTCAGATCTGCATCCGGCTGATTTCTTGGTATGCCGCAACGACCTTGTCGCGAACTGCAACGACGGTCCGAAGCGCCTGGTCTGCCTGCATTACGGCTTGCACCACTTGCTGCAGCGGTGCCTTGCCCTGCATGCCCGCAATCGCGGTCGTCTCACCCGTCTTGACGGTCGAAATCGCATCAGCGGCCATCGACGCCATGGTCTGGGCAAAGTCGTTTTCGGGAACAGCCTGAGTCGCCGTTGTCGGCGTCGTTCCTGCTATTGGCTTCGAGCCCGTAACGCGGCTGATATCGGGCGACAGCATTGCAACGTTCAGGCTCATTAGGACCTCAGAAGATCAATGGTCATCGAGACGATTTCGCGAACCTGCTTGATGACTTGAGTGTTGGCGGTATAGGAGCGCGAGGCTTCGCGCATGTCGGCGAGCTCGGTCATCATGTCGACGTTGGGCATCTTTACGTAGCCCTTGGCGTCGGCTGCGGGATGGCCGGGCATATATTCGGTACGGAACGGAGCCTGATCGCGCGAAACATCTTCCACCTGTACGAGGTCGGTACCGCTCGCTTCGTCGGCGACCGATTCGAAGTTAACAGTCTTGCGCTGATAGGGATCGGCGCCAGCCGTCTTGCCGGTCGAGTCGGCGTTGGCGATGTTCTCCGACACGACACGCATGCGCGTCGATTGCGCGAAGAGACCGTTCGACGCGGCTCTCGTTGCGGCTATGAGCGGATCATTCATCGTTTAGCCTTTCGTCACCGATTGCAGCATGCGATCGAATGTTTTCATGATCTGGGTGTTGAGCGAGTAGCTGCGCATGACGTCGTTAGATTTCAGGAACTCCTGTTCCATATTGACGTCATTGCCGGAAACCAGAACCTCCGCCTGACCGTCGCCGTTGTCCTGATTGCTGATGGCGTCGAATTCGGGCGAGGAGAAATGCTGCGGGCTCGTTGCGGCCATCGGCACGGAGGTGCGCATTGCGGCATCGAAGCTTTCGACGTCCTTGGCTTTGTAGCCGGGCGTATTGGCATTGGCGATGTTCGATGAAATGACCGATTGGCGCTGCGCAAGCCACTCGTTCTGACGGAATGCGAGATTGAAGAGTTGCATCGGCTGCATGATCAAATCCTGGATAGCTCGTTATCTTTGTGCACGCGCTCGCTTGCGTAAGACTGGACAGAGCTCGAAACGTGCGACGTGCCAAAATGCGAACGTCAATTGAGACGAGCTTCGCCCAAAGCCTCATGAAGCCTGATTGTATTTTGGCTCGGGCCGACGGTATCACCTTCAAACGATATGTAAGTAATTTCGACAGCGGCCTCTTTGGCCTCCAGCATCAGGCGAAAATAGACGTGAACGGACTGATGGTGGAATTCCATATCGAGACAGACGCGCGGCAGGACGCCCCATTCCAGATAGACGTCGCCAGCGTGGCCGAAGCTCAGCGTTTCAGGCTTGAACGATAACTCGATCGACGATTGAACGAGCGAACCCACGCTCGCGATCTGCCCAGTCTTCAAATAACTGACGAGATCCGGCAGGTCGATCAATCGGAGATCGGTCGCCACGCTCCGAATGCTGTCTCCGAGAATCTTCTCACGAACCTGCGAATGATCGATGCGTATTGGAATCATCGACTGCTTTTCCCTTAGGCGCGAATGGTGCCCGCTCCATTCTTCCTGGCCTGGAGGCGAAGAAGAATTTGTGCAACCGCTTTGTAGAATTCGACGGGGATCATTTGATCCACTTCCACTTTTGCATACAGGGACCTTGCGAGAGCCTTGTCTTCTATGACTGGAATGTCATTTTCTTCAGCGATCCGACGAATTGACAAGGCAATAAGATCTTGTCCCTTCGCAACGACTCGCGGCGCACCGCCTTCTGAACGCACGTAACGAAGCGCGACGGCGAAATGCGTTGGATTCGCGATGACAAGAGTTGCGCGCGGGACGGACGACATCATTCGCTGTCGCAGGCGTGAACGAGCGATGGACAGGCGTTTTGCCTTGATATGTGGATCACCCTCCGCCTGTTTGCGCTCGTCTTTGACCTGTTGCGGCGCCATTCGCAGGGATCGCCGCCAAAGAATTTGAGCGACGGGATAATCGAAGATCAGAAGCGCAAACGACATCAGCGCAAGAGCGATCAGGAGGATAACGATGCTCTGTTGCGATAATTCCAATATAGCCGCCGGATCGTGCCAGATCGAATTCGTGAAGTCATGCCACAGATACATCAGGATGGCGCTGGTTATGATCGTGACGACGGACAATCGCAGCGAGAGCTTCAGAAACTCGACAAAACCGGAGGCGCTAAACAGGCGCTTGAAGCCTTTTGCCGGGGACAATCGGGAAATGTCCGGCATCACGCGCTTAAATATTAGTGCCGGCGTATTCTGAGCCACGGACGCGATCACGCCTGCCGCCGTGAATGTCAAAATGATCGGAGCGGTGATCGTCGCGGCTGTTTTTCCGACGACGTCGAAAAGCAAACCGAGATCGCCCCCGTTCTCGATGCGAATCGAGCCGGCATTAGCAAGCAACCCGCGCAACAGATCAGTGAAGTGAATAATGAACGTCTGGCCGAGCACGGCGATGACGAGAAGCGCACCAAGCAAGTAGGTAAAGTTCGTGGCTTCCCGCGACATGGGAACGTTGCCGTCGCCGCGCGCATCGTTCAGCCGTTTGTCAGTCGCTTCTTCTGTACGACTGTCTTTATCCTGTTCTTCGGCCACGGGCTCGTTCCCTCATTGGCCGATCTAGGCGGCCGCTCCGGAGATATCGATCAAACCATCGCCGGCGAGACGCAGAACCGAATCGACAATCGTCCGGCGCGCGTCGACGATATCGCGGGGAGGAACGTTTGCCGGGCTTTGCAATTCCGCTTCCGCCATACGGCGCGCGCGCGGCGCCAGGGCGGAGAGAACTTTGGTCTGCAGCTCTGCGTCGGTCCCCTGTAGCGCAAGGACCGTCCGCTCGACTGGAATGCCGTCCATAAGAACTGTGAGCGCGCGTGCAGGAAGCCGCAGCAGATCTTCGAACTTGAAGAGCATCTTGCGGATGGCTTCCGCGTCCTTGGGCTTGACGCTTGCCAGATATTCAAGCGCTTGGATCGACTCCTCTTTATCCATATTGTTGAGGATACCGGCCAGCGAGACGTATTTGTCCGACGAGCGGCGATCGACGTCGAACAGCTCGTCATGCAAGCCGCTCTCCAGCGCCTCGACGACTTGCGGCGAGATCTGGCCCATGCCCAGGATGCGGTTCAGCAAGTCATTGCGCTTGCCGACGGGGAACGATTTCAAAAGCGCAGACGCGCGTTCGCTGCCGAGGCGATCGAGATAGTAGGCGGCAACTTGCGGAGATTGATTCTGGAAGTGTCCAACGATGATGTCATCGGGGAGCGCCGCCAGCTGAGCCCAGACGTCTTGTCGTGCGATGAACTGGTCGCTTGCATCACCGGACGACCTGTTTTCGGAGATGACATCCGTGACCAGGCGTCGGACATCCTCGGCGCGTCCGAGAAACGGTGCACCTTGCCCGAACTGGTTCTCGAATTCCTCAACGATGCCTTCGAGTTCGGCAGCGGTGATGGTCGGCATGATTTCAGCCGAGCGGACGAGAATATTCAGCTCTTCGGGATTGAACTTCTTCAGCAGACCACTGGCGCGCTGCTTGCCGAGTGCAAGAAGAAGAACGCCGACCTTTTCAGGTCCCGACAGGGCTCGCGAGTTTCCGGTTTGCATTGATGACGGGTCTCGCATCGAGCATCAGATACTATTATTTCGCTACGCCTGGAATCGCGCCGACCTGCGTCAGCACCACGCCGAACCGCGATGTTCCTTCGTTCAAAACGACCACCTCGCCGCGCGCGATCAGCCGGCCATTGACCAGAATATCGACGGGGTCGCCGACCATCTTGTCGAGTTTGACGACGGATCCTTTTGTGAGCTTCGCAAGGGTCGCCACCGGCATTTTCGCCGAACCGAGCACCACCTTCATCATGACCGGCAGGCCCATGATCATGGCGCTGTTATTGCCAAAATCCGACGCTGTCGATGGATCTGCCTCCGCCTGCGCGGGCTCGGCGATACCGGCGATTTGCCCGACACCGAATTCGGCAGCACCGGACATCGGCTGCTCGAAGGCGGCTTCTACCCCGTCGGGTGCATTGTCCGATTGGTCGATATCACTCGACATCATGGCAGATGATTTCCTTGCGCTAGCACTTCCGGAGCTGATTTTATGAGTTGAAACATGCCGGAGCCTTGAGGGGTCGACGGATCAGAGGCCATAGAATTCATCAACCGCCTCTCTTTCATGATCGAATTCTTGATCGACGCGGAGGATCAAGCCGTTATCGCGCTTGCCAAGCTCGCACCAGAACAGCGGACTTTCGTCGGCGTCGAGGCGGACGCGAGACATGGATGAGAGTTGAAGCTCGATGACGGAGCCGACTTTGAACTTTTCGACTTCTCCGATCGCGATCGTGCGCTCTTCGAGCACGCCATTGAGCCCAATGAAGGCGCGGGCGATCTCTTCGGCAAGTTGCCTCGACCACACTGGATCGTCGTCCGTGTCCGGTCGGCTCGACGCCGGGCTGGCGACTTCTCCGGGGACAGCCGTCACGAGCAAATCGCGAATAGTTTCGAGTGCGGCCTGCGGGATGACGACCGTCACCTGACCTTCGTGGCCGTCATAATCCAGCGCAAGCCGCGCCGCGATCACTGGCGATGACGGGCCGAGGTTGGGTTCGAACTCTATCTTTTCGACGATGTCGCCGACATCGAAATCGACGTCGGCAAGAATGGAAAAGGCGTTCGTCAACGCCCGCGAGACGCGACGAAACAGAACGCGCAAAACGTTGGCGTCGGTGCGCGTCGGCTTGCGCTTCGGGAGGCCGGTGCGCGGGATGCTTTCGCTGCCCGTCGCGGCCTCGACGAAAAGTAGGCTGATGGCCGGATCGGCGATGAAATATAGCCAACTCCGCCATCTTTCGGCTCGAACCACGCCCGCGAATGCACCAGCGGGAAGCGTACACGTATCATCGATCGTCGAAGCAAAAAGCTCGATGAGGCGAACGCGCAACGGAATGTGCGAAAGACTGCCGACTTCCTCAGCCATGATGCGCGGCAACTGGCCAAAAATCATTTGCAGGCCGGGAAGACGATCCGGCCGGTTTTGGCCGGCCGAAAGCGCCCGTTCCAGTGATTTTTCAGATTCCCGCAGCGATAGCGTCGCTTCCAATAGCGCGTCATCCGACATGATGGCCGCCCCAAATTTGCGTTTCGACGCAGACAGGCGACCGGCCGATCAGAGTGCGGAGCAGTCGCGTGTTCATTACGCCGCCTTTCTGTCCTGGCCTGAAGTTGCACCACCGCCCATCGTCGCGGCCTCGACCTCGTTGATCGTCGGACGCTCGTACGCGGAGATCGCCTTACGGCCGTGCTCGATCGCGACCTGGGGCATGGCTCCGTTCATGAACGCTAGGAGCGACTGCTTGACGATGACGTAAGACCGCAACTTCTTATCGCGAATGATCTTCACCTTCGTCGCCAGCGGTCCGACGACCGCATACGAAAAGAAGATACCGGCGAACGTGCCGACCAGAGCGGACGCAATGAGGTGTCCGAGAATTTCCGGAGACTGGTCGATTGCGCCCATCGCCTTCACGACACCCAGGACGGCCGCGACGATGCCGAGCGCCGGCAAGCCATCGCCGACTGCGACGAGCGCGTGATAGGCCTTCATCTTGTCGTGACGTACCGTCTCGATCTCTTCATCCATCAGGGCTTCGATTTCGTGCGTACGCGCGTTGCCCATGATGATGAGACGAAAATAATCGCAGATGAAAGTCGTCAATTCTTCGTTGGCAAGCACCGTCGGCGCACGTTTGAAAACTTCAGACTCGTTCGGCGCATCGATAATCATTTCCATTTCGGCGCGCGATTTATCGCGCAGCTCGCGCATCATGAAGAAGAGCAGGGCGAGAACCTCAATGTTCTCGTCTTTGGTCGGCGTGCTGCTCTTGAAGGCCTCAATCGTCGCCTTCCCGGCATCCTTGATGACTTTCATCGGATTGGCGACCACGAACGTGCCTAGCGCCGCACCCATGATGATGACGTATTCCCAGGGCTGCCAGATGACCAGCACGTGGCCGCCCATGGCCGCGAAGCCGCCTAGCATACAGGCGAGAGTGATAAACAGGCCGACGATAATGGTCACGTGAGCTTCCCGGAGCGGATTCTAACCGTAGCCATAAGGGGCGCTTTGGCTTGCGTGGGACTTGTCCCTCCGTATCGGGGCGCGCACGTCCTTTGAGTCAGCCCGCCACAAGTTCTTGAGGCTAGCCTTTCCCCAAAGCTGGTCCTGACAGAATCGATTCACGGCATGCAATCCAATATCTACGTCGCTCTTTCTGCCCAGTTGTCGCTGCAGCGGCGCCTCGACACGCTGGCAAATAATGTCGCCAACGTGAATACCGTCGGCTATCGCGGCGAAGAGGTCTCTTTCGAGGAGCTTGTCTCGCAGCCAGGCAAGGACTCTGTGAGCTTCGTCTCGAAAGGCGAAAATCACATATCGACCAAGACAGGCGAAATCACGCAGACCGGCAATCCCCTTGACGTCGCCATCCGTGGCGACTCGTGGCTTGCCATCCAGACACCGAGCGGAGTTGTCTATACGCGCGACGGCCGTATGCAGATGAATAAGGAAGGCGTTTTGACAACACTTGAGGGCTATCCAGTCCTCGATGCGGGTGGTGTTCCGGTTCAGCTCAACCCTGATGACCCGCCGCCGACGATCAACAAGGCCGGCACGATTGAGCAGGCGGGCAACAATCTTGGGGCGCTTGGCCTTTATACGATGCCGCCGGGCGCCCGGCTGACGCGCGCCGAAGGTGTCGCCGTTACTTCCGATATCCAGCCGGTTGCTGAACTCGATTTCCTGCATAACGGCGTGTTGCAAGGCTACGTCGAGAAATCAAACGTCAATCCTATTCTCGAGATGACGCACCTCATCACCCTGCAGCGGAATTTCCAGGGTGTCAGCACCATGCTGAGCGATACCGAAACGTCGCTGACGGATGCCCTGAAGACGATTGCGGGCTCGTGATGAAGCGCCAGGAGCATCATCGGTGAGCGCGAGCGCTGCAACGGCATTCGATCGCTTGGACCTTCTGATGGCAACCGCTGCCGCGCGGTCGCCTGCGCATCGCGTTTCCGGCCGCGTGGTTCGTATCAGCACGACGTATCTCGTCGTTGCGGGCCTTTCGAAATTCGTGTCGCTCGGGGATTGCGTATCGATTTCCGGCATCGGCGGCACAATCCTCGCCGAAGTTGCGACGATCGAAAGCCAGACAATCAACGTCACGCCGTTTATCGCCGACCATCGAATCGAACTCGGCGCGCGCGTTACGACGATGTCCGGGCAGCTGTCGCTGTCACCGGATGAATCCTGGCTTGGCCGCACGGTCAATGCGTTGGGCGAGCCCATCGATGACGCCGGTCCGCTCGTTCGCGGGGAGCGTGCTTATGCGGTTCAAGGTTCGCCACCATCGCCGTTGCGTCGGAATAGGTTAGGAACGCCGCTGACGACGGGCGTCAAAGCCATCGACCTTTTCACGCCCATCTGCGCCGGGCAGCGCATCGGCATCTTTGCAGGCTCTGGCGTCGGCAAGTCGACACTGCTTGCGATGTTGAGCCGCGCACCTTCGAGCGACGTCACAGTCCTAGCGCTCGTCGGCGAACGAAGCCGCGAAGTCCGCGATTTTCTTGACGATACGCTCGGCACGACGCGCTCACAGGTGGTCTCAGTCGTCGCGACGTCCGACGAAAGCCCGATGATGCGTCGCCTCGCGCCCAGCGCCGCCATGTGCATCGCCGAATACTACCGCGACCGCGGCAAGACCGTGCTGCTCATCATCGACTCGCTGACACGATACGCGCATGCCATGCGTGAACTGGCGCTGGCCGCCGATGAGCCGCCCGTTGCGCGCGGTTACCCGCCGAGCGTCTTCAGCAATCTGCCGAGGTTACTCGAACGGGCCGGACCGGGCGAAGCCGGCGCCGGAACGATCACAGCCATTTTGTCCGTTCTCGTGGACGGCGATGACCATAACGATCCGATCGCCGACGCGACGCGCGGCATCCTAGACGGGCACATCGTCCTCGATCGCAGCATCGCGAGCCAGGGCAGGCTGCCCGCGCTCGATCCGCTCGCCTCACTTTCGCGCCTCGCGCCGAAGATCAGGACAAAGAACCAGACGCAATTTGTGACGCAATTGATCGAAGTGATTTCGCGCTACGAAGACACCAGAGATCTTCGCGCGATCGGCGGCTATAAGGCGGGTAGCGATTTGACCCTCGACAAAGCCATGGAAATCGTGCCGCGCGTTTACGATGCAATGAAACAATCTCTCGACGAAGATCCTGTCGATGACGTCTATACGTATCTTTCTCAGGTTCTCCAGGGCGGGCAACGGCAGCACTCCGCATCGCGCTAAAGTTTTGTTCGCTGCCGGCCAAACAACGTTCTGACCTCGGAGCGCGGCGAGAATGGTAAGTTCAACTGAAAATATCGGCCGCTTGGTCGCGAACGAAGTCCTTCTGCAGGCAGAGAGGCAGCTGCTTCAAAATCGCGACAAATCCGGACAGCAGCCAACGGACAAGCAGCCGACCGCTACTCCCGTGCCAATTTCGCATAACGAGAAGGCGGTTTCTTCAGTCCTGCTGACATTACTCGACGAGCAGCTCGACGCCCGGCTGGCGACCTCAGCGGACGGGTTCCGAACGCAGGCGCCGACACAGCAGCCTGCTGGCGATATGGCAACGGGAGCGAGCCGGGTCGCGGCGCAATATGCCGAAGCTGACGCCGTATTCAGGCCGGACGTGCCGACCGAGCAACGCCTCCTCCCGACCGATGCGACCAATCAGCAGATGCTACTGGCTGCGGCTTCGCCTGAATTGCGAATGGCGATGCAAAGCGCGTTCTTTTCCGCGGCTGTGCGCGCGCAAATCGAAACTGAAGAGACCGCCGGTCGCAAGGGGCGGCGGAGTAAGCCCGAGACAGGCACAAATGGCACCGTTCTTATTCGGATCGGATTGGCAGGCGTCGCCGGTCTCGCCGTGGCAATTCTGCTTGCGGCCGGCTTGGTGCGGTAGCCGCTTCAGCCTTCAAGGTCTCAGCCCGTGCGCAACTGGAGTTCGGGCTCGACAAATTTGCGGTCCGAATTGTCCGACCGCTTGTCGTTATCATCGTGATTGCGGCTGGACGGCGGATCGGCCATGTGGGACAGAAGCGATAGCATCACCTGATCGCTACCGATGGGCGACAGCTGCGGTACGCTGACATCGGTAGAAGCCATGCGCAAGATGGACCGCGAGGGGTTGCTTGCCGTCACTGATCCCGACGATGGGACGGCGGCTGATGAACTTGCAATCGCCGAAGCGCTCGCGGCCGCTGCCATGGCGGCAATGCCAGCGCTCGGGCCTTGCGACGCCGGATTTCCCTGACCAAACCACGCGACTTCCTGCAGGCGCCGCTGTACCAGTCCATCGACGACGTTACCGCCCGCCTTGTTGTATTGCAGGAAAAGAGAGCGAGCTTTGTCGAGATCGCCGCTCGCGACCGCTTCTCCGAGTCCGCTCTTCGACCAAGCTGTTCCGGCGTTGTATGTCAGCGATGTCAGAGCAGCCTTGCTGCCCTCATCGAGATTGGGCGCAAACTTGTCGACGAATTCGGCCGCCTTTTGAACTTCAGATGAGAAGCGGCGATCGGCTTCGGCCTTGTCGATGACTTCGCCGGCAAAGCGTGCACGGGTGCCGTATCCGTTCGAATTCTGCGCGTAGTCCCACCGCGCTTCGGCGGTGTAGCCTTCGAACTGCTTTATAGCGTCAAGATAGCTGGAAGCGACCATATCGGGATGCTTGCCACGCCGAGCTTGCGGCAAGCTGATATCGGACGAATTGCCAAGTTCGAACGTCGATTAGCGGCGCGATCGCGCAACATCTCTCAGCACGCTGGCTTCGAGTTGTACTTCGTCCAGGCGATGTTTCAGCACGTCGCCAATACTGATCAGGCCGACAACCTTGCCGTCGACCACGACAGGCAAATGGCGAATGCGCCGCTGCGTCATCACATTGGCAACAGCCGCAACGCGATCTTCAGGGGCGCAGGTCACGACCGAACGGGTCATCAAATTCGCAACCCGCATTTGCGGCAGGTCGACGCCGAACTCATCAATGCCTCGGGCGAGATCTCGCTCCGAGATAATGCCCTGCAACCCGCCCTTGTCGTCGAGCACCAACATCGCACCGACTTGCTCTTTCCTGAAACTGTGGGCGAGCGCGCGCATCGTGGCATTTGCCTCGATCGTCTTGATCGCCGAGCCCTTCGCTTTCAGAATGTCCGAGACCTTCATCTCGTCGCTCCAATCCAATCCTGTGAGACCGCTGCAATTGCTTGCATGCAATCGGTATATAGCCTCGAGAAGGTTTGCCCGATCTTCAGATGTCAGCGGATCGTGAGGGCCGCGATCACGCCCTGTCAGCAGGCTCGTCAGATTGTCAATGAGAACCGAGTCCTCGCTGAAGGCCGGGCTCTCACGGCAAAACGCGCTTCGCGTCGTGATGACCGGAAAGTCCGAGGCCTTTGCAGCCTGAGCGCCGCGACGACCGCCCTCGATCACGAGACTGTGCTTGGGATCGCAGCCGAGACTGGAGCGGACCTCGGCGTAAAGCCGGGCGCATTCGCCCTTGCCGCTCTTGTCCCCTGAGACAACAACGTCGAACAGCTGTCGGCCACGATCACCGAACAAAGTCTTCAATAGCCGCTCGGTATCGCGAGGCTCGAGAAGAGAGACGAGAACCAGGCGCAGACCGTCGCTGCGCGCAGCAATGATCAGATCACGGATGCCTGGGCGCGGCTCGACGACCATCGACGACAGCATTTCTCCGAAGACCTTGGAGGCGCGCCGATGCATCGCCTGAATGAGGAGGGTGAAATCCTCGGTCTCAGGCTTTCCGCGGAGGAAAGCGCGCACGTAATGAGCCATGCGGGCCTCACCACTGCCGAGTTTTGCGGTCAGCGCGAACCCTTCACGATCGCACGACCAATCAAATCCGGCCTCGGAAAAGACCTGTGCAAATGCCCTCCTGCGGACGTCTTCCGTTTCAGCGAGAGCACCGTCTGCTCGGATGATGATCGCCTGCAGCGTCATCGTTCAACTATGATCCAATCTCGATTCAAATATGCGTTTCTAGGTATCCCGAGTCACGATGGCCGCCAACGCGACGTAAGGTCTGAGATGCAGCCTTGAGCTTGGCGCAATTGCGCTGCGGCATGGGCGGTCGGCTGACGTTGCAGCGCAACAGCGTTATGTCAGAAGCTCACTGGAAAGCCACGGCAGCGAGCGTCGCAGAGCCGACAGCGTCGATGTTTCAAGCGACGATTTACAGGCCTTTGTCAGATCGCGCGGCAAGGTGCCGAGCTCCAGCCGGCGACTGACCAGCGTTAACGTTCTCTTAAGCTGGGGGCCCGGCAGGGCGGCAGCTCGAATATCGCGATTTTCAAGGGCCGCTTCGGCGATGCAGATCGGCGTCGAAATCGCGAAGCCCTTGCCGCGGGCTACCATATCGCTCACGCCGAAGGGCGTATCGAATTCCAGCCCCTGCGGAAAATCAATATTGAGACGGCGGAGATAGCGCTCGATGTCGATGCCGGTCTTGGACCGAGCGCTATAACGAATAAAGGGGAGCTTGCCGGCGAGCGCCGCCAGATCTGTGACCGTCCGCGGGATTTTATGCCGCGCCGGCAGCACCAATATATACGGCTCGGTCACGAGTTCGTGACGATCGAAGCCCTCGATGTCGCTCATGTCATCCACGCCAATGAAAAGGTCGAGATTGCGTGTCAGCAGCGCACCGGCATGCGTGGCGGTCAGGCCGGACTGCACCGAGACCTGATCCGCGTGGTTGACCAGAAACGAGGCGATCGGGCCGGTCAGCGCCCGCGACAGACTATCCACGAGGCCGGCGCGAATGAGGGCCAGCCGGCCCTTCGCCGTGTGGCGAATAACGGTTGCGAGCTGACGTGCTTCCGACACCAGCGCCGACGCCCGCTGTCGCATGATCTCACCGGCCGGCGTCAGCGCTAAGGGCCGGACGCTGCGGTCGAAGAGCTTCACGCCCATGCGCGCTTCAAGGTCGGCGACCGCCTGAGATACGGCCGGCTGCGTCAGCGAAAGCTTCTTTGCGGCAAGCGCCATCGAGCGGGCATCGCAAACGCCCAGAAATGCTTCAAGAGCGTGAAGATCAAAGGGCAGTCTGTTCGAGCGCGTAGCCATGGCCCGGCAGAATAAGATTTTCTTATATTAACGTCAATCAGCGACTGATTTATAAGAAAACAAGTTGATACGGCGCATCTTCCTAGCGCCGGGATCGTCGAGACAAACCGCAGATACGGCCATGTTCAGCTCAGATCGGTACTCGATTTTTTCCGTCCTTGCGGAGGCGCTGCGCGGCCAGACCGGCTGGAAGCCGGCATGGCGCAAGGCCACCCCGAAGCCTTCCTATGACATCGTCATCGTCGGCGGCGGCGGCCATGGCCTCGCCACTGCATATTACCTCGCGAAGAGGTATGGCAACGCCAACGTCGCCGTCATCGAAAAGGGCTGGATCGGCAGCGGCAACGTCGGCCGCAACACGACGATCGTCCGCTCAAACTATCTGCTGCCAGGCAACATTCCCTTCTACGAGACCAGCATGAAGCTCTGGGAAGGGCTCGAGCAGGATCTCAATTATAACGCCATGGTTTCGCAGCGTGGCGTCCTCAACCTCTACCATTCGGATGCCCAGCGCGATGCTTATGCGCGGCGCGGCAATGCCATGCGCCTGCACGGCGTGGACTCCGAACTTTTGGATCTCGATGCCGTTCGCGCGATGTATCCCTGGCTCAACTACGACAACGCGCGCTTTCCGATTAAAGGCGGTCTAATTCAGCGGCGCGGCGGCACGGTGCGCCATGACGCGGTCGCATGGGGATACGCTCGGGGTGCGGATCGTCTCGGGGTCGACATCATCGAAAATGCGGAAGTCACGGGATTTAGGATCGAGAACGGCAAGATCGGCGGCGTCGAGACGACGCGCGGATTTATCGGCGCGAACAAGGTCGGCTTAGCAGTGGCCGGCAATTCATCGCGCGTAGCCGGTCTTGCGGGAATGGTGCTGCCGATCGAAAGCCACGTGCTGCAAGCCTTCGTCTCGGAAGGCATCAAGCCGTTCATCGACGGCGTCGTTACGTTCGGCGCAGGGCATTTCTATATCAGCCAATCAGACAAGGGCGGCCTAGTCTTCGGCGGCGATATCGATGGTTATAATTCTTATGCGCAGCGGGGTAACCTTCCTGTCGTCGAGGATGTTCTCGAAGGCGGGATGGCGCTGATGCCGCGGATCGGACGCGTACGTCTCCTGCGTTCGTGGGGCGGCATCATGGACATGAGCATGGACGGCTCGCCGATCATCGATCGGACGCCCATCGAAGGCCTCTATTTCAATGGCGGATGGTGCTATGGCGGCTTCAAGGCGACGCCGGCATCTGGACTGTGCTTCGCGCATCTCTTAGCACGCGACGAACCGCATGAGGTTGCGAAAGCCTATCGCCTCGATCGCTTCCGCACCGGCCACATGATCGACGAGAAGGGCATGGGCAATCAGCCCAACCTGCACTGAAGGCGAGCCACCATGCGCATCAAATGTCCCTTTTGCGGCGACCGCGGCAACGATGAATTCTCCTATCTCGGGGACGCGAGCGTCGTCCGCCCAGATCCGGCAGCGCCCGATGCTGCCGATGCATTTTATGCTTTCGCTTACGAACGCCGGAACGTTGCCGGACCGACGCAAGAACTCTGGTACCACGCTGCCGGATGCCATGCGTGGCTGGTCGTCACGCGCGATACGCGCACACACGAAATTTCCGATGTAAAGCCGGCTCAGGACGTCGCTCTCGAGCGTCAGAATTCTGCGAGCACCACACCATGACGCAATCGCAAACATTCCGTGTGTCGGGGCTAGGCCTCGTCGACCGGGCCAAGGCGCTTGACTTCACCTTCGACGGTGTTCCCTACACGGGATATGCCGGCGATACGCTGGCGTCGGCGTTGCTCGCCAATGGCATTCGGCTGGTCGGACGGTCGTTTAAATATCATCGCCCGCGTGGTATCCTGACTGCGGGCTCGGAAGAACCCAATGCACTTGTCGAGCTACGCTCCGGTGCGCGTCGCGAGCCGAATACGCGCGCGACCGTTGCCGAGCTCTACGATGGCCTCGAAGCGAAAAGCCAGAACCGCTTTCCGTCACTGTCGTTCGACTTGCTTTCGATCAACGGGCTTCTGTCGCCCGTTTTCTCGGCGGGCTTCTACTATAAGACCTTCATGTGGCCGGCGGCGTTCTGGGAAAAGCTCTATGAGCCGATCATCCGGCGCGCGGCGGGTCTGGGATCTGCCGCAAATGAGCCCGATCCCGACATCTACGACAAGGTGAACGCGTTCTGCGACGTGCTCGTCATCGGCTCGGGTCCAGCGGGATTGATGGCAGCGCTTTCTGCGGCGCGCGCTGGAGCGAAGGTCATCGTCGTCGACGAAAACTTTGCCTTGGGCGGCCGCCTTCTCTCTGATGTGCGAGGCATCGATGGCAAAAGCGGTGTTGAATGGGTGAATACCGTCGTCGCCGAGCTTGCGGCTTCGTCCAGAGTTCGCTTAATGCCGAGAACGACGATTTTCGGTGCCTACGATTCCAGTACGTTTGGTGCTGTCGAGCGGGTGGCGGATCATGTCGCCGTTCCCGCAACGGGCGAGCCGAGGCAGCGCCTTTGGCATATCGTCGCCAAGCAGACGATCGTTGCGCAAGGCTCGACCGAGCGGCCGATCGTGTTCGGCAACAACGATCGGCCGGGCGTGATGCTCGCAAGCGCCGTGCGAAGCTACATCAATCGCTTCGGCGTGGCGCCGGGCCAGACGGCCGTCGTATTCTCGAACAACGACGATGCGGCCAACACAATCGACGATCTCATTCGCGCAGGCATCACCGTTGCAGCACTTGTCGACACGCGCCCCATATTGCCGCCTGAGATCAAGTCGAAGGCGCGCAAGTATGGCATCCGCGTCTTCGAAGGCGCTGCGGTCGCTGACGCTACCGGCAGACAGCGCGTCACCGGCGCACGGATCGTTGCAGCTTACGGAACGTCTCAGACGATCCCTTGCGATCTGATTGCGGCGTCGGGCGGATTCAATCCCAATGTTCAGGTGACGACGCACCTTGGCGGACGCTCCCAATGGCAGGAGAATTTAGCTGCTTTCGTTCCGGGAGCGCTGCCGAAATGGATGACCGTTGCCGGCGCGGCCAATGGTTCTTTCTCGACATCGTCGTGCCTTAACGACGGTGCGCGGGCAGGCGCAGACGCTGCCGCAGCGTGCGGCTTCGCGGCCACTGTCGCTCCCGTTCCCGGGACGGACGATGAACTGACGGAAGTCTCGGCCTTCTGGCATGTCGAAGCGGCCAAGCAAAAGGCGTTTGTCGATCAGCAGAATGACGTGACGGCTGCGGATATCCGCCTTGCCGAGCGCGAAGGCTTCCGCTCAGTTGAGCACCTCAAGCGCTACACGACGCTTGGCATGGCGACCGACCAGGGCAAGACGTCGAATGTTAATGGCCTCGCCATGATGGCAGAGCTGACGAACAAATCGATCCCGGCAACGGGAGCGACATCTGCTCGCCCCCCGTATTCGCCGGTCTCACTCGGTGTTTTTGCGGGCGAGCATCGTGGCAAGCATTTCAAGCCCACGCGGCTCACGCCGTCGCACGACTGGGCGAAAGAGCGTGGTGCGGTTTTCGTCGAAACCGGCATGTGGCTTCGCGCGCAGTATTTTCCCAAGCCCAGCGAACGTGACTGGCTTGAAACGGTCAATCGCGAAGTAAAAACGGTCCGGGGCGGCGTCGGCGTGTGCGACGTGTCGACGCTCGGTAAAATCGAGGTTCACGGAACCGACGCCGGAAAATTTCTGGACCGCGTCTACATCAACATGATGAGCACGCTGGCCGTCGGCAAAGCGCGCTATGGCATGATGCTGCGCGAAGACGGCGTGGCGATGGACGATGGCACCGCTGCACGCTTTGCCGATGATCGCTATTTCATCACGACAACGACGGCCAACGCCATCAAGGTTCTGCAGCATCTCGAACTTTGCCGGCAGTGGCACTGGCCGCACCTTGACGTGCAGCTGTTCCCAGTCAGCGATCAATGGGCGCAATATTCTGTGGCGGGACCACGGGCCCGTGACCTGCTCGCCAAGATCGTCGATGCACCGTTCGACATTTCGAATGCGGCCTTCCCATATATGGCGTGTGCCGAAATTACTGCGCTCGGCGGCATCAAGGCGCGCATCTATCGTCTCTCGTTCTCAGGCGAGCTTGCCTACGAAATCGCAGTTCCGGCGCGGCACGGCGATCTTCTCATGCGCAAGCTCATGTCGGAAGGCGAGGAATTCGGCGCCATTCCATACGGCACCGAAGCGCTTGGCGTCATGCGCATCGAAAAGGGCCACGTCGGCGGCTCGGAACTCAACGGCACAACGACGGCTGCGGATCTCGGCCTCGGCAAGATGGCGTCAACCAAGAAAGACTTTATCGGCCGCGTCTTGGCACAGCGACCGGGATTGGTCGATCCGGATCGCCCGCGCCTGATCGGGTTCAAGCCTGTAGACACTGCCGTGCGATTGCGGGGGGGCGCGCATTTCATCGGCAAAGACGATCAGCCGACTGCGCAAAACGATCAGGGTTATATGACCTCTGTCGCATATTCGCCGATGCTCGGGCATTGGGTCGGGTTGGGGCTTCTTGCGCGTGCCGAAGCTCGCATGGGCGAAATTCTCAAGGCTGTCGATCCGGTGCGGGGTGAAAGCACCCTCGTCCAGGTGGTTCCGGCCGCATTCTACGATGTAGAAGGAGCACGTTTGCGTGTCTGATCTTGCGAACGGCCTTAGGGCGAAACAGCATTCCTCGATCGTTGAACGTTCGGACATTGCCGTCACGCACATCGCCGCCAGACGCGGCATGCTGGCGGGGCTGAACGATGCTGCCCGCGCCGCTTTTGGCGTCGAGTTTCCGTCAACGCCCCGAGTGCTCGAAGCGCGTGGTATGACGATTGTCTGGGCCGGTCCCGAGCAATGGCTGCTGATTGAGCAATTGTCAGGAAGTGGCGATCCGACGGCCCAACATGCGAAAACATTCAATGGGTTTGCGTCGGTCGTTGATGTCAGCGATAGCCGAACGATCTTCGGGATGGACAGTGCCCGTCCATCCGACACGCTCGTTCAGAGCATGGGCATCGACTTCGAAGATACTTCGTTTAAGCCAGGGGACGTTGCGATCACCCACGTCTCGCACCTCGGCGTGACCGTGTGGCGATTGCCGGACGGCAGGGGATATGAATTCGCCTGCGCGCGGACCTATGCAAAGGATTTCCGCAACTGGCTTGACCGGATTTGATCTGACATAGATTTTCCGCAACTCTGTGGCCTGCGTCCTTCAGGCATTGGACATTTTTTTTTCCCGTGGTGGAATAATCTTTCGCGACGTGCGAACCTGTTTCGATATTAAGTCATTTTCAGCCGCCGTCGTCGGCGGAAAGCCTTCATGTCAGAAAAGTCACGCAAAAACCCTGTCGAACTCGCCGAAGCCGAGCCTCTGGCAACGGGTTCGAATGCACCAGGCGCTGCCGAACATACGCTTGAGCAGGCCATCGGGCATCAGGTTCGCCACCATCGGAAGCACGCAGGGCTGACCGTTGCCGAACTTGCCGCAGCATCGCAAATCTCGCCGGGAATGCTTTCCAAAATCGAGAACGGCCAGATCTCTCCGTCGCTCAGCACGTTGCAGATGCTGGCCTCAGCGCTGAATGTGCCGTTGACGGTCCTGTTCGCGTCGTTCGAACAGCGCCGCGACTGTTCCTACGTCAAATCAGGTGAAGGTGTAGTCATTCGACGTCGCGGCACAAAGGTGGGTCATCAGTATCAGCTTCTTGGCCATTCGCTTGACGGCCCGGTCGTCATCGAACCCTATCTGATCACGCTTTCGGACGATGCGGCCGCCTATACCGGCTTCCAGCATGAGGGGGTCGAGTTCATTTTTATGCTCTCCGGCGAAGTCGAATACGCGCATGCTGATCGTAGCTATCACTTGGCTCCGGGCGATGCCATTCTCTTCGACAGCGCGGCGCCTCACGGTCCTGCGCGCCTTATCGAGTCGCCTATGACCTACCTGTCGATCATCATCTATCCACGGCCATAATGCCGACGACCGGTACGGTCATAAATTTTCGACATTCCTTTAAAGAAATCTTCTTTCTTCTGAGTTGACAGATTGTCGCCGCACGATTACTGTCTGAGCCATTCCTTCGCGGCCCAGTCAGGAGGCAGCTATGTGCGGCATCGTCGGATTATTTTTGAAAAAACCAGAAATGGAGCCGCAGCTCGGAGAGCTTCTCTCGAAGATGCTCTCGACGATGTGCGAGCGCGGTCCGGATTCGGCAGGTTTTGCAGTTTACGGGGCGGCTGAAGACGGTCGCACGAAGGTCACCTTGCAATCGGCAAATGCCAAGAGCGACTTCGCAAAGCTCCAGGCCGCTTTGGCGAAAGACAAGAAGGTAGACGCCAAACTCACGGTAAAGGACACTCACGCTGTCCTGAGCATTCCGTCGGACAAGCTTGACGACATCAAAGCCCTGCTGGCCGCCGAGTTCCCTTCGATCCGGACCATGGCGACGGGCGAAAACATCGAAATCTATAAGGAAGTCGGCTATCCGACTGAGGTCGCGAAGCGTTTCGATCTCGCGCATATGTCCGGCACGCATGCTATCGGCCACACGCGCATGGCGACGGAGTCGGCGGTGACGACGCTTGGCGCGCATCCGTTCTCGACGGGTGCCGACGAATGCCTCGTGCACAACGGTTCGCTGTCGAACCACGCGAGCCTTAGGCGCGAACTCGTCCGCGACGGCATGACGTTCAACACCGAAAACGACACCGAAGTTGCTGCGTCGTATCTCACTTGGCGCATGAAGCAGGGCATGAACCTCGGTGAGGCGTTGGAAAAGAGCCTCGACGATCTCGACGGCTTCTTCAATTTCGTTGTCGGCACCAAGGAAGGCTTCGGCGTCGTTCGTGATCCGATCGCCTGCAAGCCGGCCGTCATGGCTGAAACCGACGACTATGTCGCGTTCGGCTCGGAATATCGCGCGCTCGCTGGTCTGCCTGGAATCGATAAGGCGAAAGTCTGGGAGCCTGAACCCGCAACCGTTTATTTCTGGCAACGCTGATGCAGCAGTTAATTGGGGAACTCATGCGTACGTTCGATCTCGCCAAGAGTCCGTTGCGCGAACTTAACGAAGAGCTGCACCGGCAAAAAGACGGCTCCAACGAAGCCCAGTGGGAAGTGCTCAATCCGCGCGGCGGTCACGCGATCGCCGTGGGTCTCGACGCCCCGATCAAAGTCGATGTGCTTGGTAGCGTCGGTTATTACTGCGCCGGCATGAACAAGAAAGCGACCGTCACGGTGCACGGCTCTGCCGGGCCTGGCGTTGCCGAAAACATGATGTCGGGCAAAGTCGTCATTAAAGGCGATGCCAGCCAGTACGCGGGCGCGACTGGCCATGGCGGCCTGCTCGTCATCGAAGGCAATGCATCGTCACGGTGCGGCATTTCGATGAAAGGCATCGATATCGTCGTTAAAGGCAATATCGGTCATATGTCGGCATTCATGGCGCAGTCTGGGCATCTGGTCGTGCTCGGCGACGCGGGCGACGCGCTCGGCGATTCGATCTACGAGGCGAAGCTGTTCGTGCGCGGAAAAGTGAAGAGCCTCGGCGCAGACTGCATTGAAAAGGAAATGCGGCCCGAGCATCACGAAGCGCTCTCGAAGCTTCTCGAAGGGGCCGGAATCACGGACGCGAAGACCAGCGAGTTTCGGCGGTACGGTTCCGCACGCAAGCTCTATAACTTCAACATCGACAACGCGGATGCTTACTGATGTCGCCGAAGATCCCGCTTACAACGCCGCGCCCCTCGGCGACCTTTGACGATTACACGCTGTCGGAAATCCGACGCGCTTCAGCTACGGGTATTTACGATATCCGCGGTGGTGGTGCGAAACGCCGTGTCCCGCACTTCGACGATCTCCTGTTTCTAGGAGCTTCGATGTCGCGATACCCGCTTGAGGGCTATCGTGAAAAGTGCACCACGACGGTAACGCTCGGCACGCGGTTCGCCAAAAAGCCGATCGAGCTTAAGATCCCGATCACGATTGCAGGCATGAGTTTCGGCGCGCTGTCGGCGAATGCGAAAGAAGCGCTCGGACGCGGCGCTTCGATTGCTGGCACTTCGACGACGACCGGCGATGGCGGCATGACGCCGGAAGAACGCGGCCAGTCGAAAACGCTCGTCTATCAGTATTTGCCGTCACGTTACGGCATGAATCCAGATGATCTGCGCAAAGCAGACGCGATCGAGATCGTTGTCGGCCAGGGCGCGAAGCCCGGCGGCGGCGGCATGCTGCTCGGTCAGAAAATCTCGGATCGCGTCGCAGAAATGCGCAATCTACCGAAGGGCATCGACCAGCGCTCGGCCTGCCGTCATCCCGACTGGACTGGTCCCGACGATCTCGAAATCAAGATCCTTGAGCTGCGCGAGATCACGAACTGGGAAAAGCCAATTTACGTGAAGGTCGGCGGCACGCGTCCCTATTACGACGTGGCCCTCGCGGTCAAAGCAGGCGCCGACGTTATCGTTCTTGACGGCATGCAGGGCGGCACGGCGGCCACGCAGGAAGTATTCATCGAACATGTCGGCCTCCCGACGCTGGCTTGCATCCGTCCGGCGGTGCAGTCGCTGCAGGATCTCGGCATGCATCGCAAAGTGCAGCTGATCGTTTCCGGTGGCATTCGCAACGGCGCCGACGTCGCCAAAGCTCTTGCTTTGGGTGCCGACGCAGTTTCGATCGGTATCGCGGCGTTGGCCGCTCTCGGCGACAACGATCCGGCGCTCGAAGCGGAATACGAGAAGCTCGGCTCGCGCGCCGGCTGCTACGACGACTGGCATGAAGGACGTGACCCTGCCGGCATCACGACGCAGGATCCAGAACTGTCGAAGCGTCTCGATCCGGTTCGTGCCGGCCGTCGGCTCGCCAACTATCTGAAGGTCATGACGCTCGAAGTGCAAACCATCGCGCGCGCCGCCGGCCACAACAACATTCACAATCTCGAGCCAGAAGATCTCTGCGCCTTGACGATCGAAGCTGCGGCGATGGCACGTGTGCCGCTTGCCGGAACATCGTGGATCCCCGGGGTGACCGGAGCGGGCGGCTTTTAAGCCGCCCCTTTTTTCGCCGGTCGGGAAAGCACTCATAAAAATGAAACGCAAGCGTTGAGGACAGACAGTATGGCTCAGGATCTTGCCCAGCTCGCCAAAGAGCGTGGCATCCGTTACTTCATGATTTCATACACGGACCTTTTCGGAGCCCAGCGCGCAAAGCTGGTTCCGGCTGCGGCGATCGCCGATATGCAAAAAGACGGCGCGGGCTTCGCGGGCTTTGCGACTTGGCTGGATATGACGCCGGCTCATCCCGATCTGTTCGGCATGCCGGATGCATCGTCGGTCATCCAGCTGCCTTGGCGCAAAGACGTAGCTTGGGTTGCGGCAGACTGCGTGATGGAAGACAAGCACGTTCCCCAGGCTCCGCGCGTCGTACTGAAGAAGCTGATGGCAGAGGCGGCTGAGCTTGGGCTTTACGTCAAGACCGGCGTCGAATGCGAATTCTTCCTGATCTCGCCTGAAGGCACTGAGATTTCCGACGACAAGGATAACGCCTCGAAGCCCTGCTACGATCAGCAGGCCCTGATGCGCCGCTACGACATCATCGCAGAGATCTGTGATAGCATGCTCGAACTGGGCTGGGGTCCCTATCAGAACGACCACGAAGACGCCAATGGCCAGTTCGAAATGAACTGGAACTTCGACGATGCGCTGGTGACGGCCGATCGCCACTCGTTCTTCAAGTTCATGACGCGCTCGATCGCTGAAAAGCACGGCCTGCGCGCAACCTTCATGCCGAAGCCTTTTGCCGGCCTAACCGGCAATGGCTGCCACGCTCACATCTCAGTGTGGGACAAGGACGGCAAGACGAACATGTTCTACGACGCGGCCGACGAAATGGGGCTCTCGCAGCAGGGCTACCACTTCCTTGGCGGCATCATGAAACACGCCGAAGCGCTCGCAGCGATCACGAACCCGACGGTCAACTCGTACAAGCGTATCAACGCGCCGCGGACGCTCTCGGGCGCAACGTGGTCGCCGAACTCGGTGACCTGGACGGGCAACAATCGCACGCACATGGTTCGCGTTCCGGGTAAGGGTCGTTTCGAGTTGCGGCTACCGGACGGCGCGGCAAACCCCTATCTGCTTCAAGCCGTCATCATCGCTGCAGGTCTCGATGGCATCCGCAGCAAGGCGGATCCGGGCAAACGCCTCGACATCGACATGTACCAGCTTGGCCATACGGTAACGGATGCACCGCGTCTGCCGTTGAACCTACTGGACGCAATCCGTGCGTTCGACAAGGACACGTCGCTCAAGAGCGCTCTCGGCGACGAGTTTGCTGCGGCCTACATCAAGCTCAAGACCGACAATTGGAATTCCTACGCCTCCCACTTCACGGATTGGGAACGCGCACATACACTGGACTGCTAAAACAGCGTTTCTTAAGTCTTGCCGCAAAAGCTAAGCCCCGGCTATTTCGGCCGGGGCTTTTTTTCGGCGAAAGCCATGCTTCACGAGAGTGGCGTTGCCCAGACGGACATTGTCCGACCCGCGCGGCTGTGGCAAATTCCGGCCCATATTCATTAGTTAAGCGGCTCGCGTCGCGATGCGACCGAGGAAGCCGAGTCAAATGTCGACAAAAACCACTCGTGCCGCATGTGGTGTTCGCGTGGTGGCGAGCACACTTTCCACCGAGGAAGCCGTTTCAGCCGCACGCGCCGAACTTGCAGATGGTGTCTTTCAACACATCATCGTTTTCTTTTCGATCAAGCATGACCCGGAGGTTCTCCTCAAGGCGCTGCAGCAGAATTTCCCGGACGTCACCGTTTCGGGTTGCAGCACCGCCGGTGAAGTCGGCCCGCTCGGCATGACGCAAGGCGGGATCGTCTTCATCGCGTTCCCTGAGAAGGGCTTCCGAGTGATGAGTGAAGTTATCCCGGACATCGATAAAGGCGGCGTGGAACGCGCTTCTGAAATTGCGCGGCGCTTACGGGTGCAAATGATCACCGGCGTCTCGCGCGCGGCGAAAGAAAACATCTTTGCGCTCGTACTCGTCGACGGATTGTCCGATCGAGAAGAACCGTTGACGGCGGCGCTGCACTGGTCACTCGAGGACATGGAACTCTTGGGCGGCTCTGCCGGCGACGGATTGGCGTTTCAGCGTACCGCCCTCATTCATCGCGGCAAGCTTATCCGGCGCGGCGCCATTTTATTCGTGATCGAAACATCGACACCATTTCGCGTTTTCAAGACGCAGAACTTCGAACCGACTCCGATCAAGCTTGTCGTTACGGCCGCGGACAGCGAACACCGCATTGTCTACGATCTCAATGCCGAACCTGCGGCCAGTGAGTACGCATCTGCCATTGGCGTATCACTTGACGATCTCGGTCCATTGAGTTTCGCGACTTATCCGCTCGTCGTAAAAGTGGGGGGAGAGTATTACGGCCGTGCAATTCGGAACATGAACCCGGATGGCAGCTTATCGTTCCTTTGTGCAATCGACGAAGGTCTGGTTTTCACCGTCGGGCGGCCGCGTGATATGGTTCAGTCGACGTTGGAAACGTTCAAACAAGTTGATGCCGCGTTAGGCGGCATCGATTTTGTTCTCGGGTTCGACTGCTTCTTGAGACGGATCGATGCCGAAACCGGGCAACTCCGCCACAAAGTCGAGGAGATTTATGACCGATATGGACTTGCTGGCTTCCAGACTTATGGCGAGCAGTTCAATGCCATGCACCTCAATCAAACTTTGACGGGCATAGCGTTCTCAAAGCCGCACGGTAGAATTGAACCGCCATGAACGACGAAGAGGATCCGGCAGAGAAGTTGCCGACGCGGCAATCCGACCTTCGTCGCGCCGTCGACAAGCTTCGTAAGATTAATGCGGCGCTGATGAAGCGCGTTGAGCATTCGATGGATCAGCAGGCGAGTTCGTTTTCGCTGTTTCAGACGGCGATCAATCAGGAAGCGCAGATCAGACGCAGGACCGAAGAACTCAACCTTGCACTGACGAAGCTGGCGCACACCAACATCGAGCTGAGCCAAGCGCGCGACGAGGCCGAGCGCGCCAATACCTTCAAGACCCGCTTTTTCACAGCCGTCGGGCACGACTTGCTGCAACCGCTGCACGCGGCGCGGTTGACGCTCTCTGAGCTGACCGATGCGCAGCACGAGGCGGACAACAAGCGCCTCGCTCACAACATCTCGCACGCGCTCGTCAGCATCGAGGAACTTTTGACCAGTATCCTCGATATCTCGAAACTCGAGGCTGGCGTCTTCGTGCCGAATATTCAGACTGTCGTTCTCGAAGCGATCTTCGAACAGGTCGCCAACAGCCTTGAGCCCGTGACGCGGCGCAAGGGTCTGCGTTTCCGCTGGCGGCCGACGGATCTGGCCGTCCGCTCCGATCCTCTCATGCTTCGCCGGATCGTGCAGAATCTTCTCGCGAACGCCGCACACTACACCGAACATGGCAGTGTTCTTCTGGCGGCCCGTCCGCGCGGCAACGAGGTCGTGATCGAAGTGTGGGATACTGGTCCCGGCATACCACAGCAGGAGCAGTATCGCATCTTCGAGGAATTCCAGCGCGGCACCGCATCGGAGCGCTCGGGCGGCACGGGCTTTGGGTTGGGGCTTGCGATCGTACGGCGCATGGTCGATGCCCTTGGGCACCGCCTGGAATTACAATCGCGCGTAGGTCATGGCTCGCGATTCTCGGTCTATGCGCCATCCGCATCGACCCCGAAGAGACCGCTGCCCCTCACCGATGCCGTCAGGGACGAAACGGATTCCTTGGTCTCGCGGCAGGTCATCATCGTCGACGACGATCTCGACGTGCTGACGGCCATGCAGTCGCTACTGACGCGTTGGGGGGCCGATGTGCGCCCGGCGAGAGATCTTGAGGATGTCAGCGAAATTCTTTCCGACCCGGATTTTTCTCCGGCTATCGTGCTGGCGGACTATCACCTGAAGGAAGGTAATTTTGGCATCGATATCGTGCGCAGCATTCGCAACCGTCTCGCGGTGGACATTCCCGCTATTTTGATCACAGCGGATCGCACGCAGGACGCAGCGGAGGCGGCGTTACGCTCGCGCTGCGAATTGCTTCTAAAGCCTGTTCGTCCGGGCGAATTACGGGCGTTGATGAAGCACCTGCTCGGCTAGACGATTTGCCGGATGCGCTAGGCTATCCGCCATTCGCATCGCCAAGAATGATGCTGAAATCGATTTTCTGGGCTTCGATCACGGCCTGCGTGCGCGAGGATACATTGAGCTTGCGCAAGATTTCCGAGACGTGAGCCTTTACCGTCGTTTCCTCGATTTGAAGCTCGTGGGCGATCTGCTTGTTCAGCAACCCCTGGCGCAGCATCTTGAGAACGCTCAGCTGCTTCGGGGTGAGCGTTCGCAACCGCCGCACGACATCGTCGCGCGTTTCGGACGTCGGTATCTCCGGCGGCCGATAGCCTTTTGGCAGCGTTAGCGAGCCCTCAAGAACGTCTTTGATGGCTGCTGCGATCTCTCCACGGTCTGCCGACTTCGAAATGAAGCCTGCCGCGCCGTAGCGCATCACGTCTTGGACGATGCGAGGATCTTCAAGGGCAGAAACGACAACAATCGGAAGACGGGGATACAGCGTCCTGAGTTCAAGCAGGCCATCGAAGCCACGAATGCCGGGCAGGGCGAGATCAAGCAGCACGACGTCGAACGGGATGCCGCTGTCGAGCTGGATTTTCGCCGCCTCAATCGAGATTGCAGAATTGGTGGTGGTATCGGGAAATGCGCTCGTGATCGCTCTTTGAAGGGCTTCGACAAAGAGGGGATGATCGTCAACGATCAATATGTGCGCCGGCACAGACAAGTTTTACCTCCAGAATGCCATCGAAGCCTTCTTGCGAAGGTTCAATGTTGGGGTCCGAGAGCCGCTATCCTGCGGCAAACGAACGCAGAATTGTCTTTAACTCCTGAAGGTATTGAGCAACAAACAGGACTTTGGTCGTACCCGTCTCCGACATGGCACGAGCAATAGTTAGGACGCAGATTAACTACGCTCTAATCACGGCGCCAGCACCTGTCGTTTTCAGCGAAGGTAAACTTGTAGTGTCATCCCTTACGCGGCTTGGCGCGAGCCGTCGGCAGAGCCGTTGCAGGGTCCTCGGGCCAGACGTGCTTGGGATATTGCCCGCGCATATCCGCCCTGACCGCACGCCATGAGCCCGCCCAGAAGCCCGGAAGGTCGCGTGTAATCTGAATCGGACGGTGTGCCGGCGACAGCAAATGAAGCGTGAGCGGCAAACGTCCACGCGCGATGGCAGGATGCTCCTTGAGGCCGAAAAGCTCCTGCACGCGAATGTGCAGCGCCGGGGCATCATCCGATTCGTAGTCGAGCGGATGGCGGTTGCTGGTGGGTGCGGTGAAATGCGTCGGCGCTTCATCATCGAGGCGGACGCGCATTTGCCGCGGCAGCAGCGCATTGAGCGCCGTCTCCAGCGTCTCGGCGTCAACGTCCGTCGTTCGCGTTTTGCCGAGCAGGAACGGCGACAGCCAATCGTCGATGGTCGACGCGAGAGCGGCATCAGACAAGTCCGGCCAGGTTTCATCGTTGCGGCGGAGAAACGAGACGCGATTGCGGAGCTGAAGCTGCGCTTTCGTCCAGGGAAGTGCCGCAACACCGATATCGGCAAGGCCGCGAGCAAGCACGGCCATAACGTCATCGCCGTCTTTGACCGGACGCGTTTCGCTTTTCAGAACGATAGCGCCAAGGCGGCGGGCCCGCCGAGCCCGAACCACACGCGCGTCTTTGTCGAAATAGATCTCGTCGCGAGATTCGATCGCATCCGAAGCGATCGCTTCGATTTCGGCCTCGACGGTCGCAAGCGCCAGCATGATGCGTGTCGCGGCTGCACGGCCCTGCATCTCGGCGACGACAACATATTGCGCTGACGCCAAGTGCTGGTGCTCGTCGATCTGACCGGCTCGGCCGTTTGCAAGCAGAAAGTTGCCGCGTTTGCCGCGGCTTTTGGCGATACGTTCGGGATAAGCAAGCGCCAGCAGAGCGGCAGGCGATTGCACGCGACTTTCAAGTAGGTCTGTTGAAGCCGTGCGCGCCCACTGACGCGCGAGCGCACGCATGCCTTCTGCTCGCTGCGAACGGTCGCGGCGGAAATTTTCAAGGCGCTGCGCAAGATCGATGTCGTTGCCGCCGATGCCGCGTTCGACAAGGATTGCGGCGATCTCGGCAGCGAGGCTCGCGTTGCCAAGCTCACCGCCTTTCATGATCATACGCGCCAAGCGCGGCGGCAAAGGAAGCATGCGCAGCCGCCGGCCTTCGCTGCTGATGCGTCCATCGGGATCAAGCGCGCCAATGGCTTCCAGACCGGCGCGGGCCGCAGCGAGCAGGCCCTCGGCCGGAGGATCAAGCCAAGAGAGCGTACGCGGGTCGTTCGCACCCCATTCGGCGCAATCGAGCAGTAAACTCGAAAGATCGGCGGCGCGAATTTCCGGATCGGCAAAGGGCACAAGACCTTGCGTCTCAGGTTCGTCCCACAGCCGATAGCACACGCCCGGTTCCGTTCGTCCAGCCCGCCCGCGACGCTGATCGGCTGAGGCGCGTGAGACGCGAACGGTCTCAAGCCGCGTTATGCCGACGTCCGGCTCGTAACGTGGAACGCGAGCGACACCGCTGTCGATGACGACGCGGACACCGTCGATCGTTATCGACGTTTCGGCGATCGACGTCGCCAACACGATCTTGCGACGACCAGGCTTCGCCGGAGAAATAGCGCGGTCCTGCGTCGCCGGGTCCAAGCCGCCATAGAGCGGAACGACATCAACGTTCGACGGCAACGCCTGATCCGCCAAACGCTCCGCGACGCGTGCGATTTCGCCTTGTCCAGGAAGAAATACCAATATCGACCCCTGCTCGCTCGAAACCGCGCGGCGCACGGCACCAACGACGTCGTCCTCAAGTCGCGCGGGGCTTCGACCGAGGTATCGCGTCTCGACGGGGAACGCACGCCCTTCGCTTTCGATGATCGGCGCTTCGCCCAGCAGCTTCGCGACAGATCGCGTTTCAAGCGTCGCCGACATCACAACGATCTTGAGATCGGGCCTGAGCGCCGCACGCGCGTCTAGTGCCAGCGCCAGCCCGAGGTCGGCGTCGAGTGAGCGCTCGTGAAACTCATCGAACAAGACGGCGGCTACGCCCTTCAGCTCTGGATCATCGAGGATCATGCGCGTAAAGACGCCTTCCGTGATCACTTCAACAGCGACACGCGGACCTGTCCTGGAATTGAGGCGGGCACGTAGCCCGACATCTTCACCGAGACGGCTGCCGACTGTCGCCGCCATGCGCTCAGCAGCGGCCCGCGCGGCGATCCGCCGAGGTTCGAGCACCAGGATCTTTCCGCCCGCGCGCCATGGCTCATCAAGCAATGCGAGCGGTACGCGCGTCGTCTTACCCGCGCCGGGTGCGGCAACGAGCACGGCTACGCCATGCGTGCGAAGCGCCGCGCGCACGTCACCGAGCACGGCATCAATCGGTAAGGGTTCGGCGAAAGAGCGATCAGTCATAGGCGGTGGACATACGCCAGCGCGGCAACAAATCAAGCCGGTTGGCAGTCGCTAAACCGCCGACGCAGCAGCTTTTCGGATCGCCTCGATGTTGGCGCGATAGCTGGCTTCGGTGCCGCCCTTGAACACAGCCGAGCCAGCGACGAGCACATTGGCACCGGCTTTGGCGACGAGCGGCGCGGTTTCCGGCGTAACGCCACCGTCAACCTCGATATCAATCGGACGATCGCCGATGAGGGCTTTCACGCGCCGGATCTTCTCGACAACGGCAGGAATGAACGACTGACCACCGAAGCCCGGATTGACACTCATCAGCAAAATCAGATCGAGGCGATCGAGGACGTATTCGATGACGCTTTCGGGCGTCGACGGATTAAGCGAAACACCGGCCTTCTTGCCGAGCGCGCGAATGGCCTGGAGAGACCGGTCGAGATGCGGACCGGCTTCGGCGTGAACGGTGATGATGTCGGCGCCAGCGGCTGCGAAATCAGCCAGATACGGATCGACCGGCGCGATCATCAGATGGACGTCGAAAACCTTTTTCGATGTTCCGCGCACCGCCTTGATGACAGGCGCGCCATACGTGATGTTCGGCACGAAATGACCGTCCATCACATCGCAGTGAATCCAATCGGCGCCGGCGGCATCTACGGTCCGAATCTCGTCGCCAAGCTTGCTGAAATCGGCCGACAGAATGGACGGGGCAATCAGGAGGGGGCGTGACACAGGCTACCTTTCGAAGGAGTTCGTTCAAATGACGCGACGGCGCCGCTCGACGAGCTGAAGAATAAGCGGCGTCAAGATCAACTGCATCGCGAGATCAAGCTTACTACCGGGGATCACGATGGAATTGGCGCGCGACATGAAGCTATCGTGGATCATGGACAGCAGGTACGCGAAATCGATGCCACGCGGTTCCTTGAAACGAATAACGACCATCGATTCATCGTTGGTCGGAATCCAGCGCGCGACGAAGGGATTTGATGTATCGACGGTCGGTATGCGCTGGAAGTTGATATCCGTCTCTGCGAACTGGGGGCAAATGTATTGAACGTAGTCGGGCATCCGCCGCAAAATGGATTGCGTCACTTCTTCAGTCGTGTATCCGCGCTCAGTCCGATCGCGTCGAATTTTTTGAATCCATTCAAGATTTATGACCGGGACAACGCCAATCTTAAGATCCGCGTGTCGCGCAACATCATGTTCGGGCGTAACGACGGCACCATGTAGTCCTTCATACAAAAGAAGATCGGTGCCAGGCTCGATATCTTCCCATCGCGTGAACGTACCAATCGGTGTCCCATACGTGTTCGCCTCGTCGTCGTCGTGGACATAGTGGCGATAAAGCCCCTTTCCGCTTTCCGCATAAGTGCGAAACAACTTCTCGAGGTCTTCGATAAGGTTTGCCTCGATGCCGAAGTGGCTGAAATTATGATTGCCGCGCTTTGCTGCGGCCTTCATCGCTTTTTCCATGCCGCAACGGTCGTAGCGATGAAAGGCGTCCCCCTGGACGAACGCCGCCTTTACCTTCTCACGATGAAAAATGTAGTCGAAGGTTTGCTTAACCGACGTCGTTCCGGCGCCGGAGGAACCGGTGACGGATATGATCGGATGCTTAATGGACATGGATGGGACTCGATGCGCCTCTGTTCATGGAATTAGGGTGAAGCTCTGAACAGGCCTCGGCGGCCGAAGAGCGGCGAATGATCTCCCTTGAACTCCTGACCACTATAGATGCGCATCACTCGGTCCACCTCATCTCGTGAACCGCAGATCAGCGGCGTCTTTTGATGCAGAGCCGCCGGAATAACGTCAAGGACGCGTTCTCGTCCCGTCGTCGCGCGCCCACCCGCCTGCTCCACGATCCATGCCAGCGGATTGGCTTCATACATCAGGCGAATGCGGCCCTGATGGAAGCCTTTTCGGCGATCTCCCGGATAGAGGTAAATGCCGCCGCGCGTCAGGATACGGAAAACGTCCGCAACTGGCGAGCCCGTCCAGCGCATGTTGAAATCGCGGCCGCGCGGACCATTGGCGCCATTTTCACAGTCGTGGATGTAAATGCGGATTGGATCGTCCCAGTGGCGCGCGTTGGAAGCATTGATCGCATATTCCTGCGCCTCGGAAGGAATAGAAACGTTGCGCGTTGTCAGATGGTAAACCTGTGTCGCCCGATCGAGCGCGAAGATCTGCGTGCCGTGCCCGACTGTGAGCGCCAACACCGTCTGGGGACCATACACGAAGAACCCGGCGGCCAGCTGGTGCGAGCCGGGGCGTAAGAACGCCGCCTCACCCTCCGCCGACGGATGGCGCGGCAGGATCGAGAAGATCGTACCGACCGAGACGTTGGCTTCGACGTTTGATGAGCCGTCGAGAGGATCGGTCGCGACGAGCAGCGGCGCATTCTTTTGCAGCGTGATCGGAAGTTCTGCTTCTTCGGAGGCTAAAGCCGCGACAGGAACCGCGCCCAAAGCTTGGACCATCAGATCATTGGCGAGGATATCTATTTCTTTCTGCTCGTCACGCTCGCCAGCGCGCGCGACGACCCGACCCAACCGATGATCGAGCGCGCCGCGACCAATCAGTTCCGAAAGACGGATGCTGGCATCGGCGATGGCGAGCACGGTTTCCGAAACCTGGCCGCGCGTACGGCCTTCCAGCGTCCAGTTCGAAAGATATTCACTAAGCGTCGGGAGACCCATTATGCCCTTCCAGCGCCCGCCTGCCCTGATGACCAGCGCTTAATCTAACCGTAAGTGGCATTGAGAATCGAGACAGCACTTTCTTCAAACCCGTGCATAGGCGCGCGCTGCCGCACTTTTGCTGGGGTGCAGCATAGATTTCTCGGCGCGCCGAGTTGTAGGCGCGGATGGCGCCCTCAACTGTTAATCAAATGCGCAAATTATCCGCTGGTTCAGACGTCGAACTCTTCGATCTTGGAAAAGGCTTGCCGCAACGCGTCCGACCAGGCGTTCGATAGATTGCGGAAATATTCGTCGTCGGCGCTGATCCGCTTTTCGCGCGTCACGTCGAAGGTATCTCGTTCGTAGATGACAAGATCGATCGGCATGCCGACCGACAAGTTGGAGCGTAAGGTCGAGTCAAACGACAGCAGCATCAGCTTGGCCGCCTCACCGAGGCGCATGTCGGAGCGCGCGACGCGGTCGAGGATTGGCTTGCCGTACTTATGCTCACCGATCTGGAAGAATGGCGTGTCATCGGTCGCCTCGATGAAGTTGCCTTCCGGATAGATCTGGAACAGGCGCGGGCGCTCGCCCTTGATCTGGCCGCCGAAAATGAAATTGGTGTTGAAGCCAAGCTTGCTGGCTTCAAGCGCAGCTCCGTCGATACTGCGCGCCTCGCGCACAGCGTCTCCGACCACGCGGGCGGCGCGGTACATGTTCGGCGCCGTGAAGAGGGTCGTCACCTCATCGTCGGTCTCTTGCGAGAGATGTTCGTTGATCAAGCTGACAACCGCCTGAGTCGCCGCGAGATTGCCAGCGCTCAGAAGCACGAACACGCGCTCGCCCGGCTGCCGCCAGAGCTGAAGCTTTTTGTACTGCGCGATGTTGTCGACGCCAGCGTTGGTCCGCGTGTCGGCTGCAAACACGAGGCCGCGCTCCAGGCGGAATGCTACCGCGTATGTCATGCAATCGTCTCCGAAGTCGGCAGGGCCGCTATTGTTGCTGGCTGCTCTGCTGCTGAACTTCGACGATGACGTCAAGCTCTTCGTTTGCAACCCCTCGGCGAGAACCGCGAATTGGAGCCGCAAAAGTCGCATCGAGGCCGGTTGCCAGGCGTACATATTTTTCGGTCGGGCAGACGCCATTCGCCGGGTCGAAGCCGACCCAGCCTAAGCCCTCAAGCCAGACTTCGGCCCAGGCGTGGTTGGCATCGGCGGGTTCATCACCCCCCGTCAGCAGGTAGCCGCTGACATAGCGGGCCGGAATGCCTATTGACCGCGCCGCGGCGATGAAGACATGAGCGTGGTCCTGGCAAACGCCTTTGCCTTCCGCCAGCGCTTCGGCAGCGGTCGTATGCGCACCGGTGGAACCGATCTTGTAGTCGATGGCGTCGCGGACGCCATGCATCAGGTTGTGCATGCCGCGAATGTCGGCCTTGGCTCCGGCATCCCGCTGGAGCGCTATGATATCCTCGGCCGCCATCGTCTTGGGGGTGAAGCGGCGGTAGACGCGGAGGGGGGCCGGGTCCATCAGTCCGCGCACGATTCCGGCGCGGTCTTCGGTATCCACGACGCCCTTGGCGATAATCAGCGATTCGGAATGCTCTTCGGTGCAACTCGCGAGATGCACCATATTGCCGAAGCCATCGCGGAACGGCTTCACCGCATCGACGCCGGGAGCGCTGATGCGCCATTCGATGACACGCTGGCCTTGAAACGACGGAGGCGTGAGACGGAGCGCGAGAACGGAATACTTCGTCGGCTCGCTGTAGACGTAACGCGAAACATGCCCAATCGAAATACGCATCGTCGGAGCCTCAATCGCTGAAGTGGTAGGCGGCGGAGATCTCGTTACCGAGCTTATTGTTGCGGGCAATGAAGTCCTGCACGAACTCGTGCAGGCCCGATTGGAAGATGTTGCGAATGTCGGCCTCCAACAGAAGGTCGCGGGTGGATTCCGCCGTCGTCTGACAATCGTGACGGGCGCCATAGAACACCGCGAGATCGCGGAGCGCCAACGTCAACTCATCGTAGCACGAGCGCAGCGACCGCGGCATCTGCCGATTGAGGATCATGAAATCGGCAATCTTGAGCGGCCGATAGTGGTCCTTGAAAACCCAGCGATAGCTACGATGCGCCGAGACGGAGCGAAGAAGCGCCGCCCACTGATAGTTGTCCTTTTCGCTGCCGACCATCTCGCTCGACGGCAGGAGATGATAGTATTTCACATCGAGAATGCGCGCGGTGCTGTCGGCGCGCTCGATGAAGGTGCCGACCTGACTGAAATAGAATGTGTCGTTGCGCAAAATCGTGTTCAACATGGCGCCGCGATAGAGCGCGGAGCGTGAACGCACCCAATCGAGAAGTTCAGGAAGCGAATTCGATGTGATCGCCACCGGGCGAATGGCGGAAAACTCCAGCCACGCACTGTTCAGGCTTTCCCACATTTCCCGCGTCAGGGCCGTGCGTTGGGCGCGGCCGTTGCGGCGCGCGGCGGCGAGACACGACGCAATGCTCGACGGATTCGACGTGTCGAAGAGCATGTAGTCAATCACGTTCTGCGAGATCAGCTCGCCGTGACGCTGCACATAGCCTTGCAGGCACCCGGCGCTCTCGAGCGTCGATCGCCATTCCTCGTGAAAGCCTTCGCCCTCGCGCGGTAGCAGCACAATGCGGTAGCCAACCTCAAGGAGGCGCGCCATGTTTTCTGCGCGCTCGATATAGCGCGACAGCCAATAAAGGTCGTTTGCGGTACGTCCAAGCATTCCGAAGCTATTCCTGCAGCACCCAAGTGTCCTTCGTGCCGCCGCCCTGACTTGAATTGACGACGAGCGAGCCTTTCTTCATGGCTACGCGCGTCAGTCCTCCGGGCATCAAGCGCACCTGATCGCCGATGAGCACAAATGGGCGCAGATCGAGATGCCGAGGCGCCACGCTGGTATCGGCGAGTGTCGGACAAGTCGATAGCGAGAGCGTCGGCTGGGCGATATAGTTTTTGGGATTGGCAATAAGCTTGGCGCGAAATTCGTCGATCTGCTCGGTCGTCGATTTCGGACCGACGAGCATGCCATATCCGCCAGAGCCGTGGACTTCTTTGACGACGAGTTCGGCGAGGTGATCCAGAACGTATTTCAGGCTGTCGGGCTCGCGGCAGCTATACGTCTCGACGTTGGGCAGGATCGGCGCCTTGCCCGTATAAAACTCGATGATCGCCGGAATGTAGCTGTAGATCGCCTTATCGTCGGCAATGCCGGCGCCCGGCGCGTTGACAATCGTCACCCGGCCCGACCGGTAGACATCGAAGATGCCCGGCACGCCCAGAAGCGACGTCGGTTCGAAAACGAGCGGATCGAGGAAGTCATCGTCGACACGGCGATAGAGCACGTCGACGCGCTTCAATCCCTCGGTCGTTTTCATGCGCAAGAGGCCGTCAATGACAACGAGATCGGAGCTTTCGACGAGCTCGACGCCCATCTGATCGGCGAGGAACGAGTGTTCGAAATAGGCGCTGTTGTAAACGCCCGGCGTCAAGAGGGCGATCGTCGGCTCGGCGTCGAGATTGCCCGGAGCAACGCTTTCGAGCGTCTTTAGGAGCGCATCGGCATAATTGTCGACGGGTCGCACGCGGTTGCGGCTGAAGAGGTCGGGAAAGAGATGCATCATCGTCTCACGGTTCTCGAGCATGTACGAGACGCCGGACGGGGTGCGTGTATTGTCTTCGAGAACCATGAACTCGTTTTCGCCGGTGCGGACGAGATCGACGCCGATAATGTGGCTATAGATTCCGCGCGGCGGATCTACGCCGATCATCTCCGGCAGGAAGGCGGAATTCTGGACGACGAGTTCCTCCGGGATCTTACCGGCCTTCAGGATCTCCTGGCGGTGATAGATATCGTACAGGAAGGCGTTGAGCGCGCGAACGCGCTGTTCGATCCCAAGTTCGAGGCGCCGCCACTCGTCGGCGGCAATGATGCGCGGCAGAATATCGAAGGGGATCAGACGCTCGCCGGCTTCTTCTGCACCGTAGACCGCAAACGTGATGCCCGAGCGCCGGAACAAAACCTCGGCTTCAGCGGATTTTTGTCGGAGTGTATCGAGGTGTTGGACACCGAGCCATTCAGCGAATGCTTTATACGGTGGCCGCACCTCGCCGCCGAAGCCGTTCATTTCGTCGAATGGCGCGCCCAAGTCCACCCTCCCGTTTAACGAGTCTTTTCGGATCGGCATCGCAAAGCCCAGGCCAATTTACGCGAAGCCCGGAATTGCTGCATCTGTCTATTCACATCAGCATCTATTTGCTTCCGAAATATGCACCTTCGGCCAAGTCCCGCATAAAATTGCGGCAGCGAGGTCCGGCGTAGAGCAATCAGGTTCCTGCGTGACCAGCGACCTCGGGAATGGCGACCGCTGAGCGGGCCTTTAATCCCCAGGCAGTGGTGACGCCAAGAAATCCCATCGATACGCCGGCCATTAGCAAAACCCACGTTGATCCCAACCCCGTCAAGCCGATGCCATAAACGACCGGTCCGAAGGCTTGCCCCAAAAACATGAAGAATGCATGCATGGCGACGGCCGATCCCCTGTTATGGGGGGCTAGTTCCGTCGCCTGCGTCTGCAGCGAGTTATGGATCATATAGAAGCCGACGCCGACGATCAGGAACGTCGCCATCTCGCGCGGCCACGACGTTCCCAAAGACAGAAGCGCTAGACCAATCCCCGAAACGATGCCACCCGCGAGGATAAGCTTGTAAAATCCAAGCCGTCCGAGCATCAGGCGGACGAGGGCGGTGTAGACAAAACCGCCAAAACCGAAGCCAGCAAGCACGAAGCCGGCTTCTTTCAGGCCGCCTGCGCCGCGCTCTTCGAGAAGAATTGCGACGTATGGAAACAGTCCGAAAATCACGATGCCCTCGGCGAAGACTGCAGCGAAGCAGACAACCGAGCGTGGATTTGCAAAGACAGCGCGATAGCCGTCGATAAATTCCTTGAGGCTCGGGGCCTGGCGCTGAACGCCGGGAGCCGGACGCAATTGCCAAAGCGTGACGACGAACGCAATCAGCGCCAGCGACGTCGCGCCAGCGGTGGCGACACGCCATCCAAACATCGAAGCGATGAGGCCCGAGCCGATCGAGCCCGTTAACTGTCCCGCTATGATTGCCGTCAGAACACGCGAGAGCGCAATTTGGCGTTCGGACATCGGAAAGCGATCGCCGACGATGGCAAACGCTAAAGGAATAATGCCGCCAGCAGCCGCGCCGCCTACGAGCCGGGCCACGGAAAGCGACGCGAATGTCGGAGCGAGCGCCGAGGCCGCGAGGCACAAGGCGAGCACGGCAAGCGCGATCTTAATAATGCGAGCCTTGCCGAAGGCATCCCCAAAAGCGCCGAGGACTGGCTGGGCTAGAGCATAGGGAAAGGCATAGAGAGACGCCAGCATCGCCACCGACGCCGTATCAATGGCGAGATCGCGGGCAATATCGGGCACGACGGGATCAATGATCCGCATCGACATCGAGCTGACGAAACAACTGGTGGCCAGGATGGCGAGAAGGCGCATTCGGGATCGATTGTATGGATCGAAAAGTGCGGACTTCCTAACAGAAGCGGGGCAGATCGCGGTACGACCTGCCCCGTATGGCTGATATGTATCAGAAATGGGCGACTCCGCTGCGCGGAACCTGCCGAATTTCTTGGATTAGAACAGACCCTGGATCTGGCCCTTGTCGTCGAGGCGGATCGAGTCGGCTGCCGGCACCTTCGGCAGACCCGGCATTGTCATGATCTCGCCGGTAACGACGACGACGAATTCCGCGCCAGCCGAGAGGCGAAGCTCCCGGACCGGGACAATGTGACCGGTGGGCGCGCCGCGCTTCGAGGGGTCGGTTGAGAATGAGTACTGGGTCTTTGCCATGCAGACCGGCAGATGGCCGAAGCCCGCGGCCTCCAGGTCCTTGAACTGGTTCTCGACGCTGGCGTCGCAGGAAATGTCGGCCGCGCGATAAATTTCGGTTGCGATCGTCTTGACCTTGTCACGCAGCTTCATGTTGTCAGGATAAAGCGGCTTAAAGTTCGCCTTGCCCTCATCAATCACCTTAACGACATGGTTGGCCAGCGCTTCGGTGCCCTTGCCGCCGTCGGCCCAATGGGTGCACAGGAATGCCTTCGTACCCATGCTCTCGGCGGCCTTCTGCACTTCAACGATTTCCGCGTCGGTGTCGGTGATGAATTTATTGACCGCGACGACGGCCGGGACGCCGAACTTGTTGACGTTCTCGATGTGACGCTTAAGGTTTTCGCAGCCCTTGGCGACGGCAGCGGCATTTTCGGCCTTGAGGTCGTCCTTGGCGACGCCGCCGTGCATCTTCAGCGCACGCACCGTTGCAACGATAACGACGACCGATGGTGCGATACCGGCTTTACGGCATTTGATGTCGAAGAACTTCTCGGCGCCGAGATCAGCGCCGAAACCGGCTTCGGTCACGACATAATCAGCGAGCTTCATTGCAGTCTTTGTCGCAAGCACGGAGTTGCAGCCGTGGGCGATGTTGGCGAACGGGCCGCCGTGGATGAAGACCGGGTTGTTTTCGAGCGTCTGCACGAGGTTCGGCTGCAGCGCGTCTTTCAGCAGCACCGTCATGGCACCGTCAGCTTTCAAGTCACGCGCGCGAATGGGCTTCTTGTCGCGGGTGTAGGCGACGATGATGTTACCGAGGCGTGTTTCGAGATCCTTGATGTCGCGCGACAGGCAGAGGATCGCCATGACTTCCGACGCCACCGTGATGTCGAAGCCATCTTCGCGCGGGAAACCGTTCGAGACGCCACCCAGCGAATTGACGATCGAGCGCAATGCGCGGTCGTTCATGTCGAGGACGCGCTTCCAACCGATGCGGCGCTGGTCGATGCCGAGCGCGTTGCCCCAATAGATGTGGTTGTCGATCAGCGCCGACAGTAGGTTGTGGGCGCTGGTGATGGCGTGGAAGTCGCCCGTGAAGTGCAGGTTGATGTCTTCCATCGGCACGACCTGGGCGTAGCCGCCGCCGGCCGCGCCACCCTTCACGCCGAAGCACGGTCCGAGCGAAGGCTCGCGCAGTGCAGCGATGGCCTTCTTGCCGATATAGTTAAGGCCGTCGCTCAGGCCGACGGTCGTCGTCGTCTTGCCTTCGCCGGCAGGCGTCGGGCTGATGGCCGTTACGAGGATGACCTTGCCGTCCTTGTTGCCTTCGATCTGCTTGATGTACTCGGAAGAGACCTTGGCTTTGGTCCAACCATAGGGAACCAACGCCTCGGCGGGCACACCGACCTTTGCCGCGACTTCGGCGATCGGTTTCAGCTTCGCTTCGCGCGCAATCTCTATGTCGGACTTCACGGTCACGGATTTTTCCTCCTAGAAATCTTTTTTTATTGGGTGAAAAACTTATGTGCTTCGGGCTGATGACGACGTTCAGTTGTGGTCGTGAAATTGCCAAGCGCCTATGGACGAATCTCGGATAGGTGATCGGCGATATCCATGCGCTGATGCCTCAGTTGGCGCCGTCACGCAAGGTCTACTCAACGTCGCGGGGGAGACTAGCCGTTGGTTGAGTAAATCGGCGCCGCACAATGATGCAGTGCGATGACGAGATCTACGGGAGCAACGATCTCTATACGGATTTACGGGGGACGTCGTGTTACACCAACAGACAGAGCGGATCGCAGAAGCAGCAGGCTTGCGTTATAAGACGCTCCGTAAACGCATTTACGAGATCATCGAGACCGGACAGGGCGACGACAAGGCGAGCAAGCTCTTCGATAGCTTCATTGTCGTTCTTATTCTGTTGAACGTCGCCGCATTCGTCGCCGAAACGGTGCCATCGCTCGAGGCTGCCTGGCGGCCCTGGTTTCATTGGTTCGAAGTGTTTTCCGTAGCGATCTTTACTATCGAATACGGGCTCCGACTTTGGACTGCTACCGAAGTGCCGTATCTCAACCGAAAGCACCCGTGGAAGGCGCGGCTCAATTTGGCGTGTCATCCGGCGCTGATCATCGATCTGTTGGCATTCCTTCCATTCTATTTGAGCGCGATCGTGTTGATCGATCTGCGTATCCTCAGAACGCTGCGGCTGTTGCGGTTCTTGAAACTGTCGCGCTACTCGCCGGCGATGTACACGCTGATCCGCGTGCTTTCGAACGAGCGCAAGGCGCTGGCGGGCGCTGGCCTGCTTCTCGCAATGGCTCTGCTCTTCTCTGCGACTTTGATGTACTACATCGAAGGAAACGCTCAGCCGGATAAATTCGGGACCATTCCAGAAGCGGCCTGGTGGTCGATCGCCACGCTTACGACGGTTGGCTACGGCGACGTGACGCCCATTACTGCCCTGGGCAAACTCATTGGTAGCGTCACAATGGTAATGGGTCTTTGCATCCTCGCATTGCCTGTCGCCATCATCTCGACCGGCTTTGCCCAAGAACTGCAAAGGCGGGACTTCGTGATTTCCTGGTCTTTGATGTCGCGTGTGCCACTACTGGCGCGTCTCGACGCCAAAGAAGCCTCTGAAATTATGCCGTTATTGGAAGCGCACAACCTGCCCCCGAACGTCGAAGTCGTGAAAAAGGGTTCTCCGGGTGACGCTATGTATTTCATCGCGTCGGGACGGCTTGAAAAGCTCAAGGACGGTCAACGCCACGTCTATTCCGTCGGCGACGTTTTCGGTGTGGAGACAATGTTTGAAAACAGTCCGCATGGAGAGGCTATCATAACGTCGTCACGGTGCCGCCTGCTGAAGTTGCAGCGCGAGGATTTTCATAGGTTGGCATCGAAGCAGCCGCGTGTTGCCTCGCACATTCGCAGGCTTGCGACCGGCGATCTCCGTGATGCCTCCTAGACGGCGGGCGACCCAACGCGTCTCGACATAAAAAAACAGTGGGCTTGTGGCCCACTGTTTCCATGAAACTCGAAATGCTTCGAGACTTACTTCACGGTGCAGGACTTCGTCTTTTTGTCCCACGTGCCCTTCGCCTTTTTGCAGGCAGCCTTCGTCTTCGGGGCATCGGCGGCGTTGGCCATAACCGGAGCCGCAACCGACATCAGAAGACCGGCCATCACAGCAGCGCTCAAAATCTTGGAAATCATAAAGTCTCTCCTTCGCATCTCAGCCGGCCATTGCGGCCGGTCAGCCAAGGCTGAATACGGAAGGTTCTTTGCCGGTTTCTGGCGGCCAGAATACATTTGCGTAAGGTTGCAACGCGCGCTGATCAAATTCGCGGAAACAGAATGAATTATTGCTTGTGCTCAAGCAGATAATTCTTGTCGTAATTTCGATGGACGAAGACAGCGCAGCAGGCTGAAATAATCAGCCCACGGCCCTTACGACCAGGACGGTCGCATTATCCTGATATGGCTCACGGATCGCTTCGATCGAGCGAATGATGGCCCTGGCGACCACCGCCGCGCCGTCTTTTGCGTAACCCTGGATCAGGCGGGCGATCTCGTTCGTTTCAAGTGTTGCGATGCCGTCGCTCGCCAGCACAACGTAATCGCCGGGTTCGAGTTTCAACGGCTGGCGGGAAACATCCAACAGATCAATTTCCTCGCCCGTTACGGCCGAGCGCAGCATATGCCGGCGCGGGTCGTGACGCGCCTCCTCGGCCGTCAGCTTGCCTTCGGCAACCATGCGATCGAGCTCGGGCGCGAGCGAGTGATCTTCGTTCAGAAGCGCGACCTCGCCGCGGCGGAAGAGGAACAGCGGACTGTCCCCGACGCTCACCCATTCGACGCCGAGCGGACTGAAGGCGGCGCCGATTAGAGTCGAGCCCATCCCAGCGAGCAGCGGGTTCTCTGCAATCTTCGTTGCGAGGGCGGCGTTGGCGGCCCCCAGCCCGGCGATGAGCCGCTCGCTCACCTCGCCTTTTGCAGCGGAGGCGGATTGCAGAAAATGATCGCACACCATTTGGCTTGCGAGCGCACCTCCGGTATGGCCACCCATGCCGTCGGCAAGAACGGCCAAACCCGCCCGGTCGTAGCCCGGCCCTTCGCTTGACAATACGATGGGCTCGCCGCCGTCCGACAGAAACGCGGCTGTATCTTCCTGATAGTCGCGAGCTCCGCGCGTTGCGGCGACTGCATGCTCGAACGGCGGCATTCGATCCTTAAGCTTCGGAAATCTCTGACCAGTCAAAATCGCTTCCGCAGAACGGCAGGAAAGCGACTTGCGTGCGCCCGAGCGTTATGACGTCCATCGGCTGCAGCGGCACGGGGCCTGCCGGTCGCTTGTCGTTCACAGAAACGACATTCGTCTTAGCAAGATTTGGCACGAAGAGGAAAGTCCGATCCGTCGAATCGTAGCGCAGGTAGGCTTGCGCCTCGTTCGAGATGGCATCATCGCCGAAATCCAGCGGAATCCTGTTGTCACGCGAGCGGCCAAGCGTGTTGTTGCCCTCGAAAATCGGGCGAAAAGAGCCAAGGCCGGGGCCGCCGACAACGATCAGAAAGCCGACGACGGGGTCGCGCTCGAAAACGCCGTGCTCGATTTTTTGCTTGCCGCGCACCAGAACCGTGCGAGCTGGAGCCTCGGTATCAAGCTCCGCCTCGACTTTCCGGGGTTTCGAAGGTTCGGCACGGATGACGCGCGTGGTCGGCGGCGAGTCGGCTTCTTTTTCTTTCGGCAGGCCGAAGCGTTCCGGAATTTTGGGTTCGGGACCGGTGCGGGCAAGACGTGCGGCCTCTTCGGCGCTCAGACTGTCAGATGCCGCTGCCACCGGGATGGGTTTTGGCTCCTCGCTCCGAGCGGCCGGAACCGGAGGTGGCGCAACCGGCTGAACCTGTGCGGGGGCCGCGACCGCCGCGGCTGGAGCTGTTTCGTCGCGACCGGCTGCCATCAGTGCGTCCCTCAATGAGCCCAGAAATTTATGAGGCTTACCGCCCTTCGCTTCGTTGCCTGCGGTGGTCTCGCCCCGTTCGATTGCCATCGACACATCTCCATCTGATTTCGACAGGCGCAGATTTCCGCCGAATCGCGCCGCAGCGTTTTGATACGCATGAACTGGAACCTGGACAGAACCTTGGCGACAACGCGAGTATTACCTAGCGCCGGCACGAAAACGAAGCTTTCCCGGGCCAAGCTGGATGAGGTCGCCATCGTGGAGGCGGGCTTCGCAGCAGCGGCGGCCGTTGACGATCAAGCCGTTGCTCTCGACGCCCGTTAAATCGGTGATAAGCCAATCATCGTGATCTTCGCGATGAATGGCAGCGTGATAGCGGTGCACATAGCGGCTCGGAATGCGAATGTCGTTATCATCCTCGCGGCCAATTCTCAGCATATCGCGCGGAATTGCGCATCTCATGCCGCGACCGTTCTCGATTTCGATGAATGGCATGCGGCGCGGAATGACCGGCCCGTGCCCGACGTCGGCATCGAAAGCATCGGCGCGGCCGGGCTTTGGCTTGTAGATGCGCGTGGCGTCTTTTGAACGGGTGAGCGGTTTCGATAGCCGGGCCAAGCCAGCGACGATCGGCAGGGCGACCGCGAGCAGCAGGCCAACAGTCAAAGCGGGCGCAACGCGATAGCTGTCATGAAAAAGTGCGTTGAGGCGCGTCGCGATCGGGCGGGACGAACCAAGCAAATCGTTTGCTGCGCCGTGCGACGACAGCATTGTCAAGACTGCCGCCGGAACGAGAATCGCCGTACCGGCTATAGCGACTCGTTTCAAACGTGACCGCGCGTGCATCATGATGATTCGGGTTCCCATCGCGCCAGGCAGATTTGGTGAGGAGATGTCGGCGGCAACATGGCTGGAAAGCGACACCGCGAGGATTTATTCATCAGGGGTTCATCACCCGTCGATACGCCACATTCTTGCGCAATGGGTTCAAAACAGAGACAACAGAGTGCTGGCTCGTTGAGAGGCCAGGACAAAACGCGCAGCTAGCTCCGTGGATCGTTCTGCAGCGAGGTGCAGAACACAGGACAGATCATCACCAGCGCGGACGGCCCGCGCACGAGGACAATGACGCAGCTTGTCGCTTTACCGGACGGCACGGAACTCGCGGGCGATTACAAAATCGTCCGGGTTCTCGGTGCGGGCGGTTTTGGCGTCACGTACCTCGCCGACGAACCGGAGCTGACGCGCAAAGTCAGCATCAAGGAATATTTCCCGAGCGATTTTGCGCTGCGCACCGAAAACCTTGAAGCGACGCCGCGGTCAGAGAGTTGCACCGGCGATTACAATTGGGGTCTCGACCGCTTCATCGAAGAAGCGCAGACGCTGGCGAAGTTCGATCACCACAACATCGTCAAGGTGCATCGCATCTTCCGCGCCAACAACACCGCCTACATGGTGCTGCGGTTCGAGGAAGGCAAAAGCCTTAAGAATTGGCTGAAGGATCTGGGCCGCGCGCCGCGCCAGAAGGAACTCGACCAGATCGTCGCGCCGCTACTCGATGCGCTTGAGGTCATTCACAAAGCCGACTTCCTGCATCGCGATATCGCGCCCGATAACATCATCATTCGCAACACCGGCGATCCGGTGCTGATCGACTTCGGGGCGGCACGAAGCGACATTGCTGCGCATTCAAAGACGAAGACGGTGTCGGCGCTCGTGAAGCCCGGCTACAGCCCGTATGAACAGTATGCCGAGACGAGCCGCCAGCAGGGGCCGTGGTCGGATATCTATGCCTTCGCCGCGACGCTCTATCATGCGGTGACCGGTAAGCGGCCGCCCGACTCGCCGTCGCGCATGCTGAAGGACGAGATGGTGCCGGTGCGCGACGCCGCGCTGGCGAGCTATCGGCAATCGTTTCTGACGGCCATCCAGCAGGCGCTGGCGCTTTCCGTCGACGCGCGGCCGCGTTCGGTTGCCGAATGGCGTGGGGCGCTGCTTTCGCCGGATCCGGAGAAGCCCGGGCTTTTCCAACGCCTGCGAGAGAAGACCGAAGTCCGCCGCAAGCAGGACGATGAGAAGCGCGCAACCGAAGCCATCATCAATACCGCAGTTCCGCCGCCTCCCGATGCGCCGGGTCCGAAAGGCGGCATGCTCGATTTCGTCGAGTCGCTGAAAGAGCCTTCCGCCGCGAAGAACAAGGGCAAGAGCAAGGCTGCTCCGCCGCCCGCGCCGTCTGCCGCCGTGAAAAAGTCGGCGGCGGCCGAAAAGGCGAAGGCGCGAGCTGAAAAAGCCAAAGCGGACAAGGCCAAAGCCGCGGAGAAGCTGCCACCATTACCGCCGCCAGCGCGTCCGCAACCTGAGAAAGCCAAATCGAAGCCGAAGGTGCGTCCCAACCCGGACGTCGGGCGCAAGCCGTTCCTGCGCCGGCTAACGACGCGCGTTATCGTTGCGGCAGCGCTCGCGGGCGTCGTGTTTGCATTCCACGATCGGATCCCGCAGCTTCTATCGACGCATGTAAGCGCGATCACGACGGGAACGATCTCGAAACCGGTTGCCGTCAATCCCGATCCTGCACTGACGGAAACAGCTGAGATCAAGGCTTACGATGCACCAATCGAACGGCTGGCGCTGAGCGGCGATGGCCGGCTGATCGTGACGGCCGCGCACGAGGCGCAACTTAAAGTCTGGTCCTACGATACGCGCTATCAGCTGGGCACGATCCAGCTGGAAGATGGCCCGGCCGTATCGCTTTCCGTGCGCAATAATCGCGTCGTGACCGGCCATGCCAACGGCGCCGTCGACATCTATGATCTTGACAGCAAGCGCCGCCTCTTCCGCTTCAAGCGCAACGACGCAACCATCTGGGCGGTCGATTTCATTGCTTCGGAAGATCGCATCGCAACCGCCAGTCACGACTGGATGGTGACGCTGTGGGAAACAGCCTTCCAGAACGCTCCCACGGCGGTGCTCGAAGGGCATGAGAATGCGGTGCAGGCGCTCGCGGTCGATCCGTCGGGCCGTTGGATTGCATCAGGCGGCGCAGATCGAACTGTGAGGATCTGGAGCGTCGAGACGAAAGACTCGCGGCGGCTCTATCGCAACAATTCCGATTTCATTTCGGCGCTTGATTTCTCGCCGGATGGCTCATTACTCGCGACCGGTAGCCTCGACGGTACTGTGAAGCTGCTCTCGATGAATTCCTATCGCATGCAGCGGACGCTGGGCGGACACAATGCGCGCATCACCTCGCTCGCGTTTTCCGGCGTCGGCGATCTGCTGGCGTCGGCGTCCGAAGATGGTGTCGTACGCGTCAGGAGCCTGAAGCGACCGCGCAATTATCTGCCGCTCACGGGACTGGGATCCGGCGCAAAGACTGTCGTGTTCTCAAACGATGGGCGCACACTGCTGACCGGCGGACAAGACGGCGTCATACGGATCTGGTCATTGCCTGGAGCACAGCTCGCCCAGCGCAACTGAAGCGCACCTGTGCTTGCGGGTGTCAGACGGCTTCGCTAGATCACATGCAAATGCTTGTGGGCTGCACGATGGAGCCAAAGGGCTGCCATCATTCGTCCCAAAATGCTTAAATCGATTCATGCTCGAGGAGGTGCGCTCGATGTTCGGGTGGCGCAGGCGCAGTGAAGGCTTTGAATGGAAGGAATACGTGCGGACGACCATTCTCGTTCGCCGGGCCGACCGTCAGCGCCGGATTGAAGATGCGCGCGTTGCCGCCATCGAGAAGGTCAAGAACGTCGCCGACGCGGGTGTCGATGCCGGGCGAGCCGGGGCGTTCGCTGCCAAAAGCGGCGTCATGCGCGTGCTGGCGTTCATCGGACATGCCATCGCCGACGTCGCAATTGCGATCTTCTGGGGCATTGTTCGCTGGGTCTCATTCGGCTGGAGCGTTTTGAAGGACGCAGCGCGCGCACTTTTGACGCCACTGCGTAGCGCGATCCGCATTCCTGCTGATGCTGCACGCGACAAGCTCAAACTGATGCCGGACATAGCACGAAAATCGCCGATCAAGGCGCATCACCTCATCAGCGCGGGGCTGTTTCTGCTGCTCATCTACGTCGGCGGCCCGATGCTGAGAAGCGCCGATGGCATCGGCACGTCGGATCTCAATATCTCGACCGGCTCGATCGATGCTTCGCACCAAGTCACCATTTCGAATGAAATCTCAGGTACGGCAGCCGCGCTGACGGGCGATACGATGCGAGTCGATGGGACCCTCGTGCGCCTCGCTGGCATTGAAGCGCCGGCGGCAGCGCAGCCCTGCCATCGGGCCAACGGCCGACGCTGGAATTGCGCTTCCGCCGCCCGTTTAGGCCTCAACAGGATCGTCCGCGGTCATAAGGTGACGTGCTCATCGTCGGGCCAGGACGATAGCGGACGAACGCTTGCAAGCTGCGTGATCGATGGTTCGCAGGACGTCGCGACGATGCTGGTGCGGAACGGCTACGTTTTCGCGACGGATAAATCGTTCTTCGGCTCGCTCAGCAGCGACGAAGGCGGCGCACGCGAGGCCAAGCGCGGCATCTGGCAGGGTGAAGTTCTTAGACCGCAAGACTGGCGCAACCAGACCTGGGAGGCGGCCAAACGCGACGCGCCCGACGGCTGCCCCATCAAGGGTGTCATTAGGGCATCGGCGAAGATCTACGCCCTGCCCTGGTCGGATGCCTATGCCAAGGCGCGGGTGCGGACCGCACGCGGCGAGCGGTGGTTCTGCAGCGAAGACGAGGCGAAAGCTGCGGGCTTCGCGCCATGGGATAAATCTTGAACTGCCAGTATTGGCGTTGAACGCTGCCCGGGAAAAAAATCCCGCAGCCGGGGGAGACTGCGGGTTGCAAACCGACCTTCACGCTGTTGGGGTCTTGGAACGGCGCGAAAGATCTATACGGATTATACAGCCAAAGGTGGCAGAAAGATCAAGAACCAGAGGCATGTGATTCTTTTTTTGTCGTAAACATGTACCTAATTTGCCGTTCCGTGATGCGTCGAAGCAACGGCTGAACTCCCGATAAACTAACAAAGTTTCCTTTGCGGAAAGTCGGCTGTGCTGTGGCAGCATCAAACTTGAAACGCTAATGAACTAGGAAAAGCGCACGATAGCGTCGTCTTTTATCAGCCGCCTCGGTACCACAGCTCGCGAGCCTGCAACCGGAAGTTCTCTGGGCTACCAAAAGAGGCGGGCGAGGAAACCGCCAGATGTCTCTTAACCGCCGTCCGCTGCAGAAGCCCGGCTAATGGTCTTTACACTGGCAAAATAAATCGGTGTGCAAACGTTCATACAGCAACCGAATTCCGATTCTTCTTTAGCTCGCACAAGTCTCGGACAGGACAGTCAGAAGTCTGTGTTGCAGATTCACACCATCGTTTTTTCTGAACAGTCAAACGTTGGCTTGAGCGCTCCCGGTTTTGAAACGCTGCCGCTAAAGTGCCGCCGTTGCAGGGGCACGGGCGTTAGTAACCAGAGGGGTTCAAGTTTATGTTGCGCAGACTGGTACTGGGGCTGTGCGCCATCATGGCCACAGGCGCCGCAGGTGTAAGCGGCGTTGGAACAGTCACTGTCGTCGGAGCTGGGGCGGGTGTTGCCGGCCTCATCAGCACTACGACAGTCGCCGAAGCTCAATCGTGGCGCCATCGGCATCATCGCCACCGGCACCGGTATCATTATCGCCGTGGCGATCAGCTTATTCTCATTGCCGAAACCGACGTCGACCTGTCTCTCGACCGCTATACGATCGATGTGCGGCAAGCTAAAGGCGCCTACAAAGGCATTCGCATCAAGAATGCCATGGGCAAACTTTTCGACGTCCGGCGCGTCCAGATCGTCTACAGCGACGGTTCGGTGTGGAACGAAGACCGCCAGATCGACATGTATTGGGGCGAGCGCAGCCGGCCTATCAATCCGACCTACGAAAACAAGTTCATCGATCAGATCAAGATCGAACAGGTCCCCGGCTATGGCCGCGGGCGACTGCAGATCATCGGAATTCAGGATCGCGAAGGCCGCGGAATGGATCGCGGCGGCGCTGACTACAGCAGCAGACAGCCCAGCCGGGCGATATCGAACAACGATATCACGGTGCGCCCTACGGTTCCGGTCGCGTCCCCATCGACACCAGGCCAACCAACAGCGGGCGGTGACGTTCTCTTTGGGGCGCAGTACGTGGGCTTCCTAACGGACCGCGACGTCATACGGATTGGACCGGAAATAGGCAAGTTTTCGAAGATTCGCCTGCGTGTCCTCGATAACGACATTCACATCAAAGAGATGAAGATCGTCTATGCGAACGGGGAAAGCGATACGCTGGCGATCAATGCCGACATTCCGAAAAACTCCCGGACGAATTGGATAGACCTCAGAGGCGACCGTTTCATCAAGGAGATCCAGCTCGTCTATCGCTCGCGGCCGAACTTCAACGGGCAAGCGCGGATCGAAGTCTTCGGCCGTTACGCGCCGGGTTGGCTCGGACCGAAGGGCGAAGGCCGCAAATATAACCAGGGCTGGGTGCTCCTCGGCGCTCAGACGGCAGGCTTCATCGGCTTCGATAAGGACATCATTCCAGTCGGCAGCAACGAAGGCGGCTTCAGACGCCTGCGGGTCACGGTCCGCGACCGCGCTATTACGCTTAACGAGGTCAAAGTCGTCTACGCCGATGGCCAGGACGAGACCATTCCGATCCGCACGCGTGTCGACGCAGGCGGCACGTTCGGACCGATCGATCTCAGGATGGGCCGCCGCCACCCGATCGACCATATCGAAGCCAAGTACCGGTCGCGTTTCTTCGACTCGTCCGCGAAAGGCAAAGGTTCGGCCATCGTCGAAATCTGGGGCCAACATTACTAGGCTTCGCGCGAATAGCCGGTAGATGGAGAATCATGAGGGCCGGGCACAATCCGGCCCTCTTTTTTTCGCACCAATGCGCGCGGACCGAAGAATACTGAGGGTTTTGCGCAGGAATCGTATCGGATCGACCGATTATCCCGCCGCAAACTCCGTCAACAGCGTTTCGCGAAGTGCGACGAATATGCTACGCGACGCTACCTGTGGCCGGCCGTCGATTCCACTATTGGGGGACCAAGCTTTGAACGTGAGCCTCAAGCAGCCGCTGCAGGCCGACAGTCGTGCCGACGTCTTCACCCGCGATCCGAGACTAGCTCCATCATCCGCCGCAAAGACATTACCGGAGACGCAGAAACAGCGCGTCCGCCGCCTTGCCGCGCATTGCCAGAAGTATCGCGGTTCAGTGCCGAGGCTTGCGATCCAGCAGCTGCTGACGACCATCGTGCCGCTGGTGTTGATCATCGGCGTGATGTTCGCGACCGTCGAACATGCCTATTGGGCGACGCTGCTGCTTGCCGTTCCTGCTGCCGGGCTTCTGGTCCGGGCCTTTATCATCCAGCACGATTGCGGCCACGGGTCATTCTTTGCGTCGCGACCTCTCAACGATTTCGTCGGACGCGCCATGAGCGTGCTGACGCTCGCGCCTTACGGCCTGTGGCGCCGGGAGCATGCGCAGCATCACGCGACGTCCGGGAATCTCGATCGCCGCGGTGCCGGCGATATCAATACCATGACGGTGAACGAATACGTGAAGCTTTCGAAGCTTCGGAAGCTGCACTACAAGCTTTATCGGCATCCGCTGTTTTTGTTTGGGCTGGGAGTGCCAGCCTATTTCGTTATCATACAGCGACTGCCGTGGTTCCATGCCTTGCCGCCGCGTGATGCCTGGAAAAGCGTCTTAGCGCTGAACGTGGGGCTCGTCGCGCTCTACGCGCCGCTCTGCTACTTCTTCGGCGTCGCTAACGTGCTCTGGGTGGGCCTACCGGTGCTGCATATTGCGGCCGCGACGGGCGGCTGGCTGTTCTTCATCCAACATCAGTTCGAAGAGACGACGTGGGACACTGCCGAAGGCTGGGATTTCCAAGTCGCGGCGCTGCTCGGTTCATCCTATTACGATCTCCCGAAAGTCCTGAACTGGTTCACGGGCAATATCGGGCTGCATCACATCCATCACCTTAACAGCATGATTCCGAACTACCGGCTTTTCGCTTGCCTTGATGCAAGCCCGGAGTTGAAATCAATCAATCGGATGACGCTGCGTGAGAGCCTTCGATGCACGCGATTGAAGCTCTGGGACGAAGACCAGCGCCGCCTCATCGGCTTCGACGAACTTCCAGCAACTGCCTAAAGATTATTGCGTTCGCGCATTGCCATGACGACAGCCCCCGCGCGAGCGCCGATTGATGATCTCGTCACTATTCGTGACTGGCTGCGCTATGCCGTGACCCATATGAGCCGAGCGCATCTCGTCTATGGGCACGGTACATCCAATGCCGTCGACGAGGCCGCATTTCTTATTCTATCGCAGCTCGATCTGCCGATTGACGACGTCAACCCATGGCTCGATTGTCGGCTGACGACGGACGAGCGCCAAAGCATCGCTTCGCTCATTGCAGAGCGCATCGATACGCGTAAGCCAGCGGCTTACCTGACGCATGCGGCCTACATTCAGGGGCGGAAATTCTACGTCGATGAACGCGTGATCGTGCCGAGGTCGTTTATCGGCGAACTGCTGGTCGAAGATCAATTGGCGGCGATCGTTCCCAATCCGGTGGCCGTGACGCGCGTGCTCGATCTTTGCACCGGATCGGGTTGTCTTGCCATTCTCGCGGCAGAAGCGTTTCCGAACGCCGAGGTCGATGCCGCCGACGTTTCAGAGGACGCGCTCGCGGTGGCGCAGCGGAATATAAGCGATTACGGGCTTGAGAATCGCATCCGCACGTTCAAGTCGGATTTGTTCGATGATCTGCCGGCCGGAACGTATGACCTCATCATATCCAATCCGCCCTACGTAACTGCCGACGCCGTTGCTGCGTTTCCGCCGGAATATCAGGCGGAGCCGACATTGGCGCATCTCGGCGGCGTGGACGGCATGGATCTCGTGCATCGTATTCTGCACGACGCGCCGCAGCGGCTGGCAGAGGGCGGGGGCATCATCGTCGAAATCGGAGAGGGGCAGGCGACGCTCGAAGCGTCTCGGCCGGATCTGCCGTTCCTGTGGCTCGATACCGAGACCAGCAAAGCCGAAGTGTTCGCGCTTTTTGCCGACGATCTGAAAGCAATGAAATAAAACGGCGGGCGGCCGTGGCAAAAGCCAGCGCTCCGCCCGCGGATAGTCGCCGCCTCAGCCGAAGGCGCCGAAGTGGTGCGAGATGCCGGTGCCGATCTCGCGAATGAACTCGTACGAGATTTCCATCGGCGTCAGGATTTCCGTCTCCAGGCGCGCATAATCGTCGATGCCGCGCGGACGATAACTCGCCTGCTCGTCGAAGGATTTCGCGGTCAGGTTCTTTTCGTCGTGCGGGAACGCTTTGCGCAGAATGCTCAGAACTTCCGGAATTTCCAAGCTCAGGGCCATCTCGAGCACCTGCGCATGCGAAAGTCCGTCCTGCGGGGCGAAGCGCGGGAGCTGCGCGGCCAGAATGAAAATGCGCATGATCAGCGCAAGGCGGATCGCCTGCAGGAGATCGAGTTCGAGCCGGTTCTCGTCGGGGACCATGCCATCTTCGATGTTCAAATCGGCGAGGATGGCGTGAAGGTCGATGGCGTCGAGACGCAGCAGATGGACGAGTTCGGAGACGTCGCCATAACGATCATCCGGCAGCAGATGCGTCGCCAGCGTACGGAAGGCGCTGTTCAGCGCTTCCTCACGGCCCCATGAGGCGCGCGACGCCCAAAGCCCGGCATTGAAGACTTGAGCGTTCGCCGCCATGGCATTGAGGCTCGACATCGTCTTGCCGTGCGCGATCATTGCGAGCAGCGACTGTAATCGCTTCGACTTTCTCGCAAGCTTATAGAATCGGTCGCGATCGACGCCGACAGCGGCACCAAGACCGGCGACGACGTTGGCGATATAGCCGAACTGCTGGAGAATGGCATTGTTCGGGATGGCGCGCATGCGGGCCGGGTTGCCGCGGTCGGATGCGTGATCGCCCTGGCGCTTGACCGGACGAGACCCTGTCTTGAACAACAGGTTCGGTCCGAAGGCGCCAAGGACAGCGCGATATCCGTCGTGCGCGAACAGGTCCTGCTGGAAGCCTCGAAGTCGCAGGAAGAAGTCAAAGCTGAAATCCTGCGCCGAATAAAACGGATCCTTTTCAGCGGGCGGGATGTCGCCATCCATCACGATCGTTGCGAGCGCGCGGGTCGTCAAAGCGCGGTTGCCGAAGAAGACGTAGCCGTCGCCGCCCTGGAAGCTCGTCTCGTGCTTCACCGGAATGTTGGCAGCGCCGAACCGGCGGCGTGCTTCGTTCGTCATCACGTAGTGCAGACGACGGTAAAGCGTGCCGGGGTGCGCGCCGCGGCCCATCGACTCGCCGTGGGTCGAAAAGAGCAGCGTCTCGATGCCTTCGAGCTTGGCGGCGTCGACGATCGCGGCCAGCGCCTTGTAGTAGCGTTCGACGGCCAGAGTCGCCGAGATCTGTCCGATGAAGCGGCCAGCGTCGGAGAAGCCAGTTTGAATGCTGATCCGCTTTCGGCCGATCACGTACTCGCGGTAGGCCTCTTCTTCGATGAGGCGCTCCATGATGCGTGCGCCGTTCTCAAGACCCGTCGGAGTTTCGAAAAGCGGAGAGATATCGGTGATGTGGTCGACGCCGAACAGCTTGGCGAAGAACACAGCAATCAAAACCGTTGCAGGCGACTCGCATTCGGCGATGAGGAAGCGGATCGGCGTTTCCTTATCGACGTGCTTCATGATCTGCGCGGTAAGCGCAAACTGGCGGATCGCAGTCGCGGTTTCGAGATCGAGCGTCGCAAAGTTGACCGTCTCGCGCGGCGTGTTCTTGATCATCTCGACAATGCGCTTCAGCGACTGACTTTCGGTCAGGTCGCGCGTCCACGGCTCGTGCACGTAGGCGCGGAATGCGTTGTGGAGCTGCAGGGCATTGATGCGCAGGTGGATATGCGACATGCCGAGACCGGTTGCCTCGACGAGACCGGCGAGCGCGGCTGTGGCGCGCTTCATCTGCGGCGCCTGGACCGCATCGATCAGATTGTTGAAGAGAGCCTGTAGCGCCTCGACCGTCAGCAGGTTGTAGCCGTCCGTCTTTGTCATGACGTTAGCGGCCTTGGCGAGGCCTTCGGTGTTGTTGGCGAAGCTTTCGAGCGCCTTCAATTGCTCATCGACGGCAGCGATGCCGAGATCGAGCTTACCGACGATCTGGCGGGCGACGCGCTGTGCGGCGTCACCGCTTTCGAGCTTGTGCTTCAGGACGACGAAGCGTTCGCGGATATCGGCCAAGGCGGCGCGCTTTTCGCGAAGGCGGGTTTCAAACGAGAACGTCCAGGTGATGTCGGTGCGGCCGTCGAGATCGTAGCCGACCCACGACGCAAACGTCGTCAGCCTCGGGCGCACTTTGAACGCCGCGTCACCGAACTTCTGCGAGGCAACGCTATAGAAGCCGTGCAGCAGCTCTTCGTATGCGTTGCGCAGGTTGCGGATCGCATCCTGGGCGCACTTGTGCTCGTGATGGAGCGTCAGCTTATCTTCCGGGCGATGCGGCAAGCCGATCGTGACGTCGGACGTTGGATCGGAAACCGCGATATCGACCATGCGCCGGTAGAGCGCGTCGGAAAGGCCGAACGTCGGATGGGCGGTCAGAACGATGCCGGTGCGGGCACGCGACCAACGCTCTTCAAACGCTTTGAGATCGTTGCCGGACTCGGTTGCCGTTTTTTCGACGTAGGCCGTGAAGTCTTTCAGCGTGGTCGCCTGATCGACGTAGCCGACCTTATCGCGCAAACCGCGGGCGCGGCGAACGAAGGCGCGATCCATCAGGCGGCACGCAAGGCCCTTCATCTCGTCAAACGACACTTCGCCCGCCTCAAGACGCCGCGACATGTCGAACGCGACGTTCAAAATCGGGTTGAGCGAAGGGTTGTCGGGAATTTGCGCTCTAAGACGCTTCAGCTGATTGATCAGCTCGATTTCGTCGAGCTTGTTCGAGCCAACAGCGGGCGTCGTATCCTGCATCACCAAAGGCTCCATGTCCCATCGTGCGGGACAGAATTCTCATGAAGATTCATAGTGTAGCGAAGTGGACGGCCGGAGGCAAAACACGCACGCTCCGGCCGAACCAAACTTAAGCTACCTTGCGGACCTGACCGAGGACCTGGGCAACGGTCGAACCCATTTCCGACGGCGTCGGCGCAATCGTGACGCCGCAGCCCTTCAGGATCTCGACCTTTTCAGCGGCCGATTCACCGAATGCCGAGACGATGGCGCCGGCGTGGCCCATGCGACGGCCCTTCGGCGCCGACAAGCCAGCGATGTAGGCGATCACGGGCTTCTTCATGTGCTCTTTGGCGAACATGCCGGCTTCGGCTTCCTGCGGGCCGCCGATTTCGCCGATCATCAGAACGGCGTCGGTCTCCGGATCCGCCTCGAAAGCTTCAAGAACGTCACGGTGCGATGAACCGTTGATCGGATCGCCGCCGATGCCGACCGACGTCGAGACGCCGATGCCGAGCGCTTTCAGCTGTTCCGCCGCCTCGTAACCGAGCGTGCCCGAGCGGCCAACGATGCCGACGCGGCCCGGCAGGTAGATGTGACCCGGCATGATGCCGAGCATCGCCTTGCCTGGCGAGATCGTACCGGCGCAGTTCGGGCCGGTCAGAACCATGCGGCTTTCTTTCTTGTAGCGGCGCATGTAGCGCTTCACGCGGATCATGTCCTGAGCCGGAATGCCGTCCGTGATGCAGACGCAGTATTTGATGCCGGCGTCGGCTGCTTCCATGATCGCGTCGGCCGCAAACGGCGGCGGCACGAAGACGATAGAAGCTTCAGCGCCGGTCTCATCGACCGCGCCCTTGACGGTGTTGAACACCGGGCGGCCGAGGTGAGACGTGCCACCCTTGCCGGGCGTCACGCCGCCGACGACGTTGGAGCCGTAGTCAATCATTTCCTGAGCGTGAAAGGTGCCGATACGTCCGGTGAAGCCCTGGATCAGGATCGGCGTCTTTTCATTGATAAAGATTGCCATTGGTGCGTTTCTCCGGATTTAGGCCGCTTTTTTCGTTGCTTCGACAGCCTTTTTCGCCGCTTCCGCCAGCGTTTCTGCGCTGATGACGGTGAGGCCGCTGGTGTCGATGATCTTACGGCCTTCCTCGACGTTCGTTCCGGCGAGGCGAACAACAATCGGCATTGTGATGTTCAATTCCTTCACGGCATCGACGACGCCCTTTGCAACCCAGTCGCAGCGGTTGATGCCGGCGAAGACGTTGACAAGGATGGCACGCACGTTCCTGTCGCGAAGCACGGCGCGGAACGATTTCGTCACGCGTTCGGGCGAGGCACCTCCGCCGATGTCGAGGAAGTTCGCCGGTTCGCCACCTGCGAGCTTGATCATATCGAGCGTTGCCATCGCGAGACCGGCGCCGTTGACGATGCAGCCGATGTCGCCGTCGAGACCGACGTAAGACAGGCCGCGGTCGGACGCGTACGTCTCGCGAGGATCTTCCTGGCTCTTGTCGCGCAGCTCGGCGATGTGCGGACGGCGGAACAGCGCGTTCTCGTCAAACGACATCTTAGCGTCTAGCGCGAGAACCTGCTTTTCCTTGGTGATGACGAGGGGGTTGATCTCAACCATCATCGCGTCGAGGTCGCGGAAAGCGCGGTAAGCGCCCATGATCGCAGGCACGATCTTGTTGACGATTTCGGGATCAACGCCGAGGCCAAACGCGATCTCGCGCGCCTGGAACTGCTGCATGCCGACGGCCGGATCGACCTGCACGCGGATAATGGTATCGGGCTGGGTTGCAGAGATCTCTTCGATATCCATGCCGCCCGCTGCCGACGCGACGACGACGATGCGCTCCGCCGCGCGGTCCATCACGAAGCCGAGGTAGATTTCGCGGTCGATGTTCGTCGCTTCTTCGATGTAGAGGCGCGAGACCAGCTTGCCGGCCGGTCCCGTCTGGGTGGTGACGAGCTTGCGACCGAGCATCGACTCGGCTGCTTCCTCGATCTCCCGTTCGTTGCGGCAGAGCTTGACGCCGCCCGCCTTGCCGCGGGCGCCAGAATGGATCTGGGCCTTGACGACAACGGGGTGACCAAGCTCGCTCGCGCGGTAGGTCGCCTGCTCAGGAGAATACGCCAATCCACCGCGGGGGATCGGCACGCCAAACTTCGTAAGAAGCTCTTTCGCCTGATATTCGTGAATGTCCATTATTGGACCTCCTTAGGATTGTTCGACGTTTCCTGGCTGTTTTTTTATTTCGCGCGCGCAGCTTCTGCGGCTTTGATCGCGGCAGCCGTGACGAGCAGGTTACGCGCCATCTTTTCCGAGGCTGCGTCGATCATCTTGCCGTCGAGAGAAGCGGCGCCCTTACCCTGGGCTTCGGCTTCCTTCAGGGCGACGAGAATGCGCTCAGCGCGCTCGACTTCCTTGGCCGTCGGCGAATAGATCTCGTTCGCGAGTTCGATCTGCGAGGGATGGATGGCCCACTTGCCTTCCATGCCGAGAGCCGCGCCGCGGCGCGCTGCTGCCTTGTAGCCTTCCGGATCGTCGATGCCGCCGAACGGTCCGTCGATCGGACGAAGACCGTAAGCGCGACAGGCAACGGTCATGCGCGACAGCGGGAAGTGCCACTGATCGCCCGGATAATCGGGGTTCAAGCCGCCGATGACGACGGTGCGCGCCTTGTTGAAGGCGGAGTAATCGGCCACACCGAAGTGCATCGATTCCAGACGGCTCGGAGCAGAAGCAATGGCTTCGACGTTGGCCATGCCGAGCGGCGTTTCGATGAGCGCCTCGGTGCCGATCTGGTTCTTCAGGCCCTTGGCGACTTCGATCTGACTGACGATGCATTCAACCGTGTAGACGTCAGCAGGAACGCCAACCTTCGGGATGAGGATCGTGTCGAGCTTGGCGCCAGCCTGCTCGCAAATGTCGACGACGTCACGATACATGTAGTGCGTATCGAGGCCGTTGATACGGACCGAGACGCTCTTGCCGGCGCCCTTCCAATCGAGATCGTTCAGCGCCTGGATGATGTTCTTACGGGCCTGCTCTTTTTCGGGCGGCGCAACGGCGTCTTCGCAATCGAGGAAGACATAGTCGGCGGCGCTCTTGATGGCGCGGTCGATCATGCTCGGGTTGGAGCCCGGAACCGCGAGGTATGAACGCTGCAATCTCTGTTTGCGGAGCGGGAACTGCGAGAAGCTCATTGGGAGGTTGCCTTCCTAGATTTGAGAACGTGTTTTTGTTTCGATCGCAAAACGAACGGGAAAGAGCGCCCGGCCTCAACCGAAGCCAGGCGCTTTTAATTTGTTAGGCAGCTTTGGCCTGAGCCGGCGTCACGCCCGTCGCTGACTTCGTCGCTGTCTTGGAGAAGTACTCCGCGGCAGCGCCCGTGCCCGAGCCAAGCTTGATGTTGATGCCAGAGTCTTTGAGCGCCATTTCGACAGCGAAGAGAACACCACCGACCATGAACTCATCGACGGCACCGAGATGGCCGATGCGGAACACCTTGCCAGCGACCTTGTTGAGGCCGGTTCCGAGCGAGGTGTTGTAGCGATAGTAAGCCGTCTTCAGGACGGCGTTCGCATCAGCACCTTCCGGAACGAGGATCGCTGACACCGTGTCCGAATGCCACTTCGGCTCCTTGGCGCAGAGCTTCAGGCCCCAAGCGTCAACAGCGGCGCGAACGCCCGACGCCATGCGGTGATGGCGAGCGACGACGTTGTCGATGCCTTCAGCGAGGATCAGATCGAGCGAAGCGCGCAGACCGCGAATGAGCTGCGTGGCCGGCGTGTAGGGGAAGTAGCCAAGATCGTTGGTCTTGATCATGTCTTCCCAAGAGAAGAAGCAACGGTTCATGCGACCGTTGACGCTCTTGTTGACGTCGAGTGCCTTCTGGCTGACGGCGAGGATGCCGAGACCGGTCGGAAGCATGAAGCCCTTCTGCGAACCGGAGACGCAGCAGTCGACGCCCCATTCGCCCATGCGCATCTCAAGCGAGCCAACCGAAGAAACGCCGTCAACGAAGAGAAGTGCGGGGTGCTTTGCAGCGTCGAGCGCCTTGCGAACGCCGGCGATATCGGACGTCACGCCCGTCGCAGTTTCGTTGTGCGTGGCGAAGACGGCCTTGATCTCGTGGTTCTTATCCTTAGCGAGGATATCGGCGTACTTTTCGAGCGGCACGCCCGTACCCCACTCTTCGTCGCACAGCTCGACCTTGAGGCCGAGACGCTCAGCCATATCGACCCAGAGAAGCGAGAACTGACCGAAGCGGCTCATCAGAACTTTGTCGCCAGGGGCCAGCGTGTTCTCGATCGCCGATTCCCAAGCGCCGGTGCCCGACGACGGGAAAATAAAAACGCGGCCGTCCTTCATCTTGAAGACCTTCTTCAAGTCCTCGAAGATCGGAAGCGTGAACTTCGGGAATTCCGGAGAACGCATGTCCTCCATCGGAACGTTCATGGCCATCCGCACGGCATCCGGAATCGTGGTCGGGCCGGGAATGAAGAGATGTGGCGTAATCAAATTCATATGAAGCGCTCCTCCACGCTGCGTTGTGCCAAGCCGACGATCCCCGACGCAGCAGGGGAGACGTTCCGGCATTGCTTTTGCTGATCCTTCCGCCCGATCGCAGTTGCGGGCGTCAAATCTTAACTAGCAGGCGGACAGTGACGGTGGGAACGGAAATCTATCAACACCCTGTTGGGCAGGATGAGCTACCCACCTCGTCGTGCTTTGGTGCTGCAATTCAGCGCCTTTTTGCGACAGCGTTATTGCTGCTCCGAACGGTTAACGGAGACATGCAGTGCAACAGCCATGGCGCGATTCGAAACGCCCAATTTGTCGTACAAATTTTTCAGATGGTATTTCACCGTGTTGCGCGAAATGCCGGTGCGCGCCGCGATCTGCAAGTTGGTCCAGCCGTTCGCAAGTGCAGCAAGCAACTCACGTTCGCGCGCCGTCAGACCTTCGAGCGGGTCATGGTTCAAAAGATCAATATCGACATACGGCAGCGACAAGCGGCCACGCGCGACCGAAACGACAGCTTCGAGCAGAACCTGCGGATCTTCGGTCTTAGAGACGAAGCCCCAGGCACCGCCTTTGATGGCTTGCCGTAGCACCTCGTTGGAACGCTCGCCCGTGTAGATGATGATTCGGGTCTGCCACTTCTCTTGCTTGATACGCTGAAGCACGGCTCCGCCGGTCATGTCCGGCAATGTCCAGCCGACGACGGCGATCTCGACCGGCTTTGTCTTAAGAGCGTTGAGCAACGATTCACCCGTCGGGTGCACACCGCATACGGTAAAGCGCCCGTCACGCTCAATCAGCGCGTCGAGACCTGCGCGTACGACCGGATTTTGATCGGCGATCGTGACCTCGATCTTGGCCGCCATTCCCGCGATGCTCTCCTTAAATCCGCGACGGCACCCCTGAAGGCGTCCGCAGCCCTGCCTCGCGATTGGCGACCCCGGCAGGATTTGAACCTGCGACCTACGGTTTAGGAAACCGTTGCTCTATCCAGCTGAGCTACGGGGCCGGCCCTGGCCTTGCGGCCGCACTTCGTCAGTTCGATTTCCCGGCCCTGCGGCGGGTGCCAAGAGCTATGCGGTCAGCGCTGGCGGAGGTCAAGCGCGGCTCATTGGAGGATACCTTTGGCGCCATCCTTTCGTGACGGACATCGTCGAATTAGATCATCTCCCCGAACGCGTTGCTTGCCCGAATTTCACATCAGCTACTTTTGGTTGAATTGCACTTAGGGCCATTGCAGAGTCAGCCGCTCCTGTCGAAGCCAGAAATAGCCAGCGGTCATGGTGCCGCGAGGGGCCTAAGGGCAACGCTTTGAAACAAGATACGAAATGTTTCAAATTGCCTACTTCTCAAAATGCTTAACGTGGCCGACAGTGGGACATGGAATGGCCGCGGACAGCACGCTGGCCGAAGGTGGGGAAGAAAACTCAACGTCATCTGTTTTATGGGCGGGATATCCGAAGCATTCCGGTTGACGCACAACCTGGAAAATCGGACCTCCTGGCTGACGTTGGGAAGTGGTCATGACGCGAGGGAATGCTCCGATGAAAAAGTCACTGTTCGCGCTGGCCTTGTCGACCATTCTGTTGCCCGCGGGCGGCGCAATGGCTCAGAGCCTTCCCGAAGAGGTGAAACCCATCGGCAGCATGGACTACCCCTATAACCTCGTCGTTCCCAACTATGCCGAGAAGCCGCTCGCCTCATCGTGGGAGGGTTTCTACTGGAAACCGTCGATCGGCTATAACACCATGTCGTTTAATCGGCTCGGCAGCGCTGATGGCATCACGCTCGGCGCGTCGGGCGGTTATGACTTCCGTTTTGGCAACATCATTTTCGGACCGACCGCGGATTTGAGCTACGATTTCCTCTATGGCGACAGCTCTCGGGTAGACGGGATCTCGGGCTTCAAAGCGCATGCCGACTTCGACGGATCGGTCGGCGCGCGGGCCGGTTTTCTTCTGTTCGATCGCACTTTGATCTACGCCACTGGCGGTTATGCGTTTGCCAATTTGGAAGTGCGGAACGGCGGTCTTGGCACCAGCGATACGAATATGCTCTCCGGTTGGACCGCAGGCGGCGGCATCGAATATCTTTGGAGCGACAGCAACAGTCTGCGTTTCGAATACAAACGGGTGGAATTCTCTGACGAGGGCTTTGATTCTCTGCCGTCCGGTTACAATGACGTAAGCGCCACCATGGACAAATTCAGCTTCGGCTTTGTTCATCGCTTCTGAGTTTCGGGACCGCATACCTCTCAGATGGGCCGGCTGACCGGTTCCTCATAAACTTATCTTGTCTCGTCGTGCGCAACGCCAATCCGCTCTTGGCGAACAAGGGCGCGTGTGATCTCTCTTTGTGTCATGGCGGGGAGATGGTGGGCAGGATTGATCGGCGCTGTGGGGCTTTTCGCTCCGCTTGGCGCCGCGGCCGAAGAGGCGAAGGCTCCGCCGCCGTGCACGCTTGAGCCAGGCCCCATCCGAACCGTCACCAGAGTGATTGACGGCGAGACGCTCATTCTTGATGACGGCAAGGCCGTGAGATTGATAGGGGCGTTGGCGCCGAGAGCGCGCGACGCAGACGCCGCTCAGGGCGCGTGGCCACCCGAAGCCGATACGGTCAAAGCGTTATCGGATCTCGTGCTGGCAAAGCGCGTGAAGCTGGCGTTTGCAGGCCGCCGCCTCGATCGTTATGGCCGCGAGCTGGCGCAGGTATTCGTTATCGACCGGGGCCGGGAAGACTGGGTACAGGGCGCACTGTTGCGCGGCGGTTTTGCACGCGCTTACGGATTGCCGGAAAGCTTTGCGTGCACGCACGAACTCGTCGCCAATGAGGCCTATGCGCGGACGTGGCGCCTGGGGCTTTGGCAAAACGGCGTCTATCGCACGCTCACTGCCGATCGGCCGGGCGAGATCATGAAGCGGCGCGGCAAATACGAGCGCGTTGGGGGAACGGTCGTTTCCGTCGGGCGGACGAAGAGCGCGACGTACCTGAATTTCAGCAACGACTGGCGGAGCGACTTCACGGCGCGGATCGACAAGAAAGTTCTTGCCGCCAATCCGGACTTCGATCGCTCACTCGATGCGCTGGCAAACACCACCGTCGTCGTGCGCGGCTGGATCGAACGGCGCAACGGCCCGCTGATCGATATCGCCGATCCGTCTCAGCTTGAAACGGCAGCCGATGCGGCAGCTTCGCAGACAGAGCCTCCAAAAGAAGCGCGCCCGGCCCAGCCGGAAGGTGCGGAACCGAGCGCTGTAAACTTGAAGTCTCTTTGAAGCCGTTAGGCGGCTTCTTCTTCCTCGACCGGCGATTCAGCTTCCGCCAAGCGGCGGCCTTTGGCGCTCTTGGAGAGAATGTCCGTGATGCGCTGAACGGCGCCGCGCTCGTCAAGCTTTTCCACGGCGGCGAGTTCACGGGCCATGCGGTCGAGCGCGTCTTCGTAGAGCTGACGCTCAGAGTACGACTGCTCGGGCTGCGCTTCGGAACGATAGAGATCGCGAACAACCTCAGCGATCGAGATGAGATCGCCGGAGTTGATCTTCGCGACGTATTCCTGCGCGCGGCGGCTCCACATCGTACGTTTGATGCGGGCGCGGCCTTTCAGCGTTTCCATCGCCTTTTTAACTTGGCCTTCGTCCGCCAGCTTGCGCATTCCGACGCTGGCCAGCTTGCCGGTCGGGACGCGCAGCGTCAGCTTCTCCTTGTCGAAAGTGATGACGAAAAGCTCAAGCGACATGCCGGCGATTTCCTGCTCCTCGATGCCGACGATGCGGCCGACGCCGTGAGCGGGATAAACAATGAATTCGTTGGCTTTGAAGCCGTGGCGCTGATTGACGGGTTTCTTCTGAACCGCAAGGATCTGGCGCGCAGCGGCAGATTTCTCAGCGGCTTCCTTCGGTGCAGCAGACTGCTGTGTGCCTGCGACTGGCGCCGAAATCTTCTGGCTGGCGGCCTTGTGCGCATTTGCAGGCACGGCAACAGTGCGCTGAGGCGCGGCTGCAGCGGCGACCTTGGCATTCAATTGAGCAGCGGCGATGTGCGGCGCGACCGGCGTCGGCCCTGCGACAGGCTTCTTGGCGGCCGGAGCTGCCTCGACCTTTACGGGCTTCGCCGCGACGGGCGCTGCCTTCTTCGTCGGCGTTGCGGGTTTCGAGCTGGAGGTCGGCGCGAGCTTGGATTTCGTTGGCGGTTCGGCTTTGGCTTTGGCAGACGGCTTCGCGACCTTATTGGCGCTTGCGCTCACCTTCAAAGGCATGGACTTACGGACGGCAGTTTTGGCTGCGGACTTGGGGCTGACCGGAGCTTTCTTCTTTTGAGCCATATCGATCTCTCACTCTCGCATACTGGGCGTCGCCGGGGGGCCGGCTCTGCCGTCAGTCCGCCCTACCTTAAGGACGGAGCATCCGTGCCGCGGACGAGACGACGTCCGAACGGCACGCGCGCATTGATCCGTGCCTCGTCTTTACGAGAGGCCGTCCCCTGCGCGCTCATTTGTGGCCTAGCTTCGCAAATCCCGTCCGACTCTGAATTGGCCCGTTGACGCCCCATAACGTCTTATTGGTTGCTGCTCTTCAGAGTTGAGCAGCCCCCTTTTGTTCGCGGCCGTTCCGGATTTGTGCAGACTTAACGCCATCGCAACTGACACTAACACAGTCTTGACGGTAATTGAAGTGTCGGGTTCTGAGACAATCTCGACGAGCTTAAGGCCGCATTTAAATTAACGCGCTAAACCAACGGCTTATGTAAGAGATGCCCTAACGGGTTGCAAGAGTCGCTGTTTGGCGCAAAATCAATCCCCTGATCCCGGATTTGGTGAAAAATATTTTTCAAACTTGTTCGGCTCGTCTTTAACCGCATCGGCGTCGGGCAGCGCAGCCTTCTTGGCGGTGATGTTCGGCCAAGCGTCCGCATACTGGCGGTTGAGCTCCATCCACTTTTCCATGTCCGGTTCGGTGTCGGGCTTGATAGCGTCAGCAGGGCACTCCGGTTCGCAGACGCCACAGTCGATGCACTCGTCGGGGTGGATGACGAGCATGTTCTCCCCTTCATAGAAACAGTCGACCGGACAGACCTCTACGCAATCGGTGTATTTGCACTTGATGCATTTCTCGTTGACGACGTAGGTCATTCGAATTCCTAATTCTTGTAACGGCCAACGCTCCAGCGTGGCGTCGCGAAGCAATCTCTGGTTCGAGCGGCGCCCTTATTACCATAGGCACAACGGCTGCCTAGGTGGACCGGGCGTCACAGTTTCAGTGCCGTCCCCTGAATTTGTCGATCAGACGCCGTTCGCGCTTCGTCGGCCGGCCGCTGCCTTCGGGACGGGACGGCACCTGCATGACAATATCGCTTCCGCTCGCCTCCGGCACTCCCCCCGACGCTGGCGGCAACTGCCGGGGTGTCAGGTCACGATAAAGCGCCTGGGCCTCAGGAGCCGGTCCACGCCTAGCGCCAATGCCGAGAATCTCGACACTGATGACGCGGGGGCCAAGCGAGAGGGTCAGGACGTCGCCCGGCCGCACGATTGTACTCGCCTTATCGATCTTCACACGGTTGACGCGCACCTTGCCACGTTCAATCAGCGCCTGCGCCAATGTCCGGGATTTCGCAATCCGGGCGAACCACAGCCACTGGTCGATCCGCTGCAGCGCGGCGCGATCCGCGTCCGGCATCTCGTCAGGTCGATCCGGAGCCTTCGCTCCGTTTCTCCATTTGAGCCTTGAGCGCCGCCAGCGCCGCGAACGGCGATGAGGCATCGCCTCCAGCCGACTTTGGCGGCGCGGCCGTGATCACCTGCGGTGAACGCCGATCTTCGCGGCGGCGGCCATCATCACGGCGTCCCTTACGATCATCGTCGCGACGAGGGCGACCACCCTCGTCCCTGCGATCGTTGCGGCGATCGTCGTTGTTGCGACCTTCGAACCGCTGGCGATTATCGCGCCGGTCGGAGTGGCGGTTGCGATCATGCTGCCGGTCGGAGCGTTGCTCGCCGCCCGCACCCGAGGCGTCTGCGGCGGGCGCGGCGGTTGCACCTTCGCCTGCGACGGTTGCTTGCGGCTGTTGATGACGGTTGCCGTAGCGATGCCGTCCGTGACCACCGTCGCGGCGCTGTTGTCCATCGCGACGCTGTCCGTCACGGCGTTCGGGACGCTGATGACGGCGCGGGCGCCAGATCTCTTCGAACTTGGGTTCTTCCGACGCCGGAGCCGACACCGCGGACGTATCGGGAGCCATCGCAGCGGCTGCATCGGAACCCGCATCCACGGAAGCGACCGCTTCCGCCACGGGCGGAGCCTCAGCAGCTGCTGGCGGCGTTTCAACTGGCGCTTCGGCACCGACCTCTGCCGGGGCCGCGGCGACTTCGCTCTCGGGTTCCGTCGAAGCTTCGGCTGCCGACGGAGCTGCTTCCGGCTCAGCAACCGGAGCCGCAGGCGCGGCTTCAACCGCGATCGGTCGGCGTTCGAGGCGGAAGCCGAGGGCTTTCAACACTTCACCAAGCTCTTCGGCCGAGCATCCGAGGATCGACATCATGTCGTCGGTGGCACGGAAACCGCCATCGCCCGTCGAGCCTTTCGGGGCGTCCGTCTTGCCGGGACCGGAGCGCCATGCGAGCAGCGGCCGGATCAAATCGGCCAGACGCTCAAGAATATCGAGACGAATGGCGCGCGGGCCGCAGACGTGGAAGCCATGCGCGCGATAGAGCGCTTCGGGCGTCGCAGGATCGACCACGACCGACGTCAAGCCGGGCCGGGGCAATTGCGGCACGACGCCGTTTTCGGACGGATGCTTCAGAAGCCACAGCGTCGCCGCAAGGTCGGCCGGAGCAGGCTTCAACATGATCGGGAAAAAGATGTTGAAAGCGCCAAACCGCAAGCCGTACTTGCGTAGTTCAGCGCGCGCGGCCTGGTCGAGCGCGTTGATGTCGTCGGCGACCGTCTCGCGCTTCAAGGCGCCTAGGCCTTCCTTCAACTGAAATGCGATGCCGCGCGCCAAGCCTTGAAGCTCGGCGCTCTTCGACATCTCGACGAGCGGCTTCAGCTTGTCGGCGATCGTATCGTCGACCCAGGTCTTGATGCGGGCCTGAACCTTTTCACGATCGGACTCGCTCATCGTCTCGTCGGCAATAAGCGTAACGGACGGCTGCAGCGGATCTTCGGCAGGTTCTAGCTTGGCGATTTCATCGTCGCGCCAGATGATCATGCCGTTGCGCGCGAGCTTGAACGCATCGTTCTGCGCCGCCGCAACGCGACGCGCCCGCATACCCAGCTCACGCGTCACGACTTGCATCGCCGCCTGGCGCGTCGCCTTCTCGTGAATACCGTCAGCGGCGGAATCGAGCGTGAAGCGGAAACCCTTCAGCTTGCCCACGAAGTGGTTTTCGACCGTGATGGCGCCGTCATCGGCGATATCGGCCGTCAATTCGTCTTTGTCCCGCATGCCTTTCATCAGAGCGCTGGTCCGGCGGTCCACGAACCTCTGAGTGAGGCGCTCGTGCAAGGCGTCGGAGAGACTATCTTCAATGGCGCGCGTCCGCTCTTGCCAATGCGCCGGATCCTTCAGCCAATCGGGTCGATTTGCGACGAAGGTCCAGGTGCGAATGTGCGCGATGCGGGTCGCGAGCGTGTCGATATCACCATCCGTCCGATCCGCCAAAGCAACCTGCTTGGAGAACCAGTCTTCGGGGATGCGATTTTCGCCGGTCGTCAGATACCGGTAAAGATTTGAGACGAGTTCGGAGTGGCTTTGACCGGAGATCTTGCGATAATCGGGAAGCTGGCAGACTTCCCAAAGTAGCTCGACGCGCGGGCGTGATGAGGCGATGTCCGCGATTTCACGATCCGAGGTCAAGGCTTCGAGTGCTGCCACATCGTCGGCGGTGCGGGCGCGCGTCAGACGCTGCTCGCGCGGTAGTTCGCGGAGCGACGCATGCAGCGCATCGAGCGTCGAGAAATCGAGATTGCGGTTGCGCCATTGCAGAGTGCGAATGCTATCGAAGCTGTGGGTTTCGAGACGTTCCACCATGTCGGCATCGAGCGCCTCGGCGCCGCCCGTGACGCCAAACGTGCCATCGTTCATGTGGCGGCCGGCACGACCGGCGATCTGACCAATCTCGCCCGGAGTCAGATTGCGATGATTGTAGCCGTCGAACTTGCGAAGCGCAGAGAACGCTACGTGGTCTACATCAAGGTTGAGGCCCATGCCGATGGCATCGGTCGCAACCAGGAATTCAACATCGCCTGATTGATAAAGCGCGACCTGCGCATTGCGCGTGCGCGGTGAGAGCGCACCAAGCACGACAGCCGCGCCGCCGCGCTGGCGACGGATCAATTCGGCGAGTGCATAAACTTCCTGTGCCGAAAACGCGACGATTGCCGAGCGTGCAGGCAGGCGGGTGATTTTCTTTTCGCCGCTGTAGGTCAGCTTCGACAGGCGCGGGCGCGAGATGAAGTTGGCGCCGGGGATAAGATCCGAGATGGCGTCACGCATCGTCTGGGCGCCGAGCAGCAACGTCTCGGAGCGGCCGCGCGCATGCAGCAGCCGGTCGGTGAAGACGTGACCGCGCTCGGGATCGCCGCAAAGCTGGATTTCGTCAATCGCCAGGAAATCAACATCGATGTCGCGCGGCATCGCTTCGACGGTCGACACCCAATAACGGGCGCGCTCCGGCTTGATTTTTTCTTCGCCGGTAATGAGGGCGACCTTGTCCGCGCCCACGCGCTGCTTGATGCGATCATAGACCTCGCGCGCGAGCAGGCGCAGCGGCAGGCCGATCATGCCACTTTCGTGGCCCAGCATCCGCTCGATGGCGAGGTGCGTCTTACCGGTATTGGTGGGTCCGAGCACCGCCGTCACGTTTCGGATGCGGGCTTCCAGATCACTTGCCATATGTTGCATTGACTCCGATCGAGCCCTGGCATTGCAGAGGAGGGCCTAGAGATCAAGGATTATTCGGTCGGCGGACAAAGAGCGTCACACCGCCTCAAATCCTCGAGCGCCACGCGTGTTACTGCGTCAGCGCGATCTGCTGGTTGTTAGCCGAGGTGATGTTAATTGTATTAGCGGTCATGACGGCGTTGCCGATGGGGGAAGGGATCGTGACCCGGTAGGGAACGTAGATTCCGGCCCTCGGCACGGCCCGAAGCGCAAACTCGATATTATTGTAATCGATCCAGGGATCGGTGAAATCTTTCGGCTTATGCCCGGCAATAGGCACATATTTGACCCGGCACACGATAAGCTCCTTGGGCTGGCCGGACGGACGGCGCTCGGTGAGGGGCTCGCGACCTTTGAAAGTGAAGTGCAAATCATAGCGTGCCTTGCCGTCGAATACCGGAATTACCCGGTTGCAGGCGTCGGAGGGCTTGGCGTCGGATACCGAGATCATCGCCGCCATCGGATCGAATACATTCTTCAAATTTTCGGGCTTCAGCTTGATCGTATCCGGTGAGGGGGGCTTATTAGGAACCAGGGCGACGGCGGTCACCGCGCGCCCGGCGAAGCCAATTTTGACGGAGACAAATTTTTTCTTCTTTTTGTAACTCATTTCGAAGGCTGCGGGGCGAAGGCCCGAGGGCTCCAGGGCTCCTTTGCCGGAGAAATTGCCCGCCCATTTAAACGCGCCGAAAAATGCCGAAACTTTGGCGTGTGCTTGGGCGTCGTAGGTTCCGTTATTGAAACGGGCGTTGAATTGGTAGGCCCCGACGTCGAAGCCTGCGAAGGCAAGCTTATAGGTCGCAACCACCTCCGTCGGCCAATTGGGACCAATGGCCGAGGCGCTCTCGAGCGGAAAAGTGGTGGCGGCAACCGCGAAAAGGCTGCAGAAGGCGCCCCGCCTCCGCGCACCGGCTCCCGATATCGCCATCGTGTTTCCCTACTTGCCCTTGGGCGAAGGGGCCCTGATAGTCAGAATTTGCGACTATTCTTGGACTTTGGGCGGGTTCGGAGAGGGCGACTAGGCGGGCTACTGCAATCGTCGCTGCCCGTCTTGACGGGCATCGGTCCTGTCAATTATACAGCACCCGAAACCCCCGCAGGCTCGGCTTGCGGGGCGCTATTTTTTGCTGAAACAGCAAGTTTTCGATCGACCGCCCCGGTTTGAGGGTGCGGCATAGGAGAGTGTTATGACCAGGCGCTGCGAGCTCATGGGGACTTTGCCCCTCTCGGGTAACCTCCGGAGCCACGCTGAGAACAAGACGAAACGCACGTTTCGTCCGAACCTTTGCCACGTGACGCTGATGAGCGAACTGCTCGGCCGCAAGGTTCGTTTGCGCGTGTCGGCACGGGCGCTGAAGTCGGTCGAACACCGCGGCGGCCTCGATGCCTTCCTCCTGAAGGCGAACAACAATGAGCTGTCGCAGACCTGCCTGAAGCTCAAGCGCGAGATTCAGAAGGTCCAGGCCGCCGCCAAGGCCGCCTGATCTTTCGACGCAATTTGCGGATCGTTTTAGCCCGGTGGCCTAGTTCGGCAGCCGGGCTTTCGCTTGCCTGGATCCTTGCAACAGAAACTGCAGCAGCACTGTGCGCTGGATGACGTGATTGAAGTTGTCATCCGAGATCATGGTGAGCAGCACCTCTCCGGACTTCAGCCGTGTGGCTGCTAAACCTTCCATGTTGTCAATATTATCAGCCATGTCGGCGTCGATGAGAGTTTCGCCCTCGATCGTGCGTCCTGGAGCGAGAGCGTCGGGCGCGATGCGCACGAGGCGCATCTTGACGCCTTCTAGCCAGCGGAAGCGGCGCTCCAAAACGAAGATCGTGCCGTCATCGAGGCTGGCAACGTCGGTGATGTCGAAGTCGCCGACGTTTTTCAGATGGAAGGTTTGTGGTCCGGCTTTGGTCCAGACCCAGCCGGTATGATTGCGGGCCGGATCATAAAGCCGCTCCGAAAATGCGATCGGCCAGCCTTTGTACGGGCCGCCCTTCAAGATCGTGAGCGCTTCGAAGCCTTTGTTCTGGTCCATGTGCACGGCCGCGGCAGGGATCCTGAGGGCGATGCCGGTTGCCTGAATATTTTTCGGGCCGAGCCTGAAGCGTTCGATGCGGTGACGGCCCTCGAAACCAACGAGGACGGAGCCATTCTGAAAGGCGCCACCTTCGAGCGCGATCGATTCAGAATCGCGATCACGGACGCGCTGGATGGGGCGGCCGGATTTTTCCAACAGCGGCCCCAGGCGCGCGTCCACGATGCCGGAGGGGCGTATTCCTGCATAGGTCAGGTTGCCCGTCATCCAGACGCCAGTGTCAGACAGAGCGAGAAGAGATTTCGCATCGTCGCTCAGCAACAGGCCCGACCAGCCACCGAAATAGGGTGACGGCGACGTCAGGACGAGGCCGCCCACGAACTTCAATTTGCCGAGCGGCCGGTCCTCACCGGTGCGCGAAAACGTAGAAATCGGCCGAGCTTCGACAGTGATCGGTGCCGACTTCAATGTCGAGATGTCTGGCTTCTCGTCCGCCAGAACCGAACTCGCGCCAACGCTTAAAACGGCGATCGCGACTGCAAATCGTCGGAGAAAAAGCGCCGCCACCGATAGCCCTCAATGAACGCGCGCGTGCTTGCGGCGCGTGGCGGCCGCCTTGTCGGCTTCGTGATGCTCATCGAACAGTTCGACGAGTTTCTCCGTCATCGCGCCGGCCAGTTCCGACGCATCGGTAATGGTGACGGCGCGCTGATAATAGCGCGTCACGTCATGACCGATGCCGATGGCGATCAATTCGACCGGTGAATGATTTTCAATCTCGTGGATCACTTGGCGCAAGTGTTGTTCGAGGTAGCTGCCTGAGTTCACCGAGAGCGTCGAGTCGTCGACCGGCGCGCCGTCGGAGATCATCATCAGAATGCGGCGCTGCTCGGGCCGATTAACAAGGCGAGCATGCGCCCAGGCCAATGCTTCGCCGTCGATATTTTCCTTCAGAAGACCTTCGCGCATCATCAGGGCGAGGGAGTTTTTGGCGCGTCGCCACGGGGCATCCGCCGTCTTGTAGATGATGTGGCGAAGATCGTTGAGGCGGCCCGGCGCGGGCGGCTTGCCTGCCGCCAGCCACTCCTCGCGCGACTGCCCGCCCTTCCAAGCTTTGGTGGTGAAACCCAGGATTTCAACCTTGACGCCGCAACGCTCCAGTGTGCGCGCGAGAATGTCGGCGCAGCAAGCCGCGACCATGATCGGCCGGCCGCGCATCGAACCGGAATTGTCGAGCAACAATGTCACGACGGTATCGCGGAAATCAGTGTCGCGCTCACGCTTGAAGGACAGCGCGCCGGTCGGATCGGTGATGATGCGCGTCAAGCGCGCAGCGTCGAGCTGGCCTTCTTCGAGATCGAAATCCCAGCCGCGATTTTGTTGCGCCAAGAGACGGCGCTGCAGCTTATTGGCAAGCTTGGCGACGGCAGCCGAAAGCGTTTTCAGCTCTTTGTCGAGGAAGGCACGCAGACGCTCTAATTCTTCCGGCGTCGAAAGCTCTTCGGCGCTAACCTCTTCGTCATAGGCGCGCGTAAAGACCTTGTAGCCGAAGGCCTCGGGATTATCGAGGACCGTCATGTTCGGACGCCAGGGCGCAGGCGTCTCTTCCTCGTTCATCTCGCCGTCGTCGAGGTCTTGGGGTTCGGTCGAACCCTGCTCCATCGTTTCCTCGGTCTCTGAGAGATCGCCTTCGGAAAGCTTCTCCTCGCTTTCCTGATCCTGACCGTCGGTCGCGTCCTCGCTTTGCTCGTCGGAATCTTCCGAGCCGCCTTCGGCCGAACCTTCGTCGTTTTCTTCCTCGTCGTCGTTCGGCTGCGGCTCGTCGCTCTGCTCGGCCATTTCGAGGATCTTCAGAAGATCCCGAATCTGGCGGCCGAATTGCTCTTGGTTTTCCGAGAGCGCCTCCAGCTTGTTCAAAAGCTTGCCACCACGCCCTTCGATCACGGAACGCCAGACGTCGACGAGGCCCTTCGTCGATGCAGGCGGAGCTTGGCCGGTCAATCGTTCGCGAATGAGAAGCGCGAGCGCATCTTCGAGCGGAGCTTCGGCGCGCGTTGCGACGGACCGAAAACGACCATGACTGTAGTGGTCTTCCAGACGCGCGGTGAGATTGGCCGCCATGCCGGGCATGCGAGCCGAGCCCAAGCCTTCGACGCGTGCGCGTTCGGCGGCTTCGAAGACGGCACGGGCGGGACCGGCAGGCGGCGCGATGCGGCGATGAACCTTGGCGTCATGACAGCCGATACGCAGAGCAAGACTATCGGCCCAGCCACGCGCCAACGCGACGTCTTTCGCGGATGGAGCACGCGGCAAGTCCGGCAGGTGCACGGCCTTGCCCGACACGTCGCCCTTACCGGGGCCGAAATCGACTTCGACTTCGCCATCACCCGCAATGGCGCGCACGGCCGGCCCGAGGACGCGTTTCAGCGGCTCGGACGGTGCTTCCCGGCGTTTGGTTGGAGACGTCATGGACTTCGTGTCGCTCTTTTGCCCTCCCCACGAGGGGGAGGAGAGATTAGCTCAGCGCGACGTTGGCCGTGCTTTCTGGAAGCTCTTCGCCGAAGCAGCGCTGATAGAATTCCGCAACGAGCGGCTTTTCGAGATCATCGCACTTGTTCAGGAAGGTGACGCGGAATGCAAAGCCGATATCACCGAAGATATCTGCATTCTCGGCCCAGGTGATGACCGTACGCGGGCTCATCACGGTGGACAGATCGCCATTGATGAAGGCCGAGCGTGTCAGGTCCGCGACGCGAACCATGTGCGAGACCTGCTTGCGTTTGGCGTCGGTCTTCGCGAATGATTTGACCTTCGACAGCACGATCCGGGCTTCGTCATCGTGCGGAAGATAGTTCAGCGTCGCAACGATCGACCACCGGTCCATCTGACCTTGGTTGATTTGCTGCGTGCCGTGATAAAGGCCCGATGTGTCGCCTAAGCCGATCGTGTTCGTCGTTGCGAACAGGCGGAAGGCCGGATGCGGACGAATGACCTTCGACTGATCGAGCAATGTCAGCTTGCCCGAGACTTCGAGCACGCGCTGGATGACGAACATGACGTCGGGGCGGCCGGCATCGTATTCGTCGAACACCAGCGCGATATTGTTCTGCAGCGCCCAAGGAAGGATGCCTTCCTTGAATTCCGTCACCTGCTTGCCGTCCTTCAGGACTATGGCATCCTTGCCGACGAGATCGATGCGCGAGACGTGGCTGTCGAGGTTGACGCGCACGCACGGCCAGTTGAGGCGCGCCGCGACCTGCTCAATGTGAGTTGATTTGCCGGTGCCGTGATAGCCTTGGATCATCACACGGCGGTTGTGCTTGAAGCCCGCCAGGATCGCGAGGGTGACATCACGATTGAACAAATAATCTGGATCGATTTCCGGGACATGGTCTTCCGGCTTTGAATAGGCCGGCACCTCAAGATCGCTATCGATCCCGAAAACTTGGCGAACGGACAGCTTCATGTCCGGTAGATTGGCGGCAGCCGCGCCGTTCGCGCTTGTAGACGTGCGCATTTCCATTGGATTCCCGATCAAATCGCCCAGCTGCCGCTAAGGCCTCGAACAGGGGCGACCTCGGCGGGTGCACCTGCTTCAGAGGCTCGGAGGATTAGACCAGGCCAGATTGCTTTAAATAGTTATAGGCTTGGAGGATTTCACGCAACTTTTCCTCAGACCTGCTATCGCCGCCGTTCGCATCAGGATGGTGAATTTTCACCAGCTCCTTGAAGCGCGACTTGATATCCTCACGGCTCGCGTCTTCGCCGAGATCCATGACTTTCAGCGATTTGCGCTCAAGCGGCTTCAACTGGCGTTGAAACGTCGGCGCCGTGGCCGTCCGAGACGAGCGGACCTTGCGGTTCATGCGCTGCGTGCCTGCCTTGACGCGGGCAGCAGCGTCGGCGTCTTGCGAGCCATCGCGCGTGCCGTGGGCCCAGGCGTTGGCGCCGGTCTTCCAGGTCGGGCGATGGCCGGTCGCGGCGTCCTTGCGGAAATTGCTGACCTCGGCGTCGCTCATGCCGTCGAAATAGTTGTAGTCCTGATTGTACTGGCGGACATGATCCACGCAGAACTGGAAATATTCGCCGTCGCGGCCTCGGCCCTTTGGCGCCCTATGTACGCCGGGCTTGTCGCAACCTTTCCACTGACACACGGGCGCGTGCGTTTCCCTCTTGGCGCTCGTCTGGCGCTTCGAAGAGACGCGGATGCTGTCGAAGTATTTTGATTCCAGTTTCATTGCATGAATTATGAGGGTTAGGCCGCGCCGAAACAAGGCGGCAAGAAAACTCTTGATTTCCGTCGTGACTGTGCAGTCAATCCATTAATAGGCCCTTTCGTCCGTGTGCCCCATCGCACCAAAGCAGCACGAAAGACACCATGAGAGAAAAAGATGTCCGTTACTGGCCGACTTCGCGAAAAGCTCATGATCGCCCTCAAGCCGACACGGCTTGACGTTATCAACGAGTCCGAACTCCACGCGGGCCATCGCAATTCTCCGGGCACGGGCGAGAGCCACTTTAGAATTCTTGTCGTTTCCGAGGCGTTTGCCGGCAAGTCACGCGTCGAACGGCATCGCCTTGTGAATGATCTGCTCAAAGACGAACTTGCCGGCGGCGTGCACGCGCTCGCACTTTCGACCATCGCGCCGGGCGAAGCGCTCCCCAAAACGGCTGCCTCACACGGTTGAATAAGCTTCAGCCGCTCGGCCGTGCGGACGCCGAGCCTGAATTCGGCGGGGTTGCCGATGCGATCGGTTTGATGCGCATCGCCATGATCCGGTTGCGGCTTTTACGCAAAATCTCGAACCTGTAACCGTGGAAGGTGAACACCTGTCCTGGCTCCGGGATCGTTTGCGCCTCGTGGATCACGAGACCCGCAACCGTCGTCGCTTCATCGTCGGGAAGATCCCAATCTAAATGGCGATTGAGATCGCGAATTGCAACGGTGCCGTCAACGTTGACGGTGCCGTCCGATTGCATGCGGATATGGCTATCGGGATTGTCGTGCTCGTCGGTGATCTGGCCGACGATCTCTTCCAGAATGTCTTCGAGCGTGATCAGGCCCTGCACTTCGCCGTATTCGTCGACGACGAGGGCCATCTGAATCTTCTTTTTCAGAAACTGGTTGAGCTGGTCTTTCAGCGTCGTGGTGTCCGGAACGAACCAGGGCTCGGACGCTGACTTCATGATATCGAGCTTCTCGGGATCCCATCCGTGGCGCGACAGGGCCAACAGAAGATCCTTGGTGTGCAGAACGCCGACGATATTCTCCGGCTCGTCTTTCCACAGCGGCACACGCGTATATTGCGAGCGCATCAACTGATCGAGAATTTTCGCGGGCGGCTCGTCGATGTCGATGGTTTCCATCTTGGTACGGTGAACCATGATGTCGGCGACTTGGAGATCGCGCAAATCCAGAACGCCGCCGAGCATTTCGGCGTCACCCTTGGCGACGGTCCCCTCCTTTGCCTGCAAATCGATCGTGCCGCGGATCTCTTCGTGCGCAGCGAGAATATTGGCGGCATCGTCGGCTTTGCCTGGCGTCAGGATCAGGATGTGGCGGACGATGAATTCTATGGCTTTGGTGAAGGGCGTCAGAACGTAGATCAGGCCCTGCATGGGCGGCGCAACGACAAGCGCGACGCGATCGGCATATGCGAGCGCGTACGTCTTCGGAAGCACGGCAGCAAAGATAACGATCAGGATCGTGATGATGGCTGTCGCGTAGGCGACGCCGACCTGGCCGTAAAGATGCACGGCGATGTTGGAGGCAAGGGCTGCAGCCAGCACGTCGACGAGCGTATTGCCGAGCAGGACTGTGCCGATCATCTTTTCGGGGCGCGACAGCACCTTATTGACGAGGGCGGCCGGAACGTTGCCGTCTTCTTCGAGCGCATGCATGCGTGCCCGCGACGCTGCCGTCAGCGCGGTCTCGCTGACGTTAAAAAACGCCGACAGAACAATCAGCAAAAGGATTGCCAGAAAGCTTATGATTACGGTCATCGGGGGTAATGGTGTCCGCTATTCCTGCCCAGGGGAGGCAGCAATCTAGCACAGATGCAGGGCAGAGACTTAATATGCTCTATAGACTGATTTCCCGGCCGAGGAAGGCCAGCACGGTTTCCGGTGCGACGTCGCGAGTGACGAAAGCCTGACCGATGTCACGAACAAGAATGAACGTCAGCTTCCCGGCTTTAACTTTCTTGTCCTGGCCCATCAGGCGCAACAATTCTGTAGCATCGGCCTTGCCGCCGGGAATATCGGCGATCCGCGTCGGTAGGCCGACGGCTTTCAGATGGTTGGTGACGCGGGCGCTCGTGCCGGCGGGACAAAGACCCAGCTCTTCTGACAGACGAAAAGCCATGCACATGCCAATGGCCACGCCTTCGCCGTGCAGCAGGCGGTCGGAGTAACCAGTCCACGCTTCCAATGCGTGACCGAACGTGTGCCCAAGGTTGAGGAGCGCGCGGTCGCCGGTCTCCGTTTCGTCGCGGGCGACGATGGCGGCCTTGGCGGCCACGCTCGTTTCGATGGCCGTCGTCAACGCCGGACCGTTGTTGCCGAAGACCGACTGCCAATGCGCCTCAAGCCAGGAGAAGAACTCGGCGTCACCGAGAAGGCCATACTTGGCGACCTCGGCGTATCCGGCTCGCATCTCGCGCGCGGGTAGCGTGCTCAGCACGGACGTATCGGCGATGACGAGGCTCGGCTGATGGAAAACGCCGATGAGGTTCTTGCCTTGCGGCGTGTTGATGCCGGTCTTGCCGCCAACGGAGCTATCGACTTGCGCGAGAAGCGACGTCGGAATCTGAACGAAGCGGACGCCGCGGCGCAGGATGCCAGCGGCAAAGCCCGCGAGATCGCCGATCACACCCCCACCAAATGGCACAACAAGGTCGCCGCGTTCGAGGCCAAGCTCCAGGAGACGCTCGGACAGGTCTGCGAGGTTGCGAAAGCTCTTCGTCGCCTCGCCCGGTTTCATGACGACCGAACCGGCGAACAGGCCCTCAGCCTTGAGGCTATTTTCAAGCGTCGTAAGATGGTAGCGCGCCACGTTCTCGTCCGTCACGACGCCGCATTTGACGGGGCCAAAGCGCGCCTTGATGAGCGCGCCAGCGTCGCGAAGAACGCCGCGCGTGATCAAAACATCGTAAGAGCGGTCGCCCAGCTCGACATGAACGGTCTTGGAGGGGTTAGCCTCAAGCGTCGTAGGCGGCGCGCCGTCTGCGCCGGTCGCGAGCCGGGTGATGATTTCGTTGACGATGATGTCGTGTGGTTCGTCGCGGCTTTCGACTGTCATATCGGCTTCTGCATAAATCGGGTAACGCGCTTCAATCAACTTCTGCATCGTGGCTTCCGGATTGCCACCGCGCAGCAGGGGCCGGGTGTCACGCTTCATGACACGGCGCATCAGTACGGGCAATTCGGCACGCAACCAGATGGAAAAAGCGGTGTCCTTAACGCGTTTGCGAGTTTCAGCGTGAATGAAGGCACCGCCGCCGGTTGCAAGCACCTGCGCGCCGTTGCCAAGCAGGCGGGCGATGACCTTGCGCTCGCCATCCCGGAAATGGTCTTCGCCGTGGTCGGTGAAAATATCGTTGATCGTCTTGGCGGCCGCGCGCTCGATTTCTTCGTCGGCATCGACGAACGGCAGACTGAGCTTAAACGCCAGGCGCTTGCCGACCGACGACTTGCCGCAACCCATAAGGCCGACGAGCACAATCGGGCGCTTGCCGATGCGCTTCTTCGCAAGGTCTATGGCTTCCGCTTCCGTCATGGGGGTCTCGACGCCGATATCAACGGCGAATCGGTTAGCTTCGGGCAGACTGTCTCGTAGCGGAAAGGTCATTTCCGCGCCCTCATGCCATGAACCAAAATCGTTCGCAAATTGGAACCATACTTCAGGCCTGCCGTGGATCGGAAACAGACGCCGTTTCGACGCAAGGGGGGTTCCGTTAAAATGCCAATCCGAGTCATAATCACGCCATCAAGGGTGCTCACCTAAAGGCCGGAACGGGGTAAAGAAATGCCGAGCCTTTTCCGGCTATTGTTCGTACTTTGCGCATTCGCGGCCGCGGTTTTCGGCGGTCTCTATGTGCTCGCGACACGCTTCGAGCCGGAGCAGCAGATGATCAGCAAGCCCGTGCCAGACGTGAAAATCCGGCGGTAGAGCCATGGTGCATACACACCGAAAGACGATAGCGGCGGCGCGCAGCGTTGTGCTTGCCGGTTTTTTGCCGATCGCTATTGCCGCCGCGCTGCCGGCAAGCGCGCAAGACGATTCCTATGCCGCGCCAGCGACGAGCAGCCGGAAAAAGCCGGCGCACGACGATGCTTATTCACCTCCACCTGACAAGCGCAGCTATCTTCAGCCGCTGGGCTCGCCCTCTGGCGGCGGGGACGACGATATGTGGTCGCGGCCCTCCGGTAGCGGCGGAAATTCCGGTTCCATGCCCGGCTTCCCGTCCAGCCCAAGCCGGTCGTCTGGCTCGGGTTCGGGCAATTCGGTGATGCGCGATGCTATTCCGCCGGCCGTGGACAAGGGCAGTCTCGCTCCCGTGATGTCGAACGACGGCTCAGGACTGCCGTACGAGCTTTGGGGGGGCATGGACGTCGCCGCGTTGGAAAAGCTGATCGCAACGATTGAAATTCCGCCGCGCTCGCCCGTTTTGCACGATCTTTGGAAAAGGCTCATTACGTCGCCGTCGGGCGATGGCTCGAACTCCAACTTTATGGCGCTCCGACTCGAAGCGCTCTACCGCTCGGGCTTGGCGCGCGCCGCCGCGGCCGAAATCGCAAAGCAACCGCCGGGGGACAATCCGCTGCTGGTGTCGCTCGAAGCCCGCAACGAGCTGGCTGCGGGGCATCCGGACAAGGCATGCCAACTGGTTGCGCAATCGGCCAAGCTGAAGGGTGAGATTCCAGCGCGCCTCAAAGGCCAAGTCATCCTGATGGCTGGATATTGCTCCGAATCTCAGGGCGACAAGTCGGCGGCGGGGCTGGCGGCCGACATGGCGCGCGAGGAAGGAGTCGAGACCTCACCCGGCCTCGAAGCGCTCGATGCATTCTCGATCGGGTCCAAGCCGCGCTACACGCACGTCAAACAAATCACCCTGCTTGACTATCGGATTGCCGAAAAGGTCGGCGGGCTGCCGCACAAACTCGTGTTGGAAAAGGGCGAGCCGGCTCTGCTCGTGGCGCTGGCTACCGATCATTCAACCCCCGTCGATCTTGGATTTCCCGCAACTGAAGCGGCGGCGCGTCTCAATGCGCTGACGCCGCAAATGCTGGCAGGGATCTACCGCGTCAATGCCGAGAAGATGCCGCCCGATGATTTGTTAAGCGGCCGTGGTCCGCAAGGCGTGGCGCGACGCGCTGCGCTGTTCAAGGCGGCCGAGGACGAACGAACGCCGGCACGCAAAGCACGGCTCATTCGTGCCTTTCTCGATGACATGAAGCACGAAGGCCTCGGCATGATCGGCGCGCAAATGATCGCGCAGGCAACGGCAGATCTGCAACCGGCTCCGGAAGTGAGCTGGTTTGCCGAAACGGGCGTCGAAATCGGGCTGGCGTCGAGCCGTTTCGACATGTCGCGTAACTGGATTCAGATCGCGGATCAGTCGGGCGGACCGGGTCTCGGCCACTGGCGGGCACTGATCGACATCGCCGATCCGCATGATCCGAACCGAGGGCAAAGCTTCTCCGCGCTGGAAAATTACGCCGCCAACGGACGGTTTCCGCCTGCGGCTCTATATCGGCTGACGACCGTGATGGAAGCGCTCGATTACCTCGTGCCCATTCCACTCTGGCAGGCGGCCAATACGATTTCACAGCCGACGGGCGGCTATCTTCCCGAAACCGGCGTGCTGACCGAGTTGCAGATCGCTTCGAAGAAACAGGAATTCGGCCATACGGTGCTGCTCGTCATGAAGGCGCTCGGCCCGAACGGCGCGGCCGACGCCAATCTGATCGCGCTCGGCGACAGCATCCGGGCATTGAAGCGCGCCGGACTTGAGGCCGACGCGCGCCGCCTCGGGCTCGAAGCCCTGCTGCCGACATGGCCGCGTACCGAGACGAATTGAGGGGCGGTCATGACGTCTACCGCGGTGCGCGATACCGACGTCGCGGATTTTCTCGCGATGCTGTCGGCCGAGCGTGGCGCTTCACCCAACACGATTGAGGCTTATGCCGCCGATCTTGAAGGCTTCCTCAGTTTCTTGCCAAGCCGGGGCGTTATGCCGAGAAATGCGACCTCGGACGACGTTCAAGCCTATCTCGGCCATCTGGCCAGCGAAGGACAAGCGCCGACGTCGCGGGCGCGGCGGCTTTCGGCCATCAAGCAATTCTATCGGTTTCTTCTGGCCGAAGACGCTATTGCACTCGATCCGACATCCGGACTGCAAGGTCCCAAAAAACAGCGCGCGCTGCCGAAGGTCCTGAGCATCGCCGAGGTCGACAGACTGCTGGAGACCTCGCAGAAGCAATGCGATGGTGTGGAAGGGCATGCCTTATTTCGCGCACTGCGGTTTCACTGCTTGCTCGAGCTTCTTTACGCGACCGGAATGCGCGTCTCGGAGCTTGTGGGCCTGCCACGGAGCGTGCTTCGCGGCGATACGCGCGTTCTAACCATCAAGGGTAAAGGCGGACGAGAACGGATGGTGCCCTTGAACGCCACCGCGCGCGAAGCGCTGGACGCCTTCCTCGGCGTATCCGGCCGGTTCGATAATTCCGAGTGGCTGTTTCCTTCGAAGGCGGCGCTCGGACATGTGACGCGGCAAGGTTTCGCACAGGACCTGAAGGATGTCGCCATCGCGGCGGATATCGCGGCCGAACGCGTTTCACCTCATGTCCTGCGCCACGCGTTCGCGAGTCACCTGCTCGACCGCGGCGCGGACCTGCGCGCGGTTCAGCAACTGCTCGGCCATGCTGACATTTCGACCACGGAGATCTATACGCATGTGTTGCAAGAGCGACTGAAAGCGCTCGTCAATGCGCATCACCCGCTCGCCAAGAACAAGACGTAGCGCGCCAGGGCTCTAATGCCTTAAAGCGCCGACCGCATGGGAGACGCCAGTGAGCCGCCTCGACCGGACCTGCCATCGTGCCGCTGCGTCAGCGTCGAAACCCGCGACACGTTTTTCGCCACTGGTATCAACCGTAGCGATCGCGCGCAGATCTTCTATAAACGCTGATCGCGTCCTGCCGTGGCGTTTCCAGACGTCGGCGCGCGCAAACGTGCTTGACGCCGTCATAACGGGATCGCGGCGCCACGCACGGGGGGCACGAGCAAAGCGAGGGTGCTATTTTGCGAACGGGAGCGGACCGATGGACATCAGAAAATTCCGTCCGGCCATTCGAAGACCGATGCCGACCATGGTCGCCACGGCGCCCCCTGAGCGAACCGGCACAATGACGAGCGTTGCGAAAGGCGCTTGATGTCGTCGCATAACAACCAGGGCGCTCCCGCCGGATTTCTGGCATCAATCCTACCGGCCGCGCGCGGCTCGTGGCTTGGACTCGGTTCACATCCACAGGGGCTCTCAACCCTCTATTTTACCGAGCTTTGGGAGCGTTTTTCTTATTACGGCATGCGCGCTCTGCTCGTGCTGTTCATGGTCGCGCCGGTATCGCAAGGCGGCCTCGGCTTCCCGACGCCATCAGCCGGAAGCATCTACGGTACGTATGGCATGGCGGTCTATCTGCTGGCTTTGCCCGGCGGCTTTATCGCCGATCGCATCATCGGGGCGAAGCGTTCCGTGCTGATCGGCGGAACGACGATCGCAGCCGGACATTACGCGCTGGCGTGGCCATCGCTGACGACGTTCTATATCGGCCTGGCCCTTATCGCGATCGGAACGGGGCTTTTCAAGCCGAACATCTCGGCCCTCGTCGGCGCGCTCTACAGCCGGGACGATGACCGCCGCGATGCGGGGTTCTCGCTGTTCTATATGGGCATCAACGTCGGCGCGTTCCTGGCTCCGCTCGTCACCGGCTTTTTGGCCCAGAGCAGCGTCTTCAAGGACTGGCTTTCGGCGATGGGTTTCGACCCGACGCAAAGCTGGCATTGGGGCTTCGGTGCTGCCGGCGTCGGCATGACCATCTCGATGGTCCTGTTTGCGCGGAACATGCGCCATCTCAAAGACCCCGGCGTGGTCGCCAGTGAAACATCATCCTCTTTCCGCCAGCAGGCGGGGTATATGGCGGCTGTAACCCTTGGCTTGCTAGCATTGGCGTTTCTTTCCGATGTCAATGGCTTCCGCTGGCTCCGCTGGTTCTTCATCATCATTCCTTTGGTCGGCATTGCTTACGGTGCGACACGTCGGAACGCCGATGCGCATCGCATGGCCGCGGTCGGCGTCTACTTTCTCGCCGCCATGATTTTCTGGGCCATTTTCGAGCAGGCCGGTACGACACTCTCGCTTTTTGCCGATACGCTGACGCGCAACGAATTCATCGGCATGCCTTTCCCGTCGTCCTGGTTCCAGTCCGCCAATCCGATCTTCGTCATTATGCTGACGCCGTTCGTCGCGGCGCTCTGGATGCGGCTTGGCGCGCATCAGCCGTCCTCGCCCGTCAAATTCGGGCTTGGACTAACGTTTCTTGCCGCGTCTTTCCTGCTGATGGTTCCGGCCGCCAACTATGCCGCCGACGGGCGCGTGTCGCCGATGTGGCTGCTCGGTCTCTATTTCCTGTTTACGGTTGGCGAGCTGATGCTGAGCCCGGTCGGACTTTCGACGATGACGCGGATTGCGCCGCAAAAAATGTCCGGACAGGTGCTCGGGCTCTGGTTCCTTGCGACGGCATTCGGCGATAAAATTGCGGGCGACATCGGCGGCGCCTTCACGACCAGCGACCCGGATGCGCTCGCGCTTTCGTTCCTGGCGCAGGCCGGCTTGGTTGCGGCGGCGGCGGCCCTTATGTTCGCCGTTGCGCCTATTGTCAGGCGGCTCTCGGAAGGCGAAAGTTAAGCATTCACAACGCCGGTTACGCCTAAGCAGCGGTCGGGAAGGTCTGTCGCCTTGACACCCGGAGCCAGCCATGGCGAATGTCGCGCGTGAAGCGGCGAGGGCGCACGCTTCAGTTGCACAGGCAGGAAAGCTTTCAGTGAACGCTACCACCGCATTGCGTACCTATCTCGATTTCGAGAAGCCGATTCTTGAGCTCGAAAACAAGGTTGCCGAACTGAAGGCCTTGCAGACGGACGGCAAGGGTCCGCAGATCACGGACGAAATCACGAAGCTTGAGCAAAAAGCGAAAGCAGCGCTTGCTGATACCTATGCGAAGCTGACGCCGTGGCAGAAGACGCTCGTTGCGCGCCATCCGGAACGGCCGCACGCGCTGGATTTCATCGGCGGCCTCATCGAAGATTTCACGCCGCTCGCAGGTGATCGCTATTTCGCCGAGGACGAAGCCATCGTCGGCGGCATCGGCAAATTCCGCAACCGTTCGGTTGTGGTGCTTGGACACGAGAAGGGCGCCGATACCGAACAGCGTATCAAGCACAACTTCGGCATGGCGCGGCCTGAGGGCTATCGCAAGGCCGTGCGGTTAATGGAACTCGCAGACCGCTTCAACCTGCCGATCATCACGTTCGTCGATACGCCGGGCGCCTATCCCGGCATCGGCGCCGAAGAGCGCGGCCAAGCGGAAGCCATCGCGCGTTCGACCGAATGCTGCCTGCGGCTCGGCGTGCCGATTGTCGCCGTCATCGTCGGCGAGGGCGGTTCGGGCGGCGCAATTGCCATTGCGACGGCGAACCGGATCCTGATGCTGGAGCACGCGATCTATTCTGTCATCTCGCCGGAAGGCGCGGCGTCGATCATCTGGCGCGACAGCAACAAAAAAGAAGAAGCCGCGACCAATATGAAGATCACGGCGCAGGACCTCGACCAATTGGGCGTCATTGATGCCATCGTGAAAGAACCGACCGGCGGGGCGCATCGCGACCGCGAATCGGTGATCATTTCCACCGGCAATGCCATTGCGCGGATGCTCTCGGAGTTCGACGGAAAGTCGTCCGATGATATTCGCGCGCAGCGCCACGACCGCTTTCTGTCGATCGGTCGCTAGTTTGTGAGGCTATTAGGCAACGCCGGTGCGGCGCCCCCAGCACGCCGCATTTCGACACGATACTTGAGTTGACTGACCATCGTTCAAATCTCACTAAGGCGTTCGAGTTCTTTGTGCGTATGGTCCGCCTGATTGCAGCGGCGGGGACGTCAATCGGAACGGGAACGGGGCATTGGTGGGGACCAGCATCGGTTCGGCGCTACGGATGGTTATGCGGCTGGCGATTATCATCGCCACCGTGACGCTTAGCGCATGCTCGAATACGCCAACGATTCCGCCGCCCGCCGACGTGCCGCTGTCCAAGGACACGCTGGCGCTTCTCGCGAAAAAAGGAATGCAGCCGGGCTCGCCGGTTTTCATCCGGGTTTTCAAGGAAGAGTCAGAGCTTGAGGTCTGGAAGCAGCGGGACGACGGGCGCTTCTACCATTTCAAGACCTATCCGATCTGCAATTGGTCAGGCGCCATCGGGCCGAAGGAGCGTTATGCCGACCGACAAGCGCCGGAAGGCTTCTATACCATCACGCCGGCTCTGATGAATCCGAACTCCAAGTATTATCTGTCGTTCAACCTTGGCTATCCAAACGCCTACGACAAGTCGTGGGGCCGGACGGGTGATTCCGTCATGGTGCATGGCAATTGCCGGTCGGCGGGCTGCTACGCCATGACCGACGCGTTGATGGAAGAGATTTACGGACTGACGCGCGAAGCCTTGAAGGCCGGGCAGCCGAGCTTTCAGCTCCATGCTTATCCGTTCCGGATGACGGACGCGCGGATGGCCAAAGAAAAGCACAACAAGTGGTACGGCTTCTGGAAGACCATGAAGCAGGGCTACGACTATTTCGAGAAGTACCGGATTCCGCCCGCCATCACAGTTTGCGAACGGCGCTATGTCGTCGATGCGGTGTCGCGAAACCGTCCTGATCCGGCCGGCCCTTGCCCACCGCTCGCACGGCCAATCGTGACGGCGTTCAAGCCGCTGCCAGAGCCTGACGGGGTTGACGTTGCGCATGGTAACAAGTTGAAAGGGATTGCCGATCCCGACAACGAGCCGACGCTGGCCGATATCAACAAGGCGAAAGCGCGTCAGAGCACACAGGCGGCCGCCGTTACGGCGCCGGTCGCCAACGCAAACTGAGCCTCCGCGAGGCATTCGATAACGGTCCCAAACGTTAAGCGAGCCAACGTTGCAGAAGCCCCGCAAAAGACGTGCCTTGAAAATCTTTCTGTTTGTCGCGGCGTTGTTCGCGGCAGGGATCGCTGCGTTCACGACGATGCCGTCGTGGCTGCCGAAACTGCCGGATGGCGACCGAGCGCTGATCGCCTATGAACGCGGCCAGCGGTTGACGCGTTGGAGCCTTGGCCTTCCGATGCCTGGCGAGCCCGATCTTGCGCAATTGCCGGAACGGCTGGCGAAGGCCGGCGTCAAAGAAGGCGCGCCGATCCTAGTCCGGATCTTCAAGAGCGAATTCGAGCTGGAGCTTTGGATGCAGCGCGACGGTGAGTTCCATCGCTTCGCGACCTATCCGATCTGCCGGTGGTCGGGGCGGATCGGGCCGAAACATCGCGAAGGCGACGTACAGGCGCCGGAAGGATTTTATACCGTCGACCAGACGGCTCTCAATCCGAACAGCAGTTGGTATCGCTCGTTCAATCTTGGCTATCCGAACGCCTTCGATCGGTCCCACGGACGCACGGGTTCATTCATCATGGTGCACGGCGGCTGCGCGTCCATCGGCTGTTTTGCGATGACGAACGCGCAGATGCAGGAAATCTGGCAGCTCGTCACCGCGGCGCTGCAGAACGGGCAAAAACGCTTTCAGGTGCAGGTTTATCCATTCCGGATGTCTGATGAGGCGATGGCGCGGTATGCGGGCAATCCCAACATCGCGTTTTGGAAAAACCTGAAAGAAGGAAATGACCTATTCCAAGCAGACGGGCGGCCACCGAAGGTCAGCGTCTGCAACGGCGCCTATCGGTTCGCGCCCGGCGATGCCGGCTCGACTGGGGATGATTCGATTGATGACAAGTGCACAGCCGAGCAGGCTAAAAGCTAGCTGTACATAGCCTCACTTCTCGGGCCGAGTGTTGCACAAAGTCACTTAGAATCGCGCTTGACCGGCGATAGTGTGCGGCTCGCGCAGGAGTCAGCCGGTCGCAAATTCTATGGTGTCGTTCGATTTATCGCGTCTCAGACTTGTCGCGGCGATGGTGCTCAGCCTCGCCGGCGTTCAGCACGCTTACGCGCTGACAATCGAGCTTAAGGACGTTGCCCCGGACCGGGTCGAGCGACAGCGTGCTGCGGCGACCGGTGCGTTGCCGTTGCCCGGAACGCCCAACGTCGCGGTGCTGCAGGAACGCCTGCGCGACAAAGGCGTGACGCTTGCGTCTCCCATCATGATCCGCATCTTCAAGGCCGAGTCCGAACTGGAGATCTGGAAGCAGACGGGCAAGGATGGCCCCTTCATCCTGTTTGCGACCTATCCCATCTGCCACTGGTCGGGAACGCTCGGGCCGAAATTGAGCGATGGCGACCGGCAGGCGCCGGAAGGGTTCTACACCGTCTCGCGCTCACAAGCTCGTCATGTCGGCCGCTGGCCGATTTCCATCGACATCGGATATCCGAACATTCTCGACCAATCGCAGGCGCGCACGGGCTCGGACATCCTCATTCACGGCGGATGCTCGTCGGTTGGCTGCTTTGCGATGACGAATCCGGTGTCGGAAGAAATTCATCAGCTGACGCTCGCGGCAATCGATGCGGGGGAGACGCTCGTGCCGGTGCATGTGCTGCCGTTCCGCATGACGAACGAGAACATGATCGCGCAAAGCGGCTCGCCGTGGAAAGCGTTCTGGAACAACCTCAAAGACGGCTACGACCTGTTCGAACGGACCCGTCGGCCGCCGTCGGTCGGCGTGTGTAGCGGTCGGTATATCTTCAGCGAGACACCTCGCGGCGCTCTGCCTGGGCCGCTGGACGTCTGCGAACCGACGCTGGCGTCCATCCGAGAACAGGACCAATGGCTCAACGGCCTGCCACCGCCGACGGCCGTGATGCCGAAACTCGTGACGCAAGCGGCCGCGTCGAAGTCGGCGCCTATTCCGCAAATCCAGACGAGCCTCGAAAGCGACACCCCGCCACCAATGTTCTCGTGGCCTCTCGTCCGATAGTCGGCTGCGAAGGCCAACGCTTGCGCCCGTTATCCTGAAGCCTTACTTGGCCTTTATAACCATTGCATAATGGGTGCGATGAGCATTTGCCGTCGCACCCGTGGTTCACCGGATGACACAGGAGCGAGGACTACGCATGGCTGAAAAGAGCGTCGTGAAGCGCGTCGAGATATTTATGGAGAACATGCTATTCAGCGCGCGCTGGCTGCTTGCACCGTTCTATTTCGGCTTAGCCATTTCGCTGTTCGTGCTGCTCATCAAATTCCTGATGGAGCTACTGCACCTCGCAGAGAGTGCGTTCACGTCAACAGAGTCGGACGTCATTCTTGGACTGCTGACGCTCGTCGATCTGACGCTGACGGGGTCGCTGCTGATTATCGTGATCTTTTCCGGCTACGAGAACTTCGTCTCGCGGATGGATCACTCCAACCACGACGATCGCCCGGAATGGATGGGCACCATCGACTTCTCGGCGCTAAAGCTCAAGATGCTGTCGTCGATCGTGGCGATTTCTGCAGTCCAGCTTCTGCGTCAGTTCATGTCGCTCGGCACGGTTACGCCCGAACGCGAGAAGGAGCTGATGTGGCTGGTCATCATCCACTTGGTATTCGTCGTCTCGAGCGTTCTGCTCGCGCTTTCCGACCGCATCGCTGGCGGACACCATGGCGAGGCCAGCGAAGCTCCCGAGAAGGCCGCCGCAAAAACAAACGAGCACTGATCTTCGGGGCCTAAAAATGGGCTAGCTCATAACGGCTAGAAGGCTAGCCCGCTTTCCCTTCGAAACTCGCACCGGCTTCACCAGGCGTCAATTAATTTAGCCCTGGTAATTTCGTCCTGGGCGGATTCCTGCGAGTTGTTTGTCCACAGCCATTCGTGTCCCTGTCCGGAACACGGTGCCTCGCCCGCCGTTTGTTTGACACAAACGGAGAGACGCCGATGAACTTGCTCCCCCTGCAGATCGTTCTGGGTTTCCAGGTTGCAGCCGCCGTCGTGATCTTTGTCCAACTCATGAAGGGCGAAGACGGCGACGGACCGCTGCGCGCAGAAAAAGCGGATCGCCTCCGCAAACACCGTGCGATCCTTCGATCACCCGGTGACGACGCGCGCTAAACTCTCATATCGCATCGCCGCTCAAGGCGAGCTATCTCGCAAAAAGGGATTGCTCGTCAGTCCATCTTGCCGTGGCAGTGCTTGTATTTCTTGCCTGAGCCGCACGGGCAGAGTGCATTGCGCGAGACGCGGCCCCAGGTGGCGGGATCGTTCGGATCGACGGCGCCATCGCTGCGGCGGCTCTGGAGCGGGGCGCGCTTCTCGGGCTCAGGCAGCGTATCGCGACGAGCGCGGGCGCCTGCAATCGCGGCGTCGGCCATCGCTAGCTCAGGATCGCGCTCGACGAAATCGTCATAGCCCGACGATGCATCCATGTGGTGCGCTTCCATCGGCGGCAGTTCGTATGGCTGCAGCATCGGCTGGTCTTCAGGCGGCGCCAACTCCACGTGCATGAGCTGACCCGTCACGTTTTCGCGCAGGTGGCCAAGCATGTTCTCGAAGAGGATGAACGCTTCGGACTTATACTCGTTCAGCGGATCGCGCTGGCCGTAAGCACGGAAGCCAATCACTTGGCGCAAATGCTCGAGCGTAACGAGATGCTCGCGCCAGAGATGATCGAGCGTCTGCAGCAGAACCATCTTTTCGATTTGACGATAAAGCTCCGGCCCCATCTCCTGGGTCTTGGCCTCAACCTTGGCGTCAACCGCGGCCTTGATGCGCTCGCCGATTTCTTCGTCGGCAATACCTTCCTCGGCCGCCCAGGCTTCGATCGGAAGCTCAATGCCGTAGATGGCGTTGACCTGCTCGATGAGGCCCTTCACGTCCCACTGCTCAGCGTAGGCAGCCGGCGGGATGAAGCGCGTAACAAGCACGTCGATTAGCTCGTTGCGCATTTCGTGGACGGTTTCCGAAACGTCCTCTTGGCCCATGATGTCGAGACGCTGCTCGAAGATGACCTTGCGCTGGTCGTTCATCACGTCGTCGTATTTCAGAATCTGCTTGCGGATGTCGAAGTTGCGCTGCTCAACCTTTTTCTGCGCGGTTTCGAGCGACTTATTCATCCAAGGGTGCGTGATCGCCTCGCCTTCTTTGAGGCCGAGCGTCTGCAGCACCTTGTCCATGCGCTGCGAGCCGAAGATGCGCATCAGATCGTCATCGAGCGCGAGGTAGAACTTCGAACGGCCAGGGTCACCCTGACGGCCCGAGCGGCCGCGCAGCTGATTGTCGATGCGGCGGCTTTCATGGCGCTCGGTCGCAAGGACGTAGAGGCCGCCCGCTTCAAGCGCTTTTTTCTTCTTGTCGGCAACGTCGGCAACAAGCTCATCGCGCTTCGCCGAGATCGCCGATTCATCTGGCGGCGTGCCCTTCGCCGTTTCCTCTGCGATCCAATCGCGAAGACGGAATTCGGCATTGCCACCGAGCTGAATGTCGGTGCCGCGACCGGCCATGTTGGTGGCGATCGTGACGGCGCCGGGCTGACCGGCTTGCGCAACGATGTTGGCTTCCTGCTCGTGATAGCGAGCGTTCAACACCTGATGCGGGATGGGATACTCGTTGCCCTTGGCGTCGTTGACGAGCCTCGTCAGCAGTGCCGCCATATCGGTGAAGTGCTTGCGCAGCTCTTCTTCCTTGCCCGGCTTCAGGCTGGCGGCCTGCTCCTCGAGCTGCTTAGCGAGACCCTTGATGTACTTCTTGTCTTTCAGAAGCTCGGAAAGCTGCTCTGAGCGCTCGATCGACGTCGTGCCGACGAGAATCGGCTGACCGCGGCTCATGGCTTCGGCGATGGACTGGACGATCGCTGCAAGTTTCTCGCGCTGCGTGCGATAGATCTCGTCGTCCTCGTCGAGACGGCTGACGGGAAGGTTGGTCGGGATTTCGATGACTTCGAGGCCGTATATGTCGAGGAATTCGGAGGCTTCCGTCATCGCCGTGCCGGTCATGCCGGCGAGCTTCTTGTAGAGGCGGAAGTAGTTCTGGAAGGTGATCGACGCCAGCGTCTGGTTCTCGGGCTGAACCTCGACGTGCTCCTTGGCTTCGAGCGCCTGATGCAGACCTTCCGAGTAACGGCGGCCCGGCATCATGCGGCCGGTGAATTCGTCGATGATGACGACTTGGCCGCCTTTGACGATGTAATCCTTGTCGCGCTGGAACAGCTTGTGGGCTTTGAGCGCCTGCGTGAGATGGTGGACGAGCGTGACGTTGTCGATGTCGTAGAGCGAGCCTTTGAGCAGGCCCGCGTCTTCGAGCGCACGCTCCATCTTTTCGTTACCGGCTTCCGTAAAGGAAACCTGGCGCTGCTTTTCATCGAGTTCGAAGTCTTCGGGCACGAGGAGCTTCATCAGCTCGTCGATCGACTGATAAAGGTCGGCGCGGTCTTCGAGCGGCCCGGAGATAATCAGCGGCGTGCGCGCCTCGTCGATCAGGATCGAGTCGACTTCGTCGACGATGGCGTAGCCATGGCCGCGCTGAACCATCTCGGAATAGTTCATCTTCATGTTGTCACGAAGATAGTCGAAGCCGAGTTCGTTGTTGGTGGCGTATGTCACATCGCAGGCGTAAGCGGCCTTGCGATCCTCGTCCGACATGTCATGGATGATGACACCGACAGTAAGCCCGAGGAAGCGATAGACCTGACCCATCCAGTCAGCGTCGCGCTTGGCGAGGTAATCGTTGACGGTGACGACGTGGACGCCTTTGCCCGCCAGAGCGTTGAGGTAAACTGGGGCAGTCGCGACGAGCGTCTTACCTTCGCCGGTCTTCATTTCGGCGATGTCGCCCTGGTGAAGCACCATACCGCCGATCAGCTGGACGTCGAAGTGGCGCTGACCGAGCGTTCGTTTGGCAGCTTCGCGAACCGTTGCAAACGCGGGGACCAGAAGATCGTCGAGTGATGCGCCTTCGGCAAGCTGCTTGCGGAACATTTCGGTGCGGGCGCGAAGCTCCTCGTCCGAAAGATTCTGCAGCTCCGGTTCGAGGGCGTTGATCGCTGCGACTCGCGAGCGAAAGCCTTTGACCCTCCGCTCGTTGGAAGAGCCAAAGATTTTCGAAGCGAGACCACCGAACGAGAGCATCTTTAAGTTCCGTCCCTACAAAATTCGTGTTGGCCACGCAGGCGCGCGACCAGGCTCAGTTTCAAGCGCCGGGCAGCATTCAGCAAAAAATGCGCGGCAAGGGGTGCCCCGCCACGCCTGCGTCAACATTCCCTCGGCGCTGCTAAACGCGCGGTCGTGATGGGCTCAAGACCCGATCCGATTAGCGGGAGACATAAGAACTCGCCCCCCTGACTGTCAATGTTCTGTGCGCGATGGCAGAGGATGGCGATTTCCTGGCACCCTCCCAACTTTTAACTTGGTTTTCGGCCTCCGGACCGCTATCGAGGCGCGCTTATTGGCCGCCCGCGTGCGGTTACGCCGTCGTGCCTGAATGAGCTTATGAGACGGCCCATTATTTCGACTTCAAACCCACAGCGGAGCCCAACGCCGATGAAGCGCATTGCCCTGGCTATTTTCACATTCGCGCTCGCAGGCGCAGCTTTGCCGCTGGCAGCCGCGGCCGACGACAAAGCGCCGGCATCGCCGGATAAAGTCATTGCAACGATTGACGGAAAACCGATCACGGAAGGCGATCTGGCGGTCGCGGAAAGCGAAATCGGCTCCGATATGGGCACGATGCCGGGGCCGCAAAAGCGGGCATCTCTGCTCGAATTCCTCATCGACAACCAGCTCTTTGCCGAGGCTGCCGAGAAGGACAAGCTTGACCAGTCGGCTGATTTCCAGACCCGCCTCACATACCTGAAGCGCCGTGCGCTGCGTGAGCTTTATTTCGAAAAAGTCATCAAGACGGGCGTGACTGACGCCGACGCGCGCAAGATCTACGATGAGCAAGTCAAGCTTTTAAAGCCGGAAGAGGAAGTATCGGCACGGCATATTCTTGTTGATACCGAAGCAGAAGCCAAAGCTTTGAAGGAAAAAATCGACAAGGGCGCCGACTTTGCCCAGCTCGCCAAAGAAAACTCGAAAGATCCGGGCTCGAAAGACGATGGCGGCAACCTCGGTTACTTTGGCCACGGGCAGATGGTGCCGCAGTTTGAAGAAGTCGTCTTCAAGCTCAAGAAGGGCGAGGTTTCGGACCCGGTGAAGACCCAGTTCGGTTGGCATCTCGTCAAACTTGAGGATCGCCGCGTTAAGCAGCCGCCAGCGTTCGACATCGTCAAGGATCGCATCATCCAGTCACTGCTGCTCCGGAAGGCGCAGCAAACAGCCGTCTCGCTGCGGTCGGGCGCGAAAGTCGATGTCGTCGATCCGGAAATCAAGAAGGCGATCGACGAGCGGCAAGCCATGATCCAGAAGCAATCGCAACCGAAGGCGGTCGATACGCCGCCGCAGGACGCGCCGAAGCCTTAACCGCTTCGATCACCGAAAAGAATTCAGACGGGCTGCTTGATTATGGCAGCCCGATCTGTTTCAGGGAGCCTCTTACTCAGCTGGAGGTTCCCTCATGGGCAAAGTCACGAGCGTTTCCCCGTTCGCGCCCGCAAGTCTTGCAAAACTGCCTGTCATCGAGGGCGTCGCGTTTGCGACCGCCGAAGCGGGCATTCGCTATAAGAACCGCACCGACCTCCTGCTCACCGTGCTTGCCGAGGGAACCTCGGTCGCGGGCGTGCTGACGCAATCGAAAACGGCGTCCGCACCGGTGCTTGCGTGTCGTAAGCATCTGAAGAAAGGCACGGCGCGGGCGCTGGTCGTCAACTCTGGAAACGCCAACGCCTTCACCGGCAAGAAGGGCGCCGAGGCTGTCGACGTCACCGTCGCGCATGCCGCCGACGCAGTCGCATGCAAGCCGCACGAAGTTTTCGTTGCATCGACAGGCGTCATCGGCGAACCGCTGGACGCAGAAAAGTTCGCCCATCTTCTCGCCGATCTTGCCAAGCGCGCCGAGCCTGACGCTTTCGAGGCGGCAGCGCGCGCGATCATGACGACGGACACCTATCCGAAGCTTGCGACGCGGACCGCGCTCATTGGTGACGTCGAGGTAACGATCAATGGCTTCTGCAAGGGCGCGGGCATGATCGCTCCCGACATGGCGACGATGCTGTGTTTCATTTTCACAGACGCCGCCATTTCTTCCGATGCATTACAGGAACTCCTGGCAGAGCATGCCCAGACGACCTTCAACTGCATGACGGTCGATGGCGATACGTCGACCAGCGATACCTGCCTGATGTTTGCGACGGGCGCCGCAGAGACGCGCGGGCAGAAGCCTGTGACGAAGGCGAATTCGAAAAAACTGCAGGCGTTTTCGGAGGCGCTTCACGATTTGATGCGCGATCTCGCGATCCAGGTCGCGAAGGACGGCGAAGGCGCCTCGAAGTTCGTGACGTTCGAAATTACCGGCGCGAAGTCCTGGCATGCGGCGCGGACCATTGCGCTGGCCTGCGCCAACTCACCGATCCTCAAGACGGCGATTGCTGGCGAAGACCCGAACTGGGGCCGCGTTGTCATGGCGGTCGGCAAATCGGGCGAAGCCGCAGACCGCGATAAGCTGACGATCTGGTTTGGTCCGCATTGCGTCGCACGCGACGGCGAGCGCGCCGAAGAGTATGACGAAAAGACGGTTGCGGCCTACATGAAGAATGCCGAGATCGTCATTCGCGCCGACGTCGGCGTCGGTAAGGCGGCGGCGCGCGTTTGGACGTGCGATCTGACTCACGAATACGTGTCGATCAACGCCGACTACCGCAGCTAGGGCGCCACGGAGCAGGTCAAGCCTGACAGGTGTGTGCCAGGAAAGGACCGATTGCACGATGGAACACAGTTTCTGGGAAGAGCGCTGGCAGCGCGGCGAGATCGGGTTTCACCAATCGCATATTCACGCTCAGCTGCAGCAGTTCTGGCCAGGGCTGTCGCTGCCGAAGGGGAGCATCGTGTTCGTCCCGCTTTCAGGCAAGACGCGCGACATGGTTTGGCTTGCCGAGCAGGGTCACAAGGTGATCGGCGCGGAGCTTTCCGAATTGGCGGTTCGGGACTTTTTCAAAGACTGCGGGTTGACGCCTGCGGTCACGCCGAGCGGGCCGTTTCATGTTTTCGAGGCAGGCCCTTACAAGATCTATCAGGGTGATTTCTTCGCTCTGCCCGCGGATGCCCTTCGCGGCGTTGCCGTTTGCTATGACCGTGCCGCGATGATTGCACTGCCGCCCGAGATGCGGCCGCAGTACGCAGAAAAGCTTGCGAGCGTGCTACCGCCAGAGGCTGCAATTTTCGTGATCTCCATCGAATATCCCGAAGGCGAGATCAAAGGGCCGCCGTTTGCCGTAGCTCAGGAAGAGGTGCGTTCGCTTTACGGCAAACTATACGACATCGACATTCTCGAAGTGCGCGATGGCCTTGCGGCCAGCGACAATCTCAAGAAGCGCGGCGTGACACGGCTCGAAGAGGTCGCCTATCTGCTGAGGCGGCAGGCATGACGAAACCGCTGCTGCTCGTTGCCGCCGTCGCCCTCATCGACGACGACAATCGCGTGCTGATCGCCCAGCGCCCTGAAGGCAAGTCGATGGCCGGGCTGTGGGAGTTTCCTGGCGGTAAGGTAGAGGTGGGAGAAACGCCGGAGGACGCGCTCTGCCGCGAACTCAAAGAAGAACTCGACATTGAGCTTTGTCGGACGTGTCTCGCGCCATTCAACTTCGCGAGCCACGCTTATGAAAAGTTTCACCTGCTGATGCCGCTCTATCTCTGCCGAACATGGGACGGCGAGATCAGTCCGCGCGAAGGTCAAACGGTGAAGTGGGTCCGCGGCATCGAACTCAGCCGCTATCCGATGCCCCCTGCAGACGAGCCCCTTATTCCGTGGCTCCGGGATCTTTTGGCCGAGGTTTCAAAACCTCGGTCAGGCTGACTTTGGCGGAGCCAGGTTGCAGCGGCTTCTGTTGACTTTCGTGCGGCACCCAACCTGTCAGCGTGACGATCTCGAACGTTGCCGGGATGCGGCCATTCGGCAGGCCGAAGCGGTCCTGATAAATCTCGGCTGCACGCAAGAGCAGGCTTCTCGTCACCGGAGTGCGACGACGTTCGGCCAGCGGATTGCTGGCGGCCATGGTTTTGAGTTCCTGCATCAGCGCTAGTGGCGACGCGTACGTCACCTCGATGATGTCGTTGTCGGCGACAGGCAACGCGAAACCCGCGCGTTGAAGCAGGCCACCCAGGTCACGGACATCGGCAAACGGCGCGACCCGGGGAGAAGCGCCGCCGAGCACTTCGTCCTCCGCCAAAATCCAGGCTTCTCGCAGCTCCTTCAGCGTTTCGCCACCGAGCAGCGCACCGAGAAACAGGCCATCCGGCTTCAGGGTGCGATTGATCTGGACAAGCACGCCCGGCAGATCGTTGACGAATTGCAGTGACAGCCCGGAGACGACAAGATCGAGAGCGGCTGGAGCGAACGGCAATGCTTCCTCGTCAGCGACGACCTTCCAGTCTTTCCCGCGCGAAAGCGCATCGTAGGCCGGTTCGACATCGACGATCCGGCCGATCGTTGGAAGCTGCCGGAGCCGCGCCGCCAACAGTCCATGATAGGCCCCTAGGCTGGCGGCCACAGGGAACTCCCGGCGCACGAAGATGAGGCGTTCGGCAAAGTCGTCGGCGACGCGTTCCAGCAGAAAATCGGGAAGCGGCTGGTCGGCGCACACCCTGGCGATGCGATCGCGGCGGGCGCGGAGCAAAGTCCGGTCGAAAATACGGGGCGCTACAGCCATTTTGTCTCTTTCCGCGGCGTCGCGAGAACCTCGGCCCGGTTCCTCTCGCCCGCGTTAGCGCGTTGGGCTAGAGTTGCGCAATGTCGAATAGTCAGCCGGTTGCGTATGAGGACCCCGCGGAGGCATCGCGCCACGACGGTCGCTGGGCGTTCGCACGTGGTCTGAAGCACCTCGGACGCTCCGCTCTCGATGTTCTGCTGCCGCCACTGTGCCTCGGCTGCCAGACGCGCATTATGGACCACGATGCCCTGTGTCCATCATGCTGGCGGCAGGTCGCGTTCATCCGGCCACCGCTGTGCGACAGGCTCGGAGTACCGCTGGCAATAGACACCGGCGGACCGATGCTCTCGGCGGCTGCCATCGCCGATCCACCCGACTACGACAGGGCGCGGGCCGTTGCCCGCTTCGATGGGCTGATGCGGCTGTTGATTCATAGTTTCAAATTCCACGACAGCCATAACGCGCGGCGGCTGTTCGGACGCTGGCTGGCGGTGGCGGGCGAAGAGTTGCTGGCGGACGCCGACGTGCTGGTACCTGTGCCACTCGCGCGCTGGCGGCTGCTGTCGCGGCGGTTCAACCAGGCGCAGATTCTGGCCGCGGAAACCGGTCGGCGCGCGGGCAAGCCAGTTAATCCTTTCGCACTCGTCCGCCGCCGCTCGACGGGACACCAGGTTGGACTAACCCGGGCGCAGCGCCTTAAAAATGTGTCAGGTGTTTTCCGTGTTCCCGCCAACGAATTGCCGAACGTGTCCGGAAAAGCCATAGTTCTGATCGACGATGTGATCACGAGCGGCGCGACGGCTTCAGCCGCCGCAATCGCCCTCAGACGTGCCGGTGCACGGCGCGTGGATGTCCTCGCACTTGCTATTGTTTCAGAATGATATTCTGAAACTGGAAAGGGCGTGACATAGGCGCGGCACAGCGGCGCAAAACTGCAAAGCAAGGTTGCATGACCTCGCGAACGCGCTACTTTTGATTCGAATGATTTTTAATGGCGTAGTGAGAGGCGCCGAGCAATGCCGAAGGTGACGGTCTACACGGCTGGAAATTGCTGTTTTTGCCATATGGCGAAGGATTTGTTGCGCCGCAAAGGCGCTGCCTTCGAAGAGGTCGACCTGACTGGACGGAGCGATCTACGTGCGGAGCTGACCTCGCGCTCGGGTGGCCGGCGGACAGTCCCTCAAATCTGGATCGGCGACGTGCACGTCGGCGGCTGTGACGACCTTTACGATCTCGATCGATCGGGCCGCCTTGATACGCTGCTGACGGCGTCCTGAGATGGTATCCGGGTCCAAGACGGCTTTTCGCGCGGCGCTCGTCCAGATGCGGGCAGGCCGTGACGTCGGACGCAACGTCACTGACGCCGTTTCGCTCATCAAGGAAGCGGCCAGCAAAGGCGCGGTCTACATCCAGACGCCGGAATGCACGACGTTGATGGAACTCGACCAGCCGCGCTTGATGGCCGAGACGAAGCCAGAGCAGAGCAATCCTGCCCTTCAGGCTTTCACCGACGCCGCCCGCAAGCAGAAGATCTGGCTGCACATCGGCTCGATGGCGGTCAAGGTTGCCGAGGGACGATTGGCGAACCGGTCCTATCTCATTGCGCCGGACGGCAACGTCGCGGCGCGCTACGACAAGATCCATATGTTCGACGTCGACCTCGGCGGCGGCGAGATCTATAGCGAAAGCGCGAACTATCAAGCGGGTCCGAGCGCCATGCTGGCGGATCTGCCGTGGGGCCGCCTTGGCCTGACGATTTGCTACGATTTACGCTTTCCGGCGCTGCATCGTGCTCTCGCCAAGGCCGGGGCCAAGTTCATTGCCGGACCAGCCGCCTTCACCCGGACCACCGGCGAAGCCCACTGGCACACACTTTTGCAAGCGCGCGCTATCGAGACGGGCACGTTTATCCTGGCGGCGGGCCAAGGCGGCTTGCATGAGAATGGTCGGGAGACGTTCGGCCATAGCCTTATCATCTCACCGTGGGGCGAAATCCTTGCGGAAGCGGGCGTCGATCCCCAGGTCATTATTGCGGATATCGACGCCGCCTACGCGGACCAGATCCGGCGGAAAATTCCGTCGTTGATGCATGACCGTGATTTCGATGTCGTCGTCGCGACACCTTCGAAATCGCCGCACTTGGTACACGAGCAGTGATCAAATATCTTCTAGGATGTGCCTCCGGGCACGAGTTCGAGAGCTGGTTTCGCGCCAGCGCCGACTTCGACGCGCAGTCTCGCTCGGGTGAAATCGCCTGTCCGCACTGCGGTTCGATCGAAGTCAGCAAGCTGCCGATGGCGCCTTCTGTCGTCACCAAGCGTGCGGCGCTCCCAGCACAATCGACGCAAGACGCCAGTCCAGCGGCTGCCGGGGGTGGCGGCAACGGCGCTGCGGTGCGCGAGGCGCTCAGGGCCTTCGCTCAGAAGATTATTGCCAATACTGAGGACGTCGGGCCGCGCTTCGCCGAAGAAGCCCGTAAAATGCACTTCGGAGAGACAGAAGAGCGCCAAATCCGCGGCAGCTCGACGCTCGAAGAGGCCCAGGAGCTTGCAGAAGACGGCGTGCCGTTCGGCATTCTGCCGACGCCTCCGGACGAGCTAAATTAACCACCGAACCGATGCTTGCCCTTTTCCCGGCGTAGTTCGCCGATCAGGGAGGCATTTTGACGGTTGCGAGACAGGCCGGAAGCGGTGCAAACATCTTCCGATAGGGCAGTACGCCCTACGGAGATCACGCCTGAATGACCTCGACCGTTGCCCGACTCGATCCGTCCGTGCGCGCTGCCAACCGCGCCGGTCCCACAATCCGTCACGATTGGACGAGTGAAGAAGCGCTGGCGCTCTACGAGCTGCCGTTCATGGATTTGCTCTTCCGCGCCCAAAGTGTCCACCGGACATCGTTTGATCCCAATAAAGTCCAGATGAGTCGCCTGCTGTCGATCAAGACCGGCGGCTGCGCGGAAGACTGCGGGTACTGCAGCCAGTCGGCCCATCACAAGACCGGCCTCAAAGCCTCGAAGCTGATGGAAGTCGAGCGGGTTATTTCGGAAGCGAAGAAAGCCAAGGCGGCGGGCGCGACGCGCTATTGCATGGGCGCGGCCTGGCGCAGCCCCAAGAGCCGCGACATGGACGTCGTCATCGCGATGGTCGAAGGCGTCAAAGCGCTCGGCATGGAAACGTGCATGACGCTTGGCATGCTGACGGATGACGATATCGTCAAGCTACGCGATGCGGGCCTCGACTACTACAATCACAACGTCGATACGTCGGAAGCCTATTACAGCAAGGTGATTACGACGCGCACTTACGCCGACCGGCTCGACACACTCGCGCGCGTTCGCGATGCGGGCATGAAGGTTTGCTCGGGCGGCATCGTCGGCATGGGCGAAGAGCGCCAGGACCGCGTTGATATGCTGGTGACGCTCGCCAATCTCGACGAACATCCTGAGAGCGTGCCGATCAACATGCTGATCGCCATTCCAGGAACGCCGCTCGAAAATACAAAACAGATCGATCCGATCGATTTCGTGCGCACCATCGCGGTCGCCCGCATCATGATGCCGAAGTCGTTCGTCCGTCTCTCGGCCGGGCGCACCGACATGAGCGATGAGATGCAGGCGTTGTGCTTCTTTGCGGGCGCAAACTCAATCTTCGTCGGCGAAACGCTGCTGACCGCCGACAATCCCGGCGAAGACAAAGACGGCAAACTTTTTGCCAAGCTCGGACTTTCGGCGCTTGAACTCGATATCGACACGTCTCCGGAGCACGAGCCCGCGACGTGCGCGGGACATCAGGATGCCAGGCAATCATGAGCGTGCGCTCGACGCGCTCTCCCGCCGTGGGCGTCTGAGAACGCTAGAACCCGCGCACGGACTGGACTTCACGTCGAACGATTATCTCGGCTTGGCGCAATCGCGCGCGCTTGCCGACGCCGTCGAAGCGGCGATTGCGCGTGGCGTTCCGGTCGGCGCGGGTGGATCGCGTCTGTTGCGCGGTAATCACGCTGAGCACGAGCTTTTAGAGCAGGAAGCGGCGCACTTTTTCGGCGGCGAGACCGCGCTTTATTTCGGCGGCGGCTTCATTGCCAATACCGCGCTTTTTTCGACGTTGCCTGCACGCGGCGATCTCATCGTCTACGATGAGTTGATCCACGCCAGCGCGCATGAAGGCATGCGGCTGTCGAAGGCTGAGGCAAAGGCCGTGCGCCATAACGATGCGCAAGGTTTTGACGATGCGATCACGGCATGGCGCGCGACAGGCGGCACCGGGCAGCCGTGGATTGCGATCGAGAGCCTCTACAGCATGGACGGCGATCGCGCGCCCATCGCTGAGCTCGCGGCGATCGCGGATCGTCATGACGCGATGCTGATCGTGGACGAAGCACATGCCACGGGCGTGCTCGGTCCAGATGGGCGCGGCCTCGCCGCCGATCTCGAAGGCCGCGAAAACGTCGTCACGGTGCATACGTGCGGAAAGGCGTTGGGCGCGACGGGCGCACTTGTGATAGCGCCGCGCACTATTCGCGATTTTCTGGTCAATCGCGGTAGAGCCTTTATTTACGCGACGGCACCGTCGCCGCTGATGGCTGCCGCCGTGCGCGCAGCGCTCAACATTTGCCGCAACGATCCGCAACGGCGGCAGCGCTTGCACGATCTCGTCGGGTTTGCCGCGCGGGAACTGACGACGAAAACGCGCTTTGCGGCTTCAGGCTCGCAGATCCAGCCATTGATCATCGGCAGCGATGGCACGGCGATGGCGCTTGCGACAGCGATGAAGACCAGGGGTTACGACATCCGCGCGATCCGTCCGCCGACCGTGCCGGAAGGCACGTCACGGCTTCGACTCACGATTACGCTCAATGTTTCCGAGCTTGAAATTACGCGCCTCATCGACGATCTCGCGGCGGCTGAAGCGGAGAATGCAGCATGACCATCCGCATCGTCGTCGCCGGCACCGACACGGATGTCGGCAAGACCGTTTTTTCCGCGGCGCTGACGAGCGCGCTCGACGGCTATTACTGGAAGCCGGTGCAGTCGGGCCTTCAAGGTGAGACGGATTCCGATGTCGTCAGCCGCGTGACCGATCTTGCGCAGTCGCACATCCTGCCGGAAGTCTATCGGCTGAACACGCCCGCATCGCCGCATTTCGCCGCAGAAATCGACGGCGTCGAGATCGATGCCCGACAGTTATCGCCATTTGGGCTGCCGACACCGCTCGTTGTCGAGACAGCGGGTGGATTGATGGTGCCGCTGACGCGCCGACTTCTGCAGGTCGATCTTTTGGCGCAGTGGCGTCTTCCCGTGATCCTGTGCGCATCGACAAAGCTCGGCACGATCAACCATTCGTTGTTGTCGATCGAAGCGTTGAAGCGCCGAGCGATTCCTATTCTAGGCGTTGCATTCATCGGCGACGCGAATAGCAATAGCGAAGAAGCGATCACATCATTTGGAGGCGTTCGGCGCCTGGGCCGCCTCCCACGGCTTGCCAAGCTCGACGCCTACAGCCTGCAACGCGCATTCGCCGAGAATTTCTCCGTTGCCGACGTCCTCGACATCGGGGCGGTCGGCCCATGACCGCGTCACCGATCTGGCATCCGTTCACGCAACATGCGCTCGAACCCGATATGCGCCGCATTCGGGCCGCTGAAGGCGCGTGGCTCGAAGCCGACGATGGGCAACGAATCTTCGACGGCGTGTCGTCGTGGTGGGTTATCACGCACGGGCACCGGTATCCGAAAATCATCGCGTCAATGCGAGAGCAGGCGGAGGCGCTGGATCAGGTGATTTTCGCGGGCTTCACGCACGCGCCGGCGGAGGCCGTCGCGGCGGGATTGTTGAAAATCGTGCCGCCGGGGCTGTCGCACGTTTTCTTTTCCGACAGCGGCTCGACGTCGGTTGAGGTGGCGCTGAAAATGGCGCTCGGCTACTGGAAAAATATCGGCGCCAAGCGCACGCGCATTCTGGCGCTTGAACACGGCTATCACGGCGATACCATCGGCACGATGTCGGCGGGTGCGCGCGGAGTGTTCAACGCGGCCTACGAGCCACTTTTATTCGAGGTCGGCCGCATCCCCTATCCGAAACCGCATCACGCGCAACCGACGTTCGATGCGCTCGAGATCGCATGCCGCAAAGGCGACGTGGCGGCCTTTATCTGTGAGCCTCTAGTGCTCGGCGCGGGCGGGATGTTGTTCTATGACGCCGACACTCTGAAAGAAATGCATCGCATCTGCAAAGCGCACGACGTGCTGTTCATCGCCGACGAAGTCATGACATGCTTCGGGCGCACCGGCACCGTTTTCGCGTGCGAACAGGCCGGCATCTCGCCGGACATCCTTTGCGTCGCGAAAGGGCTGACAGGCGGCTCAATCCCGCTTGCCGTGACGCTCTCGACGACTGCGATTTACGACGCGCATCTTTCGAAAGATCGGTCGCGGACGTTTTTTCATTCTAGTTCATACACGGCCAATCCGATCGCCTGCGCCGCGGCGGCGGCCAATCTCGAAATCTGGCGGACCGAGCCCGTGCTGGAGCGCATCCTTGCACTCTCCCAAAATCAGGCTTTGTGTCTCAACGAACTGCAAACCGATCCGCGCTTTGCGAACTTGCGGCAGCTCGGAACGATTTCGGCGTTCGAGCTTGCTGACCTTCAACCTGGCTATCTGGCTGACGTTGCCTTGAAGCTCAGAGCGCGATTACTGGAGCGCGGCGTCCTGCTTCGCCCGCTGGGTTCGACGGTTTACATCATGCCTCCCTATTGCACGACGAAGGACGAACTTAGATTCGTCTACAATGCCCTCAGCGAGGCCGTCGATGAGGTGCTGGCATGAGCGGAGTCGCCATCGTCGGGCACGGGCATTATGCGCCGGAGCGCGTCGTGCCGAACCACGAGATCGAAGCGCGACTCGGTCTCGAAGCCGGCTGGATCAAACGGCGCACCGGTATCGACGCGCGGCGCTACGCGGCCGAGGGCGAAGCGCTCTCCGATATTGCGATCAAAGCCGGTGATATGGCCCTGGCACGGTCCGGCATGTCGCGGGACGACGTCGGGTTGCTGCTGCTTGCGACGTCTACGCCCGATCATTTGCTACCACCATCAGCGCCGCTTGTTGCGCATCGCCTCAGGCTTTCGAATGCGGGTGCAATCGACATGGCGGGCGCATGTGCGGGTTTTCTCTACGCGCTGACGCTTGCCGATAGTTTCGTGCGCACGCAGGCTATTCCGGTGCTCGTCATCGCGGCGAATATTCTTTCCCGCCGCATCAATGAAAGCGATCGGGGTAGTAGCGTGCTGTTCGCGGATGCGGCCGGCGCGGTATTGCTGGCGCCGACTGAGCGTCGCGATGCTGGAGTTATCGGCGCGCATCTCGCGTCGAAAGGTCAGCACTACGATCTGATCAAGATTCCGGGCGGCGGCAGCAGGATGCCATTTTCCCAGATCACCGATCCGAAGGACGTGCTGATGATGATGGAGGACGGTAAGGCCGTCTATCAGGGCGCCGTCGCTATCATGACGGACTGCGCCGAACGTTCGCTTGCAAAAGCGGGGCTCGCGCCGTCGGCGGTGACCGACCTTATTCCGCATCAAGCCAATGCGCGAATGATGACCACCATTGCGCACCAACTCGACATTCCCGCTAACCGTCTGCGTTCGACAATCGAGAACTTCGGCAACAGCTCGGCCGCGACGATACCGTTTACGCTGTCGGCGACGGCCGAAGCGCGGCCCTATAAGCAGGGCGACGTCGTGTTGATGACGGCGGCGGGCGCGGGATTGACCGGCGGCGCCGCCGTCTTCCGTTGGTAGATTTCCGCCGTTACTGACGGATACCCTCAATGTTGAGGATCAACTCGACGTCCTTCGTCGCGGGCCCGAGATTGCGCAGGATACCGAAGTCAGCGAGCGTGATTTTCGTCGTGCCAGTGAAACCATCGCGATAACCACCCCAGGGATCCTTGCCGCCGCCGACGTGCTCGGCATCGATTATGACTTCCTTGGTGACGCCGTGCAGCGTGAGATTGCCGGTGACGGTTGCCTTGTTCGGGCCTGTCGATTTGATGCTTGTGCTTTCAAACGTGGCGGTCGGATATTTGTCGGTGTCGAGAAGGTCGGCGCCACGCAGATGCTTGTCGCGCAGAGCAAGGTTCGTATCGACACTGGTGGTGTCGATATCGACTTTCACTTTCGAGGCGTCGGGGTTCTTATCGTCGAACGCGAACGTGCCGGAGAATTTGTCGAAGCGGCCGATGATCCAGCTGAAGCCGAGATGGTTGACCTTGAACGTGATCGATGCGTGCGCATTGTCGGTGTCGATCTTGTAGTCGGCAGCCATCGCCGGGGCAGACATCACAACCGCCGCCAACGATACGGCGAACGCTGCGTATTTAACCTTCATTGCTGATTTCCCTTTTCTAAGGTGCGTGATGAACTCTTTGGGCCAGACCACATGCGGGTCAGGATCGCGCTTCTGTCGATAATGTGATGCTTCAATGCCGCGAGCGCGTGAATGACGGCGAGCGCAATGACGGCATACGCGAGAATGCGATGTACATTGCCGGCGGGCGTTTCGAGGCCGGGCAGCTTCGTAATTGCGGGCACGTCGAACCAGCCGAAGACGCTGACGGGGGCGCCATCCGCCGTCGAGATCAGGTAGCCGCTGATCAGCAGTACAAATAACAGTACGTAGAAGCCCCAATGCACTGCGAACGATGCTTTTCGCTCAAGCGGCGAAAGCTCGGCGCCGGACGGCTTTGGATTGACCATGCGCCAGATCAGACGAACGATCAGCGCAAATAATAGAACCATTCCAACGCTGCGATGAATGTCGGGCGCAGAATTGTAGTAGGGGCTGTAATAGTCGAGTCCGACCATCCAGAGGCCGAGGGCGAACATGGCGACGATCGCAACAGCCATAAACCAATGAAACAGGCGCGAAATAAGCCCGTAACCGTCCAATGTGTCGCGAATGTGCATATTGCTCCCGCCTTGCGCGATGTGCGCGCATCACCCCTTGGGCGACACATGCAAGCACAGGCGAGCGCTTTCAAGAGGGCACAAAAAAGGAACCGGGCGGCGGGACTGCGGTTCAGTCTGCTGTTGCGCCGGCGACCACGTTCACATCGACGCTGACACTGACGGCATGTTCGCCGCCGCCGCGCAAGACGCCGCTGATCGGACTGACGTCATCGTAATCGCGGCCGAATGCGACCGTGATGTGCTCGTCGCGGACAATGATGCCATTGGTCGGATCGAGACCAACCCAGCCGTATTCCGGCGACCAGACCGAGATCCACGCGTGCGAAGCATCGGCGCCTTGCAGCTTTGGACGTCCCACAGGCGGATGGGTGTGGAGATAGCCGCTGACGTAGCGCGACGGAATGCGAAGCGCGCGCAAACCCGCGAGTGCCAGATGCGCGAAATCCTGACAGACGCCGCGACGCATGGCGAAGACCTGCGTGACCGGCGTTGATACATCGGTGGCATGCGGATCGAATTTGAAATCGTTGTAAATCCGCATGACGAAATCCATTGCACCTTCGAGGACCGGCCGCAGCGGCGTGAACGAGAAAGCTGCATAGTCAGCGATTTCCAATGTCGGCGTCGTCAAGCGCGAGGCGCAGCGGTACATCAAAATATCGACATCGCGCTGCTGTGCCGCTTCGTGCAGACACGGATCGAGCGCATCCCACGGCGTCGTTGCGGTCAGATCGACGGGCGGCGGCAGCGATTTCTCGACGGTGCTGCGTGCGAGCAGCACCAGCTCCTGATGCGGTTCCTCGATATCGAGAACGACTTCAACGTTGCCGAATGTGTCGATGCGCTCCTGTCGCGATGCCGGCGCAGGCTCGACGAGCAGACTGTGATTGCGAACGATCTGCCCAGGCATCGCGCGCGGCGACATGTGCACAAGGTGCAACGATTGCACCACGGTCGACCGGTAGCGGTAGTGCGTCTTATGGACGATATCGAAGATCATATCGAGGGACCAACCCTCGTATGCGTCCGATGGGGCGCTTCATCGAGAACGTTGAAGTAGCGGCGCGAGATCGCATTGGATAGCTCAGGCAGCATGTCAAGCTGATCCATCAGCAGGCTTTCGAGCGTCTTGGCTGTTTCTTCCTTTGCCATGGCTTCGACGTCGGCCAGACGGATCGATGTCAGAAGCGCAATGATAAGACGGCGGTCGTCGGGTAAACCCGCACCTTGTGACGAATCCGGCAGGCTTTCGAGATGGCGCGCGATGGCTGAGAGCTGATAGGCAAGGCTTCGCGGATTTGTCTCGTCGAGCAACAGCAAATCCAAGACCAACGGCAGCATCGGATCGAGTCGATAGCGCGAGCGATAGGTGATAAAACTGTCCGCGAGTTCGAGCAGCAGCAGCAGGCTGCTCGACGTCTCTTCCGGATCGGACACCGGGATGAAGAGCGTCAGAATAGCTTCGCTGAGATTTTGCGCGCGTTCGATGCGCCGTCCCATGTCGAGGAACGACCAGCCGAAGTTGCGGGTCATGTTCTCATGCATAAAACCGTTGAATGCCGCGACGGCGGTGATGCCCTCATCCAGTAGATCGAGAATTTCGACGGGGTGGGCCGAGTTGAGAGCTTTGCGCCAAGGCTCACCGCCGCGGAATTTGCTCAAAGTCTGCCAGGCTTCAAGCGAGAGGCGGTCACGGACAAGGTGCGCAACCCGATAGAGCCCGTCGAGCGTGCGTTCGAGCGTGCGCGAACCGAGGCCCGTCGTGATGAGGCGCCGGCACAGACGCTCGATTTCATCGTCGGGCGGCGTTTCGCGACTGCCGATAACGGAACTCAGGTCTTTGCCGAGGAGCACCTCAAGACATTTGCGTGCGGCACGCTGGCCAGTATCTGGCCCGCTGTCTTCTTCCACGCGACGTAGCGCGCCGCGCAGCACGCGCATCGTCCAGTCGGCTCGTTCGCTGTATCGGCCAAGCCAAAAGAGGTCGTCGGCGACGCGGCTTTGGATAACGCGTTGCGATCTCTCGACCCGCGCGGTCGCGAGGGTTGGGCGCCAGAGACTGATGTGCGGCGCCTGTTCGCCTTCGCCGATCACCCAAACGTCTCGTGTCTGCCCGTCAGGGGCGCTTAGTGCAACGGCACGGCCCGGAGCGACGCACATCGCAAGGCCACCGGGCATCACCTGATATTCGCCCGACGAAGTGCGGGAGATGTAAACGCGTATTGCGAACGGCTTGGGGACAAGGCCGCCGTCGGCGTAGACTGGGGACGAACTGAACCCGATCTTTTCTTCGGCGACGAGCGTCGCGCCATGCAACGCAATTTCGTGCCGCATCTTTTCGCGTTCCGATGTCGAGAGCGCCCGCGCTTCCCAACCCAGCGCGGCCTGCCCCGGCCTACCGGTTCCTTCCTGCGCCTTGCGGATGGTGAAGCGTTCGGGGTTCGCAAACAGCTCTTGACGGGCATCGGCGTTGCCGAGCCAGCGGCGATGCGCATCCTGGAGCTGAAGGTCTTCACCGAGAATATGCTGCGCGAGTTGCGGCAGATAGGGGCCGAGACCACGGTTTTGCGCCAGCGCGGTCCCGATGGCGTTGACGACGAGATGCGGCGACTTACGGCAAACCCTGAGCAAACCGGATGGACCGATGAAACCCGTCGGATCAAGCTCCAGCGGATCGCTCGATTTGCCGCTGATGCAGCGCACGATCAGATCGAGTTCCTTCAGTCCTTCGAGCGTCTTGAGATAGACCTGGGAATTTCTGGTTTTGAGATCGTGGCCTTCGACGATCAGATAACCGAGGTAACGAGCGAGATAGGCGTGCGAGAAATAGTCTTCGTGATGCGGTCCCGGCGTCAGCAGCGCGATGCGCGCGTTTTCGCGACCGCTGTGGAGCGTCAGCGTTGATTGCAGCTCTTGGAAATAGGGCGCCAAGCGACGGGCGTTGCAGTCCTTGAAGATATCGCCCGCGACGTGGGTATGAACGACGCGATTGGCGAGCGTGAAGCCAATGCCGGCCAGCGTCTCGGTGTGGTTGTCGATGACGCGCCACTGGCCATCCTCGCCCCGCGCGAGATCGGCGGCATAGAACATCAGCCCGCCCGCATTCGGCAGCACGCCTTTGCAGGGGACGAGATAGGCCGGATCGGAGAATAGCAGTTCGGCGGGAATGAGACCCTGGCGGACCAAATTCTGGTCGCCGTAGACATCATTCAGAATGGCGTCAAACAACCGTGCACGCTGAATGAGTGCGCGTTCGAGGCCCCGCCATTCGCCTGCCGAAATGACGACAGGGAGAAGATCGAGAGACCAGCGCTGTGCTGACGTGTTGGGGTCGGCGAAAATATCGTAGGCGATGCCCGTTTCGCGGACCCGGCGGGCGAGGCGCGCTGAGCGCAACTCGCGTTCGGCGTCGGTCAGCTGCGCCAAGCCATCGAGCAGCGGACGCCAGTGCTCGCGGATCGCCCCGCCGTCTTCCAGCAGCTCGTCAAATCCTGAAACCTCCTGGCGCCGGTAGGCGCTCAAAAGGTTGAACAATGGCTCTGCTTTCATTGCCGCTGCTGTCGTCATTCCGACTGGTCCACGCCGCGACGGTCCCCCAAATCACCGATTGAACGACACACACTATCATGTGCCGAATCGCCGTCCGCAAGCGAGGCTCTGCGGCAAATGCGGAGGGGAACCGCTGTGGAAACGTTTCCGATGGCGATTTTCAGCCCGGATTGCGCCGAAGATCGAGGGTCGCCGGGTAATCCGGGTTAACGCTCTCTGACCTGACGTGCATCGGACCTGCCGTATGACCTTCGGCGTCGAAACGGGCGAGGCGGCGGCCCTCGGCTTCGTAGGCGTTGATCGGAAACACCTCGAAGTTGCGGCCGCCGGGGTGGGCGACATGATAGCGGCAGCCCGCAATCGAGCGGCCGGACCAAGTATCGACGACGTCGAACGTCAGCGGCACGTGCGGCGGAATGGTCGGATGAAGCGCGGACGGCGGCCACCAGGCGCGGTAGCGAACGCCTGCGACGGCTTCGCCCCAGTTTCCCGTGCCGGTAAGCGGCAGAGGCCGGCCGTTACAGGTCACGACGTGGCGGTCGCCAGTCTGTCCCTTAACCTTCACCTCGACACGCTCGAGTGAAGAATCGACGTATCGGGCTGTGCCGCCCGCAGTGCTTTCCTCGCCGAGGACGTGCCATGGCTCCAAAGCCTGACGCAGCTCCAAGGTCAAGTTGTCAGCGGTGATGGTGCCGAAAAGCGGGAAGCGGAATTCGAAATGCGGGCGGAACCATTCGAGTTCGATCGGTAGCCCCGCCTCTTTGAGGTCGGTGACGACGGATGAAAGATCGGCCCAGATGTAGTGCGGCAGCATGAAACGATCGTGCAGCGCTGTACCCCAACGAACGAGCTTCTGGCGGTAGGGTTTCTCCCAGAACATAACGATCAAGGCGCGGAGCAAAAGTTGCTGCGCCAGGCTCATGCGGGCGTGCGGGGGCATTTCAAACGAGCGGAACTCGACGAGGCCCAGGCGGCCCGTCGGCCCATCCGGCGAGTAGAGCTTGTCGATGCAGATCTCAGCGCGGTGAGTGTTGCCGGTGACGTCGATCAGCAGGTTGCGGAACAGGCGGTCCACCAGCCACGGTGGGATGTGGCCCATTCCCGGATTCGGCACCTGCGAAAGCGCAATCTCAAGCTCGTAGAGCGACTCGTGGCGTGCTTCGTCGGTGCGCGGCGCCTGGCTCGTCGGACCGATGAACATGCCGGAGAAGAAGTACGACAGCGCCGGATGGTTCTGCCAGTAGGTGACGACCGATGCCAACAGATCGGGGCGGCGCAGGAACGGACTGTCGGCGGGCGTGATGCCGCCAAGCACGATATGATTGCCGCCGCCGGTTCCGGTGTGGCGGCCATCGAGCATGAACTTTTCGGCGCTGAGACGAGCGTTGTGCGCTTCCTCGTAAAGGGCTGTCGTGATCGCGACCGAGCTTTCCCAACTCGTCGAAGGATGAATGTTGACTTCGATGACGCCTGGGTCCGGTGTCACCTTGATCACATTGAGGCGCGCGTCTGGCGGCGGATTGTAGCCTTCGATCTGCACTGGCACGCCGGTCTGCTTGGCGGCCTCTTCGACAGCCGCGACCAGCGCGGCGTAGTCTTCGGCATCGTAAAGCGGCGGCATGAACACGCAGACGGCGTTGCCGCGCGGCTCGATCGCCAAGGCCGTGCGGACCGATCCCGATATTTCCGGCGCGACGCTAGCTTGCTGGCTTACGGGCGGTGCTTCGAGCGTCACAACGCGGCGCTGCTGCAAAAGGATTGTGCGTTCAGGAAGCGGCCGGTTCGGGCCCATCGGATCGCGCTCGATCACATGCGGATAGTCGAGCGGAGAGACGATCGGAAACGACTGCAGGGGAAGGCGGAACCCTGCCGGTGAATCGCCAGGAATGAGGAAAAGGTGATCGCGCCGGAGCGCCCAGCGCTCGGTGACCCAGCGGCGGCCTCTATCGGCTGTTTGCCACGCCTGGATCGGCAGCACATAACTCGCGACCGCGCCAAGACCGCGATCGAATACGCGGGCGATGCGGGCACGCTCAGCCGGGTCTTCGAGTTTATTGTCTTCAGCCGTGACATTGATCGGCAGTTTTCGTTCCACCAGAAGAAAGTGCGCCGGGTCTTCATAAGCCGGCATGGCGCTGTCTTCGGGCAGGCCGAGTTGCCTACACACACCGCGCATCAGCTTGTCAGCGTCTTCCGGCATCGCCGGGCGGGCGACGCTTTCGCTGACGATCAAATCCTGATTTTCCCAGAGTGGCTGGCCGTCGCCCCGCCAGTAGAGCGCAAAAGCCCAGCGCGGCAGTTGCTCGCCAGGATACCATTTGCCCTGGCCATAATGCAGCATCGCGCCTGGTGCGAACCGTTGCTGCAAACGGCGAACGAGTTCGTCGGCATAGCGGCGTTTGGTCGGCCCAACAGCAGCCGTGTTCCACTCTGCGCCTTCCATGTCGTCCGCCGAAACGAACGTTGGCTCGCCGCCCATGCTGAGGCGAACGTCGCCTTTCGTCAGGCGCTCGTCGACGGCTTTTCCGGTTTCGACGATCGTCTTCCAGGTTTCGTCGTCGTAGGGCTTCGTGACGCGCGGGGTTTCGCGAATGCGCGTCACCGCCATCACGAAGTCGAATTCGACCTCGGCCTTGGTGTGACTGCCGGTGATCGGCGCAGCGCTGATGGGATGCGGCGTGGCAGCCAACGGGATATGGCCTTCGCCTGCGAGAAGGCCTGAGGTCGCATCGAGGCCGATCCAGCCAGCGCCGGGGATGTAGACCTCACACCAAGCATGCAGATCGGTGAAATCGGTATCGGTGCCGGCAGGGCCGTCGAGCGGCTTCACGTCGGGCTTCAGCTGGATCAGGTAGCCGGAGACGAAACGCGCGGCGAGGCCGACGTTGCGCATGATCTGCGTCAGCAGCCAGGCGCTGTCACGGCAGGAGCCTGAAGCATTTGACAGCGTCTGCTCGGGCGTCTGGACGCCGGGCTCCATGCGGATCAGATAGCCGACGTCGCCTTGCACCATGCGATTGAGATCGCAGATGAAATCAATCGTCGTCTGCGGTTTGGTACTGACCTTTTCGAGATAGCGCTTGAGTTTCGGGCCAACGGCGTCCGGAACGAGATAGGGCGCGAGCTCCTGCTTCAGGTGGTCGTCATAGGTGAACGGCCAGTCCTTGGCGGCTTCCTCGATGAAGAAATCGAACGGATTGATTACCGCCATGTCGGCGACAAGGTCGACCGTGACGGAAAATTCCGTCGTCTCCTCCGGCATCACGACGCGCGCCAGGAAATTGCCGAATGGATCCTGTTGCCAATTGAGAAAATGCGTCTTGGGCGTGATGGTCAGCGAATAGCTGAGAATGGGGGTTCGGCAGTGCGGCGCCGGACGGAGCCTCACGACTTGCGGCCCCATGTTGACACCTCGATCGTAGCGGTAGCTCGTTTTATGGGTCAGCGCGACGTGGAGGACCATGGATGAGGCATTATCCCTGTTTGATCTCGCGATGGACGCCCGTCAGACGAGCGCTTGGCAACGAAATACGTCTACCTGCGTTAGCGGTCCGATAGATGTGGTACAAGCTTGGTGCAGCCTAAAAACTGCGCAGCCTAAAATTCTGCTGGACGTTTGGGCAGAATGCTGAAGAATTGGCGGCCCCTTGCGTTTTATGAAGGCAACGGCGTGACTTATCCGCAAAATCGCTTGAACGGAAGCCGTGACGTCGCCGCCGAGTGCTTTGGTGCCATGCCGGAAAGGCAAACATTCCCCTTCAGGAGTTGGCGGTCGCCAGAATGAAGAATTTTGCCTGCGCGAACTGCGGAAACACCGTTTATTTCGAGAACGTGACGTGCGTGAAGTGCGGCAGCACGCTTGGCTTCGATAGCGCCGAGCAGGCGATCGTGGCGATCGCGGATGCGGGCTTAAGCGAAACCACACCTGACGTTCCAATCTTCCGCAAGCTCAATGCCGGTCCAGACGACGTTGCGCTGCGCTACTGTGCCAATGCCGAATTCGGCGTTTGCAATTGGCTGACGCCCGACAGTGAAAGCCATATCTTCTGCAAGGCCTGCGACCTCAATCGCATCATTCCCAATCTCTCCGAACCCGGCAGCCTGCTCGCTTGGCGCGCGATCGAGCACGCCAAGAAGCGTCTGGTGTATTCGCTGTTGCGGTTCGGTCTGCCGTTTGACGGCTCAGCTTCGACAAAAGGCCCGCTGACATTCGACTTCGTCCGCAATGCGCTGACGGGTCATCTCGATGGCGTCGTAACCATTGACGTCAGCGAAGCTGATGCGGTCGAACGGGAACGGCAGCGCCAGCAGTTCGATGAGCCTTATCGCTCGCTGCTTGGCCATCTTCGCCACGAAAGCGGCCATTACTATTGGATGGTGCTCGTCGAAGAAGCGGGACGACTTGAAGAGTTTCGCGAAATCTTTGGCGACGAACGTGACGATTATGATGCAGCACTCGCCCGCCACCACGCCAACGGTCCAGCGGCCGATTGGCAAGAGCAATATGTGTCAGCCTATGCCAGCGCCCACCCTTGGGAAGATTGGGCCGAGACGTGGGCGCATTATCTTCATATGGTCGATGCGCTCGATACCGCTGCTGCGGAAGGCATGGAAGGACATGGCCTTCGCCTCGACATTCGAGACGATATTTATTCCAGCGTGACGTTCGGGGCGCTGATGGCGCGGTGGATTCCACTCACCATCGCCATGAACAGTCTCAGCCGAAGCATGGGGCATGACGATTTCTATCCATTCGTCATTCCCGAGCCTGCCTACGACAAGCTGGCGTTCGTTCATCGCATGATCCACGAGCGCATCGAGCAACAGCCGCAAGAGCAGGCCGCATCAGAGAATGCTCAAACATTAAACTTGACTCCATAAGTATACATTAGCTTAATGGCGCATCTGCCATTTGCGGGGCCTTGAACCCCGATACTTTGGAGAGAAGCCACATGAAGCGCTCACAGTTCGCCGGTGAGCAGTTTGACGTATGCGATACGTCCAACGCTGCGCTCGCCGCTTCGATGTTTTCAGCCTCCGTCGGAATGATATGGGATTTCGCGACGGGGCACGTCTCTGCTTTCGACCGCATGTTGTCAGATCTATCGGAAGACACGTCCGACGAGACGGCATCATAGCCGCCAGCGACGTTTGCCGGTCGCAGCGCCTCGCTGAGTAGTTCGACGCGACCATTCAAGCCCTCCTCTCCCTTCCTAACCCGCGGATGAACAGCAATGCGGAATAAGACCTCCAAACCCAACACCCATGCCCAAGACGGCGAAGATGTGTGCGCCGGACATGCGCTCGGATTTCCCCTTCGCAGTGAACTCGGATTTTCTTCGGTCGAGAACGTTACGCTCGATGTCTTTCGCGCAGTTTGCGAAGTCTACACCAGCGGCTCTGCGCAGCCCTGGGAGATAGCCATCAAGATCTCGGAAGAAAATCTTGGAATGGGCGATGGGCCGCTTCTGGTCGCACGCGTGACGTCATTACTTCGGGCACTTCGCGCTGAACGGAAGATCGGTTTTTCCTACCTCAGCGTCGGCTGTCAGCATGTGTCCCCCGATGAACTTGCCGTCGCAGGTCTTCTAAAGGCCGTGCGCACGCGCGATGAGCATGGCGTTCAACGCGGATTGATGCTGGCGCTCGACAAGCCTCAGACATCGACGCGGACACAATCCGCTGCTCGCTCTCTCGCCGCCCTTCAAATGCAGCTTGCGAGCACGCGGGTCGATAGCGAATCGGACGCTCCGGAATTGCAAGCGCAGACCGTTCAGGCTGTCTATCTGCACTAAAACCTAGATCGTCGTGGTTGTTTTAAACCTTGTCCCGTTGAATGAGAGAATGCCGTCCAAAAAGCCGTTTGCCGGATCTGTTCTGCAACAAGGCGAACCCGGCGTTGAGACTTGCTTGCCAGCGCCCGAAGGCCATCATCGTGATGCAAGCGAGCCCTCCATCCGCTATCGTGTGGATGAACTTCTCAAGGGCGGCCGCGAGGCGGTGCTCATTCATCGCGAACAAGCATACCGCCTGCGGATCACATCGACAGGCAAGCTCATTCTGACGAAATAAATCGGTTCAGCGGCCCATCAACAGGACTTGTTCACATGCGCGTGGCAACACGACTTTTCATCATGGCTGGCGTGGCACTCGCTGCTGCGGCCACGACGTCGTTCTCTCATCGCGCGATGGCAGCTGATGCACCGGTCGGAACGCAGCGCATTTTATCGATTGGCGGCGACATAACCGAAATTCTCTATGACCTTGGCCAGCAGGATAAGATTGTCGCCGTTGACGTGACGAGCCAATTTCCGCCCGAGGCTCTGAAGGAGAAGAAATCTGTCGGATATATGCGCGCGCTTTCGGCGGAAGGCACTCTGTCCGTCAGTCCGACGCTGATCATCGCCTCAGATGGCGCCGGGCCGCCAGAAGTCGTCAACGCATTGAAGAGCAGCGGCGTCCGTTACGTCGACATCGCCGACAAGCCGTCGGCGGAGGGCGTACCCGCCAAGATCCGCCATATCGGAAGCGTGGTTGGCGCCGATGATGCAGCGAAGGCGCTGGCGTCGAAGGTTGAGTCTGAGTTCGCAGCGCTCGAGAATGATAGAAAGCAGATCAAAACCCGCAAGAAAGCGCTGTTCATTCTCGCCATTCAAAACGGCCGCGCAACAGTGGCCGGCGCCGGCACATCTGCCGATTCCATTTTGCAGCTCGCGGGCGTCGACAACGCGGCGGCGGGAGTAAACGGTTTCAAACCGGTCAGCGACGAGCAATTGACGGAATTTGCGCCAGACGTCGTCGTGATGATGCGTCGAGGCACGACGGACGATCACAATGCGAGCCAAGCGTTGTCACTCCCAGGCCTGAGCCAATCACCTGCTGCCAAAACAAAGAGCCTCGTCGCAATGGATGGGCTATATCTGCTTGGCTTCGGACCCCGAGCCCCTTCGGCCGCGCGCGACCTGATGAAGGCGATTTACACAGAGGGCGGTCACGCGGCCGCAACGCCGTGACGACATTCGATACCAAGCTTGCCTGGGTAGGAGCGACCGTCAGACCATCACGCGGTAAAGTTTTTTTGGCGCTCGCGACTGTACTCGTGGTGGTCGCAGTACTTTCACTCGCCATCGGGCCAACCGGAATTTCGCTTCAGGCATTGCCGCGTGCACTCGAAGCATCGCTTGGCTTGACGACGGATGCTGCCGCGACACGCGATCGCCTCGTGCTCATTGATCTGCGGTTGCCGCGGACGTTACTCGCTGCATTCGTCGGCGCGGCGCTAGCGACATCAGGCGCCATGATGCAGGGCCTGTTCCGCAATCCCCTCGCCGATCCGGGCCTGATCGGCGTGTCGTCGGGAGCCGCGCTATTTGCGATCTCGGCGATCGTACTCGGACACGGCATCGCAGCGCCCATCGTAGCGCCCCTTGGAATTTATGCGTTGCCGATTGCAGCGTTTTTCGGAGGCTTGCTCACGACCATCATTCTCGTCGTAATTGCGTCGCGCCACGGGGAGCTTGCGGTCGGGACACTGCTTCTTGCTGGCATTGCAGTCGGTGCATTTGCGGCGTCGATCAGCGGCGTCATCGTCTATGTCAGCGATGATCGCGAGCTGCGCGATCTGACGCTTTGGCAGATGGGATCGCTTTCTGGCGCGAGCTGGCAAAAGGTTCTTGCCGTCACGCCGTTTGCCGTCGTGCTCGCGCTTTTGGTGCCGCGGCTGACGCGCGGTCTCAACGGGTTTCTGCTCGGCGAAGCGGAAGCCATGCATCTCGGCATCGACACCGAGCGCACCAAGCGGCTTGTCATTGCCGCGACGGCGGCGGCGGTCGGCGCGTCGGTTGCCGTTGCGGGCGTGATCGGCTTTGTCGGCCTCGTGGTGCCGCATGTCATGCGTTTGATTTCGGGACCGGATCATCGTGTCGTGCTTCCCGGCAGCGCCGTGCTCGGCGCTGCGCTTGTAATCGCTGCCGACATCGTTGCGCGGATGATCGTAAGACCCGCGGAACTACCAATCGGAATCGTTTTGGCATTCATCGGTGCGCCCGTCTTCCTTCATCTCGTTCTGCGGCGCGGCGTGCGAGAATTGGAGTGACGTCATGCTCGAAGCCCGCAACATCACGGTCAAACGTGGCCCTAAGGCGCTTCTTGCCGATGCTTCTCTAGCCATCGCGCCCGGCCGCCTGACGGCGATTATCGGTCCGAATGGCGCAGGAAAATCGACGCTGTTGCGCGTCATGGCGGGCGAACTGCGCCCGACGGTCGGTGCGGTTCTACTTGATGGCGATGACATCCGTCGTATTTCCGTCGCACGTCTTGCAACGCGGCGTTCGGTCGTAGCGCAATCGACCAGCCTGTCGTTTCCCTTCACCGTTCTTGAAGTCGTGATGCTGGGTGCAACGGTGCCCGGCTTTGGCGTTCGCGACACGGAAGCTGCGACGACCGCGCGCCAAGCTCTTCGCGCCGTTGGTCTTGCTGCTTTCGAAGCCCGTATGCTGCATGAGCTTTCCGGTGGAGAGAAGCAGCGCGTGCATATCGCGCGCGCCTTATGCCAGTTGGGCACGGCACCGCGCGAACCGGGCGAAACTGCCGCACTTCTTCTCGATGAACCGACAGCGAGCCTCGATCTCAAGCATCAAGGCGACGTTCTGAGCCTTATTAAAAAACAAGCGCAAAGCGGACGTGCCGTTTTGCTTGTCATTCACGATCTCAATCTTGCCGCAGCGTTCGCAGATGACGTCGTGCTGATGGCCGACGGCCGAATTGTTGGGCGCGGTACACCGGACGACATCTTGAATGAAGAGCTTCTCAGTCACACGTTCGGGTGTCGACTGCAGATCGAGGCATCGCGAGACGGTAGGCGGTTGGTTTTGCCAGCAGCGATCGCCCGTAGACTGGGAACCGGAGCCGCAACACAATGATGACATTGCCGGACGAACTTCACCACGTTGGCGTAGCCGTACCGTTGGCAATTCCTGTTCTTATTTCGACAGACATCGCGCGCGCTTCGGAGACGTACGCCAGCAAGGGCTTCAGCGTTGTGAACGCTGCACATAATTATCTCATTCTGCGCCGGCGCACAGTTGAGCTTCATATGTCCAGCGTGACACATATTCCCGAGCCGCACTGCGTTTCGGCCTACATTCGCGTGAGTGACGTCGACGATTGGCATGCCGCGTTCAAAAACGGGCGTGCGAAACGCCTTTCGACCGTCGAAGACAAGCCGTGGGGCATGCGCGAATTTCACTTCATCGACGACGACGGCAATCTTCTCAACATCGGCCAAATGCTGCCGAGTCACATCGCGTTCAACGCTTAAATCGCATGCGGATAATGTTGACTATTTATGTATATAATTTTAGCGTTCACCCGCAGTGGGCGCTTGCCTCTCGCATCACACGAATTTCGATCTAATATGCGTCTTAGAGCTTTTGACTTCCCGTCTCGCCGCTCTGAGATCATAAGCAGCGGGCCGGTTCGCCAACAAACCCCAGCTCCCGGCCCGCTGCTCACATGTCAATGAAGGTGATCACATGTACATCGCAATGAACCGCTTCAAAGTCGAACACGGAGCAGAGAAGGATTTCGAGGAAGTTTGGTTGTCACGCGAGGTAAACCTGCACAAGGAACCGGGCTTCATCACCTTCCATCTGCTTCGTGGTCCGACCAAAGATGATCATGTCCTTTATTCCTCGCACACGATGTGGCGTTCGTTCGCCGACTTCGATGCCTGGACGAAATCGGAATCGTTTCGGAAATCGCACTCGGGCGCCGGAACGGCAAAGAAGCTTTATCTCGGACACCCTGAATTCGAAGGCTTCGAGGTCATCCAGGAAGTTGCATCCGACGGCACGAAATCCGTTCTCGCTGCGGCTGAATAAGTATTATGAGCGAAGCTCTGACATCGGATGCCCCGGCGCGCCAGCCGCTACGGGAGCGGCTCGCCAAGAATGCGGACGGCATCCTCGAACAGATAGCGCGCGAGTATGGCGTGAGCACGTTCGATGTGGTGGAAGCGCTGCCTGCTGGGCATCGCGCCATCGTTCCCGGAAGTGCGTTCGAGAAAATCCTTGGTGCCCTCACATCGTGGGGTCCGATGGTCTTCATCGTGCACACGCCAGATATCGTGCTCGAATGCGAAGGACCTATCCCACCCGGCTCCGTCGGGCGGGGGTACTTCAATCTACACGGCGACAGCCCGATCGGCGGCCATATCAAGATCGAGAACTGCACGTCGATCGCCTTCGTGATGCGGCCATTCACGGGGCGCCAATCGCGCTCGATCCAATTCTTCAACGCGGCGGGAGAGGCGATGTTCAAGATCTTCGTTCGTCGCGACGAGAAGCGCGAACTGGTCGCAGAGCAGGTGAAGCTTTTTGATGCGCTGAAGACCGAACTCACCAGCTGACGACAATCGGACAACTGGATGAGCCGGGGGGACGTCGGACGGCGCATGGGGGAGATGCGCCGTCCGATTTTAATTTTAGCGTTCGCTCTCAGCACTCAGGACGCTATAGGAAATCGCACTTCGGCCCGAAGCCCCGGCGCATTGTCCAACAGATCGATTTTTGCGCCGTGCAGTTCCACGATCGCGGCGACAAGGCTGAGCCCTAAACCGCTGCCATCCGTCGATCGCGCCCGCTCAAGGCGATAAAGACGGCGGAAGACATTTTCGCGCTCGTGCTCCGGAATGCCAGGACCCGTGTCGGAGACATTCACGACAAACGCGCCAGGTTCCGACGTCAGATGGATCGCTATCTCGGTGCCCGGCGGGCAATGACGGATGGAATTCTCGATGAGATTGGCAAAGAGCTGCACGAGAAGCTCGCGATCACCACGAACATGCGTCGGACCAGAGCACGCCGACGTATATGCGAGCCGATCGCCGGCATCTTCGGCCACGATGTCGTAGACATCGCGGACGTCAGCCAGCACTTGCGCCAGATCGAGCGTGACGAAGCGAGATTTGCGAGCGCCAGCCTCAATCTGTGTGATGCGTAAAAGCGCGTCGAACGTTTCGGAGATCGAGTCGATATCGTCGAGCGCGCTGTCGATTGCACCCTGAAATTCCGCTTTATCGCCCGAGCCGCGGCTGGCGTCCTCGAGGCGCTGGCGCAATCGCCCGAGCGGCTTTTTCAAATCGTGGGCAATGTCGGACGACGATTGATTCACATTTTCAATCAGCCGCTGCAGATTTCCGAGCATCCCGTTTACCTGCATCGCGACCTGATCGATATCATCCTGCTGGCCGGATGTCGGAACGCGGGCCGTGACCTCGCCCTTCGATACGCGCGCCAGCGGACGCGCGAATGCGTCGATGCGATGCTGCGTTTCGCGCGCGAAATAAGTCGCACACAGCGCAATAGCCAGGAAAGCTGCAAGCAGACCGTAGCCGAGCAGCTTTTGCAGAAACGATTTCATCTGCTTGACTTCGCTGTTGTCGCTTCCGACCAGCAGTTTACCTTTGACCAGCGGCCGCCAGATCGCCAGGAACTCGTCATCCGGTTCGCCGCGATCCAGAGTGAGGAAAAGGTCTGAGCGCTTGAGCGTCATCCATTGGTTCGAATCTTTGACGCCGCGGACATTGCCCGCCAGAAAATTCCCCTTCTTGTCGACAAGCTCCATGATGAAATCGGGATCGCGCACCGATTCACTTTCGCTCGCGACGAGACCGACGAGATCGTCGAATGTGCGCTCGCCATCAAGAGCTGCGAGAGAATCGAGTGTGGTCTCGACGCGATCGCGAATGTCGGCGACGAGGCGCGCGCTTGCAACGAGATAGACGACGGTGAAAAGCGCCAGGATCGTCGTGATGAAAAACAGCGAAAATGTTGCCGCCAAGCGAAACGGCGTACGCTTCAGAAGATCACGAACCGTCATGGACCGTGTAGCCGCTCCCGCGGATGGTATGGATCAATTCTTTGCGGTAGGGCTTATCGATCTTCGCTCGGAGGCGCGAAATATGCGTTTCGACGACGCTCGTTTTCGGATCGAAGTGGAAGCTCCAGACACGTTCAAGCAGCATGGTGCGCGTCACGACACGACCACGATTTCGCATCAAAACCTCAAGGAGGCGAAATTCGCGTGGCTGCAAATCGATGAGATCGCCACCGCGCGTCACCTTTCGACTGACGAGATCGATTTCAAGATCGCCGACCTTGAGCCGCGTTTCCTCGCCCTTCGTATGTGGGCGACGTGCCAGCGCGTTGACGCGCGCGAGAAGCTCGGAGAAGGCGAAGGGCTTCACCAGATAATCGTCGGCGCCGGCGTCTAAGCCTTCGACGCGATCATCGACGCCGCCGAGGGCCGTCAAAAACAGAACCGGTACGCCACGGCCGGCGCTGCGGATGGTCTTGATGATCGCCAAGCCATCAAGGCTCGGAAGCATGCGATCCAGGATGATGACGTCGTAATTTTCCGAGACGGCCTGAGCGACCGCGTCGCGACCATCCGCCAGATGATCGACGGTGTGGCCTTCTTCTTCGAGGCCTTTCAAAATGTACGCTGCGGTGTTCTGATCGTCTTCAAGCAGCAGAATTCTCATGCTCGTCTCGCCTCGCAGCTCGCGAATTTGGCCAACAGCATAAACCTCATTCGCGCCAGCATGTAGTACAGGACAGCATACGAGGCCAAGCCCGCAGACGCATTCTGGCGTGCGTTACAGAAATTTTAGGCACCCTCACGCCGCCCGGTTGCGACCAAACATGCCGGAGAACCCTTCGACGCTCAGAACGAGCACACCCGCGATGAGACTGCAGATGGCGAATCCAGCAGAGATCGGGAAGATCGAGCCGTCGAAGGATCTTGCGACCAGACCGCCAGCAAGCGCACCGATTGCCGTACCGAGCGCCCCAATAACGGACGAGGCCATGCCGGCGTTATGTCCTTGAGGCTCCATGGCGATCGCGTTGAAGTTCGGCGCGATCAGACCAAAGAGAAAAAAGCTCAATCCGACGGCAAGAGCGAACGTCGCGAAACCTGCCGTGCCGAACGCCGATGCGGCAGCGAGCAACAAGGACACGGCGATGAATCCGACCAGCGCTGTATGCGAGACGCGGCGCATGCCGAGGCGGCCGACCAACCGTGCGTTGACGAACGACGCAACGGCAATCGCTGACGCGATAGCGCCGAAGACGATGGGGAACTCATCGCCGATGCCGAATACATCAACGAACACCTGCTGGGCGCTCGCCACATAGGCAAGCAGACACCCGAACATGAAGCCGCCAGCCGCGCCGTAGCCAGCCGTCAGAGGGTTCAAAAGCGCGGCCAGCAGCGCTTGGACCAACGTCAATGGCCGTTCGACGCCCAGCGCGGGACGTGCCGTTTCGGGCAGCCGCAGGCCGGACCAGATTGCAGCGCCGACGGCCATCACGAAAAGCACGATGAAGATCCAATGCCAATTGCCGACATGGACGAGCGCCTGCCCGACCGACGGTGCGAGGACTGGAATGGTGATGAACACCATCATCGCGAACGACATCACGCGAGCCATCTGCCGGCCGGCGTAGAGATCGCGAATCACCGCGATAGCGATGATGCGGGGCGAAGCCGCGCCGACGCCTTGAATGAGGCGTGCCGCCAACAGCATCTCGAATGACTTGGCCCACAGAGCCGCGATCGTGCCGAGGATGAAAACGGCAAGTCCAAGAAGCAACATCGGCTTGCGGCCATAATGATCCGAAAGCGGACCGAAGAAAATCTGCCCGACGGCGAAACCAGCCATATAAAGAACTACGATAAGTTGCCGGTCATTTTCGCTGGCGACGCCAAATGATGAGGCGATCTCGGGAAGGGCCGGTAGCATGATGTCGATGGCGAGCGCCGTCATGGCCATGAGGCACGCGCAGAGACAGACGAATTCGAAGAAAGAGATCGATAGCGGCTCGGACGGTTCGTCCTGGCGCGACGCCAGCGTCTGCGTTCCGCGCTCTGATGTGGACATCGCTTATTCCCTGAATTGATTTTCCCGACCAAGCCCCGCGGACGCCTGACGTGGCGCCAAAATGCGACGGGACGTCGACTTGATGCCGGGTTGCGGGCGGTGGGTAGCACGCCGATTCCGCTCAGTCATCCTGATGTTTGAACATGAGAGGGACGCGGTGCAGTCTCTTGAGGCGCAGGCGCCTTGAATGCAGGCGCGGCGCGGTCGACACCTTGATTGCAGTGCACGCGCGGACTTCTGAGCCGAAATGAGCGATCAGGCGCTCCGGTCGATGCGGAGTCTACGTCCCAATCGCAGAGGGCCTCCTTTGTTTAGCGTCGGAAATTTCGTTCGTTCATCTGCGATTAACAATGACGCATACTGATTATATGCAAAGGCGCTCTGTTCGAGAGTATCAGACACAGATCGCGTGAATTAGGCTATAATAGCGTCGGTAGAAAGCCCAGATGGATTGACATTCTGGTCTGCTACTCAAAATATCTGGCGCTCGATCCCGACCGCATTTTTATCTGGAAGGCGCGAATGAATTTCTATCCGACTGAGCGGGTAGCTTTATTTATTGATGGCGCCAATCTCTACGCGACAGCAAAATCGCTGGGCTTCGATATTGATTACAAAAGATTGCTCCGGCTTTTCCGCGACAAGGTTCTCTTGGTGAGGGCGCTGTATTACACGGCGCTGGCCGACGACCAGGAATATTCCTCTATCCGCCCGCTGGTCGATTGGCTTGATTACAACGGGTTTTCGATGGTCACGAAGCCGTCGAAAGAGTTTGTGGACGGCTCGGGTCGGCGCAAAATCAAAGGCAATATGGATATCGAGTTGGCCGTCGATGCCATGCGGCTTGCGGAGAATCTTGATCATATCGTCATTTTTTCCGGCGACGGAGATTTCCGGAGTCTCGTCGCAGCTCTCCAACAGATGGGCAAACGGGTGAGCGTTGTCTCCACATTGCAGACGCAGCCTCCCATGATTGCCGACGAGCTGCGCCGTCAGGCGGATCAGTTCCTAGATCTCGCCGATCTCGAAAAAGAGGTTGCGCGAACGCACAACGAAGCGCCCGACCTTCATTGACGCGATTGCCCCGCGGCGACGATCCAGTTGGCGTGCCAAATTCGTGCCCTGAGCTTTCCATCGGTATCGGCGAGCAGCTGCCCAAACCTGCCGTCCTGGATCGTCACCACGCGGATAATTCACAAAGCGAGTAAAAGCGGCCGCGGGTTCGAGACCCGGCTTATTGCTATGACATATCGCCACGCTCGCTGGTGGCGGCGAACGGGCTCTTTTCCGGACGCTGATTCGAAGCCACGGAGATTGTTGGGAAATCCGGAGCCATCCTCCGTAATTTCGATAAACTCATAGTTCGCTTGGGAAACTTGCTCCAAAATCGCGCGAATACGCGCTTGAGATAATGGTCACTTAGGTTTTTAAAAGCGTCTCGGGCTTTGGGGGAGAAGAGCCGGACCAATAGCGATTGATTGCTCCCGCGCTTCAGCACGGACGACGCATGGTCAACTTCTTTATACACCGACCGATCTTTGCTTCGGCGATCGCCGTCATCATGGTTCTAGCGGGCGCGATTTGCTATTTCCTGCTGCCGGTCTCGCAGCTTCCGGATGTTACGCCGCCACAGGTGGTCGTGAGCGCGATCTATCCGGGTGCCAGCGCGCAAGTCGTCGCCGATACCGTTACGACGCCGCTCGAACAGCAGATCAATGGCGTTGAAGGCATGACCTACATGTCGTCGTCGAGTTCGAACGACGGCTCATCGACGATCACGATCACCTTTGACGTCGGCTATCCGCTCAGCATTGCCGCGGTCGACGTGCAGAACCGCGTCTCGGAAGCCGCATCGCAGCTGCCGCCGATCGTCAATCAGGCCGGCATTACGATCCGCAAGCAAAATCCGAATTTCGTGCTGATCGTCAACCTGACGTCGCCCGACCACTCGGTCGATCCCGTCACACTCAGCAACTATGCCTATCTCCAGATCGTCGACCCGCTGAAGCGGTTGCCGGGTGTCGGCGACGTGCAGATCTTCGGCGAGCGCCGCTATTCAATGCGCGTGTGGCTCGACCCCGACAAGCTCTCGCAGCTCAACATTACGGCGGTCGATGTTCAGAATGCGGTCGCTGAGCAGAACATCCAGGTCGCGGCCGGTAAGATCGGACAATCGCCTGCGCCGCCCGGCACGCCGTTCGAGATGCAGATCAACGCCACCGGACGCCTCAGCAATCCGGAAGAGTTCGGCAATATCGTATTGCGCGCCAATCCAACGACCGGCGCAATCGTTCGGCTCCGAGATGTGGCGCGGATTGAGCTAGGTGCGCTGCAATATTCCTCGACGGCATTTTTCGGCAAAGACCCCTCCGTGGTGCTGGCAGTGTTTCAGATGCCGGGCTCTAATGCGCTCGAATTGCAAGAGCGCGTGCTCGCCAAAATGAAGGAGCTGTCGAAACGGTTTCCGAAGGGCATCTCCTACGCGATGCACTACGACACGACGCGCTTCGTCTCGGCCGCCATGCATGACGTGGTGTTCACGCTGCTCGAGGCACTGTTCCTTGTCGTGCTCGTCGTCTACATCTTCCTGCAAAGCTGGCGCACGACGATCATTCCGACAATCGCGATCCCGGTATCGTTGATCGCGACTCTCGTCATCATGGAGGCGCTCGGCTTTTCGCTGAACATGCTGAGTCTGCTCGGCATGGTGCTCGCAATCGGCCTCGTCGTCGACGACGCCATCGTCGTGGTCGAGAACGTCGAGCGCCAGCTTGAGAACGGTTTGAAGCCGATGGACGCTGCTCTAAAGGCGATGTCTGAGGTGACAGGCCCCATCATCGCGACAACCGGCGTGCTGATGGCCGTCTTCATTCCGGTGGCGTTCATTCCGGGCGTCTCGGGCAGGCTCTATAACCAGTTTGCATTGACGGTTGCGATCTCGGTCGGTCTGTCGGCGTTCAACTCGCTGACGCTCAGTCCGGCGCTGGCAGCAGCGTTTCTGCGGCATAAGCCTGCGTCGACGTTCTTTCTGTTCCGTTGGTTCAATGCTGGTTTCGACCGCATGTCGCACGGCTACGCCCATCTGGTCCACTTCCTTATTCGTATTCGCTGGGTGATGCTGATGCTGTTCGCCGGCATCCTGGCCGCAACGTATTTTATCGCTCAGCGCGTTCCCTCGACGTTCCTACCGGTCGAAGACCAGGGCTATTTCTTCGTCGTCGTCCAGTTGCCGGATGGAGCTTCGCTCGAACGCACCGACGAGGTTGCGAAAAAAGTCCGAGACATTCTGGAGGCAACGCCGGGCGTCGATATCGTCGGTTCGATTAGTGGTCTCAACTTTTTGACCAACGCCGCACAGTCGAACTCGGCGGTCGAGTTCGCTATCTTGAAGCCCTGGGACGAGCGGCCACCGTCGCAGAGCGCATCCAATCTCGTGGCTGCGGTTCGCCCCAAGTTGCTGATGATCCCGGAGGCGATTGCGCTGAGCTTTGATCCGCCGTCGATCCCGGGTCTTGGCACGACGGGCGGTTTTGAGTTCCAGGTGGAAGATTTGACTGGCCGAGGCAGCCAGGCGCTCAACGATGCGACACAGGCTTTGATTGCAGAAGCTCGCAAGCAGCCGGAGCTTGATGCGCAGCAGTTGTTCTCGTCTTTCTCGACGTCAACGCCGCAATTCAAGTACGACCTCGACCGTTCGAAGGCGAAGCTTCTGGGGCTCAGCCTGCCGGACGTGTTCAACACGCTACAGATCTATCTCGGCTCACTCTACGTGAACGACTTCAATCTGTTCGGGCGAACATTCCGGGTCACGTTGCAAGCGGACAAGTCCTCACGCGCTAATGCATCCGATTTGTCGAAGCTCTACGTGCGCAACGATACCGGCGGCATGGTACCCCTCAGCACGCTCGGAACCTTGAAGCCGATCGTCGGACCGGAAACGGTTCCGCATTACAACAACTATGCGTCGGCGCTCATCAATGGTGGGCCGGCGCCAGGCTACAGTACGGGCCAAGCAATCGCTGCCATGGAGCGAGCAGCGGCAACGGCGTTGCCCCGCGATTTCAGCTACGAATGGACCGGGATCACGTTCCAGGAGCTTAAAGCCGGTTCGATCGCGATTATGGTGTTTGCGCTCGCGAGCGTATTCGTTTTCCTAATCCTCGCCGCGCAGTATGAGAGCTGGTCTATGCCATTCATGGTGCTGCTAGCCGTGCCACTCGCTCTGTTCGGCGCTTTGCTCGCGATCTGGGTGCGCCATATGCAGATCGACGTCTATTCGCAGATCGGCTTCGTGATGCTGATCGGGCTATCGGCAAAGAACGCCATTTTGATCGTCGAATTCGCCAAGCGGCGACGGCTCGAAGGTCTGTCGATCGTCGAGGCGGCGATGGAAGCGGGTCGCCTTCGCCTCCGTCCGATCCTGATGACCGCCTTCGCCTTCATCCTCGGCGTCGTACCGCTGATGATTGCCTCTGGCGCGGGGGCCGCGAGCCGGCAGTCCATTGGTACGACCGTATTCGGCGGCATGCTGGCGGCAACACTGCTGACACTGCTGTTCGTGCCGGTCTTCTATGCCACCATCGAAAAATGGCGCGAGGGCCGCGATGCGGATGCGTCCGGCGAGACCCATACGCCACATGGTCCTTCAGCCCCCGTTGCTGCCGAATAGATAAGGGATTCGCGATGCGCGTTTGGAAAGCAGCTCTTCTCGGATTGATCGCCATCGGTGGCGTAGCGGCCTATGCCTATCGGGCGGAGATCCCAAAGCTCCTTGCCAAGGTTGAAAGCACCGGCGCCCCGCCGCATCAGGGTGCGTTCGTCATGCCGGTTCCGGTCGCGTCGGTTGTGAAGCGTCCGGTCAGTATCTATCTCGATTATCCGGCGCGGACCGAGTCGATCAATAACATCACGCTGCAAGCGCGCGTCTCCGGTTACCTTCAAGCACAGCACGTGCCTGACGGTTCTGACGTCAAGGAAGGCACGCTGCTTTATACGATCGACCCACGCGACTATCAGGCTGCGCTCGACCGGGCTAAGGCCGAAAAGCAGAGGGATATTGCGGCGCGCGATTACGCCCAATCAAATCTGCAACGCGGAACCGAGCTGACGAAAAGCGGCTGGCTCGCCAAAGATACATTCGACCAGCGGTCGAGTTCGTTGCGCCAGAGCGAGGCTGCAATCAACATCGACGATGCAGCCATTCGCACCGCCGAACTCAATCTCGAGTACACGCAAATCCGTGCGCCGTTCTCAGGCCGGCTTGGCAAGAACCAAGCGCCGATCGGGACGCTGATCAGCGTCGCGGGTGCGCCGCTCAACACGCTCGTTCAACTCGATCCGATTTACGTCACGTTCAACCCGTCGGAAACGGACCTCGATACGATTGAGAAGGTGCGCAAGAGCGGAGCTATAGCGGCAGAGGTCTTCGTGCCGGGCGACAGCAAGCCGCCGCATAAAGGCAAGATCACGTTCGTCGACAATGCGGTTGATCATTTGACGGGCACTTTGACTGCCAGAGCGACGATTGCGAACGCCGACTATGGACTGCTGCCGGGTCAATATGTTCGCATCCATGTACACGCCGGTGAAAACCCGAATGCTCTGATGGTTCCGCAAACGGCGATCGGTTCAAGCCAGCTCGGCAAATACGTTTATGTTGTCGGGCCAAAGAATATTGCCGAGCAAAAGCTGGTGACGCTCGGGCCGACTGAAGGCGATCTCGTCAGCGTGGTTGGACTGGACGAGAAGGATCTCGTGATTACAGGCAATCTGCAGAAGATCGGTCCAGGATCGCCGGTGCAGCCACTCACGGCGCCGCCGCCGCAAGCCAACAAAGCTGCGCTCCAGACCGGCAGCACGACGGTCAATTAAGCTCAGCCAAGCTCGGCACAAGCGTTGCTAGACACCTGGCTCTGCTGCGAAGCTTAGCGCTGCTTTGTTGCGTCGGCTTGGTCGGGAAGCGGGCTTAGAACACTATAGTGCTTGTGGCCCGGAAATTCCGCGGACGTGTCGGTTGTCGACGGCGGCATAATCGGTTTTTGAACGACGGGCAATGGCTTTGTATCGCTCGCGCGGTCGCGAACGATCAGGTACCAGCCGCAGAATGCGGCGATCGCCAGGAGTCCTAAAACCAGCACACCGGTGTTGTCGGTGCCGGGCGGCGGATGCGGAGCGCCCTCATGGTGCTCGGAGGGATCAGAAGCATTCATCGTCGAGCTCCAACCGTTCGCATCTCCAACGATTGGTCATTGGATTTCGCTTGGACGCGCTGATGTTTCATATCCTCGCGTACGACACGGCGTGCAGACAAGATCGTCTTCGTGACATTGGACCACGCTCAAATAGCAACGTCATGGCAGATGTCACTCTGAAGCAAGTGGCGAGGCGATGCAAGATCATGCGCGTTTCAGCCATGCGGCGAGTGCCACTCCGATCAACATCGCCGGCGCGAAAACAAAGATGGCCGGAGACGCGAGCGCGATCGATACGAGCGCCGGGCCAGGACAAAGGCCAACCAGTCCCCAGCCGATCCCAAAGACAGCCGCACCGAGGACAAGCTTACCATCGATCTGCCGGGCGGTCGGAAGATGAAAGCTCTCATCGAGCACAGGCTTTGCGCGGCGGAAGATCAGGCGATAGCCAATAGCGGTGACGATCACGGCGCCACCCATGACAAACGCCAAGCTCGGATCCCAATGACCGGCGATGTCGAGGAAGTTCAGGACCTTTGCCGGGTTGGCCATGCCAGACAGGATGAGACCGAAACCGAACACGAGACCGGCGAGCAGATTGACCAGCACAATCATTGGCCGGCTCCGATCATATGGCGCACAATGAAAACGACAGCGAACGCCATCGTCATGAAAACGGTGGTTGCCACGATGGAGCGAGGCGAAAGCCTTGACAGGCCGCAGACGCCGTGGCCGCTCGTACATCCGCCGCCGTACACCGCGCCGAAGCCAACGAGCAAACCAGCAATCGCCGCAAGCGGCAGGTTATCGGTGATGGTTTGAGAAATCGCGCTACCGGATACTGCCATCCAAACGATCGGCGCTGAAATCAATCCGACCACGAACGCCAGTGCCTGAAGCGGCTTGCTTTCACGCCCCGGTGCGAGCACGCGGCTCAACATTCCGCTGATGCCGGCGATGCGGCCACCCATCAACATGAGAAGAACGGCAGCACAGCCGATCAATGCTCCGCCTACCGCCGATGCGATCGGCGTGAACTCCGTCTCGATTGGCAATGCTCAATCCTTTTTTCGATCGTGATTCCCGTGCGGAAGATAGGCATGATTTGGCGCAATGCGATGTGTCTTCCGGCCCACGTGTGATAGCCGTCAGACTTTGCATTGCGCTTGTGACGATGGGAGACTCTGCTCCGCGCCCACAGCGGCATCGGATCCAAACCTTCGCGGTTGCATCGCAAGCGTTCATCTCCATGACAGTTCCTTGATGAAATGGCCGGGTAAGGCCTTATTTTTCTTACATTTTTGTATTGATCCCAATCGCGGTCCCTGGGACTGAACGTCATTAAAGCGTAGGGTTAAGAATGTTTTAACGCTGGCGTGGAGGGGATCGGCTGCAGACGGACCTGCTCCGTATTTTGAGTAGCTACGGGGAACATCATCTATGAACAAAGTGGCAGCACTGGCGCTCGTTCTGGCGAGCGCTTCGTCGGCCTATGCCGCCGACAACGAATCCTTCATCGACCAGATCGGCTCTTCGAACACATCGACAGTTGCGCAGGAAAACGGCAACAACACTCAAGCCGCCCAGCAGGTCGGCACGGGTAACTCGGCCATCACGGCGCAGACCAACGGTTATGCCAACGGCAGCAATGCCTCTGGCGTCGCTCAGTTCGGCAAGAACAACGTCGCGACGACGATCCAGAGCACGAATGCTCCGAACAGCCAGGCGACGGCGATTGCCGTCGGCAATGCCTCGTTCACGACCCAGGTCGGCGAAGGCAATAGCGCACTTGCCGGTCAGACCGGTGGCAAGAACAACCAGGCCACTTTGGAAGTCGGCAAAGGCAACACCGCCATTACGGCGCAGACCGACAACTCAGTCGTCGCCGCCAGCACCAACGGTTCGTTCACCAGCCAGTTCGGCTCGAAAAACCAGTCGCTGACCTCACAGACGACACAGGACCACACCGACAGCCTGACCGGCGTATTCAGCACAGGCGGGCAGAACTCGGCCGCGACCTTCCAGACCGGCGATGCCAACTCGGCGATCACCAGCCAGGATGCGAGTGGCGGTTCGCTTCGCGGCGTTGGCAACCAGGCGCTCACGGTTCAGGCCGGTTCCAAGAATGAAGCGGTTACGGCGCAGAGCGGCACCGTGTTCAACGGCGCAAGCAACAGCCAGACGAATGCGTCGTTCACGGGCCAGTTCGGCTCAGAGAACTCAGCGATCGTCGCTCAGGCCAATGCAGCGAACACGCAGGGTACGCTTCAGTACGGCAGCCAGAACTCGGCAATCACCTCGCAGCAGAACGCGCCGACTTCCACCATCGGAGTCAACAATGCCTTCACCTTTCAGTCGGGCGTGAAGAACGTCGCTTTGACCAACCAGATGATGGCGAATCCGCTGGCAGGCAATACCAACGCGTCGTTCACCGCGCAGACAGGCGCCGGCAACCAAGCCGTTGTGGCCCAAACGACGGCTGATGCTCCGACCGTTGCGGGCGCCGCGAACACGCAGGCAACGTTCCAGGTCGGCAACGGCAACTACGCACTGACGTCGCAGGCCTATAGCGGCTCGGCCAGCGTCGTGAACGCTTCGCTCGTTGCTCAGTACGGCGCCCACAACGCTGCGATCGTTTCCCAGAAGTAGTCTCAGGATCGGTAAGACAGCGGACATTCGTCCGCTGTCTTATCTTTGCTGCGCAAATGGCAGCCAAGCCGGATCGAAAAACGAACCCTATGCTATCAGTTTAGTTGTTGGCTTCATGTTCCGTTTTCGAAAAGACCAGACTTCCGAATCCGCCGTATGCGGAATGCTGTCACAATATGGCGGCCTGAATTGTCTTGCGGCCTTACTCGTGATCGGTGGCGTTGTTCATGCGAGCGCGACGACATCTGCGGCAGATAACGCGGTGACATGCGAGATCCGGAGCGAAAGCAAAAACGGAATGCTTTGGCTCACTGCCATCGCGCATTCACACCATCCGGTCAGTGGGCAGTATCACCTGATCGTCAGCAAGCGCGGCGAGAGCGGCAGCAGCGACAATGCGCAGAGCGGCGAATTCGCCCTCAATCAGGGTCACGACAGCGTTCTGACGACGACGGTCCTGGATGGCGGGGCGATCAGGCACTACAGCGCCCGGCTTTCAATCGAAACGAATGCAGGGAGAGTATCGTGCCATTCACCGTGACGACCAAACCTTTGCGCATGCTTCGCGCCGCGTCCGTTCTTGTCGCCGTATCTCTGGCGCTTTGTGGCCCACAGTCGTCGGCCCACGCTGACGGCGCCTATATCCGTCAAGCAGCAACAGAGACAACAGAGCGTATGGCATCGCAGCCAATTCAGGTCGCGCCTGCTTCTCCTTATACGCAAGGTTCGGTAGCGTATGTTCCGACGCCGGAAATGGCCACACCCAGCAAAAGCCTCAACCTCGCGCTGACGCTCGAGGCCGGACGAAACAACGCCGTCGCGCAGTTCCAGGCCGGGCAAAACAACTTTTCGAATGTCGGCGTTCTCGGCGGTTCTCGCAACGCTGTCGGCGTACTGCAGGCGGGCAACGACGTCTCGAACCTTTATCTGGTCAACACACAAAGCCTTTCGGTCGGCGTTTTGCAGCCGAAGGGCGCAGCGCCGTCCAACGTGCTCATCGCCCGTCTGCCGAATGGTGCACTCCTCATCAAAAAATAGCGGACCTTCTCAGAAACGGATTCAATGATGCTGAAGATTGTTATGCGTACCGTCGGCATGGTGTTGAGCTTGGTTTGTCTCGCTGGAGACAGCGGCGCCACTCAATTGGTTTATCATCCCGCCAATCCCACCTTTGGCGGTAATCCGCTCAATGGCAGCTATCTGCTCTCACAGGCCCAGGCGCAGGGACTGGGCACAAAATCGGGCGCCGCCGGCCCTGACCTCTCCGGCCTCGAAAACTCGCTGAACAACATCGGCGCTGGCGGCGGCGACGGCTCCGTCATTGTGATCGGGGGAAGCGGCAGCAGCCAAAGCGGGAGCGGAGGCAACGGGGCGACAGGCGGCACGCAGCAGCAGACACTCCCGACGAACAGCCACAACATTCCGTAACGCGTATCGGCCGGGGGCATTTGTGACTTATCGTAAAGCGTGTTTCGTAGCAGCAGGCGTGCTTGCCTTGGGTCTCTGCGGCTGCACCACTATTTCGCCAATTACGGGCAGCGTTGACGATCGCTTGGACCAAGCGCCAAGGCTCGTTCCCGATACCAAATCCGGCATCGCGCTCGATGCGCTTCCGCCGCCGGTGCGAAGGCTCGACGTTTCCGTCTACGACTTTCCCGACCTGACGGGGCAAAACAAGTCGAACGATAATTTTGCCGAATTTTCGCGAGCGCTCACGCAGGGCGGCGGTGCGGTTTTGATCGACGTCCTGACGAAAGCCGGTGACGGCAGATGGTTCAACGTCGTCGAGCGCAACGATTTACAGCCGCTGCTACAGGAACGGCAGATCATACAGAATACTCGCGCCGCGCTTGACGGCAATAAGGCCAAAGCACTGTCACCATTGCGCTTTGCCGGGATCATCCTGGAAGGTGGCATCATCGGCTACGATACCGATGAGACGAACGGCGGCATAGGCGCGACTTATCTCGGCATTGGCGGGGACATGCAGTATCGCCGCGATGTCATCACCGTCGCGCTGCGCGCCGTCAGCGTCCAGTCAGGTCGCGTTCTCGCCTCAGTCACGACGACCAAAACGCTTTATTCCGTGCTCGTCCACGGCTCGGCGTTCCAATATGCAGCCGTCGATCAGCTTCTGCAGGCCGAACTGGGATTCACCAAGAACGCGCCCGCTACGCTGGCGGTACGCGATGGCATTCAGCTTGCTGTCTATGCCCTTATATTTGAAGGCGTGAAGAAGCACCTTTGGGAATTCAGGGATCGCGCCGCGGGAACTGCTTTTATGCGCGAACTCGACCGCCAGCAACAGGCCGTTGCCATTGCGCCGAACGTGATGTCCTCTCCAAAAAGTTGAGGCTGGTTTTTACGCTATCTCGGGATCGGGCGGGCTTGCTGTGTCGCGGCGTAGCACGCCTGCGAGGGCGTGTTTTCGCGATCGCATGCCTCGGGCTGTCTGGCAGATGGCTGTTCTGGACCTTTTGCGGGCTTCAGGTTGCCGTCTCCCGTACCGTCCTGGGCGCCTTTGCGAAGGGTCGGATCACTCTTTTCAAATGCGTTCTTCGGAGGCTGCTCGATGTAAACTTCCGATCCGGCTCGTTGGAGACGCGCGCCGGGTGGTTCTGCTTGTATACCGGACGTGGGCCGGGCAACCATCGCAGTTGCAACGAGCGCTCCTGCCACAAACTGTTTCCAATATCTCATCGGATTCGCTCTCAAGCCTCATCCGAACTGAGTAGGCCAACGACGTGACGGTTTGATAGCAGTGGCCTGGGCACGCATCAAAGCGATCACGTCACACAGCTAGAGCCTGCCCAATGTCTCGGCTTTCAATGTGATCGTTGCGTGATCGGAGCGCGGCGTCTTTCGTCAACGCCCCATTCCCCTATCCGCGCCCTTCGGCAGCGCGGAATTAATTCGAGATATGTTCTTCCATCGAAGAATTTAAAAGCGCTCGCTCAACCGCAACTTTCAATCCGCTCAACGCCTTATGAAGGACGATCAAAAGCTCACGGTCGGCCTCAGAAAGATCAGTGTGCGCGCCTTCTTCCACGGCGCGGCAGAGGGCGAGAAAGTCGAGTCGATCATCTGACATAATATCTCCTTCAAATGGTACAGAAGGCACGACGCTGTCGCGTATCAGGCAATGAGAAGAACTCAAAAAATTAGGTGGAATCGCCATTTATGGATTAACAATCACGCTTCAAGATATGTTCAATCGTAGCTTCGCACAGCTCAGACGCTCCGGATGGAAGCCATCCGATCTCTCTCTTTCTCGTGCCCTTCGATAAAATTATCTCACTTCAATCGAAATTCGGAACCCTATACTTTTAGCGTAATTAATTTGTCGCCTTTATGAATTTCGTTGCAGAAGCCAGGCGACGAGCGCCGCCTGTCTATTCGTTCCGGTCTTCGCAAACAACGCTGCGAGCTGCTTACGTGCTGTGTTGATCGATACACCGACATGTTCGCTAAACTCTGCGAGGGATTGACCGTTCAATAGAGCGTCAGCCAACCGCGCTTCGGCAGTCGTGAATTGTTCTGGAAAACGAGATGCACTGTTACTTGGCTGCACAATAACGAGAACAAGGGCCATTGGCATGGCAATCATTGGTAATTTTAAAACAATAAGCGACACCCGATCTCCCGTCGTGAACGACCGGCAGTGGACGGGACCGCCGAATGGATCGCGACGAATAAACACGGCGTCGATTGCAGCGACAAGCGCGGACTGGATATCACTGTCTCTTCCTCGCAATTTACCCAGCGGATCGACCGTTAAAAATAATCCCTCCCGCAATAGGCTTTCCGCGGGCGGATTTGCGGCCTTAACGGCGCGAGTTTGCGAGATCAGCATGGCGGCGCACGAGAATTGTGCGGGCAGACCACCCGGGATCGGATCCACACCGCTGACTTTCGAAAGGGTGACGGCGCGTTTTATATGCGGCGCCAGAATTTCAAACTGTTTGACGTAGCGATCGTTGTTCCGCTCCAGCTGTTTTTCTTTGGGGGCGATCGCGAGGATCACCATTTGCTGGATATCCTTATGGACCATACACCCGAGATGATCCGGACTAATACCCTGAGGTTTCATCCAATCATTATAGAATTCGGTGCGCAGCGCTTCTTCTCTACTCAGCACCGTCGTTGCCGGAACCACTTGGAGAAAAGGTAGTTTGGCGAACGATTGAATAGGATAGGGATTGCAGCTCGCGAAGTGCTCCTGGTAGCCGATAAGATATTCGGCCTCGAGCCCGAAGGGATGCGCCAGCGGCGTTGTCTGCGTTTCGATATCGAAGAAATGCAGAATGCCATTCGCTCCATCAAAGGGCTTCATCAGCCCCTGGAGAAATACCGGCCACTGATCTCCGTCTAGGGCTGCGCCGTAGAGGAGATCCAGCAACGCCGGCAGCTCCTCTGCAACGAAGGCGCTCATCGTCATGGCTAGCGTGACTTTAGATAGAATAAAAAATGCCGCTCGGTCTGAGCCCAAATATGAATATTAGAGAGATTGACCGTCCAATTCTCAGTTGGCAATAGTCTTCGCGTCATTCTCGAAATATGAAAAACTATGTAACTGAGACAGCTCACCGAAATTGCGCCGTGAACGCACATTTGCGGGGGACTTTCCGAACGCTGCTCCGGCGCAAGCGCTATTTTGAACTCTGCAAGAGTTCTTGATCCAGGTTGAAGGCCTGGCATCCCCCAGCCGCAAGCAGGGCGTTGACGCCATCTGCCTCATAGCGAAGGTTCGATATCTCTACGGACTTTTGAGGGTCGACGTCTTTTTTGCCGCCAAGCAAATCGAACAGGTTGCTGTTCGTAGCCGGCGCTGCAGCCTGAAGCGCTTTGATCTTATTGATGCGTTGGCGCACATAGTCCTGCGGCGCCGCGCAGGGATCGTCATTGGTGGCGGAGACAGCTTTGGGCCGATGTCTGGCCATGCTCGGATGCGCGATGCACACCACAGCAGCTGCCAGCAAAAATACGGAAATCAAATCCCGGCTGCGCATTCGCCCTGTTCCCCCGGCATCGCCGTCGAAGCACGTGACCGACAACGATAAAGATACGTCCATGCGCTGCACGATCTCAATAGATCGAACGCAAGAGGGGGATATATGTCCAAGCGCTGAACGCTCAAGCGGAGCGGCCAAAATATTCGCCCCCTTGGGCCGAAGCGCAACGACAAACTCGCGGTTTACTGCAAGGCTGTCGTCTTCTGTTGATTATCGCATCGAATCACGTCGGCCGCTGGCAGGGACCTCCGTGATTTGAGCGTTGATTGATCGACAGTCGGCGGATGGGACGGGAACGCAGAGTGAGACGATGGCGTCGGGAAACTGGTATGTCTGCGGATTATGTTCCTGGAGCGTCGTAGCGGCGGCGTGCGCCACGGCATCGTTTTCGGAAGAGGGGATAGCGGAGGAGCTTGTACCTTCGTTCCAGCAGAGCCCGCCCGGCCGCCTGATCGCCAATGCGCTGAATGTGCGGCCTTTTAGCTTTGCACGTCCACCATTGGCCGGCCTGTCGAGATTGCCGATAACGTAAGAAGAGCGTTTCTTTCAAGATTACCAATGCCTAACTTTTCCGGCTCCGAGCCCCGCGCTAGCACCGGTGCGGATCAATCTTCCCTTTCAAATGGTACACTTTACAATGGCTGAGACGCAGAATGAGGCTCCACAGCCGACGGCGCCCAGCCCAAGACTTCTCGAACGCATCGATTGGTCCGTTGTCGGCGCCATCGTCGCGCTCGCGGCGTTCTCTTATGCGGCGACGGTCCTTTATCGGAACCTCGAAGAGATCTCGTGGCCGCAGGTCCGGCACACGATAGCAACGTTCCCGCTTTCGCATCTGGCGCTCTCCGGACTGTTTACTGTCCTCTCCTATGGGGCGCTGGTAGGCTATGACCTCATCGCGCTCAGGGTTGTCGGCGCCAGGCAAGTCCCGCTACGCATTGCGGCGATCACGTCTTTCATCAGCCATGCCGTGACCTTTACGTTCGGCTTCGGCGTTCTCACGGGCGGCGCAGTCCGGCTGCGGCTCTATCGCGTCTGGGGCGTCGATACCGACCGCGTCCTCGGCATCGTAATGCTTTGTGCGCTAAGTTTCTGGGCAGGTCTTGCGACAATTGCCGGGATCTGCCTCGCGGTCGATCCGCAGCTCGTCTCCGCACTGGTGCACCTGAGCGTGCCCACATGCCGGCTGGCGGGAACGATGATCCTGGCCGTCATTGCTCTCTGGCTCGTCTACGTGTCGATCCGTCCAATCCGGATCGAAATCGGGAATTGGCGGCTGCCGCTCCCCGGCACGCGCGCAACGATCGGGGCAATCTTCGTCGGCATGCTCGACGTTGCGGCGGCGGCATCGGCGCTTTGGGTGCTGTTGCCCCAAGATCTGCACATCACGATGCCGGGCTTTTTCGTTGTTTTTGCCCTCGCGACCGTGCTCGGCGTCGTCAGTCACGTACCGGGCGGCCTCGGCGTATTCGACGCCGTCATCCTACTCGGCGTGACGCAGCATCCGAGCGGCGAACTCGTCGGTTCGCTCCTGCTTTTCCGGCTGTTTTATTACATCGCGCCGGTCATTGTCGCGCTGACGATGCTGATGGTGCACGAGATGCGCGGCCGAAGTGGCTTGGCGCATGAGGACGACAGCACCTCCGCCACGATCATCGAACCGATCATTCCGCCGCTCGCAGCCATCGTGACCTTTTCCGGCGGGCTGATCCTGGTGATTTCTGGAACGCTTCCCGCTCACCGCCTGTGGCTCATTCGCGATTTTCTGCCGTTGCCGTTCGTCGAGGCCTCGCATTTCATCGCGAGCCTCGTCGGAACTGTTCTTCTCCTGATCGCAAACGGCTTGGCGCACCGGCTACGTTCAGCGTGGCAACTGGCAATCGTCCTGCTGCTCAGCGGCGCTGTTTTCTCCATCACAAAAGGTTTCGATTTCATCGAGGCACTCGCGTGTCTCGCGGCGGCCTTGATCCTGATTGCGGGACGGCGGGAGTTCTACCGCAAGGGAGGCGTACTTTCAGGCCGGCTCTCGGCATCAGCAATTCTTGCGGTGTTGATCGCTATCGGCGCGTCGATCCTGATCGGACTGGCCATCTATCGCGGCGTGCCCTACGACAATTCGCTGTGGTGGGAATTCGCCTACCATCAGGATGCCTCGCGCTTTCTGCGTGCTACGCTCGGCGCCGCGATCATCGTGATGATCATCGCCTCTTACCAGCTGCTCCACAAAGCGCCGAACATCAGCCGCAAGGCCTCAGCCGCAGAACTTCGGCGTGCGAAAGAAATCGCACATCACTCCTCGCAAGTCACGGCCGAGCTGGCATTCACCGGAGACAAGCGCTTTCTGTTTTCGCAGAGCGGCAACGGTTTCGTGATGTATGGCGTCCGCGGATCGACGTGGGTCGCGATGGGCGACCCGATTGCGGACAACAGCGCCGACCTCATCGATCTCGTTTGGCGGTTCAAGGAAAGCGCCGACGAGCAGAAAGGGGCTCCGGTTTTCTATCAGATCACTGCGGATCATCTGCCTATCTATCTCGATGCCGGTTTTTCCTTGATCAAGCTCGGAGAGGAAGCGTGGGTCAATCTCGAGACGTTCACGCTGGATGGCAAGGCTGGAAAACGGCTTCGTCAAACTAAAACGCGTGCCGAAAAGGCCAATATCGAATTCGAAATCTTGCCCGCCGCGATCGTGTCGAAATTCCTTCCGGCGTTAAAGCGCGTATCGGACGCATGGCTCGCCCAGCGTGGACATCGCGAGAAGGGCTTTTCTCTCGGCTTTTGGCATCCCGAGTATGTCGAACGCCACGACATTGCGGTGCTTCGTCATGAAAACCGCATCGTGGCATTCGCGAACCTCTGGCGGAACACGCCGGCTTCTGCGTGCACGCTGGATTTGATGCGCCAGGTTCCCGGCGCCCCGGAGGGGGCGATGGAATATCTCGTGCTCAAGCTTTTGGAGCAGGCGAAGGCCGAAGGCTATAAGTGGTTCAATCTCGGGATGGCGCCGCTCTCGGGCCTTCCCGATCACAGACTGGCATCGCGGTGGGCTCGTCTCGCCGGTTTGTTTTTCCGATACGGCGACCGGCTCTATCACTTCGAGGGGGTCCGTATTTTCAAAAGCAAGTTCAAGCCGGAGTGGCGCACGAAATACCTCGCCTACGAGCACGGGTTGCGCCTGCCGCAAACTCTTTTCGACATCGCCTCCCTCATCAGCGCCAGCGCACGGCGCTCAACATCCGACGGGAATAAAGAATGGTCCAAAGATCGCGCCATCTAGGCATCGCTCGCGTGTTGGCCGCAGCCTTCGGCATTTTCTGTGTGATTATCTCTATCGGAACGCCTGCGTCTGCCGACACGAAAACCATCGCGCAAAAGCGATTTGGCAATGTCCCGGTCCTGTGGTCCGGCAATGCACCTTCCGCCTTTGTCGTTCTGATGGCTGATCCCGATGCAGCGTCGCCTTCCTACAAGCCCATAGCCGCCGCGCTCGAGAGCCAAGGCGCGGCGGTCGCAATTCTCGACGCCGGCGTGATGCGTGGCATTCTCAATACGACCCTCCCGGCGGGCCAATGCAATCAACTCTTCGGCGACATCGAAGATCTCGTGCGACTGTCCGAACGTGCGCTCGGCATGCAAGCGTGGGAATCGCCGGTTTTCTTCGGCCTCGGGCGATCCGGCACGATCGCGTATCTCACTCTGGCGCAAGCACCGCCGAACAGCGTGTCCGGGGCGCTGAGTTCCGGATTTTCGCCTTCGCTCACATCAAAGGCTGCTTTTTGCAGCGGCGCGCCGGTTCTTGGGAACAAGGATGGCGCGTTCGAATATGGGCCGATCAAGCTCAACGGCAAATGGGCACTCTTTACCCAGGATCCGGCGAGTACCGCTCTTAAACCGTTCGTCGCGGTCAACCCCGGCACTTCGATCGAACAGGGAGAGGCGACCGATGGTTCAACCCTATCGTTAGCGGTCAAAGCCGTGTTCGACATGACCCTCGTGCCGAAAGCCTCCATTAGCGATCTGCCGCTGACCGAACTTCCCGCAAAGAACCCTACGGGTATTGCGATCTTTCTTTCGGGGGATGGCGGGTGGCGGGACATCGACAAGCAAATCGGCGAGACACTGTCGAAGAACGGCATCTCCGTTATCGGCCTCGATACCCTGCGGTACTTCTGGAGCGAGAAGAACCCGCAAACGATCGCCGACGATCTCGATCGCATCGCGCGTTATTATAGAAGGGCGTGGCATATCCAGGATGTTTCATTGATCGGCTACTCATTTGGAGCCGCAACCATTCCAATGGTCTGGACGAAGCTCGATCCCGATCTGCAAAAGCAGGTCAAGCTGATCGTGCTGATGGCGCCGGAGCCGGTTGGGCGTCTCGAAATGTCGATGGCAGGTTGGCTCGGTATTCCATCATCCGCCGACATCAGCCTGCGTCCGTTCATGGCCGAGTTACCCAAGGATAAGGTAACGTGCATCTTCAGCGTCGAAGAGAAAGCGGATGGCGATACCGGATGTACGTTGTCGGAACTCAAAGGCGCGACGCTCATTGAAAGAACCGGCGGCCATCATTTCGGCGGCGCGTACTTAGAGATCGCTAAGCTCATTTTGGACCGCTGGGCAGCTGCCGAAAGACAGCATTGACCCAGACGTTTGCTTATATCCGCTTGCCGAAGCCGGCTGACCGGCGCGCAGCCGGCACGGCGATGGCGGCATCGACGTATTGAACCCCGGCGCGATTGGGGGACGTCCACTTGACGCGCACACGACGGCGACTGCCAGAGAACGTATCGTGGATGACGAATGATTTCGGCAACCACTCGCTGTTTTCAACCAGCAGCAACGCTCCGCCGCGCGAGGTATCGGCGATGCGGCACGTCAAGACCTGACCCTCGCCGAGTTCGATTTTCGCCGGACGACTTACGGGTTTTCGTTCTTCCTTGCGCATGGCGAATGTTCAAAAAATCAGAAATTTAATGGAACATTTACCGATCTCAGGGCCAAGCCGACGAGCACAATCTCTGTTGATGGTAACTGCTCGAGACGGAGCAGTTCGATTGCAGGCCTGAAAAACCAGTGCTGTCATTGCCCTACGAAGCTGCTGGCGCAAAAACGAATGATGTTTATTTTGCGTGCTATAGCCCAGGCCCGCAATGCGTCAGATGAGCCAATATTCGACAAAGCAACGCGTGCGACAACTATTAGGAAATTAACGCCTAGTTTTCTCGCTTGAGATTTGTCCGCTCCATCCGATCACGCATTGCCCCCCAAGGTCGGCTCGCAGCGCCTGCATGGAAATTGAGCGTCGCGACGGACTCAGTCATTCGCTGCATTCCGATTGATAAGAAGGCGAAACTCACATTTGCAAGCGGCAACCTTTTTTGTCGGGAAGACAATCGCGAGATCATTCGATGCATTTCAGGCGAATAGAGCCTGCGGAAGTAATTCGCCACGTGCGAGCAAGACGGATCGCGAGAATCTCCTCTCTGAGATGCGCACACTGAATCTTGCCAATGGTGTAATTGCAATGTCTCGATCGCGCTTGCGTCGAATGCTGATCACTGGCATTCCATCGCGATAATTGTCTTTCAAAAAGACGCCATTTTCAAAAGCGCATGGCGATTGTTCGCTTAGTGCTCCTCGAAACCGCTTTATGCCGATTTTTATTATTCAAAAGTCGTAGCGATATTTTAAAATTCCGGTTCTCAAGCGCCATTTCGAAATGTGGCAAATTAAGCGATCTTTCACTCCTGTGGCGTACTATTGAACTACGTGCAAGCAGTGACGCGTCGTGCCGCAGCATTGCGATCGTGCGTGAGAATTTGCGTCATGGTGGGGAAGCTTATGCCGACACTGCTCGCGATCGATGATTCGCCAAGCGTCCGGCAGATGATCCGGGTAACATTCGCAAGCGCCGGATTCGACATCATAGAAGCATCCGACGGACTAGAGGGCCTTCAAAAGGCGACTTCCAATCTCATCGACATCGTCGTTACCGATCTCAATATGCCACGAATGAATGGACTTGCGTTCATTCGGCATTTACGCGCGCGACCATCCTACCACGGTCTGCCCATCATCGTATTGACAACCGAGTCCGATCAGGCGGCACGCAAAGAAGCCAGTGCCGCCGGAGCGTCGGCGTGGATTACTAAGCCGTTCAGTGCACAGGGGCTTCTCGATATCGCGCGTGGGTTTTTGAAATGACCGAACTCTCCGGCTCAGAATGTGAGCATGAACTCATCGTTCGTCTCAGTCAGCTGGCGATTTGTGACCCACTAACCGGTCTACACAATCGCGGAACGCTCAAGGAATTGTTCGCTAGAATTCTTGAGCAGGCGACAACGGACGGGCAGACCGTCGGCATTCTCTACATTGACCTCGACGATTTTCGCGCCGTCAATAAGTTGCATGGCCAGGCGGTCGGAGATGTCATCATCAGCCGCATCGCCAACCGGCTGCGTGCGATCTCTAGCGACACTGACACGATCGTGCGCACGGGCGGCGACGAATTTTTGCTGATCTCCCCCAGCGATAAACCGGACTGCGAGTTCAGCGCGAAGGCGCATCACATCGTTGACACGCTGCGCGAGCCCCACGTCCTCGAAAACGGCAAGACGATCCGCGTCACGGCTTGTGTCGGCACCGCACACTTTCCCATCCACGGGGCCGATCATGAGGAGCTAATCGCCGCGGCCGAATTGGCGCTGCATCACGCCAAGAAAATCGGCGACGAGGTCACGGCGTTTTCCCCTGAGATGCTGAATACAGAGCACAGGCGTCTCATCTTCGAACACGACGTCAGCCTCTCGCTGGAACGGGGCGAGCTTTCCCTCGCCTTTCAACCGCAGGCGGAAGCCTCAACGTCCGCCATCAGTGGATTTGAAGCGCTTGCGCGTTGGCAGCATCCCGATTTTGGTCCGGTGTCTCCCGCCGATTTTATCCCCGCGGCCGAGGCATCCGGAGCCATCGGCGCCATCGGCGCTTATGTCCTGCGTGAGGCTTGCCACGAGGCATCCTCGTGGAAAAATGGTCTTCGCATTGCTGTTAATGTATCGCCCGTGCAAATCGAACGCGGCGATTTCGTACAAGTCGTCAGAAACGCGCTCATCGAAACCGGTTTGGCGCCGGAACGCCTTGAAATCGAAGTGACCGAGAGCCTGTTCATCCAGAATCTCGCTTACGCGTCGAAGGTTCTCACCGGGGTTAAGGACCTCGGCGTCAGCGTTGCGCTCGATGACTTCGGCACCGGCTATTCATCTCTTGGTACACTCCGTGCTTTCCCATTCGACCGCATCAAGATTGATCGGAGTTTCGTCTTCGATATGGTTCGCAATTCGAATGCGGCTGCAATCGTCGATTCCGTGCTTGGGCTTGGGCGCGCGATGGGTTTGACCGTCGTTGCTGAAGGCGTCGAAACAGAAGAACAACTGAAGCTTCTGCGAACGCTCGGATGCCAGCAGATCCAGGGCTACCTCATCGGCAAGCCGATGCCGGCGGGACATTACGCCGCCGTCACCGGTAAAGTCTCCAATCATACATCGCCAGTTATGGTCTGACTCGTGCGCAACATGCTTGTGCCGAACACGCAAACTTTCGTCCGTCATACCAAATTGGACACCCGCATTTCGATGATTGAGGCAATCTTAGGCCATCTGGAAACTTCGAGAAGCCAGATCGAGGGGAAATTCTCGCGCGCGGGAACGATACTCGAATCCGCCGTCTCTTTGATCAGTCAACAGCTCGAATACCTCCAGCAGTTGAGTACCCTTCTTGACGGCGAAGCCGTTGGAGAAGCGACGCGGGAACTCTCCGCCGCCGCCGAAGAGCTGCGGTCTCTGCCGCATATGCTCAGCGAGCGCGAGCAAGAGCTGCGCGATCTGGAATGCCGAAGCGCAGAATTGCTGCGCGATATCGAAGATATGCGAAGCCTCCTGCGCTACCTTCTGGTCTTCGCCCTCAACTTGAAGATCACTGCTGCCGACGATCAGCAAGACGCTCAACAGTTTCACGCCTTTTCTCAGGAAATGCGGACCAGAATCGAGGTTGGCGGCACCGAACTCAATGACATCGATATGCGGCTCAACGGTCTGCTGGATCAGGTCCGCGCGGCGCTGAAACTTGAATCTGGCCTCGCCGAAGAAGTCTCCGCGATGGTTCCGGCTGTTCCCAATCATTTGGCGGACGATGCGACCGCGATCCGGGTGCATCAAAAGCAGATCGCCGACATGACCGGTGAAGCCTCTGCACTTGCGCAAAATATCCAGCTCAAGGTTGTCGATGCGCTATCTTCGCTTCAAATTGGAGATATATCGCGGCAGCGCATCGAGCACATTCAGAATGGGCTCAACCTCCTGACCGAAGCTGATTCTCGCTTAGCGCAAGACGGCCTTTCGGACGACGCGAGAGAGCGATTTACCCAATTCATCTGCCGTCTGCTCGCCGCGCAACTCGCGGATACGGCCCAGGACTTCGAGCGCGATTCCCACGTGATGCTCGCGAACATGGCGGAAATGGCAGCCGATGCGCAATCTCTTTTGCGCCTCCAGCAAACGCAAGGTTCATCAGATAGCCATAACAATCTTCGATCTCTCGAGCGGAGCGTTGCTGATGCCGAGATCCTCGTCACAGACATGGAGCAAGCCGTCGCGGCAGCCAATGATGTCCGATCCGCGACAGCTCGGACGGTCGATGAGTTGCTGCGGCGTATCGATACGATCAAAAGCGTTCGCGAAGACGTGCAATTCATGGCACTCAACACGACGGTCAGCTGCTCGCGGATGGGCGACGCCGGAAAGCCGCTCCAGGTCATCGCCATCGAGCTGCGCCTCTACGCCAAAAAGCTCGATTCCATTGCCGATGTGACACTCGCGGCACTTCGTTCCCTCGGCGAGGACATGGCGCATTTGAACACGGACCGCGCGGAGACTAGCCCGAAATCCAAGCTCGAAGGCGCAGCCGCACGTTTGCGTCACGCTGCCGATCTTGCAGAGTCTCGGCTCGCGACAATCATGGGACAAGGAAAGGACGTCGTTGATTCCCTTGCGAAAGCCGAGACCGAGTTGAATTTCGATGCCGAACTCGGAAACGTCTTGTCGACTTCCGCGGCGTCACTTCAGTTGCTTGCCGGTGAAGAGGATATTGACGTCGCGGATATTCTTGATCCGCTGAAAAGCCTTCTCGATACCATCGCTGCGACCTACACGATGGCGAGAGAGCGAGACGTACACGCACATTGTTTGCCCGACGCGGCTGTCTCGGCGCGTGCCGCTTAGCTACGGCTTGCCGCTCGCAACACTTCGCTTGCTATCGCATTCAGGGGCACCACCTTAGCGGCTGCACCTCGTGCGATGGCCTCCTTCGGCATGCCGAAGACCACCGACGTCGCTTCGTCTTGGGCAATCGTGAAGGCGTTTGCGGCTTTCATTTCCTGGAGCCCGCGCGCACCATCGTCGCCCATGCCTGTCATGATGACGCCGATGGCATTGGAACCAGCCGATTGCGCGGCCGACCGAAACAGCACGTCGACCGACGGGCGATGGCGAGAAACCAGCGGGCCGCTCTTGACGGACACGAAATATCTCGCGCCGTGCCGTTCCAGCATCATATGTCTGTCGCCCGGCGCAATAAGGACGTGGCCGCGCAGCACGGCATCGCCGTCGGCCGCTTCCTTCACTTCGACGGCGCAGAGTGAATTCAGACGTTTGGCAAAGGCCGCAGTAAATTTCTCCGGCATGTGCTGCACGATGACGATGCCCGGCGCGTTTGCGGGCATGGCTTCCAAGACGACGCGCAGCGATTCCGTTCCGCCGGTCGAAGCACCCATGCACACGACCATTTCGGTCGTTTTCGCCATCGCGCGGCCGGACGGCGGCGGAAGCATCGCGTCCGCCGTCAGCTTCTTTTCCGGCCCTCCCATTCTGACTTCCATCGCATCGCGCGGCCGTCGTCCGCCGACCCGCGCCAAAGCCGCGCTTTTGACCACTTCGCAAATTCGAAGCGAGCTTTCGGCTAGATGATCGGCAACACCGATGCGTGGCTTCAAGATGATGTCGACGGCGCCTGCCTCCAACGCCTGCATCAGCGTTTCCGATCCTGCCTCGGTCAGCGAAGAGCACATGACGACCGGAACTGGCCGCTGCGCCATCAGCTTTCTGAGAAACGTAATGCCGTCCATACGCGGCATCTCGACATCGAGCGTGATGACGTCGGGTACCTCATCCTGGATACGACGCGCAGCGGCGATCGGGTCGGAGGCTGCACCCATAACTTCGATGTCCGGGTCCGAGCTCAACACCGCCGTCAGGGTCTGACGCACGCTTGCTGAGTCGTCGATAATCAGAACGCGTATCTTTTTATGAGGCATCTATCGCGTCTTCTGGAAAATGGTATTTGCGACCTGTTTGACCGGAAGTGAAAATCCGCCAATGGATTCGGAATGACCAATGAACAGATAGCCGTTCGGCGCGAGACAATCGCAAAGCCGCGATAGAACGGCTTCCTGCACCTTTTTCTCGAAATAGATGAGCACATTTCGGCAGAAGATAACATCGACCGGTGCACCAATTGCGTAGCTATCGTCCATAAGGTTCAGCCGCGCGAAACCGATCTTCGATCTGAGCGAATGGTGCATGCGAACCTGCCGATCGCCGCGGACCGAACGCAGCACGTATTTCCGCGCCAAGACGGGGGGTACCGGATCCATCATCTCTTCGGGATAGATGCCGCGAACTGCGGTCGACAGAACCTCGGTGCTTAGATCCGTCGCGAGGATCGAATATCCTAGCCGATAGCTCTGCCTGAAGTCTTCAAGGATCATCGCCAACGTGTAGGGTTCGGCGCCGGTAGAGCAAGCCGCGCTCCAAACGCGAACCTCACCTTTGTCTCGCTGCATCATCGCCGGCAGAACATTTTCGACTAGGTAAGCGAAGTGGTTTGGTTCCCGAAAGAAATCGGTCTTGTTCGTCGTCGCGACGTCGATCAGATGAATGGCTTCGGACTCGATGCCATCTTCATCAAAAAGGAAGTGACAATAACTGTCGAACGAGTCGTGGCCGGTGACGCGCAAGCGCCGCCGGAGCCGTCCCTCAAGCATCGTCACTTTGGTCGGCGGCATGCGGATGCCGCTATACCCATTTATGAAACGTGCTAAGCGATCGAAGTTGCGCTTGCTCAGGTTATCGTTGCGCAGCCGCGTATCTTGCCCGCGGTCGACGCTGTGGCTTAGAGAAGTCATACCAAAAGCTCCGTAGACCTTGGTTACGCTGCGGCCGCAGTTTGCGAAAGCATCGCCGACTCCGATGACGAGAACAGTTTTGGCAGATCGATCAGCACGACGAATCCTTCGGGGCGCTGGACCACACCGGCGATGTAGTCCGAGCGCCAGCGAACGCCGATGTCCGGCGCCGCTTCGATCTGATTGCTGTGGAAGGGCGTTACTTCAAAGACCCGATCCGCCACAAGACCCAGGCATAGAACTCGCCCCGCAAGCGCCACATCCAAAACGAGGATGCGCGTGTGCGGCGTCGGCTCCGTCGGTGCCAGCCCGAGACGCTGGCGCAGATCTATAGTCGGTACGCCTTGGCCCCGAACGTCGGTGAGGCCAAGGAGATAGTCGGGACCGTGCGGAATCCTGAATGCCTTTCGGTAATCGAGGATCTCCCGCACTTCCCTGACGGGGACCGCGAAAACTTCGTCGGCCAAGCTAAACGTCACATATTGAGCTTCGGAGCCAGCGCTGGTCATCACGCCGACTCCCGGAAGTTTGCATCGTCCGCGTCAGGGCCACCCGTGCTCAGGTCTAGGGCAAAGCCCTTCACACGCGACTGAAGTTCGGCAACGGTATTGCGCGGCGCGGACGACGTCGCTTTCTTCTCAGCGGAAGCTCTGGCGAGCGCTTTCTGAGCGGCCGACGGCTTCGCCGATGTGATCCGCTTGGCAGGCACCGAGCGGACGTTCGCAGACTCGGACGAGCGGTTCGAGTCGTCGGTCCGGAAGAACGCGATGCTCTGCTGAAGCTCTTCGGCCTGTGCCGCCAATTCCTCAGAGGTCGCCGACATTTCTTCCGATGCGCCGGCGTTCTGCTGCGTGACCTTATCAAGCTGCTGGATCGCTTCATTGATCTGCGAAGCACCGATGTCCTGTTCACGGCACGCGGCGCTGATCTCAGCAACGAGTTCCGCCGTTTTACGGATATCCGGAACCAAGCGTGTCAGCATTTCGCCAGCTTCCTGCGCCGCTTTCACGGTGTCGCCGGACACCGATCCGATCTCCGCGGCCGCCGTCTGGCTGCGTTCCGCAAGCTTGCGCACTTCGGACGCAACAACCGCGAAGCCCTTACCGTGCTCCCCAGCGCGCGCGGCTTCGACCGCTGCGTTGAGAGCCAGAAGATCGGTCTGACGAGCGATTTCCTGAACGATACCGATCTTTTCAGCGATGGTGCGCATCGCATTGACCGCACGGGTTACCGCGTCGCCGCTGGCCTCAGCGTCCTTCGACGATTGGCGCGCAATCTTCTCGGTCTGGGCGGCGTTGTCGGCGTTCTGCTTGATGTTCGCCGCCATTTCTTCCATCGACGCTGATGCTTCTTCCGCCGCAGAGGCCTGTTCGGTTGCGCCCTGGGAGACTTGTTCCGAGGCCGAAGAGAGCTGCTGGCTGCCAGCCGAAACGTTCCTCGACGCGACGATCGCATCCGACACGACGCCGCGCAGACGTTCGACCATGCTTTCGAGAGCATGGCCCAGCGTGTCCTTGTCCGACAGCGGCTTTGGCTGCACCGTCAGATCACCGCCTGCGATCTGATTTGCGATGCCTGCAGTTTCACGAAGGTTTGCGGTCATGCGCGTCATCGCATCGATGAGGTCTTTGATCTCATCGTTGGTCGCGACGGTGACATTTTGATCAAGGTCGCCGATCGAGACGGCTTCCGCGAGCTGGACGCCCTTGCTCAGTCCACGAGAGACACCGAGAGAAATCCAAATACCTGCGCTGGCCGACAGCAGGAAGATGAATGCGGCGGTCGCAAGAAGCACCATGCGTGCTGTCTGATATTCTGATTGAGCTTCGCCAGCGATTTGCGTCATATCGCGGTCGCCAATGTCCTGGATGGCGTTAATGATCGCAAAGGCTGCCTTCGCTTTGTTGCGGGCTTCACCCGCAGAGATCGCAAGGGCTTTGGCGCGAGATTCTGACGTATTTTCCGCTGCGAATTGCAGCGCCTGTTCCTGCACCGGAACCCATTCCCGCCATGCTGCGTCGAATTGAGCGAGTTTTTCTTTGACCTCCGGCCCAGCTACGCGCTTGACCTGCTCCGCGGCATCCAAGACCTTCTGGCGATATTTATTGAGCTCTTCGCGCATTGCCGCGAGCTTCTGAAGGTCCGTTTCGGCAATGATATTCTTTTCGGCGCGGATCATATAGAGGGCACTAATCTCTATGTCGTCGGCATGCTGGACTTGCGCCGCCGGGCCTTCGACGATCTGTGTAACCTGCGAATTGAGAAGCGATAGCTGGTATATGCCCAGACCTGCCATAACGCATGACAGCAGGGTCACGATTGTAAAAGCAACGGCGAGCTTGGTCTTGATCGTAAATCGCATCGAACTGCCCCTTGGCTTGGGAAGACCTTGCGGCTTTCCCTCATACTTCATGAACGGATTGCGATAGCTTCACCGCTGCTATCGAACGGAACTCGTCATGAGTCTTGCCGGCGCTTCCATGCGCAGGGCCTTCCAATACGGCTCAAGCGACTGCTTTGAGCGATCCTCCCGTCGTTTCCGAATGGATCGAGAAAATATTCTGAAGATCAGGAAGTACGATGAACTCGCCTCCCTGCTTGACGACGCATTTCACGTATTCAGATCGCCAGCGCATGCCCACGCTCGGCGGCGGCTCGCTGCGGCAAAGATCAAGTGTCGTAACTTCGTTCACGCGGTCGGTCCGAAGTCCGATGAAGCTCGCGACACCATCGATATCGAGTTCGATCACGACAGTACGACTGTCGATCGTCTGCGGTCCGGCTTCCATTGCGAATGCGATATGCAGATTCGCGAGGGGGATGACTTTGCCGCGGAAGTTTATGACGCCGCCGACCAGCTTTGAAGCCGTCGGCACAATCGTCACGATCGGCATGTCCATGATCTCGCGGACAATGCTTGCCTCCAAGGCAAACGTCTCGTCTTGGAGATCGAACGTCAGTACTTCAATTTCTTGCGTCATAGCCGAATGCCTTCGTCGTTATGTCGGACGTGCTCAACCGGCCTTGCGCAGCTGCGCCTCGGCCATTTGCCCAGTCGCCACCAGATGCGCGATATCGAGAATGAGCGCGACCGAGCCGTCGCCGAGGATCGTCGCGCCAGAAAACATCGCGACGTCTTCGTGCAGCTTCGACATGGCCTTGATCACAGTCTGATGGTCACCGATGATCTGGTCGACGACCAATCCGACGCGCTCGGCCCCAGTCGAAACGACCACGATTTTCTGGAATTGATCCGGCTGTGTTCCTGTCTGGAAAATTTCGCGAAGCCTGAGGAACGGTACGAGCGTATCGCGCAGCGAGATGAAGCTTCTGCCGCGCGAGCGCAAATCCTGCTCGACCGGCAATTCGAGACATTCCTCGACCGCGGATAGCGGAATGACATAGCGTCCCGTGCCGACTCGAACCAAAAGGCCGTCGATGATGGCAAGCGTCAACGGGATGCGAAGCGAGATACGCGAGCCTGCGCCCGGCTCGCTGCTGAGATCGATCGATCCGCGCAGCGCTTCCACCGTCCGCTTGACGACGTCCATGCCGACTCCGCGGCCGGAGAGATTGGTGACGGCTTGCGCGGTCGAGAAGCCAGGTTGGAAGATCATTTGCAGCAGATCGTGATCGCCGATGTGGGCACCCGGCATAATCAAGCCTTGCGCTTCGGCCTTGGCTCGAACGCGCACCCGGTCGATGCCGGCACCATCGTCCGTGATGGAAATAATGACTTCGCCGCCTGCATGGCGCGCCGCGAGACTGATTTTACCTGCTTCCGGTTTTCCGGCCGCCTTGCGTTTTTCCGGCGTTTCGAGACCGTGATCGACGGAGTTTCTGACGAGATGCACGAGCGGGTCCGCCAGCCGCTCGATAACGGTCTTGTCTACTTCAGTTCCTTCGCCTTCGGTCGTCAGGTCGATCGTCTTGCCCGTCTCGCGTGCGAGATCATGCACGAGGCGACGGAAGCGGCCGAACAGGGTTCCGACGGGAACCATGCGAAGCACCATCATCGTATCGCGCAGCTCGTTGGAGAGCCGCTCTATGTCTTCTGAGACGGCACGCAGATTGAGGTCCGGGCTAGCGGCGGCAATCTGGCTGAGACGCGATTGCGCGATGACGAGTTCACCGACACGATCCATGAGCTCATCCAGCCGTTCAGCAGGGACGCGAACGCTTTCAGAGCTTTTGGCTGCCTGGCGCGTATCGGCAACGGTCGACGGCCGCTGCTTATCCGTCTGCGACGCATCGGAGGATGGTGCGGCATCGCTGGACATTTCCGGCTGAACCGGTTCGCTGCTTTTGTCTGCTTCGACCTGACGAATATCGAGCTTCATATCATCGATAATGAACATGAAGACGTCTTCGATATCCGTCCGCGGCTTATCGGTGAGAAGTTTGACGTTCCACGTGATGTAGCACTCGTTCGCAACCAGCGCGTCGAGAGCCGGGATTTCCGAAATATCCGCCGCAACGCTACACTCGCCGAGATCGCGCATTTCGGCCAGAAGCGCCAGCGGGTTGCAACCGTTGACCAACGCATTCGGCGGCAGCGAGAAATTAATCTCCCAAGACGTTTTCTCGGGTTCTTCCGGAGGCGGAGCATGTCCTGCCATCTTCACTTCCTGCTCCAGGCGGAGGAGCAGCTCCTGGCCTGTCGCCTCGCTAGCTGTTTCGGCTCCTTCGAGCAAAGCCCGCATGTGATCTTGCGCAGCCAGAACAACCGAGACGAGGTTCGCCGTAGCCGTGACCTCACCCTTGCGGACCTGATCGAATGCCGATTCACAATGGTGCGTGAACGATGCAAGTGCATCGAATCCGAACATGGCGCCAGAGCCCTTCAGGGTGTGAAGGCTGCGAAAAACATCATCGACGAGCGCGCGATCACCGGGCTTCCTCGACAAATCGAGCAAGCCAAGCTCAATGCGATCCAAAAGCTCGTCCGCCTCCGCGCGAAATGTTGCAATTGCATCCGTATTCGACGTCATTGTCCGAGCACCTTCTTGACGATCTTCAGAAGGTTGTCGGCTTGAAAGGGCTTCGTCAGCCAGCCAGTGGCACCTGCGGACTTGGCTCGTTGTTTGAGTGCTGCGTCGGATTCCGTGGTGAGAAAAATGATCGGCACACCGCTGTGCGCCGGGATTTTGCGTAGCTCCTCGATCATCGTCAGACCGTCCATGATGGGCATGTTCAAGTCAGTGATGATGAGGTCGAACTTTCCAGCATTGGCTTTCTTAATACCATCTGCCCCGTCGACCGCCTCGCTGACCTGATAACCGGCCCCTGTCAGCGCCACCTTGATCGCGACTCGTATACTTGATGAATCGTCTACCGTGAGAATTGACGCGGACATTTCAGGCTCCCTCGTGCAACCAGAACCGGCGATTTTCAGCCGACATTTCAGCGAGCAGTCCCGCTCGATCCATCAGGCTCAAAGCACGCCCGGAAATCGGAGCGGCGAGCGATAATTGCTTGGAGGCGCCCTGCGCATAGAGCCGCGCGGCGACGATGAGTTGGATTCCGGCAATGTCGATGTCGGACTCTTCGGAGATCAGGAGGTCGAGTGATTCGCTATCGTTTATGGAGCTCAGAATTGCGTTTTTCGCATCGCTGACCGTTCGGATTGTCAACAGACCGGAAATATCCAGCGTCGAATTGCAATTTTCGCTCATTTCCCCCCGGAGTGCTGCCGCAGCAAAAACTCCGCCCCGCTTTCATGACTTATTGAACGACAATAAGCCTAGGCCATTATATGTAGGTGAGGTGTTAATGATGGCCTAACGCCAAAAATATCGGATTGAAACTAAAGACCAATATCGTATTTGAAAAATATTCGGACGGCGCAGTTCCCAATTTGCCATCAATATTTCAAATTCGGCTGGCCTGCTTTCAATATAATAATGGAAAAATTTTTTCCTTATGGGATGGGGCGCCTTCGTTCGCTGCGTGATGTTCACCTGCCATTCGAAGCAAAAAGGCCATTCCGCATACGCGCGAGTTGCATCGTCTATAAAATCAGCACAAATCGGCCTCTCCCGCTTCTTAAATCGCTGAGCTGACGAGTTGCCCAAACTGGACAAACAGGTTTCCAGGAAAGGGCTCAGAGATTGCCGATTATATAGAAATGGGATTCGTGTGGTGTCCGTTGGATTCAGGGGGACGAATTCAGCGACGCACAATCGGGCAGACGGTATTTCTCATCAATCGCCGCGGCCCTGTGCGGGATCGGCGATCTGCGGTTGGCTGAATGTGGTGCTTGGCATTGCCGCGATACTGAATTTTCTAGTCGCCATAGTGCTCAATAGTAAGCGCTATAACGTCGTAAGTTCGCATAATTCTTGTCGCCGATTCCGATCACACTCGGATCAGATGGGCAGTCGAGCGGCGTCGACTAAATCTCGTTAGCTCGGGCGCGCGAATGAAGTCGCGCTGCTGCGCTCAGGCGACGCTGCAGACCCAGACGACAAGTTCGGACGCGACCTTGTCGAACGCTTGATTGAGTGCCGCCGATATTCCAGCCTGATCGGTGATCGTCGCCGGTACGCTCGCTTTAAATATGCGTGCGCCTAGGATCTGTCCGTTTTTGCCGACGACCTTTGCTGAGAATGCTATCTCGGCCGATGGCGTGTCCGAGGCCACGATCTCGAAGTTACGCAAATCCAAGATGAGCTGATAATCGACTTCGAGCGTGTCCGGCTGGCGTCCAAGGACCTTCAGGTATCCGGCATTTTCAAAGCTCTGCACGACGCGCGATTGCACGACCCGGCTTAAAGTATCCGGCCACCGGGCGGCGATTGCGTTCGAGCGCTCGCCCGCTGGCGTCATGATTGCGACCTGATCATTGAAGACACTGCCCACGATATCTGGTTCCGGCACGACGAGTTGGCCCTCGGGAATCTTGCCGAGGCCCGGAAATTTTTTGGGAGCTTCGAGATCGACAATGGGTGCGTCGGCTTTCTTGCCACCACCTGTCATCTTCTCCAGACCGGACAGAATGCCATCGACCTTATCGGAGTTCTTCGCGAGCGATGCCGAAAACGTGTTGATGTTCGCGACCAGCGATTTGAAGGGCTCGCGATTTTCATCAATGACGGCACCGATCCGATGAAGGATATCTCGCGCCGATTCCGTGAGACTTTGCGTGTCGTTTGGATCGACGGTAAGGAGTGGCGGCTGCCGGTCGATTGATGTGACGGGGGGGGCATCGGGTGCGCCGCCGCGCAATGCCAGGACGGGCGAGCTGGTAAGGCCTTGAAATTCTATACCGACCTTCGTGTCGGAACGAACGGGCGTCGTACTGTCAACGGAGATCAGAGCCGTGACCTGCTTGGGATGGTCGGCTGCCAACTCGAGCGCGACAACTTCGCCGACGCGGATACCATTGAAGAGAACCGCCGAACCTCTGAGAAGTCCAGAGACCGGTGTCTCGAAACGTGCGCGGTAAAGCGCCTGCTGGGCCAAGCCGCCTGCGTGGTTGAGCCAGTAGACAAATACGAACGCCGCCGCGACAGTCGCGAGGGTGAAGAGTCCGATCAGCGTGTATCGCGCGCGAATTTCCATAACGGCGTCTCAACCAGATGACTGTTGGCGTGAAGATTCCAGCATGCGTCCGCGTTGGCCACGGAAGTACGATTTGACCCAAGGGTGCTCGCTCGCAAGCATAGCCGAGAGTGGACCGTCGGCGACGATCTTGCCATCCGCCAATACGGCGATGCGATCGCATACGGTGTGTAAGCTGTTGAGGTCATGCGTGATCATGAACACGGTCAGGCCAAGGGTCTGCTGCAGCGTTCGGATCAGCGAGTCGAAATCACCCGCCGATATGGGGTCCAGACCTGAAGTCGGCTCGTCGAGAAAAACGACCTCGGGATCGAGTGCAAGCGCGCGAGCCATGGCGACGCGTTTCGTCATGCCGCCCGAAAGCTCCGACGGCAGCTTGTTGGCGTCGAGCCGGGACAGTCCAACCATCGCGAGCTTGGTCGCCGCGATCTCATCGAGTAAATCCTCCGGCAAGTGCAGGAACTCGCGCATCGGAAACTGCACGTTTTGTATTACGGTGAGCGACGAATACAGCGCGCCGTTTTGAAAGAGGATGCCGCATCGCCGCTGCAGCGCACGGTGGGTCTCATCGTCGACGTGGTCAACATCATGTCCGAAAACTTCGATTGATCCCGACTGTTTCGGCAACAGGCCGATAATGGTGCGCAACAGGACGGATTTGCCGCTGCCTGAGCCGCCGACGAGGCCAAGAATTTCCCCGGGACGGACGTCGAGAGACAGATGATCCAGGACCATTCGGTCTCGGAACCCGACGGCCAGGTCACGAACGCTAATGACGGGCACTTTGCTCGGAGAGGCCATTCTCATCACATACCGATCGATGCAAAAAAGACAGCGAACAGACCGTCAAGGACGATGACGAGAAAGATCGAGGTCACAACCGATGCCGTCGTCCGAAGCCCGAGGGATTCGGCGCTCCCTCCAACCTTCAGGCCTTCCGTACACGCTACGATGCCGATCACGAACGCCATGAACGGCGCTTTGATCATGCCGACCTTGAAGTGCGTCATCGAGATCGCTTCCTTCAAGCGGGCGACATAAATTTCGGGGCTCATTCCGCCATATAGCCACGCTACAAGCTCGCCACCGTAAAGGGCCGACATCGAGCCGATGAAGGTCAGCAGCGGAAGCGCAATGACGAGCGCGACAATGCGAGGAAGAATGAGCACGTCGACCGGATCGAAGCCCATGGTTCTGAGCGCGTCGATTTCCTCGCGCATCTTCATCGAGCCGAGTTCGGCAGTGTAAGAGCTGCCAGATCGCCCCGCCACCATGATTGCGACGATGAGAACGCCGATTTCACGAAGAACAAGAATGCCGACCATATCGACGACATAGTCGTCGGCGCCAAACTTTCTGAAATGAAAGAAGCCCTGCTGGGCAATGATGCTGCCGATCAAAAAGGTAATCAGAAAAATGATCGGGATCGCCTGCCAGCCGACGCGGTCGAGCTGATGGACCGTCGATGTGAAGCGAAACGTTGAAGGCTTCAGGATCGCCCGAAAGGCCGCAGCGCAGACCGCACCGATCATGTTAAGCAGAAGCACGAAGCCCCGGCCATAGTTGGCCATCCCTTGGCCGATGGCAGCGAGGCCCGTAAATTCCTTGCGCGGCTGTGAGGGAACCTTATCGGCAAGTTCGGCCGCCTGCTCCACGGCCCGGAACAGTCCAGCATATTGTTCCGGCAGAGCCGAGATCTTGAGTTTGCCGCCGCGCGCGCTGAGTTCGCGCTGAAGGCGCGAAATTTCCCATGCGCCGTAGGTATCGATCCGCTCGATACCGCTCATATCCAGCGTCACGTTCCCCAGAGAGGGGCGGGCGAGAACCGCGCTGATCAAGCCATCCAGGTTGGCCGCATTCGGCGCCGTCCATTGGTCGGATGCCGCGAGCATGGTGATCTGGTCCGCAGTGCTTACCGCCAACAGACGCACGGAAGATGCGCCGTCGACCACTCCCTCGTCCGCTTTTTCATCAACCATGCGAAGCTATCTGCAGTTTGGTTTTTCGAATGCGTTCGGCGATTGCCGTTTTTGGTGGCAGCCTTGGCGTATCGAAGGCAACATAAAAATCTCATCGCCGAGCCCGTTGATACGAGTCAATTCGTAGGATTCGTATGGCACTTGAGTTGTGCAGAGGCCGGCGCGCCTTTTGCGCGAATGGCGAAAACAAAGCGTAAGTTCTTAATACGGCTGCTGCGATGGCCGGGCGAGCGGAGTGCAAGTCCTGATGTCGAGAACGACAAAGTGCTAAATAGTTCAGCGGTTCCAAAGCACTTGGTGGAGCCGAGGGGAAGCTACTTATCGGCTCATTTCTACCATTAAAACCAGCAACTTAAGATGTCTTCATCGCAGCAAGGTAGACCTCTCCTGTGACCAAATTACAACGTCTTCTTCTTTGGGACGATCGACATCTGGTTATTCCGGGCCGTTCATATCCTGACAGCGTCTCCGCCCCTCTCGGACGTATTCCCGTCAGAGCAGGCTCCAAGACGGTCGCGGCTGGACAAGCGCGCACGTGGGCGGCCAATGCGTCATGATGAGTGAGCTCTTTGGCAACCAGTTTGGCCGTGTCGTGAGACAGGCCTCGATGCTGATAAATTGCGACGAGCTCCGCGTATTCGACATCGATCGCTTTCAATCGCCTGCTTTTCGCGCGCGATATCTGCTCGCTCGATATCGGACTGCGAGGAAACAGAAACGTACTCTCCGGCTGCCATGGACATTGCGCCTGGTGTGACACCACCAATTCCGGCAATTGCAACAGCCTGAGCCGATGGATTTGCCGCCGCGACTCCGACCAACAGCTGGCAAGCGCTGTGGTCGTGATCGCGGCGGATGCGGCCGATGACCCTCTCATGAAGCAGGCCCAAGCAACCTTCGAACCTATCCCGCTTACCCCTCCAACGATTAAAGGGATTGCCTCGACGCCCGCGATGGTGAACCTCGGCAAAGCTCTCTATTTCGATCCGCGTCTTTCACAAAGTCATAACATTAGTTGCAATACCTGCCATCAAATAGGGATTGGAGGCGTCGACATGCTTCCAAACTCGATTGGGCACAAATGGCAACACGGCGGCCGAAACGCGCCCACGGTGTTGAATGCGGTATTCAACGTCGCCCAATTTTGGGATGGCTGCGCGGCTGATTTGAAAGCCCAGGCTGGTGGGCCGATTCAAAATCCCATCGAGATGGGCATCACTCACGAGCACGCCATTCAAATGTTGAAAGGCATCCCGGGATACAGCAAGCTTTTTGAAGTAGCCTTCGCGAAAGACAGCGATCCTATCACGATGGCAAATGCCGCGACCGCGATAGCAGCCTTCGAAGCGACGCTAATCACGCCCAATGCCCCGTTCGACAAGTACTTGCGGGGCGATCAAGCAGCTCTGACTGCGGAGCAAAGAAATGGTTTGCAGCTGTTCATGGATAAAGGCTGCTCGTCCTGTCATGCCGGCATAAACGTTGGAGGACAAATGTACGCGCCGTTCGGAGTGGTTGAAAAACCTGGCGCGGATTTCCTGCCGCCAGATGATAAGGGGCGCTTCCAAGTCACGCACACGGTCAGTGATGAATATGTTTTCCGCGTCCCTCCGCTCCGCAACATCACCTTGACACCCCCATACTTCCATACAGGAAAATCGTGGGATCTTCGTCAAGCTGTTGCCGTCATGGGAACAAGCCAACTCGGGCAACACCTAACGGACGCGGAAATTAGCAATATCACATCATTCCTGGAATCGCTGACCGGCCAGCAACCCAACGTCACTTACCCAATACTCCCGCCCAGTGGTGTGGAAACACCCAGACCGCAGCCATAAGAATCAGAACTGGAGAACGTCCAGGCGCTCTCAAAAACTCCGACGTGAGGTCATAGCGGCGGAGTGAGCACTCTTTTCCACCGCCGTTTCGACGAGGCAGAGCGCCCACGGATTGCGCACGATCAAATAGCCCGCTTCAAAAACTCTGCTACTTATCTCCTAAAATGGTTGGGGCGCGGCGAGGATCCTATGCCAAATTGGCCATCCGATCGTCTGATCCGGCGGCTGCTATTTACGATCGCATTGGCCGGCATCGTTAGTGGCGGGCTCCTCTGGTTCTTCGGCCGAACTTTTTGGGCGCAGAGCGTCTGGGCAATTGCGACATTACCGGTAATTCTGGGGCTTGCGATCTCGATTGTCCGCGATCTCGCGGCTGGACGCTTCGGCGTCGACGCGATCGCGCTGCTGTCCATGACCGGCGCCCTGCTGCTCGGTGAGAACCTCGCGGGCGTGGTGGTGGCAATCATGTATTCGGGCGGCAATCTGCTCGAAGACTATGCCGTCGGTCAGGCGGAGCGGGACTTAAAGACGCTCATAGATCGCGCGCCTCGAATTGCTCATCGATACTCAGGTCAGCTCGTCGAAGATATTGCGGTCGAAAAAATTGCAGTCGGCGATAAGCTCCTGGTGCGGGCTGGCGAAGTCCTTCCCGTCGATGGCATTCTCACGTCGGAAGTTGGCGCCATCGATGAGTCAGCTGTGACGGGTGAGCCATTGCCCGTCATTCGCCAGCGCCATGATCCTCTTCGTAGTGGTTCAGTCAATGCAGGTGAAACCTTTGACATGACCGCGAGCGCTGTCGCTGGCGAGAGTACGTATGCAGCAATCGTTCGAATGGTTACAGCAGCGCAAGCAGCAAAAGCACCTTTTATGCGTGTGGCGGATCGCTTCGCTCTGGCATTAGTGCCTGCCACGCTGTTACTTGCCGGCGCCGCTTGGCTCTTTTCGGGGGATGCCGTTCGCGCACTCGCCGTGCTCGTCGCCTCAACTCCTTGTCCTCTCATTCTTGCAGCTCCCGTGGCTTTCATAGCAGGCGTTTCGCGCGCTGCGAGAAGCGGCATACTGATCAAAGGCAGCTCCGCGCTTGAGGCATTGGCACGCGCACACACGGTCATGTTCGACAAGACCGGGACATTGACCGTCGGCGGCGCCAGACTGGCAGCGATAGAAACGGCGCCCCATTTCTCTTCCGAAGAGGTCCTGCGTTTTTCGGGATCATTGGAGCAGGCCTCTCATAATGTAGTGGCGGGCGCTATCGTAACAGCTGCACGCGCCCGCAGCATTACCCTCACCGGACCAGAGAACGTCCATGAAGCGATGGGTTCTGGCATTGAGGGGCGCGTCGCGGGAAAGCTGGTCAAGGCGGGCTCTGATAGATTTATTTTCACACACGGTAGACTTCCGTCCTGGGCCGTGCGGGCGCTCCGAAGGGCTTCCTGGCGCTCTGCATTAAGCGTCTTTGTTTCTGTTGACGACCAACCAATCGGCGCCTTGCTTCTTTCCGACGAACTTCGCCGTGAATCGCCAAGAGCCATTCAAGCGCTTAGGACATCGGGCGTAAAACGCATTGTGATGGTGACCGGCGATCGAGCAGATGCAGCCGAAACAATCGGAGCGGCATTGGATATCGATGCCGTACTCGCCGACCGGGTGCCCTCCGATAAGGTCGAGGCCGTAGCGGTGGAGCGCCGCTTGCATCCCACCATCATGGTCGGCGACGGCATAAATGACGCCCCCGCACTGGCGGCGGCTGACGTCGGCGTGGCGATGGGCGCAAGAGGCGCAAGTGCCTCATCGGAAGCCGCAGATGTTGTCATCCTGGTTGATCGCCTCGACAGGGTTGCGGACGCGGTAGCCATCGCACGAAGAGCATATCGCATAGCCTTGCAGAGTATTGTTATCGGGCTTACGCTCTCCGGCATCGCAATGATTGCCGCCGCCCTAGGAATGCTATCGCCGGTCGCGGGCGCGATTTCGCAAGAATTGATCGATGTGGCTGTGATCCTGAATGCGCTACGGGCACTTTCTCCAGGCCGCTCTGCAGTCCAAGGCGCGCTCGCACCCTCATCAATCCGCGCACTGGAACAAGACCACGAAGTTCTCAACGAAGCGCTGAACAGGCTCCGGGAAATTGCCGACAAACTCGACGATGCACCAAAGGACATCGCAGTAAGCCTCATTTCCGAGGCGTATCAAATTGTCTCGAAGCGCATTGTAGAGCATGAGCGCGAAGATGAGATGGTCGTCTATCCTCGCCTCAATCGCTCGCTTCATGGCAATCCTGCTCTTGCGGCCATGAGCCGGGCACATCGCGAAATTTTGCATCTGGCGCGACTTCTGTCCCGGCTGACCGATGACATGCACGTCGAAAGCGTCGATCGGTATTTCATCCGCGATGCTCAGAGAATTATTGAATCAGTCGAGGCGCTCGTCCGGATGCATAACGCCCAGGAGGAAGATATCTACGAACACACAGCAGCGTAACGGTGGAAAATGACAGCAGCGCCGTAAGTCACTCGTAAGCTCATCACAACGCTCACCGGCAAATCGACGCCATGAACCGATTGATTAGGAACGATCGCCGTCACGGCATCGACCTCGCCCGGCCGCATCCGCGATGAAAAAGAATCGAGCATAGTCATCTCGAAGTTGAAGAACGCGGTCGCCGTCTTCTTGTCACCTGGTCGCGCGCTCGGTGCCGCTGCTGACTACGGCGACGATCTGCTCTTCTATCACCGCAACAGGTGATGCGCGTGCTCGGGGCAAATATGGGCGAGCCGCATCGCCTGATCCGTACGCTGCGCGATCTCGACCACGCCACACGCTACCAACAGCCGACTGTTGTGACAGCAATCATCAACAGTTTTTTCCGGAATGCCTTTGCTGATTGATTGCGAATTGATCTCGCTTCTTAGATAGTAGTTGCGTGGCATTACGCTAATTTATGCTCTGACAAAAAAGTCTTTTTTGAATGCTGCATTCTAAAGAATTTTTGTCCCACCGGCGCGACGATACCGTGTCGCGGAGTGCCATCGTCGCCCCCGCAATTCGAGACGCTGTCGGGCACCATTTAAATACCGCTCGCGGTCTATCGTTCGTTGCTCAATGTCTCGGACATGAACCCGTATGGCTGGGTCATAAACATCTCGACCCTTCGCTGATACCCGACTATGTCACCCTCGTACCGGCATTTTCCTCCACAATTTATGAAAACCAAATCGGACTTCTGGGGAGAGCTGTGCGGCCGCTCATCACCGATAGGTTAGTCTGCTCATGTTGCTAATCACCTCGGTGCCACCCGTCTTTTCGCGGAAAGACCGCAAGACCGGCGAAGAACTCGGTATCCGCTATCTTGCATCGTGTATTGACTCCTGGAGAAAAAATGGTTTTCAGCCGCTATCTATCAATCGTTTCGACGAGGTGGATGCGATCAATCGATTGGGACTTATAGATTGTCTAGGCGTATCGAATGACGAAGCATATTTTCCCAATCGCTTTGGCCCTAGCCTCGGCGCCATTTTAGATACGGTGTCATCTGCAGAAGCAGTCGGAATCGTTAATGCCGACATTTACATGCTGTCAGCCGAAGGCTGCGCAGAAATTCTAGCTCAGCAGTCACAAAAATCGATTGTTGCAGCACGCCGTATGGATGTGCTGGATCACGGAGCATCGCGTGGCAACGTATTCGAATTGGGCTACGATCTCGTCGCGTTCACTCCGGCGAAAGTCCCCAAGACTATCTCGAACGATCGCATACGTCGCTTCCAACTCGGTGTTCCGTGGTGGGATTATGTATTTCCATATTCCTGTTCCGAAGAGGTGCCTGCCTTCAGAATAAAGGAACCGTTTCTGACGCATTTGTTACATTCGGACCGCTGGAATGAGGACGTCTGGAACGAATGCGCGCTGTATGCGCGAGACGCCTGCCCGTCCGTAGAAAATGAGGCAATGAAAGCGATGGCCGGCTCGGATAGTTTCGGGCAAACAACATCGTCAGCTTTCTCGGAGATAATTTTCGGCTCCCGCTTTTGTGAAATTGAATTACCGACTTCCAAAAGCGATCCTGCATATCGAACGGCCCCTCTCGCGATCGCCGGCGTTGCTCAACTTCAATCCGTTGCGCTGAGCGAAGCTCATAATTGGAATTTCCAATATCTTGTCGAAAGCGCACTAGGGAATACCCAGCCGGCTAGCATTGGAAAGCGCGATCCGATTGGACGAAAAATACGCCGCGCAATCAAAAGTGCAGTGCTTATGCGGTCGCAGTCAGGCTAGGGCGACGGTGCTGAGGGTTGTTGAGTGGGTCAAGCCTCCGTGCGCTGCGCCCTAGCGGGCAATTATTCAAAAAACGGCTTACTGACGAATATTGATCATCGGCTACGAAAATGGATGATCCCCGTGTCTCAACAGGTAATTGTCTCTCGTAAGTATGGCCTCTTTTCCAACGTCTATTCAGTTCTAGGGGCTATCGATTGGTGTGAACTTAACAACGAAATTGCCGTCATCAAATTTGATAGCGGCCCATACCACGATCCTGCACGTGGCGAAAATTGGTGGGACCATTACTTCGAGTGGCCTGCTGGCCTCGTAATGGGATCCAGATTTACCGAAGTGCCCAAACGGACCGAAGCCGAAGAGTTCGCCAGCGAGATGGCCCTTCGCCTACTAACAAATCGCTTCCGCACGTCGGAAATCATCGCAGCGTATGTTCGACCTCGCTCAGAAATTCTGGAATCTGTTGAAGAGCTTTGGCGTGAGAAGGTTGGAGACACATTTTGCATTGGCGTTCATGTAAGAGGGACCGACAAATTCAACGAAGCGCCGCCGGTACCATTTGATCTCATTTGCGCCACCGTAGAAAATATAGTTCGACGTGTGCCGATACCGTGGCGCCTGTATGTTGCGACCGACGAAGTGAATATCCTGGAGAACTTTCAAAGCCGTTTCGGTGCTTGTGTTGCTTGCCAAAGCGCAGTCCGAAGCCTAAATGGAGAACCGATACACGATCCTGAAAATCCTCAGGCAGGGCCATATAGGCTAGCCGTCGAGGCCATTGTCGACGCCTATTGTCTTTCGCGCAGCAGCGTCTTCATAGGTTGCCAATCTAACTTATCTTTCTTCGCAGCCGCGATTGACCCGGCCACGCCCTGGATCAACATGTCGCCGGGGAGCCAGGTGGTGAATGTTAATTTGCATCAACAGCTAATCGCGAAGGAAGTCGTTATTCGGAGCCTGCTAGCCCGGATCAGCGAACGTAAGATAAGCAATCGCTTTAGGAGACTATTTCGCAAGCAGGATCGTGTTCCTGGTGACGTTTAAATTTCTGCCGGGCACACATCTCAACTGTATCCGCATCCTCGACTTTTTCGATAGATGTCCCAGGTAGTTTTAGAGCAGTATCGGCTCCCATGAACCGCTGCCGGTATTAGTGTCGCGCCGAGAGCTGGGAATAAAATTTGTCAGCGTCCAACGGCGTCCGGCTTTGGGCAGGCGAAATTCGGAGGCACTTTGGGGAATTGAAGGCCTGCCCACGCCAGCGGATGCGAATAAATTTTTCTACAGCAGTTAATACTGCAAAGTGAGCCATGCTCACCATTTCCCCATCTTTCGTCGGTCATCGGTTGACAATAAGGGGTAGAAATCAAGTTTTTACATGAAAAACGGCGGAATTCAGCGACCTGTTGAGACGATAGCGATAGCGATGAGACTTCTGAGAATGGTGCTGGTGGAGCCGAGGGGAATCGAACCCCTGACCTCTGCAGTGCGATTGCAGATTTGCCGTCCGCCAGGATTCCGCAGGTTTACGAATCAGTGCTATAAAACAATGTCTTAGGACGACAGCATTTCTCAGCTTACGTCGTGAATTCGCCGCAAAATGTTAGCTAGAAGTTAGCTACGGGCGAACCCTGCAGTGATTCTGCAGTGGCGGACACGGGGGGCGGATCATGGGCAGGATGGGGCGGGCGCGGGTGACGAAGGCCGCCGTCGAGCGGTTGAAGGTCGGGGAAACCCTCCGCGACACGGATCTCAAGGGATTTGGTGCCCGGCGTCAGGCGGACGCGACAAGCTATTTCCTCCTGAAGCGGATCGATGGACGTCTGCGCTGGATGACCATCGGCAAGCATGGCCAGCCGTGGACGGCCGAGAGCGCGCGCAAGGAGGCCCATCGGTTGTTGGGCCAAATCGCCAGCGGCGGGGACCCCGCCACCCTGAAGCGGGAGCGGCTCGAAAACCCGACGCTCAAAGAGGCGTCGGCCCAGTTCATGCTGGACCATGGGCCAAGGCTGAAGCCCGGCAGCCGCACCAAATACGAGATCCTGCTGCGCCTCTACCTGGTCCCCGCCTTCGGCGCGCGGCGCCTGGTCGATATCAAGCGTTCCGATGTGCTGCGGTTTCATTCCAAACACGCGGGCAAGGCCTCCACCGCCAATTATTGCGTGGCGATCCTCTCCAAGATCATGAGCTGGGCCGAGGAGCACGGCTACCGGCCCGAGCGCAGCAACCCCTGCTTCGGCATCCAGAAGTACCGCGAGAACAAGCGGCAGCGGTATCTCTCGCGCGATGAGCTGGCGCGGCTGGGCAAAGTCCTGTCGACGGTGGCGGCGGAGAGTCTTGAAAGCCTGTACGTGGTCGCCGCGATCCGCCTTCTCATGCTGACCGGCGCGCGCGTGGGTGAAATCCTCACCCTCAAATGGTCCTTCGTCGACCTTGAGCGGCGCGTCCTGCTGCTTCCCGATTCCAAGACGGGACAGAAGACCATCGCGCTCAACAGCCTCGCGGTCGATGTGCTGCGCGAGCTCCCGCGCGTGCAGGGCAATCCTTACGTCATCGTGGGACGCTTCGACCGCGCGCACCTGATCAACCTGCAGAAGCCCTGGCGGCGCATCCGCGCAATGGCGGAACTCGACGGCGTGGTGCTGCATGACTTGAGGCACCATTTCGCGAGCGAGGCCGCGCAGGCGGGTGGGTCCCTGCCGATGATCGGCAAGCTCCTCGGGCACAAGCACGCGATGACCACGGCGCGCTATGCCCATCTCGCGGAGGATCCCTCCCGGCAACTCAACCAGAAGGTTGGCGATGCCATCGCGCAGGCGATGGGTGATGGTCCGAAGACCGAAGCGGAACTTCTGGCAAGCGACCCCAAGCGAATTGAGAGCATTCGGACATTGTTGGCGGCGGCAGAGGCGCTGGCCAAGACACAGACCAACCGAAACGGTGTTCCCTGACTTAACCTACGTCTTCAAGCAGGCCCATCGTGAGGCGGATCATCAGATCCTTCTGACCGGGCGCGCTTTCCGCGATCAGCAATGCAAGCGCCACCAGCGCGTTGTCGTCGAAGCGTCGCTGGCCATTAGCGCGGACTAGGCGGCCAGCCTTGTCCAGATAGTGCAGGAACAGGAAGCTGGCGATGCGCTTGTTGCCGTCGCTGAACGGATGATCCTTGATGACAAAATACAAGAGATGCGCGGCGCGGGCCTCCACGCTGGGATAAAGGGGCTGGCCGCCGAACGTTTGCTCCAGGTTGCCAAGGATGGCCTCGAGGCCACTTTCGCGCTCGGCGCCGAACAACGCGGACGCCTCTTTCTTGGATACGAGCGACGCCTTGAGCTTCGCGATAACGTCACGCGCCTGGACGACTGTTAGGCGTACGAGGCGTTTGGTTGGCCGCTTCGGTTCGTCCGGGAGCTTGTTTTCGTCATAGTCCAGCAGCAGGCGCCAGGTGCGGGCGTACTCGCTGACCAAGTCGAGGAGCGCCTGACCTTCATCGGTCACGAGTTTGTTCGCTTGCAGCGTTTGGCCCAGCAGCTTGACTGCCTGCTCGATCTCAACGCCTTTCTGCTCCAGACGGCGCTGGTTGAGGGCGTAGCCTTTCAGCAGGTAGTCTTTCAGCCGACTGGTCGCCCAGATGCGGAACTGGGTGCCACGCTTGGAGTTGACGCGGTAGCCGACGGACAAAATTGCATCGAGATTATAATGCCTTAGCGTTCGCGTAACCCGCCGCCGGCCTTCAGTTTGAACTACCGAGTAATCCTCGGTAGTTGCCTTCTCGACCAATTCCTCCTCGGCATAAATGTTCTTCAAGTGCAAACCGATGTTATCGGCCGATGTTTTAAACAGCTCCGCCATCTGGCGCTGCGTAAGCCAAACCGTCTCGCCTTCCACGACGACATTGAGCGACGCCTCACCTGAAGGAGCCACATAAAGTTCGACCTGTCTGGAGGACGGAGCGGATTTTTTCATCATGCTCCATGGTCACATTCCTTATTGAGTCGGGCAACTGGGGGTGCCCAGCAAAGTCGCTCCGGCGGTGACGAAGCCAACTGCAGGCTCAGACCAGGACTAGGCCTAGACATCTGGCCAATACCGCAGATTGCTGAGCATTCTCCCAGTGTCCAGATGTGCACGTGTACACTTGGACACTTGGACACTTGGACACTTGGACACTTGCTCTCTTGTGCGTTTGTCCACTTGACCACTTGCACAGTTGGACATGTCCATTTGTGTTTTTGTGCATTTGTACATCCGCACACCTGAACATGTGTGCATCTTCAAAAAGCGCGGAAACTTCGGCGCGAGTTCATCATGTCCATCTGCGCACTTGTGCTCTTGTCCATCTGCATATGTGGACAAATGGACAAGTGTGCATCATCCTCATTTGCAACACCCCCCTCACTTATATGCCCGCCTCTTGACCTCTTCGCGTTGACCGTCGTCGGCGTTGTGCACACGATGCGGGCATGAACACGCACACACCGCCGACCATCATCGCCTTCGCTTCACCCAAGGGCGGCGTGGGGAAGTCCACCGCCTGCCTGAGCATAGCAGGCGCGCTGGCCCACATGGGCCACAAGGTTCAGATCATCGACTTCGACCAGACCCAGACGTTGTGGCGCTGGTACGCGACCAACGAGACCGCGCGCAACATTCCCGGATTGACGGTGGAGCCGGGGCCGCAGGGCGATATCTCGTCGTTCGTCGAAGACGTCTACTACAAGCGTGACGGCTATGTGCTGATCGACCTTGCCGGCACGCTCACCAACCAGATGCTGCACCTGGCGGTGTTCGCGAACCTCACGATCACGCCGGCGCAACTCAGCGAACCGGACATCCTGGAAGCGAACAAACTCTCCGTGCAGCTGCAGGAAATCGGCGTGCGCATCGGCAAGCCAATTGTTCACCGCGTCCTGTTGAACACGGTGCCCTTCATCCTGGCCGGGTCGCAGTCCTACATGCTGGAGCAGATCGACGCCAACGGCATCGCGCGCTTTGAAACGCTGATGCACTACCGGCCGGCGTATTCGGAATCGTTCCTCACCGGGGTGCCCCCGCACTTCGCCGACCGAGGGCGCCCGCCGATGGCAAAAGCCGCCCATGAACTCGACAGCATCGTGAACGAGGTGCTGCTCGCGATCAGCCAAGACCAACAGAAAGCCGCCGCATGAACGTCTCCAAGCCCACCTTCAAACCGATCGACCTGAAGAAAATGCAGTCGGTCGTCGACGAGTTCTCCGCCGAGAAGAACGTGCCGGCGTTGTCATTCCCGGCGGTGGCTCCGGTTGCGGCCGTGCCTGTGCCGGCACCCGCGCGGGCGGAGGAGGGGAGCGCCCCTCCGGCGGAGGCCAGCGAACCGAAGCCCGTGGTCAAGCGCGTGCGCAAGAGTTCGCAGCCGGCGCCGGTTCGCCGCCTGGCGGTGGAGCTGCCCGACTATCTCTTCACCGCCATCTCGAAGAAGGCGGCCGAGGAGGGGACGACGAAACGGTACATCGTCCTTGAAGCGCTGCGCGCGCATGGGTTCGTGGTCAACGACATCGATTTCAGCGAGGACGGCCGCCGTGTTCAGTAGGTCTTGCGCAAGCGTACATCTGTCCACTTGGACAAGTGTCCATGACGGGGAGGGGGTCAAATGACCTTCGGCCTCGACACCCTTCCCCAGGTCCGCGACGCGGATCTGGTGCAGCGCGTGGCCGAGGCGACACCGTTCTTACGTGACAGCATCATCTCAAGCTGCGTCCGCGAACAGGAGCGGCGGGACAAACTCTCCGCCATGCCGCCCGGCCAACGCCGCCGCGTCGCGACCCAGCGCCAGATCGCCGAAGAAAGTGGAATCCAGCGCCAGGATCTCCGTCACATTCACAGCGTGCTGGCGATTTGCTCGCTGCCTTACACGGCGCAACCGCTCGCGGTGCGCGAATGGCAACGCCGCCAGGGACGCATGAGCCTGATGGTCAGCGCCGGCAAACTGGTTGGCCGCGATGGCGAATGGGTGGATCAGCCCTTGCCATATGGCTCGCGGGCGCGCCTGCTGCTGCTCCACACCTGCAGCGAGGCGCTGCGGCAGAAGTCGGCGACCATCCAGATCGAGGACACCCTCACCGGCTTCATCAAGTCGATGGGTTTCGCGGTGACCGGCGGGAAGAACGGGACGCTCAATTCCTTCAAGCAGCAGATCAACGCGCTGGCCGCCTGCAACATGAAAATCGGCGTGTGGGACGGGGAGCGGGCCAAGACCGTGAGCACGCAACCGTTCTCGTCGATCGACGTGTGGTTCCCGACGCAGCCCGAACAGAAGATGCTGTGGCCATCGACCGTGACCTTCAGCCAGGACTTTTACCAGACCCTGACCAAGCACGCGCTGCCGGTGAACATCCACGCCGTGAAAGCGTTCTCAAGCTCGCCCCGCAAACTCGACATGCTGTTCTGGCTTGGCTACCGGCTCAACAACCTGGACAAGCCGCTGAACGTGTCCTGGGAGGCTTTGCGCGAGCAGTGGGGCACGGGTTACAGCCGCTCGACCAACTTCCGGCGCGACTTCGCCCAGGAGATCGATCAGATCAAGGAAGTGTTTCCGAAACTCCCGGTGAAGGTGACCGAACTCGGCGTCACGATTTCGCCAGGCGCGGGGGAGGTGCTCGCGCTTCCAACCAAGGGACGGAAAACGTGACAAAAGTTTACGCATAAACGGTAGCGCGCCGGTCTCTTGTCGCACGCATAATCGGTAGCAGGCCGATGCGCATTGGCGCGGCTGTGCTTGTTTTTGCTTTGGCTCGGTGTTCTTCCCAGGTTGGGGCTGCGTGCGTCCACGCATAATCGGTAGCACCTGCTATTTCCGCTCACGCATAAACGGTAGCAGCAGGGGCGTTATATTTCCCGCCCTCCAGGCCTTCAGAAACCACGCATAATCGGTAGCCCATACCCTTGACGGACTCCGCTGTCAGCTTGGGTTTGAGAGGGCCTCACGCATAATCGGTTGCGCCGTTGCGCATGATCGGTAGCGGTGACGCCGGTTCCAACGCATAAACGGGAGCATTGCCACGCATAATCGGCGGCGGGTCCACGCATAATCGGTAGCCGCTCTATATAGAACAGAACATCCCCGAACATTGCTGAACACTTTCTTCAGACCATTCCCATTTCAGAAAAGTGATTTCGAATTCGATTGGAAATAACGAATGGAATAAGTGGGCGGTCCGTGGGCACGGGTATTTCGTGCAGGCCTGCCATCGATATAACATCCTCGTCGCGCAATAGAGGTGGGATGACGTGATCGAGAGCTATGGACTGCATTGGCACATCGACAAGGTCTTTTGGGGTCGGCAGAACAACGCCGGTTCTCTGCGCGGTGCCGCATCGCGAAGCCCAAGTGCCGTTCCCGTTGAGTTTAGGGACCAACGCGGCATCTATGCGCTCTATGCCGATTATGAGTTGGTCTACGTGGGGCAGACAGGTGCGGGCGATGATCGTCTCTTCAAGCGCCTTAAGACTCATAAGACGGACCATCTTGCCGAGCGATGGAATAGATTCTCCTGGTTCGGGACACAGTGGGTGACACAGCAGCACAAACTATCCGTCGACACCGCGAAATTAAGCGCGACGGTGGAAAGTGCTTTGAACATCATGGAAGCGGTGGCGATCGCGATCTCCGAGCCACATCTCAATTTGCAGCGCGGCCGGTGGGGGGACTCCAAGCAGTACTACCAAGTTCGGCCGGACGAAGACGCCGACTAGACCAGATTCAAATGGATGGGGCTTAGCGCGGGTATTCAGAGGTTGACCCATAGCTCTGCCTCTCGAGCCACGTCAACACCTCAGACTGCCTGTAAAGCACCCTGGAGCGTTTTCCGGGTCCGGCCTTGAGGTAGCGGGGTCCAGTGCCATCGACACGCATACGCTCGAGCGTGCGCTTTGAGATGCGCAGCATGGCGGCGGCCTCGGCCGAGAGCAGGAATACCAATTCCGGACTGGTCAACGGTTCACTCGCAAATCACGCCGGACGATAGCGCGTCGGGAGGGGGTCTTCACGTCTTTTTGCCGAGGGCGGGTGTGGCCGCGTGCTTGGCGCCGTTGTTGTCTGTTCCGGATTTTCCGGTTTGCTGTTCGTCGTCGTTCGACCGGAGCGCACATCTCATCCCGGCTATCCGTCGGGCAGAGTGCCCGGCGCGGCCAAGACCGCCAAGGGCCGGCTGCAGACGGGTCCCATCCCATCTTCGCCGCCGCGTCGCGGTTCTAGCCCGTCGGTCCTGTCCTTGGCGCCGTCCCTCAAGAGCCCACGGGCCGCGAGAGGCGTGGCCCCGAAACCGAACGAAAGTGACGACCATGACGCAAACCACCAAGCCCGAAACCATCTACAGCGCCTATGCCGTGCAGGACGGCCGCAAGGGCCAGAAGTCCTACTGGACCCGCATCGGCCGGCTGTTCCCGCACGAAGACGGGAAGGGGCATGACCTCCTGCTCAACGCGCTGCCGGTGAACGGCCGCATCGTGATCCGCGTGGAGGAACCGCGCGAGCAGGCCGAGTAACGACCAAGCCCGACGAGGCGATCACGCCGAGTAGGCTCGATAAGTTGGAAAGGACCGGGCACGCCCGGTTCCTTCCACAATTTAACCTCGCGAACTCATCTGGCGCAGTTCAGAAAGGTTGAATCAGCACCCGGTTAAATATAAGTCAGTGCTGTTGTTGCCTTAATACTGTGCAACAAAATAATCGTGCGCCGGTTGTAACACTGTGTACGAACTGCTTTCATTCCCTTGCTGATTCGGGGGATATTCAGATGCTGGTCAGTCGCGATCACGCGATTACAATTGCTCGCCAGCCACGTGGCTCCCATCGTGATAAGCGCAATCTAGAAAGGCTGGCGTCCCAGCTCATCCCGCTTGCCAACCAGCGACCCACCGATGTCAAGAAATATGCCGAGGCGCTACTTGCCTCGTACGTCCTTTACAATGAACATAGCGGCAGATTGAGCGTGCTCGCGCGCGAGCATGATCCAACCAATATTGTTGAAGCAAGGTTTGGCGGTCAGCCGTTCAAGCTTGATGGGCTTCAAGGCAGACCCACATCAAAACGCGATGTTCATGCTCCATCGGCCGGGAGAACCGATCAAGCAGTTCAGCTCAGTGATTTTATGCCGAAGCCCGACCCCGCAGATGAATGTCGTCGTCATGGCGGTCGCGTTCTGACAATCGATGAGCATGAAGCCTTGATACCGCTCTATTTCAGGGACGCGCTCGCGAATACCACGTTGACCCCCATCGACGTTGTTTCCATTTCTTTTGGATGCCTGGTTGCTCGATATCGCGTGAAAAGTGCTGACGATGCCGAAATTCTCAAGCAGATTGACTATAGCTCAATATCGGACGATTTTGATTTGAAGAGCATTTCCATCCAGGGCGAGACCTTCTTCAGAGTATAGGAATGGCGCGGTTCGCGATCTTCGTAGCCTTGGCGGAGGAGATGTCCTATGCCATCGACGAAATGAAAAAATGGGGAAAATTCACATCAGACCCCAGAATTGACCTTCCTCGCGGTCAGACAAAATTCAATTATAATCTCAATCGCTTCAAAGGTTCGAACGACCGGATCGAAGTCAACCTCATTCAAGGAATGGGGAACATCATTAGCGCTGCCCATGTCGGCACGGCCTTTCTTCAGGGCATGTCTCTGCCGCCTGAGCTTGCGTTACTTGTTGGCATTTCGGGATCGCTGAATTCACAAAACGCGGCGCTCGGCGACGTCATCGTCAGCAATTTCGTGAAGTATTATTCACCCGACAAAATCCTTCATATCGACAAAGCCAAAGCGATTTTGGTCGACTCAGCAATGCGAGATGCCCACATCACTAAGGGGTCCAAGGGAGTAAAGCCCTATCCCGAGGACCCCGACAAGATCGGCCTCGACGATCGCGACCTTGTGTACGGCGACAACGCTATCCGGTTTTTACGAGACCAGATTTTTCACGAAGACCTGGACAATATCGGAAGCCAATTTGTAAGCGACGCGAATGAAAATCCGAAATTGCCGTTTTCGTTGCGTCAGGGCGCATTGCTTGGATCGAACTGGGTCATCGATTCCGACACCTACACCCAGTACATCGTCCAGAAGAATGACTGGCTCGATTTCGACTTCTATTTCCTCAACGACCCGTCTGGCTTTACCGAACGGTGCAAATGGAACGCCGAAGAGCCGCTGGCCGTCGACATGGAGTCTTACGGGTTCTTCAAAGCCGTTGCACAGTTTTCCCGTAGATCGACGAACGTCAAGGCTTACGCGGTAAGAGGGGTGAGCGACCTTTGCGCCAACAAGGGTCATCTCGATAAGTCGGAAAAGAACGTCAACAGGAAGGTCGCGACAGAGAACGCGATTTTCGCGACGCTCCTGCTGATCCAATATCGATTGGCCAATAGCGTCTTCAATCACGTCCTGTAGGGCCTGCGCGTTTGCAAGAGCCCTATCGCCGAGGAAGTCGGCGGATGTAACGCTCCTCAGCCAACGCCCGAACTCTGCTCTCGAACGTCGGATGGGTTGAGAACAGGTTCCCAAGCGCCGATTTAATCCCTCTCGCCATGAAACGCGCGTGCGTTCTCTCCGCCGAGGTGAGCGGAGGGGCGCTCTCGAGCTTGCGGAGCGCGGAGATCATCGCCTCTTTGCCCGCGAGGGCGGCGCCGACGGCATCGGCGTAGAATTCGCGGCGCCTTGAGCTGCCTAGGATCATGAGTTCAGCCGCCCAGCAGATGACCCAGCGCGTGAATTGTTTGCCGCGTTGGGTGAGCATGTAGAAGACCGTTGCGTTTTGGAAGGTCCGCATCAGCATCATGCGGCGCATGTCGCCGCTCACGACGTGTCCGAGCTCGTGACCGATGATGGCGGCAACTTCGTCGGGGCTCATGATCTCAAGCAGCGGCATGCCAAAGGAGATGGCCGCGTCGGTGCGCCGAGTGCCCATGGCGAAAGCGTTGGCCACATCCATGGTGCCGATCCTCGGGGGAGGGAGGTCGAGGTCGCGAGCAAAGGCGCCGGAAATGACCGCCAGCGGATGGTCAGGCGGCACCTCCTTGAAGTTCATCGACCGCAGCGTGCTGTCGCGGGCGGCGGCCATGCCGAGCCAGCTCCATAAGGTGGCCCAGGCCGGCACGGTGATGAAGCCCACGATCATCGATGCGAACACCGCAAGGCCGACGCCGAAGGGCAGGGAGATGATGGCGCCCCAGACCAGCGCCACCCAACTCATGGCGACAAGGAAGATCCAGGTTGGGAACGCCGACTTGTGCATCGCGCGTCCATTGAGGCGCAGGCGCGTTGGCGGCGATTTGGAGCGGGTTGGTGGTGTCTCGACAGGCGGAACGGCCGCTTGATTATTGTACGATTGCTGGGGTGGTGGCGGAGGCGTGGAACGGCGCGAGATGCGGTTCCAGCATTCGAGGATCCTGGCGGAGGCCCGCGACGGGTTTTGCGCCCGCATGTGTTGTTCGGCCGAGTCGTATTTCGCGAGGAGCCGATCCAATCCCTCGAGCGCGCGGTCGACGTCCTGCTCGCGGTAGACGGCGCGCAGTTCTTGCGAAAGGCTGCAGAACAGACCATCGAGCCATGAAGGCTCGATCGCGTTCTGATCAAAGCGCTGGCGCAGCGCCGAGAGGTAGGGCGCGGCCACCGCCCGTTGATCCCAATCCGGCGGCGGCTTTCGCAAGACGGCTTCCATGCGTGATCCTCAGAGGTTGACGGGAAGAAGGGTCGTTGCGCGGCGGCGCGTGTCGTCGGCGGCGGCCGCCTTCCAATGCCGGCGGCGCAAGAGCAGCGGAAAACCGTTGGCCTGCTTCGAAAACATGATGCTCACGGACGGGTGCGTTTCTCCCGGCCGGCGTTGGCCGAGGACCGTTCCCACTTCGAAAGGCGTGAGGAGCTGCTTGGGTGCGAGGACCACGGGATCGCCCACGTTGATGCTTTGGCCGACGTTGCGGCCGCTCGAGATGCTTCCCGCCTGCATGCCGGCCGACTCGCCATCATTGATGCCGATGCTTTGCGACCAGCTGAGCTGCGCATCGCGGTAGGCGAACGTCGTGGTACCGAGGTTCTTGGAGATGAAGGCGCGGGTCTTGGCGTCGGACACCGACCCGAAAAATACCTGGTGGTCGGTCTGCGAGAGAAAGACGTTGGCGGCGTCGCCATAGATGGACTCGAGCTGGGCCACGTCCTGCACGAAGAACCAGAACCACGCCCCGGAAGACCGCATCTGGGCGACCGCCTCGCGCATGAAGGGCATGTCCCTCAGTGCCGCGAACTCGTCGAGGATGAACAGCACCGACGCTTGTGTGGCCTCGGGCTGCTCTTCGAGGGATGCGAACGCCATGCCGATCATGGCCCGGAGATACCGGAAACTGATCAAGGTGTGCTTGAGCGGGATGGTGAGATAGACCGTGGCGGGCGCGCGGCTTAAATCGGCGAACCTGAAATCCGACGCCCCCGTCACGTCCGCGAAGCCCGGATGGCCGTCAAAGAAGGCCATATTCGCGTTGATCTCGGACACGAAGGAACTGAGGAGCTTGTGCTCGTAGCCGAGGAACGTGCGGCCCTGGTTCGCGAGGTAGGGATTGTCCAGCTTGACCATGGCCGCGAAGACGTCCTGAAGATATTCGCGGATGCCGGGCTTCCGTTTGCCGTCGTCGGCAAGGTGCGGAAGGCTGCAGATGCGCCTGACCTCGGTCATGGTGCGGAAGGCGCGCCGTTCGGGCCTTCGCGTTGTCTCGACCACCAGCACGATGATGGCGGTGAGCAGGTTCACAGCCTCGTTCTCGAAGAACTGCGCCTCGCCGCCGCCGCTCCGGACGATGAGCATCTCGGCCAGCTGGCGCGCGCGGGCGCCAAGCTCGCGCTCATCATCCAGCTCGTCGAGCGGGTTGTATCGATCGGAAGGCTCGCCCTCGCGCGCGTAGGGTGCCAGGCGCCAGACCTTGCCGAAGCGGGCGCGGTGCCGGTGGGTGAGGTCGTAGAGTTCGCCCTTGGGATCGAGCACCACCACCGAGCCCGCGTAGTGGAGAAGGTTCTCGACGATCTGTGTGGCGCTTTTGCCCTGGCCTGTGGCGGCGACGGTGAGGATGTGGCCGGGGTACTGGGCGCGGACGTCGAGGCCGGTGTCGCCGTCGTCGTTGATCAGGCCGCCGAGGCGGAGCGTGTGGGAGATGCCGGCGTCCGGCTCACTGACCAGCGCGGCCGCATCGAGCTCATGGCCCCACCGCGCCGACCCGTGGATGGGGGGAGGGGCGCGCAGTTTCGACTCCTGCGCGGCGACGATCTCGCGGGCTTTCCGGCCGAGCGCGGTTTCATGGGAAGGAAGGCCGGTGCTCAACGTGGCGTTGATTTCGCGGCCGGTCTGTTTTCGCCGCCGGCGTTTGCCGACCAGCGCGAGGATGAACATCCCGATCAGGAAAGCGATTGCGACTGGTCCCATGCGCGCCCCGCACTTGCATTCCGACTTGATGACGCAACTCGCGTATACAATCGCGCGGGGGCGACGCGCGGCGATGACCGCGCGGGTCTCCCCCGGACCCCCTCTGGCCGACCGTCCGCTTCGCGGTGACAGTCGTCCTACCTGCCGCCGCCGTGGCCATCGCGACGCCGTCTTCTTGCCTCCGCCGGGACTCGCTCTCCGCTTACGCTCGTGAGTCGAGTCCCATCTCCGGCCGTGTCTTTGGCAGTCAGCTTACGTTTCGTCTGCAGGTCCCAGGGCGCACTTATGGGTTTGGGCCTTATCGGCCTCAAACCCGTGCGCCCGACAGTCGTGAAAGTGCTTCTCGAATTGGCGAGGCAACATGCGCCCCATGGAAGAGAAATATCCGCTCATCAAAATCATCGAGCGGCCGGGAAAGCGAATGGCGATTCGTGTTTTTCATTATGGTCGCATTCCCAATATCCTGAATCAGTTTCCCGACGCGGTCCTGCGAAGAGCTGTGAATAAGAGTCGGACGCGGGAGGAGCATCGCATCCTGAAAGCGGCGCGGTCGTTGTCGCGGACGGGGTACCGCATCGTTGAGCAGCACCTCATCTATCAGCGCGCGGTGAAGGTGCAGGAGGAGCTTCGGCAGAAGAGTCTGCGCATCCTTCGGGTGAGACGGTTTCCCCGGCAACAAAACTCCCGGTTGTTGCGGGAGCCGCCGGGGACGCGGGCGACGTTCTCCCCCGCCTCGGTGCGCAGGGAGGAGCTGACGCTCACCCAGCAGCTGGCGCGGGAGGTTGGTGCTGCGCCTCATGTGCCGGCCTCCCGTACCCCCTCTCGGTCGCGGGGGCGCTGATGGCGATCTACAGTCTCCGCCTCTTGCCGGTCGGCAAAACCACCCAGCGCCAACCCTACACGGCCGCCGCGCACATCCGGTACATCATGCGGGGTGGTGCGGTTTCGCATCACATGGCGGCGCGGATGCCAGGCTCGGCGCGGGAGGCCATCCGGTGGATGCGGGCCGAGGAACGCGCGGATCGGAAGAATGCCCGGGTGGCGGACAAGTTGGTGCTGGCGCTTCCCATCGAGTTGACGCCGCAACAGCAGGCCGAGCTTGTATGGAGTTTTGCGGAGGCGCTGACGCAGGGCCGAGCCTCATGGTTCGCGGCCATTCATGCCAACGGCAAGGACCAGAAGAACCCTCACTGTCATCTGCTTGTTCGCGACCGCGATGTGGCCACTGGCGAGCGGGTGGTGATGTTCTCCGCCGGGACCAAGGAGATCAAGCTCCGGGCCCATCGCGGGCAGCGACCGCCGACAACCTTGAAGATGATCCGGGAGCTTTGGGCCTCCCACGCCAATGTTGCCCTGGAGGGCGCCGGCCGGCGCGAGCGCATTGATCATCGGCGGCTGATTGAGCAGGGGGAGTTTCGGCCGGCCCAGGTGCATGAGGGTCCGAATGTGCGGGCAATGCACGGGCGAGGGGTGCGGCCGGTCTCGAAAGAGCGGGTGGTGCGGAATCCGGCGATCCGGAGGAAAGGCATGCCGGCGACACGGGTGGTGGCGTATGGTGAGATCGATCAGGGGCTGTCGCGGGTTGAATACAATGCGACGCTGAAGGATGCGCCGGAACTCTCGCTGACGGAAATCCTGGCCCGGGAGGCGCGGTCGGCGCCGGTGCGGCGGCCATCCCGTGAAAATGGGGGGCGGGGGCGGTAGAGGCCTTGGCCGGGTCGCCAAACCTTTCTAGTGTTGCCGCATGGTGCAAGAGCTTGAAAGCATTGTTGCTGCGCTCGCCCGTGAGACCGCCGCGTATGAGGCCAAGCGGGACGAGCTCGCGCATGCGCTTGGTGGTCTGGTGCCGGATCCCTCGGATGCGGTTGCGGATCTGCTGTCATGGTCGGAAGAGTTTGGCCGGGAGCATGCGATCGAGCTGTTTCAGAACGACCTTCACACCTATCCGGCCGATCCCGGCGTGACCGAGCGTTGGGCGGAGCGGGTGATGGACGTGAGCCGGCGCGTCGATGCGTTGCTCGATGTCCAGGACCGGCTTGATGAGTTGACGTGCGAGCGGGAATCGCTGGTGGGGCGGGTGCCCGGGGAAGCCCGGCGGCAGGTCAACTTTCAGGGGCAGGAATGTGAGCTCGACGGTGCCGCGCTGGAAGTGCGGGATCGGGAGGGGAAGGCGTATGCCATCTCCGACAGGTTAACCCTGACCCAGCTGAATGCGCGGGAGGTGGGGGCGGAGCCTCACCAGCCGGATCCGCCGTCTCCGTCGCGGGATCGGATGAGGTCTAGGTAAGGCCCATTCGCGCCAGATTTTTGGCGCGAATTCCATTTCATGCCAAAAAAGTGGCGCGAATACTTGCCAGAGCTGTCTTTTCATGCCAATTTGGCGTGAATAGAAAGATTCTGTCGTGAAAGGACCATTCGCGCCAAACATGGGGACCCGCCTCCAGGAACGCGAGCATCTTGATGCGCTGGAGCGCGCGGTGGCGTCGTTTCCCGAAGGGGGAAGCGTCGACGAGATCGCGGCGCGGGCAAAGCTTCCGTTTTCACGCCGAACGCTGCAGCGGCGACTTGCAGCGCTGGTGGACGAGGGCCGCATCGTCCCGGAGGGACAAACGCGAGCACTACGCTATCGCGCGAAGGTGATCGCGATACACGCGCCACCTCCGCCGTCCCCAGCATCACATCGCTCGGTGTCTCTCTCCGAGGAGTCGCAGCGCGTCGTTCAACAGATCTCCCGTCCGACCACGCAGCGCAAGCCCGTCGCCTATAACCGTGAGTTTCTTTCGAACTACAAGCCCAATAAGACATTCTATCTGAGTGCTGAAGAGCGCGCGCGCCTGCGCGCGGTGGGCTCGCCCTCCGACGTCACGCAGCCTGCTGGCACATACGCGCAGGCCATTATTGCCCGATTGCTCATCGACCTGTCGTGGAACTCAAGCCGCCTTGAGGGTAACACCTATTCGCTGCTTGAAACCGAGCGGTTGCTCGACCAAGGCGAAGAGGCGGAGGGCAAGGCCGCCGAAGACGCGCAGATGATCCTCAACCACAAGGACGCGATTGAATTCCTGGTCTCCTCGGCGGAGGACATCGGCTTCAACCGCTACACAATTTTGAATCTGCACGCGCTGCTGGCGAACAACCTCCTGAAGGACCCCGCTGGTGCCGGCCGCCTGCGTCACGACCGGGTGGGCATCTCGGCGTCCGTATACCTTCCGCCGGAGGTTCCTCAGCTCATTGACGAGTGTTTCGACGAAATCCTGAAGCTTGCACGCGCCATTGACGATCCCTTCGAGCAGGCCTTCTTCGTAATGGTGCAGTTGCCGTATCTGCAGCCGTTCATTGACGTCAACAAGCGCACGTCGCGGCTTGCAGCCAATATCCCCCTCATCAAAAACAACTTGGCGCCGCTCTCGTTTGTGGAGGTTCCTAAGGAGACCTACACCAGCGCGCTTTTGGCCGTATACGAACTGAACGACATCGGGCCGTTGAAGGACGTCTTCATATGGTCATACGAGCGCTCCGCCTCGCGCTACGTTGCCCTTCGCCAGACGATGGGCGAGCCGGATCCGTTCAAACTCAAATACCGTACGGCCATGCGCGAGCTGATCGCGGCCATTGTCCGCAAACCGATGGGAAAGAAGGATGCCGTTCGGGCCATCGAAGAATGGGCACGGGATAAGGTCGTGACCGCCGACCGAGAACGGTTCATTGAGGCCGTGGATACGGAGCTGCTGAGCCTGCACGAAGGCAATTTTGCCCGCTACCAGGTGCGCCCGAGCGAATTCGAAGCCTGGCAGAAAGTGTGGAACGCCAAGCCTGCGGTCAAGAAGCCCGCGAAGCGCAAGGGAAGGGTAGTGAAGTGAGGGCCCACCAAAAAGCAGGCCCGCCCGCTTTTCGTCGCCGCCCCGCTGTCGCGCCCGGAGGGAAGGGCGGCTCCGAAAAGCAGGCAGGTTGCGGAGACTTCTGGATGGTATCCAAGCAGCTCTCTTGCCTCCAGCCTCCACAGTCGCCAACATCGAGGCTAAGTGAGGTGGCCCGATGAGCGATTTGCCAACCAGGGAGACATTAACAGTCGAGTTTAAAAGCGACCTTAAAAGGTTGTCTGATGATGACCTCATCGAAGCGGTCGTCGGGATGGCAAACGGCGAAGGCGGAATCATCTATCTCGGAATCGAGAAGAATGGTGTGCCGTCGGGGTTGCATCCTGCGCATTCCGACCTGGATGGCCTCGCTTCAATGCTCGCAAATCGGATCCAGCCCTCAATTATCGTTTCCGTTACTTCCGTTATCGGGGGTGGAAAAACAGTTGCCGCCATTAGCGTTCCCAAAAGCGGTGGCGCGATCTATAGCACGCAGCGAGCAAGAACTCTGCGCCGGCGCCTAAGATTTGATGGCGAACCAGAATGCGTGCCATTTCATCCTCATGAGTTTCCTAGCCGTCTCGGGGAACTCGGAGCATTTGACTGGTCAGCTCAACCTTGCAACGACTTGAACCTGGATGCTCTCGATCCTTTGGAGCGCGCGCGTCTTCGTCGTGCGATTGAAGGCTTTAACGGCGACAAGAGTCTTTTGAAGCTGACCGATGACGAACTCGACGGGGCATTGGGCTTAATTGAATCAATTAACGGCAGACCCGTTCCCACCACCACTGGCCTACTGCTTATCGGTAAAGAACAGTTCATCAAATCGCATGTCGCCACACACGAAGTGGCATTTCAGGTGCTCGATAACCTGCAAGTCCGCGTCAATGAGTTCTATCGTTGGCCGCTTATCCGTCTCTTTGAGCAACTCGAGCAGCATTTTCGCGCCTGGTACAAAGAGGAGGAAGTCCAGGTCGGTCTGTTCCGCGTGCCGGTTCCGAACGTCGACCGCACGGTTTTTCGCGAAGCGATCGTAAATGCACTCGTCCACCGTGATTATGCCCGCCTCGGAGCAATTCACGTGCAGTGGAACGACAGCAAAAACCTGTCGATTTCGAGTCCCGGGGGTTTAGTAAGCGGCGTAACAGTGCAGACATTGCTGACTGTTTCGCCAAAGCCTCGCAATCCCCGCTTGGCAGATGCATTCAAGCGCATAGGGCTCGCTGAACGCACAGGGCGTGGTGTCGATGCCATTTATCGCGGCGTGCTCCGGTACGGACGGCCGGCACCAAGCTATGCGCGCACAACAGCTGACGCTGTTGTTGTCGACCTCAACACTGACAAAGCCGATCTCGAATTCCTCCGATTGGTTCTTGAGCAAGAAAACGATACCGGTCAGTCGCTCCCGTTGCCTACGTTGCAATTACTCTCGACCCTTCGGCATCATCGTCGCGTCGATGCCGCCGAGCTTGCTCAGGCGATGGGTGATATAACCGTTCATGATGTGAAATCTCTTCTCGAGCATGCTGTCGAGGCTGGCCTCGTTGAGGCTCATGGCGTCAAAAAGGGGCGCACATATACTTTGAGCGCGAAGGCTTACGGCAAGCTGGGGCAGAAGGTCCAATACGTCCGGCAAACTGGTCTCAGCGTTGACAGGCAGAAAGCGCTTATTCTGACCCATGTCGAAAAACATGGAACGATCAAACGTGACGAGGTAATCGACCTCTGCGGTTTGAACCCAAATCAGGCTTCCAAGCTCTTAGCCACGCTCACAAAAGAGGGCCAACTTGTTAAGCATGGAGAGAAGCGCGGCAGCTACTACACGAAATCTGCTTGAAAAGGCGATTATCGGCGATTATCGGCGATAAACTATTCATATTTATCAATCACTTATATTATCAGCCAGTGTGAGACAGGCTGTAAAAGATGTGAGATAGTTCGACTTCATTATGACGGGGACAGTCTCGACCAATTTCGCATTCTTGCAGCCGCACGATGCCCAGCTCGTGCGGCTTGGCGCTTTGGCGGAACGCTATTTTGCTGATGATCCTTCGACCTCGCTGACCAAGCTCCGGCAGTATTCGGAGCTGCTCGCCAAGAGTGCCGCCGCGCACTTCGGTCTGCTGGTTGCGCCAGACGAGTCTCAAGCCGACCTCCTGCGCCGCCTCAAACTTGAGGCGGGTCTGCAGCGCGAGGTGCTCGATGTCTTTCATTTCCTGCGCAAGGCAGGAAACACCGCAACCCATGACTACACGGGTACGCACGGCGAGGCGCTCACGGCGCTGAAGCTCGCGCGGCAGTTGGGCATTTGGTTTCACAGGACGGTTTCACGCAATCCGTCATTCAACCCTGGGCCTTTCCAGCCGCCACCCGATCCGGCCGCTGCAACGAAGACCTTGCACGATGAGCTCGCGGCGCTTCGTGCCGAGCGGGACAAGGCGCTCACGCGGGCGCAGCTTGCTGAGGCGGCGCGCGAGGCTGAGGCCAGGTCGCGCGAAAGCGCGGAGCAGCGCGCGGCACGGGATGCGGAAGAACGCGCGGTCTGGGAAAATCTTGCGCTTGAGGCGGACACGGCCGCCGCAGCGGTGAAGGCGGAGTTGGCGGCCGTGCAGGCGAAGGCTGTTGCCGCGCCGCCGGCGGAGATTTCCGCGCTCGTGGAGGAAGGGCAGAAGGCGGCGCGCGGGATTTCGCTCGACGAGGCCGACACCCGCCGGCTTGTGGATGCCCAGCTTCGGGCGCGCGGATGGGAGGTCGACACGGGGCGTCTCACCTATGCGTCCGGCGCCCGGCCGGCAAAAGGACGCAACATGGCGATCGCGGAATGGCCGACCGCGACCGGGCCCGCCGACTATGCGTTGTTTGTAGGAACGACGCTGCTGGCGGTTGTCGAGGCCAAGCGGCAGCGGAAGAACGTCTCGGCCGCGTTGGGCCAGGCGGAACGCTACTCCAAAGGCTTCAAGGGCGCCGATGATGTTGTCATGGCTGGTGGGCCTTGGGATGAATTCAAGGTGCCGTTCCTGTTCGCGACGAATGGCCGGCCCTATCTCAAGCAAATCGAGACGGAAAGCGGCATCTGGTTCCGCGATGCGCGCAAGCCCACCAATCTCGGGCGGGCTTTGCCGGATTGGTACACGCCGGATGGCCTGAAGGCTGAATTCGAGCTCGATCGCGCGGCCGCCGATGAGCGTTTGAAGTCGGAACCCTTCAATTTCGGGTTTCCGCTGCGGCCGTACCAGCAGAAAGCCATCGAGGCGCTGGAGAAGGGGATTGGAGCAGGCCGTCGGCAGTTGCTCGCCGCCATGGCAACGGGCACGGGCAAGACCAAGCTGGCCATTGCGCTGCTTTACCGCTTGCTTGCGGCCAAGCGGTTCCGGCGCATTTGCTTTGTCGTTGACCGGAGCGCGCTCGGCAATCAGACCGAGGCGGAATTCACCACAACGAAAGTTGTGAGCGGGAAAGCCTTTGCGTCGATTTATGGGCTGAAAGGCCTCGAGGATGTTTTGCCCGATGCCGAGACGCAAGTTCACATCTGCACCATCCAGGGTCTGGTGAAGCGGTTGCTCTATGCGAGCGATCCCAAGGATGTCCCGCCGATTGACCAATATGATTTGATGCTCGTCGATGAATGCCATCGTGGCTACACGCTGGACCGCGAGCTATCCGAGCAGGAGCTCGAGTTCCGCAATGAGGATGACTACATCTCCAAATACCGACGGGTGCTTGAACACTTCGATGCGGTGAAAATTGGCCTGACGGCGACGCCGGCGCTCCATACGTCGCAGATCTTCGGCGATCCCATCTTCACCTACTCGTATCGCGAGGCCGTCATTGATGGGTATCTCGTCGACCATGAGCCGCCTTACCAAATCAAAACCCAGCTGAGCGACAAGGGCATCGTTTTCAAGGCTGGCGACCAGCTGGAGCTATTCAACACAGCGACCGGTCAGATTGATTTGGCGAGTGCGCCCGATGAGCTGAAATTTGATGTCGAGCATTTCAACAAGCAGGTCATCACCCAACCCTTCAACCAGGTCGTGTGCGAAGAGTTGGTGAAGCACATTGATCCGAGTTTTCCGGGGAAGACGCTGATCTTCGCCGCCACCGATGGTCATGCCGACATCGTGGTCGCCGAATTGAAGAAGGCCTACGAGAAGGCGGGCATTCCGATCTCGGATGCGGCGATCCGCAAGATCACCGGTAGTGTTGACCGCGTCCAGGATCTCATCCGCAGTTACCGCAATGACAGCAATCCGCGCATTGCCGTAACTGTCGATTTGCTGACGACCGGTGTGGATGTGCCGAGCATCACCGATCTCGTGTTCCTGCGCCGCGTGAACAGCCGCATCCTTTATGAGCAGATGCTTGGTCGGGCGACGCGGTTGTGCGCGGATCTTTACGGACCGGGCAAGAGCAAGGACGTGTTCCGCATCTTCGACGCGGTGGACCTCTACAAGAACTTGGAGCAGGTCACGGCGATGAAGCCGGTGGTCGTTAATCCGACGATCACGTTCGCGCAGTTGTTCGAGGAACTGGTCAAGGCCGGGAAGCCGGAACACCGCGAGGTCATTCGCGAACAGTTGGCGGTGAAGCTGCGACGGCGTCTGAAACGGCTTTCAGATGAGTCTCGCCAGAAATATGAGGCCGAGGCTGGAGAGAGTCCGGAAACCACTTTAAAACGCTTCCTGGAAGGCGATCCGGCAGTCTTGGCCGGATGGGTGAAGGGCAAGCCGCATCTGGGAAAGATCCTCGACTGGAGTCCCGAGGGTGGGGGTCGGGTGCTGCCGATTTCCAAGCACGGCGATGAAATCAAGGAAGTGACGCGGGGATATGGGGCCGGGCAAAGTCGGCCGGAAGACTATTTGGGAAGTTTCGAGGCCTTCGTTCGGGAAAACCTCAACAAGATCGTCGCGCTCAATGTCGTGGTGACACGGCCGCGCGAGCTCACGCGCCAGCAGCTCAAGGAACTGCGGCTCGAACTCGCGAAGCATGACTTCAACGATGCCAATCTTCGCCAGGCGTGGCTGCAGGCCAAGAACGAGGATATTGCCGCGTCCATCATCGGCTTTGTGCGGCAGGCCGCTCTCAAGGAGCCGTTGCTCCCCTATGATGAGCGGGTGAAGCGCGCCCTTTCCACCATCCTCAAATCCAAGCCCTGGACCGACCCGCAGCGGCAATGGCTGCAGCGAATTGGGGAACAAATGCAAAAGGAGATTGTGGTCGACCGTCAGGCACTAGACGCCGACCCCTTCGCTCAACATGGTGGCTTCAACCGCTTGAACAAGCAGTTCGGCGGGGAACTCGCGGGGATTCTCTCGCAGATCAACGATGAACTATGGAAGCAGGCGAGTTGAGCCGCATGACCACCACCTCCTCGATTGTCGCCAAGCTCTGGAATCTCTCGAAGGCCCTCCAGGGTGCAGGCGTCTCCTATCAGGGCTACATCACCGAGCTCACCTACCTGCTGTTCCTCAAGATGCTGGAAGAGACCAAGCATGAGGAGCGCTTGCCCAAGGGCTATCGCTGGGCCGATCTCGTGAGCAAGGGCGGCGTGGAGCAGCTCGACTTCTATCGCAAGCTGTTGCTGGACCTGGGCAACAGCAAGATCGCTAAGGATCCTCTGGTCAGCGCCATCTTCACCGACGCGCAGACGGCATTGCGCAAACCCACCGATCTGAAGCTTCTCACCACGACGCTTGACGAGCTCGATTGGTTTTCGGCGCGGGACGATGGCCTCGGCAATCTTTACGAAGGCTTGCTTGAAAAAACCACGAGCGAAAAGAAATCAAAGGCTGGGCAGTATTTCACGCCGAGGCCGCTCATTGATTGTATCGTGCGCTTGGTGAAGCCGCAGCCAGGAGAGGTCATTCAAGACCCGGCGTGCGGGACGGGTGGCTTTCTCATCGCGGCTGACCGTTACATCAAGAGCAAGACGGATGAGCTGTTCAAGCTCACTTCGGAACAGGCTCACTTTCAACGGTGCCAGGCGTTCGCCGGGGCCGAATATGTTCCTGAGACGCGTCGCCTTTGTCTTATGAATCTCCAGCTGCACGGAATCGAAAGCTCGGTGGGGGATATCGACAGCCTGTCGAGCGATGGCGAGGCGTTGGGGAAGGCCGACCTCGTCCTTACCAATCCACCCTTCAACAAGATGCCGCAATCCGTCTCACGCGCGGACTTCTCGATTACCGCCGATGAACGCGTTGGGCCGTTGCCGTTCGTTGAACATGTCGTGCGCGCGCTGAAGCCCGGTGCCCGTGCGGCTGTAGTCGTGCCGGATAACGTGCTGTTCGCGGACGGTGTGGGAGCCCGGCTGCGCACCTGGCTGATGAACATGTGTGACCTGCATACGATCCTGCGGCTGCCGACGGGCATCTTCTATGCGCAGGGCGTGAAAACCAATGTGCTCTTCTTCACGCGTGGGAAAACGGACGAGGGGAATACCAAGGCGGTGTGGGTTTACGACCTGCGCGCCAACATGGATGCGTTTGGGAAGACGCGGCCGCTGAAGGTTGAGGACTTTGCCGCGTTTGAGAAGGCTTTTGGCAGCGATCTTTTTGGGAAGTCCAAGCGCAGGGATGAAGGGGAGGAGGGGCGGTTCCGGTGCTTTACCCGCGATGCCATCACGAAGCGGAATGACAATCTCGATATTTCTTGGCTCAAGACTGATGAGGACGCGGCAGAGGACGGACTGACCGACCCGGAGGATATTGCTGCGGCCATCATTGGGCACTTGAGGGCGGCGCTTGGGGGGATTGAGGCGCTAAGTGAGGAGTTGGAAAGCGAAGAGAATTCAGCGCTTGCCACAAAGGAGGCCGCGGAATGACTGGGCTTCCGGAAAATTGGTCCGCACCTCGTTTAGACCAAATTAGCTTGCCGCCAGACTATGGCTTCACTGCCTCATCCGATGCAACAGCGAGAGGGCCTCTTTTTCTTAGGATAACTGACATCCAAGGTGGTCTGGTCAACTGGTCGAACGTTCCAAGATGTGTATGTGCCGACGTCGACCGGTTTGCACTTGCGGAAGGCGACATTGTAGTGGCACGAACCGGTGCCACCACGGGCAAAAGCTTTCAAATCTCTCATCTGCCAGGTCAAGCAGTGTTTGCATCGTACTTGGTTCGAGTCCGAGGCCTATCAGCGCTGAATCCGAAATGGCTGAAACATTACCTCAATAGTCCCGGCTACTGGCAGCAGATTGAAGAGAGTAAGTCCGGAAGCGCACAGCCTGGCGTCAATGCCAGTAAACTTGCTGGTCTCATCGTGCCGGTTGCTCCGCGCGAGGAACAAGATCGCATCGTCGCCAAGCTCGACACCCTCACAGCCCGCTCATCCCGCGCCCGACACGAACTCGACCGCATCCCTGCGCTCATCGCGCGCTACAAGCAGGCCATCCTTGCGAAGGCCTACTCTGGCGAGCTGACAGCGGAGTGGCGACGGGAGCGCAGCATTGCCTCACCTGTTTCTGTCAACCTTTCAGAGCTGTGCTATTCGATAACTGATGGAGATCACCAAGCTCCGCCGAAAGTCGCATCAGGCGTTCCGTTTATCACAATTTCTGCAATGAATGACGGCAAGCTGGATCTCACGAAGTCGACGCGCTTTGTCCCAGAGAAGTACTATGACGAACTGAGGCCCATGCGACGTCCAGCTCGCGGAGATCTCCTTTTCTCTGTCACAGGTTCCATAGGTATTCCTGCGATAGTTCACACTGACGCAAAATTTGTCTTTCAGCGCCACATTGCCATTTTGAAGCCTAATGCTGAAAAAACGTCCGCTCTCTATCTGAACTACCTACTTGCCTCGCCACAAGTTCGCGAACAAGGCCTAGCAATCGCGACGGGCACGGCTCAGCTAACTATCCCACTTGGAGAGCTGAGGGACTTTCAGGTCCCATTTCCGACAATTGACGAGCAGACGGAAATTGTCCGGCTTATCGAGTTTGCGTTTACGTGGCTCGACAAAATTGCCACCGAGCACGCTCGCTCCGAACACCTCCTGCCTAAGCTCGATCAAGCCATCCTGGCTAAAGCGTTTCGCGGAGAGCTTGTACCGCAAGACCCGGATGACGAACCGGCCGAGAGAATGCTGGAACGGGCGCAATATGTTAAACCAGCAAAGCCAACAAAAGTCCGTTCCTTTAGGAAGTCATGATGGCATACAAGAAAGGGGAGCATCCTGGGACGACCTGGCGCAAATGCGATTTCCAATGTCATTCTCCGAGAGACCTTGGCTGGCAGGGTAGCCTCTCCTTACCTGGAGGCACTCCCGAATACGAAGAAGCCAGAAAGGATTGGGCAAATAAACTCGTGGAGGCTGCAGTAGCAGCCGGCCTAGGTGCAATCGCCGTTACTGACCACCACGATGTCTGCATGCCTCAATATGTTATCGAGGCTGCTAGCCAAGCGAACAATAATCTCTTTGTGCTCGCGGGCATGGAAATCACGTGCTCTGATAACGCACAGTGCTTAGCGGTGTTCGACCCATCCACAACGATTGATCAGCAGAAGGCGATTCTTGCAAAGGCCGGCGGAGTCGTCCCGTCAAATCACAACGATTCAAAGACATGCACAATTATCCCAGTTACCAAAACCGTCTCTGAGATATTTCGCGAAGTCGCAAACGATCCCTCTCTCAGAGATGCTTGCGTTCTACTACCTCACTTTAGCTCAGATGACGCACACAAGAGCCTCAATCAAAAAGGACACCATCCAAGATTCGCAGCTCTTGATTGTGATGCAGTCTATATCGAGCGACCGATATCCGATCTTGACGAAGCCACCCTCAGCAAGGTGCAAGGCAAAATTGAAGAGTGGGGAACACGGCGGCGCGCCATTCTGGCAACCGGGGATAATCGAAGCGCTAGTTGGGATCGCCTTGGAAAGCATGATTGCTGGATCAAACTCGGCGAGAATTCCATTGAAGCCTTAAGGCAAGCATTCTTAGCAGACGAAGCACGCATCGCTTTTACTAAGCCAATGGTGCCCTCGGAGCGTCTTATCTCCATTACCGTAAAATCGACACTGACCGGTTCTGAGGCTGTCCGGTTTACGTTAAATGAGGGATTTACAGCACTTATTGGCGGAAGGGGTTCGGGCAAAAGTGCGCTGCTCGAATATCTACGGTTTGGTCTAGGACGAGGCGAGGGCGATATTGAAGACGAAGTCGAAAGCCCTCGAGAACGCGAGGCCGATCTTCTCAACGATACACTTCAAGATGGATATGTAGAACTTGAGCTCGAACGCGAAGGTGTGCAGGAAAAGTGGCGGAGAACGCTGGTCGGCCGAGACAGTATCGAGGTTACCGATCGCAACAACGTCGTAACTGACATTACTTTAAAGGTTGCTAGAGAGCGATTTCGTGCGCGCGCGTTTCGCCAAAAGGGCTTGTCCACAACGATGAGCGATCTGCGCACCGCTGCGGATCAGATAACTGGGATTGCAGCGGCCGAAGAACTCGTAACGCAAAGGCGCATCGAATACGACCTGAACAACGCGAAGAGAGAATTGACAACAGCGTTGCAGCAAGTTGCTGCATTTTGGCAGGCTCGACTAGAGGCAACTCAAACAACGGCAAAAGCTTCAGACCTGCGCCTTCGCCTCGCGTCGCTTTCTGAGAGATTGTCAGCCGAAGGCGTCTCACAGGAACACCTGGAAATTATAAACCAAGCCCCTACGTATCAAAGGGCCCACACTTACCTCAAGCAAGTGGGTGAACTTGTGAAATCTGATATCGCGAAGCTAAGCCCTCTCGCTTCTCAGATACTCAAGACCGACTTTCAACAGTTAGAAACAATTTTATCCTTCGATGAAGTCGCGGCCATGCAGGCGACTATTTCTGAGGCTCAGAAGAATATTTCGGCGCAACTAGAATCAGCCGTAAATCAATTGGAGGCTGTCGAGCAAAAGCGGCAAGAACTGCTAAGCTCATTCTCAACAAAAGACCAAACTTTTAAGGAAAGCTTGACCGCGGCTTTGGCACTGCAAACGGCTCACAAGGCGGCGATTGACGATAACACACGTCTGGCGAATGAACTGCAAGTTTCAGAAGCGCTGGCGTCATCAGCGGCCGCAACGCTCCGCGACCGTTCGTCGGCCGTCGCAACGCTTGAGCAGGCGTCGAAGAATTTATTTAATCTGTTAGATGAACGCCGTGAGGTATTGAAACAAGCGGCGGCAAAAGTTGCAGGTCGATCTAGCAATCTTCTCAAGGCCCGCCTTAAGCAGGATGCTTCTCCGGCGGAATATATCTCGTCTCTGAGGGCACTTTGCGAAGGGTCTGCGGTGCGAGATGCCGATCAAAGGATTGCCGACTGGGTCCAAACGGCATTGAAAGCCGATCCAAATGCTTGGTCGGGTATTTGCTCAGAGCTGGTGACAATCTATGAAATGAAAATTTCTTTAGGTGCCCCGCCCGATCCGGGAGAGGATGTCGCCGCTAAGATCAAGGCGCTGTTCTTTGGCGGCGGGCAGCTTACGGATAATCAGTCAAAAAAAATATTTCAGAACCTCAGTGATGCGACGGTTGGGGCCGTTCTGGCGTCTGCCCCTAAGGACGCTATCATTCTTACCTACGTCGACGAGGGTAGGGATATTCCTTTTGCAAAGGCTTCCCCGGGTCAGCAGGCGTCAGCCCTATTGGAATTACTTTTAAAGCAAAGCGCCGGTACCTTGATTATTGATCAGCCGGAAGATGACCTAGACAATCGAGTCATCATGAAAATTGTCGATTTGATCCGAAGTTCTAAATCTGATCGACAACTAATTTTCACTACCCATAACCCGAATGTTGTCGTTAATGGCGATGCGGACAAGATAATCGCACTTCGAAGTGCGGAGCCGCAGACTGCTGGAGGTAGCGTTCAACCACGCATTCAGATTGACACTGATGGTGCGATTGAAACGCCGACAGTACGCGAAGCGATTACCACGGTGATGGAAGGCGGCGAAGCCGCATTTGACCTTAGGCGCCGGAAGTACCGGTTTGGCGTTTTGTACAAATGATGCATCCATTTAACATAACGATCATTATGCGTAACACTGATAACGCCGCGACGCGGCTCTCTAGCGCGATAAGTTAGACTTACGCAGAGTGAATCGGGCGTCAATAGCCAGCCGAAACCACCCTACAGATCGCAACCAGGGTTGTGGCAACCGCGCAATCTATTTGACGCTCCTTATTGCGCAGCCCCGCTTTGGCCTGATCCAGTCGATGAACCTTCTTGATAGCAAGCATGGCTTTGCGCAGCCCAGGTCGTTCCTTCTGCGCCGTCTGCCAAAGGATGTGATGTTGGATTTTCTGATAGTCGTGACGAAGGATGTTGCCGATGCCGTGGATATCCTTCCAGGTAATGCGCGTCTTGCTGTCCGCTTCCTTCGAGTGCACTGTCCGGGCTCGCCCGGATTGAGCAGCTGCCAGGCGATAAGAACAAGGCGGCAGGCTATTGCCCGATGGTCTTGAACGGGAGTTGGCGCAGCACGGCCTCAATCGTCACCATCAGCTTGAAGGGTGAGATGGGCGAGGAGACGAACCCATATTGCTCGTAGAAGATTTTGGCCTGCACATCGAGCGCATCGACGACAATGGCGCGCATACCGATGACGTCGGACGCTTGGGCAACCCTGATTACCGCATCTTGCAGCAGATGCTTGCCGATCCCTTGTCCCTGAACAGAAGCGTCCACGGCAAGGCGGCCGAGAAGGGCGACCGGAACCGGTTCGGGCATGTTGCGCCTGACGCCGCCGATGGCATCGGCGTGGGCAATGGAACCGGCAGCGATGGCGTAGTATGCAACCACGCGGTCGTCCGCGCACACGACATAAGTGCGTGAGGCACCACGTTCCTGGTTTGCGAGGGCGTGCCGCTTGAGCCAGGTGTTGAGCGTTGCCTGCCCGCAATCGAAGGCATCGGTGCGATGGTCAGCGGATAGGAGCGCGGGCGCCGTGAACGTCATTTCGCCCAGGGTGGCCGCGTGGCGAACAGATTCTTGAGGCCGGGATTATCGGCCGGGGCCTTGTCCAGTGCAGTGGCGAAGGCACGCCACGCCGCATCGTCGAGGTAGAACACGCTTTGATCACGCAGGACGTCCTCGGCCCTCTGCCGGGCGGTTTCCATGACGAACTCCGAGCGCGATTTGCCGAGCCGGTCGGCAGCGGCGTCAATCACGTCAAGGTCGAGCGGCCGGGCGCGGATTTGAAACTTGGCATCGCGGCTCATGTCCGAGCGGTCCATTGGGGTTAGCTTTCCTTATACCCACAGTATAGGGCGATGTATGGACATTGTCCATACCGGATGCCCGGCGATATTCTGGATGAGGTCGGTGACGCCGGAAATTTGCGAGGCGCGCTGGACGAGGACTTCGTTGCCGCCCATGATTGGTTCTCTGTATCCGTCGGGAAGAGAATGGGGCCACCAGCGAAGGTGACCCCGAGCAATACGACAGTCTAAGGAAAATGTTTGTAGTGCCCCATTGGCAGTTCCGATCGGAGCCGGAACACGCCGAGGCTAGCTAGATTCCGGTCTGGTTGGATAGTGAACTTTCGCACGACGGGTCCCTGTTGAGCCTCGGCTGTGCCGGCAGCTTCGCGCGCGTGTTGCCGGTGGTGCAAAATAGCCGAAACGCGTCCCACAAATCTCAGTGACCGTCGCTGCGGTCAAGTTCTGCCATCCCTTGCGCATCACATGTTATTGGCCAATACTGTCCGTATAAGGAAAGTTGTTGGAGTGAACCTATCTCTCGGAAAACATTGGGATGAGTATCTAAGCGACCTTGTCGCCTCGGGGTATTACGCAAGTGCCAGCGAAGCCGTCCGGGACGGCCTGCGCCTCCTTCTGGCGGAGGAAACGAAGCTTGCCCAACTTCGCGAAAAACTCAACGCTGCAATCGCTCTCGGGGGAGAACACAGCCCGGACGACGTCGAAGCCGCTGTGCAAAGACGGCTGGAAGCTTGGGACGCAAAGCGGACCCAGGGCTAATGCCCCGGCTCATTTACGCCGGTGCGGCACTCGCCGATTTAACAGAACTGGCCGAGTTCTTGGCGCAAGCCTCCGGCGACGCGGCCATTGCAGGGGCGTACCTCTCGAAACTTCAGCAGAAATGCCGGCACCTTGCATCCCTCCCCTTCCCCGTGGGGCGCACACGCCCCGAGCTTGGCGAAGGGATCCGCAGCTACTCCTTTGGCAACCACATCATTTTCTTTCGTTGTGGCGCCACGGCATTGACAGTGATTGCCATCGTGGAAGGGCACCGCGATATCAGCTCCTTCTTCGCGGCCGGCGTGAGATGGGCGGAATAAAATACATAGGCCACGATATCGGTTCCTACCGCCTATGGCGCGGATATAAGCGGTAGGAGGTGTTCCGAATTCTGCTGCAATTCCCCCATGAGACCAGCGAGAATCGAACATATCGGCAAGCGCGTATAAATTGCATTTCAGTCGAATAGCACAATAAAGATTATATATTTCAATATATAGCCAGCGTCCCTTGGAAGGCGGCCGCTCCGGCTCCCACCAAAGAAACACCCCTGCGGGACTGCCTTCCTCCGCCGATCCCTCGCGGGGCCGCGCTGGCGCGCCCGGAGGGTGAGGCCCCGCGATGGCTCGGCTCCGAAGAAACAGCCCCGCACCACCAGGGCGTCGACAGCATGTATGCAGCCACGCCACACACCCTTGCCGCAATCGACCAGGACCGTCGCCAGCCTGCCCACATCAAAAGCAACCGGGCTTGATCGGCGCGGCCTGTTCTCGCCACGCTCGGACATGATCGTCACGCACACCGTCAACGCCAGCGGCCACCGTCGGGTCTACCTCGGCGGCAAATCAAGTGTCGAATGCTGGATCGAGCCGGACGCCGCCGGCATGGCATGGACATTCCACATGAGCGTCGCGCCGACCGGCTTCCCGATGCCGCACGAGCAGCAACGCGCCTGGGCTGTCCATACGCTCCTCAATCTCGCCGCCAACCTCGGCGTGCCGGCCGACGAACTCAGGGCCGTGCCGTTCGAGCGCATCGCCGCGCTCCATACCTCAAACCCGGTCGACTACCGCCGCATCGCCGTTCCGAAGCGGCAAGCCGCCGAGAACGGATACATGGCGACATCCCCCGACATCAGACGGCCACAGGCCGATTTCACGAGCGCGGATTTTGCGGAGTTTCGGCGCCGCAGCTAGGAAATTGGCAGAGGCGCCCACACTCGTCGAAGAGGCGAACGCCGTCTCACCTGCGCGGTCATCGCCTTCCCAGGCTGTACCGCATCGGTGATGGTACCAGCAGGCGTCAGCTTGCGAAATCCATCGCCCATAGGTTCATCATTTCTGCCCGTCATCACGAACGTGCGCGCGCAGCACATGGAACGTAAGCGATTGAAACGATGTGTGTCATGTTTCCATCTTAAATCGACCACCAGATGAACCATTGACGTATACACTTTCAAACTGCACCCTTTGGGAATGTCTCGCAATTTTGAACACTCGGCGGATGATCTGGACGGCAACGCCGGATCACCGAACACTCTCTACGGTATCTCCCTTCCTCAACACGATAGCTTGGTCGCCATTGCTCGAGATATGGGAGCCGTCGAGGAGCGGTTGGACGCCATTTTGGCGAAGATCGAGAAGGTCTTGGGGAACTGAGTTTCCCTATGGTCGACGAACTGGATCTCCTGGAGCAGCGCCTCCTTGCTCTCGGCCGGAAGGAAAGGCGTCTTGAAGATAACCTCCGGGAGATCCCGCTCTTAAGCCGAGCAGCGGCCGTGCGCGGCGATTTCAAGAGAGCCGATGAGCTCTTCCTTGTCTTGGAGGAGGCTCGGAAGGGGCTAAAATTGGTGCAGAAGGACGTTACAGCACTCGAAGTCCGTCTGTATCGCCTGCGGAAGACATTCAAATAAGCTTCAGAAGAGCGCGTAAGCGCTCAATGAAGGCATCAATGCATTATTCGCGTGCGAGAAATTGCCAAGCTGCCCGCGAACCCCAATGCTCACCGCATGTTCTGTATACAAACCATTCCCTCACCTGCTCCAAATATCCCACAGGGGGCGCGGGGGACGTGAAGTCCCCCGCACTGCCGTCCCTCGCATCACCCGCCGTGACGAACTTGCATCGCGGTTGACCACGCCGGAGGCACCCGGCTTGTATGCAGCGCGTATAATAGAGAACGATAGAAGGGACGGGGCGAGGTATGCCTTTGACCACAAAATGGGTCAAAGGCGGCGCGCTGAAGCGCGTGCTCGCAGGGTCACAGACCCCGCGCGCGCCCCGTCCTGAAGGAAAGCGACGTCATGCCGACCAAGGGCTACCGCAAAGGCCTCTCCGACCACAAAGAGCCCCTTCCCCGTTTCGTCCGCACGCGCCTCTCGGAATTGGAATTCAAGCAGCTGGCCGCCGAAGCGGTCTCCCGGTCGGCAACGATCTCCAGCCTGGCGCGCGCCGTGCTGATCGCTCACGGCAAAGGCCAACGTGCCGAGCTTCCACATGCGCGCGGCCCCTCCAACGAACTGATCCGCCAGCTCACGAGGGTCGGCAACAACCTCAACCAACTGGCGCGCCAGGCCAACGCCGGCACCGTGGCGGTGCCGGCCGACGACATCCGCCGCTGCCTCGACACCATCAACACGCTGGCCCGCACGCTCTGACGATGCTGGCGAAGATCGCCCCGGCCTCCAACGATTTCCACGCCCTCGCCCGCTATCTTGTCCGGGGAAAGCCCGGCTCAACCCCGCATCCCGATCGCGTGGCCTGGACGTTTTCGCAGAATCTCCCGACCGACGACCCCGACCTGGCCGCCACCTACATGCAGGCGACCGCACAGCTTTCCCAGCGCACCCGCAGGGCCGCCTACCACTTCATGATCGCATGGCACGAGCGGGAGAGGCCGGACGCGGAACTGATGCAGGCTGTCGCCCGGCGCACGCTCGTCCTCGCCGGGCTTGCCGAACACCAGGCGCTCGTTATGGGCCACGGCGACAAACCACACCGCCACCTGCACATCCTGTTGAACCGGGTGCACCCGGACACCGGACGCGCCTGGAAAACGTCCCAGGACTTCGCCCGCTTCGATCGCATCATGCGGCTGCTGTCCGAGGAGTACGGCTGCACGTACACGCCTGCCCATGTGTTCAATCCTGACATCACAGACGCAACACCAAAGAAGCCGAACAGCCGCGCCACCTATGCCGCCAAGCACGGCGCACCGACAAACCGGCTGCAGTGGAGCAAGGCCAGCGCGCGCGGGTTTGGCCGGACCCTTTCAGAAAACCTCACGCCGTCGTCGACGTGGGACGATCTGGTGATGGCCATCGCCGACCACGGATTGGCGCTTGAGCGCAAGGGCAAGGGACTGGTCGTCGGCAACGCCGACAGCTACGCGACGTTTTCAAGCCTCGGATTGAACATCACGGCGAAGGGACATCCGCGCCTGCTCAGGCACCGATCGCACGCAAGCGCGCCCTCAATCTTGAGCGTCGATGGCATCGATATCGTGCGCGCGCTCATGGGCTTCGGCTTGGCCGACCGTGATGATCTGATCCGTGCGGTCAATGACGCCAAACACGAGCGCGCCGCGCACCGCAAACAGCGGCAACACGCACCGAGGCGGCTGGCCGGACTCGGCACGTCGCTTACAATTCCGCAGACCGGCTTGATGGTGACACCGCACAGATCAAATTCGACCGACCGGCCGCTATCGAATGCGGCGGCCCGGAGTAGGCGCTAAATTTTGGGCGAGACCAATGCAATTGCAGGCCTTGGAGGATGCCGCCGCAGGATGTCCCGAACACATGAGATAACGGAGCGCTGCGAAAAAGGCGTCGCGAGATAGCCCTCCGCCTGCAGTGCGGTTCCTTTGAATTCCTCTTCCAATTCCTCGGCCCACGCGGAGAGGAAGATCACGGGCATCCGGTGCCGCGCCCGTATCCGCTTAAACAGCTCGATACCTCCGAGCGGCGGATTGGTCTTGTCGAGCAGAGCCAAATCGGCCGGATCATTGATGAGCTGCAAGGCGGACGCCGTATCGGCATAACCCCGAACGCGGAACCCTTCCGCCTCGAACGCCATGCGCAGCGACGTGACGATGTTCCGCTCGTCGTTGACGATGGCAAGGGTTGGCGTTCGTTTCATCCAAGTTCCCCTTTCAAAACGCCGACATCCTCTCAGCCAAAGCCGACCGATCGATGGCTGCTGCGCGCCATACCAATGATTATTCGCCTTTCAGCATTCTCCGCATACCCGCATATTTGGCTTCCAACTGCTCCCAGGTGCTGCCCCCCGCCGCGGTGAACTTCGCGCGGTTCATAGCGAGGTCGTCCAGGCGGTTGACCGGCATCCCGTCCGAGGCTTCACGCACCCAATCCGTCAAGCGGTTGTCCTCGTCGGTGAGGAAATTGGCGAGGTCGCCGCGCGTGGGCGAGGCGTAAAACACCACGACGCCGCCCGCGAGGCTCACGTTCACGTGGGGGAACACCTGTGCCAGCGTGCGGAAGCTGATGAGCGACACCTTGGAGAACGGGTCGGTTTCCTCGACCCGGACCGACAACACGCCGTCATCCGCGAGGTTCCGGCGGATGTTCAGGTACATCTCCGCCGAGAACAGGTGCGTGGCGCTCATGTTCTGCATCCAGGCCACATCCATGGCCACCGCGTCGTACTTTGGCAGCGTGGGATTGCGTTCCGCGAAGTAACGGAACCCGTCATCGATCGTGGTGGTCACGCGCGGATCGCTGGGATTCGTCGGCAGCAACGGCCAAAAGGACTTCTGCGCGGCGGGCATCTCGGGGTTGATCTCGATGAGGTCCATGTGGGATTTGGCCGATATCGCGTCCACCATCGCGGCCAACGTCAAGCCGCAACCCAGGCCGATGTTGGCCACGTTGAGGTCGGCGCGCCCGCTGGCGGGGATCATCATGCGGATGGGCATCGCCCCCAATCTCCACGATGTGGAATCGGCGTTCTCGGCGGGTTGGTCCGTCACAACGCAGAGCGGACGGCTGTCGATGTTGAGACCGAGGTTGCGCCCCGGTTTCCCGGTGATGGAAATGAGCCCGTAGGGCGAACGGCGGCTGTAGACCAACGCCTCACCCGCGCTCCTTTCGGCGATGGGCATGCCCTCGACGGCAATCACTTGCGGCTTGGCCGCCAGGGTGGGACCTGTTGCCTGAAGGAACAACACCATCAGCATTCCCGCCGCCGCAATGGCTGTCCCCACTCGCCGCGGTTTCATGATCACCGCAAGGGCCACCACCTGCGCCAGCAGCAGGCCATGGAATGCCGCCGCGATGCCGAAATGCGGGATGAGCCAGAAGCCGCCCACCAGCGCGCCGAGCACCGACCCGGCGGTGTCCGCCATGAACACGCGCTGCGCGTGGTCGTTCGTGGCGCTCCGCATCAGTCGTGTGATGGTGGCACCGCTCATGGTGGCAAGCGATATCCCGCCGACGGCCGTCAGCGCAATGAGCGCCGGCAGGCTGAACCAGACGATCCCCATGCGCCACACGAGGATTTCTGCCAGCAATGTTATTGCGGCCGCGCCTGCGAGGAGTGTCCGGATGCCGAGACGGCGCTTCCGTGCCCAGGTGGCACCCAGCCAAAACCCGGCGAGGTGCAGCGTGATGATGCTGGCGGCCGTGTATTCCGAATTGGCGACGTAGAAGAAGATGATGCGGTTGAAGATGAATTGACCCAGCAGCGACCACGCGCCAACGGCAAAGGCAAGAGCGATATCGGCGCGCATCAGTTCCAGGTGATTGTCACGCGGCCAACTGCGCCCGCGCCACCGTCATAGGTCGAATTCCCACCGACGCCACCAGCCCCCACCGTGGCGTTCACCGACGTCCCTACGGTATAGACGCCGGATGCATAGGATCGTGTCGTGTAGCCGCCACCGCCACCACCACCGCCCCTGGCAGTGCTGCCGCCCATTACAGCCAGGAAATAACCTCCACTACCGCCGCCGCCTGGTGCCGATCCGGGCTTTCCAGGCTTATTGTTTCCGGAGGAACCACCTCCAGAACCGCCATTGGCGCCAGCGCCCCCCACAGTGGCCGTACCTGCAGCGCCCGTGGTGTTAGTCGTACCGCCGGAAGCTGTGCCACCAGCCCCTCCGCTCGCGCTCGTTGGAGCATGAACCCCACCATTCGCAACAAGGGCACCATCAAAGTTTGAGGCTCCGCCGGTTGTACCGGCTTTGCGGGATCCACTGGTGGCTCCAGCACCTCCCCCACCCCCACCCCACACCTGTACGGTCAGGGTGTTGTAGCAAGGAATAGTGAAGCTGAAGCTGCCCGCCGTGGTGTAGCTCTGCGACCCGGGAGTGACGGTGCAGCCGCAGTTGGCGATGGTGATGCCGGGCGTGGAGGCGTTGTAGAATGCGGCCCATTCCGTGCTGGTCTTCGTGGGGACGAAGATCGCCTTGCCGGTGGGGCTGTTGTTGGCGACGTTCTTGCAGACGCTCCACTCGGTGATGTCCTGGTTGGTGCCGTGGTTGACCTGGTATCCTGTCGCGGCGGTGAGCAGCACCGCCGCAAGCGCGCAGACAAGCAGTCGCGCGGCTGCTCTCATTTGTTGGTGCAATCTTCGATTTTCAGGACGCCGGGAAATGCCTCAAGGGCGGTATTGAAGATTTCCGCAGAGGATATCGGCAAATAAACCAGGCCCGATGAAACGTTGCTCACCCGCACACATGTCCCACCGAGGTCGGTCTCAATCGTCGCGGCCGGGTGGAGAAGCAGATAATGTCCGGAAGCTGTTTTAACGGCCGCGTGCGCGGTCGCCGCGAGGGCGGCAATCAACACCAGGGGCAGAATAGGCTTCACGCGTCCATTGTGGCGGGCAACGCGTAATAATCAAGCGTGGTTGCCTACGCGATGGGCGCCGCTGGTCTGCCCGTCTCGATGCCGCCAAAAGATAAGGCGCCAATCCGGGGGGCAGATTGGCGCCATGATGGGCTCAGGACGGGGGTGCGTTGAGCCCAATTCGCCGCCCGTGAGGGAACGGACGGGATGTCGCCACTGTAGCCATTTTCTCAACCAAAAGAATATTAATTTATGCTCACGATCCAAAAAAGCCGCAGCGGGCGATATGGTTTCTTTCACAACCCATTCCGCCGCGCCGAAAAGCGGCGCAATACGATTCCAATTCGCAATGCAATAATTGGGGCATTTCGGGCGCAGCGCTTCAGCCCATGCCCATCGTTCCGCTCCATGGCGATGTCATTTGCACATTGACAACATGCCCCACCGGAATCTCCACGGCCGGCAATGTCAGTTTCCCTTCCCTGTGCTCTCATAAAGGAACGAAGGAAAGAGAACCCAAGTGCGTACCCTCGTTTTCACCACCATGGTCCTGGCCGCGGCCGCCACATCGTCCTCGGCATTGGAAGCCTCCGCCGGCGCTGACACGATCAACGCCAGCCAGATCGGCCTCAACGCCAAGATCGAGGCAGGCAACACCGTGCTGCAGACCGGCCTCAACAACGTCATCGCCTGCAACAAGGACGGCAAGCTGTGGACTGCGTCCGGATGCATCCCCGTGGACGAGCCCCTCGCGAAAAAGATCGCCGGCTGCACCACCGACAAGAAGTTCTACGACCAGAACACCGGCGCCTGCATGGACTCCGCCCCCGACCTCACCGCCCAGCTCAACACCACCAACGACACGATGGCCAAGCTCATCGCCTGTTACAATGCGCACGGCACGTTCAATGCCTCGACCAGCCAGTGCGCGAGCGGCGGTTCGGGCGCCGTAAAGGTCGTCGGCACCTACGGCAGCACCATGAAGAACAAGAACTCCACCACGATAGGCCCCTACAAGGCCGACCTCTGCATGCTGAGCTATCAGTGGACGTCCGCGTTCGACAACCCCGTGCTGGGATGTAAGATTACCGGCGGTCCCGGTGCCTGGAAGCTGACGACGATCAGTTCCTACAGCCGCCAGCAACAGAGCTGCTCGATAACCTGCTTCAACCTCAACTGACCCATCCGCAGGCAGTGAATTTGCCCGATGGGCTGTGAGGCCTTAGAAGTGATTGGGAAAGAAAGCAGCCTCCCATGAAATTCCTGTCTTTGCTTGCTTGCGGCCTGTTCGCCGTTGGCACCTCCGCATGCGCGTCCATCGTCGACGGTCAGAACCAGGCGCTATCGGTCAACACCATTCCCAAAGGAGGCGCGATCTGCAAACTCACCAACGGAAAGGGCACTTGGTACGTCAACAACACGCCCGGCACCGTGACAGTTACGCGCGGCTACGACGATATGGTGACCAGTTGCGAACTCAAGGGTTACGGCAGCGGTTCGACGGCGTCGAAGTCGAGCACCAAGGGGATGGCGGCGGGAAACATCATCTTCGGGGGCATTATCGGTGGAGGTGTCGATATGGCGACAGGCGCAGCCTATGACTACCCGAGCGAGATCACCGTGGAGCTGCATCCGGAAACGGCCGCCAACAAATAGGGTTGTTAGAGACAACACCTCACGCGCCACCGCGTTTCTTCGCCGACCTGGACGGCATGGCATGCGAGCCATGGCCGAGATGGCGGCAGGGAAAGCATCAATGATGTCCGGCTGAGCGTTGCCGCGTCCTTCATCGCCGACGCGATGGAGGATGCGGTAGTCCCAGTTCGTCCTGATGGACCGCGTGCGTCGTTTTCTTGCGGCGGGCCACGATGTAGGCCTTCGCGGCGGTGATGAGGTTCTGAACGGCCTCGCGGCGCCGCTCTCCCGTCAGTCCTTCCCTGACAATGCCAAAGGTCGAAGGTTCCGTGCTGAGCCGATAGAGGGTTCGCGCCGGATCCTTCAAGAGCGCACGGACGAGGACGAACCGGCCCTCGTAGAGCCGCGCGGCCGCCAGGTGCATGATGTGGAAGAAGGGGCTTGTTCCACGTTTCACGGTGTGTTTGCTTTCACAAGCAAAGCTTAGGCACCTTTTGCGCCGTCTTCAAAGCCGGCTGCGATTTTCGATGCTCACATTTTAATCACCCCGTCTTTTCACGCACCGCGAGCGCGCGCACGCTTTCCCCAAAGAAAGCATCGCGCCTGCCGCGCCCGTGGCCGCTCCTGGGAGAACGCCAAAGTCCGGATGAACTCGCCGCGCGCGTGGCATTCCACCTCCATCGCCTCGGCCTGTCCACGACATCGCTGCGCGCGGCGGGATTGTCCCGCGACCTGGCGCGAAGCGTCCGCGAGGGGCGTGTGTCCCTCGGCGCCGCCGATACGGCATGGCTCTATCAGAACCTCGCGCTGGACGACGGGCAACTGACGCGTGCGCTGACCGACGACGAACGCGCCGTTTGGGATTTCTACCGCGTATCAGCCAGGCATCCGGTGGCCGTTTGGCAAAACGCCGCCACCGCGTGGCGTCCTCATCTTTCCGCAAGCGACGTCAGCGCTGTGATCGGTCACAGCCGCCGGACCATCGAATCCGTTGTCGCGGGAAAGACACGCCGGCCGGTCTTAACGTACGAGCCCGCGTCGCGCCTTGCGGAGGCATTGCATCTCGAAGCAGGCGCTGACGCCTTCATTTCCGGACTTCCTCCGCATCCGAGATAACCTGCCGACATGAGACCGCGAAGTTGGGCGGATTCAGCGCCGCGCCGCAATCGCGCCGTTGTGTCTGCCATCTTTAGCCGCCCGGTGCTGCGTGCTTCGACGCGTCGCGCGGGGTCAAGCGGGCTCCCGGCCTCACCCGTGCCGGGACGTTCCGCCGGCCGTCTTGGAGCGCGCGGCACCACCTTGTCGGTAACAAGTGAGGTGCGTCCATGACCCTACGCAATACCCGCCGCGAGCTTTCCCATGTCATCGCCGGCCGGACTGTCGAAGGCAGCCCAAGCGATCTCCCCCACCTGCCGTTCTCGAAAAGCGAAAACATTTTTAACGTCGCGGCCGTGGCCGCCGATCTGATGATGCGCATCCTGTCCTCGCGCCGGAAGTTGCCGCCGGAAGAAAGGACGCAAGTTCTTTGGAAACTCGCGGCATATGTTTCCAAGGCCGGTGTCCGTCAGGAGTCGCCAAGCTTTTTCACGCGTTCTGCCCACGCGGCTCAATTCCTCGTTGATAAGCCTCGTCTCATCACCAGCCGCATGGGCATGGGTAAGATCATCGAGCTTAGCTTGCAGGGCCAGCGGAGCCGGGAAAACCGGTTGGCTCAGGAACGCGCCAACCGCCAAGAGTTGGCTCGCGCGGAGCCGGGCTTCTTCATCCCAAGCAAATATTCAGCGGAGAATGCCCCTCCCCGACCAATCACCTGGCTTTCGCTCGATCGCAATTTCCGGCTTGAAGAGCTTGTGCATCCGGCCCACCTCGTCGAGGAAGGCGTTCACATGCATCATTGCCTCAGCTGGAAAACGGACGACTATTGGCGGTCAATTCGCAGTGGTAGTCGCCGCATCTATTCACTTCGGCGGGGATCTGAATACCTCGCCACGTTCACGCATATGGACCAGAGCCTTACCGAGCTTACCGTGCGATGTGCGAGGGAAGATGCCGTCATCAACGCGCTGGCCGATGCCTACCGGCATATTGACAGGATCTACGGGCCTCTGGGTTTCGCGTTGCGCGATGGCAACCATTCGCGTCTGCGGGCCGCTCTCGCCGCGCACCTCGACGGGCCATGAGCGCGGCCCCTACCCTCACCGTGTCCTCGAAGGCCTTGCGGCGGAAGCCGCGACGCCTTCGTCACGGCGCAGGGTACGCCCAGACTTTCACAGCAAGGTCCGCAAGTCGGTCCGCACGGTTTCTGATTTCCACCTCGTCCCAACTTGTCTGGTCGAGGATGTCGAGGTTCAAGGCAAGAAGGCTTTGCTTCAACCACGGCGCTTTCTCTTTGAACGCGCTATTCGAGGCTGCCGTATTGCCAGGTACGGTGATAAGCGTGAGGTTGCCCAAGGTATGAAGCAAACCCTCCCGCGATGAGATTGCCGCGACCATCTCCTTATCGAGGCCAACCTTGTCAGCAGGACATGCTCGTCCGTCAGGAAGCTTCCAATTCGTCATCCATGTTTGCGGGAGAACGTGTTCGATGGACATGCTGTCGGGTCTGCCGGTTTTGACCGTGTACTTCGTGCGTGACGCCAATTCGAGTTCCCACAGGATGTCTGCCAACCGGTCCTTGCGCGCGAATTGCAGATAGACGGGGCTCGTCCTGATGGCGTTCCTGAATTCGATATCCGACGGGAAACGGACAGTGGGCCCGGTTTGATCGGCAAAAGCCGAAGCGAAGGCCTGAACCGAAACGCCAGTTTCCGCCATCGACGTCACAAGCCGCTGAAACGTCTTGTTCAGATTCTTCGGCGTAAGGCCGCACACGGCCCGGCGAACCAGATATGAATAGATCAGACGGTAGATCCGGGATTTTTCTTCGTCATCCGCATCGGACGCGGCGACGGCAAAGACAAACGGATAGGCCGTCGTCACTTCCCATGTCCGCAGTTTTTCGCCGAGTATCTCAAGGTCTCCGCCTCCGTCGCCCTGTTCAAGAGCCACGTAGGTAGGCACGAACTTGAGAAGCGCATCCAACTCCGTCTCGACGGTCGCGAAGCGAAGCTTTCCCTTGGGGCGGGTGAAGGCGCGGTACTCGGCATACAATTCACGAAGCGATATCTCATTTCCCGTCTGGGCACTCAGGGCATGGCTCAGGAAATGGTCAATGCGTGGACGCTTTGGCTTCGCGCGGGGAGAGTCAGCCTTCCAAAAAGGGGAGTCGAACTGTTGCCACTTCCTCTCGAAGAGTTCTTCCGTTGATTCCCCTTGCGCGGTTGCCCGGTGAAAGATGTTGTTCCGGACCAGGTCCATCGCCAGGAGCGGCTCCGCCTGGCTGTTCAGCGTTTCAAAGATGACTTGAGCGTCATCCGTATCCTCCAAGGTGATGACCACGACCTTGAGGTGATTCAGCAAAGCTTCAAGAAGCGCCTGCAGGCGAGAAAGTTTGACGCCGGAGTCTTCGTCCGCAAAAGAGCGGTCGTCCAGGATATCGAAATCCTCTTCGTTGGCCAAGCCAGTGCCGACAAATCGGATGATCTTATCGATAAAGAACGCCATGGCGCGCACCGTATTGGGTGCGTTGTTCTGGATGACGTTGCCGTTCTTGAAAAAGAACGACGGATGCGTCTGGCGGACCTTTTGCAGGCCGTCCTTCATCAGTTCTTGAAAGATGGCCCGATCGTCACGCGTCGGCACCAGCTTGTAGGTTGCGTCTTTTTCGGAATCGCCGCTCATCGGCCGGTTGAAAATGTAGTCATGCACGGATTTGGCGATGTCCGGGAATCCGAGCTTCGCGCTAGCCTCGCGTATCGCCGCCAGAAAGATCTGGAATGTCGTCAGCCGCTGCTGACCGTCGACGACCTGAACCCGTGGCGTAGCTCCGATGATGTAGCCGTCCGAACCGGGCGCGAGAATAAGCGCCCCCATATAGTGGCTGAACTTTGGTTTGCCATCCAGAGCCTCTTGCGCCTTGGCGACAACGTCATCCCAGAATGGCTGGAGCCGTTGTGTCTGCCATTGATATTGCCGCTGATAGACGGGCACGATGAAACGGCGCTGATCGCCCAATATGGCGATCACTTTGTGATCTTTTGCGTCCATGGATTCTCCCCACCCCGTACATTGCCAAACTGCTTCGCTCTGGCAAATAGAAAAAAGACCCCTTGCCGAGTGGGCATGCAGGGATCGTATCCGCCGTCGCCCGACGAGGGAGGTGGCATCCTTTTCTTCACCTTGCGACATGCCATTGCTTGAAGTTGCTCACTTCGTGAGCAGTTGCATTGACCGTGTATGCAATGCCGCGCAGCCTCTTCACGCAACACCCAAAGGAGGCGCCATGACACAACCCACTGGCAATTTCATTGCCTATCTCAACCGCGACAAGGAACCCGGCGACAAGAAGCCGGCCTTCGACGGCCGCATCGGCATCCCTGGCCGCGACGAGGAGCTGCGCTTCGCCATCTGGGCACACGAGTACAAGACCCCCTCCACCGGCGAGGTGCAGATCATGTTCAACGGCCAGGCCGGCAATGTTGCCACCAGCGCCGCGCCGCTTGACCAGGTGGCGACGCTCCTCAAGGCTTCGCCCGAAGGCGCCGAGGCGACGATCGGCAATCTGACGCTGGCACCGCGCCAGGTCGTGCTGTTCCCGAACCGCTTCAAGGCCGAGGCCCCCGAGAAAGACCGGCCGGACTATTGGGGCGCCTTCAATCCCGGCAACGGCGATCCCGTCGTCCGCATCAGCGCCTGGACCAAGAAGGACCGCAACGGCCACGCGATGCTGGCGGGGGCGACGAGCTATCCCCTGCCCGGCAAGTCCGAGCCGCAACAGCAGGACGCCACGATCGATTCCCTGGTTGCGGCCGGAGCGGTGTCCAAGGGCATGCCGAAAACCAAAGCAAAAGCCGTCACAGGGCGCGCCTAGCTCTCTGCATGCCGCGCGGAAAGCCCTCTCAATGGCACGTCGATGTTGGCGCGAGACTGCGCGAGCGTCGGCGTGTCCTGGGGTGGTCGATGGCTGAGGTGGCTAAGGATCTCGATGTAAGCTGGCAAATGTATGCGCGTTACGAGAACGGCACAGCACGCTTGCCGGCTGATGCCGCGGTGACCCTTGGGGATTTGTTTGGAATGGATTTGTTGGTGTTGCTGGGGGTTCGTCAGAAGTGACGGGCCGCCCCGGCTGGCGCCGGCCGCGCTGTCGTGAACCGAGCCGCGATGCGTCTCGGCCCGGTGGGCGTCCATCGCTGGCGGGATTCTACCCCGGAGCAAATACTGTTTATGGCAGTGGATTCGGTCCGCACGCCGACATCAAATGCATATCGACCCACGTTTCAAGGTCGCGCCGGCGATAAAGGATTTTGGCCCTCTTTCGGCTGCCCAACTTGTAGAAGCGCGGTCCTCTTCCTTCCCTCCTCCAATCCTCCAGCGTCCGAACGTGAGAGCGAAGAAATGATGCTGCCTCCTTGGGCACATGGAATGTCTTGCCCTCGAGCCCGCGATCACCATTCTCGGCGCGCGAACTGGCCAATACCCTGTCACGTTGCTGTGGTGGCACGTTGGGTGCGTTTGACGCCCGGCTGTCACCTTCCATGAAACACCTCCTTTCTGATCATGGTCATCCCCTCTCGCTGATGCCAGCGACCACGATGGCGACGATGTGGGACGGAAACCGGACTCCGCGATGCACTTGTCCACTGTCATTCGCAGGGAGGCATCGTTTCTGTGCGCGGTTCGGGTCAGCCTTTTGTCTTCTTTCACGACCCCGCCGTCGGCTCCAACGTCGCACGGTGACGGAGGCCGCCGCCGCGACAAGGCCGGCTGCAGACAGGGCCCTCCCCATCTTCGCCGCCTCACGGTTTCAGCCTTGTCGCGCCGGCTTTTGAGCCTCCGTCTCTTCGCTGGCGACGGAGCCGCACAGGGCGGGTCCTTTCACAGTGAAAGACAAAGCGATGACACTCTCACCCCTCGACCACGAATTCCTGGCGGGTCTCATTCCGTGGGAACGGCGCGATCTCAGCGATCAGGAGTTCGGCGATCTCGTCGACGCTTGGTACGCGCAGGATCATTTCGACGGCAATCCCGTCTATCAGGTCGAACCGGAGGCGTTCGCATGAGCCTGCACCTCCCTCCCCGCGCCTTCCGCGACTCCTATCGCTGGCTTGGGGAGCCCACTCCCCTTCCCTACCGGGCTGACGGACGCCTTCATCCGTCACGCGCGCCGTATGAATTTTATCCGACGCCGCCGCAGGCGACGCGTGCGCTCCTATCGCTTGAGTCGTTCAGCGGCAGTATTTGGGAACCTGCATGCGGGCGCGGTCATATCAGCAAGGTGCTCGAGGCGGCCGGACACAAAGTCATTTCAACTGATCTCGTGCAGCGGGATTTCGGAATCGGTGGCGTGGATTTTCTTCGTGAAACATCCACCCGTGCGAAGCACATCATCACCAACCCGCCTTATGGGCGTGGTCTTGCCGATGCGTTCGTGGAACATGCCCTTGCGCTTACCGAGGATACCGGTGGCAAAGTCGCGATGCTGCTCAATCTCGCTTCGCTCGCGCATCCTGCGCGCCATGCGCTGTGGACTCGGCATCGACCCGCGCGCGTGATTGTGCTCGATGAACTCGTCTGCTGGCCGGAAGATGATCCCTCGCGCGCGACGCGTCTCACCGCGTCCCATCGCTACTGCTGGGTTGTGTGGTCGCCTGAGACCGCCAAACACACGGCGCTGGATTGGGTCAGTACGCGCGACTTCCGCGCGTAGCAGGATGTTAGCTATGCGTTAGCTACTGGTTTCGGGAGAAACATCAGCGTTTCGATAAGGCACTGGAAACATTGGTGGAGCCGAGGGGAATCGAACCCCTGACCTCTGCAGTGCGATTGCAGCGCTCTCCCATCTGAGCTACGGCCCCGGATGCGCGGCATTTAGGGTTCGCCCTGAGTAGTTGTCAAGAAATCCGCTCCGCTCGTCGGCATCCTAGGGCACGGGACGGCGGACGGCCGTTTGCGCGGAAACTGCGACAATCGCGCTAGACTTTGGGTACCCTGATAACCCCATTCGCAGTTCGGGTGCGAAAGTCTGGACACAAGTCGGGCCAAAGGCTTGCAGGGGGCAGGGTGTCGGGGCTACATGGCGCAACGACACCAAATTGCGGGACGGCGAATGCTCGAGCTTCTGGGCTTTATCAACTATCTCATCACGCTTTATACCTACGTCGTTATTGCCGTGGTGATCGTCAGCTGGCTCATGGCATTCGGGGTGGTTAACCCCTACAATCCGATCGTGCGGTCGATCTGGCAGGCGCTCAACGCCGTGACGGAGCCACTGCTCGCCCCTATTCGCAATGCGATGCCGAACATGGGCGGGCTCGATATCTCGCCGGTGATCTTGCTGCTCGCCTGTTATTTCATCCAGACTGTCGTGCTGCCGAACATCGCCAAGGCCGTCGTGTGACGGCGGCGTCCGGCGGCGCGCAGTCGGCTGACAGCGCCTGGCGGCACGATACCGCGTGCGTCATTGCGCGCTTCCGCTTAACGCCAAAATCCAGCAAAGAGGCGGTTGACGGGATTGTCGAAACCCCCGACGGTCCGGCCTTTCAAGCGCGCGTGCGCGCAATTCCCGAGGATGGAGCGGCGAACCGAGCTCTCGAAGAGCTCGTGGCCCGATGGCTGGGCGTGGCGAAGCAGTCTGTTTCGCTCGCTAAGGGCGGGAAATCACGGCTCAAATCCTTACGGATATCCGGCGATCCGGACGAACTCGACAGACGATTGCAGGACCGGATAGGCGAATTCAAAAAATAGGAAAACGAGGAGGAACGAGAGGAATGTCAGCCCAGGTCATCGATGGAAAAGAGATTGCGGCGAAGGTCCGCGCCGAGGTGGCGGCGGAAGTCGCGCGGCTTCAGAAAGAACATGGGCTGAAACCCGGCCTCGCGGTCGTGCTCGTTGGCGAAGACCCCGCGAGTAAGGTCTATGTTGCGAACAAAGCGAAGCAGACCGTCGAAGTTGGCATGAACTCGTGGGAGCACCGGCTTCCCGCCGAAACGAGCGAAGCGGACGTGCTCTCGATGGTCGAGAAGCTGAACAACGATCCGGCCTGCCACGGCATTCTGGTGCAGCTGCCGCTGCCCAAGCACATCAACGCCGAAAAGGTTCTGAACCTCATCAACCCTGACAAGGACGTCGACGGTTTCCATCCGGTGAACGTCGGCCGTCTTTGGGTCGGCGAGCGGGCGCTGGTCCCCTGCACGCCGACGGGTTCGGTGATCCTGGCCAAGACGGTGCATCAGAGCCTGTCGGGTATGAATGCCGTCGTGATCGGGCGTTCCAACATCGTCGGTAAGCCCGTAGCCGCGCTGCTGCTACGCGAGAACTGCACCGTGACGATCGCGCATTCGCGAACGAAGGATATCGAGAGCGTCGTCAGAGGTGCCGACCTTGTGATTGCTGCCGTCGGCATTCCCGAGATGGTCAAGGGTAACTGGATCAAACCGGGCGCGACCGTTATCGACGTCGGCATCAACCGCGTGCCATCGGAAGGCGGCAAGACGAAAATCGTCGGTGACGTGGCTTACGCGGAATGTGCGCAGGTTGCGGGCGCGATCACGCCGGTTCCGGGCGGCGTCGGACCGATGACGATTGCGTGTCTGCTCCGCAATGCGGCGCAGGCGGCAGCGATGCAGGCCGGCGTCAAGTCGGTGTTCGGCTGAGATCAGCGAGACAGCGAGTTGTGAATGTTTTGTTCGTCCGGGGCCTTCGGGTCCCGGATTTTTTTGGACCTAATGGCGTTCGCTTTCGTAGTGGTCGCGAATATGGGTGTTGAAATATTCGCCCGCTGACGATGCCGTGACCAGAGCATCGAAAACGTGGCCCGGGACGCCGAAATAGGTGTAGTGCCGGTCCGTCCGGAAGGTGACATCGAGTGTTCGTGCTTCGGGATCGTAGTCAGCGGACTTGATGACCGAGGAGCGCGGAAATTCCATTTCTGTTCCTCGTGTTTCAACCTTGCTTATGCGGCACGCGCCTGGCGCAGGGTTTCGCCGCGGTAGCTTAAGGCCTCTGCGACGTGAGCCCGGGCGACGTTTTCTGAGCCTTCAAGATCGGCAATAGTTCGCGCAACTTTCAGCGTGCGGTGAAAGCCGCGCGCGGAGAGGCCGAGCGTCTCGGCTGCGCGGCGAAGCAACGCGACGCCGGCCTCATCCGGCATTGCGGTTTGTTCGAGCAGAGCGGCTGAACAGTCGGCATTGGTGCGTACACCTCTGGCACCCAGCGCCGCGAAGCGCGCGAGCTGACGGTCACGCGCGGCGGCAACGCGGATGCGAACTTCGGAACTGCCTTCGGATGGGGCGGGCAAGACCAGATCGGCCGCAGAGATTGCGGGCACCTCTATTTGCAGATCGATGCGATCGAGCAGCGGACCTGAGACGCGCGCCTGATAGTCGGCAGCGCAGCGGGGTCCGCGCCGACACGGCTCGCCAGGATTACCGCCACCGCACTTACAGGGGTTCATCGCGGCGATGAGCTGGATTCGCGAGGGATAGGAAATCCGGTGGTTTGCTCGGGCAATGACAGTTTCGCCGGCTTCCAACGGCTGCCGCAATGCGTCGAGCACGTTGGGCTGGAATTCCGGCAGCTCGTCGAGAAACAGCACGCCGTGGTGCGCGAGCGAGACTTCTCCGGGGCGTGGGCGCGAGCCGCCGCCGACCAGCGACGCCATGCTGGCGGAATGATGCGGCGCGCGGAACGGACGCTCGACTGTCAACTTGCCGCCCATCAGTTCACCGGCGAGCGAATGCACCATCGAGACCTCAAGGATCTCTTCAGGTTGTAGCGGCGGTAATATTGACGGCAGGCGCGAAGCCAACATCGATTTGCCGGAGCCCGGCGGGCCGATCAGAAGGAGATTGTGATTTCCAGCCGCCGCAATTTCGAGAGCCCTTTTGGCGGTCTCCTGGCCTTTGATATCGCGAAGGTCGGCGGCGTAATTCTGAACAGGGAGAACGTTCGGCTTTGGCCGCGACAGGGTCTGCATGCCTTTGAAGTGATTGACGAGCGATAGCAAATGCGGGGCTGCTAGAATGTCGATCTCTTCGCTGGCCCAGGCGGCTTCCGGCCCGGTGGCGGCCGGACAGATCAGACCCTTGCCGAGCGCATTGGCGCCAATAGCAGCCGGTAGGGTGCCCGGCACGGCGCGGATCGAGCCGTCCAGCGCCAGCTCGCCGATGGCGGCATAGTTCGCTATGGCGTCGGGCGCGATCGCCTCCATGGCCGACATCATCGCGAGTACGATCGGCAGGTCGAAGTGACTGCCCTCCTTCGGCAGGTCAGCAGGTGCGAGATTGACGGTGATGTGCTTGAAAGGGAGGCCGAGGCCTACAGCGTGAAGGGCGTTCCTGACCCGCTCCCGGCTTTCGGCCACGGCTTTGTCGGGGAGCCCGACGATCGCGAAGGCCGCTGCACCGGGCGTGACCCGAACTTGCACCTCGACCGGGCGCGCCTCGATGCCAATGAACGCGAGTGTTGAGATCTGGCCGTACATGCCTGCCCCCGAAAACCCCTCGTTTCCAGGCAATCACGGCGGCGAGCCAAAGGCAAGAACAAATGTCGAACAATTTGTTGAGTAGAGGCTGTGTTCATTCCGGCGCGATCTCTCTGACGCCCAGGGGAGATAGTCCGTGGCCGCCATCGGGTCCCTCAACAATCCATCTTTTCTGGCGCGCGAAAGCGAGAATGGCGGGCAAATTTTGAACGGCGAGGATGTCGGCGGAAGACTTTCCCAGGCCATACAAGGCCTTGAGGTACTCACGAGCTTGTTTCTCGATCTCTTCCATGCGCGCCTCGCTTCATCCGGCGGACAGTACGGAGATCGTCAGCAGGCTAACGGGCCTCAATCTCCAGACCCTCTTAAATTGATATAACCCGAGGGTTGTTCCGCCGATCGGTATTATCACCACGCTCGCGGTCGACATGAGCAGCCCGACAACGCCGATGAGGCTCATGCGCTCGGCCGTCTTTCGGCTCAGCCCTTCGTCATCGCAAGCGTCAGTCCGAGCAGCGACTGCGAATTGACGAATTGGATTTCGACGGCCTGGCGACTGCCCATCACCATGATGTCCATGTTGGCCGTCACGTCGGCGCTTTTCACGATCACGCGGAAGCCCCGTGGAGTGACGTCACCTGTCAAGTCGCCTTCGAAATTGTGAATCGTCTCTTTCCAGTGGCCCGAGAGCTTGCCGCCGGTTTCCTTAACATTGCTGATGATCTCAACGTTGCCGCCCGAAGTCGCGCAGCGGATCGTTTGCTTCATCTCGTTTTCCGAGCCTGCCGTGAGGTAGGTGGCGCGGCATTTGATTTTTTCGGGTGGGCTCGATTTGTAGCCGATCATGCCAGAGCCGCTCCAACGGCCGATCAGCGACGCGAAGGGCGATGCCGTTACGGCATTGGCTTCCTCGATAGGAATTGCGGCTGCAAAACTGAAGGCAGTGGCTGCGGCACCTGCGATCATGATTGATTTCATCGTGATGTCCCTTGCTGCCCCGTCCGCCTCAAATCCGCGCTTCACACTTTCGCTTGTCGTTTTGCTTCGATGACGTCCCAAATCATCGCCGCGATGTCGTTGCCGCCAAAGGCCTTCACCTGCCGGATACCCGTTGGCGATGTCACGTTGATCTCGGTGATGTAGAGCCCGATGACGTCGATGCCTGTAAAAATAAGTCCGCGGCGTTTCAGTTCCGGCCCGAGGCGCGCGCAGATTTCGCGGTCGCGCGCGGTGAGCTCGACCGGTGCAGCGGTGCCGCCGACGTGCAGGTTCGAGCGCGTCTCACCGGCTTGCGGAACACGATTGATAGCGCCTGCGACTTCGCCGTCGACGAGAATGATGCGCTTGTCGCCGTCTTTCACTTCGGGGCGATATTCCTGGACCATGAAGGGCTCGCGGAAAACGGTTTGAAACAGTTCGACGAGAGAGCCGAGGTTGCCGTCTTCGGGCTTGATGCGAAATACTGCAGCGCCACCGTTGCCATAGAGCGGCTTGATGATGATGTCTTTGTATTCGGCGCGGAACGACTGCACGTCGGCGAGCGAACGTGTGACGAGCGTCGGTGGCATCAGATCGAGGAAATCAAGGACGAAAAGCTTCTCCGGCGCGTTGCGAACGTGCGCAGGGTCATTCACCACCAGCGTCTTGGGATGGATGCGTTCCAACAGATGCGTCGTCGTGATGTAAGCCATATCGAATGGCGGGTCCTGGCGCAGCAGGACAACATCGCGCTCGCTCAAATCGACGACGCGCGGATCCGACAAGGCATAGTGCGCGCCGTGCTTGTCCTCGACTTTCAGAGTTTGCCCGCGCGCGAGTAGCTTACCTTGGCGAAGCGCCAAATCGGGCGGGGTGTAATAGAAAATGTCGTGCCCGCGTTTTTGCGCTTCGAGCAGAATGGCGAAGGTCGAATCGCCGCGAATATCGATGCGGTCGATCGGGTCCATCTGAACGGCTATGCGGAGCGGCATGTCAGGCTTTCAAGGACGTTGCATTTCGGGCGCGCCTGAGTGGCGTGCAGCCCCACGTCGTTTATACGATTTGACGCCGTCGCGGAATGACATGAACGACGCGTCTCACGATGCCGTCGCGCTTATGGCAAACATGCCGCAGAGCCTGCGGATGCGCGCGATTTGCGGCCTCAAAGGAAATTGTAGGGGTCGATATCGACAGTGATGCGGACATCGGATTTCAGTTTTGGAATCGTTCCAGCCCAGGCGCGCAGATAGCTTTGCAAATCGACGTCGCGTGGGGCTTTGACGAGCAGGCGCCAGCGATAACGACCACGCACGACCGAGATCGGCGCCTCCGACGGGCCCAAAACTGAGATTGCCTCGCTTTGCGGCGCACGGCGGGCGATGTCGCGCGCGACGGTTTCCGTCAGCGCCTTGTCGCGCGATGAAATGATGATCGCAGCCAGACGGCCGTAGGGCGGCAAAATGCCGGCCTGCCGCGTGCGCACTTCGTAATTCAGGAAGGCGTCGCGGTCACCGGCAACGATCGCCTGCATGACGGGATGTTCGGGTGCATAGGTTTGCACCAAGCCACGACCGACGAAGCTCGTGCGCCCAGCGCGGCCCGTCACCTGGTGCAAAAGCTGGAACGTGCGTTCTGCTGCGCGCGGATCGGCGCCATGCGCGAGACCCAAATCGCCATCGACGACACCGACCAATGCGAGACCCGGAAAGTTGTGGCCCTTGGCGACGATTTGCGTACCGATGATGATGTCGAATTCGCGGGCTTCGATGCTGCGGATGATCTCGCGCATCTCGGTCAAGCCGGGAATCAAATCCGACGAGAGCAGTGCGACGCGCGCATCGGGAAAGCGCTCGGCGACTTCCTCTTGCACGCGCTCCACGCCGGGACCGCAGGCGACGAGCGAGCCGGGTGTCGCGCACTTCGGGCACTTCTCGGGCAGCGCGAGCGAAAAGCCGCAATGATGGCAGGTCAGTTTTTTCTTGAAGCGATGCTCGACGAGCCAAGCTGTACATTGCGGACATTCGAGGCGATGGCCGCAGGACCGGCAAAGCGTCAACGGCGCGTAGCCGCGACGATTGAGAAAGAGCAGCGATTGCTGGCCTTTCTCCATCGTCTCGGTGATGCCTTGAACGAGGCGCTGCGACAGCCACTTGCCCGGTTCCAGTTTCTCCGACCGCAAATCGATTGCGGAGACGTCCGGCATTTCCACGCCCGAGAACCGCCCCGGCAGCACGGCGTGGCGATAGCGCCCGATCAGAGCGTTGACGTGGCTTTCGATCGATGGCGTAGCGGAGGCGAGCACAACGGGGAACTTTCCAAGGCTGCCACGTACGACGGCCATGTCGCGGCCCTGGTAGTGCACGCGATCATCTTGCTTGAAGCCCTGGTCATGCTCCTCGTCGACGACGATCAGGCCGAGCTGGCAAAACGGCAGGAAGAGCGCGGAACGAGCGCCGACGACGCAACGCACGTCACCGCGCGCGACGCCCTTCCAGATGCGGCCGCGTTCGGCGGGGCTCAAAGCCGAATGCCATTCGACAGGCCGGACGCCGAAGCGGCGCTCAAACCGATCGAGAAACTGGCTCGTCAGCGCAATTTCAGGGAGCAGGATGAGCGTTTGCTGTCCCGCTTCAAGCGCACGGGCCACGGCTTCGAAATAGACTTCCGTCTTGCCCGATCCCGTCACGCCATCGAGCAGCGTGACCGAGAAATTCTGCGCATCGACAGCGCTTTTGAGGGAGTCGACGGCGCGGGTCTGGTCCGCTGTGAAGGTCGCCGTCGCATGCGCTGGATTGGGGCGCGGGAAGACGCGCTCGGGGATCGCGACTTCAACGAGCATGCCGGCCGCCGCGAGGCCGTCGATCACGCCGGTCGAACAACCCGCGAGATGGGCGAGATCGGATTTGGCGCGCACGAGGCCGTCGGCGGCCACATCCAGCACGCGGGTGCGGGCGGGCGTCATTTTGGCGGGCGGCGCAGCGCCGTCCACGATCGCGACGCCAAAGCGATGCTTGGGCGGCTCGAATGCGGTATCGGCGCTCATCATCATGCGGACGACCATGCCCAGCGGCGCCAGCGTGTACCGGGCCACCCATTCCGCGAACCGCATGGAAATTTCGGGGAGGGGAGGGGCGTCAATGCCGCTGGTCAGCGCTTTCATTTTCTTGGGATCGACCGGCTTGCCATCACCGCGCGGGCCGTCCCAGACGATGCCAATGCGGGTCTGCGGCCCAAACGGCACGAGCACGAAGGATCCGGGGCCTGCTTCCATGCCTTCCGGTACCAGATAGTCGTAAGTCTGGTCGAGCGCGACCGGCATCAATACCGGCACGCTGCGGGCGCCGGGGTTCGCGCCGTTATCCAGGATTTCAAGCAGGCTATCCAAAGGGGCGTTCAACGGACTAGAAGCTTCCTCCGAGAATCGGTCGTGCTAGGTTTGCCCCTAACTTGGGGCGCACGGAAGGCAGATTCCCCAGACTTAAGGGACGAGCTGAGGAGAAAGAAATGAAATTCTTCGTCGATACCGCCGACGTGGCCGAGATCAAGGAGTTGGCGGCGACGGGCCTGCTTGACGGCGTCACGACGAATCCGACCCTCGTTGCGAAAGCGGGCCGCGATTTCAAGGATATTATTCGGGAGATCTGCGCCGTTGTGCCGGGTCCGGTCTCGGCGGAAGTGGCGGCGACGGATTACGCCAGCATGATGCGGGAAGCGGAAGTGCTGCGGAAGATCGCCAAGAACGTGACGATCAAAGTGCCACTGACGATGGACGGGCTCAAAGCCTGCAAGACGCTGACGAGCGAGGGCACGATGGTCAACGTGACGCTGTGCTTCTCGGCGAACCAGGCGCTGCTGGCGGCGAAGGCCGGTGCGACATTCGTTTCGCCATTTATCGGCCGTCTTGATGATATTGGATTGAACGGTATGGACGTCATTCGCGAGATCCGCACCATCTACGACAATTATCCGGATCTTTCGACGGACATTCTGGCGGCCTCGATCCGCACGGTGAACCACGTCAAAGAAGCAGCCATGATCGGCGCCGATGTCGCCACCATTCCTCCGGCCATTCTGAAGTCACTCGTGAAGCATCCACTGACGGATGCTGGCCTCGCGGCCTTCGTCAACGACTGGAAGAAGACCGGCCAGACCATCGTGTGAGGCAGGCACGAGCACGTGCACTTAAAAACCTTATCCGAAAGCTTGATTGCGCGTTTTGCTGAAATCGTTGGCGAAACGAACGCGCTGACGCGCGCGGAAGATCAAGGCGCATATCTGCACGAATGGCGCGACCGTTATACGGGTTCGACGCCGGTCGTTCTGCGACCGGGCTCGACGGATGAGGTTTCGCGCATTCTGACGCTCGCGCATGCCGAGGATGTCGCGGTCGTGCCGCAAGGCGGTAACACGGGACTCGTCGGCGGACAGATTCCATCGGGCGACGGCAGCGAGATCGTCCTGTCACTTGAGCGGCTCAAGGCCGTCCGCAACGTGGATGCCATCGGCGGCACGATGATCGTCGAAGCGGGCGTGACGCTCACTGAAGCGCAAAATGCTGCAAAAAATGCGGGCCGGCTTTTTCCATTGAGTCTGGCTTCCGAGGGCAGTGCGCAGATCGGCGGCGTGCTGGCGACAAATGCGGGCGGCACCGCTGTTCTCGCCTACGGCAATGCGCGCAGTCTCGCGCTCGGTCTCGAAGCGGTGCTGGCGGACGGACGCATCTGGCACGGCCTCCGGCGCCTTAAGAAAGACAACACCGGTTATGATCTGCGCGATCTTCTGATCGGATCGGAGGGAACGCTCGGCATCATTACCGCTGCGAGCCTCAAGCTGTTCCCGATGCCCGCCGAGCGTGAGACGGCCATCGTCGCCTTCGACACGCCGGACGCCGCGATGAAACTTTTCCGCCGCGCCGAGTCCGAAGCGGGCTCGTCATTGACGGCGTTCGAACTCTGGGCGCATCGGGCGCAAGAGTTTGCACTCAAATACATGCCGAACGTGCGCGATCCGTTCACCGACGATTATCCGTGGTACGCACTGATCGAGCTGTCGCATGGCGGCAAGGGCACGCGAATTGCGAACACCATTGAGCCGCTGCTGACATCGGCGCATGGCCAGGGGTTCATTCGCGACGCCACCATTGCCCGCTCGCTTCGGCAGGCGGAAGATTTCTGGCGGCTGCGCGAGGCGTTTTCGGAAGCGCAAAAAGGTGCGGGCGGCAGCATCAAGCACGACATCTCGGTGCCGATCGCGCGCATTCCCGAATTCCTTCAGCGCGCCGCGAAAGTGGTCGATGGCGTTTGTCCGGGAGCGCGCCCTGTCCCATTCGGACATTTCGGCGACGGCAACCTGCATTACAACGTCACGCAACCCGAGCACATGGATAAGGCGCAATATCTGGCGCTGTGGGATATCATGTCGGACGCGATCTTCGAACTCGTCACCGAGCTTGGCGGCTCGATCTCGGCCGAGCACGGCATCGGGCAAATGAAGCGCGACGTGCTGAAGCGCTATAAGTCCGAGGTCGAGCTCGACATGATGCGGGCGATCAAAAAAGCCCTCGATCCCAAGGCGATTTTGAACCCCGGCAAGCTGCTTTAAGTTGCTGTTAACGGCTTGTTAACCGAACCTGCGAAGGGTCGGGAGGCTTCTTAAGGTGGGGCCGGTGGCACAATCGCTCGACGACATTCTGGCAGGCGACGCGGAGCTGCCGCTCGGTGGCGACCTCAAGCGCGTGGTCGAGGGATGGCTCGATCATATCGTCATCGAGCGGGGGCAGAGCGCGGCGACGCGGGAGGCCTATGCGCGCGACGCCCGGCAGTTTCTTGCCTTCCTCAAATCGTATCTCGGGCATCCGCCGTGCCTTGCCGATCTCGAACGGCTCGACGCGCGAACCCTTCGTGCCTTTCTGGCAAACCGGCGCAAGGCCGGTTTGACATCGCGATCCCTCGCGCGATCGCTGTCGGCGCTGAGGACATTCTTTCGATGGCTCGAACGCGAAGATACAGTGCAAAACCGGGCCGTTTTGCAAGTCGCAGCGCCAAAAATTCCGCATTCGATTCCGAAGCCGCTGACGGTCGAAGGTGCAGCGTCCCTGATCGGACGGGATGCGAGCGATGAAGAAAAAGAATGGATCGCGGCGCGCGATACGGCGGTGCTACTGCTGCTCTACGGCGCCGGTTTGCGCATCAGCGAAGCCCTGAGTCTCACGCCGAAGACCGCTCCGATCAATGGCCGCGATATCATGCACATCCGCGGCAAGGGCGGCAAAGAACGGCTCGTCCCAGCACTGGCCGTCGTGTCGGACGCGATCACCGTGTACATGGGGCTTTGTCCCTATCCGCTTGAGCCCGATGGCCCGCTGTTTCGGGGTGCCAGGGGCGGCCCGTTGTCGCCCCGGCTCATCCAGCTCGCGATGGAAAAACTGCGGCGGACACTTGGCTTACCGGATACTGCGACGCCGCATGCTCTGCGCCACTCGTTCGCCACGCATTTACTTTCAGCGGGGGCCGATTTACGCCAAATTCAGGAGCTTTTAGGTCACGCCTCACTGTCGACGACACAAGTCTATACTGAGGTCAATCGAGACCGGCTGCTGGCCGTTTACGACCAGGCCCATCCACGGGCGGCGCGGCGCTGACATTCATCTGCTGTTTCGTTTGCGAGTACCCATGACGTTTTCACGTAACCTACGTTTCATTGGTCATATCGTCAGTGTGCTGGCATTTCTTTCGCTCGGCCCGAGGATTGCTTTCGCCGACGACGCTCCAGCGCGATGCCAGGGCGCCGACATGCTGGCTGAGATGCAGGCCAAGACTCCCGACATCTACAAAAAGGTGATGGCCGAGAGCGACGCGCTTCCCAACACGCAAGCGATGCTCTGGAAAATAGATAAGCCGGGCGTCCCGACCTCCTATCTGTTCGGCACCATGCATCTCAGCGATCCGCGCGTTGCGACGCTGTCGCCAACGGTCAAAGAGGACATTGCGCAATCGAAATCGGTCGCGCTCGAAGTGGCCGATCTCTCGGACAAAGCGGTCGCCGCAGCGATGACCAAGATGGCGGCGCTCATCGTTTATACGAATGGCGAGTCGCTCAAAAAGGATCTCACCGACCAGGAATATAAGGACGTTCAGCAGACCGTGGCGAAAGCCGGCATGCCCGGCGAGCTGGCGGCATCGATGAAGCCCTGGCTCGTCAGCATGCTGCTCGCCACTTCGGACTGCGAGAGGAAGCAGCTCGCTGCCGGCAAGACGGTACTCGATCTGCAGGTGGCGGCGGAAGCGCAAAAGCATGGCATCGCCATCACGGGACTTGAGACGATCGAGGATCAGCTCAGCGCGCTTGCCTCCGTTCCCGACGATCAGCAAATCGCGATGCTCAAAGTCGGGTTGAAATATCTCGATCGCGCCGACGACATGACGGAAACGCTGGTGCAGATGTACGTCAAGCGGCAGATCGGTGCCGCAATGCCGTTCCAATTGGCGCTGGCGGCGCAGAGCGGAATTTCGCCATCGGTGTTTGACGGCTTCAAGAAATCGCTGCTCGTCGACCGCAACGCTCGGATGCGCGATGCCGCGCTGCCGCTGCTCGATAAGGGTAACGCCTTCATTGCGGTTGGCGCGCTGCATCTGCCGGGCCCGACAGGGCTCGTCGCGCTGTTGCGCCAATCCGGCTACACGGTGACGCCGGTCGAGTGAGAGACGCCAACTCGCGGGAGCCGGCGGCGATTGCTTCGTCGACGGCATTTTCACAAATGGGCGTATTTTTCTACGGAACGAAGCATCGTCGGTAAAGTTGCTTGGCTGCCAGCTCGTTAGAGGAGACGCTGCCATGCGCCGGGAACTGCTCGCCCTAGGCATTTTCATGCTCACCGCCGCAACAGCCGTTGCGGACACCGTGCCCCAAGCCACGCAAGACTTTATCGACAAGGTCGCGGTGGCCAATAAATTCGAGATCGACACGAGCCAACTTGAGCTCAAATACGGCAAAGCGGCCGACGTCAAAAGCTTTGCCCAGCAAATGATCGACGACCACACGAAGGCCGGACAGGACTTCAAGGCGAGCCTCGCCGAGGCGAAAATCGAGGCGCCTAAAGATGCGCTCGATATTGCGCACACGGCCAAATACGCCAAACTTCGCGTGTTCACGACCGAGAATGGTTTTGATGCGGCGTATGTCGATGAACAGCTTTCGGCGCACAAAGATGCGGTTGGCTTGTTCAAAGATTACTCTGCCAATGGTCCGGCCGGTCCCGTGAAGAGCTTTGCCGAAAAGACGCTGCCGACGCTCGAACATCATTTGGCGATGGTCAAGGAGCTGCACGACAAGATGTCGTCGAATGCCGCGACCGGCGCATCGCCAGGGACGTCGGGTACTTCGGGGGGTACTTCGGGCGACACGAAGTAAAAAACTCCCCGGACTCCGATGCTTCTCGTATCGGACGTGATAGCCTACGGCCATCGGCGGCCGGCTCCACGTAGCGGAGTCGCCGATGGCCAAATATAAAGCGAAGGGGCAGATCGGCGACGCCTCGCGTTTTTGTTTGTCTGTTCGGGATGCAGCCTTCGCCGATCCGCGACGTGCAACGAGGGTGGGCCCCCATTTCGAACCGTCGACACCGCCATCCGCCCGCGCATTCCGAGATTTCGAACGGGCGTTGAACCCCGGCGCCCCTTGGGGCTACCGCGGCCGGCAGACGACCCCGGTTCCAGCTGATGGGCCCCGGCAGTCCGGCACGCTCCCACCGCCCTCAGGATCCCAGCTCGAGCCTAGAGCCCTTCGCACGCGGCAAGACGAGGCGAGTATGCGGGCGGTTCAGAGAGCGGGGATAAGTTTTTTTAAGTGTTTGGCGCCGGGCGACACGCGTTCCGCGCGCCGGCCGCCCAGCGCGACGCCTGTCATGCGGGTCGACGCAATCCGGCCTGCACTGCATTTTCGAGAGCTTGAAGAAACTGGGAACGGTCGCGAGGCGTGAAGGACGCGTTGTAGCCGCGGCTCTCGCCGGTTTCGCGAAGGTGGCGCTGCATGTCTCTCATCGCGACGGCCATGCCGATGTTCGCGTCGCTGAATGGCTTTCCTGTCGGACCGATACATTGGGCACCGGCTTTCAGGGCACGTGCCGCGAGTGGGATATCCGCCGTTACGACGATGTCCGAGGGCGTGACATGCTCGGCGATCCAATCATCGGCGGCGTCCGCGCCGTCACCGACGATCACGCGCTTGATGAGCGGACTTTCCTCCAGCCGCATCCAGCTGTTCGAGACCATGTGCACGATGAGATCATGGCGGGTGGCGACGCGGAGGACTTCGGCCTTCACCGGACACGCATCCGCATCGACGTAGATTTCCATGGTCGTATTACTTTCGGCAAATAGAGCGCTTCATTCGCTGCGACATGCGGCGATGATCGACATGTGGGCAACGGGCCTTTGTCATCTGCGGTCATATTTTAAATTCGGCCTGCGTGTCAGCCAGAAAAGACATGGCATCCGCAAAGTTGAGCAGCCGCATTATAGGCCGATCTGCAATGGCATCGTGCGGATAAGATAAAGCGCATCGAATATCGAAAGATTGCTCCGCGATTTACGCGCATTTGTCCTCAGCGCTTGCAACACATGAGGACCTTCAAATGTCGACCAAAGTTCTGTCGGATCTTGTTCTATCCAAATCGGCTTTCAGCCACGTTCTCGATGTTCCGGCAGACGGTCTCGATATCGCTGATTGGCTGTTCAACCTGCCCATGTACGAATATCGCAGGTGTTGTGCGCCCGATCACATCACCGCCGGTTTCACGACGACAGATGACGGACGCAAAATGTCCATCAACGTCGAGAGAATCGGAGGCACGTTGATGATTCAGCAGTACGTCGGCGAGATCACCGACCCTCTCCACTGCCACATGGTTTCGATATCAGATGCCTTCTCGCCGAACGGTCACACGACTGTTCAAGTTATTTGGGACCTGAGTATCAAGCCGATCAGCGCGATGAGCTGCGAATTTACGAATAGCGTCATCGCGCATCCGACCGAAGAGTTCATGGCGTTCATCAAGGAACACAACATTTCGTTTGAGGATGCGGCGCAGGCACGGCAAACGGCTGGAGGCGATCATAATCGCCGGGAGACGCCCATGTTTGCCGAAAGCATCAAGCGAAAGTCATTGATGCGGATTCGCTGAATGGAGCTTCAGAAGCTCCGTCTGTTCCCGGCCTCGCCCTAGCGCAGCAAGGCGAGGCTGGAACCTCGACGCAAGCCCCAACTCACGCTCCCAATCGGCATTTTGGAGCCGAGGTTCGACTGGATCCCGGCCTTCGCTGGGATGACGGTGGGTGTGGCGGTAGCGGCGTCAGAAATGAATCGCGCGCTTGGCGACGGCAAGGGCGGCTTCTTTCATCGCTTCGGAGAAGGTCGGGTGCGCGTGGCAGGTGCGGGCGAGATCTTCGGCCGAGCCTGAGAATTCCATCAGCACGCACGCTTCGGCGATCAATTCGCCTGCGACGGCGCCGATGATGTGGACGCCGAGCACGCGATCGGTCGTCGCGTCCGCCAGGATTTTCACGAAGCCCGCCGTCTGATTGATCGCCTTGGCGCGGCCGTTGGCGGTGAACGGAAACTTGCCGACGTTGTAGGCGATGCCTGCGGCCTTCAGTTCCTCTTCGGTCTTGCCGACGCTCGCGACCTCCGGACTTGTATAGATGACGCTCGGGATCACATCGTAGTTCACGTGGCCCGCCTGACCGGCGATGATCTCGGCGACGGCGACGCCTTCGTCCTCGGCCTTGTGCGCGAGCATCGGACCGGCGATGACATCGCCAATTGCGAAAACGCCGGTAACATTGGTCTGATAGTAGCCGTCAACCAGCACGCGTTTCTTGGCGTCAAGCGCGATGCCGGCTTCGGCGAGGCCCAACCCTTCCGTGTAGGGCACGCGGCCGACGGCAACGAGCACGGCATCGGCTTCGACCGTTTCGGCGACACCACCTGCTGCGGGTTCGACCTTGGCGACGACGCCAGTGTCGGATGTTTCGACGCCCGCAACCTTGCTCGACAGGCGGAAGGCAATGCCCTGCTTTTCGAGGATGCGCTGGAAAGACTTTGCGACCTCGGCGTCCATGCCGGGCAGAATGCGCGGCAGATATTCGATGACGAGAACTTCCGAGCCGAGACGACGCCAGACAGAGCCCAGCTCAAGTCCGATGACGCCTGCGCCGACGACGAGCAGCTTTTTCGGTACGGTCTCGAAATCGAGGGCGCCGGTCGACGAGACGACGCGCTTCTCATCGATCTCGATGCCCGGCAGGCGGGTCACGTCGGAGCCCGTCGCGATGACGATCGACTTTGTTTCAAGCGTTTGCGTGTCACCGCCGGGTGAGGTGACTGCGACCTGACCGGACTTCACGATGCGGCCAGTGCCGAAGTGATGATCGATTTTGTTCTTCTTCAGAAGGTAAGCGACGCCGTCGGTATTGCCTTTGACGCCTTCGCGCTTGAACGCCTGCATCTTGGCGAGATCGAGCGTGGGAACGGTGCCGATGCCCATCGACGCGAATTCGTGCTTCGCTTCGTCGTAGCAGTGCGAGGCGTGGAGCAGCGATTTCGAGGGGATACAGCCGATGTTGAGGCACGTTCCACCGAACGTCGCGCGCTTTTCGACGACGGCGACTTTCATGCCGAGCTGAGCAGCGCGGATGGCGCACACGTAACCGCCGGGGCCGGTGCCAATAACGATCAGATCATAGCTCATTTCACATTCCGCTGTCCGAGCTATCGCTCTATTTCTTTTCTTTGCTTAAAGTCCAAGTGGAAATCACATCTGGATTGACGACAATTTCACCCGTAGACCTCAATCGATATTCACCGGGCGCTGCGGCGCGCAACGACCGTAGATCAGGCGGCAAAAACTTAGTGGTTCCTGCCAATCCGCCCATGCAATCTATTTGGAATCCGCGCATCGAATCTGCCGACACTATCGTACCGAAGTATTGTTCTTGACGTATCACCGTCTCGTAATCGGGCTCCATATAGGTAATGCCAACCAATACTATCTTCCCGACGAGGCGCTGACCTTCGTCATCGTCCCATGCTGGCCTGTCACTCTCGTCACTCATTCTGTTTGAGCTCAGAGCTCCAGGATGAAGCGCTGCGGGTCTTCCAGGCATTCCTTGACGCGGACCAGGAAGGTGACGGCTTCTTTGCCGTCGACGATACGGTGATCGTAGGAGAGCGCGAGATACATCATCGGGCGCGCAACGATCTGGCCCTTCCTGACGACCGGGCGTTCCTCGATGCGGTGCATGCCCAGGATGCCGGATTGCGGTGCGTTCAGGATTGGTGTCGACATCAGCGAGCCGTAGACGCCGCCGTTCGAGATCGTGAACGTGCCGCCCTGCATGTCTTCGATGGAGAGGCGGCCATCGCGGGCGCGCTTGCCGAATTCGTTGATCTGCTGCTCGATGCCCGCGAGGCTCAAACGGTCGGCGTCGCGGACGACCGGCACGACAAGGCCCTTCTCGGTGCCGACGGCGACGCCGATGTGATAGTAATTCTTGTAGATCAGCTCATCGCCGTCGATCTCGGCATTGACCGCGGGGACATCGCGCAGGGCCTGGATGCAGGCCTTCACGAACAGGCCCATGAAGCCGAGCTTCACGCCGTAGCGCTTCTCGAAAATATCTTTGTACTGCGAGCGCAGCGCCATCACCGCGCTCATATCGACGTCGTTGAACGTCGTCAGCATGGCGGCGGTGTTTTGGGCGTCCTTCAGGCGGCGGGCAATGGTCTGGCGCAGCCTTGTCATCTTCACGCGCTCTTCGCGGGCGACGTCGTTGCCGGGCGACGGCAGGCGCGTTTCCTGCGGGACGGCTTTCAAGGCGGGAGCGGTCGGGATCGCGACGACGTTCGTTGCCGGAGCGGCTTCATGTACCGGCGGCGGGGCGGCGGGACGCGCCGATGACGCGACCGCTGCCAAGACGTCTTCCTTCAGCACCTGGCCGCGGCGGCCGGAGCCTTGAATGTCGGATGCCTCGAGACCTGCTTCGGTGAGGGCCTTCTGGGCTGCAGGCGGTGGCGGCGGAGGTGGGGCTTGAGCCGCAGCAGGAGCGGGCGCTGCTTGAGGCGGCGGAGGCGGAGCGGCTTTGGCTTCGCTTTTTGCCGGAGCCGCCGCGGCACCGCCTTCGTTCAAGGCCGCCAGCAGCGCGCCGACTTCGACGGTCGAGCCCGATTGCACCAGAATTTCGCCGAGAACGCCGCTGGCGGGTGCCGGAACTTCGACGGTCACTTTGTCGGTTTCCAGTTCGACAAGCGGTTCATCCGCAGTGACTGCATCGCCCGCATTCTTGAACCACTTGCCTACAGTCGCTTCCGTAACGCTCTCTCCGAGCGTGGGAACGCGGATCTCGATCGACATCCTTTAGCCTCTTCTTGTTTGCGATTGGCGACTCTCCTTCGTCGAGCCGGCCGCCAATCGCGGGATACTTTTTTGTTGCGACCGGCGTTCCCCCTTCAGGGAGCCGGTCGCGAAATGCGTTTCAAATTCCCAGCGCGTCGGCAACGAGCGCTGTCTGCTCCTTGATGTGCTGCGAAAGCAATCCGGTTGCGGTGGCGGCCGACGCTGGTCGTCCGGCGTACCGCGGGCGGCGGTGGATGTAGCCGAGATGGTTCAAAACCCACTCGATATTGGCGTCCATGAAGTACCACGCGCCCATGTTTTTGGGCTCTTCCTGACACCAGACGATCTCGGCGAACTTGAAGCGGCCAAGCTCGTTGATGAGGGCGCGGGCCGGGAAGGGATAAAGCTGCTCGACGCGCAGGATGTAGACGTCGTCGAGGCCCTTGGCGTCGCGCGCTTCGAGAAGATCGTAATAGACTTTGCCGGTGCAGATCACGACACGCTTGATCTCGGCGTCGGGCTTCAGCGTGATCGACGACGAGCCGCGCTCGGCATCGTCCCACAGCAGCCGGTGGAAGCTGGTGGCCGGACCGAAATCCTCGATCTTCGAGACGACACGCTTGTGACGAAGCAACGACTTCGGCGTCATCAGGATCAGCGGCTTGCGGAAATTCCGGTGCAGCTGACGCCGCAGAATATGAAAATAGTTCGCAGGCGTCGAACAGTTGGCGACCTGCCAGTTGTCTTCCGCGGAAAGCTGCAGATAGCGTTCGAGGCGAGCCGACGAATGCTCCGGACCCTGGCCTTCGTAGCCGTGCGGCAGCAGGCAGACGAGGCCCGACATGCGCAGCCACTTGCGTTCGCCCGACGACAGAAACTGATCGAAGATCACCTGGGCGCCATTGGCGAAGTCGCCGAACTGGGCTTCCCACAGCGTCAGCGCGTTGGGCTCAGCGAGCGAGTAGCCATATTCGAAACCGAGAACGGCTTCTTCCGACAGCATCGAGTTGACGATCTCGAAGCGCGCCTGGTTCGGCGACAAGTGCTTCAGCGGCGAGAAACGGCGTTCGCTTTCCTGGTCGATGAACACGGCATGGCGTTGCGAGAAGGTGCCGCGCTCGCAATCCTGGCCGGACAGGCGAACACGGAAGCCTTCCATCAGCAGCGAGGCGAAGGCCATGTGCTCGGCCATGGCCCAGTCGATGCCCTGGCCGGTGTCGATCATCTCGCGGCGGCGTTCGATCAGTTTGCCGACGGTCTTGTGAATGTGGAAGTCGTTCGGGATCGTCGTGACGCGATGGCCGATGTCTTTGAGCGTTTCGATCTCGACGCCGGTATTGCCGCGCCAGTCGTCGCTGTCGGGGCGGGTGATGCCCGACCAGCGGCCATCGAGCCAGTCGGCCTTGTTCGGCTTGTAGCCGTCGGAGAACGAAAATTCGTTGTCGAGGTTGCCGCGAACCTCGTCCTTCATCGCGGTGAATTCGGCCTGCGTGATGATGCCTTCGTCGATCAGATCTTTCGAATAGATGTCGACGACCGTCGGATGCGACTTGATCCGCTTGTACATCGCCGGCTGCGTGAACAGCGGCTCATCGGCTTCGTTGTGGCCGTGGCGGCGATAGCAGAACATGTCGATGACGACAGGCTTCTGGAAGCGCTGACGGAACTCGGTCGCGATCTTGGCGACGTGAACGACGGCTTCGGGGCTGTCGCCGTTGACGTGGAAGATCGGGGCTTCGATCATCAGGGCGACGTCGGAGCAATAGGGCGACGAGCGCGAGTGATGCGGCGCGGTCGTGAAGCCGATCTGATTGTTGATGATGAAGTGGATCGAGCCGCCGGTGCGGTGGCCGCGCAAGCCTGACAGGCCGAAGCATTCCGCGACGACGCCCTGACCCGCGAACGCTGCGTCGCCGTGAATGAGAAGCGGCATCACGGCGGTGCGATCGTTACTCGGGCAGTTGCGCTGATCCTGCTTGGCTCGCACTTTGCCGAGCACCACAGGATCGACGATTTCGAGATGCGATGGGTTCGCGGTCAGCGAAAGATGCACGCTGTTGCCGTCGAACATGCGGTCGGAAGAGGCGCCGAGGTGATATTTCACGTCGCCTGAGCCTTCGACGTCGTCGGGCTTGAAGGAACCGCCTTTGAATTCTTTGAAGATCGCGCGCAGCGGCTTTGACATGACATTGGCGAGCACGTTGAGGCGGCCGCGATGGGCCATGCCCATGGCGATTTCCTGCACGCCCAAATGACCGCCGCGCTTGATGATCTGCTCAAGCGCCGGAATGATTGATTCCGCGCCGTCGAGGCCGAAGCGCTTGGTGCCGGTATATTTGATATCGCAGAACTTCTCGAACGTTTCCGTTTCGATGAGCTTCTTCAGGATGGCTTTCTGGCCTTCCGGCGTGAAGCGCACATCCTTTTCCGGGCCTTCGATGCGTTCTTGAATCCAGCCCTTTTGCGTCGGGTCGGTGATGTGGGTGAACTGGACGCCGATCTTGCGGCAGTAGGTCCGGCGCAGGATGGTCAGGATCTGACGCATCGTTGCGGTTTCGAGGCCCATGACGCGGTCGATGAAGATCGGGCGGTCAAGGTCGGCGTCGGTGAAGCCGTAGGTCTCCGGCAGCAATTCGCGATGGACGCGGCGGTCGGCGAGGCCGAGCGGATCGAGGTCAGCCGCCAAGTGACCGATGACGCGATAGGCGCGGATCAACATCAGTGCGCGGATCGAATCCTGCGTCGCCCGGAGCGACGCCGCGGGCGTCATTTCGAAGCCTGAGATCTGCGCGCGGCGTTCGATCTTGTCGCGGATGGTCCGCTCGGTCTCGCCGTAATCGCCGGTCAGCGCGCCGACGAGATCTTTATCGGTACCGCTTTCCTCGAGAAGCGCGGACAGCGGCGGCGCCCAGGCGGGTCCGCCCGCGTATCCCGTCAGTTGTGTGGGCGCTTCCTTGATGCTTTCGAAAAATCGGCGCCACTCGTCGCTGACGGCGCCGGGGTTGCGCTCATACTCAGCCTGCATGTCTTCGATATAGGGGGCGTTGGCCGCGCTCAGAAAAGAGGTGCGCAGGAACGCTTCATTCTGGCCGTTTCGTGCCATGTCGTTCGTCCTTATTCATTCTCCAAGAGCGTTGCCTCGATGCTCTGGATGACGCGGACAGTGACCGGACTGATAACGCCGCCAGTCTTACGGCTCGGTTATTTCGGCGACCTTAAGCCTTCAAGACTTCGACAAGAGTACGGCCGAGCGCGGCGGGGCTCGGCGCAATGGCAATGCCCGCAGCTTTCATCGCCGCAAGCTTGTCTTCCGCCTTGCCCTTACCGCCGGAGATGATCGCGCCCGCGTGGCCCATGCGGCGGCCGGGAGGCGCCGTCACGCCGGCAATGAAGCCTGCCATCGGCTTTTTGCGGCCCTTTTTTGCTTCCTGGATGAGAAAGTCAGCCGCATCCTCTTCGGCGGAGCCGCCGATTTCGCCGATCATGATGATCGACTGCGTTTCGTCGTCGGAGAGGAACATGTCGAGGACGTCGATGAATTCCGTACCTTTGACGGGGTCGCCGCCAATGCCGACGGCCGTCGTCTGCCCGAGGCCAACGTCCGTCGTCTGCTTTACGGCTTCATATGTGAGCGTTCCCGAGCGCGATACAATGCCGACCGAGCCATTCTTGAAAATGTTTCCGGGCATGATGCCGATCTTGCATTGATCGGGGGTGAGAAGTCCGGGGCAGTTGGGTCCGACAAGGCGCGATTTCGAACCGTCGAGCGCGCGCTTGACGCGGACCATGTCCATCACCGGAATGCCCTCGGTGATGCAGACGATCAGCGGTACGCCAGCGTCGATGGCTTCGAGAATGGCGTCGGCCGCGAAGGGCGGGGGAACGTAGATCGAGGTTGCGGTGGCACCCGTCTTGGCGACCGCTTCGCCAACGCTATCGAACAACGGAATGTCGGCGAGTTCGGCGTCAGGGTGCTTGGAGCCGCCCTTGCCGGGCGTTACGCCGCCGACGATTTCGGTGCCGTAGGCACGCGCCTGCTTGGTGTGAAAGGTTCCCTGACTACCAGTAATGCCTTGGCAAATGACCTTCGTATTCTTGTCGACAAGAATAGACATTCCATCCCCGCGTTGTTCTTGGCCTTCTTAGGCCTAAATGTCGCGCATTTTTTGCGGTGCAGCAAGTAGAACTGACGTACCAGGAGCATCGAAATTGCTGCTCCTAGCGCGTTCGACCCCCGGTTTAAGCGGGCTGCTTGAGCTGATCGGTGATTTTCTTGGCCGCGTCGGCGAGATCGTCGGCCGGAATGATCTTAAGGCCCGACTCCTTCAGGATTTTTTTGCCCAGATCGACGTTCGTGCCCTCCAGGCGGACGACGAGCGGGACGTTGATCGCCATCTCGCGGGCAGCGGCGACGACGCCTTCAGCGATGATATCGCAACGCATGATGCCGCCGAAGATATTGACCAGGATGCCTTTGACGGCCGGATCTTCGAGAATGAGCTTGAAGGCTGCCTGGACTTTTTCCTTCGATGCGCCGCCGCCGACGTCGAGGAAGTTCGCAGGCTCGGCGCCATAAAGCTTGATGATGTCCATGGTCGCCATGGCAAGGCCCGCGCCGTTCACGAGGCAGCCGATGTTGCCGTCGAGCTTGACGAAGGCGAGATCGTATTTCGAGGCTTCGATTTCGGTCGGGTCTTCTTCGCCGAGGTCGCGCATGGCGACGATTTCGGGATGGCGATAGAGCGCATTTGAATCGAAATCCATCTTGCCGTCGAGGCAGATGAGCTTGCCATCCTTAGTGACGACGAGCGGGTTGATTTCGAGCAGGCTCATGTCCTTCTCGACGACCATCTTGAACAGGTTCTCAACAAGCTTTCCACAGGTCTTCACCTGATCGCCCGTGAGGCCCAGCGCGAAGGCGACCTTGCGTCCGTGGAATGGCTGGTATCCGGTCGCGGGATCAATCGTCAGCGTGTGGATCTTTTCCGGAGTGTCGTGCGCAACATCCTCGATGTTCATGCCGCCCGCCTGGCTGACGATGAACGCGACGCGCGAGGTCGCGCGATCGACGAGGGCCGAGAGATAAAGCTCACGCTCGATGGCGGAGCCGTCTTCTATATAGAGGCGATTGACGACGCGGCCCGCCGGTCCGGTCTGGACCGTGACGAGCGTGTTTCCGAGCATCTCCTTAGCGAAGGTTTCGACTTCCTCCAGCGACTTGGCGAGACGGACGCCGCCTTTGTCTCCGGCTGAGGCTTCCTTGAACTTGCCTTTGCCGCGGCCGCCCGCGTGAATCTGAGCTTTGACGACCCAGACCGGACCGGGAAGTTTTTTTGCTGCGGCAACGGCTTCTTCGACCGAGAAAGCGGGAAAACCATTCGGTGTCGGGACCGCGTACTGACGATAAAGCTCTTTCGCCTGGTACTCGTGAATGTTCATGCTCTCGCCTTGCTCCACAAAAGATTGTCATAGCCTGCACTGGAACATGTCGCGCCGCTTTTACGCCCTAATTTAAGGGGGTAAAGGTGCCCTTCACGGGCAATTGTCGACAGGCGGCGAGACCGCCTCTTGAGTCGACACTGGCGCCGCCGTAAATCGTTTTTCAATACGGGTCCAGTCAACAACGGGGAACGTCCATGACTTTTGCCTGCATCAACATTGATGGCTTGAAGGCCGCGCGCACCGGTCGCGATCCCTTCAATTATCTGGTCGGCGAAAACTTCATTCAGTCGCCGGCGGTCGAGCCGCTGAAGGCCGACTTTCCGGATCTGAAAGAGCCGGGCTTTCTGACGGAGACCGACATCGGCGACCGTATCCATGGCGCATTCGAAAAGCTTCTGGCCGATCTGAAGAGCCCGGAAGTTTCGAAGATTGTTTCGGAGAAGCTCGACATCGATCTCGTCGGCAAGCCGAAGATGATCACCATCCGCAAGCTCTCGGCCGCGAAGGACGGGCGCATTCACACGGACGGCGAAGCGAAGATCGCCACCATGCTCACCTACTTGAACGATAAGTGGGACGGCACGGGCGCGGGCTGCCTTCGCGTTCTGAAGAACGACCACGATTTCGAGGACTACACCGAGCAAGTCAGCCCGCTGACCGGCACCGTGTTCGCGTTCCGCCGCTCGGACTGGTCGTGGCATGGCCACACGCCGTTCGTCGGCGAGCGCCGCGTCGTGCAGATGACGTGGCTTCGCAGCGAGGCCGACGTTGCGCGGAAAGAGAAGCGCGGCGCGCTCTCGCACAGCCTCAAAAAGATGTTCAAGTTCGGCTGAAGCTGAACTCTCGATCCAGAATGAGGAGTGGCGTGACTGCACGGTTGCGCCGCTCCTTTTTTATTTTGCGAGAGCCGGGCTGATCGTCTTGCACGCTTCGATGAGGCCCTGCACGGAGGCAACCGATTTGGCGAACATCGCCTTTTCGCCTTCGTCCATGGCGAGTTCGACGACTTTCTCAACGCCGCCCGCACCGATGATGACGGGAACGCCGACGTAGGTGTCTTTCAGGCCGTATTCGCCATTCAGGTGCGCGGCGCACGGCAGCATCCGCTTCTTGTCCTTGAGGTAGCTCTCGGCCATTGCGATTGCGGAGGCTGCGGGCGCATAGAAAGCAGAGCCGGTGCCGAGCAGCGCGACGATCTCGCCGCCGCCACCGCGCGTGCGCTTGATCATGGCGTCCAGGCTTTCCTGCGAGAAGAAGCCGAGCTTGACGCAATCCGGAAGCGGCACGCCGCCGATCGTCGAATAACGGACCATCGGCACCATATCGTCGCCGTGGCCGCCGAGCGTCATGGCGCGAACGTCTTCAATAGAGACACCGGCCGCTTCGGCGAGGAAGCAGGAGAAACGCGCACTATCAAGCACGCCTGCCATGCCGACGACCTTGTTCGCCGGAAGGCCTGAAAACTTCTGAAGGGCCCAGACCATGGCGTCGAGCGGGTTGGTGATACAGATGACGAAAGCATTCGGCGCATGCGTTTTGATCGCCGCGCCGACCTGCTCCATCACCTTGAGGTTGGTGCCGATGAGATCGTCGCGGCTCATCCCGGGCTTGCGCGGAACGCCAGCGGTGACGATGCAAACGTCAGCGCCAGCGATGGCTTCGTATTCGTCGGTGCCGGCTCCCGAAAGCTTGGCGTTGTAGCCCTCGACTGCCGCCGTCTGCGCCAGATCGAGCGCTTTGCCCTTTGCGACGCCCGCCAACATGTCGGTCATGACGATGTCGCCGAGCTCCTTGAGCCCGGCCAAGAGGGCAAGCGTTCCACCGATCTGTCCGGACCCGATCAGTGCGATTTTGGTGCGCGCCATGCTGCTTCCCCCAGGATCAATTCATTAATGACTATGTCTGCGACAAACGATTACAGCGTTGCTGCCTAATCAAAATCCTCAGGGCGTCAAGCGCAAGCCGCAAGTTTCATCCGAAAGTCTCATCGCACGGTGAGAAAGCGGGCGCCACTGCCCGATTGGATCAGAATTGCCTGTCCGTTTGCCGTTAATGACGGCTGCGACCGCCGGAGTGCCCAGCAAGATAGGCTTCGGAGCGCATTTCGGTGAGGCGGGATGCCGTGCGCTCGAACAGTTCAGCGCCGTCGCCTTTCGGATAAAGAGCCGAGGGTTCGGCCGCCGCCGAGGCGATGAGACAAATGCGATTATCATAAAAAGCGTCGACCAGCGTGATGAAACGGCGGGCAACGTCGCGGCGGTCGGGTGTCAACAGCGGGATGTCGTCGATCAGAACCGTATGGAAGGCGTGCGCGATGTGTAGATAATCGTTGGCGCCGAGCGGCACATCGCAGAGATCACGGAAATTGAAGCGGGCGACACCCATCGACGCGAGCGGCACCGGCACCTTCCGGCCCAGCACTTCGATAATCTGCGGCTTGCCCGGATGATTGCCGGTCAGGCGTGACCAGTGCGTATCGAGCGCGGCCTTCGCGGCGGTGTCAGAGGGATAAAAATAGAGCTGAAGACCCGACAGCTTATCGAGGCGGAAGTCTTTCTTGGCGCCAAGCTCAATGACATCCAGTTTCTTTTCCAGAAGCGCGATGAAGGGGAGGAAAAGCTGGCGGTTGAGACCGTTCTTATAGAGGTTGGCGGGAACGGCATTCGACGTCGTGACGATGATTGTACCGGCAGCGAACAACGCTTCGAACAGACGCCCCAGGATCATCGCATCGGCGATGTCAGTGACGTGCATTTCGTCGAAGCAGAGAAGGCGCGCCTCTTTCGCAATCTCTTCGGCGACGTGCGGGATCGGATCGCCTGGCACATCGTGGCGCGCTCTGGCAATGCGATCATGAACGTCGGCCATGAATTCGTGGAAGTGCGCGCGGCGCTTGGGTGCGAAGGATGTCTCTTCGAAAAAGAGATCCATCAGCATCGTCTTGCCACGACCGACCGAGCCCCAGATATAGAGCCCGCGCGGCGGCTCCGGCGGCTTGCCGAACAGTTTCGACAGCACGCCGTTCTTGGGTTTGTAGGACGCGAGCTGCATTTCGAGCGCATCAAGACGAGCGGCGACCTCGGCTTGTGCGGGGTCTGACTCGATTTCGTTTTCCGCCAGCCGCCGCCGATATCCCTCGAGGATTGTCGCCATCATGCCCTCAACCACCTGATGGTGACTTCGGTAATCGTGCGAACGCGGAAGACGCAACAGGCAGGAGCCGCGACGAATTGAAGTGGCGGATTGCCACCGCTCCGCTGGCGACCACCGCCGAACGCCGTCCGTTCAGGCGCGCTTCATCTTCGTCGGTTAAAAGTGCATTGCTGCCTTGCAGCATTTTCTATCGCTCCGCACAAAATCATCGCCATTTTAGCGGACGAATTAAGCGGTTAACGGCCGGCGGGCCGCCCGCATCGAGGAGTTGGTTACAATGTTGAATGAGGCCCCGGAGGCAGGCGCCGAACATATCGGATTGATCCGCCGCTTGCTGACGAGCGAAACCTATCTGCTGCGCGAACATCTGCAGCGTCTCGATCATGAGGCGCGGCATCGTCGGTTCGGGCACAATGTGTCGGATGACTTCATCAACCGATATGCAGCGCACGCCGGCGACTTCGGCAACGTCACGTTCGGATATTTCGTCGATGGCGAAGTGCGCGCGGTTGCCGAGTTGCGTCCTGACATTCTGATGCATCGCGACGGCGCTGAAGTTGCGTTCTCGGTGGAGAGGCCGTTCGTCAATCGCGGAATTGCAACGCAATTGATGGGCCGTGTCATTCGTACCGCGCGCAATCGCGGATTTCGGCACCTCATTCTTGTTTGCTTACCCGACAACGCGAAGATGCAAGCCATCGCGCGTCACTATGGAGCCGAACTCAAAGTCGAAGATGGATCGATCATCGCCGACATCGTGCCGAAGGATCCAGATTACCAGTCGTGGTTCTCCGAGATCCTCGATGAGCGGATGACATATCTTCAGTCGGCGCTCGATTTGCAAAAGCGCGTGCGCGGATCAATTGTGTTGTGATGCTCTTCGCGCTCGCTGCGAAGATATGAAATTGCGATTTTTTGAGTTTGGAACGGCACTGCAGCAGGCTCGGCGCGCTGCGAAATTTGCCGGTGGGAGTCTAGCCAGGGACCCCCAAAAGGCGAAAAATAAGAAAAAATGCGACTTTAATGTCACAGATGACCGTTAATAAACTCCTTTTTGCCCGCAATATCAAACTTCTTCGTCTACAAACTTCTGGAATTTGCTCATGTTTGCAGAGTTCGAGCTGATTCGAACATCCTAGAGGGAGATTTAGAACTATGGCTAAGGCAGTTAAAGCAGCGAAGAAGACGGCGGCTAAGAAGACCTCGGCTCGCAAGAAGCCGGTCGCGAAGAAGGCCCCCGCCAAGAAGACGGTCAAGAAGGCTGTCAAGAAGACCGCGAAGAAGAAGGCCGCCTAATCCATTCGCGTTTCGGGGCCATGGACTGGGCATTCTGGCTTCGATCGCAAATGCTTATTGGCGAACGGGCGCCCCTACTAGCGCCCCTTCCTTTCCGAGAAATGGCCGGGCGACAGCGATAGCGTCACCGGCCATATTCTTTGGGACCAACCGAATTCCTGCCCAGCTGCTTAAGTTGCAGCATCATCTCTTTTTTTGATTCATATGAAACGCGTCCGGGCAGGTCGAAATCTCGACCTGCCCGATTTTATTGCGTTGTTGCGGACGTTATCAGCCCGAGGTGCGGAACACAGCGCCGGCAACCGACATCGGCCGCTCGCGGACCCTGTTTCCGTCATTACCCGACTTGACGATCCATTGGCCATTCGCAGAACGGCCGGTGATCATGCCGACGTGATGCGGCCAGACGACCACGGCGCCGACCCGCGGGCCGCTCGGACGCCCGTAATGGCGCCAGTTGGCAGCGAGATTATATTCCGGACCGCCGCCAAGTTGCGTGCGCATCCACCAGCCGCACCACGCGCGCGGACGGCCACCGACGCCACCTGCCGATGCATACCGGCGGCGGCCGCTCGAATAGTGGCGTTGCGCGTAGCGACGCTGGCCGTAGTACTGGCGGTGTGCGCGACCGCTGTAGGCATAACGGCGACGCTCGCTCGAGCGATACGCGTAGCGGGATGCCGACTTGCGGTGCGCGTACTGACGGCGGGTATAGCGGCGGTCAGCGCGTTGGGCGTAGCGTCCGCTGTAGGCCCGCCTGCCATTCCAATGCGCGTGAGAACGTTCGTAACGATCCCCCTTATGGCCCCGATACTCGCGGGCCTCCGCCGACGACATCCCAGCCACCCAGGCTAGAGCCATCGCCACTGCGATTAAACCCAATCGCATTTTCCACTCCTTCACTTGTCTTCACAAACGGGGCGCATCCACCGTCTCAATGGGGCAAAAACAAGAGAGGATTCGACGCGCGGCATATCGTCAGAGGACGGCACAACTGACGCGCGTAGGTCGATTCAAGCCGATTTATGAGAAGTTTAGCTCAAATGTTCCGTGATCAGATTTTGTTAATCGCTACTGTTAGGCGAAAAAATTGTGAAGTTTGCGTACGGAACGCCGCCATATGTGAACACTTTTATTGCGCTGCAACGGCGCTTATTTGAGCTTTGGCTGCGGCGACTGTCCGCAGTTTGACGCCATAAATTCGCACATTCAATTCAAAGGACGCATTTCATGGACTATCGACGGCTCGGCGCGTCGGGGCTTTCCGTGCCTCTATTGAGCTTCGGTGCAGCGACATTCGGCGGATCGGGGGAATTCTTCGGCGCGTGGGGTTCTAGTGACGTCGCGGAAGCGCGGCGCATGATCGATCTCTGTCTTGACGCTGGAGTTACGCTTTTCGATACGGCCGATATTTATTCCAAGGGCAATTCGGAAACCGTTCTTGGCGAAGCCCTGAAAGGGCGCAGAGATAAAGCTCTGATTTCGACAAAAGCGACGTTCCGTTTCGGTGATGATCCGAATGATGTCGGCTCGTCGCGATTTCACATTCTGAAAACCTGCGAAGCGCAACTCAAGCGTTTGCAGACGGACCATATCGATATCTTCCAGCTGCACGGCTTCGACGCGATGACGCCGCCGGAAGAAGTTCTTTCAACGCTCGATCAATTGGTTCGCGACGGCAAAATTCGCTACGTCGGCGTTTCGAATTTTTCGGGCTGGCATTTGATGAAGTCGCTGGCTGTTGCGGACCGCTACGGATACCCGCGCTACGTCGCCAACCAGACCTATTATTCGCTGATCGGGCGCGATTACGAATGGGAGCTGATGCCTCTGGGATTGGATCAGGGGCTCGGCGCGCTCGTTTGGAGCCCGCTCGGATGGGGCCGTCTCACAGGCAAGATCCGCCGCGGTCAGCCGCTTCCAGAAGTTAGCCGCCTGCACAAGACCGCCGACATGGGGCCGCCGGTATCTGATGAGTACGTCTACACCGTCGTCGATGCGCTCGACGAGGTCGCGAAAGAGACGGGAAAGAGCATCCCGCAGATCGCACTCAACTGGCTGTTGCACCGGCCGACGGTTTCGAGCGTCATCATCGGCGCGCGGAATGAGCAGCAATTGAAGGACAATCTCGGCGCCATCGGCTGGAGCCTGACAGCGGAACAGATTGCCAAGCTCGACGCCGCGAGCGAAACGCCGAAGGCCTATCCCTACTGGCATCAGTCGGGCTTTGCGGAACGCAATCCGCCGCCAGTATAATTTGCTTTCAGGTCAGCGCCGTTCGACAAGCTTGGCCAATGGCCAAGCTTGTCACAGCGATGTCACATGGCTCGTTTGTCTATCGGCTTTGCGGGTTGAAGCGAGCCACTAAGAAAGAGGTTATCGAGCGATGATGGACGAGCAGGACAAAAGCGACCGCGCGATGATGGCACGCGTCGAAGCCGAGATCGCCGACAGCTTCGATGAAGAGCTTGAAATGGAGCTCGACGACAATCGGCTCGCCCGGCTGCTCGACGGCAAGGATCACGACGAAGATGCCGGTCTTCTCGACCGGCAATTCTATTTCAAGGAATTGTTCCGTCTGCAGCATGAGTTGATCAAGCTGCAGGACTGGGTCGTCAACGCGAAGGCGAAAGTCGTCGTCGTGTTCGAAGGGCGCGACGCAGCCGGCAAGGGCGGCGTCATCAAGCGTATCACGCAGCGCCTCAATCCGCGTGTCGTACGCGTCGTCGCTTTGTCGGCACCGACCGAACGCGAGCGATCACAATGGTATTTCCAGCGCTATGTTCCGCACCTTCCAGCAGGCGGCGAGGTCGTGCTGTTCGACCGCTCCTGGTACAATCGCGCGGGCGTCGAGCGCGTCATGGGTTTCTGTACGGAAAACGATGTTGAAGAGTTTTTCCGTGACGTTCCCGAGTTTGAGAAGATGCTCGCACGCTCGGGCATTACACTGATCAAATATTGGTTCTCGATCTCCGACGATGAACAGCATCTGCGGTTTCAGATGCGTATTCACGATCCGATCAAGCAGTGGAAGCTGTCGCCGATGGATCTGGAATCGCGCCGCCGTTGGGAAGACTACACCAAGGCCAAGGAAGCGATGCTGGAGCGCACGCACATTCCGGAAGCGCCGTGGTGGATCGTCCATGCCGACGACAAGAAGCGGGCGCGGCTCAACTGCATCTATCACCTGCTGAGCCAGATTCCGTACAGCGAAGTGCCACGTGCGCCGGTGGTCCTGCCGGACCGCGTGCACCATCCCGATTATCACCGCATGCCGGTGCCGGACGACATGTACGTGCCGGCGATCTATTAGGTCGTTGCGGCGACGGAACCTTTTCCGATGGCAGAACGTAAGGTGCGGGCTGGCTCACAGGACCGGCTCGGGAGGGCCTTTATGCTGTTGCGCTCAATTTTCGCGATCTTAAGCGTGTGTTCGGTCTTTATGCTTTGGGCCATCGCCGTTTCGGCCGATGACGCAAAGCAGGCGAAGTTCGGATCGGAGCATTTGCTTCGGCTGAACTCAGCGCAGATTGAATCCGGCGTTTAACGGATGCGGCGCGGATTCATATAGAGGTCGGCTTCCTGGCGCTGAATTGTGGGCTTCAGCCGGCCGTCGCGGATGTCTCGCGCAATATGTTTGACGTGGCGACGGGCCTGGCTGTTGAACGACACCATGCCGGTGAACAGCTTCATCACTTGCAACAGCCGCTGGTCGATATGGTCGCCGCGCAGTTTGCAGCGCCAGCGTCCGCCGATCGTGAGAATGGCGCCGTCGATGTGGCCGACGTGGTCGCCGTGCTGGTCGATCAGCGTGTAATCGCCACCGAGATTGATATAGTCACGGCGGAACCGGTAAAACCGCGGCTCGCCGTCGTGGATGATGAAGAACGAGAAGTTCTCGGGCAGCAACGGCCATTTGTCGGCTGAGCGTTCGACGCTAATGAGGTTGTCGTCCTCGCTGGTGTTGATTGCGAAGCTCGTCACCGGAAAGCCGCCAGCCGCGAGCGTTTGCTGCACCGAACGGCCGAGCATCATGTCCATGCTGGCTTTCCAGTTCAGCGTATCCGAGAACAGCTTGAGCACGAGACGCTTGTCCATGCCGGTCGCGTCTTTCCAAATTTCCTTGCGATAGCCGAGCACGCCGGTCCGCTCGCCGTTTTCGGTGATCTCGGCGAAGACATCCATGTCGGTCGTGAACTGGCGCGACTTGCCGCGGTTGCGGTCTCGTTTCCACGGTCCGAACTCGATGGAGTTGAAGGGCGTCAGCCAGACGTCAACATTGAAGTCGTGCCAGGACTTCTTTGCGTCTTTTACCGCGGTCTTGCTGGTCTTTTCGAGCTTCGCGACGGAGTCTTTCGACGGATCGGCCTTTGGCGCCTGCTCCAGAACTTCGTCCCGCGCGACGGTGGCGGCTTCGGCCGCGGCGGCCTTTGCTTCGACCTCGACAGGATCTTTTTTCTGGGCAGATGCGGTCATGGCAGTCCTCGCGCGTGTCGATGCACACAGTCCAAGCGAATCACTCGGACGACCCTAGCACTGACGCCACGCGAGACTGAGGTGGGCCAAAAATTTGCGGTGGGAAAACGTGTTACCGCGATCCGAAGATAGCCGAGCCGACACGAACGTAGGTCGCGCCGAACGCAACGGCGGCTTCGAAGTCGCTGCTCATGCCCATGCTTAGGCCGGTCAGCCTAAGCTCGCGAGCAAGCTTGGCAAGAAATGCGAAATGCACGGCGGGTTCTTCGTCGACGGGCGGGATGCACATCAGGCCCGAGATCGGCAGTTTCAACTCATCCTGGCAGAGCGCAACAAACGCCGCCGCCTCGCGGGGCATGACGCCGGCTTTCTGCGGCTCTTCTCCTGTGTTGACTTGCACAAACAGTTCGAGCGCGCGGCCTTGCTTTTCCATTTCGGCGGCGATGGCGCGCGCGATCTTTTCGCGGTCGATGGTGTGGATCGCATCGAAGAAGGCGACAGCTTCCTTCGCTTTGTTGGATTGCAGCGGGCCGATGAGATGTAGCTTCACATCCGGGAACTCGGTGCGCAGCGGCGGCCACTTACGCTCCGCTTCCTGGACGCGGTTCTCGCCGAAAATTCGCTGCCCTGCAGCAATGACCGGGCGAATGGCATCTGCATCGAAAGTCTTAGAGACAGCAATCAGCTCGACACTTTCAGTGTCGCGGCCGGCAGCCTTGGCGGCGGCAACAATTTCGTCCTTTATGTGCTTTAACCTGTCGACCGCGCTTTCGTGGTAACTGACGCTCGTCACACTTTCCTCACCCGCTGTTCGCTTCCCATAGCCATTCCGACACGCAGTGAACAAGTGTCGCAATTTTGTGGTCAAGCTCAAGCACTACATAACGCATCCGTTCCACCCCCCGCAGAGGAATTCCCCACATGCTGAAACTCGCCGACGCTCGCCGCATCATCGACGCCGCAGAAAAGAAGGCGAAGGAAATCGGCCAGCCGATGAACATCGCCGTCGTCGATGAAGGCGCGAACCTCATTTCGCACATTCGCATGGACAACGCATGGATCGGATCGATCGATATCGCGATCAATAAAGCGTTTACGGCACGTGCCTTCAACATCTCGACCAAAGAGCTTGCCGAAAACAGCCAGCCGGGCGACCAGTTCTTCGGCATTCATGCCTCGAACCATGATCGCGTTATGATCTTCGCAGGCGGCATTCCGCTTAAGGATAAGGATGGCAACGTCGTCGGCGCCATCGGTGTTTCGGGCGGCAGCGGCGTGCAGGACCAGTCGGTCGCCGAAGCCGGCGCCGGTGCGCATACGTGCTGAGACCAAATCTGCGCCCGTGCCGATAACTCGGCGCAGGCCTGCCCTGACCATAGTAAAAGGCGCTCATGCTCGGGCATGGGCGCTTTTTATTCAATATGTTACCGCATCTACCTTCATTCTCCATATGAAAGAAATTGAATTCTGCGGCGGTCGCTAAGGGGCCAGCAGAAACCCATCCCTTGACCGGCTTTACCATTCGGGGTCTTTACGGCGTTCCGGCAAGCATTTGAATGAGATCCAGGCCCCATGGCCAACGAACGCTACAACGCGCCCGAGCGTGAAAAACACTGGCAGTCGATCTGGGAAGAGGCGGACATCTTTCGCGCCTCGGAGGATCAGAACAAGCCCAAGTCCTATGTCCTTGAGATGTTTCCCTATCCGTCGGGGCGCATTCACATGGGCCACGTTCGCAACTACGCGATGGGCGACGTCGTCGCGCGCTACAAGCGAGCGAAGGGCTTCAACGTGCTGCATCCGATGGGCTGGGACGCCTTCGGCATGCCGGCGGAAAATGCCGCGATGGAGCGGAAGGTCCATCCGGGCGCCTGGACCTACGCCAATATCGACACGATGCGCGGACAGCTCAAGTCGATGGGCCTGTCGCTCGACTGGTCGCGCGAGATCGCGACGTGCTCACCCGCTTACTACAGGCACCAGCAGAAGCTCTTTCTCGATCTGCTGAAGAAAGGCCTCGCTTATCGTAAGTCGTCGAAGGTGAATTGGGACCCGGTCGATCATACGGTGCTTGCGAACGAGCAGGTGATCGATGGCCGCGGCTGGCGCTCCGGCGCGCTCGTCGAGCAGCGCGAACTCACGCAGTGGTTCTTCAAAATCACGGACTACGCCGAAGAGCTTTTGAACGACCTCGATACGCTCGACAAGTGGCCCGAGAAGGTGCGCCTGATGCAGGCGAACTGGATCGGCCGCTCGGAAGGCATGCTCGTCCGCTGGGCGCTCGACAAGAAGACGGCGCCGAAAGGTTTCGACGAGGTTGAAGTTTATACGACGCGGCCCGACACGCTGTTCGGCGCATCGTTTCTTGCGGTCGCGGCGGATCATCCGCTGGCGAAGGCTGCGGCTGAAAAGAACCCGGAACTTGCTGCTTTCTGCGACGAGGTTCGGCGCATGGGCACGTCCGTCGCCGAGATCGAAGCGGCCGAAAAGCGTGGTTTCGATACCGGCATTCGCGCCGTGCACCCGTTCGACGACAGCTGGGAATTGCCCGTCTACGTCGCGAATTTCGTGCTGATGGAATATGGCACGGGCGCCATCTTCGGCTGCCCGTCCGGCGACCAGCGCGACATGGATTTCGCGCTGCGTTACGAGCTGCCGGTCGTGCCCGTCATTCTGCCGCCTGGCGAAAAGGCCGAGACGTTCGCGCTGACGAACAAGGCCTACGTCGATGACGGCACGATGATCAATTCGCGCTTTCTCGATGGGCTTTCGACGGATGCCGCGTTCGAGGAAGCGGCGAAGCGGCTCGAAGAGCAGAAGCTCGGATCAAAGCCTCAGGGCGCGCGCAAAGTGAATTATCGCTTGCGCGATTGGGGTATTTCGCGCCAGCGCTACTGGGGCTGTCCGATCCCGATCATCCACTGCAAGACGCACGGCCCCGTGCCGGTGCCGGAAAAAGACCTCCCGATCGAACTGCCGGAAGATGCGACGTTCGATAAGCCCGGCAATCCGCTCGACCGGCATCCGACGTGGAAGCACACGACGTGCCCGATCTGCGGCGAGCCGGCTTTGCGCGAAACCGATACGATGGACACGTTTGTCGACTCGTCCTGGTACTTCGTGCGCTTCACCGCACCGGAAGCGCCGACACCCGTCGATAAAAGCGCGGCGCAATACTGGCTGCCGGTCGATCAATATATCGGCGGCATCGAGCACGCGATTTTGCATCTGCTCTATTCGCGCTTTTTCGTGCGGGCGATGTGCGACACCGGGCATCTGACGTTTGCAACGAACACGCGCGAGCCGTTTGCGGCGCTGTTCACGCAGGGCATGGTCACGCACGAGACCTACAAATCCGAAGACGGCACTTGGCTGCTCCCGACCGACATCCGGCTCGAAGGCGAAGGCGCGAGCCGCAAGGCGACCGAGATCGCGACGGGAAAACCGGCCGCGATCGGCTCAATCGAGAAGATGTCGAAGTCGAAGAAGAACCTCGTCGATCCCGATGACATCATCGCCCATTACGGCGCGGACTGCGCCCGCTGGTTTATGCTCTCCGACAGTCCTCCGGAGCGTGACGTCATCTGGACGGAGGCAGGCGTCGCGGGCGCCGGGCGCTTCATCCAGCGGGTGTGGCGAATCGTCGAAGAGGTTGCAGAGGCTTATCCAGGCGAGAAAGGTGCGAAGCCGGCTTCCTTCAGCGCCGAGGCGCTGGAAGTCCGGAAGGCAGCGCACCGGGCGCTGGACGGCGTCGGCAAAGCCATCGACGCTCTTCGCTTCAACGTCGCCGTGGCGAATGTCCACGAGTTTTCCAATGTTCTCCAATCCGCGCTATCGAAGCGGAATCCTGAGATGGCGTGGGCACTTCGCGAAGCGACCGAACTTCTGGTTCTGATGATCGGCCCGATGATGCCGCATTTGGCGGAAGAATGCTGGGCGCGGCTCGGATACAACACGCTGGTCGCGAACGAACCGTGGCCCGCCGCTGAGGCAGAGCTACTCGTTGACGATCAAGTGACCATTGCCGTACAGGTTAATGGTAAGCGACGGGACGAACTTGTGATTTCGCGCAGTGCGAAGTCCGAGGAAGTTGAGGCGGCGGCGTTGAAGCTTGAGACGGTGGCGCGTGCTCTTGAAGGGCGGTCGCCGAAGAAAGTGATCGTCGTTCCGCAGAGGATCGTGAATGTCGTTGGCTGAGGGGCGGTTTGGACTGGGGGGCAAGTACGGCCTTGCGGCTGTACGTGGCCTGTTTTTGACGTCCGCACTTCTGACACTTCCTGTCCTTGGCGGCTGCGGCAACGGCGGATTTCATCCGCTCTATGGCTCGGCGCTGATCAACGGCTCCGCGATCAACGAGCGGCTGGCGTCGGTAGATGTCGCGCCGATTCCGGGCCGTGTCGGACAGCGAATCCGCAACGAACTGATCTTCCAGACGACGGGCGGCGGGTCTCCCGCACCGCCGAAGTATCGCCTCGATATCGCAATCCGCGAATCCGTCACGTCGATGCTCGTCGCGGTCGACGGCAACGCGGGCAACCAGATTTACGGCATCGACGCCTCCTACAGTCTCGTGCGGCTGTCGGACAAGAAAGTCGTTGCCACGGGCTCCAGCTACGGCCGGGCGTCGTTCGATCGCGTGTCGTCGATCTTCGCCAACGTTGAAGCCCGGCAGGACGCGGAAAACCGCGCGGCCGAAACGGTCGGCGAAGAGCTTCGCACGCGACTGCTCGCCGTTCTCGCCAGCAATCAAGCCTAGCCGCTCTTCATTTCGGGGCTGCTGCCCTGTAAGAGCTTGCTCATGGCCGCCGTCAAACCACAACAAACCGCTGCCTTCATGAAGGCGCCACCAGCCGATCTGGCGGCGGTGCTGTTTCACGGCTCCGATCCGGGCCTTGTCAGCGAGCGCTCGGCGACGCTGGCGCGTGTTCTGGCGGGCCGCGAAAGCCCGCCGGGCGAAATCCTCAAGATCGACGAGACGGAACTCGACGACGATACTGGGCTATTGGAGACGGAGCTTCAAACGCGTCCGATGTTTTCGGGTCGGCGGATCGTCAGGGCGATTGCGGGGCGAAAGATCTCAGCGCAGTTGCTGAAACCCATTCTGGCGTCGGTGCCGCTCGAAGGTCTGCTCATCGTCGAAGCCGGAAATCTGAAAGCGGACGACGCGCTGCGCGCGCTCTTTGAGAAGCAGGCGTCGTGCTATGCGATCCCCTGCTATCCGGATACCGCCGCCGATATCGACGAACTCATCTCTGATGTGCTCACGTCGTTCAAGCTCAAGATCGACGGCGATGCGCGCGATCTGCTGCAAAGCCGCCTCGGCGCCGACCGGGCGCTGTCGCGCTCGGAAATCGAGAAGCTGGCGCTCTATTGTCTCGGGCGACAGCAGATCACCTTCGAAGACGTCGATATGCTCGTCGGAGACGCTGCAGGCCTCGCGGTCGAGCGGATCGCCGAAGCTGTGGCCGACGGGCGCACCAAAAACGCCGTCGGCGATTTCGGGCGTGCAATGGCGTCGGGCGAAAATGCGCAGATGATCATTGGCGTTCTGCAACGCTATTTCCTGAAGCTGCATCGCGTGCGCAGCGATGTCGATGCCGGGCAAAGGCTCGATGATGCGCTGAAGTCGCTGCGACCGCCGCTGTTCTTCAAGCAAAAAGATCTGTTTTCGCGGCAGGTTCGCAGCTGGTCGCGCAGCCAGCTCGACCAGGCGCTGCGGCGCATTGCGGAAGCAGCGAAAACAGCGCGGCTCTCGTCCAATCTCGAAGACGTCATCGCCGAGCGTCTGATCCTGGCGTTGTCGTCGATGGCTGCGATATCTGCCGCTGCGGCGAGCCGCCGCTAAGGCCTGCTTGCAGGTCGGCTGCGCCTCCCTATAGTGCCAGCGCTTTTCATCTGAGAATAAAGGGGACCTTCATGACTGATGCGCGTTACGACGTGATCGGGATCGGTAACGCGATCGTCGATATCATCGGGCGATGCGACGAAGCTTTTCTCGCCGACGTTGGCGTTGCGAAAGGCAGCATGCGGCTCGTCGATGCGGACGAGATCAAGAAGATCTATTCGGGCATGGGACCGGCGATCGAAACGTCGGGCGGATCGGCCGCAAATACCATTGCAGGCGTTGCGTCATTCGGCGGAAGCGCAGCGTTCATCGGTACGATTGCCGACGATGAATTTGGCCGGATTTTCTCACACGACATTCGTTCTATCGGAGTTGAATTCGGCGCCTCGCCGATTTCGAATGGAACGCCGACATCGCGCTCTCTCATTCTCGTCACGCCCGACGGCGAGCGCACGATGAATACCTATCTCGGCATCTCGACGAATATCGAAGAAACGCAACTCGATCTCGAATTGATCCGCGCTTCGTCCATTCTTTATCTCGAAGGTTATCTCTTCGATCAGCCGCAAGCGATGACCGCTTTTCGGTCGGCGCATAAAGCTGCAAAAGCAGCGGGGCGAAAAACGGCGTTGACGCTTTCAGACGGTTTTTGCGTTGATCGCCATCGCGACGAGTTTCTAAAACTCATTCGCTCCGGCATCGATATTCTTTTCGCAAATGAATCCGAGATCAAATCGCTCTACCAAACGGAATCCTTCGATTTTGCGGCGGAGAAAGCGCGTGCCGACGCGAAGCTTGCGGTTCTGACGCGAAGCGCAAAAGGCTCCGAGATTCACTTCGAAGGCGAAACAATTCGAATTGGTACTTTCCCCGTTGAAGAGGTCGTCGATACGACGGGTGCCGGCGATTTATATGCGGCGGGATTCCTTTTCGGGTATGCGAAAGGTTTGCATCTGGAAACTGCTGGCCGGCTGGCGAGTTTGGCAGCTTCGGAAATTATCAGCCATACGGGCGCCCGGCCGGCTGTTTCGCTCTCGGAATACGCCCGGCAACACGGCATTATTTCGTAAGGTCATTTTACGCCCCGGACCCCATTCCGGGGCGTATTGATATCTCTATTTTGAGTTGAACTGCACATCATAGGAGAATGTTTAGGGGGTATTTCGTGTCCAATTCGGACTCACAATTATTCTCCCTGGAATTACGATTTAACTTGCCGCAATCTCGAAATTACTGAATCGCTTTGTTTCGAGGTTCAAAAAAAAATGCTTCACGCTCCCGTCCGACGCGGCCGCCCGAAAGGGACCGGCATTGATGATAGCGACCGGATCGCCCGATTGGACGAATTGTTGCGTGTTCACCCCGAAATGAAGCCGACCACCGCCATTCGCATGATGGGATATTCCGACCCCTCGGCCATTCGGCGACTTCGCGACAAATATAAGGTCTTTGCGATGAAGACGCGCATCGAGCTTGCGAAGGAAATGAGAGCCGCAGTGCCAGTGGCTGCAGAGCCTATTTCGGCGCTTATTCAGCACGGCCGCTAAAGCCCGGTATTTCGAAGACACCAAACCCTTTTCAAATCGTCGACTATAGAGCGATCTTTCCTGTGATCACTCGCCAGGGCCGCGTCCCCAAGCGGCCCATTTTTTTGCCCGCCGTTTAGAGACCATGCGTAAATCTACAGCTTGCGGAGGTATACGGATTCGACACGGTGGCTCTCGCTTTTCTGCAGGATGAGCTGCGCGCGCCGCCGTGTCGGCAGAATATTTTTTTCGAGGTTTTCGAAGTTGATCTCGCGCCAAAGTTTCAGCGCCACATGCCGGGCTTCATCGGCGGCGAGGGTTGCGTATTTATGGAAGTAAGCGCCGGGATCGCGAAATGCGGTCGAACGCAAACGCATGAAACGCGTCAGATACCAATTCTCGATCACGGCCGGATCGGCGTCGATATAAATCGAGAAATCGATGAAATCTGAAACGAACGGAATAGTGCCGCCGTCTTTGGGCATTTCGGCCGGCTGCAGAATATTCAAGCCTTCGATAATGAGAATATCGGGCTGCTCGATCAGGACTTCCTGACCGGGAAGAACGTCATATTGAAAGTGCGAATAGACTGGCGCTGCGACGCTCGTGAGGCCGGATTTGATATCGCCCAGAAAGCGCAAAAGCCGTTCGGTATCGAAGCTTTCGGGAAAGCCCTTCTTGGCCATCAGGCCGCGACGCTCCAGCTCGGCATTCGGAAAGAGAAAGCCGTCGGTCGTCAAAAGATCGACGCGCGGATGATCCGGCCAGCGCGCCAGAAGCGCCCGCAGAACGCGGGCCGTCGTGCTCTTGCCGACCGCAACCGATCCGGCAACGCCGATGATAAAGGGAACCTTGGTATCCTTGCGCCCTAAGAACTCAGAGCTAACGGAATAAAGCTTCTGCGCAGCGGCGACGTAGAGGTTGAGAAGGCGCGAGAGCGGCAGATAGATCTGCTCGACCTCGTCGACCGACAGCTCCTCGATGATACCGGAGAGCTGTTCCAGCTCGTTCGGCTGCAGCGTCATCGGCGTGTCAGCGCGCAGCCTCGCCCATTCCTCGCGGGTAAAAACACGATAGGGAGAAAACGGCAAGCTTTCGAGCCGCGCGTCGTCACGCGTCTTCGTTCGTCGCTTCGGTGTGTACCGCGCGTTCACGTCGTGCCTTTGGTGCGGGAGGCTTTCTCTTCGAGACCTGAAGTGCCCATACGTCCGTCGAGAACCATCAGGATATCGGCGAAGGCGATCTGGCGAGATTCAAGCAGCACCAGCAGGTGGTACAGCACATCGGCGGCTTCGGCGCGCACCGCCTTGTCGTCGGTGCCCATCGCCGCGATGACCAATTCGACCGCTTCCTCGCCGAACTTCTTGGCGCAGCGCTCGGTCCCGGCGGTCAGCAGTTGAGATGTATAGGACTTTCCCGAAGTGTCGGAACGCCGCGAGTGAATCAACGCGGCGAGCCGGTCCAGGGTATTCTCTTCGCTCATGTGTTGCGTCTCGTGCGGTTCGGTTCGACGTTCGAACCCAAGCGAGCGCACACCATCAAGCCAGCGCCGGATAATCAAGCGATACTCATCCGAAAACGCGAGAAAAGCTTAAAATCGTCAGCCTCCGCCCAGCCGTTGGCGGATATAGTCAAGCTGATCGAAGTTGCCATATCGGATCATGAGCGTGCCGCTTTCGCCGGACGCCTTGCGGATCTCGACCTTGAGGCCCAGGAGATCCGTCAGCTCCTTCTCGAAGGCTTTGGTGTCGGCGTCCTTGTCGCGGGCGCGGCGAGTACCGCCGCCGGTATTGCCCGGTTCGCCGAACGTCTGCACCAGCGTTTCGACATCGCGAACGTTCAGGCCGTTGTCGATGATCTGCTTGGCGATGTTGCCGGCATCTTCGCGGCCGATCAAAGCGCGGGCGTGACCGGCGCTGATCTGGCCACTTTGGACAAGCGACTGCACGTCGGCGGGCAGCTTCAGAAGGCGCAGCGTGTTCGCCACATGGCTGCGGCTCTTGCCGATGATCTCGGAGACCTGCTCCTGGCTATAGTCGAACCGTTCGACCAGCTCGCGATAGCCGGTCGCTTCCTCGATGGCGTTCAAGTCCTGGCGCTGGACGTTTTCGATGATGGCGAGTTCCAAAACCTCGCGGTCGCTGAGTTCGCGGATGATGACGGGGATGGTGTGGATGCCCGCCTTCTGCGCGGCGCGCCAGCGGCGTTCGCCGGCGACGATCTCATAGCCGCCCGCCATGCCGTTCGGCCGAACGACGATGGGCTGGACGAGACCCTTGGTGCGGATCGATTCCGCCAGCTCGGCCAGTTCGTCGTCGCGGAAATCCTTGCGTGGGTTGAGCGGGCTCGACTTGACCTCGGAGATGGAGACCATGCGCTGCTCGCCTTCCGGCGGCAGGCGATGCCCCATCGGCGCCGGCTCTCCGATGAGAGAGGCAAGGCCACGGCCCAGGCGGCTCTTCGGCACCATCGAGTTCATCTGCTTTTCAGTCCCCTGCTGATCGATTTGTTCTTTAAATCCGCTCGTTTCTTACATGTCTCAAGCGGCCTTGAAGCGCCGCTCGCGTTCCATGATTTCTGTCGCCAGGCGCATGTAGGCCTGGCTGCCGGCACAGTCGTAATCGTAGAGAAGGATCGGCTTGCCGTGTGAGGGGGCTTCGGCAATGCGCGTATTCCGTGGAATGACTGTGTCGTAGACTTTCGAGCCGAAAAAGGCCCGGACGTTGGCTGCGACTTCGCGAGAGAGCGAGACGCGCTGGTCGTGCATCGTCAGCACGACGCCTTGGATTTCAAGGCGCGGATTGAGTGTTGCGCGGATCTGTTCGATCGAGTCTTTGAGCTGCGAAATACCTTCGAGCGCGTAGAACTCGCACTGGACCGGAACGATGACCGCGTCCGCCGCCGACATGGCGTTGAGCGTCAGCAGGTTCAACGACGGCGGGCAGTCGATCAGCACGTAGGTGAAGTGCGTTTCGGGATCGCGCGTGCGCTGGTGTCCGACCATCGCGGTGATGGCGTCGCGCAGCTTGAATGCCTTGTTTTGATCGGCGGCCAGCATCGGCTCGATGCCGACGAGATCATTGTTTGCGGGCACGACGAAAAGGTTCGGAACGGCCGTTTTCAGGACCGTATCGAGGATCGCGACGCCGCTCGTCAGAATATCGAACGAAGTCTGGAAGCGTTTTTCGATATCGATGCCAAGACCAGTAGAAGCGTTCCCCTGGGGATCGAGGTCGAGCACAAGCACGCGCTCACCCACGGCAGCGAGCGCTGTGCCGAGGTTGATCGCCGTCGTGGTCTTGCCGACGCCACCCTTTTGGTTGGAGATGGCGACGACGCGCGGACCCGCGTTTGCACTGCCCGCGCCTGAGACGTAACCGGCCACGGGTTATCCCTCCGTCTTGGGTTTCGACACCCGGGGTTTCAACGCTTTAAGCAACACAACGCGGCCGTCCTCTTCCGTAACGCTTGGAATCAGCTCAAAGGCAAATTGCCAATCCTGAGCCGCCTTTTCGACTTCGGCCGTGGCGTCACGGCCTTTCAGGAAAAACCCAAGCGTAGAAGGCCCGAAATACGGCGCTGCGATCTCAACCAGCTTGGACAGCGGTGCGAGCGCGCGCGCGGTGACGCAGTCGGCCACGCCTACCTTAGCGTGAGTCTCGGGATTTTCGATCCTCATGCACAGAATGTCCACAGCCACGCCGGTCTGACGGGCGGCTTCCCGCAGGAAAGCCGCCTTCCGGCTGTCGCTCTCAACCAGCGTATGGTGGGTCTGGCCGGTCTCGGAGGCCAGGATCGCGAGCACGAGGCCCGGAAAGCCGGCGCCGGAGCCCAGATCGAGCCAGGTTTTGGCCTCTGGGGGCCGGAGCGGCCAGAGCTGGGCGCTGTCGGCGAAATGGCGGTCCCAGATATCGTCCAGGGTGCTCGGGGCGACGAGGTTGATCGTCTTCTGCCACTTCTTCAGCAGGGTTTCGTAGGTCTCCAGCTTTTCGCGGACTGCATTCGAGATGCCGAACCGGGCCTGGAACGCGGCTGGCGTATCGATACGGGCTTCCGTATGGGAGCGGGCCATCAGGCGGACTTACGGCCGGATTTTTCGCTCTTGGCGGCCTTGAGGCGGGCGAGCAGGGTCAAAAGCGCGGCGGGCGTCATGCCCTCGATGCGTCCGGCCTGGGCGATGGTCGCGGGGCGGTGGCGGACGAGCTTCTGGCGGATTTCGGCCGAAAGGCTGGGCAAGCTCGCGTAATCGAAGTCATCCGGAATGCGGACGGCTTCATCGCGCTTCAATTGAGCCACGTCCTCGTCCTGGCGGCGGAGGTAGGCGGCGTAGCGGGCGTCGACCTCGAGCTGAGCGGCGATTTTGGGTTCGATGCGGTCGATCTCGGGCCAGACGGCCTTCAGCCTCTCCAGCGAAATGTCCGGGAAGGCCAGGAGATCGAAAGCGCTGCGCCGGCGGCCGTCGCGATTGACCGCCAGGCCGTGGCGGGCGGCTTCGGTCGGGGTGAGCGAGAGTTGGTTCAACAAGTCAAGGCCGTCGAACAGAGCTTTGGCTTTCGCCTCGTAGGCCCGGGCGCGCTCCGGCCCGACGACGCCGAGGCGGATGCCCTGGGGCGTTAAGCGCTGGTCGGCATTGTCGGCACGGAGTTTCAGGCGGAATTCGGCCCGCGACGTAAACATGCGATAGGGCTCGGAAACGCCGCGGGTGACGAGGTCGTCGACCATGACGCCCAAATAACCGGAAGTGCGCGAAATACTGTACGTTTCACGTGAATCCATTTCTGAATAAACAGTTTCACGTGAATCCGTTGTATATGAATCTATGGTTAATCGCCCGGCAGTTCGCGCGGCGTTGATGCCGGCCAGCAGGCCCTGGGCACCCGCTTCTTCGTAGCCAGTTGTGCCGTTGATCTGGCCAGCCAGGAACAGGCCCGGCAAGCGCTTCACTTCGAGGCCCGGCGTCAGTTCGCGCGGATCGACGTAATCATATTCGATGGCGTAGCCCGGCCGCTTGATAACGACGTTTGCGAGCCCCGGCATGGTTTTCAGGAATGCTTCCTGGACCTCGGCGGGAAGCGAGGTCGAGACACCGTTCGGGTAGATCGTGTCGTCGTCGAGGCCCTCGGGCTCAAGGAAAATCTGGTGTGCCGAGCGGTCGGCGAAGCGCACGACCTTGTCTTCGATCGAGGGGCAATAGCGCGGGCCGACGCTCTCGATCTGGCCCGAATACATCGGCGAACGGGCGAGATTGGCGCGAATGATGTCGTGGGTTTCCGGCGTCGTATAGGTGATGCCGCAAGCGATTTGGGGCGTCGCGATTGTCTCGGTCAAAAACGAGAATGGGACCGGATCGTCGTCGGCCTTTTGCATTTCAAGGCCGGACCAATCGATGGATTTGCCGTCCAGTCGGGCTGGGGTGCCCGTTTTCAGGCGGCCGAGGCTCAGGCCGAGGGCATAGAGGCGGTCGGACAGCTTCAACGCCGGGGCCGCCCCTGCCCGGCCGGCCGGGATTTTCTGCTCGCCCATGTGAATGAGGCCGTTCAGGAACGTGCCCGTCGTCAGGACAACGGCGCCGGAGCGGACCAGGCGACCGTCGGCCGTGATCACGCCTTCCACGCGGCCGTTTTCGACGATCAGGTCCTCGACCCCGCCTTCGATCACATCGAGATTTGGAATTGCGGCGATTTCGGCCTGCATGGCCTGACGATAGAGCTTCCGGTCAGCCTGGGTACGCGGGCCGTGGACGGCGGGTCCTTTGGAGCGGTTCAGAAGGCGGAACTGGATGCCGGCAGCGTCGGCGACGCGACCCATCAAGCCGTCAAGGGCGTCGATTTCCCGAACCAGATGGCCCTTGCCGAGGCCGCCGATGGCCGGATTGCACGACATTTCGCCGATGGTCGCAAAGGCGTGCGTGACGAGCGCCGTGCGCGCGCCGATGCGCGCCGCGGCGGCTGCAGCCTCGGTTCCGGCGTGTCCGCCGCCCACGACGATGACGTCATATCGGTTCATGGCCGCGATTTAGCGCAAATCTTGAGGCACGGCAAAAGGCGAAACGCCCTTAGTTTTTGATCGCGGCTTCCGACTCTCCTTCGTCGAGCGGGCCGGAAGCCGCAGAATCGGGAGTTTGGGCGGGAGGGAGAAAAATCCAGGCTTGCGAATCCAAAGAATCATTTCACGTGAAACTTTTTGGACTCACTTGCCGATGCAGAAACGGCTGAAGATTTGGTCAAGGACGTCCTCGACGTCGACGCGGCCGGTGATACGGCCCAGAGCCTGGGCGGCGCGGCGGACATCTTCGGCCCGGAGTTCGATGGGCTCGGGGCTTTCAGCCAGAAAAGCCGTCACGTCGGCCAAGGCCGTTTCGAGGGCCTGCCGATGGCGCGCCTGCGTGATGACGGGGTCCGTTTGCGAGCCGACAGCCTGTTTCGCACGCTCTGAGATGACTGCGATTAGACGGTCGAGACCCGCGCCGGTCTTCGCGGAGATGGCCAAATCGCCAAAGTCCGGTTCCATCTGCGACTCATGTGGAAGATCGATCTTGGAACGAATTACAAGACTTGTTTCACGTGAAAAGCCAAGCGGTGGAATCGACTCGGGTTTTTCCGTCAGCCACAAGATCAGATCAGCGTCACGGGCGGCAGCGAGGCTGCGGCGGATGCCTTCCTGTTCGACTTCGCTCGCGGCTTCGCGAATGCCGGCGGTGTCGGAGACGATGACCGGAAGGCCGCCGAGATCGAGACGGACCTCGATGACGTCGCGGGTGGTTCCGGCTTCGGCCGACACGATTGCAGCGTCGCGGCGAGCAAGCGCATTCAACAGCGAGGACTTTCCGGCATTCGGAGCGCCGAGCAGGGCGACGCGGAAGCCATCGCGCAGGATCTCGCCACGGTGGCCGTCATCCAGATGCGCGGCCATCTCTTTGTTCAGCATTTCCGCGCGTTTTCGTGCTTCGGCGAATGATGAAGCGGAAACGTCACCTTCGTCAGAGAAGTCGATGGCGGCTTCGGTGAGCGCTGCGATTTCAATCAGGCGGGCACGCCAGCCATCGTAGAGTTTCGAGAGCGCGCCTCCAGCTTGCGCGAGCGCCTGGCGGCGCTGGGCATCGGTTTCGGCATCAATGAGGTCGGCGAGACCTTCGACTTCGGCAAGATCTAGCTTGCCGTTTTCGAACGCGCGGCGGGCGAACTCTCCGGGTTCCGCCAACCGGCAGCCGGGAATAGCTGACAGGGCCGAGATAAGCGCGGCGACGACAGCTCGGCTGCCGTGGGCTTGGAACTCGACAACGTCTTCGCCTGTTTCGGACAAAGGCGCCGCGAACCAGAGCACGACCGCACGGTCAAGCGCTTCGCCTGTCTCGGGATGACGAATGGTCCGAAAGGCAGCGACGCGTGGCTTGGGCTTCGGCGCCACCATCTTCTCCAGCACACCCTGCGCAGCGGGGCCGGAAATGCGGATGACAGCGACGCCCGCACGGCCCGGTGCGCTTGAGAGCGCGAAGATCGTCGTCGCATCCGGCGTTGAGGGGCTTTGATTCATGGAATTTGAGTACGAGGGCGTTATCGACATAAGCTTCGCGTACGCGCGGATGCTTCGTGCCGCAACTTGATCTCGCAATTCCTCCTAACGCTCGTTGAATTCCTTACATGTCCGAAAATCGCCTGAAGTACGAGACGAGCCCTTATCTGCTGCAGCATCAGGACAATCCGGTGCACTGGTGGGCGTGGGGGCCGGAGGCCTTGGCCGAAGCCAAGCGAACGGGAAAGCCCATCCTGCTCTCCGTCGGCTATGCGGCATGCCATTGGTGCCACGTGATGGCGCACGAGAGCTTTGAAGATCCCAATACCGCGCAGGTGATGAACGACCTTTTCGTCAATATCAAAGTCGATCGCGAGGAGCGGCCGGACATCGACGCGATCTACATGGGCGCGCTGCATCGGCTCGGCGAACAAGGTGGTTGGCCGCTGACGATGTTTCTCGATAGCGAGGCGAAACCGTTCTGGGGCGGCACCTACTTTCCACGTGAATCACGCTACGGCCGGCCGTCGTTCGTAACGGTGCTGCTGCGCATCGCAGAGGCCTATCAGAACCAGCCGGAAAACGTCGCCAAGAATACCGAAGCGCTGGTGGCGTCGCTGAAGGAAGAAGCATCGACGAAAGACCGCGTCGCGGCCGGTCCCGACATACGCGATCTCGTGGCGCGGATTTCGCGCGCCGTTGACCGCGAACATGGCGGCCTCAATGGCGCGCCGAAATTTCCGCAATGGAATATCTTCTGGCTGCTGTGGCGCGGCGCGATGCGCTTCGGTGATGAGGATGCGAAGCAAGCCGTCATCACAACGCTGCGCAACATCTGCCAGGGCGGCATCTACGATCATCTCGCCGGTGGCTTCGCGCGCTATTCGGTCGATGAGTATTGGCTCGTGCCGCACTTCGAGAAGATGCTGTACGACAACGCGCTGTTGATCGATCTGCTGACGGAGGTCTGGCGCGAGACGCAGGAGCCGCTGTTCAAGACCCGCATCGCGGAGACGATCGCGTGGCTGAAGAGCGAGATGATCGCAGAAGTAGGCGGTTTTGCAGCTTCACTCGACGCCGACAGCGAAGGCGAGGAAGGCAAATTCTATGTCTGGAGTGCGGAGGAAATTGCAGACGTTTTGGGTGCGGAAGACGCAGCATTCTTTGCCCGCATCTATGGCGTGACACCGCAAGGAAACTTCGAGGGCCACACCATCCTCAATCGTCTCGATCACCAAACGCTGCTGTCGGGTGAAGAAGAAGCGCGTCTCGGCGAAATGCGCGTGAAGCTTCTGACCCGCCGGGCCGGGCGTGTGCGTCCGGGCTGGGACGACAAAATTCTTGCAGATTGGAGTGGGCTTGCGATCGCAGCCGTGTCACGCGCCGCTATCGTTTTCGATGAGCCGGAATGGTTGGTGCTGGCGGAGCGTGCGTTCGGCGCCGTCACGACGAAACTCGCCGCTGGCGGCGACCGCCTCTTTCATTCCTATCGCGGCGGCCTTGCGAAAGCTCCGGCGACGGCATCCGACTACGCCAATATGATCTGGGCGGCACTCCGTCTGTATGAGGCGACCTTATCGGATCGCTATCTCAGCCAAGCCCAGCGCTGGGCCGCGGTGCTCGATAGGCATTATTGGGATGTCGATAGCGGCGGTTACTTCACGGCGGCCGACGATACCAGCGACGTCGTCGTGCGGCTGAAGTCGGCATCCGACGACGCGACACCCAGCGCGAATGCGATTCAGCTGTCGAACCTTATTGCACTCGCAGCCATAACGGGCGACCTCACGTATGACGATAGGGCGGCGGAACTCACGCGGGTGTTTTCCGGCGCCGTCGCGCGGGCGCCTACAGGTCACTGCGGATTGATCGCCGCAGAACTCGATCTCGGCCGCCTCGTTCAAGTTGCCGTGATCGACGGCAGCAAATCTGATCTGAGAAAGACATTGATTGAGATGTCGGTGCCGGGGGCCGTGACCTTCTTTTCGGAGACAGGATCGTTTGCAGAGGGCTCACCGCTTGCAGGCAAAATGAGCATAGACGGAGAATCAACGGCTTATGTCTGCGTCGGACCCGTTTGCGGAATGCCGGTTCGGCAGCCCCAAGATCTACGAAAAGAAGTTCTGATCGCACGCAGCTAAACTATTGATCGCTGTCAATTTTTACCGCGTTGAAAGGTCTCACGGAGCAAACGCTTGGATGAGTTATCCTATGCGCGATATACAGGGTGTCGAGAAAGGCAGCCCCACCAATGAAAATTCTCAGAGCAGCCGTACGTTACGGCTACATACCTTTCATGATGCTCGGCCTGACCGGCGCCGCCTATTGGGTGGTCAGCCACTTGGTCGTCGCGGAGGGAAAGACGTGGGCGTATGCGTTGATCTTTCCGCTGCTTGTCGTCGCTTATGCAACTTCATTGCTCGCCGAACGGATCGCTCCATTCTTTCCGGAGTGGAACGATAACGAGTCCCATGGAGACATGCTCACGAACACCGGGCACATCGCGCTCTACGAGTTAGGAGCGATCAACGGCGTTCTGCTGATCCCCGTGATCTGCTGGCTGTTTCCGTTCCAGGGTCTCTGGCCGACGGAGTGGCCCATGTGGGGCCAGGTCCTGATCGCGTTCGTCGTCGCCGACTTCTCCTTCATGTTCATGCATTACCTCAGCCATCGCCTGCCGATGCTGTGGCGGCTGCATGCGGTGCATCACGGCGTCGGGCGGCTCTACGGCTACAACGGCGTTATCCGCCATCCACTGCACCAGGCGATCGACATGATCGTCGGCAACATGCCGCTTGTCATCATCGGCATGCCGGCGTCCGTTGCGGTCGTGCTCGGCTTCGTGATCTCTGTCACTCTGATCGTGCAGCATTCCAACGTGGACGCCTATCTCGGACCGCTGGAGAAGCATCTTGCTATCGGACGCGCGCATCATATGCACCACGTCAACTGGGGCACCGAAGGCGATTGCAACTTCGGCATGCTCCTGACGATCTGGGATCGGCTGTTCGGAACTTATACCGAGAAGCTGTCCCGCGAAGTGACGTCGAAAGACATGGGCGTCGACGAGCTGCCGAACTTCCCGAAAAGTTTGTGGGAGCAGTTGATCCTGCCTTGGGTCTACGTGCCGGGCAACGGCGAACCGGAACGCTATAAGCGGATGGCCGCAGAGGCCAAAGCAAAAACGCCGGCGCAAGAAGCGCGCGATCAGGTGCTGCACGCGGCGGAATGAACGTCTTCGTCGTGATGATCACAACAACATCACAAAAGGCCGCTCATTTGGGCGGCTTTTTTATTTCACGTGAATCATTGTGGCATTCGAAAAGTGAGATTCCGAACGCCATCATTTGGCGATAGATCATCGTCAGTGAGAGCTCCGAAATTCGCATTCATGGGAGCTGTCATTGGATCGCCGCGCCTTCATTCTCACGACCGCAGCGCTCGTCATGGGATCGTCTGCGCGCGGCGACGAAAATCCGTTTGAGGTCTTGGAGAGACAATACGGCGGCCGGCTCGGCGTCGCGGTACGCGATAGCGGATCGGGCGAGCGCATGGCCTATCGTACCGACGAGCGCTTTCCGATGTGCAGCACATTCAAACTTCTTATCGTTGGCGCCGTTCTGCACAACGTCGACATGGGTTCTGAGCGGCTGGACCGATGGATTTCCTTTCAGGCCAGCGATCTTCTCGATTATGCGCCGGTGACAAAGACAGCCGTCGGCAAAGGCGGCATGACGATGAGCGATCTTTGCGCGGCGGCGATCGAGTACGGTGACAACACCGCCGCCAATCTCATTCTCAAAGCAGTTGGCGGGCCAGACGGCGCGACACGCTACGTTCGTTCTCTGGGTGATGAGGTGACACGAATCGATCGGTTCGAGCCCGATGCCAACACCTGCATTCCCGGCGATCCGCGCGACACGACAACGCCAGCGGCGATGCTCGCCGATCTCAACGCGCTGGTGCTCGGAGATGCGTTGGCTGCGAACTCACGAGCGAGACTTTTGGGCTGGTTGAATGGCTGCAAGACGGCAGCGCGACGTATTCCAGCTGGTCTGCCGGCCGGCTGGACCAGCGGCGATAAAACCGGAAGCGGCGCGAACGGAACAGCCAATGACGTCGCCATCATTCAGCGGCCAAATAAAAAGCCGCTGCTGGTCGCAGCCTATTCGACCGGTGTCGCAGCGAAGCCTGCGGACCGGGATCCGCTGCTGGCTGATGTCGGTCGGATCGTTGCCCGTCATTTCGGCTAGGTCTGAATGGAACGGCAAGCGCAAGAAAAAAGGCCGCTTGGATGCAGCGGCCTTTTTCACGTGAATCGTTGTAGCTGCTTATGTATTCATCGACTGGAAGAACTCGCCATTGGTCTTGGTCGAGCGCAGCTTGTCGATGAGGAACTCGATGCCGTCCATCGTGCCCATCGGGTTGAGGATGCGGCGGAGCACATAGACCTTCTTGAGCTGATCCTTCGGAATGAGCAGGTCTTCCTTGCGGGTGCCCGAGCGGGCCACATCGATCGCCGGGAAGACGCGCTTGTCGGAGACCTTGCGGTCCAGAATGATTTCCGAGTTGCCGGTACCCTTGAACTCTTCGAAAATAACTTCGTCCATGCGCGAACCTGTATCGACGAGCGCCGTCGCGATGATGGTCAGCGAGCCGCCTTCTTCGATATTGCGAGCCGCGCCGAAGAAGCGCTTCGGCCTCTGTAGCGCGTTGGAATCAACGCCGCCGGTCAGCACCTTGCCGGATGACGGCACAACTGTGTTGTAGGCACGACCCAAGCGCGTAATCGAATCCAGCAGGATGATGACGTCCCTCTTATGCTCAACGAGACGTTTAGCCTTCTCGATGACCATTTCCGAAACCTGGACATGGCGTGAGGGCGGCTCGTCGAATGTGGAGGAGATAACCTCGCCCTTCACCGAGCGCTGCATGTCGGTGACTTCTTCAGGCCGTTCATCGATCAGAAGAACGATCAGGTAGCATTCCGGATGATTGACGGAGATCGAATGGGCGATGTTCTGCAACAGAACCGTCTTGCCGGTTCGCGGCGGTGCCACGATCAGTCCGCGCTGCCCTTTGCCAATCGGCGAGACAATATCGATGACACGCGGGGACAGATCCTTGATCGTCGGGTCTTCGATTTCGAGCTTCAGCCACTTCGTCGGATAAAGTGGCGTCAGGTTGTCGAAGTGGCTCTTGTGCTTCGCCTTCTCGGGGTCTTCGAAGTTGATGTTCGAAACCTTGAGAAGCGCGAAGTAGCGCTCACCCTCCTTGGGGGAGCGGATCTGGCCTTCGACGGTGTCGCCGGTGCGGAGTGCAAAGCGGCGGATCTGCGAGGGCGACACATAGATGTCGTCGGGGCCAGGAAGATAGTTCGCTTCCGGCGAGCGCAGGAAACCGAAGCCGTCCTGCAGAACTTCGACGACGCCCGTCGCGGTAATTTCAGTCTCCTGCGTCGCGAGCTGCTTCAGCGTCGCGAACATCAATTCCTGCTTGCGCAGGGTCGAGGCATTCTCGACACCGGCCTCTTCGGCGAAGGTGACGAGCTCAGCGGGAGACTTCCGCTTCAAATCCTCGAGCTTCATTTGCTTCATTGAAAAAGAACTCCACGGAGCGCCGCATGTCAGCGGAATCGGGTGGTGAGGTGGGGTGAATGAGCCTGGCACGACGGCGACGAGGCGGGCGCCCCGTCATAACCCAGCGAGCGTTGACGCATTAAAACGTCGAAACGTGCCGTCTGCCAAAATCCAATGAGGACATGGCTTGTATAGCAGATCGGCACCGATCTGGAAAGTGTCAAAACGGCTTTACAATCACAAGGATGACAATCCCGATCATCAGTACGGTCGGGATCTCGTTGACGATTCGCCAGTGGCGCGCCGGTTTCGTGTTCCGGTCTTCGCGGAAGGCGCGGGTGGCAGCAGAGAGGTAGCCATGCAACCCGGAAAGCGCAAGGACAAGCGCCAATTTTGCATGCAACCAAGGCGCCGACCAGAAAGCACCCTGCCAGGCTAGCCATAGACCCAGGACCCAGGCCACCACCATCGCGGGCGTCGTAATGATATTGAGGAGGCGCGCCTCCATGATTTTAAAAGTCTCAGACTGAGGCGAACCGACCGGCGCATCGGCATGATAGACAAAGAGGCGCGGTAAATAGAGCATGCCCGCCATCCAGGCGATGATCGCGATGACGTGGAGCGCCTTGATCCAAAGGTAAGCCGCGTCGCCGAAAATCAGCATCATCGCCGCGGCTGCAATCGCTGTGACGGCAAGGGCGACGCCGGCGCGGATGGCTACGGTTCGTCCACTGGTTGTTTCCGCCATGACGTGCCTCACGATGCTTTGCGCACACGCGCGACGAGCCGCGTAACATTTTCAGGCGGTGTCTCTGGAACGATGCCGTGTCCGAGGTTGAAGACGAATGGCAGCCCGGCCATCGTTTCGCAAATCGTGTCGACACGCTGGTCGAGGGCATCGCCGCCCGTCACGAGCAACAGCGGATCAAGATTGCCCTGCACGGCTTTGCCTGTTCTTGCGATCGTCTGCATTACGCTCAGCGGGCAAGATGTGTCGCAGCTGACGCCATCGACGTCGGTTCCGTCGATATAGGTTTGCAACGAAGCCGCGGCGCCGCGCGGAAAGCCGATGATCGGAACAGCGGGGAAGCGTTCGCGGATCGCACGAACGATGCGGGCAGTCGGTGCGATGACCCAGCGCGCAAATTCGTTTTCGGCAAGGCTTCCAGCCCAACTGTCGAAGATCTGAATCGCATTGGCGCCGGCATCAATTTGCCCAGTGAGGTAGACGATCGACGTTTCCGTCAGGATATCGATGAGTTGCTGAAAGCCTGCCGGATCGCGATAGGCCCAGCCTCGTGCCGCTGCTTGGTCCGATGAACCTTTGCCTTCGGCCATGTATGTCGCGACGGTCCACGGTGCCCCACAAAATCCGATCAAAGCTGTTTCGCGCGGCAGTGCTTCGCTCAGCCGCTGGACCGTTTCGCAAACGAGCGCGAACTTGTCGTTGGTGTTCGATAGGGCGAGTCGGGCGAGGCCAGCAACGGATTTGATCGGATCAAGGCGCGGACCTTCGCCTTCGGCGAAGCGAACGCTCTGGCCCAGCGCATCGGGCACGACGAGAATATCGGAAAACAGGATCGCGGCATCGAAGCCGAAACGACGGATCGGCTGCAACGTCACTTCAGCGGCGAGATCTGGCGTGTAGCAGAGATCGAGGAAGCTGCCGGCTTCGGTGCGGACCTGGCGGTATTCCGGCAGGTAGCGGCCGGCTTGCCGCATCAGCCAGACTGGAGGCGGTGTGACGGCCTTGCTCGCAAACGGTTGCAGGAAGCGCTTGTCGAGCAGTTCGGATTTCAGGTCGCGCACCTTCGTTCTTCCCTTCACTTCAGATCAGATAAATTTTCTTGAAGCTTATTTTTTTGACTCTTAGGCCGGGGAGGATCGGGGATCGGCTAGCGATCCACGCGTCATCCACAAGGTATCCCATTGCCGGATCGTGTAGCACGAGGCGTAGCGCTTGTGGGGCGGCTGGCGCAATAGGGCCTTAAGACGCCCATTAATCAAGGCCTTGCAGGTAATGTGTGCCGCCAACCCGAAGGGACATCCTGTTAAGAACAGGCAGACGAGGCCAGGAGAGCTTGGTTGTTCCTTTGGACGGCCATTCGCTGAACAACATCTTTCCCTTTTGCCAGGATGTGGGTATCGCCGTGGGCGAGAGGATGGTTGTTCTCTCAACCGATGGGTCGTCCACGGGGGCAGGGGATAACATGCGAGTTTTGAACATGCCGCCGGGCGTCATTTTCCAGAGATCATCGCCATGACGCTGCCGAGCCTCTTTCACATGCATCTCGTCTCGGATTCGACCGGTGAAACACTGGTGGCGATCGCAAAAGCGGCGACGGTGCAGTATCAGAACATTCGCGCCATCGAGCATGTGCATCCGCTGGTGCGAACGCAGCGGCAATTGAAACGCGTGCTGGCCGATATCGAGCAGGAGCCCGGCATCGTTCTCTATACCATCGTCAATACGACGCTGGTGGCCGAGCTTGAAGCGCATTGTCAGCGACTCAAGATTCCGTGCCTCGCCGTATTGCAACCGATCATGAAAGTTTTCGAAAGCTATCTTGGCGCACCGCAGACGCCGACAGTCGCGGGCCAGCATGTACTCGACGCCGACTACTTCCGCCGCATCGATGCGATGAATTTCACTATGGCGCATGACGACGGCCGGCTGCCCGACAATCTCGATGATGCCGATATCGTGCTGCTCGGTATTTCGCGCACATCAAAGACGCCGACGTCGCTCTATCTCGCCCAGCGCGGTTACAAGACCACGAACTTGCCGCTGGTGCCGCAAGTGCCGCTGCCGGAGCAATTGTTGCAGCCGCATACGGCGTTCATCGTCTGCCTGATCGCGAACGTCGATCGCATTGCGGACGTGCGCCGCAATCGCGCAATTCTGATGGCCGACCGCGATCTCGAAACCTATGTCGATCGCGATACGATCTCAGCGGAGATTGCGTATACGCGAAAACTTGCGGCACAACACGGCTGGCCGATCATCGACGTGACGCGTCGTTCGATCGAGGAATCAGCCACGATGATTCTGAAACTTTTGCAAGACCGGAAATCCGGTACGCGACCGGAGGTGGAACCGTCCAATGCCTGAATCAACGCGCCTCGTGCTCGCGTCTGGAAGCGCGGCGCGCAAAGCATTGCTCGAAGCCGCTGGATTGACGTTCGATGTCGTTCCAGCACAAATCGACGAAGCCGCCATTCGCACAGCCATTCTCGAAGAAACGATGGGAGCCGAAGCGAGCGATATCGCAAGCGTGCTGGCAGCCGAGAAAGCCCGCGCCGTGTCGGAACTGCATCGGGAAGCATTGGTGATCGGCGCCGATCAGGTTCTGGTGCTCGGCGGCAAGATTTTTTCCAAGGCTGAGACGATGCTGGAAGCGCGCGATCATTTGACGATGATGCGCGGACGCACGCACGATCTCGTTTCTGCAGTGGCGCTTGCACGCAACGGCGTCGTACACTGGCAGACGCTGGCGGTCGCCGGAATGACGGTGCGCGATTTCTCCGACGAGTTTCTAGGGGCCTATCTCGAACGCATGGGGGATCGGGCGTTGGCGAGCGTCGGATGCTATGAGCTCGAAGGCACCGGCGTGCAGCTTTTCGAGCGGATCGAGGGCGATTATTTCACGATCCTCGGCATTCCGCTGTTGCCGCTGCTGCAGCGTCTGCGTGATGAAGAGATGATCACGGCATGAAGAAAGCATGTGTCATCGGCTGGCCGATTGCGCAGTCGCGATCACCGCTCATTCACGGCTATTGGCTACGCAAGTATGGGATCGAAGGTTTCTATACGAAGGAGCCTGTCGAGCCGAAAGATCTCGTGACGTTTCTTGCCACGATGAAAGAGCGCGGGTTCCTCGGCTGCAACGTCACCGTTCCGCATAAGGAGCGCGCGTTCGGATCGGCAGACATCAAGGATGCGTCCGCGGTGGCGATCGGCGCCGCGAACACGCTTTGGTTCGAGGGCGATGCGCTCGCTTGCACGAACACCGATACCTACGGGTTTATGGCCAATCTTGATTGGCGTGCGCCGGGTTGGCGCGCGGTCGATGGGCCGGTTCTGGTGCTTGGTGCGGGCGGCTCGGCGCGGGCTGTCATCTATGGTCTTTTAGACAGCGGGCGGAGCGATATTCGCGTCTTTAACCGCACCCTTGACCGGGCGGAAGACATTGCGCGGCACTTCGGCGCAGGGGTGTCCGCGTGGGCGTGGGATGTCCGGAATAATCACGTCGCGGAAGCATCTCTTATCGTTAATACGACAACTCTCGGTATGAATGGCGTCGGCGATCCCGAGATCGACTTCCGCTCTGGCAAAAAGGACGCTGTTGTCGCTGATCTTGTTTACGTCCCGTTGGAAACTCCGCTCTTAAAGTCCGCACGCACGCATGGATTGGTGGGGGTCGACGGTCTCGGCATGCTGCTCCATCAGGCTGTTCCCGGATTTGAAAAATGGTTCGGGGTCCGGCCTGAGGTTTCCTCCGAGCTTTATACCCTCGTTGCTGACCATATTCGCGAGGGATGAATGCGCGTCGTGGGACTGACCGGGTCGATCGGTATGGGCAAATCGACAGCCGCAGCGCGGTTTCGCGCGCGCGGGATCGCAGTGTTCGATGCCGACGCGGAGGTGCATCGGCTTTATGCCGGGCCGCTGGCTGACGAAATCGAAAAGGCATTTCCGGGATCGCTGACGAACGGCGCGGTCGATCGCGCTAAACTCACCGAACATCTGCTCGCTGCGCCACATCGATTCAAAGAGCTCGAGGCCATCGTGCATCCGCGCGTGCATGAGGCTGAGCGCAAATTCCTGCAGGCCGAATACCACCATGGTTCGGAGCTTGCCGTTCTCGAAGTGCCGCTGTTTCTCGAAGCCGGGCGCGATGAGCATGTCGATGCGATCATCGTCGTTACCGCTTCGCGTGAGGTTCAGCGCGCGCGGGTGCTTGCACGTGCGGGAATGACGGACGAGAAATTCGAAACCGTGGTGGCACGCCAGCTTTCGGAAGCCGAAAAGCAGATCCGCGCCGATTTCGTTGTGGACACCAGCGGATCGGTCGAAAACTGCAACAGCCAAATCGACGTCGTCATCACTAAACTACCGGCCTTGAGCGCCACGGCCTACGAGCAGTTCTGGCGCGATTGACGCCAGGCTTGAAGGACCAGAATGCGCGAAATCGTTCTCGACACGGAAACAACGGGCCTCGATCCGAAAAAGGGTCATCGCCTGATTGAAGTCGGCGGTATCGAGATGATCAACCGCATTCCGACAGGACGCGAGTTTCATCGCTTCATTAATCCGCAGCGCGACGTGCCGAGGGAAGCGCAAGAGATTCACGGCATCGCGACGGAGTTCCTGTTCGACAAGCCGCTGTTCAAGGACGTGGTGCGCGACCTGCTGGCGTTTCTGGCGGATGACGTTCTCGTCATTCACAACGCGCAATTCGACATCATGTTTCTCAATTACGAGCTGGGGCTTGTCGGCGAGAAGCCGATCAGCTTCGAGCGCGTGGTCGATACGCTTGCGATCGCGCGGCGTCGCCATCCGGCGGGTCCGAATACGCTCGACGGGTTGTGCAAACGCTATTCCATCGACAATTCCGTTCGCACGAAGCATGGCGCGCTCGTCGACAGTTTGCTGCTGGCGGAAGTTTACGTCGAGCTGCTCGGCGAACGTCAGGCGGCGCTCGGATTGCAGACCGTCGGCGCGAAAGCAAGCGGCCTGCGGCCCGGTGCAGGACGCACTCTCGCGGCGGTTCGGCCGGAGCCGCTACCGCCGCGCATTGGCGAGGCCGACATCGCCGCGCACCAGTCGTTTATTGAGAAAATGAAGACGCCGGCGCTTTGGCTCAACTTCTGGAATAAAACGTCGGCGTGACGTCGATCAGGCGTCGGCGCGGCCGGCCGACTGAGCGCGCTGACGTTGGCGCTGAACGTAAAGACCGCCGAAGTCGATCGGATCGAGAAGCAGCGGCGGGAAACCGCCTTCGCGGGTGATGTCGGCGACGAGACGGCGCAGGAACGGGAAGATCATCGCCGGGCCGGAAATCAGCAGGAACGGCTCAAGCGCCCCATCGGGAATGCTGTCGATTTTCAGCAGTCCGGCGTAGACCGTTTCGAGCACGTAGATCGTGCCGAGGTTGTTCGTTGCGGTCGCCTTGAACTCGATTGCGGTCTCGTAGAGATCGCCGTTGATGCGCTGGGCGGCGACGTTAACCTCGACCTGAAGGTTCGGCTGATCGCCGGCGCCGGCAATCAGCTTGTGGACGTTCGGATTCTCGAACGAGAGATCCTTGATGTATTGGTTGACGATCTTGGCTTGGATCGGAACCTGCCCGTCGTTCGCTGCGCCGTTTCCATTGTTTTCGTTGTCGGCCATGGATCCCCTCCCGCGGCGTCGCGATACTTAAATTTTGATGCGGGGTCGCTAGCACGTCGATCCGGGTGACGCAATCAAATGCGCTTGCAAGGCTTTCCCGAAACACGTGTCGCTATGAGCGGGATCGGCGCGGCTGGACGGATCTGCCGGGGCGAATAGGCCGCTCGCTGACGCGCTCATATTCGCCTTCGATCACGATGCCGTCGGCATCGGCGGGCGGAACATCGTCTCTGGCGCGAAACGTCTCGCGGCTGACCTCAGCCTGATAGTGGAATAGCGTGACGAGCTTCAGCAGGCCGGTTTGGATGACGATGCGGCGGATCGGCGGCACGAGCAGGATCAGGCCGCAGAAATCGGCAATGAGACCGGGAAAGATCAGAAGCAGCCCGGCGAGAACCTGGAGGAAGCCATCGAAGAGGGGCGAGAAACCTTCCCGTTCGGATCCCAAGCGCGACAGTGCGCGTTCGAAAACAGAAAGACCGACGCGGCGGATGACATATGTGCCGAGAATGCCGGTGCCGATAATGATCGCCGCGAGCCACCAGATGCCGATGAGCTGGCCAACACGGATCAGCAGCCCGATTTCCAGCAACGGAAGGGCTGCGAACGCGAGGACCAGGGCGATTTTCAAGGGTTGAGACATATGCTCTTACCTAACGAACGCGACACCTTAGCGCGGTTGCATGTCAGCGGCCACACACCTTCCCGACGCGGGGGCGGACGTTTCAACACTATTTGCGTTGCTCTTGGCGCTTACCATGAGGCAACGTCACATTCGCAGGCGGAAAGATGGACGGCAGACGCGGCAACCTTAAGGTGCTATAGCTGCCATCTTCAAAACGTCCGTCCGCAGCCTTAGATAGGTGATAGGGTTGCGGCAATCGATCCGGGTGCCCACCGGCATCTCTGTCCTTGTCCCCCACCGGAGCGCTGACCTTTAGAATGTACGGCCAATTTGATCTCATAACGCTGATTGCTCTTGTCGTCGCGGTTGCTGCGATCATCAAGCTCAGGAGCGTGCTTGGCCATCGCACCGATGAGGACGAGCAGCGCGTCGAGCGGCTGAAAACGCGTGAGCGCGAAGCTGCGCAGCGTCCGGCGACCGAAACGGCGTCGGCCGACGTCATCGCGATGCCGCGCCGCGACCGGGAACCCATGCCGCCTGCTCCGGCGCCGGAAATGTCCGGTCCGAGCGTCGAAGCAAAAATTCGCGCCTATCCGGTACAGGATCCGGCCGTCACGGCTGGCTTGCTCGATATTGCGAAGCTCGATCCCTCGCTCGATCCCGAGTCGTTCGTGGCCGGCGCCGGACGCGCTTACGAGATGATCGTGTCGGCGTTCGCGGAGGGCAATCGCCGGGCCTTGAAAGACCTTCTGAGCAAGGAAGTTTATGATGGATTTACCACCGCGATCGCCGACCGCGAAGCGCGTGGGGAGACGATCGAGCAGCAGTTTGTCGGTATCAAAAAGGCCGAGATCGTCGAAGCCGAAGTCAAAAACGGTGTCGCGTCTGTGACGGTGCGCTTCATGAGCGAACTGATCTCGGCAACGCGTGACAAGGCCGGTCAGGTCATCGCGGGCGACGCGCAGAAGATCAAGGACGTGACGGATATCTGGACGTTCAGCCGTGACGTGTCGACGGCGAAGGCCCGGAGCAATCCGAATTGGCGGCTCGTCGCGACGCAGGCGCCAAATTAAGTCACGATTAAGCGGTACGTGCTTTTCTGAGGGGCGGTGTAGGCCGCGCACCGATTAAGAGGTTTTTGAGGACTGCGTGGGTCGGGCACCGGGGGGCGCCTTGTGACCAAGTGTGCGTATCACCCGAGATTTTTACTGGTCAGCCGTCTTGCGATGGCGACCATGCTGGTGTTTCTGTCCCATAATCTTATCCTTGATGGTCAGACAGCGCTAGCTGACCCTTCGTCACCTCCACCTCCACCTCAAACTCAAGCTTCGCCTGCGATGCCGCCGAGTGCCGTTACGTTCGAGCCTATGGCGTTCAGTGAGCTTCCCGGCTGGGCGGCTGACGATCATCTGGCGGCGTGGAAGGCTTTTTTAGCCTCCTGCAAGCCGGTCCTGCGGGCGGGCGCCCGTCCTGCCAAACCAGGAAGCACCGGAGAACCGCAGGCCCTTCTCGACATTTGCTCGACTGCGCTCGAACTGTCGAAAACGAAATCCATTCGTACGCGCAGCGAAGCGCGGCAGTTCTTTGAAGCGAACTTCCGGCCGCATCGCATTAGCGGTGGTGACAGCGAAGGTCTGCTGACGGGCTATTATGAGCCGGTCATCAAGGGATCGCGGACGCCGACGGCGATCTATAAGATTCCGATCTACAAGCGTCCGCCCGATCTCGTGAATGTGGTGGCGGAAAGCGAGCGCGGGGCGAAGTCGGGGTCTTTCACCCATCAGCGGAAGACTGCGAAGGGCCTTGAGCCGCATCTGACGCGCTCCGAGATCGAGGAGGGCGGTCTCGCTGGGCATGGGCTTGAACTCATGTATCTCAAGGACCAGGTCGACGTCTTTTTCATGCAGGTGCAGGGGTCGGGGCGCATCCAACTGCCGAACGGCGAAAAAGTGCGCGTGACCTACGACGGCAAAAACGGCTATCCCTACACATCCATCGGAAAAGCGCTAATCGCCGACGGTCAAATGACGGCCGAGGAGATGTCGCTTAAATCGCTGAAGAGCTATCTTCGAGCAGACAAAGATCGCGCTAAACCCGTGATGTGGAAGAACAAGTCCTACGTCTTCTTCAAGGAGCTTTTAGGCAATGAGGCGAAGGCGCCGATGGGTGTCATGAGCATTCCGCTGCAGACCGGACGGAGCCTCGCCGTCGATACAACGTACTACGCGATTGGAACGCCGATTTATGTCGATGCGCCACGGATCACGCATGCCACGACGTCGAAGGTTTTTCGCCGCTTGATGGTTGCGCACGATGTCGGCTCGGCGATCAAGGGCACTGAGCGCGGGGACATCTATTTCGGTTCGGGCGCCGAGGCCGGGCGGCGGGCCGGCGTTACGAAGCAACCCGGTCATCTCTATGCATTGCTGCCGAATGAAACCAGCGCTGACTATGGCATCCCGGCGGTTCCAGACCCGAAGACTGCGAGCATGGAGCCGTGAAGAAGCGGCAAGGAACCGGCGCTAAAAAAGGCGGATCGACCGGCGATGACGATCATGAGGTTTGGCACTATGCGGCGGCAACGGTCGAGCCGCTGAAGCGCGCCAAGGGCCGTTTTCATCCCGCCAGCGAGGCCGTCAAACTCGGGCACGTCAAACCGAAAGCCGCGCCGAAAGCTGCCGGGCGCGTGGAGCGCGCCGCGAGCAAGCAACGCGCGGAAGTGGCGCCCGTTGAAGTGCCCGCCGTCAAGCCGTCGCGTACGGCCGCGCCAGAGCTTGCGCTTTTCGACCGCAATAGCGTGCGGAAGATTCGCGGCGGGCGTCTCGACATCGAAGCACGGGTCGATCTGCATGGCATGCGCCAGCACGAGGCGCATGCGGCTTTACGGCGATTTCTGCTGAGCTGTCAGGCGCGGGGCCTGCGCTATGTCCTGATCATCACAGGCAAGGGCAAGGCGCTGGGTTCGCAGGCCGCCCACATCGGTGAAGCGGATCGCGAGCGCGGCGTGTTGAAACGCAATGTGCCACGCTGGCTGGAAGAACCGGATTTGCGCGCGATTGTCGTCAGCTTCACGACGGCTGCTATTCAGCACGGCGGCGAGGGCGCCATCTACGTGCATTTGCGCGCGCGCCATCGCGTGTAAGTTCAGAAGCAGGTTTGCTGGAGTTTCTGCAGGGCCTGTCCAATACCGCTCAAAGAATAGGTGTCCGTCACCGTCGCGCCGCTTGCGGGCGTCGCCGCGACGGTCATGGTGCTGCCTTTGCGCATGGCTTCGACGAGCTTCAGCTCGCGCGTCGAGTCGGAGACGTAAACGCGGTCGCCGGAGCCGAAGAGCCGAAAACCTGCGGGGCTTACGGTCGCCATGCCGGGCGTGTTTTTCTTGATGCGAAAGCCCATGCGGAAGCTAACTTCGGCGCGAATGCCGTCTTTCGGCCAAGCGGAAATGTAGGCCCGAGGCGACTGGCGATTGACGCTCCCCGATTGGCTTGCTGTCGGCTCGCTGGTGATGAAACAGAAAAGATGCGGATCAGCAGTGTCGGTCATCAACGACCAGGCGCCATAGGTGTTGACGCGCGTCATCTGCTGCTCGGCGCCGAACGCTCCTCCGCCAGGTACTGCAGCAACCAACAACAGAATAGCTAAGGTCTTCCCGACATTCGGCATTCAAGGTCCCCCCTCGCCGATCGGCCGATCGGCAAACCGAGCCAGCGATTTAATGCGGTCATACATCACGATAGCGCCGGCCATCGCAACATTGACGCAAAAGGCTGTCGGGATCTTGACGACATAGTCGCAGCGTTCGATCAGCGGTTCGGACAGCGAGCCGAGCTCGGGTCCCAGCACATAAGCCGCGCGCAGCGGATGGCGGAAGCTCGGCAGATCTATCGCATCGTCGAGCAGCTCGATGCCGACCAGCTTGCAGCCGCCGGGCAGAGCCATCTCGTCGAGCGAGGACCAATTGTAATGCGGCAAATGCAACTGACTTTTGGACGTGTCGGCGTAGGCCTCAGCGGCTTTGTAGGTGGCGCCAACGGTAAAGGTAAAGCTTGCCCCGAAAGCATGGGCCGAGCGCATCAGGTTACCGAGATTGAGCGACTTCGACATGCGTTCGGCGCCGATGGCGAAATAGCCTTTCGGATGCGGCGGCCATGTGGTCGCTTTTCTTGACATTGGGTTCCGCTCGTGTGTGTCAGAGAGAGATGCAGCGCGAGGGACGTCACATATGAAGGCAGCTCTTTGCAAGAGCCTTGAGGGGCCGAACGGCCTCGTTATCGAGACGCTGGCGGAGCCGGTGCCGCTGGACGGCCAGGCGATCGTCCGGGTTGCGGCAGTCGGTCTCAATTTCGCCGATACGTTGATTACGCGCGGCAAATATCAATTCAAGCCGGATTTACCGTTTTCGCCGGGTGCCGAAATCGCGGGCGTGGTCGAGAGCGTGGGGCCGAACGATCTCGGGATTCACGTGGAACAGCCGGTGATGGCTTACGTCAATTGGGGCGGGGCGGCGGAAAACATCGCGGTCGACATCGGCAAGCTGGTGCCCATTCCGGACGGGGTGCCGATGACGGTCGCGGCCGGGCTTTCGGTGACCTACGGCACGGCGATTCATGGGCTCGCAGATCGCGGTCAGCTCAAGGCCGGAGAAACGGTCGTCGTGACCGGCGCGGCAGGTGGCGCCGGCCAGGCGGCGGTGGAGATCGCAAAGCTGATGGGCGCGCGCGTCATCGCGGTCGTGTCATCGGATGAAAAAGCGAAAATCGCCAAGGCTGCCGGGGCCGATGAGGTGATCTTGTTTCCCGGATCGGATCTTAAAACGGAAGTTCGCAATCTCACTGGCGGCCGCGGCGCGGACGTCGTCTACGATTGCATCGGCGGAGAGGCGTCCGAACCGCTCGTGCGGGCTTTGGCGTGGGAGGGGCGCTTTCTGGTCGTCGGGTTTGCGGCGGGTGAAATTCCAAAAATTCCGCTCAACCTGCTGCTGTTGCGTGGCGCGGAGATCGCAGGCGTTTTCTGGGGCGAAGCGGTGACGCGCAATCCCGCCGGGCATCGCGCCAATATGGTTCGCATCTTGGACTGGGTGCGCGACGGGCGGCTCAGGCCGCGCGTTCAGGCGACGTATCCGCTCGAAGACATCGTGTTGGCGTTGGGTGTGCTCGACCGTCGCGAGGCGACCGGCAAGATCGTGCTGACGATGAGCTGACGCGGTCGCGCGTTACCAGCTCGCGTCGCCTTCGCCTTCATCTGCCAGGAAGCCCATGCCGCGCATCGGGAAGCGTTCTTCGACGCCGTACGGCCCGCCGCCTACGCTTGGGCGCGAGGACATCAGCAATGTTCGTGCAACGAAAAACGGCTCCGAGCGATAGCCGCCGTAGCGCGATAAGTAACGAGCAATGGCATCGACGTTCGAATGTTTCAGGCGGGCGAGCGTAACATGCGGTTTGAACGCCCGCGTATCGGGCGCAAGACCGGCATTGCGTGCGGCTTTCTCGTGGGCGCGGGCGAGGTCTTCGAGTTCGGGTTTGGGTTCGACGCCCGCCCAGATCGAATGCGGATCGTCACCGCCGAAGACGCCAAGACCGGACAAGCGCAGCTCGAAGCCGTCAGGTTCGATGCGGGCGAGGTTGTCGGCAAACTCGCGCGCTTGAACGTTGCCGATGTCGCCGGCGAACCGCAGCGTGATGTGGTAGCTCTCCGGTTTAATCCAGCGCGCGCCGGGAAGAGGCATACGCAACCGATGCAGCTCGTCGCAAATATCGTCAGGCAGTTCGATGGCCGTAAACAAGCGGGGCATTTCAGGATGTCCTTGCTCGTAGGCGGGGCTTAAGGCGCAGCCCCTTTTGCTGTCGTCTCACTTTGGTCGATGCGCGCGATAAGCGCTTCGACGTCAGGCAGAATGCGTTTCACGATTTCGGCAACGCCTTTGGCCGTCGGATGCAGACCATCGGGTTGCGTGAATGAGGGATCGAGCGCGACGCCTTCGAGAAAAAACGGATAGAGCGGAACGTCGTATTTTTTTGCGAGATCCGGAAAGATCGCATCGAATTTTTTGGCGTAATCGTCGCCCCAGTTGTTCGGCGCTTTCATGCCGGTGAGCAGAACGGGAATGCCTTTGGCTTTGAGATCGGCCAGCATCTTGTCGAGGTTTTCGCGCGGGACTTTCGGATCGATGCCGCGCAGCGCGTCGTTGGCGCCAAGCTCCATGATGACGGCGTCGGGTTTGGGATCGAGCGCCCAGTCGAGGCGTTCCAGTCCGCCCGACGTCGTATCGCCCGAAACGCCGGCATTCGTTACGGTGACCTTGTGTCCCTTGGCCTGAAGCGCCATCTGAAGCTGGGTCGGGAAGGAGTCGCTGGTTTTGACGCCGTAACCGGCCGTCAGACTGTCGCCGAAGGCGACGATCGTCAGTGGGCGCGACGACACGGCAGTTGCAGAGGTTACGAGCGGAGCCATCATCCCGGCACAGATCAGTACGCGAAAGGCGGTCTTCGCAATCCAGCCAGAAACCCGGTTCGGGGCGCGGGAAGCTTTAGCGTTCATCTTTCGGCCCCACACATCACACATTTCATGAGCTGACGTAGAGGCTCAATGTGTGCGGCACAAGTCCGATACGACACACATCAGCCACGACAAGGCAGGGCATCTTACCTTGAGCGATCCGATCATTAAACTCGACAATGTGCAGTTGACCTTAACGAGCCGCGCCGGGCCGGTACATATCCTGCGTGGCGTGTCGCTTGCGATTCCGCGCGGGCAATCGGCGGCAATCGTCGGGCCATCGGGATCGGGCAAGACCTCGCTGCTGATGACGATGGCGGGCCTCGAACGGGCGACGAGCGGCCGCATTACGGTCGCGGGGCGCGAGCTTGGGTCGCTGTCGGAAGATAATCTGGCCGTTCTGCGCGGCGCCGACATGGGCATCGTGTTCCAGTCGTTTCATCTTGTACCGACGATGACGGCGCTGGAAAATGTCGCCCTGCCGATGGAGCTTGCGGGCGAAGCAAAGGCCTTCGAGACGGCGCGCGACCTCTTGGCGGAAGTGGGCTTGAGCGCTCGTGTCGATCATTTCCCGGCGGAACTTTCAGGCGGCGAGCAGCAGCGCGTTGCGATTGCCCGCGCGTTGAGCCGGTCGCCGGATATTCTGTTCGCAGACGAGCCGACCGGCAATCTCGACGGGCGAACGGGCAAACAGATTATCGAGCTGTTGTTCGGTCTGCGCGAGCGGCGCGGCGCGACCCTCGTGATCGTCACGCATGACAACAAGCTTGCGGCAATGACCGATCGCGTGATCCGCATGACGGACGGCGCAATCGTCGCCGACGAGAGGACGGAAGCCGCTATGCGCGCGGTGTCGTCGTGACGGCACTCTCGAATTTGGACGGCGCGGCTCAGCCGAAGCGCGCGAGTATTCTCACCATCGTTCGTCTCGGTTTGCGCGAAATTCGCAATGGTTTCGATGGTTTTCGCATTTTCATCGCCTGCCTGGCACTGGGTGTGATGGTGATCGCGGCCGTCGGCGCGCTGGCCGATGCGTTGCGCGCCGGACTTACGAAACAGGGCGAGGCGATCCTCGGCGGCGATGTCGTGTTCGCGCGGATGCATGTTCGCGGCACGCCCGAGGATCAGCACCTGTTTCACAGTCTCGGGCGGGTGAGCGAAACGGCGACGATGCGAACGATGGCGCGGCGTACCGACGGTTCGGATCAGGCCCTGGCGGAGTTGAAAGGCGTCGATGGCGCTTATCCGCTCGCAGGGACGGTGACGCTGAAGAGCGGTGGCACATTTGCCGAAGCGCTTTCCGGACAGGGCGCCGTCGCCGATGCCATGTTGCTTGATCGGCTCGGTCTCAAGATCGGCGACGAGATGCGCATCGGCTCCGAAAGTGTGGTGATTAAAGGCATTCTCGATAACGAGCCGGATGCCATCGTCGACCGCATGACCTATGGCCCGCGTGTGTTCGTGTCACTCGCGACGCTGGAAAAAACCGATCTCATCAAGCCCGGCACACTCATTCGCTGGCGCTATGCGATCAAGTTGCCGACAGGTGCGCCAAGCGACCGTGGGGCGCTTTCGAATTTGCGCAAATCGGTTGCCGAAAAACTTCCGACCGGCGGCTACACCAGCAACGATCGTTATGATCCGTCACCGCAGATCAGCCGGGCGCTCGACCGCTTGCGGCAGTTTCTCATCCTGATCGGGCTGGCATCGCTGCTGGTCGGCGGCGTGGGCATTGCGAACGCGGTTTCCACGTTCATCGACAAGCGCATGAAGGTGATCGCGACGCTCCGCAGCATCGGCGCGTCGGGTTCGCAGATCATGGGCATATTCCTGGTGCAGCTCGTCATCATGAGCGCGGTCGGCATTGCGATCGGCCTCGCGCTCGGCGTTGCGGTGCCGTCGATCATCGACGAATTCTACGGTGATTTGCTGCCTGTTCGGATCAACGTCGAGGTATCGCCGCTCAGTCTGGGACTCGCGGCGCTCTATGGCGCGCTCGTTGCGTTGCTGTTTGCGCTCTGGCCATTGGGACGAGCGGAAAACGTATCGGCGACGGTTCTTTTTCGCGACAGCATTAACGGATCCGGCGGTCGGCCGCGAACATCGCTGATCGTGTTGATGGCGGCGCTCGGTGCGGCGCTGATCGCGATCGCGGTGTTGACGTCGGAGTCACGGTCGATTGCGCTCTGGATTCTTGCCGGGCTGGTCGTCATGCTGGTCGTATTCGGCTGGCTCGGCGGATTTCTGGCGCGGATGGCGCGTCGCCTGCCGCGCCCGTCGCGGCCGGAATTGGGATTGGCGTTGCGCAACATCGGTTCGCCTGACGGGCTGACGCGTTCTGTCGTGTTGTCGCTCGGGACTGGCCTTTCGCTGCTCGTCGTGGTGGCACTCGCGAATGCTTCGCTGGTGGCGGATCTGCGGGACCGCTTGCCTGAGGAAGCGCCGGATTATTTCCTGCTCGACATTCCGCCCGGAGATTTCGATGGGTTGAAGGCGCGCATCGCGCAAGACGCACCGGGCACGTCACTGGTCGAAGCGCCGATGCTGCGCGGCCGGATCGTCGCGATCAAAGGTACGCCGGTCGAGGATCTCAAATTTTCGTCCGATACTCAGTGGGTACTGAATGGCGACCGCGGCCTGAGTTATTCCGACAGCATTCCAGAAGGTTCGACACTCACCGCAGGTTCCTGGTGGGCGAAAGATTACTCCGGGCCGCCGCTCGTATCGTTCGAGGGCGAAATCGCGAAAAAACTCGGGGTCGGACTTGGCGACAGCGTGACGATCAACGTGCTCGGGCGGAATATAACAGCGAAGGTCGCAAGCCTGCGCGAGGTGAAGTGGGAGAGCATCGCCCTCAACTTCATCATGGTGTTCTCGCCGAACACGCTGCGGGCCGCGCCGCATAATCTGCTTGCGACGGTGCGCCTGCCGCCAGGAACGGCGGCGGATGTCGAAACCCGGATGGTGCGCGATATCGGCAGGTCCTATCCGTCGGTCAGCGCCATTCGCGTTCGCGACGCCATCGATCAGTTCAGCAAGATCTTCGCGAAAGTGATGGTGGCGGTTCAAGTTGCAGGTAGCGTGACGCTGACGGCGGGCGCGCTCGTTTTAGCAGGCGCGCTCGTAACGGCTCAGCGGCGGCGAATCCTCGAAGCCGTGATTCTGAAGACGATCGGGGCACGGCGGCGGCAGATTCTCATGGCGCACGCCTGGGAATATGCCTTGCTGGCCGTGATTGCGGCGCTCATCGCCATTCTGCTCGGCAGTGTCATCGCTTGGGTTGCCGTTACCCGCGTGATGGAATTGGATTATGTCTTTTCGCTCAATGCCGTTTTCGTGACGCTTGGGGTTGCAGCGGCTATGATTGCGGTGTTCGGTGGGATCGGAACGTGGATGATCCTTAAGGCTCCGCCTGCAAGTTACCTGCGTTCAGAATAAAAGCATTCTGCTTTTGGTTTCCGGACCTTGAAAGGCTTCGGCAGCAGGATCATATTCCACGCAGAACCGGCAGTTCGCCGGATAACACGAGGATTCGAGGACCATGGCTGAAGTTTTTTCGCGACCAAATAGCCCGTACGGCAGCGCGCGGACATCTGGCGCGATCGACCAGGGGCTGCGCTCGTTCATGCTCGGCACCTACAACTACATGGCACTCGGTGTTGCCGGTACGGCGGCCGTTGTCATGCTTCTTATGGCCAACCCGCAGGTCATGGCAGCGATTGCGCTGGGCCCGATGAAATGGGTTCTGTTTGCCGCCGTCATGGGTCTTGGCTGGTTTGCACCGCGTCTTTTCTTCGGCGGCAGTAACGTCGTCGCCCACGGCGCTTATTGGCTCTACTGCGCGGCCTGGGGCGCTTTGATCGCTCCGATGATTTCGCTTTACGTTTCGACCGGCATGGCTGGCCTCGTCGGTCAGGCGTTCTTCATCGCCGCCGCGATGTTCGCGGTCACGAGCCTCATCGGCTATACCACGAAGAAGGACATGACCGGCTGGAGCGGTTTCCTGTCGATGGCGTCGATCGGCCTGATCGTCGTCATGCTCGGCAGCTTCTTCTTCATCACCGATCCCGGCACCAGCAAGACGGTCAGCATGGGTATCTCGGCCGTCGTCGTGCTGCTCTTCTCGGTCATCACGGCGTTTGAAACGCAGGCGATCAAGTCGATGTACATCGAGAATGCCCAGTATGGTGGCGAAGAGCAGCTGAAGCGGTCGTCGATCTTCGGCGCCTTCATGCTCTACGGCTCGTTCATCACGCTCTTCATTCACATCCTGAACCTGTTGGGAATGGCGAATCGCAACTAAGAGCGAGAAATCCAATTGAGAAAGGCCCCGGAATCCGGGGCCTTTTTTGTTTGCGTATTTTTGGTCGGCGCTCTTTTGTTTTCCGCTTCCGACTCTCGTTCCGAGAGCCGGCCGGAAGCGGAGGAAGAGCTTTAAAATCTCACGACGTCGGGGCGGTCTTCGAGGACGCTCAGCACGCGCTTCAGGTCATGGCCGCGCTTCATGATGAGGCCTCCGGCCGCGATGACGCTGTAGGCGCCCTGTTTGCGCGCCAGGCGCAGATCCTTCTCGATGCGATAGAGCGCGTATTCGCTTGCCTTGCGATAGACGGAAAAGACGGCCTTGTCGCGCAGCAGGTCGATGGCGTAGTCGCGCCAAGCGCCGGAGGCAACTTTGCGGCCGTAGAGATCGAGAATGGCTGTGAGTTCGTAGCGATCGAATGTGGTTCGTCGGCCTGGCTCCGAATGCTGATCGGGCGATCCAGGCGTGCCCGCTGAGCGCGGGCGAAAAACTATCGGGTCGGTTGTCTCGCTCAAACGGCGCCGTCCAATCGTTGATAGTGAAGGATCGCGCTAACGGACGGCGAATGCAAGAGAGACGTCAAAAAACTTGCGGTTCTTCGGCCAAATGAACGGGATGAACAACTTTGGGGACAAAGCACGGAAATACCCTGACCCTGACAAAATCGCGACTCAGGCGCGGCCCCAATCCGCCGTATTAAAACGCGATAGAGATAACCGTTGCCTTTGGGTCCGATTTCAAAGGACCGGCTCTGGATATATAGCCCCCCAGCCCCCCGGGGCCATAGTTTCGAGATAGGACTCTCAGGCAACGCTCCCTTCTGCGTTTTGGTCCCCATCCAAAACGAACCCTCTCCCTCGACGTCGTGTTCGACAGGACCGGTGCCACCGCGCCGGTCCTGTCGGCGTTGCCGCATTGCAAGGGTTTCATTTGAGCACAAACGGTATTTTGTGCGTATATAAAGTTACAGAGTGGGGGAAACTCGGATATTCGATCTCAATGATAGCAAAGCGTAAGGCGGCATCGAAGCCGCGCCCAAAAGCCACCGCCAATCCATTGATGATGAAATGGAACGGCGAATTCGCCATGCCGCCATTCGAGAAAATTGAGGCGCGCCATTTCAAACCGGCGCTCGAAGCGGCGTTTCGCGAGCACAAAGCGGAAATCGAAAAGATCGCACGCAATTCGGCAAAGCCGACGTTCGCCAATACGATCATCGCGCTTGAAAAGAGCGGCTGGCAGTTGTCCCGCGTCGCGTCGGTTTTCTGGAATCTCGAAGGCTCGGATTCGACGCCGGAATTGCAGGAAGTTGCGCGCGATATGGCGCCTCGTTTTGCAGCGCACGAAACGCAGATCCTGCTTGATAAGCGCCTCTTCAAGCGTGTCGATGATCTTTACGAGCGCCGCGATGCGCTGAAGCTCAATGATGAAGACCTGCGTGTGCTCGAACGCCACCATCTGGAATTCGTTCGCGCGGGCGCACGGCTGTCGTCGGCAGACAAATCACGCGTGAAAGAGATCAATGCGCGCCTTGCGACGCTCGTCACGCAGTTCATGCAGAACGTCTTGAAAGACGAGCAATCCTGGCAGCTCGTGCTCGACGGCGAGAATGATCTCGCCGGACTGCCTCAAACGCTCAAGGACAGTGCGGAACGGGCGGCCGCTGATGTGGGTCTTCCCGGCAAGGCCATCGTGACGTTGGCGCGGTCGAGTGTCGAAGGCTTCCTGACGTACTCTGCCCGCAGAGATTTGCGGGAGCAGGCGTTCAATGCCTGGATCAGCCGCGGTGCGCGCGCTGGCGATACCGACAACAGGCAGATCGTTGCCGAAGCGGTTGCGTTGCGTGGCGAATATGCGCGGCTGATGGGCTTCAAGTCGTATGCCGAATTCAGCCTGCAGGACACGATGGCGAAGACGCCGGTTGCCGTCGATGAGCTTCTTCGCGCCGTGTGGGCGAAGGCCGTCGTGCGCGCCAAAGGCGAACGCGATCTGCTGGCGGCGGAAGCGCAGAACGCGGGCGACAATTCCGAGATCATGCCGTGGGACTGGCGCTATTACTCGGAAAAGGTGCGCCAGGCGAAGTACGATTTCGACGAGTCGAAGCTGCAGCCCTATCTCGAACTCGATAACATGATCCGCGCTGCTTTCGACACGGCGACGAAGCTCTTCGGATTGAAGTTCAAGGAGCGCAAGGATCTGCCGCGCTATCACCCCGAGGTGCGTGTGTGGGAGGTGCTCGACAAGAAAGGCCAGCACGTCGGCATTTTCATGGGCGATTATTTTGCCCGACCAACGAAGCGTTCCGGCGCCTGGATGTCGTCGTTCCGCTCGCAGCACAAGCTCGGCAAGGGCCAGACACCGATCATCATCAACGTCTTGAATTTCACGAAGGGCGGCGATGATACGCCGCCGCTGCTGTCGTTCGACGATGCGCGCACGCTATTTCACGAATTCGGGCACGGGCTGCACGGACTGCTGTCGAACGTGACGTATCCGTCGATTTCGGGAACGTCAGTGTCGCGCGATTTCGTCGAGCTGCCGTCGCAGCTTTACGAGCATTGGCTGTCGACGGCGGACGTGCTCGAAAAGCACGCGCTGCACTACAAGACCGGCAAGCCGATGCCGAAGTCTCTACGCCAGCGGCTGACGGCGGCGCGCAATTTCAATCAGGGATTTGCGACAATCGAATATACGTCATCGGCACTCGTCGATATGGCGCTCTATTCCGCAGACATGTCGGAAATCGGCGACATCGAGGGTTTCGAACGCGATGCGCTCAACGGTATCGACATGCCGAAAGAGATCGTGATGCGGCACCGGCTGCCGCACTTCATGCACATCATGTCGGGCTATGCAGCGGGCTATTACAGCTATCTGTGGTCGGAAGTGATGGACGCGGATGCGTTCGCGGCGTTCGAAGAGACGGGCAACGTCTTCCATCCGGCGACGGCAAAGAAGCTGCACGAGTTCATCTATTCGGCGGGCAACCGGCGCGATCCGCATGACGCGTACGTGGCGTTTCGCGGGCGGCCGCCGAAGATCGACGGCCTGCTGAAGAAGCGCGGGCTGGCGGCTTGATGATTGGCCCCGGCGACTCCCCTTCGGGGAGCCGGCCGCCGGGGCACCTACCAGAGGCCCGCCATCGTCGCGCCGATGATGGGGCCGCTGCGGCCTTCCTGCACGAGCACGACGACCTTCTGCACGTCGGCCTGCATCATGGCGGCGCGCGGCAGCTGCACCTGCATCGGCTGGCCTTTCCAGATGCCGACGGGAATAAGTTCGTGGACGACGTTGGTGTAGGTCAGCGTCTTGCCGGCGTTCTCGCCATCCTTGACCGGCACCGAACCCGACATCTGCACGACGCCGAGCCAGATGGTCGCCTCGCGCGGGGTATGGCCGGCCGCATCGGCGCCCAGCGCGAAGTTCATGGTGTTGCGCTCCTGCCAGAAACGGACCGGAACCTGGCGGGGTCCCCCGGATTTGGAGGTTTCGTCGATGGCCTGCTCGATTGCGGCTTTTGAGGAGCCATTAACAGGGATTTCGCCGTTCACGACCGCCTGCGGCGTGTAGATCTGGCCGTCGCCACGGGCGCGGGCGTAGTTTCGTTGCCGCTCGGTGTTGCGCGGCGAGGCGAAGGTGTCTTTCCAGCCGAGATAGTTCCAGTAGTCGACGGGCAGCGACAGGGCGATGATCGACGGGTCGTCGGCGAGCGTCTTCAGAACTTCATCGGCGGGCGGGCAGGACGAGCAACCCTGGCTCGTGAAGAGCTCAACGACGGCTTTGACGGGCTGCTCCGCTGGCCGGTCGACGGGGACTTCCTGGGCTGAAGCGGGAAGGGCGCTGGCACCGACGACGAGGACCGCCAGCAGGAATTCGCGAAAACGCATCAATCGTTAAGCCTCACAGACACTACGGCCGCCGCCAAGTTTATCTTTAGCGCCCACAAACGTCAGGCCAAAGTGAAAGGCGCGAAAGCCTTGTCACGAAGGGGTGAGCGTTAAGGGGTTCGTTGGGGGGGTGGGCGGGTGTTACATGGCGTTCCACTATCTGCGCGGGGGAGATGGGCGCAGACATTTTCGGCACCGCGTAGCAAACGCACCAAACCGATGAGAGCGTCGCCTACTGTGACTTGCAAAAAAGGGCTGAACTTGTGCCCTTGTGATGGCAGATCCCCGGGCCGTGCCGGGCTTCTAATCGCGGAACGCGCCGGACCCGGACGACCTATACTTTGGCATTTGTGATCTTAAACGATAAGGCCGTAGCCCGATCGAGTTCAGAACCGGAACTGCTCTTTAGGGTCCAGCTCGGGTTCTTCGCGTTTAGGCATCCCGGAATCCTATCTGATTAGGAACTTCTAAACCAGACTCACGTTCAACACTCACATGGACAGGATCGCAAAAAACAACGCCGATATAATCCTCAGGATGACAGGAGCGCCCGTCCAAAGCGGAGTAGAGAGCCCCTGCCAGTTGCAGCCTAGTGGCATCAGCCAGTCGTGCGATAGTGCGTATTTAATGGTGGATTCCACAGCTCAACAAGATCGCGTTCCTCGGCGCGCCTCACCGTCTCTACGCCTTGTGTGGGATGCGCAAGCGCGTGAGTAGCGCCAAGTCTCAAAGCTACGCTCCACACTTCATGCTTTGACATTCGCGTGCTGAAATCGCCAGTCTCGCCAAAGTAAAGTGGCTTTAAATTGCCGTTTGGCATCCGCGTTGCGAATACGTAATTGCCTGCGACGGCGTTAAACGGCAAGTCCATGTCTACGAACCAGTATCGATAAGCTCGACCGGACTTCCCTTGCCAATCTACGAAGTTGCTCATTTTCGTCTACCCTTTCTGGGTAGCCGTCGGCCGCTTGACCCGAGTCCTTCTAAGTGTACAATCTGCTTTGTGATCACGAGCCCGTCGGCCTACGGCGGGTGCTAATTGGCCGGGGCGTTGCAAGCGTTCCCGGCCAAATTGATTCATAAAGCGATTCGTCGTTTGGCCACCCTACGTTTGGCCCCACGAACGGCCGCCCGACGTTCTACATTTGGATCAGGCGCGACCAGTCGTTCGATAGGTCAACCGCTAGTGCCTCGTATCTGAGGTCGGTCCTTCCACCATTCTGTATTGAGGCTTAGCTGGCTCGACTGGCCGCGGCGTCTTTTCCTTGCGCAGCTTCGGCCAGCGGAACGATGGGGACCGGATGCCGTCCCGGTTGGCTTCAAGGTAGGTGATCGTCGCGCGCAGGTGCACAATGGCGTCAGCGCGGGGAACTCTGCGAGAGTCGCCGCGAAGCTTTAGGTGCCGCCATTTCCAGGTCCACGCGCCGGGAAGCTGGTTGATCCAGCGATTGATTGTCCTGGTCTGCCAATAGACGTCATGGCTTCGAGCCGCGTCTTCCAGCACGGAGCGTAGCGCCAGAATGACGGCATCTACCTGCGACGTCATATTGATCCCCTCCGACAACCCGCCGATTCAAAATATCACTTTCTTGGCCTATCGGCATCGGGAGGGGCAGACATTTTTTAAGTTAGGCCCGGCGACACGCGTTCTGCGTGGCGGCCGCCGGGGCCGATGTTTTAAGCCGCCAGGTTGCGCAGCACGTAGTGCAGGATGCCGCCGTTCTTGAAGTACTCGATCTCGTCGAGGGTATCGATCCGGCAGAGCACCGGCACGGGCAGCGTCGAGCCGTCGGCGCGGGTGATGGTGATCGTCATGACCTCGCGCGGCTTGACGCTGGCGAGACCGGGAATGGACACGCGTTCGTCGCCCTTGAGGCCAAGCGATTCCCACGAGGCGCCTTCGGTGAAGACGAACGGCGCCACGCCCATGCCGACCAGGTTCGAACGATGGATGCGCTCGAACGACTGCGCGATGACGGCGCGGACGCCGAGCAGGTTCGTGCCTTTCGCCGCCCAGTCGCGTGAGGAGCCGTTGCCGTATTCGACGCCCGCAAAGACAACGAGCGGCACGCCTTCGGCTTCGTACTGCATGGCGGCATCGTAGATCGGCATTTCGGTGCCCGACGGATAGTGGATCGTCAGGCCGCCTTCCTTCACGTTGCCGCTCGCATCCTTCACCATGTGGTTCTTGATGCGGATGTTGGCGAAGGTGCCGCGCATCATCACTTCATGATTGCCGCGGCGCGTGCCGTACTGGTTGAAGTCTACCGGCTGCACGCCGTGGTCGAGCAGGTATTTACCTGCCGGGCTCGCGGTCTTGATGGAGCCCGCAGGCGAGATGTGGTCGGTCGTGATCTTGTCGCCGAAGAGGCCGAGGATGCGGGCGTTGACGATGTCGCCCACGGGCTTGGCTTCACGCGCGATCGACTGGAAGTAGGGCGGGTTCTGGACGTACGTCGAAGAGCCGTTCCAGCCGTAGGTCAGGCCGCCGCTCGTCGCGATGCCCTGCCAGTTGTTGTCGCCTTTGAAGACATCGGCGTAGCGCGACATGAACATGGAGCGCGTGATGTTGTCGGCGATGAACTGCTGGATTTCCTGCGTCGTCGGCCAGATGTCCTTCAGGAAGACAGGCTTGCCGTCTTTGCCCATGCCCAACGGCTCTTTGGTCAGATCTTTCTGGACCGAACCCGCGAGCGCATAAGCCACGACGAGCGGGGGCGACGCCAGATAGTTCGCCTGCACGTCGGGGCTGACGCGGCCTTCGAAGTTGCGATTGCCGGACAGCACCGCCGCAGCGACGATACCGTTGCCGTTGATGGCTTTCGAAATCTCAGGTGCCAGCGGGCCGGAGTTTCCGATGCAGGTGGTGCAGCCGAAGCCGACGAGGTTGAAGCCGATCTGGTCGAGGAAGGGCTGTAGGCCAGCGTCCGCGAGGTAAGCGGCGACGACCTGCGATCCCGGCGCGAGCGATGTTTTCACCCACGGCTTGCTCGTCAGCCCGGCGTTGACCGCGTTGCGGGCGAGCAGGCCGGCGGCGATCAGCACGCTCGGGTTCGACGTGTTCGTGCAGCTCGTGATCGCGGCGATGACGACGTCGCCATGGCCGATGTCGAAGTCCTTGCCTTCGACGGGCACGCGCTTCGACAGCTCGTCGGGCTTCTTGTATTCGCCGGCGAGCGCGGTTTCGAAACCGGTCTTGATGTCGGTCAGCGCGATGCGGCCTTCGGGACGCTTCGGGCCAGCCATCGACGGGACGACATCGCCGAGATCGAGTTCGAGCGTGTCGGTGAAGACCGGATCGGCCGAGCCCGTTTCGCGATAAAGGCCTTGCGCCTTGGCGTAGGCTTCGACGAGCGCGATGCGGTGCGCGTCGCGGCCCGACATGGTCAGGTAGTTGATCGTTTCCTTGTCGACCGGGAAGAAGCCGCACGTTGCGCCGTATTCGGGCGCCATGTTGGCGATCGTCGCGCGGTCGGCGAGCGTCATTGAATCGAGGCCGGGGCCGAAGAATTCGACGAATTTGCCGACGACGCCCTTCTTGCGCAGCATCTGCGTGACGGTGAGAACGAGGTCGGTCGCGGTGACGCCTTCCTTGAGCTTGCCCGTCAGACGGAAGCCGATGACCTCAGGAATGAGCATCGACTGCGGCTGGCCGAGCATCGCGGCTTCGGCTTCGATGCCGCCGACGCCCCAGCCGAGAACCGCCAAGCCGTTGACCATCGTCGTGTGGCTGTCGGTGCCGACGAGCGTGTCCGGGTACGCAACGGTTGCGCCGTCGGCCATCTCGTTCGTCCAGACGGTCTGGGCGAGATATTCGAGATTGACCTGGTGGCAGATGCCGGTGCCGGGCGGCACGACGCGGAAGTTCTGAAACGCGCCCTGGCCCCACTTCAGGAAGTTATAGCGCTCGCCGTTGCGGGCGTATTCGAGCGCGACGTTGTCGGCCAAGGCTTTCGGCGTGCCGAACTCATCGACGATGACGGAATGGTCGATCACAAGATCGACGGGCACGAGCGGGTTGATCTTCGTCGGATCGCCGCCGAGCTTCGTCATGCCGTCGCGCATGGCGGCGAGGTCGACAACGGCAGGAACGCCGGTGAAGTCCTGCATCAGCACGCGGGCCGGGCGGAAGCCGATTTCTTTCTCGGTTTTGCCTTTGTTATCGAGCCATTCGGCCATGGCCATGATGTCGGCTTTGGTGACCGAGCGGTTGTCCTCGTGACGAAGGAGGTTTTCGAGGAGAACCTTCATGGAATAGGGAAGGCGCGAGATGCCTTTAAGGCCGTTAGCCTCGGCATCGGGCAAGGAATAGTAAACGTAAGTCTTACCCTCGACGGTGAGGGTTTTCTTGCATTTGAAGCTGTCGTCGGAAATGGGTGTAAGGGCGCTCAAGGTCAGGCCTCCGAAAGATTAAGACGAAGGGCTGCGCCGCCGGTGTGCCGACGGAATCGAGGACGCCCCGCGGCACATAGGACTGGGCCGCGCGACCCCCTCGCTTTTGCGCTAGCGAAGGATACAACGTGCCTTTTATATAAGCATATCGAAAAGAAAAGCCCAATCGTGCGGATGGCCAAATTGCCCCGCCTTTGCTCAATCCGGCATCATGGAATCCGATCACTGTGCAGCTTATTGCTGAAGACTTGACCATCGACCGCGGGCCGCGGCGTGTCATCGAGGGGTTGTCGTTCGACGTTAAGCACGGCGAAGCCTTGGTGCTGACGGGCGCGAACGGCATCGGCAAGACGACGTTGCTGCGAACGCTGGCCGGATTCATCCGGCCGTTTCGCGGTTCCGTTCGTCTCGAAGGCGGCGATCCGGAGCTGTCGGTCGCGGAGCAGGCGCATGCGATCGGTCACACCAATTCGGTGAAGTCGAGTTTGACGGTGATCGAGAACGCGACGTTCTGGAACGCCTATCTGGAAGCGAACGATCATTCGCAGCAGCGGATCGACGCTGCGCTTCAGCATTTCGGATTGGAAGAGCTTGGCGAATTTCCCGCCGCGTATCTTTCGGCCGGACAAAAGCGGCGGCTCGGGCTGTCGCGGCTGCTTGTTGCGCACCGGCCGCTGTGGCTGCTCGATGAGCCCACTGCATCGCTCGACGCGGCGTCGTCGGAGCGGCTAGTGGCGGCGGTGAACGCGCATACGCGCGAGGACGGGCTTGCCGTCATTGCCACGCATTTGCCATTGGCGCTGGAGCGGGCGCGGACGCTCGATCTCGTGGCGCATAGGATGGCGGCGTGAAGAGTTTCTGGGCTCTCATCAAGCGGGACTTGCGATTGGCAGTCCGCGAGGGTGGCGCTATCGGGACAGCGCTGGGCTTTTTTCTCGTGGTCGTCTCGTTGATGCCGCTTGGGCTCGGGCCGGATCTCAATCTGCTGGCGCGGATTGCGGCGGGCGTGCTCTGGATCGCGCTGTTGCTGGCAGCGTTGCTGTCGCTCAATCGTATTTTCGAGGCGGATTACGAAGACGGGACCCTTGATGTGCTGGCGACGGGGCCGCTGCCGCTCGAGCTTGTCAGCGCCGCAAAGGCTTTAGCCCACTGGATCACCACGGGAATTCCGCTGGCGATCATGGCGCCGGTGCTCGGCATTCTCCTGAACCTCGACCTCAATTCATACCCTATTCTTGTGGCAACAACCTTAATCGGGACGCCGGCCGTGAGTTTTCTGGGGGCGATCGGGGCGGCATTGACCATGAAGACACGTCGCGGCGGCCTGCTTCTGGCCGTGATTGTGCTTCCGTTCTATGTGCCGACGCTGATTTTCGGCATATCGGCCGTCAGTGCCAGCGCGGGACCCGATGGGCTTAGTGCGTCGTTTCTCATTCTGGCGGCGGTGTCGCTGGTTACGGTCGTGCTGGGGCCGGTCGCGGCAGCTGCTGCGCTTCGGATCCAGTTGCAGTAATTCTCCAAATGGTAACCTCAGGCTTCATTGCGCCGTATCGTTTAAAGGCTTAAATCCCGCCCATGCAGACGCTTACGCAACGCCTCGCCAATCCGACACGGTTCATGGAGCTTTCCGCTCGCGTGCTGCCGTGGGTGACGGCCGCTTCGGCTATCCTATTGGTTTACGGTCTTTATTTGGCATTTCTGGATTCGCCACCTGACTATCAGCAGGGCGAGACGGTCCGGATCATGTACATCCATGTGCCGTGCGCGTGGCTCTCGATGATGATTTACGGGCTGATTGCGCTGTCGAGTTTCGGCCTGCTCGTGTTTCGTCATCCGCTGGCGGACGTTTCGGCGAAGGCCGCGGCGCCGCTCGGCGCGGCCTTCACGTTCCTGGCGCTGGTGACCGGTTCGCTCTGGGGCAAGCCGATGTGGGGCACCTACTGGGTTTGGGATGCGCGACTGACGTCGGTGCTGCTGCTGTTCTTTCTCTATCTCGGCTTGATTGCTCTGCGCTCAGCGCTGGAAGACGAAGGGGCTGCAGCCAAGCTGACAGCCGTCCTGGCGCTCGTGGGCGTGACGCTGCTGCCGATCATCAAGTTTTCGGTCAACTGGTGGAATACGCTGCATCAGCCGTCGACGGACTTCACATCGACTGTCGATCCCAGCATGCGTCTGCCGTTGCTGGTGATGGCGCTAGCGTTCACGCTGATGTTCTTCGCGATGCATCTGAAGGCGATGAGGAACGAGATTCTTCGCCGCCGGGTGAAGGCGCTCAGGACACAGGCGGTCATGGGCCGGGATCGGCTCGCGCCTCAGGCAGCGGAGTGATTGCTATGAATATGGGACCGCACGCCGCTTTCATTTGGCTGTCGTATGCCGTCGTCACGGTGACGGTGATCGGGCTCATCCTTTGGCTTTTGGCTGATGGATGGAAGCAGCGCGCCGAACTCGCCGCGCTGGAACGCCAGGGCGTCAAGCGCCGCTCCTCGCACTGAATAGAGAGATGACGGTGGCCCAGGGTCGATCCAATTATTTGCGCTTGTTGCCGGTCGTGATTTTCGTGGTCATCGCGGGTTTTTTCGCGATGGCACTTAGGTCCGGCGATCCGTCGTTGCTGCCGTCAACGCTCGTCGGCAAGCCGGTGCCGCAGACGACGTTTCCGGCCGTCGAAGGACTGGAAGTGACAGCGGGCAACGCCGAACCAGGATTTACCTCGGCTGATCTTGCGAAGGGCAAGATCTCAGTCGTCAATTATTGGGCGTCGTGGTGCGTGCCGTGCGTCGATGAGCATCCGATGCTGGAGCAGCTCAAGGAAGAGTCCGGCGTCGACATTTATGGCGTCAACTACAAGGACCAGGCTGCGGCGGCGCGGCGTTTCCTGGGGCGTTACGGCAATCCGTTCACGGCAGTCGGGACCGATGCCGATGGGCGCGCTGCGATCGACTGGGGCGTCTACGGAACGCCTGAGACGTTCGTCGTCAACGGCAAGGGCCACGTGATCTACAAGCACGTTGGGCCGATCACGCCGGAGTCGCTCAAGACGAAGTTGCTGCCGATCATTGCCAAGGCGAAAGTGGAAGCTGCCGCCGGAGCGGCAGGTCCATCATCCTGATAGGCCGAGAAGGCTCCGAGCGGCCACGCCATCAAAGTGCGAAGAACTGACCGCGCGAGTGGTTCAGAACCGTCAGCGTTCCCGACTTGATGTCGAAATGCGCGCCGTGCAGCGACAACCGGCCCTTGTCTTCCTGCTCTTTCACGAACGGGAAGGTACGCAAATTAGCGATCGACTGCTTGATGGCTTCTTTTTCGAGCGCTTCCTGACGGACGCTAGCTGAGCTGCTTTGATGTGCAGCTAGAACGCTGAGACGGGCGTCGTCGAGCATCGACATCCATTTCGAGATGAAATGCGCGTCCGTCTGGATTGCGGCGTTCTGGTCCAGCGCCGCCTTCACGCCGCCGCAGCCAGAATGGCCCATGACGATCATGTTCTTCACGCGCAAATTCAGCACTGCAAACTCCATCGCGGCGCTGACGCCGTGATATTTGCCGCTGACTTCGTAGGGCGGAACAAGATTGGCGACATTGCGGACGACGAATAGTTCGCCGGGCATGGCCGAGAAGATCGTCTCGGGATCGACGCGGCTGTCCGAGCACGAGACGATCATCGTCTCGGGGCTTTGCCCGTGTGTCGCGAGTTCTTCGTAATGGTCGGCGTTCGGAACGAAATGGCGATGACGGAAACGGCGATAGCGGTCCGCCAAAGTTTCGGGAAAGCTGCTCATTATCGTTTTTCCTCCGCCATCGGCGGGGCTCCCTTGCTCGTGACCAATACGATGTAGCCGACCACCGCTGCCAGCAGGGACCCTGCCATAACGCCGAGACGCACTTCCGCGGTCAGCGTGGGGTCGGGGAACGCCAGCAGGCCAATGAACAAGCTCATCGTGAAACCAATGCCGCCGAGAATTGCGGTCCCGAAGAGCTGCATCCGAGATGCTCCGTGAGGCATTTCTCCGAGGCCGCTGGCAATCACAGCGCGCACTGCGCCGTATATGCCGAGTGGCTTGCCGAGGAAAAGACCCAACGCGATGCCGACGGGGATTTGCGACAGCATGTCATTCATTGACAGGTCGCCAACCGCCAATCCGGCGTTGGCGAGAGCGAAGATCGGCATGATGCCAAAGCTGACCCAAGGGCTCAATGTGTGCTCGAGCGCCGGGAGCGGACCGTCGACCCCTTTCTTCGGGCTCGAGAGCGGGATCATCAGCGCCGTGACGACACCCGCAATGGTTGCGTGAACCCCGGACTGCAACACGCAGAGCCAAACGAAGGCTCCGACGAGCAGATAGGGCCAGACCCGCATGACGTTGAGCCGGTTCATGACCGCCATCACGGCGACGCCGGCAGCGGCCAATCCCAATGCGGTGAACGACAGTTCGTATGTGTAGAAAAATGCGATTATCAGAATGGCGCCGAGATCGTCGATGATGGCGAGGGCGAGCAGGAAGACCTTCAGCGTCGGTGGGACGCGCTTGCCCAGCAGCGCCATCACGCCGACGGCAAACGCGATGTCGGTTGCTGCCGGAATGGCCCAGCCGCGCAGGTGCTCCGCGTTATCGAAATTGATCGCGACATAGATCAGCGCCGGGACGACCATACCGCCAATTGCGCCGACGATCGGCAGCATCGCGGCGGCGGGTTTCGAAAGCGCGCCGCGAATGGCTTCACGCTTGATTTCGAGACCGACGACCAGAAAAAAAATGACCATCAGGCCATCGTTGATCCAGTGATGGATTTCTTTTGTGAGAGCGAAGGGTGCGACGCCGAGCTGAACTTTGGTCGTTAAGATGTGCTCATAGGCGTTGTGAAGAGGCGAATTGGCAAGGAACAGCGCCAAGAGCGCGGCGGCAAGCAAAACAAGGCTGGCAAGAACTTCTCTGCTAATGCCTTCCGCACTTGATTCTGGCTTCATATCTGCGGAGTCCCTCCATAAAAATGATCCCTGGGCAGATATGCCGGTTCATTCCATGCGCAGCAACCCAAAGCGGGCGTGGCGCGCGAATGTCACTCACGCTGCAGCTTCGATGGACACAGGAGAGATGTGCCGCCAATCGACGAAATTCGGCAGCATGCGATCGGTGCCGCGGCTGATTTCGAGCGCGCGGCGAACGCCGCCGAGAGCGTAAGCCAGCGCCGTCTGAGGCGGTTCGCCGTGCATGAGTTTGGCGGTGAGGCAGCCTGCGAAGATGTCGCCGGTGCCATGCGGCACGTCGGCCCATTTCTCGACGCGGCCGATGAAGGTGCGGTTCGCAGCCGTCAGCACGGTAGCGAGCGAGGCTGGCCCGTCCGGAATTGACGTTCCCGCGACGATGGGGCGGCTGAGATTGGCGATTGCGGTGACGGCATCGGCCGGCGATTGGACATTGATGCCGGACAGCCACGATAACTCGAAGCGGTTCGGCGTCATGATGTCGGCCATTGGCATGAGCAGATCGCGGATGCCGTGTGCGGATCGTTCGTCAATATAGAGGCCGCCGGGGTCGTCGCCGAAGATCGGATCGCAGATATAGGTGATCTCGGGCTTTGCGGAGCGCAGACGCATTACGGCTTCGGCGACGATTTCGGCGTGCTGGAGCGATGGTAGGTAGCCGGAGAAAATCGCATCGAACGAGGCCAGCCAGCCATTGTCGGCGAGGGCGCGGACCATGTCTCCGACAAATCTCGGATCGAGCGTAATGCCGGCGATGTGGGCGCGGATCGGATGGTTCGACAGCACAACCGTCGGCAGTCCGACGACATCGATGCCGGCGGCGAGTAGGGGCGGGCTTGTTGCGGTCAGCCCAACGGGATCATGCGCAACATACGACGAGATCATGAGAATGCGGCGCATAGGGACCGAAGAGTTCGCGATTGGACCTTTGCCGCGCGATGGACAAGCCAACGCCAGCGCTCGGAATTGCGATTTATTCGAAAGTTTAGTCGCGGTCGATGTTGCAAACGTGCATGCTGCGATGCAAAATCAACGCATTTTCTACGGGAGTCGATGCGATGGCCATGAGACCCAGACGCAGCGTCCTCTATTTGCCCGGCGACAACGAGCGGGCTCTGGAAAAAGCCAAAACGCTGCCGGCGGATTCGATCATCATCGATCTTGAGGATTCGGTCGCGCCTCCCAACAAGGAAAAGGCGCGAGCGCAGGCAACGGCTGCGATCCACGAAGGGGGGTTTGGTTCGCGGGAAGTGATCCTCAGGGTCAATCCGATAGAAACGCCGTGGGGGATGGCCGATCTGCACGGGGCCATGGCAGCCGTTCCGGATGCCATTCTCATTCCAAAGGTTTCGAACTCCGGCGATATCACCGGTACGGCGAAGGTCATCAAAGCATCGGATGCCGATCCGCGCATTCGGCTCTGGGCGATGATCGAGACGCCGATGGGGATCATCAACGCCAAGGAAATTGCCGCCTGTGCGCCCGACCAGGACAATCGGCTCGTCTGCTTCGTGCTGGGCACGAACGATCTCCTCAAGGAGAGCCGTGCGCTCGCAAGCCGCAACCGTTTCGCCGTCGTGCCGTGGCTGGCGATGACGCTGGTGGCCGCGCGGGCTTATGGGCTCGATGTCATTGATGGCGTCTACAACGATTTTAAGGACGAATCCGGTTTTCGCGCCGAATGCGAGCATGGCCGCACGCTGGGCATGGACGGCAAGACGCTCATCCATCCGTCGCAGGTCGTGCCCTGCAACGAAGTCTTTTCACCGACGATCGAGGAAATCGCCTGGGCGCATAAGATCATCAAAGCCTTCGAAGAGCCCGAGAATGCGCGCAAGGGGGTGATTACGGTCGAGGGACGCATGGTCGAACGGCTGCATCTCGTGATGGCGAGACGTGTCGCCGCGATTGCCGATGCCATCAACGCGCGATCGAAAGTCGAGGAGCCGTGGTTTTAGTAAATGCCGCCTCCAACGGGCTTCGTGCGGCCCTTGATCGCGTCCCCGACCTTTCAAAAAAGGGTTGCGGTCTGATCCCGACATCCTGAAAAGAACCAAAACCCGAAGCCCGTGCGTAAGGGCTTCCCGAACCATAAGGCGGGGATGATGGCCGGAACCAAGACGAACGCAGGAAACTTCTTCGAAGATTTCACTTACGGCCAAGTCATCCCGCACGCCACACCCCGCACCGTCACCGACGGCGACGTGGCGCTTTACACCTCGCTTTACGGCTCGCGCTTTGCAGTGCAGTCGGCTGATACGTTCGCCAAGGCCATCGGCTATCCGAAAGCGCCGCTCGACGATATGCTCACGTTTCATGTCGTGTTCGGCAAGACGACGCCGGATATCTCTCTCAACGCCATCGCCAATCTCGGCTATGCCGATTGCCGGTTCCTGAAGCCTGTCTATCCGGGCGATACGCTGTCGGCGACGTCGGAAGTGATTGGTCTGAAGGAAAATTCGAACGGCGAGACGGGCACCGTTTACGTGCGTTCGACGGGGCGCAACCAGGATGGCGAAGTCGTCCTTGAATATTGCCGCTGGGTGATGGTGCGCAAGCGCTCCAAGGGTTCGCCGGCGCCGGAAGCGGTGGTGCCGAAGCTTCCCGAGCGTGTCGATCCGGAAGTTCTTGCGTCGGCGGTCCCGGCGCTCGACGTCAGCAAATATGATTTCGCGCTGTCGGGTTCGCCGCATCGCTGGGGTGATTATGAGCCGGGCGAGAAGATCGATCATGTCGATGGCATGACACTGGAAGAAGCCGAGCATCAGATCGCGACGCGGCTTTATCAGAATACGGCGAAGGTCCATTTCAATCAGCACACCGAATCCAAGGGGCGATTCGGCAAGCGGATCGTCTATGGCGGCGTTGTCATTTCGCTGGTGCGGGCGCTGTCCTACAACGGGCTCGGCAATGCCTTCCACTTGGCGGCCATCAATGGCGGCCGGCACGTGGCGCCGACGTTCGCCGGCGATACGATCTACGCGTGGTCGGAAATCCTGGAGAAAGCCGAGATTCCCGAACGGAAGGACGTCGGCGCGCTTCGGGTTCGTCTCGTCGGCGTCAAAAATCAGGATTGCGCGTCACTGCCGCTCAAGACTCCGACGGGCGAGTATGCCGAAGGGGTTGTTCTCGATCTCGATACGTGGCTTGTGCTTCCCCGCTAAGGGCATTCAGCGGCAGCGGGGCTGGCTGACGCCTGTGCCTTGGCGCTAGCGACTTCCGGGCAGGAAGCGGGGGAACACGTCGCATGAACCTCAGAGCGAACCTCAAGGCGAGCATCACGATCGGTCGGGTGGCGCTGGGCGTGCTCGTTCTGGCCGTGGCCGGACCGGCAGACGCGGCCGGCGAAAAGGCCGTTGCCGAGATCAAACTCTCAGACGGTTCGAGTGCCGGCACGGTGACGCTGACCGACATGTCCTCCGGCGTGCTTCTCGCATTCGATCTCAAAGGCTTGCCACCGGGCGCTCACGCTTTTGGCGTGCACGAGGCCGGCAAATGCGATGGCGATTTTTCGTCCGCAGGGCCGACCTACAATCCGCTCGGCGCTCAGCACGGCTTCATGAACGATGAGGGTCCGATGGCGGGCGATCTTCCCAACATCGTCGCCGGACCCGACGGTATGGCGCGCGCCGAAATGATGACAACGTATCTCCACTTTAACGTCGGCGCTGACGATACGCTTTTCGATGCCGATGGATCATCGCTTGTCATCTATGACAAGGCCGATGACTATCGGACCGATCCGGATGGTAGCGGGGAAAAGCGGATCGGTTGCGGTGTGATCAAACAGCAATAGCGTCGGTGGGACGCGAAATTCACGTTGATCAATCGACGTGATGCCGCTTTGCCGATGCGCACGCCGGGCCTGAGATTGTAAATCTCCAAAGGGCCGCGATTCGATCGTATGTATGCGTCGTAATTAATCGGCCGGACATTCGAAGCGAGATGCGGTGATCAATCAAGTTGCAATCATCGGTGCGGGTCTGGCGGGGCTTTCATGTGCGCAGACGTTGCGGAGCGCGGGCATTTCCGTTGAGGTTTTTGAAGAAGACCGCAACGTCGGCGGCCGCCTCGCAACGATCTGTCTCGGCAGCGACCGGTTCGATCCGGGTGCGCAATATCTCTTGGCGCAAACGGATGAATTCGGGCGTTATCTCTCGGAGATTGCGGGTCTCGGCTATGCGGATACCTGGGTGCCGCGACAGTGGAAACCAGGGCCCGGCAAAACCGTCCGGGAGCCGTGGATCGTCGGGACACCCGGCATGTCGTCGATCGCGCGTCCGATCGCCGATGGCGTGCGTGTCTCGGTCGGCCGGCGGGTGCAATCGCTCGAACGGCGAGAGAAAGGCTGGCACCTCTGGTTCGCAGACGAAGCATCGGCTGGGCCGTTCGAAGCGGTCGCCATCGCTGTTCCCGCGGCAGCGGCGTTGCCGCTGACGGAACGGATCGACCGTCTCGCGTCGCCGCTGCAGAACGTGTTGATGCTGCCCTGCTGGTCCTTGATGGTCCGCCTCGATCAAAAGAAAACTTCGGAGCATGACGTTTTCACCGACGTCTCAGAGGTCGTGCGGTGGATCGCGCGCGACAACACGAAGCCGGGGCGCGATCCCAGGGGCCAGGCCCTTGTCATTCATGCCTCATCGGCGTGGAGCCTGGCGGCGGAGCAGGCTGACCCCGAAGATGTGGCGGAAGAGCTTTGGAGCGAGGTCGGGGAGTTCTTAAATCTCCCCCCTGTCAGACCGTCGCGGATGACAGCCTTCCTCTGGCGCCAGGGTATCGTCGGCAGGGCGCTGGGCGAGACGCATCTTTACTGTCCGGAAACGCGGGTCGGCGTTGCGGGGGACTGGTGCCTCGGCAGCTTCGCCGAACATGCCTTTACAAGCGGCCGGCATCTCGGGCAGGCCATTGCTGGCGCGCTGACCTGAGGCGCGACAGAATCTATGTGGCATTTGGCGAATTGCCGCGCCCGCGTCGAGGCGCTAGATATGCGCATCAAACAAAAAAGAAGGACGTCCGATGGCAGTTACATCCGGCCGCGGCGTGCGCCCCAAGCGGCCGCTTTCACCACATCTGCAAATCTATTCGCCGCTTATCAACATGGTGATGTCGATCGTACATCGCATCACGGGGGCGGCGCTTTATTTCGGTTCGCTGCTGCTCGCCTGGTGGCTGATCGCAGCCGCGAGCGGACCGGACGCCTACAACTATTTTCTGAGCTGGTGCGATACGTGGTTCGGTAAGCTGGTGCTGCTTGGCTATACGTGGGTTCTGATGCATCACATGATGGGCGGCATCCGCCACTTCATCTGGGACAGCGGCCACGGCTACGACCTTGAGACGGTCGATCTCTTGTCGTGGGGGTCGCTTGCCGCGTCGCTGGCGTTGACGGCGATTGTCTGGATCGCGGTTGCTATGGGGGCCGTCTGATGACCACGATGCGGACACCGCTGAAAAAAGTACGTTATCTCGGCTCGGCCAAAGAAGGCGCCGACCATTTCTGGAAACAGCGCGTGACGGCGGTTGCGAACCTGTTCCTCGGGATCTTTCTCGTTTGGCTGATCGTTTCGCTGCTTGGCGCGGACTACGCGACGGCGAAACAGAAGCTTGCGCACCCATTGATTGCGATTCCGCTTCTCGGTCTTGTACTTTCGGGCACCGTCCATATGCGGATCGGCATGCAAGTCATCATCGAAGATTACGTCCACGAAGAAGGGCTTAAGGTCGTGGCCTTGATGCTCAACACCTTCTTCGCCATTGCCATCGCACTCGCGTGCGTGTTCTCGATTTTGAAACTGAGTTTTGGAGCCTGAGCCTGATGTCGCAATTGAATGGCAAGGCCAACGGCGCGGGTGCCGCACCGTCGCAGATCGGCAAAGCCTATCCGCTGCACGATCATGTTTATGATGTCGTTGTCGTCGGTGCGGGTGGCGCAGGATTGCGTGCGACGCTTGGCTGCGCGGAAGCAGGCCTTAAAACGGCTTGCGTGACGAAGGTGTTCCCGACGCGCTCGCATACGGTTGCGGCGCAGGGCGGTGTGGCGGCGGCGCTCGGCAACATGGGCCGCGACGACTGGCGCTGGCATATGTACGACACCGTCAAAGGCTCCGACTGGCTCGGCGACCAAGACGCCATCGAATATCTGTGCCGGAACGCGCCGGCCGCCGTCTATGAACTCGAGCACTATGGCGTGCCGTTCTCGCGCACCGAAGACGGCAAGATCTACCAGCGCCCATTCGGCGGCATGACGACCGACTACGGCGAGGGTCCGCCGGCACAGCGCACGTGTGCTGCTGCCGACCGCACCGGCCACGCGATGCTGCATACGCTTTACGGGCAGTCGCTGCGCCACGCGGCGGAATTCTTCATCGAATATTTCGCGCTCGATCTCATCATGGATCAGGACGGTGCATGCCGGGGCATCATCGCGCTCAATCTCGATGACGGCACGCTGCATCGCTTCCGTGCGAAGAAGACCATCCTGGCAACAGGTGGTTACGGGCGGACGTATTTCTCGTGCACCTCAGCGCATACCTGCACCGGCGACGGCAACGCCATGGTTCTGCGCGCAGGTTTGCCGCTGCAGGACATGGAATTCGTACAGTTCCATCCCACCGGTATTTACGGCGCGGGCGTGTTGATTACCGAAGGCGCGCGCGGCGAAGGCGGGTATCTGACGAATTCCAAGGGCGAGCGCTTCATGGAGCGCTATGCGCCGCATGCCAAAGACCTCGCCTCGCGCGACGTCGTCTCGCGCTCGATGACGATCGAAATTCGCGAAGGCCGCGGCGTCGGCCCGGATGCCGATCATATCTATTTGCATCTCGACCATCTCGATCCGAAGATTTTGGCCGAGCGTTTGCCCGGCATCACGGAGAACGCGAAGGTGTTCGCAGGCGTCGATCTTCGTCGTCAGCCGATCCCGGTGTTGCCGACGGTTCACTACAACATGGGCGGCATCCCGACGAACTATCACGGTGAAGTTCTGACCAAGAAGAACGGCGATCCCGATCATGTCGTGCCGGGCCTGATGGCGATCGGCGAGGCGGCATGCGTGTCGGTGCACGGCGCCAACCGTCTGGGCTCGAACTCGCTCATCGATCTCGTCGTGTTCGGTCGTGCGGCCGGTTTGCGCTGTGCCGAGACGATCGAGCAAGGCGCAATGCAGTCGGACCTGCCCAAGGACGCGCACGAACCGGCGCTTGCCCGCCTCGATCATTTCCGTAACGCCAAGGGCTCGACGCCGACGGCGGCGCTGCGGCTGCGCATGCAGAAGATTATGCAGTCGAACTGCGCGGTTTTCCGCGATGGCCCGGTGCTGAAAGAAGGCGTCGAGAAGATCACGCAGGTCTGGCGCGATGCGGCGGATATTTCCGTTACCGACCGGTCCCTGGTGTGGAATTCCGATCTCGTCGAAACGCTGGAATTCGACAACCTGATCGCGCAAGCAGCCGTTACGGTCGTGGGCGCCGAAAACCGGCAGGAAAGCCGTGGTGCGCACGCGCGCGAAGATTTCCCCAAGCGTGACGATGTCAATTGGATGAAACACACGCTGGCATGGGCCGATTACGCGACGCAAACAGTCAAGCTCGACGATCGTCCGGTGCACACGAAGACCATGACCAACGAGGTCAAATATATCGAGCCCAAAGCTCGCGTTTATTGAGCCGGTCCAGCTTTTATTTAGTCGCGCTTCTCATCGGGAAAACCGGTGCCCGGCTTTTCCGGAAGCGCTCCGGATGAGTAGAAATAGCGCCGCTTTGGGAAGTCGCTTATGGTGCGGCCGCTATTCAAGGGGCGGGCGCGATTGTGACGAAGATCAGTAAGGACGAGAGCGACGATACCGACACTCGCATGCCGCCCGATCCGTTCGCGGCGGTGCTGCCGTCGCTGGCGGCTCTTGGCGCAATCGCGTCGATCGCGGCCATTAATTGGTCGGGACAGGAAAAGGTCGCAACGCGCACCCGCACCAAGCGCAAGACGGGTGCCGCGCTTCGCGATCTTGAAACCTGTTGTCTCGGCCTCGTCGAGATCTTTAAGCGTTTCCAGAAGCATCCGAGGGTGTTTGCAGGTGGCGGCGGACAGGCGTCGGCGCCGCTGAAGTTTGGGGTTCACGGACAACGCATTCGCGCGGACGCTCAGCGGCTTTATCTGCAACTGATGAATGACATCGCCTCGATGCTGGTGCTTGCCACGCAGAACGCGTTCGACGTCATGACCGCGATCGAAGATGGGGATGTCGAGGCGCCGGAGGAGGTCTTCTTCGGCTTTGGCGAGCAACAGGAACGGCTCAACGACATTATCCAGTCGCGAGTGCCGCTGCGCGTCGCGGTCCAAACGGGGGCTCAGATCGCGGAAAGCCTTGTCGGGTTGGTCCGGGAGCTGAAGAAACACCAGAAATCCGGTTAAGGCCAAAGAACCGCATCCGCCGCGGGCTCATGCCGTTGACAGGGGACGACGTTCAAGCTTCTGTCAGGTTCATAAGGATTTCGTTGGCGGGAACACCGGCACTCTCATGGTTCAGCTCACTCTTCCGAAAAATTCGACAATCTCTGAAGGCAAGATCTGGAACAGGCCGGACCGCGAGGGCGATTGGAAGGAATTCCGGATTTATCGCTGGAATCCGGATGACGAGCGCAATCCGCGCGTCGACACCTATCATATCGATCAGAAGCAGTGCGGACCTATGGTTCTTGACGCTCTGATCAAGATCAAAAACGAGATCGATCCGACGCTGACGTTCCGCCGCTCGTGCCGCGAAGGCATTTGCGGCTCGTGCGCGATGAATATCGACGGCACCAATACGCTCGCGTGCCTGAAGGGTATCGAAGACGTCAAAGGGCCGGTAAAGGTTTATCCGCTGCCGCACATGGAAGTCGTCAAAGACCTCGTGCCGGATCTCACGAATTTTTACGCGCAGCATCGCTCCATAGAGCCGTGGCTCAAAACCGATACGCCGACGCCGCCGAAGGAGTGGAAGCAGTCACGCGAAGATCGTGAGAAACTCGACGGGCTTTACGAGTGCATTCTGTGCGCATGCTGCTCCGCGTCGTGCCCGAGCTACTGGTGGAACTCGGATCGCTATCTCGGCCCTGCCATTCTGCTGCAAGCCTATCGCTGGGTAATCGACAGTCGTGACGAAGCGACGGGCGAGCGTCTCGACAATCTCGAAGATCCGTTCCGGCTCTACCGCTGCCACACGATCATGAATTGCGCCAAGGCTTGCCCGAAAGGTTTGTCTCCGGCAAAAGCCATCGCGGAACTCAAGAAACTTATGGTCGAGCGCCGCGTGTAGGCGGCCGGCTCGATCGCATCATAATGAAGGAGCGACCGTGCTGGACATTCTCGATCACATTGGCTTCCCCGTTACCAATTACCGCCGGTCGCTGGAGTTCTATACCAAGGCGCTGGCGCCGCTCGGCATCAAGCTGCTCAAGGAAATGAAGTTCTCGGAAGAGGACGATGACGGGTATGCCGGGTTCGGTCGTGAGCGGCCGCAATTCTGGATCGGAACGGGTACGGCGCTCAAGGGTCGCCTTCACGTCGCGTTTGCTGCGCAGGGCCGCGACGAAGTGAAAGCCTTCTACGAGGCGGCGCTGGCTGCAGGCGGTAAAGACAACGGACCGCCGGGACTTCGGCCGCACTATCACGCCAACTACTACGGTGGCTTCGTTTTCGATCCGGACGGGCACAACATCGAAGCCGTGACGCATCTGCCGGAGTAATGATTAGCCTTTCTGTCAGAGATTGAGCTGGTAGGAATGCGCCAGCCAACGATAGCTGCCGGGTCCATTGCGCTCGACATAACCGATTGACGGAAACGGCATGTGGTAGCCGATGACCGGGATACGGTCTGTGGCCGCCATGTCATAGATGCGACGGCGGGTTTCGACGCCTTTTTGCTTATCGATATCGAAAACGCAATACCATTCCGGGTGCGCGAGCGAGGCAACCTGGTGGTGGGCGCAGTCGCCCCAATACAATAGAGATTTGCCTTGGCTCTCGATCAAGAACGCCAGGTGCCCCGGAGTGTGACCGTAAGCTTCGACGGCGCGGATGCCGGTCACCACATCGTCGCCTGGTTTGACGAATTTGAACTTCTCGACCACCGGCGATGTATTGGCGCGGAAGACGCTTGCGAGCTTTTCAAGATCGCCCGTGAATTTGCCTTCGGGCGACCAGAAATCGTGTTCGATGCCACCGATGACATACTGTGCGTTGGGAAAGAGCGGCTTTGCATTTTCGATCATGCCGCCGACGTGATCGGGATGACCGTGGCTTAAAAGGACGATGTCGATGTCTTCGGGCTTGAAGCCTGCGGGGCCGAGCTGGGCCGCAAGCCAGCCACCGTTGGGACGCGGAATGAAACCGTTCGATCCGTTGCCAGTATCGAGCAGGATCAGCTTATCACCGGTGTTGATGATCGTCGGCGTGAAGCCCGGCTGGTATTTCTGCTCCGGCAAAAGGTTGTCGCGCATCAGCGCCCGAACATCGGCTTCGCGGGCATTTTGCCCGACGATAGGGAACGGACCATCAATGAAAGCTTCTGAATCCGAGATCGTGGTAATCTCGAAAGAGCCGAGCTTGAAGCGGTAGAATTTCGGCTGCCAAGGTCCAAGGGCTTGGGCTGACGCGGTCGCGTTTGATGTAAAGGCCAGGGACAGAGTGGGTGTGAGAGCGACGCCGATGCCTGTGGTCAAAAGCTTTCGGCGGTCCACGGCGAGAGCTTCGATATCGGGCGAGAGGGCTTTGCGCATTTCGATGTCCTTGCCAAGTATCTGATCTGAAGCCGAGGTTAGTCGAGGCACGGAGCTATGCGATTGTATGAATCTGCTGGCATCGAGGGCAGGTCCCTGAAGCCGCTGTGGCACGTCGGTTCGGGCCGCATGCTTTTCGCCGGCTGTCTGCATAAGAATGCACTTCACAGCCACAGCGCACCGGTGATGCTCGCGGGTCTTTACGATGATTTTCGCTTGAGACTTGCGGGCGGTTCGTGGTTCGCGTGTCGTGCGGCCGTTATACCCGCCGGGACGGCTTACGAGTTCGATGCCGAAGGCCGACCGATCGCGGTGATCTACATTGAGCCGAGCGAGGCGTCCGCTGAAGGTCTTGCAGCGCTCGTCGGAGAGACACGCGAGGAACGGGGTGTGCTGATCGGAATGCGCGCTGACCTTTCGCAGGTTCGGTCGCTTTACGAAGATCCTTCCAGCTTGGCTTGGACCGACGAAGCGATGAATGATCTTCTCGGATTTTCCAAGTCTAGGGCGCGAAGAACCATCGACGCGCGCGTGCGCCGGGCACTTGAAGCGGTTGCTGACAACGCGGGCGGTGTCGTGACGGGCGGATCGGTGCCGCGGGTCGATTGGGCTGCGCATGCTGCGGGGCTTTCGACGTCGCGATTTCAGCACCTGTTCAAACAGGAGGCTGGCGTTTCTTATCGTCGTTATGCGGCGTGGGCGAGAATGCGCGTGGCGGTGTCCGAAGTCGTCAAGGGAAGCAATTTTACGACCGCCGCCCAAGCGTCGGGTTTTTACGATCAACCGCACTTCGCCCGCGAGTTTCGCCGGATTTTTGGCGCACCTGCCGGCCGGAGTCTCGCGGGCGTTCGACACTGACAGACCAGTATTGGGCTTCCCACATCGTGGCCGACATGCGATAGCGGCGAGCAAGCGCAAGATCGATGTTCAATCCTCAGATGAGTCACCCGCTTTCCTCCCTCACGTCCGGTGCGATTTCGTCGCCCTTCAGTCAGCTTCGCAAGCTGCTGGCGGGGATTGCGCCGGGGCATGAGAAACCCATCGAATTGACAATCGGGGAGCCGCGCGAGGCGATGCCGGATTTCATTCAGGCAAAGCTCGATGAGGCGACGGCGCTCTACGGCAAGTATCCGCCGATCCGCGGCGCCGAGGAGGCGCGCAAGGCGATCTCGGAATGGCTGGCGAAACGTTACGTCCTGCCGGGCGGCGTCGATCCCGAGCGCGATGTGTTGATGCTCAGCGGCTCGCGCGAAGGGCTATTCTTTGCGTGCCTGCCGGCGGTGGGCCGGAAGGACGTGCAGGGTCGGCCTGCGATCCTGATGTGCAACCCGTATTATTCGGCCTACGTCGCGGGGGCGATCGCGGTTGGCGCGGAGCCGGTCTATCTCAACGCCACGAAGGCGACAGGCTTCCTGCCGGATCTCGATGCAATTGCGCGCGATGAGGCGCTGTTGAAGCGGACGGTTGCGCTCTTTATCAATTCACCGTCGAACCCGCAGGGCACGGTCGCCGATCGCAGCTACATCCTGAAGGCGCTGGAACTGGCGCGCGCCCACAACTTCATGCTGTTCCTCGACGAGTGCTATTCGGAAATCTACACAGAGACCGCGCCGCTCGGCGGTTTGGAGGTCGCGGCGGCGACGCCGGAGCGGTTCCGCAATCTCGTCGTTTTCAACTCGCTGTCGAAGCGTTCGAACCTGCCGGGGTTGAGGTCCGGGTTCTGTGCGGGCGACCCGGAATTCATCGAAGCCTACGGCGAAGTGCGCAACATGTGCGCGCCGACAGTGCCCTTGCCACTGCAACATGCATCCGCCGCGATCTGGCGCGACGAAGCGCACGTTGAGCGTTCGCGGAAGGCGTATTGTGAAAAATTTCTCATTGCTGACAATGTGTTAGGTGGCCGATACGGCTACCAGCGGCCGGCTGGCGGGTTCTGTCTCTGGCTCGATATGAGTCAGTTTGGCGGCGGCGCTCAAGCGGCGGTAACCTTATGGCAACGCGCAGGCGTCAAGGTTATTCCCGGTAGCTTTCTGGCTCAGACGGGACGAGACGGAACCAATCCCGGCGCAGACTACGTTCGCGTCGCGATGGTGCAGGACTCCAAGACGATCCAGGAAGCGCTCGAACGCACGATTTCCGTGCTGCGTTAAAGAGTACGTTCGCCGAGATGTCGCTGGATACGCGAGGAATCGATCCTCAGCGGCTGTTGCCGCAGTCAGTCGAGGACCGTTTGTTGAGTTGGCTGGGCCGTTTTGGCGGGTTGATCCTGCTCGGCCTGACGCTGCTCATCTGGACGAGTCTCGTTTCGTGGTCAGCGCTTGATCCGAGCCTGACGCATACAACGACGGCGGCTGCGCAGAACTATGCGGGCCGCGTCGGCGCAATTGTTTCAGATCTTCTGTTCCAGATGCTCGGCTTCGGTGCGGTGCTGGCGCTGATCGCGCCGGTCGTCTGGGGCATCGAGATGCTCCGTTCCGAGCGTGTGAAGGACGGACGCGTCAAGCTTGGTTTTTATCCGCTGTCCATCGTGGCTCTGACCGGCGCGATCTCGGCGCTGCCGGTTTTGGGGGGCTGGCCGCTGCGTCACGGCTACGGCGGCCTGGTGGGCGATGGCGTCTATCAATTAGCGTTGAAGCTGTTCGCGATGCTCAACGAAGAACGCGCGCCGGTTGCTGCCGGTGTCGTGCTGCTGGCAGCGGCTGCACATACCTGCGGCAAGGCTATCGGCTTCGAAGTCGAGACTGTCACCAAGTCGCTCCTGCGCTCGCTCGGTTCGGGCCTTCGTTATGCGTCGAGCAAGAAACGGCTCGACGATGTGGCGGCTGTCAGCTCGACGCTGGCGGGTGGTGCGGAGCGCGTGCGCAAAGGTTGGTTCCGGCGCGCTCCTGCTGCAGCTGTAACGGATACGCACTCCTATCGCTCGCTCGATGCCTTTGCGGGCGACGCGACGCCGACGCTCGATCTTAATCCGGAGCGTCTCGCAAGGCAGCGTCCGGCAGATGTCGCGCGGCCTTCGGAGTTGCTAACGGAATTGCACGATCGTGAGGATCGTCGTGGCGTCCAAGGCTTCGATGACCACGATGACAATGACTATCTCGATGATGAGTTCACCCATGCCCGCGAATTCGCAGATCGCGGATTGGCGTTCGACGATACGACGGAAGATTCGAGTCGGGCGATCGCGCAACGCTTTGCGCCGGTTTCGGCAACTGCCGCATTGGCGCGTGGTGAATCTGTGGTCGAAGAGGTTTTAGATCCTTCTATCCCGCCGCCTCCGCCGCTGCCGAAGGTCTTGGCCAAGGCACAAGCCAAGGCGCAGGCTTCAAAGCCCGCGGTCACCAATGCGCTGTTGTCGGGCATTGCGCGGACGCGCGCCAATCCGATTTGGAAGCGGCCGTCGCTCAACATGCTCAAGCGTCCGAGCGCGCAGAAGCCGCGTCCCGAGCTGTCGCAGACGGTCATGCGCGGCAACGCGCGATTGCTCGAAGACGTGCTGGCCGATTTCGGCGTCAAGGGCGAGGTCAAGGATATCCGGCCAGGTCCGGTGGTGACGCTGTACGAATTGGAGCCTGCGCGCGGCACGAAGTCATCGCGCGTTATCGGGCTCGCGGAAGACATCGCGCGCTCGATGAGCGTTGCAAGCGTGCGTGCGGCTGTGGTTCCGGGGCGCAATGCCATCGGCCTCGAATTGCCGAATGCCCGGCGCGAAACGGTGCTGTTGCGCGAAATTCTCGAAGCCGACGCGTTCAAATCGGAAGCCAGTGGATTACCGCTTGGTCTGGGCAAGTCGATCGGCGGCGATCCGGTCGTCGCGGATCTGGCGCGCATGCCGCATCTCCTCGTCGCTGGTACGACCGGCTCCGGCAAGTCAGTCGGCATCAACGCGATGGTGCTGTCGCTGCTCTACCGGCATTCTCCAGAAGATTGCCGCATGCTGATGATCGACCCCAAGATGCTGGAGCTGTCGGTCTACAACGACATTCCGCATCTTTTGACGCCCGTGATTACGGACCCGCATAAGGCTGTTTCCGCGCTCAACTGGGCCGTGCGCGAAATGGAAGAACGCTACAAGCGCATGGCCGCGCTTTCCGTTCGCAACATCGACGTCTTCAATAATCGCGTGCGCAATGCCAAGAAGCGCGGCGAGATGCTGTCGCGCACGGTGCAGACCGGCTTCGACAAGACCGGCGCCGCACGCTTTGAAACGCAGCAGATGGATCTTGAGCCGTTGCCGCGTATCGTGATCATCGTCGATGAATTCGCGGACCTGATGATCGTTGCGGGCCGCGAGGTCGAAGCTTCGGTGCAACGTCTGGCGCAGATGGCGCGTGCGGCCGGCATTCATCTGATCATGGCGACGCAGCGTCCGTCGGTCGACATCATCACCGGCACGATCAAGGCGAACTTCCCGACCCGGATCTCGTTCAAGGTTACGTCGAAGATCGACAGCCGCACGATCCTGAATGAGCAGGGCGCCGAACAATTGCTCGGTCAGGGCGACATGCTCTATTCGACAGGCGCCGGCCAGCTTGTGCGTGTGCATGGCGCGTTCGTGTCGGATGAAGAAGTTGTGGCGTTTGCCGATGCGCTCCGGCAGGAGGGCGCGCCGAAATATGTCGACGGTATTACGGAGACGCCGCCGCCGTCGGACGTCGCGACCGGGATTCGCGAGGCGAGCGATGACGACCTTTATGATCGCGCCGTCGCTATCGTGCTTCGGGATGGAAAGGCTTCTACGAGCTATATCCAGCGTCGCCTGTCGATCGGCTACAACCGCGCCGCCGATCTCATCGAACGCATGGAGCGTGAAGGATTGATCTCAACGGCGAACTCGGTCGGCAAGCGCGAAATTCTGATGTCGCGCGGCGGTAGCGCCGACGCCGCCTGATTGTGTATTTCGACGGTCTCAGGCCAGCACGAACAACAGCGAAACCGAGGCTAACAACTGAGGATAACTCGGGGGCGCGCTACTGCGCTTGCTTGCCTCGGATGTTCGATTGGTTCTACCCAAAATAGGGCTGTAACGCCTCTCGCCTAGTTCTGGACGCAATCTTTGTTGAAACGATACTCTGCGTACAGGGCCCCGACTCGGGGCATCGGGGCTGTGGGGGGCCACGAATGGGACAAATCATGAGGCATTTTCTGCGTGGAGCAGCCGTCGCGACGGCGTTTACGGTCGCGTTTTCTGGCGTTGCCACGGCGCAAGATCCGGACGGTCCGACGAATACGATCGTCAATCCGCCGGCGACCAAGCCTGCGGTCAATGGTTGGTCCAGCGAAGTCGCACCGAACACCGATCAAGGTATTACGCTCGACGCGCGCCAGACGAAGATCGTCGACGATGTCAGCGCGTATTTCGAATCTTTGCAGGATCTCAAAGGCACGTTCGTTCAGACGGATGCCGACAGCAAAAAGATGAAGGGCAAGTTCTTCGTCAAGCGTCCCGGCCGCTTCCGTTTCGACTACGCCTTGCCGTCGCGGCAGATCATTGTTTCCGACGGACAGAACCTCGCCATTCAAGACCTCGACCTCAATAACGAGGATCGTGTTTCGCTCGATCAGACGCCGTTCCGGCTGCTTCTGCGCAAGGACGTCAATCTGCTGCGGGATGCGAAAATTCTGGAAGTCCAGCAGTCCGCCGACCTGATCGTGCTCACGCTGGAAGATAAAGACCCCAATTCTCCGGGCCGCATTAAGCTCTTTCTGGCGACCAAACCGGCCATGGAACTGAAAGAGTGGGTGACCACCGACGCCCAGGGTCAGGACACCCGAATCCAGCTTTCGCAGCTCGTCAAAACAGACGACCTAGACGGAAATTTGTTTAAAATTCAATCACTTTGGCCAAAAAGCGCGATGCCATAAGGGGAATTCGCCTGCAAATCAGTGTGTTGCGCTTTTGACGCGATGCAATACCCATCCTGTGGATAAGTTTGGGTATGTCTTCACATTTTCGTGAAGTGCCCGCGCGGGCACTATTGAATTTCTCCAGCTTGCGCTTAACTCTCATGCATGCAGGTGGCGTCACCCTGTATTCGGTAGTGCCCCCCGTCTAGCCGAAGACGCCGCCTCTGGTACCGGCTTCCCTCCCGGTGCCGAGCGCGACAAGCGCATAGCGCCCAGTTCCTCCCCCCGGAACTGGGCGCCCTCGTTTCTGGCCCCCTGAATTCCAGAAGAAGACCACAACACATGTCGTGTGTGGTCTGGCGCTCCGCTTAATTTAGCTAGCTTGAGCCGCGGCGGCCTGATCGGCGCTCTGCGGTTGAAGCAGCGGGGGGATCGTAGCGTCATCTGCGCTGGTATCAATAGCTTTCAAATCATTCGCCAACAGTTTTAGTCGCGATGTGATGCACGCGCTGAAATGTTGCGCGAGTGATGGGTCGTCTTGCATCAGTGCGAGAATTTTTTGGCGCGGAAGACGCAGTGCTTTGACAGGCCCTTGTGCGATGATCGTCGTAACGTGCTCGATCTCGATGAGCATCGCGAGCTCAGCGATAATGGAGCCTTCGGGTACAACCTCGCCGCGCGATTTTTGCGATGGGTCGCCGTTGTCGTCGATGCGCAGGCACGTTCCTGAAATGACGAGGATGGAAGCATCGCTCGGCTGATGCTCGGCTATAAGCGCGTCGCCCGAGCGATAGATGATGCGCTCAGCGCAACGAACGATTTCCGTCAATTGGGACGGCGACAGTCCGCGGAAAAGCGGCTGGGCAAGAAGAGGTTGGACGAGGGCATTGATTGCCATCGTTGCGAACTCCATTGATGCGATACGCACGAATGCACTTATTCGCTTGCGATCTCACCACAACAGAAGCGAACGCAGATTAACTATCCGACTCGATGTCCGTCACGGAACTTATCCAACCCGCGCGCGTGAAAGCTGCTGTGGACGCAGTTGAACAACTTTCACTGTCAGAAGATTCACGTGAAAACTTGGCGATTGGCCTAGCGGCTGTGACCCAGCAATCGATTGTTCCGGCAACTCAGGGCGCGAGTTTGTAGCCGCCGCTCTCCGTGATGAGAAGTTCGGCGTTCGATGGGTCTTTTTCGATTTTCTGCCGCAGACGATAAATGTGCGTTTCGAGCGTGTGGGTGGTGACACCGGCGTTGTAGCCCCAGACCTCGTGCAGCAGAACGTCGCGAGAGACGACCTTGTCGCCGGAGCGATACAGATACTTGAGAATCGATGTCTCTTTCTCGGTGAGACGGATCTTGCTTCCGGCTTCGTCGACCAACAGCTTCGATGCGGGCTTGAAGGTGTAGTTGCCGATCGCGAAGACAGCATCTTCGCTTTGCTCGTGCTGCCGTAGTTGTGCACGGATGCGCGCAAGAAGAACGGCAAACTTGAATGGCTTTAAAACATAATCATTCGCCCCGGCATCGAGACCAAGGATCTGATCGGCGTCGGACGTATTGCCGGTCAGCATGACGATCGGTGTCTTGAAACCCGATTTGCGCAGAAGCTTCACCGCTTCGCGGCCGTCCATATCGGGCAGGCCGACATCGAACACCACCAAGTCGAAGCGGCCGGTTTTTGCGGCTTCCATGCCCTTGGCAGCAGTGCCTGCTTCGGAGACTTCGAATTCATCATGGAGGACGAGCTGATCTTTCAACGACGTACGCAAATCTTCATCGTCGTCGACGAGGAGGACCTTTCGGGCCGTGCTCATGGACGGGGGCTCCGGTTTCTTGCCTTCTTTTGGCGTGGAACTCTAGCATCGTGCGCGTCGGCAACATAGGGTCTCGGGGCAAACAGGCAAGCGGAATGGCGGTTCCTTGAATAAGTGGTCGATGAACCCGGCCCGGACGCCCGTGGCGCAGGTCTACGTCAGGGTTCTATCTCAGGCGGCGCAGCGCGGCCATGTCGCGTTTGGCGCATTGCGTTTTGCTTGCGCGCTCGGCCAATCGGGCATCACGGCCATCAAACGCGAGGGAGATGGTGCAACGCCGCGAGGGCGGTTACCCGTGCGCTGCGTTCTTTATCGGTCCGACGCTGCACGGCCAAGGTCGACTTTCCGGTTGCGCAGAATTCGCTGCAATGACGGCTGGTGCGACAGTCCGCAGGATCGCAACTATAATCGTCCGGTGCGGCTGCCCTATCGCGCAAGCGCTGAACATCTGTGGCGCGCGGACGGGCTGTACGAGGTCGTTGTCGTGCTCGGTTATAACGATGTGCCGCGCGTGCGCAATCGAGGCAGCGCCATTTTCATGCACGTCGCGCGCGGGAATTTCGAGCCGACCGAAGGCTGCATCGCGCTACGTGCGCGCGATCTGCGGCGACTTCTGGCTGTGCTGCCGCGGCGGAGCGTGATCGTCATCGGATTGCGATAAAAAAAGCCCGACAGCACGAGGCGTCGGGCTTAAGTAGAGCACGTCTAGGTGGAGACGCGTGCTCGGGAGATGAAAGGAGATCTCCTGGCCCGCCGATCTCAGGCCAGGAGAAATTCGTCTTAGTAGTGGTAGGCGCTTTCGCCGTGGTCGGTGATGTCGAGGCCTTCGCGTTCTTTCTCTTCCGACGGGCGGAGACCGATGACGATGTCCACCAACTTGAAGAGAATTGCCGAACCGATGCCGCTCCAGAGAAGCGTCATGCCGACGGCCTTCGCCTGGGCGAGCATCTGGGCTGCCATGTCGTAGGTGCCCGCAACCAGTTCGCCCGGCTTCGACGTGTAGTCGGCGATGCCGGCGCCACCCCAATCGGGGTTGACCAGCAGGCCGGTGCCAAGCGCGCCGACGATGCCGCCAACGCAGTGGACACCGAAAACGTCAAGGCTGTCGTCGTAGCCGAGAGCGCTCTTGATCGCCGAGCAGAAGAAGAAGCAGATCGGGCTGACGACGAGGCCAAGCACTATCGAACCCATAACACCGGCAAAGCCGCAGGCCGGGGTAATGGCGACGAGACCGGCAACAACACCCGACGCAAGGCCGAGAGCAGACGGCTTACCTTTGACGATCCATTCGACGATCATCCACGACAGGGCCGCAGCGCAGGTCGCGATGAATGTGTTGATGAAGGGAACGCCAGCGAACTGGTTGATTTCGAGGTTCGAACCGACGTTGAACCCGAACCAGCCGACCCAAAGAAGAGCAGCGCCGATCATGCAGTTGACAAGTGAGTGCGGAGGCATTGCCTCTTTGCCGTAACCGATGCGCGGTCCGAGGATGAGCGCGCCAACAAGGCCAGCGATACCGGCGTTGATGTGAACGACCGTGCCGCCGGCAAAGTCGAGAGCGCCCCACTTGAAGGAGATGCCGGCGTCGGCCATGACAGCGTCATAGGCGGCCTGAGCGGCAGCCTTGCCGTCGCCCGTTGCCGCGGCGAGAGCCTTAGCAGCGCTGGCGAAGGCATCGGGACCACCCCAGTACCAAACCATGTGCGCGATGGGGAAGTAGATGAACGTGGCCCAGAGCGTCATGAACACCAACATCGCCGAGAATTTTAGACGCTCGGCAACAGCACCCAGAATAAGGGCCGGCGTGATGCAAGCGAATGTCATCTGGAAGATTATGTAGGTGTATTCAGGAATGTAGACGCCGTTCGAGAAGGTCGCGGCGAGTGAGTTCGAGTCGACGCCCTTCAGGAAGACTTTCGAGAAGCCGCCGACGAAGTCGTTCAGCGCGCCGCCGTTGGTGAAGGCCATCGAGTAGCCGTAGAGCACCCAGAGGATGCCGACGAGGCAAAGCGTTGCGAACACCTGCATGAACATCGACAGCATGTTTTTCGTGCGGACAAGACCGCCGTAGAACAGTGCGAGGCCCGGCACGGTCATGAGGAGAACGAGGACCGCGGCAATGTACATAAAGGCGGAGTCGCCCTTATTCGGCACCGGCGCGGGCGGCGTTTGTGCCATGGCCGGTCCGGCCATAAGCGCAACCGCGCCGAGGGCCCCCACGACCCCTGCGTATCGCGCTAACTTTCTAAACTCCATGTTGAGTGCTCCCTGATTGACTTATGAAAAGCGGAAATTTTGTGAGCTTTAGAGCGCGTCGTCGTCCGATTCGCCGGTGCGGATGCGAACCGTGTGCTCGATCGGAGACACGAAGATTTTGCCGTCGCCGATCTGTCCCGTCTTTGCCGCGCGCTGGATGGCGGCAAGCGCCTTATCGACCTGTGCTCCCGGAACGACGACTTCGATCTTGATCTTGGGCAAAAAGCTCACGGCGTATTCGGCGCCGCGGTAGATTTCCGTATGGCCCTTCTGACGGCCGTAGCCTTTGACTTCCGTGACAGTCATGCCCTGAAGACCGAGATCGGTCAGCGCAGAGCGAACCTCCTCGAGTTTGAAAGGCTTGATGACCGCAGTTATGAGCTTCATAAGGCCCCCTTTTTTAATTGAACCGGTGCTCGACAAAATAGCCTCCGCCCCCACGCCGGGACGAAGACTTCGCGTGATGGGAGTCAAGACGCGTGCCAATTGACGGACGCGTGCTCAACGCATTGATTAGACAACGGAAAGTTTACGAATGAACGAAATTTATGCGGCACTAGCCTGCAAAATAAGCATGAAAATTGGGCAATTTGAGGTTTTTGCCCGCTATTTGGGCACAAATGCGGTTTCTCTGGGGCGCATCAGGCCTTCCTGAACGGTCGATGCGACCAACCGGCCGTTCCGATCGAAGACGGCGCCCCGGCAATAGGCGCGGGCGGCGGAGGCGCTGGGGCTGTCCTGGGTATAGAGTAGCCAGTCGTCGGCCCGGAAAGGCCTGTGGAACCACATGGCGTGGTCGAGGCTCGCTAACTGGATGTCGGCATCGAACAACAGCTTGCCGTGTGCCACGAGGGCGGTATCGAGCAGCGTGAAGTCCGAAGCGTAGGCCAGAATCGCTTGGTGAATGTAAGGGTTGTCGCCCAACGGGCCATTGGACTTAAGCCAGATGGACTGCCGGGGCGCCCGCGGTTCGCGGCTCATGTAGCGGGATGCATCAACAATACGGACGTCGATGGGGCGTTCGCGCTGCCAGTAGGCCCGCATGCCGTCAGGGATGTCGGTGGCGGCGTCAAAAAGCTCACGGACGCTTGGCAGCGCTTCGGGCGGCGGGACGTCCGGCACTTCGGACTGGTGCTCGTAGCCCGGCTCCGGCTTGTGGAACGAAGCGCTCATCACGAAGATGGTGCGTCCGTGCTGAATGGCGCGGACGCGCCGCGTCGTGAAGCTGCCGCCGTCGCGGACGCGCTCAACGTCGTAAACGATTTCCCGTTCCGGATCGCCCGCCAACAGAAAGTAACCGTGAAGCGAATGGATCGCCCGGCTCTCGTCGACGGTTAACGCCGCAGCAACCACTGCTTGGCCAAGGACAAGGCCGCCATACACGCGTTGCCAGCCTTCGCTGGCGCGATGGCCGCGGAACAGGTTGTCCTCCAATGGCTCCAGGGTCAGAGTTCGAAGGAGCTTTTGGAGGGCCTGATGCGCCTGGGGCGAAGCTGTCATGGCGGACTTTCGGGGTTATAATGGCAGGGTTGCGCGCGCGGCGACGGGGACCTTTTAGGCTGCCCTCGCGTCCGGGCAAAGCAAATCACTACAGCTACGGATGACGGTCGATAGATGCCAAAATTGAACTTCGATGTCGCGATTGTCGGCGGCAGTTTTGCGGGACTGGCGGTTGCGCGCGGATTGGCGCAGGCGTTTGGACCCGATATTCGGCTGGCGATCATCGACAGGGTTGTTCCGGCGACCGAGCACGCCGACGATAGCCGCGGCTTTGCGATCTGGGCCGGCGCACAGAAGGTCCTGGAAAGCCTCGGGGTCTGGGACGGTATTCGCGATGCCGCGGAGACTGTGACGGCGATCGAAATTTCTGATTCGCGGCTTGACGATGCTTTCCGGCCTGCGCTCGTTACCTATGACGCGCGGACGGACGACGGATCGCCTGCCGCCTATATCGTTCCGGCATCGGTGCTCGCCACCGCGCTCTATCGATCCGTTGCGGGCGATCCGGCGGTGACGTGGTTTGCACCAGCCGAGATCGAAAGCGCGCAGTGGGGCGAGACGGCCAGCGATCTCACTTTGCGCGATGGCACTGTCGTCAGCGCCGCGCTGACGATTGCAGCCGACGGGCGGCAGTCGAAGCTTCGCGAGGCTGTCGGCATCAAGACTGTCGGATGGCCCTACGCGCAGACGGGCATCGTCGCGCGGGTGAAGTTCAGCGAGCCGCATGGCGCCGTCGCCATCCAGCATTTTCTACCCGGCGGTCCGTTTGCGATTTTGCCGCTTCCGGGAAATCGCGCGTGCATCACGTGGAGCGCCGACAAAGACGAAGCAGCGCGCACGATCGCGCTCGACGATGCCAGCTTTCTGGCTGAGCTCGATCGTCGGATCGGTGGCCGGTTCGGCACGATTTCGCTCGACGGGCCGCGGCAATCGTGGCCGCTCGATTTGCGTTTGCCGCGCCGCTTGATTGCGCCACGCTTCGCTTTGGTCGGGGACGCTGCGCACGGTGTGCATCCGGTTGCTGGGCAAGGCGTCAACCTCGCGCTTCGCGATGCTGCGGCGATGATTGAAATTCTTGTCGATGCCGGACGCATCGGGCTCGACTTCGGCAGCGGTACGCATCTTGAGCGCTATCAGCGCTGGCGCCGGTTCGATTCGGCGATGTCGGCGACGCTCTATGACGGGATCAATCGGGCATTTGCGATCGACAGCATGGTTCTGCGCGCGGGCCGTGGTGCTGCGCTCGGCGTGCTCGACCGCATTCCCAGCCTGAAAGAGTTGATCATCGCCGAGGCGGCAGGCGTCACCGGCGACTTGCCGAAACTCGCGCGCGGCGTTGCCGTCTAGGCGTCGGCCTCATCCTCTGCGGACGATCCGTCGTCTTCATCGCTGTCGTCGTCCACGGTGACGGCGGGGCGATTGATGATGAGCATGCCAGCGTCGAGATCGACGCTCGGCACCCAGCGATCTTCGAAGGGAATGAATTCCGTCTCGCCTTCGAGTGGTTTCAATTCGAGAAGATCGCCGGCGCCGAAATTCTGCACGGAGACGATCTTTCCAAGCGCGCTGCCGTCGGCTGCGACTGCGCGCAGGCCGATGAGGTCGGCGTGATAGAACTCGGTTTCGCCCGTTTCCGGAAGCTTACTGCGCTCGATGTAGAGCTTTGTGCCGCGCAGCGGTTCGGCACCGTTGCGATCCTCAACGCCCGCAACACGAGCGACAATACCCTTGCTCGTGACGCGGACGACGCGGAGCGAATAGCTTTTCTTGCCGCTTGCGTCGGTCAATGGGCCGTAAGCGGCGATGGCGTCCGGAGTCTCGGTATAGCTGCGGACTAGCACGTCGCCGCGGATGCCGTGGGCGCCGGTAATCTCACCAACGAGGATACGGCGGTCGGGCGATGGTTTTTCTGATGCTGTCTCTGATGCTGTCATGGGGCTCTTGATGGCGTGCAACGATCACGGGGGCAAGGGGCCGAGATAGGTAATCTCAATGTCGATCGTTTTGCCGCCGATGCTGATTGTCGTGTTCTGGGAGCGGGCGAACGGGTCGACATCGCCAAAGATCGGGATCCGAATGCTCGGGTTGCGGGTTCGGACGCGCCGAAGGGGGATTTCGTAGGTGCCGCGAATGGCCGACAGGCGCATGTGATGGACGCGCTGGGGCAGGAGACGTCCCATACAGACGCGACCCTCAGAATCGGCGCCGAACAGCCGGCCGCCGCGACATACCAAAATGAGTCGGCTGGCCGGGGCCGAGAGCGGGCTCGGTTTGGTCCGGACCACCTCAAACAGACCATTGACGCGCGTTATCTGGTTCAATTTCGGACCTCCCCACGAATTAACGATCGAAAGTCGGAGGCGGTCCAAAAGTCGGGCCAGTCAGATCTGCAACAAAAAGGCCCCCCGAAGCCTATTCGGGAGGCCTGTTTGTTTGTTCGGGCGCAGTCTCTTAAGCCTGCTCGCCCTGAGCAGCAGCCTCGGCGGCCTGAGCTGCTTTCTCGGCAGCAGCAGCGGCGCGCTCCTGGGCCTTCTTCTTCGGCTTGGCCTTTTCAGGGTTGTTGCGCGCATCACGCTTGGCGAAGCCGTTGGCGTCGAGCAGGCGGAGGACGCGGTCGGTCGGCTGAGCGCCGACGCCGAGCCAATGCTTCACGCGCTCTTCGACGAGCTTCACGCGGTTCGGGTCGTCCTTCTTGAGCATCGGATCGAACGTGCCGATCTGCTCGATATAGCGGCCGTCGCGCGGGCTCGTGCCGTGGGCGACGACGACGTAGTAGTAAGGACGCTTCTTCGCGCCACCGCGCGACAAACGAATTTTCACCGACATTTTCTTCTTCTCCTGATCAAATCAAAATGTGTTTTTGGATGGGGGTTATCTTTTCTTTCCGGGAATCCCAGGGAATTTCGGCATTCCACCGCCGAGACCCGGAAGACCTTTGGGAAGTCCGCCGCCGAGGCCGGGAAGGCCGCGGCCAAGTCCCGGTGGCAGACCCGGCATTCCACCGCCGGAGCCCGACGCAGGAGCCGTGCCCTTGGCGATCTGTTCTTTCAATTCCGCGGGCAACTGTTCCAGCGCCTTGGGATCGAGCTTTGCGAGCTCGGCCTGCATCGACTGCAATTCGGCTTCAGAAGGTCCGGCGCCGGTGCGGCCGAGGAACTTGTTCATTAGGCCGCCGTTGCGGCCCATGGTCTTCATCATGTCCGCCATCTGGCGGTGCATTTTGATGAGCTTGTTGATGTCTTCAGGCTTTGTGCCTGAACCCGCCGCGATGCGGCGCTTGCGCTTGGCGTCGAGAATTTTGGGGTTGCGCCGTTCCTTCGGCGTCATCGACGAGATGATGGCGCGCTGGTGCACGAGGCTTTTGTCGAGGCCAGCTTCGTTGATCTGGCCTTTGATCTTGGCGACGCCGGGAAGCATGCCGAGCACACCGCCCATGCCGCCGAGCTTCTGCATCTGGGCGAGCTGATCGGACAGGTCTTCGAGGTCGAACGACCCCTTCTTCATCTTTTCGGCGATCTTCGTCGCCTTTTCGACGTCGATCGTCTGCGCGGCCTTCTCGACCAGCGAGACGACGTCGCCCATGCCGAGAATGCGCGAGGCAATGCGGCCGGGATGGAAGTCTTCGAGCGCGTCCCACTTTTCGCCGACGCCGATGAGCTTGATCGGCTTGCCGGTGACGGCACGCATGGAGAGTGCAGCGCCGCCGCGGCCGTCGCCGTCGGCGCGCGTCAGGACGATGCCGGTGATGCCGATGTGACCGTCGAATGCCTTCGCTGTGTTGACGGCGTCCTGGCCGGTCAGCGCGTCGGCAACGAGCAGGACTTCATGCGGATGGATCGCGGCTTTGACGTCGCGGGCTTCGTCCATCAGCTCTTCGTCGACCGTCACGCGGCCGGCGGTATCGTAGATGATGACGTCATAGCCCCCGAGCTTGGCGGCATCTTCGGCGCGGCGCGCGATCTGCAACGGCGTTTGTCCGGCGATGATCGGCAGCGTCGCGACGCCCGTCTGCTCGCCCAACACGCGAAGCTGCTCCTGGGCTGCCGGGCGGCGCGTGTCGAGCGACGCCATCAGGACTTTCTTGCGGTCGCGGTTGGTCAGGCGATAGGCGATCTTGGCGGTCGTCGTCGTCTTGCCCGAGCCCTGGAGGCCAACCATCAGGATGCCGATGGGCGGGGCGGCGTGCAGATCGATCGGTTCGGCATTCGAGCCGAGCGTAGCAACCAGCTCATCGTTGACGATCTTGACGACCATCTGCCCGGGCGTGACCGAGCGCAGGACTTCGGCGCCGACAGCCTTGGCTTTGACCTTCTCGGTGAAATCCTTGACGACATCGAGCGCGACGTCGGCTTCGAGCAGCGCCCGGCGAACTTCGCGCATCGCTTCGACGACGTCGTTCTCGGTCAGAGCGCCGCGGCGGGTGAGCTTATCGAGGACGCCCGAGAGGCGTTCTGTGAGCGATTGAAACATTCAGCCTTCGTTTCCGAGCCGCCGGAAATTGCCCTAATCGTTACGTGACCCCGGCACAGGCCGGGGCCCATTCAAACTTGCGTCGGGTTGGATTTGTCTGGATCCCGGTCTTCGCCGGTATGACGAAGAGATAGGATCGGCAGCGCAAAGCACAAACGCACCCGGGGGCGCAACGCGCTGCCGGATGTTAACCCCCCTGCCTCCCGGACGCTTTCGCGAAAAAGGCCATGTGCAGGGCGGCGGCTTCTTGAATAGAGGCCGTCGGAATGGGCGAGGGTATGCGGGAAACGGGCGCGGAAGTCAACGTGGCGCTCATCCCCAGCGAAGTCGCCCTTCTCGCGCCAATCCCCTCATTTTTGAAGCGCGAGTCAGGTTGGATGGCGGCGATAGCGGTCGAGTAACGCTAAATCCTGGCGTTAAAAGAACAATATCAGAAAGTAACGTATACAAGACAAGAACGACGGCCTATTGTGGGGCTCGGCTATCGCCTCGTTTGGAAGGAAGCTCGCGTTGACCGATCTGACCATTACCTGCCCGAACTGCGATCATGAGATTGCGCTGACGGAATCGCTTGCCGCGCCGCTGATCGCCGATACCCGCCGCCAATTCGAGGCGGCGGCAGCAAAAAAGGATCGCGAGATCGCCGCCCGCGAAGCGGCCATGCAAGAGAAGGCCGGCGAACTCGAAAAGGCGCGCGCGTCGCTCGATGCGATGGTCGCTGAAAAGCTCGTGGTCGAGCGCCAACGCATCGTCAGCGAAGAAGCGCAGAAGGCAAAGCAGCGCGCCGCGGCCGATCTCGAAGAAAAGGCCAATGCTCTTGCCGAACTTCAGAACGTGCTGAAGGAGCGTGATCAGAAGCTCGCCGAAGCGCAGAAGGCGCAGGCAGAGTTCCAGAAGAAAGTGCGCGAATTGGACGACGCCAAGCGCGAGATGGACTTGAACGTCCAGAAAGGCATCAGCGCCGGTCTTGAGAGCGAGCGGGCGAAAGCCAAGCTCGAAGCCGAAGAGGCGCTGAAGCTCCGCGTCTCGGAAAAAGATCAGATCATCGCGTCGATGCAGAACAAGATCGAAGAGCTGAAGCGCAAGGCTGAACAGGGCTCGCAGCAATTGCAGGGCGAAGTGCTCGAACTTGAGCTTGAGAATTTGCTGCGTGCGAGATTTCCGCTTGATGGGATCGAACCCGTGCCGAAGGGCGAGTTTGGTGGCGATCTCGTGCAGCGCGTCGTCGGCGCTTCGGGGGCGGCGTGTGGCTCGGTGCTGTGGGAGATGAAGCGGACTAAGAACTGGCAAGACGGCTGGATTGCGAAGCTGCGTGAGGATCAGCGGCGGGCAAAGGCGGAATTCGCTGTGATCGTCTCGACCGCGTTGCCGAAGGGCGTGCATACGTTCGATCTCGTCGACGGTGTGTGGGTTGCCGACTTCAAATGCGCCGTTCCGATCGCGATCGTGCTGCGGCAACTGCTGATCGACGTGGCAACGGCGCGTGTGGTCGGAGAGGGCCAGCAAAGCAAAATGGCGCTCGTCTACGACTACCTAACGGGACCGCAGTTTCGTCACCGCGTTGAGGCGATCGTCGAAAAATTCGACGAAATGCAAAGCGATCTCGATAAAGAGCGCAAAGCCATGACCAAGCTGTGGGCGAAGCGGCAGGCGCAGATCGATGGGGTGCTCGCGGCGACCGCTGGCATGTACGGCGACCTTCAAGGCATCGCGGGCAAGGCGCTGAAAGAGATCGAAGGTTTCGAACTTCCGATGCTGGAAGATGGGAAGGACGACGAGTCAGAAGCGGCCTAGCCGGGAGCGAGCCTCTCCGCGCTGCTAGAACCGATAGCCGTAGCGCATGCCGATGCGGTCCATGCCTTCGTTGTATTTCTCGGTGTAGGCGTTCGACATGTGCTCAAAATAGACTGAGATGTCGTTGTGTTCGTCGAGGTGGTAGCCAACTTCCATCGGAATGTGGAACAGCACACGGGAGCCCAGCCATTTGCGATCCGGATCGGAGCCTGCGCCGCCGATTTCGCCATCGTGAAAGGCAGCGCCAAGGCCGAGACCGAAGAACAGTCCCGATGGGCAGTCGCCCTGCCAGCGCGCGTCGATGTAGCCGTCGCTGGTCTGGCCGCGGGTGTTGATCGAGCCGCCGATCACGGGGCGGATGGCGCCCCACGGCAGTGCCCAGGCGGCGTTGAACTGGGCTTCGATGTTGATGTCGACCGCGTTCTTTTCGACCTGGAAGCCACTCCAGAGGTCTGGCACGTCGTGGGCCAGCGCGCCGATCTTCAGGGCATAGAGCATGTCGTCGGCAGCGGCACCGGCGCTGACGGCGATAAGCCCGAGCAGAGCCGCGATGCCGGACGCTGCCACGGTGCGCACGAAACTCTTCATTCGGAAAGCTGCCCCCGGCCTTCGAATTGGCTCCTCAAGACAGCAACGTGTGCGCCGATTTTCCCCCTCCGGCAAGGCAATGCCAAGGAAATCCCGCCGGGCTGGCGGGACCGTCACATCGGCCGATCGGCCTAGTTTGGGGGGCGGCTGGAGCGCTTCAGCACCTTTGTCCAGTTGCGAGCCAATCGGAAGACGCGGCGCTGATAGGCTCGCTCATCCGGGGCCAGGCAGATGCAGCCATAGCAATAGCAGGGTCGGGCGCGGGCAAAAGCGACCCGGAAAAGCAGCGAACTGTAGGCGGAATGCGACATCAAGGTCTCTGAGAGGATAAATCGCCGCCCACCGGCGTGCGGTCAGGCGTTTTCGGCGACCTAAACGGTTGCTCAAGAAATATTGTTCCGTCCAGAGGATAATGCGGGAAATTCCTGCGCCCTGCCCGGGTGCGTCGGGCCGTTCTGAGTGGGTTCGGAATTGTCATTTTTCCCGCTTCTCGCCATATAGGCCCGATGAACACGGCAACGACCCTTCCCTTTCTCAAGATGAACGGCCTCGGCAACGAGATCGTCGTCGTCGATTTGCGCAATAGCGCCAAGACGTTCACCGCGGAGGAAGTGGCGGCGGTCGCGGCCGACCGGAAATCCCGGTTCGACCAGATGATGGTTTTGCACGCGCCGCGGACGACCGGCACGGAATCGTTCGTGCGGATCTACAACGCGGATGGCTTGGAGGCAGGCGCCTGCGGTAACGGCATGCGCTGTGTCGGCTGGTTTTTGTCGGAAGGCGGTTCGCGGGAGCGGTTCCTGGTCGAGACGCGCGCCGGCGTGCTCGGCACCGTCGTCAGAAATCAGGCGTCGATCACGGTCGATATGGGGGAACCCAAGTTCGGCTGGCAGGACATTCCACTGGCGGAAGAGTTTCGCGATACGCGCGCCATCGAACTTCAGGTCGGGCCGATCGACCATCCGGTCCTGCATTCGCCATCCGTCGTCAATGTCGGCAATCCGCATGCGATCTTCTGGGTCGACGATGTCGAGGCCTACGACCTCGGCCGGTTCGGTCCGCTGCTCGAAAACCATCCGATCTTTCCAGAGCGCGCGAACATCTCGATTGCGCAGGTGACGTCAGACGCCTCGCTTCTTCTCAGGACGTGGGAACGCGGCGCGGGCCTGACTCTCGCGTGCGGGTCGGCCGCGTGTGCGTCGGCGGTCTGCGCGGCGCGCAAGAAGCTCACGGGGCGCAAGGTAGCGGTCACGCTGCCGGGCGGCACACTCGAAATCGAATGGGCCGAGAATAATCATATCTTCATGACGGGCCCGGTCGAATTCGAGTACGAGGGCGTCATCGACTTTTCCAAGCTGACCAAAGTGTCGGTCTGATCGCGCTGGCCGGAGACCGCTTAACGAGCGATTTTAAGAAAGAAGTCACTGCGCTCATGTCCGAACCTCAGGTGATCACGCTCGGCTGCCGGCTCAACACGTATGAGTCCGAAGTGATGCGCCGGCACGCGCGCGAGGCGGGTCTCGATAACGCGATTATCGTCAATACGTGCGCGGTGACGGGCGAAGCGGTGCGACAGGCGGCGCAAACGGTTCGCAGGCTGCGGCGCGAGAAGCCCAATGCGCGCATCATCGTGACGGGATGCGCGGCGCAGATCGAGCCGGAACGTTTCGCCGACATGCCGGAAGTCGATCATGTCGTCGGCAATGCCGAGAAGATGCAGGCGGAGACGTTCGCCGGGCTATCGATTGCGGACGGCGAACGCGTGCAGGTCAACGACATCATGAGCGTGCGTGATACGGCGCTGCACATGATCGATGGGTTCGGTTCGCGGACGCGGGCCTATGTGCAAATTCAGAACGGCTGCGATCACCGCTGCACGTTCTGCATCATCCCTTTCGGCCGCGGGCCGTCGCGATCGGTTGCGGCGGGCGAAGTCGTGACGCAGGTGCGCAGACTTGTCGAAAAGGGCTATGCCGAGATCGTGCTGACCGGCGTCGACATCACGTCATACGGTCGCGATCTGCCGGGTTCTGCGACGCTCGGCAAACTCGTTCGGCAAGTGCTGAAGCATGTGCCGGAGTTGGCGCGCTTGCGGCTGTCGTCGATCGATCAGGTCGAAGCCGACGACGATCTGATGATCGCGCTGCGCGACGAGGAACGTCTGATGCCGCATCTGCATTTGTCTTTGCAGGCAGGCGATGATCTGACGTTGAAGCGCATGAAGCGGCGGCATTTGCGGTCTGATGCAATTGCGTTTTGCGAAAAGGCGCGCGCGCTGCGTCCTGATATCGTGTTCGGGGCCGATCTGATTGCGGGCTTTCCGACGGAAACCGATCAGATGTTCGAGAATTCCTATCGTATCGTCGATGAGTGCGGCCTGACGTATCTGCACGTCTTTCCGTTCTCGGCGCGGCGCGGCACGCCGGCCGCCCGCATGCCGCAAGTCAACGGCACCATCATCAAGGAGCGCGCGGCAAGGCTGCGTGAAAAAGGAACAAACGTGCTCGCTTCGTATCTTCAATCTCAACGCGGCCGCGTCGTCGATGTGCTCGTCGAAAGTGACGGCAAGGGACGCACGCCGCAATTTGCCGAAGTGTTATTTCACGGAGAGGCGCCGTTTGGCGCTGGGGCGGTCGTTCGGACGGAAATCAAGGGCGCCGATGCGCAACATCTGATCGGCGAGGCGTGCGCGTGAGCGAGCCAAAGGAAAAAGGCAAAGGTCTGTTCGGGCGATTGTTCAAGGGCGGCGCTGCTGCGCCTGTTGCACAGGAAAAGGAAGCGACAGACGAAGCGAGCATCGCCGTCTCGGACGATAACCCGCCGATGGCCGAAGTCCCTACGACGGTTCCCGTGGCCGTGGCTCCTGCGCCCAAAGCAGAGCCCGTCAAGCAGAGCTGGTTTCAACGGCTCAAATCGGGGCTCGGCAAGACGTCGTCGAAGCTGACGACCGGGATCACCGATCTCTTTTCCAAGCGCAAACTCGATGCCGAGACGCTGGATGATCTTGAAGACCTTTTGATCCAATCCGATCTCGGTCTGGAGACGACGAGCCGCATTACGGCGGCCATCGGGAAGGGCCGGTTTGAAAAAGGCATTTCAGCCGAAGAGGTTCGCAGCGTGCTGTCGGCCGAGGTCGAGCGCGTTCTGGCGCCGGTTGCGAAGCCGCTTGTCATCGATCCGTCGCGAAAGCCGCACGTGATCATGATGGTGGGCGTCAACGGCACCGGCAAGACGACCACGATCGGCAAGCTCGCGACCAAATTCAGGGCTGAGGGAAAATCGGTTCTGCTCGCAGCGGGCGATACGTTTCGTGCCGCGGCCATCGACCAGTTGAAGGTCTGGGGCGAACGTACGGGGTGTCCCGTTGTCGCGCGCGAAGTTGGCGGGGATTCCTCAGGCTTGGCGTTCGACGCCTTAAAACAGGCGCAAGCATCAGGTGCGGATGTGCTTTTGCTCGATACCGCCGGTCGCCTGCAAAACAAGCAAGTGTTGATGGAAGAGCTCGAAAAAGTTACACGCGTTCTGAAAAAGATCGACCCAAGCGCGCCACATGACGTCGTGCTCGTGCTCGATGCGACGACCGGTCAGAATGCCCTGCAACAAGTCGAGGTCTTTCGAGATCGCGCCGGAGTGACAGGATTGGTCATGACGAAACTCGACGGCACGGCGCGCGGCGGCATCCTGGTTGCAATCGCGGCGAAGTTCGGCCTGCCCGTCCACGCCGTCGGTGTTGGCGAAAGCGCCGATGACCTGCAGCCGTTTTCTGCGCAAGATTTCGCTAACGCCATTGCCGGAACTTGAAGCCTCGGGGGAACGGATCACGAGATGACGCAAGACGTAAACATTCGGAATGCTTCTGTTCCGCCAGCGCGTAAAAGTTGGTTTCCGTTCAATGCCGAGCAGACCATCAACATCATGAGCGAATTCGGCCCGCTCGTGACGATGTTCATTGTCAACGCGGCGCTCGGCATCGAAGCAGGCACCTGGGCGTTGATCATCACGACCCTGATGGCGATCGGCGTGATGTTCTACATGTTTCACCGGCCGCCGATCTTTCCGTTGATCGCGTCGAGCGTGACGGTGGCGTTCGGGATGCTGACGCTGGTGACGGGCGATCCGATGTGGGTTCAGATCAAAGTTACGATCTTCAACGCGTTGTTCGCCGTATTTCTGATCGGCGGCTTGTTCGTTAAGCACAATTTCTTTCAGTACGTCTTCGAGAAGACGTTCCGCTACACTGACGAAGGCTGGAACAAGTTCACGTGGAGCTTCGCTCTCTTCTTCTTTTTGACGGCAATTGCGAACGAATATGTCCGCCGGGTCTACGTGGAGGACCACTTTTACAAGATCCTGGGTCACGAAATGAGCGGCGTGAACGTCTGGATTTTGTTCAAAGTCGCGATTGTGTTGCCGGTCTCTGGCGTTTACGCATGGATCCTAACGCGGCTGATGCAGAAGTACCGCTTGCCCGATCCTGCGCACGAGTGAGGCCTGAGACGATGTCGGAACAGAACAAAGTTTCAGAGACGAGCGACGGTCCGCAGCTCGACCGCAAGCAGCTCATCAAGTTCATCGTCGAGCTTGGTCCGCTGCTCGTGTTCTTCTTCGTCAACAGCCACTATGGCATTTTCGCAGGCACGGCGGCTTTCATGGTCGCCACCGTCATTGCGCTCGTGGCGTCGCGGGTGTTTCTCGGCCGGATCGCAACGATGCCGCTCGTGACGGGCGTCTTCGTGCTCGTGTTCGGCGGCCTGACGCTTTATCTGCAAGATGATCATTTTATCAAAATGAAGCCGACGATCGTGAATGGTTTGTTCGCCGCTATTCTGGCCGGCGGGTTGCTGTTCGACCGGCTGTTCCTGAAAATCGTATTCGGCGACGTCATGCGTCTCACGCGTGAAGGCTGGCGCATTTTGACGATCCGCTGGGCGCTTTTCTTCGTAGTACTGGCGGTTCTAAATGAAGTGATGTGGCGGCTCTTCTCGACCGACACGTGGGTGACGTTCAAGGTGTTCGGTATCATGCCGCTAACGTTCGTGTTCGCGTTGGCGCAAATCGGTGTCCTAAAAAGATACGAAGATACGACGCCAAACACCGGCGCACTTTCGTCCGACGACATTTAATTGCCCGCGCATCGTGCGCGCTGTTTCGCCATCCAGAAAACTTTTCGATTTCTCGAACGACGATTGTATTTTCGCTAGACGGAGTGCCCTGGCTTGTGTTTCTTGTCAGGAACTATGAACTAAGTTGAGTTAGTTTTGCTTGCCGGTCGGGGGCTGATGCGTGGACCGGTGGGGTGAAACGTGTGGGGCATGGAATGGGACGAGACTCCGCAAACAGTCGCCTCGAGCGATCGCCTTTGCATCTGCTACACCGAGCCGGACAATGTGCGTCCGAAATCTTTCAAACCGAATTGGGCAATGACGAGCTCACCCCTCGGCAGTATGCGATTCTGCTGACCGTTGCGCAGAACGAGGGCCTGAGCCAGACGCATCTCGTGGAGTTGACGGGCATCGACCGGTCGACGCTCGCGGATGTCGTTCGGCGCATGCTCAAGAAGGGCCTGCTGCAGCGGCGCCGGACGCGGGATGACGCCAGGGCCTATGCCGTCAAGCTGACGGAAGAAGGCGCGCGGATCTTGAAGACGCATGATCCGATGGCGCGCCGGGTCGATGAGCGCATTCTGTCGAGCCTTCCGGCGCAGCAGCGCGACCGCTTTCTGCAGGATCTCAACGCCATCGTGCAGACGCTCAATAAGCTCAAAGAAAAGGAAAACGCCGGCAAGTGATTTGCCGGCGTTGCCATTTCATCAGCTGAAAGCGTTGCGTTTTATGCTGCCTTTTTCGGCAGCAGGCGCTGGTTGATGATCGCCTCGGCGATCTGCACCGCATTGAGAGCCGCGCCCTTCAGCAGGTTGTCCGAGACAATCCACATCGTCAGGCCGTTCTCGACGGTCGCGTCCTCGCGGATGCGCGAGACGAAGGTCGCGTATTCGCCGGCGGCTTCGACGGGCGTGATGTAGCCGCCCGGCTCGCGCTTATCGATGACCATGATGCCGGGTGACGCGCGTAGGATATCGCGGGCTTCTTCGGGGCTGATCGGCTTTTCGAACTCGATGTTGACGGCTTCGGAGTGGCCGACGAACACCGGCACGCGCACGCACGTCGCCGTCAGCTTGATCTTGGGATCCAAGATCTTCTTGGTCTCGGCCAACATCTTCCATTCCTCTTTCGTGTAGCCGTCTTCCATGAAGACGTCGATGTGAGGAATGCAGTTGAACGCGATCTGCTTCGGAAACTTCTTCGGGTCGACTTCCTGGCCCGGAACGTACTTGCCCTTGGTCTGCTGCCAGAGCTCGTCCATGGCGTCCTTGCCCGCGCCGGAGACCGACTGATAGGTCGAGACGATGACGCGCTTAATCGTTGCCGCGTCATGCAGCGGCTTCAGCGCGACGACAAGCTGAGCCGTAGAGCAGTTTGGATTGGCGATGATGTTCTTCTTCGTGAAGCCACGGATGGCGTCAGCGTTCACTTCCGGCACGATCAGCGGCACGTCCTGGTCATAGCGCCAGCACGATGAGTTATCGATGACGATCGCGCCCTGCGCGCCGATACGCGGCGACCATTCCTTCGAGACGGTCGAACCCGCGGACATCAGGCAGAAGTCGACGCCGGAGAAGTCGAACGTTTCAAGGTCGCGGCATTTGATGACGGAATCGCCGAAGGAAACCTCCGTGCCGATCGAACGGCGGGAGGCCAAGGCGTAAAGCTCGCTGATCGGAAACTTCCGCTCGGCGAGCACATTCAGCATCTCGCGGCCTACGTTGCCGGTTGCGCCGACAATGGCGACCTTATAGCCCATGACGGTTATGTCCTTGAAATCTATGTGTTTTGCGTTGAGCGTCAGCGACGACGCAACGCCCGTTTGCTGGCCGTTCACATACGCGGCCCGCGCCGGAGTTTCAAGGACTGTCAAGGCCGTCGGCGTCGCGGCCTCAAATCAGCGTTGCGCCTCGTGCGTGGCGGGCACCGCGTCGGTCGTCTCGAAGAGCTGCGCCGCGGTGATCGGGACATCGGAAACCAATTCGATCCCGCCGTGCTCGTCCGCAAGGATGGTTCGAAATTCATCGGCGCCGACTTGGTAGCGGGCCCGCAGTCTCACGGCAGGTGCTACGACGTAAGACCCAAGCTGGGCCGACGCCGTTTTGCCCACAACATAAACAAGAGAGATCTCGCGAACTTCGAGGTCGTCTTGTTTGTTGTCGAAAGCAGCAAGCTGCTTGGCCAAGGCCTTGCTGAGCATGTCCGGAGCGAAGATCAGCAATGAGTGGCGATGCGTGTTCGACTCGTTCGCGCTTGCGGGCTGAGCGATTGCCGCGTCGAAGATGTTCACCAGGGCCGGATTAAGAACTGCGTAACCAAACAAAGACAAAAGAATAAATGGAAATTTCTTGAATATTCGCATGCGCCGTCCCCAGAGAATCAGCCCACGTCGTATTCATCTGAGGGAATTTGTCGGAGCATGTGAATGTCATAATTCCATGACCAACTTGTTTTCTGTTGAATTCTCGGGGCGGAGAAGAGCGCGGTGAAGACGTTAAAGCCGTTGGCAGCCTTGGTTTTTGGACTATTTGGCGTCTGCGCGCCGATGACCATGACGTCGGCGTTCGCTATCAGCGCGTGGCTTTCTGATGCCGAGCTGCAACGCTTTTCCAACGCGACGATCGATGGCCGCTATGCCAACGGCAAGCCGTTCACCGAGCATTACGGCAGCGACGGGCGGCTGCATTACGTCGAGCACGGGATGACGCTCGGCGGCCATTGGTCGATCACGCAAGGCTCGCTCTGCACGATCTACGATTATGACGAGACAGGCGGGTGCTATCGCGTGATGCGCGTCGATACGAACTGCTACGAGTTCTATTTCATCTCACGGACGGAAGCGACGGTTCCGCGGTCGGAAGACGGCAAGCCGCGCTGGACGGCACGCGGGGCGATCCAAGGGCAAGCCAGCGCTTGCCGCGACGAGCCTGCTGTTTGATTGCGCATTGCGACTTCGCTCCGCGAAGCCGGCCGTAGTATTCCTGGCGCTTGGCGACTCTCCTTCGTCGAGCCGGCCGCCAAGCGCGGACGTAAGTTTGTTTACGCCGCCAAAGCTTTGAGTTCGGTTTCGATGGCCTGGCCCATCTCCGTCGTGCCGACTTTGGTCATGCCGGGCTGCATGATGTCGCCGGTGCGCAGGCCCTTATCGAGAACCTTCGAGATCGCTTTCTCGACGAGGTCGGCTTCGGCGCCGAGATCGAAGGAATAGCGAAGCGCCATGGCAAACGATGCGATCGTGGCGATCGGATTGGCGAGGCCTTTACCGGCGATGTCGGGAGCCGAACCGTGCACCGGCTCGTAAAGCGCTTTGCGGCGTCCGGTCGTTGCGTCGGGGGCGCCGAGCGATGCTGACGGCAGCATGCCGAGCGAGCCTGCCGCCATCGAAGCTTCGTCCGACAGGACGTCGCCGAACAGGTTGTCGGTGACGATGACGTCGAATTGCTTCGGATTGCGGATCAGCTGCATCGCGCAGTTGTCGGCGAGGATGTGCTCAAGCTTCACGTCTGGTGCATAGGCCTTGTGGACCTCAGTCGTGACCTCTTTCCAGAGCACGCCCGTGCGCATGACGTTGTGCTTCTCGGCCGAGTGGACGAGGTTGCGGCGCCTCTTGGCGAGGTCGAAGGCGACCTTGGTGATGCGTTCGATTTCGTGTGTCGTGTAAACTTGCGTGTCGACGGCGCGCTTCTCGCCGTTCTCAAGCGTGACGATTTCCTTCGGCTCGCCGAAGTAGACGCCGCCCGTCAGCTCACGCACGATCATGATGTCGAGGCCTTCGACCAGCTCGCGCTTCAGGCTCGAGGCATCGGCCAGTGCGGGGTAGCAGATCGCAGGACGCAAGTTGGCGAAGAGGTCGAGATCCTTGCGCAGGCGGAGCAGGCCAGCTTCCGGGCGGTGCTGGTAGGGAACGTTCGCCCACTTCGGGCCGCCGACGGCGCCGAAGATCACTGCGTCGGCCTTCTTGGCCTTCGCCATCGCGTCCTCGGTGATGGCGACACCGTGCGCATCGTAGGCCGCGCCGCCGACGAGATCGCGCTCGATATCGAAATGGACGGCGTTGCTCCGGGCATTGAAGAACGCGATGAGCCGCTCGACCTCTGCAATCGTTTCGACGCCAATGCCGTCGCCGGGAAGGAGCAGGAGGGTGTGCGTCGTCATCGGTTAACGGTCCTTAGCCAAGGGATGAGGGAATTCGGTGGGGGGAGTGCTAGCGTTTGCACCGTCGCCGGGCAAGCACCCGGCGGCGAAAAACGCCACTTTGGCGCAGAGAGTGCTATGCAACCGATAGGGCGCCCCCCGGCAGGCGGGGCCACGGCCGCTTAGGACATGAACGCGGGTAGCGTGAAGGCGAGCGTAAAGCCACCGAACGTCAGCACGGCACCGACAATGCCCATCGCGAAGCTGACGAAGAGCAGCATGTTGCCGCCCGAGATCAGAGCGACGGACGCCAGCACGATCGCGATCTGCAGAAGCGCCTGGGCAAAATCGAAATAGGGATCTTTCTTCAGCGCTTCGTCGCGGATCGCTTCGAGGCCCTTACCCGTTGTGAAGAGTTCGTCGAGGCCTTCGCCGCTCTTGGGATCGGTGGTTAGCAGCTTGTCCTGCGCCTTGTAGTCGGCGATTTTCATTTCGATGAATTTCTTCGCGTCGTCCGGCATGGTCGGCGACATTTTCAGCATCGCCTCATATTCTTCGGCGTGAAGGCGGAGCGCCTGCCGTCGCGCGTTTTTCGCCTGGAAAAAGGCCCAGGTGTTGGAGGCTGCGATATTTTCCTGAAGTGCGTCCTGCTCGGCGTTGCTGCCTCCGAGGCTGCAAATCGCAAGGACGACGGCGAGGATGCCGACGTAGACGCCAATGAGCTTGTCGCGCGACTTCATGTTCTCGCGCTCAACCGCAAGTTCTTCCAACGCCATGTGAAGTCCCCCCCAACTGAAACAGTACGTCGTCAGACGATACGGTCTTCGGGTGGCGCGGCAAGGGATCGTGCGGGCAACAGGTCTTTGCGATCGATGGCGCGGCCGTCCGCGCCAAGCCGATACAGAATGGGCGCGCCGGTCGCAAGCTCCCGCTCAAGGATTTCATCCTTGTCGAGGTTTTCGAGGATCATCACCAGAGAGCGCAGGGAATTACCGTGCGCTGCAATAATGACGTTCTTGCTGGCGGTGATCTGGGGCCAAATGGCTTTGTCATAATAAGGACGCACGCGGGCCAGCGTGTCCTTCAGGCTTTCGCCACCGGGAGGAGCGATATCGTAGGAGCGCCGCCAGAGCTGCACCTGCGCTTCGCCCCATTTCTTGCGGGCCTCGTCCTTGTTGAGACCTGAGAGCTCGCCATAGTCGCGCTCGTTGAGGGCGGCGTCCTTGATGATCGGGACGTCAGGCTGGCCGAGTTCGGACAGAATGATATCGAGCGTGCGCTGGGCGCGCTTCAACGCGCTCGTGAAGGCGATGTCGAACTTGACGCGATGATCGCGGATCATACGTCCCGCGACGCGGGCTTCGATCACGCCCTTTTCGGTCAAGTCGGGATTGCGCCAGCCGGTGAAGAGATTGAGTTTGTTCCACTCGCTCTCGCCGTGCCGTACGAGTACCAGAATGTTGTCCGTCAGAGCGTCTGTCATGTCTTCGGTCTAGGGGCCTCCAGCCGCGCTTACGGCAATAGCTTAAAGCGCAATTCCTAATACGTTGGTCATACCATAAAGACCTGGTGCACGGCCTTTTGTCCAAAGCGCGGCCTTGACCGCACCGCGGGCAAAAATTCCTCGGTCGGTTGCGCTGTGGGTTAGCTCGATGCGTTCACCCTCGCCTGCGAATATCACCGTATGCTCACCGACGACGGTGCCGCCGCGTAACGTGGCGAAACCGATATCGTCTTTCCGGCGCGGACCCGTCACGCCATCACGGACGCGAACGGAATGGGCGCCGAGGTCGAGGCCTCGGCCGGCGGCTGCGGCTTCTCCCAGCATCAAGGCCGTTCCCGAAGGGGCATCGACCTTCATGCGATGATGCATTTCAACAATTTCGATGTCGAAGTCGTTCCCGAGCGCGGCTGCGGCCTGACGCGTCAAGGCCATAAGCAGATTGACGCCAAGGCTCATATTACCAGCCTTGACGATGGCCGTTTCCTTGGCTGCGGCCGCAATCGCGGCTTCGGCGGCGGCATCGAAACCTGTGGTGCCGATAATGGCGGCCGTTTTTGATTTGGCAGCGAGACGCGCAAACTCAACGCTTGCCTTGGGAACCGTAAAATCAACGATGGCGTCGGAAGCGGCGATAACAGCGGCAGCATCGTCGCTGACAGTAAGGCCGATGGGCTCAAGGCCCGCGAGCGTGCCGATATCCTTGCCCAGAACTGCAGAGCCTACCGTTTCGGTCGCGCCGCTAATCGTACAGCTGGGTTCAGCTGCAATCGCGCGTATCAGTTCGCGGCCCATACGGCCGGCCGCGCCCATGACGGCGATCTTCATATCATCTCCGGTTCGCTCGGCGATTGCCATTCGGCGGGCCGATATAGCAATGCCGTTACGCGAGCGTAAAGAGGACAGCTCCGAAAATCGCCGCCACGCCGTTTAAAACGCCTGTTTGGTTGACTTCGGTCAAAAGTCAGGCCGGGGTCTTGGCTCGCTCAAGCGCTTTGAGGATAAGGTCATGTGCCTCATCAACATGGCCCCAATGGTCGATCTTAACCCATTTGCCGGGTTCTAGATCTTTGTAGTGAGCGAAAAAGTGCTCGATCTGCTCGACCGAGATTTTCGGCAGATCGGTATAGGTTTTGACCGAGTCGTAGCGTTTCGTGAGCTTGGTGGACGGTACGGCGATGATCTTCTCGTCCGGACCACCGTCGTCTTCCATCACAAGTACGCCAACCGGGCGGCAGTTGATGACGGCGCCGGGAACGATCGCGCGCGTATTGCAAACCAGGACGTCGATCGGGTCGCCATCCGAGGAAAGCGTATGGGGAACGAAGCCATAGTTCCCGGGATAGCGCATCGCCGTATAGAGGAAGCGATCGACGACGAGAGCGCCTGAGGCTTTATCCATTTCGTATTTGATCGGCTCGCCGCCGACGGGGACTTCAATCACGACGTTGATATCGTCGGGCGGGTTTTTACCGGGCTTGATAGCGTCGAGACGCATGGGAGATAACCTCAAATCAAATCATTCGGTTCGGGGGTCACACTTGCCGGGAAAGCATGGGCCGCACAACCGCTCATAGGTCGCACATCGGCGCAGAAAAAGTAAAAAATGCGGCGCTGTCGGAGCGAAATCGAAATTTTGCCGGCTACCACTCGAAGGCGATCCGGGTGCTCAATCCTTTACCAAACCGGACGCAGGAACGGCGCGTCGCCCGGCCGCCGCAGCGGCGATAGAAAGTGCAGGCTCTTTCGTTGCCTTCCAGCGCCCAGACGATCAGCCGTTCGAGGTCGAGGGAGTCGAGCGTGGAGCGGCAGACTTCAAACAAATGCTCGCCCAGCCCCAGGCCCTGGTAGACCGGCGCGAGATAAAGCTCATAGATTTCGCCGACGTCGCGGCCGCCGCCGCGGGCCCGTCCGCATGTGGCATAGCCAGCAACCGTTTCGCCGTGCAGGATGACGAGCAGATTGCGTTCAGACGAAATGGCGCGCCGCCACCATATGGCGTCACGGCGCAAGATCTCACGTTCGAGATAAAGGGCAGGGAGAATGCCGGTGTAGGCGAGGCGCCAGGAGTCACGAAATATCGTGGCGAGCGCGGCGGCATCGGCGGGCCGGGCGTTGCGGACAGAAACCTCAAGCCTCTGGTTCAGCATACGGACACTCTAACTCCAAGTTGGAGAAAAGGCATCACGTCTCGATGCATATCGTGAAAATAAAAAAGACGCGGAGAGCAATCTCCGCGTCTGATGTATGAATTACGTGCCCCACTCGACGCTTGCTTTAAGCAATGCATCGTATTCGCATCGGCGTGACCGTTAGCCGACGGTCTTGAACTGCTCGAACGACTTCGTCGTTGCAGCGCCGACTGTTTCGAGTGCCTGCTTCGTGACCTTGCTCGAGAGCTCGAAGAGCTCTTTCGACTGCGAGCCAGCGACAGCAAACTGCTGCTGCCAGTAGTTGGCCTGCAGGCGAGCGATCTCCGGGAAGGTGCGCGCGCGTGCCATCGCCTGAGCCGCTTCGAAAGCTGCTTCAGTATTGGCGAGCGTGTTGGCGACGATCTTTTCGCCGATCGACTTGGCGCCGGCCTGAGTCGTCAGCATCACTTCTTCAGCGACCTTGGCGTTGTCTTTGGCCATGGCGGTGAACTTGTGATAGGCGTCACGCGATTTCGCGATGGCGTCTTCAGCGAACGCAGAGATGTTCTCGGGGACCTTAGCGTCCTTGCCGGCGGTAAACATCTCTTGGGCTTGTTTGGTGAAGTCCTGGACTTGACGAGTAAAAGCGTCGGTCATGGGGTCACTCCTAAAAAGAGCAATATCGGCTGAGCGTGAATTTGAAATCTGCTGTCTGGCGCCCGACGGCAAAACCAGTGGTGAATATATATGCAAATGTATTGTGCGTTGCAACAAGTTTTTGCCGCGCACCTGTGAAATGGGGTTTTGAGACTCGCAAATCGCGTCCTTATGCCTCAAATATGTCCGTACACTGACCCGGCCGGGCAGGGGGAGCCCTATCCTTTTGTTCGCACTTGCGAAATGATGTTTTTTCGCCGCACCCCGGGCTGATCAAAGTTTTGAAAAAACATCGCGGTAACCGACCGTGCTCGGATCGAACATTATGTCGCGGCGGGTGAGCGGGCGGGCGAGTACGAGGCCCTCGAGCGTCCGGCAGCGGGACAGCGCGACGTAGGTTTGGCCGTGGGCAAACGTCCCCGAACCCAGATCGATATATACCTTATCGAGGGTCAGGCCTTGGGCCTTATGGATCGTCAACGCCCAGGCGAGGCGGAGCGGGAACTGCTTGAACGTTCCGGCGATGGTTTCGACGATCTTTTCCTGCGACTGATCGAAGGCGTAGCGGCGGTGTTCCCAGGCGACCTGCTCGACCTCGTATTCCTTGCCGGACACTTCGATGAAGATCTGCTTCTCCGTCAGGCGCGAGACGCGGGCGATGGTGCCGTTGACCCAGCGGCGGTCCGGATCGTTGCGCAACATCATGACCTTTGCGCCGGCCTTTAGCTCAAGGGCGGTTTCGGCGGGCTGGACGTTTGCTGCGAACTCGCCGGTGATGTTGGCGTCGAAACGGTTGGCGCGGCCGGGAAGGGCCTCGAGATAGGCGGTGTTGATGCGTTTTGCGGCGGCGTTCGTCGTCGTCAGTATGACGAAAGGTTCGCCTTCCGACAGGGTGCGAATAGGGCTCACGCGCTTATTGATGAAAGCGAGATCATCGTCGCTGACGTTGCCCTCGCGGACGGCATTCAGGACGTGGATCAAGGCGTCATCTGTCTGGCGGAAGATCTGCTCCAGTTCGAGGAGCGCAGTGCCCGCGCCTTCGCGAAGGGCCGGGATTGAGAAGAAGAATGGGCTGCCATGTTCTTCAGTCAAATGGGCGAGGACTTCGCGTTCCTGGACGACGGGTGGCAGCTGATGCAGGTCAGCAAATAACAACAGGCGTGCGCCACCAAACGGTTCGCGCGGGCGCCCGCGGTTGACGCGCAGCGCTTTGTCGATCGCCCACATCATGTCCGAGCGCACCATCGAGGCTTCGTCGATGACGACGAAATCGAGCTTGCGCATGACGCGGCCGTTACGGCTGCGCTTGATGTCGTTGTCCTGGATGAGTCTCGGCGGAAAACCGAAAAAAGAATGGATCGTCTGGCCGCCGATGTTGATGGCTGCGAGGCCGGTCGGCGCTAAGACGACCATGCGATCCTCGTAGGTATCGCGCAGGGCTTTCAGCAGCGTCGACTTGCCGGTTCCGGCACGGCCGGTGACGAAGAGGTTGCCGCTATTTTCTTCGGCGATGAAGGCCGCGGCGCGTTCGAACGCCGGCGTCGGCGTGATACCGTCAGGCCAAGCAATCACGACCGCCCTCGCAGCGAGGGGGTCTCGTTATCAGTTATTGAAGATTGGAGCATTCTGAGCGTGTTCCGCCACGGGCCTAGCGCACGAAGATTTGAGACCCAAAGGAAGAGAAATCAAAGGCGGTCACTCAAGTCAAATTGTGAGTGCTGTTGGAAATCGGTTGGTCATAGGACGCAGACGGCCCCACCGGCCGTCCGCGCCGAAATCTCGACCTTGAATCAGTCGGCGGTCATGTTGAGGAGCTTGAAGTCCTTGTCGAACTTCAGGTCGTAAGCACCGTTCTTGCACTTGGCGTCATCAAGCTCGAAGACGCCGGTGCCTTCCGTTTCCTTTTCCCACTTGCCGCCTTCGCAGCCCACAGCAGAGGCCGCGGCCGTCGCGCTCTTCATTTCCTCCTCGGTGAGGGGCGTGTCTGCGAAGGCCGGCATGGACATCGCGAACACCGCACCAGCAACGATGGCGAAACGTTTCATCAGGTCTCTCTCCTATGACATGGTCTCAACCATGATCATTTGTGGGCGGAAATTGACCCATTCAACCCGGGAATTTTTCCCCGAGCCTCAAATTATGCAAATGAACGCGCGTTATCGTCAGCCCGCGCGTTCCGTTTCGCTCTTGCGGCTCTGACGCTTGCGTTCGTTGGGATCGAGCCAGCGTTTGCGCAGGCGGATGTTCTTCGGCGTCACCTCAACCAACTCTTCGTCGGTGATGTAGCTCATCGCCTTTTCGAGGGTCAGGCGCATCGGCGGCGTCAGCAGCACGGCGTCGTCCTTGCCGGAGGCGCGGACGTTGGTCAGCTTCTTGCCCTTGATGACGTTCACTTCGAGATCGTTGTCGCGCGAATGCTCGCCGACGATCATGCCTTCGTAAACGCGGTCCTGCGGATTGATCATGAACGGGCCGCGATCCTGAAGATTGAAGATCGCGTAAGCCACCGCTTCGCCCGGACTGTTCGAGATCAGAACGCCCGTGCGGCGTCCCGCGATCTCACCCTTGAACGGCTTATAGGAGTGGAACAACTTGTTCATGATACCGGTGCCGCGCGTGTCGGAGAGCAGCTCCGCCTGATAGCCAAGGAGGCCACGCGTCGGAACGTGGAACACCATGCGCGTGCGTCCGCCACCCGAGGGGCGCATTTCCAAGAGGTCGCCTTTGCGTTCGGACAGCTTCTGCACGACGACGCCGGTGTAGTCATCGTCGACGTCGATGATGACTTCTTCGATCGGCTCCAAGCGCTGGCCGGTCTCGGCGTCGGTCTCGAACACGACCTTCGGACGTGACACGGTCAACTCGAAGCCTTCGCGGCGCATATTCTCGATCAGGATCGCGAGCTGAAGTTCGCCGCGGCCCGAGACCGAGAAGCTATCGCGATCTTCGTTTTCGACAACGCGGATGGCGATGTTGCGCTCAGCTTCCTTCAGCAGACGATCGCGAATAACGCGGCTTTGGACCTTGTCGCCTTCCTGACCTGCGAACGGGCCGTCGTTGATGCGGAAGTTCATCGACAGCGTCGGCGGATCGACCGGCTGAGCCGGCAACGGATTTTCAACCGAAGGATCGGCAAGCGTATCGGCAACGTTGGCTTCGCTCATACCGGCGAGGGCGATGATGTCACCGGCGCTCGCCTGCTCAACTGGAACGCGCTCGAGGCCGTGGAAGGCGAGGACCTTTTGCACGCGGAACGTCTCGAGGACTTTGCCGTCGCGGTCCATCGCTTTGAGCTGCTGGTTCGGCTTGACGGTTCCTGACGTGATGCGGCCGGTCAAAATACGGCCGAGGAACGGATCGGCGTCCAGCGTCGTCGCGAGCATGGAGAAGGGGCCGTCATTGACCTCCGGCGGCGGCACGTGTTCCAGGATCAGGTCGAACATCGGCGCCAGATTTTCTGCCGGGCCCGACGGATCACGGGCCATCCAGCCGTTGCGGCCGGACCCATAGAGAACCGGAAAATCGAGCTGCTCATCGGTCGCGTCGAGATTGGCAAAGAGATCGAAGACGTCATTCAAGACCTCGACGTGGCGTTCGTCCGGGCGGTCGATCTTGTTGATCGCGACGATCGGGCGGATGCCACGCTTCAGGGCTTTGGAAACGACGAACTTGGTCTGCGGGAGCGGACCTTCAGAGGCGTCGACCAGAACGACGACGCCGTCGACCATGTTCAGAATGCGCTCGACCTCACCGCCGAAGTCGGCGTGGCCTGGCGTATCGACGATATTGATGCGCGTGCCTTTCCATTCGACGCTTGTGCACTTGGCGAGAATGGTGATGCCGCGTTCGCGCTCGATGTCGTTGGAATCCATCGCGCGTTCGGCGACTTTCTGGTTGTCGCGGAAGGAGCCGGACTGCTTCAGAAGCTCGTCGACGAGGGTCGTTTTGCCATGGTCGACGTGCGCGATGATCGCGATATTGCGAAGGGCCATTTGGAACCTGAGGTTATGGGAAGCGCCGCGGGCCGTGCCACTGCGGCGCAATATTGGCCTCGCACCTAGCATGACGGGGCAGGGCAGGGCTAGGGCGGCACGCAATAAGTTGGGTGCGGCTTAACAGTCAAACAAGGGATCCGGTGCGGGATTTGGCATGGAATTTGTTTTGGCGAGACGGGAAAGGGTGCGGGCCGGTCATCGGCTCGGCGTGGTGCGGCCTTCGCCGCCCGTTTCTTCCTGGTCGCGGAGCTTCGCCAAAAAGGTGTCAATGTCGGGCCGGGGCGAGGGCTCGCGGCCGAGCTTTTTGCGTTGATACTCTTCCATGACGCGGGCCGAGACTGCGGCGCCGGGCGTCTTAAGGCGGCGGCTGCCGGCGACCAGCAGCGGATGCTGCGGCTCTTCCAGGTCGAGCTCTTCGAGGAAGGTTTCGCGCAGGGCATAGAACGCCTGCAGGATGGCATCGCGAACCAGGGCTTTTTTGTCTTTCGTGATGTCGTTTGCGACGCGCGGGTCTAAGGTCTGCAGGGCGCGGCGCATGTCGTGCAGCGGCGCATACGGATAAAGGCCAACGAGCCCCTCCGTTTCACCGGCATTACGATAGACGATGCGCATGGTGTCGATGGTCTCGCTGACTTTGTAATAGGCGGCGAGGTAATCGTCGGTCGCGAGATAGGGCTTTTCGCAGGTCGACAGTAGGACGGATTTGGTGCGCACGATGTTGCGCCATTCCTCTTCCAGGCTTTCGACGAAGTTTGAGCGCTTCTGGTAGATGTTCGAAATATAGGCGACGCCGCCCGTCGCGATCAGCAACGACATATCGCGCATGAAGTCATAGAAGTTGTTGGCGGCGGATATGACGAACGGTGGGATACCGGGAATGTCGTTGGCGAATTTCGAGGCGAGCAAAAGAAGCAATACGAGCCCCAGCAGCCAATAGAGCCGCGCGAGTGTGCGGTTGACGGAGACGCGGGTCATCACTGGCTCCCGGCGAAGGGGTTAAAGTGGCCGCCAGATATGCACGGAGATAAGACGCTTTTGCAATCGTGGTGCTAGCGGTCTTCGGCGTCGGCGGGGCGTTTCAGAATAGCCCAGTTCATGATGGCGATCTGTGCGCCGATCAAAAGCAGGACCAGATTGTGATTGAAGCTGGCGTAAGCGGTGTAGGCGCTCCATAGTCCGACGGCGATACCAAGGAGCGCTATCGCGCGGATCGCGAACGTGCGGGACAAGACAGCGCCCAGGATGTCGCGATAAATCCGTCCGCCGTCGAGCGGGAATGCAGGCAGCAGGTTGAACACCAGCATTGCGAGATTGATGCGCGCCAGCATGAAAGCGGCATAAATGGCCCATGGATTGTTGGCAAGCCAGGGCATCGGATCAATCGGACCAAATTGACCGGTGATGCCGATTTGAGGCTGGCCGAGCACGTGCCAGCACAGCAGGAAAAGCAGCCCATTGGTCAGCGGCCCGGCGAACAGGATCAGAATGTTGGCGAGCGTGGAGGGTGCGGCTTGCAGCATCCGCGCGTAGCCGTAGAAGCCGCCAACCAGAATTTCGCCGACGGGTACGCGGAAGAGGCGCGCGATCGTTGCGTGGCCAAGCTCGTGCAGCAGCACGGACAGAAAGACGCCGATCGTCAGGATCACGAAGGTGTTGGGCGAACTCAGAAGGACATTCCATAAAAAGATCGGCACCAGAATGAAGGTGATGTCGATCTTGATCGGGATACCGCCGAGCCGGAACAGTTCCAGTCTCGGGGTGTCGCTAAGAAAATTCATAATGGTCCGCCGGAATGCAGAATTGGGTGTTGAAGCCGACAAGCGGCTTCACGCTATTCGGCCTGACGGATCGTGAATTTGATCGCATCTTTCTTGACGTTGCTGATCTCGACGGTGAACGGACCGGGATCGAGATTGAAGCGCACGCTTTTGCGAACGCCGTCACAGTCGGTCTTGCCGCTATGCGCCGTCGGCTTCAGGGCCTTACCGTCCTGAATGACGTCGATCCAGGCGGGAGCGTCCAAAGAAAACTGATAGGCGCCGGGCGCGCTGCTCGGACTGTCGAACGCGATGATGCCGCCATAAGCCTCGCCGTGTGGTTTCAGGCGGCCCGTCGGCGCGACGGGAAACGAGACGGCGCTCATCGGTTCGAGCGCCAGCTTCACAGCCTTTTCCGGAGGCGAAGGCAGCTTGCCGCCTGAAGCGACATCCTGGCTTTCCGACTTCATCCATTTGAGTTCGGTCGTGATGGGCCACGTGAAGCTGTTGCAGCCGCCTGTCTCTGCTGCGAACGCTGAAGCAGAGGTCGCCACCACAACGACGCCAACCATTGCCGAAAGAAGATGGATCTTTTTCATATCATTCGACCGCGATCATCACGTCGGATGATTTGATGACGGCTGATGCAGACATGCCCTTGACCAGACCGAGATCGTCGACGGACTCATTGGTAATCGACGCCGTCACGATTGTGCCACCGATGTCGATGCGGACGTGCGCCGTTGTTACTCCCTTGGTGACCTCGACGATCTTTCCCTTAAGCACGTTTCTGGCACTGATCTTCATGCGGCACTCCTGATGTCGCTGGGTAATCAGATGATACTCTTAGCATAGAGATCGGTGCGCCGGTCGCGAAAGAATCCCCAGTCGGCGCGATAGCTCTCGATCAGATCTAGATCGAATGTGTGGACGAGCACGCCTTCATCGTCGGCATCGAACTTTTGAACCAGCTCACCGCGGTGGTCGCTGATGAATGAGTGGCCGTAGAATTTCTGCTTCACCCCGTCATTGTCTTCGAGACCGGTGCGATTGGCGGCAACGATCGGGACGGCATTCGACACGGCATGGCCCTGCATGGCGCGCTGCCACTGGAGATGGGTGTCGAGGCTCGAATCATAGGGTTCCGAGCCGATGGCGGTCGGGTAGAACAGAATTTCCGCGCCTTGAAGCACCATCGCGCGGGCGGTTTCGGGATACCACTGGTCCCAGCAGATGCCGACGCCGATTTTGCCGGCCTTCGTGTTCCAGGCTTTGAAGCCGGTATCGCCGGGGCGGAAATAATATTTTTCCTGATAGCCTGGACCATCCGGAATGTGACTCTTGCGATAGACGCCGAGGATCTCGCCGTCGGCATCGGCAATGGCGATGCTGTTGTAATAGCGCGGGCCGTCCTTCTCGAAGAACGAGATCGGAATGACGACGTTCAGCGACTTGGCAAGCTCGCGGAGCCGCAACACCGCCGGATGCTCCATCAGCGGCCGGGCCGTCTCGAACCACTTCGGGTCCTGGCGCGTGCAGAAGTAGATGCCTTCGAACAGCTCCGATGGCAAAATCACTTCGGCACCGCGGCCAGCAGCCTCGCGGACGAACGCTTCCGTCTTGGCGATGTTGGTTTCGAGGTCCGGACCGTAGGACGTTTGAATGCTCCCGACGGTGATCGAGCGTCGCGCCATCTACAGAGGCTCCTGTTGAGTGATGCAGTGAAAAGATCCGCCGCCGGCTTCGCCGCAGCCGAGCAGACCTCGGGACGATACGCCGACGACTGCGCGCGTTGGGAAGACGGCTTGGAGCGCTGAAAGCGCGTCGGCTTCCGTAGCAGTCCCATAAATCGGAACGACGACAACGTCGTTGGCGATGAGGAAATTCATATGGGACGCAGGCGAGATTTCGCCAAGAGCATTGCGATAGAGTCCGACACCGGGAATGCGGACGACGTCGAGCTTGCGGCCCATCGCGTCCGTCGCCTTTTCAAGCGATGCGGCGATGGCGTTCAGGATTTCAGCGTTCGGATCGTCAGGCCCGGCGGGCGCCTGACAGACGACGCGGCCCGGTGCCACGAAGCGAGCGATGTTGTCGACGTGGCCGTCGGTGTGGTCGTTCTTCAGGCCTTCGTCGATCCAGATGACTTTCTTCGCGCCGAACGCGCGGGCAAGTTCGGCTTCGGCGGCCTCCTTGGTCCAGCCGTTGCGATTGGGGTTGAGCAAGGTCTGCTGTGTGGCGAGGATCGTGCCTTCGCCGTCGTGATCGACAGCGCCGCCTTCGAGCACAAAATCGAAGCGTCGCACGGGAACGTCTGACAAGCGCGCCACGTCATCGCCGACGGTCGCATCGTCCGGCAGATCGTATTTGCCGCCCCAGCTGTTCGTCTTGAAGCGCAGCGCCACGCGGTCGTTGCCGAGTTGAGCGAAGATCGGGCCGGTGTCGCGTAGCCAGATATCGCCGTACTTCGCCGGGATCAGTTCGGCGGCATCACGAAGCGCGGCTTCCGCCGACGCCTTGGCTTCCTCGCCGTTGACGAGCAGCCGGACCTTGTTGCCGGCGAGGCTCAGGGCGCGAACGAGGGCAGCCACGTCGCGGCGCGGCGTTTCAAGATCGCCGTTCCACTCATCGGGATCGGCGGGCCACGCAGTCCAGATCGCTTTCTGGGGCGCCCATTCGGCAGGTGTCACCACCGGCAGGCCGTCGGCCGCGACTGTCATATTTCCGTCCTCGTCAATCATATGGAGAGCGACATGCTCTTAGAAGCAGGCCATGTCGGGGATGGGGTCCGCCGCGTCAAGAGTAGAGATGCGACGGAGCCGAAAATTGCGGCCGGGGCAGCGAATTATTTACCAATGGCCGGGTTCGGGCGCGTCAGACGCCCCGGCTGAAGATCGTCCCGAGCAGCCCGACGATGATGGCTGCCGGAATGACGACCATCGCGATTGCGCCGATGGTCACTGCCAGCCCAAACATCACGAAGGCGATGACGCCAAACAGCAGGATTGCCGCCAGGAAGACGACGAGCTTGAAGAGCCATTCGCGCCACCCGGTCAGCACGGTCGTTTCGCCGTTTCTGGTGATGACGATCATGGCGGATATCCTTCCGATGTGGTGCGCGCCGGGAAAAGAGCGGCTCCTACGTCGAGTCTGGGGCGAAAGAAGACCGCGGAAAACCTAGTCGAGGCGGCAACGACTGTCTATTGGCGGGATGTCGCTCGCACGTGTGAGGACATGATTGGAGCGCCGGCGGGTTCGCGGCAAGGAACCCGCCGGCAGCCCATAGATTTAGCCGTTTCTTTTGCCGAGCGTGCGCAGACGCAACGCATTGAGCTTGATGAAGCCTGCGGCGTCTTTCTGGTCGTAGGCGCCCTTGTCGTCTTCGAAGGTGACGAGCGTCGGCGAATAGAGCGATTTTGCGCTCTCGCGGCCTACGGGGATGACATTGCCCTTGTAGAGTTCGAGCGTCACTTCGCCTTCGACGTTCTCCTGGCTCTTGTCGATCAGCGCCTGAAGCATCTCGCGCTCGGGCGAGAACCAGAAGCCGTTATAGATCAGCTCCGCGTAGCGGGGCATGATCTCGTCTTTCAGATGCGCGGCGCCACGGTCGAGCGTCAGGCTTTCGATCGCACGATGGGCGGCGAGCAAGATCGTGCCGCCGGGCGTTTCGTAGACGCCGCGCGATTTCATGCCGACGAAGCGGTTCTCGACGAGGTCGATACGGCCGATGCCGTTGTCGCGGCCGAGATCGTTCAGTGCTTTCAGCAGCGTTGCGGGCGAGAGTTTTTGGCCGTTGAGAGAAACGGCATCGCCCTTTTCAAAGCCGATTTTGATGGTCGTGACTTTGTCCGGCGCGTCCATCGGCGAGATCGTGCGCTGATAGACAACTTCCGGCGGCTTCTTCGCCGGGTCTTCCAGCACTTTGCCTTCGGACGAGGAATGCAGAAGGTTGGCGTCGACTGAGAACGGCGATTCCCCTTCCTTGTCCTTGGCGACTGGAATCTGATGTTCGCGCGCGAACTTCAGAAGCTCTTCGCGGCCCTTGAACGTCCATTCGCGCCATGGGGCGATGATCTTGATGCCGGGTTCAAGCGCATAATAGCCAAGCTCGAAGCGGACCTGATCGTTGCCCTTGCCGGTCGCGCCGTGGCAGACGGCGTCGGCACCGACCTTGCGCGCGATCTCGATCTGCTTCTTGGCGATCAGCGGCCGAGCGATCGAGGTGCCGAGCAGATAGATGCCTTCGTAAAGTGTGTTGGCGCGGAACATCGGAAAGACGTAGTCGCGGACGAATTCCTCGCGCAGGTCTTCGACGAAAATGTTCTCCGGCTTGATGCCGAGCATGAGCGCCTTCTGGCGGGCGGGCTCAAGCTCTTCGCCCTGGCCGAGATCGGCCGTGAACGTCACGACTTCGGCGCCGTAGGTCTCTTGCAGCCATTTCAGGATGATGGAGGTGTCGAGGCCGCCCGAATAGGCGAGGACAACTTTCTTCACGGATTTGGGCGCGGCGCTCATGGACGATATGGCTCTTCTGGCTCTTGAGATGAGATTGGGCGGGAAACGCGCGGCACTATAGGGTCGGCGGCGCTACCCGCAAGTGGAGTAGACGGGGGAAACCGACTTGTCGCAACGAAAGTCGGCGTTTGGCGAAGATGGGGAGCAGAATGGGACCGACGATTATCTTTTGGTACGAATTCGCGTCGACCTACTCCTATCTCAGCGCGATGCGCATCGCGGATGCAGCCCAGCGGGCAGAGGTCGAGGTCGAATGGCGGCCGTTTCTGCTCGGCCCGGTCTTCAAATCGCAAGGCTGGGACACGTCTCCGTTCAATCTTTATCCGGCCAAAGGCCGCTACATGGTACGCGATATCGCGCGCACGGCAGCGGCGCGCGGACTTCCCTTCCAGATGCCGACGACATTCCCCGGCAACGGCCTGAAGGCGGCACGACTCGCCATCGCTGCCAAGGCGCAGGGAGAGATCGGCGGTTTCACCCGTGCCGTCTATGCGGCGGCGTTCGGGAAGGGTTTGGACATCTTCGATGACGCTGTCTTGACGGACTGCCTGCTGTCCGCCGGTCTTAATCCGGAAGCGACGCGCACGCTGGCGTCGGACCCGGCTGTCAAAGCCGCCTTGCGCGCCAACACGGACGAGGCGCAGGCGCTGGGAATTTTCGGGGCGCCGAGTTTCACGACCGGCGATGGCGAACTGTTCTGGGGTGACGATCGGCTGGATCAGGCGCTGGCGTGGGCATGCGCGAAAACGCCGGCAAAATCGTGAGGCTTTTTACGGGGTATTACAGCAGCGCGATGAAGACCTTACGAGAATGTATTGCTGCGCATTCCCGCTTTTGCATTGCACTCGATTCGTGAACATAAAAAAGGCTTTCGGCGGGTGTTTGCGGGTATTTATGACCCGCGGAAGCTGTTAGAAGCGCGGGAACTAATCTCAGTGGGGGAGACGGGGCGTGGCCAGATCGATTCGCATCGTCGGAAGGCTCGTTTGGATCGGGCTCTTGAGCGGCGCAATGGCGTTGCCGCTGGGTGCCGAAGAAATCACCGTAACGATCCCGCCGGACGATACGCCCGCCCAGACGCAGTCCGCCACGGATCCGACCGCGCACCCGACCGACGAGACAGCGCCGCAAAATTCAGCCCAGGCCGAACCTGCGGCCTCTGAACCTGCTCCTTCCGAGCCTGCAGCGGCAGCACCCGTTGCTCAACCCGAGCCAACGCCGGCTCCCGCCGCGGAAGCGCCCGCCGAGGCTGCTCCTCCGGCCGCTGCGGAAGCGGCTCCGGCGGCGGCGCCTGCCACCCCTGTTGTGAAGAAAACGCATAAGAAAACAAAGAAAGCGGCTAAAGCCGCGGCTCCCGCGAGCGAAGGCACAGCTGAAGCCACGCCTAAGAATACGGCGAAGAAGACGAAGTCGGCTAAGGCGTCGTGTCTCAATCTGACCGAAGATCAGTGCGGGGCCAACACGGCCTGCATCTGGGTGGCGGCCGGCACCAACGATGCCGGTAAGGCCACCAAGGCGCGGTGCCGGTCAATGGCGATCCTGAAACGGGAAATCGACAAGGCCGCGAAAGCTGCCAAGACGAAAGAGCCGGAAGTCCTGCCGTGGGCCAAGAATGCGACCACGGGCTCGACCGCTACGACGACGACGGCCGAGACAAAGCCGGAAAAGAAGAAGACCGTTCATCACAAGAAAGCCAAGGCGAAACCCGCTGCGGCGACGCCTCCGGCTGATGCGGCTCCTGCCGAGGCCCCGGCTGCCAGTGGCGGTGACTCGGTTGCGCCCCCGTCGGATGCCGGCGGCGCTGACTAAGCCGTGATTTCCAAGGTGCGGGCTGGTTTACTTCGGGGCCGGCTCGGCATCCGTCAGTGCAGGTAGCCGGACCAACGTGGCGTGACGGGAACGTTGCGCTCCAGGCTTTTCCGGCCTTCGTCGCTGCCAAAAACCAAACGCCATTGGGCGCAAGCAGCGTCGGCGGCATCCATGGCGGACGTGCTGGCGCGGGCGGTCGGGGCTGCGACGGCGTAGGGAACGCCGTAGGAGAGCATCATCGCCATCATCGGCGCCTGATAAAGCGTCCAGGGGGTCGCGCCCCAGAAGGTTTGGACGGCAGGAGGAAAGACCGGGTTCGGCATCATTGGGCGTGAAGCCGGGGCTGATTGCCCGGTGGACCAATAGGCCGAACAAGCATTGGCCATTGCCAACCACGACTGCATGAGATCGGGCTGGGCGGGCAGTTGCGGTTTTGCGACCGGAGCCCAGGCTTCGAACCAAGCCGCCCATGGCGCGACGGGCTCCGCAGGACGGAGATTTTCCGGCGTCATTTCGTCATAGAGGCGCTTTTGGCACGCGAGGGAGGCCGCAACGGAGGCTTGACCCATCTCGAACATGGCTTCCGTCGCTTTCTGGAGAAAGCGGAAGTGCAGGGCGCAATCGAACACAGGCGTCATCCCTCTAGCTCTGCGACAATATATCATGGTTGCTGCGATGCAGCAACAGCGAAGCAGCAGGGCAACGGCTTTGGTTAATCACGTCTGCGCGAGGGGAGCGCGTCGAGGGATGAGCGCGGTCAACTGCGCGAGGATGGCGGAGCCTCGTCGTCCTGCGTGGGCGTAGCCGTGACGCCGGGGACCGCCGAGGCGTCACGTTTGGCAAACTTCAGCCGTTCGAGGGTCGGCATACGCCAAAGCCGCCGGTCTTCGATCGTTTCGGTAACGGGGGGATGGGTGATGACGACACTGACGTCGCCCTCTTTATCGGGACGTGGTGGGGCGGTTTCCTGCGTGGGCGCGGTTACCAGTGCGGGTGTCGGTGCGGGAGCACGGCCAGCAAATTGTCCGGCGGCGAGCCAGTAGACGAAGCCGCCAAAGAAGCCGACCGTCAGGAATGTCTTGATCGCGTAATCATTGAAGATCGTCGGCTGGCCGGCCACTTCGCTGGCGTACTGGGCACTGAAACCGAGCAACGCGATGACGATGCCGGCGAGAAGATAAAACGACAGTGAACGGATCGAAAACCATTCTCCGATCGTGGCCACGATCAAAACGAAGAAGGCTGAGAAAATTGCGATGTGGGTTGCGGCGAGCAGCGACAAGTCGATGATTTCGCCAAGCGTCTTGGGCCAGCGGCTGGATGAGCCGGGCAGAACGCCGACATCGACGAAGAGGACGGTCACGAGCCCTGCGGCCAAGCTCGCAAGCGTCAAGCCGAATACGATCCGCGCCAATGTGCCGATTAGTCTGAGCACAAGAACTCCGCCCCAAGTCACCCTGGCGCGGAGTGTATATAGCCAGCGGCTCGGGGCTCAATAGGGATTCGGGCTGAGCCGCCGATTAGGGATTTGCCGTAGGAGCCGCGCGATCCTTGGCGGCCACGCGCTGACTTTCGGACCTAAGTTGCCCGCAGGCGGCGAGAATATCGCGTCCACGCGGCGTGCGGACGGGGCTTGCGTAGCCTGCGCGGTTCACGACGTCGGCGAAGCGTTCGATGGTTTCCCAATCCGAGCATTCGTAGCGCGAGCCCGGCCACGGATTGAACGGGATCAGGTTGATTTTCGCCGGAATTCCCGACAGCAGCCGTACCAGCGCGCGGGCTTCGGCAAGGCTGTCGTTCACGCCCTTCAGCATCACGTATTCGAAGGTGATGCGGCGCGCATTCGAAAGGCCCGGATAATTGCGGCAGGCCTCCATCAGCTCGGCGATGGGGTATTTCTTGTTGATCGGCACGAGTTCATCGCGCAGCGCGTCGTTCGTCGCGTGCAGCGAGATCGCGAGCATTGTGTCGGCTTCTTCGCCCCACCGTGGGATCTCGGGAACAACGCCCGACGTCGAGAGCGTGATGCGCCGCTTCGATAGCGACAGGCCTTCGCCGTCGGAGGCGACGTCCATCGCGGCTTTGACGTTGTCGAAATTATAAAGCGGTTCGCCCATGCCCATCAGCACGACGTTGGTGATCTTGCGTTCCGCGTTCGGAAGCAGACGGCCGTCGTCGGGGCCTTTCGCGCCGGGCCAATCGCCGATGCGGTCGCGCGCCAGCATGATCTGGCCGACAATTTCTTCGGCTTCGAGATTGCGCACGAGGCGCTGGGTGCCGGTATGGCAGAATGAGCAATTCAGCGTGCAGCCGACCTGGCTCGAAATGCAGAGCGTGCCCCGGTCGCTTTCCGGAATGTAGACGGTTTCGATTTCCGGCGGCCGGGCCTCGTGGCTGCGTTTTGCCAGGCGAAGAAGCCACTTGCGCGTGCCGTCGACCGAAATTTGCTCGGAGACGATCTCGGGCCGGTCCAGTGTGTAAAGGTCGGCGAGTTGACGGCGGAGGTCTTTGGAGACGTCCGTCATGTCCTCGAAGCTCGTGACGCCACGGACGTAGATCCAGCTCCAGAGCTGACCGACGCGCATGCGGAGCTGTTTTTCCGGCACGCCTGCAGCGGCGAGCGCGAGCTTCAAGCGGTCGCGCGTCAGACCTGCGAGCGAAGGCTTCGCGGCGGACGTATCGGTATCAATCTTAACCAAGGGAGCGGCGGTCATAACTTAAAAAATCAGCTTCGAGTTGCGGAAGTGGCCCTTTTACAGGCGTTTGCGGCGGATTGGTAGTCGCAGGACGTCGCGCTCCTTATTTGATGGCGCTTAGCGACATGCGTTCCGCGCGCCGGCCGCCAAGCGCCGACGGTTAAAGGATAAACCGGCTGAGGTCGGCGTTTTTCGAGAGTGGGCCGACGCGCTCTGTCACGTAGGGGCCGTCGATGACGACGGTGGCGCCGCTCTTGTCGGAGGCTTCGAACGAAACCTCGTCGAGTACCCGTTCCAGAACCGTCTGCAGGCGTCTGGCGCCGATGTTCTCAACGGTCGAATTCACTTCGACGGCGGCGTCGGCCAGCGCATCGATGGCGTCGGGCTTGAATTCGAGCGTCAGGCCTTCCGTCTGCATCAGGGCGACGTACTGCTTGATGAGGCTCGCCTGGGGTTCCGTCAAAATGCGTTTCATGTCATCGCGCGTAAGCGCATTGAGCTCGACGCGGATCGGCAGGCGGCCTTGCAACTCAGGCAGCAGGTCCGACGGCTTGGAGACGTGGAAGGCGCCGGACGCGATAAAGAGAATGTGGTCGGTTTTCACCGGGCCGTACTTTGTCGCGACCGTGGTGCCTTCGATCAACGGCAGAAGATCGCGCTGGACGCCTTCGCGCGAGACATCGGCGCCACCACGCGCGCCGTCGCTACGCGAGGAGATTTTGTCGATCTCATCGAGGAAGACGATGCCGTTGTTTTCGACCGCAGCGATCGCTTCGCCGGAGATCTGATCGCTGTCGATCAGTTTGTCGCTTTCCTCGGCAATGAGAATGTCAAAGCTGTCTTTAACGGTCACGCGGCGCGACTTCGTCCGCTGGCCGAGCGCCTTGCCCAGCATCTCGCTGATGTTGATGGTTGCCATCGAACCGCCGGGCATGTCGAACGTCGGGATGGGCGACGCCGTATCGGCGACAAGGATGTCGATTTCCTTGTCGTTCAATTCATTGTTGCGCAGCTTCTTGCGGAAGCTATCGCGCGTGGATGGTGAGGCGTTCGAGCCGACGAGCGCATCGAGTACGCGTTCTTCCGCGGCTTTCTCGGCTTTGGCGCGGACGCCTTGGCGTTTCGATTCTTTGACCAGGCCCAAGCCGACTTCGACGAGATCGCGGATAATGCTTTCGACGTCGCGGCCGACGTAGCCGACCTCGGTGAATTTCGTGGCTTCGACTTTGAGGAACGGTGCGCCCGCGAGTTTCGCCAAGCGGCGGGAGATTTCGGTCTTGCCGACGCCAGTCGGGCCGATCATCAAGATGTTCTTCGGCAGGACTTCGTCGCGCAACTCGCCGGTCAATTGCTGGCGGCGCCAACGGTTGCGCAACGCGATGGCGACGGCGCGCTTGGCGTCCGCTTGGCCGACGATGTAGCGGTCGAGTTCGGATACGATTTCACGCGGGGAAAAGTTGGTCATTGTCTCGCTTGCGGAAGGTAGGGACCGATGGGTGTGGCGTTCAGCACCGGCAGCAGGCGGTTGCGCAGCGGGTGCCAGAAGACGCCGAGGATCAAGACGAAGCCGCCAACGAGGGCAAGCGTCAAGGTGAAGGACGAGGGAGCGTTGCCGCTATGAGGCAGCTCCACGCCACCGCTCAAGAGATCGTAGACCGCGCCGCAGAAGTAGGCGAGCGACGAGACGAGCAGTGCGCGCCGATCGATGGCCAGCGCAAAGAGGCCAAGTGCCAGAACGGTCAGAAGCACGACGCCAGAAGTCATCAAGCCGTTGGTTGAACTTTTGATCAGCATGATCATCGGCGAGACGATCAGTGCGGCGGCGACGAGATGCAGCCAGAAGGCGCAATCGGAAAAGCGCATGACGCGCTTGGGGTCCTTCGCATCGTAGAACAGCGCGACAAGCAACACGAAGATGCCGTAACCGAATGCCGCAAACGATAAGCCGAGCCCTATCGAGTAAAGACCTTTGCTGACGACGGCGTAGCCGAAGAACGCCATCAGGCCGAGCGCGAACGGCAGGCGGAAGCGCAAGTAATAGACGAACGCCGCGATGAGGGCTGGCAAGCCGAACACAAGTGTCGGATTGCGCCAGAATGCGAGTTCGGAAGCGGTATCCCAGTTGGAGGATTTGAAGTTGTCCCAGTGAAGCTGGACGACGACGGCGGAGGCTGCGAACGCAACGAACAGCAGAGAGAGCACCATTCCCGGCAGCACGGCGCGCAGCCGTCCGACGAGAATTTCGCTCAAGATCCAGAACGTGGCGGCGGCGACAGCCAGTGTCGCGACCCAGCTGATGCCGAAAAGTCCGGTGGACGTAACGGTGAGAAACGCAGCCGCGATCAGCAGCACGCCAATGGTCAGGAAAACGTCGTTGAAGCCGTTGAGGAAGCGGAAGCGTTCCTCATCGGCCAGCACGGACGGTTCGCCGTCGGGTCCGAGCGGCGCGGCGGCGGGACCATGGCGCATGGCACGCAGCTTCTCGGCTTGCGCGGCGTCGATGACGCCCGCGTCGACGGCTGCCTGAAGATCGTCAGAGGATGGTCCGTTGGCCATGAGCGGGCTCGCGCCGTTACGATGTCTTCGCGTCGAGGCTTTCGACGACGATGTTCGAATTCGTATAGACGCAAATCTCGGCGGCAATGGACATGGCCTTGCGGGCGATGGCTTCGGCGTCGAGCGGTTGGTCGATCAAGGCGCGCGCGGCGGCAAGCGCATAGTTGCCGCCGGAGCCGATGCCGGCGATGGCGTTTTCGGGTTCCAGCACGTCGCCGGTGCCTGTCAGGACGAGGGTCGTTGTGGCGTCGGCGACGATCATCATAGCTTCCAGGCGGCGCAGGAAGCGGTCAGTGCGCCAGTCTTTCGCCAGTTCGACGGCGGCACGGGTCAACTGGCCGGGGTATTGCTCAAGCTTGGCCTCGAGCCGCTCGAACAAGGTGAAGGCGTCGGCCGTCGCGCCTGCGAAGCCGCCGATCACGTCGCCTTTGCCCAGGCGGCGGACCTTTTTGGCATTCGACTTGATGACCGTTTGGCCCAGGCTGACCTGGCCATCACCGGCAACTACAACTTTGCCGCCCTTCCGGACCGTCAGGATCGTCGTGGCGTGCCAGCTCGGAAGGCCGGCATTTTGGCTCTGGTGCGTCATATGTATCGCGTCAGTTAAGCTTTTGGCGGGAAGATGCAAGGTGGGTGGGCCTTGGCCTGTCGGGTGACAAGCTGATAAAGGCTCGTGGCCTCGCGGGCAAACATTGATGGTTTTCTGGCCCCGGCGGCCGGCTTCCGGTACGGGAGTCGCCGGGGCCAAACGAAAAGGAACGATTCACGTGAAGCGGCAGGCGACGATAACGCGCAAGACCAAGGAGACCGAGATCTCCGCGACCGTCGACCTCGACGGGACGGGCGCCTACGACGTTTCGACGGGGATCGGTTTTCTCGATCACATGCTGGAGCAACTCGCCCGGCATTCTCTCATCAACATTACGCTCAGGGCCAAAGGCGACCTGCACATCGATTTCCACCACACGGCCGAGGATACGGGCATCGTGCTGGGGCAGGCGATCGCCAAGGCGCTCGACGATAAAGCCGGGATCGTGCGGTATGCCGACGTGCATCTGCCGATGGACGAGACGCTGACGCGCGTGGCGGTCGACGTTTCGGGGCGGCCGTTTCTGGTCTGGAAGGTGGATTTCACGCGGCCGAAGCTTGGCGAGATGGACACCGAGCTGTTCCGCGAGTGGTTCCAGGCGTTTGCCCAGAATGCCGGCATTACGTTGCACGTCGAAAACCTTTACGGCGAGAACAATCACCATATCGCGGAGACCTGCTATAAGGGCCTCGCGCGGGCGCTGAAGGCGGCGGTTGCGATCGACCCGCGGCAGGCGGGTCGCATTCCGTCAACGAAAGGCGCGCTTTAACGTTCGAGCCGGTCGACCTGACGGATCTGGCTGACGGATCTGGGCGGCGCGCCGTTCGAATGGAGCAAGGAGCTTTGAGTTCTGTGTCGACCTACACCGTGCATGAGCCGCCGGATGCCGATGCCGATCGCATCGATCGCGGCGTCGAGCTTGAGTTCGTCAAAGACGGGTTTTCGTGGTTGACCGCAATCTGTCCGCCGCTCGGGTTTCTGGCGAACGGCGTCTGGCTGATGGCGATTGCCTATCTCGCGGGTTCGGCGCTGCTCGGCTACGTGCTGAATGCGCTGAAAGTCAGCCCGGACAGCATCGGCATCATCTTTCTGATGATCAACATCTACCTTGGCTTCGAGGTGTCGAGCCTGAAGCGGTGGATGTTGGACCAACGCGGCTGGCAGATGATTGGCGTCGTCAACGGCAAGTCGATTGCGGAGAGCGAGCGGCGGTTCTTCGAAGGCTGGCTGCCGGAGCAGCCGGTGATCGCGCGCGATGACGCCACTGGTGCGTCGTCGAGAGCGCGCGGATCACGCTTCTGGCCGTTCGGCATTGGGGCTTGAGCATCACGCGCGCGCATTGTTCTTCCGGGTTGTGCGTTGTGAGACGATCGCAATCCAGGTCGCATCGTCCGCGTCGTTGAGACTGGGTCCCAGGTCTCGCAAGAGGGCTCACCCGGGATGACAATTGGCGCGGCTTGCGGCATTGGAAGCTGGCACAATTTATCTCACTGAAAATTCCTCCGAGGCCCGGTCTTCTCATGCAAAGCGTCGTTATCATCGATTACGGGTCGGGCAATCTGCACTCGGCGGCGAAGGCGTTTGAAAGCGCGGCGCGCGACAGCGAGGCCGATGCCCGGATCATCGTCAGTCCGCGTCCTGAAGACGTGCTGGCGGCGGATCGGATCGTGCTGCCGGGTGTCGGGGCATACGGCGACTGCAAGCATGGGCTCGAACGCGTGCCGGGGCTCATCCCGGCGCTGGAAGAGACGGTGCGGCAGAAGGGTCGGCCGTTTCTCGGCATTTGCGTCGGCATGCAGCTTTTGTCCGAGCGGGGGCTCGAATTCGTCGAGACGCCGGGGCTTGGGTGGATCAAAGGTGAGGTGCGTGCGATTGCACCCAGCGATCCGGAATTGAAAATTCCGCACATGGGCTGGAACACGCTCAACGTTGTCCATCCGCATGCGTTGCTCGACGGCATTCCGACCGGCCCGGACGGCTGGCACGCGTATTTCGTGCATTCGTTCGCGATGGTGCCGACAGAGCGGCGCGTCGTCGTTGCCGAGACAGATTACGGCGGGCCGATCACGGCGTTCGTCGCCGACGGCAATATCGCGGGCACGCAGTTTCATCCCGAGAAGAGCCAGAAGCTCGGTCTCAAGCTGATTGCGAATTTCTTGAAGTGGAAGCCGTAGATATTGACATCATGCCGACGGAGGTCGGCATCCAGTCAGCGAGCAAATGTCTGGCAAGCTGAGGCTTGGCTGGATCCCCGCCTGCGCCGGGATGACGTTCAGCGGGCGTGTCTATCCCCCGATCTCTAACCCCTTCCCGATAAGGAGCAGGAAGTCAGAAGCCGAAGTCACCGCGCGAGCGTGCCGACGGCCGATTGAATGACCGTCCAGACGCCGCGCGGGACGTGCCATGTGCCATCGGTATCGTCGTCTTCGAGGCGGCCTTCGAGCCAGGTGAGACGTGCCGTGCCGGCCGCGTCGGCGCGACCAAGTTCGTGGACGGCGAGTTCATCAGGAGAATCGAAAAGGATCGCGAGGCGTCGCTTGATCTGTTCGGCGCCGAGCCAGGTTCTGACGTACCAGACGCCGTTGCCGGCGGGGGCGTATTCGGTCGCGATGTAGGGGAGCGAGAACGTCACCGTCCAGGTGTCCTGGTTGGCGGATTTGGGGGTGTGATGGAGAAGGAAGGTCTTCATGGCGCTAATCCGGTACTGGGCGGGGGGAGCTTTGGGGGAGCAGGCATGAGGTACGCAGTACGCGACGTGAAAAACGCAAAGTGAAAAAAGGAGCCGGGGATCATGAGGCAGTTGGGGGGCATGATCCCCGGGTCTCCAGCATCGGCCTTTGGACGAGACGAGCCCGTCGGGAAGGCTAGGGGGAGAGAAAGACCCGCCCCGCCCAAAGACCGGAATTCGTGAGCGTCAGCCGGCTTTCGCGAACGGCAGCTCGGGCTCCATCGGCTCGGCGGCAGCTGTTGCGGGAAGCGGGAAGGCGATGACGTTGCCATCGGGTGCGAGATCGACGCTGGGGCGGCGCTGGCGGAACCAGCGGAGCGACGTGTTCGTCATTGCGGCGTCGCGCTTCGTCGCCTGGATCAGGAGGCCGTCATCTTCGGCGAGGAGCGCGCGGAGATCGGTCTCGAGTTCCACTTCTTCGCGTTCGGACATGACGTACCAGGTGTTCGACAGTGGCCGGGCCCACTTGTCGCCAATGCCCATGATGGCCTGGGCGACGACGTGCTGATTGCGGGTCGGGTGGGCGAGATCGTACGAGATGAGGTAGGTGCGCATGGGGGCTCTCCTAGTGTTTCGGGAGGGTCGAACACGCTACTCTGACCCAGGGTGGCGCCTGACTTGCGGCGTCGTGAACATAGGAAGAACATGCCACGACTCAGAACAGTTGTCCAGCATTTGTTCTAAAATTGTTCTTGTCGGAGTCTTAACGTCGTGGTAGGGACAACAGGTTAAAATAATTAAGAATTTCGGCCTTAAGCGGGGCGTTGCACCCCGGGCCCAAGCGGAACATGTGCCGGCGGCCCGTTACGCCTCGGGAAACAGGCTCAGCTGATCCGGATCGGGATGCTGGGTGGATGGAATGCGCCGGTGGGGGCCGGGATCGAAGCGCGGCTCAAGGCCCGGAAAACGCCGCTGGAACTCAGCCAGCGCCCTGGCGCGGGCGCCGGGGAAGCGCACTTCCTCCCAGATTTCATAGAGGCGGCGCGGGTCGCAGGCGTAGCGGCGCTGCAGGTCCGTCGGGCGGATGCGCATCCAGCGGGCGATCCAGATGTCGACCGCGTCGTCCTCGGTTAGGGGACGGCGGGCAACGGCAGGCGGCGGCTCGACAAGAAACGCGGTAGCCATGGAACACTCTTACTTTTGCGCATTGCGACTCCTTCCGGTGGAGTCGGCTGTTTCTTCGATTGCGCGCTGCGACACGCGTTCCGCGAGCCGGCCGCAGCGCGTAGGTCTTGACGTAGCCTGCGATCCGCGATTGATCGCACGGAACATTTAGGAACCCAAGATAGCAATCTGATGGCCGGATTGTCGCGCCGGATATGGCGCGAATTCGTCCTCTCCCTGACGGGAGCAGGAATTTACCCGCGAGACAAAAGCATTGATCCTATTCCCTGCCATTGACTTGAAAGACGGCCAGTGCGTGCGGCTGAAGCTCGGCGAGATGGATGCCGCCACCGTGTTCAACGACGATCCGGCGGCGCAGGCGGCGAGCTTCGAGCGCCAGGGCTTCAAGTATCTGCATATCGTCGATCTCAACGGCGCGTTTGCGGGCAAGCCGGTCAATGGTGCGGCGGTCGAAGCCATTCTAACGGCGATCAAAATGCCGGCGCAGCTTGGCGGCGGGATTCGCGATCTTGCGACCATCGAATCTTGGCTGGATAAGGGCATTCGCCGCGTGATCCTCGGCACGGTCGCGGTGCGCGATCCGGCGCTTGTGAAGGACGCGGCGAAACGCTTTCCAGGCCAGGTCGCGGTCGGAATTGACGCCAAGGGCGGCAAGGTGGCCGTCGAGGGTTGGGCGGAGACATCGGAGCTGACGGCTGTCGATCTGGCGAAGCGGTTCGAAGACGCGGGCGTTGCGGCTATCATCTATACCGACATCGAGCGCGACGGTGTGTTGAAGGGGCTTAATCTGCCTGCCACAGCTGCGCTCGCGCAGGCGACGCGCATTCCGGTCATCGCGTCGGGAGGTCTTGCGTCCATCGCCGATGTGCGCGACCTGATGAAACCTGAATACCGCATGCTCGAAGGGGCCATCACGGGCCGCGCGCTCTACGATGGCCGCCTCGATGCCAAAGAAGCGCTCGAACTTCTGGAGACGGCATGAAGATCGGTGACAAAGTTCGTGTGCTGGGCGTTCCGGATGGCGTGCCCAAAGATAACAAGCAGCTCATGACGCTGTTTCGCGGCTGCGTCGGCAAGACGTTTCCGATCGTCAAGTTCGACGACGGACTGGTCGAGCTGCATGTCGGCGAAGTTTTCGGCAAGTCCGCCGAGCATCACCAAATCTGGCTCGATCCGAGCCAAGTGCAATTGATTGAGGCCTGAACTTTGAACGTCATGACGCAAGGCGCGTCGGCCGAGCCGATGCTGCCGCCTGAAATTGCGCGGCGGCGCACGTTCGCGATCATCTCGCACCCTGACGCCGGTAAAACGACGCTGACGGAAAAGCTGTTGCTGTTCGGCGGAGCGATCCAGATGGCGGGCGCAGTGAAAGCGCGCGGCGAGCGGCGGCGCACGCGGTCCGACTGGATGCAGATCGAGCAGCAGCGCGGCATCTCGGTGACGTCGTCGGTGATGACGTTCGAGCGTAACGGCATCGTCTACAACCTGCTCGATACCCCGGGCCACTCCGACTTCAGCGAAGACACGTATCGTACGCTGTCGGCGGTCGACGCGGCGGTGATGGTGATGGACGCGGCGAAGGGCATCGAAAGCCAGACGCGCAAACTGTTCGAAGTTTGCCGCCTGCGCGATATTCCGATCATCACGTTCATCAACAAGATCGACCGCGAAGCGGAAGATCCGCTGACGCTTCTTGATCAGATTGCGGCCGATCTCGCGCTCGACCTCGTGCCGATGGCGTGGCCCGTTGGCATGGGCACGGATTTTCGCGGCGTACTCGATCTCGTCGGCAATAAGATTTTGCTTCCCGAGAGCGCCGAGCGCGGCGCTTCGTACGGGCATTCGCAACCGCTCGAAACGTTCGAGGGGCTGCGCCGCATCGAGGGAATCGACGAGCGTATCGCTGAGAAGACGATCGAGGCTGTGGAACTGGCGCAGGGTGCGCTGCCGCAGTTCGATCTACAGGCCTTCCGCGAAGGGCATCTGTCGCCGGTGTTCTTTGGCAGCGCCTTGAAGAATTTCGGCGTCGAGCAGCTTCTCGACGCGCTTGGCGCCTGGGCGCCGGGGCCGCTGCCGCGCGATGCCACGCAGCGGACGGTGCAGCCGGGCGAGGATCAGGTTACCGGCTTCATCTTCAAGGTGCAGGCCAACATGGACCCGAACCATCGCGACCGTATTGCGTTCATGCGGATCTGCTCGGGCAAGTTCAAGCGCGGCATGAAGATGCTGCACGTCCGAGACAACAAGCCGATGACGATCTCGTCGCCGACGTTCTTCTTCGGCCAGGGCCGCGAGACTGCGGACGAAGCCTGGGCGGGCGACATCATCGGCGTACCGAACCATGGAACGCTGCGCGTCGGCGATACGCTGACGGAAAAAGAGAGCCTGAAATTCACCGGCATTCCGAATTTCGCGCCGGAGCTTCTGCGCCGCGTCGTTATTCAGGATGCGATGAAGGCGAAGCAGCTCAACCGCGCTTTGGACGATCTGGCAGAAGAGGGCATCGTGCAGGTGTTCACCCCGATCGCGGGCGGGCGGCAAATTCTCGGCGTCGTCGGGCAGCTGCAGTTCGAAGTTTTGCAGTCACGTGTGGCAAACGAATACAGCGTACCGGTGTCGCTGGAACAGTCGCCGTTCGAAGTGGCGCGGTGGATCTCGGCGGATGATCCGGCGGCGTTGCAGAAGTTCGTCAATGCGCATCGGGGCGAGATCGCGACCGATCGTGACGGGGCGCTCGTGTTCCTTGCGGAGAGCGCCTGGATGCTGAAATACAAGACCGAGCGCTTCCCCGAAATCAAATTCGCCGCACTCCGGGAACGCGGCGAATCCTAATTCGATTGTAGGCATGCTGAGCAGCTAAAGGCGGCGTGGCTGCGGGAGCGACCGCTGCTGCGCCCAAAAACGGGTATCTGCGAGAACATTGCCGCTTGCGGCGGCCACTCCCGCCAATTTGATATTCCGGCGATCGCCGTCGGAGGTTTGATCCGCGTCAAATTCCCGCAAACAGACGAATAAGGCGCGGCTTCAGACCGATATATTTGGCTCCCGCCTCTGCGGGTTGTTGAACTTGCCTTCTACGCCTTCCAGCCACTTATGCAGCGCGGTTTCGAGGGCATCCGTCTGGGCGGACGCTTTGCTGTGCTGCAGCTCCGTTATGGTGCCTTCGGTGTCCAACGAGCCGCGAATGGCGTCGTGCTGATCGACGAAGTTCGTCAGCGCATCGGCTTGATCGCCGATGCCATGCGTTTCGAGCTGGGTGCGGGCCTGGGCAATACGGTCCTGTATGGCGGCCAACCGGGCGCGAAGGTTCTTTGGGGCAAAGTCGTCGACCATAGGTATCAGGTTCCCTTGCAAATTTTTGCGCGTAGTCCCGCGAGACGGCATAACTTCCGAAGTGCGCGAGAGTTCCCTCAGGGAGCGTTAATATGCTCGACGCTGACGGATACGGCGTGATAGTTGCCTAGCCACGGGGCGTGATACCGGAGCTCCCAGGTGCAAAGGAAGTCGCTTTTACAAATATGCTGAAAGTCCGCATCATTCCATGTCTTGATGTCAAAGATGGACGAGTTGTAAAGGGCGTCAATTTCGTCGATCTCATCGATGCGGGCGATCCGGTCGAGGCGGCCGCCGCTTATGACGCAGCCGGCGCCGACGAGCTTTGCTTTCTTGACATCACGGCGAGCCATGAAAACCGCGATACCATTTTCGACGTGGTTGAACGCACGGCGAACCGCTGCTTCATGCCGCTGACGGTCGGGGGTGGGGTCCGGACGGTCGAGGATATCCGTAAGCTGCTGGAAGCTGGCGCCGACAAGGTTTCGATCAACACGGCGGCGGTGAACAACCGGGCGTTCGTGAAAGAAGCGAGCGAGAAATTCGGGGCGCAGTGCATCGTCGTCGCGATCGACGCCAAGCGCGTCTCAGCCGAAGGCGAGCCGGCGCGGTGGGAGATTTTCACGCACGGCGGCCGTAAGCCGACCGGCATCAATGCCGTCGAATATGCACGCGAAGTTGCAGAACTCGGGGCGGGGGAGATTCTGCTGACCTCGATGGATCGCGACGGCACCAAAGCCGGGTTCGACGTGGAATTGACGCGGGCCGTGTCGGATGCCGTAACCATTCCCGTCATTGCCTCGGGCGGCGTGGGCACGCTGCAGCATCTGGTTGATGGCGTCGAAGGCGGCCACGCGAGCGCCGTACTGGCAGCGTCGATCTTTCACTTCGGGACGTACTCGATCCCGCAAGCGAAAGACTACATGGCCAAAGCCGGACTCGCGATGCGGATGGATTCCTAGATTTTCTTGAGTTTGGAATGGCGCCCTGCCCTCCGTCATGCCGACGGAGGTCGGCATCCAGACAGGCATCACCATTTCACCTGTCGAGGTTTGACTAGATTCCGGCCTGCGCCGGGATGACGGTATGAGAAACCAAAAGGGCGCTGCCTTGGGGCTATGGCGTCCGGTTTCTAAGGTGCGGGCGTTTTGTCGGGGAAGCGGCAGATGTCGCTGATGAGGCAGCGCCAGCATTCGGGTTTGCGGGCTTTGCAGACGTAGCGGCCGTGCAGGATCAGCCAATGATGCGCGTGCATCGCATATTCCTTCGGCACGACGTGCATCAGGTCTTCTTCCACCGCCAGCGGTGTTTTTCCGCGTGATAGTCCGATGCGGTTCGCGACGCGAAAGACGTGCGTGTCAACCGCCATCGTCGGCTGGTGAAAGGCGATGTTCATGACGACGTTCGCCGTTTTGCGCCCAACGCCGGGTAGCGATTCCAGCGCATCGCGGTCCGAGGGGACGACGCCGTCGTAGTCGTCGACCAGGCGCTGCGATAAGCCGATGACGTTCTTCGCTTTGGCGCGATAAAGGCCGATCGTTTTCACGTAATCGCGCAACGTGTCTTCGCCGAGCTTCAGCATCTTTGCCGGCGTATCGGCGATCTTGAAGAGAGCCCGGGTTGCTTTGTTGACGCCGGCGTCGGTTGCCTGGGCGGACAGCACAACGGCGACCAGTAGCGTAAACGGATTGGTATGCTCCAGCTCACCCTTGGGCTCGGGGTTTGCGGCGTGAAACCTCCGGAAAACCTCATGAATTTCGGCTTTGTCGAGCAGCGCAGATTTACGCGCCTTCTTGGCCGCAATTGCCGCAGGTTTTGCAGCCTTGCGTTTTGGGGCGGAACTTCCGATGCTTGTACGGTGTACATCCGAGTACGCTTTGGCCATCAGAGCTCCGCTGTGTTGGCGCCGTTGGCGCTCCGCAGTGATGGGTTGAGACGGGTCGCCAGCCACGAGACATGAGCGATAAACGAACTGAAATGCAATCCGCGAAAGATACGCAGTTTGTGCTTCATCCTCATCGCTCGCTGCCGCCGAGCGGGTTTCTGATCATGATGAGCTTGATCAGCTCGGTGAGCTTCATCGTCGGGCTGGTGTTTTATCTCATGGGCGCGTGGCCGGTGTTCGGGTTTTTCGGGCTCGACGTCGCGCTCATCTACTGGGCCTTCAAACGCAACTATCGCGACGGCCGGGAATACGAGACCGTGGACGTCACTCCCGACGTGCTGACGCTCACGCATGTGCATCCCTCGGGGCGGCGCGAAGTGTTCGAGTTCAATCCCTATTGGACGCGGGTGAACTGCACGGTCGATCGTCCGGACGGGAGGACGTCGCTCTGGCTGTCGGCGCAGGGCAAGGCGGTGCGGTTCGGGAAGTTTCTGACGGATGACGAGCGGCGTGATTTCGCCAACGCTTTAAGCGGTGCTCTCGTCACCGCGCGCGGGTCGAGGTTTTAGAGAAATGATCTCAGAAGCCGTAGGTTAGGCCGGCACGCATGGACTGCACGGTCACATCGGAAGCCCGGTGATAATAGTATGAGCCTTCGCCATCGGTGAGGAGTGAATCCACGCTGCCGAGGTCGGTGTAGAGATATTCGACCCTGGCGCTCCAGTTTTCGCCAAGCGCATATTCGTATCCGGCGCCGACTGTCCAGCCCGTCAAATTATCGTTTTGCGACCAGCCTAAGGTTTCGTCTTTCTTTGTGTAGTCGCTATAGGCGAAACCCCCGGTCGCGTAGAGAAGAGAGTTGTCGAAGGCATAACCTAGCCGGCCGCGTATGGTGCCCACGTAGTTGAGCTCAATCGCATTGACCTCGCCCGCAAATTGACTGTCATCTCCTTTGAGAGACATGGCGCTGATGTCGATTTCGGCACCGAAGACGAGCCTGCCGTACTGTGCAAGATAGCCGATGTATCCACCGCCCATCGCGCTGTCGTAGGAAATCTTTCCATCCGGTTGCCAGTCTTGATACCCTGCTCCGGGAGAGCGCCACTGGTTGCCCGTCTCGCCCCAGGCGTAGCCGACATCGGCGCCGATGTAAGGGCCGGTCCAATCGTGCGGACCGCCATTGCCAGCGAATGCATTGCCAATTGATGCGGACAGAAATAGTGCGGACGCTGCCAATATGCGCACGAGTCCCCCCATATAAAAGTCGAGTGAAGACGCAGTACGCAGGCAATCGAAAGAATGGGGAGATTGTTCGTGATGCGAGTAAACGAGACTTTAATTTGAAATGCGTTTCTGTGTCGGTTGCGAGCTAATCGTTCAGCATCGTCAGCGCGGCGCGGCGGTCGCCGGGCTTTAAGCGCAGGAACTGCGTGCGCGCGGTTTTGATGTCTTTCGCCGTGCCGGTTTCGGCGGCGGCTTTCAGCGCCTTCGTTGCGGCGTGATCGGCGCCGACAACAAAGGACAGGGCGCCCGCGAGACGCGCCATCGTGGCCGAATCGAATTTAAAATCGTCGTCGGCCATGTGAGCCTCTCGCTTACTGGAACCGGCCGCCGCGCTGCAGGACTTCGATCTTGTAGCCGTCCGGATCGTCGATGAAAAAGAACGTGCCGAACGGCTTGCCGTCGTGTGTCATGTTCTTGATGTCTTTCGGCTGGTAGCCGGCAGCAACGATCTTCGCCCGCGCCGCTTCGAGATCGTCGACGACGAAGGCGATATGGCCATAGCCATCGCCGAGATTGTAGGGCTCGGTGCGGCCTTTGTTGACCGTAAGCTCGACCTCGAAATCGTTCTCGGCGTTCTTCAGATAGGTGAGCGAAAAGTCCGGCCAATCTTTCTTTTCGGAAACTTTGAGACCGAAGCACGCCTCGTAGAACTTCACCGAGCGCGCCTCGTCGAGAACGCGGATCATCATATGAATCGCTTTGGCCATTCTGTCCGTTTCTCCCTTTTTGTCTTCGTTCTTTTTACGTCACGGCCACATCGAGTCCGGCCATGACAAGAGGAAAAAAGGCGTCACAGCCAGGGGCGCGAGGAGGCGGTGCCTTCTTCGAACGTCGAGATGGCTTTGCCCTTCTCCAGCGTCAGGCCGATGTTGTCGAGGCCGTTCAACAGGCAGTGCTTGCGGAATGGATCAATGTCGAACTTGATGACGCCGCCATCGGGACCGCGGATTTCCTGTTTTTCCAGATCGACGGTGATCGTCGCGTTGGCGCCGCGGCTGGCGTCGTCCATCAGCTTATCGACGTCCGCCTGCGGCAGCTTGATCGGCAGGATGCCGTTTTGGAAGCAGTTGTTGTAGAAAATGTCGGCGAAGTCGGTGGCGATCACGCAGCGAATGCCGAAGTCCAACAGCGCCCAGGGCGCATGCTCGCGCGAAGAGCCGCAGCCGAAGTTGTCGCCGGCAACGAGGATCGTCGCGTTGCGGTACTGCGGCTTATTCAGGACGAAGTCCGACAGCTCGTTGCCCGTCGCCGGGTCGTAGCGCATTTCATAGAACAGCGACTTGCCGAGGCCGGTCCGCTTGATCGTTTTCAGGAACTGCTTCGGGATGATCATGTCGGTGTCGACATTGCGGATCGGCAGGGGCGCCGCTACGCCGGTCAGAACCGTGAATTTATCCATGCTTACGTCTCCTCTTCAGGCGCGCAGTGTGTCTGCCAGCGCCCGGAAATAGCCTTCCGCCGAGGCAAGCCGCCGAGCGTGCCGGAAAGCGCCGAACTCCCGGATGGCGGCTTCGAGATCGAAGGGCTTCAGATGTTCCAGCCGCCGTTTAACGCCAGCCTGCTTGCGCCCGTCAAGATGGTGTTCGAGCGTCGCGACAATCGTTTCGACGTAGCCACTGACGCGGCCGAGCTCGCGGGTGGCGGTCAGGAGCGCTAGGCGGTTATGGGGATCGCCTTCGAGGACCGCAAGGCTTGTGGCGGCGCGGGCCAATGTTGCTGCAACTTCCTCGGCATAGAGGGCGACCTTTTCGCGCCGGAGGCCGTCCAGCTTGGCGGTGAGCGCCAGCCAACGGTTAACCGTGCGGGCGAGGTCGAGAAGGCGCTGGGCGAGGTCGAGAAGGCGCTGGGCGTAGTCGGCGAGCCGCATGGCAGATCCTCAGGTCTAACGGATCTGGGATTTTACGGCCGCCGGAATGGGCGGGGATAAGTTTTTGGCTTTTTTGGCGGGCCGCGGCGACTCCCGTTCCCGGAGCCGGCCGCCGCGGCTAAACCTAAATCGTCACCGGATCTTCGGGTCGGCGTAGCACTTGCGCATGTATTCGCAGCGGTACGATCCGGAGAAGTGCATGGCATCGCCTTTGGCGGGCGTAATGAACGTGCAGATCTCTTCCAGGCCTTCGGGCTTCAGCCAGCCCTGGCGGCGGCCGCGCTGGACGGCGAAGCAGTCGGCGGTTTCCTCGTCCGGGCCGCGGAACTGATGTCCGCACTCGTGCGCGTAGATCCACTGCTTGACGGGCGTCGATACCTTGTCGAGCAGGCGCGGATTCATGATCAGGAAGCCCGGATAGGCCGCGCCGTAGTCATCAAGCTTGTTGTCGATGACCGTCGGCCGTTGGCCGCAATATTGCGTCTGGCCGTCGAGTTTGAATTTTCCAGGGCCAACGATGTGGCTGTCTCCGCCGACGGTCGAGACGTATTGCTCCGGCGTCGGGATGCCGTCGCGCAGCGTTGCCGACGTGTCTTGCGCGTCAGCGGATGGCGCGAACGCAACCGCAAAGCCCAAACATCCTGCCAAGACGATCCTGAATAGGAATCGCCGGCCGCTCATCCGTTCAAACATTCAAAAACGTGCCCCGCGTTCTTTCAGCCTGCCCCTACAACATGGACCGAAATGTCGTAGTGCTCAAGCTTAGCCGTCTTGTGGCATGAACACAGTTAATCCGATGTGACTTCCGGCCACGGTTCAGTCACTTATGCGGGTCTCTATGGCCTCCATGTCATCGTCCGAGAAGCCAAAGTGATGGCCGATTTCATGGACGAGGACGTGCGCGACGAGGTGGCCCAGCTCTTCGCCTTCGGAGGCCCACTCGTCGAGAATGGCGCGGCGATAGAGGAACACCATGTCGGGTTCGCGCGTGGTCTCGGTCACGCTTTTGCGGTCGAGGCTGACGCCCTGGTAAAGGCCCGTCAGTTCGAAGGGATCTTCGATGTCCAACTCGTCGAGGATGTCGTCGGACGCAAAATCTTCGATGCGAATGATGACGTCGCCCGCCATCGTGCGAAATTCGGCGGGTAGCTTATTCCACGCGGTTTGCGCGAGCATCTCGAAGTCGGCAAGGCTTGGGGCGAAGGCATTGCTCCAATCGATCGGCATCTCGGCGCACTCCTGTGGTTGAGCGCAGGAGATAGGCCTCGCTGGACGAAATGGAAAGGCCGTTTTCGATCAGGTCCGGTCAGCGACGATGAGAAGTTCCTGCAACGTGAAGTGCAGTGCGCCGGTGTCGTCGGTCCGCGGCTTGAGGAAAGCTCTGAGCGGCGCCGGACCGGCGGTCAGAATGCGATCGAGTTCGGCGACGACATCGGGTGTGCAGCGCATACGCGCGACCCACGATGCGAAGTCGAGTTCCTTTTCCATTTGCTCATGCGCAGCAATCGAGAAGCCGTTGGCTTTGAGCAAAGCGACCCAGGTTTCAGGCGGCGGCGCGAAGCCGTGGCTCGGATCGCGCAGTTTCTCGAAGCTGTTGTAGTCAACGACGGCTGTTTCGATTTCCGCGTCGCTCGCGTTCGGCAGACGCAGGCGGTCCGGCGCGACGTTATCGACGAACGCGAAGCGTCCGCCTTTTTTCAAGACGCGGCGCACTTCGCGAACGAAGGCTTCGAGATTTGGGAAGTGATGCGCCGCCAAGCGGCAGCAGACAAGATCGAAGCTTTCGTCGGGAAACGGCAGCGCGTCAGCAGAAGCGCGCGCCGTCAGCATGTTCGAGATGCGCCGCGCATTGGCGAGCTTTGCTGCTTCCTGCAGCATCTCGTCGGTGACGTCGCTCGCGATCATGCTGGCGACGTGCGGCGCAAAGATCGCGGCGGTATGTCCGGCACCGGTCGCGACGTCGAGGGCTTCCCAGGTTTTTTGTGGGGCCGTCAGTTCGACGATGCGCGCGAGGCTTTCGCCCTTGGCATGAACTTCCGACGTTGCGTAGTCGGCAGCGGCGCGGCCGAACTGCGATTGGACGGAAGTGGTTGTGTCGTCGGCCATAGCGCACATCCTCATTTGTCATCCCGGCCGCAGCGTAGCGGACAGCCGGGACCCATCAATCAGCAGACCTGTAGCAACATTCTGGTTCCCAGGTTTCGCAGCAAAGAGCGGCTCGCCCGGGATGACAGGAGACGGCGTGGCGCGAGTCTCTTAGCCCTGCCACTCTCTCACGTCGACGAAGTGGCCTTCGAGGGCTGCGGCGGCGGCCATGATCGGCGAGACCAAATGCGTGCGACCCTTGTAGCCCTGGCGGCCTTCGAAATTGCGGTTCGAGGTCGAGGCGCAGCGCTGGCCCGGCTTCAACTGGTCCGGGTTCATGCCGAGGCACATTGAGCAGCCCGGCTCACGCCATTCGAAGCCGGCGTCGATGAAGATCTTGTCGAGACCTTCAGATTCCGCTTGCTCTTTCACGAGGCCTGAGCCCGGAACGATCATCGCGTAAGCGAGGCGCGACGAGATCTTCTTGCCATCGACGATCTTGGCAACAGCGCGAAGATCTTCGATGCGGCCGTTGGTGCATGAGCCGATCCAGACGACGTCGAGCGGAATGTCGGTCATCCGGGTGCCGGGCGTCAGGCCCATGTATTCGAGCGCACGCTGCATGGAGGCGCGCTTGTTCTCGTCGTGCACATCGGCAGGATTGGGCACGGCGCTCGCGATCGACGTCACGTCTTCGGGGCTCGTGCCCCACGAGACGATGGGCGGCAGCTTTGCGGCGTCGAGGCGAACTTCGCGATCGAAGTGCGCGCCGTCGTCCGTGCGCAGCGTTTCCCAGTACTTCATCGCCATGTCCCAGGCCATGCCCTTCGGCGCCTTGGGACGATCCTTGAGGAACGCAAACGTTTTCTCATCCGGTGCGATCATGCCGGCACGGGCGCCGCCTTCGATCGACATGTTGCAGACCGTCATGCGGCCTTCCATCGACAACGCGCGAATGGCCTCGCCCGCATATTCGATGACCGAGCCAGTGCCACCAGCGGTGCCGATCTCGCCGATGATCGCGAGCGTGATGTCCTTGGCGCCGACTCCCTTCGGGGCGACGCCATCGACCGTCACGCGCATGTTCTTGGCTTTCTTCTGGATCAGCGTCTGCGTCGCCAGAACGTGCTCAACCTCGGAGGTGCCGATGCCGTGTGCGAGTGCGCCGAATGCGCCATGCGTCGAGGTATGGCTGTCACCGCAAACGATCGTCGTGCCCGGCAGCGTGAAGCCTTGCTCCGGTCCGACGACGTGGACGATGCCTTGCCGTTTGTCGCGCTCGTTGAAATACTCGATGCCGAAGTCGCGCGCGTTCGTTGCCAGCGTTTCGACTTGAACGCGGCTCTGCTCGTCGGCGATGCCCTTGGAACGGTCCGTCGTCGGAACGTTGTGGTCGACGACGGCGAGCGTCTTCTCGGGGGCGCGAACCTTGCGGCCGGCCATGCGCAGGCCTTCGAATGCCTGCGGGCTTGTGACCTCGTGGACGAGGTGACGGTCGATATAAAGGAGGCTCGTTCCGTCCGGCGATTGCTCAACCACGTGATCGTCGAAGATTTTATCGTACAGCGTCTTTGCCATGACTTTTCGAGAGCCTTTTGGGTGCGGCGGATCAAAACGAACGCGTTAGATAGCGTCAGAGATCGATTTCCGCAAATCAGTGCTGGTCGCAGGCCTGATCAGCAAAAAGCCGGGCCTTTTGGGGCCCGGCAGTTGAGGGAGCTGGCATTTCAAACGGAGCGCCGTCCGGTGGTGGCAAACAAACCAGTTCGCCGCTCCGCGCATGTCAGGGACATGGGGTGCGCGCGTTCTGCCAGCAAGGCGCGCAGAGCGTTCAGTTACCTTTATTTTTCGCAATCTTCGAAATCAGGAAGTCGCGCAGAAGCTGGACCTTCTTTGAGGATTTCAGCTCTTCCGGGTAGGCGTACACCATGTTGAGCGACGGCTGCTCGATGTCGGTCAGGACAGGCACGAGATCGGTGATGTCGTCGGTCAGATAATCCGGGATCATGCCGACGCCGATGCCTGCCTTGATCGCGTATTTGATGGCGACGACGCTGTTGACGCGCAGAGCGGCTTCGCGCGGCTCGCCGTTCAGGCTGCCTGCGGTTTCGATCCAGGACATGGCGTCGAGGTGCTGGGCGGACGGACCGGTATAGCCGATGATGCGGTGTTGGTTCAGATCCTCGAGGCTCTTCGGCGCGCCGTATTTGCGGATGTAGTGTGCAGATGCGAAGGCGCGGACGCGGCTTTCGAACAGCGGACGGCGGATGAGGTCCGCCTGTTCCGGTTCGCGCGTCCAGATCGCAGCGTCGGCGGCGCGCATGCCGATATCGACCTGATCGTCGTTGAGGATCAGCTCGATACGAATTTCGGGATAAAGCTCGCCGAATTCCCTCAAACGCGGCGTGAGCCAAATCGTACCGAAGCCGATCGGCGCGGTGACGCGAAGTTCGCCCGAAGGCTTCGTCGTCGAGTCTGAGAGCAACGTTTCGGCGGTCTGCAGCTTGGCGAAGACCTCGGCGACCGTACGGTTCAGCAGCTCGCCCTGCTCGGTCAGGACCAAGCCGCGGGCGTGCCGGTGAAAGAGCGTGACGCGGAGGTTGGCTTCAAGAGCGGAGATTTGTCGGCTGACGGCCGACTGGCTCATATGAAGCTGCTCGCCAGCATGCGTGAAGCTCCCTGCCTCGGCTGCGGCATGGAAGATTCGAAGCTTATCCCAATCCATTTCGGAGGCTCACCAGTGGGGGGTTACTGGACGGTACATAATTAGCTATGCACTGGACGCATTGCAACGGGGGTATGCCAGATAAGCAATAGACAAATGGGCCGAGCGCGGTCTTGTCGCGCTCCGTCCACAGATCAAAGGCATCTCTGGTCGCGATGAATGCGCCGGTTTCTATTCGGCGGCGTCGGCCTGGTCTTCCATCTGCGCGAGATAGCGCTCGGCTTCGAGCGCCGCCATGCAGCCCATGCCGGCCGCGGTCACGGCTTGGCGAAAGACCTCGTCTTTGACATCGCCTGCCGCGAAGACGCCAGGAATGGCCGTCGCGGTCGAGTCCGGCGCAGTGATCAGATAGCCCGACGGTGTCGTCTCTAGCTGGCCTTTGAACAGCTCAGTTGCCGGCGCGTGTCCGATCGCAACGAAGAAGCCGTCTGTCGCGAGTTCGGACGTCATGCCGGTTTTGATGTTCTTCAGCACGATGCCGGTCACTGACTTCGGCGACGGTGCGCCGATGACTTCCTCGACGACGCTATCCCAGATGACGTCGATCTTCGGGTTCTTGAACAGGCGTTCCTGCAAGATCTTTTCGGCGCGCAGGAAGTCGCGGCGATGAACGAGCGTCACCTTGTTGGCGAAGTTCGTGAGGAACAGCGCTTCCTCAACGGCGGTGTTGCCGCCGCCGATGACGACGACGTCCTTGCCCTTGTAGAAAAAGCCGTCGCATGTCGCGCAAGCCGAGACGCCGTGACCTTTGAAATGCTCTTCCGACGGCAGGCCAAGCCAACGCGCTTGTGCACCGGTCGCGATGATGAGCGCATCGCACGTGTAGGTGTCGCCGCTGTCGCCTTCCAAGCGGAATGGGCGAACGCGCAGATCGACCTTGTTGATGTGGTCCATGATGATGTGCGTGCCGACGTGCTCGGCCTGCGCCTGCATCTGCTCCATCAGCCACGGGCCTTGGATCGGATCGGCGAAACCGGGATAATTTTCCACATCGGTCGTGATCGTCAGCTGGCCGCCGGGCTGCGTGCCCTGGATGAGCGTCGGCGAAAGCATGGCGCGTGCAGTGTAGATCGCCGCGGTGTAGCCCGCGGGGCCGGAGCCCAGAACGATAACCTTGGCGTGATGCGGTTTTTTAGTCATGGCTCTCACTCTCCGACCGCAGCCTGCGGGTCAGGGTTTGCTAATTAGGGGTGCCGTTTGCCCATCGTCAATGTTCGTCGGCCCGAGCGCCGTCGTTTCCGGGGAATACGTGCGGCACAGCGGCGCGGGCCGTGTTAGGCTTCATCAAAAACGGGGGGGTGACCAGGGGTGAATGACGCGAAGTCCGCGCCGGAGATGAGCTTCGGCCAGCGAATCAGAGCCATCCTCATCGGCTCGTCGGGCAATCTGGTCGAGTGGTACGATTTCTACGTTTACGCGGCGTTTTCGCTGTATTTCGCCAAAGCTTTTTTCCCGGCAGGCAATCAGACCGCGCAGCTCTTGAATACCGCCGCGATTTTCGCCGTCGGTTTTCTGATGCGCCCGATCGGAGCGTGGCTGTTCGGGCGGATGGCGGACAGGCACGGGCGGCGTGTGTCGCTAACGGCGTCGGTGCTGCTGATGTGTTTCGGCTCGGCGATGATCGCGGTGACGCCCGTCTATGCAACGATCGGCGTTGCGGCGCCGATCATTCTGCTCATCGCGCGCATGATCCAAGGGCTGAGCCTCGGCGGCGAGTACGGCACGAGCGCGACGTACCTATCCGAAATGGCGACGTCGAAGCATCGCGGGTTCTATTCGAGCTTTCAGTACGTGACGCTGATCGGCGGGCAATTGACGGCAATGTTGGTGTTGATCGTGCTGCAGACGTTCGTGCTGACGGCTTCCCAGCTCGAAGCCTGGGGCTGGCGCATTCCGTTCGTCATCGGGGCGCTGCTTGCGCTGATCGCATTCGTGATGCGGCGCGATCTCGTCGAGACGGATTCGTTTGCGCGTGAGACGCGGCGTGAGGGTTCGCTTGCGGCACTCATGCGACATCCGCGCGAGGTTGCGATCGTCATTGGGCTGACGATGGGCGGTACGCTGGCGTTCTACACTTACACCACGTACATGCAGAAATTTCTCGCCAACACGGCGGGATTTTCGAAGGACACCGCAACGCTCGTGTCGGCATCCGCGCTGTTCGTCTACATGCTGTTGCAGCCTATCGTCGGCGCGATATCGGACAAGGTCGGGCGGCGGCCGGTGCTCGTCACGTTCGGTGTTCTCGGCACGCTGTGTACGGTGCCGCTTTTGAGCGCCATCGGAAACGTGCGCGATCCGTGGGAGGCTTTTCTCTTGATCGTCGCGGGGCTCGCGATCGTGTCGTGTTACACGGCGATCAATGCGGTGGTTAAGGCGGAATTGTTTCCAACGTCGGTGCGCGCGCTGGGCGTGGGATTGCCCTATGCGCTGACGGTCGCGCTGTTCGGCGGCACGGCGGAATGGGTGGCGCTGTGGCTCAAGCAGGCCGGACGCGAAACCTATTTCTATTGGTACGTCACAGGCTGCATCGCGTTATCGCTCATCGTCTATGCCACGATGCGGGACACGCGGGATCATTCAGCAATTGATTGAGATCGGCGGCTTTAGACTTGTGTCATTCAGCTCTGAAGTCCCTCACCTGCCCTTCGGGCATCCTCTCCCGTTCCGGGAGAGGAGACACACTTCCTTCTCCCGACGGGTGGCCGAAGGCCGGATGAGGGGACTTCGATCGATCAAATCAATTTCAGCCCTTTAAGACTCGCGTGGCCGTTGCGGCGGACGATGATGTGGTTGTGCGCGGGTGACGCCGAACGGCCGCGACGCGCCGATCTCAGATGCGTTTGAGCCGATGAGGGTCGGGAGATCGGCGAATCCTCCTCGTGCGGAATCCAATTCGGGAATTGCCGGCCCTGTCGATGCAATGTAGTCGAGCATCATGATCCCTCCCATTACGACTCGACGCCTGAAGCTCCGGGCCCCAACGATCAAAGACCTTTCCGGCTATCTGGCCTACCGCAACGAGCCTGCATCCATGGAATCCCTGATGGTGGACGCCATAGATGAGGAAAGCGCCAAATCCTTCCTGTCCGTCCAGTCCCAGCTGAAGGACGACGCATTCGGGTGGAGGATGTTTTCTATCGAGCGGCTCGAAATTCCGGGCCTGATCGGCGAAGTCGGCATCTTCATTGCTGCGGACGATCCCGAACAAGGCGATCTGGGCTGGTGGTTACATTCGGATTATCGCAGGCAAGGCTATGCCGTTGAAGCAGCGGCGGCGCTTACGGAATGGTCTTTCGCCATGCGCGGGCTGCACCGCATCACCGCCCGTTGCCTTTCGACCAATACGTCGTCTCAGAACACGATGCGTAAGATTGGTATGCGCCTAGAAAGCCGAACGGTCGAAAGCCGTTTGTTGGCTGGTCGTTGGCATGACGAGGTTGGGTACGCCTTGTTGAGGCGGGAATGGGAAGTCTTTCGGAAATGACGCGGCAAATGCGCCAGCCAAGTCTGAACGACCATACTGAGGCGCGAGCTGCCATGACCCTGTCGCGGAATTCCTGGCTTCCGAAGAGAGATTCTCAAATCAACCGCAGCGACTTCAGGCTCGCGTGGCCGTTGCGGCCGACGATGATGTGGTCGTGCACAGTGACGCCGAACGGCCGCGATGCATCGATGATCTGTTTCGTCATGTCGATGTCGGCGCGCGATGGCGTTGGATCACCCGAGGGGTGGTTATGGACGAGAATAATTGCGGTCGCGGACAATTCTAAAGCGCGCTTCACCACTTCGCGGACGTAGACCGGTGTGTGATCGACCGTGCCGTGGCCTTGCACCTCATCGGCGATGATCTGGTTTTTCTTGTCGAGGAAGAGAATGCGAAACTGCTCGCGCGTTTCGAAGCCTTGCGCCAAGCGCAGATAATCGATGACGCCGCTCCATGAGGTGAGCGCCGAGCGAGACTTGATCTCGCCTTTGGTGAGGCGCTCGGCGGCCGCCTTGATCAGCTTCAGTTCCTCGACCGCACGGTCGCCGACGCCGTCGACCTCTTTCAGGCGCTGGGGCGCCGCGGAGACGACATCGGCAAACGAGCCGAACTTGGCGAGCAGACGTTTGGCGATGGGCTTGGTGTCGATCCGCGGGAAGGCGCGGAACAAAATCATTTCGAGAAGTTCGTAGTCGGGGATGGCGTCTGCGCCGCCGTTCTGGAAGCGCTCACGAAGACGCTGGCGGTGGCCGTGTCTGTCGTCCGGCTCTGGTTTCGCCTTCTCAGGGGCGGCTGCGAAAAATGCCGCCTGCTCTTCGGCGCTGGCCTTGTCGCGAGATCCCCCCGAACGCGACATGCCGCTTACTCCATCACGCTGCGGCGCGGACGTTGTAGGGCGGGTAATGATAACCGGCGGGCGATTCCGTGAAGATCTCGCAGCCGGTCTCGGTGACGCCGACGGTATGCTCGAATTGCGCGGATAGCTCGCGGTCGCGCGTGACCGCCGTCCAGCCGTCAGCGAGAATTTTTACGTGCGGCTTGCCGAGGTTGATCATCGGCTCAATCGTGAAGAGCATGCCCGGTTCGAGCACGGTGCCTTCGCCCGGTTCGCCGTAGTGCAGGATGTTCGGGCGGTCATGGAAGACGCGGCCGAGGCCGTGACCGCAGAAGTCGCGGACGACGCTGCAACGCTCAGCTTCGGCAAAGCGCTGGATGGCGGCGCCGATGTCGCCGGTCGTCGCGCCGGGCTTCACAACGGCGATGCCGCGCATCAGAGATTCATAGGTGACGTCCATCAGCCGTTCGGCGCGTCGCGACACGTCTCCCACCGGATACATGCGGCTGGTGTCGCCGTGCCAGCCGTCGACGATCAACGTCACGTCGATGTTGACGATGTCGCCCGGCCGCAGCGGCTTGTCGTTCGGCATGCCATGGCAGACGACGTGATTGATCGAGGTGCACGTCGCGTAGCGATAGCCGCGATAGTTCAGTGTTGCCGGGATGGCGCCGTGATCGAGGGCGAATGAGAGCACAAGCTCGTCAATTTCGGCCGTCGTGACGCCCGGTTGCACGACCGGAACCAGCATGTCGAGCGCGGCGGCTGCCAATTGGCCGGCCTTGCGCATGGCGGCGAAGGCGTCGGGGCCGTGCAACGGGATCTTACCGTCGCGGCTTGCTGTTTTGCTCACTTCAATGTTGGACATGGGACTCCACGGCGGGGGCAATCGTTCGTCAGTATATTTAGTGCGAAACCGCGGCCAACAAAATACATGGCATCGTCGCGGCGGCATTAACGCAAAAAGCGCCAGGAGATCCCGGCGCTTTTTAAAATTTCAGAAGCGGCCTGCACGAGGCGCTTATTCCTTGGCTTCTTCAGCCGGAACTTCGGCAGCCGTCAGCTCGGCGAGAAGACGCTGAGCCTGGCCGACCCAATCCTGCTTCTCAATGGCGCCCTTGAGCTTCAGCGTCTCATCGAGGTTGGCGATATCCTCATCCGAGAGGTTCGCGATCTGCTCGATCTTGTAGGCGTTGACTTGCTTCAGACGGTTCTGCAGGTCGATGTCGATGCCCTTGATCTGCGTCAGATCTTCGGCCTCACCCTTCGGCTTCTTGAAGCCCTTCCAGGCGGCGTTCAGGCGGCGCGCGCGAGCGTCCGTACGTTCGAAGATGCGGGCGGCCTTACCGCGGCGGCCACGGAGATAGTAAAGCTTCGCGCGGCGGACTTTACCGCGACGCAGGACTTCGATTTCGGCGATGAAGGGCGAGTAGATCGGGAAAACGCGCTCGACGCCTTCACCGTAGGAAATCTTGCGGACCGTGAAGTTCTCGTTGAGACCTGCACCCGAACGGGCAATCACGACGCCTTCATAGGCCTGGAAGCGAACGGTCGGTTCTTTCTCGACCTTCTTTTTCTTGTCCTTAGGATCGGCTTCGGCCGCCTCAATGACTTTTACCATCACTTTGACGGTATCGCCGGGGCCGAATTCGGGGACGCCGCGCTTGGAAAGAATGGCGTCCATCTGCTCGCGTTCGAGCTGCTGGATAAGGTTCATCTTGTTGATTCCATATAGTTTTTTGATGACGCAGAGGATCGGCTAAGCAGCGTTGGCGCCCGAGCCGTTCATGCAACCCCGAAGGGCAACCCGTTTGAGGGGGAATATTGTTGGGGCGGTTGATAACCGATGCGCCTGGTTTTGTCGAGAGCGTCGCGCGAGAGGGCGAGCGAAAACTGGCGTGGTTCCGGTGAGCCACGTTACCACAGCCAAAAGCGGCAGCCACGCCGTCAGGCGCCTCAGTCTGTTATGATTTCCTTCGAATCACATTCGGAGGTGCGGAATGGCCGATTGCCCGCTCGTCATCATTCGGTGGCTCGATAGCCGGCAACCGTCAGGGCAATGGCGCTATATTGCGGATTTGCCGGAGGCGCGGCCCGTCGAAGTGGCGAGCGTCGGTTGGCTGCTGCGGGATACCGCGGAGGTGATCGTCATCTGCCAGAACGTCGGCGATCTCGAGACCCCCGATAAAGCACAAGCGAGTGGGATCATGACGATACCCACCCGCTGCGTCCTTTCGGTCGAAAGGCTGACGGAAGTCGAACGCAGTACTAACGCTTTTGCTGCCCCTGGTTCGGTTGGTATTGCTGGTTCTGGGCATTTTGCTGCGATCTCTGAGGATCTTGAGATTGCGACAACACGGACGCTGCAAGCTCTTTGATCTCTTCAGAGTTCAGGGACTGTGGGTTCGAGAGCGCCTTTGAGGCGATCGCACTCACACGCGCAGATGTCTTCTCATTCTGAGCCATGACGATTTACTCACTTTCTCAAAATAGAGGAACCAACTCACTTGCGCAGGCAACTGATCACGTTGCAGTGCGAGAGTCCCCGGCTGGCGGCGAGTTATCCACCGATTAGTTCGTGTACGCTGTTAGTATGGTGGGCGGTGCAGCGAACCGAGATCTGCGGCCGGATTTTGAGATCTTTATCGCAAAATCAATTGCTTAGGCCGAGCGCGTTGCCGATCATATTGCCCAGCGTCGCGTTTTGGCGTGCTGGGTATCGATCGTCGTCCACATCGTCGGCCCGGCCGCTGCGGGCGGCAAGCGCCTCCGGATTGAAGTCGGGCTCGACCGGGGCGAGGTGGTCGTGACCCTTGTTGATCTTGCTCCACTGGCCGTCGAGGGCTTGCGTGATGCGGCGCTCGTGGCCGTAGACGTCAGGGAAGGTCTTCAGCTTGCCGTCATCGGTCACCCAAGCAGTGAAGTAGACGATGTGGATCGGGATCTCCTTGGTGATCGCGATCTCATTGTTAAGCGGCCCCGTCCGATCGAGCTCGTCGACCTTCGCGGCGTCCCAGCCCTTGTCTTCCTTCAGGATCATCTTGGCGAGTTCCATGGGCTTCCAGACGCGGAGGCAGCCATGGCTCAAGGTCCGGATCGCAGGCCTGAACATCCACTTATCGGGCGTGTCGTGCATGAAGATCGTGTGCTGGCTTGGGAATGAAAATTTGACGTGTCCCAACACGCTTTTGCGTCCCGGCGGCTGAATGACCTCGAAATTGCGGATGTCCGTCGAGGCCCAATCGACCTTGCGATAGTCGATATTACGGCTGCCGTCCTTCGAGCGAATTTGCAGTCCGTATTTGGTCATCATGCCGCCGCCACGGATCAGGTTCGGCCACAGCTCGTTGACCATGATGCTTTCGGGCACGCGCCAGGCAGGACGCAGCACTACGTATTTCAGCGGGCGCGAGAAGATCGTCGTCTGCTTGTCGACGAGGCCAGCCACGATCTTTTCGGAGCGGATGATCTTTCCGTCCTTATAGACGTACTGCATGAACTCGGGGACGTTGTTCAGGACGTAGAAATTGCCCATATCGAGCCACATCCAGCGCCACTCTTCCATGTTGGCGCGAATGCGCTTGGCGGCCGGGCTCAGTTTGCCTTTACCGTCCTTCGGCAGCATCGTGATGTAGATCTGGCGCAGCTTTTCAAACTGCGGATGCTGCGGTTCGAGGCTGCGCAGATAGGCGTCGGGCTCGTGCGTGGCGGCGAGCGCGTCGATGACGATTTTCGGCTCGATCCATTGCGGGCGGCGATCGAGGTTGGTCGTCAGCTGCGCCGACGGGTCGGGGATCCGGCCGCCCCGGGCGTCGCGAGCATAGAGCAGCGCGGCCTTCGAATACATGATCTCGGCGTCGGCCAGAGAATCTGTGTCCGTTACCGTCAGCGCGCCGTTGGCGAGTTTGGGGACCTTGAAACGCCGGACATCGAGCGCGTAGTGATCGGCGTTGGCGATCTCGGCGGCAAGCGCCTTGGCTTCGGGTTTGAGGCCCGAGGCCGTCACCCACAAGCCGCCGCCGTGGCGACTGTTGTAGAATTCGACGAGCGCCTTTTGATCGTCGCGGTCGTGCTCGTCGTCTGCCGCTGGTTCGGCGGCGAGCTTGGCCCGGGCGGCAGCCAGGACCGGATCGTCTTGCGTTTGTTGCGGAGCGGCAGAAGCCGCTTCAGAGGATGGGGGCGCGGTCGCGGCCGGCGTTGCTGCCGGAGCGGCCGGGGTTTCGGCTGCGGCTTTTGGATTGGGCGTATTGGTTTGAACGGGCGCCGGATCGGGCGCGGCGGGGAGCGGATCGGCGATTGCGGGAGACGTCAGCAGCACCATAGCCGCTATGCCGAGAAGCAGATTTTTGTAATATACCATCGCCATCTCTCGATTGGTCACGCGTCCGTGCCGAGAGCTTCATGCGCGCGGTCTAAAGAACCGTTTCGCGAATCTTCCCCCGCGTCATTTGCTCAAGAAATCCTGGCCATGCAAAGGCGAAGCGGCTGTGACGCCTCACTTTGGGGCGCGGGTGGGACGAATAAGATCCGGGCGGCGGGCGGCCGTTAGTTCTTCTGATTGGCGGCGGCGCCAGTCTTCAATTTTCTTATGATCGCCGGAGAGCAGAATTTCGGGAATGGCGCGACCTTCCCACTCGCGGGGCTTGGTGTACTGCGGGTATTCGAGCAGGCCCGTCTCGAAGCTTTCGCTGGTCAGGCTGTCGGCAGCGCCGAGCACGCCGGGAATGAGGCGGACGCAGGCCTCGATCAGAACCATGGCGGCCAACTCGCCGCCCGCCAGCACATAATCGCCAATCGAAATTTCGCGTAGCCCCCTGGCTTCGATGACACGCTGGTCGATGCCTTCGAAGCGGCCCGCGAGCAGCGTGACGCCCGGTCCTTCGGAGAGATCGCGGGCGAGTTGCTGCGTCAGGGGGGTGCCGCGCGGAGAGAGATAGATCAGCGGTGCATCGGGCGAACGTTTTTGGGCGTGATCGAGTGCTGGGCCGAGCACGTCGGCACGCAGCACCATGCCTGCGCCGCCGCCCGCGGGCGTATCATCGACCTGACGGTGACGGCCCAAGCCGAAGTCACGGATCTGCAGAGCGTCGAGCGACCAGAGGTCGGCGTCGAGCGCCTGTCCCAGCAGCGAGATGCCGAGCGGTCCCGGAAACATCTCGGGGAAGAGGGTCAGGACCTGCGCTCGCCACGGGGCGCGTCCGTCGCTCGTTGGGAAGTGGGCCATTTATGTTGTCATCCTCGGCTGCACGCCGAGGATCCATTTTGCAGCGGGACGATGACCGATGGGTCCTCGGGACAAGCCCGAGGATGACACCGTTGAGCGTCCGATTACACGCCTTCGACAATGGTCATGTGCATCGTGCCGGCGCCCTGGCGCAGCGCTTTGGCTTCGGCATATTCGGGCGACTTGGCATATCCGATGGCGTGTTCGTAGCTCGGAAATTCGAGGATGACGTTGCGGGCGACGCCCTCGCCTTCCAGGGTCTCGCTCTTGCCGCCGCGTGCGATGGGCTTGCCTTCGAACTTGTCGAGCGCAGCCTTTGTCTTGGCAGCGTACTGAGCCCACTTGTCGGGGTCGGTGACGATGGAGCGGGCGATAACGTATCCCTTCGGCATTGGCTTGTTCTTTCCTTCGACGCAGAGCGTGGATTTTTGGACGAGGAGCCATAGCCGGTGCGGCGGCGCTTCGGCAACCCATGCGACGTCAATGGCGGCGGAGCAGGCGTTATTTCACGATCGACTGAAGAGCGCCCAGAGCGGTGTCGCTGCTGGTCGCGTACGACTGCCGGTGCGGCGCAGGGCGCGGCGGATTGGATGCCGTCGCGACGGAGGTGCCCAGCAGATAGGTTTCCCAACTCTGGCTCGCGATCATCACGCCCTTGAGCTTCTTGCCGTTCCCTTCAAGGTCAGGATCGGCCTTAACCAATCGCTTCCGGAAGCGCGGCGACAGCGGCGCCAAGCGCTTGCCGATAAGAACCGGGCAGGCGGCATTCGGATCGTCGCCGACCGAGGTCAGCGGATTGACGATGTAGCGCTTGCCGCACATGCCGATCCGCGGCGGCTCGCGCGTTCGGGTGAAATCGTCGTAGGCTTCTTTCAACGGCTCCCACGTATCTCGTGCCGGATTGTCGGCATGGCGCTTCATGTTGGCGGCGGTCATGCGGAACGGGAAAATGTGGATCGGCACGGATGTTTCGCCGCCAGCGAGCGCATCGCGCACGAAAGCGTAGATTTCTTCGATCTGATTGTCGGTCATGGCGAAGCAGCCGACGCTTTTGCAGTCGCCGTGGACCATGATGTAGCTGCCGGTGCGGCCGAGCGAACGATCGAGAGCGTTCGGATAGCCGACGTTGAGCGCCAGATGATATTTGCTGTTCGGGTTCATGGCGCCGGGCGTGATACGGTAGAAGCCTTCGGGCGACATCAGATCGCCCTGGGTGCGCTTTGGTCCGAGCGTGCCGCCCCAATTGCAGACAGGGAACGTCTTGATCAGCGCGTAACGGCCGTTCGGGCGGGCCTTCCAGACCTCAAGCTCGGATTCTTCCTTGAAGATACGAAGATAGACAGGGGAATTCTGGTCGATGTCCTTGAGGATCAGGGCGGCTTCCACGGCGGAAGGAAGCGGCTTTTCGGCGGACCGCTCGTCCGCAAGCGCCACGGGCGCAAAAACCTGGACGGCAACGGCGATTGCCGCAGCCAGCAGACGCACCTGCTGGGTCAAGTGCCAAAGCCAACGCATGCTGTCCGTGAACCCCGCTTACGCAAACGCTTAACCATCATGGACCGTCCAGTTCATGGCCAAAGACGGTTAAGGGGAGGTAAACGGCGAGTGTGCGCACGGCGTGGTGAGAGCTGGGCGCGGATGTGGCAAGGCCATGATCGGCCAGCGACTTATCGCGCGTAAGTGCCTTCGCCGCTAAGCCTGGGCGATGTGCTGCAGGAACGCTTCAGCGGCGGCTTTGGGGTCCTTGGCGGCGTTGATCGGGCGGCCGACGACGATGTGGTTGGCGCCGAAGCCGATAGCCTCTTCGGGCGTCGTGACGCGGGTCTGGTCGCCGGCTTCGGCGCCGGGCAGCCGGATGCCTGGCGTGACGATGAGGAAATCCGGCCCGGTTTCGGCGCGAATGGCGGCGGCTTCCTGGCCAGAGGCGATGACGCCGTCGAAGCCCGCGAGCTCCGACATGCGGGCGCGGCCGACCACGAGGCCCGCCGGCGTTATGTCGGTAATGCCCTGTTCTTCGAGGTCGGACTGATCGAGGCTCGTCAGCACCGTGACGGCGAGCAGCTTCAGGTTCGAGGAGGCACGGCCTTTGACGGCGGCTGTCAGCGTCTTGGTGTCGTGGCCGTGGACGGTAACGAAATCGACGCCCAGCCCGGCCGCTGACGCGACCGCGCGCTCGACGGTGTTAGCGATATCGAGGAATTTCAGATCGAGGAAAACGCGTTTTCCCTCGCGCTTCAGTTCCTGAGCAAGATCGAGACCGCCCGCAAACAACAGTTCCAAGCCGATCTTGTAGAAGCTGACGGTATCGTCGAGGCGATCAACAAGCGCGCGCGCTTGATCGTAAGACGACAGGTCAAGGGCGACGATGAGCTTGTCTCGTGTGGCGGCGTCGATCATCGCGGTCTCGTTCCTCTAGCCGTGCAGCACGCGGGCGGCGCGTGCGAGCCGCTGAATGACGGTCTTGAACTGTTCGGTCTGCTCTTTGTTTTTCAGGTGGCCGTGCTCGTCGAAAGCATCGGCGGCGCGTGGAAGAAGGAACTGGTTCGGTAGAACGAGCGCGCCGGTTCCCAATTCCAGCATCAGGCGCAGTTGCGAGAGGCCGCGCAGACCGCCGGTGCCGCCGTTCGAGGCTGCGCCAAGAGCGAAGACGCGTGTGCGGAACACTTCGAGCGGGCTCTCGCCATCATCGCGGATATGGCTGATCCAGTCGAGCGTGTTTTTCAAGAGCGGCGTGAAGGACGCGTTGTATTCGGGACTCATAATGAAAACGCCGGTGTGGGCCATCATCAGGTTCTTGAGCTTGTGCGCATTTTCCGGCTGGCCGGACGCGGCTTCCAGATCGCCGTCATAGATCGGCATCGGGTAGTCGGAGAGATCGACGAACGTCGCGGGGATACTATTGGCTTCGGCAATCACGGCGCCGAGTTTCGCCACGCGCTTATTGAACGAGGCTTGGCGGGCGCTGCCTGCGAAGAACAGAAGGCGCGGATCGGGCGCGGGGGCGTCGGTCATTTGGGTCGAAGGTCCGGATAATGAGAGCGCTTTGTGAGCCGGACCCTAGCGGCTTTCGCACCGTTGGCAAGGCTGCGCAGAAGGCTTGAACGCGAGCAGGAGCGACAATGAATCAGCCGCTCTTGCCTTCGAAGAATTCTTTCACGCGCGAAAAGAAACCGGCGCTTTCCGGGCTCGTTTCCTTATGACTTGCTCGCTCGAACTCTTCGAGCAGTTCGCGCTGCTTACGCGTGAGGTTCTTGGGCGTTTCGACATCGACCTCGATGTACATGTCGCCTGAGACCTTGGCGCGGAGTACGGGCATGCCCTTGCCGCGCAGACGGAACTGCTTGCGGCTTTCGGTGCCCTCGGGGATTTTCACCCGCGTCGTCGTGCCTTCGAGTGTTGGCACGTCGATCTGGCCGCCGAGAGCAGCGGTCGTCATCGAGATCGGCACCTTGCAGAAAATGTCGGCGCCATCCCGCTGGAAGAATTCGTGCGGCTTGATCGAGAGGAAGATGTAAAGGTCGCCGGGCGCGCCGCCGCGCAGGCCGGCTTCGCCTTCGCCCGCCAGCCGGATGCGCGTGCCGTCTTCGACACCAGCCGGAATGTTGACGGAGAGCGTGCGTTCTTTCTGGACGCGGCCGGAACCGGCGCAGTCGACGCACGGATCGTCGATCATCTCGCCGCGGCCCTGGCAGTGCGGGCAGGTGCGTTCGATCGTGAAGAAGCCCTGGCTGGCGCGGACTTTACCCATGCCGCCGCAGGTGGTGCAGGTTTTCGCTTTGGTGCCGGGTTTCGCGCCGGTGCCGGAGCAGGTTTCGCATTTGACGCTGGCGGGAACGCGGATCTGCGCGGTCTTGCCGGTGTAGGCTTCCGACAGCGTGATTTCGAGATTGTAGCGCAGGTCGGCGCCTGCTTCGCGAGCTGTGCGCGAGCGGCCCTGGGTGCCGCGTCGTCCACCCATGAATTCGCCGAACAGATCGTCGAAGATGTCCGACATCGAAGAGGCGAAATCCGGTCCGAAGCCGGGGCCGCCGCGACCGCCCATGCCGCCGTCGAAAGCGGCGTGGCCGAACTGGTCATAAGCGGCGCGCTTCTGAGGGTCTTTCAGAACTTCGTAGGCTTCGTTGACTTCCTTGAAGCGGCGCTCGGCTTCTTTGTCGCCCGCATTGCGGTCGGGGTGATATTCCTTGGCGAGAGACCGATAGGCGGATTTGATCTCGATTTCGGTAGCGGACCGCTTGACGGTCAGAACTTCGTAATAATCGCGCTTAGCCATGGTGCGCTGTTCTATGACCTATTGATTGGCAAGTTGCTGGTCGATGAAGTCGCAGCAATAACAAGCGGTTATATCAACTTTTCGCCCTCAGGCCGGGCGCAGCGGTCCAAAATTGAGAACGCTGCGACAACCCAAGGGCGAATCTAAGTTCGACTTTTAAGCCGATTTCTTCTTATCGTCTTTGACTTCTTCAAAATCCGCATCGACGACGTCGTCGCCGCTGGCAGATTTTTCAGCCGACGCTTCCGGGCCGCCTTCCATACCTTCAGCGCCACCCTTGGCCGTGTAGACGGCTTCGCCGATCTTCATGGCGACCTGGGTCAACGCGGTCGAAGCCGAGCGGATCGCATCGGCATCTTCGCCGGCGATGGCTTCCTTGGCGGCAGTGATCGCAGCTTCGACTTCGCCCTTGATCGCGGCGACGGCCGGGATCGACTCGTTCTCGGCGAGCGATTTCTCGGTGCCGTGGACGAGGGCTTCGGTCTGGTTGCGAAGCTCGACGACCTCGCGACGCTTCTTGTCTTCGGCCGCGTGGACTTCGGCGTCCTTGACCATCTTGTCGATGTCGGCGTCCGAGAGGCCACCGGAGGCCTGGATGCGGATCGACTGTTCCTTGCCGGTCGCCTTGTCCTTCGCCGAAACGTGGACGATGCCGTTGGCGTCGATATCGAAAGTGACTTCGATCTGCGGGACGCCGCGCGGCGCCGGTGGGATGCCGACGAGGTCGAACTGGCCGAGCATCTTGTTGTCGGCCGCCATTTCACGCTCACCCTGGAAGACGCGGATGGTGACAGCGTTCTGGCTATCTTCGGCGGTCGAGAAAGTCTGGCTCTTCTTCGTCGGGATCGTCGTGTTGCGATCGATCAGACGGGTGAAGACGCCACCCAGCGTTTCGATGCCGAGCGACAGCGGCGTGACGTCGAGCAGCAGGACGTCCTTGACCTCGCCCTGCAGAACGCCACCCTGGATCGCGGCGCCGACGGCGACGACTTCATCCGGGTTGACGCCCTTGTGCGGCTCTTTGCCGAAGAGCTGCTTCACGACTTCCTGGACCTTCGGCATACGCGTCATGCCGCCGACGAGAACGACTTCGTCGATCTCGGCAGCCTTGAGGCCAGCATCCTTCAGAGCCTTTTCGCACGGACCCTTGGTCCGGTTGATGAGGCCATCGACGAGGCTTTCGAGCTTGGCGCGCGTCAGCTTCATCGTGAGATGCTTCGGACCGGTCGCGTCGGCCGTGATGAACGGCAGGTTGACTTCCGTCGAAGGGGCGCTCGACAGCTCGATCTTGGCCTTTTCCGCGGCTTCCTTCAGACGCTGAAGGGCGAGCTTATCGGAGCGCAGGTCAATGCCCTGCTCTTTCTTGAACTCGTCGGCGAGATAGGTGACGAGCACCATGTCGAAGTCTTCGCCGCCCAAGTGCGTGTCGCCGTTCGTCGACTTCACTTCAAAGACACCGTCGCCGATTTCGAGAATGGACACGTCGAAGGTGCCGCCGCCGAGGTCGTAGACCGCGATCGTCTTGGCGTCCGTCTTTTTGTCGAGGCCGTAGGCGAGCGCGGCTGCCGTCGGCTCGTTGATGATGCGCAGAACTTCAAGGCCCGCGATCTTGCCGGCGTCTTTCGTTGCCTGGCGCTGGGCGTCGTTGAAGTAAGCGGGAACGGTGATGACCGCCTGCGTGACCTTCTCGCCGAGCTTGGCTTCGGCGGTTTCTTTCATCTTCTGAAGGATGAAAGCCGAGATCTGCTGCGGGGAATACTGCTTGCCGTGGCTTTCGACCCAGGCGTCGCCGTTGGTGCCCTTCACGATTTTGTACGGAACGAGCTTCTGGTCCTTCGTGACCTCGGGATCGTCGTAGCGGCGGCCGATCAGGCGCTTGATCGCGAAAAAGGTGTTGGTGGGGTTCGTGACTGCCTGGCGCTTGGCTGGCAGACCGACGAGACGTTCGTCGTCGGCAGTAAATGCAACAATGGACGGGGTGGTATTGGCGCCTTCGGAGTTCTCAAGGACTTTCGGTTTGCCGCCATCCATGACGGCGACGCACGAGTTGGTCGTGCCGAGGTCAATACCGATTACTTTTGCCATTCGCATCAATCCTTCTCAGTTGCGGCAGACCGGGTGGACCCTCTATTGGCATCCAACGTGCTCCCCAACGAGAGGTCAGAGGCACCGGTCCCCAGGATTTCAATTGTGTGACCGACGGTTATATAGGGGCCTGATTTCAGCGTGCAACGCTTCTTATCCCCTCCATAGATCAACTTTATCGCCTTTTGATTGCGTCAAAACGGAACTACCCGCCGTGACGCAATGCTTCAGTTTGCAAGCTTTTTTCTGCGGTTGAAGCGCATCCCTGGAGAGGAGGAGGCGCCTTGATTTTGCTCAACGTTTGTTCTGTTGCGATGCTGGTCGCGACGTCGCAGCGGCATCAGGCGTCAGCGGGTGGCTCCGACGAGGCAGGGGCAGCATCGTCAGCCTTGGCGACTTTCGGGCCGCCGCGGGAGACGACGACCATCGCCGGGCGCAGGTTGCGGTCATCTATCATGTAACCGACCTGATAGACCTGCAGCACGGTGCCAGCTGGGACGTTTGCGTTCTCCTGCTCCATCACGGCTTGGTGGTGGTGCGGATTGAAGGGTTGGCCGGCCGGGTCGATGGCGCGGACACCGTGACGCTCAAGGGCCGTCTTATAATCACGCTCGGCGAGAATGACACCTTCGAGCAAGGTTTTCAGGGCCGGATCGCTCTCGACGGCATCCTTCGGCACGGCGGCGATAGCGCGCTGGAAGTTGTCGCCGACCGTCAAGATATCCTTGGCAAACTTGGTGATCGCATACTTCGCCGTCTCTTCCTTTTCCTTTTCGAGGCGGCGGCGGACGTTCTCCGTTTCAGCAACGGCGCGCAGGTACTGATCCTGCTTGGCGGCAGCTTCGGCGGACTTTTTTTCGAGATCGGCCTGAAGGGCGGCGATCATCGCCTTGAGCTGCTCGACGCTCACATCTCCCATTTCGGGGGGCGTTGCCGCGGACGGTTGCACGGTCTCGTCTATGGGCTTTTTGTCGTCGCTCATTTTTCTCTTCGCTGGAATAGCACTGCAAAAATTCCGGTGCCGGGGTATCGGCCGCTAGGCCGTAAAAATCAAGGCAGTTCAAGTTGGGGTGCGTCAGAAGCGGGTCAAATAGGTCTCGATGCCTCAGCCCATCAAGCGGCTCATCAGCTTGGCTGTATAATCCACCATCGGGATGATGCGGGCATAATTGAGCCGCGTCGGGCCGATAACGCCCAGCACGCCGACGACGTGGCGGGTCTCATCCCGAAATGGGGCAACAATCAACGATGAGCCCGAAAGCGAAAACAGCTTGTTTTCCGAGCCAATGAAAATGCGGACGCCTTCGGCCGTTTCGGAGGCGCCGAGCAGCTCGACGATGTCCTGCTTGGATTCGAAGGCGTCAAAGAGCTGGCGGATGCGTTCCAGGTCTTCGGCGGCGGTCACGTCTTTCAGGAGGTTACTCTGACCGCGGACGATGAGGCTCTTGCGATCATCAGCGACACCTGACCATTCGGCGAGCCCGGCCTTGATGACCTTTTGGGTCAATACGTCGAGTTCTGCCTTGGCGGCGTTCAACGACTTTTCGAGTTCTGCCCTGGCTTCGGCGAGCGTCAGGCCGCGCAAGTGGGTGTTGAGATAGTTGGAAGCTTCCTGCAAGGCAGACGGCGGCAAGCCATCGGGAAGGTTGATGATGCGGTTCTCAACGTTCTGGTCTTCATCGACCAGGATGACGAGGCCGCGTCCGGGTTCGAGCGGCACGAATTCGATGTGGCGCAGGCGGGCGACCTGTTTTTCGGCGAGGACGACGCCCGCGCAGTGGGACAGACCGGACATCAGTTCGCCCGCTTCGCTCAAAAGCTGATCGACCGATTTTTCGCGGCGGACGGCGATCTGGGCTTCGATCTGACGGCGCTCGTCCGGGGTGATGTCGCCGACTTCAAGAAGGCCGTCGACGAACAGACGCAGGCCGAGCTGGGTGGGCAGGCGCCCTGCAGACGTGTGCGGCGCGATAATGAGGCCGAGCTGCTCCAAGTCCGACATGACGTTGCGGATCGAGGCGGGCGAGAGCGCGATCGGCAAGGCGCGTGACAGATTGCGAGAGCCGACCGGCTCACCCGTCGCCAGATAGCTTTCGACGATGCGCCGCAGGATCGTCCGCGAGCGCTCGTTAAGCTTTTGCAGCTGCGTTTTGCCGTCCAGGATGGGTGCTGCCACGATTTGATCTTCCGTGTTCACCGTCAAAATCTATGAATGACAGGGGCCTACGTCAAATCCTGCGGTGTTTTCTGGGTATCTGCACCCTTCTTTCAACCGATAAGGTTTCCGGTTGAAGGCTGGGGGGGCCTTCATTAGGGTCGCGGCCGCAATACCAACAATTCAGGGAACTCATGCGACCTTCCAAACGCAAGCCAGACGAGTTGCGCCGTGTTTCAATCGAGCGGGCCGTTTCCAAATATGCCGAAGGCTCCTGCCTCATCAAATTCGGCGACACCCATGTTCTTTGCACGGCGAGCTTGGAAGAGCGCCTCCCGCAGTGGCTGAAAGGTCAGGGCCGCGGCTGGGTGACGGCGGAATACTCGATGCTGCCGCGGTCGACGCACGACCGGACGCGGCGCGAGGTGACGAGCGGCCATCCGTCGGGGCGGACGCAAGAAATTCAGCGTCTCGTCGGCCGGGCGCTTCGTGCGGTCGTCGATCTGACGAAGCTTGGCGAACGGCAGATCACGGTCGACTGCGACGTCATCCAGGCCGATGGCGGCACGCGCACGGCGTCGATTACCGGCGCGTGGGTGGCTCTGCACGATTGCATCCAGTGGATGAAAATGCGCGACATGGTGAAGGATGCCGTGCTGCGCGATCACGTGGCTGCCGTGTCGTGCGGTCTCTATAAAGGTGAGCCGGTGCTCGATCTCGACTATGCCGAGGACAGCAACGCGGATGCCGATTCCAATTTCGTGATGACCGGTTCGGGTGGCATCGTCGAAATCCAAGGCACGGCCGAGACGACGCCCTTCACAGAAGACAAGTTCACCGAGCTGATGGGGCTCGCCAAGAAGGGGATCGGCGAACTCGTTCAGCTGCAGAAGCTGACGGTCGCTTAGGACCAGACAACGGAGCGAGGCCATGTTCGGACCTTTTGCCCTGACGGTCGCGGCGCTATTCACCGGCGCGGCGATCTATATCAACTGGGCAGAGCAACCGGCGCGGCTTTCTCTCGACGATGCTGCGATGCTTGCGGAATGGAAACCCGCCTACCGGCGCGGATTCCAGATGCAGGCGTCGCTTGCCGTCATCGGCTTCATTCTGGGAACGCTCGAGTGGCTGGTCACCGGCAAGGTGATCTGGCTTGCCGGTGGCGCGGCGCTACTCGCCAATTGGCCGTTTACGATCTTCGCGATCATGCCGGTCAATAAGATCCTTGAAGAGACCCCGTTCGAACGGGCCAACGAAGAGACACGGGCGCTGATCGAGCGCTGGGGCATGCTGCACGGCGTGCGCAGCGTGCTTGGCGCCTTCAGCCTGGGGCTTTTCCTATGGGCGTCGATTTAAACATACCGCCGGCACTGCCTGGTGTGCTCGAAACGGTGCTTTACGCGCGGGATCTCGTGCCGATTGAAGACTTTTATCGTCGGGTCTTTGGCATTCGACCATTTCAAGCCGTTGCCGGCCGCCACCTCTTTTACCGACTAGGTACGCAGATGCTTTTAATCTTCAATCCGGAGACATCGCGTATTCCGCCCGCGCACGATGCGCTGCCAGTGCCGCCTCACGGCATGCGTGGCGAGGGGCATGTCTGCTTTCGAGCCACGCGCGACGACCTCGTGCGTTGGAGGCATCGACTTGAGAGCCTCCATATTCCGATCGAAGCCGAACTCGAATGGCCGCGCGGCGGCCGCTCAATCTACTTTCGCGATCCGGCGGGCAATTGCCTCGAATTTGCCGAGCCGCGCATCTGGGGACTGCAATGAAGACTCTTTCGAAGGGCATGAAGCTCGTCGTGGCGAGCCACAACCTTGGCAAGGTCTGGGAGATCAATCAACTCATCCAGCCTTATGGACTCGATGCCGTTTCGGCGGGCGAGCTTGGGCTTTCGGAACCCGAAGAGACGGAGACGACGTTTGCTGGCAACGCGCGGCTGAAGGCTGTCGCAGCGGCTGAGGGTTCTGGGTTGCTGGCGCTTGCCGATGACTCCGGACTTGAAGTCGAATGCCTGGATGGCGCGCCGGGGATCTATTCGGCGCGCTGGGCCGGTCCGGCAAAAGACTTCGGCGTCGCTATGAAGAAAGTCGCAGACGAGATCAGCGCGTGTCACGGCTGGACGGCTGAAGGCCCGCGCGCCAATTTCATTTCGGTCTTGTGTCTTGCGTGGCCAGGCGGCGAGGTGGAGCTATTCGAGGGCAAGGTGTTTGGCCATCTTGTCTGGCCGGCACGTGGCGGCAACGGCTTCGGCTACGATCCGATGTTCGTGCCGGACGGCGACACCCGCACGTTCGGCGAGATGGAGCCGAAAGAGAAGTATGCGATTTCGCATCGGACACGGGCCTTTGCGGCCTTCAAGGCGGCGATGCTCGATGGTATTGCGCCGACCGCCGCGAAGGTGCGTAGGGGCCGCGACGTCGATGCGTTTGCAGCAGCAGCCGCGAGTCTTTCGACGCGGGTCGAGGCTGCGGCGTTCGTTGCACGTTTGAAAGACGATCTCGTCACGCACGGCGCCGAATGGAACAACACGACGCTCGAAAGTTTTCTTGGTGCACTTGCCCGAGAGTTAGAGCATGCGCCTTCGAAGGATGAACCGGCGTGGCGGCAAATCACAAAAGCAATGCTGGCTGCGAGCGATGACTGATCGCGACACGACATTCGGCGTCTACGTGCACTGGCCGTTCTGCGCGCAGAAGTGTCCGTACTGCGACTTCAACAGTCACGTTCGCCATAAAGGCTGGGACGAGGCGCGGTTTCTTTCGGCCTATAAGCGCGAGATCGACTGGGTGGCGGATCGCATCGGAGCACGCGTTGCGATGAGCGTGTTCTTCGGCGGCGGCACGCCATCGCTGATGCAGCCCGAGACGGTTGCGGGCATCCTCGATCACATTGCGAAACGCTGGGGCATTGCGGACAACGCCGAGATCACGCTTGAGGCCAATCCGGGCAGCGTGGAAGCCGCGCGCTTTCGCGGTTTTCGCGACGCGGGCATCAACCGCGTTTCGATCGGCGTGCAATCGCTGCGAGATGACGAACTGCGCAAGCTTGGGCGCATTCACAGCGTGGCGGAAGCCAAGGCGGCGCTCGATGTAGCGCGCGGCACGTTCGAGCGGTTTTCGTTCGATCTGATTTATGCACGTCCCGGTCAGACCGCAGACGCATGGCGTCGCGAGCTTGGCGAGGCGCTCGAGCTGGCAGGCGATCACCTATCGCTTTATCAGCTGACCATCGAGCCCGATACGCCTTACGCCGCACTTCACGCTGCCGGTAAGCTCGTCATTCCGGACGACTACGATGCGGGGGCGCTTTACGAGATCACCGAGGAGATGACGGCGGCGCGCGGGCTCGCGGCTTATGAGGTTTCAAACTACGCGCGCGACGGGTCGGAAAGCCGACACAATCTCCTTTATTGGCGCTACGGCGAGTATGCAGGGATCGGGCCGGGGGCGCATGGCCGGATTGTGGTCGATGGCCGGCGTGAAGCGACGATTGCCGAGCGCAATCCTGAGGCGTGGGTCGAACACGTCGAAGGCAACGGTCATGGTTTCATTGAGCGGATCGCATTGTCTGACGCCGAGCAGGCGGACGAGATGCTGCTGATGGGCCTGCGGCTTTCCGAAGGGGTCGATCTGGCGCAGCTTGCGAAGATCGGCGGCGTGCGGCCGAGCAAGACGACCATCGACGAGCTGGCGGAACTCGGGCTTCTGGAGACGCTGCCTGCGTCCTTGCGCGCCTCCCCGGCCGGTGGCGACTGGCGGCGGAATGAGCTTGACGAGATCGTCATGTGCTCAAGTCCAGGACTTGCTCCCGAGACGCAACCGCTGTCTGGCGTGCGCATCCGGGTGACGCCGCATGGCCGGCTCGTGCTTAACGCCGTTGTCGCCAAACTCTCAAACAGCTTTCAGCTGACGGACCGCATGGACAAGCTCAGAAGCGCCGTTTAAGCAGCGCTCATGCTGAGGGGACTTTACGATTGGACGATGCGAATGGCGGCCAGTAAACGGGCGCCGTGGGCGCTCGCCGCCGTTTCGTTCGCCGAGAGTTCGTTTTTTCCGATACCGCCCGACATCATGCTGATCCCGATGGTCCTGAGCGACCGGCGGAAAGCGTGGTGGTATGCGACGGTGGCGACCGTCGCCTCCGTAATCGGCGGCATTCTCGGGTACGCCATCGGGTACTATTTCTTTGAGGCGGTCGGACTGCCCATCCTGAAGTTCTACGGCCGCGAGCATGCGCTCGATAGCTTCATGACGTTCGTACAGGAGTATGGCGTCGAAGCGGTCATCATCAAGGGCGCGACGCCGATCCCTTACAAGGTTGTGACGATTGCGGCTGGCGTTGGCCAGATGAATATCTGGGCCTTCCTCGGTGCGAGCATCATCGCCCGCGCCATGCGTTTCTATCTGGTCGCTGGCCTCCTATATTTCTTCGGCGAGCCAATCCGAGCCTTTATCGAGAAGCGGCTCGGCTTGGTGATGACGACGTTCGTCGTGCTGCTGGTCGGCGGCTTCGTTGCGGTCAAATACATCTTCTAACTCGGACGTGAGATCATGGCGTTTGCGGAACGGCCGGCACGGGGTGCGGATTATCAGCTCGGCGCGCTGGCGCTATTTGGAGCGATTGCCACGATCCTGACGGCGCTCGGGTTTCAATACATCGGCGGCTACGTGCCGTGTATGCTGTGCCTGATCGAACGCTACGCCTATTACGCGGGAATTCCGGTTCTTTTCATCGCGTTGGTGCTGACGGCGGGCGGCTATCGGCGGATCGCCGCGCTGCTCTTCGTGTTGGTCGCTTTGGCGTTTCTGGCGAATACGGGGCTTGGCATCTATCACGCCGGAGCGGAGTGGAAGTTCTGGCCTGGCCCGAGCGCCTGCGGCGGCGGGGAATCCCTCACGTCGTCCGCCGGAAATCTTCTGAACGACATCCAGCACATCAAAGTCATCAAGTGCGATGAAGCGGCGTTGCGCTTCCTCGGCATCTCTTTTGCTGGCTGGAACGTCGTCGCTTCGGTGCTGCTGATGGTGGTTGCGTTCGGTGCGGCCTCGGCGGCTTGGACGCGCCGTAACATCTGAGGCGCGGCAGCGTTCCCAACGTTCTGACGCTTGTCCACAATTCTCAAAATCCATGAAAACGTTGATTTTGTTGCTGGCCTAATACTGTCAAGGCAATGTCGCGGTGAATATCACCGGTAAGCCGTGATCGCGCCTTCGCGTTGCCCGAATGTGACGGCTATTCTTGCTTCGTTCGCGGGGCACGGAACGAAACCCGAGCCGGCCCATGTGGATTGTGTGGATATCGTACCAGCGTTGGGAGCGTTCGTGGTGGCGTCTGCGTTGAGTTTGTCGAGTGCAATGCTTGGGACGAGTGACAGCAATCCATTGTCCGAGGCCCAGTCCGCACCATCTTTGAGTACGAGTGGCGTTGTTGCGTTTCGTAGGCGTTCGTTGCGTAGCGTGGTGTCTGTGTACGGACCGAGCCCGAAAGACGTTCTGTCCGAGACGTTTGCAAAATTTAGGCGAACTGCTTCGACAAACTCGTCAAAGCGTATGTCCTCGCGGTTCGCCCGCACTCCTCACGGAGATCGCTCTTTCCCGGAGCGGACCTCCAACGGTTTTGAGGCAAGTGCGCGTTCACCCGATTGGGGATGGCGTCCAGTTGGAGACGTCGCGGGCGATGTGGTGCGAAACGCCATGGTCGCTGCGGCTCTCGCAAAGGCGAAGTGAACCCCTAAGTCGAGCGTTGAGTATCCGGTCGCGTATGCGTCGAGTTTTAAGAGTTGGGAAAAAGGATTTCGGAGAGCGCTGGCTTTCCAACGAGCTGGCAGACGCACGGAGCGTGATTGGAGTTAGCCCTCAATCGAGACATCATGTGACACGGTCTCGCGTAGTGATGTCACAGCGCTCTGTGTGTCTGCCGCCATCGTTTGAAACTCAGAAGCTTCGGGAATCGTTCCACGATTTTCGGTTTAGCGGAGTGCGAAGACAATGACCCCCTCGGTTCCGGAACACGTCAGCCCCATTCAGTGGCATCAGGCCGTCGCAGTGAGCCGCGAGCAGTGCGCCAGAATCTTTCGCGATGGCGGTGCGCCTCGCGACGCTCTGGTCGCGTTCGGCCTAAAGTGCGAGGAAGGTGCAGACTGGGAGCGCGTGGTCGATCTCGTTGCGTCCGAGCTGTGTGCGCATCCGATGGCGCGGGCCGCTTAAGATCAGGCCCTTGCTGCGCTCGGAAGATGATGGCCGGGTTTTGCCCGGCCATTGAATAGAGTGCGCGGCTACGGCTCGAGTTCGGTATCCCAGTAGAGATAGTCGAGCCAGCTTTCGTGCAGATAGTTCGGCGGAAAAAGCCTGCCGTTGCGATGCAGTTCGAAGACGGTTGGCCGATATGGCTCGTGCGCTGGGAACATGCCTGCAGCGCGCGGCATCAATCCGCCTTTCTTCAAATTGCAGGGTGCGCAAGCGGTGACGACGTTGTCCCATCGCGTCTGACCGCCACGCGAGCGCGGAATGAGATGATCGAACGTCAGATCATTCCTGTCGCCGCAGTACTGGCAGGTGAAGCGATCGCGCAGGAAAACATTGAAACGCGTGAATGCCGGATAAAGCGCCGGCTTCACGTAGGTCTTCAGCGAAACGACACTCGGCAGCTTCAGCTCGAATGACGGGCTTCGGACGTAGCGTTCGTATTCCGAGACGATATTTACGCGGTCCAAAAAGACCGCCTTCACCGTGTCCTGCCAGCTCCACAGGGACAGCGGGTAGTAACTGAGCGGCCGGAAGTCGGCGTTCAGCACAAGAGCCGGACAATTGTCCGGTATTGTCACGTGAGCATTCACAGTCGCGCAAACCTCGCGGTTTTTCGATCCGTCGAATCGCGTCTTGGCCCCACTCGGACGCCGGGATACTAGCCGCGCGTATCAGTTCTGTGAAGCATTCGAGCCCATCTGTCGCGGAAATGATTTTTTCGTTCTATTTCAGTAATTTATTTGTTTTTGTCCTGATCGTCTGTTGGGCTTTCCCCAGGAGAGCGCGGCGCGCAAAGGCGTAATCGGCCCATAACAGCCTGGCGGCGACAGCGCGTGCGGGGCGCCAGCGCTCGGCGATTCGTTCCAGTTCCTCGGCCGTGGGGCGGTTTTCAAGCTTGAAGTGGTGTTGCGCGGCGAGCTGCAAGGCGAGATCGCCCGGCGCGAATGCGTCGCGGCGGCCCAAAGCAAAAAGAATATAGATGTCGGCGGTCCAGGGGCCGATGCCATGGATTGCGGTCAAACGTTCGACGATGACGAGATCATTGGCGGCGTTGAGGGCTTCGAAGTCGAGGCCTTCGTCGAGGACAGCGCGCGTCAGGGCGCGCAGCGTGCGGATCTTGCCGTCCGAAAGTCCGAGCCGTTTCAGATCGCTGTCGCTCGCCGCCTGGATTGCATCAGGCGTGAACGGGAAAAGCGCTTCCGCGACGCGTGTCCAGATGGCAGCGGCGCTCTGGGTTGAAAGCTGTTGCCCGACGACGATTTTTGCCAGTCCGGAGAAATCGGCGGGAAAATCCCGTGGCGGTGGAAGGCCGGTGCGTTTCAATATGCGCGACATGACCTTGCATTGAGCGGCGAGCATAATCGCCGCTGCCTTGAGCTGGCGTTCGGTCGTTACGGTCGCATGGTGGCGAGGGGTCAAACGCGTTGTTCCGGGAAGGATTTGCCTCATTCAATTCGCGGGCGATCTTATCGCGCAATGCGGAGCCGGCGAAAAGAGGACGTGGAAAATGACACGGATTGCTGGAATTCTATTGGCGGCGCTCTTTATCGCTTTGTTGATTTCAGACAGTGCGGCAATGCGATTCTGAGGCGTCACGCTTTCGCCATGGCGAGGTTCGACAAGTTTTGGAATGACACACGGAGGCATCTCAGATCAATGAGTATGTCGCCGACGTAAGACGTGCATGGCAATTGCAAGCATGCCGATCTTTCCGCAAAAGGTGACCATCCGACTATCGAAGATTTTCAAAACTTCCCTGATCTCCGGTCGGCTTTTCGGTGCATTCAGATCGTGTGCCGGTGAAATTGCCTTGGCATGCTAGGCGTTGCATTCGCGGATAAGTTCAACAGCTTGGGTCGTAGTTGAGGTCATGATTTATCAGTCTGCTGAGTGGAAGGCCGGTCATTGCGTCGGTGACGCGCGTTTTGCGAGCCAAAGCGCGTGATGGATTCTGTTACGCGCTTCGCGCCGTCGCCCAACGGGCTCTTGCACATCGGGCACGCACTCTCCGCGATTATTGCGCACGATACAGCACGCCGGAACGGCGGACGCTTTCTGCTACGCATTGAGGATATCGATGTCGAACGGAGGCGGCCTGAATTCATCACGGCCATCTTTGAAGATCTCAATTGGCTCGGACTGACGTGGGAAGAGCCGGTGCTGGTACAGTCGGAGCATTTCGCTGAATATCTCGCGGCTGCAGAGCGGCTGATCGCGATGGGTTTGCTCTATCCGTGCTTTGCAACGCGCAAGGAAATTGTCGTTGCGGCGGATCCGACAAAAACCGATCCTGATGGCGCTCCGCTTTATCCAGGAATTTGGCGTGGCGCTTCCGCCGAAATAGTTGGTGAGCGGATGGCTGCAGGAGAGACGCCGGCGCTTCGTCTCAACATGGAAGGCGCGTTGCAGGTTCTGAAATCGAAACGCGGCGATGAGCCGTTGACGTTCGTCGAGATTGGGGATGACGGTTCGCAGAGGACTGTTGTGGCCGATCCGGCGCGCTGGGGCGATGCCGTGATCGTGCGTAAGGAAGTGCCTGCGAGCTATCATCTTTCCGTCGTCGTCGACGATGCGCGGCAAGGCGTGACGCATGTTACGCGCGGACAGGATTTGCTGGCGGCGACAGATCTGCAGCGTCTGCTGCAAGAGTTATTGGATCTGCCGCAGCCGGTCTATTCGCATCATCGGGTGATCCGATGGGCCAACGGACAAAAGCTTTCGAAGTCCAATCAGGATATGGGGCTCCGGGTGCTGCGCGACGAAGGGGCGACAGCGGACGATATCCGGCGGGTCATCTTCGAAGTCTGATCGCGCCGGAACGTTTTTGTGGCCATTGCGATATGGCGAGGCGCGGGGCGGAATTAAATTCCCTAAGGCGCCAACTTTTTTGATTCGGCGTCGGTGCCATATTTCATTGCCGCGTTTCCCGGTCGCATTCCGCGCCGGATTCGTGCGCGATATTTCCCTTATTACTCTTAAGATTCAAAAATATTTGAAAAGCAAATTGGCCCCTCCTTGTAACTTTGGCCAAATCACGTCAATTTTAATCGTTCTCTAATCTATCCACCGGATTCTCGCATTTATGGCAGAAATATCGAAAATTGTCGGTGCCAGATTATCCGCCGCAATTGCGCGCGGACTTGCAATCGTCCGTCAATTCGTCATCTGGGCCTTTGCCGACGTTCCGGAAACGGTTGAAATTCGAAGGCCGGTCGAGCCGCGCCGGCTGTCGCTTGCCGACCAATGGAGCCGGCTGTCCGACATCGTGGTCGGGGCGGTGCAGCAAGCCGAAACGGCGACACGCTGCCATGTCTCTGCAACCCAGCAGATCGATCTGGCGCAATATGCCTTGTCGTCTTTGATCGATGAATTGTCGTCCGTCATGGATATGGGCGATCGGGTCCGCCGTCGCGCGACGGTGCATGTGCTGGGTGTGGCGCCGATGCCGGCGCTGCGGCCGATCGGCGGCGCAATCGCTGCTTAAATGCTTTAAGGCAAGACGGCTTTCGGCATTCGTCCTGGGTTGATATGGGTAGTGCAACTGCCCGCATTACAGGATCGAGACTTTCTCCGTGGCCGACGATCGTTCCTCTCATTCCGCCATAGCGACGCCAACTCTCGGACCGGCGGCGCGTGCGCAGGGCGTGATTGCGGGGCTTTTGTCGGAGCCATTGGCGGCCGGGCTTTATCTGGTCGCGACGCCGATTGGCAATCTCGGGGATATCACGCTGCGCGCACTGTCGGTGCTGGCGCGGGCCGATATCATTTATTGCGAAGATACGCGCCATTCCGCGAAGCTTTTGCAGCATTATGGCATTGCCACGCGGACGCGGCCATTTCACGACCATAATGAAGAGCGCGAAAGCGCGCGCGTTATTGACGAACTCAAAGCCGATAAGCGCATTGCGATCATATCGGACGCCGGGACGCCCCTGCTTTCGGATCCGGGATTCAAACTTGTGCGCGCTGCGGCGGCGGAAGACATTCCAGTCGTCGCTATTCCCGGCGCGTCGGCGCTGCTGCCAGCGCTGACAACCAGTGGTCTGCCGACGGATGCATTCTTCTTCGCGGGCTTTTTGCCGCCGAAGCAGGCGGCCCGGCGGGCGCGGCTTGCGGAATTATCGGCCATTCCTGGCAGTCTCATCTTTTATGAAGCGCCTCACCGTGTCGCGGAGACGATTCCGGATATGGCGCGTTTGCTCGGTAGCCGAGACGCCGTCATCGCTCGCGAACTGACGAAGCTGCACGAGGATGTTCGGCGCGGCACTCTGGCGGAGCTTGCTGAGGCAACTCCAATGGAGGGCCTCAAGGGCGAGGTTGTCATTGTCGTCGGGCCGGAGCAGGCTCAGGCCGTCAGTGACGAGACGTTGACGGCGCGGCTGGCGGGGGCTCTTGAGGTTATGAGCCTCAAGGATGCCGCCAAAGCCCTGGCCGACGAATTTGGGGTTCCGAAAGCGCGCGTTTATGGGCTTGGGATCAAGGCAAAAGACGAACTAAAGGCGAAGGACGTGGGACGATGAGTTCGAACGTCAATGATGAGCTCCGGCAGCGGCTTGAGCGCAAGCGGCGGCACCATAGTGGCGTCAGGGCAGAGACGATCGTCGCAGTGGTCTATATGGCCACCGGGCATCGCATTTTGGGGCGCCGGTTCAAGACCCCGGTCGGGGAGATCGACCTGATCGCGATCAGGAAGAACCGGGTGGCTTTCATCGAGGTCAAACGGCGGCAAACAACCGAAGAAGCCGAAGACGCCATTACGTTGACGATGCGCCGCCGGGTGCGCCGCGCGGCCGACCTCTGGCTGGCGCGCAACCCGCAATACCGCGAGCACGACGTCGGTTTCGACTTGGTGTTCGTGCTGCCCTGGCGCTTTCCGATCATCATGCGGGATGCGCTTTGAGACAAAAAAAGACCCGCCAAAGCGGGTCTTTGAGTGATTGAACGTGAAGTGCAGGGACCGTCATCGTCTAGGAACGCGCGAGCGCGATAGGGTTGCGCTGCATGTTGACGAACGTTTAGCTGATCGAGCCTGAACGTAGTTTGAACGGCGCTCGATCCCTTCGTTCATCCCTCTGGAAGCTGGCCGGGCCGGGAAACGCCCGAAATTCAGGCTCCTTGCGAAAATGTAATGCGGCAACGCGCCCTCTTGGCGCACTGTTGAAGCCTTGCAGAGTGCATGTTAAGGACAGCCCGGCTTTGGAAGGGGGCTGCTGGTGGGTTCCGGCCCCGGCGCTCTTTTTTTGTCAAAGGCCTTTCCTTGGAGCGGGCGCAATTTCGGGCCTTTTCGTGCCCCGCCCTCTATGCGCCCGAAGGCGCGAGGTGAGAGCGACGTGGCGACGGACGAAACAAGCGTGGACGGAGTGGCCGGACGGTATGCGTCGGCCTTGTTCGAGCTGGCTAAGGAAAGCTCGAACATCGAGGGGATCGAAAGCGATCTCGTAAATTTCCAATCGTTGCTCGATGAAAGCCCGGATCTCGTGCGCCTCGTGCGCAGCCCGGTGATCGCAGCGGACGATCAACAGAAGGCGATGGCTGCCATTCTCGACAGGGCAGGCATCGGCGGCTTGACCGCTAACTTCCTGAAGCTCGTGACCGCCAATCGGCGCCTGTTCGTCATTCAAGACATGATCAAAGTTTATCGCTCGCTCGCCGCCAAGGCGCGCGGCGAAATCACGGCTGAGGTCACCAGCGCGTTTGCCCTCAACGACGAGCAGGTCTCGGCTCTTAAAGAAACGCTCAAAGCTTCTGTCGGCAAGGATGTGACGCTGCAGTCGCGCGTCGATCCGAGCATTCTCGGCGGCCTGATCGTCAAGGTTGGCAGCCGCATGATCGACTCCTCGCTCAAGACCAAGCTTCAGAACATGAAGACGGCGCTGAACGGAGCCGGGGCTTAAGGCCTGACAGTTTCGCTGCTGGCTGCGAGGCCGGCGGTGTCACGGCAAGGTTTGCACTTAACAAATTGGCATAAGGGGCCGGACCAGGCTCCGTAAATGGAAACGACCAGGGAAGAGGTCTCAATGGAAATCCGGGCCGCAGAAATTTCTTCGATCCTGAAGGATCAGATCAAAAACTTCGGCAAGGAAGCCGAGGTTTCCGAAATCGGCCAGGTGCTGTCGGTCGGCGACGGCATCGCGCGCGTCTATGGTCTCGACAACGTCCAGGCGGGCGAGATGGTCGAGTTCCCCGGCGGCATCCGCGGCATGGCGCTGAACCTCGAAGCCGATAACGTCGGCGTCGTTATTTTCGGCGACGACCGCACGATCAAGGAAGGCGACACCGTCAAGCGGACCGGCGCCATCGTCGAAGTTCCGGTCGGCAAGGGTCTTCTCGGTCGCGTCGTCGACGGTCTCGGCAACCCGATCGACGGCAAGGGCCCGATCCAGTTCGAGAAAAAGATGCGCGTCGACGTCAAGGCGCCGGGCATCCTGCCGCGCAAGTCGGTGCACGAGCCGATGGCGACGGGTCTCAAGGCCATCGACGCGCTCATCCCGATCGGCCGTGGCCAGCGCGAGTTGGTCATCGGCGACCGTCAGACGGGCAAGACCGCCGTCGTTCTCGATACCTTCCTCAACCAGAAGCCGCTCAACGCGGGGAACGACGAAAGCGCGAAGCTTTATTGCGTTTACGTTGCCGTCGGCCAGAAGCGCTCAACGGTTGCTCAGTTCGTGAAGGTCCTGGAAGAGCGTGGCGCGCTTGAATATTCGATCGTCGTCGCGGCCACCGCTTCCGATCCGGCGCCGATGCAGTATCTCGCGCCGTTCACCGGCTGCACGATGGGCGAATACTTCCGCGACAACGGCATGCACGCGGTGATCGCGTATGACGATCTTTCCAAGCAGGCCGTCGCGTATCGTCAGATGTCGTTGCTGCTGCGCCGTCCGCCGGGCCGCGAAGCTTATCCGGGCGACGTTTTCTATCTCCATTCCCGTCTGCTTGAGCGCGCTGCAAAGATGGGCGACGCCGCCGGCAAGGGGTCGCTCACGGCGCTCCCTGTCATTGAGACCCAGGGCAACGACGTGTCTGCGTTCATTCCGACGAACGTCATTTCGATCACCGACGGCCAGATCTTCCTTGAATCGGATCTCTTCTATCAGGGCATCCGTCCGGCCGTGAACGTCGGTCTTTCGGTTTCGCGCGTCGGTTCGTCGGCTCAGACGAAGGCGATGAAGCAGGTCGCCGGCAAGATCAAAGGCGAGCTGGCGCAGTACCGCGAAATGGCGGCCTTCGCGCAGTTCGGTTCGGACCTCGACGCCGCCACGCAAAAGCTGCTCGCACGCGGCGCACGTCTGACGGAGCTTCTGAAGCAGCCGCAGTTCTCGCCGCTCAAGATGGAAGAGCAGGTTGCGGTGATCTTTGCGGGTACGCGCGGCTATCTCGACGCCATTCCGGTCTCGGCCGTTGGCAAGTTCGAAGAAGGCGTTCTCGCCGGGCTTCGCTCTGAAAAGACGCTTCTCGAAACGATCGCGAAAGAGAAGGCTCTGTCGGCAGATTCCGAGAAGAAGCTGGTCGAGTTCCTCGACAAGTTTGCCAAAGGTTTTGCAGCTTAATCGGGTTCCTTGAGGAGAACGCCCGATGGCGAGCTTAAAAGATATGCGCAACCGCATCGCCTCGGTGAAGGCGACGCGGAAAATCACGAAAGCCATGCAGATGGTTGCGGCGGCGAAGCTGCGCCGCGCGCAGGAAGCTGCGACTGCCGCCCGGCCTTACGCCGAGCGGATGGCAACCGTGCTCGGTAGCCTGGCTTCGAAAGTTGCGGATAAGAACGGCGCTTCGCCACTTCTCGTCGGCACCGGCAAGGATCAGGTGCATCTGCTGATTGTCATGACGGCGGAACGTGGTCTATGCGGCGGTTTCAATTCGAACATCGCCAAGCTAGCGCGTTCAGATGCGAACCGTTTGATCGCCGCGGGTAAGACGGTGAAGATCATGACGGTCGGCCGCAAGGGCGCCGACAACCTACGTCGCGATCTCGGCCGCAATATTGTCGAGCGCAAAGACTTTCAGGGTGTGCGTCAGCTGACGTTCGGGCATGCCGAGGGCCTCGCGAAGCGTGTGCTTGAGATGTTCGAAGCCGGCGAGTTTGACGTCGCCACGGTCTACTTCTCAGAGTTCAAGTCGATCATCTCACAAAAGCCGACGGCGTTGCAGCTTATTCCGGCGACCGTGCCTGAGGCGGCACCGGACGCTGCGAAGGGCGCAGGCGCCATTCACGAGTACGAGCCGAGCGAAGAAGAAGTCCTGGGCTTCCTGCTGTCGCGCAATATCTCGACGCAGATCTTCCGCGGCCTGCTGGAGAACTCGGCGTCGTTCTACGGCGCGCAGATGACCGCGATGGACAACGCGACACGCAATGCCGGCGACATGATCAATCGACTGACGATCGCCTACAACCGTCAGCGTCAGGCGAACATCACCAAGGAATTGATCGAGATCATCTCCGGAGCGGAAGCGGTCTAGGGCGAGGTAGATAGATCATGGCCTATGTAACGCGTGCAACGACGAAGGGCGGCCGGGACGGCCGCGCAGTTCTCGAAGAGGGCAAGCTCGCTCTTGCGATGGCGCTGCCGAAGGAGCTCGGTGGATCGGGTGAAGGCCACAACCCCGAGCAGCTGTTTGCGCTCGGGTGGTCGTCTTGCTTCGGTCAGGCGGTTCTGCTGCTGGCCAAGAAGCACGGACTCGACGGTCAGGCCGCCAAGGTTACGTGCGAAGTTGAACTCGACAAGGACGCGACGAGCTTCGCCCTCAAGGCGCATCTGACGCTCGCGATTCCTGGCGCCGATAAGGACAAGCTGCAGGCGCTGATCGAAGAAGCGCATCAGATCTGCCCGTATTCCAAAGCGACACGCAACAATATCCCGGTGACGCTCTCGGTCGCCTGAAACAATTCCGCTGGAGATAAAAATGGCTAAAAACGTAGGGAAGATTCACCAGGTGACGGGTGCCGTCGTTGACGTGCATTTCGCCGACAAGCTGCCGGAAATTCTGAACGCGCTTGAGACCACCAACAACGGCAATCGCCTCGTTCTCGAAGTCGCGCAGCATCTTGGTGAAAACACCGTGCGCACGATCGCGATGGACTCGACCGAGGGTCTGGTCCGCGGTCAGGAAGTCACCGACATGGGCGCGCCGATCTCGGTTCCCGTCGGCGATGAAACGCTCGGGCGGATCATGAACGTCATCGGCGAGCCGGTTGACGAAGCCGGTCCGATCAAGACAAGCGCGGTGCGCGCCATTCACCAACCAGCACCGACGTTTGAAGATCAGGCGACGGAAGCGCAGATCCTCGTCACGGGCATTAAGGTCGTTGATTTGCTCGCGCCCTATCCCAAAGGCGGCAAGATTGGCCTGTTCGGCGGCGCCGGCGTCGGCAAGACGGTTCTGATCATGGAACTGATCAATAATATCGCGAAGGCTCACGGCGGTTATTCGGTGTTCGCCGGCGTCGGCGAGCGTACGCGCGAGGGCAACGACCTCTATCACGAAATGATCGAATCGAACGTCAACAAGGACCCGAAGGCGAACAACGGGTCGGCCGCTGGTTCGAAGTGCGCTCTTGTTTACGGCCAGATGAACGAACCGCCGGGCGCACGCGCACGTGTTGCGCTCTCGGGCCTTACCGTTGCTGAGTATTTCCGCGACCAGGGCCAGGACGTGCTGTTCTTCGTCGACAACATCTTCCGCTTCACGCAGGCAGGTTCGGAAGTGTCGGCGCTGCTCGGCCGTATTCCTTCGGCGGTCGGTTATCAGCCGACGCTCGCGACGGACATGGGCGCGCTGCAGGAGCGCATTACCTCCACGACGAAGGGCTCGATCACCTCGGTTCAGGCCATCTACGTTCCGGCCGACGACTTGACCGACCCGGCGCCGGCGACCTCGTTTGCCCACCTTGACGCGACGACGACGCTGAACCGCGCGATTGCGGAAAAGGGCATCTATCCGGCGGTTGATCCGCTCGACTCGACGTCGCGCATGCTCGATCCGCGCATCGTCGGCGAAGAGCACTACGCCGTTGCCCGTAAGGTTCAGGCGATCCTGCAGAAGTACAAGTCGCTGCAGGACATCATCGCGATCCTCGGCATGGACGAGCTTTCCGAAGAGGATAAGCTCACGGTTGCCCGCGCTCGTAAGATCGAGCGTTTCATGTCGCAGCCGTTCCACGTCGCGGAAGTGTTCACCGGCTCGCCCGGCAAGCTCGTTCCGCTCGCCGATACCATCAAAGCGTTCAAGGGCCTCTGCGACGGTGAGTACGATCACCTTCCCGAGCCGGCGTTCTATATGGTCGGTTCGATCGACGAAGCGATCGCGAAGGCAGAGAAGCTCGCGGAAGCGGCATAACGATTAGGCTGAGCGTTTTCGAGCGGAGAACCCGTCCGAAGGCGCCGCCAGGAGAGAGAGTTCATGGCGGAAGCCGGAAAGACGTTTGGAAGCTGCTGCGAAGAGCTGAAAGAGGCTCTTGAGGGCGGCGACTTTGAGCCCTTGATCACGGTCGGGCCCGATGAGGTCATCTACATGACCGTCGGGCTCGTCGATCTCGAAGAAGAAGAGCCGGGTCTGGTCGATCATCCGCTTTTCTTCTGCCCGTTCTGTGGCACCAAGCTGCAGACGCCGGAAGAGGTGAGAGCCAAAGCCGGTGCCGAGGACGACGGCGAAGAAGAGCCGCGCCAGGCTTAACGGCGTCAAAATAAAAAACGACGGCATTAAATAGGTCGAACGCCTTCGAAGGGTCGGAAATCACCATGGCAGGCACATTCAGGTTTGAACTCGTCTCGCCCGAACGGGTGTTGATGTCGGTCGACGCCGAGCAGGTGGTCGTGCCTGGCACAGACGGAGAGTTCACGGTTCTCGCCGGTCATGTGCCGGTCATCTCGACGCTTGTTCCGGGCGTTCTCGATGTTACGGCCGGCAGCGTGCGCAAGCGGCTCTTCGTCAAGTCGGGCTTCGCGGAAGTCGATCCGGCGCGCCTGACGGTTCTGGCTGAGAAAGCCTACGACGTCGACGAGATGTCGGCGGCAACGATTGCGGCGGAGCTCAAGACTGCGGAAGCCGAACTTGCCGCCGCAAAGGACGATGATGCGAAGCGCATGGCCGATACGCTCGTCGGTGAACTGAAGCGGCTTTCGCCGCAGGCTTAAGCGGCGCGCTCAGACACGATCTATAACTGAAACTCAAAGCGCTTCTTGCAGGCTGGGACGATCTCAGCCTTGCGAGGAGCGCTTTGTCATATCTTAGATCGCCGACCGGTGCGCCGTCGTTCCGACGAGCCAGGCCATCAGGCGGCGCAGTCCGTCGGTTGTTTCCCGTCAGGGTTCGTTCTCTCCTGTCCGTTTGTCGATCCGGAACGAGCCGACATAGCGGGCTGCCTTGCTGCCGACGCCATTCGGCAAAGGCGCGGCGTTGGTTTGAATTTCGTTGCCATCGCTCAGCGTCATGGCCTCAAGCGCAACAGACCTCTTGGTGAAGGACTTCCAGGCGACCGGAATTGCATGCAAGTCCGGGCCGACCTGCCAGGCGAAGACATCGTATTTTCCCGGAGCATGCTTCTGACGCATCGCAGCCTTGATCAGGCCTTGCGCGGTTTTGGGGGCCAAAGGGATCGTCATCGGAACGCCCGGACGCAAGTGGCGCTGTGCGATCGGAGCGTCCTCGCGCCTCTCGCACGGGGGTGGCGAGGTTCGGCATTTTTAGGCACGGCGCCTCCGAGCGACAAATTGGATGGCAAATCTCTTTCAAATCAGGTGTAGTTTTTCGGAGTTCTCAACACCGGTTCGATCGTCACTGAAAGCTATATCTAGGTGTGTTACCCAGGCCGGGGATGTCCTGCGGCCAACTGGCGTTGGGCAAATTGTCCAATTTTGCTTCAACCTGTGCGCGTTTAGCGGGAGATCAGGGGAAGCTCTGTCGATAGGACGCGACCTGCCTTGAAACGTTTTTATATATTCGCTCTGTTGCCGGTTCTTGCCCTCCTGGGCGGCTGCAACGCAATCGTGCTCAATCCTGCCGGCGATATTGCCATCCAGCAGCGCGATCTCGTGATTATCTCGACCGTTCTGATGCTCTTGATCATCGTTCCGGTCATGGCACTCACGGCTTGGTTTGCCTGGCACTATCGAGCTTCGAACACGAACGCGCGATACGAGCCGAACTGGTCGCATTCGACCCATCTTGAGCTGATCATCTGGTCGGCACCGCTTCTGATCATCATCTGCCTTGGCGCCGTGACGTGGATGGCGACGCACATGCTTGATCCGTGGCGCCCGCTTAACCGCACCGGCCCGGACAAGGAAGTTGCGGCCACTGCGAAACCGCTTACCGTTCAGGTCGTCGCGCTCGATTGGAAGTGGCTGTTCATCTATCCCGAACAGGGCATCGCTACTGTGAATGAAATGGCGGCTCCCGTCGACCGGCCGCTTAATTTCAAAATTTCTGCTTCGTCGGTGATGAACGCGTTCTACGTTCCGGCGCTCGCCGGCATGATTTACGCGATGCCGGGCATGCAGACCCAGCTGCACGCGGTAATCAACAAAGCGGGCATCTATAAGGGCTTCTCTTCGAACTATAGCGGCAACGGCTTTTCGGAGATGCGGTTCGACTTTCTGGCAATGGACGATGCCGGCTTCGACAAGTGGGTGTCGGGCGTCAAGGCATCGCAGACCGGCAATCTTGGCCGGACCGAGTATCTTGATCTTGAGCGTCCCAGCGAAGCTGTGCCCGTCAAGAAATTCTCGAGCGTCGATCCGCAGCTCTTCGATCTAATCGTCAACATGTGTGTCCAGCCCGGCAAAATGTGTATGCACGAAATGGCAGCCATCGACGCCAAGGGTGGGCTTGGGCTCGCGGGCAACGACATCGTGCAGTCTCTTGAGTACGACAAGTATGCACGTCGCGGTGATGGGCCGGTCGTGAAGAAGTCGTACGTCGCAAGCGTGTGCACGAAGACGGCGCCGATGGGCATGGATGCGCAGGCTGCTGCCGCAGTCACGCCTGTCAGTTCGACGCCGCTCGTCGGGGCCGGACTGCCGCAGCCGGGCATGTTCCAATCGTTTGCGCGAAAGCCATCAAATTCCTGAGCCGTCAGGCTCCTGACCGGGATAGTTTCCAGAGATGTTCGAAAACTTTGACCTTCAGAAAGCGATATTCGGGCGGTTGACGCTCGAATCTATTCCCTATCACGAGCCGATTTTGGTGATGACGTTCATCGGCGTCGCTATCGGCGGCGCGGTGGTTCTGGGCGCGATCACCTACTACAGGCTGTGGGGCTACCTCTGGCACGAATGGTTCACGAGCGTCGATCACAAGCGGATCGGCGTCATGTACATCGTGCTCGGCCTCGTGATGCTGCTGCGCGGCTTCGCCGACGCCATCATGATGCGCGCGCAGCAGGCCATCGCCTTCAACGGCAACGAGGGCTATCTGCCGGCGCATCACTTCGACCAGATCTTCACGGCGCATGGCGTGATCATGATCTTCTTCGTGGCGATGCCGCTGGTCACGGGTTTGATGAACTATGTCGTGCCGCTGCAGATCGGCGCGCGCGACGTCGCCTTCCCGTTCCTCAACAACTTCAGCTTCTGGATGACGGTTTCGGGCGGCGTGCTTGTTATGGCGTCGCTGTTCGTCGGTGAGTTCGCACGGACCGGCTGGCTCGCCTATCCGCCGCTTTCGAACTACGCCTACAGTCCAGATGTCGGGGTCGATTACTACATATGGGCGCTGCAGATAGCTGGCGTCGGAACGCTTCTATCGGGCGTCAACCTGATCGCGACGATCGTGAAGATGCGTTGCCCCGGTATGACGATGATGAAGATGCCGGTCTTCACCTGGACCGCGCTTTGCACCAACGTTCTGATCGTGGCGGCCTTCCCCGTTCTGACGGGCGTGCTGGCCCTCCTTTCTCTCGATCGGTACGTCGGCACGAACTTCTTCACGAACGACTTCGGCGGCAACCCGATGATGTACGTGAACCTCATCTGGATCTGGGGCCACCCGGAAGTTTACATTCTCGTGCTGCCGGTGTTCGGCGTGTTCTCCGAGGTGACCGCGACGTTCTCGGGCAAGCGCCTCTTTGGCTACACGTCGATGGTCTACGCCACGGTCTGTATCACGATCCTGTCGTACCTCGTCTGGCTGCACCACTTCTTCACGATGGGCTCGGGCGCTAGCGTCAACTCGTTCTTCGGTATCACGACGATGATCATCTCGATCCCGACGGGCGCGAAACTCTTCAACTGGCTGTTCACTATGTATCGCGGCCGGATTCGCTTCGAGCTGCCGATGATGTGGACCGTCGCGTTCATGCTGACGTTCGTGATCGGCGGCATGACGGGCGTTCTGCTCGCAGTCCCGCCGGCGGACTTCGTGCTTCACAACAGCCTCTTCCTGATCGCGCATTTCCATAACGTGATCATTGGTGGCGTCGTGTTCGGCTGCTTTGCGGGCATCGCGTACTGGTTCCCGAAGGTCACCGGTTTCAAGCTCGATCCGTTCTGGGGCAAGATGTCGTTCTGGTTCTGGGTCTCGGGCTTCTACCTCGCCTTCATGCCGCTCTACGTTCTTGGCCTGATGGGTGTGACGCGGCGCCTGCGCGTGTTCGACGACCCGTCGTTGCAGATCTACTTCGTCATCGCGGCGTTCGGTGCGTTCCTGATCGCGCTCGGTATCGGTTCGTTCCTTATCCAGCTCGCCGTAAGCATCAAGAACCGCGAGAAGCTGCGCGACCTCACCGGCGATCCCTGGAATGCACGGACGCTCGAATGGTCGACGTCATCGCCGCCGCCGGTCTACAACTTCGCCTTTACGCCGGTCGTCTACGATCACGACGCGTGGTGGGACATGAAGGAGCACGGCTATAAGCGGCCGATGGGAGGCTTCAAGCCGATCCATATGCCGAGGAACACCGGAGCCGGTGTCATTCTCGCCGGTCTCAGCTTCATCACCGGTTTCGCTTTGATCTGGTACATCTGGTGGCTGGCCGCCGTTGGCTTCGTCGCCCTGCTGGCGACCGCGATCGGTCATACATTCAACTACAATCGGAGCTTCAACATTCCGACGCAGCAGATCGTTGAAACCGAGAGCGAGCGTACTCAGCTCCTTCAATCGGTGGGGGCCTGAGCGATGACGACAATGACGGCAAGCGCGTCGGCGTCCGGGGCCGGAGAGGCAAAGGAAACGCGTCCCTTCTACGTGGCCGATGAGCACGAGCACGGTGACGGTGGCAGCACCCAGCTGGGCTTCTGGCTCTACCTGATGAGCGACTGTCTCATCTTTGCGGTGTTGTTCGCGACTTACGGCGTGCTTGGCGGCAACTTTGCAGCCGGGCCGTCGCCGAAAGATTTGTTCGACCTGCCTCTGGTAGCAGTCAACACGTCGATGCTGCTGTTCTCGTCGATCACTTATGGCTTCGCCGTGCTTGAGATGCAGAAGAACCGCAAGCAGGGCATGCTGATGTGGCTGGCGATTACGATGGCTTTCGGCGCTGCGTTCATCGGCATCGAGCTGTTTGAATTCACGCACATGATCCTCGAAGGCGCGACGCCTCAGAGAAGCGCGTTCCTGTCGTCGTTCTTCACGCTCGTCGGCACGCACGGCCTGCACGTGACGTTCGGCATCATCTGGATGATCACGCTGATGGTTCAGGTGACGAGGTTCGGCCTGAATGAGCCGAACAAGCGTCGTATCCTGTGCCTCAGCATGTTCTGGCACTTCCTCGACGTCGTCTGGATCGGCGTTTTCACCTTCGTTTATCTTATGGGAGTGCTGCGATGAGCACGGACGCGCACGCCAATCACGGACATGCCGCGCATGGGCATATTGCTCCTGGCGGCGGTCATGACGATCACGGGCATGGCAGCGGCCATCCCGAGTCGACGCTCAGCGGCTATCTGACGGGCTTCGTTCTTTCCGTCATCCTGACGGCCATTCCGTTCTGGCTCGTGATGTCGGGCGCGCTCGGAAGCAAGGAAGCGACGGCTATCTCGATCCTGGCTATCGGTGCGGTCCAGATCGTCGTCCACATGATCTACTTCCTGCACATGTCGCCGAGTTCGGAGGGCGGTTGGACGCTGATGGCGCTGATCTTCACGGTTGTTATGGTCGTGATCACGCTGACCGGCTCGCTGTGGGTGATGTATCACCTGACGACCAACATGATGCCGATGGATCCGAGCCAACTGCCGTGACATCCGACGCCGGCGGGCGCGGGGGACAAGAAGCGGCGCCATCGGGCGCAACGGAGTTCGATGCGGATGCGCCGGGTGCGCGCACACCTCGTTCGCTGTCTTCTCTGGCAGTCATCAGCCTCGTGGCGTTGTTCGGCATTGCCGGTCTCATGTGGCTTGGCATTTGGCAGGTTGAGCGGCGGGCTTGGAAGCTCGATTTGATTTCCCGCGTCGAGAGCCGGGTTCACGCAACTCCGGTGCCCGCGCCCGGTCCGACCGATTGGCCTTCGATCACCGCCAATAACGACGAGTATCGACGCGTCACGGTTTCCGGCCACTTTCTTCATGATCGCGAGACGCTCGTCATGGCCGTCACCGACGAGGGCGGTGGCTATTGGGTGATGACGCCGCTCAAGACCGCGACGGGTTTCGAAGTGCTCGTCAATCGCGGTTTCGTACCGACCGAAAAGAAGGAGCGTGAGACGCGGCTTGCGGGAGAGATCGACGGCAACGTAACCGTTACGGGTCTACTGCGCATGACGGAGCCGAAGGGCGCTTTTCTGCGCGGCAACGATATCTCGGCCGATCGCTGGTATTCCCGCGACGTTGACGCCATCGCGATCAAGCGCGGGCTCGACAATTATGCGCCTTACTTCATCGACGCCGATGCAACGCCCAATCCTGGCGGCTATCCGGTCGGTGGTCTGACGGTGATCAAATTCCCGAACAATCACCTCGTTTACGCGTTGACGTGGTTTGCGCTGGCGCTGATGCTCGCGGCTGCCTTCGTCCGGTTCCTGCGCGAAGAGATTCGCATCCGGCAAACGCCGCAGGGGGCCGGCGGTGTGGCTCCGGATTGAGGTCCTCCGATCGCTAGTCTGTGCGCCCGGTATGTCAAAGTTCAGTGACCACCAGTTCCCTTTTCAGAGCGACGAACTCGCGGCATCGCCTGCCAATGGAGCCGATGCCATTGGCGTGGAAAACATGCTGCTGCTGGTCCAGCTTCGCTGGATCGCGGTTGCGGGCCAGGTGGCGACGATTGTGTTCGTCTGGACCGTCCTGGGGGTCAATCTTCCGCTCGTGCCGATGGGTCTCGTTGCGGCGTCGTTGGTGGTTCTCAATCTCGCGAGCCTCTGGTGGCTGCGGCGCGGCCGTGACGTCAGCGCTGTGGGCTTGCTCATCGCGCTGCTGCTCGACGTTGCCGGTCTGACGGCACAGCTCTATCTCAGCGGCGGGGCGATGAACCCGTTTGCCTTCCTTTATCTCCTTCAGGTCACGCTGGCAGCGGTGCTGCTCAATGTACGGCTGACGTCGGTGGTGTTGGCCGCGACGTGCGCGAGCTTCCTTTTGCTTACGCGGTTTTATCGACCACTTGAAATTCCGGCCGGAGAGATCGACCTCTTTACCCTGCATGTTATCGGCATGCTGGTCTGTTTCGTGGTCGATGCGGCCTTGCTGTTCGTGTTTGTCACGCGCATCACGCGCAATCTCAGGGAGCGCGATGCGCGCCTTGCAGCGCTGAAGCAGCATGCCGCCGAAGAGGATCATATCGTGCGCATGGGGCTTTTGGCATCGGGTGCTGCGCATGAACTTGGCACGCCATTGGCATCGCTGTCGGTCATTCTCGGCGATTGGCGTCGGATGCCGGTCATCACAGGCAATCCCGAGCTGTTGCAGGAAGTCGATGAAATGCAAGCAGCCGTGAAGCGCTGCAAATCGATCTTGACGGGCGTGCTGCTGTCGGCCGGAGAGGCACGCGGCGAAGCCCCGAGCGTGACCACGGTGACGACCTTCTTTAACGCTCTGATCAACGAGTGGCGGGAAGCGCGAACTCCAAACTATCTCGATTATAGCAACGCGTTCGGTGCCGATCTGTCGATCGTTTCCGATTCGACGCTGAAGCAGATCATCTTCAACGTGCTGGACAATGCTTACGATTCATCTCCCGACTGGGTCGGCGTTTCGATTTCGCGTGATGGCGACATGCTTATTCTGCGCGTGCTGGACCGCGGTCCAGGATTTGCGCCGCAAATGCTTGCGCAATTCGGAAAGCCCTATCAATCGAGCAAGGGGAAGCCGGGAGGCGGGCTTGGATTGTTTCTGGTTGTGAATGTAGTCCGCAAACTCGGCGGCAGCGTCATGGCGGCCAACCGTCCCGAAGGCGGCGCGTCCGTGACGCTCAAGCTGCCGCTTTCGGCCCTTGCCCTTGGAGCCCGCTAGACATGGATGATGCCAACCCAACGCTGGTGATCGTCGAAGACGATGCCTCTTTCGCCGCGACGCTCAAGCGTTCGTTCGAGCGGCGCGGGTACAAGGTTGATCACGCCGAAGGCCCCGAGCAACTTCACGACATCCTGCAGGTCCGCACGCCGGGCTTTGCCGTCGTCGACCTGAAGCTTGCTGGGGCTTCCGGTTTGACATGCGTCGAAGCCCTGCATGCGCATGACCCGTCGACCGTAATCGTCGTGCTAACGGGCTTTGCGAGCATCGCCACCGCGGTCGAGGCGATCAAGCTCGGCGCGCGGCATTACCTCGTGAAGCCGTCGAGTACGGACGATATCGAGGATGCGTTCGAGCGCGCCCAAGGCGATCCCGGTGTTGCGCTCACGGAACGCCCGACGTCGATCAAGACGGTCGAGTGGGAGCACATTCATCAGATCCTGGTTGAGACGAATTTCAATATTTCCGAGGCGGCGCGGAGGCTTGGCATGCATCGGCGGACGCTGGCGCGGAAGCTTGAAAAACGGCGCGTAAAATAGCTGTCGCCGCAATCCTGTTCTGCTAGCTTAACATCAGCGAGCGGAGGGGTTTTGCATCATGCGCAGCGGTTCGGTTTCCTTTCATCAGTCGACGACGTTTGTCGGAGTGATGGGATTGACGCTGCTTATTGCAGTCGGCTTTGCAGAAACGAAAGAAGCGCATCGGACGCCGCCGTGCGATGTCGATTGCGTGAGCCGCGACGCCGGTTATGCCTGGGGCAAGGAACTCGGCATTGACGATCCCTCGGAATGCGGAGGAAATTCCGCCGACTTCATTGCGGGCTGTCAGGCCTATGCGACGAAGCATGAAGATCCGATGGCACTGCCGGCGGACGACGCGCAGAGCGATCAGCAATCCGATGACGAACAGGATCAGGCCGACGGCATGACGGTTGACGATAACGTCAATGTGCTCACCGGGCCGAGCGCCGATCCGGACTCCAATCTTCCGCTGCCCAGCGAAGCGCCGAGCCAGGACTGAAGCGAGGCCTTCGTAGCGGGCGTTTAGTTCTGCGGGATTTGCGGGCCGGATACGGGAGCTTGCGGCGCGGGATGCGGCTTGTCGGGAAATGGCCAGCCCGGCCAGTAGAGCCGCACAAGGACGACGAGTACGAAAATATAGATGGCGAGCAGCCACGCGCGGCGCGAGGTCAGATCATGCTTGGGTTTCGGCTCGGGCGTGTTGTCGGAGGTCATGCCAGTTTCGCCCTGATACGTTCCGGTCGAGCAGATGATCCGCCTACGCAATCGGAAATGGTACCGCCTCCCAGAGTTGAACCGGGGACCTCTAGATCCACAATCTAGCGCTCTAACCAACTGAGCTAAGGCGGCACAAGCCGTTTTTCAGGGTAACTTTAGCGCGGTTGGCTGGCGCAGTGCATCTGCAAACGCCTCATCCGTCGCGCCGGAGATCCCCGATTGTCGAGCGGCCCCGAAGGTGCGCTCGGCGAGCGCTGGTTCCATCACAGCCTGGGGCAAGGGTCAAGGGCGACTTATCGCTCTTTGCGCTGTCAGCCCCGAATTTTCGGGGGGCCTACACGATCGAATATTAACTTTGCATGAACGCATGGAACTCGGTCCCCCGACGCGAGTATAGTGCGCTAGTGGGGAAACCGTAGGGACTGTTTTCGGGGGAAAACGGAAAATCATGACCCTTTGTCATTACAGCTCGGAAGAGCTCGATGAGCTTCAGCAATTGCTGAAAAGCATCATCGACGAAGCACACCAGATGTCGCTCAATATTCCAGATGAGGACATTATCGAGAAACTCTACGACCTGGCCGATCGCGGCGAACGCGACCCGGAGAAGCTCCGCGAGGCCATTCTGACCAAGGCTGCGTAAACCGACGAGGTCGGTGCGCGCCTAGGTTGTCATTCTGCGTTTTCGTTCAATCGGTTGATGTGGTTCCACCCGCGGTGCAGCGAGGCGATCGCGCCCGTCCCGCGGTTGGCAGTGGAAAATCGTGCGTTTCGCCGTTCTAGGTGTCCGCAAATCACGTACGTTGACGTGGTGCGTTGCGAATAAGCCTTTGGAACGGGCGAACTTTCACGATGGCTGTCGCGGCTAAACCCGTACTCCCGAATGGCCGTGACGATGCAGCGCCGCTCGATGCCGAGCAGGACGCGCAACCCACTGTCGTCATCGACACTGAGGCTGCGGAAATTCTCGCCGCGAACGCGCGCGGGCGGTCTGCGCTCGGGCTTTTCCCTTATGCAACCTTTCCGATCGCGCTTGATCCGGCGATGCCTGCCGTTGCGCGCCTTCGGCAGATTGCGGCGGCGACGAACCTCGGCAAGGGGACGCCTGAGACCTTGCTGTTCTGGAACAGCGGTCGGCTGAAACGCGTGAAATGCAAGGTTGCGCAACGCGGCGGCAAGGGTTCGAAGGTTTTGCTGCTTCACATCGAGATGGTCGAGGCTCCGGACGATAGCTATCCGCCGTCCCGCCGCGCGGGCACTTCGGCCGGCGCGGTCGAAAAGCTGCCGGACGCGCCGGCGAGCGCACCGGTCGCAGCCCAGCCGGTCGCGGCGTCTATAGCCGCCAGTCTCGACGTCGATACCATCGCCAAGCTCGCGCACGAGCTCAAAACGCCGCTGACGGCGATTGCGGCGGCTGCCGAGATCATGCGCGACGAACGGCTCGGCGAGATGAAGAACCAGCGTTACTTGAGCTACGCTGCGGACATTCATGAAAGCGCAACGCACGCCCTCGACGTCATCACGTCGCTGCTCGCAGAACGCGCCAAGCCCGCGACGGCCGCGTCGCGTCTCATCGCAATCGATCTCAATGCCATCGTTGACCGCACGGTTTCGAGCGTGAAGGCGCTGGCGGAATCGTGTGGATTGAACCTTTCATTCGACTCCGATGGAAGCACGCCGCATGTCGTCGCCAATCCGACGGCGCTGCGGCAGATCCTGCTCAATCTGCTGACCAACGCGATCAAATTCACCCCGCGGGGCGGAGATGTCCACGTCGCGACCGGACACCTGGACGACGGTCGCGTGTTTCTCACGGTCCGTGATACCGGCGGTGGGATGAGCGGCGTCGGTGCGGCGGCGGGATCGATATCGGCCAGCGAATTGAAGCCCGCGTGGGCACGCAGCAACGGCATCGGACTGCCGCTCGTCGAATCGCTGGTGCGCGACATGGGGGCGGAGATGGAAATCGAGAGCGCGCCTCAGAAAGGGACGGCGGCGACGATCCTGTTCGGCGACTTCGCACGCCGTTTCAAGTGATCCGGTGAGGGCGTCGGAAGCACGCCATAGCTAGTTGAAAATTATAAAAATTCTAATGTGAGCGATGCGACTTAGTAAGTGTTGACCGAGTCGCTATCGTCGCGTTAGCTCAGATGACGATGTCATCGGCGACATCGCGCGTCAGTCACTCGTCAGTTGCTGGCGTCAACCGATACCGGGGCCTTGAACCTCGATTATTGGAGCGGACAATGGACTTTTTCTCCAGCGCTATTCATTGCGCACTTTCTCAATCATCAGCACTCGTTTCATCAGGTCTCGACTCCGGCGTCGTCGCCGCGCTCGTGAGCCTCTCGTCGGAGGGTTCGCACAATGGCTAATTCGGCATCCAATTCCTCTCTAGGACAATCGACGCGTTCGGCGAAGGTCGTACCCTTGCCCGCGCGTGCACCTGAGCGGCTGGTTGCCGTCGGCTTCCGCTGCTGGCTCGCCGGATTGTCGACCGGCGATATCAAATGCTGGGAAGACGCGTGGAACACGTTTTCGGGCATGCTCGGCCCGGACAATGCCAAGGCGTTGTTGCTCGACCTTTCGAAGTTCGTTCGCGCCGTCAAAGCCAATGCGCAGCGCGACATCGAGATTTCGCCGGCAGGCTGCCGCAGCTTCTGCCGCGACGAGTGCCTCGCGATCTCGATTATCGCTGCGTGTCAGCATGATGAGCGTCAGGCGCTGACGGCTGCGGCTGAAGCGCTGATCGGTTCGGGCGATATCGGCGATACGCTTAACGGTGCGCAGGCGCTGGCAGCGGCGTTGCGCAAGACCAACCAGATGCTCGATGCGGATTCGATCTGCCCGGCCACGTGCGGTCTTCGCGCGTCGCGCCGGCGGTTGATGTAATCACAGCGGCCTACGCTTTATCGAGATCGTTCTGAATGCGTTCGGCGGCCATCGCGCGCTCGCCGAGCGCCAAGTGCAGGCCTACTTTCGTGCGCCGCCAAAGAATATCGTCCGCGGTCACGGCCCATTCCTCCGATTTGAGATAGGCGATTTCGCGGGCTGTTAGACCGCCGCCTAAGTCTTCGCCAAGGTCTTGTTCCGATCGCGCTCCGGCGATGAGGTCTTGCGCGCGCACGCCATAGCGGCGAGCGAGACGGCGGAGACGAGTTGGCGCAAAACCGCTGTTCGCTCGAACGAAGTCTGCCAACCACTGTTCGAACGATTGTCCACCAAGGTCGCCTCCCGGCAATGGCGTCGTCGCGGTCGTTCCGCGGGGCATGTTCGGGAAGAAGGGATGGAGCGCGCTAAGAGCGGCTTCGGCGAGCTTGCGATAGGTCGTGATCTTGCCGCCGATGACGTGAAGGATCGGCGGCGATTGCTTGGCTTCCAGGTCGAGCCGGTAATCGCGGCTGACGGCGGATGCGCTTAGCGCGCCATCGTCGTCGAGTGGGCGCACGCCTGCGAAACTCCAGACGATGTCGCTCTGCTTCGGAGCGTTCCGAAAAAAGCGGCTCGCGACGTCGAGAAGATATGTTTCTTCAACGCGGGTCGGCGTGGCATTGCGTGGATCGCCCGACAGTTTTTCTTCCGTCGTGCCGATCAGCGTGAAATCCTCTTCGAACGGTATTGCAAACACGACGCGGCCGTCGCTGTTCTGGAACGTGTAAGCGTCATCAGCACCGGCGATGCGCGGGACGACGATGTGACTGCCTTTGACGAGGCGAATGACAATCGCGTTTGCCGGCGGTTGTGTCGTCGTTGCGAGCTTCGCGACATCAGCGACCCAAGGACCAGCCGCATTGACTATGGCGCGGGCAGCGCAGCGTTGGCCATCGCGTCCGAGCGAAGCGATCCATAGATCATTTTCAGTTGTGAGCGCTGCGACGGCGGTGCGCGTCAGAATTCGGGCTCCGGCATTGCGGGCTGCGAGTGCATTCAGAACGACAAGGCGGGCATCGTCGACGGCGCAATCCCAATACGTGAAGCCAGACGCGATCTCTGGCTGAAGCGGTTTGCCCGCCGGTTCGCGCCGCAGATCAATCGCGTGCGAGGCGCCGAGCGATTGGCGCGTGGCGAGGTGGTCGTAAAGGAAAAGTCCGGCGCGCATCATCAGAGCCGGTCGCATGCCTTCGACTTGCGGCAGCACGAAACGCAGCGGACGGACGATGTGCGGGGCTTTCGCCAGCAGGACTTCTCGCTCGGCGAGCGCTTCTCGGACAAGGCGAAATTCGAAGTGTTCGAGGTAGCGGAGGCCGCCGTGGATCAGCTTGGAGCTTGCTGACGACGTTGCGCCTGCCAGGTCTTCGGCTTCGGCCAACAGAACCGACAGGCCGCGTGACGCGGCGTCGGCGGCGATCCCGGCACCGTTGATGCCGCCGCCGATCACGAGCAAGTCGTAGACTTCATCGGTCATGCAAAACCCATGGGGAACCCGCTCCGCGACGTTGGTCGTTGCGGGATTCTAGGCGACTCGCTCAGAAGCGCGAAGGATCAGCTTTTTGTCGGGCCGCCGGCTTTGCGGCTGCGGAACAGCAGGCTGAAAACCAATCCGGCGATGAAGCCCGCGGGTACCGAAACCAGCGTGATGGCCGCCGGTTGCAGTCCGCCCCAGTTGGCGATGGTCGTGACATGGGCGACGAGCGCGGCGCGAGCGGCAGCTTGAGCTTCCGGTGTCGTCGCTGCAGCAAGTGCGGCTTGCAACTCTGCGAAACGGTCGGCGGCTTCGGGCATGGCGTTCGACAGGCTGCCGCTCAGGCTGAACAGTTCCACCGGCCAGAGGTGGACGCCGAGAAGGTAGATGCCGGTGATGGCAATGCCGACGAACATCGCGGCGATGGCGCCGACCTTGTTCATGTGCCGCCAATGCAAGCCTAAAACGAGTGCGGGGAAGAGCCCTGCGGCCAGGATCGCAAATCCTTCAGCGGCGAGCAGGCCCGTGCTCATCGCCGCATAAAGTGCGCCGAGCGCACCTGCGACAAGCATTGTGCCGCCGACTGTCACGGCTCGGAAATCGAGGTTTACGACCTCGTTGGCGTCGCGGTTCGCGCGGATTTCGCCATCCGCGACGACGATGCCGGAGATGAGCGCGTTGCCCATAAGGATCGAGGCCAGCACGGCGCCGATCAGCAGTGGGTATTGCAGCCAAGGATCGAGGCCCGAGATCTTCGGTGCGGCGACGACGAAACCGTCCGTCGTAAACGCGAGGTCTTGCAGCCGGACGAAGCCGCGCTGGCCTGAGGCCTTCTGGCAGGCCGCCGTCAGTTCGGTTGGCGCTTCGGAATTGCGATCGCAGACCTTCACCCAGCCGAGCGCGCTGGCCTCGGCCAGCGATTGCGGAATGGCGGCAATCTCGATGCCTTTCGACATCGCCTGTTCGAAGCCGAGGCGGCTATAGACGGCGAGCGGCGGCAAGCTCGCGATGATGATGGCAACCGCGAAAAGTGCAGCGGCGGTGCGCTTTACGGCAGAGCCTGGTGCAACGGAGGATTGCGAGACGTGGCGGCCGAGAAGATGCGGCGCGACGACAATGCCGAACGCGACTGCCAGTAGCAGGCCGGCGAAGTTTTTCATCGACAGCTGCAGGAATGGCGACGCCATCGGCTTCAGCGATTGGAAGTCCGAGAGGCGATTGATGATCAGTTTCTGGCTGATGCTGGCATGACTTTGCAGGGCGGCCCCGAGCGTCAGATGGGGCATGGCCGAGCCGTCGGCGTAAAACGCAAGGCCTGTCAGCGTTGCGAGCAAGCCGCCGCAGATGATGATAAAGCCGATGCCGTTGATCTTCTTGCCGGGCAGCAGAGAGCTGGCCAACCAGATGGCTGTGATCGCGAGGGTAAGAACGAGGATCGCCTGCGGCAGCGGCAGGTTCGATAAGCTTTGAAAGGCCAGCGATCCGGCGCGGATATCGGCTGCCAGCAAAAGCACGCAGCCGACGAAGGCAATCAGGAATGCGAGACGGCGCACGACATTGCTGCCGTAGCGGATGGCGAAAAAGCCGCTGATCGATTGTACCGGATAGAGCACGAAGCGCGGCGCGACGAGAATGGCGAGAAGCGCGATGCCGGCGACCATACCAAGAGGCAGCGCCAAGCCGTCATATCCCATGGCCGCGATATAACCGGTGAAGCCTAACAGCGCGACCGCGCCGACGCATTCACCGGCAAAGACGAGCGCCGGGCCGATGCCTTCGCGCGCCGACGTGCCGCCTGCGCGCCAAGCGTAAAATGCGACGAGTGCAACGAGCCCGATGATGGCGCCCTGGGCTGCGATCCAGAAGCCGAGCGGGAAGCCGGCGAAGTGGAAGAGATTGAGCGTCAGCGCGCACAGCGGCAGAGCCACAGCCAAGATCAGCCATAGCATCAAGCTTGCGAGCAAAAGGCGGCCCGACGGCCGGCTGGCGCCTGCGATATCCCCCAAACTCATTCTGAAAACCTCTTCCATCCCCGCTTAGCATCGAACGCGCGCTATTGGCGTCAGAAAGGCGTTCCGATCAAGGCGGGGAACATTACCGATGAGAGCTTCTGAACTAAGATCAGAAAAATGCCGGTGGCGGCGGAATGGCGGGCCAGAACGAACGTTGTTTCGCTCGTTCGAATGCCGGAATTGAATTGGGGCGGCTCGACTGGCGAACCACCCCAATAGTTTCGTCCCTAGACTTGGACCTTTATTCGTTTTTATCCCTGCGACCGGTCCCAACCATCGCTGAGTGGGCGCACCATGTACCATTGTGTCTTCTGCGTCAAGTCACCGCGCGACATAAATAATTTCGATTTTGTGACTGCCTAATCGATGGTCAATTTTGTTGCCTCGGAGGGGTGCACCGCGCTCGGTTATTGCTCGATTATGGCGAATTGGCGGGAGGAAATGCGTGCCGCAGCAGCAGGCGGGTTTCGCCTGCCCTCAGAGCGTGGAAATCGCCATCGTGAGGTGCCGTCGAGCCTGTGCAACTTATGCCGCCCCTGGCTTCCTGGGACGCCAAGAGTGTCTGACTGACCGGTATTCAGAGCCGTTTAACGCCCCGCACGCCAGGACGTGCTAAACTTGGTTTCGATCGGCCAGCAACTGGCCAGGAAATGGATTGAACGCTGTGGCATCGGCTAAACGCATTTTATTGATCATCGGCGGCGGTATCGCGGCCTACAAATGCCTAGAACTGATCCGCCGGCTCAAGGAGCGCGGCCACAGCGTCCGGGCGGTGATGACCAAGGCCGCGCATCACTTCGTGACGCCGCTATCGGTTGGAGCGCTGACGAATGAGCGCGTACTAACGAATCTCTTCGATCTCGACGAGGAGCGCGAGATCGGCCACATCCGGCTGGCGCGCGACAGTGATGTGATCGTCGTCGCGCCCGCGACAGCGGATCTGATGGCGCGGATGGCAGGCGGGCATGCGGATGACCTCGCGACGGCGGTGCTACTGGCAACCGACAGGCCGGTGCTGGTCGCGCCAGCGATGAACCCGGCGATGTGGCTCAATCCGGCGACGCGACGAAACGTGGCGCAACTCAAAGAAGACGGCATTCGCTTCGTCGGACCGGCTGTTGGCGAGATGGCGGAACGCGGCGAAGCTGGCCCTGGCCGTCTCGTCGAGGTTCCGCAGCTCATTGAAGCGATTGAGAGTGTGCTGGAACTGAACACGGATGCCGTTGGTCCGCTCGCAGGGCGGCATGTCGTTATTACAAGCGGGCCGACGCACGAGCCTATCGATCCGATCCGCTATCTGGCGAACCGGTCATCCGGCAAGCAGGGTTTTGAACTCGCGGCGGCCGCGCGCGAACTTGGCGCCCGCGTAACGCTGATTACTGGGCCCGTGTCCTTACCTGAGCCGCGCGATGTCACGGTCGTGCGGGTCAAGACGGCTGATGAAATGCTTGCGGCGGTGCGCGCGGCGCTTCCCGCCGATATCGCCGTCTTTGCGGCAGCCGTTGCCGATTGGCGTGTCGACCGGCCGCAAACGGAAAAGATCAAAAAGGCCGAAGGCAAAAGCGCGCCGATGCTGACGCTGTCGGAAAACCCCGATATTTTGAAAACGATTGCTCAATCCGGTCAGATGCGGCCATCGCTCGTCATTGGCTTTGCGGCCGAGACGCAGGACGTGCTGGCGTACGGGCAAAAGAAACTGAAGACAAAGCGCGCGGACTGGATCGTTGCGAATGATGTTTCGCCGTCGTCCGGCGTGATGGGAGGAGAGAACAATACTGTGCACGTGATAACGGCGAGCGGCGTCGAGAGTTGGCCGGAGATGAGCAAAGCCAAGGTGGCGCGAAAGCTCATGGAGCGTGCGGCCGGAGAGCTTCACAGCAAGCGGACGGCTGCAGAATGAAAGTGAAAATCAAGCGGCTGCCGCACGCCGACGGTCTTCCGCTTCCCGATTATCAAACACCCGACGCGGCCGGTTTCGATCTTGTGGCGGCGGTCGCTCCCGATACGACAGTGACGATCCTGCCGGGCGCCCGCGTGCTCATTCCGACGGGGTTAATCTTCGAGATTCCGAAGAAGATGGAAGCTCAGGTGAGACCGCGCTCCGGTCTTGCCATCAAGCATGGCGTGACGGTTCTCAATAGTCCCGGTACGATCGACGCCGATTATCGCGGCGAAGTCGCAGTCATTTTGATCAATCTCGGCAAAGAGCCGTTCGTCGTGACTAGGGGCGAGCGCATCGCGCAAATGGTTATCGCGCCCGTTGCCCGCGTAAAATTGCGCGAGGTCAAAAAACTTTCGAAGACGAAAAGAGCCGCCGGCGGTTTCGGCTCGACGGGCGTAGGTGAGGCGACATCCCAACCGAAGTCCCGCAAGGAGAAATCCGTTTCCGGCGAGGGGGAGGCGGCGCAAACAAAATCCGGCTCTCAAAAGCGGGGACACTCGTCGTAAGCACAAAAAATGCAATGCTTATCGACGCCTACGGCTGTGCATCGCCTCTTGAGAGCGGTGCTCGAACCTGCGAGAAACGACCCTACATTCAGATGTATCTGGTGCAGACACGCGCCAACGCAACCCGAGACTTCTCAAACCGAGACAGGCCATGACAGAGACGCTTGAGATCAAGACACTGGACGCCACAAAGAGCTGGGGGCGCGGCCGCGTCTATGACAGCATCACCGAGACCATCGGTCATACGCCGCTAGTGCGCCTTTCGAAAATCCAAGAGGCTGCGAAGCTCAAGGCAGACATTCTGCTGAAGCTCGAATTTTTCAATCCGCTGTCGTCGGTCAAGGATCGTATCGGCGTGGCGATGATCGACGTGCTCGAAGCGGAAGGCCGCATCAAGCCGGGTAAGACCGTTCTGATCGAGCCGACGTCGGGCAACACGGGTATTGGTCTTGCGTTCGTTGCAGCGGCGCGCGGATATCGCCTCATCCTCGTCATGCCAGAGACGATGTCGATCGAGCGCAGAAAAATTCTGGCACATCTCGGTGCCGAGCTTGAATTGACGCCTGGACCGGGCGGCATGCCGGCGGCGGTCACGCGCGCGGAAGAGCTTGCGAAGACGCTGCCGGACGCTGTCATTCCGGGTCAATTCGATAATCCGGCGAATCCGCTCGTTCACGAAAAGACGACGGCGGAAGAAATCTATAACGACACCAACGGCAAGGTCGACGCGCTCGTGGTTGGCGTCGGCACAGGCGGCACGCTGACCGGTGTCGGCCGGGCGCTGAAGAAGCGCATTCCAGGCCTCAAGGTCATTGCCGTCGAGCCGTCGACGAGTGCGATACTGTCGGGGCAGCCGCGCGGTCCGCACAAGATCCAGGGCATCGGCGCCGGTTTCATTCCGAGCATTCTCGATAAAGGCCTGATTGACGAAGTTGTGACGGTTTCGAGCGAGACGGCATTCGATGTGTCGCGCATGGTCGCGAAGGTGGAAGGCATTCCGGGCGGCATCTCGACGGGTGCCAACGTTGCCGCCGCGATCACGGTTGCCGAGCGGCCGGAATTCGCAGGCAAAACGATCGTGACATTCGCACCGTCCTCGGCGGAGCGGTATTATTCCAGCGAGCTGTTCGTCGATCCGCAACCGCGGAGCTAAACGCGCAAGAGGTTCTTATGGCGACACTCACGTCCGAAGAGGTGCAGCGTTACAAGCGTCACCTTGTGCTGCGTGATGTTGGTGCGCCTGGACAGCAGAAGCTGAAGGGCGCGCGTGTTCTCGTTATTGGTGCCGGCGGACTTGGTTCGCCGGTCGTCACCTATCTTGCGGCGGCGGGAGTCGGCACCATCGGCATCGTCGACGACGACACCGTTTCGATCGACAACCTGCAGCGTCAGATCGCGCATCGCACCGATGACGCCGGGCGACTGAAAGTCGAGAGCGCACGCGATACGATGCTGCGTCTTAATCCACTCATCACGGTCGAGACGCATGCGGAGCGCATCAATGCCGATAATGCGATTGCGCTGATTTCCAACTACGACATCGTTGCTGACGGCTCGGACAACTTCGCGACACGCTATCTCGTGGCGGACGCGTGTTATTTTGCCAAGCGACCGCTCGTCTATGCGACGCTCGGGTCGTTCGACGGTTATGTCTCGACGTTCAAGCCGTATGAGCGGAACGCCGAGGGCGAGCCTTATCCGACACTGCGCTGTCTCTTTCCAGAGGCACCGCCGCAAGGGCTTGTCGCCAACTGCGAAGAAGTGGGCGTACTCGGGCCGGTTGCCGGCGTCGTCGGCACGCTGCAGGCGACGGAAGTGGTGAAGGAAATTCTTGGTCTCGGTGAAAGTCTGGCAGGGCGACTGCTGATCTATGACGCACTCGCGGCGCGCTTCGAGGTCGTCACCATCGCCTGGGATCCGGACAATCCGCTGTCAGGCAAGCAGCCGACGATTGTCGATCTGTCTTCGCACCGGGCATCGCAGAATTCGGCCTGCGCCGCCGAGTGACCCCGTCTCTGTGCCGACCACTGTCGCGCGCAATTAAAGGCCCGTTCCTTCCAATCGTTTGCGTACCCGGCGTGGCTCGCGATAAAAGATCCAGCATCAATTGCGAGGTCGCAGTGTGTTGCCTCTTCTGCAGAATCTTCTCTTTCTGATCATAGAACTGCTCAGGGTGCCGTTCGATCTTGTCGTCGGCACGAAGCGGCGGATCTATGAGGTTTCGCGCTTCGTCGATGCGCCGAAGACAGTGGCGTGGAATGTCGTCTCGGCGCACAAGATCAAGCTCGAAGGGCCGCCGCCGATGGAGCTCGATACCGAGCCCGATCCGGCGCGTCCGGGCGTGTTTACGGGAACCTGTCAGTACAACGACAAGCGGCTCAAATTCGCTTACCAGATCCTGGCGGAGACACCGGGCGAAGCGATGACGTTGCGTCTGCTGGCGGATGAATGCGATCCGATCTACCAGGTCGGCGACGATTACATCGGCGCTGTCGCCGTTGCGGGCGACGACCGGCAATCGGTCATCACGGAATGTTGCGAGCTGACGCACACCAGGATTTCGACGCGGCTGTTAATGCCGCTGACGGTCTTGCGCAGTCTCTACAGCCTGAAGCGAACTGCGGAGGCTCGCGCGGGACGGCACGGGCGCAATTTTGGCGATCAACTGACGAGCGCGGCTATTACCGGGGCGCTGACGTTTGCGAGCTTCTCAGCGCTTTTCGATATGTCGACCGCCGTGATTTTGCTGCTCGTGGTGTTGCTGCATGAGCTTGGGCATGTGCTGGCCATGCGCTGGGTCGGCATTCCCGTGCGCGGAATTTATTTCATTCCGTTTTTCGGTGGTGTGGCGGTCGGCGAGGGTTTCGGCAAAAGCGAAGCGGTGCGCGGTTTCGTGGCGCTGATGGGACCGGCGGGCAGCATGCTGACGACGGGAATTTTCTTCTGGCTGTCGTTGCAGAACGACGATCCGTTTCTTGCAGACCTGGTGTTGTTGAGTGCGGTGGTGAACGGCTTGAACCTGCTGCCAATCCTGCCGCTCGACGGCGGCCGGATATTGCAGGCGTTGACGTCGCGCCTGTCGCCGCGCGGGGCACGTGCCATTCATGGCGCACTGCTACTCGTCGGTGTCGGACTTGCCGCCTGGTTCGGCGACTACCTTTTGATGGCGCTCATTCTGCTGATTGCGCCCGGCGTTTTGTCGAAGCAGACGTATGCGCTCAACCAGGTGATGCCACTGACACGCCGGGAGATGGCGTGGCTCGTCTGCGGCTACGGCGCGACATTACTTTTTTACATCGGTGTGGCGGAGCGCACCTGGAATACGCCGCTCGTCGCGGGCGGTTCTTGAAGCCGCCCGCGAGACAGGGATTGCGTCAGAGCATCGCCGGATGGACGCGGTCGGGCGGTGCGTGGCCGTCGGAGTAGGCCTTGATATTGATGATGACCTTCTCGCCCATGTCGATGCGGCCCTCGATCGTTGCCGAACTCATATGCGGAAGCGCGACGACGCGGTTCGATGCGAGCAGACGCGGATTGACGGCCGGTTCATGCTCGAACACGTCGAGACCGGCGCCTGCGATGGCGCCCGATTCGAGCAGGCGGACCAGCTCGTTCTCGTCCACGACTTCGCCGCGCGCGGTGTTCACGAGATAAGCCGATGGTTTCATCAACTTCAGACGGCGCGCCGAAAGCAGATGGTACGTCGCAGGCGTGTGCGGGCAATTGATCGAGATGATGTCCATTCGTGTCAGCATCTGATCGAGGCTTTCCCAGTAGGTGGCCTCAAGTTCTTCCTCGACCTCTTCCATGACACGGCGGCGGTTGTGATAGTGGATCTGCAAGCCGAACGCCTTGGCGCGGCGGGCGACCGCCTGACCAATGCGGCCCATGCCGATGATGCCGAGGCGCTTGCCATAAATGCGGTGTCCGAGCATCCAGGTCGGCGACCAGCCCGTCCATGTCGTTGCGGGATCGCGCATGTAGGCAGCGCCTTCCGCGAGACGGCGGGGAACCGTGAGGATCAGGGCCATCGTCATGTCGGCCGTGTCTTCGGTCAGCACGCCCGGGGTGTTCGTAACCAGGATGCCCCGGTTGCGCGCGGTGTCGAGATCGACATTGTCGACGCCGGTGCCGAAGTTTGCGATCAGGCGCAATTTTGGTCCGGCCTGGGTCAGAACCGAGCGGTCGATGCGGTCGGTGACGGTCGGGACGAGAACGTCGGCGGTTTTTACAGCTTCGACGAGTTGAGCATGGCTCATCGGCTTGTCGTCGACATTCAAGCGCGTATCGAACAATTCACACATCCGTGTCTCGACGACATCGGGGAGTTTTCGCGTAACAACGACAACAGGTTTCTTGGGGGACGTCGGCATTCGTTTCCCATTGCTTGAAAAATGCGGCTTTGGACGAGATGACTCGGCCGCTTGAGAAAGTGCGGCCCCGTGTCTATCAGATGGCCTTTGCTAAGACAAAGTCCTGAAATCAAATAGCAGACGCCCCACTGCCGGGCATGCATCGATCCATGCTCGAACGCGGGGGCTACGAGCTATTCCAAATGACTGAATTCGCCATCACAAATCCGACGCGCGGAAGAATTTTGCTTGCGGTCTCGTGGGTTAGGTTCGTCGTTGCGGCCATATCCGTGGCGATTGCGGCAATGTCGGCCGTCGTACCGGCAAAGGCCGATGATTCGCCGCCTGTGACCGGCAGCGGCCTGCCGGTTCCGCGTTTCGTCAGTTTGAAATCGGATCGCGTAAACCTCAGGAACGGCCCAGGGACGGACTATCCTACTGGCTGGGTCTATCGCCGGGCCGGGCTGCCGGTCGAAGTGATCAAGGAATTCGAGACGTGGCGCGAGGTTCGCGATTCGGACGGCGTCACGGGCTGGGTGCTGCAGTCGCTGCTGTCGGGTCGGAGAACCGGGCTCGTGCTGCCTTGGGAGCGAAAATCCGGATCGTCGCCGCTCGTGCCGATCATGGCCAGCGACAGCTCACGGTCGGGCGTCGTCGCCAAGGTGGAAGCCGGCGTGATCGCCGATCTGCATTCCTGCGACGGCCGCTGGTGCCGCGTGACCGTCGATCAGTACAGCGGCTACATAGAGCAAAAGAAGCTCTGGGGCGTCTACGAGGGCGAGACCTTCAAATAAAGGACGCGCTGATGCAAAAGCCCAAGCGCCGCCAGCGCGGTTGGGCTTTGCAGGCTATTCGTCGCAGTTAGATTTTCGCGAGGCGCACGACGACGTCGACGTGCGTGATCTTCATGCCTTCCGGCGGTTCGGGCAGGCCTTCGACCGAAATCGCGTCGCCGGGAATATCCATCAGCTCGCCATTGGGTTCGAGCAGGAAGTGATTGTGATTGGAGATGTTGGTGTCGAAGTAGGCTTTCGAGCCTTCGATCGCCAACTCGCGCAGTAGACCCGCGCGCTTGAACTGATGCAGGGTATTATACACGGTCGCGAGCGAGACATGCTCTCCGAGACCTGCAACCTCGGCATGAAGCTGTTCTGCCGTCACGTGGCGGTCACCGCCTTCGAACAGCAAACGGCCGAGCGTCATGCGCTGGCGCGTTGGCCGCAGACCCGCCTTTCGGAGGAGGTCGGAGGTGTTTGCCGGCATCCCGGTTTCCATATCGAGCGGAGATTTCTCGGACATTTCCGTTTGCAGAACCGTGTTGGCGTCACCACGTTCGATCGCAAGAATCGCCCGTGATGCAACGTGCTTCGAAGATCTGAGTATAGTCACTTGCCGGAAAACCCGCAACTTGCGGTCAAAACGGCTTTGAGGCGGGGATTTGGCCTGTTACACGCACCGGCTGGTCATGCTAGGCGCTCGGCCAAGCGTGTGTTAGGACCCGCTGATCTTGAACGGCCGGAGCATATTGTGCACGTACACGACACCATCGGCCATGAAACGAGGGGATACATGGCAGAACGCCGTTCTAGCTACGAATTCGATGATCTGCTCGCTTGCGGCCGTGGGGAGCTGTTCGGGCCGGGAAATGCCCAATTGCCGCTGCCGCCAATGCTGATGGTCGACCGGATCGCGTCGATTTCGGAGACGGGCGGCGCACATGGCAAGGGCCAGATCGTCGCCGAACTTAAAGTCGCCGGAAACGAGCGTCTGGATTGGTTATTTGCCTGCCACTTCAAGGGTGATCCGGTCATGCCGGGCTGTCTCGGTCTGGATGCGCTGTGGCAATTGACCGGATTTTTTCTGGGCTGGCTCGGACTTACGGGGCAGGGCCGGGCATCAGGCGTCGGCGAGGTAAAGTTCACGCGCGAAGTGACGCCGGACGTGAAGCAGCTTGAATATATCATAGACATTAAGCGGGTTATTGCTCGAAAGCTGAAACTCGCCGAGGCTGACGGGGTCCTGAAAGCCGACGGCGAAGTGATATACACAGCCAAGGACCTGAGGGTCCTACTCAAGTCGAGCGAAGGCCCTTAAGCGTGGGCCTAGCGCCCGGTTGCCAGGGTGGGCGGCAGCAGGAACCGCAGGAGTGAAGGAGCGCATGCGGCGCGTAGTTGTGACTGGGATGGGTGTTGTGTCCTCGATTGGGAACAACACCCAGGAAGTTCTTGCTTCGCTGAGAGAGGCGAAGTCCGGCATTTCTCGCGCCGAGAAATACGCTGAGCTTGGCTTCAAGTGTCAGGTCCATGGCGCGCCCCATATCGACTGGGAAAGCATGGTGCCGCGCAAGCCGAAGCGTTTCATGGGCGCGGGCGTCGGCTGGAACTGGATTGCGATGGATCAGGCCATTCGCGATGCGGGCCTTGAGCCGTCGGATGTGGTGAATGAGCGCACGGGCGTTATTCTGGGCTCGGGCGGACCTTCTACGAAGGCCATCGTCGAGGCGGCGGAGACGACGCTCCGGACCGGCAGTCCGAAGAAGATCGGCCCGTTCGAGGTACCCAAAGGCATGTGCTCGGGACCGTCGGCCGCGCTTGCGACCGCCTTCCAGATCAAGGGCGTTAACTATTCGATCGCGTCGGCGTGCGCGACAAGCTCGCACTGCATCGGTAATGCTGCCGAAATGATCCAGTGGGGCAAGCAGGACATCATGTTCGCAGGCGGCTGCGAGGAACTCGATTGGACGCTGTCGGACCTGTTCGACGCCATGGGTGCGATGTCCACCGGCTTCAACGCCACGCCGGAGCGGGCCAGCCGGCCGTTCGACAAGAACAGGGACGGCTTCGTGATCGCGGGCGGCGCGGGCGTCGTCGTGCTTGAAGAGCTCGAACGAGCCAAGGCTCGCGGAGCCAAGATTTACGGCGAACTCAAGGGCTACGCCGCGACATCCGACGGCTATGACATGGTCGCACCGTCCGGCGAAGGTGCGGAGCGCTGCATGCGTTTGGCCATGAAAGGGTTCGACGGTAAGGGCTTGCCCACGATCGATTATATTAATCCGCACGGAACCGGCACACCGGTCGGCGACGCCAAGGAAATCGACGCCATCCGGGCCGTCTTCGGCGATAAAATCCCGCCGATCTCGGCTACCAAGTCGTTAACGGGGCACTCGCTCGGCGCTATTGGTGTGCAAGAGGCGATTTTCTCACTGCTGATGATGAACAATGGCTTCATCGCCGAAAGTGCAAATATCGACGAGCTTGACCCGGCGTTCGCTGATGTGCCAATCGCTCGCAGTCGTATCGACAACGCCAGCCTTAACTGTGTGATGTCGAACAGCTTCGGTTTTGGCGGCACCAATGCCACTCTCATTTTCTGCCGGCATGATGCCTGATTAACCGATGCTTTCCTGGTCGCCGCTAGGACTGCTCAGCGGCGAACGGTTGAGAGCGATGAGAGTATATAAGCGTGGTTCAGGCTGGTTTGACGTACGCGGGCGTACCTTTGGTGACAAAACGAGGCTTCCTATGACCGACATCGATATCGCTAAGCCCGGCCCAATCATGGCCGGCAAGCGTGGCCTCATCATGGGTGTTGCCAACGACCGTTCGATCGCGTGGGGCATCGCCCGTGTCCTTCACGGTCAAGGCGCTGAGCTGGCATTCACCTATCAAGGTGGTGCATTCGGTCGCCGCGCTGTGCCGCTGGCGCAGTCGATGGGCTCGAAGATCATTGAGGAATGCAACGTTCTCGATCTTGAAAGCGTCGATCGCGTTTTTAATCGCATCAAGGACGAGTGGGGCAGCATCGACTTCGTCGTGCACGCGCTGGCCTATTCCGATCCCAAAGAGCTTGCTGGCCGCTACGCCGACACGACGCGCGAAAACTTCATCAACTCGATGGTGATCTCGTGCTTTTCGTTCACTGAGATCGCGAAGCGCGCGTCGGCGCTGATGCCGAACGGGGGCTCGCTCATTACGCTGTCCTATGGCGGTGCGACGCGCTGGGTGCCGTCCTACAACGTCATGGGTGTTGCGAAGGCCGCGCTTGAGGCTTCGGTGCGCTATCTCGCAGCCGATCTTGGACCGCAGGGCGTTCGCGTCAATGCGCTCTCGGCCGGTCCGATGCGCACGCTCTCGGGCGCTGGCGTTTCGGATGCGCGCGTGATCTTCAATTTCCAGCGCGATAACTCGCCGTTGCAGCGTACGCCGACGCTCGATGAAGTGGCGGGGTCGGCGCTTTATTTGCTGTCGCCGCTGTCGGGCGCAGTGACGGGCGAAGTTCACTTCGTCGATTGCGGCTATAACACCGTGTCGATGCCGTCGCTGCAGAGCCTGAAAGAGCAGGACGCGGAAGCCAAGCCCGCCAGCGCATCGCCGTCGGCTGCGGCGGAGTAAAATCCGGCCCGTCTGGCGTCGGGCGATCGTCTAGCCCGGTTGACGTCCACAATTCGCCGTCGCAAACACTCCGGCCATGATCGGGGTGTTTGATTCAGGGCTGGGTGGACTGACGGTGCTTCGCGCGCTTGTTGCGCGTTTCGACACGGTCGATTTCGTCTATCTCGCCGATCACGCCCACGTCCCCTATGGCAATCAGGCGTCTGAAGCCATCGTCGGCTATACGCGCGACTGTGTCGAAGAGCTGTTTGCGCGCGGCGCCAAGCTCGCGCTTCTGGGCTGCAACACGGCGACGGCGGTGGCGCTTCGGCGATTGCAGCAGGAGTGGCTGCCGGGTAGTCGCTGGGCCGGCGGACACAATGTGCTCGGCATCGTCGCGCCAACAGTCGAAGGCGCAACGCAGACGCCGTGGGCGGTGACGTCGCCGCAATATCCACAGAAGTACAACACCGACACGATTGCCGTTTTCGGCACGACGCGGACGATCACGTCGGGCGTCTATCCGGAAGAGATCCGCAAGCGCTGTCCGAAGGTCACGGTCGTGCAGCAGATCTGCTCGGAGCTTGCGGGCGCCATCGAGCAGAAGCGGCCGGAAGCGGAGCTTGATGCGCTCGTTCGCGAGGGCGTCGAGGCGATGCTTGCCAGCAACGGCAACATGCCGCCGCATCGCGCCATTCTCGGCTGCACGCATTTTCCGCTCGTTGAGCATCTGTTCCGGAAATACCTGCCGCCGTTTACGCGCATTCTTTCTCAGCCCGAGGTCGTGACCGACAGTTTCGAGGATTACTTGGCGCGGCGGTCGAATTACCTCAGCGGCAATGAACGGGGAAAGCTCACGCTGTTGACAACAGGCGACCCTCAGGACGTCAGCGAGAAAGCCCGGGTTTTCTGGCCCGACGTCCCTGCCTTCGCCAAGGCCTGAAGCGTCCGTGCAACGCTGCGACATTTTCGCTGGTTATTTGTCATTGATCCGTTGGCGGAAGAGTTCCCCGCTGGTAGACGTCATGGTGTCTACAACTCCGGCGGGGTGCCGAAGGCATAGGGGAGAGGGATAGGCCCGATGACAACAAAGTTTTCGTTCGCTGCCATGGTGATCGCTGCGGGGCTGATGTTTGCAAGCGGACCAAGCATTGCGAATACGAGCGTCGCCGTCGGCAGCCTGAAGACCGTGGCTGCTGCTCAGGGGACTACAGTTCAAAAAGTGGGCTACTGGAATCGCTGCCGATGGGGCATCGGCGGCTATCACAAGTGGGTGCCGGGCGTCGGACGCGTGCAATGCACGGCGCGCAAATGCTGGCGCAATAGCTGGGGTATTCGCCGCTGCCGCTGGTATTGATCCGGCGCAGTTGTCATCTCGGACGAGGTGTCGCGAGCGGGAGCTCGATGCAGCGGGGAAGAGGCTTCTCCTACGAGTTCTAGGCCCGCAAGCGGTATCGCCAGGATGGCCGTTTGAGAAATCAGGCGGGGTAAAAAAAGCCGCCGGACTGCGGGTTCCGGCGGCTTTCGTCATTTCAGCAGTGAGGCGAGGGCTCAGCCGCGCTCACGGCGCGGACCGCGACCGCCACGGCCACCTTCGCGGCGCGGCGGACGGCTCTCGAAGACTTCTTCCGGCTCGCCTTCAGCGCGCGGGATTTCCTGGCCGGTCGCCTGATCGACGACCTTCATCGACAGACGCGTCTTGCCGCGATCGTCGAAGCCCAGAAGCTTCACGTAGACTTCCTGGCCTTCCTTCACGACTTCGCCGACCGTCTCTGGACGGCCCTGCGCGAGCTGCGAGATGTGGACTAGGCCGTCCTTCGCGCCGAAGAAGTTCACGAACGCGCCGAACTCCATGACCTTCACGACCTTGCCCTTGTAGATGTGGCCGACCTCGGGCTCCGACGTGATGCCGCGAATACGGTCGAGGGCTTTCTCGATCGATTCACGGTTGGCGGAAGCGATCTTCACGGTGCCATCGTCTTCGATGTCGATCTTAGCGCCGGATTCCGCGACGATTTCACGGATGATCGAACCGCCCGAGCCGATGACTTCGCGGATCTTGTCGACCGGGATCTTGATCGTCTCGATGCGCGGGGCGAACTCACCGAGTTCGGTGCGCGCACCCGTGATCGCCTTCGACATTTCGCCGAGGATGTGGATACGGCCCTCATGCGCCTGCTCGAGAGCCACGCGCATGATTTCCTCGGTGATGCCGGTGATCTTGATGTCCATCTGCAGCGACGTAACACCCTTGTCGGTGCCGGCCACCTTGAAGTCCATGTCGCCCAAGTGGTCTTCGTCACCCAGGATGTCGGAGAGGACGACGAAGTCATCGCCTTCCTTGATCAGGCCCATCGCGATACCAGCCACCGGAGACTTCAGCGGCACGCCGGCGTCCATCAGAGCGAGAGACGAACCGCAGACCGTCGCCATCGACGAGGAGCCGTTCGATTCGGTGATTTCGGACACAACGCGGAGCGTATAGGGGAACTCTTCCTGACTCGGCAGCATGGGATGGATCGCGCGCCATGCGAGCTTGCCGTGGCCGATTTCGCGGCGGCCCGGAGACCCCATGCGGCCGACTTCGCCGACCGAGTAGGGCGGGAAGTTATAGTGCAGCAGGAAGCGCTCTTTCTTCGTGCCTTCGAGGCTGTCGATGAACTGCTCGTCTTCGCCTGTGCCAAGCGTCGCGACGACCAGCGCCTGCGTCTCACCGCGGGTGAAGAGCGCAGATCCGTGCGTGCGCGGCAGAACGTGGACTTCGGAAAGGATCGGACGAACCGTCTTGAGATCGCGGCCGTCGATGCGCCGCTTCGTCTTCAGGACGTCACCACGCATGATGTCCATTTCGAGCGACTTGAACGCGTCCCCGAGCAGGACTTTCTCGTTCGGGTCGTCAGCCGGAATGGCGATTCCTTCGGTGATCGCCTTCTTGGCTTCCGAAACGAGGTCCTGACGCTTGCCCTTTTCCTTGGTCGAGAAGGCTTCCTTCAGCTTCGTTTCGGCGATCTTCTTGACGTCGGCGGCGTATTTCGCCTTGTCGGCGATCTTGATATCCCACGGTTCTTTCGCGGCTTTTTCGGCCAGCTTGATGATCGCCTGGATCACCGGCTGCATGTGCTTGTGGCCGAACATGACGGCTTCGAGCATCTGGGATTCCGGAAGTTCCTTGGCTTCCGATTCGACCATCATCACGGCGTCGGTCGTGCCGGCGACGACGAGGTCGAGGGAGGTTTCCGCCATCTCGTCAATCATCGGGTTCAAGACGAACTCACCGCCAATGAGGCCAATGCGGGCGGCGCCGATCGGGCCGAGGAAGGGCAGGCCCGAGAGCGTCAGTGCGGCGGAGGCCGCGACCATGCCCAAAATGTCGGGATCGTTTTCGAGATCGTGCGACATGACCGTCACGACGACCTGGGTTTCGTTCTTGAAACCATCAACAAAGAGCGGACGGATCGGACGGTCGATCAGGCGCGAGACGAGCGTTTCCTTTTCGCTCGGGCGGCCTTCGCGCTTGAAATAGCCGCCGGGGATCTTGCCGGCTGCGTACGTGCGTTCCTGATAGTTCACGGTCAGGGGGAAGAAGTCGATGCCGGGCTTGGCGGAGCGGGCGCCGACGACGGTTGCGAGCACCGTGGTGTCGCCATATTGCGCCATGACGGCGGCGTCCGCCTGGCGGGCATAATGGCCAGTTTCAAGCTTCAGCTTGCGGCCACCCCAGTCGATTTCGACGCGATGGATGTCAAACATGTTTGATCTTTCGTTTTCGCTTTTTCTGTTCGGTCGGTCAGCTCAAACGGCCTCATGCCGGGAGAGCGCGTATCGCGCCGGCACCGATCGGGGCGCCGACGTTCTTCTTGTTCAGTAGATCGCGTGACTGGCCATCGGGGCCCGTCCTGTCTTGGACGCTCTTGCGAGCGCGCAATTAGCGGCGGATGCCGTTTTTCTCGATGATCTTCTGATAGCGGGCGTTGTCCTTGGCCTTGACGTAGTCAAGGAGCTGGCGGCGCTGGCTGACCATCTTGAGCAGGCCACGGCGCGAATGGTTGTCTTTCTTGTGCGCCTTGAAGTGCTCGGTCAGCTCGTTGATGCGATGCGTCAGGACGGCGATCTGGACTTCTGGCGAGCCGGTGTCGTTGGCCTTCGTGGCGTTGTCCTTGATGATAGCCGTCTTGGCCTCACGGCGGTGAGGTGCGATCTGCGACATCGAATGCTCCTTTCGAAATTGGGAGTTTGAGATCAGCGGCCACGGCCGGGATGTCGTCCAGCGGGGTCGCAAACGAAAGCCGCGCGGGAACGAGGCCCGCGCGGGTGCGCTACTTATACACGAACCTCAGCCAAAGGCGAGGCGGATTTCGTGGAAAATTTCGTGATTTTCTTCAATGAATTAACGAAAATTAGCCGAGATTGAAGACGCGCGTCGGGTGCAGCGCGCCCTTGGCAAGCTCGCCGAGCGCGATTAGGCGACCCTTCGAGGTCGCGTAGGCGGGGCCGGTCATGATCGGCGCGTCACGGCCGCGAATGATTACCGTTTGGCCGCGCGCCAGCGTGGCGGCGTCGCTTTGGGAGACGAGCAACTCGGGGAGATCGGCGAGGGCCGCCTCAACGGGCAGCAGCAACTTGGCGATCTCTCCCGGATCTTCCGACCGCGCGGCCGCGAGGAGCGTGTCCATGCTGATGGCGCGAGCTTCGTCGAAGGGGCCGACTTCGGTACGCCGGAGCGCGATGACGTGGCCATAGCAGCCCATCAGCCGGCCGAGATCGCGGGCCAGTGCGCGGACGTAGGTGCCCTTGCCGCAGCGGGCTTCGAATACGCTTGTCGCGTCATCCGGCATGTCGACAAGCTTCAGGCTCTCGATCACGACGGGGCGCGGTTCAAGGACGACCGTTTCGCCGTCGCGTGCCAGATCGTAGGCGCGATTGCCGTCGATCTTGATCGCCGAATAGGCGGGTGGCACCTGCATGATCTCGCCGTGAAAGCGCGGCAGCAGAGCTTCGATCTCCGCGCGCTCGGGTCGCTTGTCGCTCGTTTTTGAGACGGCGCCTTCGGTGTCGTCCGTCTCGGTCTCAGCACCCCAACGCACGGCGAAGCGATAGGCTTTTTCGCCATCGACCGCGAACGATACGGTCTTCGTCGCTTCGCCGAGCGCGATCGGGAGGATGCCTGTTGCGAGCGGATCGAGCGTGCCGGAATGTCCGGCCTTTTGCGCGTTGAAGGCGCGGCGAACCGCACCAACAGCCTGCGTCGAGGTCATGTTGATCGGCTTGTCGAGAATGAGCCAGCCGTGAACGGCGTTGCCTTTTTTGCGTCGTGCCATGTTCGTTATTTCTTGATGTCGCGCTGAACGCGCTCGCTATCGAGAAGACGGTCAATGCGGGTCGCTTCTTCGAAGGTTTCGTCCTCGCGAAAGCGAAGGTCGGGCGCATAACGCAGGTTCAGCGTGTGCGCGACTTCGGCGCGGATGTATTTCTTGTTCCGCGTGAGGGCTTCGATGACGGGTTTCACATCGTTGCCGCCAAGCGGCATGACGTAGACCGTTGCGAGCTTCAGGTCCGGCGAGAGACGCACTTCCGGAATGGTGATGACGTGGGAAGCCAGCACGTCGTCGTGGATTTCTCCGCGAGACAGCAGTTCGGAAAGTTTGTGACGGATCAGTTCGCCAACGCGCAACATGCGTTGCGACGGGCCTTTGGCGCCCGATGGGGCCGGTTTCTTTGCCATTTGTTATCCGCCGCGGGATGGGACCGCGCGCGGCCTCTTGATAGAAATAGGTTACTGGGTCGAGGGAGTAGCGGATCGTCTCACATCCGCGCAAGCCCGCGCGATGAATATTCGCGCGGGATCGCTTGGGTTAAATGCTTAGAGCGATCGAGCAATCGTCTCGACCTGGAAGCACTCGATCTGGTCGCCTTCACGGATGTCCTGGTAGTTGGCGAAAGACATGCCGCATTCCTGACCTGAGACAACTTCTTTGACGTCATCCTTGAAGCGCTTGAGGATCGCAAGCGTGCCTTCGTGAATAACGACGTTGTCGCGGAGCAGACGGACCTTGGCGCCGCGTTCGACCTTGCCTTCGGTAACAATACAACCGGCAACTTTGCCTGACTTCGAAATATTGAAGACCTGCTTGATCGTGGCGTAACCGAGGAAGATCTCGCGCCGGGTCGGAGCCAGAAGCCCCGACATCGCCGCTTTCACTTCGTCTACGAGATCGTAGATGATGTTGTAATAGCGGATTTCGACGCCCGCTGTGTCGGCGGCCTGCTTCGCCTGCGCGTTGGCGCGGACGTTGAAGCCGATGACGACGGCCTTGGCGGCAGCTGCCAGCGCGATATCAGACTCGGTGATGCCACCGACGCCCGAGTGCACGAGACGGGCTTCGACTTCGTCGTTGCCAACCTTTTTCAGCGCACCGGCGATGGCTTCGACAGAACCCTGCACGTCGCCTTTGACGACGAGCGGGAATTCTTTGCGGCCAGCATCCTTGAGCTGCTGCATCATTTGCTCAAGCGTGCTCTTGGTGCCAGCAGAGCCAAGCGTCTCGCGGCGTTTGCGGACGCGGTAATCCGTCAGCTCACGTGCGCGGGCTTCGTTTTCCACGACCGCAAACTGATCGCCAGCTTCCGGTGCAGAGTCAAAGCCCAGGACCTCGGCGGGAACCGAGGGACCAGCCGCCTGGATGTTGGCGCCGTGATCGTTGAGGAGTGCACGGACGCGACCCCAGGCCGTACCGGCGACGATGATATCGCCGACGTGCAGCGTGCCGCGCTGAACAAGGACGGTGCCGACCGGACCACGGCCGCGCTCGAGCTTGGCTTCGATGACGACGCCATCGGCCGTGCGGTTCGGGTTGGCCTTGAGGTCGAGAATTTCGGCCTGAAGGCGGATCGCTTCGAGCAGCTTATCGAGGTTGGTGTGCTTCAGCGCCGAGACCGGCACTTCGAGCGTTTCACCGCCCATGCTTTCGACCACGATCTCGTAGGACAAAAGCTCGGTGCGGACGCGATTAGGATCGGCCTGCGGCTTGTCGATCTTGTTGATGGCAACAATGATCGGCACGTTCGCAGCCTTGGCGTGATTGATGGCTTCAACCGTTTGCGGCATGACGCCGTCGTCAGCTGCAACGACCAACACGACGATATCTGTCACCTTGGCACCGCGTGCACGCATGGCGGTGAACGCTTCGTGGCCTGGCGTATCGATGAACGTGATCTTGTCGCCGTCGGGCGCAGTCACCTGGTAAGCGCCGATATGCTGGGTGATGCCGCCAGCTTCGCCCGAGACGACGTTAGCCTGACGGATGGCGTCGAGCAACGACGTTTTGCCGTGGTCGACGTGACCCATGATCGTGACGACCGGCGCGCGCGATTCGAGCGAGGAATCGTCAACGTCTTTCTCGCCGACGAAACCGATTTCGACGTCCGATTCAGAAACGCGCTTCGATGTGTGGCCGAATTCCTGGACGATCAGCTCAGCCGTGTCGGCGTCGAGCACGTCGGTGATCTTATGCATCGCGCCTTGCTGCATCAGGTATTTGATGAGGTCGACGGCGCGCTCGGCCATACGGTTGGAGAGTTCCTGAATCGTGATGGCTTCAGGAATGACGACCTCGCGGGCGATCTTTTCGCGCGTCTGCTGAATGCCCATGGCTTTCAGCTTTTCTTTCTCGCGCTTACGCTTCAAGGATGCGAGCGAGCGGACCTGAGCTTCGCGATCGAAGTTCGTGATCGTCAGCTTCTGGCGCTGGCGGCCATCATCGTTGGTTTTGACGGCCGGGCGCGGAACCTTGACGCCGCCGGGGCCGCGCTTGCGAGCATCATCCTCTTCGACCTGCTCGCGAACGACCGGGGGACGCACCGGGCGGGACGGCTTTTCAATCGTCGTCGCATCGGCCGGTCCTGCGGACGCGCCACGGCGGGCCGGGATCGGCAGCTCGATCTCGCGCGGGCGACCGGCTTCACGCGGCATGAATGCAGTGTTGCCCGACGGACGTGGACCGCGGTTGAATTGCGGACGGCCGCCATCGCCGCGCGGCGCATGACCGGCGTCGCGACCGCCATCACGGCGGCCTTCATGGCGTCCTTCGTGGCGCGGCTCACGCTGCGGGGCGTTTCCACGTCCGGCAGGCGGCGGTGTCGGAGCAGACGAAGGCTGAGCGGATGCCGGAGCCGAGGCCTGCGGCGCTGCTTGCTCGGGCGGTTGCGCAGCGGGAGCAGCGCTTGCGGCAACTGCAGGCTCCGTTGCCGTCGGCTGCGGCCGTTCTTCAGCGCGCGGCTGCGGCTCGGGCGGTCGAGCGACAGGCTCGAAGCGAACCGGTTCGACTTCCGGCGCACGGTTCGTATCCTCGGCGCGGGCTGCAGCAAGCGCGCGTTCGCGAGCGGCGCGTTCCTCATTCGAAAGGACGCGGCCAGCGGAACGGTCACCTGACGATTGACTCGGCGGTGCCGGGGGCACGCGATGCGGTGCCTGCGATTTCTCGATCGTTACGGCGCTCGGAGCGGGAGGCGCAGCGCCCTCGCCCTCGGATCCCAATCGCCTGGTCTTCTTTTTCTCGACCACAACGGACTTGGATCGCCCGTGGCTGAAGTTCTGCCGCACGTGGCCAGACTCGACCGTTCGCTGCAGCGATAGCGGCTTTCGCGCTCCGACCCGGATGGTCTTATCGGTCTGGTCGTTCGAATCCGTCATGCGTTGTCCGTTCAGCCTTCACTAGAAAGTTCAGAAATATCATCGGCCGCCCCAGGGGCGGTTTCGGGGGCGGCTTCAATCGTGGAGCGCCGGTAGCGGATAAGCCGCTCCGCTTCCTCCAGAAACCGATCCGACAGTCCTCCGGGTATGAGCGCAGCATGTACCACACTTCCGCGCCCAATGGCCAAGCTCATTTGCGCGATCGTCAGAACATTGACGATGGCAGCCGGTTGGCCACGATCTGCCTGAATAGCCTTGTATTTTCGATCAATTTTCGAGCAGCCGTCGGCGGCAGCATCGGCGCCATGCAGGATGACGCGGACCGGCCCTTTCTCGAGAGCCGCAAAAACCTTTTCGAAACCGGCGACTGCGAGACCGGCCTTATTGGCCAGCGACAGCGTTCCCGCCACGCGCTTAAGGATAAGAGCGTCAACGAGATCTGCAAGATCCTTGGGTGCTTCGGCCTTCGTTTTAAGGCTTTTTGAAAAGGCCTGCGTCGAGATGGCCTTTTCCACCAACTTTCTGTCGCAACCGATCCAGACGCCACGTCCGGGTAACCGCCGGTCGAGATCAGGAACGACAATGCCTTCCGGCGACAAGACGAACCGGATCAGTTCGCTCGAATCACGGCTTTCCCGCGTGACGGCGCACAGGCGCTCGGGACCAACGCCGGAACCCTGTTCCGTGTCGTCCAGCATCGACCGTTGTTGTCGCTTCGCCATCACGCGCGTTTGTCGTCCTTCCGGTCATTCCTATTAGCCTTCGGCGCTGACGCCGGAGGCATCAGCAGCTTCAGCTTCGCCTTCAGCCTCAGCAGGCTGTTCGAGATCTTCGGCCTTGATCCAGCCCGCGTGCACGCGCGCCGCCATGATCATGCTTTCGACGTCGGTCCGCGACAGCTCGAAGCCGTCGAGATAACCCTTGTGACGAACCGGCTCCGAATCTTTTTCCTTCTTGCGCTCGGTCCAGCCGATCAGTTCGTCGGTCGCGCAGTCGGCAAAGTCTTCGACGGTTTTGACGCCGTTCTCGCCGAGCGCAACCATCATCGCGGTCGTGATGCCCGGAATCTCGGCCATGTCGTCGGCAACGCCCAACTCGCGGCGCTTGGCATCGCGTTCGGCTTCCTGCTGTTCGAGGTATTCGCGGGCGCGGCTCTGGATCTGCTCGGCGGTGTTCTCGTCGAAGCCTTCGATGTGTGCGATTTCCGCGATGTCGACGTAGGCAACTTCTTCGATCGTCGCGAAGCCTTCGGTGACGAGAAGCTGTGCGATGACCTCGTCGACGTCGAGCGAATCCATGAGAAGCTGCGTGCGCTCGGCGAATTCCTTCTGGCGGCGTTCGCTTTCTTCCTGTTCGGTCAGGATGTCGATATCCCAGCCGGTGAGTTGAGAGGCCAGCCGCACGTTCTGGCCGCGACGGCCGATCGCGAGCGAAAGCTGGGCTTCGGGAACGACGACTTCAATGCGATTTGAATCTTCGTCAAGCACGACCTTGGTGACTTCGGCCGGGGCAAGCGCGTTGACGATGAAGCTCGCAGCATCCGGGTTCCACTGGATGATGTCGACTTTCTCGCCCTGCAATTCGTTGACGACGGCCTGGACACGAGCGCCGCGCATACCGACGCAGGCGCCGACCGGATCAATCGAGGAATCCTTGGATATGACGGCGATTTTCGCTCTGGAGCCAGGGTCGCGGGCAACCGATTTGATCTCGACCACGCCATCGTAGATTTCCGGCACTTCGGAGCGGAACAGCATCGACATGAATTCGGGGCGGGCGCGCGTTAAGAAAATCTGCGGTCCGCGCTGTTCGCGGCGGACTTCGTAGATGTAGGCGCGGATGCGATCGCCGAGGCGGACGTTTTCGCGCGGGATCATCTCATCGCGGCGGATAATGCCCTCGGCGCGGCCCAGATCGACGATGACGTTGCCGTATTCGACGCGCTTCACGGTGCCGTTGATGACGTCGCCGGTGCGGTCCTTAAATTCGGAGAACTGGCGGTCGCGCTCAGCTTCACGCACCTTCTGGACAATAACCTGCTTGGCGTTCTGAGCGGCAACGCGGCCGAATTCGAGAGGCGGCAGCGTTTCGGCGATCATGTCGCCGGCTTTAGCATCGGGGTTGCGCTTCTTGGCGTCTTCGACGGTAATCTGTGTGGCGTCGTTCTCGACTTCATCGACGACGGCGAGCACGCGCGTGAGCTTGGCTTCGCCGGTCTTCGGATCGATTTCGCAGCGGATGTCGTTTTCCGCGCCATAACGCGACTTCGCGGCTTTCTGGATGGCGTCTTCCATCGCCTCGATAACGATCTTCTTGTCGATCGTCTTTTCGCGGGCGACGGCGTCTGCAATTTGCAGAAGCTCAAGGCGGTTGGCACTGATGCCTGCCATGGCCATGGGATCAATCCTCCAGATCGTCTTCGTCGAGTTCGGCGCCGTCGCCGGGCCGGGTTGAATGGCGCTCTTTGGCGCGTTGCAGCGCTTCGCGGATCAATTCGTCGGTTAAAACGAGCTTGGCATCCGAAATGAGATGAACGGGCAGCCCTAAGTGCTGAATGCCCTGTTCGCCGGTATCGGCTTTGATGCGGACCTCACCGTCTTCGAAGCCTTCAAGGATGCCCTTGAAACGCTTGCGGCCGTCAACGGCTTCTTTCAGCTCGATCTTGGCTTCGTGGCCGGACCAGTCTTCAAAGTCGCTCGGGCGGACCAGCGGTCGGTCGATGCCAGGCGAGGAGACTTCCAGCCGGTAGGCGCCGGAGATCGGGTCGGCGACGTCGAGGACCGGAGAAACGCCCTTGGAGATCGCCTCGCAATCATCGACCGTGATCGAGCCGTCTGGCCGTTCCGCCATCAACTGCACGATGCGGTCGCGGCCGTCGCCCTGAATTTTCACGCGCACCAAGCGAAAGCCGAGATCGGCAAGCACCGGCTCGACAATGGCAGCAATTTCAGCCGCAATGCCGGTCTCGCGCAAAAAACGCGTCGTATCGGCGTTTTCTGCAGGCGAAGCCTGATCCTGATCGTTGGCAACCGTGTCTTGCAATGGCGTTCCTGAGTTTAAAGTCCGTTCGGAGCGGGCCCTGCGGTCCACTCTCCAATCAGTGCGTCGTGTTATTGGAATAGCAGCTAAATAGGCGACTTTGGCCTTTTGCGCAAGGCTTCGGCGGCGTCAGGCCCGCAGAAATCGGAAATAATAGCGTTTGCGGCCTTCGCGAACGGCCTTTGCTTCGTAACGTGTCTCGGGCCAGTCGGCGGGGCGAATGCGCCAGTCTTCGGGGCTTGCGGCCTGCCAGAGAAAGCGCGGTTCGTGGGCGAAAGCTTCAAGCATCGTGCGGGCATAGTCGCCAATGTCCGTGCCGATGCGCAGCTCAGCGCCGGGGCGCATCACGTTCGCGAGCAGCGCCAGTAACGAAGCATTAACCAAGCGGCGCTTCCGGTGCTTTCGTTTCGGCCAAGGGTCCGGAAACAGGATAAAGGCGCGATCTATGCTGTTTGACTGAGCGGCGCGCAGGATGTCGCGCACGTCGTCCATGTGCAGGCGAATATTTTTCAAATTCTCTTCGGTGACGGCCGTCAGGACTTTGATCATGCCGTCTTCGAACGGCTCGCAGCCGATCAGCGCAACACCCGGATTGTGCCGCGCCTGCCAGAGCAAGTGTTCGCCGCCGCCGAAGCCGATTTCGAGCCATGTTTGCGCGAAGCCTTCGGGCGGGGCTGCAGGATCGAACGAGAGGCGCGGAAGATCATGGAGAAGCAGTGCCGATTGACGCGCGCTCGGTTTGCGGCCGCGGCGCCGTCCAAACGATCTCAGCTCGTGTTCGCTGTCAGACATGATGTGTTACCAGAAGAAAACAGCGGGTTTTGCGGGCTTTTGCGTCGGCATTGGCGATACGCACTCCGCGTCGATGGGGCGCTAGTTGAAACAAAATCCGATAAAAGAAAACGGCCGCTTTCGCAGCCGTTTTCCGAAACTCAATTCGTGCGTGCGGCTTTAGCCGACGGCCTTCGCGATCTTATCGGCGAGGTCGGTGCGCTCCCACGAGAAGCCGCCGTCAGCTTCGGCGTGGCGGCCGAAATGACCGTAAGCCGCAGTGCGCGCGTAGATCGGCCTGTTGAGGTCGAGCTGATTGCGGATGCCGCGCGGCGTCAGATCCATGACCTCGCCGAGAGCCTTCTCGATGACGGCTTCATCGACTTTGCCGGTGCCGTAGGTGTCGACGTAGATCGACAACGGCTTGGCGACGCCGATGGCGTAAGAGAGCTGGATCGTGCAACGATCGGCAATGCCGGACGCCACAACGTTTTTGGCGAGATAGCGGGCTGCGTAAGCTGCTGAGCGGTCAACCTTGGTCGGGTCCTTGCCGGAGAACGCGCCGCCGCCGTGGGGAGCCGCGCCGCCGTAGGTATCGACGATGATCTTGCGGCCGGTGAGACCGGTGTCGCCGTCAGGGCCGCCGATGAAGAACTTACCCGTCGGGTTGATGTGCCAGATGCAGTCTTTGCCGATCCAGCCCTCAGGAAGTGCCTTGCGGACGTAGGGCTCGATGATCTCGCGAACCTGGCGGGAGCTCAGGTCTTCGACGATGTGCTGGTGTGAGACGACGATCTGCGTCACGCCGACCGGCTTGCCGTTTTCGTAGCGGACGGTGACCTGGCTCTTGGCGTCGGGGCCGAGCTTTGCGGCGTCGCCGACCTTGCCTTTACGTGCGGCCGCAAGATCGAACAGGATCTTGTGCGCGTAGTAGATCGGCGCCGGCATCAGTTCCGGCGTCTCGTTGCAGGCATAACCGAACATGATGCCCTGGTCGCCCGCACCTTCTTCCTGGTTCGTCGGCTGCTGGGCATCGACGCCGGCTGCGATATCGGCCGACTGCGAGTGCAGCAGAACTTCGATGTTACAGTTGGCCCAGTGGAAGCCGTCCTGCTCGTAGCCGATATCCTTGATCGCGTTGCGGGTCAGGTCTTCGATGGCTGCGACAGTGATGCCCTTGGGGCCGCGCGATTCACCGGCGATCACGACGCGGTTGGTCGTTGCCAGCGTTTCGCAAGCGGCGCGGATCGTCCAGGGATCGAGCCCTTCCTTCGCGCCTTCGCGATAGAACGCATCGACGACCTCATCGGAAATACGATCGCAGACTTTATCGGGATGGCCTTCGGAGACGGATTCGCTTGTGAAAAGGAAGGACTTGCGCGCCACTTTGGCCCCCATGTTTTGAAGATTTGCGGGACGAACGCCGCAACACTGTGCGGATTTCAAACCGACGAAAGGCGCCGGGTTGTCGCAATCTTGTTGCGCCCGGTCAAGCCGAGGTGCGCCGAGAGACGCGAAATGGGCCGCGACCTAGCGCCCTTCCGTTTTATCGGAGGCGAGCCAATCCGTCACAAAACAGCAAGGCTTCAGCTTTCCTCGCCAGCAAGCGCGCGAACGAGTTCGACAATCGAACGGCGAACTTTCGGATCGGTGACACGGGCAAAAGCCTTGTTCAACTCGAGGCCTTCGCGGGTGCCGAGAAAATCGACGACGTAGCTTTCGTCGGGTTGCTCGGCGAAGCCCGGCGCTGCAGCGCCGGCGCTTTGGGCGCCGGAAGGGGCTTCGTCGTAGAAGAATTGAACCGGAACTCCCAAGACCTTGGCGAGGTCGAAGAGGCGGCTGGCGCCGATACGATTGACGCCTTTTTCGTATTTCTGAACCTGCTGGAACGTCAGTCCCAGATGCTCGCCAAGCTTTTCCTGGCTCATGCCGAGAAGCATGCGCCGCAACCTGACGCGTGATCCAACATGGACATCCATGGGGTTAGCGCGGCGAGATCCCTTCGGGGCCTCTTCGCTCGAATCGTCTTCGATAGAGATTTGATCCACCATCACTCGTACAGCCAGCAGTTCCAAAGGCAAAGGCTTTGCACTTCGTAGGTGCACGGGCGCAAGGCGTCAATGACCGAGCGCTTCCGCGACAAGTTGACTTCAAGACTTTGATTAACGGCCTTTTTTCCTGAGCCCGGCAGCCAAGAGGGCAAAAAGCGCGAGAATGGCGGCAAGGAGCCAGTCACCGAGGCGCGCATAGGGGGGTAGCGGCACGGCTTTGGGCAGGGTGCTGTCGATCTGGCCACGGACATCGAGGCCAAGGGACGCCAGGACACGGCCGAAGGGATCGACGACGCCCGATATCCCATTATTGGCGGCCCTGACGAGCGGAGCGCCTTCTTCGACGGCTCGGACGCGGGCCTGATGGAAATGCTGATACGGCCCGGTCGTCTCGCCGAACCAGCCGTCGTTGGTCACGTTGATCATGACGCCGGGATGCTCGTGGCCCTGAACGACATTCCCGGGAAAGAGCGCTTCATAGCAAACGAGGCCTAAAACCGGGGGCAGGCCGGGAATGTGCATCAGCGGGCGCGGTTCGGGGCCGGTGGCGAAGGAGCCGCGGCCCTGCGTCAGTTTTTCGATGCCGATGGCGGAGAGCGTTTTCTCATAGGGCAGGTACTCGCCGAACGGCACCAAATGGGTTTTGTCGTAGGTCGCAATCGGCTGGGCCTTCTCGTTCAGCACCAGAATGCTGTTGAGCGTGCGCGTCTCAGGCGTGATTGGCGAACCGGGAGGCAGCGTCGGATCGTGACGGAGCGCACCGGTGATCAGCGTCGTGCCGGGAGGCAGGATATTCGCGAGAATGTCGAGCGCGACAGGGGCTTCAAGGGGGAAGAACGGCATCGCCGCTTCGGGCCAAATGACGTGGGTGATGCCCTGAAGCGAATCCATTTTGCCGGAGGGGTTCGTCAGCGACAGCGCGACGTGATCATCGAAGATGCGGCGCTGGTACTCCGCCATCCATTTTTCGCGCTGGGGAACGCTCGGCTGTACGATGCGCATTTTTACATTCGGGACGAACTCTTGCGGCGATTGCAGACGCCAGACACCGTAAGCCCACAGCAGGCCGATCGGCCCGACGGCGAGAAGCAAGGCGGTTGAGACGGTACGCAGGGGCGGGCGTTTGCGCTTGTCGCTCAGGGCGACGAGCGGGGCGGGAAAGACAAACAACGCAATCGCCGTCAATCCATAGGCGCCAAACAGTGCCGCGCCCTGCATCAGCGGCAACGGATAGGTCAGCGCGTAGCCCGGCAGGTCCCAGGGGAAGCCTGTCAGGATATGTCCGCGCAGCCATTCGACGATTGAGAGTGCGATGGCAAAGACGAAAACACGCGAAAGGCCGTCGCTCCAAAACAGTCGCGCCGCTGCACCGCCAATGCCCCAGAACAGCGCAAGCCCGGCAGGCAGGAGCGTAATCGCGAAGGGCAAGAGCCACGCAAACTTATCGGCTTCGACGAGGAACGCTTCTCCAATCCAAAAGAGATTGCAGAAGAAATATCCGAAGCCGAACAGCCAGCCGGCGCCAAAGGCACGTCGCCAATTCGCGCTGCCGTCGATCAGCCAGATGAAGACGGGAAGCGTCAGAAATAGAATGGGCGTCACGAACATCGGCGCGAACGCCAAGGCCGAAAGGCCGCCTGCCGCTATTGCAAGTAGCACGCGCCGCCAGCCGCGGAGCGCGATGATTTTCACGCGCATGCGCGCGATGAGCGGCGGTTGTTCCGGCGCGATGGCTGGTACGGCGTCCATCACGCCTTCGGCGCTTCGGGCAACGACTTGGTGTTGGTCAGAGGCGGACGCGGCGGATGGATTTTCAGTTTTTTGACGCGACGCGGGTCGGCGTCGAGAACTTCGAACTCAACGCCGGTCGGGTGGCGAATCAACTCACCGCGCGCCGGTACGCGGCCAAGCATCGAGAAGATGAGGCCGCCAATCGTATCGACGTCGGTTTCTTCGTCGTCCGGAACAAGCTTCACGCCAAGGTGTTTTTCGAGTTCCTCGATGGGCGTGCGGGCGACGGCGACGATGCCGAGTTTCGGATCGACGATGATGTTCGTTTCGTCGTCGTCGTCATGTTCGTCTTCGATGTTGCCGACGACCTGCTCGACTAGGTCCTCAATGGTGACGAGGCCATCGGTGCCACCGTATTCGTCGACGACAAGCGCCATGTGGATGCGTGTCGACTGCATGCGGATGAGAAGATCCACGGCCGGCATCGAGGGCGGCACGTAGAGGATCTGCCGACGGATCTTCACCGTCGTGATCGGCTTGTTGAGGTCGATCGCTCGCAGATCGAACAGGTTCACCGGCGCCGGAGCGTCGGGATCGACTTTGCCGTTTTTTGACGACTGGCCGGTTGCTTCGGCCATCAGCCAGCGCAGCACATCCTTGATGTGGATCATGCCGCGCGGATCGTCGAGCGTTTCGCGGAACAGCGGGATGCGCGAGACACCTGCCTCGTTGAAGGTCTGCAGCAGCTCCGAGATCGGCTCGTTCTCATCGAGCGCCGTGATGTCGGCGCGCGGCACCATCAGTGAAGCGACGCGGCTTGAGCCGAACTGGAGCAGCCGCTCCAACATCTTGCGTTCGGCTTCCGTGAAATTGTCGGTGCCGCCGGTCTTCAACGCGCCTTCGAGCGCGTCGCGAACGTTCTGCGGGACCACCAAGCCCAGCTTCGACCGCAGCAGGTGAAGCCAGCCCAGGGAACCGAATGCCCGCGCCTCATCGGCTAAACTATCGGACAGAGGCTTATCTTGTGTGTTGTCAGTCATGGTCATGGGTTGAAACCCGGTCACTCACTTGTACCGGTTTCCAGCTCGCCCGTGTAGGGATTTGCGATGCCTAATTTAGAAAGTATATCTATTTCAATGGCTTCCATGCGTTCCGCATCTGCCGTGGTTTCGTGATCATAGCCTAAAAGATGCAGCACGCCATGGACGACCAAATGCTGCAGATGATGCGCGATTGGGACGCCTTGCTCGGCGGCTTCTCGCTCGACCGTTTCAAGCCCGAGGATTATGTCGCCAATCTGACCGTCGGGCGCCCCGTCCCCAGCCGGAAAAGATAAGACATTCGTGGGTTTAGGCTTGCCGCGGAAGCGGCCGTTGAGGTCGGTGACGATCGCGTCGGAAGACAGGGCGACGGAAACAAAACCCGGTATTTGTCCCTCGGCTGCCGCAACGGCAGCTTGGGCAGCGGTCTCGATCAAATGATCGAGATCAGAAATCTGCGACCAGTCCCCGTCGTCCTCAACGATTTCGACCTCGAAGACGGGCTTAGCCGCATTTGGTGACGCAGGCATTGGTTCACTTCGGCTTTTCGTAGGCGTCGACGATCTTGGCGACGAGGTCGCGGCGGACGATGTCGCCAGCCATGAAGTTGATGATGGAAATATCGTCAACTCCTGCGAGCAGCTCGACAGCTTCGACGAGGCCGGACTTGGTGCCGAACGGCAGGTCGACCTGGGACGGGTCGCCCGTCACGATCATTTTCGAGCCCTCGCCGATACGGGTCAGGAACATCTTCATCTGCATGCTGGTCGTATTCTGCGCTTCATCGAGGATGACGAAGGCATTCGACAGCGTACGGCCGCGCATGAAGGCGAGAGGCGCCACTTCGATGACGCCGGTTTCGATGTCGCGTTCGACCTTTTCAGGCGGCAGGACGTCGTACAGGGCGTCGTAAAGCGGGCGAAGATAAGGGTCGACCTTGTCGCGCATGTCGCCGGGCAGGAAGCCCAGACGCTCACCGGCTTCAACGGCGGGGCGAGACAGGATGATGCGCTCGACGAGACCGCGCTCGAGGCAATGGGCGGCGAATGCCACGGCGATATAGGTTTTGCCGGTACCGGCAGGGCCGACGCCGAACACGAGATCCTTCTTCTGGATCGCGCGCATGTATTCGCTTTGCGTCGGGGTGCGGGCTTTAACGACCTTGCGGCGCGTCGCGATCTGGGCCTGCCCGTCGCTGTCAGAGCCTTCGGTCCGGGCGTGGCGGATCAGGCCGTCGATATCGCCGGCGCCGACCGCCTCGCCTTTGCGGATGCGGGCGTAGAGGCGTTCCAGAACGTTTCGGGCGATGTCACAGGCGGCGGCCGGGCCAGTCAGGATGACGACGTTGCCGTGAGCGTGGGCATCAATGCCTAATCGATCTTCAATAAGGGCCAGGTGGCTATCGTATTCCCCAAGCAGCTGCGTGAGCAGCCGGTTGTCTTCAAAGGGTACAACGACGCGAGCAGTTTCAAGTTCGGCCTTGCCGGCGGGGCTGGGCCGTCTCGATGCTGACGCGGAGGACCCGCGGAATGCTGCCAATCCTGACTCTCCTTTGGTTGCGATTTTTCTACGCGCAGAAGTCAAAATCGAATCGACCGTAGAAGCAACGTTAGCATGCGGAATATGCCTTCGGCACAGCGAGGTGTGGTTAACGCACAACAAGCGCGGTTCACCCCTATCTTCCGATTATGCTGCCGCGATGACACCCGACAGGCTGACGCGGCGAACATCGGTCACGGCCACGTTTGCCGTGGACCCCACGAGGTCGCCCTCGGCGGCCACGTGAACGAGCTGTAGATAGGGTGTCCGGCCGACAAATTCACCCGGCTGGCGGCCACGGCGTTCAAACAGCACCGGAACAATCGTGCCGAGGGCCTGGGCGTTGAAGTCGGCCTGCTGGTCGTCCAGCAACGCCTGAAGGCGCTGGAGACGTTCGGATTTGACCTCTTCGGGGACCTGATCCTCGTGGGTTGAAGCCGGGGTTCCGGGGCGGGGGCTGTATTTGAAAGAAAAGGCCTGAGCAAAACCGACTGCCCTGATGAGCGAAAGGGTGTCCTCGGCATCCTGGTCGGTTTCGCCGGGAAAGCCGACGATGAAATCGCTCGACAGGGCCAGGTCGGGGCGGGCGGAGCGCAGGCGGCCGATGAGGTCCAAATATTCCTCGGCGCGATGCTTGCGGTTCATGGCAGTGAGCATGCGGTCGGAGCCCGACTGCACGGGCAAGTGCAGGAACGGCATCAACTGGGGAACTTCGGTATGGGCGGCGATCAGATCGGCGTCCATGTCGCGCGGGTGGCTTGTGGTGTAGCGGATGCGTTCGATGCCTTCGATATCCGCCAGCCTGCGGATCAATTCGGCGAGGCCGATCGTGCGGCCGCCAGGGCCTTCGCCGTGATAGGCGTTGACGTTCTGGCCAAGCAGCACAAGCTCTTTGGCTCCTGCCGCGATCAGCTCTCGGGCTTCGGCTTCGAGCTTCGCGAGAGAGCGCGAAAACTCAGCGCCGCGTGTGTAGGGTACGACGCAGAAGGTGCAGAACTTATCGCAGCCTTCCTGCACGGTCAGAAATGCGGATGGCGACGACACGCGGCGCGGCGCTTTCATGCGCTCGAACTTTTCGTCGCCGGGAAATTCGGTTTCGACGATGTGCTCGCGGGTATTCGCGGTGCGTTCGATCAGTTCGGGCAAACGATGATAGCTTTGCGGACCGATGACGAGATCAACCGCAGGCTGACGGGTTGTAATCTCGCGGCCTTCGGCTTGCGCCACGCAGCCTGCCACGGCGATCACGGTTTCCTTGCCGTCGCGCTTTCGCGCATCCTTCATGTCACGAATGCGGCCGAGATCGGAATAGACTTTCTCAGCGGCTTTCTCGCGGATGTGGCAGGTATTGAGGATGACGAGATCGGCGCTAGCTATGTCGTCCGTTGCGGCATAGCCGTCGCGCGCCAGCGCCTCCGTCATACGCTCGCTGTCGTAGACGTTCATCTGGCAACCGAAGGTCTTCAGAAAATAGCTTTTGGTGTTCGGGCGCTGCACGTCGATATGCCAATTAGGATTGGGGTTTTGCCTCAGGCTTCCTGAGAGGCAAGCGCATAGCACAGAATAGTCCGGTTATGTCCATTTCTCGCTGCGGGCCGCGGGCAAGCCCAGTTTCTGGCGGCGGATTTCCTGGCTCGGCTCGACGGGAACGAGACCGGGGTCGCCGGGGCGGCCGCGGAGAATGCCGAGGACGGCGGAACGTACGGCGCGTTCGGTCTTCAGCGCCAGGTCCTTGCGATCCTTGAATTCCGAAAGCGGGACGGGCGGGCTGATCTTGATCGTTGCCGTGATCGGCCCGGATTTGAGCACCCCCCAGGCATGCGAGGTCATTTCCATGTCACCGTACCAACCGATGCGCGGGCGGTCGGCGCGGGTCAGGGGGACACCGCGGAGGTGGGTGTAGACGACGGCCGCGGTCTGTACGACGGCGTCGCCGTTGCCCGTCGCGCCTTGGCCCGAGACTGCACCGAACAGAGATGTCTTGAAGGGCAGTACGCGATTGCCGTCGCTCGATGTGCCTTCGGCGAACAGTACGATGGTGTCGCCGAGTTTCAGCCGTTTCATGATTTCGATTGCGGCGTCGCCGGTTGCTTGTCGTCGCGTGCGATCGACGAAGACGGAGCGCTGAAGCCGCGCGAGCGCCGAGACGAACGGCCAGCTACCGACTTCGAGCTTGGCGACGAACGATACCGGCGCGACGGCAGAGAGCACCGGAATATCGAGCCAGGAGGTGTGATTGCAGACGAGCAGCACCGGCTTGTCGTCAACGACCTGTCCTTCGATTTTCAGTTTGACGCCGAGAATCCGACAGACGTTGCGATGATACCAATTGGGAAAGCGGCGGGCGGCGGCGGGCGAAACCTTAAGCAGCAGCGCCTGCACCGGCATCAGCGGCAGCGTGAAGCCGAAGAAGCCTGTAAGAACAGCCGAAGCGCGGAGCGATCCCTGTGCCATCTGGCCTAGCCTCTCCGGGCGGACGACTTCTTTTTTCCGAGCGGCACGCCGTAGAGCTCCAGTCGATGGCCGACAAGCTCGAAGCCCAGCTCACGCGCGACGCGCTCCTGTAGCGCCTCTATCGCCGAGTTGGAAAATTCGATCACGCGGCCGGTTTCGATATCGACCAGATGGTCGTGGTGCTCTCTGGGCGCCGGTTCGTAGCGGCCGCGGCCATGACCGAAGTCGTGGCGTTCCAGGATGCCCTTTTCCGAGAAAAGCTTCAGCGTGCGGTAGACCGTCGAAAGCGAAATGCGTGCGTCGACGGCGACGACCCGCCGGTGCACCTCCTCGACGTCGGGATGATCAGTTGCTGCCGATAAGACCTGGGCGATGACGCGCCGCTGGCCGGTCATGCGCAGGCCATACTCCGTGCATCGTTTTTCGATGGATGTCTCGGACTTCGCCGAAGGTGCGGTCATGACGATCAAGCTTTGGCTGAAGACGATTCCTCATCGCCCGAGTATGGCGGCCATATAGGCTGTGGCAAGGCTTCGCGTCTATATCGACGCTAGGCTTTCGCGGCGTCGAGATCGAGAACGAGCGTCAAAGCATCGACGGCTGTGCTGCCGGGGCGTTCGTAATAACGCTTGCGGCGTCCGGCTTCGGTAAAGCCGAGTTTGCGATAAAGCGCGATGCCGCCTTCGTTGTCCTCTGCAACTTCAAGGAAGATGCGTTTGGCGCCGCCACGGCGGGCCGCCCGGCTCAAGCCCTCCAGCAGACCGGTGGCAAGGCCGACCCGCTGCCAATCGGGCGAGACGCCAATGGAAAGGATTTCGGCTTCATCGGCGGCGAGCTGGCCGATGACAAAGGCAATGACGGATTTTTTCTGGCCGCCGGCGACGGCGATCAACGAAGTGGCGGCGGGGTGTTCGAGCAGGCCCTTGATCGCATCGGTGTCCCAGGCCGGATTGAAGAGTTTAGCGTGCAGCGCCGCGATTTCCTCCGCTCGATCCGGCGACGCCCAAAGCATGCTTGCGTGTTTCACGTTCCGAAACGGCGTGACGTTCGTCATGCACCGGCTCCGAGGAACGGGCTTGGGGCAGGCGGCTTGGCATCGGGCGGGCGGAGATAAAGCGGGCGGAGGCTATCCGTTACCGGCATCTCGCAGGCCGGAAACAGCAGATCGAGGGCATCGGGCAGCAGGTCCGGCAGGATCGCCGTTGCTTCGATGCCTTCGCGGTTGGCGGCTGCGGCAAGCGCTTCAGCACCGGAACCGGCGACGACGATGGGCGCTGTCCCTAAGGCTTTTACCGCGTCGGTGATTGCAAGGCATTGCGGAGCGGCAAGGCTTTGCAGCGAATGGCGATCGAAAACCTCAATATAAACTTCGTCACGCCGAGCGTCGGTCGCGATAGCGACATTGCGAGTCGGTGCTGCGGGTATTCTCGGACTCATCGCCATAAGCTTGAGGCTCGAAATCGCGACGAATTGAGCGTCCGTCGCGAGAGCAAGCGCGCGCGCTGCAGAAACGCAAATGCGCGTGCCTGTAAATGTGCCCGGTCCAAACGTGACCGCAATGCGGTCGAGCGATTTGAATTTCAGGCATGCTTCGGCCATGACCATTTCGATCATGGGCATCAATCGCTCGGAATGGCCGCGCTGCATACCCTCGAATGCGAACGAAATGCCGGGGGTGAGCGAACGAAGCCCCCGGCCCGCCGCGACGGAGCAGGCATCAAAACAGGTATCGAGCGAAAGAATATTCATTCCGGGCGGCTTTTTATACGATTGATGCCATTTCGTCGAAGCTAAATCGTGGCGAACGTGGATAAACACCCGCCGGGTCGCCATATCCCAGATTACATAGGAAATTCGCCTTTATGTCGGTTCCAGCGAAGAACTCGGCGTCGACGGCGGCATTGTTAAAGCCTGACATTGGCCCGCAATCCAAGCCAAGCGCGCGGGCCGCCAGAATAAAATAGCCGCCTTGCAGGCTGCCATTTCGAAATGCCGTCGTATCGGCGTGCTCTTTTTTGCCGACAAACCAGCTTTTGGCGTCTGCCGGCGGATAGAGGCGCGGCAGATATTCGTAGAATTTCAAGTCGTAGGCGATAATCGCGGTCGCGGGTGCGGCCATTGTTTTATCGACATTTCCAGGGCTGAGGTGCGGTTTTAGACGCTCTTTCGCTTCTGGCGATTTCACGAAAACAATTCGAGCGGGCGAACAGTTGGCGCTCGTCGGACCCCATCTCATATGCTCGACAATCTGCTTCAATAGATCGTCAGGCACGTCGCGCGGCTGCCATTTATTGTTTGTGCGTGCCTTATCAAACAATTGATCGAATGCGGCATGATCGAGTGGTGTGGTCATTTCCATTTCCGTGGTTGTTTTTAGGTCCAGAAACGAAGAACCCCGCCGAGGCGGGGTTCAAAGGAAGAAATTCTCAGTTTAGATCGGTTCTACGGCCTGCACTTCCGGCAAGAAATGCTTCAGGAGATTTTCGATGCCGTGCCGCAGGGTCGCGGTCGAGCTTGGACAGCCTGAGCAGGCGCCGCGCATGTGCAGGTAGACGACACCGTCGCGGAAGCCTGAGAAGGTGATGTCGCCGCCGTCCTGTGCGACAGCGGGGCGCACACGGGTTTCGAGCAGCTCCTTGATCGTGGCGACGATCGATTCGTCCTGCGGATCATAGTTTTCGGCGCTGCTGTCGTTAGCGTCTTCCTCGTCCGTTGCCGCGGCGCCGGACATGTAGTGTTCCATAATCGCGCCGAGGACCATCGGCTTCAGGTGCTGCCACTCGATGTTGCCTTTGGTCACCGAGATGAAGTCTGAGCCAAGGAACACGCCGTTGACGCCGTCGATCGCGAAAAGCCGGGCCGCAAGCGGTGAGGCTACAGCGTCGCCTTTCGAGCGGAAATCGGCGGTGCCGTCAGCGAGGACGTCACGGCCGGGGATGAACTTCAGCGTTGCCGGGTTTGGCGTCGCTTCGGTCTGAATAAACATGCTGGCCTCACTTCGTGTCCGATGCCGAATGAGCATCGCCCGCCGGCGGGTGATTGGAACGCTTCTAATATAGGTACGCCAAATCGCCGTGTCGAGGTTATCGCCCGGCTCGGATTTGTGGCCAATTTAGGCCAATGCCTTGATTTCCGCGAGTGAAAGTTGGCCCGGCACGACCGTTACGGGAACCGCAAATCCGCCGCCCGCACGGCCTGCCGCCAGGGATGCGACAAGGGGTCCGGGGCCTTTGGCGTCGATAGACGCGCCGAGCACCAGGATCGCGATGTCTTCGTCTTCGGCGATGAGCTTGTTGACCTCTTCGGGCGTGCGGCCTTCGCGGATCACATCTTCGGTTTCGACAGCCTCGAAACCAGCGTGGGCGAGTTTGCGGCGGAAGAGGCGGAACAGGGCCTTGGCTTTCGTCGTCTCTTCGTCGATCTGCATCTGACGGACGCCCGCCCAGTTCTGCAGCTCGCTCGGCTCGATGACGTAGAGCATGATGATCATGCCCGAAGAGCGCTGGACGCGGCTCGCAGCGTAATAGAGCGCGCTTTCGACTTCCTGGCTCTCGTCGACGACGATCAGGAACTTGCGGCGATGGCCTTCTTCGAATGAGCGACGCGGTTTCATGGTCCGGATGCTGCCACTCCCGCCCTGCGGCCGCAATGGCGGCAAGTGCTGCCGCCATATGCAACTTCAGGGAACGTGTGGGTAAGCGATCAGCTGCGGATGAAGCCGACGATATCCTTGACCTTGTCCATGATCGGCGACGCGATTTCGCGGGCGCGCGCCGAGCCGTTACCCAGGACGCGGTCGATCTCGGCAGGATCGGCTGACAGCCGCTTGATCTCGATAGCAATGGGTTCGATGCGGGCGACGAGCACGTCCGCCAGGACCTTCTTGAACGACGAGAACTGCTGACCGCCGAACTCGGCGAGAACGGCATCAACGGGCTTATCGACAAGCGTCGCGTAGATGCCGATCAGGTTTTCGGCTTCCGGGCGGCCTGCGAAACCTGTCTCGTCGCTTGGCAGCGGTTCGGGATCGGTTTTGGCTTTCTGGACCTTTTTCGCAATCGTATCGGCGTCATCCGTTATGTTGATGCGCGAGAGGTCGGATGGGTCGGACTTCGACATTTTTTTCGTGCCGTCGCGCAGGCTCATGACGCGCGTCGACGACCCGGTGATGACGGGCTCCGGCTGGGGGAAGAAAATGCCGTCGGCGAAGCCGTTCTCGATGATCGAAGCCGAATAGTCGTTGTTGAACTTTTGTGCGATATCGCGAGCGAGTTCCAAATGCTGCTTCTGGTCTTCGCCGACGGGAACGTGCGTCGCCCGATAGGCGAGAATATCGGCGGCCATCAGGTTGGGATAGGCATACAGGCCGACGGAGGCCTGCTCGCGATCCTTGCCGGCCTTCTCCTTGAACTGCGTCATGCGGTTGAGCCAACCCAAGCGGGCGACGCAATTGAAGATCCAGGCGAGTTCGGCGTGGGCGGAGACCTGCGACTGGTTGAAGAGGATGCTCTTCTTCGGATCGAGACCGGCGGCGATGTAGGCGGCCGTGACCTGACGGATTGCCGTTCTCAGCTCAGCGGGGTCCTGCGCTACCGTGATCGCATGCAGATCGACGACGCAATAGATGCACTCGTGGGTGTCCTGCATTTTGATCCAGTTGACCATCGCGCCGAGATAGTTGCCGAGATGCAGGCTGCCTGTCGGCTGCATGCCCGAGAAGACGCGCGGCGTGATTTTCATGGGATCCGTACCGGTGTTGAAATGATTTGGCGGCCTTATCGCGTGCATGCGGCCGCCGCGCAAGTCTTGCGCATTGCCTAACGTTGCTTGCGCACCAGACGGCCGAGTTGACCGACCGTCATGACGCCGGTTGCCAAGATGATTAGGGCGTAAATGATCAGGCCGGCGCCGATCTCGATCCCGAGAATCGAGGCTTTTACCAAAAACCCCGTGTCATGCCCGTAATGGGGCGACAGCCAGTGGCTGATGGCGAGGAGGGCCGCCACCATGACCGCGCTGGCCAACAGGATCAGGGGGAGGTTGCGCTTGATGCGGCTGTCGGCGACGAAATCGCTGTGGCGGCTCAGTGTGGCCCACAGCAGATAGGCGTTGAGCCAGCCACCTATTGCCGTTGCAATGGCGATGCCGAGCTGCGGCAGCATGCCGAGATGGCGGAACAGGAAAAACAGTCCGATCGAGCCGATGGTATTTGCCGTCAGGCTGATCACGGCGTAGCGCATCGGCGTCTTGGTGTCTTCGCGAGCGTAATAGGCCGGTGAAAATACTTTGATCATCACGAATGCGGGCAGGCCGAGTGCAAACATCGCCAGCACAGACGCCGTGACGTGGGTATCTTTCGGGCCGAAAGCGCCGCGCTCGAACAGCACGCGGACGATGTCGGTCGGGATCGCGGCGAGTGCAAATGCTGCGGGTACCGTCAGCAGCAGTGCGAATTCGAGCGAGCGGTTTTGGCTGTCCATTACGGCCGCCGTGTTACCGGCTCTGAGTTGGCGCGCGACGTCGGGCAGCAGCACGATGCCGACCGCAATGCCGACAATTGCGAGCGGCAATTCATAGATGCGATCGGCGTAATAGAGGTGGGACACGGCGCCCGGCTGAAGCGATGCGATGATCGTTCCGATGGCGATGTTGAGTTGGGTTACGCCGCCGGAAATGACGCCTGGGATGCCGAGCCGGACAAGGTGGCGAACGTCGTTCGTCAGTCGTGGCCGGCGGATGCCGAGACGCATCCCAGCCCGGTGCATGCCCCATATCAGCACGGCGAGCTGCAGAAAACCGGCGACGAAGACGGCCCAAGCCTGGATGATGCCGGCTTCCGGTTCGGCCTTGTAGCCCATCCACATCGAGACCAGCGTCGCGACCATCATCACGCCGTTGAGCACGATCGAGACGGATGCGCTTTCGACGAAGCGGCCGACCGAGTTCAATGCACCCGACATCAGCGCGACAAGCGACATGCAGAGCAGGTACGGCATCGTGATGCGGGTCAGCAGCACGGAGAGATCGAATTTCTCTGGTCGGGCGTCGAAGCCGGGCGCCAACCCGTACATCAGAAACGGCATCGCAATTTCAGCGACGATGGTAACGATCAGCAGCACGAACAGGAGGCCCGCCATCGCGTCTTCGGCGAAGCGTCGGGCAGCTTCGGGGCTGTCGCCTTCGAGTTTTTTTGCGAAGATTGGCACGAACGCCGAATTGAATGCGCCCTCGCCGAAGAGGCGGCGAAAGAGATTGGGGAAACGAAAGGCGACGACGAAGGCGTCCGCGACCCAGCCCGATCCAAGCGTGGCGGCGATCAGGATATCGCGCATGAAGCCGAAGACGCGGCTTAGCAGCGTCAAGCCGCCGACGGTGGCAAACGATTTATAAAGTTTCATCGAAAAGGTTCGCGTCGTGCCACAAAGCAGATTTGCCCTCTTAAACCGGCTTCAGGCCGTAGACATCCGGCAATTTGATGGCCCGGCGGCTGCCTTGTGGGCCGTGGCCGTGAAGTCACGCGCCGGCACAAGCATCAAACTCTGGCGGGCTCGGTCGCGCTTTTCGGGCGGGCCGGATCGAGGATTGATCTGAGGCGCGACCGCAATGTGGCCTGCCTGGTCTCGTTGACGACCTGCTTGCCGAGGAGGTCAGTGACGTAGAAGACGTCGACAGCTTTTTCGCCGAACGTCGTCACGTGTGCGGAGGAAATGTCGAGCGAAAGGTCCGACAGTGCCGACGTCAACTCATAGAGAAGACCGGGGCGATCGCGCCCGGACACTTCGAGCACGGTCAGGCGATCCGACAGCGCGTTGTTGATGACGACTTCGGGTTCCACCGTGAAGGCTTCGACGCCGCGCGTGCCGATGCGTTTTTTCTTGAGCAACGTCGATAGCCGTTCTTTGCCGTTGAGCAGGCTTTCGATGGTGTTGATGATGCGGCGAGATCGGCGCAGCTCATCCTCGTCGTCCTGGAATTCGCGATTGAGCAGGAAGGTATCTAGCGCGTAGCCGTCGCGGGTGGTCGTGATATGAGCGCCGGCGATGTTGGCGCCCGCGGCGGCGCATGCACCTGCAAACAGCGAGAGAAGACGGGGATGGTTTGGCGCGAAGACCGTCAGCTCGGTGATGGCAGTGAAGGCATCGGTCTTGATGTTGGTCGCGAACTTGCCGCGCGATTGCATGGCATCGCGCAGGACATTCGCATGCGCGATCTGCGTCGAAAGATCGGTGCGAAGCCAATAGTTCGGATAATGCCGGTCGATAAAGTCGTCGACGACGTCTGCTGGCCAATCGACGAGTGCCTGACGGAGTGCCGCCTGCGCTTTGTCGATGCGTTCGTCGCGCGGAATCTGGGTGTGGCCGCCCGCCACGAGCGGTTCGGTTTCATGATAAAGTGTGCGTAAAAGCTGGCCTTTCCAGCCGTTCCAGACGCCGGGGCCGACGGCGCGAATGTCGGCGCAGGTCAGCAGCAGAAGAAGCTTCAAGCGCTCCGGGCTTTGTACGATGTCGGCGAACGCGCGGATGGTGTCGGGATCTGAAATGTCGCGTGAGTGCGCAAAGTTGCTCATCGTCAGATGCTCTTCGAGCAGCCAGGCGACGAGATCGGTTTCGGCTGCCGTCAGCCCGAGCCGCGGGCATAGCTTGCGCGCGATGCGGGCGCCGACGATCGAGTGGCTTTCCTTCCGGCCCTTGCCGATGTCGTGGATGAACGCGGCGACAAGCAAGGCGCGGCGGTTTTGGATCGACGAGAAGATGGCCGTGCAAAGCGGCAGTTCGGATGCAAGCTCTCCGCGCTCGATAGCAACGATGTTGCCGAGCGTGCGCAGCAGATGTTCATCGACCGTGTAGTGATGATACATATTGAACTGCATCATTGCGACGATGCGACCGAATTCCGGCAGGAAGCGGCCGAGGACGCCAGCGTCATTCATGTGCCGGAGCGAGGCTTCGGGATTACCCTTCGCCGTCAGCAGCGAAAGGAAAATGGCGTTGGCCTCGGGGTCGTGGCGCAGCTTGTCGTCGATCAGGCGCAGCGAACTACGCAGCAGCCGGATGGCGTCGGGATGAAGATACGCGCCGGTGTTCGCGGCCTGCGCAAAGAAGCGAATGAGATTGACCGGATCGCGCGCGAAAACCTCGCGGTCGGTGACGTTGAGCCGATCGTTGTCGATGCGGAAATCGGTTTTTTCGCGGACTTCGCGGCGCGTTTTCCAGCTTAGCGGGCTCAACAGGCGCTTGTAGCCGGGCGATGTTTTCAGCTGCTGCATTTCCAGCGCACCGCATAGAATCGTCGTCAAGTCACCGACGTCCTTTGCGATCAGAAAGTAATGCTTCATGAAGCGTTCGACAGCGCGGAGACCTTCACGCGACGTATAGCCGAGGTTCTTCGCCATCGCGGGCTGAACTTCGAACGACAAAACCTCTTCGGCGCGGCCGGTGAGGAAATGCAGAAAGCAGCGCACGCGCCACAGAAAATCTTCGCAGCGGCGAAACGTCTGGACTTCTTCCGGCGTGAAAATGCCAGCTTCGACGGCGGCGGCGCCGACTTCTTGGTTGAAGATGTATTTCGACAGCCATTGCAGCGTGTGGAGATCGCGCAAGCCGCCCTTGCCGTCCTTGATGTTGGGTTCGACTTTGTAGCGGCTTTCGCCGGCCCGGCGCGTGCGCTCATCGCGCTCGGCCATCTTGGCGTCGATGAATTGGCGCGCGGTGCCTTTCACGACTTCGGCGCGGAAGCGATCCTCGAATTCGGCAAAGAGTTGCGTGTCGCCGAGGATCAATCGGGAATCGAGCAGTGCAGTGCGGATGGTAATGTCGGCCTGGCTGAGCTTCAGGCATTGATCGACCGTACGCGTCGCATGCCCCACCTTGAAGCCCAGATCCCAGAGCATCAGGAGCATGTATTCGACGACACTCTCGCCCCACGGCGTCTGCTTGTAAGGAAGCAGAAACAGCAGGTCGATGTCGGAGCCCGGCGCCAGCAGTCCGCGGCCGTAGCCGCCTGTCGCCACGATCGCCATACGTTCGGCGTCGGAGGGATTGGTGGCGCGATAAACATGCGTCACCGTGTAATCGTAAATGAGGCGCAGCAACTCGTCCTGAAACAAGCTCAGGCCCGCGGCGCAGCGGCGACCGTTGCCGTCGGCTTCAAGCGCCGTGCGGGCAGATTCGCGCGCATTCTTGACGAGGCCTTTGAGGCTTTCCAGCACCTTGGGGCGCGCTTCCGCGTGCGAGGCGTTGCTGGCATTGAAATGCCCCGTCAACTCGCGGCGGGCGGCGAGCCGGTCAAAATAGGGCGGCGGGGTAAGGACGTTCACGGTATCGTCGGTCAAGGCTTCGTCTTCTTCAAATTTTCGGCCAGAGCCTTGAGTTCATAGAGCTTCTCGAGCGCCGCTTTGGGCGAGAGATCGTCAGGATGCATGTTCAAGAGCAGCTTTTCAACGGCAGAAGGCTCATCATTGGCCGACGCGCCGCCTGATGCGCCTTTGGGCCGCGCCACGGAGAATAGCGGCAGATCATCGATGCTTTCGTCCCCGGCTTTGGGCCGGCGGTCGGCTTTTTCAAGGCGGGCGAGCACTTGGCGCGCTCTGGCGACGACAGGATCGGGAAGGCCTGCGAGCTTTGCCACCTGGATGCCGTAGGAGCGGTCGGCCGCGCCGGGCTTCACTTTGTGCAGGAAAACGATGGTGTCGTGCCATTCGGCGACGTCCATCGTGACGTTGGCGATGTCGTCGAGACGGCGGGCGAGTACGGTCAGCTCATGGTAGTGTGTGGCAAAGAGGGCGCGGGCCTTCGTTACGCCGTGGAGATATTCGACTGTCGCCCACGCAATCGAAAGCCCATCGAAGGTTGCGGTGCCGCGGCCGATCTCGTCCAGGATGACGAGCGAGCGTTTCGTCGCCTGATTGAGTATCGCAGCCGTTTCGACCATTTCGACCATGAAAGTCGATCGGCCGCGCGCCAGATCGTCGGAGGCGCCGACGCGCGAGAACAGCCGGTCGACGACGCCGATGTGGGCTGCGCGCGCGGGCACGTAAGAGCCCATTTGCGCCATCACAGTTATGAGTGCGTTTTGGCGCAGGAACGTCGATTTGCCGGCCATGTTCGGACCGGTTACAAGCCAGATGCGGGCATCGGGGAGTTCGTTTTCGTCGTCCCGTGCTTGCGGCGTTCCGCTACGTCCGAGAATGCAATCGTTTTCGATGAATGCCGATCCGCCTTGCTTCGCAAGTGCCTGCTGGACGACGGGATGGCGGCCGCCGCGAATTTCGAAGGCGGACGTTTCGTCGATGGATGGGCGCACATAGCCCTGTTCCAGCGCGAGCGATGCCAGAGACGCGTAAACGTCGAGTTCGGCAAGCGCGGCGGCCGCTGCGCCAAGCGCGTCTGTTGCGGTTGAGATGTCTTCCGTCAGCGACGTGAAGATTTCTTGCTCAAGATTGAGTGCGCGTTCGCTGGCGGATGCAATCTGGCCTTCGGTTTCGAGCAGTTCGGAGGTCGCGAAGCGTACCGCATTTGCCATCGTCTGGCGGTGACGGAATCGCTCGGATAGCGGCGGCGACATCAGCGGTTTGGCGTTGAGTTGCGTCACCTCGATGTAGAAGCCGAGAATGTTGTTATGGCGCACGCGGAGCGTCTTGATGCCCGTTTCCTCGATGTAGCGGGTCTCAAGCTCAGCCATGACACGGCGGCTGTCGTTACGCAGAGCGCGTGCCGCGTCGAGATCGGAATTGTAGCCTTCGCGGATGAAACCGCCGTCGCGGCGAAGCAGCGGCGGATCGTCGACAAGGGCATTCTTCAACGCGTGAGCAAGGGCTGCCGGAACGGCCTCAAGACGCGTGCTGATGGATTGCAGCTCGGGCGGCAACGGGAGCGGGGTTGCGGCGCGGTTCAGCATATTCGCGGCGTTGGATGCTGCGTCTATGGCGTCGCGCACGGCGGCAAGATCGCGCGGGCCGCCACGGCCGAACGTCAGTCGCGGAAGGGCACGCGCGAGATCGGGCGTGCCGCGCAGACAGTCACGAAGTTCGTCCGTCAGACGCCGGTTGTCGACGAGAAAGGACACAGCGTCGAGCCGAGCTTCGATGGCCGCGGGCGCGATCAGTGGGCTCGCAATTCGGGCTTGCAGTTCACGTGCGCCGCCGCCGGTAATGGTGCGGTCCATCGCGGCAAGCAAGGTCGAGGATTTGTCGCTCGACGTCGATTTCACGAGTTCGAGGCTGGCGCGGCTGGCGGCATCAATGAAGAGGGCCTCGCTCCCCGACCGGCGCGGGGCTTGCAGCAGCGGCTTTCGCCCCATCTGCGTCAGGTCGACGTATTTCAGAACGGCGCCGACGGCGGCGAGTTCGCTGCGTGAAAACGAACCGAAACCGGCGAGATCGGCGACGCCAAGGCATTCTTTGAGATCGCGTGCGCCGGAAGCGCTATCGAAATAGGCGGATGGAATGGGCGTCGTCTTGCCGCCGGAATAATCGACCGTCCGTGTGAAGGTTTCCATGCCGATGAGCGTGTCAGCGGCGAGAACTTCGCTCGACGCCAGGCGGATCAGCTCGCCGGAAAGATCGACGCCTGACACTTCCGAGACCTCGAATTCGCCGGTCGAAATATCGATCGAGGCGAGCGCGACGCGGGCGTCCGGGAATGCGAGACCCAACTCAGCCGGGGTGGCGAGGAAAACGGCCGTCAGGTAATTGCGCGCCTTGGCGTCGAGCAGGGCTTCCTCGGTCAGCGTGCCGGGGGTTACGAGGCGGACGACGTCACGTTTGACGACGGCCTTGGCGCCGCGTTTCCGCGCCTCGGCTGGGTCTTCGAGCTGCTCGCAAACCGCGACGCGGTGCCCTTGCTTGATCAACCTTTGCAGATATTCGTCGGCGCGGTGCACGGGGACGCCGCACATTGGGATGTCCTCGCCCCGATGTTTGCCGCGCTTGGTCAGAACAATCGAAAGCGCCTCGGAGGCGATGACCGCATCGTCAAAGAAAAGCTCATAAAAATCGCCCATCCGATACCAAAGGAGACTATCGGGATTGGCCGCTTTGATTTCTAGGTATTGGGCCATGGAGGGCGTGGCCTCGGGCGTCGCGGGCGTAGTGCTGCTCTGCGACACTTCGGCAGGCGCCGACGGCGCCGATTCTGGCCGCCTGCTCTTGCGCGGCTCGTCGGTTCTGGACATCAAGAGATTACGTTTCAAATTGCCCTGTTCGGCTTTACGAAAGGCGCGAAAAGGAACGTCTCGCCGCCCCATCCAAGCGCTGGATATGCATAGGTTGCCGTCCCGGCTCCCGCAACCTATCGTGCCGGCCCTTATCCCCTGATGTGTGTTTGGGCAACACTGCCCTGGCGCACGAAATCCTGAACGGTCAACATCATGCCCTCCCTTCACCGCGCAGCCCACGTGACGGCTCAAGAAGCGCTTGCATTCCATGCCAACGGCAAGCCCGGCAAGCTCGAAATTACGCCAACGAAGCCGTTGGCGACGCAGCGCGATTTGTCTTTGGCATATTCTCCGGGCGTTGCCATTCCAGTTCAGGCCATCGCCGAAAATCCGCGCGATGCCTACGCCTACACGAGCAAGGGCAATTTCGTTGCCGTGGTGTCGAATGGCACCGCCATTCTGGGGCTTGGAAATCTCGGGGCGCTGGCAGCGAAGCCGGTGATGGAAGGCAAGGCGGCGCTGTTTAAGCGATTTGCTGACATCGATTCCATCGACCTGCTCGTCGATACGCCCGATCCGGATGCATTCATCAATTCGGTGCGTTATCTCGGGCCGTCGTTCGGCGGCATGAACCTCGAAGATATCAAGTCGCCCGATTGCTTCGTGATTGAAGAGAAGCTCAAAGAGCTGCTCGATATTCCCGTTTTTCATGACGATCAGCACGGGACGGCCATCGTCGTTGCAGCAGGCGTACTGAACGGATTGCGCGTCGTCGAAAAGGATATCGGCGACGTGAAGCTCGTGTGCGCCGGCGCGGGTGCTGCGGCGCTCGCCTGTCTCAATTTGCTCGTGAAGATAGGTCTCAAGCGCGAGAACATCTACGTCTGCGATATCAAAGGTCTCGTCTACGAGGGTCGCAAGGAGCTGATGGACCCCTATAAGGCGCCTTTCGCTCAGAAGACGAACGCTCGGACGTTGAGTGACGTCATCGGCGGCGCCGATATTTTCCTCGGACTGTCGGCGGCCGGCGTGCTGTCGCGAGAGATGGTTACGCAGATGGGGCCAAAGCCGCTCATCTTTGCGATGGCCAACCCGGATCCTGAGATCACGCCGGAAGAGGTGAGGTCGGTACGTACCGATGCCATCATGGCGACCGGCCGTTCGGACTACCCGAACCAGATCAATAACGTTCTGTGCTTTCCATTCATCTTCCGCGGCGCGCTCGACGTGCATGCGACGACGATCAACGACGCGATGAAGATCGCGGCTGCCGAAGCGATTGCGGCGCTGGCGCGGGCCGAGGTTCCCGATCAGGTTGCGGCGGCGTTTCTTGGCGAGCGCCCGACGTTCGGTCCTGGATACATCATTCCGGCGCCGTTCGATCCGCGCCTGCTGCCGCACGTCTCCGCCGCTGTCGCGAAAGCGGCAATGGATTCGGGCGTTGCGCGCAATCCGATCGTCGATATGGAAGGCTACGTTGCACGCCTCAATGCGCGGCTCGATCCGGTGCAGGGCTGGTTGCAATCAACGTTCGACGCAGTTCGTAACGATCCCAAGCGCGTGGTGTTTGCCGAAGGCGAGGAGCCTGCCGTTATCCGTGCGGCGCATACGTTCTTCCAGCAGGGCTATGGACAGCCTATCCTGATCGGGCGGAAGAAAGTCGTCACCGATCGCTTCCGCGAACTCGGCATTCCGCTTCGCCGGGAATTCGAGTTGATCGACACGAGCGAGTCGCCGTTCCTCGATGAGTTTACCGAGTTTCTTTATGCGCGATTGCAGCGGCGCGGGTATTTGAAGCGCGACTGCGAGCGTCTGGTCACCAATGAGCGAAATATTTTCGCCGCGCTGATGGTCGTGCACGGGCATGCCGATGCGCTGGTGTCCGGCGTGACCCGCAACTGGACAAGCGTCTATGCCGACATCCACCGGGTCATGGACGAGAAGCCCGGCCGCCATGTGATCGGCGTGTCGCTGGTGCTGATCCGCGGCCGCGCCGTGCTCATCGCCGACACGAGCATTCACGATTTGCCGACAGGCGAGCAGATTGCAGATATCGCCGTCGAAGCGGCGCGGGCTGCGCGTTATTTCGGCATCGAGCCGCGAGTGGCGTTGCTTGCCTACTCAACCTTCGGGCAGCCGAAAAGCGAGCGTTCGGAGCAGGTGCGCCAAGCCGTGCGGCTTCTCGACGAGCGTCTCGTTGATTTCGAGTACGACGGCGACATGGCGGCCGACGTCGCGCTCAATCGCAGCCTGATGGAGCACTATCCGTTCTGCCGGTTGTCGGACACTGCAAACGTTCTGGTGATGCCGGCGTTCCACGCCGCGTCGATCTCGACGAAGATGATCAAGGAGCTTGCGGGTGCAACGCTGATTGGGCCGATTGTTACCGGGCTGTCGCATTCGGTGCAGATCTGCACGTTCGGTGCGACGGACGCGGACATCGTCAACATGGCGGCGCTGGCCGCGTATGGTGCGGGGAAGGAATAGCGGGCTATTTCTGGCCGCTCACACTGATCCTCTCCCAACAGGGCGAGGGAATTTTCAGGTCGGAGGCGATCAGGCGTCGACGGCAATGCGGCTCTTGGTTTCGGCCGGGGCGCCGTAGTGGTCGAAGTAGCGCGGATCGATTTTTGCGACCGGCATGATGACGAGCACGTCGGTCGTGCCGAACTGCCGGTCGATCACGGCGCCGTCCCCGAAATAGGCCCCTAAGCGCAGATAAGCCTTGATCAGCGGCGGCATGGCTTTCAGCGCTGCCTTCTGATCGACGTCGGCCATCGGCATCAGGTTCATCGAGACGCCGAGCGGATCGCGGGCACTGGCGCGCCATTCGAGCGGCGCCAGGGCTTTGTGATGCAAGTAGCTCAGCGCCATCTTGTGGTCTTCGAGGTCGATGCCTTCGAAGCTGGCGCAGCCGATCATCACGTCGATGCGATTTTCGCGGACGTAAGTCCAAAGGCCGTGCCACAGCAGTTCGACCGATCGCTTGCTGCGATAGGGGGCGAGCACGCACGAGCGGCCAAGCTCCATGAAGCGGTGGGTCGCCGCCTTGCTTTTGAGAAGAGGGGCGATGTCGTATTCGCCGGCGGAATAAAAGCCGGGGCCTTGCTCGGCGATTTCCTGGCGAAGAATGCGGTAAGTGCCGACGACTTTCGGACGTTCAGGACGACCGGCGCGTCCGGGCATTGTCTTATCGAGATCGACGACAAGAAGATGATCGCAGAGCGCGTCGTAGGCGTCCTCATCGCGACGTCGAAATTGCGCGAGGCGGCTCGGCACCGCCGACATTTCTTCGAAAAAGACCTGATAGCGCAGACGTTGCGCAAGCTTGATCTCGGTCCAGGTGCGGGCCAACCGCACTTCCAGATTGCCGACGCGGCCGTACACCTTTGGCTCGATGTCGCGGGCGAAGCCCTTGAGGCGGCGGGCGGGAGCGCTCAGCGCTTCAATGGCGGCAAGGCCCGCCGGGAGCTTTCCGAGACGGCCGGGCTTACGTTTGCTTCGGTCTGCAATTGCCTGCCACATCGGATGGAAATCCCTACGGTGCTCTAGCACACGCCGCTAGCACGATTCCGTGACAGTTTTTAGATCGAAACGTCCGCTGATCAAGCCGCAGGTGGGGCGGCGCGAAGGGGCTGGGGTGCCCACCTGAGAAGCAGGTCGTGGAGATTGCGGGCGTCGAAGGGTTTGGCGAGGTAGTCGTCCATTCCGGCGGCGTGGCAACGGTCGCGGTCCTCGGCGAAGGCGTTCGCCGTCAGCGCGATGATCGGCGGACAGGAAAGGGCCGCGTCCTTGCGTTCCCGATAGAGCGCTTTGATCGATTTGGTGGCCATGATGCCGTCGATCTCGGGCATCAGGACGTCCATCAGCACGAGGTCGAAAGCAGGACGTTTGCGCTCCAGCACTTCCCACATCACCGTGATTGCGGAACGTCCGTCCTCGACCACGGTCGCCGTGCCGCCGGCGCGTTCGATGATTTTGCAGGCGAGGAGGGCATTGATCTGGTTGTCCTCGGCGACCAGAACGCGAAACGGCGGGCAAGGAGCGCGGCGGAGGGCAGTTTCGGAGCCGTCTCGTCCGCTTTCCTCTGGCACGAGCGAACCGGCCGTGAGCGGCGGCGCGCCGGCAGCATGGAGTTCCACCCGAGCGGTGAAGACGGCGCCCTTGTCGGGGCCGGCCGAAGCGACGATGTCGCCGGACATGGCCTGGGCGATGCGTTTTGAAATCGCGAGGCCGAGGCCGGTGCCTGCCGGATTGCGGTTCATCGCGCTTGCGTCTTGCTCGAACTCGTTGAAAAGGCGGCGGGCCGCGTCGGGCGAGAAACCGATGCCGGAATCGGCGACTTCGATAGCGATGCGCACGGCGTCGGGATTGGCAGGGGGATCATTCGCAATGGAGATGCTGACGGAGATGCCGCCCGTGTCGGTAAACTTTATGGCGTTCGACAACAGGTTGAGGATGATCTGGCGCAGACGGATTTCGTCCCCCCGAACCCACTCAGGCACTGCGTCAGATATCGCCAAAGTCAACGTCAACTTCTTGGCGGCAGCATCTGGCGCCATGAGCTGCATCATCTGGGTCATGCAGTTCCGGAGCGAAAAGATCTCGTTCGCCAGTTCGAATTTTCCCGCCTCGATTTTGGAGAGATCGAGAATGCCGTCGATCAGACCGAGAAGGGCGCGAGCGGAATCTTCCGCAACGCGCGCATAGGTTCTCTGCTCGGGATCAAGCTGAGTATCGCGCAGTAGGCTGATCATGCCGATGATGCCGTTCATCGGTGTGCGGATTTCGTGGCTCATGGCGGCGAGAAAGCGGGATTTCTCGCGGTTGGCCGTCTCGGCGCGATCGCGGGCGCCGCGCAGCCGCTCTTCGATTTCACGCTCGACGGTGATGTCGCGGCCGACGCTCTGGATTTCGATGGCGCCGTCCTGGGTTAAGACTTCCGTTTCGTCCCAGGCGATCCAGCGTTTGCCGCGCCGCGTCGGCAGAAGCTCAATCGTTCGCAAGTTGGTGGCCGATATGCCGACCGTGGATTCGCTGCGCAGGATATGCGGCCGGAAGCGCGAGCCGAGAATGTCCTCGCTTCGCACCCCGAAGGCTTCAAGGAATGCCGTATTCGCAAAGACAAGACGACCGTCTTTCGCGCGGCGGACGATGAAGTCGCGCTGCGAATCCAAAAATTGGCGATAGCGGACGGCGTTGTCGGATAGGCGCCAATGCGCATCCTTGAGGTCTTCGATGTCATCGTCAGCACGCCTTGCATCACGTTGAGCGACGGGCGTTTTCTGACGCCACAATTTCCAGGGCGGCGTGACGCAAAAGATCGTGGCCGCGGTCAGCACCGCGACGCCAACAAAAGCGGCAGTGAGGCCGCTATCGAATGTCACGGCGCTCGAGACAAGGCCAAGGACAAGCAAAAGCGTGCCGATGATAGCCGCCGTTGACGCGCACACGCGCCATGTCCAAGTCGCTCGCCTGTTGTCGCCGGGCGATGGCTGCATGTCCATACGCTCCCCGACAGGTCGCGAGTAAATCAGTTTTCGAAACAATTTCTTTGGCCCCTAAATGCCGGGGCACAGTCGGCCAGTGCACTTTTACAGAGTCTAAAGAGACGTGGTTAAGCGCACAGCGGCGTCGATCAAATCTACTGTCGCAATAGCAGGCCGCTCAGATGTTCATTACAGCCGGCGTAGGTCTTCGTCGGTCAGCTTTCGAGCTGCATCTTCGATCATCAACGGTACGCCATTGCGGATCGGAAATGCCAAGCCTGCAGCTTTGCTCAACAATTCGCGATTGCTCGCATCGTAGACCAGACGTGTCTTGGTGAAAGGACAGACGAGCAGCTCAAGCAGCTTCGGATCGACGGCGTTGGCGTCGTCTGGAGAGCTATCGTCAGCGTCATCGGTCATGGCTTTTTCCGATATTACTGAAGTGTCGTGCCGCTGCTGCCGTTCGACGCCAGATCGATCTCGGCGAGCGCAACGAGAACTTCGGCGCGCGACCGCAGATCCTTGGCTTCGAGCAGTGCCTGCTTTTCTTCCGGTCCGTAAGGACACATCACCGACAGAGCGTTGATGAGAAATTCGTTCGATGCGCGCTGGATTGTCGACCAATCGGTTTTCAGGCGGTTGGCTTCGAGATAGGTTTTCAAGACGCGCAAGAGATTTTGCCGATCGACCAGCTCTTCGCCGAGACCTTCGGTCAGATCGCTGGCGAATTTGTCGTAGCTCACAGTCATGATGCGGTAAGGCATATCGGTTTCGGCTTCGCCGACGCACTCGAAGCGCGTGACTCCCGTCAACGTGATGATCAATCGGCCGTCGTCCAGTTCCTGGTATGATGTGATGCGCCCGGCACAGCCTACGGAGCGCAACTCGGCCGTTTTTTCGATCGGGCTTTCCTGATCGTCATCGCCCGATACGACAGGTTGCAAAATGCCGATGATGCGCGCGCCTGACATCGCATGATCGATCATTTCGAGATAGCGAGGTTCGAAGATGTTCAGGGGCAATGTGGCGCGCGGCAAGAGAATCGCGCCGCGAAGAGGAAAAACGGGAATCCTCGGGGGCAAATCGGCCGGGCGTCGATAGCGCTCCGTGAGTATCAAAAAAAATCTCCGCTAAGGATCGTTTCTGGATCAGCTGAACAAGATGGATGATAGCCTCCGGCGCCCTTCGGCCACCAGGGGTTCCTTGGGGCCCCAGGCGTCGAAGAACTGCAGAAGCTGCTTGCGTGCGGCTTCGTCGTTCCATTTGCGGTCCGCCCTGATGAGATCGAGGAGAAGCTCGAGCGCCTCCTGCCGGTCGCCGGTCGCGCCGAGGCCGACGGCGAGATCGAGACGAGCTTGAAAATCCTGAGGGTTTTCGGCGACGCGTTTTTGGAGCGCATCGAGTTCGCCAGTGTCAGCGCCTTTTTCCGCAAGCTCGATCGCTGCTTCGAGGCTTTTGACGGCAGCAAGCTCGCGCTTATCCGGCGGCACGAGCGCCAGTGTCTGCTTGGCGCGGGCGATGTCACCGCTCTTCATGTAACAGGATGTCAGACCGGCGATGGCTTCGGCGTTGGCCGGATCTTCCTGGAGGATGCTCGCGAAAACTTCGGCTGCTCCTTGCAGGTCATCCTGCTCCAGCAGTTCTTCGCCGGTTTTGAGAACTTCGGCGATGCCCATCTCAGCATCGTCGGCCACGAGGCGATCAACGAAAGCTTTGATCGCGCTTTCCGGCTGCACGCCGACGAAACCGTCGATCGGCTGGCCATCGCGGAAGGCGTAGACGGTCGGCAGCGACTGGATGCGAAGTTGTGCCGAGATCGCCTGATTCTCGTCGACGTTGACTTTCACCAGGCGGACCTTGCCGCTGTAGCTGCGCACGACCTTTTCGATAACGGGCGTGAGTTGCTTGCAGGGGCCGCACCAGGCCGCCCAGAAATCGACGATGACGGGAACCGTCTTCGAGGCATCCAGAACGTCAGCCTTGAACGATGCGGTGGTCGCGTCCTTGATCATGTCGGCGGCACCGGGTGCACCGAACTCCGTGCCTTTAGCGCCAAATTCCATTGAACCAATCTCCTCGCCGCTCGAACCTCAAGATGCGGTCAATACCATGACCTGAGGCTCATGGCCGGTGGACCGAATGAACCGCAAAAGGCCGTCACGTGCAATGTTTGTTGTTGCTGTGTTTTCAAGTGGATGACAGTTGACCGAGGGGGCGGCCATCAGAGCCTCGTCGAAGATGATCTTCACGCGATTTCCGGTGTCGTTGATCGTTGCAAAGGCTGTGACGGAGCCCGGCGTCACACCAAGCGATTCCATCAGCAACTCGGGCTTGCCGAAGGAAAATCGCCCGGCGCCAAGGCGTTTCGACAAGGCTTTGAGATCGACGCGGGTTTCGGTGTTGGCGATGACGAGGAAAAGCGCGCCCTTGTCGTCCTTTAAGAACAAATTCTTGGTGTGGGCGCCCGGCAGGGAAATTTCGACCTTGTCGCTTTCCGCGACGGTAAAAACGGCCGGATGGTCGATCGTTTCCGTCTCAATTCCAAGATCGGCGAGGGTCTGAAAGAGCTGTTGGCGCGTTACGGGCATCGGTCGAGGCTTTTCTCCGGCTTTCCTGTCGGGGGCGGCGCATCCATACCCTGGCCGCCCCTGATATATAAGGGCGATTGGACATTTTCGCCTTTGTGATTGAGGGGCTTGCATTGGGCGATCACTTGCGCCATAAGGCGGGTCTTCCGCCGCCGCAAGGCGGCGTAAGCTTTCTGGACATGCGGGTGTAGCTCAGGGGTAGAGCACGACCTTGCCAAGGTCGGGGTCGAGGGTTCGAATCCCTTCGCCCGCTCCAGGCACCAATCGGATTTCAGTTACCTCCTGAAATCGTCTCGGCCAAAAGCCGCTTCGGCGGGCTGGCCATTCCTTCTTAAGATCGGTGACGCGGCGGATTCTCCGCAACACTCGACGCGCCTATATGGCGTGGACCCCAGTCTTTACGAAATGGTATGGACGGCGCCCGATTAGCCCCGATTATAGGTGTGCCCTCACTTGGCGTGACTTTTGTTCTCACAAGCAAGGGGGGGAGACCTCATGAAAACGACATTGAGAGTGGCCATCGCCGCTGCGGCGGTGGTTCTCGGCGCTGGCTTCGCAAACGCCGCAACGGTCAGCAGCGACGTGCATGCGCTGAAGTTGCTTACGGCTCATTCGTCAGCAGCACAGGACGTTTATTGGCGCCGTTGGCATCATCGTCACCGCCATTGCTGGTGGCGGCACGGCCATCGCTTCTGCCGCTGGTGGTGAAGTGTCTTACGGCGCCCAAGCGGCGCCGTATCACATTCTGCGGCCTTTGACTCAGCGCCGCCGCGCTTCAGACTCGATGCTGCCATCGGGAGGGAAAATAATTGCACCCGGCTGGGACTTTGAAAGGGTGCAACTCACTTGAAACGCTTCGTGCAGTTTCTTCAGGCGGCACTTGCCTGCACAATCCTGGTAGCTCTGATCTTCAGCATTCCGGTTGTCATGGCTTCGACGCCAATCCACCTCGGCATTTCGTTCTCTCATCCGGACCGTCTGCTAGCCGGGCCGCAGCATGCGGACAGCACGGCCGCACCGCTCCTGCCGTGATCTTAAAACGAAGCCGGCCCCTCACGGGGCCGGTGTCAGGTCATTTGTCAGTAGTAGCAATAGGGATGATGGCGGCGATACCAATAGTCGTTGCAGAGGTAGCCGTCGTCGTAGGCGTAGTAATCATCATAGTACGGGCCGCCGTAGTAGAAGCCGGGACCCCAGCCCCATCCGTAGCCGCCGCCGCGCCAGTGACGACCGTGGCCATGCCATCCGCCGCCGTGCCATCCGCGACCACCCCAGTGACCGCCCGCAAAGTGGCCTCCACCCCAGTGACCGCCGCGGAAGCCGCCACCACCAAAGCCACCATGAAAACCACCACCGTGGAAGCCGCCTCCGTGGAAGCCGCCGCCACCGTGGAAGCCGCCGCCACCATGAAAGCCGCCGCCACCATGAGCTTCAGCGGCTGCGGAGAAGCCGCCCACGGCTAAGGCTGCGAGAGCGCCCACCACCGCATTTTTCCATTTCTGCATTTTGTGCTCCATACGAAACAAAATCGCGTCTCTCTGCGCGACCGCCGGTGGCTATAACGTGGTGTCACTAAACATCGTTTCCAATGTCATCCTGTCAATTGCGCATGGCAGGCCCGAGCCCTTTTGCAGCCGCTTGGTCGGCCGCGTGTGCGGTGCAAACACTGATCGCGGAGCGGTAGGCCGTCTTTTAAAAAAGACCGCATTTCATGGGATTTTTATGCACTTGGGGCAGCTTTCGCCCCGGCATTTTGCAAGCGAGGTCACGCCGGGATTTGGTCTTTGGAAGGACGTTTTGCGTCAGATCGTAAGTACGAATACGAACGGATTCGATACGTTTGTATGCGCAGCGCAAACCAAATTCGCAGTCGGAAATTTTTAACACTTGCCGACAAGATGAACGCCAGGTGAATGAGGCGTTTATCTCTTCACAACAATTCCATTTCGCGCGGAAAAATTCCGGCCGGCAATTCCTCTGATCGAAATCGATCAGCCATGAGATCGCGGTTGGTTGGCCACCCGAATTGCGACGAACGGCGAAGGCGTCGCTTGAACGTCACAGATGAAAATCATACCACAGACGTCCGATTCCTGAGGCCTCTCTCTTCGCTTTCCAATCCTGCACCGCTTACGGACCAGACATGAGGATCGCCAGCGCCATGACCGCCAGCATGCAAACTCTCATTGTTCGCCCGATCGCATTTCTTGCGATCGTCGTCGCTGCCCTGTCGATGGCGGGCTGCGGCGTCAATACAATTCCGACGAAGGAGCAGCAGGCGAAAGCCGCTTGGAGCGAGGTGCTGAATCAGTACAAGCGCCGCTCCGATCTCATTCCCAATCTCGTCGAGACGGTGAAGGGTTTTGCCGATCAGGAAAAAAGCGTGCTGACGGAAGTTACGAAAGCCCGCGAGCAGACGACGAACATTCAACTGCCGCCCGATATTCTGACGAACCCCGATGCGATGAAGAAATTCCAGGATGCGCAGGCGACGCTTTCGGGCGCGCTCGGGCGGTTGATGGCGGTCGTCGAGCGGTATCCCGATATCAAGTCCGGGCAGAACTTCCTGGCGCTGCAAAGTGAGCTTGCGGGCACCGAGAACCGCATCGCCATTGCGCGGCGCGACTACATCACGGCGGTGCAGTCGTATAATACCGAGATCAACACCTTCCCTGGCCGGCTTTGGAAGATGGTGCTTTATCCGCAGGCCAAAGACATGGCGACGTTCGACATTTCGCCTGAAGAGCAGAAGGTGCCGAAAGTCGATTTCAGCAAGCCTTGAACCGCGGCGCGCATCGCTTTTGGCCGGGAGCCTTTGAAATGGCTGGCGTCATCAACGCCGCTCGGGTTTCGCCATGGCGTGGCATGGTGCAGGCGCTGCCGGGCTTGCTGGCGGCGCTCGTTCTTGTGCTGTCGGCGCATTTCTCAGTAGCTTTTGCAGATCCCGTCTATCCGGAATTGGCCGGCCGCATCACGGATGAAGCGGGCCTGCTGACGCCTGCCGAGAAGGCCGATATCGAAAGCGATCTTGCGTCGCTTGAGCAGACATCGACCGATCAACTTGCGGTCGTCACCGTCAAGTCGCTGCAGGGCTATTCCATCGAGGATTACGGCATCGGCCTCGCGCGCAAATGGGGCATCGGTCAGAAGGGCAAGGACAACGGCATTCTGCTGATCGTCGCGCCGAACGATCGCAAGGTGCGCATCGAAGTCGGGCGTCGGCTTGAGCCGTTCATGACCGATACGATGGCGGCGCTCATCATTCAGAATGCCATTTTGCCGAAGTTTCGGCGCGGCGATTATGCGGGCGGTATCAAGGATGGCGTCCGCGATATCAAGTCGGTGGTGCTTGGCGATGCCGAGGAGGTGAAGCGGCGCGCTGCCGGACCGCGCACGCCGGAAAACGATCCGACGGTGATCTTTCACATCATTCTGTTTCTCGCGATCGTGGCCTTCATCATCTGGGTCAATTATCGCAATGCGCAGGCCATGCGGGCCGGCATGCCGGGTGCGCCACGACGCCGGGGTGGCATCGTCGTTATTCCGGGCGGATCGGGCGACTGGGGCGGTGGGTGGTCCGGTGGTGGCGGCGATAGCGGCGGCGGAGGCTGGTCGGGCGGCGGCGGGGACTTCGGCGGCGGTGGCGCATCGGGAGGGTGGTAGCAATGTCGAGATCAACGCAAGCAGGCAGCACGCAACGATGAGCTTCATCAGCGCCAAGGACGCCGAACGGATTTCGGCGGCGATCACGAAGGCCGAGCGCAATACCTCAGGCGAGATCGTGGCCGTCGTCGCCGATCAGAGCAGCCGGTATCAGCACATTCCGTTTATGTGGGCGGCATTGCTGGCGCTGGTCATTCCGTGGCCGCTCATCCACTTCACGTGGATGAAAGTGCAGTGGATCTTTCTCATCCAGCTTTTGGTCTTCCTCGGGCTGTTGGCGCTCGCCTGGCATCCGAAGATGCGACTGTCTCTCGTTCCGAAGTCGATCCTTCATGCCAACACGCGGCGGCGTGCCAGCGAGCAATTTCTTGCGCAGAATTTACATACGACAACCGGGCGAACGGGCGTGTTGATTTTCGTCTCCGTTGCGGAAAAGCGCGTCGAGATCATCGCCGACAGCGGCATCGACGCGCTCGTTGAAAAAGGCGTCTGGCAGAAGATCGTCAACGATTTTACGGCCGATATCGGCGCGGGGCGAGTGGCGGACGGTTTCGAGCGGGCGATTGCGCGGATCGGGGATTTGCTCGCGCAGCACTTCCCGCCGGGCGCTGTCGATCCCAACGAATTGCCCGATCATCTTATCGTCTTGCGAAGCTGATTATCTCGCGCGAGCGACGAGACGGTCACACGAAAAGGGGGAAGGCATGTCGACCTTGGACATCGGCGAGGGGGCCGAGCAGGCCGCGATGGCGACCGACGGCGCCGTCAAGCGCGCGCCGCTCCGCGCTCGCGTCTCGTGGATGCTGTTCGACTGGTCGGTGCAGCCGCACTACACGCTGGTGCAGACCTTTCTGTTCGGCCCCTACTTCGCCAACGCCGTCGTCCAGAATTCGGTTTGCGGACTTGCTGTCGGAAGTGAGAAAGCAGCCTGCGGGCAGGCCCTGTGGGGCTATGCGGCTGCGGTGGCGGGCCTTCTGATTGCGATCATCAGTCCGCTACTTGGCGCGGCGGCCGACGGACGCGGATCGCGCAAGCCGTGGATGGCGATGCTGTCGCTGCTCTTTCTCGCAAGCCTTTCGAGCCTGTGGCTGGGCGTTCCCGATGCCAACATGACGACGATCCTCATCGTGCTTGCTGGGTTCGTCGGTGCGACGCTCGCCGCCGAATTGATGAGCGTCTTCTCGAACGCCATCATGACGGGTCTGGCGCCAAAGGAGGAACTTGGGCGGCTTTCCGGCACCGGATGGGCCGTCGGCTATTTCGGCGGCCTTGTCAGCTTGGCGGTGGTCGCGGGACTATTGGTGCCGATGCCGGGTGAGCCAAAAACTCTGCTGGGGCTTGAGCCGCTTCTGCATCTCGACGGCGCGACGCATCAGAGCGATCGCATCACCGGGCCGTTTGCGGCAATCTGGTTTGCGATCTTCATTATTCCGTTCTTCCTGTTCGTGCCGGACCGGCACCGCGCATCGACGGCACACCCGGAGCGATCCGCGGCGGCGGAACTTTGGGAGACGATCAAGTCGCTACCTTCGATGCCGAGCCTGTTGATCTTTCTCGTCGCGCGGATGCTGTTTACGGACGGGTTGTCGGCGATTTTCGCGTTCGGTGGTATCTACGGCGCATCGGTGTTCGGATGGGGGCCGCTCGAACTCGGCATGTTCGGCATCATCCTCACTCTGGTCGGCGCGTTTGGTGCGCTGTTCGGCGGCTGGCTTGACGACGCCATCGGCCCGAAAGCGGTGATCATCCTGGCGCTTCTGGCTTTGATTGTCGGCGCGCTCGGTATTCTTTCTGTCGACAAGACGCACATCTTTTTCACGACCGAGGTGGCAGAAAAGATTGTCGGGTCGAAGCCGTTCTCAGCGCCGGGCGAGCAGGTATTTTTAGCGTTTGCGATTTTGGTCGGCGTCGTGTCGGCCCCGGTTCAGGCCGCCAGCCGGTCGCTGCTGGCGCGCATCGCGCCTGCCGACAAGATCACGCAGTTCTTCGGGCTGTTTGCCTTTTCGGGCAAAGTGACGGCATTCCTGGCGCCGTTCTGCGTCGCGATCATCACGCAGGAGACCGGCAGCCAGCGGGTCGGCATGGCCGCCGTTCTCGCCTTCCTTGCTATCGGCGTCGTGATGATGATGTTCGTGCGGACGCGTCCGGCTCGCTGACGGGTGGCTGCCTCAGTGGCGGAAGTGGCGGACGCCGGTGAAGACCATCGCGAGGCCGCGTTCGTCAGCGGCTTTGATGACCTCGTCGTCGCGCATCGAACCGCCCGGCTGAATGACCGCCGTAACGCCTGCTTCCGCCGCCGTAATCAAGCCGTCGGCAAACGGGAAGAAGGCGTCGGAGGCGACGACAGAACCGATCGTCAGCGACTTGTCGAGGCCAAGCGCTTTGGCGGCTTCGGTGGCTTTCCACGCCGCGATGCGCGATGATTCCACGCGGCTCATCTGGCCAGCGCCGACGCCGACGGTTGATTCATTCTTGGCGTAGACGATGGCGTTTGACTTGACGTGCTTTGCGACCTTGAACGCAAAACGCAGGTCTTTCAGTTCCTGCTCGCTCGGGGCGCGCTTGGTGACGACCTTCAGATCGAGATCGTCGGCGTTGCTGGCGTCGCGCGACTGGACGAGAAAGCCGCCCGCCACCGATTTGAAGTTGAGGCCCGGTGCGCGTGAATCGGCAAGCCCGCCCGTCAGAAGAAGGCGCAGGTTTTTCTTCGCGGCGAAGACGGCTTTGGCTTCATCGGTTGCGTCGGGCGCAATGACGACCTCAGTGAAGATCTTCGTCATTTCCTCGGCGGTTGCGGCGTCGATCGTTTTGTTCAACGCGATGATGCCGCCGAAGGCGCTGACCGGATCGCAGGCGAGCGCCTGGCGGTAGGCTTCGGCGAGAGAGGCATTCACTGCGACGCCGCACGGATTGGCGTGCTTGATGATGGCGACCGCGGGCGTCTTCGGATCGAATTCTGAGACAAGCTCGAAAGCGGCGTCGGTGTCGTTGATGTTGTTATAGGACAATTCCTTGCCCTGAAGCTGTTTCGCTGTCGCGACGCCGACGCGCGTGTCCGCTGAGAGGTAAAGCGCCGCCGTCTGGTGGGCGTTTTCGCCATAGCGCAGCGCTTGCCCCAGGTGGCCGCCGAAGGCGCGCCATTCCGGAGCATTGTTGTCAAGCTCGCGGGCGAACCAGTTGCTGATTGCGGCATCGTAAGCGGCGGTGCGGGCGAACGCCTTGGCGGCAAGCGCTTTGCGGGTCGCGAGCTTCGTTGCGCCATCGTTAGCTGCAATTTCGCTCAGCACACGTTCGTAATCCGAAGGCTCGACGACCACCGTGACGCTGTCGTGGTTTTTCGCAGCGCCGCGGATCATCGCCGGGCCGCCGACGTCGATGTTTTCGACGCAATCGTCATACGTTGCGCCTTTGGCGACGCTTGCTTCGAAGGGGTAGAGGTTCACGACCAGCAGATCGATGGGCAGGATGCAGTGCTCGCTTGCCGCCTTGTCGTGGACCGCGTTGCCGCGAATGGCGAGGAGCCCGCCGTGGACTTTTGGATGCAGCGTTTTCACACGGCCGTCCATCATTTCGGGGAAGCCGGTCAGTTCCGAGACGTCCATCACCGAGAGGCCTGCGGCTTTCAGCGCCGCAGCGGTGCCGCCGGTCGAGACGAGTTCAATGCCACGGCCTTTCAGCGCGGCGGCGAAGTCGATGAGCCCGGTTTTGTCGGAGACCGAGAGAAGCGCTCGGCGTATGCGTTGGTCAGCCATGTTCACCCCAGCTTTTTTCGGTTTGGCCGTTATCACGGCGCGCCGGGCGTGGCCATCCCGCGTCAGGACGAGCGCGCGATTGTGACGCGCAAGATTTGTTATTTACGAATTCGGAGCGGACTCAGCCGCTTCGGCTCGCACGGACCAGTGAACAGACGTCTCGCCGAATGTCGTGCCGCGCAGCACGATTTGCAGGCTTGGACGCGGTCCGGCGCTGTCGACAAAGTAAAGGCTTTCCTCAATCGACATCTGTGCCGTCTCGTCGGCGGCAAAAATCCAGACCTCGCCGTCGGGAAGGGTGAGGCGGCATTGACCGTGGCCCGCGGACTGACAACGACAATCAGGATGCAGATGAAAATGGATGGCGTAGGGGAGGTCCTGCTTCAGTCGCAGCGTTCCCTTGGGCGGTTCGAGCGTATCGACGCCTTCGAGTTTGTCGCCTTTGGGCGCAAGCGCCAAGCGTCGGCCGTGGATCAAGCCGAAGCGTTTCAGATAGCCGTCGTGCGTCGCGTTGATTTCTGCCTGCGTCGGGCCGTCGTGGAATTCGAATGAAACGGCGTCAGGGCCGCGGATCGGCAGGCCGGCGACCATCGATTCCAATTGCTCGTGGCGGATCAGGCGCGAGGATGACGTCTCGGTGAGGCAGAGTGTGTTGTGGCTGGCGGTGGCGCGGGCGACCGAATCCCAGTCGTGATCGGCTGGACCGGGAAAACCACCGTTGGCAAAGATCAGGTACTGGCGTGACGTCATTTCAAAAGACAGCGCGCCTGCCTGCGCTTCCGTTGAAAGTTCGAGCGGTGGCGGCGAGCCGACATCAGTCATAACGATCGTGGTGCCGCGGTCGAGGCGGGCGTAACCGGAGGCGCGGGCCACCGGCATGATATCGAAATCGCCGTCGCTGGCGTAGCCCAGCACCGTAGCGAGCGCGGCTGGTGAACCCGTGCTGACGCCGTTGAAGCGGGCCAGCATGCCATCTCCAAGACGCATGAAACGCAAGAAACGCAGCGATTTTCGTACCGCTGCGTTGATCTCGTCCGGCGCGACGAGGGCTCGCGAGCCGAAGCACTGACCGAGCGGCAGTAGATCGAGAACGACATCTTCGAGCACGCTGGCGCTGCGACTGATGTGGCCGCCGTCTTCGAGGATTTGTCGCTTCAACTCGATGATGAGCGCGGCCTCGGCATCCTTCAACTGTTTGTCGTGACCAGAGACAGCGAGACCTGTCAGCACGAGCGCGATCAGGCAGACCATGCGCGGTACGCCGTCAGGCGCGTTGCGCCACGTCGTCCGCAGCGCGCCGATCTGTTGGCCGATGCTGGACATGATCTGGGTGTAAGCGCGCGCGTCGAGGTCTTCGAGCAGCATGTTCGCTTGCGAGATCCAGGAGATCAGACGGCGAGCGACGACCTCGGGCTCGTAGGCGACGCCGTGAGAGATGCGCTTGAGGGCGATCCATTCGAGGACGAGCTCACGTGAGGCGGCTGCGGCTTCGTCCTCTTCGGTTGCGGCGAGGTGACGAAGCCAGCCGAAGCCATGCAGTTCACGTTCCCAAGCGACGCTGGGCGGCGTGACGCGAAAGACGGATGCGCCTTTGAGATCGGCGATCTCGGCGGCAAGTCCGAAGTAACCGTGTGAAACCTCGGTCCAGAAGCTTGGATCGGCAGCGCGCAGTTCCTGGGGCACGATCAGGATCTGATCGGCGCCGTTGCCGGCGTATCGCCACCGCAGGAACGGGGATGAGAGCGTCAACGTCACGGCGCGACGACGCAATCGCTCGACCGAGAGCGAGCGGATTTTCAGTCGTTCCGAAACATTGAGACTCAAAGTCTGGCTCCCCGTCCAGAGATGGTCTTACCACCTCAGAATGGACTAGCCCCCGACCTCAGTCAAAACAAGGCGGACAGGCGTCACACGCGCCGGCGCTCAACAGGTCTTCACCAGAGATGCCGCGAAAAATCCGTCAAGGCCCTGAAGTCCTTCCGGTAAATCGGCAAATTGCGTCGGCAGCGTCCGCAGGTCGCCGGCGGGCGTGCGCCACGTCATCGGGATCGTGTCGGTGTCGAGGGCAATCGGGCGACGCGCGAAATCGGGGTGGCTCTCGAGGAAGGCTTCGACCTGCATTTCGCCCTCTTCCGGTTCGAGCGAGCAAGTGCAGTAGACGAGTATGCCGCCGGGTTTCACAAGGCTAGCCGCGTGGTCGAGGAGCCGTTTCTGGAGGGCTGCCAGGGCACCGACATCCTCGGGCCGTTTCAGATAGAGAATATCGGGATGACGACGGATCGTGCCGGTCGCCGTGCAGGGGGCATCGAGAAGGACGGCGTCGAACTGCCGGTCGGCGCTGAAGGTCAAGGCGTCGGAAACGGCGGTGGTCGCGGTCAGCCCGAGGCGTGTAAGATTTTCGCTCAAGCGGCCGAGACGGCCCGCGGATTTATCGACGGCGGTGACATTGGCCCCGGCGGTCGCAAGCTGGGCCGTTTTGCCTCCGGGCGCGGCGCAGAGATCGAGCACCGACAATCCGGCGACGTCGCCCATCAGCTTGACGGGGAGCGCGGCGGCGGCGTCCTGCACCCACCAGGCGCCGTCGAGATAGCCGGGCAGCTCTTCGATGCGTCCGGCCTGCGCGCAACGGATCGAGCCGGTCGGCAGGACAACGGCACCAATCTCTTTTGCCCACCGTTCGGGATCGGATTTGACCGTCAGGTCGAGGGCGGGCTCAGCGAGGGACGCGCGGGCGATCTGGCGGGCGGCGGCCGCGCCATAGGCGTCGCTCCAACGCGACAGCAGCCAATCGGGAAAGGTCAGCGCGATATTATCGAGGTCGGCCAAGCGGCCGTGTCCGCTTTCGCTGACGCGGCGCAGAACGGCGTTGGCGAGGTTGGCGAAGCGCTTGGCGGAGCTGTCGGCACGGCATTGATCGACGGCGAGCGAGATTGCCGCGTGCGGCGGCGTCTGCAGCAGCAGAAGCTGCGCCACGGCTGCGAGCAAAATCTCGTCGAGGCGGCCCATGCGTTCGGGCAGCGGCTTGGCGAGATAGGTGTTGAGGACGGCTTGCAGCGATCCGCGATGCCGGAGCGCCGTGGTGGCGATGAGACGCGCGAAAGCGCGGTCGCGGCCCGGGAGATCGCGCGCGGCGGCGGCTCTCGCAAAGGCGTCGTCAAACGGGCGCCGCTCGACAAGCACAGTGTAGAGCGCGGAGACGGCGACGTCGCGCGTTTTCAGCCCGTCCGGGCTTTGCGCCGGTCGTGGACGGGATGCGCCGCCTCGGGGAGACGACGGGCCGCCGGCGCGCGCACGAGGCGGTCGCGGCGCGGAATTTTTGGATTTTGTACGATCTTGCACGTTAGCCCCAGGGGCTCGGAGGCTTAGTATAGTTTTTGCCGCCGATCCAGACTTCTCCTGTCGCGCCGCCACTTGGCGCGGAACCCGGCGCACTCGTCATACCGGAATTTCCGCTACTGACTCCCATCTCGCGCGCCAACGCTTCGAGCGCCGCGATGCGGTTTTCGACGTTCGGGTGGGTCGAGAACAGGTTATCGACGCCGTGGCCGTTCAACGGATTGATGATGAACATATGCGCCGCGGCCGGTATCGCTTCGGCTTCTTCGTTCGGAATGCGGCGGGCGGCGCCATCAATCTGATGAAGCGCAGATGCAAGCCAAAGCGGATTACCGCAGATCATCGCGCCCATGTGGTCGGCCTGATATTCGCGTGAACGGCTGATTGCCATCTGCACGAGGCCTGCGGCCATCGGCGCGATGATGATCGCTGCAAGCGTGCCGATCATGCCGAGACCGCCGCGGTCGCCATCGCGATTGCCACCGAAAATCATGCCGAACTGCATGTATTGCGCAAACATCGAAACAGCGCCGCCGATGGTCGCTGCAACTGCCATTGTCAGCGTGTCGCGATTTTTGATGTGCGAGAGTTCGTGCGCGATGACGCCGGACAATTCTCGCCGGTCGAGAGATTCCAGCAGGCCAGTCGAGGCGCAGACGGCGGCGTGCGATGGGCTGCGGCCGGTCGCAAAGGCGTTCGGCTGCGGATTGTTCATGATGTAGACGCGGGGCATCGGTAGTTCGGCCCGGAGTGCCAAATCGCGGACGATGCCGACGAGTTCGGGCGCAGTGGCGTCAGTCACTTCCTGCGCGCCGAACATATGCAAGACGACGCTGTCGGACTTCCAGAGGCTGAACGCGTTCGTCGCAAGCGCGATGAAAAACGCGAACACGAGGCCGGTCTTGCCGCCAACAAGCGCACCGAGCACAAGGAAGATGCCGGTCAGCAATGCAAGCAGCATTGCGGTCTTGAGGTAGTTCATGGGCATGGGGTTACTCGCGACACGTGGTCCATCAACTGGTCTGCAACCTTACAGCCGCGTATATATGGTATCCCAACCATTCATAAAGGTGACGCGCCGAAAAAGGTAGCGATTGCCCTCCCGGAGCCCCGACGTGCGATGACCGCCAAAGATGACACTGTGACCGACAACGAGCCTCTTCCGCGCGTCCTGACGCCGGAGGCACAGCGGGCGCTTGCCGAGGCCGAGGCGCGTCGAAAGGGGCGCAAGGCTGCGCAGGCACGCCCTGCCGAAGTCGGCGGTCGCGAGGGGCCGGAACCGACGCGTTTCGGCGACTGGGAGAAGGGCGGCATTACGTCCGATTTCTGAGCGCGATTTCCCTGGCCCTACCGCCGTTCCGGGCGGTGCGTTTTTTAATTACGTGTTGATCGAACTGTCCGCCCACGGAACGCCTTTATTCCGGCATCCGAGTTGCATGACCGCACTCGTAATCGGGAAGGGGTGTTTCAAGGAGGGACAGATGCTCAAGCGACGAACCGCGGCCGTTCTACCGTTCGACCGCGGTGAACAATATTCAGCAATTGTCATCTTCGTATCGATGATCGTCGCCCTGGTCTTGGCAGCAGGCGCTGCGCTTGACTACGCGCGGGTTGCGAACATGCGGGAAGGTGTCGAAGGTGCAGTCCGGGCTGCGTCCGAGGCAGGCGCCGGAGCGGTGCGCGATGGCACGCCGGAGGATGTCCAGATCGAGACAATGGCGTTGTCCCATTTCGACAAGGACGTGACGTTCGCTCGTCATGTTGGGACAATCGATCCGCCGACCATCCGGATCGACCGTGAAGCTCATACAGTTACAGTGGGCGCGAAAGGGACGGTCGCGATGACCGTCAGCCGCTTGTTCGGCGTCAGTGAAATCGAGGTGCCGGCGAACGCGACAACATCCTGGGCGCCGGAAAGCGCCGAAGCCCAGGACGATAGGGTTAACGTTCGCGGTCAGATCATGCGCCGGTTCTGACGGTTTGTGATGAGGTCGTCGACCACGGCTGGATCGGCGAGGGTCGATGTGTCTCCCAGGCTACCGTAATCGTCTTCGGCGATCTTGCGGAGGATCCGCCGCATGATCTTGCCCGAGCGCGTCTTCGGCAGACCAGGTGAGAACTGGATGAGATCGGGCGATGCGATCGGGCCGATTTCCCGGCGAACGTGAGCGACCAGATCCTTTTTCAAAGCGTCATCGCCATTTTCGCCCGTGTTGAGCGTGACATAGCAGTAGATGCCCTGGCCCTTGAGGTCGTGCGGGTAGCCCACGACGGCCGCCTCGGCGACCTTTGGATGCGAAACGAGTGCGCTTTCGACTTCGGCCGTGCCCATGCGATGGCCCGACACGTTGATGACGTCGTCGACGCGGCCGGTAATCCAATAATAGCCGTCGGCGTCGCGGCGACAGCCGTCGCCTGTGAAGTACATGCCGGGATAAGCCGAGAAGTAGGTCTGCACGAAGCGATCGTGATCGCCGTAGACGGTGCGCGATTGGCCCGGCCAGCTATCGAGGATGACGAGGTTTCCTTGCGTGTCGCCGTCGAGGATCTTGCCTTTGTCATCGACAAGCGCCGGTTTCACACCAAAGAACGGCTTCGTGGCGGAGCCAGGTTTTAGCGGCGTTGCGCCGGGAAGCGGCGCAATCAAAATGCCGCCGGTTTCCGTTTGCCACCACGTATCGACGATCGGGCAGCGGCCTTCGCCGACGACGTTATGATACCATTCCCAAGCTTCCGGGTTGATAGGCTCGCCGACCGATCCCAGCAGACGCAGCGAGGCACGGCTCGATTTGTTTACAAGATCGTTGCCCGCGCCCATCAGCGAGCGAATAGCGGTTGGCGCGGTGTAGAAGATCGAGACCTTCCACTTGTCGACAACGTCCCAGAAGCGGGAAGCCGAGGGGTAGGTCGGGATGCCTTCAAACATCAGCGTTGTGGCGCCGTTGGCGAGCGGGCCGTAGACGATGTAGCTATGGCCGGTGACCCAGCCGACGTCGGCGGTGCACCAGTAAACGTCGTCGTCGCGGCAATCGAACACATATTGATGCGTCATCGAAGCGTAGACGAGATAGCCGCCCGTCGTGTGGACGACGCCCTTCGGCTTACCCGTCGAGCCCGACGTGTAAAGCACGAACAGCGGATCCTCGGCGCGCATTTCCTCCGGCTCGCACTCGGCTGGGACGGTGATGAGTTCTTCGTGCAGCCAGAAATCGCGGCCCGGCGTCCAAGGCACGGGATTGCCGGTGCGGCGGACAACGAGAACTTTCTCGTCACCCTTGCATTTCGCCAGCGCCGCGTCGCAATTCTTTTTGAGCGGAACGGACTTGCCACCGCGGAGGCCTTCGTCGGCCGTGATGATGAGCTTCGATTCTGCGTCTTCGACCCGGTTCTGAAGGCTGTCGGGCGAGAAGCCGCCGAACACGATTGAATGGATGGCGCCGATCCGCGTGCAGGCGAGCATGGCATAGGCTGCTTCAGGGATCATCGGCAGGTAGATGGTGACGCGGTCGCCTTTCTTGACGCCGAGCTTCTTCAAGACATTGGCGAAACGCTGAACCCGCTCGTGGAGCTGACGGTAGGTGATTTGCTCGCTCTCGTTTGGGTTGTCGCCTTCCCAGATGATGGCAACCTTATCGCCGCGCGATTCAACGTGACGGTCGATGCAGTTCGCCGAGACATTCAGCGTCCCGTCTTCGAACCAGCGGATGTCAACGTTGCCCGGCGCGAAGCTTGTGTTCTTGGCGCGCGTATAGGGTGTGATCCAGTGCAACCGCTTACCAGCTTCCGACCAGAAGCCCTCAGGGTCGCTGATCGACCGCTGATACATTGCGTCATAAGACTGATCATTGACGTAAGCCCGCTCCGCCCACGCCTGGGGGACGGCATAAACTTTATCCGACATAGAGCGCACCTCCGTTTGGCCATCTGAGTTGCGGCCATTTACTGCCATTATGCGGCGACGAGCCCCGCTCCACAACATGCTCGATGGTGGGGGAAGGGGGTTCGCAACCAAAATGATCGAAATCAATCTCGCACCGCGACATGATTTTCTTAAGCACGCCAGACGGTGGTCCGTTTGATTTCGAAGTCTTCAAGCTCGCGGGTCACCGGTACCTGGTATTCGGCGAGCGGCGTAAACTTTCCTTCCGGAAAGTAACTGCGGCGAGGGTCGCCGATGTAGACGGAGCATCCCTCGTTCTTGGCGTCATCGATGAAGCGCAGTACGCGGCTGGCCAGTTCGCGCTCGTAGAAAAGATCGCCGACAATGACGATGCTTTCTCTGGGCGGCGCCGCCGACAGCATGTCGCGATCGGTGGTAGAAAGCGTCACCGCATTGGCGGCGGCATTGACGGCGCATGCCGCGAGCGCGAGCAGGTCGATGTCTGCTGCCACGACGTGGGATGCCCCGGCTTTGGCGGCAGCGATCGCCGAGATGCCTGACCCGCTACCGAGATCGAGCACGGGCAAACCGCGGCAGACGTCCTGATTGTCGAGAAGGTACCGGCTGACGGCCTGGCCGCCGGCCCACGCGAACGCCCAATAGGGCGGCGGAACGTTCAATTCGCCCAGTTCGTCCTCGGTCTTCTGCCAGATCGGCAAAGATTCTTCGGCGAGCCGCAGCGTGATTTCGGGAACCAGAGGCGGGGCGATCGGTCTGGTATTTTCAAGGATGAAACGCTCGGCGTCGCGCGGATCGGTGAGATCGAGTTTGCCGCCGGTCATGATCCCTTAAGCTTCTTCAAGTCGACGCCGCCCATCTTGCAGATTTCTTTCCATTCGTCGGCGGCGACCGGCTGGACCGACAGCCGGGAATTGTTAACGAGAACCATACCGGACAGTTTCGGATTGGCCTTAACCGCGTCGAGGCCAACGGGCGAGGGGACCGGCACCATAGCTGCGACGTCGACGCATTCCCATTTGCCGGTTTCGTCTTTTGCTTCGGGATGTGCGGACGCGATGACACGCACAATGCCGACGATCTCCTTCCCTTCGTTGGAATGGTAGAAGAACCCGAGATCGCCAATCTTCATAGCGCGCATATTGTTGCGGGCCTGATAATTGCGGACGCCGTCCCAGGCTTCGCCTTTAGTCCCACGCGCGATTAAGTCGCTCCAGGAAAAAACGTCGGGCTCGGATTTGAATAGCCAGGTTTGCATGAGATAGCGCGTTCCACGAGATAAGCGTGCCTAGCGTGGAACGAGATCGATCTCAAGGGCTGAAAAAACAGAACCTCCGCACCGAAGTGCGGAGGTTCAGACGCGACACTACTTGAAAATCAATTCGCCGGGCTGCCGGAGGTACAGCTTACGACGTGTTCGACTGAACCTAGTCGCAAGACCCTGATTTTGAGTAAACGAGGTTTGCGTCCCAGATATTTTTGTCGGCGGCCGGCGCGAAGACGATGCAGCGGCGAACGAGAAAGACCACGAGAAAGCTGGCGATCGTCGCGACGGCTTTGGCCGCAATAGCGGATGCGGCAAAGTAGTCAGTCATCACCGCAATGACGAGGCCGGTAAGCATCAAGCCGAGCAATCCTGAGGCCGCGAATTCCGCAAGGCGTCGCGGCGCCGATTTTCGGGCGTGGGCGACGTCGAAGACGAAGGCGGTCGATAATGCGTAATGAGCGATCATGCCCACTCCATATCCGACGACACCTGCTACCGGAGCGTTAATGGCGAGCGCGCAGAGCGACATGTAGATGGCGACATCGGTCGCCAGCGCGGCGACGCTGACAACGGAATAGCGCGATAGCTGCGGAACGACCGCGGCGGTGTGACTCGCTCCGCGACCGCTCTCGGGCATCGTCACGTCATCAGCCGGTGCGAGCGCCATGCGATCAGCCTGCCTTGCGCAGCTTGGCGGGAACCATGCGGACGCTCTTTAGCGCTTCTTCCGCGCCTGAGCCGCCGGCTTCGTGATATTCGGCGTCCTCGTTGACGTTCCAGATGTCGTAGAGCATTTCGCCGGCAGCGATGTTTTTGACCGTCAGCATCGAGGTCATCATCGCGTGGTCTTGGTTGTTGTACTTGTGCATGCCGTTGCGGCCGACGAGGTGCAGCGTCGGGTATTTTTCGGCAAGCTCAGAGCGGATGGCTTCGACGTTGCGCTTGTAGCCATCATCGTAGACCGGATAGGCCTTCTTCTGACGGACGACGCAGCCGTCGACGCATTCGTCTTCGGTGGCCAGGCCGATCGTCGCAAGCTCTTTGCGGGCGAGCGCCAGCAAGTCTTTATCTTCTGCTGCCCAGAGACCATCGCCCTCGAAGCAGAAGTATTCGAGGCCAAGGCAGGCGAGTTTGCTGTCGGGCACCATTTCCGGCGACCACGAACGGAAGTTTTGGATGCGGCCGACCTTTACGCTCGGTTCATGGATATAGATCCAGTTGTCGGGGAAGAGGTCCGGCTTATTCACGACGAGGGCAACCGTGATGAAGTCGCGGTAGCGCAGATTGTCGGCGGCGGCCAGCGCGTTCGGGGCCTCGGCGAAAGCGTGCATCAGTTCGCGGATCGGGGCCGATGAAATGACGTGGCGCGAGGTGAAGGTTGCGAGATCGCCCGATGGTGTGCGGGCCTTAATGGTCCAGAGGTTCTGGCGAGCGTCGTATCTGAGGGTCGACAGCTCGGTGCCCATGTGGATCTTGCCACCTTGGGCGCGGGTCTTGGCCGCTGCCGCATCCCACATCATGCCGGGGCCCTTGCGCGGATACTGGAAGCTTTCGATCAGCGTCTTGATGACTTCGCCGTCGTGTGCGCCCGTGCCGTCCTTGACGCCCTTCGGCTTGACGGAGTTGCGCAGCGCGTTGGCCATCGCCGACCAGAGATCGAGGCCTTTGATGCGCTGGGCAGCCCAATCGGCCGAGATTTCATCGCAACTCATGCCCCACACTTTTTCCGTGTAGGTCTTGAAGAAGATCGAGAACAGGCGCTCGCCGAACTGATTGGCGACCCAGTCGTGAAAGGTTTCCGGCTTTTCGTTCGGGAAGGCTTGTTTGTACATGAACGAGAGCACGCACATGGCGCTTTCGACGACGCCGAGGTTGCCGAGCGCTTCGAAGGCTTTCAGCGGGTAAGAATAGTACTTGCCGTCGTAGTAGATGCGGCTCATGCGCGGACGGCTGATGAAATCCTGCGGCAGGATTTCCTTCCACAAATCGACGACTTCTTTCGACTTCGAAAAGAAGCGATGGCCGCCAATGTCGAACAGGAAATCCTTGTAGTTGACGGTTCTGCTGATGCCGCCAACGTAGTGCGGATCGGCCTCGATGACGGTCGTCGAAATACCTTGCTTGGTCAGAAGATACGACGCCGTGAGACCGGCCGGACCCGCGCCGATGACGAACACTTCGCTATGGGACATGAAACGCGCCTACGCATGAACAGAACGGCTTTGGGCAGCAGCTCGCGACCGGGAGCCGGATATGCTTGAGCGGAAGACTAGGGAGGATGGGTAAACAAAGGCTGATATTTGCAAAGAATTCGAAGCAAGCCCGAATATAAAATTTCAGGTCTTTTTTATCTGCGGCTGGCCGAAGTTTACGGTCCCCTAATGGGCGTCCGATAGGCTCGCGGCCTTTCCGGGGACCAGCGTATGCATTCCGCTACATCGAAGGTATCGGTCGAGCAGGGGATTAGGGCCTGCTTACGCGATGTTCCGAATTGGGGTTGGTGGCTGATTGCGCTCGCATTCGTCGGCGCTCGCAGTTGGCATGTCACCGGCGTCGGGATTTACGGTTTCTTTGGCGATCCGGACGACGCGACGCGCCTTGTTCAGGTCCGGGAGCTGATGGCTTCCTGGCACTGGTTCGATACGACGACGATGAAGTTCGGCGGCGATGCCGGGATGCTGTCGCATTGGTCTCGCCTTGTCGATCTACCGATTGCAGCGCTAATCGCGGGTTTCAATCTCTTCCTTCCCATCGAAGATGCGGAGCGTTTGACCCATGCTGCGTGGCCGCTGTTGACGCTGGGGTTCCTCACGTGGGTCATGTTCAAAACCACAGCGAAGGTCGGCGGCGATATGATCGGCCGTCTGACACTGCTATTTGCGGCGCTGACGCCGCTTGGGTGGTATCAATTCGCTGTTGGCCGCATCGACCATCATAATGTGATGATCGCCTGTACGGTTTCCGCCACCCTATTGATGTGGGCCTATCCGCAGCGCACGGCCGCTTGGCGCTTTGCTGGCGCGCTGGTTGGCCTGGCGCTCGCCGTTGGCTATGAGGCGTTGGCTCCGGCGGTTGTGCTGGGAACGTTCGTTGCTGCGTGGGGGCTTTTCGACCGGCGCGTCGAGAAAGGTGCGGCGGCGTTTTCGATTGCGCTGGCGGTGACGTTCGCAGCAGCTTTCTTCGCGACCATTCCGCCGTCGCGCTGGATGGATATCAAATGCGATGCCATTTCGCTCAACATGGTCGTGCTGGTCGCATCGGGGGTCGTGGGGGTTCTGGTCGCTCTTGTGCCGGGCCGGGAGTGGAAGCTTTATGCGCGTATCGCCCCGATTGCGGCCTGTGCGGGCGTTGGCATTGCAGCCTATGGATGGCTTGAGCCGAAGTGTCTCGGGGGCCCCTTAGGACAGCTGCCGCCGCTTGCAATCAAGATCTGGCTGGACAAGGTCGCCGAAAACAACAGCATTGTTGCGGATTTCTTCCATCGCCATTTCAGTCAGTCGTTCGGTCTGCTCGCGTTCTATGGCATTGCGCTCTGGGCGCAAGTTCATCGACTGAAAGAGACGCGCAGCGCGGCTGACCTCTTTTTGCTTGCCGCGGTTGTGTCGTTGATCGGTTTAGCCTGCTGGCAATACAAGTATGTTTCTTACGCATCGTTTATCTCGATCGTGCCGATGGCGCTCGTCGTCAGCCGCCTGGGTCCGGTCGGAGATATCGGCGCGTCGACAATACGATTGGGCGCGATCGTGCTGTTCAATCAGACAGTGCTGCTGTGGGCATCGGGTGGTGTCGATGCGGCGGTCGGTGCTCCGCCTGCCATGACGGAACAGGTACGCGCCGACGCGGATGCCTGCTCCAAGCCCGAAGCGATCCGCGAATTGGCCGACCTGCCTGCGGGGCTTGTTGCTGCGCATATCGACGTTGGCGCTTTTATCGCCGCCGAAACGCATCATCGCGTGCTCTCGGCGCCCTATCATCGGATTGCGAATGCGATCATCGCCAATCATCTGATTTTTTCAGCGCACGATGCCAAGACTGCGGCTGCGCTGTTGAAGCAGGAGGATGTCGATTACGTTGCGATCTGCGATGGTCTTGATAAGCCGCTTGCATCGAGTCTGGACTGGAAGGGAACGCTGAAGGTCGATCTTGCGAATGGCAAGGCGCCGCGTTTCCTGGTGCCGGTGGCGCTACCTGATCCGCACGCGATCTATCACGTCTGGAAGGTCGATCGCGCGGCGCTCAATCTTCAGCTTTTAAAGGCCGCTGCATCAACGCCGTGATCGCCTCATCGACCATCAGGCGGCCTTCGATGATATCGTTGACGGCTTCGGCGATCGGCATGTCAATGCCATGCTCGTGCGCCAAGCGGACAAGCGCCTTGCAGGTATAGATGCCTTCCGTGACGGCGGCACGGGCACCCAGAATCTCAGCTAGCGTGCGGCCCTCGCCGAGGGCGCGGCCAAGCGACATGTTTCGCGACTGCGGACTGCCACACGTCAGGATGAGATCGCCCAGGCCGGATAGTCCGAGAAGTGTTTCGGGACGCGCGCCCAAGGCTTCGCCGAACCGGCGCAGCTCCGCAAAGCCGCGTGTCACGAGGGCCGCATGCGCGCTGGCGCCGAGGCCGCGTCCGGCGACGATGCCAGCCGCGATGGCGAGAACATTTTTGACGGCGCCGCCGAGCTCGGCTCCGAGTACGTCGCTCGACCAATAGAGGCGCATCTGGCGCGAAGACAACGTTGCGGCGAGCGCGCGGCCGACGGCTTCATTGCGACAGGCGAGCGTCAGCGCCGATGGCAGGCCGCGGGCCACGTCAGCGGCAAAGCTCGGTCCGGAAAGCACAACGCGAAGCAAGCGCGGCGCGACCTCTTCCAGAACATCGCCCATGAAGCGGCCGGTCGATTGCTCGATGCCTTTGGCACAAAGGATGACAGGGGTATCGGGTGCAATCTGCGTCGCGAGTTTCGCCATTACGCCGCGCAGGTGCTGTGCCGGGACGACAGCGAGAATGGCATCAGCATGCGCAACGCTCATGAGATCGCCGGTCGCGCGGATTGCCGGATTGAGATCGACGCCCGGCAAAAACGTGCGATTGACATGGCGGGCGTTGATGTCGTCGACGACCTCGGGCTCGCGCGCCCAAAGCGTCACCGCCGTGCCGCCGTGCGATAGCGTCTGCGCGAGGGCTGTGCCCCAGGCGCCGCCGCCGACAACACTGATCGAACGTATCTGCAAAACCGCCCCCGGGACTGTCATTCGTTCAACTTAGCACGGCACTTCGATTGGAATGCAAATGGCACATTCAGACTAGCCTTCGGCGGCTTAAGCCGTAATGAGCTTAAGCTTTGACACCGGCGCCGATGGCTTTGGGCGCTTCGGCGTCAAGCGGCCAGCGCGGTCTTGCCGGCGCGTCGAGCGGGTCGGCAAGATCACGGGCCAAGCGTTCGGCGCCTGCCCAGGCAATCATGGCACCATTGTCGCCGCAAAGTTCGAACGGCGGTGCGTGGAACGAGAAGTCGTGCGCTCGGGCGACATCTACAAGGGTGGCACGCAGCGCCTTGTTGGCGGCGACGCCACCGGCGACGACGAATGGCCGCTGCCCGGCGTCCGGAAAATGCGATGCGCCCGTACGCATCGCGAGCCGCACGCGATCAGCGACGCTCTCGCACACGGCCGCCTGAAAGGAGGCGCAGAGATCGGCGATATCTTGCTCGGATAGCGGCGCGCTTTGCATGGCCGCATGTCTGACCGCCGTTTTTAAACCGGCGAATGAAAAGTGCGGGTCGCTCCGGCCTTTCATTGGGCGCGGAAGGTCGAAACGCGTGCCGTTACCGTTCGCTGCGGCTTTTTCGACGGCGGGGCCGCCGGGCATCGGCAGGCCGAGGAGCTTTGCCGTTTTGTCGAAGGCTTCGCCCAAGGCGTCGTCGATAGTCGTCGCAAGCCGGCGATACTGGCCGACGCCTTCAACGAGCAGCAGTTGCGTATGGCCACCGGAGACCAGCAGCATCAGATAAGGCGGCCGGACCCGATCGGTCAGGCCGACCGTCAGGGCGTGCGCTTCCAGATGATTGATCGCAACAAACGGGCGGCCGGTCGCGAGGGCCAGCGCCTTGCCCGTGGTGGCGCCGACGACGAGGCCGCCGATCAGTCCCGGGCCGGTGGCCGCTGCAATTCCGGTCAGGTCGCCGAGCGTTACGCCCGCTTTATCGAGGGCGGTCTTGACCAAAAGATCGAGGCTTTCGGCATGGGCGCGGGCGGCAATTTCCGGTACGACGCCGCCGTAGATCGCGTGCTTGTCGAACTGCGACAGAACGATGTTGGACAGAATTCGCCCTTCTCCCGCGGCGTTGCGGGATACAATGGCGGCGGCCGTCTCGTCGCAGCTCGTCTCAATGCCGAGAACAAGGGCGGCAGAAGGCGCAGTATCGGAAGGCTCAGACATCTGTTCAGGAACTTAACTTAGAACTTGCTGGCGCGTGGTTGGAATCCGCGCCTCTTTGGAGCATACCTGTCGCCCGAATTACCGGCATTCATCTATCGGCATTTGGGCTCGAGCGCCCCGCCTAGCATCCGGAGAAACCTTTTTGCAAGCGACCCGCATCCGCATCGGGACCCGAGGCTCGCCTTTGGCCCTCGCCCAGGCGCACGAAGTCAAAGATAGGATCATCGCCGCCCATGGTCTGGCCGATGAGGCCGTCACCATTCAGGTCATCAAGACGACGGGCGACCGCGTGCTCGACCGGCCGCTGTCGGAGATCGGCGGCAAGGGTCTCTTTACGAAAGAGATCGAAGAAGCGCTGTTGACCAACGAGATCGATGTTGCCGTCCATTCGATGAAGGATATGCAGACCGTACTGCCCGACGGGCTGGTGACCGGCGCGGTGCTGCCGCGAGAAGATCCGCGCGACGCATTCATTTCTTTGCGGCATGAATCGTTCTCGAAGCTGCCGCAGAATGCGGTCGTCGGGACATCGTCGCTTCGGCGGAAGGCGCAGGTGCTGCATGCGCGCCCCGATCTGCGCGTCGTCGATTTCCGCGGCAACGTGCAGACACGGTTGCGCAAGCTGGAAGACGGTGTGGCGGAAGCAACCTTTCTGGCGGTCGCCGGTCTCAAGAGGCTGGGAATGACGGAGCGGATCACATCGCCAGTATCGATGGAGCATATGCTGCCGGCCGTGGCGCAGGGCGTGATCGGGCTTGAAATTCGCGATGGCGATGAACTCGTGACGCCGATCGTTGCAGCATTGAATGATGAGACAACGGCCTGGGCGGTCGCTGCCGAGCGGGCGTTCCTGGCGCGGCTCGAAGGGTCATGCCGGACGCCGATCGCGGGGCATGGCATCGTCGCAGGGGATGAAGTGCGCTTTCGCGGGCAACTGCTCTCGCCGGATGGCAAGAAATGCTATGACGTTTCTCGTATCGGAAACGTCAAAGATGCCCACGAGCTCGGATTGTCCGCGGCCGATGAAATTCTAAACCAGGCGGATGCCGCGTTGCTTGTCCGGCCGAACGTCTGATGAACGTCATCATTACGCGCCCAATTCAAGATGCCGAACCGCTGAAAACGCGCATCGAAGAGCTTGGGTGCGAGGTAATGCTGGCGCCACTTATGGAAACCGTTGCGAACGATGTTCCGGCGGACGCGTTTGCCAATGCGACGGCAATCGTTGCGACCAGCCGTAACGCTTTGACGGCGCTTGCCGCTTCGCCTGTACTTGCCACGCTGACGCCGCTGCTGCTTTACGTCGTCGGGCCGGCAACTGCAGCTGCGGCGAGGGACATCGGTTTTGCGCGGATCGTGGAAGGGCCGGGGCGAGCCGAAGACCTTGCACCGATGCTCAGGGCGCGGGCCGCGGGCCAACGTTTGATCTATCTCAGAGGCGACGTCGTCGCGTTCGATCTTGAAAGCGCGTTGGCCGAAAGTGGCGTTAACGTTGTGCCGGTGCTGGCGTATCGGTCAGTCGAAGCGGAAGCGTTGCCGCCGGATGTCATCAAAGCGCTCCAAACGGGCGGCATCGATGCGGTAACGCTGATGTCGCCGCGGACGGCGCGGATCTGGTCACGGTTGGTTGCCGCGCTGTCGCCGCCGGTACAACTTTCAGGCATAACGTATTTATGCCTGTCCGAGCGCGTAGGTGAAGCCTTGGGGCCGATTGCAAAAACCGATATGACTCTCGTTTCTTCGCAACCTAACATCGAAGAAATGATTGCACTCGTAAAACGTCTCGCGGCAAGCTCGAAAGCGGAGTAACAAGGCGTAAAAACAGACCGGCTGGTCGCCCCGGCAATTGAGCCCTCTCAATAGACAGATTTTTCCGGAGCACCTGGATTCTGAACCGGGACCGGATGGCATATGCGAGTTTCGTAAGGAGGCTTAGGCTCCGATGGCAGATGAGAAATCGGGTACAGGATCAAGCGGTGGAGCGGGAAAGAAGCCCTACGCGACGCTCGACCTGAAAGCGACCGAGGTGAAGGTGTCGCCGGGCAAATCGAGCGCCGCGGCTCAGAGCGCGGCAGGCAGCGAGGTTCCGCGTCCGGCGGCGGCTGGATCTTATGCTGAGGAGCCGAAGAAGAGCGACGCCAAGGCGACGTTCGGCGCCGGCAAATACGATAAGCCCAGCTCCGATAAACCTGGCGCATCGGCCGCGTCGTCGGCGGCCTCTGCCGCCCGTGCGGCTAAGTCGGAAGAGCCGAGCGTCGTCGTGCAAAAACGCGGCGGCGTTTTCAGTCATCTGGCGGCCGGGATTGCCGGCGGCGCGCTGGCGTTCGCTGCCGTGCTGTGGGCCTTGCCTCAGCTTGAAATGCAGAACGGCGCGGATGCAAAGATCGCCGATCTTTCGCAACGTCTCGCGACGATCGAGAAGAACGAAAGCGCAGCACCGCCGCCACCGGATCTCAGCGGAATTCAAGCGAAGATCGCAGGCCTCGAAAATGCGACACAGAAAATTCCGTCGCTGATCGAAGGGCAGACGCGCCTCGTCGCCGAGACGAAAGCGGCGCTGGCCTCGGCCGCCTCCGACGCTGGGCAGCCGCAACTTATCGAGCGCATCGGCAAGATCGAGGATCGGCTGAAGGCGATGGCGGATGCGGGCGTCAACGATCCCAATGCGACGCGTATCGAGCAAATCGCGGGGCTGACGGGCAAAGTGTCCGATCTCGAAACGAGCCTTGCGACGCAGCTGACCGCGCTGCGGACGAACGTGACGAAGGATGTCGAGAGCCGCATTCAATCGGCGACCGAAGCCGCCGAGACGGCACGCGCGGGCACGCAGCGTATCGACAAGGATGTCGCCGGTCTCAAGACCGACGGTGTGCGGATGGAAGAAGAGATCGCGGCGTTGAAGTCGACGACCGATCACGTCGCCGCCGATCTCAAAGTCACGCAGGATCAGCTCGGAAGTCTCAAGACGGCGCTCGATGGTTTGCGTGCGGCTGCGGCGAAACCTGCCGACATTTCAGCCGCCGTGCAGCCGATCGACCAGAAGATCGCGGCGCTTGATAAAAGCGTGCAGGCGGTCGTCGAAGGCGATGCGGCGCGCAAGGAAAGCGCGAAGCGCGTTGTCCTCGCGCTTGAACTGCAGAACCTGCAGCGCGCGCTCGACAGCGGGCAGAGTTTCTCGGCTCAGCTTGCCGACGTGAAGAAGGTTGCGGGGCCGACGTTCGATCTGTCAGCGCTGGAGAAGCTTCAGGACACGGGTGTGCCGACGTTGCCCGAGCTGACCAAGGAATTCCGCACGGCGGCAGACCGTGCAATCGACGCCGATTCAGAGCCGCAGGACGCGAGCGTCGTCGATCGGCTTTGGGCTGGTGCGAAATCGGTTGTGCGCGTTCGCCGGATCGATCTCAAATCCGATGACAAGAGCACGGAAGCCGTCGTCGGGCGCATGCAGGTTGCGCTGGCAGACGGTCGTCTCGGAGAGGTCATCGACCAGGGCAAGGAATTGTCACCGAAGGCGCAGGATGCGATGCGCCCCTTCCTCGACAAGGTTGCGGCGCGGGTCAGCGTCGAGACCGCGCTTCAGAACCTCAATTCACAACTGAAGTCTTCCATTGCGGGCGTCTCCCAGCAATCGGCACAGCCGTCGCCATAATCGATAAAGGGTCTGCGTCATGGTGCGCCTCGTCGTTTATCTGCTCACGATCGCCCTCATCGCCTCCGGCCTTGCCTGGCTTGCCGACAGGCCCGGCACGCTGCAAATCGTCTGGCAGGGCTACGACATCGAGACCTCGGTGTTTCGTGCCGTCGTCATCCTGGCGGCGCTGGTCGCTTCGCTGATCTTTCTGTGGTCGGTCTTCAAGACACTGTGGAACAGCCCGGCGATAATCGGCAGCCGGCTGATGCGGCATCGCGAGCGCAAAGGGCTCGATGCGCTTTCCGGCGGCATGATCGCCATCGGTGCGGGTGACAGTTCGCTTGCGGCGCGCTATGCGCTGCAGGCACGCAAGAGTCTGCCGCATGAACCGCTAACGCAACTGTTGCGCGCGCAATCGGCGGAGCTTTCCGGCGACCGCGCGTCGGCGCGGCGCATTTATGAGGCGATGTTGGCGTCTCCCGAGACCGAACAGCTGGGGCTTCGCGGGCTGTTCCTCGAAGCGCAGCGGGAAGGCGCGGGCGAAGCTGCGCGGCAGTTTGCAGCGCGGGCGCTCAAGGCCAATCCGAAACTCGGTTGGTCGTCGACGGCGCTCTTTGAGCAGCAGTGCAAGCAGAAGGACTGGACGGCGGCGCTGGCGACGCTCGAACATGCGCGCAAGAGCGGTCACATTCCAAAAGCCGCTGCCGATCGCAAGCGCGCCGTGCTGTTGACGGCAAAGGCGATCCCAGCCGAGGACGATACGCCCGACAAGGCGCTCGCCTGGGCGCTCGAAGCGCACGCCTTGGCGCCGGATCTCGTGCCGGCTGCCGTCGTTGCGGGTCGCATTCTGGCATCGCGCGGCAACACCTCGAAGGCGGCAAAGATCATCCAGAAGACCTGGACGAAGGCGCCGCATCCCGATCTCGCGACAGTTTACGCGCATGCGCGTGTCGGCGACAGCACGCGGGACCGTCTCGATCGCGTCCGCCAGCTCGCGGCTCTCAATCCGCATTCGATCGAAAGCCCGATCGCAGTGGCGACGACCGCGGCGGAGGCCCGACTGTATGACGAAGCCCGCCGGGCACTGGAGCCGCTGCTCGCCGACCGCTTGACGCAACGCGTTGCGCTGTTGATGGCTCGGATCGAAGCCGGCGAGAACGGAGAGAAGGGCCGGGTGCGCGAATGGCTGGCGCGGGCGATGAACGCTGCGCGCGATCCGGTGTGGATGGCCGACGGCGTCATCTCCGATCACTGGGAACCGATCTCGCCGGTCGATGGCCGTCTCGATGCCTTCCAATGGCGCGTGCCGGTTGAAACAAGCGATAGTGCTGGCGGTGAAATTCTGGCGACCAAGATCGACGAGTTGATCGCTATTGCCCCGGTGACGACGGAACTCAATGCTGAAGCGCCAGCGGCTCCGGATCGCAAGGACGAAGCTGCAACGCCCGTCCCCGCCGAAAGCCAGCCCGTGACGGCGACGGCGGCTGCCGAGCCTGAGGTCGTGACCGCCGAGCCAGTCACCGTTCCGGTGACGCCGAATTCCGGCAGCGCTCCGAAGGCATCGGCAGCAAGTGCCGCCAATGGGGCTGCGCATCCAGCGGCGGTGGCACGCGCCGATGAGGTTGCAACGACGGTCAAGACGTTGCCGCAGGAGCGCTCGCCGTCCGGGCGGGGGGATTCGGCTGTCTTCGTCACACCGCGCGCGCCGGACGATCCGGGCACGGAGCCGCCGGAGCCAGAGCTTGAGCAACCCGTCGCACGCCGGACTTTCCGGTCGGTCAACTAAGGCGCTGATCGGGTTGAGGGTCTTGGCTCGTGCTGGGTTTGCGCGGGCCTCTGCGGCAGGAATGACTTTTGACGCCACGACCCTTGCAATTCCCGGCCGCCCAGAGTATCCCTCGCGCCTTCTCGGGGGGAACGCCCCTCCGCCGGAACAAAAGCCGCTTTAGCTCAGCCGGTAGAGCACGTCATTCGTAATGACGGGGTCGTGTGTTCGAGTCACACAAGCGGCACCATGTTTCTTCCCACCACAACCGACTAACCGATGCCGCGCGTGCGGTTGTGCGCCGCTTTTTGTTGCTGGCTGCTTGGTCAAACGGAGCTTCGCTGACCAGCGCGCGATTGTCGGCGTCGAACGCGTTTTGATGAGGGCTGCGGCCGAGTTTGCAAAGGCCGCAATTGCATGAGCGGAAGTAACCTGCTGTTAGATTTTGCAGCCTCAGGGTCCGCGCATGGGAAAAGAGCGCAGACAATCCGAGCGACAGGCCGTCAGCCATCCGGCGCGGATTGAGCTTGAGGACGGGAATATCTTTTCGGCGCGGATCGCCAATCTCTCACAGGGCGGTGCGCTGCTGATTTTTCCGGACGGCGATGCGCTGCCGAATATTTTTCATGTCGTTGACATGGCCTCCGATGCGCGGCGTGAAGTGCGCAAAGCCTGGACCGCGCCCAATCGGGTAGGGGTTGAATACATCGACGGACAATCGACGCGTTTCGGTCATTCAGTGCGGCCACAGGCAACGTTTGGAAAACGCGCTAGAAAAGATTGAGTGGACGTTGGTGGCCGTCAGACTGCAGGGGAGGGCAGTTTTATTGGCTCGTATTTTTGCCTGAACATTTCATCGCTCATGGGCCTGAACGCACCAGCCGAATCCTTGACCAACCAGTCGCCCGTACGAATTTCCTGCTGACCTTCCGGAGTCATGACGAACGCGCGGGCGTCCAGTTGCGCAATGACGTTCTGGGCCAAGTTCAAGTGGTGAAAATCGGCGTTAGGTGACCAGCGTAATGCCTCGACAAACGCAATGCGGGTTTGAAATTTCTGCACGAAACCACGTCGTTATTTGGCCAGTGAACAGTTTGCACACTGCCATTCGCTGCGACGTCGGTCAGCATACGTTTTAGTATGATTGCGTATAGAAAATAAACTGAAGCCAACACCTTTGGAGCGGCGAGTGTTGGAATGAATGAGTGAGTGAAAAACAGGAAGGCCCCGCCATGTGACTGGCAGGGCCTACAGGATTCGCACCGCCCTCGCGCCCACCGGTTTCGGTCCCGCTCGTCCGACCTGATTGGCAGCGATGCACTTCCCGCTGAGATCAGCAGCGATAGCTAATGCTGCTGTCATGAACAATTCACAAAGCGTGTCACAGCGCGTAACAAAAACGCCTTCGCGTTGTTTTCGCTGCGCTGTCTAGTAGTCGTCTTCTTCTTCGACGCGATAGCCGTAAGGCAAGTGGCCGCAATATTCCTCGGCGGCCTTCTGGGCATCTTCCCACGTCTCGTAGGAACTGCCGATGGTTTCGGTGCCGCCGCCGAAGCAGCCTTCGGCATCGTTTCGGCAATGATCACACCAAACAACGACTTTGAATTTCGCCATGTTGGCTTCTCCCCATGAGAAAAGCCCTCAAGCGTTGCTCCCGTTTGCGCACATCCCAATGTGCTGAATCGCGGGGAAAGGCGGTGCGCAATGCCGCCTGTTTTTCTTGTGCGGTTTCCTCGCGTTACGCGCCAACCACAGACTCGGAATGAGGCTAGCATTGGGCGCGGAAAGTAAACGTGACTGCAGCGTAACACTTCGCACAAAAAATGCTCGTGGCGGCTTCGGGGCGCCGATTCAGCGCGCATAAAGTCACATTGGCTATTCAAGAACTCGGTCTGCCACATTCTCTTTGCTACGGTCCGAGCACCAATCGTTATTTGGGGGAGCCAAACGCCGTGAATGCGCGACTGATCTCATTTCTGTTGGCCGTGGGTCTCACCGTCGCCGCCTCGGAGGCAAATGCCGAGTGCACGATGAACGAGATTGAAAAGCCGAACACCCGCATCGGCGTCTGTCGTCAGCAGCCGGGCATAGCCACCGGCTTCGGCTGTACGTCGTTGCTGATGAAAGAGCAGGTCGCTGACCAATTCCAGCAGATCGCGCTGGCGCGGCGCTGCGGGTTCAATGCCGAGGCCGATAAGCTCGAAAAATTCTACAGCCAGACGACGCCTTACGTCATCAGCCTCTACGAGTGCGTCGACACCACGGTGGACCGCGTCGACGTCGAGACGAAGGCCAAAGCGGAGGTCGACAAAACTCTGGCGAGCTTGCCGGCGGGATGTCCGGCCGACCTCAAGGATAAAATGTCGAAGCGGCTGCCAAAGCTCATCGAAATCGACGAACAAGCGCTGGCTCAGATGCAGGCGCTTGCAACAAAAATCAATCTGACGCCGAAGCTGCCGAAATAACGGGTTGGAGCCAGTGGCTCCAGCAAATCTTTGATAACCCTAACTTCGCGCGGTATGCTCGAATTTAAGATTTGTCTCCTAGTGTGACCCTGCCCGCGAGGGCAGGGAATGCATTTGGGAGACGTCCCATGTCGGGTTTGAAGGTCGTTGTCGGCGCTCTGGCCGCAGCATTGAGTTTCGTTGCACTCTCGTCAGAGGCTGATGCAACATTTTATCGTGGCTGCGGCTACGACCCCTACGGCTATCATCCGCCGAGCTGGCGTGGATGTCCGAAGGCGGTCCGGCGTGCGGCCCGCCGCGCCTATCGCCAAGGCTGGGGTTTTTATCCGGCTTACGGGTTCTATCCGGCAGGCAGCTATTATGCGCTGCCGCCGCCAGCCTATCCCGTCTATGCGGTGCCCCCGCCCATTTATCCGGCTTACCCGGCATATCCGTCGTCATACTGCTATTACGACAACGGTTACGACATGCGCCCGCGTACGGTTTGCACTCCGGCGTGGTGAGCGGCAGCCGCCGACTACGCATCACCTGAAACGATTAAGGGGCCGATCCATCTCGGCCCCTTGTCTCTTTTTATCGCTTAGCGGATCCAACCCCACGCCCGTGGTCCACGACAGAAGTCGCGGCGGTGTAGGTAGTAGCAGCGGCGTCCGTCGAAATAGTCGTCGCGGGCGAATGGGTCGCCGGCATACGTCCAGAAGCCGAAGCGGTAGCCGTGGGGCGGACCGGCGCGATGGTAGCCGAGCCGGAAGTATCCGTCATGGCGATGATGCCAGTGGTGTGCCTCGGCGGCGGGCGCCAGGGCCGTGAGCCCCAAGGCGATGCCTGCGACGCCTACAAACTTCAACATTTGCAGCCTCTCGATTTGTTGCCTGCCGTTCAGTCGCGCGTCTGCCGCGGGAACGCAATCGGGAACTGCCGCTTTGGCAAATTCCGTGTCGGTGAATGCGAACGTTTTTAATCACATCGTGAAATTTCCCTGACAAACAGGGGGCGGTGTCCTTTTTTGAGTCACGAGCAGAGGCGTTTTTCCGAGGTCCTGAGATGCGCTATATCCTTGGCGGGCGAGGAGCGTTTGCTACGGCGATGGCCGTTTCGCTTACGGCGTTCGCATGGATCGGCGCCGCGAAAGCCGCCGACGTCTGCGAGGCGCTCTGGCGGGCGCGCAATGCCATTTTCGCCAATAAGGGCTATTGCTTCGAAAGTCCCGAAGGACAAGCTGCATTTGGAAAGGGTTGCTTTCCGCCGTACGGCAAGCTTACGCGCGCGGAAGAAGCCGATGTTCAGCGGATCAAGGATGTTGAGGCGCATCAGCGGTGCGCCGCAATACCGTCCGGGATCATGGGCGCAGCCATGGGACCCGCGCCCGGTGGTGTCCGAGTCGTTCCGAAATACGTCGTCCAACTGACGCTATCGCGAGCGGCCCAAAACAAACTCGCGCAATCCGGCGAAACGGTGCGGGTTGCAGCTTTCTACTATGGCAGTGCGATGAAACATTCCGCTGATGACGACGGCGAAATCGCGCTCGCGAACGAAGCTGTCGATCTGCCGAGCGGAACGACGGCGGTCAACCTCGGCGGGATTTCCATTGCCGAAGCAGACGTTCGCAAGGCATCCGAAGGCCAACCGATGCTGCTGATCAACGTCTACACCAGCCGCAAGGTGTTTTCCGACAACCTGCTCGATTGCGGCATCTATCAAGGTGCAGCGGCGCAAGCCGGACAGGTCGAGATAAGCTGCAAGCTGATCGGCGAATAGGAGCCGGGGCTATTGCAGCCCCGGTGCCGTTGGATTGTGGGGCGGTGTCGTCGCTTCCGGTCCGCTGCCTTTTTCACCCGTGCTGCTGCCCGAGCCTGAATTAGCTGGCAAGCTGATCTCCGGCGGGGGCTGTTTGTTGATCGGCACGTCGGGAGAGGTGGGCGATACGACGGCGTTATTTTCGCTGCCGGGGCCGACTTTGCCGGGCTCGATCGTTTTTGCGGCGTTCGGTGCGCTATTGCTGGCTGCATCTGCGAAGGCCGGCAGCGAACTTCCGAGCGCGGCCGCCGCGATCGCGGCGGCCATGAGAAGTTTCGTGCTCATGGATATATTTTCCTTCCGCTGTTCCATGCGCGTCAAACGCATGGCGCAACGAAGGTGTTCCCAAGGATCGTCGGAGCTTTAAGCGTCAGCCTTTTTTGTTCGATGGCGCGGAGGTATTCGACGTCGAGGGCGCGTTCGCCGGATTGGGCTTTTCCTTGACGTTGACTTTATCGCCGTCGTCGATGCCGTCCGGCGGACTTTCGATCACACGGTCTTCAGGCGCGAGGCCGGACGCAATCTCGACGGTGGCGCCGCGGTCGCGACCGATAGTGATGGACTTCAGGTTCACCTTGTCGTCGGTTCCGACTGTTGCGACGCGCAGACCCTCCTTGTCGAAGATGATGGCGCTTGATGGAACGACCAGGACGTTGTGCTTGCTGCCGACCTTCAGGCGGACGTTGGCGTAGGCGCCCGGCATCAATTCTCCCGCCGCGTTATCGACGATGAGCTGCATGCGGGTCGTGCCGGAAGCGGCATCGACGGCGCCGGACGAGGCTTCGACCTTGGCCTCGTACGTTTTGCCGGGGCGCTCGGGCACGCTCAGGCTGCCGACGGTCCCGGTTGGGATCATCGGGACGTAAGCTTGGGGTACGTTGACGTAGAGGCGCAGCTTGTGCACATCGGCGACGACGAACATCTCTGAGCCCGTGGCGCTGCCGGTGTTGATGAGGTTGCCGACATCGGTGTTGCGCACCGTCACGATACCGTCAAACGGAGCGACGATGCGCTTATATTCCGTTAGCGCCTTGAGCCGATCGACGTTTGCCTGCTCCGACTTCACGAGCGCGTTCTTGGCGTCGAGGTCGGCCTTCTTTTCGTCCGCCGCCTGATGCGTGACGTAGTTGCTCGGCAGAAGCGCCTGGTATCGCCCATTCGTGACTTTAGCCAGCGCGGCGTTGGCTTTGGCGTTGACCAGATCGGATTCAGCCTGTGACAGCTGTTGATCGAGATCGGGAGCATCGATCGTCGCAAGGACGTCGCCAGTCTTCACGCGCGTGCCGATATCGGCGTTGCGGCTGGCGACGTAGCCGTTGACGCGTGCGAAGAGGGCAGCCTGGTAATAGGCGTCGAGACGGCCCGGAAGATCGAGGACGCCAACACTCTGCTCGACCGCGGGCGTGGCGGCAGCGACCGTCGGTACGGCGCGTTCGGCGGCTTTGGTTGTCAGCTGCGCGACGCTTTGTTCGCGACTCTCAATTCCCGTGAAGGCGAGAAACGCCGCGCCCCCAATGAAGATGACCGCCGCCAAGGGCATCTTCCAGCGTGAGCGCTGGCGCGGCTCCGCGGGCGTTTCAGGCAGCATGGAATTCTCCAGGGATGGCGCCTTGCGGCGATGACGCGTTTGACGTCCGGCGTTTGTGCATCAGGCTAAATATGATCGGTACGATGAAGAGGGTCGCGGCCGTCGCGAAGATCAAGCCGCCGATGACGGCGCGGCCGAGCGGCGCATTCTGTTCGCCGCCTTCGCCCAGTCCGAGCGCCATCGGCGCCATGCCGATGACCATCGCGAGCGCGGTCATCAAGACGGGACGGATACGGACGAAGCCGGATTCGAGGGCGGCGAGGATCGGATCGCCATGGTCGGCCAACCGTTCTCGGGCAAAGCTCACGACGAGCACGGCGTTCGCGGTCGCGACGCCCATACACATGATCGCGCCGGTGAGGGCAGGCACCGACAGAGTCGTTCCAGTGAGGAACAACATCCAGATGATGCCGACCAGAGCAGCGGGAAGCGCCATAATGATCACCAACGGGTCGCCCCACGATTGGAAGTTGACCACGATCAACAGGTATATAAGCACGATGGCGCCTAGTAGGCCGAACAACATTCCGGCATAGGCGCTATTCATCGTCTTAACCTGGCCCAGCATGACCGCGCTTGCGCCCTTGGGCAGCTCGCTCTTGGTGGCGTCGAGAACTTTCTGGATGTCGCTCGCGACGGCTCCCAGGTCACGGCCCTCCGTTGTCGTTAAAATCTGAACCATGGGCTGGATGTCGTACTGCGATACGACCGCATTCATGACAGAGCGTTTGAAATTTGCCACGGCGCCCAGGATCTGGGGCGCGGCGTTGTCATTTGATGAGGTGATCGGCAGATTTTGCAGCGACGTCAGCGTATCAAGCTTGTACTGCGGGGTCTGAATGACGATCGGATACTGGACGCCATTTTTCGGGTTGAGCCAGTAGGCGGGATTTTCCTGTCCCGTTCCGGCAAGGCTCGCGCCGAGGCTCTCAGTCACGTCGCGCTCGGTCACACCGACATATTGCGCGCGGGAGCGATCGACGTCGATGTCGAAGCCCGGATTGCGGCGCGACTGCTGAATTCGGGCGTCGGCGACGCCTGGGATCATCTTAATTTGCCTTAAGATTTTTTGCGCATAGTCAAACGCGCCGTCGAGATCCTTGCCTCGGATCTGAAGATCGATCGGCGTGGGCGCACCGAAGTTCAGAATTTGGCTAACGATGTCAGCCGGCAGGAATGAGAACGTGGCGCCGGGAAACTCTTTTGGCAGCTCGCTGCGGAGTTGTTTCACGTATTCGGCCGTCGGCCCGTGACCCTCCTTCAGCGCGATCTGGATGTCACCATCCTGAGCGCCGATCATGCCGGTGTTGTTATATGTCGTGTTGATGCCGCTGATGGGCATGCCAATGTTGTCGACCAGCACCTCGATCTGATCGGGAGGAATGACGTCGCGAATGGCATCCTGAATTTTTGCGAATTCATGGGCGCTTTCCTCGACACGCGTTCCGATCGGGAGGCGAACGTGCATCAGGATCTGGCCGGCATCGACCGCCGGGAAGAAATTCCTGCCCAAATACGGGGCCAGCAGGAATGATGACCCAATGAAGCCGAATGAAACGATCAGAACGATCACGCGATGCGCGAGCGCGCCCTCCAAAAGGCCGTGATAGGCCCCGCGGAATTTCTCGAAGCCATGTTCGAAGCCGCGCTGAATGAGGACGAATGGATTGCGCGTCGGCCTTTCGTGCGCGTTGTGATCATGCGGTTTGAGGAGGTACTTGGCCATCGTCGGCACAAGTGTTCGCGATAGAATGAAAGACGAGACCATTGCGAACATGACCGCTTCGGCCATCGGTACGAATAAGAATCGCGCGATGCCTTCGAGGAAGAACATCGGCACGAAGACGATACAGATACAAAGCATCGATACGAACGCCGGCGTCGCGATCTGATCAGCGCCGTCGAGAATGGCCGTTTCGACGTCTTTTCCCTGTTCCAGATGATAGTTGATGTTTTCGATCGTCACGGTCGCTTCATCGACCAGAATGCCGACGGCGAGTGCGAGGCCGCCGAGCGTCATGATGTTCAACGTTTCGCCAAGCGCGGACAGCATGGCGATGGACGAAAGGACAGCGAGCGGAATGGACGTCGCGATGATGATCGTGGATCGGATACTGCCGAGAAACAGCAGGATCATGATGCTTGTCAAAACGGCGGCAAGAACGCCTTCGTGGATAACGTTTGTGACGGCGCCGCGCACGAACACCGATTGATCACCAAGGTAGGAAAAGGTCAGAGCATCGGGCAGGCCCGGCTTGATTTCATTCACCTTGTCCTTGATGCCCTGGATAATATCGAGCGTGGAAATCGCGCCGTTCTTCAAAACGGTCAGCAACACTGAGCGATTGCCGTCGACGTGCACGATATTTTGTTGCGGCGGGTTGCCGTCGCGGATGTGGGCGACATCACGGATGTAGACCATCGCGCCGTTGACGGTTTTGATCGGTAGGTCGCCCAAATCTTTAAGTGCGGACGGCGCGTTATTGAGCTGCATCACGTATTCGGTTGCGCCGATTTTCTGAGTGCCGGCCGGATTGATCAGGTTTTGCGCGGCCAGAGCAGCTTGCACGTCTTGCGCCGATAGGCCCTTCGCATGCAGTAGCGCGTTATCGAGGTCGATTTGAATCTGGCGCGTCTTGCCGCCGTAGGGAAACGGGATGGCGGCGCCCGGCACCGTCACCAGACGGATGCGGACCTGGTTCATGCCGAGATCGAAAAGGCGCTGCTCGGTCAGGCCGTCGCCGCCAAGCGCAAGCTGCACGATCGGCACTGTCGAAGCGCTGTAGTTCAGGATGAGCGGCGGGTTGGTGCCCGGCGGCATCTGGCGCAGCATCGTCTGCGAGATCGCCGTCACCTGCGCATTCGCGACGCTGATATCGACCGATGGGTGGAAGAAGATTTTGACGACGCCGATACCGTTATAGGAATTCGCCTCGATGTGATCGATGTCGTTGACGGTCGTCGTGAGCGCGCGCTGGAAGGGCGTCACCATGCGTCCGGACAACTGATCCGGCGGCAGACCCGTATACTGCCACACCGTGGCAATGACCGGGATGCGAATATCCGGAAAGATGTCGATCGGCGTGCGGAGCGCGGCCAGCCCGCCCGTCAGAAGAATGAGCAGTGCAAGCACCACGAACGTGTACGGCAACCGCAACGCGATTCGTACGAGTGCAGCCATAGTTCCGAATTCTCCACATCGCTGGCTCTGACCGGTAGAGCCCAGCTGTCGCCCCGGCCTTTAACTGTCGGACCGGACGGCTTCCGTCTGTAAGATCGCAAAATCTGCTCGCGACGAAACCGCACGTCGCGCGGTTGGATCGCTTTCTTCGGGACGCCACTCCACTCCCCCACGGCGACGCCCGATCAAACGCCGAGTTTAAGATTTGCGGGATTGCCAGCCATCTGTCCAATAGTATGTTGGGATGCTATTATTTCTTGATAGCGATTAATCGTGGATGGTGCTGAACCATGGACCTCAGACAGCTCGAACATTTCGTAGCAGCCGCGGACGAACAGCATTTTACGCGCGCTGCACGTAAAGTGAACATTGTTCAATCTGGTTTGTCTGCGTCGATCCGCGCGCTGGAACAGGAGATGGGGGCGCCGTTGTTCGTGCGGACCACCCGCAAGGTTGAGCTGACCGTCGCGGGCCGCGTGCTTTACGCGAAGGCGCAGGAGATCATTGCCGGGATCAAGGAGGCGCGGCGGGCCGTTGCCGCGATCAATGGCCTGGAGCGGGGAACGCTCAGCGTCGGGACGTGCGGCAGTCTTCATGCCTTCTTCGATCTGCCGCAGCTCCTTGGCGAATTTCATGCCCTGCATCCGAGCGTCGAAATCAAGCTTTGCCACGGCACGGCGACCAAGCTGATGGAGTCGGTCAAGGACGGCAGCGTCGATATCGGATTTTTTCCGCTCTACGAGAAGAGTCGCGAGATCGTCACCATCCCGATTGCGTCGGATCATCTGGTTGTTGTTCACCCGATGGGGCACCCGATCGCGGGGCGTGAGAACGTGCCGCTCGAAAGTCTGGCGGAGGAAACATTCGTCGATTTTCAGCCGGACAAGGGGACGCGCAAGATCGTCGATCGGGCGTTTGCGAGCACCAACGTTTCACGCAGGTCGGTGCTTGAAGTCGGCGATATCCAGGTGCTGCTCGATCTTGTCGCGTATGGTTTTGGGATCGCCTTGGTTCCCAAGACGTTTGCTTGTGCGCGCATCGCGGCGGCGAAGTCGCCGAAGCTTGGCGTCGCGACTTTGAAAAAGCCCCATATCGCCTGGGATCTCGTCGCGGCATGCAGCGGGCGGGCAGGGGCTGCGCAGACGCGCAACCCGGCCGTCGCCGCTTTTACAAAGCTCGTCGAAAAAATTCGCTCAGACGCCATCGCGGCCTGAGCATCAGGCGATGCTCGCCTGATACACATAGTAGGCCATGGCTGCCGTCATCACCGGGATAAGGGCAATGTGCAGAAATGCTAAGCCTTTCTTGAGCCAGCCGATTGGTTCGATGCGTCTGTTCACCCGCGCGATGGTGATGGCGATGATGACGCTTAACACGAGGTACGTGAATAGGAACAAACGGTCGGAGAGGGTTTCTATATTGGCGTCAAGTTTCGGCAACGCCAGATAAAGCGCGACGGCCGAAAGAAGTGCTGTCACCTGGATTGTCACGATCGCCTCGAAGTGGTGCGTCGAAATGAAGATCGACAGATAGGCGATGAACAGAATGAAGCCCAGCGGAACGACGACGCGGAGAACATAGTCGGTCGTTTGCCGTTTCATCAGCCAGACGAAGCTCGCCTTGTAGAAAGGCACGACGCTCGGTTCCAACGTCTGCGCGTCGACGGTGCGGACAAAGTCCTCGTCATAGCCGACATAGTTATCTTTCGGGTCCCAGCCGTCGACGGTAACCGACTTGTCACGCAGGCTCGCTGGTGGCGGCTGGACGATGAACGCGGCGTTTCCGTGCTTGGGCTGAATATCGATTGAAAAGCGCTGGGTGTCGAACGGGTAGTTGCGCAAGTTTGGCGAGTAGAGGAACTTGCCCGTCACCTGATAGATTTTCATGTGGTCCGGGTAGGCGTCGCTTTTGCCGCCGTCATGAATGGGCTGAATCGTGATCTCACGATTGTTCGAGCCCGGATCGAGATAGGCGTTCGAAAATTCGATCTGGTCGATCGAAGCGCCGTTCCGGTCATTCATCGAAATATAGAAATCGGCGAGGAACGTCTGATTGTTGTCGTCGATCTGGTCCGCGTGAATAAGGTCGATGTCGGCGTACAGCGTATCTATCCGCTTCATCGTGTTGTTCCGCAGACGCAGAAATTGGAACGGGGCCAGTTGGGCATGCCCGAGACCGCGCGGCAACATGACGATGAGAGGCGCGCGCGCTGCAGCCCGCGATGCCGGCCTAAACGACCAGTTGCCAAACCTGCCTTTGAAAACGCCCTTACCGGCAGCATACGTCGTGCCGAGTTCATTGACGATAAATTCGCGGAGATCGGAGACGTTGGCCGCCGCAGGCGCTGAGCGCCCAGCCTCGGCGATGAGCCGGATCATGTCGGCGTAGCGCATCGCTGTTTGCAGGGCGCGTATGTTGTCATCTTCAAGCGGATTGGGCGGGAGGTCGTCGTCGCGAACTTTGCAGGTGCCATCCTTCCAACCGGGCGCAGCGTCGTTCTTTGCGCCTTCGAAGACCCAATACTCGGGATGGATCGACGTCAACAGCAGGTCGCGGAGGCGTTCACTATAGACGTCGGGAAATCCATCGAACGCCATCAAATAGATGTCGTTGGGATAGCTGCCGTTGCCTTTGGCTGTCAGCATGTCGGCGCGTCCGGTGACGAAGAGGGGCGGCGTGTAACCGGCGGCCTTGAGTTGGCTGAAAACATCTTTCAGGCGTTTGCCGCCGACCGAAAGGAAAACCAGCTCCGGGCCTTTGGCCTTCAGCTCTTCGACGGTTGCGGCGATGTCGGCTGGGTTGAGCTTGTCATCGGTGAGCTTGAGGCGGCGATCCGAAACGACAGCATCATCGCCAAGAAACTTCTTCACCGAATCCCCGAGGTTGGCACTGAAGACGTTCCCGTCGAGACCGACGAACGCGACCTTCGTGTATTTCATCTCCTTAATGAAGGCAGTGATGATCGGCATCCGCTCTTCGTCTTCCGACGGACGGGTCGTGAAGACGGAGGGGTAATTGGCGATAAGGCTTGTGACCGAGATGTCCGACAAAAACGGAATGCCGCTGGCGCTCAGAGCCTTTCCGTCGGCGCCGAGCGCTGCCTTGGCGCGCGTTGCGTTCGTCATGCCAACCATGCCGACGGTTTGAGGATCAGAGATGGCTTCGGCAAGATTTGCGGTGGCGCGCTGCGTGTCGCCTTTGTCGTCGTAAAGGGAGACGATGAGCTTTCGTCCGGCGATGCCGCCGGTACGGTTGATATAGTTCTGCGCGAGCGTTGCTATGCGTTTGATCGCGGTGACGATGCCGCTGCTGTAGCAATCGTCAGTGTTCGATGAAAAGAAAATCGGTACGGCCACCGGCGGTCGCTGGGCGGCGTCGGCGTCATCGATGGCCTGCACTGCTGCCGGCGCGGTGCTGGGACCGACGCACAGAACAAGCAATAGCGCGATGATGCCAGCCAGGCGCTGCAGTGGCCGCTGCCCCAATGCGCGCACGTAAAGTCCCAACCCCGCAAATGTCACGTCGCCCACCCCAATTTTATAAGATCGGAACATCCGGATATCTTCCGGACGTCCGGCTCCCTGCATTTCAAACGTTTCGTGCCCGTGAGACCTTTATAAGTCCGGGCCAGAGAACGAAAGAATTTGGTTTGGATTAGGCGGCTTCAGGGTTGTTTGCCGTATTCCGGTGAAATTAATTTTCGCGCGGAGATTTCGCGAGGAGCCCGGATAGGATCCAGCCCTGAAGATGCTGGGCGGCCCGCAAGGGCGCGGTGTCAGGGTCGTCGTAGACGGCGACGAGTTCGCACAAGCCGCCGAACGGAACGCCATTCATCGCTTCCGTCCACATCATGGCTTCTTCGTCGGGCATGCGGCGGACTTTGGGCGTCGTCTCGTGACGCCAGACGATGACGCTTTCTGGCCGCATGCGAAGCTCAACCGGAGGTGGTGTCTCGTCATTTTTCAGCGCTATCCACAGAGCGTGCGCATTGCTGAACAAGGCGAGGCGACAGGCGGAAGGGTGGGCGCTGAAGACAAGGTCCGACCACTGTTCGGGCGGGACTGCGGCGAGATCCGATAGCGCGAGAGGCTCAGTGTCGAGAGCATCGAACGCATCGTTCAGCGCACGTTCGAGAGCCGCGAGTTCTCCGAGCTGGGGAGCATCAGGGTGCGCTTCCGAAAGAAACTCTGGCAGGCGATGAGAAAACCAGCGCGCATTCTGGTTTTGTGAGGGGCAGGCCGCCACGTAGGCCTTTGCGACCTCGACGAAGGCCTCATCGCCCAGATAGGCGTGCAATAGCGGATGATCGTTGCGGAGCACTTCAATAAGACGTGCAGCGTAAGCGTGGCGATAGACGCCGAACAGGACATTGCGGTTCGTGCGCGAATTATCCAGGAGTTCGTTCAGCACCGTGTCGTCGCCGTGCATGACCGCGCGCTGGAATGCGGCCTGCATTTCGCTGAGCGTCGGCGCAGGTGCGTGCTCAACAGGTTCGGTTTGTTTCTCTGGAGCGATGGTTGGCGGCATGAGGATGTCGATCGCTCCAGCTATGCAGAGAATACGTCTTCGGCAAGAAGGCGCGCCTTGCCGAGTTCTTCCAGCATTACGTCGAGTGGGGGAATGTCGTCATCGCGTTCGATGATCGTCGAGACGGGGCCGAAACGCTCGAGTGCCGCCTTATAGAGTGTCCAAACCTCGTCGCACACGAGTGCATCGTGGGTATCGATAATGTGGGTCATGTTGTGCTCATGGCCCGCCAAGTGAAACTGCACGACGCGATCGGCCGGAATTCCGGCCATGAACTCATACGGATCGTATTCGTGATTGTAGGCGCTGACGTAGACATTGTTGACGTCGAAGACGAGCCAGCAGCCGGTCCGTTTCGTCATTTCGGCGATGAATTCCCACTCAGGCATTTCGGAGTTTCGGAACTGGACGTAGGATGAGACGTTCTCAAGCGCCAGCGGCCGTTTGAGATAGTCCTGCACGTGCTGAATGCGTGCGACGACGTGGTCGAGGGCTTCGCGCGTATACGGAAACGGTAGCAGGTCATGCAGGTTCACGCCGTGTACGCCCGTCCAGCAGAGATGATCGGAGACGAATACCGGCTCGGTACGATCGGCGAGGGCTTTGAGCTGCTTCAGGTAGTTGGGGTCGAACGGCGCAGTGGATGCGATCGACAGCGAAACGCCGTGCATGACGATCGGATAGCGAGCGCGGATTTGATCGAGAATTTTTAGCGGTTGGCCGCCCGGCACCATGTAGTTTTCCGAAATTACCTCGAACCAGTCGAGCTCGGGGTCGCCGTTCAGGATGTCGGCATAGTGCTGGGACCGCAGCCCAAGACCGTAGCCAAGGTATCGTGGCTTTCCCTCGGGCGCGGGCCTTAGATCGGCAGCGGCCTTTGCTTTCGTTGCACCGAGCATGACAAAAATCCTTTTGTCCTAGAACCTGGTGGTCAGCGCCGTCAGCCAGGCCGGGGACGCAGCGACGATCTGGGCTTCGAGTGTCTTATCAAAGCCCGTCAAAATGGCGAGGCCAGTTAGAATGAGGACGCCGCCCAGAACATATTTCCCGCCTGAGCCTGCGGAGGCCAGCGTGTCCCGCCAGCGATTGAGGATCTCACGCGACAACGCGCCCAAGACGAGCAGCGGGACGACGGCGCCAAAGCCGAATGCGAGCATCGTGATGGTGACCTGGCCAAGGTCCTTGCCCTGAGCCGCGAGCAGCGAGGCGGCGCCGAGCGTCGGGCCGACGCATGGGCTCCAGACGGCGCCGAGAACGAGGCCCACGCCGAACTGGCCAAGAATGCCGGGACCGGCGTAGCCGCCAAGTGTTTGATCCGCCCAGTTCGAGATCGGTCCAGCGGCAACGGCGAACCGTTGCTGCAGGACGGGGATCACCAGAACGGCGCCGATCACGATCAAAAGCGAAGCGGCAATGAAACGGAAGAAGGTGCCGTCCAGGCCGACCGCGAAACCGACCGTCGCAACGAAAAGGCTGATCGCGACAAAGGAGATCGCAACGCCTGCAGCCAATGCGAACGGCCCATGGCGATGGGCCGAGGCCGCTGTCGCCATCACGATCGGGACGAGGGGCAGAACGCACGGCGACAGGACGGATAGAATTCCGGCGACGAAGGCCAAGGCGAAGGATACCAGCATTGGAACGGTCCTCAGAGAGCCTTGCGCATCAAGCCGTCAATCGCGCTTTCACTAGTGGCGCCGACGGAGCGGCCCGTTTCCTTGTCACCCTTGAAAACGATCAGCGTGCTTTGAACCTGGGCGCCGAACTTTCGCAAAACGTCCTTGCGGGTGTCGAAATCGACATCGAAAATTGTGAGGTTCTCGTATTGCGGCTCGGCGGACAGCTTTTGGATGATGGGCTTTTGCGCCTGACATGTCGGGCACCATGTCGCCGAGATATCGATGAGGATCGGCTTGCCCTGTGCCTGCGCGGCGGCGAAATCTTTTTCATCGAACGTCTTGCGCTCGGCTGCTGTCGCGCCGGCTGCGGTCAGCGTCATCATAGCCAGCGCCAAGGCAGCCTGCGCAATATATCTGAGCGACATCTATCGGCCTCGTTCTCATAGTCATGTGGTTTGGAGGATCGTCTCGGCGGGATAAAAAACGCCGCGCTGGAGGCGGCGTTTTTTACCTTCGCGTGCTTACTTCGCCGGTTCGAAATGGCCGGTCGTGCAGCCTTCCTTGGTCGTCTCGGTGAAGCCCTGACCCTTGCAGGCGTTCTGGCCTTTGCAAGCGTTCGTTGCGCTCTTGCAGGCGCTCTGACCCTTGCAGGCGTTGGCGCCGACGCAGTGGCCCATCGCTTCATCGGCATACGCAACCGTCGAGACAACGGCATTCGCGAGCATGAGAGATGCTGCTGCGGCTGCGAGGGCCGAACCAGACTTTACACTGATCTTCATGGTGTTTTCCCTTTGGAAGGTATTGTGTTTCCACGCTGTCGTTTGTGCCGGGCCGAAACCTAGTCACGAGGGTGGTTACGGCTGCCCAGCGGGGGATGTTTCCGGATTTGGAAAAAAAATTGAGGCCCCGTCCTTGCGCACGACAACGGGTGCACTAGCGACGCGCCAAATTATTCCGGATTGGCTGTAACCAGCAAGCGAGGCGGCTCGTAAGTGCCTTTCAGTTGCGCGGGAAATCCCGCCTCGTCCTCCAACTGAAGGCAAAACCGATGAAATTTCTCACGCACTGGTTGATAGACGTTCCGGAGAAGCTCTCTCGGGTCTTCTTATGGCTGCCGCCGCTCTTTGCGCGCATCGTGGTGGGATGGGTCTTCATGTGGAGCGGCTGGGAGAAGCTGCATGCGCTGCCGCAAATAACGGCAAATTTTGCGTCATGGGGAATTCCGTTTCCGGAGATCATGACGCCATTCGTTTCGGGCGTGGAATTTTTCGGCGGCCTCTTTCTTCTGCTCGGGCTCTTTACGCGGATCGCTGCCGTGCCGCTCGTGGTCGTCATGATCGTCGCGATCATCAGCGCCAAATTGGATCAGGTCGATTCCTTCGAAACGCTCGCCGGGTTTGAAGAGATGTCATACATGGCTCTGTTCGGCTGGCTTGCCGTTGCGGGGCCGGGACCGATCTCTCTCGACTATCTCTTGCAGAGGCTGCAACCGAAGGACGATCGCAACGTGCTGTCGCCGTCGGTGCGAACAACCTGAAGGCGTCCTGCGGCTCGCGGTCTTGCGAGGCGCCGGTCCATTCCGTAGTTTCGCTGGCGTCGGGAGAGCCGTCAGCGGAGCGTATCCAGACTATGCACAACACGTCGCCGCCCTGGTACACGCGGCTGTTGCCGTGGCGTCATTCGCGCAGACGGGCGGAGATGCTCAAATCACGAGAAGAGGTGGCGGGCCTTGAGCCCGCTGTCGTCGTTACGGGGGGATCGCGCGGCATCGGTCTTGCTCTCGCGCAGCGGTTTCTCGAGGCCGGACACAACACAGCGATTGTGGCGCGGAATGCAGTTGGCCTGGAGGAAGCCTCCGCCGCGCTTAAAGCCGCGACGGGCGCGGATGTCGTGGCGATCTTGTGCGACGTCAGCGAAGCCAGCGCGATGAACGTGATTTCGTCCACGCTCGCTCGTTCCGGTTTCTATCTCGATGTTTTGGTGAACAATGCAGGCTTAGGCCTCGCGGGGCCATTCGTCGATCAGTCGGAAGCAGAACTATCGAAGCTCGTCGCTCTCAATGTTGAGACCGTGACGCGACTGACGCGCTCGGCGCTTCCCGACATGCTCGCGCGGGGGCAAGGAGGCGTGCTGAATATCGCTTCGCTCGGGGCGAGCATTCCAGGTCCCAACCAAGCTGCTTATTATGCCAGCAAAGCCTATGTCGTTTCGCTGACGGAAGCGATCGCGAGTGAAATCGCCGGGCAGGGCGTGCGTATGAGCGCGCTGCTGCCGGGGCCGGTGAATACGGCGTTTCATGAAGAGATGGGTGCCGAGAGATCGCTTTATCGATATGTCCTGCCACCGATGTCACCTGAAGGCGTGGCGCGCAGTGCGTATCGCGGTTTCATGTGGGGCAACCGCGTCATCGTGCCGGGAATTCCCAATCTGTTTTTCTACGTGGCGTTGAGGCTTCTGCCTCACATGCTCACCGTGCCGATGATGTATTGGCTGTTGCGCCGTCCCGATACCTTAAACGGGCGTTAAGATCGGAGCGCGTTTTTACGATAATTGTCGATGTTTGCATTATGGCAACCATTTCCGTCTACGGTGATAAGGGCTCCGGAATGAGGTTTCGCGTATTCGGAGTTTCCCACGCGGCTACGCTGAGCGGATGGCACGGGCTCCTTCGAGTTCGATATGTCCGGTGCGTGGCCGCGATGTATTTGTCGTGATGTCAGCGCAGCGATAGTTTCGCGTTTTGCTGGCGTCTTGCGTCATTTTACTATGCGGCTTTGGTGGGCAGAGGAACTGAGTTGCTTTCACCTGCGACGGCTGCTTGATCGGCAATGATGCGTGCGATGAAGGCGCGTGTCTTTTCCACCACGATATGACGCTGCCGGTCGAGCGTGACCATGTGGTAGCTATCGTCGAGGACGAGAAGTTCGGGGGCGCCATGCAGAGCCGCCTGAAGGTACGTCGCATTTTTGAGATCGGCGTAGTCGTCTTCGCGGGAATGCACGATCAACGCAGGCTGACAAATTTTTCCAATTCGTTTTTTCACAGCCGATACGAGGCGGCGGTGTTCGTAGAGCGCGGCTCCCGGCGTTCCAATGGTGCCGAGGGCTGAGCCGTCGGACGCTGCAAGAGCTGCGCGGACGAAATCGCGAACGCGGGGGCATTTGATGCCGAGAGACTCTGCGTCGGGAAATTGCATCATGCTGGCGATGCGGCGGCTGCGCACGAGCGAGAACAATCGGCTGTACCAGGGCATTGCCCAGCCGTTCAACCGAAACGTCGGCGAGAAAAGCGCGACGCCTTGCACTTTTTCCGGATGGTCTGCCGCCAGATGTAGCGCAATGATGCTGCCAAGGCAGAGCCCTCCAACGATGACAGTCTCGCATTCCCGGCGCAGCTCTTCGAGGGCGGATTCGGCGCTGCGAAGCCAATCGCGCCACGTCGTTGCTACGATATCGGCGCGCGTGCCGCCGTGTCCGGCAAGTGTCGGGCAGTGTACGGTGTAGCCGGCGCGGGCAAGACCAAGGGCGACGAAGCGCATTTCAGCGGGGGTACCACAGAGGCCGTGAATCAGCAGTACGCCCGTGCGGCCGCCTGCGATCCGAAACGTGGTTTTTGTCGGGGTGTTTTCGTGGAGTGGCGTCGTCGTAAGTGGTGAGATGGCTGCGGACATGGCGTCGTCTCCCGTTGGACTGGAGACGAGCTTTAGGTTCGCAGATGCCAGACGGCTGTTCCGTCTGCAACAGACGCATGGGTGCTAAGCCTTGATTTTGTTCGCTGAGTTCCCTGCGGAACATTCGGGCCGAGGGGAGTTCGTGGCCGAGATTGGCGAGCGCATCAAGCTGCGCTATGGGAAGCGCTCGCAAGCTGACGCTCGGTTGCCAGCACCGAGCGCGCCATAACTTATAAGAGGCGTGCGGATCAACGCGCGTCCTGGAGTGCCATTGGAAACGAACGTGAGCCAACCAGTCATCGCTGCGACGGGCCTTCATGTGCCGCCGGACAGCATTTCGAACAATGAACTCGTGGCCGCCTTCAATGATTATGTCGCAGCTTTCAACGCGGACCATGCGGCCGACATCGCGGCTGGCAAGCTCACGCCGCTGCTTCCGTCGTCGGCTGATTTTATCGAGAAAGCCTCTGGCATTAAATCGAGACACGTCGTCGACAAGATTGGTATTCTCGATCCTAAGGTGATGCGCCCGGCGATTCCTGAGCGCTCGAATGACGAGCTTTCCGTGCTTGCCGAGATGGCCGTCCTGGCCGCCCGGGATGCGTTGGCTCGCTGGGGCGGCGATGTCCGCGATATCGGGGCGGTCATTTGTGCGGCTTCGAATATGCAGAGGCCATATCCGGCCATCGCGATCGAAGTGCAGAGTGCGCTTGGCGTGTCGGGCTTTGCCTTCGACATGAATGTCGCGTGCTCGTCGGCGACGTTCGGCATCAAGACGGCAGCTGACTTTATATCCAGCGGTTCGGCAAAGGCTGTGCTCGTCGTCAATCCGGAAATCTGCTCGGGGCATCTCAATTTTTGCGACCGAGACAGCCATTTCATCTTCGGTGACGTGGCGACGGCCCTCGTTGTCACGGACGAAACGCTAGCGGAGGGCGGCTGGTCTGTTCTCGGCACACGTCTCAAGACGCAGTTTTCGAATAATATCCGAAACAATTTCGGCTTTCTCAATCGCTGTGCGCCGGAAGGTATCGGCGCCGCCGACAAATTGTTCGTGCAGGAAGGCCGCAAAGTTTTTCGTGAAGTCGTGCCGATGGTGATCGATATGATCATCGCGCATGCTGCGGATCTGGACGTCGATCCGAAAGGACTGAAGCGGCTATGGCTGCATCAGGCCAACATCAATATGAACGATATGATCGGCCGGAAAGTTCTGGATCGCGTGCCCACACCGCAAGAGAACGTCATCATTCTGGATGAGTTTGCGAATACCAGCTCGGCTGGTTCCATCATCGCCTTCCATAAAGCGAACGGTGACTTCGCGGTGGGCGAGACGGGGTTGATCTGCTCGTTCGGCGCCGGTTATTCCGCAGGGACCGTGTTCGTTCGCAAACGGTAAGCGCGGAGCTTTCGATCAGGCCAGACTCGCGGCGAGATTGATTGTTAGCGCCAGAACCATCGTATTGAAAAAGAACGAGACGATGGCGTGCAGCGTCGTCAGGCGGCGCATGGACTTGCTGTTGATGACGACATCCGACGTCTGCGATGCGGCGCCGAATGAGGTCGCGAAATAGAAGAAGTCCCAATAGTCAGGTCTTGTGTCCCCCGGAAACGTCAGGGAGTTCTCGGCGTCTGACTTGTCGATGAAGTGGTCCGGCGCATAATACTCATGCGCATAATGCATCGTGAAGGAGACCTGCGTCACGAGCCATGAGATGACGATGGTCGCCGCGGCGAGGGCTGCAAAGAACAGCTTACCTTCGTTGGATGCTGCTTTGGCCTCGACGAGCAATCCGAATATCGCTGCGAAGCTTGAGAACATGGCCATCAGCACAATGACAAGGATAACGACGCCGCTGTCGTCCTGACGCGCGGCCCGTGTGCGGATTTTGTCAGAGTGACACCCCTGCATGACATAGAAAGCCATGGCGAGATAGGCGCTGCCGCCAGTACACCAGGCGAGCGCTTCGCGCACCGAGCCACGGAAAGACGGCGGCAGTAGAAACAGCGCTGTAACTGTTACGAGGGCGCCGATTACGACGCGCGGTCGTAAAACGATCGAGCGGCCGATCGAACGTGGATTGTACCAGCGAGTGCGACGTGTCGGCTTCGGCAGTGGGCCGGCTTTTAATGTGTTAGCCATGTCTCGCGCTCACGCTCATATGTCGTTCAGGTCTTGCTCTGGAGGCGCGATTTAAACATTTTTTGCGACGGCCACCATGGAGCTGACTGGGAACTACCAACGTTTTCTACGCATTGAAAATTTCCCTCCTGCACGGCTATGTCGAGCGGCCTATAGCCTCACGCTGAATGGCGACGCCTTGGCAAAGAGCCTCACATTACACTGTAGGATAGGCAAAAAACGAGGAGGCTCTTCGATGACCACCCCCATGCGGGAGATGGCAGTCGATTGTGCTTCGCTGACATCTGATGTTTGCGCGCGGCCGTTGGTCGTCGTCATAGAAGACGATTACCGGTCGTCCATGGCACTGACGATGCTGATCGACGATTGGGGGTATTCTTGCGTAGCTGCACGATCTTCGCGCGAGGCTGTGCGGACACTCGGCCATCGGCTGGGCAAAGTGGCGGCAATCATCACGGATATCGAGATAGACGGACAGATGCGCGGCATTCGTGACGCGCAGGCGATCGCAGCTACGATTGGCCATGCCGTTCCGACGATCATCACGACCGGGCATGCCGATTACGCCGCCGTCGCCTCGCCCTTTCCGGTCATCCGGAAGCCATTCGATCCTGATATTCTGCATCGGTGGCTGATGCATCGCGTCGGCTCTGCAATGAGTTGAGCGTGGGCGATGCTGATGTGTTTCGCGGCGCGGTTAGCTGCGCGTCGCGAGTTCGGTGCGATTGCGGGCACCGTAATGCGAGAAGAGAGCCGCGAGATGGATCTTCACCGTACCTTCGGCAATGTCCAACTCGCGTGCAATCTCTTTGTTCGAAAGGCCCCGGCGGACGCAGTCCAGCACATCGCGTTGGCGCGGTGAGATGGATTTGTAGGTGGCTCCACCGCCGGGGTCCCCCACCTTTCCGGTTCCGGCCGATTCAGAGCGCATCTGCTGTTTTGCGGACGAAATCGCGGCCGCTGCGGCGCCCGATGTCATGAAGCGCGGCACGAACACGCGACCGTCCAGGATATCCTGCAGTGCACCGACGATTTCGTCATCGGCGAGCGACTTTGGCACGTAGCCGTTCAAGCCCATAGCGACGGCTTTGACGACGTCGTTGCGTTCTTCCGATCCCGAGACGATGGCGACACGAATGCCGGGATAGGTCTCTTTGACGACGCTCAAGCCCTCAGGGCCGGAAATTCCCGGCATCGCGAGATCGAAAAGGGCAAGCTCGACGTTCGGTGTTTCCGCCAGGCGATCCAAAGCGGCATCGAAGGTTGCTGCTTCGATAACCGAGCGAAAGCCCATGCGATCGCGAAGCAGGAAGCCGAAACCCGAACGGTAGAGTCCGTGATCGTCGGCGACCAAAACCGTATCATGCTGATTGTTTGTCATGAGTTTCTCTGGATTAACCGACATTCATTTCCGCTCCGAACTCAGAATCAAAGCCGTTCTTTGAATTCGTTTGAGCTTTCAAGATAGCGCCGAGGGTCGCTGCGATAAGCTCAGGATCGGCTGGTTTCGTTAGCCACGGAAGCCCAGCTTTGGCAAGGATCGCCAGCGTCGCAGAATCGGTGCCTCCCGATAACAGGATGCTTGGAATCTCTTCGCCCGTTTTTTTTGCCATTCGTCTGATGAATTCAAGTCCGGTTTCAGCGCCGCGCAAATCGAAGTCAAGCACGGCAGCGTCAATGACGAGGCCGTTGTCGAGCGCGGCCTCGGCGTCGGTGTTGCGTTGGTAGCCGAAAGCAACGTTGCCGCGGTCTTCCAAGTCTTTCGTCAGCGCAGCGACGATCAGGGGGTCGTCGTCCAATATCAAAATCCGCATGCCGCTGATGCTGGGCTCGAGCGCTGTGAGGGCCGGCGGGCGCTGCACATGTTCGACGGCGTTTTTTGGTAAAACAATGGAGAAACGCGAGCCGTATCCGGGTCTTGAAGTGACGGCGATTCGCATATCGAGCAGCTCAGCGTAGCGGCGCGCGATGGACAGTCCCAGGCCAAGACCGTCGTTTGCGCCGTAAGCGCGATGGGCCGCACGCGAGAATTCTTCGAAGATCTGTTCTCGGCGATCATCCGACAGGCCGGGGCCGGTATCGTAGACATCGATGACGCGCTGTCCGTCTCGGCAGCGGGCAGCCAGAATGACGCCGCCGTGTTTGGTAAATTTCAGCGCATTCGAGACGAGATTGCGGATAATCGTTTCGAGCAGGGCAGCGTCGGTCTCGATTACCCAATCGCGACCACGGCTCAGGAATTTCAAGCCGTTTTGCTCAGCTTCGACGCGCGATCCGACGGAGATGCGTTCGATGAGCTCGCTCATGGAAACTGGCGTTTTCGTAGGCTCGATGAGTTTCGCGTCAAGGCGGGATACGTTCAGCAGCGCATCGAACATGCCTTTTAGCCCGCGCAGGCCTTCTTCCATTTGCGCCACGAGTGTCGTCGCCTCGTTGCCGCTGACACGGCGAGAAAGGGCGCGTGCGAACAATGTCAGGGCGTGGAGGGGCTGGCGCAAGTCATGGCTGGCAGCGGCGAGGAAGCGGGATTTGGCTTCGGTCGCGCTTTCGGCGGCGGCCTTCGCTCGTTCAAGACCTATGTTCTGCTCAGCGAGCCGCTGTGTGCGTTCTCGTACCTGACTTTCCAGCGATTGGTTGGCGGCCGCGAGAGATGATCTCTGGGCGTCCAATTCCTTCACGAGGGATCGCAGCGATTGCGAGAGGACGCGGGCTTCCTGATAGCCTGAGACCTGCGGGAATTCGAGTTTCTGGCCGCGTCTCAGGCGTTCGGCAACGTCGGCCAACTGCAGCAATGGTTGTGATAGTTTGCTGGCCAGGACCCAGGCGAGCGCCGCTGCAAGAAGCGCAAAGATCGTTCCGGAGATGGCAATCGTGCGCTGGAGGCTGCGGACGGGGGCAAAGGCCTGCCGCTGGTTCTCGCGTACCAGGACGATCCAGTTCAAACCCGTATACGAGCGATAGCCGTCGCTTTTCGAAAAACCGGTGACGTAAGCACGGTTGTCCGGCCAGCGTTCGACGGCAAAGCCGGCATGACCTGGACGGGCGGCGCGAATGCTCGGCAAATCGAGTGTTTTTCCGGTGATGTCGTCGGGCCCGAACAGAACTTGGCGCTCTTCGTTCAGAACGATCACATCTGCGGGGATCGCATCTTTCATGCTGCCAAGAAGCGTGTCGCGGACTTCCTCGGCCCAGTCTGCGCTTAACGTTGCGCCGAGCACGCCGATAATTTTCTTGTCGTCTGAAACCGGAACTGCAAGGTCGATAAAATCGGATGCACCGCGTCCTTCGTGGGGAATGCGCTGTGTGGTGGCGGCGTTGGGCAGTTTGACGTCGCCGACATAGGCATCTTTTAGTCCGCGCCTGAACCAAAGCTGGTTCTTGACGTTATGACCCTCGTATTCGCCGCCCGTCGCGCTCAGGATTTTACCGTTGGGATCGGCAAAGCCGATCCAGGAATAATCAGAATAGGCGCTTTGAAATCTTTCGAGAGACGTGCGCAGCGAATCCGGTGAGTCGGTTTTTTGCAGGATACGGCCGAGCGCCGCCATGTTGTCGAGAGATTGCAAACGCTCGAACATCGCACGGTCGAGCTTGTCCTGCATTTCGTCGGCGAGCAGCGCCAGAGATTGGCCGATTTCCTGCTCCAGGCGGCTCACTGCGTCGTGGCCTATGACATAGGACACGGCAATCGTCAGCAAAAGCGAAACGACCGAAATCGCGGCTGCAATCAATACTTTCAACGATACACGGCGCATCGGATCTCGCTCGTTCCGCGACAGCGGAAAGTACCCTCAAACTTAATCCAGAAGGATATCAAGGCCGGATTTCTTAAAGTCTGGACAGGGACGTGTTACCGCACAGCGGACGGCATAGGTTTTACGCAATAGAATAGGCTATTCGGCCTATTTCGTTGCATTGACTTAGTTCGGCGGGCTGAGTGGCCTCGCCAATTCAAGAGGCGCACACATACATTTGCCAAGCGGATCGGTGGCTCTATCGGCATGGTCTCTCACGTTAGGCAGGTCCGCTTTGTCAAGAGGCGTGCGCCGTCCCTCACCCCACCCACAAGCGCCGCTTCAATAGTCGGGGCTCGGCTTACCCCCCAAGCCGGGCCCCGTATCCGTTTGCGGCGTCAGTGAAATAAGCCTTTTGCGCGGGGCCCGATCGCCGTCCGGACTGGGATATCGCGGTGCGCAATTTATATTTCACATATGCCGGTCTTCATCGCGGCTGGGATGCACGTGAAATTCGGAGACATGATTTTGGAACGCCGCACTTTTCTTCTGTCATCGGCTTTGGCTCTTGCGTCGGGAGCTGCGAATGCCGCGCCGATCGATCCGAAGCAGACGTTCGTCTTGCAGCACGGCGACATCAAATTCGAACCTTGGACCGGGCTGCCGCCGGGAAGCGGTGAAATGGCCAAGCTCTACGGCGACTTCAACGAAGCGGGGCCGTATCTTGTTCTGATGAAGTGGAACCCGGGCTGGTTCAGCGCACCGCATAGCTACGCAACGGACCGCATTCAGATGGTTCTATCAGGGACATGGTGGGTGAACAGCGGTTCGGATTTTGCACCACAGGACTGCGTCCAGGTTCCGGCTGGCGGTTTCGTCAAGCGGACAGCCAGAACCATGCATTACGACGGCGTTCCTGCAGGCATCAAAGAGCCCGTCGTCGTCGCGGTTTTCGGCACGGGGCCGGTCAAGATCCAACTTGCAGACCCGACCAAGCCGACCTGGCGGCAAGTCTAAGCGCCCAGCACAAAATGAAGCAGACGCGGTGGTGTTTTCCCGTGAAGGGGATGGCGCCGCGTCAAGCGTTCGTATCGATCAGCTTCTGGACGGGAATGTTATGCTCGCTCATCAGGGCGCGCCAATCGGCGACGTGTTTTTCGAGCGTTGCGATAACGGCTTCGGTAATCTCGTCATCGGAAGCCGGACCGTTGAAAACGCGCGCCACGCCGCCTTTCCAGAACGCAAGCTGACCTTCAAGGGTGGACAATTCTCTGTTGGCCCAATCTATCATCAGCAGATCTCCCCCAGACTGAGTTGTCGATGACAACACTAGTGCGAATTCGCCGCTGCCGGAATCGCCGGGATAGGTTGGATCCGTGAAAAGTGTGGGACTGTTGCAGCGAAGCACGGCAGCGCTGCCGAAGTCAGGATGCGATTTTCCGACGGGCTGCGGGGCGCGATTGGCCGCGTGTCTGCGAGGCGGCCGGTCGCTGCAATACTTGATTGGCGCAGGTCTTGAACAGCTCGGCGAGGCTCAGGAAGAGTGGTTCGCGTGCTGAGCTTTTGCGCCAGCACATGGCGATCTGGCGGCTCGGCTCGGAATCACTGAACGTCAACAGATGGATACTGTTTGAGAGTGTACTCTGGTTCAGAGTCGCCAGTTCCGGCAGGAGCGTGATGCCGACGTCGGCGCTCACCATTTGTCGGAGTGTCTCAAGGCTCGTTGCTCGAAACGACGATCGCTCGTTGGCGCCCGAAAATTGGCAAACCTCAAGGGCGTGATCGCGGAGGCAATGGCCGTCCTCCAGCAGCATCAGGTCGTGATCGACGAGTTCCTCGACACCGATTGAGGTTCGCCGCGCCAACGGATGACTGGTTGAGACCGCGAGCAGAAAACGCTCCTCGAACAGAAACTCGGTGCGCAGCTGGCTGTCGTTGATCGGCAAAGCGAGAATGGCGGCATCGATTTCACCGTCACGCAGGCGCGAGAGCAGGTTAGAGCTTTTTTCCTCGATCAGGAGCAGTTCCAGATCGGGGAAGCGCTTGCGAGTGGGCGGCACCAGATAAGGGAGCAGGTAGGGGCCGAGCGTGGGAAAGATGCCGAGGCGGACGGTGCCAGCCTCGGGGTTCTGATTCTGCCGAACGCTTTCCTTAAGCTGCTGGATTTCAACTAAAATCTGCCGCGCCCTCGTTGCGGTTTCATGGCCATAGGACGTCAGGATGACGCCGCGGGAATCGCGCTCGACGAGAGCGACGCCCAGTTCATCCTCGAGCTTTTTGATTTGTGCTGAGAGCGTCGGCTGGCTGACCTGGCACGCCTCGGCGGCACGCCCGAAATGACGATACTTCGCGAGTGCGACCAGATATTCGAGCTCGCGAAGTGTCATACTCTGTTCAGGGCCTTGATCAGCTTAAGCGGCTTTGACCTCTTTTTCGTCCGGCGCCGAAATGCGGATAAGGTGGTCAAAGGCCGCAAGCGAGGCTTTGGCACCTTCGCCGAGGGCGATGACGATCTGCTTGTAGGGTGTCGTGGTGCAGTCGCCGGCGGCGAATACGCCGGGCATCGAGGTGCGATTGTGCGAGTCGACGACGATTTCGCCGTGCGGCGTCAGTTCGAGTGCGCCTTTCAGCCATTCCGTGTTCGGCAACAGGCCGATCTGAATGAAGATGCCGTCGACCGGCAGTACGCGCTTGTCGGACGTCGAACGGCTTTCGTAGGCGATGCCGACGACCTTCTGGCCATCTCCTTCGACTTTTGCCGTCTTGGCTCCGGTGATGATGTCGACGTTCGGCAGGCTGCGGAGCTTGCGCTGCAGGACCTCGTCGGCGCGAAGCTTAAAGTCCAGTTCGAGCAGCGTGACGTGGTCGACGATGCCTGCGAGGTCGATTGCCGCCTCGACACCCGAGTTGCCGCCGCCGATCACGGCGACGCGCTTGCCTTTGAACAGCGGACCGTCGCAGTGCGGGCAGTAGGTGACGCCCTTGTTGCGGTATTCCATTTCGCCCGGAACGCCGAGTTGCCGCCAGCGCGCGCCGGTCGCGAGGATGACGGATTTCGATTTCAGCGCTGCGCCGTTCGCCAGTTCGACCTCAAGATACGCGCCCTTGCGGACAATCTTTTCAGCTCGCTGAAGGTTCATGATCTCGACGTCGTATTCCTTGACGTGCTCTTCGAGCGCGGCGGCGAGGTGCGGGCCTTCGGTGTGACGGACGGAAATAAAGTTCTCGATGGCAGCGGTGTCGAGCACCTGACCGCCGAAGCGTTCGGTGGCGATGCCGGTGCGAATGCCTTTGCGGGCAGCGTAAATGGCGGCGGCCGCGCCAGCCGGGCCGCCACCGACGACCAGAACCTCGAACGGCTCCTGTGCCTTGATCTTCTCGGCATTGCGCGCGGCTGCGCCAGTGTCGAGCTTGGCGAGGATCTGTTCGGCGTCCATGCGGCCCTGGCCGAATACCTCGCCGTTCAGATAGACGGTTGGGACCGACATGATCTGGCGGGCTTCGACTTCTTCAGGAAAGACGCCGCCGTCGATTGCGACATGCTTGATGCGAGGATTGAGGACGGCCATCAGGTTCAGTGCCTGAACGACATCGGGACAGTTCTGGCACGAGAGCGAGAAGTAGGTCTCGAAACTGAAGTCGCCGTCGAGCGCACGGATCTGGTCGATGACTGCCTGCTCGACGCGTGGCGGGTGGCCGCCGACCTGGAGCAGCGCCAATACGAGTGATGTGAATTCGTGTCCGAGCGGAATGCCTGCGAAACGAAGGCTGATCTCCTGGCCGGGAGTCGTTAGCGCGAACGATGGAGTTCTGTCAGGACTGTTCTGCTCTTCGACCAGCGTGATCTTGTCGGAGAGGTTGGTGATGTCGGTCAACAGGCTGACCATCTCGACGGATTTGGCGCTGGCGTCGACTGCGGCGCGAATCTCGATCGGGCGAACGACCTTTTCCAAATAGCCTTTGAGCTGGGATTTGAGAGCGTCGTCGAGCATGGCGTTATCCTGTTCGTCGTCCGGGGAACTGAGTTCGTGCGCGCATAGAGCTGCCGCGATGGCCTTCCCGGAGTGGGAAGGCCATCAGGCGTGGTCGTCTTAAATCTTGCCGACGAGTTCGAGCGAAGGCGCCAGCGTCTTCTGGCCCTCTTCCCACTTCGCGGGGCAAACCTCGCCTGGATGCGCAGCGACGTACTGAGCGGCCTTGACCTTGCGGAGCAGGTCGGCGGCGTTGCGGCCGATACCTTCGGCCGTCACTTCCATCGCCTGGATGATGCCCTTCGGATCGACGATAAAGGTGCCGCGGTCGGCGAGGCCTTGGCCTTCGCGCATGACTTCGAAGTTGCGGGTGATCGCACCCGTCGGGTCGCCGATCATCGCGTACTTGATCTTGCCGATCGTGTCGGAGCTGTCGTGCCAAGCCTTATGCGTGAAGTGCGTGTCGGTCGAAACCGAGAAGACTTCGACGCCCAGCTTCTGCAACTCGGCGTAGTGGTCGGCGAGGTCGCCGAGTTCGGTTGGGCAAACGAAGGTGAAGTCGGCTGGATAGAAGAAGAAGACAGCCCATTTGCCTTTGGTGTCGGCATCGGAGACTTCGATGAATTTGCCCTGTTTGTACGCTTGGGCTTTAAACGGTTTGATCGCAGTGTTGATAAGAGACATCTGTTGTCCTGGTCGTGGGTTGCAGCGAAAGCGAAACTTTCGCGATGCAATATAAGCATCTTCCGGCGATAGAAAATTTGGATAAATGTCGCAACTTCAATAGCTTCAGCCTATGGCCGCAATAGAGCTGATGTGGCGCAGAATTGGCCTTTTTGTGCCGTGCAAAGAGGGGGCAACGGCGCCGTCTTTTGCGGCTTCAAAAAGCCACCGCGATTGAAACGATCAAAGAGATCTGTTGGACGAAAACGATCGATCTCGTCTTCATCAAGCAACGAGAAATGCAATCGGTTTTTCTTGTTGGAGATCGTCCATGTCGTCCTTCGATTTTGATCAACACGCGCTGACGCGGCGGGCGCTTTTGCGCGGCGCTGGCACGGCAGGTGCCGCTTTGATGGCGGCGCCTGCGTGGGCCGGTGCGATTGATCTGCCGCTTTACGGTGGCGGCGGCGAGCGCGAGATGACGACTGCGTTTCCGCAGAAGGGAAAGATGATCTTGCAGCGGACGCGGCCGCCACTTTTGGAGACGCCATGGGAAACATTCGATAAGGGCGTCTTCACTCCCAACGATCAGTTCTATGTGCGCTGGCATTGGGCGGGCATCCCCGGAAGCGTCGATGTCGATACGTTCCGTCTTAAAGTGCATGGCAACGTCGAGCGCGAGTTATCGCTTTCGCTATCTGAACTCGTTCGCAAACTGCCTCGCGTCGAGCTTGCCGCCGTCAATCAGTGTTCGGGAAACTCCCGCGGCCTCTTCGATCCGCGTGTGCCGGGCGCCCAATGGGCGAATGGCGCGATGGGCAATGCGAAATGGACGGGTTTCCGTCTCAAGGATCTCCTCGACTCGGCGGGGGTGAAGGCTGGGAGCGTACAGGTGCGCTTTGCCGGACTTGAGACCCCGGTTATCGATGGCGGCCCGCATTTCAAGAAGTCGCTATCGGTCGATCATGCGCGTGATGGGGATGTCATGGTGGCCTACGCCATGAATGGAGAACCGCTGCCGTTCCTCAACGGTTTTCCGCTGCGGCTCATCGTGCCCGGATGGTATGCGACCTATTGGATGAAGATGCTGGCGGACATCGAAATTCTCGACACGCCCGACGAGAATTTTTGGACGAAGAAAGCCTATCTCATCCCTGATACGCCCGGTGCGAACATCAAGCCGGGTGAGAAGGACGTGAAGATGATTCCGATCAATCGCATGGTGCCGCGATCGTTTTTCACCAATGTCGCGCCGGTCGCCAACGTCAAAGCATCTGCGCCGAATGCTGTTCGCGGCATCGCCTTTGGAGGAGATTGTGGTGTTGCCAAAGTCGAAACGTCCGTCGATGGCGGCCACAGCTGGCAAGCGGCTCAACTTGGCGCGGACGAAGGCAAGTACGGCTTCCGAAAGTGGAACGCCAATATCGCGTCGATCGATGCCGGTAAGCGGCTGAGCGTCATGGTTCGCTGCACCAACACCGATGGAGAGGTACAGCCGGACAAGCCCAACTGGAATCCGTCGGGCTTTATGCGCAACGTCATCGAGACCGTCGATCTCGTTGCGGCTTGAGGAGAATGACATGCAACGCTTTGCGCAGACTTTTGGCGTTCTCTGTGCGGTCATGATGCTTGGCGCGACAGCACAGGCCAAAGACAGCTTCGACTTCAAGTCAGAGAGCTTCGATTTGCCGACGGGAGAGCGGATGTTTACAGGTCCCGGTGCGGACCCCGTCAACAATAACTGTTTAACCTGTCATTCGGCCGGGATGGTCACGGTCCAGCCGCGTCTATCGAAGGCGACGTGGGAAGGAATCGTGAAGAAGATGATCAACGTGTATAAGGCGCCTGTCCCTGATGCGGACGTTGCACCCATCGTCGATTATCTGAGCAACCATTCCTCGGCCGGCAAATAGGGTCCGATCATTTTGCGAGCGTCTGGTCGTATGCGAGCACGGCGTCGAGTAGAACCTGGGCGCCTGCCGCGCATTCTTCCGGGCTTGTTGCTTCAGCTTCATTGTGACTGATGCCGCCCTCGCAGGGCACAAAAATCATCGTGGTTGGCGCGATGCGGGCGATGTAGGCGGCGTCGTGGCCGGCGCCGGAGACCATGTCGCGCATACCAAAGTTCGATTTCGCAGCCGCGCTACGGACACAGTCGATCAGCTCAGGTGCAAACTTCACGGCGGATGACGACCAGATCTTCTTTTCTTCGTAGGTTAGTCCGAGCGCCGGAATGGCCGTTTCAAGTGCGGCTCTAAAATCCGCTTCCATCGCATCGAGTGCATTTTCATCGGGGTGGCGCATGTCGACTGTCAGGAAGACTTCGCCGGGTACGACGTTGCGACTGTTGGGCTTGTTCTCGATCAATCCGACGGTCGCAACGCCAGGCTGATGCTTCTGGCCGATGGCGTCGACGGCTTCGACGATACGGGCGGCCCCGAGCAGTGCGTTCTTTCGAAGATACATCGGCGTGGCGCCCGTGTGCGCATCCTGGCCGTGTACGTTGACTTCGTACCAGCGCATGCCCTGCACGCCGGTGACGATGCCGATCATTTTCCTTTCGGCTTCGAGGATCGGGCCCTGTTCGATATGAAGCTCGAACATAGCCGACAGCTTGTGGTCGCCGGCTTTCATCGAGCCGCGGTAGCCGATCCGCTCCAACTCTTCCAGGAACGTCACGCCATTGCGATCGACTTGTTCGTAAGCGTACGCGGTGGGGAACACGCCGGCAAAAACACCTGATGCGAGCATGGCTGGCGGAAAGCGCGAGCCTTCCTCGTTCGTCCAGTTGACGATCTCGATTGGGGCGTTCGTTTCGTAATCCTGCTCGTGCAGCGTGCGCATGACTTCGAGTGCGGCGAGAACGCCGAGAATGCCATCGAATTTGCCGCCGGTCGGTTGGGTGTCTAGGTGCGATCCCATAGCGATCGGGGGAAGGCTGTCGTCGCGTCCGCTGCGGGTCGCAAACATGTTGCCGACCTCGTCGATGCGGACCGTACAACCTATCGCTTCGCACTGGGTTTTGAACCAGTCACGGACAAGCTTGTCCTCGTCGGTGAGCGTTAGCCGCTTGAGGCCGCCTTTTTCCGTGCCGCCGAACGTGGCGGTGTCCATCAAGCTGTCCCACAACCGTCGTGCGTTGATTTTGAGATTGGTCAGCATCGTCGCTAGCGATCCATGTGCTCGTCCATGTCTGGAGCCGACGCATAGCGAGATCGAGACGAGAAGCCAAAACCAATTTGGTGTTCGCTTCGATATGTCCGATGTCCGAGATAGCCTTGAATTCTTCCGGCGTAAGAAGTTCACGTTCCGTTTGCTCTACGCTGCGAAGGTCATCGACGCGCAAGCTTCAATGGGCAGAATGGGTACGATATTCCTATTTCAAATCTCGAAGGTGGTCCGATGCATCGGCGAACGGTTCTCAAAGGCGGTGTAACGCTTGTCGCTTCGACGATCGCGCTCTCGCGCGAGGCGGGCGCGCGCATGGCCCCCGTCCTGCCGCAGGATGAGACATTCATGAAGATTGCGCTGCAGGAAGCTGCCGAGGCTGCCTTCCCGTTCGGCGCTGTCATCGTCAAAAATGGCGAGGTCCTGGCCCGCGGTCACAACCGAACAGGCATCGATCATGATCCGACGGCGCATGGGGAAATGGTTACCATTCGGACCTTTCTTGCGACGCATGGACCGGAGGAATTGAAGGGCAGTACCCTTTATACATCGGGCGAACCGTGCTGCATGTGCATGGGGGCGATCATCTGGTGCGGGATCGGGCGCCTCGTCTACGCGGCATCCGTCGAACAGATTGCGAGCAAGCTCGAACAGATCGACATTTCGTCAGAATACGTGGCGTCGAAAGCGCCGTTCGCACCGATCGATATTGCGGGCGGTGTGCTGGCGAATGAGGCCATGCGCCTCTTCAAGTGAGCTCGCATTTCTGTCTCGGCAGGAGAGTGAAATTGCGGGCGCTGTTACCGCTGCCATCCCCAGATGCGCAGTGCTGCGGGAAATACAATACCAAGAGCGATGAGCAGAAACCAATCGCGCGGCTTGGAAGTCGCGTCGTTGTCGGGCGTGGTTTCAAAGGTCCGGAGGCGTCTTCGAGTTCCGGATCGAAGTGCTGCATCGATATTCTATCGCAGTTTATCTGTGAGACGGATCGCGCTGGGATAAACGCAATCCAATCGCGCGTCGCAATCGTTCGCCCCGTGTCGGAGCGATGAGCTTTGTCGTCTATCTCGTGCTTCTGTGCGACTTGTTCTGATGAAACGACAGGCCGGGAAGCCGAAAATCAGGCAGCGCAAACCTGCGAGGCTTTTTTTTGCAGGGAATGTTGGGTCGCGCAGTGTAGGCGATATTAAGCACCGCAAGTTCACGCCCTCGCGATACCGGATGTGGGTCATGGACTTTAGTCGGATTGATCCGTGTCCAGTGCTCTAGTGAACCTTAAGCTCGTGGCCACGGAGCGGACATTCCGGAAGCTCCCAGGCTGTGAGACCGCCTTCTAAAGTTCTTCGGCAGAACCTTCGCACCGTTCGGCCCGCTGGTGGATCTCAGGGAAGCATTTCGGGCTTTCGTGCGGCGAGTTGTGCCGAGTTTTCTGTTCAGCTGACCATGAAGGGATTTTGGCGTTTGAGGTCGCTTGCTCGTGCCGCCGTCATCCCAAAGTTTGCTGCATCGAAATCGGAGCGTTCGAAGAGCGAAATCCATCTGCGCCGGGAATATTGAGCAGGTAGGAGCAATCATGACGTGCGAACAGGAACCTGTGAACGGCAATGCCGGCCGGCACAAGTTCAGGCGGCTGGCCGCGTTGGCGGCGATCGTCATTACGGTGTCGACGCCGGTCGTTTTCAGTGTGGCGTATGCCGCCGATAAACCGGCATCGACTGTTACATTCGATGGCAAGACGCTGGCCATTATCAAGAGCGGGGATGCAACGCGCGGTGCGGTTCTCGCGGTTCAATGCAAGGCGTGTCACGGCCACGCCGGACTGAGCAACGCTGGATTGATGCCGACGCTTGCCGGCATGAATCCGCTGACCATCTACAAGCAGCTTCAGGATTTCAAGAACGACGATCGGCCTTGGCGGGACATGATCCAGATATCGCGTCTGCTTTCCACGCAGGACATGGCGGACCTTGCCTCCTATTGGTCGGCGCAGCCGGGTTTGGGTACGCCGCCATCAGGCGACGCGAACAGTCCAGGCGCCAAGCTCTACAATCAGGGCAATGCGGACAAAGGGATCCCGGCGTGCGCGTCGTGTCACGGTCCGGATGGACAATCGACGGGCGCTCCGCAGCTCGCAGGCCAGCAGGCCCCCTACATCCAGCAGCAGCTCGTCGAGTTCGCCTCCGGTATGAGGCACAACGATCTCGATGGGCAGATGCGCGGCATCGTCGGCTCCATGACGCCGGAGGATTTTCGCGCCATCGCAGCGTATCTGGGCACGAACCAGCCTTGATCGCGCGTAAACGCCGATCCTTCACACCCAGTCGAAATTTCACATCGTCCCAGAATTCGGGACTTACCGCGCCGGTATTCATGCCTGCGCAGGAGAGATCTTAAATGCCAGAGAAACAATCCTCGGCTTCTGTTGCGTTTCAGATGCCACGCAAGACCCTTCACTCACTCGCCGTCTTGGCGGCATGCGGCGCGTCAGCGCTGGTTTTGCCATGGATGGCACACGTCCAGGCTGCTGAAGTCAATACGGCGCGCATCGTCCACGCCGACAAAACGCCAGGCGACTGGCTGACTTATGGTCGTACCTACAGCGAGCAGCGCTTCAGCCCGCTCAAGGGCATCAACGACAAAAACGCCAAAGACCTCGGTCTTGCCTGGTACGCAAACCTTGAGACCAATCGTGGTCAGGAAGGGACGCCGCTCGCAATCGACGGCAAGCTTTTCGTTTCGACGGCGTGGAGCATCGTCAAAGCCTATGACGGCAAGACAGGTGCACTGCTCTGGTCATACGATCCACTAGTGCCGCGAGCGAAGGGTGTCGATGGGTGCTGCGATTTCGTTAACCGTGGTGTCGCTGCCTGGAACGGAAAGATCTATATCGCGACCTTCGATGGCCGTCTGATTGCGCTCGACGAAAAAACCGGCAAGCCGGTCTGGAGCGTGCTGACGGTCGATCCCAAAGCGCCCATGACGCTGACACAGGCTCCGCGCGTCGCCAATGGTCGCGTGTTCCTCGGCGTGAGCGGCGCGGAATATCACATCCGTGGTTACATCTCGGCTTATGACGCCGAGACGGGCAAGCTCGATTGGCGCTTCTACACGATCCCCGGCGATCCCTCGAAGCCGTTCGAAAACAAAGCCATGGAAATGGCGGCGAAGACCTGGGACGGCGAGTGGTGGAAAGTCGGCGGCGGCGGCTCGGTTTGGGACGCGATCTCTTACGATCCGGAACTCAATTATGTTTATTTCGGCACCGGCAATGGTCTCGAATGGAACCATGCCGTTCGTAGTCGCGGCGAAGGCGACAATCTGTTCGTGTCTTCGATCATCGCTCTGAAAGCCGACACGGGTGAATACGTTTGGCATTATCAGGTGACGCCCGGCGAGGAATGGGATTACGACGCCGTCCAGCAGCTGATGCAAGCCGACCTCAAGATTCATGGCCGGACTCGCAAGGTTCTGATGCAGGCTAACAAGAACGGCTTCTTCTACGTTCTGGACCGCAAGACCGGTAAGCTGATTTCCGCAAACAACTTCATTCCCCAGACTTGGGCGAAGGGGATCGACATGCGGACCGGCCGTCCGATCGAGAACCCGGAAGTTCGCTACGATCAAACCGGCAAGCAGGTGACGATCCTGCCGGGACCGCTCGGCGGCCATAGCTGGCAGGCGATGTCGTACAGTCCGAAGACGGGCTTCGTTTACATCCCGACGCAGGAAATTCCTTGGTTCTACGGTCCGGATAAGAACTACAAGACACAGGTCCAGGGCTGGAACTTGGCGACGGCCTCCGGCGCTTCTCCCGACCAGCCGGTGAAGGGTTATCTCCAAGCGTGGGATCCGGTGAAGCAGAAGGAAGCCTGGCGCGTTCCGCATAGGGGGCCGTGGAATGGCGGCACTCTGGCGACCGCGGGTAACCTCGTGTTCCAAGGCACCGCGGCGGGTGACATCAACGCCTATCGCGCCGACAACGGGCAGCAGCTCTGGCTGTTCGATACGCAGTCGGCCGTAATCGCGCCGCCGATGACTTATGCGGTTGATGGCGTGCAGTACGTTGCGGTTCTCGTTGGCTGGGGCGGCGCCTATCCGCTGATGGAAGGCGTGAACTCCAATGCGTCCGGCAATCTCCGCAACATCAGTCGGCTGATGGTGTTCAAGGTCGGTGGCACGGCGAAACTGCCTCCGCTTCCACCGGAATCGAAGTTCGTCCTTAACCCGCCGCCGGAAACGGCAAGCCCGGAGACGGTTGCCAAAGGTGAGGCACTGTTCGATCAGTTCTGTGCGGTCTGCCATGGCGGCGGCGTTGTCAGCGGTCGCGTCAATCCCGATCTGCGCGCCTCGCGCTTCCTGAAGGATGATGCCTGGTTCGACATCCTGCTCAAGGGTGGTCTGCAGAATGCGGGTATGGCGTCATTCGCCAAGGTCCTCAATCATGACGATGCGGCTGCGATTCGAGCCTACGTCATTCACCGCGCAAACGTCGATAAGGACACCGGTAACGCGGCACCGTAATTCCCCTACCCCCAAGACTGGTCCGGACACAGCATGCTGTGCCCGGACTTTTTTATGCCCGGAGGAGTGCTGGGCATTTTTATTCTAGCGCAATTTTAGACTAAGCCCGATTGTGCACAGGCGTGTGATAATGTGATCAACCGGAATTTTCAGCATGCGTTCCAGAAGCCCAATTTTGGTTTTGGTTGCCGCGGGTGCGATGCTCATCACGGCCGGCGGCGCTCATCCGGCGGCGGCTCAGTCTGCTTTCTATCAAGCGTCGCCGGCTGAGATCGCCGGTCCGCCCGGTTCGATCATCCGAACGGAGCCGATGGGCGACAGCTGGTTCGGCGCGCGAACCCTGCGCGTGCTTTATCGTTCGACAGGTCTCAAAGGCGAGCCGATCGCCGTATCGGGCGCGGTGATCGTTCCTGGAGGAACGCCGCCGCCGGGCGGTTGGCCTGTGGTCGGTTGGGCACATCCGACGACGGGGATCGTTCCGCGTTGCGCACCGACGCTCGCGATCTTTTTCTTTCAGCAGATTCCAGGTCTCCGCATGATGCTGGAGCATGGCTTTGCCATCGCAGCGACGGATTATCCAGGGTTGGGAACGCCGGGTCCGCATCCTTATCTGGTTGGAGACAGCGAGGGGCGCGCGGTTCTGGATTCGATCCGGGCGGCGCATGAGCTGCCGGGCGCGAGTATCAGCACGCGATCTGTTCTGTGGGGGCATTCGCAAGGTGGGCAAGCCGTGCTTTTCGCGGCAAAATTGGCGGCTCTCTATTCTCCCGATCTGACGGTTCTCGGTGTGGTCGCGGCGGCACCGGCAACGGAACTCAGCGCACTGATGCGCGACGACATCGCGACGGCGGGGGGCAAGAACCTACTCGCGATGACATTATGGTCGTGGGACAGAGTCTTTGGCGCGCCAATGAGCGAGATCGTCGTTGCGGAAGCGGTCCCGGACGTCGACAGATTGGCGAACATCTGTCTCGAATCCATCATCGATATTCGGCCGCGACAGATAGTCGGCAAGGAGCTGACGCAACAGTTTTTGAAGGTCAAAGATCCGACCGCCATGGAACCTTGGAAGCGTCTGCTGGCTGAAAATACGATCGGCACGCTGCCGCCGAGCCTCCCTGTTCTGATCGCGCAAGGGGCTGCCGATGTCGTTGTCGATCCACCGGTGACGGCTGCTTATGCGAAGTTGCTCTGCGCCGCGGGAAGCCGCGTCGCGATGTTGTCCTATCCCGGCGTCGGCCATGGAATGATCAGCCGCGATGCTGCAAAGCCGTCAGTCGATTGGATGGCAGATCGCTTCGCGGGGAGGGGTGCGCCGAGCGATTGCAATCACGCCGACTGATGCGCCTCACCTCGTAAACCAAGCCATTTTCGGACGGTTTCCAATTGCCTCAACGCGAGAGCTTCGATGAGAAGCACGAGCGCAAGCGTCAGGCCAAACATCGGCATATAGATTGCGAGCAGCAGGATCGACACGACGAGTGCAGCGCCGATCTTAGGTCGTGCAAGTGCCATCGGCGCGCCCAAAGTTCCAGCCGGTCGCCGTTTCCACCACATCACGATACCTGATACGGACAGGCCGACGAGAAAAAGCGCGGTTAGCGTTCCAAGGATCTGGTTTGCGATACCGAACAATTGGCCTTCGTGCGCGGCAACGCCATAGCCGATCGTCTGATCGATCCAGTGCCGCTCGGCGAAATCGGTTCGCTCGATAACGCGGCCCGTTGTGCCGTCGATTGTCAAATTGCTTCGCAGCGGCCGATTGGCGGCTTCGGATGCCACGAGCCACGGTCCTCCCGCTGCCGCAGGCGGTTTGATTGATACGGGTTGCGCGAGGTTTAATGGCCCGACTGTGGCAATGACCCGTTCGAGTTCACCGGGGCGCGTGACGGATGCCATGTCTTCAGCCGACATGTGCGCATGGTGCTCAGGTGTCATTGCGGTGGCTTTTGGGGGCTTGCCGCCGATGGTCCAATCGACCGGGCCACGCGCGGTGCCGGTGAGTTCGCGAATCTCGGTCAGGTAGGTTCCCCAGCCTTTCGCCCAGGGCAACCCCGTTACGATCAGGAAGAGAGCGAAGAACGAAATCCAGAAGCCCGCAGTCGCGTGAATGTCGCGCCATAAGCCGCGGCCGCCGCGCGACAGGCGCGGATAGACAACGCCCGCCAGCCCGCGTCCGCGCGGCCACCAGAGGTACATGCCGGTTATCAGCATCACGATTGTCCAGCAGGCCGCGATCTCGACCAGATAGCTTCCCAATGCGCCGGCAAGCAGTTCGCCGTGAAGGTGGAAGATCACTCTGAATGGGCGGCTCTCCTCGTCGGCGACGTGGAGTACGTGGAGCGTATTGGGATCGACATAGACGCGAGACATTGTGCCGTGTTTGCCGACGAGAATTCGCGTCGCGTCAGTTGGCGATTGCGAGAGATAGTATTTTCTGAGTTGTGATCCAGGGACGGCTTTAAGTGCGGCGGAGACTTGAGCGTCGGGCGATGCAGGTGAGCCGTTGACTAAGAGGTTGTCGTAGGGCCGGTCGAGCCAGGCTTCGATCTGTGGACGCCACAAGTAAAGCGCGCCGGTGCAGGAGAGCCAGATGACGAACGGCATGCAAAAGAGACCGGCATAAAAGTGCCAGCGCCAAACAGCATTATACCAGCGCGAAGTCATGGGGAATGAACTTTCGTTACATTGAATTTGGTTGGAGGAGACGTTTTGCGGCGTCTCAGAGGCACGGCGACATCGAATGCCGGCGCGATGGACATGACTGATCCTGCTGACTACGACGCGCACGGCATCAACGGCGTGCTGTCGCAAACAGGTTCAGGAGCTTTGAGGCGGTGCGCGCGAGCCCAGGGCAGGTCCTGCCCGCGCGGGCGGCAAGGCCTCGAATATTTGACCCCGCGAAATGATAGTCGCGAGGGCGCTTTGAATAATTGCGATCGCCGTCAGCGGCAGGTCCGGGACTGCAGAAATGGAAAATGCACAAGGCTGATGCTTTGAGCTGCCTGGCTTGGCGGGAAGCTTATGGCCATTGGCGTCAAGGTCGACGGTTTGTTGTCCGAAGCCTGTGCAAATAACAATGCGGAAGGCGCCGATCGAAGTGCCGCTGAAGTCCGGCATGAAGCCGACGGGGATGAGCGAGCGAAGAACAAACACAAAAAGCACCAAGTGGCTAAGCCATTGGCGCATCGTGTCCGATCGTCTAACATCCCCTCGGATGTTCATTTGCAGCCTTGCTGAGCGAGGAGTAATCGCCGCTTTGGTTCGCAGCGCCGTCTAGCCTAACTGGCAGGCGTGTTTGGCTCAACTCCTTGTCGAGGCGATAGCCGCCGACGAGTTACCGGCCGGGCACAGTTATGTGCCTAAGCCTAATTGGAAGCAGGCCGAATTTCCCATCGCATAGGATGCGTGCAAGAGGCGAGCTGGCGCATTGTGATCCGAATGATCGCGCGGAACTCGTCACTCCTGGCCGAAACGCTGATCAGCAGTGGGCGCGACAACATGCTGTGTAAAGATGACTTGGCAAAAGTTAAGGTGTGCGAGGCAAAAGAATGCACGCTGCTTTTTCTCGATCGGAAACATGGCGGCAAGAGACGGTGGTGCAGCATGAGTGCTTGCGGCAACCGAGCGAAGCAAAAACCGTAGGACACTGCCGAAGCCGGCGGAGTGATTGGCTTCGATATGCTTGCCTCGTGGGGGAGGGCTTGGTGTCATCTCGAAATTTTATGTCGGGCGTGAAACATCCCGCGTGAACCTTCCGAAGTTTGGCTCTGAGTGTTTGCAAAACCTGCAGCCGCTCATGAGACAGTATTTCAGTCAGGGAGGTTCCGTAAGTCGACTTTTCTCAGATGCCTTTTCCTAGCGGTCGTCTTTTCCGCGATCGCAGGCAGCTTGGCTCTCGCTGGCGGCCACGACGATCCGCGCGCGTGTGACGATCACGCTTTCCGGCACTCCCGTTGACGCAAGACGTTCATCTGTTGCGCGCGCAAGATCGTCGCTCGTAGCGCGCGCTTCTGCGTTCGGATTTTTGAGTCCGGCATCGATAAAGCTGCTAAGCATGGCCAAAGTGCGTGCGGGGTCTTGGCTGGCGCGCGCAATGGAATTTTAAGCAGAGATTTCGGATGTCAGTGGTGGTCCGCTCCGCTGAAACGCCTAGGGGCGGCTCGGGGCTGAGTGAGCGATCCGGCTATCTTCAACGCGAACCTGGATCCTGAGATCCGCTCACTAAATACGAAATACCGTTCGCGTTCCGCTCTGTTGCAGGAGCGCGTGGGCAAGCTGTTCTCCGGCGCCGGTGAGCTGACCGTTCGCGTCGAGCCAGCCATGATCGGTCGCAAAGCGTGCCACTTCGTCGGCGCTGCCTCCGCCAGAGAGCATTCCCGTAAAGCCTAAAACGACGCTCAAATGATCTTGGGAGGCTGCGTCTTTATGATCAGGAGGTTGTTGCACGAATTTCGTCCGCTCGCGGTTAACTTCAAGGGGAAGATCATCCCGGCTGGCGCGACGGTGCGCTATAAATTTGCTCCCTCGTCACCAGGGGGACGGGAACAGCTATATCGGTTTTAAATTCGTCAGGTAAGATCGATTGTTCATGGCTGTCGTGTCGTTCACGAATGCGCGCTCGCTATAGGGGCTAGCCGCTTCATTGTTGGCCGCAGCCGGGCACGATGGAAGGCACGGATCTTTTTGTTTTTGAAATGGCGCGCCGGAGATGATGAAGATGAGAACTTCTGCGTCATCGTCAAGATGCCGTGACGAGTGTCCTTAAGCTGCAATTTGAGTTTTCCGCTACATGTCGTTCGGCGAAAATAACTTCGGAACGAAACAAGCAGCAGTGAAATGATGCGGCCGTCGCGTCTGTGATCGTGATCAGGCCAAGGCTCATCATATTGGGCGTGCGCGAAAGCGTGTCGGCTCCGATCGAAGTGCCAGCGAAACAGCCGCGGGCAAGCTCCGTCGTCCGAGCGAGATCCCATTAGCTGACCCTGTTGGCGTGCATTCGAATTTCTCACGGAAGGTGTGTTTGAAGCTGCAGCCAAAGATGATCGGCGTATCGCCATAGCCGCCTGACGGCGGCTGAGAAACGTACTGTGCCGCTGGCTCAGCTAAGCGCACAATCATAATATCTAGACAAATATATTAGATAAGTTGCCGAAAAGCACTGAAAAATTAGTTTATTTAGGTATTTTTTTACTAGATAAGATAATAGAAATGTCTAATTGGTAGGCATGCCGCATCGATGCTGCCGTGTGGCTCCTGGGCTGGAATTCCAGTTTAACCCACTGATTTAATATTCATTTTATTCGTAGCCGCCCCGTCAAAGTCAGGGCGGCTCTTTGTGCAAGCGTTGACTGATTTTTGTGCGCTTAACATATTGTAATTACTTAGAAATTTATAGCCTCTGGAATTAATGTCGGTTGGCTGCGGACGTAGTGTCACCCGGGGTTTTGGCATTGCCGTCTGCTGCTAGCTCACACTTTTTTAGATCCAGGGGGACTAATGCGTGATAAGCGAAGAATGGCGTTGTTGGCCATCGGGTTAAGTCTCGCGAGCAACACGGGTGCTCACGCGGGAGAACGGTTCGAGCTTTGGGACGATCAGTCTTGGATAACCTTCGGGGCCAGCGTTAAAGCGCAATACATCTACAATCCAGAAGTTAGCAATACTGACGACTTTGCTCTGACTAGTGCTCGTATTAACGTGAACGGGCAGTTCAATAAGGTCTGGGGATTTACCTACAATACGGAAATTGATCACGCTCCGGATGACACCTCGGACATCTCTCGCGTGCGAACGCTAGACGCTATTCTGCGGGCGGAATTCAATCCGTCCTTCAATGTCTGGGCCGGCCGTATGCTGCCTCCGACCGATCGCGTGAACCTCGACGGCCCCTATTATCAGTCGAACGGCGGCGAATATCCGTTCATCAGTGTCTTCCCGCAGCTCTTTGGTGGCCGCGATAACGGTGGTGCGGTCTGGGGCGATATCGGCAAGTTCAAATATATGATCGGCGGTTTCCAGGGCTGCACGGCGGGCGACAACTCGTGTGCCAATCCGGATGCCAATGGTCCTCTCGTGTCGGGCCGTGTTCAATACGACTTTTGGGACAAAGAAGCCGGCTACTATACTTCGAGCGACTATTACGGAGAGAAAGAGCTGCTATCGGTTGGCCTCGTAGGGCAGTTCCAGAGCAATGCCGCCACGGATGGTTTCAGGTCGGGAGACTATAAGGGCTTCAGTGCGGATGTGTTGATGCAGAAGAAGGTCTTCGGTGGCGACGTCTTCACGCTCGAAGGAGCTTATTACATCTACGATACGAGCGGCATCGATACGGCGTTGGCGACAGGAAACGGCGTGCCGGACGGCAATTCCTACATGTTTACCACGAGCTATCTGATCAATCAGAAAGTCGGCCCTGGCAAGTTCCAGCCGGTGTTTCGCTATCAGGAATTCGATCATGAATTCTCTCCTGATATCAGTGAGTACTCAGTGGGTACGAACTACGTGATTAAGGGCCACGACCTGATGATGACGGCCCTCTATTCGAAGGCAAACCAAGACACGGCTGGTAACAAGGACATCAACCGCTTCATCGGGACGATCCAAGTCAACTTTTAAGGCGATTTCGTCTCTGTCGAAGAGAGGCACGCGCAGGCTCCCCCGCCATCGGGAATCTCGCATGTCTCTCTTTTTTGGGGGGGGAGGATTGCGATTTCTGCGTCGGCGTCCGGCCGGCTCCCGTCGCTTGTCGATTAAAGCGCTGGGTCATTTTGGGGGGCAATCTGAACCAAGCAACTCACGGCTTCAGTGCGCTCTGGACGAAGTCATCAAGTTGGTGTGAGCGTCTTTCTCTAATCTGCAATCGGATCAACGCCCGGGTCGCTCTGGGCCGGCGAAAGCCCCGTCGACGACGGCGGATTGCCCTGAGACCGGCATCACTTTGAGCGGTCGTTTGCTCATCCAGGGCGGATAGACGAAACGATCGGTGTTATAAGGCTCAGGAGCGATCATCGACAGTGGCTCCCTGTGGTCGTGGATCTGATAGAAAATATGCGGCATGCCGAGCGAGGGATCGCGCGTCATGACAGGGTAGGGGACGACGGCCTGCCAATCTGGATGGTAGCGAATAGTGCCGTGGACTGTGCGGTAGATCATACCTTTTAAAGCGAATGCGACTTTCTTGTTTTGCTCGAAGTCACCGGGTGCCCCAGACCCTCCCGCCATTGCGGCGCCAACTGCATAGTGATGCATATTGCCATAGGACTGGCAGCCGATTGTTGGCGTCGATCCGTCGCCAAAGCGCGCTTTATAACGTGCTTCGAAACGTTTCCCCATTTCATCGCGTAGCAGGCCGATAATAGAGGAGACGATGACGCCATTGCTCGCTTCCTGGGCGATGTCGGTGAATGTTCGGTGGACTGCGCCATATTGAAGATAAACTAGGCAATCCATCGGCTTTTCGACGAACTGGCGTTGGAAGTGCGCGAGATCGCCGGCGTAAAAATGCGTGTTAGCCAGGACCGCCGGGTTTGTTGCGCGAACTTCTTCGATGACATCGCGCCACTGGCTCGTCGGCGTTTGGACGATCTTGGGTCCAAAGCAAACGCGCCACCCGAAACTTGCAGCGGAGCTGGCCATCGCATTGGAGATGACGATGCTGTAGGGGGTCGAACCCGAAATAATGGCGAGGCGATCGGAATTCGGAGTCCATTGTCCGCTGTCGCGGAGCCAAGAAATGAACTTTATGAATCCCGGCCCATACCAGTAGTCTGCTGGATCGGCCATGAAGCAACCGAAGTATCGCTCCGGATCACTCATCACCGTGTCGTGGTGCTGAAGCAGCGTGTTGGCGTGAACATAAATGATGCCAGCATCGGCGATCGGTTCGTATTCCGAATTCTGCGCACCTATGTTGTACCCGTTGACGATGGCATGGACGCCATGCTTTTCGATCAGCCATCGTGCGGCGGTGACGACTTCCTTCGCCGTTTGCCTGCACGTATCGGCGAAAATTGGTTGGAATGGCCGGCCAAGTAATCCTCCACGGGCATTTAATTCTTCGCACGCTAGGATCATTCCATTACGAAACTCGGCCCCGTCCGCGGCGGACGGACCCGTAAGGGGGATCATGCTGCCGATCGGTACGGGCGTAGAGCGGTGTTCCACTTCAGAGACTGTCCTTCGGTCGAAAGTGATCAAGCGCCCGTTTGGTTGAGTAACTCGGGCTCGAATAGCAGATTGTGCATCAACACCCTCAGTCGCGGGGGACTGACAGGCTTTATGAGCACGGGAACACCAGCGTCGCAGATGCCACTTATGACTTTCGGTTCGGCATCAGCCGTGACTACGATGGCAGGCGTATCGTCACCGGTGAGGCTGCGTATTGCGTTGATAACATCAAGACCGGTTCGGGTCTGGAGATTATAATCCGCAATGATGAGTTCCGGCGAGATTGCGCCTTCGGAAACAAGCCGACTCGCACCGGCCTCATCCGCCGCCGCATGTACGTCGATGCCCCAACGCCGAAGGAGCTGCGCCATAGACTCTCTCAGAATTTCGTCGTCCTCGACGAGTAACACTGGGATGCCTGCGAATTCTCCAGCAACGGCTTCACTGATATCTGTCGTAGCAGCGACATCACTGTGCCAGATATTTCCCAGCGGAATCCAAACTGAGAATGCTGAGCCTTTGCCGGGTTGAGACCGCAGCTGGATCGGGTGTTCGAGCAATTCGGCCAATCGTTTCACGATATTGAGGCCAAGCCCGAGCCCTCTCTTCTGGGAACGCTTGTCGTCCGCAACGCGGTAAAATTCGTCGAAAACGCGTTGGGTGTCTTCGGGCTTTATGCCGCGTCCCGTATCGACGACCTCAATGCGCAGTCCACGGCCTTCTCTCCGGCAGCCCACCACGATGCCGCCCACTTCCGTAAAGCGTATGGCGTTGGCGACGAAATTGCTAAGGATCCGCTCAAGCAGCGCGCGGTCTGTCGAGACGGTCCTGGAGGAAGGAACGAACTTGAGGCTAAGGCCCTTCTCCTGGGCCTGGTGACGGAACTGAATATCGAGGCGCTCGAAAAGATCCGAAAGTTGAAAGGATGTGATGCGCGGCTGAATGCGGCCAGCGTCCAACTGTCCGATCTGCAGCAGGGCTCCGAGGAGATCTTCCATAATGGACGTCGCAACGCCCATCGCGTGAAGAATTTCAACCCTCTGTTCTTCGTCCTCAGCATGCAGACAATTATAAATTAGTATCTTTAGTGAAGCGAGTGGCTGGCGAAGGTCATGGTTTGCGGCGCGAAGGAATCGCGACTTCGCTTCGTCCGTGGCTTCAGCTTTTTCTTTGGCTTCGCGTAGTTCCTGTTCGTTGTGCTTGATGGCGGTGACATCCGTGAAGGTGACTGTCATACCTCCCATCGAAGTCGGGCGCTGTGCGATGTGGATGATGTTGCCGGCTGCGAATTGATAATTGTCGTCCCGAATGGACCCGAAGTCTCTGACGATTTCAGATTTCCATTGCTCTGGTGCGCAGGACAGCACCCACTCGGGCGAGCGTGCGGCGGCGGCGGCATACTCCTCATACCGCATGCCCAGGGCTACAGGCAGATTGCAGCTACGGTAGAAGCCTTCGTTGATATAGACGAGTTCACGGTCGGGAGACCAAATAAGTATTCCGTTGTCAATGACGTCGAGGCCGGCCCAGATTGTCTCCAGGCCAGCGTCTTTTGTGGTGGGCACCGGAGGCTTGTCATCCATTGGCTGCGCTTGCGGGGCGACCGAAGTGCGTAACAGCGTAATGCACGGCGCTTGTTCGATCACGAAGGTTCAATTTCTTCATTGCGTTTCCGAGATGGATGCGCACGGTCTGGCTGCTCAAGCCAAGCTCCTCAGCAATGGTCTTGACCGACGAACCGCCGCCAAGCAGCACAAGAACGTCGCGCTCGCGTTCCGTGAGGACGCCGTGGTCGCGTTCGGAAGGACTTTCTTGCGGACGTTCCGGTGGCGCCGATGAGCGCTCAATAATCCGGCGCGGAAAAGAGACCTCTCCCGCCAGCACTCGCTCAAGAGCGCGTTCGATCTCAGGGCCGGGTGCGGACTTCGGAATATATCCGATTACGCCCTGTTCGAGAGAGCGGATGACGTGCTCAATATCTTCGTGCACGGACACGACGACGATAGGCACTTCCGGGAACTTGGAACGCAGGGCGTGCAATCCGCCCAATTCATCGAAGCCCGGCATGACGAGGTCCAGCAGGATCAAGCTCGTATCCGGATGCTCGCTGAGCAGGGCGACCAATTCGCCAAAGGTCTCGGCCTCATATGTCTCAAGGGTGCGCTCCAATCTGCGCATCACTTGCTTGAGGGACTGTCTGACCACCCAGTGGTCGTCTGCAATTATGACTTTCATGCCCGAAAACGCTAGCTCCCCAATATAGTCGCCCTGCGTGTGTCTAGAAGGGACGACACGTCTAGCGCCACCTTTTCAATTCGTAAGTAACCATCATCCGACCTGTGCTCGTATTCCACCTATGATTCCTGGAAAGCGAAAGGGCGAGCGACAATTTTTGAAGGCAAAAACACACATACAATGCTCGCGTCAATGGCTGTTATTGCCGAAATCGGTTGCGGGACGACGTAAAAATCCGAACTCATTTGAATTCTCTAGATCGCCAATTTTTGCCCGATAATTCAGCCGCCTGCACGCCAAAAATGCGCGATACGCACGATATTTCATCAAGAATATCTAGATAGAGAATTATTTTCTCGGCGCGCAAGAAAAATAATTGACGCTCCTGATCTCCTCGTGAATTATCTAGATGTTAGCGGCTAGATCGTAGCTCAAACGTCTAGCGTTTGGTGCCGCAGGGGGCGCCGCCACTCCGACATGCAGGGGACCGGATAAATGGATTTCACTCGCCGCAAAGTTCTTAAGACGACGCTCGCTGCTTCTGCAGCCGTAGCGATGCCTCACGTTTGGTTGCCGAAGTCGGGCGAGGCCTGGGGGGCGACGCTCAAAAAAGGCGAGCCGATCAAAGTCGGCCTGCTGTTCTCTCTCACCGGTGCACTCGCCGTGCCGGAGGAGGATTCGACGCTGGTGCTCCAATACGCATTCGAAGAGATCAACAAGAACGGTGGCGTTAATGGTGTGCCGGTTGAGCCCGTCATCGTGGATGCCAAATCCGACTTCAACGTTTACACCGAGAAAGCAAAAGAACTCATCCTTCGCGAAAAGGTCATCGCGCTGTTCGGCTGCTACACGTCCGCGAGCCGCAAGGCCATTCTACCGACAGTGATGCAGCGCAACCATCTGCTCTACTATCCGACTTGCTACGAAGGTGCGGAGTGCACGCAGAACACGATCTGCACCGGTCCGCTCGCCAACCAGCACTCAAAAGACCTCATCCCTTTCATGGTCGAGAAGTTCGGCAAGAAGGTCTTCTTCGTCGGCTCGAACTACGTATGGCCGAAGGAATCGAACAAGAACGCGAAGATCTGGCTGGAACAAGCAGGGGGAGAGCTGTTGGGCGAGGAATACATCCCGCTCGGCAGCTCCGAATTCGGTCCGGTCCTCAACAAGATCCGGGACACCAAGCCGAACTTCATTTTTTCTACGGTCGTCGGCGCATCGGACATCGCCTTCCACAAGCAGTTTAAGCAGGAAGGCTTCAAAGTGGATTCGATGCCGATTGCATCGCTTACTACCGGCGAAATCGAAACCCGCGCGATGGGCGCCGAATTCGGCGCAGGTCATTTCCTTTCAGCTCCGTACTTCCAGACGCTCGACAACCCGACCAACCACAAGTTCGTCGAGGGCTTCCTCAAGAGCAAGTACGGCAAGAACGGCGTGACGCACTATAACATGGAAGAAACATACCTTTCCGCGTACGTCTTCAAATACGGCTTGGAGAAGACCACCGCCGCGGTCGGCATCGAAAACGTCACGCCGCGCGCCATTCGCGATCACTCGGGCGGCCTGAAGGTTGAGGATGCCGTATCGCCCGAAGGATTGGTTTGGATCGACGAGAATAACTTCAACACGTGGCTGAAGCCGAAGATCGGCCAGTGCCAGGCCGACGGCACCTTTCAGGTGTTGAAGTCCGCGGAAAAGAACGTGGCCCCCGATCCTTACTCGATTTACCCGAACCTCGGCACCTGCACGAAGGACGGTCTGAAGGCGCCTGACGGGAAAATCCGCACCAACGTCATCTGACGAAAGCGGGCCTGCGCTTCCTCGCAGCGCGGGCCCGCCTCATGACCAACGTTGAAATGCAGACGCGCTCATTCGAGTGCGGAGGACGTAGCGTCTGCGCCCTCTTGGTAAGGAACACACTCGCCATGGATCTCGGTTCGCTTGTGAATGCGCTCATCCTGGGTGTCAGTATTGCGAGCATTTGGCTCATCGCGGCACTCGGGCTGACGATCATCTACGGCACGGCGGGCGTGATCAACATGGCGCATGGCGAGTTCATTATGCTCGGTGCCTACAGCTCTTACATGCTGCAGTCGTATCTAAAAATTCCGTATTTTCTTTGTATTCCCGCGTCATTCGTGATCGTGGCGCTCGTAGGCCTCGCCTTGGAGCGTGGGCTGATCCGTTATCTCTATAAACGACCGCTGGATACGCTTCTCGCCACCTATGGCGTGTCGCTTGTGCTGATGCAGGGCGTGCGGCTGATCTTCGGCAGCGACCCAAAATACATATCCGTGCCCGAGATCTTCTCGACCAACATTGCTCTTGGATCGGCTTCGATCTCGACGTTCCGCGTCATTGTCCTGGCCATCACCGCGCTGCTCGTGCTGGCGCTCTGGTTTCTGTTCTACAGGACGCGTTTCGGCATTCAGGTCCGTGCGGTTGTGCAAAACAAGGAGATGGCATCCTCGTTCGGCATCAACTCCGGCAGGATCTACATGATGACGTTTGCACTCGGCGCGGGGCTCGCAGGTGTTGCTGGTTCGCTCTTCGGTGTACTCGCAATAGTATTGCCGACAATGGGCGCCAGTTACGTCGTGCAGGCGTTCCTGATGGTGATCGTCGGCGGCGGCTCGCTCGCGGGCAGTGTTGCCGCTAGCGGCATGGCCGGTGAGATGCAGTCGGTCTTTGCGGCACTCACGAACGATACGTTCGCTCGCTTCATCATCTTCGTGCTGATCGTCGTGTTTCTTAGATTCAGGCCTCAAGGTCTTTTTGCTCAGGGCGGCGTGAGGCGATGAAGCAGATCACCGGCGGTTCATTCTGAGGACGGGATCGGAAATCATGGGCAATCTTTATCATAACAAGACGGCGCAGTGGATCGCCTATGCCGTGTTCTTCGCGGCCGTCGGAGCGGTGCCGCTGTTTGTGAGCGATAGTTTCGTTCTCAACCAGCTTGCGACCTACGGCGTCTACGGCATGCTTGCACTCTCGATCAGCCTCTGCTGGGGATTTGGCGGCATTCTTAATCTCGGCCAGGGTATCGCCTTCGGCCTCGGCGCCTATGGCATGGCAATGACCATGCAGATGCAGACACAGACGGAATCGAATCCTATTCCGCCGTTCATGCTCAACAACAGCCTCGATCATCTTCCTTGGTTTTGGGCGCCGTTCCAAAGCACTGTGGCCGGCATCTTTCTGGCGATTGCGGTGCCGACGTTCTTCTGTGCGCTTTTCGGAACCATTATGTTTCGAGCCCGCGTGTCGGGCGTATTCTTCACCATAATGACGCTTGCGATGCTGTCGGCGTTCTACACGATCATTCTCGACCAGCAGGCCTACACCGGAGGCGCCAACGGATTATCGCCTCCCTCACCGCTGCAAATCGGCGGCTACGAAATCGACCCCTATAGCCCCATGGCCTATTGGATCGTGTTCGTGTCGCTGTGCGGTGCGGCCGTGGTTGCCAAGCTTCTAACGCAAAGCTCGTTTGGTCTCGTGACACAAGCCATTCGCGACGATGCCGAGCGCGTCCGTTTCCTCGGTTACAGCGTCGCCGGATACGAGACTGTGATCTATACGATCTCAGGACTGATCGCCTCGATCGCTGGCTGTTGTTGGGTGATGCTTGTCCAGTACGTTTCTCCCCAGCAACTCGACGTCGGCTTCAGCCTGTCGATGGTGATCTGGGCCGCAATCGGTGGGCGCAACTCGCTCATTGGCGCGATGATCGGAGCGTTCGTAATCCAGGGCGCGCAGAGCTATTTGGGCGACGCGCTTCTTTCGACGTGGCTTCTCGTCCTCGGCGGCTTCTTCATTGTCGTCGTGCGGTTTCTTCCCAACGGTCTCGCGAGTCTCGTTGAAGCCGGTCTCGGGCTTTTAAGCTCGCGGCCCACCCCTTCGTCAAATAACGCGGGTGAAGCTATGGGCGTCGAAGAGGGGGCCTATCGATGAGCGGACTTTTGGAAATCAAGAACCTGTCGAAGAGCTTCGACACGACCAAAGTCATCAATGACTTCAGCATGACGGTCGACGAAGGGACCATCTGCTGCCTCGTTGGCCCCAACGGCGCAGGCAAGACAACGACGATCGATCTGATTACGGGCCGCGTGAAGCCGACGTCCGGCAAGATCATTTTCGTGGGCGACGATATCACGGGCGAGGATGAGCATGTGATCGCGCGTGCTGGAATTGGCCGGAAATTCCAAGTCCCGGCCGTGCTTCGGGATATGACGGTGCGGCAAAATCTGGAAGTCGCGTACAGCCGGGAGACAAATCCGTTCAGGAATCTTTTCAGGTTCCGTCGGGCTGGTCTCAAGAAAAAGTTCGACGAGGTCGCAGCGATCGCAGGGCTTGCGCGCCGTCTCGATGTGCTTGCGGGAAACCTTTCGCATGGCGAGACGCAATGGCTGGAGATCGGCATGGTTCTGATGCAGGAGCCCCGGCTCATGCTGATGGACGAACCGATCGCTGGCATGACTGAAGGCGAGATCGAGAAAACGGCGCACATCTTCAAGGAGCTGCGAAAAACTTCCACGCTCATCGTCGTCGAGCACGACATGGGTTTCGTTCGCGAGATCGCCGATGTCGTAACCGTCATGCACATGGGATCGCTTCTGGCACAGGGCAGCATCAGCGAAATCGAAGCCAATCAACGCGTGCGTGACGTCTATCTCGGTGAGCAGGAGGCGGCATGACCAGGCTCTTGGAACTCAACAACGTTACATCGTACTACGGCGCGACCCCGATCCTCCGGGATTTCTCGTTCGAACTGGAGAAGGGGCAGTGCGTATGCGTCCTCGGACGCAACGGCGTCGGCAAGACCACCTTTATGCGCACGATCATGGGGCTGACCGATAAGTCAACCGGCGCAATAAAAATCAATGGCGAAGACATCGGATCAAAGCCGACGTACGTGCGCGCAACCTTTGGCCTTGGCTACGTTCCGCAAGGACGCGGCATTCTCTCCGACTTCACTGTACGCGAGAACATTCTTCTCGGCACGTTCGCACGCAAAGACAACGTCGCCGACGTTCCGGAGTTGTGTCTGAAAATCTTTCCTTATCTTCGAGAAAATCTTGATCGTCGTGCTGGGCTTTTGTCAGGCGGTCAGAAACAGCAGCTAGCCATTGCGCGCGCTCTCGCTGTCGATCCGCAGATCCTGCTTCTCGATGAGCCGACCGAGGGCATTCAGCCCAACATCGTTCATGAAATTGGCGAGATCCTAAAGATGCTCAATCGCGAGCTGGGGATCAGTCTAATCCTGACCGAGCAGCACATCAAAGTCGCGCGGAAACTCGGAGACGCGTTCGTCATGGTCGACAATGGACGCGTCGTCGCGCGCGGTCCGATCGCCGAAATGACGGATGAACTCGTCGAGCGGCACATGACGATTTAGCGAAATAAAGGAAGCCCGGGATTTGGCACCCTTCCGCACAGACCGGAACGGCGCCTACGATCGAAGACAAGCGAAACACCAACTTACGGAGACCGCATGATCTCAATTCCAAAGAAGGGCACGCCCGAGCGGGAGGAATTGATCCGCCTGCACAAGGAATGCGTCGAGTCCATGAAAGGCGTCGCAGGATTTTCTGTTCTGAAGTGCGAAACGCCCGGCGACACGACAGTCGTCACTGGCGGCGTTCATGAGCATCCTGTGCTTCGCCGCGTTCTGCTGCGCATGCGCGGTGAGTCGCCGAAAGGCAAGCTTATCGTCATCTGCACCAAGGTCGATAAGGAATGGCGCATCGGGCGTCTCTCGGGCATTCGCGGCGTGCCGCCCGTGTTCGTCAACGACAAGGTCTACGGCGACGAGCAGGAAATCCAGCACGACATCTTCCTCATGCGCCTGGACGAACTGCCGGAAACAGCCGGCAATCCGGAGAACTTTGAGGAAGGATGGAAGCACCGCGACGACAACTGGCCGGTGACCTGATCCGACAGCGTTGAAGGCAGAGAGGCGCTGGGCCCTTTCTGCGCAAATAAAATTTATCCCTGCCGCGTCTTCGGTCGAGGACGTGAATGGCGGAGCCTTGGGCAGGGAGCGTCAAAACTGGAGAATGATTATGTGTGCCATGAGGCTGACGGGATATGCTGACAAGTTCGGCGTGCATCCTGGTGATAAGATTAAGTTCTACGTCAATTGCGACGGCCCGTCGGAATTCAAAGCCGAGGTCGTCCAGATGATTCATGGCGATACGAACCCGCGCGGGCCGGGCTTTATGGAGAAGCCCATCGAGTCGGCGGCCGCCGGCGTATACAAGGGCCGCAAGCAGATTATTCACGGCGGTTCCTACGGCTACGTCGAGGACGCTCCGCAGTTTCACGTCGAGAGCTTCACACTGCAATGCTGGATCTGGCCGACGACGCCGAAAACACATCCGCGCTACTGGAAACACGGCGCGCAGGGTCTCGTCACGAAGTGGATGGACGGCAAGGGCTATGGCCTCTTCATCAATGAGGAGGGCTGCGTCGAGCTTCGCATCAACGAGCACAAGATCACGACGGGCGTGCCGATCCGCGATCATGCCTGGCACTTCGTCGCCGCAAGCTTTGACGCTAAGACCGGCGAAGTCGTGCTCTATCACGAGCCGCAGATTGTTTACGCACTCGATCCGGTGATTGAGCCGGTCAAGACGACGGTTGACACAACCATCGCACACACGTCTGCGCCTGTTGCGCTGGCTGCCTACGTCGAGAAGATTAATGACGACCCGTTAGCGAAATCGTCGCGGCCCATCGGCGTCTGGTTTAACGGCAAATACAACGGCAAGATCGACAGCCCGCGCATCTGCAACAAGGCACTCAGCCGCTTCGAGATCGAGCAGATGAAGGGCGGCGCGCAGCCGGGCCTCACCGAACGGCGTAACTCCGGCCCGACCGGAGCGCTGTCGGAAGTGATCGTGGCGGCCTGGGACTTCTGGGATGGCATCGACACGATCGTCGCCAAGGACAATGGCCCCTATCGCTTCGATGCGCAGCTTGTGAACTGTCCGACGCGCGCTCTAACGGGCTACAACTGGTGCGGCCAGAACTTCGATTGGAAGTATGCAAAGAAAGAATACGGTGCGATTCACTTCCACGATGACGATGTCGATAACGCGCGCTGGGAAGCAGATGTCGAATGGGACGTTCCGGCGGACGGTATCAAGAGCCGCTTCTACGCCCTGAAGGTTACGACGACCGAAGGCGACGAAGATTACATTCCCTTCTGGGTGGTTCCAAAGATCGGCAAGGAGCAGTCGAAGATCGCCGTCATGGTACCGACGATCAGCTACATGGCGTATGCGAACGAGCACGTCGCCTGTAACGCCGGCGGCGCGGAACTGTTCGTCTACCGCGTTCCGATCATGCAGCATCAGAACATGTTCCTGGCCGAGCATCGCGAGTACGGCGGGTCGATCTACGATACGCACACCGATGGTTCGGGCATCTGTCTGTCGTCCCGTCTGCGCCCGATTCTGTCGATCCGGCCGAAATACGATCACTTCCTCGCGCAAGCGCCGTGGCAGTATCCCGCCGATCTTCATCTCATCTATTGGCTGGAGACGATGGGCTATGAATACGACGTTATCACTGACGAAGATGTGACGTACGACGGGCTCGCTCGCCTTGAGAACTACAATGTCATCATCACAGGCTCCCATCCGGAGCACAACTCGGGCACCCAGCTCGATGCGCTGCATAACTATACGCAGCGTGGCGGTCGTCTCATGTATATGGGCGCCGACGCGTGGTACTGGGTGCACTCATACCACCCGGCCTACAACTCGGTTGGCCGCGGTGTCATCACCGAAATGCGGCGCTGCGAATCCGGCATCCGTACCTGGCGTGCCGAACCCGGCGAGTACTATCACCAGGGTACGGGCGAGCTTGGCGGCATGTGGCGCTTCCGCGGCCGTTCGCTCTATTCGGTCGCCGGCGTCGGCATGACGAACGAAGGCTTCGACGTTTCGACCTACTACAGCCGTACACCAGACAGTCTCGATCCGCGCGTTGCGTGGGCATTCGAAGGCATCTCATACGAAGAGCCGATCGGTAATTTCGGTCTCGTCGGCGGCGGCTGCGCCGGTCTCGAACTTGATATCGTTGACGTTACGCTCGGCTCGCCTCCGCACACGCTTGCAGTCGCGACATCGGCGGGACGCCATACAGAGGCCTACCTGCTCGTCATGGAAGACTTCGGCTTTAACCAACAGGGTCTTGATGGCACGACGCATCCGCGTGTTCGCGGCGACATCGCCTTCCATGAGACGCCAAATGGCGGCGCATGTTTTGCGTTCTCATCGATCGCGTTCTGCGGCTCGCTGCCCTGGAACAACGGCAAGAACAATGTCTCGACGCTCGTCGGGAATGTTCTGAACCGCTTCATGCAGGATGGACCGCTGCCGCCTCCGCCGGCCAACGCGATCAAGCATCGCGGTCGCGCGGATTACGAGACCCCGGCCCTTGTCTCTCAAAGCTGAAGACAAGGCGACGACGGTGCCCACGGCTCGTCCGTGGGCACCGGTTTCTCTCTCTCTGCGACGAAATGAGGGTCAGCTCGGATGCTTTATCGTCCCGACCTCGGCTTCCGCGATGAAGGCCAGGAACTTTCGAGTGAATCATTTTATGCTGATGCGCTCGGGCGTTTCGGTGAAGCCCGCGTACTGCCGCCCGTCGTCTTCCGCTCATTTCGCTACAGTCTGTTGGAAGACGAGATGATTTGGACGCGCGATTGGATTTGCATCGGGACGGAAGATGAGATTCCCCGCGAAGGCGATCTTTTGCCTTTTACCGTTGGGATACACGGAATTCATGTCCAACGCGTAGGACAGGAGTTGAAAGCGCGATTCAACAAGGCGCAGCATGGGGGATGCCGCGCTATTCCGCTCCAGTGTCAAACCGGCAAGAAAACAAAATGCTCATTCACATCCTGCGGCTATAGTCGCGATCGCGGGGCCATTCCGGCGGGCGATCTCGGTGAAGGCGCGCCGGAAATGGAGCAGTATCTCGGCTCGCAACCGGAGCGCTTGTTGACGGCCCACACTGCGCGTCTCGGGCCGCTTATCTTCGTCAATCTCGACGTCAGTCCTGCCGCCGCAAATTTGGTGTTTGCGGAAATTGCGGAAGCCGGTGGCTTCTTTCGTGGTGACACGCAATGCGTGGCCTCTGGCACACTTGAATTTCCGGCGAACTGGAAGATTCTGGGGCAGCACCTCGCGGCGGGCGAGGTGTTGTCGGAGAACCTGGACGGCGAATGGCTGCTTGTACGAGCCACCGCCGGTGGGAAAGCTGCTCTCGTGGCTTGGCTCTTTCCAAATCTCGTGCTGATGCGCGCCGGGAATGGGACATGCGCCGTCGTTTTGCAGCCGTCGGCGCTTGGGCAAACGATTTGCCGGTATTTCATGTACGGCGCTGTCGAAGAGGGCAATTCAGCCTTCTGGACTGCGGAGATCGAACGGCGCGCCGTAAAGGCGTGTGAAGATCATAAGAATATCGTGCGTTGGGGGACGAATTATCGTCCTGAAACGATCGGCGCGACCCTCCCGGTGCAGCAAAACCTGCAGGGGCTTTGGATGCAGAGGATGCTTGCTTGGCGAGCCACGCGTGCACCCATGCAGGCAATCCCGCAACCAATATTCCAATACGCACGAGGTTGACCGACATGCTCTCGATGAAGTTTGAGATCGACGATGGCTCTCCGCTCGCAAGTGCCGTAGCTGCCTATGAGAAGGAAGATTATCAGGAAGCGTTCGCGTTGTTCATGGATCTCGCCGAGCAAGGAAACCCCGACGCGAAGGCGTGGATCGCGGCGATGTACGTAAACGGTGAAGGCGTTACGGCATCTCTTCCGACAGCCGTCGAATATTATCGCGAAAGCGCCGAGGCGGGTAACGTTCTTGCTCAGACAAATCTCGGTGCGATGCTTGCGATGGGACAGGGAACGGCGCGTGACGAGGCGGAGGGTGTGCGCTGGCTGACCAAGGCCGCCGAAAAAGGCGATATTTTCGCACAGTACAACTTGGCTACGCTGTATTCGAAGGGCGAGAGCATACCTGCCGATCATGCGCTCGCCGCCAAATGGTATCGGGCGGCGGCCGAGGCGGGCCACTATCCCTCTCAGGCTCGCCTCGGATTTTTTTATGCGAACGGCGTTGGCGTAACGAAAGATCGCGTCGAAGCCTATGTATGGCTCTCGCTGGCAGCACAACATGGCGTTGGAACGGCGTTGAACTCGCTTGAAGCGCTCGTCGGCCAAATGTCGACAGAGGAAAAGCGCCAGGGTCTTGCGTTGGTCGAGGCGTGGCGGTCGCGCACGAGCGAGATCTCGCGCCACGCCCGCTTGCAACCTCGATTGGGATGAGCGCCATGGTCTTCAGCCCGCAACAAATCAAATTTGAATTTCTGAGCTACATTAAGGAATTTGGGGGCCGTCCCGACGAATGGCAGGTCGGATGCGCAGCCGACGCGCAGCTCGCGATGTTCGAGCGTGAGCGTGTCGACCGCGAGAGAGACATCTGGCTCTGGAAGCCCGCGCTTTCGCCCGCCGCGGCGAGGATCGTTTTTCGCTATCTGACAGAGCAGCTTAACGTTCGCATCTGTGAAGGTGAAACGCAGGGGGCGAACATATTCCTTTTTAAGAAGCTGGCCGACGCCGGAGAGCGCGCGAAAGCAATCTAGAGTTTGGAAAGCCCATGTCGGTGAGAATAACAAAGTTTCTGACCGATTGGCTGCGATGGAACGTAGTCAACCGTATCGGCGGACTGGATGACGTTCCGGCGCTGGCAGACAGGTGTCTAAAAGATGCGCGACGCCAAGGAATATCGTCATCAGATATCGAAAGGGCGATTGGCCCGCTCGAAGAATGTATTCGCCAATCGCTTCTTCAGAAACAGAAATGAAAAGTCCACGAAGGCTGCAGCCGCCCTTTTAGAGCGGCTCGATCGCGACCAGAAATGAAGGGGCTACGCAGATGCTTCGCATAGATCGTGTGGTTGGTGATCGTTCCGATCCGTATTTGCGTGAGAAATTGCACGATCTCTCACATCGAGGATCAATCGATATCGTCGAGCTGTCGACGCTCGATCTCGACCGGCATCGGTTGCGCGCGCGGACGGAAGGTGGCGAGGAGATCGCAATTGCGCTACCGCGTGACGAGAAATTATTCGATGGCGCGGTTCTTCACGTCGACGACAAGAGAGCTATTGTCGTTCGCGCCGGAGAGCAACGCTGGATGCGGCTGTCGCCACGCTCGCTTCGCGATGCCGTAGAACTGGGTTATCACGCCGGAAATCTCCACTGGCGCGTTCGCTTCGGGGCCAGCGATATCATGGTGGCGTTGGATGGGCCGATCGCATCTTATCTCGCGCGCATCGAGCATATAGTCAAAGCGGGAGGAGCTTCGGTCTCTGAGGTCACCGAATGACGACAGGCTTGCTGCTTCGCGCGTTTCAGCACGTCGACAGTCAATTTCCTTCCGGCGGTTTTGCATTTTCGCAAGGGTTGGAAGCCGCGTCGCAGCTGCAGGATTTGCTGGGGCCATTCGATCTGGAAACCTCAGTCACTGTTCAGATCAACCACCGCTGGGCAGGAGCCGATCGCGTCGCGCTCGTGCGAGCCTATCGGTGCGGAGGTGATTTGAGCGCACTTGCCGAAGTCGACTCAGAAGTCGAAGCGTCGACATGCAATGATTTGTTGCGGGCAGGATCGCGCCGCAATGGCATCGGTCTGCTGACGTCGCACGCACGTATCGGCAGGTCGGAGGCCTCGCGTTACCGGGAGATGGTCAGGTCGTCTCTGGCCTACGGACATCTCCCGGTCGTCCAGAGTCTGTTATGGCGCTCTTTGGGCATAGATGAATCGACAGTCATTCTTATGAGCGGTTATCAGGCCGCTACGTCACTGACGACTGCCGCAATCCGACTTGGGCTCGTTGGAGCAATTGAAGCTCAGGTTGTGCTGGAACGTTCGCTGGACCGGGTTGCTGCGTTGGCTGACGATCCGGTTGCGACCGGGCAGCCGCTGCAATCCTTCATTCCACTTTCGGAAATTGCGGTCGCGATGCACGGCACCAGCGGTCAGAGACTGTTCTCCAACTGAATTCGAGGAACCTGCACGCAGATGTACCTGACGCCGACCGAACTTGAACGGCTCACCATCTTTACGGCGGCAGAGCTTGCGCGAAAGCGTCTCGCAAAGGGGCTGTTGCTCAACTATCCGGAAGCCGTGGCACTCATATCTGACGAAATTCTTGAAGGCGCGCGCGAGGGGCGGAGCGTTGCGGAAATGATGTCGCTCGGTTCACGGGTGCTGACGCAAAGCCAAGTCATGGCGGGTGTTCCGGCAATGTTGCCGATGCTGCAGGTTGAGGCAACGTTTCGTGACGGCACCAAGCTCGTCACCATTCATGAGCCGCTCCGTCCCACCGCCGACACTGCCACGCAGGACGATCACGAGCCTGGGGCTATTATTGCTGAAGAAGGCGATGTCGAACTCAATGCCGGACGTCGCAAGATCACGTTGCAGGTGGTGAATACAGGCGATCGGCCCATTCAGATCGGCTCTCACTATCATTTTTTTGAGTCCAACAGCGCTCTGGAGTTCGATCGGGCCGCGTCATTCGGAATGCACCTCGATATCGCCGCCGGAACTGCAGTGCGCTTCGAACCGGGACAGGACAAGATCGTCTCGCTCACGGAGTTCGGCGGCAACCAGAAGCTTTCCGGACTTAATGGACTTTCTGACGGCCTCGCCAACGATCCCGCAGCGAAAGCGGAGGCGATAGCGCGTGCGCGCGATCTGAAGTTCCGCGGCAGCTGAGAATAAGGAGACATCCGTTGGCAACTTTATCGCGCCGCGACTATGCCGCCATGTACGGTCCCACACTTGGTGATGGAGTGAGGCTCGGTGATACCTCGTTAATCGCGGTCATCGAAAAAGACCACGCCGTCTACGGCGACGAATGTCTGCACGGCGGCGGAAAAACCCTGCGAGACGGCATTGGTCTCGCGGCCGGCGTGACGAGTCGCGAAGGCGCTCTCGACTTCCTCTTATGCAACGTCACCGTGATCGATGCCGTGCTCGGTATCGTGAAAGGCGATCTCGGCATCAAAGACGGTAGGATCGTCGGAATCGGGAAGGCGGGAAATCCCGACATCATGGACGGTGTCGATCCGCGGCTTGTCGTGTCGGCCGCAACGACCGTCCGCGATTGTGAAGGACTGATCGCGACCGCAGGCGCTATCGACGTCCATGTTCACTTCGATAGCGCACAGCTGTGTGAGCATGCAATTGCGTCCGGTATCACCACGATGCTCGGCGGTTCGTTGGGGCCGATCACCGTTGGTATCGACTGCGGCGGTCCATTTAACGTCGGAAAAATGCTGCAGGCAGCCGAGCACTGGCCGATCAATTTCGGCTTTCTTGGACGTGGTAATTCGCACAAACCCGCGTCTCTCGTCGAGCAGATCGAGACGGGATGCCTCGGCCTGAAGTTGCACGAAGACTGGGGCAGCATGCCTGCCGCTATCGACACGTGCTTGCGCGTTGCCGATGAGTTGGATTTCCCGGTCCAGATACACACCGACACGCTCAACGAGTCCGGCTATCTCGAAAACACGTTGGCGGCCATCGGCGGACGCACGATCCATATGTACCATACCGAAGGCGCAGGAGGAGGCCATGCTCCGGACATCATTCAGGTTGCGGGCGTTCCCTGGTGTCTGCCCTCGTCGACCAATCCGACGAACCCGTACACGGTGAATACGTTCGACGAACATCTCGATATGACGATGGTGTGCCATCACCTCAATCCGGCAATTCCGGAGGATGTGGCTTTCGCCGAAAGCCGGATTCGTGCGCAGACGATAGCTGCCGAAGATATTCTGCACGACATTGGCGCCATTTCGATGCTCGGCTCTGACAGTCAGGGCATGGGGCGTATCAACGAGGTCATTTGCCGGACGTGGCAGCTCGCCGACAAAATGAAGCGGCAGCGTGGCCGCTTGCCCGAAGAACAGACACGTTTCGGAGACAACGAGCGCATCAAGCGGTACATCGCCAAATATACGATCAACGCGGCCCGCACGTTTGGAATCGCGGAGCACATAGGCTCGCTGGAAGATCGCAAGATGGCCGACATCGTCGTCTGGCATCCGGCATTTTTCGGTATTAAGCCTGAGCTCATCATCAAAGGCGGATTCATCGCGTGGGGCACCATGGGCGACAGCGCGGCCTCTCTGATGACCTGCGAGCCGCGCATGCTGCGGCCGCAATGGGGCGCATTCGGGCGCGCAAGCAAGGCTTTGTCGGCATGCTTCGTCAACCCATTGGCGATCGACGACGGCATCGCCGAGAGGCTCGATTTGCAGAAGCCATTGCTTGCGTCCCGTGGAACGCGAGACCTCTCAAAGAAGGATATGGTGCGCAACGATGCGTGCCCCGATATCCGTGTTGATCCGCAGACGTTTGAAGTTTTTGTCGACGGCAAGTTGGCGACGTGTGAGCCGGCGCATGAATTGCCTCTAGCGCAGCGCTATATGTTGAGGTGATGTCATGGATGCTAGCCACTCATTTACCGCTGTTCAGATGTCTCGCGCGGGTGCCGCGCGTGTTGGCATCGGCGGTCCGGTCGGATCGGGAAAGACTGCTCTCATCGAGCGGCTTATTCCGGCATTCGCCAAACGTGGCATTTCTCTCGCCATCGTGACCAACGATCTCGTCACGGCTGAGGACGCCAACCGGATTCGTCGTTCTGGCCTTATCGATCCCGCACGCGTCGCGGCGGTGGAAGCGGGAGCATGTCCACATACGGTGATCCGCGAAGATCCGACACTCAACATCGCCGCGGCTGACGAACTAGAAGCCAAGTTTCCCGATGTCGAACTCATTCTGATCGAAAGTGGCGGCGATAATCTTGCATCGACATTCTCCCTCGATCTCGTCGATTGGTGGATCTTTGTCATCGACGTCGCCGGAGGTGACGACATCCCACGCAAAAACGGGCCGGGCGTGCTGAAGTCCGATTTGTTGATCATCAACAAGATCGATCTCGCGCCATACGTCGGTGTCGATCTCGCGCGCATGGAACACGAAGCGACTGCGGCTCGCTGGGGCCGTGCGCCGATTCTCACCAATTGTAGGAAAGAGGATGGAATTGAACCGATCGTCGACCGCATTTTCTCAGAAGTACTGTTGCGATGAATATCGGATGGCCAACGCTGCGCCGCGGGGCGACAGATGGTCTGCCGCTATCTGGAAGGTTCGATCTTGAGTTTATCCGCCACGGTGGTCGCACATCGATAAGCCGCCAATTCGTTTCGTATCCGTTTCATCTCGCACGGCCATTTGCACTCGATCCGCTCATTCCACAGCTGATGACCGTCTATCAGCAGTCGTCTTCCGGCGGTCTTTATCGCGCCGAAGAGCTTGAAAGTCGTATTATGGTCAGGCGCGGCGCCGCAGCGCATATCACGACACAGGCGGCAACGATCATCCATGACTGTCAAGGACAGCCCGCCAAACAGAGGGTTGACGTTGTCGTGGAAGACAACGGCTTTCTGGCTCTCACCCCCGACCCGTTTATCCTTTTTCCGGGAGCGTCCTGCATCAACATATTGAATGTGATTTTGTCACCGCAGGCAGTTGTTATGCTGACGGATGCGTTCACGCAGCACGATCCGAAGGCCACTTTGGATCCGTTCGATGCCTATGTGTCAAATTTGAGTATCTGGGACGGCAACAGAAGATTGCTGGTTCGCGATGCTCAACGCATTCGTGGTGAGGAATTGGCGTCGCCCCATTCTCCGATGGGCCAGTGGCGTTTTGCATCAAACTTCATGTTCTTGGGACATCCGGAGCGCTTGCCCTCGAAGGACGCTCTTCAGCGCTGGGCGGCAGCCATAGAACATGCGGCAGTCGGAGTAAGCGAGTTGCCCAACAATGTCGGATGGGGCATCCGCTGTCTCGCTCACGATGCGGTTGCCGCTCGAAAAATCGCCGATCAACTATTTTCGATTGGTGTTCGCTCCGCTCTCGGGAGTGATCCCGCTGCGCGGCGAAAGTGACGTACGCCAGTTCGAGAAGGGATAGTAGATCAACGCCGCAAGTAGTAGGCGGACTTTGTTCAGGAGTGGCGCGCCCGAAAGGATTCGAACCTCTGACCCCCAGATTCGTAGTCTGTTTAGCGCCAAAAGACTTGAACGGACACGAGATGACAAGACGCTGGTATCACATGCATTTTTAACTGTCAGTAGACGACACAATGACTCGCTGGTATGGTTGCTAGTGGTTGCTATCAGGTAGCTACTAGGGCGGGGACGCAAACCATGTCGGCGGGAAAACTCATCACCAAAGCGGTGGTCGACAAGCTCGAAAAGGGCTCTGTCGTTTGGGATAAAGAGGTGCGGGGGTTCGGCGCCCGGCGCCAGCTTCGCGACGTCATTTACGTCCTTAAGTATCGAGCCGACCGCAAGCAGCGGTTCATTACGATCGGAAAGCACGGCGCGCCATGGACGCCGGACACCGCCAGAAAAGAGGCACGCAGGCTCCTCGGAGCGATCCACGCGGGCGATGATCCCGCCGTGAAGCGTGACCGGCTAAAGCGTGAGCCCACCGTCGCCGCTGTGCTCGATCGCTATTTGAGCGAGCACGTTGCCGCCCATAACAAACCGTCGACGGCTGCGGAAGCGAAGCGACAGGTTGAAAAAAATATCAAACCGGCGCTTGGCGATATTCGCATCAGTTTGCTTACGCGCGCGGAAATAAAGAACTGGCACGGCACATTTGCCGAAGCACGGCCCTACGAAGGCAACAGAGCCCTTGCGTACCTGCGCAAAGCGCTGTCGCTGGCATGGAAGGATTGGGAACTTCGCAACGACAATCCGGCGCTCGGCGTCAAAATGTTTCGGGAGCATCAGCGCGAGCGCTTCTATTCCGACGAGGAACTTAGCGAAATCGGCAAAGCGTTGTCGCAGATCGAAAGCGAGGGGCTACATCAACCCGGCGCCATCACGGCTATTCGGCTTTTGGCGCTCACAGGAATGCGCCTTTCGGAAGTGCTCGGGGTCCGTTGGGCGTGGATCGATTTTCAGGCGGGCTGCATTCGATTGCCGGACGCTAAGGCTGGTGCTCGCGTCGTTCCATTGGGTGGGCCGGCGCTCGTCTACCTTTCATCGTTAGAGCGCAATGGCGATTTTGTTTGCCCCGGCGTTGACGCCGAAAAACCTCTAAGCCTCAAAACTTTCCGGCGCTTTTGGTCCGAACTTAAACAGCGCTGGGCGCTCGTATCGCTCGAAAACAAAGGCGCCGTCCTGCCCGGCGCCGTCCGAGCTTTCCGGCTGCTCGGGCTCACTGAGTTAGAGCAAGATGCCGTTTTAGCGCTGCGTTGGTCGTCGATAAATTTGCAGGCGGCCACCGTCGAAGTCGTAAGCAGGAATGGGCCCGCCGAAGTGATCGAACTCAGCGACGCGGCTTTTGCCTATTTGGCCTGCGTAGAGCGGACAGGCGAGTACGTCTGCTTCGGGGAAGGCTCCGCACCCGTCGACCGCAGGGCCTACGATAATTTCCGCAAGCTGCATCAAGAGCGGTTGGATGCGCTCGATGGCCGTCCGCACGATTTCCGGCACACAGTCGGCACATTTACCGCGGAGACAGGCGCCAATGCATTCAAGGTGCGCGATATTCTAGGCCACCGCACTATGGCGATGACGGGCCGATACGTCAGCAAGGTCGTCGACCCACTGCGTAAGACCGCTGATGAGGTATCAGGCCGTGTCGAGGCCGCGTTGAACGGCTCCGCGACCGCCGAAGTATTTCAGCTCCGACGGCAATCGTAACGCATGGGCCGGCAGCCCAAAGTTGACGTCGCGCCAGTATTTGATTGCCGTATTCGTGACGACTATTTTAACATCGCGGATGTGCGTGCCCTTGCTGACGAGCTGGGAATGCGGTTTGTTTCAGCGGAGCACGGCGAGCGCGCTGCCGATCTGCTTACGCAATTAGCTCGCGATTTTGTGGTTGAAAGTGCCGAACGACCGCAGATTACGGAAGGCTTAGAGGGCGAATGGGCAAGGGACGTTCGTGCATCCGCTGAGCGCCTGTTAGCGCTGTTCGATCTTGCCGAAGATAAATCCGAAAACGCATTCGCTCGCTCTTGCCATCGATACTCTCGAATATTTCTCGACGCGTCTGCTGCAAACTCCGAGTGCGACCAGCTTCCCTTTCGCAATGCGCTGCGTGGGCTTCAGCAATTCATCATGATCGCCGATCTTGTTGAGGCCCGAACAAAAGATCGCGCGGGGCGATTTCGGCCGGGGCTAGAAAACCTCGTCGCCGGCCTTATCGATGCGTTCCACTATTGCTTTGATCTAGCCAAAATCCGCGGACGGCGGAGGCGTGAAAAGCTCGCCCGTTTTACGGAAGCATATTGTTGGGCTCTTTCCGGCAAGCTCGTGTGCGGCGATCTTCGACTTGCGAAGCTTCTCGCAAATTGGGGGCTGCCCTGGCCGAACTCCCCGCCTACCGAACTAGATGAGAGTCGAAATGCCGCATATCGCGCTTATCGCCCGCCGCAGCGGTGACGAGAAATCAACGCGAGTTGTCGGCGTTGATATGGCGTCAACGAAATGCGCCATTAGGTTCGATTTGTTCTCATATATGTGGACGTCATATCCACGAAATCGATTGGTGGCGGCACTATTGCAATGCGGATTGGCGATAGGTTCAGCGCGATAATTTATTTTTGCCTACTATTGACCCGAATGGCGGCCCGCTGATAGGGCGCGATTATGTCAATACATACATTTTTCGCGCAATTGGGAGCCAAATCATGCCTATTTCGAAGCTAAATCAACGCCCTAATTCCGGTGCATTCGCGTTGCCTGCCGCAGAGCATTTCCTTACTCCGGATCAGGCGGCCGCCCTCATCGGGCTTAGTCCGCGCACCATGGCGAGGTTTCGTCTCAGTGGGACCGGCCCTCGCTACTCTCGCGTTGGGCGACGCGTTCGTTACACGCGAGCCGATATCAACGCTTGGGTTGAGTCGAGGAAGTTTGGAAGCACCAGCGAGGAAGATATTTCGCGGCGGGCCTAGCTCTATGACCTGCGCAAAAGAAAAACCCGGCTGGTCGAAACAGACGGGTTTCTAAAATGGTGCATCGGGACATTCGATAAAGTTTTGTATCACAGCGCGGTAATTCGCGCGAGTATAAATTAAATCCCTTTGCGCCTCCCGGATAAAAGAGGTGCAGCTTATGTCGACATTTATAAACACCACTACGATCTTTTCGGCCGATGAGGCTGAAGGGCATTATTCCGATTGGTTTACGGAGTTTTGTCTTTCAATCGCTAGTGGCTTTTTGGGGTCTATCGGCGCGGCTCAAGATATGAACCGGTTGCCGCCTAGGCCGCCGCTGTTTCGGGATGATGACTTAGGGGCGTATCGGTCCGCGGCCATCTCGGACAAAGAGTGGTTCGAAGCCAATCCCACAAAGCTATTTCGGATAAGGGGCTCGTCGAGCGGGGTGGCGTGCGCAGCTGGGCTAAAAAACATGCCATCCGGTTGGGTCGCGGGTTTGCTGTCACATCGTTGCGATCGTCTTAGCGCTCGGATTTTCACTGTTCGTGCAGAAGATATTCCGATCATCAATTCGCTGTGCGACGATGACTTATATTGGCTGTGGTGTGCTTTGCGAGCGCCCGCGCGATATCGGGGAGCGTGCGGCGTTCAAGTGGTTGCTGGCAACTATGCCGGGGGGAAGCTATGACACACCCCAGCCGTACAACAGCGGTGCTCGCTCCGGATTTGAAAGAGACGCATAGATTTCTTGCGCTGCTAGACCCGAGCACAGAGACTTTCACTTTTCAGACCTTTGCCGATCGGAAGTCCGCTAACACTGGGGCGCTAGCTCGCGTTTTTCATGGCACGCTGGCGCAACATTTCGAAGCCTTAGCGCAACTCAATCGTCAAGGCGCCGGTGTCTTCGTCACGGTCAACAAGACCGACGGCAAAGGCCGGAAAGCAAGCAACATCACTGCCGTTCGCGCTGTGTGGCATGAGGACGATATCGGCGCCCCGTTAGCGTTCCATTGCCGCCCGTCTCTCATTGTTGAAAGCTCGCCCGGTAAGCGGCACCGCTATTGGTTTGTCGACGGTCTGGGCGCTGACGAGCATCGCGGCGTCGAAGAACTTATGGACGTCGTATATGGCTCTGATCCAAACGCCAAAGATGTTTCGCGCGTGCTTCGTTTGCCCGGATTTCTGCACTCTAAAGGCGATCCATTTGTCACGCGCATCGTAGAGGCAACAGGTAGACGTTACGCCCGAGCCGAAATTCTCGCGGCGTTCCCTCCAATAACGCCGGTATCCGCAAAGCCCCAAGCCCAATCAGCTAACCCGGTGCTTATCGATATCGCCACTAGCGATCCGTTGAACGATGCCTACGCCGTCAAGGCCTTAAAACTCGAATGCGAAACCCTTGCAGGTATTGGCCGCGGTGGCCGTAACGACGCGCTCAACAAATCGGCGGTCAAGCTAGGCGGCTTTATTCCGCATCGGCTTGCGCGATCGGAAGTCGAGGCAGAATTGTTTGCGGCGTGCGTGGATAATGGGCTTGTTGCCGAGGGCGAAGACGCCGTTTGGCGAACCATGCGGTCGGGCCTTGAGCATGGGATGAGGACGCCGCGGCTTGAACATATGCCAGGTGCGAGTGCGGAAGAATTGGAGCCCGAGGTACACCGGCTGGCGAATTTATCGGCCTTGGCATACGCCAAAGAACGCAAAGCAGCAGCGAAGACACTTGGTGTCGGTGTCGCGGCGCTCGACACGGCGGTTAATGCAAAGCGAAAAGAACTTGAAGCGCAATCGGCCACCGTTGACTTTCTGCCGCCTACAGAACTTTGGCCTGTACCCGTCGAAGGGCAAGCGCTTATGGCCGAGTTGCTATCCATTATTCAGAGGCACATCGTTCTGCCGGAGCTAGCGCCGGAAGCGATTGCGCTTTGGATTATGCACGCGCACGCTCACGACGCCGCAATGATCTCACCGCTGCTCGCGTTTGAAAGTCCGGAAAAAAGGTGCGGCAAAACCACGGCCATGAGCATTGTCGCGGAGCTGGTGCCGAAGGCATTGGCGACGTCGAATATTACATCGGCCGCGTTGTTTCGTGCGATCGATAAATATCAACCGACGTTGCTCATAGACGAAGCTGACACGTTTCTACCGGATAACGATGACCTCAGAGGCGTGCTGAACTCCGGGCATAATCGCAAGCAAGCTCGCACGCTTCGTTGTGTCGACGATACCAACGACCCGAAGCCGTTCTCCACTTGGGCGCCTAAGGCTATTGCCCTAATCGGCGAGCTGCCGGACACATTGCAGGACCGGGCCGTTGCTGTCCGTCTTCGCAGAAAATCTCCCGACGAAACGGTAGGAAAGTTCAGACAGGATCGCGTCGGCGAATTTGAGGTGCTTCGCTCCAAAGCCGCACGGTGGGCCTCCGACCACCTCGAAAGTCTCGCCGCCCGCGATCCCGTCGACCCGGCGGGCTTGAACGACAGGGCGTGCGATAACTGGCGGGCCTTGCTGGCGGTGGCCGACGAGGTAGGCGGCGAATGGTCAGCTCGGGCCCGAGAAACCGCCGTAGCACTATCAGGCTTCGAAAGGGAGGCCGAACGCGACCCGACCGACGGCGTTCAACTGTTGACGGATATTCGGACCATTTTTAGCGACGGGGGGCAGGACCGCCTTACACCGGTATCACTTCTTTTTTCACTCTGCGAATTACCGGACGGTGTCTGGGCGGATTGGCGGTTCGGAAAATCCATCACCGATAAATGGGTCGCAAAATTATTAAAGCCCTTCGGAATTAAATCCCGGAGAAATAATTCGCAGCGCTATTATTCGAGGGTGGATTTCGAAGATGCGTGGCGCCGATATCTTCCTCTCTAGCCTGCTAGGGGGTTTGGAAGCGTCACCAGCGTCACTTTCTTTTATAATCAACAGGTTAGCACCATTTTGGAAGCGTCACCGGTTGGGCTTTGGTGACGCTTCTGAACGACACTAAGTCTCTGATATTACTGCAAAGTGACGCTGGTGACGCTTCTAAACCCGGAAAGCCGCTAAGGGGAAAGATTTTTAGGACTAGAAAATATAAAAACTCGACCGGGAAATTCGGAAAATAAAAAACGCCCTGTGTGGTGCCAGGGCGCTTTGGGTAAAAGGACAGGCGGAAATTGGTGCATTTCCGACTATTCAACTACCGCTCTAATGGTCCAGGCCCTTGGTAGCTCTGCGGGGCCCGGTTGGTAGCGTCGAGAAATTATATATGCGATTTGTTTGAATATTCCCATAATTATTTCTGAGCAGTGGTTGCGGAATCAATTCGTCTAATTCTCGGCTCAATTACTGAAATCGAATTGCGTGCTATATTCGAATTGAGTGGGCGTAAATGAAACGGCCCCCGGCGCTGCTAGGAACAGCACCGAAGGCCTAGGCCAACACCCTGTGGACAAGGTGCCAACCATGACTGAAGATCATACGCGGGCGCTCGCCCGCCTTCTAGCCTACGCCGCTGCGTTATCCCTGGTCGGTGTTTCGATCGCGATGAATGTGCAGGCCGGACTTGCTAAGTCGGAATTTCTTTCGGGACAGATCACATGGGCGGCGGCAAGCGTCGCCTCTGACGTCCTCAAAGCCGTATCGCCGCTTCTGATCGTCTGGGCAATCGCTCGCCGCGATGTTGGACCAGCCATAGCCGGCGCGTTTGTTCTTTCGGTGACGGCGGGCTACTCGCTCACGTCGGCGCTTTCCTATAGCCACGGCAGCGTGGCGGACGCTAGCAGCAACAGAGCAGCGCAAAGCGGAGCATATGAGCGGGCAGCACGCCAATACGACAGCGCCGAAGCGGCTTTGCGCAAGTTAGCCCCTTCACGTTCTGTTGCCGAGCTTGACGCAAAGATCGCGGCGCTTTTTGTCGATCCACTCGTTGACGCTTGCCGTGAGATTAATGGGCCGGTGACACAGCGCGTGTGCCCGAAAGTTGCGGAGCTTCGCGCCGAGCGTGCGATCGCCGAAGAAAAGGCAAAGCTTCAAACCGAGCTGCGATCCGCACAGGCTAAGCTTGACGCACTGCCCCCACCGAAAGTGGCGGACCCGGCAACGGATGCGGTGGTCAGTGTATGGCGCTTGATCGGTGAACCGCCCACCTCGGAAACGGTGTCGCTGTGGCTAAGCCTTTCCGGCGTGCTCCTAGTCGAAGTGGGAAGCATATTCGGTTTACTTCTCGCTTCAGGTGTGGACGTGGCGTCCACAAAACCCGATGACGTTCCGTCGGCTGTCAACAATGTTCCGCGAAATGAAGATGGCGCGCAGGAGCCGCCTGCCGATACGGAGCCCGAGCAAGATCAAGAGAATTTAGACGATCGAGTTGAAGCGCACGAAGTTGAAACCCAGTCGACGGTGAGCGCGCAGAAACGCAAACGCGGCAGGCCTGCTCGCGAAACTGTAACGTCGCTCGAAAAGCTGAAAGCAATCGCCCGTAATGGCAAGGTGTCTGCAACTCATTCAGCGCTGGCGAATGTACTTGGCGTCTCGAAAACCACGGCGCAACGGCAGCTCCGTAGTCTCGAAAAGAGCGGTGCGGTGAGGCTCACTGCCGGCCGTCGCGGAACCCTGATTAGGTTGATGTGACGTCAATGCTTGCGCAGGTGTGGACGTGGCATCCCCGCTTTTGTCGATGCTGCATCCACAATCGGCGTTGTCATGGACGCATGTTCAATATCAGAAATGAGCGGGGACAACTTGCGACGGTCCATCCGCGCTATCTGAAACAAGGTTATCGTTTCGCAGGGAGGTGGGGGCATGCGGAACATTTTTATTTTAGCGACTATTGGCTTGGCTTCGTGCGCGGCAGGAGGAGAAACCCAAATCTATACGGGCGGGCTAATCGGTCAGCGGGTAGTTGGAAACGAGGCCTATGTTACGATTTTTAATGTCTGGAATGAAATGGACGCGTTGCCGTTAGCCGATCAGCATTGCGCAAAATATAACAAAGTGGCGAAATTCAACAGGATGGAAAGCGTTCGAGCCATTTTTGATTGCGTAGCTCGAACGCAGTCAGCTTCTCGATAGTGCGGCTTTAACGCCGCGCTTCCGTTGGAGTAGTATCCGCAGCGGCGCGATGTGCGGATGAGAAATCAATACTGGAGCCTGTCCATCAATCCTTGCCTGACAGTCACCGCGGCTCCGCGTGCCGCAAGCCCTGCGATTGATTTTGTATCGAACTTCATGCGGTAGCGCAGAGGTAAGCCGTCTTTGTTGACATGTTCGATGCCGAGAAATTTATTGTCGGAAAGCATCACCTCGTATTGGTTGCCTCCGACGTGCACGAACTTGCCTTCGACGGCAATCATAAACGGCGACACTTGGCGGCCGTAGGCGTCGACCGGTGCGTCGCCTGATACCGACAATCCAACTAGATCAGTTTGGGTTAGATTGTCTATCGCGTCGTCCATTTGCTCGGACGTCACGCCCTTGGGCAAAACAGTTGCGGTACGATTTACCACACCGAGGCGCCCGCCGAGCGTGGCGTTAACGGCCTCGGCATATTTCGCGTCGTCGCGAGTGCCGTCGCGCGTCGAAAACTTTTGCACGTAATACGCGTCAGCGGCGGCCTTCATCGCGGCGCGGGTCTTTGGGTCTGCGCCGTCGAGCGCCGAGCCCACCGCGTTATCGAATACGCGCTGCGTGCCGCCGTTCTCATTGCTGCCGAGCCAATCCTTTGCGCCCCTGTCCTGCGTAATCCGGCGCTGCCCGCGGATAATGTCCTCGGCAACTTGCGCCTCAGCACCGCCCTGCGCGAACAGCCCGGCGAGGTGCGCCGATATTTCGCTCTGCTCGCCAATCTGGCGCGCTGCACCCTCCGTTGCTCGGCCGCCAAACTGCCCGAGTTCTTTGAGCGCAGCGACAGCGTCGTCTACCGAGCCTTCCTCAATGCGCTTTTTGTAGCTCGCCACTTCGTCATTCGTGAGCGGCTTCGGGTACGGCAGCTTGTAATAATCTTCAAGGTGGATCGCTTGTCGACCGCGCGCCGCGTAGCTCTGAGCATCCGTCAATGCTGCGGGGGCTAGCGCTCCGTTCTTAGCGGCGTATGTCATAGGGTCGCCGTGGTCTTTCGCGAGCCCGGCCATTTCATCGGATACAGTCTGGTATGCCTTTACACGCTCGCGGGCGAGCTGATCGACGCCGTTATTGAAGCTGCCGGTTATGTCGTAATAGACGTCGGACACGGTTTTTGGCGAGCCGTCTTTGTTGAAGAAAACGGACTTATTGGACGCCAGCGCTTGCGGCGTGACCACATCCGCGGCGGCTGCGTTCGGCTGCTGCTGAAAGGCTCGAATGAAACCGATAGCGCCGCCCGAGCCGAGAAAGTGCGCCATGTAAAGCTCGGCGTCGTTAGGATCGCGGCCGAGCGCTGCGGTCAAAGACTTTTTGTTCGCCATCGTGAAATCGGCGAACACGAGCGCTGCAACTTTCGGGTCGGAGCGCATGGCGAGCAGCGCTTGGCGGTTCTGTCCTGCTATGTCGATGCCGTACTTTTTCGCCGTGCCCGCTAGCGTATCCAACCACGTTTGCTCGGTGAATTGGTACGGCCCGCGTGCCGTCGACGTCGGGTTGGCGAAATCGAAATTCAAGCCGCCAGTCTTCGCGGGCTTTCCGTCGGCGCCGTTCCGGTCGATGCGTTCCGATGCCTGCCCCGCCTTGAAACCGCGCTTCAAAAGCGTGTTCATGACTTCAGGGCTTAGGCGCGACCACCCACCGAATTGATCCGTAGAGTTAAATGACCCCGGAACCGCCTTGCGAAAATCAACGTGCAGATGGTCGTCATACTCTGCGAAGCCAGTAAAGCCCGCCTGCACGAGCGCGTCAGCGAGACGGCCTTTGTCCTCGGGCTTCATACTCGAAACGTCGATATCGAGCGCGTTGCCGGCCGCCGACTTGGCCGCGAGCTTCGCGCCGAATATCTCGCCCGCCACGGCCGCCGCGTCCCGTATCGCGGGGCGGCTGTCGGGCAGCTCGGGTGTAAACTCCGGCTTGCCTCGGCGCAGCTTTGCGATTTCGCCGCCGCTTTCGCGGATCATTGTGCGCGCAGCATAGTCGGGCGAGATTGCGCCGCCTGTCGCCTGCGTCACGAGGTTGACGGATTGGTTCAACTCCGCGGGCAGGCCGGGGTAATTCGGCGAACCGCTACGGCCGGGTAGCCCGGCCTCTTGCGCAAGCGCGTCGTCGACGGCGCCTTTCGGCAAGGTACGAGCGTTGCTCAATGCTCGCTGTCGAGCGCGTAGCATATGCCAATCATTTATGATGGTCGGGTTCGCTGCGCCTTCCACGACTTTATCAGCACTTGAAAGCTCGGCAGGGTCGATGCGGTCCCCCGCTTCCATACGGGATTTAAGGCTATCGAGGCTAGAACGTGCTGCGGCGTTGGCTTGCTCGCCTATCGCGCTCTTGAATGTGCGTGCTCTATCGAGCAATTCGGTTGTGTCTTTCGGGTCTAGCCTTGTTCCGAATTTCGGGTCGGCCAGCTCGGTCAAAACGCCATCGACGTCGGCCGCGGATTTCGAGGAACGCAAACGGCCGTTGAAATAATCGTTGGTGGTCTTCTGAATAAAATCGCGTTTGAACTCATCGCGGATATCAGATGGCAGGCCCGGCGCCGCGCCCATCGGTGCCAGCTTGTCGATAAGATCGACGCCGTTCTGAATAGCGCTTTCGTATCTCGTCGGGTCTAATGCCACCGTGTTCTGTAACGTAGAAAGCGTATCTTGCGCGCTGTTCCTCACGAACTGCGAGGAAGCTTCGGCCTCGAAGCCCAATGCTCTTGCATACATGCTCGTCTTTAGATTTTCGACTTTTGCTCTTGCGGCTTGTCGCGTTCCATCGCTTGCGCCGTCAAAAGTCTTCGCGGCCAAATCGTCGAACTTGCCTTTGATATCGTCGGCAAAGCCTTTTCCGCCCGGCGCAGCGTTCTGCTTTTCGTCAAAGAACTGTTTCGTCGCGGCCTGCTCCAATTTTGCACTGAGCAAGTCGGCTTGGATCGCGTCAGAGCGTGCAGCCTGATCGGCGGCGAGCGTCGAAGTTTTTTGGATTGAACCGCCGAGGCCTTGCAGGGCGGCGCCTACTTGGCCGCCGAAGTCCTCGGCGCTGGCGCGGACATTCAACGGGCCGGGAAGCGAGGATTGTGCGGATTGGCTGACTTGATATTCCCGAATGCGGGGCATGTTGAAAATCCTTTGTTGGGGGAGCTCGCACGACGCAACGCGCCTAAGAATTGGGAGATCAAAGGTTTGAAAAAGCCGCGGCCGTTAGCAAGTGGCTTCGTCGCCGGATGTGTCCGCGGTGTTGCGACGTGGACTCATGGACCGCAAATCCATGTTGCGGATCGCCGTTGATGTGGCGTCCACATGGGTCGGGCTTGGCGAAGCGCCGACAGGCCAAGCTGTTGACGAGGTGTCAACGCTTTGGGGCTTTGCGGATGTCCGATCATCAGCAGGATGAGTGGAAATTTCGCGCGGCTCGAAAGCTCGGCGCTTATGGCGGGGGCAATAAAGGCTGCCGTTTTCAGTCTCGTCGCCGCAACAGCCAAACCCTGCATCACGCGGATCGCCGATCGGCCACCCACATTGACCGGGCTCGCGATCGAGAAACGATACGCGCACGACGTCGTCGGCGTAAGTGGCCTCTGGCGTGGGTGCAACCGGCGAATAGGTGCCGTCGGTCTTGACGAATGCACGGTGAGGGCTCGGGGGCGCGTGCCTTTTCCGGCGCGGCTCCGAGGAGCCACAAACGCTTCGAACGCCACGGCGTCGACGAATTAATTTAAGCCGGTGGGCTTTGCTGACCACCATGCTTTTTGTGACGGGCTTTCCGAGAATTTTTGCCAGATGGTCTGCGATGGCGTCGGCCGGTAGCCCGTCGCCGTCCCATTTATCGCGAAGTATCTGCACCGTTTCGGTGTTCCACATGCTGTCCGCTCCAAGGCGAATAGGCCGGGCGAACGTGTGCTGGCGCGGAGTGGCGCAAAGGTTAGCCCGGCGATTTTGGGAAATCGACGAGGGCAGGAGGGGCTAACCGGCTAGCGGGGCTTTGGCCTCGTCACCTCCGGTTTATATCTGATTTGAGCGGATGACGTCCAGATTTTCAAAAATCAGAAAGCGGCGCGTGTGGACGTGGCGTCAACGTTTTTGGTGGGCATGGATTTGGCATCAATACCTCTCGCGGCATCACGGAAAATAATTTGGGGCTGTATAGAAAGATAGTTCCCGCGTGCGGGCCGGCTTCGCGGCTCACTCGCCATCACATGAAATTACAAAATCTGCTGAAAAATAATTACGCGCCGCAAAGCCGTCGCGCCGTAATTCTTTACGCCCTGTCGGCTTGCAGCATCGGCCGTAAAGGCGACGAGGCTTTGCGCTACTCAAAATCAAACTAAGCTAGGCCGTCGATGCAGTCGGGCTTTGTTTATTAGCCGGGGGCCACTCCGAGCCGAAGCCAGACTGATCCAGGCTTTTGTGGAACTCTGTGCAAGCCGTTTCGAGATTTGTGCCGCCGATGACCTTCGAATAAATACTATCTGTGAAGTACTCCAATCTGCGTGCATCGGAATCTGAAACTTCGGCGATACCTCGGTGAACAAGGTCAGATCGCGTAGTGTAGAGTGATTTAATATCTTGGAATATATCTTGGCGGTCCTTCGGGGATAGCGCCAAAATTGTTCCCGTTCGGCGCGCTACCGTATCAACAACGGGTGCCGTTACACTGTCCGCGGACAGTAAAGCTTCAATCGCAGTGAACGCTAATAGAAAGCGTTCGGCGGGGTCCACGGATTGCCGGGCCCGAGCCATCCAGTGGAGACCACGCGCGACGCGTTCCCCGATGCTCTTATTTTTTGGTTCGAATATTAGGGCTACCGAAGCTTGAAATTCTTTTTCCGAAAGTCGATCGGCGATATTCTTGTCGATCTCGTAGCGACGAGACAATTCTAGCCCGCCCCACGAAATTCCATTTTCTCTCTTTCTGATGTGCGCGCGTTCCATTTGAGGTGCCACGAAAGGATCAGGCTCGGTCGAACCGTAAGGGGGCAACCCAGGCGTGATGGGTGCCTTAAGGCTAACGAGACGGATCAAAGACAACGAGATGTTGACCATTCGCTTCGCCAAGTACTCACCTCGGCGCGCAGTCGCCCGCAAATCTACCTCCCAGCATATTGGCGTGAGAGAAGCTGTTATTTTTCCATCTTTCAAGCTGCCTTGTCCGCCGTCCGTGACTATCCGAAGAGGAACGTCGGACGCGGCGAACTCGGCGGCGATGTCATTAGACATTCTGATTCTGACGGGACCGATGGTAGCGGATGTAATCGGCTCGACGAGCCTTACAGCGTAGTTATTTGTTATGAATGTCGTGCTTTTGAGAGCTTCTTCTAGCAGCCCGGCGAAGGACTTGAACCTGTCGTCGGCATCTATCCCCGGTTCTTTCATAACCTCCCAGGCCGCATCCTGAATGTCTTTTTCGTGCGCGATGGAGGCGCCCAAGAGCTTAATACATTGTTTTGTCAGCGCGATGAGCTGGGCTGTCACTTTGTAATCGTAGGCAAATGCATTGCCCCCGACGATGGATACGCTCTTACCAGCCTTCAGCGCAGAAGGTATTTCGTCCGTAGTGCCCGCACGGGACGCGTCCGCATCGGCAAAAAAGTTTTTTGCCGACTCGCGAGCTTCTTGGTTTCCTAAAATTTTTTGCGCTGCGGCTGCCATACTCGGAACCTTCTCTTTTTGGCGATAGATCGACGGGGAAAACCTGCAAGGTCGGAGGATATTTCGCGCGATCTCCAATATTCTTCGGCACATGACAGAAGCACCTGCATCGTACAAGAAATTTCGGAAAGTAATTTCCGAGCTGAGCTTCGAGGATAGTTTCGCAGCGACTTGGGCTTTTTCGCAAGCGAAGCAGTTGCGAAATTTCAGCTTTCCTACCGACGTTGAACGGCATCCTAGCTTTATGGAGGATGGGCCAAGGCAGCCCTATCCATGGCAATTGGAAACGGTTTTGAGGGAGGTGGTTCTTCGAGGGGCCGACGTTTCGGTTAAAGGAAAAAGCCTGAAGAAATGGACCGATTTAGCAAACGCCGTTAATGCGCTTCGTGCCCTTGAGGATGCAATCCATGAGCCTATTTTAGGTGCCGATAACGTGCTACTCGAAATGCTTCGCGTTGGCCACCAGCAGTTTCTCTGGCAGCAGCTTCCAAACCGGGCAATGACGGCGCGTTATTATAGAATTTTTAAAGACCCAGAGATCGATGCGCTGTGCGAAAAAACGACGAGGCTTTCCGTCCATAAGATATACGCGATCGGGTCCGCGCTTTGGGGACACTATTCGTCAAAAGCGTTTCTGAAGCTTCCTTGGAGCAGTCGCAACAGTGTCATCACTAACGAGGATATCGTCGCATTTATCGAGCTTTGCGGGATCGAAGTCTACGAGTTGCGGCAGATCATCCGGGCATCCCACAAATTGGATGATACATTCCCTTACGATAATCGTTTTGTCAGAGCTTGGCCGCTGATCAGTTTTCGCAAATGCGGCGAGGAAATTTTGGCGTGCCCTCTGCCAACACTTTTATTCTGGCGATTTACCTCGGGGCTTTACTACGATCTCACTTGCAATGATGCTTTTTTCAACGCTTTCGGTGCGTCCTTTCAAAGATACGTCGGCGACGTTTTTGCACGCGCGTTGGCTGGCACATCACTGGAAGCGAGGGCGGAAGAAAAGTACGGGACAAAAAAGAAGCCGAAGGATACCGTGGACTGGACTGTTCTGGGCGCAGACGCGGCTGTGTTTGTAGAGTGTAAGTCTAAGCGGCTTTCAATCGACGCAAAGACAAACTTGGTTTCAAGGGAAGCCTTGGAGCGAGATTTAGGGATTTTAGCGGACGCCATTTGTCAGACGTACAAAACGATCGCCGAATACAAAGCGGATCGATACCCGACATTGCGTTTTGATGAGAACCGTAAAATATATCCCGTCGTCGTTACCTTGGAGAATTGGTTTCCGCACGGGCAGCTCGTCGCTGACGAAATTGAGCGGCAGCTTAAAATCAAACTCGACGAGGCCAACATCCCGCGTGACGTCCTCGTAGAAATGCCGTACGTACTCGCATCGTGCGACGAGGTAGAAGAAGTAGCGCAGATCATTGCGCAGGTTGGGATCAGAACGTTTTTCGAGCGTCGTCAGGACGAGAGATATCGCGGCTGGCTGCTCGACAGTTTTATCTCCGATGCCTTCGGTGATGAGCGCCGGGTCGCCGTAAATTTATTTGCAGAAACATACGACGAAATTTTGCAACCTTTCCTGTCCGCGGCTTAGCGGCGGATGCCGGTGCAAATTTCGGCAGTAGACGCGCAAAATCTAAGGTGAGTGTGGCTTCGTCGGTGGGGGCTGTTCGCTCGGTATCTTCAACTTTGCCTCCCGCTGAATGTTAAGCAGGAGGCTCAATAGGTACATGGCGTTCGGGGCGTCCATCCACAGCATTGTCAACTTGCCGTCGAGGTCAGTGGTTTGCAGCGAAACTAGTTCGTCGGACCTGTACTTTGATCCTTGAAGCATAGCGCCCTGTACGCCCCGCAATCCGCCCGCGGGCGGAAACATCGTGAGAAAAGAATTGCGATTGTACTGCTCGGCAAAATCTGCGGGGATATCCCACCCCTTCTTTTGTTCGGTCATGGCCAAGTCCCTTCGTCCGCGGACGGAGCCATGTGTAGCTGAGTCGTAGGGCTGCATGCCGACGTCATTTCAAATGCGCGGACCACGAAAAATAATCGTCTAAGAAATTTTTCAAAATTTTTGTCCGCCATCATGCGCAAAAGACGCGCGGTCGCATTCGGGCCCCCACCCCCGTCATGCACGAAAAGGCCGGTTGTGGATGAAACTGGAAAAATCCCGCCAGGGCTTGGGCAGGCTCACGGTCTTGCGCGTGCTATCGCCGCCGAATGGAATGCATTGATCGCAACGGGATGCGCAGCGAGAGGGCGGAACGGAGCGCAAAAGAGTGGCCTCGGAAAACTCGACGGCTGATTTTTCAACGGGCGAAGGCCGATGCCAATGCGTGTGGCGATCAAACAGTGCACCGGCCCCGAAACGCCTCAACACCGCAGAGCCTACACGCAACGTCGGCGATCCGGCGCCATCCGATGGCGGCGTAAATACCGATAGACGGACAAGCCAAGCGCACGAGCAAATCGCATCGGCAGCCACTCGGCGCCGAGCCCGAAATTTTCCATCGCGCTGTTGCTAATTGGTTGCTAGTCGAAAATCGACCAAATCAGAAAATCAACTAAGTCATTGATTTTGCTGGCGCGCCCGAAAGGATTCGAACCTCTGACCCCCAGATTCGTAGTCTGGTGCTCTATCCAGCTGAGCTACGGGCGCTTTTTTCGTTGCGATTGGGGCCGGATGCCCATCCGGCCGTAAGGCCGGGCGACGAAGGAACCCTCTCTAGTGGCTCACGGCGGCGAGCGCAAGACCCCTCTTTCACAAGCATCGTGACGTCTCGCCGCGCTTGCGCGTGAAGGGCTGATCTCCGGCTTGCTCAGTCGACAGGTCGGTCCGGCAACTCGATGCGAAAGCGGGCGCCGATTTCGCTGTCGACGAGCGTCAGGCTGCCGCCGTGGGCCTGTACAAGCTCCGCCGCGATGGCGAGCCCGAGGCCGGTGCCGCCCTTCTTCGTCGAAGCCTGAAAGGCCTTGAAAAGGTTCTCGCGTGCCTTCTGCGGCACGCCTGCGCCGTTATCCATCACATCGATAATGACCTTGCGGCTCTCGCGGTGGGCGATGACGCGCACCTCGCCATCCGTTTTGCCATCGATACTCTCGATGGCCTGCACAGCGTTGCGGATGAGGTTCGAGAGGACGCGGAACAGGTGCTCGTGGTCCGCATCAATCAGGAGTGCAGGGTCGATGTCGGTCGTGAAAGCGACGGTGCCTTCCCGCGGCAGACCCTGGCTGTCGGCTACCTCGTCGATGAGCGGTTTCAGCGGCATCAGTTCGCGCCGGGGCGCGGCCTCCGATACGCCGCCGAACTTGAGCGACGAATTGCAGAACTGAATGGCGCGGTCGAGCGAGGCGATCAGCTTCGGCACGAAGCGCTGCACGGTCGGATCGGGAATGGCGACGAGGCGATCGGAGATCAGCTGCGCGTTTGCCAGCATATTGCGGAGATCGTGGTTGATCTTCGAGACGGCCATGCCGAGTTGCGCGAGGCGGTTCTTTTGTACGAGCAAGCTCGAAAGCTGGCGCTGCATGCTTGCGAGTTCGCGCTCGGCAACCCCGATTTCATCGCGGCGGCCGGTGTCGGGCATGATGCGGCTTTGGTCTTCGGGGTTCTCCGAAAAGTGCAGCATGTTGGTCGTGATCTGCGTCAGCGGCTTCACGAACAGGCGGCTCAGCGCGAAATAGACGACGACGGCCGTCAGCAGCGAAAGGATAATCGAGAGCCACAGGATGTTCATGCCGTAGCGGATCATCGCGGCTTTCAGCGGCGCTTCGGGAATGACGATCTCGATCAGGCTATTGTTGTCGGGGCCGCTGTGGCCGATGACGCGGATGGTGCGATCGTTCGATAGCAGGGTCGTCACGGCGTCGCGCGCCTGCTCGATGTGCGTCGACAGGCTTTGCCAGAAGGAATTGGATTCGGGCGGCAGGTAATAAACGTAGTCGATCGAAAGGTCGCCGTCGGGCGGATAGACAAGACGGCGTTCGTTGACGGTGCGCGAGGCGATCGCCTTCACTTGTGCAGTTCGGAGAAGGTCGGCGCGCAGAGCCGAAGGGATTTGACCTCCTGGGAACGCATCCGATGCCAGTGCTGCAAGCTGGGCGGCCGTCAGGCGTTCCTGCAGCCAGGTCACGCGATAGCTCGATATCGATGGCAAGAAGATCAGGGCTTCGGCGACCAAAACGAAGATGGCCGTCAGCAGAATGAGTTTGGTCGGGAGGCCACGGCTTTCCCAGAAGCGCGCCACGGCACGCCACGGCGCCATGAAGACGGAAGCCGCTCCCTTGGCGTCCTTGTTGTTTTTATCGTCGCCGTTGAAAATTGCGCGCTGCACTGGACCGAGCATCTCCTACGCGGAGATCATTAACCGAGCTTCGCGAGCAACGCGATGACTTTACGCAAAAAGGGGTTACTCGGCACTGTTGCAAAGTAACGGATCGCCGCTTTTTTGCTGATCTCGGAAAACGTCGGATAGGGCGAGATCCATTGCGTCATCGCTTTGATGTTGAGGCGCTGGGAAATGGCGAGCGACCACATCTGAATGATTTCTCCGGCTTCGGCGCCGACGACGGCCGCGCCGAGAATTTGGCCGCGCTTCGTCGTGATAACTTTAATGTGGCCCTCTGTCTTACGCTCGATCTGAGCGCGGTCATTTTCGTGATAGGGCCAGCGCAGAACATTGACGCGGCCGTATTTAGTGCTGGCCTCCGCCTCGCTCAAGCCGACGCACGCGAATTGCGGTTCGGTGAAGACGACGCGCGGCGCGGAACGACCAACCGTTTTTGCCGACTGACGAAACAGGGAGCGGCGAAGTACGACGTCGGCCTGCTCGGCGGCAACGTGTGCGAAGCGAAGGCCGCCTGCGGCATCGCCTATGGCATAGACGCGCTTGTTTGTGGTCATCAAGCTTTCGTTAACTTTGATCGCGTTGCCGGCGACTTTGATGCGGGCGTTGTCGAGGCCGAGGTCGGCGACGTTGGCTTTGCGGCCTGCGGCGACGAGAATTGCTGAGCCTTCGATCCGTTCCGTTTCGCTTTCGCCGTTGCCTGCGATTTCGACCGTGATGTTGCCGACCGTGCCGGAGACGCGCGTGATGCGGACGCCTTCGCGGAATACGATGCCTTCAGCGGCAAGCTGCGTCAGCAACACGACAGCCAATTCAGAATCTTCATCGCCAAGCGCGTGGGCAGCGTCGATGACGGTGACACGGGAGCCGAGGCGCCGATGGGCCTGCGCCAGTTCGATGCCTGTCGTCCCGGCACCTACGACGATGAGATGCGGAATGGGCGCGTTGTTATCGAAGATCGTCTCGTTGGTGAAATAGGGAACGTCGGCCAAGCCCGGAATTAGCGGGATGATTGGCGAAGACCCCGTTGCGATGACGAAGCGGCGCGCGGAGATGCGATATTCGCCGGCGGCAACTGTGGTCGGGTTCAGGAATTTGGCGGCGGCGGAAATTACCTGGATGCCCATGCCGCCGAAGCGCTCGACCGTTGTGTTCGGCGCAATGCGGGCGATGACGTCGGTGACGTAGCGGTTGACTGCCGCATGATCGATCAGCGGTTCGACACCGCGAATACCGAAGGGCGATGCGGTCCGCATATCTTGGGCGCGCTTGGCGGCGGCCAAAAGAGCGTTGGCGGGAATGCTGCCGTAGTTGAGGCCATCTCCGCCCATCTTGTGTTTTTCAATGAGCACGACACGCTGTCCGAACGCAGCTGCCGTCGTCGCGACGGCGACGCCACCCGCGCCCGCGCCGAGGACGCAGAAGTCAGCATTGACGGTGTGCGTCTCGGGATTGGGTTCGACAGTATCCTTGGGCATGGAGAAAGGTATCCGGTCATCGCGGGGTCATAGCGATTAGATTAATACGGCGGCGCGACTTTTCACGCTGGAGATCGGGCCTATCCCCTGCCGGAAATGGGGGATACGAGCAGATGTCGGCCAATTTCGACGATGTGCAAATGCAAGCGGGCGGCGTTTTCTATCGTTTGCGCGCGCACGGCCTGCGTTGACTTGCCCGCGCAGCCCCACTATAAGAGCCCGAATTCCGGAGACATGCGCAATCGGCTGGGGTTTTTGCCCAGGCGACGCGTTTTTGTAAACATCGGAAAAATAATAGCAATTATGCTACTTGGGCCGGCGCGGTAAGCGCCTGGACCGGTGGCTTTGAGAGACTTGGACGGAGACTTCCGTGAAGCGCACATATCAACCGAGCCGCCTTGTCCGCAAGCGCCGCCACGGATTTCGCAAACGCATGCTGACGGCAGGCGGTCAGAAGGTTCTGGCACGCCGTCGCGCGAAAGGCCGCAAGCGTCTTTCGGCCTAATCGGGTCTAACGCCTAGGCCCCGCTGCCCGCGTCTTGCGGCTCTGGAGGCTGTCATTCCTATTTTGCCAACGCTCAAGGCGCGATCCGAATTTCTCGCTGTCCGCGGCGGTCGGCGTCAGTCTACGCCGGCATTCCTGATCGAAATGCGCGAACGCTCCGCTGCCACCACGCGTGGCGGCGGCTTTGGCGATTCTGCGGGTCCGCGCTTCGGTTTCACGATCACCAAGAAAATCGGTAATGCCGTTACGCGGAACCGTATCCGCAGGCGTCTCAAAGCGGCATTCGCCGCTGAAACCAAGGCGAAGAGCCTGGGCGCCTGCGATTATGTCGTGGTCGCTCGGCATGCCGCGCTTGACCGGCCGTTCGATCTACTGCTCGGCGACGTCAATCGGGCGCTCGCCGCATTGCACAGTGTTAAGTCGCGCCACGCCGACCGAACTGACAAAAAAGGGTCAGCGTGACTGGGTGTCTTCTTCCCTTTATGACCAGTTTCCTCCATCGCTTCCGGGCAACAAAAGGCCTGAAGAAGCCCGCTCCAGTTCGAGGATTTGATGAGCACGCCTAGCGATCCAAAAGACCAGAACAACCTGATCATCGCCGTAGTGCTGTCGATCCTTGTGTTGATCGGTTGGCAGTATTTTTTTGCAGCACCGCAGATCAAGCACGAGCAGGCGAAGCAGGCCTATAACAAGCAGCTCGACGCGCAGAACAAAGGAACGGCGACATCGGAAAGCCCGCCGAACGTTGCGAACGCTCCGATCGCGGGACCGTCTGCGAGCGTACCGGCGAGCGGCCAGCCGACGACTGGTCTGCCGGTTAAATCACGCGAAGAAATTTTGAAGGAAACGCCGCGCGTACCGATCTCGACGCCGTCGCTTGAAGGCTCGATCGATCTCAAGACCGGCCGCATCGATGACCTCGTGCTCCGGAAATATCACGAGACGGTCGATCCCAACAGCCCGATGGTAACGCTGCTGTCGCCTGCGGGGTCGTTCGATCCCTATTTTGCGGAGTTCGGCTGGGTGCCGCAGGTCGGTTCGACGATCAGGGTGCCGGATCGCGATACCGTCTGGAAAGTCGAAAGCGGCGCGAAGCTGACGCCGGAGACGCCCGTTACCCTCGAATGGGACAACGGCCAGGGCGTCATCTTCCATCGCACGATTTCGCTCGACAAAGACTACATGTTCAAGATCGTCGACGAGGTCGAGAACAAGACAAGCAGCGATATTTCGCTGCTGCCGTATGCGCGCGTGCATCGTAGCGGCCATCCGCCCGATCACGCTTATTATGTTCTGCATGAAGGTCTCGTTGGCGTTTCGGGCGATCACGGCCTGATCGAGGACACCTACGCCAACGCCGTCAAGGAAGGTGTGCCGCGCACGTTCGAAAACGTCGTCGGTGGTTGGCTCGGCATCACCGACAAGTATTGGGCGACGGCGCTCGTTCCCAATCAAACGGCGCCCTATCGCGCCATGTATTCAGCGCTTCCGGCGCGCGATCCGGCAGGCCGCGATGCTTTCCAGACCGACTATCTGCTCGGCGCGGTAACGGTTCCGCCCGGCGAGCGCAAGGGCGTCGAAGGCCATCTTTTTGCCGGCGCCAAACAGGTGTCGCTGATCGACGGCTACGAAAAGGCGCTCAACATTCTGCGCTTCGACCGGCTGATCGACTGGGGCTGGTTCTATTTCATCACGCGGCCGCTCTTCAGCCTGATGGAGATGATCAACGGTGTGGTGCACAACTTCGGCATCACCATTCTCGTGCTGACCGTGATCGTGAAGGCGGCGTTCTATCCGCTCGCGAGCAAGCAGTACGAGAGCATGGCGCGCATGAAGAAGATGCAGCCGGAAATGCAGCGGATCAAAGAGCAGTATAAAGACGATACGCAGCGTCAGCAGAAAGAGATCTTCGATCTCTACCGCACGCAGAAGATCAATCCGCTGGCGGGATGCTGGCCGATCCTCTTGCAGATCCCGGTGTTCTTCGCGCTCTATAAGGTGCTGTTCGTCACCATCGACATGCGTCACGCGCCGTTCTTCGGGTGGATTCACGATCTGTCGGCGCCGGATCCGACGACCGTGTTCAACCTCTTCGGTCTGCTGCCATATGATGTGCCGACGTTCCTGCACATTGGTGCGTGGCCGCTCGTCATGGGCATCACGATGTGGGTCCAGATGCAGCTCAACCCGCCGCAGCCCGATCCGATCCAGCAGCAGATCTTCCAGTTCATGCCGGTGATGTTCACCTTCCTGCTGGCAAGTTTCCCGGCCGGTCTGGTGATTTACTGGGCGTGGAGCAACACGCTGTCGATCTGCCAGCAGCTCCTGATCAACAAGAGGAGCGGCGCGGAGATTCATTTGTTCGGGAATCTTAAGCGCGCGTTCGCACCATTGTTACGACTATTTGGAGCGAGCGGCAGCGGTAGCGGCGGCTCCGGCAAGTAGCTTTTCTCAAAGGCCCGGCTCGTTCCGGGCCTTTGCAATTGGAGCCTGGTCATGGCTGAAACAGATACCCTATCGGCAGATGAGATCGAGAATGGACGGCGGCTTTTCACGCGCGCATGGACGTTCTCGCGCGGCACGCCTGATCTCGATCATCTCCCGCCCGACGACCGGCCGGAAATCGCGTTCGCAGGCCGGTCGAATGTCGGCAAGTCGAGCCTGATTAATGCGCTTGTCGGGCAGCTTCGATTGGCGCGCGCTTCGAACACGCCGGGCCGCACGCAGGACCTCAACTTTTTCACCGAGCCCAATGACGAGCTCTATCTCGTCGATATGCCGGGCTATGGCTTCGCGGAAGCGCCAAAGGACAAGGTTGCGGCGTGGAATAAGGTGCTGCGCGCCTATCTCGCTGGGCGGCGGACGCTTCTGCGCGTGTTCCTGCTGGTCGATGCGCGGCACGGGCTGAAGCCGGTCGATGATGAGATCATGGCGCTGCTTGATGGCGCCGCGGTGTCCTATCAGGTGGTGCTGACGAAGGTCGACAAGATCAGCAAGACCGATCTCGAAAAAGTCGCCGAGCGGACGCAGAAGGCGCTCGCGAAACACCCGGCGGCGTTTCCTCAGCTCATTCTGACGTCGTCGGAAAAAGCCCTCGGCTTCGAAGAGCTGCGCGGAACGATCGCGCAGCTGCTTGCATCCCACGGCAGCTAAGGCTCAGTGGCCGAACTTCTTCATCAACGTCGTCACGATCGCCATGCCTGACTCGCCGAACGTCGCGAGCGCGCCGCCGATCACGGCTGCGACCGTCCAGCTGAAAATGCGAACGACGGTGCGGCCGATGTTGGCGCGAACTTTCACTTCGACGATCTGATCGGGAAGCGCCGTTTCAGCGGCAACGCCGTCAGCGCCGATCGAGCGTGCCGAGACGATGATCTGGAGATCCGACCAGCCGCGATACTGCGGCGTGATGTTGAAGCGCCAACTCGCGAAATCATCGCTCGAATAGCCGAGATTGCTCTCGATCCACTGCGTCTCAGGCGAGGTCGATTCGATATAGAAGCCGCCATCGGGCGCGCGGATGCGGACCGACATCGCCTTCGTCACGGCGACGGTGTGCTGCCAGACCTGACCGCCGCCGTCGAGACCTTCCGTCAGGGCCTTCACGGACGATTTCGCGATGCGGATCTCGGCGCGAACGGTTTTGCCGACGCGCATCGAGCGCGGAATGTTTTCAGCAAGCTGACCGGTTTCGACGTTCGCGCCTTTGCCACGCTTCGGTGCGGGAGCGCGGCGCTGGGCTTGCGGCGGTGCCGGCGACTGCGGCGCTGTAGGCGCGCCGATCGGTGCGCCGGGACGAAAGACTGTGTCCTGCCCGAGATTCGGTCGCTGACCCTGGATGGGTGCAGGCGCGGCGCCCGGAGCGCTCATTGGAGGCGCGCCGATCGGGCCTGTTGGCGACAGGCTCGGTCCGGGCGGCCCGAATTGCGGCGATCCGCCTTGCATTGGGGCTGGTCCTTCCGGACGCGTCCGGCCCGATGCCGGACCACCTAAGCCCGGCGCTGGAATGGGTGGCGGCTGGACGGACGAGGGCTGCGGGCGCGGCGGCAGATCGAACATGCCGCGCTGGTGCGGAGGGGCAGCGCCTGGATTTCCTGCCGGTCCAGGAGGTGCCGATTGCTGGCCTCCGGCCGGCTGATAGGGCGAGGGAAAAGCTTGTGGGCCCTGCGGCTGCGGCGCACCGGGACCGGGCTGTTGCGGCTGCCGCGAGGGCAGCGGCAGGGACGGTTCGCGCGGATACTGCGCTGGTGTACCAATTTGGCCTGGGCCGGGGGCAGGGCGCGGTCCGGCACCCTGGCTGGGTCCGCGATCCAAGGCAGGGGCGGGCGCCCCGAACGATGGTTCATGCCGCGGTTCTGGCCTCGGCTCGCTGACGCCGGTCGGCAGACGCGGATCCTGAGAGGCGGGTGACGGTGCGGAAAACGGCCGCGACGGCATGGGCGCAGGCTCGGCTGCAGCCGGAGACGGCCTCAAAGGTTCGGCTTGGTGCGGCTCTGCACCGGGGCCGGCGTCGAACGAATGCGGTGCCGGCGGACCGATCGGCTCGTCCTGCTCCCCGCTGGACGCTTCCCGGCCAAATGGCCCTTCGAATGCGGGGGTCTGAGGAAATGGCGGCGCTGGGATGGGATCTGGGTGTTGGGACTGCTCCGGAAACGCCGCTTGCGGAGAGGGATCGTGCGCCGACGGCGGAGCGGCGGGCAGCGGATCGGAGCGCTCGGATAACGGATGCCGCGGCATGTCCTTCATGATGTCGCGCAGAGACGGCGCGGAGCGCGACTGCACGCGTTCGCGGGCGCGGGCCAGGACGTCGTCGGCGACGGGCGGCTGGGGCTGTTGTGGCGGCGCCGGTGCTTCACGCGGCGGATTGAGCGCAGCTTGAAGCGCACGAATGGCGTTTTCGAAGGTCAAACCGTGCGCTTCGAGGATTTCAGCGGCGACGCTTCGGGCATCGCCGACGATGGCTGCAAGCACGATGGCGCCGTTGATGTCACGCCTGCGGCTGCCACGCGCGGCGGCCGCCGCGGCTTCGAGAATGCGGCGAACCTCGGCCGAGACGCCGAGCGAATCCTGCGGCGGAGCGCCGCTCGGAGTGCCTTCGAGCACGCGGGAAATGACGTCGCCTTTGATCCGTTCACCGCTGATATGGCTCGCGTCGAGCACCGCAACGGCATCGGGATCGTCACAAAGGGCCGCGAGCAAATGCTCAAGCGACACCTCTGACGCCCCCGTCGCGCCGGCAAACTCGGCGCCGCGCGCCAGCGTTGCCGCCAGTTCAGACGACATCGGGATTTGGGTAATATCTGGTGCCGTCACGCCCACGACATCTCCTGAAACGAAGGCCAAGACGGGCAGACTGGCCAAGACTCGTTGCGATAGCGTGTCGAAAACACACGCTGATGGCAAGGTTATAGCAATGGCACGCGCGTTGGCAGGCCGAGAATGGTTTTCGTCCCCAGATGGCGGGCGTTTACCTGCGTCAGGACCGCCCGCAGGGCAGCAACGCCTGGAAATCCATTGAGACCCGCCACCGAGCCGCTATAAGACCGCGACAACGCGCCCGGCTCCCCGCCAGGCGGTGCATTTTGGCCATAGGGGGAAACTCGTGACGTCAGCGAAACCTCTCTCGGAAAAAGTTGCCGCAACTCAAGCCGCGTCGTCGGCCGAAAGTCCGCTGACAGCGCATCAGCAGGCGCGCATTCTCGCGGAAGCGATTCCGCATCTCATTGATTACGACGAAAAGAACGTCGTCATCAAATTCGGCGGTAACGCCATGGGCGATGATGCGCTGTTCAAGGCGTTCGCGCAGGATATCGTCTATCTGAAGCAATCGGGCATCAACCCGATCGTCGTGCACGGCGGCGGGCCGCAGATCGGCAATATGCTGCAGAAGCTCGCGATCAAATCCGATTTCGTCCACGGGCTACGGGTGACCGACAAGCCGACCGTCGAAGTCGTCGAGATGGTGCTCGCGGGCAAGATCAACAAAGAGATCGTGTCGGCGATCAACCGGCAGGGCGGCAAGGCCGTCGGCATCTCGGGCAAAGATGCCAATCTGATGATCGCGAAAAAGATCACGGAGATGCCCGATCCGCAGTCGAACATCATGAAGCATGTCGATATCGGGTACGTCGGTGATCCGCTGGAAGTTAATCCGCATATCGTTGAAGTGATTTCGAAGTCCGATCTCATTCCGGTCATCGCGCCGGTTGCGATCAGCCGCGAAGGCGAGACGCTGAACGTCAACGCCGATACGTTCGCTTCGGCGCTTGCGGCGCGCATGCAAGCCAAGCGCCTGCTGCTGCTGACCGACGTCACGGGTGTCCTCGACGAGAACAAGCAGCTCATTCCGAGTCTAACGATCGACGAAGCGAAAGCGATGATCAAGAAAGGCGCGATCTCCGGCGGCATGATCCCGAAGATCGAAGGCTGCATCGAAGTCGTCGAAGCAGGCGTCGAGGGCGTCGTCGTGATCGACGGGCGGGTGCCGCATTGCGTGCTGCTCGAACTCTTCACCGAGCATGGCGTCGGCACCCTCGTCAAACGGGCCGAGCGCAAGAAGGGCCGCAGCTAATGGCAGCTCCGGCAGGACAGGCAGGCTTGCCGGCTGCAGCCATGACGCGACCTGGTTTCGATCACGTCGAGACGTGGATCTTCGATCTCGACAACACGCTCTATCCGGCGTCGTGCGATCTGTTCGCGCAAGTCGATCAGCGCATGAGCGCCTTTATCGCGAAAACGCTGGGTGTGCCGCGTGAACACGCCCGGCATTTGCAGAAGGCGTATTACCGGCAATTCGGCACGACGCTCGCGGGCCTGATGAAGGTGCATAAACTACAGCCGGGCCCGTTTCTCGAATATGTGCACGACATCGATTTGTCGGTGGTGCCGGAGTTGCCTGATCTTGCCGCGGCGATCGCTGCGCTGCCGGGGCGGCGGTTGATTTTCACCAACGGCTCACGGCGGCATGCCGAGAACGTGGCGCAGAAGCTCGGCGTGCTGCATCTGTTTGAGGATATCTGCGATATTGCGGCGCTGGATTATGTTCCGAAGCCGGAGCGCGAAGCGTTCGACAGAATGCTGAAGCTTCACGCCGTTTCCGGCGCGCGTGCGGCGATGTTTGAAGACATGCCGCACAATCTGGAACCGGCGTCGAGCCTCGGCATGACGACGGTGCTCGTTCATTCCGACTACATCGACCATCCGGCGCAATTGAAAGTGCGCGAGTGGTGCGAGCTTCCCGAGCACGTGCATTACCTGACGCGGGATTTGACGGGTTTTTTGACGACGGAAGCGAAGCCGAAGCTCTCTCGCTGAAGCAGAAGCGGATAGTTTGGATTTTATATCAACCCCGGCCGATGAAGGGCATCGTGGTCGCCATCAGCGTCATAGATTGAACATTGGCGTCGAGGGGCAGGTTGGCGATGTAGAGCACGGCATCCGCCACATGCGAAACGTCCATGCGCGGCTCGACCATGGTCGAGCCGTTTGCTTGCAAAATGCCGCTGCCCATCTTTGATGTCAGGTCAGTTGCGGCGTTGCCGATATCGATTTGCGAGCAGGCGATGTTGACGGCGCGGCCATCGAGAGAAAGAGACTTCGTCAGCCCAGTGATGGCATGCTTCGTTGCCGTGTACGCCACCGAAAACGGCCTCGGGACTTGAGCCGAAATCGAGCCGTTGTTGATGATGCGGCCGCCTTTGGGATCTTGCGCCTTCATAATACGAACGGCTTCGCGGGCGCAGAGGAAACATCCCGTCAAATTTACATCGACAACGCGTTTCCATTCGCTGAGCGGCAGTTCGTCGATCGGAACGCCTTGCGTGAAGGTGCCGGCGTTGTTGAAGAGAAGATCGAGGCGGCCGAACGTTTCGCGGGTTGCGTTGAAGGCTTTTGCAACCGCCGTTTCATCCGCGACGTCAGCAGGCGCGATGAGGCATTTGCCGCCGTCCTGCGTTGCGGCGTCCGCCGTTTTTTGCAGTTCATCGACGCGACGGCCGAGCAGCGAGACGTCAAAGCCGTTGGCCTGAAGTTTCAGGGCCACTGCGCGGCCGATGCCGGAGCCTGCGCCCGTCACCAAAGCGACGCGCTTCGTATGAATCATGTTTTTATTCCATCCCAACGGCGTTGGCGCTGCATAGCGTGGAATGTCCACAGGCGCCAGTTTCTGGCGTCGGGCGGCCATGCTAAAGGTGCGCCGGACCTGAGCGGTGCGTGGGGGCACGATCATGACCGAGGCGGGAATTGCAAGCGCGCGTTTTTGCGCCAACTGCGGGACGGCCCTGCAAGGAAAATTCTGCACTTCCTGCGGGACGCAAGCGGCCGCGGCGTCAGCGCCGGAGCCAAGCTCCGAAGGCTGGGGCAGCCTGTCGTCGGAATTTTTCAGCTCGCATGGCCGCAACGGAATTCTCTCCGTCGCGCTGTCGTTTCTGCGCCATCCTGTCGATACCATCATCCGGTTGACGGACGATCCAACCTATCGCTCGCAGTGGGGGTTTCTGACGGCCACGGTCGGCGCGCAGATGACGCTCATCTATGTGTTTCTGCCACGTGCGTTTGCGGCGCTGTTTCATGTGCCCAACACGGCGAACAGTTCGGCGGTCATCACGAACGAGATCGTGCAATACGTCGGCATGGCGATCCTGACGCCGATCCAATATTACGTTTGCCGGTGGCTCGGGACGCGGAAACGGTCGCCGATGTCATATGTGAAGCTTTGCGTTTTGAGCGTCAGCTATGGCGCGCTGCTGTCGAGCTTTGTCGCGATCTTTTTCTTTTTGCTCGCAGTCGGCTTGCTGAAAAATGGAACTGCCGTCGATCTCGGAACGCTATGGCAAGGGTTGGCGGTGCTGACGCTGATTGCCATCCTGGTGTTCGTCACCGAAAGCCATCGGCGGTTCTGGGGGATGGCATGGCCGATCGCGATTGCCGTTACGATTTCGATCGCGGCGCTGTCGTGGCTGGTCGTCTATCCGGGGCTGGGGGCGCTGATCGAACGCGGCGGCGTTGCTGGCGCAGTCAGCGGGCTTTTCGGAAGTTGATGTTTTAGCGCGTCGGGACGGGCTTCTCGCCGCGGTAATCGTAGAAGCCGCGCTTGGTCTTGCGACCGAGCCAGCCGGCTTCAACGTATTTCACGAGAAGCGGGCAGGGGCGGTATTTCGAATCCGACAGGCCTTCATAAAGCACCTGCATGACGCTCAGGCAGGTGTCGAGGCCGATAAAGTCGGCGAGTTCGAGCGGGCCCATTGGATGGTGGGCGCCAAGCTTCATCGCCTTGTCGATGGCTTCGACGGTGCCCACGCCTTCATACAGCGTGTAGACGGCCTCGTTGATCATCGGCAGCAGAATGCGGTTGACGATGAAGGCCGGAAAATCTTCCGATACGGCCGTCTTCTTGCCGAGGCTTTCGACGAAGGTCTTGGCTGTAGCAAACGTCTCGTCTTCCGTCGCGATGCCGCGGATCAATTCGACGAGTTCCATCAGCGGCACTGGGTTCATGAAGTGCATGCCGATGAAGTCTTCCGGGCGGTCGGTGCCGGACGCCAGACGCGTAATCGAAATCGATGACGTGTTGGACGCCAGCATCGCCGTCGGCTTCAGGTGCGGACAGAGCGCGGCGAAGATCTTGTGTTTCAGGCTTTCGTCTTCGGTGGCCGCTTCGATGACGAGATCGCAGTCGCCGAAGGCTTCGAGCGTCGGCGCAAACGAGATGCGTTCAAGCGCCTGATCGCGGGCTTCCTCGCTGATAAGGCCCTTGGAGACCTGGCGCGCCATGTTCTTTGTGACGACCTCAATGCCCTTGTCGTAGGACTCTTTCTTGAGGTCGTTGATCGCGACCGAATACCCCGAGAGGGCCACGACGTGGGCGATGCCGCTGCCCATCTGGCCGGCGCCGATGACGCCGACCTTGCTGATCGTCCGGGCAGGCTGGACGCCGACCTTGCCTTTTTCCATCAGCTTCTGAGCTTGCGACATGAAGTCGGGTCCTCGCGGGTTTCGATGTTGTCTAGCGCGTTTATCTCAGGCCTTGGCTTTCTGCAGTTCGGCATCAAGCTCGGGCAGCGCCTGGAACAGGTCCGCGACGAGCCCGTAGTCGGCGACCTGGAAGATCGGCGCATCGCCGTCCTTGTTGATCGCAACGATGACTTTGGAGTCTTTCATGCCGGCGAGATGCTGGATGGCGCCGGAGATGCCGACCGCGATATAGAGATCGGGAGCGACAACCTTGCCGGTCTGGCCGACCTGCCAATCGTTCGGCACGAAACCGGCATCGACGGCAGCACGCGAAGCACCCATCGCGGCGCCGAGCTTATCGGCAATCGGCTCGATATACTTCGTGAAGTTCTCGCCGTTGCCCATGCCGCGGCCGCCGGAAATAATGATCTTGGCGGACGTCAACTCCGGGCGATCCGACTTCGACAACTCGGCCTTCTCGAAGGTCGAGATGCCCACGGCAGCCGGGGCCGAAATCGTCTCGACGGCGGCAGAGCCACTTTCGGGCGCGGCCGCGAACGCAGCGGTGCGGACGGTGATGACTTTCACCGGTTCGGCCGACTGCACGGTCTGGATGGCGTTGCCGGCATAGATCGGACGCTCGAACGTGTCGGGCGAGACGACCTTGGTGATGTCGGAGATCTGCATCACGTCGAGTTTGGCTGCGACGCGCGGCAAAACGTTTTTGCCGAACGCCGTCGCGGCGGCGACGATGGCGGAATAATCCTTCGCAATCGACAGGATGACCGCGGCCACCTCTTCCGCCAATCCATTGGCGAGCTGAGGGGCGTCCGCGACGAGAACCTTCGAAACGCCTGCGAGCTTGGTTGCGGTCTCGGCGGCGCTACCAACGTCGGAGCCAGCAACCAGGATGTGGACGTCTCCGCCAAGGTCCTTCGCCGCGGAAAGCGCTTTGGCAGTGGCAGGTGCGAGTGTCTTGCCGGAAAGTTCGGCGAGGAGAAGTGTCGTCATGATTAGAGAACTCCCGCTTCGCTTTTCAGCTTCTCGACCAGCTCTGCAACGCTGCCGACCTTGACGCCTGCTTTGCGCGTCGCCGGTTCGGCAGTCTTCAAAACTTTGAGCCGCGGTGCGATGTCGACGCCGAAGTCTTCCGGCTTCTTGACATCGAGCGGCTTCTTCTTGGCCTTCATGATATTCGGCAGCGACGGATAACGCGGCTCGTTGAGCCGCAGATCAGTCGTGACGATCGCCGGCAGGTTGAGCTTGATCGTTTCCAAGCCGCCATCGACTTCGCGCGTGACAGTGATGGAGCCTGCTTCCGGCACGACTTTCGAGGCAAACGTGCCTTGCGGCCAGTCGAGCAAGCTTGCGAGCATCTGGCCCGTCTGATTGCTGTCGTCGTCAATCGCCTGCTTGCCCAGGATGACGAGATCGGGCTTTTCGGCTTCGACCAGCGCTTTCAACAGCTTGGCGACGGCGAGCGGTTCGACGACGGCGCCTTCAGGCGTTTCGATCAGAATGGCGCGGTCGGCGCCGATGGCAAGCGCGGTGCGCAGCGTTTCCTGAGATTTGGCCGATCCGATCGAGACGGCAACGACCTCTTTGGCGCCGCTTTTTTCCTTAAGGCGCACAGCCTCTTCGACGGCGATTTCATCGAACGGGTTCATCGACATCTTGACGTTCGCCAGGTCGATTCCAGAGCCGTCCGGCTTGACGCGAATTTTAACGTTGTAGTCAACGACGCGTTTGACCGGCACTACGATCTTCATGCCTTCCGCCAGATCCTCTGGCGCTCCCCTGTTTGTTGTTTCCCGCGCTTCGGACGAACGCGGGTTTCTCCACAGTGCATTTCCGCTCGCGGGTCGAGCGGGACGCGCCCGCGGGGTTCAAGTTCCAGCAAAAAAGCGCGATTTTCGCAACTGCGAAGAGCGAAAGCTAAGGTTGGGTTGGGTTCAAGTCAATCGTCGCTTGCGTCGCGGCGGAGGTTAACAAGGCCAGCCTTGGATAAGTCTTTCGCCTAATGGCGCGCGTCATCTCTTAGAATATTGCGAAGCTTGGGATTGTGCCGATTTGCCCATGCGTGCAGGGCTTTGGCGTCAGCGATTTTTCCCCGGAACCCACAGGATATCGCCCTTGCCGCGGTCGTTGACGTAGCGGCTTGCGACAAAGAGGAAGTCGGAAAGACGGTTGATGTATTTCAGGGCCGGCGCGCTGACCGCTTCGCCGGGCACGGCGGCCAGTTCGACCATCATCCGCTCGGCGCGGCGCGAGACGGTGCGCGCTACGTGCAAGGCGGCGCCGGCGGGCGTGCCACCGGGAAGAATGAAGGAGCGCAGAGGCGTCAGCTCGGCATTCATCTGATCGATCTCGGCTTCGAGGCGCGTCACCTGGGCATCGGCAACACGAAGCGGCTCGTACGCCAGCTTTTCACCCTTGTCGGGAACGCAGAGATCGGCGCCGAGATCGAACAGGTCGTTCTGGATGCGAAGGAGCATGGCGTCGACGTCAAGTTCGCTCCCGGCGAGGTGGGTACGAGCGACGCCGACGGCCGCGTTTGTTTCGTCCACGGTGCCGTAAGCCGCTATTCTCGGGGACGTTTTCGGGACGCGCTCGCCCGTTCCTAGTGCCGTCGTGCCGGCATCGCCGGTCTTGGTATAGATGCGATTGAGTACGACCATCGTCTCAAATCCGGTTTATCTTGTTTCGCCAAAAATCGGCGGTGACGCCCCGAAGGGCACTTCGGCCATTAGTGGGTCACAATGACGTAGGCAAGAATAATGAGAATCGCGACGAACTGGAGCCCGACGCGCCATCGCATCAGCTTCTGGCTCAGGTTGGGGCTGCTGCCGCGCATCATGTTCCACAAGCCCAAGAGCAGGACGATCAGAACGGCAAAAACGGCAACCGTAGTGGCATGATAGAGAAAATATTGCATTCAGCCTGTCCGCAGCGAAATCGAACGATGTGCTTAAGCCTTCCGGAGGGGCAGGGCAATCTGCAAGTGGCCAAGGCGTCGAAGACTGTCCGTCCGCATAGCATTACGCATTTGAAATTTGCTCTCCGCTGCAAATCCCTTAATTTTTCAGCCGCATCATTCGCACAACCGGTTTCAAGGCGGGCGAGATCCGTCCTTACCGGTCCTATGCGCCCATCAACCTGAGGCCTCGTGTCAAAGAACCAACCTGCGTTGCGGACGTTTCGGCCTCGCATCGGCGACGTGAGCGGACGCGTGGGTTTTGCCGGCGTGCTGGCGCTGTCGTTCGCGCTGCTGCCGTCGCCGCTGTTCGCTGAGGATCCGCTGCCGACCGATGCCGAGACGGCTAAGCGCGTCCTGCAGGAAAAGAAGCACGAGCTCGACGTTAACGCGGCCAAGGAGCTGACGATCCAATCGGACGTCGCGCAGCTCGATGCGGAACGCGAGCAGTTGAATGGCCGGCTTATCGATACGGCTGCTCTCATTCAGCGCAGCGAAGGCAAGATGACCGCGATCGAAGGCCGGTTGTCGGAACTCGAAGAGCAGGAGCGGATCGTTCGCGGCTCGCTGGCGCAGCGGCATGTCGAGATCGCGGCGCTGCTCAGTGCGCTTCAACGCATGGGGCGCAACCCGCCGCCGGTTCTCGTGACGCGACGCGAGGATGCGCTCAAGATGGTTCGCAGCGCCATGCTGTTGTCGTCGGCGTTTCCGGGGCTCAGAGATCAGGCGGTGGCGCTTGGGACGCAGCTCGCCGATCTGCAGCGCGTAATGGGCAACATTCGCACCGAAGGCGCGCGACTTCAGGCCGAGACGGACCGGCTCAATGAAGCTCGCACTCGGCTCGCGAGTTTGATGGAAGCCAAGAAGCTGACGTTGCAGGACCGGAAATCGCAGCTTGCGTCGGTGCGCACCGCGACCTCCGACATTTCGAAGAGTGTCACAAGCCTTTCCGATCTCATCAACAAGCTCGACACGGCCGTTTCTGAAAAGACCGGACTCGGCACGTACGATGAAGAGCTGAAAGCGCGTCAGCGGACGCAGGGCCAGCAGGTGGCGTTGGCTGCTCCGGCATCGGGACCGCAGATCATCAAGCCGCCACCAGCGGACGACGCTGCGGTCAAAACTGCCAAGGTCGCCGAGGCGACGCCGTCAGTGCAGCCTGCGCCTCCGCCTGCAACAGCAGCGAAAGCGGCAACGGCCGCCGCGGCGTCGAAGGTTGTGGCTCAAGGCACGCAGCCAGCGTCTGCCGCCACTGCCCCCAACGGCCAGAAGGTTGCGATGGTTGAGCTTGAGCCGGGGGGAGCGTCGCTCATTCCCGGTAGTCCGGGCCGCATCAAACCGGCCATCCCGTTTTCGGACGCGCGAGGCAAACTGCCGTTACCGGCCCAGGGGCGGCGGGCCCTTGGATTCGGCGAGAAAACGCAATTTGGCGGACAATCCAAGGGGATTGTCATCGAGACGCGGTATTCCGCCCAAGTTACGTCGCCATGCGATGGCTGGGTTGTCTACGCTGGCGAATTTCGCAGCTATGGGCAACTCTTGATCATTAATGCAGGCGACGGCTATCATGTTCTGCTCGCGGGCCTATCGCAGATCGATGTTCAGCCGGGACAGTTCGTACTGACCGCAGAGCCCGTCGGTACAATGAGTGGTGGTCAAAAGAATTCGTCGTCCGCGACACCAGTAAGCGGACCCGTATTATACGTTGAACTTCGTAAAGATGGACGTCCTATCGATCCCGATCCCTGGTGGGCATCAGGTCAGCAGAAGGTACAAGGCTAATGCGCAAGACAGACTATGCATTCTGGACATTCCTGCTGATGACGGGTTTGGCCGGAGCGACAACGCTCCTGAATGTCACCCAGACGTACTCGGCGACGTCATCGCAGAATTCCGAACTCTATAAGCAGCTCGATCTTTTCGGCGACGTTCTTGAGCGCGTTCGCTCCGATTACGTCGACAAGCCCGACGATACGCAGCTTATCGAATCGGCGATCAACGGCATGCTGTCGTCGCTCGATCCGCACTCGTCTTATATGAGCCCGAAGAATTTCCGGGATATGCAAGTCCAGACGCGCGGCGAGTTCGGTGGTCTCGGCATCGAAGTGACGATGGAGAACGGCGTTATCAAAGTCGTTTCGCCGATCGACGATACGCCTGCATCCAAGGCCGGCCTGATGGCCAACGACCTCATCACGCATCTCGACAACGAAGCCATCTCGGGCCTGACGCTCGAGCAGGCAGTCGAGAAGATGCGCGGTCCGGTCAATACGCCCATTACGCTGACGATCGTCCGCAAGGGCAAAGATGAGCCGTTCGACGTCAAGGTCGTGCGCGACGTGATCCGCATCAACCCGGTTAAGTCGCATGTCGAAGGCGATGTCGGCTACATCAAGATCTCGACCTTCAACGAGCAGACGCACGCCAATCTCGTGAAGGCCGTCGAGACGCTCGACAAGGAAATTGGTCCGAACATCAAGGGCTACATCATCGACCTGCGCAACAATCCGGGCGGTCTTCTCGATCAGGCGATCGCGGTGTCCGACGACTTCCTGGAGCAGGGCGCGATCGTGCTGACCAAGGGCCGCAACAACGAAGAGACGCAGCGTGCGAACGCGCGTCCCGGCGATATCAGCGACGGCAAGAAGATCGTCGTGCTGATCAACGGCGGTTCGGCTTCGGCGTCTGAAATCGTTGCTGGTGCTTTGCAGGATCACAAGCGTGCGACGGTCATCGGCACCCGCTCATTCGGCAAGGGTTCGGTGCAGACGATCATTCCGCTCGGCGCAAACGGTGCGATCCGTCTGACGACGGCGCGCTACTACACGCCGTCGAACCGGTCGATCCAGGCTAAGGGTATCGATCCGGATATCAACATTGCCGAGGCTGTGCCGGATGACCTGAAGGACAAGATCGCTGCTGAAAAGCCGCGCGGTGAAGCGAGCCTTCGCGGCCATCTGAAGAACCCGAGCAATCCGGACCAGACGAAAGACGACGATCTGGCGGAACCCTCGGGCTCGCCGTCCTACGTGAACAAGGACGCGGCGAAGGATACGCAGTTGCAGTACGCAATCTCGTTCCTCGACGGCAAGGCGAAGGGACCGGAGACGTCCAGCGCGGCGCCGTCTCCTTCGGACACGCCGGCCGCCAAGCCGTCGACCGACGCTGACGACAAGAAGGCCCCGGCCGCACCGTCGTCCGACGACGACAAGAAGGTGACGCCGAACTAAGGCCACCGTCTGAACTCAAGGCATTCAAAGGGCGCTGGAAACGGCGCCCTTTGTGTTATGGAGCGGCCGGAACAAGGGACGAGGCAATCGCACATGAGTAAGTCAGGGAAACCGCATATCAATCCCGAGGATCTGCCTTATCGGCCGTGCGTGGGGCAGATGGTCATCAACGCCGAAGGGCTGGTTTGGGTAGGCCGCCGCGCCGACATTCCGGGCGATGCGGAAGGGCGCGGGACCTGGTGGCAGATGCCGCAGGGCGGCATCGATGCTGGCGAAGAGCCCGCCAAAGCAGCGAGGCGCGAACTGTTTGAGGAAACGGCGATGGTTTCCGTCGAACAAATCGGGGAGCTATCGCGCTGGGTCACTTACGACTTGCCGCCTGAATTGATCGGCGTCGCCTGGGGCGGTCGCTATCGCGGGCAGAAGCAGATGTGGTTTGCCTATCGCTTCGTGGGAACGGACAGCGAAATCAACATCACGCCCGGCGAGGGGCTGGAACCTGAGTTCGTGGAATGGCGTTGGACTAGCGCGCATGACCTTCTCGACCTTATCGTTCCATTCAAGCGCGCGGTCTATCGCGAGGTTCTGATGGAATTCGCGCCGTTAGCGCGCCCGACGCGTGGCTAGCGTCGCCCTAACGCTGCATTTTTGCTTCAGATTCTGATTAAAAAAGCGACTTGTCCTCGCTTCCTGTTTATATGACAGTCTAATGTCATACGGCTGCTACGTTTTTCTGCAGAATCAAGATGCGCCATCAATCAACTCACAAATGCGAGGGTTGCAACCAGGAATGACAGTGTTGCCGACACCAGCCAGCTTGTCTCCGAATGCTCTGCCTTTCCGGACCGGCGTCGGCATCATGCTCATCAATCGCGACGGTCTCGTCTGGGTTGGCCGGCGGCGTCCGAAGTGGGCCGGCGACGACCAAGCGCATATCTGGCAGATGCCGCAGGGCGGCATTGAGAAGTTCGAAGCGCCGCGGATCGCCGCGTTGAGGGAGCTTCGCGAAGAAACCGGCGTGACGCATGTCGAGATGCTGGCCGAGCATCCGGAATGGCTGTCGTATGAACTGCCGCATCACCTTCTCGGCGTGGCGTTGAAGGGCCGTTATCGCGGCCAGCGGCAGAAATGGTTTGCGATGCGCTTCCTCGGTGAGGACAGCGATATCGACATCGCGGCAAAAGCGGAAACCAAAGCCGAGTTCGATATGTGGCGCTGGGCGCCGATGGAAACCCTTCCCGAACTGATCGTGCCGTTCAAACGCGGGATTTACGAGCGGGTTACGACCGACTTCGCCTATCTGGCGCATCCTGCGACTGAGCCGTCTGCGGAAGGCTAAAGTTTCGTCGGCTTATCGGTTCAGACGGTCAGGCCAGCTTGCGTCATGAGAAGGCGCATCAGGCCGGCGGCCACGCCGAGCGCCAGAACGCTCAACGCCCAAATCAGCACGAGCCAGCCGACGCGACGCGCCCAGGATGGGGGCTTCGTTTCGGCGTTGCCCGGCATCAGTGATACCCCTCTCCCGCTTTCACCTTACCACGGAACACGTGGTAGGCCCACGCGGTGTAGAAGAGAATGAACGGGATCGTGAACAACGCGCCGACGAGCGTGAAGCCTAAGCTTTGCGGCGGCGAGGCTGCGTCCCAGATCGAGATCGACGGCGGCACGATGTTCGGCCACAGGCTGATGACGAGCCCGCTGTAGCCCAGAAAAACGAGACCCAACGCGAGCAGGAACGGCATTGCGTGCGTGTCGCGTGCGATGGCCCACAGCAACGCCACTGCCGCGATGACAACGAGGATCGGCACCGGCGAGAAAAACACGATGTTGGGGAAGGAGAACCAACGCGTGGCAATCTCAGGGTGGCTCAGCGGCGTCCATAAGCTGACGATGGCGATGGTCGCGAGCAAGGCCAAGACGATCGGCTTTGCCAGTTCGCGCATGCGTTCGAGCAAAGCGCCCTCGGTCTTCAGGATCAGCCACGTCGCGCCAAGCAGCGCGTAGGCGACGATCAAGCCCAGTCCGGAAAAAATTGCGAAGGGCGTCAGCCAGTCAAAGGCACCGCCCGAATAGACGTGATTTTCGACCTGGAAGCCGTTGATGAACGAGCCAAGCACGACGCCTTGCGAGAATGTGGCCATGTACGATCCGCCGGCGAACGCCTTATCCCAGACCGGTTTGTGTGCCTCGTCGGCTTTGAAGCGGAATTCGAATGCGACGCCGCGCAGGATCAGTCCGAGCAGCATGGCGATGATCGGCAAATACATGGCAGAGAGAACGATGGAATAGGCGATCGGGAAGGCCGCAAGAAGACCGGCGCCGCCAAGCACTAGCCACGTCTCGTTGCCGTCCCAGACCGGCGCGACGGTATTCACCATCGTATCGCGGTCGTTGCGGTCTTTGACGAAGGGAAAGAGAATGCCGATCCCGAGGTCGAAGCCGTCCATGATGACGTACATCATCAAGCCGAAGCCGATGATCACGGCCCAGAGAAGCGGGAGGTCGATACCGATGTCCATGGTTCGCGTCTCCTCAAATGGCCGGATTGTCGATTTTGTCTTCGACCGCAGAGAGCGGGCGCGCAGGACGCAGGTGCGGATCTTTGTCCGCATCGGGTTGCGGTCCGCCGCTTTCGTCGGGGCCTTGATTGACGACCTTCAGCATGTAGCCGACGCCTGTGCCGAACACTGCGAAATAAACAACGACGAAAGCGCAAAGCGTGATCGATAGCGCAAGGACCGAATGGTTTGAGACGGCGTCGGCGGTCCGCAATTGCCCATAGACGACCCAGGGCTGGCGGCCGATCTCCGTCGTCAGCCAACCGGCGAGAATGGCAATCAGCCCCGCCGGACCCATCAGCAACGCGAAGCGGAGGAGGTAGTCCGACGAATAGAGCCGTTCCTTCCAGCGCAGCCACAGGCTCCAGAAGCCGAGTGCCACCATGAGCAAGCCGAGCCCGACCATGATGCGGAACGTCCAGAAGATAATCGTGGAGTTCGGACGATCTTGCGGCGGGAATTCCTTAAGGTCTGGAATGTGGCCCGTGAGACTGTGCGTCAGCACGAGCGAGCCGAGTTCGGGGATTTCAAGCGCATAGCGCGTCGTCTCGGCCTTCATGTCGGGCCAGCCGAAAAGAATGAGCGGGACGCTTTGACCCGGCTCGTTTTGCCAGTGGCCTTCGATGGCCGCGATCTTGGCGGGCTGGTATTTCAGTGTGTTCAGGCCGTGCTGATCGCCGACGAGAATCTGGATCGGCGCAAGGATCAGGATCAGCCACATCGCCATCGAGAACATGGTGCGGATCGCGGGCGATGAACGGCCCTTAAGCAGGTGCCACGCGGCGGAAGCGCCGACGAACAAGCCAACGGCAAGCTCGGATGCAACGACCATATGCGCGAGACGATAAGGGAACGACGGATTGAAAATAACTTTCAGCCAATCGACGGGAACGACGCGGCCGTCGATGACCTCGAAGCCTGCGGGCGTCTGCATCCAGCTATTGGACGCCAGAATCCAAGCGGCCGACAGCAGCGTTCCGAGCGACACCATGATCGTCGCGAAGAAGTGGAGGCCGGGACCGACCTTATTCCAGCCGAACAGCATGACACCAAGAAAGCCGGCTTCGAGGAAAAAGGCCGTCAGAACTTCGTACGTCAGAAGCGGGCCGGTGACGCCGCCTGCGAAAGCCGTGAAGCCGCTCCAGTTTGTGCCGAACTGGTAGGCCATGACGAGGCCGGAGACGACGCCCATGCCGAAGTTGATAGCGAAGACCTTCGACCAGAAATGATAGAGATCGCGGTAGGTCGCATCCTTCGTTAGCAGCCACATCCCTTCGAGGACGACGAGATACGTTCCGAGGCCAATGGTGATGGCGGGAAAGATAATGTGGAAGGAGACGGTGAACCCAAACTGGATGCGGGCGAGCTCAAACGCACTCAAAGCGGATACGGTCGTTATCATTTGCGCCTCGGCATCTCGTCGTGACACGACCCCGCATTCGACGCGATGCCGAACCGATCGCCTTGCCTATGTTGAGCCATTCGTCGCCGAATAGAAAGAACGGATGCGACGGTGACTTAATACGGGTTCTTCAGCAACGGTCTGACGGGCGCATATGTCTGGAGGACAAGCGCCATAAGCGATGACGAGCAGTCCGCTGTGGACTGTCAATTAGAAAAGCCGATGCGTGTTGCGAAGTAGACAAGACGCCCAACCGCGTATGCCGGACGCGTTTATCGTGCCAATCGGAAATCGAGGAGTGCCAATTGGCAATCCGCCTAACGGCGATTGCTCCGCATGCGGGTATTGCCGGTGACGGGATTTCCGAACCGGCCATAGCTCGCAGCGGGGTTGTTATAATTCTGCAGTCGCTGCGGATACATCGATGTCGGCGCGCCGACATTTCCGGATGTCCCGTAGCTGCTGCCATTATTGCTGCTCGATGGGGTTCGAATGATCGATTCAGTTCCACCCGTCGGCGCCGGACTGACGCTTTGCTGCGCGTGAGCCTGGACGGCGCTTCCCAGAACCAGGGCTGCCGCCAATATTCCCGTTCTCATTGTGACGCTCCTACCGTTTAGCCACGAGACCGCGTCTATCCCGCCTGAGACATAGCCCGCCTGAGACATAGCCTGCCTGAGACATAGGGTGCCGGGGGCCGGCTGCAAGCAGCCGTCCGGCCGACACGGGTGCGTTGGGCCTTCTTGGATACAACCCTTAGCGGACCAAAAAGATCGTCCAGGTCGCTATTGCAACCAGAATAGCGCACAGGACCGTCAGCATGACGGGTGAGTTGGCTGGAGGCCGGCCGCGGTTGTCGGAAGGATCGGGAGTTGCCATTGGGCGGATCAAATTCGAAATAGATTTAAGGCGAGAATGAAAGAAACTTTAGCCGATTTTTCAGCGATACGATTGCAGAACCTTATTCGCTGGTTCACGAACGGTAAATTGCGCAAAATCAAAGAGTACATGATCGTTCGTCATCCAAAATAACGTATGAAAGTGACCGATCCGTTGGGGAATTTGGGTGAAAAGTTGGGGTAACACGTTTATTTTTGGCGCAGGGCGAAAGGGGCCGCAAAAGGCCAAGGAGCATAAGATGCAGCGTTATCGCAAACTTCGCCGCGGTTGCCTGCTGCTGACGGTCGGCGCATCGGCAATCCCGGCAATCCCGGCGATCGGGGGCCTCGCGTTTGCCGATTCCGTTCCGGAAAGCATTCGCATTCAGGAAAAGGCCGAGAAGGCCTATGAGTCCGCCCCCGTCGTTCCGATCGAACGGGGCAATGCGCACCACCGCGATTTGAAGGATGGCGGCGAAGGCGGCGATGGTGGCGCGGGCGGATATGAGGCGCTTCCTCCGCCAGAACCGCAGGCTCCTAAGCACAACAATACGAACAAGTAGACGCGGGACGCCGGGCCTCCAATTCACGGCTGCTGATGCAACATCGGCGCGGCGCGGTGTGCCCAATGCATAAAATCCCGGCCATCTGGGGAACCCTGGTTTAACGGCGCGAGAGCTATGCTCAAATCCGAAATTTTCGGAGGGGTCATGTCATTCGCAGATGCTTATAGCAAGCGCCGTCGCATCCTGATCGAGATCACACCCTCGTTAGGGGCTCGCTTGCGTCTGTGGATTCACAAGCTGCGGCATCCGCGCCATCGCTGGTTCGCGGGACGCGGCACTGGCGCGACCAAGCCCGCATCTGGTTCGCAGTCTTGAGCGTTCAATCCTGACGGCCTCTCGGGGGCAGGGATGCGCCCGACCGGCATCCGCTCCCCTCTAAAACACACGTTATTGCATCCTCAGGCGCCCGAAGTGGCTTGGCAAAACCCCGAGGATCAAGGCAAAAGCTTTGAAAAGCCGTTTTCTGCGTCATTGGCACATTGGACAATTTGCCTAATGCCCTCGCGCGGGAACCCGGGACAGAAGCTACGTTGAGTGGCTCGCGAATATTTTTGCGCGCAGAGCCAGAGCATGGTTCAAGGAGCATGAGCGGCCGATGAGTGGAGCCACAGCCACGTTCGAGCGGAACACAGCATCTGCGGATGGTGGGCACGGCGATGTCAGCCCGGGCGAAATCGCCATTGGCGTCATCATTGGCCGAACTTCGGAATTTTTCGACTTTTTCGTTTATGCCATCGCATCGGTCATCGTTTTTCCGAAGCTTATCTTTCCGCATCTCGATGCCCTGACCGGAACGCTCTATTCGTTCGCGATCTTCGCGCTGGCGTTCATTGCCCGTCCGGTCGGTACGGTCATGTTCATGGCTCTCGACCGCAACTACGGGCGCGCGGTGAAGCTGACGATCACGCTGTTCCTGCTCGGAACCTGTACGGTCGCGATTGCCTTTTTGCCAGGTTACGAACAGATCGGTCTGGCGTCTGCCGTTCTGCTGGCGATCTTCCGCATCGGCCAGGGCTTGGCGCTCGGCGGCGAATGGGATGGTCTGCCATCGCTGCTGGCGATGAACGCGCCGGAGAATCGTCGCGGCTGGTACGCCATGATCCCGCAGCTTGGCGCGCCGCTCGGCCTGATGGTCGCGGCCGCGCTGTTCGCTTACTTCGCAGCCAACCTGTCGAGTGAAGATTTCCTGGATTGGGGCTGGCGCTACCCGTTCTTCGTTGCCTTCGCGATCAACGTCGTGGCGCTGTTTGCGCGTCTGCGCATGGTCGATACACCGGAATACATCGAGCACTTCGAGCAGCAGGAGCTTGAGCCGATGCCGATCGGCGAGACGCTGCAGAAGGAAGGCCGCCATGTTATCATCGGCGCCTTTGCGCCGCTGGCGAGCTTCGCGCTGTTTCACATGGTGACGGTGTTCCCGCTGTCGTGGGTATTCCTCTTTACGACCCAGAGCCCGTCGCGCTTCCTCATCATCGAGATCATCGGCGCCATCGTCGGTCTGTTCGCGATCGTGGCGTCAGGGTTCGTTGCGGACCGGGTCGGCCGTCGCAACCTGCTCTCGGCCACGGCGGCGGTAATCGCGGTGTTCAGCGGTTTCGCTCCGCAGCTCCTCAACGGCGGTGACGTCGGCGAGATCGTGTTCATGGTGCTGGGCTTCACGCTGCTCGGTCTGTCGTTCGGACAGGCGTCGGGCGCCGTCGCCTCGAACTTCGCCAAGATCTACCGCTATACCGGCTCGGCGTTGACGACCGACTTGGCGTGGCTGGTCGGCGCTGGGTTCGCGCCGTTCGTTGCGCTTTGGCTGTCGAGCCACTTCGGCCTGATGGCGGCGGGCGGCTATCTGCTCTCCGGTGCGGTCTGCACGCTGATGGCGCTCGCGATGAGCCGCCAGCTCGAGTCGGGCGATCGCTAAGCGCCTGCCGCTTCAGCTTCGGACAATAAAAAACGCCCGGTGATGCCGGGCGTTTTTCTTTATCTTCATCGGCCTAGCGCGGCGTCAGGCGAGGCCAAGCTTCTGGGCCAGGCCGATACGCTGCAGCTTGCCTGTCGCCCCCTTCGGGATCTCCGGCAGCAGCAGGATCTTGCGTGGCACCTTGTAGTGGGCGAGGTGCTCGTTCGCGAAGTCGCGAAGCTCGCGCTCGGTCGCTTCCTGGCCTTCGCGCAGCACGACGGCGGCGGCGACATCTTCGCCGAGCTTGTCGTGCGGGACGGCAAACGTCACGACCTGCAAAACGGCGGGATGATCCATCAGGACTTCATCGACTTCGCGCGGGGAGACCTTCTCGCCGCCGCGATTGATGATCTCCTTCAGACGGCCGGTGATCGTGATGTAGCCGTCGGCGTCGATGGTGCCCTGGTCGCCGGTGCGGAACCAGCCGTTGGTGAAGGCTTCGCCGTTGGCCTTGGCGTTGTTTTCGTAACCGCTCGTGACGTTGTCGCCGCGAATGACGATTTCGCCGACTTCGCCGGGCTCCAAGAGATTGCCTTCGGTATCCATGATGGCGACCTCGGGTCCGGCGGCCAGGCCGACCGTGCCGGGCTTGCGGGCGGTGCCGATGGGGTTCGACGCCATCTGATGCGAGGCTTCCGTCATGCCGTAGGCTTCGACGACGGGTGCACCGAAGGTCGCTTCGAGTTCGCTCAGGACCTGCGGCGGGAGCGACGATGACGAGGAGCGGATGAAGCGCAGCTTGTGACGCGCGATCGTCTCGGCGTTGTGGCTGGCGCGCGAAAGGATTGCCTGATGCATGGTCGGGACGCCGGTATACCAGGTCGGCGCCGCCTCTTCCATGGCGTGGAAGAACTTCAGCGCATTGAAGCCCGGCGTGCAGAAGATCGAGCCACCGCGCGACAGCGGGGCCAGCACGCCCGCAATCAGACCGTGGATGTGAAACAGCGGCATGATGTTCAAGGCGCGGTCACCGGCCGAAAGCTGCAATGCGGTGGCGATATTGCCAGCGGAGGCCGCAACGTTCTTATGGCTGAGAGGCACGATCTTCGGACGCGACGTCGTGCCCGACGTATGCAAGATCAATGCGGTGTCGTCGCTCTGCGCCGGGCCACTTTGAGCTGGTTTCTCGGCAGGCGTTTCAGCCGACAGCGTGAATGCGCCGGCGCCGCTCGCAGGATCGGGCTTCAGCGTGATGAGCATGATGCCGCGCTCTTTCGCAACGGCGACTGCGGGTGAAGTGCTGCCTTCCTCGACGATGAGCGCCTTGGTGTTGATGTCCGACATGTAGAAGTCGAACTCGTCGTGACGGTAGGAGGGATTGAGCGGCGCGGCCGTCGCGGCCGATGCCGTTGCAACGAAGGATGTCGCCATCTCGGGGCCGTTCGGCAGCACGATCGCAACGCGGTCGCCGCGGCCGATGCCAAGTGCATTCAGGCTGTCGATGGTTCGCGTCACAAGGTCGCGAAAGCCGGCGTAGGTCAGCGCTTCGATGCCGGACGCCCGGATGGCCGGCGCTCGGCCGTCTCCGGCATTCAGAAGCTCATGCAGTGTCGTGGGTATTGCCATCGTCGTTCTCATATCTCCGGTGCCTGTGCCGTCGGCGGCGTTGTCAGGCCTTTTCAACTCTCAATCGTCCGCCTTCGCGCGATAAGGTCGCGGAAAGCAATTTCACGCAGGCATAGATCGTTTCGATCTGTGGCGTCGGAACGTTTGCGACCTGACCGAGCTCGATCACCGAGCCGATCAGTGCGTCGGCTTCGATGCCGCGACCGGCTTCGATGTCCTGCAGCATCGACGTCTTGTGTGGCCCGACGGCTTCGGCGCCTGCAATGCGCTTTTCGAGCGGGATGCGGAAACGAATGCCGAGTGCTTCGCCGACGGCTTGGGCTTCCCTCATCATGCGGGCAGCGGCATCGCGGGTCGGCTGATATTTGCAGATATCTTCCAGCGTCGCATGCGTCAGTGCGCTGATTGGATTGAAGCTCAGGTTGCCCCAGAGTTTCGTCCAGATCTCGGCGCGGATGTCGGAGATGACCGGGGCTTTGAAACCGGCTTTCTGCAACGCCTCCGAAACGCGCGTGACGCGCTCGGTTTTCGAATTGTCGATTTCGGCAATCGAGAACCGGTTGCCTTCGATATGCTTAATTACCCCCGGCTCGGCGATTTCGGCTGCGGGATATACCACACTGCCAAGAACACGATCAGCAGGCAGATTATCTGCGACCACGCCGCCGGGATCGACGCTTTCCAAGCGATGGTTTTCGTGCGGCCCGCTGACGCGCATGAAGTACCACCACGGAATGCCGTTCTGGGCAGTGAGCACGGCCGTGTCGCGACCATACATCGCGGGAAGATCGCGCACGACGGCTGCGACCTGATGTGCCTTCATCCCGAGGATAACAAGATCCTGTTCGGAAACGTCCGCGATCTTATCGGTCGCAGCAACGCGAGAAACGCTCTCGCTACCGTCCTCTTCGATCAGTCTGAGGCCATTGGAGCGGATCGCCGCAAGGTGCGGGCCGCGGGCGATCACGGTTACGTCTTCGCCCGATTGCGCAAGCCGCGCGGCAAGCAGGCCACCGATTCCGCCTGCGCCGACGACGCAAATTTTCATCGAACTTCGTCCCTCGATTTCTGTGTGGCGGTGCAGCAAAAAACTTTGTTGGCGCTTAGCTTTAATGCTGCACTTGTCGAACGTGATTTTTCACGTTTTATGTTTGGGCGCTTTTAGTGCGAAATGAAAAAGAATTACAAGCCCGAGGGGACTGCCAAGGATGACTATTCAAACGGAGTCGCGCGCTCCGGCTTCTGGCATTGCGACGCCGGCCACCGGACGGTGGGTGCAGCTCGCGCTGGGGGTGCTGTGCATGACGATGATCGCCAACCTGCAATATGGTTGGACGCTCTTCGTCAATCCGCTTCACGCCAAGTTCGGTTGGGAGATGGCGGCGATCCAGTGGGCGTTCACCATTTTCATTCTCACCGAGACGTGGCTCATTCCCTTCGAAGGCTATCTTGAAGATCGTCTCGGGCCGCGACCGCTCGTCCTGGTCGGCGGCATCATGATCGGCCTATCGTGGCTTTTGAACTCGCAGGCGGACTCACTGGCGATGCTCTATGTCGCGCAGGCCATCGGGGGTATCGGCGCAGGCTGTGTTTACGGCACGTGCGTCGGCAATGCGCTCAAGTGGTTTCCGGATCGTCGCGGCTTGGCGGCGGGTGTGACGGCCGCCGGCTTCGGCATGGGCTCGGCGCTGACGATTATTCCAATCTCGATCGTGATCGCCTCACAGGGATACGAAGCGGCGTTTCTTTATTTCGGGCTGCTGCAGGGCATCGTCATCATTCTCGTGTCGTTCCTATTGCGGTCGCCGTCAAAAGACCAGTTCGGTGCGCGCGTCGAACTGCTTTCGGCCAAGCGGTCGTTCGCGCCGACTGAGATGCTGAAGACGCCGGTCTTCTGGATCATGTATTTGATGTTCGTGATGATGGCGGCGGGCGGCCTGATGGCGACGGCGCAGCTCGCGCCTATCGCGAAGGACTTCAAGGTTGCAGATGTTCCGGTGTCCCTCGTCGGCATTACGCTTCCGGCGCTCACGTTCGCGCTGTCGCTCGACCGCGTTCTCAACGGCGTCACGCGTCCGTTCTTCGGCTGGGTGTCGGACAAGATCGGCCGCGAAACGACAATGTTCATCGCGTTCGGCATTGAGGGCGTCGGCCTGCTTGCGCTGGCGCGCATGGGACACGATCCGATCCTGTTCGTGGTGCTGACAGGGCTGGTGTTCTTTGCGTGGGGTGAGATCTACAGCCTTTTCCCGGCAACGTGTGGCGATACCTTCGGCTCGAAGTTCGCAACGACGAATGCGGGCCTGCTCTACACTGCGAAGGGCACCGCGTCGCTGCTCGTGCCGTTTTCCAGTCTGCTGACGCAGGCGACGGGCAATTGGCATGCCGTGTTCTATACGGCGGCTGGCATGAACATTCTCGCGGCAATTCTCGCGCTCGCCGTTCTACGCCCGATGCGTCAGCGGATGGCGCGGAGCATCTAACAGCTCGCTTTTGGGTACAGTTTTTAGGAGGGTCGGAACTCTGTTCCGGCCCTTTTTTGCTTTTTTAGGGGTGGTGCTCAGGCGGTTCTCGGCGGGCCGCCGCGGCCCCTGAAGAGCAGCGCAATCGCGAGACCGGCAACGAAGCCGCCGACATGCGCCATGTAAGCGACGCCGCCGGCGTCGGCAGTTTCATCGGTATGGGCAATGGAGCCGACGCCGCTGAAGAGCTGAAGCACGAACCAGAAGCCGATCACGATCAGCGCCGGCATCGACATGACGGCCCGCGCGACAAGCACATCGACGCGAGCCTGCGGGAACAGAAGCAGGTAAGCGCCAAGCACGCCGGCTATTGCGCCTGAAGCGCCGACGTTGGGAACGTTCGAGTGCGGATTGAAATAGAACTGAGCGAATGTCGCTGCGATACCGGCGATCAGGTAGAACGCCAGATACTTCACATGTCCGAAATTTTCTTCGACGTTGTCGCCGAAGATGTAGAGATAGAGCATGTTGCCGAACAGGTGCATCCAGCCGCCGTGCATGAACATGGCGGTGAAGATGGTCGGCCAGTTGGACGCTGGATCTTCGGCGAAGCGGCTCGGGATGAACGACCAGCGCTGAATGAACTCGTTGCCGCCGTTCAGCTCGATCAGGAAGAAAAGCACGTTGACGACGATAAGCGCCGTCGTAACGATGGGCGAAATGCGGACCTGCGAGTCATCGTCCCCGATTGGAAACATCGCACCTTCCCCCTCTCAATGCGCCGCCGAGCGGGCGAACGCCGTCACGATGGTTTCGGTTTCCGTGCCGACATCAGATAGTTCACGTCCGTGTCCGGATTGCGCGACCAAGAATCCTGCAGAGGATTATAGGTGATGCCTTCGAACCGGACGTCGTCGAGCCCCGCGGCTTTGACGTAACCAGCCAGCTCATCCGGGGTGATAAAGCGGTCCCACTGGTGGGTTCCGCGCGGTAGCCAGCCGAGCACATACTCGGCGCCGACGATGGCGAGCGCCCAGGCCTTGAACGTGCGGTTCAGCGTCGAGAACACGCCGAGGCCGCCGGGTGCGACGAGGCTCACGCATTCGCCGATGAATTTCGCCGGGTCTGGCACGTGCTCTACAACTTCGAGGCAGGCGACGATGTCGAACGTGCGGCCTTCGGCGACGAGGTCTTCGACGCGCACGGCACGATAGTCGATGGCGATGCCCTGACCTTCGGCGTGCGATTTCGCGATGGCGATGTTCTTTTCCGATGGGTCGATGGCAGTGACGGTTGCGCCCATGCGTGCCAAAGGTTCCGCGACGAGGCCACCGCCGCAGCCGATATCGACTGCCGTCAAGCCGGTGAGGGGCCGGAGCGCCTTGGGATCGCGGCCGAAGCGTTCGACGGCGCTATCGCGGATGAACGACAGCCGCGGCGGCCCGATTTGGTGTAAGGGGCGAAATTTGCCACGTGGGTCCCACCATTCGGTGGCCATGCGGGAAAAGCGCTCGACCTCTTCCGTATCGAGGGTGCGTTTACCGGCGTCGGATTGCTGCGTTGCGGTCATTGTCGTCTCCGTCTTCCGCCATACACGTCAACCCGGCGGTCATCTTGTCAAGCTATTGTCCCGGATGGGTCAATTTTCGGTTGTTGCCGGGGGGCTCGCGAGCCGCTAATAAGCGCCGGACTCAATCCAAATCTTAATGCTCGTCAGACCCATGCCAGGGGCCGTGCGGGCATGCACAGGCCAAGGGAAGCGCTTCGAGAATGGCGACCGTAGTCATGAAATTTGGCGGCACGTCGGTCGCCAACATCGAGCGCATCCAGAACGTCGCACGTCACGTGAAGCGCGAGGTCGACGCCGGCAACAAGGTCGCAGTCGTCGTCTCAGCCATGGCTGGGGTGACGAACCAGCTCGTTGCCTGGGTCAAGGAAGCCTCTCCGCTTTATGATGCGCGGGAATACGATGCCGTCGTCGCCACCGGCGAGCAGGTGACGGCGGGGCTTCTCGCCATCACGTTGCAGGCGATGGGCCTGCGCGCGCGGTCGTGGACCGGCTGGCAGGTTCCGGTGAAGACCGATACGGCGCATGGTGCGGCGCGAATTCTCGACATCCCAGGCGCCGAGATCAAATCGCGGATCGAAGGCGGCGAAATTGCCGTCGTCACCGGCTTTCAGGGCATTGAGCCCACCGAGAACAGGATCGCAACGCTCGGTCGGGGCGGTTCTGACACGAGCGCGGTTGCGATCGCCGTCGCGCTCGAAGCCGACGTTTGCGATATCTACACCGACGTTGACGGCGTTTACACAACGGACCCGCGCATCGTTTCCAAAGCGAAACGGCTTGCGAAAATTTCCTACGAAGAGATGCTCGAAATGGCGTCCCTCGGCTCGAAGGTCCTGCAGACGCGGTCTGTCGAGCTGGCAATGGTCTACAAGGTCAAGACTCGGGTACTGTCGAGCTTCGTAGCGCCGGACGCCATGCAACCCTTCAGAGCCGATAATATCGAGAATATCGGCACCATCGTATGCGACGAGGATGAGATCGTGGAACAGCAGGTCGTAAGCGGCATCGCCTATGCGAAAGACGAAGCGAAAGTTACGCTTCTGAATGTCGACGACAAACCGGGCATCGCCGCGCGCATCTTTGGGCCGCTCGCAGATGCGAATATCAACGTCGATATGATCGTGCAGAACATCACGCCGGACGGCAAGCATACGGATATGACGTTTACCGTGCAGGCGGCCGAGCTGCCGCGCACGCTTGAAGTCTTGAAACAGGCGAAGACCGACATCGGCCACGTCGACGTCAAAAGCTCGGCAGACGTCGTGAAGATTTCGGTCATCGGCGTCGGCATGCGCAGCCACGCGGGTGTTGCAGCGCAGATGTTCAAGACACTCTCGGAAAAGGGCATCAACATTCACGCGATCTCGACGTCCGAGATCAAGGTCAGCGTTCTGATCGATGCAGCCTACGCCGAACTCGCGGTTCGTGCGTTGCACTCGGCCTACGGGCTCGACAACGACTAGAGGCCGGGCGCTCTTACCAGCCCCGTCTCTTTGTGACTAAGGTGCATTTGCCGGAGAGTTTTGCCGGCGAGACGAATGGGCAAGGCAAGATGGTGCGGCGCGACGATCCGAGACCTTTACCAAGCGAGACCTCGCTTCGGGTCATCATGCGCCATCTGCGCGAGATCATGGCCGATGGCGGCGAGGGCCAGGAAAAGCTCGATCGTATCGTGCGGCAGATTTCCGGCGTCATGGTTGCCGAGGTTTGCTCGATCTATCTGAAGCGGCAAGATGGTTCACTCGAGCTTTTCGCGACCGAAGGCCTCAATCCGAGTGCGGTGCATACGACGCGATTGAAGCGCGGCGAGGGTCTCGTGGGACGCGCGGCCGAGCTTGGCGTGACCGTCAACGAACCGGAAGCGTCGAGCCATCCGGCGTTCTCTTACCGGCCAGAAACCGGCGAAGAGATCTACCATTCCCTGCTCGCCGTGCCGATCGCGCGGTCGGGGCAGGTGCTTGGCGTGCTCGTCATCCAGAACCGGACGCCGCGTGAATATTCCGACGAAGATGTTGAGGTGATGCAGGCGACCGCGATGGTGATCGCGGAAAATCTCGTCTCGGGCGCCGTGGCGGGGACGGTCGCAGCCATCGAAGCCTCGCGCTCGCAATCGCTCGTCATCGAAGGCGAACCCATCTCGGACGGTATCGCGCTCGGTCATGTGGTGCTGCACGAGCCCCGCATCGTCGTGACGCAGTTGATGGCGGAGAATCCGGCGCTCGAATTGGAGCGGCTGTCGCTCGCACTCGAGAAGCTGCAGTTGAACATCGACGAGATGTTTGATCACGAGCATTTGTCGAACATCGGCGAGCATCGCGATGTGCTCGAAGCCTATCGCATGTTCGCGCATGACAAGGGCTGGCACCGGCGACTGCGCGAAGCCGTCGAAGGCGGGCTGACGGCTGAGGCGGCCGTCGAACGCGTTCAGAATGCGATGCGCACGCGCATGCTGCGCCAGCACGATACCTATTGGCGGGAACGACAGCGCGATCTCGACGATCTTTCCGACCGGCTGCTGCGCGTGCTCGCGGGGCGGCTCAAGAGTTCGGAAGATGACGGCGGCCTGCCGCCCGATACGATCCTTGTTGCGCGAACTATGGGACCGGCAGAATTGCTCGATTATGACCGCAGCAGGCTCAGAGGGCTCGTCGTCGAAGACGGGTCGAGCCAAAGCCATGTGGCGGTTGTTGCGAAGGCGCTCGGCATTGCCGCAATCGGGCAGGCGGCGGGAATCGTCGATCGCGTGTCGGCGGGCGATGCGGCGATCGTCGATGCAGTGGCGGGTGAAGTGCATCTGCGGCCGACGGCCGAAGTGATCTCGGCCTATTCCGACAAAGTTCGGTTTCGGGCGCGCCGGCAGAAGCGCTATCAGTCGCTGCGCGATCGCCCCGCGATTACCAAAGACGGCGTGCCGATTGCGCTGATGATGAATGCGGGTCTGCTCGTCGACCTGCCGCATCTGGACGAAGCCGGTGCGGACGGCATCGGGCTCTATCGCACCGAATTGCAGTTCATGCTGTCGGAGTCGTTTCCGCGCCTCGACCGGCAGACGCAGCTCTACAAGTCGGTGATGGACGAAGCCCGCGGCAAGCCCGTGGTCTTTCGCACGCTCGATATCGGCGGGGACAAGGTGCTTCCCTACCTTCGTCAGCCGAAGGAAGAAAACCCGTCGATGGGATGGCGGGCGATCCGCATGGCGCTCGACCGGCCGGAATTGTTCCGGCTGCAGGTCCGGGCCTTGCTCAAGGCTGCGGCGGGACGTGAGCTGCGGGTGATGATCCCGATGGTTTCGGCGACGTATGAGCTGGGGGCTATCCGTGCGCTGATCGAGCGTGAGAAAGCATTTCTGACGGAGCACGGCCATCCCCTGCCGCAGATCATTCTCGTCGGGGCGATGTTCGAAGTGCCTGCACTTCTGTTCGAACTCGATGCGTTTCTGTCGCGGGTCGATTTCGTGTCGGTCGGCTCGAACGATCTGATGCAGTTCCTGTTTGCCGCAGACCGCACCAATGCGCGGGTGGCGAGTCGCTTCGATGTGCTGGCGCCAGCACCGCTCCGCGCGCTGAAGTCGCTCATGACGGCTGCCAGCACACACAACGTGCCGGTGACGCTATGCGGCGAGATGGCAGGAAGCCCGCTCGAAGCCCTGACGCTGATCGGTCTCGGTTTCCGGTCGCTGTCGATGGCGCCGGCCTCCATCGGCCCGATCAAGTCGATGATACTGTCGCTCGACGCAGCGAAGGTGACCGCTTTCCTCGACGATCTTTTGAAAGAGGGTGCGAAGGACGTGCGCATGTCCTTGCAGCAGTTCGCAGAAACGGAGCACGTCGCGCTCGACGGTTAACAGCACCTCCCCAACGACGCACGGAGGCTTTGACAAATAAGGATTTTTAGCCGACAATATCCTTAACATCGGGGACCGGCGCGTTTTGCCGGGTAGAGGGTATGCGTCGAAGCGTTGGGCGGAACGTTTCGGTTGGAAGTCATGAGTACGAGCGGCAGGGGCATAGCCGTTTCGAAGCACCAGTGCCAACGGCGTCGGTGCAGGCTCAGGCGGAAAGCCGAGCGCTAATTGCGCGATTTTTTATCGATTTGCGGCAGGCGCTGCGGCTGACGGTGCCGCAGGCAGCTCATTATCTCGCGGTTCGACCGGAAGTTGTCGAAGCGCTGGAGACGGGGCAGGTTGAGTATCTGCCGCAGTGGCAGGAAACGTCGGCCATCATCATGACTTATACGTCGATGGCGGGCGTCAACGGACGGCCGGTTCTGAATGCCATCGGGACACTGTTCACGCAGCTTTCCGTCCGCGCGGCGCCGACTGCAAATCAGCTTCCCGCGCCCACGCCAGACGGGCATTTCCGCGAGCCGACGTCTCATTTTCAGCAGCAGCCGTTTTTCCAACAGCCGGCGGCTCAGCCGCAGGCATATGCGGCTCCTCAGCAGCCGTACGATCACAGTCGGCACGAGCCGTACGAACCGCCACATGGGTATTCGCCGCTACAGGGGTCAATGCCCCAGCAAAGCTTGATCCCTCAGCAAGGTTCGATGCCCCAGAACCATGGTGGCCTCCCATCTCGGCCAAGGCCGCAGCAGCCGGTGCACATTTCCGATCAGGAGCCGGATATCGCCCGGTCAGGGCTCGCGGTTTCGAGCCGGAACCTGTTACGGGCGGGATCTGTCATTGCGAGCGGGGCACGGCGTCTGCCGCAGGAGGCGCTGTACCGGGTCCGGGAGCGTCCCCAGCGGGCCGTTTACGCCCTTTCGCTGCCACTCGGCCTACTGCTGCTCATGATGCATTCGTCGATATTTGCGACGATTTCGGCGCCGTTTTCCGTGGCCGTGCAGTGGGTCAGCGGCTACATGCAGGAGCACTACGGGCCGATCCGGGACGGCATGCGCTATATTGAAGTTGACGATCCGGAAACGCGCCGGGCGGATAAATTGCAGATCGGTAGCGGTTCGTAGTAGATACCCGTGCCTGAGGCGTGGCGATGGGCTCAATCGCCGTCGCCACCTCTTTCGGCCGCTTTATTTGCGGCTCGCTATTCATAAAAACATCGGACTCAATGTCAGCTCTGCCGCGCGATAAACTCGACCGCCTATCCGAACGCTATATGGCCATCCAGGATCTGATGAACCACGGCGTTCCGCAGGCGGAATTCGTGAAGCTCTCGAAAGAGTTTTCCGAACTCGGCCCGGTCGTCGCGCAGATCGATGCGTTGCGTAAAGCCGAGGCCGAGAGCGCCGATCTCGAACAGATGATCAACGATCCGTCGGCCGACAAGGAAATGGTCGATCTCGCCTATGCGGAGCGGGCGTCGCTTGCCGAGCGGATCACGGAGCTCGAGCAACAGCTGCGCATCGCGTTGCTGCCGAAGGACGCGGCCGACGAAAAGAGCGCCATCCTGGAAGTCCGCGCCGGAACGGGTGGTGATGAAGCGGCGCTGTTCGCGGCCGATCTTTTCCGCATGTACACGCGCTATGCCGATCTGCACGGCTGGAAGACCGAGATCATCTCGGCGTCCGAAAACGATCTTGGCGGCTACAAGGAAATCATCGCGTCGATCACGGGCTCGGGCGTTTTCGCGCGCTTGAAGTTCGAGTCCGGCGTGCATCGCGTGCAGCGCGTTCCGGCGACGGAAGCCAGCGGTCGTATCCACACGTCGGCTGCTACGGTGGCGGTGCTTCCGGAGGCCGAGGAACTCGACGTCGACATCCGACCCGAAGACATCCGCATCGATACGATGCGTGCTGGCGGCGCCGGTGGCCAGCACGTCAACAAAACGGACAGCGCCGTGCGCATGACGCATATTCCGACAGGAATCGTCGTCGTTTCCGCAGAAAAATCGCAGCATCAAAACCGGCGTCTTGCGATGGCGGTTCTGAAATCGCGCATCTACGAGATGGAGCGCGAGCGCGCGGCGACCGAACGCTCGGACGCGCGTAAATCGCAGGTCGGATCGGGCGATCGCTCACAGCGCATCCGGACGTACAACTTTCCGCAGGGGCGGGTTACCGACCATCGCATCAACCTTACGCTCTACAATCTCGATGAAGTGATGGCCGGCAATGGGCTTGATGAGCTGATCAATGCTTTGATCACGGATCATCAGGCGACGATGCTCGCCGAATTGAGCGCAGCATGACGATGCGGGCTGCGCGCACCGATAACGGGGCGGCGTCCGGCTTCCGGCCCGAGATGAGCCTCGCCGAGGCGTTGAGCTTCCTGACGCGAACGCTGATCGGGGCCGGGCTCGATACGCCGCAGCGGGATGCGCGCTTTCTGATGCAAGGGCTGCTCGGGCTCGACGGTGCTCAATTGCTGTCGGGATCGGGGCGCCCGCTTGGGGACGCCGCTAGCCTCCTCAGCGATGCAGCAGCCCGGCGGGCAGCGCATGAACCGGTCTCGCGCATTCTCGGACGCCGGGCTTTTTACGGTCGGGACTTCATCGTGACGCCGGACGTTCTCGATCCGCGACCCGATACCGAAGTCGTCGTCGAGCTGGCGCTTGATCTGGTCAGGTCGCGCGGACTGTCCGAGGTGCCGCTGTCGATTGCGGATATTGGGACGGGATCCGGCATTTTGATCGTCACGTTGCTTGCCGAGCTGCCGAATGCGCGGGGACTGGCGACGGATATTAGCCCCGCCGCGCTCGCCGTTGCGCGCCGGAATGCGGAGGCGCTCGGCGTGGCGGATCGAATTCAGTTTGTTGCGACAACTGGTCTCGACGGTTGTCCGGGGCCGTTCGACCTTGTGATTTCGAATCCGCCCTATATATCCACAGAAGAGATCGCTGGTCTCGAGCCGGATGTGAAGGACTTCGATCCGGTCCTGGCTCTCGATGGCGGCGACGACGGGCTTCGCGTTTACCGTGATATCGCCCGGAATATCATGGAATTGCAGGCGTCTTGCCTGATGGTTCTGGAAATCGGCGCGACACAGGCCGAAGCGGTTGAAGACATTTTCTCAAAATCCGGGGCGCAACCCATTGGGCGACGTCAGGATTTGGGTGGCCATACGCGCGCTGTTGCGCTGGAGATACATCTCTAACCCAAGCGATCATTTCTATTTGCGGAATTACGTTTCCGGGGTAATATCCGGGCCGAAGAGTTTGATCGGATGTGCCTGGCCAATATACCGCTAGAGCGGTTACCGAGCCGGCCTTCCCATCTCAGATCATCAGCACAAACTTTCGCGGACCCCTCTGTCCGTTGATTGGCGAGTGTCGGGCTTATCCTTCTCGGCATATGTGCTGGGCAAGCTCCTTTGAGGCGGCTCTAGTATCTTTGCTGGCGTGATGATTGGGATGACTGCGATTTTGCCCGAGGCCGTGGGGGCGAGAGCTTGGGCTGCGATCCTTGGTGTGATCCGTCTTGATCGGATCCATGGGGCACGATCCATAGGACTGTGGTGACGTTAAGAGACAGCTTTTTTGAATTGGATCGAAGGATCCAGGGCGTCGCCCCGCGAAATTGGCGTGCGCAGATGGCAATACCAACAAGCATGAACGGGAGCCCATGAGGCAAGGTCAACAGAACCGTCGCGGTCGCGGACGAAACAACAACAATAATAATAACCGCAAATCGCAAAATCCTCTGATGCGCAGCTTCGAGAGCTCGGGGCCCGACGTGAAGATTCGCGGTACGCCCTCGCATATCGCCGAGAAGTACATCAGCCTGGCGCGCGATGCGCTGTCGTCGGGCGATCCGGTGCTTGCTGAGAACTATCTCCAGCACGCCGAGCATTATAATCGCATCATCCTGGGCTATCGCGAGCAGATGGCGCAGCAGGGCGGCGTGGACCCGATGGGGAACGGCGCCGCGCGGACGCATTCGCTTGCCGGGCCTGAAGGCGCCGACAGCGACGAGTTCGGCGATGAGGATGGTGACGAGTTCGGCGGCGGCCAACAGCAGGCTATCGCCGGTCAGGGCAACCAGCCGGATGTGCAGCCGCCTTTCCCGCAGCAGCAGCGCAATTTCGATAACCAAAACCGTTACGACAATCGCCAGCCGCGCCACGAGCGGTTCAACAACAATCGCCACGATCGTGGTGATCGCGGCGATCGGCAGGAGTTCCGCGGCGACCGCGGTGACCGGTATGAGCAGCGCAACGGCCAAGGCGGCGAGGGTCGCTTCCGTGAGGATCGGCGCCCACAGCATAACGGCAACGGTGAATCGCATCAGGGTGAAGGCGGTTTCCGCCGTCGCGAGCGTTATCAGGCCCCGAGTGGGGCTCCGAACGGCGTCGAGCGCGAGCCCGCGAACGGCGGAAGTTTCCAGCCGTCGGTCGCGACGTCTCCGGCACCGGCTCCGGCTGCCGAACGGGAACGTCCCGAGCGGGCGGAACGGCCAGAGCGGTCAGAACGCCCTGAGCGTTCGGAACGTGCAGAACGTTCAGCGCCGCAGGCTGCGGCTTCCATCGACCAGCAGGAGCAGCCCGCCTTCCTGCGCCGTCCGGTTCGCCGGCCGCGTCGCGAAGAGCCGGCCGAAGCTCCGGCCGTGCCGCCAGCCGCGAACGAAGACAGCGAATAAAGCGAATTAGAAAAGAGCCTCGATTTCGAGGCTCTTTTTTGTTTGTCCCTGGCGACTCCGCTTCGCGGAGCCGGCCGCCAGGGGACGGCTCTTTTAGTTGGTCCCCGGCGACTCTCGTTCCGAGAGCCGGCCGCCGGAGACGAGCCCGTTCCGACGCGGCCTATTCTGGGGGGGCTCTTCGTCGACATTCACGCAATTCGCTTGCCGTCGCCTCAGGCAGTCGTGCTTGCGCGCTGTGTTAGCTCGTGAACGCGTTCGAAGATCGCCATCATGTAGCGGCTCGCGGGGCAGTAGGACCAATGCTTGCTCGCGAACTCAAATCCGGCAGGACTGTCCGGCCGCAGCGCCTGGCGCGTTTTCAGCAGAACGAGGGCGTTCGCCGGAACTTCCTCGGAAACGCCTGCAAATCTCAGCGGCGTTTTGTTTTGCCGCGTGAGCATCGCTGGCGCGGTGCGCAACTTCCTCCAATCGAAGGGCGCTCCGGTCGCCGTTCCGGTCAAGCGCACGGCGAAGGACGCACGAAGATTTTCGAGAATGATTTCGGAATTGGCGAGCGTGATGCCGACGGCGTGCAGGCCGTAATCGTCACCGCCTGTCATCCTCAGAATTTCTTGCGCAGCGCGGCGGTCAGCACCGAGGAAGCGACTTGGCAGTCCTTTCCAACGCTGGTGGGCGAACTTCAGTCGTTGGTATTGCTCGAACAAGTCGCCAAACTTTTTCGGCTCGAACGGGATGGGCATTTCCCTACCATCGGCCGCAAGGAAGGGATAGGCCGTCGCGTAGGTCAAGGCGGCGAGGGCGGCGTCTCGGCTCGTACCGTTCGCGACATAGGCCGCCATGGCGGCAAGCGCATCGTTGGACCAAGGCGCCTGCTCGGCAAACGCATCCAGGCGCTTTGCAGCGGCAGCTTGTGCGGCTGCCCGATCGCCATCGCCGCGCGGCCGGAACGATAGCAGGGCTTGCCCGTCTCGAAAGAGACTATGCCGCAACGTCGAGAGCAGCAGGCGATTGAGCGGCGGGCCGGCGGAGCGATAGGTACGGTCGAGCTCAGGATGATCGAGAAGCGCGTCGATCTCATCGTCGTCTTCGACGATCACGATGGACGCCAAGCCTGCGAAGCGGACGTAACGCGCCATCGTTCGATCCCTGCCATGGGCCGGAGAGCAGCTTACGGTGGGTCCGTCTTTCGCTCAATCGGTGACTTCGAGGGTGTCGCCGACGTGGAGCCGGCCGCCGTTGACGATGCGGGCGTAGACACCGAAATCCGTGTGCCCCAGGGTCTTAGACAGGAACGATGGGATCTTCATGTCACGTTCGCCCGTCTCGGGGTCGACGTTGGTCGCCGCGCAGCGCTCGGTGCGCTTGAAGACTTCGAGCGTGATGCCGCCGGTCCGCAACTTTTTGCCGACGAGGTCCAGTTCCTGCCAGGGTTCCAAGCCGTCGAGCACGAGGTTCGGGCGGAAGCGCCGGGCATCGACGGGCGCGCCGAGCATGCCTTCGAGTGCGGTCAGGCTCTGGCGGTTGACGAGGTGGACGCATTTGGGTGCGACGTCGGAAAAGCTGTGGCCGGGGCTGACGACGACCTTGGGGCGTCCGCGCAGGCCCGAGGTCACGATGCGGGTGATGGCGTCTTCGATGGCGGCGCGGCCCGCTTCCGTGCGGAGGTCGCCGCGGGCGATCTCGGCACCGCCTTTCGAGATGACGAGGGTCTCGGTGCTGTCGTCGAATAGCGAGCGGACGGTCGCCAATTCTTCGTTCCGCATCAGCATGACGAAGTGGATCTTCTGGAGGTGCTGAGGGTTTGCCGGGTCGAAGGGGCCGGGGCCGTTCTCGATGGCGTACGCCCGGTCGAAGGGCAGGGTCTGCATCGGGCGCAATTCGACGCTTTCGAGCGGTTCCGGCGTCAAACCTTTAACCGGATAGCGATAAAGGGCTTCGATCTTAGCGGTCCCGGAAGTGGCCATGTCGCGAATATCCCTCAGATTTTGTGGTCGATGCCTCTTTTTCGGGCGGCGCCCGATCCTATATCCGAAGCATCGTACGGGTGCGCGGGGATGCCGGCCATCGGGTCTTTGGCCGCGCTTGGATGATAAAAATCAATTCGCATGGCATTCTTTCCGGGCCTTAAGGACGTGAGGAATGTGCTGGAGGACGCGACATGAACTTCGAACGCTACACGGACCGCGCCAAGGGCTTTATCCAATCGGCCCAATCGCTGGCACTGAGAGAAAACAATCAACAAGTCACTCCCGAACACCTTCTGAAAATTCTGCTCGATGACCCTGAGGGTCTGGCGAGCGGGCTGATCCAGAAGGCGGGCGGAGATTCACGCGCAGCATTGCGCGCGGTCGAGGCGAACCTCGCGAAGAAGCCCAAAGTCACGGGCGGCTCGGGACAGGTTTACGTCTCGTCGGAACTCGCGCGCGTGTTCGACGCCGTCGAAAAGCTGGCCGACAAGGCGAGCGACAAGTTCGTCACCGCCGAACGGCTGCTCGTCGCCTTGGCGCTCGATACGGCGACCGACGCAGGCAAGATCCTGCGCGACGCGGGCGTCACGCCCGACAAGATCAACGCCGCTATCAACGACATTCGCAAAGGCCGCACGGCCGACAGCGCCAACGCCGAGCAGGCGTATGACGCGCTGAAGCGCTATGCCCGCGATCTGACGGAAGCCGCCGGCAGCGGCAAGCTCGATCCGGTCATCGGCCGCGATGAAGAAATCCGCCGCACCATTCAGGTGCTGTCGCGGCGCACGAAGAACAATCCCGTGCTGATCGGTGAACCCGGCGTCGGCAAGACGGCGATTGCGGAAGGCCTTGCACTGCGCATCGTCAAGGGCGACGTGCCGGAAAGCCTGAAGCACAAGAAGCTTCTGTCACTCGATATGGGCGCGCTCATCGCGGGCGCGAAGTATCGCGGCGAGTTCGAGGAGCGCTTGAAAGCCGTGCTGTCCGAGGTCGAGGCCGAGGGCGATATCATCCTTTTCATCGACGAGCTGCACACCATCGTCGGCGCCGGCAAGACCGAAGGCTCGATGGATGCTGGCAACCTGCTGAAGCCGGCGCTGGCCCGCGGCGAATTGCACTGCGTCGGCGCGACCACGCTCGATGAATATCGCAAGCATATCGAGAAGGATGCCGCGCTCGCCCGCCGCTTCCAGCCGATCTTCGTCTCCGAGCCGACGGTGGAAGACACGATCTCGATTCTGCGCGGCTTGAAAGAGAAGTACGAGTTGCATCACGGCGTGCGCATCACCGATAGCGCGCTCGTCTCGGCGGCGACGCTTTCGAACCGCTACATCACCGACCGATTCCTGCCTGACAAGGCCATCGACCTTGTCGACGAGGCGGCATCGCGGCTGCGCATGCAGGTCGATTCCAAGCCGGAAGAACTCGACGCCATCGACCGCGATCTCATGCAGATGATGATCGAGCGCGAAGCGTTGAAAAAGGAAACCGACGCGGCGTCGAAAGATCGTCTCGCGCGGCTCGAGAAGTCGATCGCCGACCTCCAGGAGAAATCCGAGGCGATGACGGCGCGCTGGCAAGCCGAGAAGCAAAAGCTCGGCTCGGCGCAGAAGCTGAAGGAAACGCTCGACGGTCTGCGTAACGAACTGGAGCAGGCTCAGCGAAAGGGCGACCTCGCGCGCGCGGGTGAGCTTCGCTACGGCAAGATCCCCGAGCTTGAGAAGAAGCTCGCGGACGTCGAAAGCCAAGAAGGCAAGGGCGCGCTGGTCGAAGAAGCCGTCACGCCGGATCAGATCGCGGCCGTCGTGTCGCGCTGGACGGGTGTGCCGGTCGACAAGATGCTCGAAGGCGAACGCGACAAGCTTCTGAAGATGGAAGACGCGCTGGGCAAGCGTGTTATCGGTCAGAAGGAAGCGGTCATCGCCGTTTCAACGGCCGTTCGCCGCGCACGTGCCGGCCTGCAGGACCCGAACCGGCCGATCGGCTCGTTCATGTTCTTAGGCCCGACCGGCGTCGGCAAAACCGAGCTGACGAAGGCGCTCGCGGGCTATCTCTTCGACGACGACACGGCGCTCGTGCGCATCGACATGTCGGAGTTCATGGAGAAGCACTCGGTCGCCCGTCTCATCGGCGCGCCTCCGGGCTATGTCGGTTACGAGGAAGGCGGTGTGCTGACGGAAGCGGTGCGGCGGCGTCCGTATCAGATCATCCTGTTCGATGAGATCGAGAAGGCGCATCCGGACGTCTTCAACGTCCTGCTGCAAGTCTTGGACGACGGTCGCCTGACCGACGGCCAGGGCCGCACGGTCGACTTCAAGAACACGCTGATCGTGCTGACGTCGAATATCGGCGCGCAGTACCTCGTCGAGCAGAAGGAAGGCGAGGAGACGGAAGCCGTGCGCGAGGAAGTCATGGCCGAAGTGCGTTCGCGCTTCCGGCCGGAGTTCCTGAACCGTCTCGACGACATCATCCTGTTCCACCGCTTGCAGCGCGCGGACATGACGAAGATCGTCGATATCCAGATCGGCCGTCTGCAGAAGCTCTTGGCGGATCGCAAGATCACGATCGAGCTTGATGACCAGGCGAAGGCGTGGCTAGCGAACCGTGGCTACGATCCGGCGTATGGCGCGCGGCCTTTGAAGCGCGTCATCCAGCGCAACGTGCAGGACCCGCTCGCCGAGCAGATCCTCGCGGGCGGCGTGAAGGACGGCGACACGGTGACGGTCTCAGTGCGCGACGGCGCGCTGACGATCAACGGCTGGCCGATCAAAGCTGCGGCTTGATATTTGGCGCGGGCGACTCCCCTAACGGGGAGCCGGCCGCCCGCGCGGGCTTGAGGCTTCTTTCTTCTTAGGCATTAGTTTTCCCCGGCGACTGCGCTCCGCGCAGCCGGCCGCCGGGGACGGGCCTATTTAAGTTTCTATGCGGCAGTTGCGACTATTGGAGTGTGAAAAATTTCATTGTGGTAGCTTGCCACGTATCTCCACGGCACTGGATTATCTCTTCGAAATTTTCTCAGTGTTCGCGCAGCTGAAATGCTGATTGCAGCCGATTGCAGCATCGTTTGAAGTAGTGGGAGGCCGGTTTGGAAGGCGGTAACAGCTGCATTAACCCCAGACGCGATCTGTAATTCGACATCGATGCTTGCGGGGAGCCATTTTTTAATTCCGCTTCCCTTCGAGGAATTAGAAAGGTTCATGAGAGCTAATTCGATCGCAGCAAGCTCCGAATTCATACTGAAAGATCTGTCGGGGTTGGCAGTGATTCTAAGGTAGGCGGCATCCAGATGGTATCTCAACGCTAAAAGTTCATCGCGCCGCTTCTCCTTAAATTTGAGAACATCATCTAGGGGAACATCTTTGCCAGGAACTGGCAATGCGCGATGCAAGCGAAAGAGGACGCCTCGCCCCTCGTCGAATTCTTCATCGTCTAGTGAAATTGACTGTTCACCTGTGGCGATACTCCAGACTCCTTTCTCTTTTGCATCGAGTTCGCGAAATGCCCTCAGGAAATGGTATTGGAATTGCTCCTCCGGTCGATCTTTTGTCGGATCGGTGGACATATTGATGATCACGTCGTTGACTTGATGTCGTTCGAGTATGCCCGCCATCTCAAGAAACTGGCCATCCTCACCCGGATCGATATACACGCCATCTAACTGCGGGAAATTTAGCTTGTCCCAAAATAGGAGCCAATAACGAAGCTGTTGTGCATCCAATGGCACGGCGTCGATCTGTAAGAGCCCTTTTTTCGCGATAATCGGCGTAGAGATGACAATGCCGCGCTTGCTGGACATCTTTGCCTCGTTGGTCCCGACTCAATTTGATGATTAATCATTATACCTTACGCTCTTGAAGATCGGCACCCAGGCAAGCGTCATCATCCCCCGTGTCTAGGCTTGGCTGGATCCCGGCCTGCGCCGGGATGACGGTGCTGGAGAGATGAGATCCAACTCTGCTGACGTCTTGGCCGCGCAGGCGGTCATCCACGACAGATCCGTATTCCGCTATTCCCTGCCTCCCATCATCTCCACCCACTGCGCGCGGCCGGGCCAGGGTGCAAAGGGATCACCGAAGTACTGCGTTTCGCGGAAGACCTTGCCGTCACGAAATTCCATGATGCTGACGACGTAGGATGGTTTGCCGTCATAACTGATGACGTACTCGGTCGTCCAAAGATCACCGCTTCCGATCACGCGCCGGATGGTGAAGTGCTTGTTGGGTAGCAGTCCGCGTGTCGTGCGGATGGCGAGCCGTCCTCTGATGCGCTCGCCGGACTGCGGATACTCCAGAACGACGTCGTCGTGATAGATCTCATCCTCGGCATCGTCGTCGCCGGAGTCGGACGCGGCCCAGTGCCTGTCGAGCGCAGCTTTGATGTCTTGGTCGGCCATCTCACTCACCTACGCGTTTAGCGGCCTCAGCCTTTAACCTCATTCTACATCGCCGCAAAAAATTTATCCCCGCTCTCGAAACCTCCTGCATATTTCCTCGCATCTTCTCACGAAAGACAAAGGGCATGAGCTCGTGCCGCGAGACGTGAGTGGGAAGAGCGTTGATGCGCACATTCTTCGTTGCATGATGAGACTTGTGGAGATTGTCGACGCTTCGCTGCAGTCGCCAAAAGCTGAAGCGCAACGTGATCAGCGCGGTGTCGCGATTTATATGACGTGCTTGCCTTAGTCACAAAATTGTATGACGCTCTCATAGGAATTTCGAACGCGTCACGCGGTCCGTTACTCACAGATTTGTATGGTTGAAAGCGGCCGCTAAGCCGAGCAACGTGAATCATACAAAGCTGTAATCGGCCGAGTGAAATCGAGCTGCGCTTTTCACTTCGCGCATAAGAGAAAACTAACCGCGGCGAAATATGTTGAGTCGGTTCCTGCCAAGCGAATGTTTGAAGCGTGCTTTGCCGGGCGGTGCTCAATCTCGCGACAACATATTTTCGAGGAAGCAAAAATCGTGAACATCACTTCAGTCAACTCAACGGCCGCAAACTCTCTACAAAAAACATCTCCGGCGCAGTCTAAAAATACGCGCGCCGCAGACGGCGACTACCTGACGAAGGGGCCAGACCGTTCAAGCGTCAAAGACGCTGACGGAGATTATAAGCCGTCCACTACTGCTAGTCGTGCGTCCAGCTCTGTGCAGCAGGCGTTGACCGATCTCGCAACGCGCGGCTGATTCAGCGTTTAATCTGAAATAAGAAGAAGCAGCCGACGTGTGTTCAAGACGGCTGCTTCGCCACACTCGGTGAGGAACTTAGGTCTTTGCCTAGTGTCATCCTCGGCTTTATGCCGAGGATCTATCTTGCTGCTCCGACCGCTGATCGATGGATCCTTGGGACAAGCCCGAGGATGACATTCCGTCGTCCAGATCATTGGAGGGCAGCGATGGGAGCCGGTCGAGCGGACACGCGATGCCCTTCTTTGTGCAGCGGCGACGATAGGCGCGTTCCCAATTGGTCTTGAGACCGATCTCGATCTGTCTCAGGCGCAAAGCTTCTACGAACGCGAGCTTTGCCGTTCGACCGTCGAGACGCTTAAATTTCTTTTTCTGCTTTTTGGTCATGCCGCAGCCGATGCAATGTCCGGCGTGCTTGAATTTGCAAACATCGATGCAGGGAGAGGGAACTTTCATATCGGCCGACGTGAGATCGCTTTCGGTGGCATCGCGCGTCGCGAACTGCCCAGCAATAAGATGCAGGAAACTGTCATGATATGTAGTTTTCGTTCGGCGACTTTCAAACCTATCCTCTAGTGCGCCAGAAAGAGCCTGCCGCTGCTGTAGTGGTCGTGTCGGGTAAATTCCTTCAGCATCTCGCATGTTTTTGACTAGGCTGGATCCCGGCCTTCGCCGGGGTGACGGATCAGAGAGAGCGTGTAGTTTTAACGGCGATAGAAATCGCTGCAAAAAACTTATCCCCGCTCTCGAAACCTCCCGCATACTTCCTCGCATCTTCTCACGAAGGACAAAGGGCATGAGCTCGTGCCGCGAGACGTGAGTGGGAAGAGCATGCGGGGTCGCGCGGAGAAATCGGTAAGCCGCGGGTTCTCTGTCTGCCGCGCGACAAGCACGATCGGGTGCTCGGCGCGGTGAAACGCTTCTTGCATAAAGGGATGCGGGGCGGATGGCGGGTTCGACGACTCAGGGATCGTTCAGGAGCGATCCGCACTCATACGAGAGGCTCCGGACATATGGGCCGGGGGACGAGGCGGAGAGTTGGCATGCGCGGGGCGGCAATGGTCCGCATCCCCAATCAAAATATCCAAAGCGCGAGGCCCTGCCGTCCCGCCTCTTTGTTGATTGGCGCAACCGACTCCACTTCGTGGAGCCGGCCGGTTGCGCATCACTTGCGTCCGCCGGCCGCCGTGGACGTTTGCTGTTTCGCCGGCCGCCGATCGCGTTGGACAAAAATTTCGGACGCGATGCGCGAGGCATCACGTCCGGATGGTGAAGTTCTTAATCAGAACTGGTCGCAGATTAACGTCTTACGCAGACCATTCTGCCGCTGGGCGTGCGGACGGCCCTAAAGCCGGTATGCCGTTTGCACCATCCCTGATTTTGCCCGCCCCAGATGCAGCGGCCGGTGACGCTGCTGCGATGGCGGTTCGGGCCGCAGCCACCAAGGGCGGCAGCGGGTGTGGCGGCATATGACAGATCGATGGCGATAAGTGCAGCAAGACCGAGTAGAGGCGCGAAAAGCTTCATCATGGCAAAGTCTCCGTTGGGACGTGCGATATTGATTATTTTGCGCACGTCATCGCCAGTTTCCCGCTGTTATCCTGAACTCGGGATTAATGCCGTTCAGTCGAATTGACGCGAGTTGAGACGGGAATGTCCGCCAACGATGCAGCCAGAGAAACGGATTATTTGTTCCCCTGCACGAGAACATCAAGCTGAGGGCGGTCGGTCCCGTTCTTGGGTTCGACCGAATACATATAATCGCCCCACCAGGGCCCAGCCGCCCAATACGTCCATCCGATCCAGACGTCCCGGTTGTCGGACATATACTTTATCAGCGCGGCGCCTTCGCGAAGGGCTGGCTCGGCGGACGAAAAACCGAACTCGCCAAGAAAGCCGCGCGCGTGATTTTGACGGGCCCATTCGGTGAAGGCCTTGAGCCGTTCGCTTCCCGATCCGGGGACGGCGTCCGGGGACGTGCCGGAACTGTTGGAGTCGAGATATTGATGAACGTCATAGGCGAAGTTGTTCTCCGGATCGACGACGCCGGTCATGACGCGCGCGTTCGGGGTTGTGGTCCACGAATGCGCGCCGGTCCAGTAGGAGCCCGGCACCAGCAGCAGTTGCTTGGCGCCGGCTTGGCGGATGGCGGCAATCGCGGCGTTCGCGGCCGGCAGCCACTCCTCCGCCGTCTGCTCGTGCGGCTCGTTCATGAGATTGAAGATAACGTTGGGCTTATCTTTGAGGCGCTTCGCGGTTTCCGACCATGCCGCGACGAACTCCTGCGTCGCTGCCGCGTCGCGTCCGATGAGGCCGGATTGCGTTCGGCCGAACTGATGGAAGTCGACGATGATAATCGCGTCGATGTTGGCGGCCTTGTCGACCAAGGCGACAAACTGCTTCCAGTCGGCCGTCGGCGTCGGATTCGGAACGCCGCCTTCGAATTGGAACAGTCTCTGCATCAGCACCGGGAGCCGGAAATAGCGAAAGCCCTTGGCGCGGAAATATTCGATCTCTTTGATCGTCGGGAAAACGTAGTCGAAATTGATCCGGCTCTTTTTTGCGTTGAGTTCCGCACCCGACAGGTTGACGCCGGTCATCCACGCCGCTTTGCTGTCTGCAATTGCAGGCGAAGCCGAAAGGCAGGCGATCGCCACGAGCACGGCGCGCCAGATTTTCTGAATCGGAAATTTCATAAGACGGTATCTCTCGCGACAGGAAAAAGCCGGATGGACTTCAGCGCCATGGCCGGCTTCTCGATGAAGTGCCATGACATAGACGCTGGCACGAGGGTGACCAGAAATGCGACGAGCGCTTGCGCCAGCGGATGCCAGCCAGGAAGGAGCTGGATGGTCATTTGCTGAATAGGATAGGCGTAAATGTAAATTCCGTACGAATAGTCCGGAAGCACATCCAGCCTTGTCAGCACGCGTGCCGGGCGGAAGGCAACCCACAACGTGAGCAGCGAAATCGCGGCTGCTGCAAAGATCGTGTTTGTCGGCGTGCGCATCAACGCTGCCGCAAGCGCGATCGCGATCACCACCCAAAGCAGTTTGGGGCCGCTTCGTTTGCTCGCCTGAAACCACCCGCCGATGGCAAACGGGACGAACAGGGTGAGGAAATTGGTGGCCTGCACCGGGATCGTGTGACCGAGCGCGGTTGGCACCCCGTAGCCAAGAGCACACGCGAAGCCGGTGGATATGATCGCTCCCGCAAAAATTATGCCGGTCCGATAAGATAGAAGGAAGAGCATGAAAACGAGGAAGTAGCTCGCAACCTCATATCGCAGCGTCCACAGCGAACCGTTTGCATATGTGACGGCGTGATTCTGGAATGCTCCGGGAAGCGAATATTCAGTCGATAGCAATGTGCCCGAACCGAAGATGTAGCGAAGCGTCTGCCGGTCGGTGATGAATTGGCTGAAACTCAGCGTCGAAAACGCCGATATGACGAGCGCCGTTACCAGCGTGCAGACAATCAGACCCGGAAAGATCCGCAAAAAACGTGCTTGCCAGAATTCTAGAGCGGACCGCCGTTGCGCAGACGCGCTGATTAGATAGCCGCTTATTGTGAAGAACATCACGACTGCAGACCATCCAAGGTCCAGGCCTGTGAGGTGCGTGTAGACGCCCTGAAGATCACGCAGCCCATATGAGTGAGCCAAGATGACGGATGTTGCGGCAAGCCAGCGCAACGCTTGAAAGTTGTTTGCGTGGCGAACGGGATGCGATGTCGAGGGTGCCTCCCCTCTCGCATCAGATTGCTCGTTGGGAAGGGCTTTTTTCAAATCCGAAACAACCCCCGCTGTTAAATTGCTCGCAGAGCAGCCGCACGAAATTTGCAGCTCGATGTCTAATGAGCCATCGCGTGTTCAAGAGCCGGCGTTTCGCGCGGCGTGCGCATCGCACTCGGATTAGACAGGCATTAGACAGCGATGCGAATGCGGCGATTCATCTCCCGTGCGTGCGGGGGTGCATGTGATCGCTGCATTCGTTTCGATGTGAAACAAGTTTTGATAAAACGCGGCAAAGTCTCACGTCGAACAGAAGAGAGGAAATGTGATGCTTTGCTCGCATTGCTCTCTCCGAGCTGTTCCAGGTTGATCAGGGTTTTGCGATTGGTTGCGGGAAGTCGAGCACTTCCTCGGTGTAGGTTTCGACAACCTGGCTGATCGGTCGGCCATCGGGAAGCGTCAGCACGGCCACGTGCTGAAGCACATGGTGTGGAACAACGAGTGGAACTCCGTCGTGCGGTTTCGTTAGGGTGCCGGCCATCTCCCAATTGTGGGGCAAGGGCGACCAGGGAAGCTTTGCGGAAAGTGTGTGCCGTCGAAACTTGAGCGACTGCGCAGCGCGACCGAATGCGATGTCGCTCGTCTCGAGCATATGATTGATCTCCGGAGTGAGGCGGCTTGGCACGTACCAGTTGTCCGCTTCGGAAAGCACATGGCCTCCGCAACTCAGACGGACTTGGCGATATCGGATTGGCTCCGTAGGACTGACACCAAGTATTTGGCGTTGTTCGGCGGAGAGGGGCTTTTCGGCACCGTGGACGAACTCGGCGATGATACGCGCCGGGGGTGATGCAAGCCTGTGATCTTCGCACCAACGATCCAGAGTGAGCGTGGCGCTATCGTGGCTCAGAAGTTCGGAATTGAGTGTTTCGAGCAACGCCAGAGCCTCGATGCGTGTGGTCGACCCGTCCGTCCAGACGAAGTTCTTGCTGTTGTCGGCGATGGCGATATGAGAGGACAAAAGAGCCGTGACGGTGATGAACGATGAGAGGGCTACGGAACGTATTTTGGGTTTCATCAATCTCTCCTCGTTGGAGCCATAGTTCCTAGTCTTGGATGGGCAAACGCACTGTGACTGTCGGAAGTCATGCCAACTTCGGTGAATTCGCCACGTTTGTTACTAGGGCTCGGCCAAAGCGGCGAGCGCAGGATTGCCGCGTAATGTCGTCAGATCCTTGCAAAGGCCCTAATAGAGTATGAAAATGCGCGCTTTCGCGTTGTGAGAGGCCTGCAATGCGCCGATGGGTTTTATTGATCGTTTTTCTGTGTTTGTCCGCGGGAGCTTTCGCCTTGGCGCAAGTCTTCCATTTCCGACTGTCTGGCGACGAGGTTTTCGAGGCTCACAAACCGGCTTCCGAGGCGGCGGAACCTGCTTCGGTCGCCAATGCTCCGGCGGCTGGATCAAAGGCCGAGGCCGATGCCGGCTCGTCAGCTTCGGGGCAGGCTGGCAACGAACCGGACAGAAAAGAGAAGAGCAGCGAAGGATCAGCCGGCGATGGCGTGAAGCTCGATCTTGCCGAGGTCTCGACGTCGGGTTCGACTTCGGTTTTTGCGGGGCGTGCCGCTCCGGGTAGCTCAGTCACGGTGTTTGAAGGCGATGTCGCGGTGGCGACAGCCAAGGCGAATGACAACGGCGACTGGTCGCTTGCAACGGATCACAAGTTTGCTGGCCCCGATCCGAAGTTCAGCTTGCGGAGTGGCACATTCAAGATCGCAAGCGAAACGTCGGCCGAGGATAACGGCTCTCACGCCAAACCGGCGGCGGCGCTGCCGTCTCAGACAGCGGTGAGCGATGCCGCTCAGCGCGGGACGTCACCGTCGGTCGCTCTGCTGAAGAATTTCGAGAACGTCGTCGCATCGGCGCGCGAGGAGGCTGCAGCGCAAGCGCAGACTGGAAGCTCGGCGACGGCGACCGCGCCTCCTCCGGCATCGCAGAACAGCGGCGCCGTGCCGGAGGTTCAAGCATTGGCGTCGACGCCGCCCGAGGTCGCAAGTTCCGAGCACCCGCAGTCGGCGACGATACCTGTTCCAATGACGTTCGTTTTCGACGAAGCGACGCTGACGTCCGACGGCGAGAAGACAGCAAAACTTCTGCTCGATTATGTGCAGCTGAAGAAGTTCAAATCCATTTCGCTCACTGGGCACGCGGATGAGCGCGGGACGGCCGAATACAACATGGATCTGTCACGCAAGCGGCTCGATACGGTTGCGGCGTTCTTGCGGAACGGCGGCTACGACGGAGAGCTGAAACTGATCCCAGAGGGTGCGACGCAGCCATTCATGGGCATCGACCGCTCGAAGTTTTCGCGCGATGACCTGATGCAACTCGACCGGCGGGTCGAATTGCGCAACGCCATGTGAGTACGGGAATGGGAAATTTGCAGGGCGGCCGGCGACGCGCAGCGCCGGCCGCCGATTTGCCGTCGTTACGGCGAGACCATGTTGAGATCGCCGACATCAACTTTGGTGCTGCCGGCCGGAGCCGTAAATGTGAAGGTGTCCGGCGAAATCTTCGGAGCGGCGTTCCAGTGGAACACGTTCGTTTGCGCCGGGCCGTCGACACTGTGATAGACGAGCTTGCAGAAAAGCGGCTTGTCGCCTTGCTCCATCCAGACCTGCCAAGTGTCGTCTCCGGATGCTCCGGTGACCGTAAACTTGTCGCAAGACTTGCCGTCGACGGACTCGTTGCCGGCGGCCTTGATCGTCGTGCCGTCGTTGCCGCTGACGGCCTCGTGCACGACGCCCATGAAATTCAGGACTTGAGAGTCGATGCCGAGCTCGCCGGCGAAGAACCCGAACGCCGCTGAAAGCGAGCCCGGAGCGGCGTTCTGCGAATATTTCTTCTGTTGTGGATCGTAGATCGTCAGCACGGTGCCGTCTGAAATGACGACGTAGGTGTTGGCGTTGAGCGAGATGTCGGCGCGCAATGCGGTCGGCTGACGAAGGATAAAATGGCCAGTGCCGTGATAAAGCTCGTTGCCGTCGGAGGTGGCGTTGAATTTCGTCTCGAAATCCATGGGATTGTTTTGCAGGTAATCGTCAAGCTTTTTGAACGCTGCCTGCGCAGCGTCGCTCGTTTGTCCCTCTGCAGCGCCGGTGGCGGCGAGCATCAACGCCAGAAATGGGTAGGCAAAAAATCGAAACGACATCTGCGTGTCTCCAAGGTTGCGCGTCTGATTTCCCCCGTCGCCAGTCAGTTTAGAATGCGGCGATGATCTCCCCATGGGTGGTCTCATCCCAGCGTTAATTTTGGGTGCCAATTTTCCTTGTTCGTCAATTCAATTGTCGAAAGTAAATGCCGTTTCTGCGGAAATATTTAAAAAGGGCAATTCAACCGAGGGGATATTGATCGTCGCCGACCTGTTCAAGCCAATCGACGGTTTTACCGTCCACCGACTCTTGAATGGCGATGTGCACCATGCTGCTGGTGGCCGCGGCGCCGTGCCAATGCTTCTCACCGGGCGGAAACCAGACGACGTCGCCGGGATGAATGTCTTCGGGTGGTTCGCCGTCGCGCTGCACCCAGCCGCGACCTGCGGTGACGATAAGGGTCTGTCCAAGCGGATGGGTGTGCCACGCTGTCCTGGCGCCTGGCGAGAACGTGACGATAGCGCATGCAACACGAGCGGGCGCCGTGGCCTGCACAAGAGGTTCGATGTGGACGTCGCCGGTGAAGTACTCTGAGGAACCGCGATTGTTCGGTCGGGAGCCGTTTCGCCGGATGTCCATCGGATACGATTTCCTCAATGTCGAAGTCGGAACTGAATTGCGCTGTGTCCCTAGGGGCGATGCCGTGCGGCGATGATCTAAACGATATTTCATGATTTGTGGAACTCGTGCGAATTGGGAACCGGAATTTTCATTCATATCTATTTTGAATGTCGTCTGTCGCTTGGGCGTTGTCGAACGCCGGTAGTCTTCGCATTACGCTGTGGGCTGTCCAATTTGTAAGGCGGCAAGCCGGAACCGAAACTTTCAAGGACGAGTTTTTACGGACATGAAAAAAATTCCGCTTCTCCCCCGCTCGCTTCACTCCGCCATCCTTCTTTCGGCTTTAGCCTTGGGTATCGGTCTGGTCGGCACAACAGCGTCGGTCGTCGCTCATGCCGACGATGACGATCCCGAACTTGCTTTCAATGGACATTGCCGCGAATGTCACGCCTTCGATAAGGGCGACAATCGTATCGGTCCCACACTCTATGGTGTCGTAGGCCGCAAGGCCGGCACCGTTCCAGGTTTTGATTATTCGGAATCTCTCAAAGACTCGGGCATCACTTGGAACGAGCAAAATCTCGACCAGTGGATTACCAATCCGAATGCGGTCGTTCCCGGCAACAATATGGGCGCAATCTTCAGCGGCTTGCCCGACAAGAAACAACGTGCGCTGATCATTAAGTTTTTGGCGAGCGACACAAAGAAAAAGACGGGCGGCAATTAAGCCGCCCATCTTTTTTCCCGGATCCCTTCGAGAAGATTATTCGGCTAGTTGCGCGCGCGGTCCCGGCGGTAGCGCGCGCGATGGCGATAGCAGCGTTTCGCGCCGATCTTGCAGGCGATCTTTGGGCCTGCAGTGTAGCCGATGACGCCGCCTGCCACTAGGCCGACCGGTCCGAAAACAACTGCACCGGCAAGACCGCCAAGCGCGGCGTCCGTTACGCGTTCATGGGCGCTGGCGGCAACCGGCGCGACGATGATGCCGGCGGCAAGGACAAGACATCCTGCAAACGTCTTCATGATCTGCTCCCTCGTTGTCGTCCCCCGCGGACGGTATTGATTCTTAATCTATAGCATCATTTGCGATTCGGGCTTTGATCGCGCGCTACGTAATGAGAATCCAGAACGTGCACAAATGGTTCCGCATGAATGCAGCGATCGACAACGCTCTGTTGCCGATCGCTGACAATGCTTGTGCTCAGCTCTTCACGAACGCGAGCAGGTCCGGATTGATGACGTCGGCGTGTGTGGTCAGCATGCCGTGCGGAAAGCCCGGATAAACCTTGAGCGTGTTGTTCTTCAGCAGCTTCGCCTGCAGGAGGCTAGCATCGGCGTATGGGACAACCTGATCATCGTCGCCCTGAAGGATGAGTGTGGGGACGGTGATCGCCTTCAGATCTTCAGTCTGATCGGTTTCAGAAAACGCCTTGATGCCTTCATAGTGAGCCTTGGCGCTGCCCATCATGCCCTGGCGCCACCAGTTCTCGATCACGGCTTGCGAGATTTTCGCGCCGCTGCGGTTAAAGCCGTAGAAGGGACCTGACGCCACATCGAGAAAAAATTGTGCGCGGTTGGCAGCGAGCGCGGAGCGGAATCCGTCAAAGACTTCGATCGGCGTTCCGCCGGGGTTGGCGTCCGTTTTGACCATCAGTGGCGGAACGGCGCTGACGAGAACAGCTTTGGCGACACGGCCTTGCGGCTCACCGTACTTCGCGACGTAGCGAGCAACCTCGCCGCCGCCGGTCGAATGGCCGATATGGACGGCGTTTCTGAGGTCGAGGTGTTGAGTGACGGCTGCAGCGTCTGCGGCGTAGTGGTCCATGTCATGGCCTTCGCTGACCTGCGACGAGCGGCCGTGGCCGCGGCGGTCGTGAGCGATGACGCGATAGCCTTTCGATAAGAAGAACAGCATCTGCGCGTCCCAGTCATCGGCGGATAGCGGCCAGCCATGATGGAACACGATGGGCTGAGCGTCTTTCGGGCCCCAATCTTTGAAGTAAATGGTTACACCGTCCTTGGTGGTGACTGTCTCTGACATGGCGTGATCCTCTCACTGGGAAAAGGGAAGGGCGGGCTGAGACCTGGAGGAATTTCGGCATCCCGGCAAGCGGCGGAAGCGACATGAAAGTGCGAATGAGAAAATACGCCGGGAATTCGATGCCGAAATGCGAATTTCTATCGTGCGATCCATGTCATCGTGTCTTTAGCCGAGCGCTCTGCCGCACGATGGCATGCCGCTTTCATTTTCCCGGCGGGCGCCCGCGTTCGTTAGACGCGTCGATAGGCGAGAATTTTGATAGAGTTTAATTGGACGCGCGGCGGGCTCTGGCAAGCCAGCTTCGCTCGCCTGCGCGAGCGATCTGTGGTTTCGCAAGGCGCTATTTGTTGGCCGTCATAACGGGGGCGAGGCGCATCAGTTCTTCGACGCGGGCGCGCTCTTTCTGGAATTCGGCGAGGTCCTTGCCTTCGAGCTTGCGCTCGCGCGGCACCTGGATCGACATCGGATCGACGAAGCGATTGTTGACGAGCACCTCGAAGTGCACGTGGGCGCCGGTCGACAGGCCCGTCGAGCCGACGAAGCCAATGACTTGGCCTTGCCGGACTTTATCGCCTACATGGAATTTTCCGAACCGGCTCATATGTGCGTATGCCGTCTGGTAGCCATTGGCGTGACGGATGCGGATGTAATTGCCGTAGTAGCCCTTGCGTCCTTCCTCTTCGATCGTGCCGTTGCCGGCGGCGATG